>NZ_JAOQOM010000001.1:3415000-3551768 GCF_025961895.1 Sphingobium sp. B7D2B | reverse complement strand
GGCGATGCGCTCCGCTATGCTCATGGTGGAGAGCCGCCCAGCAATATCCCGCATGGCATCGGCCGGTACGGTCAGCCCGTCGATCGCCTTGCGATCATAGCGTGGCAGGCCCAGATGGACGCTGGCGAGCGTGGTGACAGTGCCGGACGTGCCGAGCAGGCGCACCGGCCCGGTCTTGGGCAGCCGCTCGGCAAAGGCGGCAAAAGCCTCGCGCATCCGCCGGAGCATTTCGGCATAGGCCGCGGCGCGCTCGCTGGCGGTGTCGCCATGGCCGGCCACGGCTTCCGCCAGCGACACGACGCCATGCGGGGCGCTGTGCCAGTCGACGATGCGCAACTGGTCGCCATCGCCATCGAGCAGCACCAGCTCGGTCGAGCCTCCGCCGATGTCGAAGATGAGCGCCGGGCCTTCGCCACGTTCCAGCAGCGCCTTACAGCCGAGGACCGCAAGCCGCGCTTCCTCGCGGGGCGAAATGATGTCGAGCATGATGCCGGTTTCGCGCTGCACCCGGTCGACAAAGGCGCGCCCGTTTTCTGCCTGCCGGCAGGCTTCGGTCGCAACAGAGCGCGCCAGGACCACGCGGCGGCGGCGCAGCTTCTCGGCGCAGACGGAGAGGGCGGACAAGGTGCGGTCGATCGCGGCGTCAGACAAGCGCCCGGTGGCGGAAAGGCCTTCGCCAAGGCGAACGATACGGGAAAAGGCGTCCACGATCACGAAGCGGTCGCCATCCGGCCGCGCAATGAGCAGGCGGCAATTGTTGGTGCCGAGGTCGAGCGCAGCCAGATTGCCGCGCGGCAGCGGACGATTGAAGGATCGCGCCTTCTGTTTCACGCCCCCGGCAGACACCAGTGTGCCGGGCTCCTGCCCCATGCGCGGCGCGGGCGTCGCCTTATGCGCCATGACTTCTTGACCTTCTCTTCCGGCGGGACTTCCGCCGGGACTTGCCACCACGCTAGACGTGCGTGGCGGGCGACGCAAGGTGGCTGCCATGCTCCGAACGATGAGGGTGGAAAATCGCCTTGACCGCAGGCAGTCCGCGCCCTATCTGCGCCCGCTCTTGCCCCGTCGTCTAAAGGTAAGACTACGGACTCTGACTCCGTCAATCGAGGTTCGAATCCTCGCGGGGCATCCAGCTTTTCAGATCATCGCGACCGCGTCCGCCCCTTTCGGGGTGGCGCGGCCGGTCGCCGGTTTCGCGGCCGGATCAGCGCGGGCCGCGGGTTCCGCGCGGGTCGCGCCAGCGGAAGGCCGAATCGGCAATGGGCGCGCCATATTTGAGGTTGCTCAGGCGAATGTTGGTGCGGTTACCCTGCGCATCCAGCGCCACCCAGCCATAGAGGGAGAGCCCACCCGGCACGCCGGCCTTGCGGGTGAAGATGAGCGTGATCACGCCATATTCGGGATGCTGGGGATCGCGCACTTCCACCGAGACGACGCGCGGATCGCCCGTGTCGACGATCTTGCCATAGCGGGTGATGTCGCGCTTGGGGTCGAGCAATGCGCCGAGCGGTGAATTGCGGATCGGCCAGCGCTGCACCTGCGCAACCTGATAGTCGATCATGTAGAGCGAGCTGCCGTCGGCAACGATGAGCAGATCGCCGGCGCCATAATCGAAGCGGATCTTGCCCGGCTGCTTCCAGAGCAGCTTGCCGTTCTGCACCTGCCCGTTGCGGTCGGTTTGGGTGAAGTCGCCGCTCAGCGTGGTGATGCCGCGAACCGCCGTGCTGACGCTCGCGAGGTCGCTCGACCTCGCGGCTTGCGCAGCCACCGGGCTGGCCGGCACCAAGGCCGGCGCCGCGAGCGCGGTCAGCAGCAGAGAGAGGGTGGCGGAACGCCGGGTGAATTTGGGAAGTCTGATCATCGCGCCCGGATAGGTCCCTGCCGTTGAATATCCACTGAATGCCGCGCGCCGCAGCGCGTTCCCGCGCCCGGGGGGCGAGGCAATCGGCCGCTCTTACTTGGGATTGCCCATTTCGTCGCGCAGCACTTCCCGGCGGCCGACATGGTTGGGCGCGCCGACCATGCCTTCATTTTCCATCCGCTCAATGAGGCGCGCCGCGCTGTTATAGCCGATGCGCATCTGGCGCTGGAGCCAGCTGGTCGAAGCCTTCTGGTTCTCGAACACGAGCTGGCAGGCCTTGCGGAACAGCTTGGCATCGGCGCTGTCATCCCCGAGATCGACGCCATCGAGCGCGAAGCTGCCATCTTCTGGCTCCTCGGTGACGGCGGAGATGTAATCCGGCTGGCCCTTGGAGCGCCAATGGTCGGCGACGCCGCGCACCTCATCATCGCTCACAAACGGCCCGTGGACGCGCATCAGGCCCTTGCCGCTCGCCATGTAGAGCATGTCGCCCTTGCCCAGCAGCTGCTCGGCGCCCTGCTCGCCCAGGATGGTGCGGCTGTCGATCTTCGAGGTGACGAAGAAGCTGATGCGGGTCGGCAGGTTCGCCTTGATGACGCCGGTGATGACGTCGACCGAGGGGCGCTGCGTGGCGAGGATGAGGTGGATGCCGGCGGCGCGCGCCTTCTGCGCGAGGCGCTGGATCAGGAATTCGACTTCCTTGCCGGCCGTCATCATCAGATCGGCCAGCTCGTCGACCACCACCACGATCTGCGGCAGGGGCTGATAATCCAGCTCCTCCTCCTCGTAGATCGGCTGGCGGGTCTGTTCATCGAAACCGATCTGGACGCGGCGGCCCAGGGACTTGCCCTTGGCACGGGCGCCGCGGACCTTCTCATTATAGCCGGCGAGGTTGCGCACGCCGATGGAGGCCATCATGCGATAGCGATCCTCCATCTGCTCGACTGCCCATTTGAGCGCGCGAATGGCCTTGGCGGGCTCGGTGACGACCGGGGAGAGCAGATGCGGAATGTTGTCGTAGATGCTCAGTTCCAGCATCTTCGGGTCGATCATGATCAGGCGCAGATCGTCCGGCGTCATCCGGTAGAGCAGCGAGAGCAGCATGGTGTTGAGGCCGACCGACTTGCCCGAGCCGGTCGTACCCGCGACGAGCAGATGCGGCATGCCGGCGAGATCGGCGATGACCGGCTCACCGAAGATGTTCTTGCCGAGGATGATGGGCAGGCCGCCCTTCTGCTCGGCGAACTGCTGGCTGGTGATGAGCTGGTGCAGCACCACGGATTCGCGGTCCGCATTGGGCAGCTCGATGCCGATCACCGTCCGCCCCGGAATGGTGGCGACGCGCGCCGAGAGCGCGGACATGTTGCGGGCGATGTCGTCGGCGAGCTGGATGACGCGGCTGGCCTTGATGCCGGGGGCTGGCTCAAGCTCATACATGGTGACGACGGGGCCGGGGCGCACCTCGGTGATCGCGCCCTTGACGTGGAAGTCATCGAGCACGCTTTCCAGCAGTCGCGCATTGCGCTCCAGGCCGGGCCGGTCGATCTTGCTGACCGCGCTGGCGGGCGCGGGCGACAGCAGGTCGGGAGATGGCAGCGCGCCATTGCCGAACAGGTCTTCCTGTCCCGAGACGGGGCCGAACGCCTTGGGAATGGCGGCGCTGCTCGGTGACTGGATGGTGATCGGCTGGCGGGGTGTGGTGTCCACCGGGCGGCGTGGTTCCGCCTCGCGCTCGGGATGCGGGTCGCGTTCGGGCTCGGCGACATCCAGACTGCCAGCTTTCGCCGTTCGCAAGGAGCCAAGGCTGGAGAGCAGCGGCAGGGCGGGGCGGGCGAGATGCCAGAGCGGCTTTTCGAGCGCGAGGCTGCGGACCCACAGCCACAGGCCGGACGCAATGAACGCCGCCAGCAGTAGCCATTGCAGAATGAGGTCGGCGGTTTCGCCAAGGCGCGCCGTCAGGGCGGTGAGGCCGTGGGCGAACAGGAAGCCGATGACGCCGCCCCAGCGGGCCGGCAGCCCGACCAGCGGTTCGGGCTGGGCGATCCACAGGCCGGTGCCGATGAGCAGCAGGCCACCGAGGCATTTGGCGATCTGCCCCTGCCAGCCGCTCATGTCCGCATCGGCCCACAGGCGCCGCGCGAAGACGAGGATGAAGGGCAGCAGCAGCAAGGCAGGCAGGCCGGCGAAGGTGAAGAGAATGTCCGCCGCCCAGGCACCGGCGGCGCCCATCAGGTTGCGGGTCTCCGGCCCGGCCGCAGTGTTCAGCGCCTGATCGCTCACCTTGTAGCTGAGCAGCGCGAGCAGGAGGAACAGCGCCAGCGCGTACAGCCCGACCGAGCCAGCAAAGGTGCCGATGCGGATAAGGCTCCGGCGCAGCATCGCCTGCCATTCGGGGGTCCGATTCATCGGTGCCCGACTTGCCATTGCCACTCACTCCTTCGTCCGGCGCGGCGGGGTCACGCACGCGCCGTGCCCGAAATGTTCCGCGCGGCGACAATCCTCTTTCACGGACTCGGCGTCAAGAGTCCCCGGTTTTTCGGCATGCAGGGCGCGCTACGGCAGGCGCCGGCGCTGCGAGCCTCACCGGCGAGGCGTTTCCCCGGTGCGAGTGGCGTTCCCGATTTCCAGCGTGTCGATCCGCAGCCGGCTGATACGGGCCTGTCCGATGCGCAGCCGCCCGATGGCGAGCGCGCCGATCGCAATTGCGCCCATGGCAAGGGCACCCAACGCGAAGGCGCCGACCGCAACTGCGCCGGTCGCTGAGGCCCCCGTCGCCGTCGCACCGGTTGCCACTGCACCCGTGGCGCTGGCGCCCGTGAACCGTGACGCAGCCTGCGTCTGCGGCGCGCGCAGATCGCGGCTCGGCGCGGACGGGGCCATGTCGGGCCGGTCGGTCATTCGGCCGCCACGGCGCTGGCATTGGCAGCATCGCTCATCTCGGCTTCCAGCTTGGCCGCTTCGATCTCGGCCGCCTTGGCTTCCACCAGCGAAACGATGTGGTCGATCATCTGGGCATCGTTGATGTGGTGATCGGTCACGCCGGAGAGGTAGACCATATGTTTGCCATTGCCGCCTCCGGTGAGGCCGATGTCCGTCTCCCGCGCTTCGCCGGGGCCATTGACCACGCAGCCCAGCACGGAAAGCGAGATCGGCGTGTTGATGTGCTGAAGGCGGCTCTCCAGTGCCTCGACCGTGCGGATCACATCGAAGCCCTGCCTTGCGCAGCTCGGGCAGGAGACGACGCGGACACCGCGTGTGCGGATGCCGAGCGATTTGAGGATTTCGTAGCCGACACGCACTTCCTCTTCCGGCTCGGCGGAGAGCGAAACGCGAATGGTGTCGCCGATGCCGGCCCAGAGCAGGTTGCCGATGCCGATTGCGCTCTTCACCGTGCCGCCGATCAGCCCGCCGGCTTCGGTGATGCCAAGGTGCAGCGGGCAGTCCACCGCGTCGGCAAGCTGCATATAGGCCGCGACGGCCAGAAACACGTCGCTGGCCTTCACCGCGACCTTATAGTCGTGAAAATCCTGGTCCTGCAGCAGCTTGATATGGTCGAGCGCGCTCTCCACCAGCGCCTCGGGACAGGGCTCGCCATATTTTTCGAGCAGATCCTTTTCGAGGCTGCCGGCATTCACGCCGATGCGGATCGCACAGCCATTGGCCTTGGCGGCATCCACCACTTCCTTCACGCGCGCGGCAGAGCCGATATTGCCGGGGTTGATGCGCAGGCAGGCCGCGCCCGCATCGGCGGCTTCCAGCGCGCGTTTATAGTGGAAATGAATGTCCGCGATGATCGGCACCTTGGCCGCGCGGACGATCTGCTTCATCGCCGCCGTGCTCTCCACGTCCGGGCAGGAAACCCGGATGAGGTCGACACCGGCCTCCTCGCAGCGGCGGATCTGGTCGATCGTCGCCTTCGCATCGTGGGTCGGCGTGTTGGTCATCGTCTGCACGGTCACCGGCGCGCCGCCGCCGACCGGCACGTTGCCGACCATGATCTGGCGGCATTCGCGCCGCGCAATGTCGCGCCACGGGCGCAGGCCGGGATTATGCTCTGACATGATTGTCCTTGGAGAGAGGGCGTGTCCGGGGGTCGGTCATCATCCCGGCGCTTATAGCCCCGCTCTAGGGCAGAGGCGAGGGGGGATTGCGCGGATGGACCCGTTGTCGGGAGCACGGGTCGCAGCCGTCGCAAGTCGCCATCAGGCGCGCGTGGCAAATCGTCCCGACAAGAGACAGGATGCGCCGAGCCGTTGGCACAGGCAGGAACCCGCGAACGCGCGGGACGTTTTCATCGCCGGAAGGATCGTGACATGGCGCATTCACCTGTGCAGGCTTTGAGCTCTGCCGTTCGTCACCCGGGCATTCACGTCAAACCATTCGATGGCACGGCCATTGGCGCGCGTTACGAGCCAGGCAAGCTCAATCATTGTCCCGATTGCGCCAGCACCCAATGGTATGTCGGACGGCTCAGCGCCCAGTGCGCCGTATGCGAAACGGCGCTGCCGCTCGCACAGGCCTGCTACCCGACCAGCCCACCAGTGTTCGTGACCCGCTTCGCCAAGCGAGCCAGCAAAGCCTAAGCTTAGCCGCCAAAGGGCGCCTCGGGCAGACCCGGCACATCGACGGGGAAGCTGAAAATCGCGCCCGCATGCGGCTCGCGCCCCAACGCCGCCTCGTCCAGCCCAGCCCGCGCCGTGGTGACATAAGCGGTGCGCCGATCCTCACCCCCAAATGCGATCATGGTCGGCCGGCTGACCGGCAGCGTGACCGTCTGGAGCAACTCGCCTTCGGGCGAGAGCCGCACCACCCGGCCACCCTCGAACAGGGCGCTCCAGTAACAACCCTCCGCATCGAACGATCCGCCATCGGGGCGCCCGGTTCCATGCTCGAACTGGTGGAGGATGCGGCGGTTGGAGAGCGTGCCACGCTGCACATCGGCATCATAGGCGCGCAGGGCGTGGCTGGGGGTGTCCGCGTGGCAGAAGGTCGTCCCCGACGCATTGAAGGCGGCGGCGTTGCAGGTGAGCATGCCGCCCTCGATCAGGTCGATCGTCCCGTCCGTGCCGACGCGATAGAGCGCGGCGTCATGCGCACTCTTGGCCATGTTGACGCTGCCCACCCAGAACCGCCCGGCCGAATCCGTCCGCCCATCATTGAAGCGCAGGTCCGGCTTGCCCGCGAGGATCTGATCGCCAAAGGGCTGCGGCTCGGAGCCCCAGTCGGCCAGAATGGCGAGGCCGTCCTTCATCGCCAGCAGCAAGCCACCGGCCGCGCGGAAGGCGAAGCAGCCGACCGGCTGGGCGAAGGCGCGCATCTCGTCCGCGCCCGTTTCGGGGTCGAAGCGGTGCAGTTCGTTGCGCAGGATGTCCACCCAATAGAGCTGGCGCTCGGCTGCGTGCCAGCGTGGCCCTTCGCCAAGCGCGGCGCGGGCATCGAGCGCGACCGATACGGCGGGCGAAGCTGCGGGGGCGGAGGGATGTGACGTCATGAACGATCTCCTGGGCCGGGATTCCCGGCGCTGACGGCGGAAAGGCCTATCAATCCTCGGCCGGGACGAGCCAGACGGTCAGCCCCGGCAGTTCGGGCGGGGCTTCTTCCGCGCTGAGCGGCAGGCGTTCCGCGTCGGCGCGGGCGCGGGCGAGAATGGCGGGCGGGGTGTCGGGGGCGAACAGGATGCGATCGGCCTGGCCCAGCGTGCGGGCTTCCCGAACCGTCAGGTCATCCGGGTCGTCCGAGCGCAAGGCGATGACATGCACGGCGCGGGAGGCAGGCGCGATGCGCGCTTCCAGCCACGGGTCCACCGCAGGCGTGCCGAAAGGGTCGAGCATGCCGCCCGGCGCCAGCGCCTCGCCAAGCGCGCGGCGGCGGTCGCGGGCATCGGGCCAGGCCTCCCGCATTGCGACCTTGGCGGCATTGAGCGCGCTGGCGAGGGCGCCGAGCCGGGCCGGGAGGATCGTCTCCAGCCGCTGACGCAAGGCTGCGGCCAGCCCTGAGGAGGCGCCGCCCGTGGAAACGGCGATCAATACCGGATCGCGGTCGACAATGGCGGGGGTCGTGAAATCGCACAGCGCCGGCCGGTCGACGACATTGACCAGCAGTCCGCGCGCCTTGAGCCGGTCTGCGGCGGCTTGGGCGGCTGTTTCATCCTCCAGCGCCACGAAGGCGATGCGGGTAGTGGCATTCTCGTCCGCAACCGGCACGCCGCCGGCCCGCTCGATCAGCCGGCGCTTGGCGTCCGCGGCCTCCCCAGTGCCAAGCAGGATGACCGGCTGGCCCGACAGGATGACGAAGAGCGGAAGGCTGTGCATGGCGCTCTCCTAGCCGGTCCTGGCCCGTCCGTCTGCCCCTTGCGGCCGATGCTCAGTCCTTAAGAAAATCCGGCAGGCGCTCGGCGGCGATGATCGCCTCGGGCATGATGCGGTCGGCAACGACGGCGAACTGGTCGCCATCCACCATCACTTCGGGCACCAGCGCGCGCGAATTGTAGGTGCTGGCCATCGTTGCGCCGTAGGCCCCGGCGGTGCGGAAGATGCCGAGATCGCCGGTCTTCACCACGTCGATATCGCGGGCCATGGCGAAGGTGTCGCCGCTCTCGCAGACCGGGCCAGCAATGTTGGCCACGATCCGCTCGCCGGTCGGCGCGACAGCCTCGAAATCGTGGAAGGCATCGTACATGGCCGGCCGGGCGAGGTCGTTCATGGCCGCATCGACGATCACATAGGGGCGGATGACGCCGGGCTTCACCCAGATGACGCGGGTGAGCAGCACGCCGGCATTGCCGACGATCACGCGGCCCGGCTCGAAATAGAGCGTGACGTCCCAGCCCTTGGTCGCCCGCTCCACCATTGCGCCATAATCGGCCGGCGTCGGCGGCACCTTCGTACGCTCATAGGGCACGCCCAGGCCGCCGCCCAGATCGATACGGTCGATGGTGTGGCCGGCCTCGCGGAGTTCGCCCATCAGCGCGCCGATTTTGCCATAGGCGGCTTCAAGGGGGGCGAGGTCGAACAACTGGCTGCCGATATGCGTGGCGATGCCGCGCAGGTTGAGGCCGGGCAGGGCGCAGAGCCGCTCGAAGATGCCGCCCGCCTGATCGATGGCGACGCCGAACTTGTTTTCCTTCATGCCGGTGGAAATCTTGGCGTGCGTGCCGGCATCGACATCCGGGTTGACGCGCAGCACGGCATCGGCGGTCTTACCCATCGCGGCGGCGATCTCGGCGAGGACGGCGCCCTCCTCCTCCAGCTCGATGTTGAACTGGCCGATCCCGGCTTCCAGCGCCGCGCTCAGCTCGGCGCGGGTCTTGCCGACGCCGGAGAAGACGATGTCCTTGGCCGGCATCCCGGCCGCCAGCGCGCGCTGCATCTCGCCGCCCGAGACGATATCCGCGCCATAACCCTCGCGCGCCAGTACGCGCAGCACGGAGAGATTGGGGTTGGCCTTGATGGCAAAGGCGATGTGCTTGCGGGGCAGGCCGGCCAGCGCCTTGCGGAACACGCGGGCATGGCGCTCCAGCGTGGTGCGCGAATAGATGTAGACCGGTGTCCCGACGGCCTCGGCAATCGCCGCCATCGGCACGTCTTCGGCGTGCAGCACGCCATCCTTATAAGCGAAATGATCCATGATCTGCGCCCCTAGAGGCTGGTGCGGCGGATGGAAACCGGCTTTTGCGTCTGGCGGGAGGGGTTATTGCCCCTTCGGCCATGGGCATGTTCATTGCACATGCAGCCAAGGGCAGGCATTGTTCCGGCTCTGGGGGCAGGAGAGTCTTGCCATGCTGATCCGTCAATCTGCCGACCTGACCGAAAACGACGTCACCGATGAAGCGCTGTATCTGCGCCGGCGCGAGTTCATTGCCGGTGTGGCCGGCATCGGCGCCGCCGGACTGATCGCGCCGGCGGCGATGGCGGCGGATGCGCCCGCGACGGTAAAGTTCTCGCCCAACAAGATGAAGATCGACGAGACGCCGACGCCCTTTGCGGACGTCTCAACCTACAATAATTTCTACGAGTTCGGCACCGACAAGAGCGACCCGGCCGCCAATGCCAGCAGCCTGCGAATTGCGCCATGGACCGTCGCCGTGGATGGCCTGTGCCAGAAGCCGCGTAAGTTCGATATTTCGGACATCGTGCGCCGCTTTCCACTGGAAGAGCGCATCTACCGGATGCGCTGCGTCGAGGCCTGGTCGATGGTCATTCCATGGATCGGCTTTCCGCTCTCCGCGCTGCTGCGCGAGGTGGAGCCGCTCGGCAGCGCTAAATATGTGGCTTTCCAGACCCTCAATGATCCCAAGCAGATGCCCGGCCAGCGCCGGAACGTGATCGACTGGCCCTATCGTGAAGGCTTGCGGCTGGATGAGGCGATGAATCCTCTCACGCTGCTTTCGGTGGGCCTCTACGGCCGCCTGCTGCCCCGCCAGAACGGCGCGCCCATTCGCCTGGTCGTGCCGTGGAAATATGGCTTCAAGGGCATCAAGTCGATCGTGCGGATCACGCTAACCGACCGCCAGCCGCGCACGAGCTGGCAGATGCTCGCGCCCGACGAATATGGCTTTTACGGCAATGTGAACCCGGATGTGGATCATCCTCGCTGGTCGCAGGCGCGTGAGCGGCGCATCGGCGAGCTGCTGCGCCGCAAGACGCTGCCGTTCAATGGCTATGGCGATCAGGTTGCGAGTCTCTATCGCGGCATGAACCCCAAGAAGCTTTACTGACGGCATGACCAGGAAGACGCGCGATCGCCTGATCTCGGCGCTGGTCTGGCTGCTGTGCGTGGCGCCGCTGCTGCTGTTCGTCTGGCAGGGCCTGACCGGTGGACTCACGGCCAATCCCATCGAATATGTGTTGCGCGAGCTGGGTCTGTGGGGCCTGCGCTTCCTGTGCATCACGCTGGCGATCAGTCCACTGGCCAAGCTACTCAAAATGCCGGCGCTGTTGCGCTATCGCCGCCGCATTGGCCTGTGGGCCTTTGCCTATGTGGCGCTGCATCTGATCATGTATGTGGCGGTGGACCAGCAGTTCGGCTGGTCGTTCATCGTCGCGGATATCGTTAAGCGGCCCTACATCACCATCGGCATGGCGGCCTTCGTGCTGCTGGTCCCGCTGGCGATCACCTCCGCCAATCGCATCCGGCGCAAAATGCGCGTGCGCGCATGGCGGCGCTTGCACCAGCTTGTCTACCTCATCGCGATCATGGGCGTCGTGCACTATTTCCTGCTGGTGAAGGCCGATACACGCTCGCCGCTGATCTACGGGGGGATCGTGGCGGCGCTGCTCGGCTGGCGAGCGGTCATGCGGCTGCGCGCAGGGCGTGCGCGGCCGGCTTCCGCCGCATCCCAGCTGGACCAGCCTGCCCCGAGTCTTTAGCGTCAGGCCCGTCACGAGGGGGGTGGGCGCGACATGCCGTTTCGGTTCAGATCGTCCGATACATCCGTGGAGGAGGGTTTCCGCCGGATCGCCTGCGAGCGGCTGGATGAGGCGCTCGCTCTCCTTCGCGGCGCTGAGGAGCCGCCCGCGCGAATCGTTCATCAGCTGCGGCGGACCTGCAAGGCGATGCGCGGCCTGCTGCGGCTCGTCCGCCCCGCCTTTCCAGCCTATCAAGCCGAAAATGCCGCCTTCCGGGATATCGCAGCAATGCTTTCCGGCGCGCGGGACAGCGCGGTGCTGATCGAGACGCTGGATAGCCTGATCGATGCGGACGAGGCGCGCCAGGACTGGGCGATGCTGCGGTCACATTGGGCAGCGCCGGGGCATGGTGCTGCCGGGGCTATGGCCGAGCAGATCGAGTCATGTCGGGCGCCGTTGCTCGCCGCCCGCGTCCGCGCGCCGACATGGGCGCTCACCGCGCGGGGCGAGGACGCGATCTTGCCGGGCTTGCGCAAGACGTATCGGCAGGCCCGGCAAGCGATGCGCGCGCTCGAGGCCGTCAGCGGAACGCCCGCTGCTGCGCAAGCCAGTCATGCATGGCGCAAGCACGTCAAATATCACGGCCAGCATATCCGCCTTCTGAGCCGGTTGAACCCGGACCTCGCGAAGCGGCGCCTCGCCAGGACCGATCGTCTCGGCGACCTACTGGGCGACCGGCACGATCTCGACATGCTGATCGCGCGCCTGCGTCAGGATGGTGGATTGCTGTCCGACCCCGCTGCGGCGGCGCACCTCGCTGCTCTGGCGCACAAACGCGCCGAGGCTCTTGCCCGCAAGGCGACCCGGCTGGGCGAGGCGTTGTTCGCGGAGAAACCCTCAGACTTTGCCGCGCACTGGGCGATCCCGCCGCACCGGCGCTGAACCGCTCAGCTGTCGCCGCGGATGTCCGAGAGCTTGCGCTCCCATGCCAGCGCGTGATCGACAATGGTGTTGAGATCCGCATAAGCGGGTTGCCAGGGCAGGGTGGCCTTGATGCGGCTGTTGTCGGAGATGAGCGCCGGCGGATCGCCAGCGCGGCGGCCTTCGATGCGGCGCTCGACCTTTCGGTTTGTGACCCGGTCCACGGCGTCGAGCACGTCGAGCACCGAGAAGCCGCGACCATAGCCGCAGTTCATCGTCAGATTGCGCTCCGGCTCGGCCATGAGCGCTTCAAGCGCCAGCACATGCGCGGCAGCCAGATCGCTCACATGGATATAATCGCGCACCCCGGTGCCATCCGGCGTGTCGAAATCCGTGCCGAACACTGCGACGCTCTCGCGTTTGCCCAGCGCCGCTTCCACCGCGACCTTGATGAGGTGCGTCGCCCCCGCCGTCGATTGCCCGGAGCGGCCCTGAGGGTCCGCGCCGGCGACGTTGAAATAGCGCAGCGCGCAGAAATTGAGCGGATGGGCCGCGGCGACGTCCGCCAGCATGATCTCGGTCATCAGCTTAGACATGCCGTAAGGGTTGATCGGCTGCTTGGGGCTGTCTTCGCGCACCGGGCTTTCCTTCGGAATACCGTAGGTGGCGGCGGTGGAGGAAAAGATGAAGTGCGGCACGCCGGCCTGCACCGCGGCCTCGATGAGGGCGCGGCTGTTGGCGGTGTTGTTGCGATAATATTTGAGCGGATTCTCGACGGATTCGGGGACGATGATGGAGCCGGCGAAGTGCATGATGCCCTTGACGCCATGCTGCCGCAGCACGCCTTCCATGAACGCAGCGTCGCCGATATCGCCTTCCACGAACGCGGCTTTCTCATGCACGGCCCAGCGGAAGCCGGTGGTGAGATTGTCGACCACGACGACCGGCCATCCCCCATCAACCAGCGCCAGCACGGCGTGGCTGCCGATATAGCCGGCGCCGCCGGTGACGAGGATGGTGGGCTTGTCGGTCATCGGATTGTCCTTGCTGCGTGGGGCCGCCTTGCCACGAGCCTGTCGCGCTTGGAAGTGCCCTTTGCCGCTCTACACGAACTGCGCGACAACCGGCAGGACGATCATCAAGGCCAGGACGGTCAGCAGTGCCCGCAGCCAGTGCGGGCGGGCGCGATTCATGACCGCCCCGGCCGCTCGCTCAATGCCGCGACAGCCTTGCGGACATCCTGAGAGCGCCCGCGCGGTAGGATGACGATCTCGTCCCCCGATGCGATGACGATCAGGTCCTCCGCGCCGACGACGGTCACCGCCGGGCCATCGCTGCGGATCAGGCAGCCCTTGGCATCGATGGCATAGGCGGCGCCTTGCAGGGCATTGTCCGCCTCATCCTTGTCGGCGAGGTCGTAGAGCGCATCCCAACTCCCCACGTCGGACCAGCCCATGCTGACCGGGACGCAGGCGACCTTGTCCGCCCGTTCCATCACCGCATAATCGATCGAGTCGGACGGGCATTGCGCGAAGGCTGCGGCATCTGGCAGAATTGCGGCACCCTGGCGGGTGGCTGCCGCCATCGCCGCGCGCGCAGCGGCCAACATCGCCGGCTGGTGCGTCGCCAGTGCGGCCAGAAATTCGCGGGCGCCAAACAGGAAGATGCCGGCGTTCCAAACATGCCCGCCCTGTGCGAGCATCTGCGCGGCGCGCGTCGCGTCAGGCTTTTCGACAAAGCGGCTGACCGTGTTGACGCCCGCAGCCAGTTCGTTCCCGAGCGCGATATAGCCAAAACCAGTTTCCGGTGCGGTCGGCTCGATACCGAAGGTCACGAGCCAGCCATCGGCGACCAGCGGCCGGGCGCGCTCGATGGCGGCATGGAAAGCCGGGACGTCAGCGATCACATGATCGCTCGGCATCACCAGCAGGGCGCTGTCGCTCTCTTCCAGAGCCAACGCCGCCAGCGCGATGGCGGGCGCCGTGTTGCGGGCGCTCGGCTCGAGTATCAGCGTCAACTCGGGCCCCGCCTGCTTGCGGATGATCTCGGCATGGGCCGCGTTCGCAACAACCAGGGGCGTCGCGCCGCCTTCGAGACCGGCTACCCGGCCCAGCGTCAGCTCGAACATGGTTTCCGGCGCCGTGAGGGCAATGAACTGCTTGGGATGCTCGCTGCGGCTGACCGGCCAGAGCCGCGTGCCCGATCCTCCCGAGAGGATGACCGGCGTGATGATCTGAGCGGGCAATGACGGTCTCCTGATAGCCGGTTCCACGATGGCGACTGTTGTCCTAGTGGCGCACGGTCCACGCGGCCGCAAGGCGAGCCGCGATGAAATGCCCGTTTAAAGCAGTGCCTTCTTGATGGAGCAGGCCGCCGGGCCAAGAATGACGACGAACAGCGTCGGCAGGATGAACAGGATCAGCGGGATGGTCATGATCGCCGGCAGGCGCGCCGCTTTTTCCTCGGCGCGCATCATGCGCTCATGGCGGAATTCGGCGGAAAGGATGCGCAGCGCAGAGGCCAGCGGCGTGCCGTATTTCTCGGTCTGGATCATCGTGGTGACGACACCCTTGAGCGCCTCGACATCCACCCGCTCGGCTAGATTCTCGAAGGCCATGCGCCGCTCGGTGAGGAAGGAGAGCTCGATGGAGGTGAGCTGAAATTCCTCGCCCAGTTCGGGATAGGCCGAGCCCAGTTCGCGGGCGACGCGCGCGAAGGCGGCATCCACGGTCAGGCCGGCCTCGGCGCAGATCACCAGCAGATCGAGCGCATCGGGAATGCCCTTGCGGATCGCATCGGAGCGCTTGGTGACCTTGTTGCCGACATAGAGGTCCGGCGCCTTGTAGCTGAGCAGCAGGGCCCCGGCGAAGGCGCCGAACTTCTTGAGCGGTCCCCAGTGGGGCCAGAGGTCAAAGCCGTAAATCAGCAGAGCGGCCGAGCCGCCCACGGCGATTGGCAGCACCAGCCGCGCGAAAATCACCGCGATGGCATATTCCTTGGAGCGGATGCCGGCCTGGGCGAGCTTCTTCTGCGCATCCCTGACCTGATCGTCCTGCAGCACCTTGAGCGAGGACAGGAAGCGCTGCATCCAGTCGGTCGTGTCGCTCTGGTGGACGATCTTGGTCCGCCGCTTGGACGGGGCAACGATGATGCCGGCCTTGAGTTGCTCGCGGCGATCGTTCAGCGCCCGCAGTCGCCGGCCCATCGGATTGCGCACCGTCGTGGCGGCGTAGAGCGCGACCAGCACGGCGAAGGTCGCCATGGCGGCAAGTAAGGTGCCGAGATCGGCTGCGGTGAGGCCAAAGAGCGTGGCGCCGGTGGATTGCATGATCGCGCGCTCCCCTCAGATCTCGAAGCTGATCATCTTGGCCATGATGAACACACCGATGCTCATCCACATCATCGCGCCGATGGCGATGACCTGCATCAGGCTGAGGCCGAACACGCCATTGGGATCGCCGATAAAAAAGGCCGACATATATTCGAAGTTGATCCAGCTGATCAGCCCGAAGACGATAAAGGGCAGAGCGCCGATGATGTAGGCCGATGCCTTGGACTCGGACGACATGGCGCGAATCTTCAGCTTCATCTGCGCGCGCTGGCGCAGAACGTTGCTGAGGTTGGCGAGCGTTTCGGCCAGATTGCCGCCCGTCTCGCGCTGGATGTTGATGGTGATGCAGAAGAACTTGAATTCCGCCGTGCCGAGCCGGGCAGCGGTTTCCTGCAGCGCCTGGTCCATCGACTGGCCAATCTTGATCCGCTCGGTGATGAGCTTGAATTCCTCACCAACCGGCCCGGGGATTTCCTGGCTGACGACCATCATTGTCTCGCCCACCGGCAAGCCAGAACGCAGGCCGCGCACGAGCAGGTCGAGCGCGTCAGGGAAATTGGTGGTGAACTTGTTGACCCGCCGCGCGATCAGCCGACCGACGACGAAATGCGGAATCCCGAAGCCGATCGCGGTCGCGACGAGCACCGACAGCAGAAACGAATAATCGCGCAGCACCATGATGGCGAGCACGGCAATCGCCAGCGCGACGGACGTCGTGACATATTGGCTGAGCGTGCATTTCTTGCCCGTCATGCGCAGCCGAGTGGCGAGCAATTCCGGGTTCGGGATCAGCGATGTGAACAGATGCCCCTGATCGAGCCCCCGCGCGGCAATCGCCTTGCGCATCCGCGCTTCGATCTGGTTGCTCTCGCTGCTCGCATGGCGCCCGCGAATGGCGGCGATCCGGCGGCTCCCGACACGGTCGGCGGACGGCCCGGAGAGGGCCATGACCAGCAAGGCGATCGCCATCGCCGCGAGCAGGATCAGCAGGAGAAGCTGGCTATTCATCAGGGTCTCATCCAGTTACGTCTTGCTCGCAGGTGCTGGCATCGCGTCAGTCGTTGCCCGGCACAGAATCGGCATCCATCTTCTTCTTCGCCTTGCCCGGAATCTTCACCTCCAGCAGCCGGCCGATCAGTGATCCGCCGTTCTTGCCCTTTGCGCCCGTCTCGCCGAGGTCGGCCGAGTTCAGTCGGTTGCTCAGATCAAGCAAGGCCTGGCCCAGCTTGCTGGAGCGGCCACTTTCCGCTGCCGTCTTGCCCAGCTTGGCCGCCTGGGCGGTGACCTTGGCGTCATAGGGCAGCACCACGTCGATGGCCCGCTCGATGCTCTGCTCGAAGTCTTTGCGGGTGATCTCTGCCACGCCGACCTGCACCTTGTTGGCGGCTACGATCACCTGCGATTGCGGGGCGTTCGTCTTGAGCCAGGAGAGGATGCGGATGGTATCGCGGGCCGCCGCGAGCGTGAAGTCGGTGACCAGCACGATGGCGCTGGATTCATGGATCAAATGCGGGTGCTGGACCAACATGCCACGCGGCATATCCACGAACGTCCATTCGAAAGCAGACCGCAGCTCTTCCTCCAGCTGGAAATAAGCCGATCCATCGGTCAGCAATGGCTGGCTGATCGGCGCTTCGGCCGAGAGCACGGCCAGCGTTTCGCTGGCGCGGACCATGGCGCGCTCGATGAAGAGCCCGTCGATGCGGCTGGGATTTTCCACCGCATCAGTGAGGCCGCGCCCCGGTTCGAGATCGAGCGCGAGGGCGCCGGTGCCGAAATGCACGTCGAGATCGAGCAGGGCCGTCGAGCGCTTGCCGCGCGCGCTGGTGAGATAAGCGAGTGACGTGGCGACAGTGGAGGCGCCGACGCCCCCGCGCGCGCCAACGACAGACACCATCATGTGCGCCCGCTCGCTCGCCACCTCGGCCTTGGGCGTCAGGAAGACCGCCTGAGCGCCGGTGAGAATGTCGCGCATGGTGTCGACGGCGAGCGGTTTGAGCAGATAATCCTGCAGCCCGCTGGCGACGAGATCGCGGTACAGGCGCACGTCGTTCACCTGCCCCGAGGCAATCACCACCGTGCCCGGCTCGCACACTTCCGCCAGACTGTTGATGTCGGTGAGCGGGTCAGCCGATTCGGAGAGGTCGACGAAGAGAATGTTGGGGCTTGCAGACATCGAGAGCGACTGCACGGCATTGCGCAGCCCGCCCTTGTAGAGCTTTTCGGTGGGCCAACCCATCTCCTGCACCGCCGTCCGCAGTACCTCAAGGCTATGATCGTCGCAGACATAGGCGTGAAATGCATCGCGGCCATGCGGTCCGCCGGCTTTCCAGGGTGCGTTCATCTCACTTGCCTCCCACCGACATGCCCTGCAGGCCGCCGGCACCCGTCGGGGCCGTCTCCTGATAGGTCTTGATGGCTTTGCTGTTCACGACATTGGTGATGTCCAGGCCGCCCTCGCGCCCTTCAACCAGATCGCGCGGATCGGCGACCATGGCTGCGAGGTTGGTGGCCATGGCACAACCATAATTGTCGCTCAGGCCGCCACTCAAATTGGCTTCCGCCTTGTCCCGCCATGTCGGACAGCCCGGCACGCTGGCGACCGAGCGGCTGACCACGACGCGCAGGCCGCCGATGGGCGGTGCGCCTGCCGTCAGTGGCGCCTCGCCATCCACGAGCAGGCCGTAGCGCCCCACGACCTGCGTCACGCCATCGCGCAGTGCCAGCGAGCCGCTGGTATCGCCGGCGAGCGTCACATGGTCGCCATAGCCAAGGCCAAGCGCGTTAAACCAGACGGTCAACCGGCGCTCGTCCATGCGGCTGAGCGTGCCTGCCCCGTCCGGGTTCAGGTCGAAGACGAAATCGGTGCGCTCGACGACCGGTTGATGCACTGGCTCGACCCCGCGATTGACCTCGCGGGAGCGGGCATCGGCGGACTGGCCAATGAGGGCCAGCGCCAGCAGGGTTGTGGTGCCGGCTGTGCGGAAGAAGCTTGTCTTGATCATCTCTCGTCCTTCCACCTCAGAAGCTGAAGCCGGGTGCGGCGTTGCCCGAGCGCGCGGCGACGCTGCCCTGCTCGACCGTCTTGGGGGGCAGGGCTTGCGGCGTGGGCCGGGCGTCGCCGGATCTGCCGTCCTGGATCTGCCCGCCCAGAATGCGTTGCGCGTCATCGGCATTGCGATAACCGTCAGTCGGCAGCGCGATCTGGCGCGCGTCGACCGGGCGCACGAGATAGGGCGTGACGATGATCACCAGCTCGGTTTCCTGACGCCGGTAGCTCTGCGACTTGAACAGATTGCCAAGAATGGGGATGTCGCCCAGGAACGGCGTCTTCTCGATCGTGTTGCCGCTCGCCGTGGAGAGCAGGCCGCCGATCATGAAGCTCTGGCCCGAGCCGAGTTCCACGGTCGTCTCCGCGCGGCGGGTCTGGATGCCGGGAATGTCGAACCCACTCACGCGCACCGCGGAGCTGCTGTCGAGCTGCGAGACCTCGGGCCGCACGCGCATCGAGATGCGGCCATTGGCGAGCACCGTGGGGGTGAATGCCAGACTGACGCCATATTGCTTATATTCGACGCTGACCTGCTGCTGGGTTGCGATGGGGATCGGCACCTCGCCGCCCGCGAGGAAACTCGCCGTCTCGCCGGAGAGCGCCGTCAGGTTCGGATTGGCCAGCGTGACCGCAAGGCCCTGATTTTCGGCCAGATCGAGCGTGCCGAGCACATCGAGGCCCAGCAGATTGCCAGAGAAGGCCATGGACGTGCCGTTCTCGATGACGTTGAACTGGCCCGTCGCCAGCGATCCGGGATTGCCGCGACCGATGCCGAACAGGAAGCCACCCGTCGTGTCCTGCGTGATGAGGTTGAAGCCCAGCGATTTCGTGAAGTTCTTGTTCACTTCCGCAATGCGGACCTGCAGGTTGACCTGCAGCGGCGTCGCGGTGCGCAGCCGGCTGACCACATTGGTGTCGGCGCCCGAGAAGGCCTGAACGAGCCGCTGGACCTCGGCAGCGTCTTCCGGTGCGGCGACGGTGCCGGTGAGCAGCACCATGCCGTTCATGGTGTTCACCTGCACATCCGATTCAGGCATGGCGAGGCGGAGCATCTGGTCGATGCTGGTGATGTTGTTCCCCACCCGCACGGCATTGGCGTAGAGCATCTTGCCATCACGCGCGGTGATGAACACGTTGGTTTCGCCCGATGCCTTGGCGATCAGATACACCTGCCGCTGCGAGCGGACATGCACATCGACCACATTGGGGTTGGCGATCACCACATCGGTGAGATTGGCCGGCAGGTTGATCACCCGGCTTTCGCCAACGGCCAGCAGCAGCGTGCCGTCCGTCTTGGGCGCCATGGTCGCCTGGGCATGAAGGGCCGGCGCAACGGTAGCGCTGACGGTCAGGGCGAGCGCGGTGGCAAGAACGCCGGTCGCGGCGCGCGCCATACGGAGCCTGGACGGGCTGTTCATCTCACTTGCTCCCCAGCTCGACATTGGTGACGGCCGTCCCCCGCGCCACGCGCACCATCGGACCATTGCCGGACGGCGCGCCCGAAGGATCGATGGGCTTGGCGGGAACCGTGCTGCGCTGGTAGCGCGAGACGTCGGCACCGGTGGAATAGGTGGAGCGGCCATCGACCGGCCGCGCAGCGGTGATAAGCGTGTTGCCGCCATTCTCGGCATCCACCGCATCGATGTCGCCGGAAGCCAGCGCGGCTTCCAGCTCCTGCGTGTTGTCGGCCAGCGAGCGCAGGGCCAGCGACAGAGCGCCAACGGTCTGGGCGACGCTGATCTTTTCGGCCATGCGCGGCGTGACTTCCATGGTCACGTTGGAGAATGTCCGCACCACCGGATTGCCCGATTCGTCGAGGGCGTTGGTGCGTTGATCGGTCGCCAGCACGCGCAGGTTGCGCAGGATGGTCTCGGAGACCTTGAGGGGCGGGCCGTCGCCGCCGCCGGGCACGCTCTGCGTGAGCACCAGGTCGACGCGGTCACCGGGGAAAACAAAACCGGCAACGCTGCTCTGCACGGAGACAGGCACTGTCACGGCGCGCATGCCGGGGCTGAGGGCTGCGGCGAGAAAGCCGCGATCGCCCGGCTTGATCAGCGATCCCTGCGTGACCGGCTGCCCAGCCGCAATGGCGGTGCGCACGACCGCGCCCACCATCTGGGCCTCGTCGGCTTTCCCCTGAATATAATAGGCGTCCTCGACCAGTTCCTTCGGCCAGGGCTGGAAGCGATAGGCATCCGGCCCGACGATCGTCCCGACAGGCAGCGGCTTGGTCGCCACCAGCACATGCGGCATCTGCGCGGTATCGGGCATGGCCGATGCCGTTGCCTGTGGCGATCCCCCGCCGCTGGTGAACATGGACCGGGCGAGAAACGCCGCCGCCACCGCTATGATCAACGCGCCAGCAAGCAGCGCGATCTTCTTCGGTTCCATTTCGAAACTCGCCTCCAGTCGGCGGAGCCACCCCCGGCCCCAATCCGCGTGATCATTAAGTCAAATGGTTAAGATAGCGTTCGCCGAGAACCCAAAGGCCCGCGAGCGCAATGGCGACGCCGTAGGGGATCTCCGGCTGGCCGATTCGGCGCGTCGTCCGGTGGTGGACGACGGTCACGATAGTGACGAGGCCGCCGATCAGCGCCATGACGATGATGAGGGTCGACATTGCCGCCAGCGGAAGCCACAAGGCCAGCGCGCCAAGCATCTTGACGTCGCCCCCGCCCATCATGCCGAGCGCGAACAAGCCCGTGAACAGCAGGAAAACTGCGGCGGCCAGGCCGATTTGCAGCAGAACGTCAGGATAGAAGGACAGGCCATTGGCCCACCACCAGCAGGGCGCGAGTAGCGCGATGGCCAGATTGAGGCGGTTGGATATGATTCGGCTGCGCAGGTCCGTCGTCGCTCCCCATATGAGGAGCAAAGCCAGCATGGCGCTGAGCGCTGTCGATATCCAGACACCCGACATGATGGGGCACGACTAGAGTGTACGCCTTACCAAAGCGTAACCACTATCTGGGGCGTATTCCCTGGCTTTGCCGGCCTGCCCCCGATTCGGAGCGGCGCCGATGACCTCGGTCGATATCCTTATCGTCGGCGGCGGGATCGCCGGGTTCAGTCTGGCCGCAGGCATTGCCGGCAGCGCTCGGGTCATGCTCATCGAGCAGGAAGATCAGCCCGGCTATCACGCGTCCGGGCGGTCGGTGGCGTTCTGGGAAGAGACCTATGGTGGTCCCGGCGTACAGCCGTTGACCAGTGCGAGCGGGCCGATGCTGGCGCGGCCGGAACCGTCATTTTCCGAGCATGGCTTTCTCTCGCCGCGCGGCGCCATCCACCTTGGCCGCCATGATCAGCAGGGGCTTGCCGACCGCTTGATCGCCGATTTCGCGAGCAGCGACGTCCAGTTCACGCGACTCGGGCGTGAGGCGGTTGCCGAGGCCGTGCCGGGCATCCGTGACGAATGGACGATCGGTGTCGCGGCCCCCTCCTGTGCGGACATCGATACCGGAGGCCTGCTCGCTGCCTATCGGCGCGCGGCACGACGCGGTGGCGTGGAAGAGCGGCTGACGAATCGGCTGCTTTCGGCGCGCCGCGAGGGCGCTGGCTGGGCTGTGGAGACCAGCGACGGGCCGCTGTCGTGCGGCGTCATCGTCGATGCGGCCGGGGCCTGGGCCGATGATGTCGCCCGGCGTTGCGGTGTCGCGCCGCTGGGCATCACGCCCCTGCGCCGGACGGTCGTGCAACTGCGCTGCCCAACGGCGCCTGCGCACGTCCCGCTGGTCATCGCGCTCGATGGAAGCTTCTACTTCAAGTCGGAAGGGCAGGGGCGTTTGTGGGTGACCCCGCATGATGAAACGCCGGACGATGCACGCGACGTGGTGCCGGAAGAGCTGGATGTCGCGCGCGCGGTCGATCGGTTCATGCAGGTCACCGACTGGCCGGTCGCGGCCGTGGAGCATAAATGGGCGGGGCTCCGTAGCTTCGCGCCCGACCGGCTGCCCGTCTATGGCTATGATGCGGATGCGCCCGGCTTTTTCTGGTTCGCGGGGCAGGGCGGTTTCGGCATGCAGACGGCGCCGGCCGCAGCACAGATCGGCGCGGCCACGTTGCTCGACGAGCCGCTGCCGATGGCGGTTCGGCACATCGATGCACCCATCTACGCGCCAGACCGGTTTAGGTCGTCCCGCTGAAGCCGGACCTTATGGGCTCGGCTTCAGCCTGGGCGCTTATTTCAGGGTCTGGAGATAGGCGATGACGTCGGCGCGCTTGGCATCGTCGGCAATGCCCGCGAACGCCATCTTCGTGCCCGGCATCGCCTTCATCGGCGAGCGCAGATAGGTATTCAGCGCAGATGCCGACCAGGTAATGCCGCTGCCCTTCACGGCCGGCGAGTAATTGAACCCGGCGAGCGTGCCGGCCTTGCGACCCACCACGCCGTGAAGCGAGGGGCCAAGACCATTTTTGTCAGGCTCGACAGAGTGGCACACGCGGCATTGTGCGAACAGCTTGGCACCATTGGCGGCATCGCCCTCCGGCGCGGCGGCCGGAGCACTGGCGGGTGCCGAGGTTGCGACCTTCGCGGGGGCCGGTGCGGCCGCTGCGGTTTCCTTGGGTGCTGCGGTTTCGGCGGCAGGCTTTGTCGCTGCAGCCTCTGTCGCCTCGGCAGCCGGCGCGGGTGTCGCCGCCGCCTGATTGCTGGCTTCATTTGTGACAGGCACCGCCGCCGCGTTCACGGCGTTTTCCTGCACATTGTCAGGTTCGGAAACATTGTTCTGGACCGGTTCGGCGCTGCCGCCACAGGCCGAAAGCACGGCGAGGCAAGGCAGGATCAGGGCAGCGTGAGCGCGAGTCGACAGCGCGCGAAGGGTGGACATTGCAGCAACTCCCAACAATCTTTTCTGTCGTCCTCTCCAACCCTCGCGGGCTTGTGCCCAAGCATCTGGCGTGGCGGACGGGCAGCGTCAACACTCAATTGTGCATTGCGATACGCGGGCCGGCTGGGCGGCAATCCGGCTGGGCGTCAGCTCTCGGGTTGACAGGGGGCAAATGATCGGGCCTTTGGAACGACTTGCAATCAGGCGCGCCGGCCACGTGGGGGTTACTATTGGCTGAGAATTCTGAGGAACCGGCAGCCATCGTCCTGCCGACGATCACGGGCGGGAGCCGGCTGGATCGCGAATATGGGTTCACCTATCGCATGATCCTCGTCGCGCGCCGCTATCGCGCGATGCTGGACGAGCGCCTGCGTCCGCTGGGCTATGGTTCGGCCCGCATGGAAGCGCTCTCGACGATCGCCCGGTCGCCGGAACCGAGCGCGCAGATTGCCATCGCCAAGCGGATCGGCATTGAAGGGCCGACCCTCACACGGATGCTCGATACGCTGGAAGCCGATGGGCTGGTGGTGCGGTTGCAGGACCCCAGCGACCGGCGCACCAAGCTGATCCAGCTCACGCCGGCGGGGCAGGAAGCGCTGGATGAAATCATGGCGGTTGCCCACGCCTTCCGTGCGTCCGTACTGGAAGGGCTGAGCGACAAGGAGATCGATCAGGTCAATGTCGTCACCGACAAGCTTATGAGATTGCTGTACGAATCTCCAATGGGCTGATTGCCTTTCGGGGCCGCTGCATCAGGCGCTGGACTTGGCCTGCCGCGCTAGATAGTTGCATTGCGAACGATCTAGGGAGAGCGATCCGCATGGCAACGGGCACGAACGAGCAGGCAGCGCACGGCGCGCCGCGCATTGTGCATCTCGACAAGATAACGATGGGCGGGTTCGAGATTCCCCGGCCCGATATCGCGCATGAGTGGATCGAGCATGATTTCACCGAGCCGCAGGATGTGGCGGCTCGCCTCGCCGGCGCGCAGGTGGCGATCATCAACAAGGTGCGGCTGGACGCCGCCATGCTTGCCGCGCTGCCGGACCTCAAGCTCATTGCCGTGACGGCGACCGGGACGGACGTGGTCGACAGCGTCGCGGCCAAGGCCCGGGGCATCGAAGTGCGCAATGTGGTGGGTTACGCCGGCACATCCGTCGCCGAGCATGTGATGATGCTGATTCTCGCGCTCGCTCGCGGGCTGGTGCCGTTCCGCAATTCGGTTGTCGATGGCCAATGGGAGAATGGCCAGGCCTTTTGCGTCTTCGCTGCACCCGTGCGGGATCTTGCCGGGCAGCGGCTCGGCCTGTTCGGCAGCGGCGCGATTGCGCAGGCCGTCGCCAGCCGCGCGCAGGCGATGGGCATGGATGTTGTGTTCGCCGGGCGCCAGGGGCAGCCGGCCGGTGAGGGACGTATGGCCTTCGAGGAGGTGCTGGCGACCAGCGACATCATCAGCTTGCATTGCCCGCTGACGGACGACACGCGGCACATGCTCAACGCGCAGACGCTGGCCGGCATGAAGGCCGGTGCCGTCATCATCAACACCGCGCGCGGCGCCCTGATCGATCTCGATGCGCTGGAGGACGCGCTGGCGTCAGGCCATATCGGCGGCGCCGGAATCGATGTGGCGCCGGTCGAGCCGCCGCCACCGGGCAGCCCCATTCTGCGCCTTGCTCAACGCGACAACGTGATCGTCACGCCGCACTCGGCGTGGCTGAGCGCTCAGGCGGTGACGGAAGTGGCGCGGCGCACCGGCGAGAATGTCGCAACCTTCCTGGCGGCGCGCTAAATGGCCATGAACCGGCGCGCTCTGCTGGAGGAAACCTTTGCCGTCGCGGTTGCGGCGTGCAAGCGGCCCGAGACGATCATTGCGGCCCTGCCGCCCCGGCCCAAAGGGCGCGTGCTCGTCATCGCCGCAGGCAAGGGCGCCGTGCCGATGGCGCAGGCAGTGGAGCAGCACTGGCCGGATGCCACCGGCCTCGCCGTGACCCGCACTGGCTATGGCGGCCCGCTCACCCGCATCGAGCTGGTTGAAGCCAGCCATCCCGTGCCGGATGCTGCAGGTCTTGCGGCGGCAGAGCGCTGCCTCGCTCTGGCTGAGAGCGCCGAGGAAGGCGATCTGCTGCTGGTGCTGCTTTCGGGCGGGGCCTCGGCCTTGCTCGCAGCGCCATCCCCGCCACTCGATCTCGCGGCCAAGCAGGCGGTGACCCGTGCGCTGGTGCGCTCCGGCGCGTCGATCGGCGAGATCAACATGGTGCGGCGCCACCTGTCGCGTATCAAGGGCGGGCGTCTCGCGGCGGCTGCCTGGCCGGCGCAGGTCGTGACCCTTGCCGTCTCGGATGTGGTCGGCGATGTGCCGCAGGACATCGGCTCCGGCCCGACCGTGGGCGATGAAAGCACGGTGGCACAGGCGCAGGCCGTGCTGGCTCGCTATGGCATCGGCGATCCGGGTGGCTGGAGCGAATCGATCAAACCGGATGATCCCCGCCTGGCGGAGAGCCGGTTTGAGGTGGTCGTCCGCCCTGATGACGCGCTGGATGCCGCCGCCGCATTTTTGCAGGCGCAGGGTTATGAACCGGTCATTCTCGATCGGGAGGCCCATGGCGATGCGCGCGAGGTCGCGCGCCGTCATGCCCAGGCCGCGATCCTGGCGCATAATCGTGCCCAACGCTGCGCGCTGCTCTCGGGCGGCGAATTGACGGTGACGGTCACCGGCCATGGGGTCGGTGGCCCCAATCAGGAATATGCGCTGGAGCTGGCCGGGCAGATTGCCGACCATCCCGGCGTGGCCGCGCTGGCTGCCGATACGGACGGGGTGGATGGCAACCGGGATGTCGCCGGAGCCTATGTCGATGGCGAAACCGGCTTTGCGCTGGACGAGGCCGGCATCGATGTTGAGGCGGTGCAGGCCGCCAACGATGCCGGCGGCGCTCTCGGTCAAGTGGGTGCGCTGTTCACGCCTGGGCCGACGCTCACCAACGTCAACGACTTGCGGATCATCCTGGTCGATCCTTGACGGCTCGGTATCGCAAGCATTGAATTTGCAAATCATTTGAATCGGAATTAATAGAAGCTGCACAAACATGTGAGACAGGAGAGGTGCTATGGACGTCAGGAGGCTGCATCCGATTTTTGGCGCCGAATTGTCCGGTCCCGACCTGTCGCAAGTCCCAGACCAAGCGCTGATCGATCTCGTCGAACGCCTCATGGACGAGCACGTCGTGCTGTGCATCCGCGGCCAGGGGCATATCACGGATGAGGAGCATCTGCGCTTTGCCCGTGCCTTCGGCCCGCTCGAACTGCCCGGCATGTATCGCCCGGATGAGCCGCGCCGGATGGCCTATGGCCTCTACGATGCCTCCAATCTCGACGTGAACGGCGAGATCGTGGACCGCGAATCGCTGCGGGCCAAGTTCGCCAAGGGCAATGAGATTTTCCACGCGGACAGCAGCTTCAACGACATGCCGAGCAAATGGTCGATGCTGCGCGGTGTGATCGTCCCGCCGGAGCGCGGCGATACCGAGTTCGTGGATCTGCGCCATGTCTATGATGAACTTCCGCAGGCGATGAAGGATCGCATCGAGACTCTTGTTGCCGAGCACAGCTTTGCGGCCAGCCGCATCAAGGGCGGCGCCAGCCCCGAGGAAGCGGCCCGTATCCGCGAGATCATGCCGGGCGCGATGCAGCCTATGGTGCGAATCAGTCCCTCGGGTCGCAAGAGCCTGTTCGTGGGCAGCCATGCGTTCCGCGTCGAGGGGCTGAGCGATGCCGAGGGCACGGCCCTGATCGACGAATTGATCGCCTTCGCCAGTCAGGAGAAGTTTATCTACGCGCACAAATGGCGCCAGGGCGACCTGCTGATCTGGGACAATCGCTATGCGCTGCACCGCGGGACTGCGTTCGATTATGTGCGTTACAAGCGCGATTTGCGCCGCGCCAACGTCAATGAATATGGCGAGGAGCGCAGCGCGATCACCGCGCCGTTACGCGCCATTTCCAATTGAGGAGCGCCGGCCGGGTTGAACCGAAGGGCAAAGGCGACGGAAATGCTTGCATTGCTCCATGAAAAGCTGCAAGATAGTTAGGTAGCTAATTACATTGCTGAGGACCGAAGGCTGTCGGCACAAAGCCGTCCTCGTTTCATTCGGTCTTCAGGCGAGAGGAGCAGGCCCATGGATTATCCGCTGATCAGTTGTGACGATCACCTCGATCTCAATCAACTTCCCACCGATCTCTGGACGAGCCGGCTGCCCGACCATCTGAAGGATCGCGGCCCCAAGGTCGAGATGGTCGATGGCCGCGCCACCTGGATGAGCGACGGCAAGAGCCTGGGCGGCTGGTCCGGTGCGCCGAGCACGATGACCGGTCCCAAGCCGATCTTCACCGCCCTGGATCGCGGTGGCATTGTCGATCAGACCGAGCGTCGCCCTGCGGTCGCCGAACTGCGACTGGCCGACATGGATCGGGATGGCGTGTATGCGCATGTCATCTTCGGCCCGGTCACCTCGCTCGATTTCGACGACAAGGAACTGCGCGACGCCTGCTACGGCGCCTATAATGAATGGCTCAAGGAGTTCTGCTCCGCCGCTCCCGACCGGCTGATCGGCGTGCCGATGCTGCCGCCCGAGCCGGAGGCGGCCGTCGCGATGCTGCAGAAGATCGTCGATCTGGGCGGCTTCAAGCAGGCCAATCTGCAGATCGCCATGGCCCAGCCGCGCCTTGAGGACGAGCGCTGGGAGCCGCTGTGGACCATGCTGGAGGAGAACAATATCATTCTCTCCTTCCACGTGACCGTGTTCCCGAGCGTCAGCCGCGCGTTCGACAAGTATAAGGGCAGCCCCGGCGCCACCTTCCTGCACGTGAAGATGTTCATCGAGCAGTTCATGGATCCGTTCGTGGACCTGTTTGCCTGGGGCATTCTCGAGCGTCACCCCGGCCTCAAGATCGTCATCGCGGAGAGCGGCATCGGTTGGCTGCCATGGGTGATCGAGGAGCTGGATTATCGCCACTGGCGCCTTTGGGAAGCCGAGGAATTCTGGAACGCGCGCGGCGGCATTCCGCACAAGATGAAGCCGTCCGAGCTGTTCAAGCGGCAGGTCTACGGCACGTTCCAGCAGAGCCCGACGGCGATCGCGCTGCACAAGTTCTACGGTGAGGACAAGCTGCTGTGGGCGACGGACTATCCGCACCCGGACAGCATCTGGCCGAACAGCCGCAAGGTGCTGGCCGAGTTCACCGAGGGCGCCGATCCGGCGCTGGTGCGCAAGATTGCCTATGAGAATGCCGCCAAGCTCTATGGGCTGGACATTCCTGCCCGCGTGGACGCGATCGCCGCTGAGTAAGCGCACACTTCGCGGTGAGATAGAAAAAGGGAGGGCGCGCGCTCTCCCTTTTTTCATGGCCAGCCTGCGGCTGCGCTAGGTCTGCCGCGGCACCACGCGCGCGATGAACCGCGCAACCTCGCGCTCGATTTCCCTGTTCTCCGGTACCTCGCCCCAGCCGAACCCGGCGTGCGGCATTGCTTCCCACACGTGCAATTCGGCATCGACGCCCGCCTCTCGCAATTTGCGGTGGAAGAGCACGGAATTGGACAGGAAGAGATCGCGCGTTCCAGTCTGCACCAGTGTCGGCGGAAAGCCCCGGGTGAAGTCGCCGAAGAGCGGGGAAAGATAAGGCTGCGTGAGGTCATGGCCGTTGGCGTAGAGCGCGTTGCACTCCGGCAGCCCGCGCTTGAGCACCACATCCAGCCCTTCATTGGTGAGGAAGCTGTCACCCGATTCGGTCAGATCGACTTCGGGCGTCAGTAGCACGAGACCGGCGGGGAGCGGCAGGCCCTGATCGCGAATCATCAGCGTCACAGCCGCGGCGAGATTGCCGCCGGCGGAACTGCCGCCAATCACGATGCGGCGCGGATCGGTCCCGGCCAGCAACGCCCGATATACCGCAAGGCAATCCTCCGGCGCAGCGGGGTAAGGGTGGTCGGGCGGCATACGATAATCCACCGAGACGACCCGGCAGCCCAGCGCCGCTGCCTGCCGGGCACCGGTCGCCTTGGCGAATGCGCCACCGCCGAAAACAAACGCGCCGCCATGAATGAAGAGATAGACCGGACCATCATCAGCTGTTCCGGCGTGCGGCACGCAATCATGGCAGGTCACGCCGGCGATCTGCACGGTGTCGATGGTCACTGGTAGCGTGGCGAGCATGGCTTGCGCCATTGGCTCCCACATGGCGTTGCTGGCCGCCAGCCGTTCCCGCCAGCCTGCCAGATCGGTCGCGGCAGGCCAGTTCGTCGCCGGCGTGGCGGCGCCCTCGATCAGTGCTTGCCGGGCTTGCGCGCTGATCGTCCGTGGCGGCGGGATGTCCCGCGCCGGGAGTTTCACGCTGGTGTGGCCGCCCTCTTCGTTCGTCATATTCTCTGCCCCCTAGTGACGCCTGCCGTCGGGTTCAGACGGTCACAACGATCTTCCCGACTTGCTGGTTCGATTCCAGATAGCGATTGGCTTCCACGATCTCGCTGAACGGGAAGGTGCGCGCGATCACCGGTTTGAGCTTGCCCAGCTTCAATCCCAGCAGGATGTGCTCCTGCGCGCGCTTGTACCGCTCGGGGTGGTTCCAGATCTCCGAGGCGACCCAGCCGCGCATTGACAGGCCTTTGAAGGCCATGTTCCAGTGCGGATAGGGGGTCGGCTGTTCGGACAGGCCGCCATAGATGAACAGGATGCCGCGCTCGGCCATCGCGCTGGTGAGCGTCTGCACATACGGCCCCTGCACCGGGTCGAACACAAGCCGCGCACCCTTGCCGTCGGTAATCTGCATCACGGCCTCAACCAGATCCGTCTCCCCGGTCGCGATGACATGGGCGGCCCCGTGCGCCTTGAGCGCCTCGGCCTTGTCGCTGGTGCGCGTGGCCGCAATCGAGACGGCGCCGGCCCAGTTGGCGAGCTGAATCGCAGCGAGACCGACACTGCTGGAGGCTGCGGGGATGATCACATAATCGCCGATGCCGGCCTTGCCGACCTCGATGATCGCATAGGCTGTCATATACTGCATCCACACTGCTGCAGCCTGCGCGGCGCTGAGCCCGGGTGGTGCGTGCAGCAAGCAGCGGGCCGGCACGATTGCCTGCTCGGCCCAGACGCCATATTGGCCGAGCGGATACATGGGCAGGGCACAGACCCGATCACCGACGGCGAAGCCGGACACGCCATCGCCCAGAGCTTCGATGATGCCGCAGGCCTCATAGCCGATCAGCGTCGGCAATGTCGGCTTGGTGGGATAGCGCCCTGCCCGAAACATCGCTTCGGAGCGGTTGAGGCCAATGGCTTCGACCCTGATTCGCACCTCACCAAGGCCGGGCGCGCCGACCGCGATCTCGTCGAAACGGAGCACGTCAGGCGGCCCCAGTTCATGCACGCGGACGACCTTTGCCATCTGTTCTCTCCTGTTACGGTCAGCTCCGCCGTCTCAAAGCGGTTCGTCGAGCGGCTGCTGCTCGTCGTAGATCGGGTTGTACATGAGCGTTCCGAACTGGGCGACGAGATTGGCGCGGGCCTCGTTCGGCGCTTCCACCGGAATGGCACGGACCAGCGCCTTGCTGCGCGCTTCGATCCCGCGCTGGAACTCCGGGTGGGTCATGATGAACAGGTCGCGGCGGCGAATGCCGCGCAGCACGCGCTCGCCTACTTCCTCGCTGGACATGAAGAGGCTTGGGTCGAAGCCGGGTGCCGGCCGCGCATCCTTCTTGGCGCCGACGGCCTCGGGGGCCGGGGGCGGCGCATCGTTGCGCAGATGCTCGGGGCGGGTGGCGTCGGTCGTGCTGCCGAGCTGGGTCTGCACCGGGCCGGGGAAGAAGACCGAGGCGCCAAGCGCGGTGCCGCGCAGATCCGTGGCGAGGCTCTCGAACATGCCGGCGACGCAGAACTTGGCAGCGCAATAGAGCCCGGCATTGCCGACCGCAGAAAAGCCGCCGGTCGAGGATGTGACGACGATCTGTCCTTCCTCGCCATGCTTGAGCATCCGCGGCAGCATGGTGACGAGCCCGTTGACGACGCCGCCGACGTTGACCGACATGTTGAAGTCCCAGTCCTTGTAGGTCGCCGTCAGCATCGAGCCGGTCACGCCCACCCCGGCATTGAGCGCCAGCACATGAATTTTGCCGAACTGCGCCTCGGCTTCATCGGCGGCGCGGGCCCAGCCATCGCGGTCTGCGACATCCAGCTTGATGGCGTGAACGGCCAGATTGGTCTTGGCAAAGCCTTCCATCGCCTGATCGAGCGCGTCCTGGCGGATGTCGGCGATGATGACCCGCATCCCCGCTTCACCGAAAGCCTTTGCCATGCCCCAGCCCATGCCGCTCGCGCCGCCGGTGATGAAGGCCGTCTTGCCGCTCACGTTCAACATCAGATCACCTCTCCTCAATCCGCCTGCTCATGCGGGATGGCACGGCCCTATCGAGATCAGAATGACTAAGTCCACAAAAAAGCGGCGGCGCGTGCTTCGCGTGGCTGCGGCGAGCAACGGGCGGATGTGCAATAAGCCGGCGGTAGGCGTGGGGCTACTCCTGCTCGCAGCAAGCCGGCGGTTTGTTGATTAGGTCTTTCCGCCGGATGCCGCGCGCGATCAGCGCACGCGGTTCACGCGCACAGCCGCCTGCCGCCCGACCTGCATCAGATAGCTGCCGAGCGCGCCCTTCCGGATGGTGACCGAGTCCTGGGGGGCGGGCGGCTGGAAGGCGGTCATCCGCTCGGTCATCCGCCAGACCGCGCCATCCCCGAGCGTGACCTGCCACAGCCCCGGGCCGATCTCGCGCACGCTTGCCACGGTGGCGCTTGTTTCCTTGTCGTCCTGCGATGCGCGGGGCTGGCGCGTGGCGCGCTCCACCTGCTCGGCGCCAAAGCCGCTCGTCGCGGCCGGAGCGGGCGGGGCAGCCGGTGCGGGCGTAGGTGTGCGGCTCGCATTGCCGGAGCCGGCCGCGCCCGGCACAGGCGCGGGAGAAGAGGCGCCGCCTTGCGGCTGATTATGCTGCGCCACCGAATCGTAGCAGGCGAGGCGGGCTTCCGTGGACCCAATTCTCGCGCAGGTCGCCAACTGGTCGTTCAGGCTGCCCTGCGCTTGGGCCACGCCGCTCAGCCCGGCTGCGACGATGATGAAGGCGCTGACTGCCGCCACGGATTTGCTGATCACCGGTCCTCTCGCTCCCACATATCTTGTCTTCTCGTGACGCGGTCGTCCGCGTGGCGAAAATCTTACTACGCCATCTATTGCGGGTCTAACGATTTTACGAATCGCGCGGGGATGACGATCATGTCTGATTATTTTGCATAAACATTGACCGCTGCTCGAAAATGCGATGAATCTGGCCGAATCACGCGAAAGGTGGGTCTTTGGGGATCGGTCATCATGAATAAGGGGCGCGCGGCGCTCGGTTCGGTCCGGGCGCGCATCGGCAGGGCATCGATTATCAGCGCCGGGCTGGCCCTGTTGGGCCGGTCGGGCCTGGACGGCTGCACCCTGCAGGCCGTCGCTGCCGACCTTGAGGCCGATCCGGCCGAGATCGAAGAGCATTTCGCGAGCGACGATCAACTTCTGACGGCGTTGGCGCAGGATATGGTGCGTGCTGCCGAGGGCGGCACCGCAGGCCCGGGCTGGCGCGGTCGCCTTGCCTTGCGCGCGCAGACCAGCCGGGTCGCTATGCTCTCCAGTCGCGATGGCGCCAGGCTGTTCGCGCATGTCGCCTCGCGCTTTCCTCTCGCGGTGGGGACGCCGGACGCGGTCGCACCCCTCTGCGAGGTCGGCCTCGCACTCGATGAAGCCCGCGTGATCGCGCAGGCGCTCGAGCATTTCGTGATCGGGTGGGCGCTAGTCGAGCAGGCCCGCGCGGAGCCCTCCGGGACTGAAAGTTCCTTCGATCGCCAGCTGGATGTCCTGCTCGACGGCATCGACGTTGATGCCCCGTCGCCGGCGCCCGGGCCGCGGGACGAGCGTCAGGCCCGGTTCCAGTCCAAGCTCTGGGTCTTTCTGCGCAATGCCCGCGAGAGCGCGAATATCTCCTTTGCCCGCACGGCGCATATCAACGAGCTGGACCGGCGGATCCTGCTGCTCCTTCATGTCCAAGGGGGCATGACCCTCGCGCAGATTTCCCTGGCCTGCGGTGTCGACAAGGCGCAGATCAGCCGTGCGATCAAGCGCATGGGCGAGGTCGCCCTGCTGCTGCGCAGCGGCATCCGCAGCCCCATCCGGCTTAGCCCGAGCGGCAAGCAGCTGGCGGATCGGCTGCAGCGCCATGCCGAGCTACGCAATCGGGAGCTCACCTTCGGCATCAGCGATGAGGAACTTCAGACGCTCTCCGGAGTGCTGGACATGCTGCTGACCCGCGCCATTGCCCTGTTCGAGCAGGAGCGCAAGCAGGCGGCGAGCAATCAGCGGCCCGAAACCGTGGCATTTCAGGATCTTGTCGATGAGGGCCTGCCGGACGAAAACGGTGTGGCGGCGGACCGCTCACGCGTGTTGCCGCCCTTCGTCACTCTGTGCTCCTACATGCTGCGCGGCGGTGCCCTTGCCCATAAGCGCCAGACCAGCCTGTCGAATTTCGAGACCTGGGTCATGGCGGAAATCTGCCGCAATCCCCCGATCAGCTGGCCTCAGCTAGTGCTGGCATTGGCGCGCGACCAGAGCCAGGCGGGCCGCACGGTCAATCATCTCATCGAGATCGGCCTGATCGAGCGCACCGGGCGCCCGGGGCGCCGGCACGGCTTCTTCGGTCCGACCGAAAAGGGACGCGCAGTGAGCCAGATCATTGAGGAGACAGCGGTTCGGCGCAGCGAGTTCCTGTTTCAGGGCATCCCGGCCGACCAGCTCGACAGCTTCATGACGACATTCGATGCGCTGACGCACAATGCCGAAGTCCAGCTCGATCGGGAGCGGGCGATCCAGGAAATGGATCGGGATTGAAGGCCTCCGGCCCGGCCTGAGATCATCAAGCCTAATCGGGCAGCGGAATGAACTCACGTTCGCCGGGCACGGTGTCGAACCGGCCCTGCCGCCAGTCGTCCTTGGCCTGTTCGATGCGATCGCGGGAGCTGGACACGAAGTTCCAGTAGATGTGCCGTGGCCCATCCAATGGCTCGCCGCCAACCAGCATGATGCGGGTCGGGCCATTGGCGCGCAGGACGATCTCGCTGTCCGGCTTGAAGATCACCAGTTCGCCTGCGTTGAAACCGCCGCTCTGGCCTTCCACCGCCAGCCCGCCCGAGATCACATAGACCGCGCGTTCGATATGGTCGGTGCCCAGCCGGTAGCGCGCGCCGTCCTGGAGCGTGACGTCGGCGTAGAGCATGTCCGAGAAGGCCTGCACCGGCGAAGTCAGCCCGTCGCTGCTGCCCGCCACGACGCGGATGCGTACGCCTTCTGCCTCCGTCTCTGGAATGGCATCGGCGGCGTGATGGAAGAAAGCCGGATCGACCTCTTCTTTCGCCTGCGGCAGGGCGACCCAGGTCTGGAGGCCAAACAGCGGCCCGCCCGCCGCGCGGGTGTCATCGGCGCTGCGCTCGGAATGGACGATGCCGCGCCCTGCCGTCATCCAGTTGACGGCGCCGGGGCGCACCGGCTGGACCTTGCCCAGCGAATCGCGGTGGAGGATTTCGCCCTCCAGCACATAGGTCACCGTGGCGAGGCCGATGTGCGGATGGGGGCGGACGTCCAGGCCCTCGCCGGCCGAGAAGGTCGTCGGGCCGAACTGATCGAAGAACACGAAGGGGCCGACCATCCGGCGATGGGCCGATGGCAGCGCGCGCCGGACCTGAAAGCCGTCGCCCAGATCCCGCACGGGCGGCAGGATGATCATGTCGACACTGTCGATGCCGGTCTGGCGCAAGGTCATCGGGTCTGCTCCTTCAGATAGACTGGTTCATATCCTTATGCAGAATGACCCGCTCCGTTCCCGGCCGTTTGCCGGCCCGTTCAGGCCAACCCGCTTAGGCCAGGCGGGTCATCCAGCCATGCTGGTCCGGCTTCTGGCCCAGCTGCACGCCGACCAGCGCCTCGCGCAGCGCGCGGGCCACCTCGCCGCCATCGCCATTGCCGATGATGAAATCGCCCTGGGTCGAGCGCACCTCGCCGATGGGCGTGATGACGGCAGCGGTTCCGCAGGCGAAGGCTTCCTTCAGCTTGCCGCTCTTGGCGTCGGCCATCCACTGCTCGAAGCTGTAGGGCTCCTCCTTCACCGTGTAGCCGGCATCCTCGGCGACGAGCCGCAGCGAATCGCGGGTGACGCCGGGCAGGATCGAACCGTTGAGCGGCGGGGTGATGATCGTGCCGTCATTGAACACGAACATGATGTTCATGCCGCCCAGCTCCTCGATCCATTTGCGCTCGACCGCATCGAGGAACAGCACCTGATCGCAGCCATGCTCGATGCCGACGGATTGCGGCTGCAGGCTCGCGGCATAATTGCCGCCGCACTTGGCAGCGCCTGTGCCCCCGGGCACCGCGCGAACGTAATCATGGCTGACCCACAGCGTCACGGCCGACTTGCCGCTCTTGAAATAGCCGCCGACCGGGGACGCGATCACGCAATAGACATATTCGCGCGCCGGGCGGACGCCGAGGAAGGCCTCGCTCGCGAACATGAAGGGGCGCAGGTACAGGCTGCCCTTATCGGCATCCGGCACCCAGTCGATGTCTGCCGCGACCAGCTTGCGGATGCTCTCGACGAAGAGATCCTCCGGCAGATGGGGCATGGCGAGGCGGGTCGCGCTCTGGTTGAAGCGGGCGGCGTTGGCCTCCGGGCGGAAGCTTGCGACGGACCCGTCCGGTAGGCGATAGGCCTTGAGCCCCTCGAAAATCTCCTGCGCATAATGGAGCACAGCGGCTGCCGGATCGAGCGGGATGGGCTGGCGCGGACCCAGAACGGCATCGTGCCAACCCTGTCCCTCGGTATAGCGGATCGTCACCATATGATCGGTGAAGAGCGTGCCGAAACCGAGCGTCGCCATGGCGGCAACACGGTCCTCGGGCGAGGTGGGGGTGGCGAGCGGCTGGGTCGTGAAGTCCAACATGCGAAATCTGTCCATTGAGGGTGGATGGGTTCAGGTGGGGCAGGCGGTATCAGGATAAACGCAGGCTGTCATGCCCCCCGCGCGTCCGCTGGTGGCATCGGTTGCCGCGCCGTTGCAGGTGCGCCGCGCTCAGCTCAGCCAGAACAGAGCAGCGCCCGCCAGCGAGGCGAGCAGGGACGCAAAGAGCGGAGCGGATGCGACGATGCCATTGCGTCCCCCGGCCAGCACGAGCGCCATCACGCCTTTGACGGCGGTATTGGCGAAGACCGGCGCGGCGAGGATGAAGCCCGCCGTGGCATTGTCGAGCGTTTGTGCGGGCAGGCCGGCAAGGGTGAGCACCGCAGCATCCACATCCATGAAGCCGGTGAGGCCGATGACAACCGCGATGCCTTCGTCGCCCCAGACATCCAGCGCCCAACGCGCTACCAGCGAGAAGACCGCGACGAAGCCCGCCAGCATCAGCGCCGGGCCAAAATCGAAAGGATTGCCGAGCTTGACCGGTGGCCCATCCGGCGAATCGTCGCGGCGCCAGGCGATCAGGGCCATGATCGCCGAGACGACCAGCGCCGGCGCCAGCACCAGCGTGAGCGTGGGCAGGGCGCGGGGCACGAGGATGGCAGTCAACACCTGCACGCGCACGAACATGACGATGGTGGCGATGGCGATGCCGGCGGTCAGCACGCCGCGTAATTCCGGCTCGGTGCGCAGGCGGCGGGCGTACCAGGCCGTCACCGCCGTGGACGAGACGATGGCGCCGGTCAGCGCCATCATCAATACGCCCCGGCTGCTGCCGAACCGGCGAGCGACGACATAGCCAGCGAAGGAGAGCCCGGCGACCAGCACCACTACCATCCAGATCTGGCGGGGGTTCCAGGCATCGTAGGGGCCATAATTGGCATCGGGCAGCAGTGGGAGGACGACGAGGGCGACCAGCGCGAAGCGGGCGACGCCCTCAATCTCGCCTTCCGTCAGCCCGCGCAGCAGGGCGTGCATCGAGTGGCGGGCGCTCAGCAGCACAAAGGCCGCGCCCGCTGCTGCCAGAGCGATGGCAGGTGAGAGCGCCACTGCGGAATAGCCAATGGCAAAGGTCAGGAGCGCCGCGACAATCGTGGTAGCGGAAAGCTGGTCGTCGCGAATCGCCTGCCCGAAACCGATGAGCAGCGCACCGACCACGCCCAGCGCCATGATCGCGGCGATCATCTCCGGCAGGAGCGCAGACAGGCCACCGGCAAAGCCGATCAGGCCGAAGGTGCGGAACCCCGCCACCCGTTGCCCGGCCTGCTTGTCGCGCTGTGTCCAGCCTCGTTCGAGGCCGATCAGAAGGCCGGCGGCGAGAGCAGCGAGAAGCCCGAGCAGCGATGGAGACAGAGCAAGGCTCATGGTCAGAGCGTCAGCAGGCGGATGTCCGGCCCAGCCGCTGCGAGAAACGCAATGGGGCCAGTGATCTCGATGCGGGAATCGAGGCTGTCCGCTGCCACGCCCGCCATGGCAAGGCCGCTCTGGCAGAGGCTGATCGCCACGCCTTCATCCAGCGCATCATCCAGCAACTGCGCGAGCGTCGGCTCCCCGGCTGCAGCCCAGGCGGCGTCCTGCAGGGCGCCGATCGGGGTGCGCAACAGGGCAGCCGCCTCGCCTTGCAGGAAGACGCGGGCCGCACTTCCCAGGGCGACCTCCGCCCGCGCGAGCGACAGGGCCGCGCGCAACCGAGCCGGCTCGGCGCTGACGACGACGAGAGCGAGAGGCGGCCGCGCGCTCATGCGCAGGCCAGCGCGGCCTTGCAGGCCGGGTCCGGCGGAATGGCCATGGTCCGCAGGCGACGGGCCAGCAGATCGAAGACAATGAGCTTGCCGGTCGCTGTTTCACCGAAGGGCACGAGGGCGCGGATGGCCTCCAGCGCCGCCATCGATCCGATGATGCCGGTCAACGCCCCGACAATGCCTTCCTCGGCGCAGGTGCGGGCGGGGTCGGTGCGGGTTTCCCCGACCAGGCAACGATAGCAGGGCTGGCCTTCTTCCCATCCCCGCCAGACACCGATCTGCCCCTCGAACTGGCCGACGGCAGCGCTCACCAGCGGAATGCGTAGCCGGGTCGCGGCGTCAGACACGGCGAGGCGCGTTTCGAAATTGTCGCAGCCATCCAGAATGATGTCGGCATCGCGCAGCAGCGTCTCCGCATTGTCGGCATCCAGCGCAGTGTTGATCGGGATGGCGTGACAATCCGGGTTGAGCCGGCGCACCGCATCCCGCGCGGCTTCCGCCTTCGGACGACCGATGTCGTCGCTGGCGAACAGGATCTGCCGCTGCAGGTTGGAGAGGCTCACCATATCATGATCGATGATCCGCAGGGTGCCGATGCCGGCTGCCGCCAGATAGGCAATCGCCGGGCAGCCGATGCCGCCCGCCCCGATGATCGCCACATGCGCGCCGGCCAGCCTTGCCTGCCCCGCGCCGCCGATCTCGCGCAGCACGATGTGGCGGGCATATCGCTCAAGCTGATCGTCGGTAAAGTCCATCAGTGCGGCTGTGCGTCAGACCGTGCGGACGCCGGTGGAGCCGAAACCGCCCGCGCCGCGCGCCGTATCATCGAGCGTCGCGACCTCGACCATGCGCGCGATCTGCACCGGCGCCACGATCAACTGGGCGATCCTGTCGCCGCGCTTGATCTCGAAATCATCCTCGCCCAGGTTGACCAGGATCACCTTTAATTCGCCGCGATAATCGCTGTCGATCGTGCCAGGCGTGTTCGGCAGCGTGATGCCATGTTTGAGCGCCAGCCCGGACCGGGGGCGCACCTGCACCTCGAACCCCTCGGGAATGGCAAGCGCGAGACCGGTGGCGACGGCATGGCGGGCCATGCTCGGCAGCGTTACATCCTCGGCGGAGACCACGTCCATCCCGGCCGCGCCGGCGGTGGCATAGCTGGGCAATGGTAGGTCTTCGCCATGGGGCAGGCGCTTCACCGCAATGTCAACGAGCGGCCAGTTCATCGGAAATCCTTTCAATCAGCCGCGTGGCGACAAGGGCTTTGGGCATGTCCGGCCAGTCCTCGACGCCCTGCGCCGTGACCAGATGGACGCTGTTATGCGATCCGCCCATGACATCGCCGGACACGTCATTGGCGACGATCCAGTCCGCGCCCTTGCGCTGGCGCTTGGCGATAGCGTGGTCGACGACAGTTTCCGTCTCGGCCGCGAAGCCGACGAGCAAGGCGGGCCGCTGGATGTGCCGCGCCAGTGTGGCGAGAATGTCCGGATTCTCGGCCAGCGCGAGCGGGGCAGGCGCGCCCGAGCCATCCTTCTTGATCTTCTGGCCGGCCTCGTCGGCGGCGCGCCAATCGGCCACTGCTGCGACCAATATGGCAATATCGGCTGGCAAGGCTCCCTCCACGGCGGCCTGCATCTCCCGCGCGGTCTGCACGTCCACCCGGGTGACGCCACGCGGCGTGGGCAGGCTGACCGGCCCTGCGACGAGCGTGACGCGCGCACCGGCCTGGGCGGCGGCGGCGGCAATCGCAAAGCCCTGCTGCCCGGACGACCGGTTGGCGATGTAGCGCACGGGGTCGATCGGTTCGTGTGTCGGCCCGGCGGTCACCAGCACATGGCGGCCAAGCAGATTGGCGTGGCTGAGATCGGGCGCATGGATCGTTCGGCTGGTGTCGGTCAGCAGCGCGGCCGGTGACGGCGCCTCTGCCAGCAGCCGCTCGATTTCCTGCACGATGGCGGCCGGCTCGGGCAGGCGACCCTTGCCCCACTCGTTGCAGGCCATGGCGCCGACGTCAGGCTCCATCACATGGATGCCATCGCCGCGCAGCGTGTCGAGGTTTCGCTGGGTGGCCTTGTGGTCCCACATCCGCACATTCATTGCGGGTACGGCGAGCACCGGCTTGTCGGTGGCGAGCAGCACGGTTGCGGCGAGATCGTCAGCGATGCCCGATGCCATCTTGGCGAGGATGTTGGCGGTTGCCGGCGCGACGACGATCAGGTCTGCCTCGCGGCTGAGCTGGATATGGCCGATCTCGCGCTCCTCCTTGAGGTCGAACATGTCACCATAGACATGATCCTCGGTGAGCACGCCGAAGGAGAGCGGCGTCACGAATTTGGTGGCGGCGTCGGTCAGCACGGCGCGCACGGCAAGGCCCTTGCCCTTGAGCAGGCGCACCAGTTCCAGCGCCTTGTAGGCGGCGATCCCGCCGGAGACGATGAGGAGGATCCGCTGGGTCATGATGGTTCCATAGCGGCTGGGCGCCGGTCCGGCTAGCGGCTCGGCAGGGGCGGGATGTCAGCCAAGGAGCGCCATGGCACCCGCGCCGGCCGCCGCAGCGAGAATTGCCACGCCCGCATAGCGCCAGAACCAGCCGACCTTCACCTGCACCAGCTTCACCGCCGGCAAGGGCGGCGGGGGCGGGGCGCCACCCGGCTCGGGATAGGCTTCCTCCAGCCGCCGGACGAGGCCGGGCAGGCGGCGGATCGTGTCCACCGTTTCGTGGATCGAATCGGCGAGCTTGGCTTCGGGGCCGAGTTCGTCGCGCAGCCAGCTCTTCACATAGGGGCCGGAAACGTCCCACATGTTGATCGTCGGGTCGAGCATGGTCGCCACGCCTTCGACCATGACCATCGTCTTTTGCAGCAGCAGCAGATGGGGCTGCGTCTGCATGTCGAAATCGCGGGTGATGGCGAAGAGGCCGTCCAGCATCTGGCCCACAGAGAGTTCACTGACCGGCTTACCGCGCATGGGCTCGCCGACGGCGCGCAGGGCAGTCGCGAACTCAGCGACATTATGGTGGGCGGGGACGTATTGCGCCTCGAAATGGATTTCCGCCACGCGGCGATAATTGCCGGTGATAAGGCCGTAGAGAATCTCCGCCAGCCACAGCCGCGCGCGCCGGTCGATCCGTCCCATGATGCCGAAGTCGATGGCGACGATGGTGCCATCGGCCTGCACGAACAGATTGCCCTGGTGCATGTCGGCATGGAAGAAGCCGTCGGCGATCGCTTGCCGCAAGAAGGTGTTGACCAGCCGCGCGGCCAGATCGCTCAGGTCATGCCCGGCCGCGACCAGCGCCGCTCGGTCGCTGATCTTGATGCCGTCGATCCATTCGAGAGTCATCACCCGGCCGTTGGTGCGATCCCAGTCGATCTGCGGGATGCGATAGCGCGGCACGGCGGACATGGCCTCGGCCAGTTCGGAGGCAGAGGCCGCCTCGCGCCGCAGATCCAGCTCGCGCGCTGTCCAGCGCTTGAGATTGGCCACAACCAGACGCGGTCGGAGGCGCGAGGCCTCGCCGCCCAGTTGCTCCAGATGCGCCGCCGCCCATTCATAAGTGTCGATGTCGCGGTTGAATCGCTCGCGAATGCCCGGGCGCAGCACCTTGATGGCGACCGCGCGGCCGTCCGTCGTCACGGCACGATGCACCTGCGCGATGGACGCCGCGCCGACGGCCTGCTCATCGACGCTGGCGTAGATCGATTCGAGCGGTCGCCCGAAGCTGGCTTCGATCTCGGCGCGGATCGCGGAGAAGGGCATGGGCGGGAGCGCGTCCTGCAGCGACAGCAGATCGCGGGCAGCATCCTCACCGACCAGATCGGGGCGCGTCGCCAGCGACTGGCCGAGCTTGATCGCGGCCGGGCCAATGGCTTGAAACGCCTCCGCATAGCGCGGCTCCTTGGGCACGCGCGCACCGAGCCGCGCCAGCCGTGCGAGGCGGCGGACCGGCGCGGGCGTATTGCCATCCCGCTCGATACCGCGCAGCGCGCCATGCCGGGCGAGGGTCCGCCCCCATGAGAGCAGGCGCCAGAGATGGGTGATGTGGGCTGTCATGACCTTATCGCCTTGCGAAACGCACCATGGCGCTGCTGCGCTGGCGAATCATATCTTCCATCCAGAATGAATGGCGACGAGGCCGCCCATGATCGGCTCGGCCTTCGCCTGCACGAAGCCCGCCTCCTCGATCATGCCCTTGAACTTCGGCATGTCCGGGAAGCGACGGATCGACTCGATGAGATAGCGATAGCTCTCCGCATCCCCTGCGATCATCTTGCCCAGCTTGGGCACCAGCTTGTGCGAATAGGCGTCATACACATCGCCGAAACCGGGCCAGGTGGTGCTGGAAAATTCCAGGCAGAAGAAGCGCCCGCCATATTTGAGCACGCGATGTGCCTCACGCAGCGCAGCCGGGATGTCGGTCACATTACGGATGCCGAACGCGATGGTGTAGGCATCGAAGCTGCGATCCCCGAAGACCAGCTGCTCGGCATTTTGCGGCTGCCAGACCAGGCCCTCGATGCCGCGCTTCTGCGCCCGCGTCATGCCCACGGCGAGCATATCCTCGTTGATGTCGCTCACCGTCACACGCGCGCCATGCTTGGCCATGCGGAAGGCGATGTCGCCGGTGCCGCCCGCCATGTCGAGAATCGCCTCGTCCTTACGCGGCTTCACGCGGCGGACGAACTGGTCCTTCCACAGCCGATGCATCCCGCCGGACATCGCATCGTTCATGATGTCGTAGTTGCGGGCGACATTGGAGAAGACGTCGCCGACCAGCTTCGTCTTTTCCTCGGGGGCTACCTCACGATAGCCAAAGGACACTGTCTCGCTCATGGGGCCGGGCTCTAGCCGACTCTGCCTGTCGCGCAAAGGGCGAACCATGCCGGAGCGGCCGATGCCGCGCGGGATGGGCCGCCGTCAGCTCATGCCGGGTCGGCGAGCGGAACCGGCGCGCCGAGATGGGCCAGGAAATCCGGCTTGCCGATCGCGATCCCACGTGCCCGCAGCAGCGCATAGGCCATGGTCGCATGGAACAGGAAATTGGGCAGCATGAAGCCGGTGACATAATCCCGCCCGTGGAACCGGTATCCCTGACCGTTCGGGAAGCGCAGCACGATCTCGCGGTCCTCGCTGCCGTCCAGTTGTGCGGGCGTGACGCTCTGGACGAAGGCGATGGTCTTTGCGCACCGCTCCTGCAGGGCATCGAGGCTCGCCTCGGTGTCCGGCATGGCGGGCGGCTCGATGCCGGCGAGACGGGCGATGCCGTTCTTGGCGCTGTCCGACGCCATCTGATATTGCGCCGTGAGCGGGCGCATATCCTCGATCAGGCGAGCGCCGAGCAGATCGGCCTCGGCAGCGCGCACATCCGGGCGCGCGAGCCACCTCTCCATGTTGGTCAAGCTGTTGACGAGGAGGGGAACGGTGATCGCGTGCATGGTCAGGGTCATCAGCTCTCGCCTTTGCTGCCAGGGTATTGGGCCAGGGTATTGGGATGTGCGCGCGCAGGCCGAAAGAGGCAAGGCGGCATTTCAAAACGCCTCGCCGCCACGCGTGCCCCTTGGGGTGAGCCGTGCTTGACCGGTTGGCGGCCTCTCTGTATAGGCCCGCCTGCCTCGCGGCCCGCAACCTGTGCTTTCACTAGGATTCGGTCGCTCGTCCGCTGGGTCATACAGAGCTTGAACATTGCCTATGCTCTTGCGGGGCCAGGGGGTCTTTACCGACCGCCGGGTCTCTTGTCGTTTGGAGGTCAGCCCCGGCTGGCCATCGGCCGACCCAGGACATGCAGATGGCAGAGTAACTGAAAAAAGGTGAAGGGCTTCATGCCAACGATCAACCAGCTGGTCCGCAAGGGCCGCGAGCCGCAGAAGGCCAAGAGCAAGGTCCCTGCGATGGAGCAGAACCCGCAGAAGCGCGGCGTCTGCACCCGTGTCTACACCGTGACCCCGAAGAAGCCGAACTCGGCTCTCCGCAAGGTCTGCAAGGTGCGCCTCACCAACAGCCGTGAGGTCATCAGCTACATTCCGGGCGAAGGCCACAACCTCCAGGAACACAGCGTCGTGCTGATCCGTGGCGGCCGTGTGCGCGACCTTCCCGGTGTGCGCTATCACGTTCTTCGCGGCGTTCTGGATACCCAGGGCGTCAAGGACCGCAAGCAGAGCCGTTCCAAGTACGGCGCGAAGCGTCCGAAGTAAGCAGGGGAGAACAGAGATATGTCACGTCGTCGTCGCCCCGAAAAGCGCGTCATCCTGCCCGATCCCCAGTATGGCGATCAGGTTCTGTCGAAGTTCATGAACAGCGTCATGTATGACGGCAAGAAGGCTGTCGCTGAGCAGATTGTTTATGGCGCACTGGCCACCGTCGAGACCCGCGCCAAGAAGGATCCGATCTCGGTCTTTCATGACGCCCTCAACAATGTGAAGCCGGGCATCGAGGTCCGCAGCCGCCGCGTTGGCGGTGCGACCTATCAGGTGCCGGTGGAAGTCCGTCCCGAGCGCGCCCAGGCGCTGGCCATTCGCTGGCTCATCAATGCGGCGCGCAGCCGCAGCGAGACCACGATGGCGGCCCGCCTCTCCGGCGAGCTTCTGGATGCCGCGAACAACCGTGGCAATGCCGTGAAGAAGCGTGAAGACACGCACCGGATGGCCGAAGCCAACCGCGCCTTCTCGCATTACCGCTGGTAAGCACTATATTGGACGCCGGGGCAGTCACAGGACTGTCCCGGCTTCCTGCACCACCGTTCGCTCGGGCCTGTCGAAGGGCTGTTCTTCCGTGAGGGGAGAAACGGGTCCCCGCCGAGCCAACCCGAACGGAGAGGAACCTTTCAGACCGCAGCCCCGCCGCACGCGGGCAATGGAGTAAAGATCATGGCCCGCAGCCACCCGCTCGAGCGTTACCGCAATTTCGGCATTATGGCGCACATCGACGCCGGCAAGACGACGACGACCGAGCGCATCCTCTATTACACCGGCAAGTCCTACAAGATCGGCGAAGTGCACGACGGCGCCGCCACGATGGACTGGATGGAGCAGGAGCAGGAGCGCGGCATCACGATCACGTCGGCTGCGACGACCTGCCTGTGGAAGGCTGATGAGGGCAAAGGCCCCGAGCATCGCCTGAACATCATCGACACCCCCGGCCACGTGGACTTCACCATCGAGGTGGAGCGCTCGCTGCGCGTGCTCGACGGCGCGGTCGCCGCGTTCGACGGCGTTGCCGGCGTGGAGCCGCAGTCGGAGACGGTGTGGCGTCAGGCCGACAAGTACGGCGTGCCCCGGATGTGCTTCATCAACAAGCTCGACCGCACGGGTGCCAATTTCTATTATTGCGTGCAGACGATCATCGATCGCCTGGGCGCGACCCCGGCCGTCCTGTATCTGCCCATCGGTGCGGAATCGGACTTCAAGGGTCTCGTCGACCTCGTGAACAACCGCGCGATCATCTGGAAGGATGAGAATCTGGGCGCCGAATTCTTCTATGAAGAAATTCCGGCCGACCTCGCCGACAAGGCTGCCGAGTATCGCGAGAAGCTGGTTGAGCTGGCTGTCGAGCAGGACGATGCTGCGATGGAAGCCTATCTCGAGGGTAACGAGCCCGACGTCGCGACGCTCAAGAAGTTGATCCGCAAGGGCACGCTGAACCAGAGCTTCGTGCCGGTGCTGTGCGGCTCGGCCTTCAAGAACAAGGGCGTGCAGGCGCTGCTGGACGCGGTCGTCGACTATCTGCCCAGCCCGCTGGACATTGAGGACGTGCAGGGCATCAACCCCGACACCGAAGAGCCGGACAGCCGCGCGACCAGCGACGAGGCGCCGTTCTCGGGTCTCGCGTTCAAGATCATGAACGATCCGTTCGTCGGCTCGCTCACCTTCCTGCGCGTCTATTCCGGCACGCTGAGCAAGGGCACCTATCTGAACTCCGTGAAGGACAAGAAGGAAAAGATCGGCCGTATGCTCCTGATGCATGCGAACAGCCGTGAGGACATCGATACGGCTTATGCCGGCGATATCGTCGCGCTGGCCGGCATGAAGGAAACGACGACCGGTGACACGCTGTGCGCCGAGCGTCAGCCGATCATCCTGGAACGCATGGAATTCCCCGAGCCGGTCATCGAGCTGTCCGTGGAACCCAAGACCAAGGCCGACCAGGAGAAGATGGGCGTGGCGCTCAATCGTCTGGCTGCCGAGGACCCGTCGTTCCGCGTCTCGACCGATCACGAATCGGGCCAGACGATCATCAAGGGCATGGGCGAGCTTCACCTTGAAATCCTCGTCGACCGCATGAAGCGCGAGTTCAAGGTCGAGGCGAACGTCGGTGCGCCGCAGGTGGCCTATCGCGAGTATCTCAAGAAGGCCGTCGACGTCGATTATACCCACAAGAAGCAGTCGGGCGGCACCGGCCAGTTCGGCCGCATCAAGGTGAAGGTCACGCCGGGCGAGCGCGGTGCGGGCATCATCTTCAAGGACGAGATCAAGGGCGGTAATATTCCCAAGGAATATATTCCGGCGATCGAGAAGGGTATGCGCGAGACGGCGGCCACGGGCTCGCTCATCGGCTTCCCGATCATCGACTTCGAGATCAACCTGTATGACGGCGCCTATCACGACGTCGACTCGTCGGCGCTGGCGTTCGAAATCACCGGTCGCGGTGCGATGCGTGAAGTCGCGCAGAAGGCCGGCATCACGCTGCTCGAGCCGGTGATGAAGGTCGAGGTGGTGACGCCTGAGGAATATCTGGGTGACGTCATCGGCGACATGAACTCGCGTCGTGGCCAGATCCAGGGCACCGACAGCCGCGGTAATGCGCAGGTTGTCGAGGCGATGGTCCCGCTGGCCAACATGTTCGGCTATGTGAACTCGCTCCGCTCGTTCACCCAGGGCCGCGCGAACTACTCCATGCAGTTCTCGCACTATGACGAGGTGCCGCAGAACGTCGCGGACGAGGTGAAGGCGAAGCTGGCCTAAGCCGGCACTTTCATCTGGATTTATGTAAATTTGCTGTTATGGGGGCGCCTTCGCGAGGCTTCCCCGAGCGGTTGAACCCAAGCTATTGAGCGAAAAGAGGTAGGAAATGGCTAAGGCTAAATTCGAGCGGAACAAGCCGCACTGCAATATCGGCACCATCGGTCACGTCGACCATGGCAAGACCACGCTGACCGCCGCCATCACCAAGGTGCTGGCCGAAACCGGTGGCGCCACGTTCACGGACTACGCCAACATCGACAAGGCTCCCGAGGAGCGCGAGCGCGGCATCACGATCTCGACCGCACACGTCGAGTACGAGACCGGCGCCCGTCACTATGCGCACGTCGACTGCCCGGGCCACGCTGACTATGTGAAGAACATGATCACCGGTGCCGCCCAGATGGACGGCGCGATCCTCGTGGTGAACGCTGCTGACGGCCCGATGCCGCAGACCCGCGAGCACATCCTGCTCGCCCGTCAGGTCGGCGTGCCGGCGCTCGTCGTGTACATGAACAAGGTCGACCAGGTCGACGACGAGGAGCTCCTCGAGCTCGTCGAGCTGGAAGTGCGCGAGCTGCTCTCCAGCTACGACTTCCCGGGCGACGACATCCCCATCGTCAAGGGTTCGGCTCTGGCCGCTCTCGAAGGCCGTGACGACGCGATCGGCAAGGATTCGATCAAGGCGCTCATGGATGCCGTCGACGCCTACATCCCGCAGCCGGCCCGTCCGGTTGACCGTCCGTTCCTGATGCCGATCGAAGACGTGTTCTCGATCTCGGGTCGCGGCACCGTGGTGACCGGCCGCGTCGAGACCGGCGTTGTGAAGGTTGGCGAGGAAGTCGAGATCATCGGCCTCAAGCCCACCAAGAAGACGACCGTCACCGGCGTGGAAATGTTCCGCAAGCTGCTCGACCAGGGTGAAGCCGGCGACAACATCGGCGCGCTGATCCGTGGCGTTGGCCGTGAAGAAGTCGAGCGTGGTCAGGTTCTGGCCAAGCCGGGTTCGGTCACGCCGCACACCGAGTTCGAAGCCGAGGTGTATGTGCTGTCGAAGGACGAAGGTGGCCGTCACACGCCGTTCTTCGCCAACTATCGTCCGCAGTTCTACTTCCGCACGACGGACGTGACCGGCGAGGTCGTCCTCCCCGAGGGCACCGAAATGGTCATGCCGGGCGACAACGTGAAGCTGGCCGTCAAGCTCATCGCGCCGATCGCGATGGACCCGGGTCTCCGCTTCGCTATTCGCGAAGGTGGCCGCACGGTCGGTTCTGGGGTTGTCGCGACGATCTCGAAGTAATATAGGCAGCGAGCCGCTCGGATCAGGTGATTCGAGCGGTCTGCTTTTTTCGCCGCTTCGCGCGGGCTCGTGAGTGCCAGAACGGCACCGGGGCCATCAGGGTGAAGCGTTTGTTTTGGCTCTTTCACATCGGTTAGTGGACATGGAAACGCAGAATATCCGTATTCGTCTCAAGGCATTCGATCATCGCGTGCTGGATCAGGCGACCGGCGACATCGCCGATACCGCTCGTCGTACGGGTGCTCTCATTCGCGGTCCCATTCCGCTGCCGACCCGCATCGAGAAGTTTACGGTCAACCGTGGACCGCACATCGATAAGAAGAGTCGTGAACAGTTCGAGGTCCGCACCTACAAGCGCATGCTTGATATCGTGCAGCCGACCCCGCAGACCGTCGACGCGCTGATGAAGCTCGATCTGGCTGCCGGCGTGAACGTCGAGATCAAACTGGCCTGATGGCCGTAGCGGGGCGGCCTTCGGGTCGCCTTGCAGGACATTTGGATACCGCCGGCTTCGGCCGGGCAGCGTCCTCCGTCGTTTCCGCCTCGCTTGTCGAGGGTCCGGAAGCATCCAGCCCGGACGGGGGAACGCATCGCAAAATCGGGTTGGCTGCCTGGGTCTTAGGGTCCTGGCGGTTTTTTCGTTGGATAAGCCCCCGCATCATGCAGGGGCCTCTATTGGAGGATTGGATCATGCGTACCGGCGTGATCGCGAAGAAAGTGGGTATGACCCGCCTGTTCCAGGATGATGGCCGCCACGTGCCCGTCACCGTCCTGGCGCTCGAAGGCAACCAGGTCATTGCCCGTCGCGAAATGGATAAGGACGGCTATGTAGCCGTGCAGCTGGGTGCCGGCGTTGCGAAGGCGAAGAATGTCGCCAAGCCGCAGCGCGAGCACTTTGCCAAGGCTCAGGTGGAACCCAAGGCGCAGGTCGTCGAGTTCCGCGTGGCCGAGGACGCCCTGCTCGATGTCGGCGCGGAAATCGCTGCCGATCACTTCATCGCCGGTCAGCTCGTCGACGTGACGGGTCAGACGCAGGGCAAGGGCTTTGCCGGCGCCATGAAGCGCTGGGGCTTCGGCGGTATGCGCGCCACGCACGGCGTGTCGATCAGCCACCGTGCCCATGGTTCGACGGGTAACCGTCAGGATCCGGGCCGCGTGTTCAAGAACAAGAAGATGGCCGGCCACATGGGCGACCGTCAGCGCACCCAGCAGAACCTCGAGATCGTCCGCACGGACGTCGAGCGCGGCCTGCTGTTCGTGAAGGGCAGCGTGCCCGGCTCGAAGGGCGCCTGGCTTCTCGTCAAGGACGCCGTGAAGGTCGATCGTCCGGCTGATGTGCCGTACCCGGCCAGCATCAAGTCGGCTGCGAACAATAACGCCGAGGCTCCGGCCGATACGCCTGCGCAGGACGTCGCGGCGCCCGAGGCCACTGAAGGCCAGGAGGGCTAAGTCATGAAGATCAAGGTTCTCACTCTGGACGGCGGCAAGGCCTCCGGCGATGTCGAGCTGAATGACGATGTGTTCGGCCTCGAGCCGCGCGCGGACATTCTGCACCGTGTCGTCACCTGGCAGCTTGAAAAGCGCCGTGCCCCGGCATCGGCGACGCGCGAGCGTTCTGACGTTGCCCGCACGGGCAAGAAGTTCGGTCGCCAGAAGGGCGGCGGTACGGCTCGTCACGGCGATCGCCGCGCCCCGATCTTCATCGGTGGTGGTAAGGCGCACGGTCAGCGCGCCCGCACTTTTGGGCATTCGCTCAACAAGAAGGTGCGTGCGCTGGGCCTGAAGATGGCGCTTTCGGCCAAGGCCAAGGGCGGCTCGCTCACGGTTCTGGACAATCTGGACGTCAAGGACGGCAAGACCAAGGAACTGGCGGGTCAGCTCGCCAAGCTCAACCTCGGCAAGGTGCTGTTCATCGACGGCGAGGCGACCAACCTCTCCTTCGCCAAGGCCTCGTCCAATCTCGTCGGTGTCAATGTGCTCCCCGCCATCGGTGCCAATGTCTACGATATCCTGCGTGCGGACAGCCTGGTGCTGACCCGTGCCGCGGTCGAGCAGCTGGAGGCGCGCTTCAATGGCTAAGAAGCAGGCAGCAGCGGTGGCCACGCGTCATTACGACGTGATTGTCGCCCCGCACATCACCGAAAAGGCGACGCTGGTCTCCGAGCACAACGCGGTTGTGTTCAAGGTCGCGCGGGACGCTTCGAAGCCCGAGATCAAGGCCGCTGTCGAGGCGCTGTTCAATGTCAGCGTCAAGTCGGTCAACACGATCGTCCAGAAGGGCAAGACCAAGCGCTGGAAGGGCAAGCCCTACACGCGCTCGGACGTGAAGAAGGCTGTCGTGACCCTGGCCGAAGGCCAGTCGATCGACATCACCACGGGCATTTGAGGGCGGACTGAACAATGGCACTCAAGCATTATAACCCGACGAGCCCGGCCCAGCGCGGCCTGATCCTCGTCGACCGGTCCGGCCTCCACAAGGGCAAGCCCGTCAAGGCGCTGACCGAAGGCAAGCGCAAGACCGGTGGCCGCAACAACAAGGGTCATGTGACCTCGCGCGGTATCGCCGGCGGTCACAAGCAGCGCTATCGCATCATCGACTTCAAGCGTCGCAAGTGGGACGTTGAAGGCACGGTGGAGCGTCTGGAATATGACCCGAACCGCACGGCGTTCATTGCGCTGGTCAGCTATGCCGATGGCGAGCAGGCCTACATCATCGCCCCGCAGCGTCTGGCTGTCGGCGACAAGGTGATCGCAGGCAAGAAGACCGACGTGAAGCCGGGCAACGCGATGGAACTGGGTCAGATGCCGGTCGGCACGATCATCCACAACATCGAGATGAAGCCGGGCAAGGGCGCTCAGATTGCACGCAGCGCGGGCACCTATGCCCAGCTCGTCGGCCGCGATCGCGGCATGGTCATCGTCCGTCTCGGCTCGGGTGAGCAGCGCTACATCCGCTCGGACTGCATGGCGACCATCGGTGCGGTGTCGAACCCCGACAACCAGAACCAGAACCTCGCCAAGGCCGGCCGCAGCCGCTGGCTCGGCCGTCGCCCGCTCACCCGCGGCGTCGCCAAGAACCCGGTCGACCACCCGCACGGCGGTGGTGAAGGCCGGACCTCTGGCGGCCGTCATCCGGTTACCCCGTGGGGCAAGCCGACCAAGGGCGCTCGTACCCGTCACAACAAGTCGACCGACAAGATGATCATCCGGTCGCGTCACGCCAAGAAGAAGAGGTAAGCGATGGCTCGCTCCGTCTGGAAGGGTCCCTTCGTGGACCTGCATCTGCTCAAGAAGGCAGAAACCGCGCAGGAGAACAACGGCCGTGGCGGTCCGATCAAGACCTGGTCGCGCCGCTCCACCATCCTGCCGCAGTTCGTTGGCCTGACGTTCAACGTCTACAATGGTCGCAAGCACGTTCCCGTTTCGGTGAACGAAGACATGGTCGGTCACAAGCTGGGTGAATTCGCGCCGACGCGCTACTTCCCCGGCCACGCCGCTGACAAGAAGGGCAAGCGCTGATGGGCAAGGCAAAAGCTCCCCGCCGCGTCTCGGACAATGAGGCGCTGGCCGTCGGCACGCAGATCCGCGGTTCGGCCCAGAAGCTGAACCTGGTCGCCGCGCTCATCCGTGGCCGCAAGGTCGAGGACGCGATGAACGTGCTCGCCTTCTCCAAGCGCGCGATGGCGGTCGATGTTCGCAAGGTGCTCGCCAGCGCGGTCGCCAATGCGGAGAACAACCACAATCTCGACGTCGACGCGCTCGTCGTCGCCGAGGCGAGTGTCGGCAAGTCGTTCACCATGAAGCGCTTCCATGCGCGTGGTCGCGGCAAGTCCACCCGCATCCTGAAGCCCTTCAGCCGCGTGCGCATCGTCGTGCGTGAAGCTGCGGAAGAGGAGGCCTGATCCATGGGTCACAAGAGCAATCCCATCGGTCTGCGCCTGCAGATCAACCGCACCTGGGACAGCCGCTGGTTCGCGGAAGGCCAGGATTATGGTCGCCTGCTGCTTGAGGATCTCAAGATCCGCAAGTATGTCATGAAGACGCTGCCCCAGGCCGCGATCTCCAAGGTGGTCATCGAGCGTCCGGCCAAGCTGTGCCGCGTGTCGATCTATGCAGCCCGTCCCGGTGTCATCATCGGCAAGAAGGGCGCGGACATCGAGAAGCTGCGCAAGAAGCTGAGCGCGATGACGTCCAGCGACGTGAGCCTGAACATCGTCGAGATCCGCAAGCCGGAAATCGACTCCAAGCTCGTCGCCCAGGGTGTTGCCGATCAGCTCGAGCGTCGTATCGCTTTCCGTCGCGCCATGAAGCGCGCCGTGCAGAGCGCGCTGCGTCTCGGCGCCGAGGGCATCAAGATCACCTGCGGCGGCCGTCTGGGCGGCGCGGAGATCGCCCGTGTCGAGTGGTATCGCGAAGGTCGCGTTCCGCTGCACACGCTGCGTGCGAACGTCGATTATGCAGAAGCCGAGGCCCACACGGCCTATGGCGTTTGCGGCATCAAGGTCTGGATCTTCAAGGGCGAGATCCTCGGCCACGATCCGATGGCGACCGACCGTCTCATGCTGGAGGCTCAGACCTCCGGTGTGCGTCCGGCTCGCTGAGAATTGAGAGCAAGGTAAAGCATCATGCTACAGCCGAAGAAAACCAAGTTCCGCAAGACCTTCAAGGGTCGCATCAAGGGCGATGCCAAGGGTGGAACGGACCTCAATTTCGGATCCTACGGCCTCAAGGCTCTGGAACCGGAGCGGGTCACTGCGCGCCAGATCGAAGCGGCTCGCCGCGCGATCACGCGTCACATCCGTCGTCAGGGCCGTCTCTGGATTCGCGTCTTCCCGGACGTGCCGGTGTCCAAGAAGCCTGCCGAAGTCCGTCAGGGTAAGGGCAAGGGTTCGATCGAATATTGGGCGGCGCGCGTAAAGCCCGGCCGCATCCTGTTCGAGCTGGACGGCGTGCCCGGTCCGCTGGCTGCGGAAGCATTCAGCCGCGCAGCGATGAAGCTGCCGATCAAGACGAAGGTGGTGGCGCGTCTCGGCGACACCTCGCATCTGGGAGCATGATGGTCATGACCAAGATTTCTGACCTCAAGGCGAAGAGCGACGATCAGCTTTCGACCGATCTGGGCGAGCTGAAGCGCGAGCAGTTCAACCTGCGCTTTCAGGCTGCGACCAACCAGCTTGAGAAGCCGAGCCGCGTGCGTGAAGTGCGTCGCGACATCGCGCGGATCAAAACCCTCCAGGCCGAGCGTTCGCGCTCGTCCGCGAAGTAAGAAGGAAACAGGCCCATGCCCAAGCGCGTGCTGACGGGAACGGTGGTTTCCGACAAGGGTGACAAGACGGTCGTCGTCAAGGTGGAGCGCAAGGTGAAGCATCCGCTCTACGGCAAGATCATCCGTCGCTCGAAGAAGTATCACGCCCACGATGATGCCAACGAGTATCACGAGGGTGAGACCGTCCGTATCGAGGAGACGGCGCCGATCTCGAAGCTGAAGACCTGGAAGGTCATCGCGCGGGTCGACACCCACAAGTCTCCCGAGCAGGTCGCTGCAGACGCAGCAGCCTGAGCAGGTCTCAAGGATTTAACGGAACCACCGGGCCAGACACAGGCTGTGTCCCGGCAGGCCAATTGAGAAGGAACCGGATCGATGATCCAGATGCAATCCAATCTTGATGTCGCTGACAACAGCGGCGCCAAGCGCGTCCAGTGCATCAAGGTGCTCGGCGGCTCGAAGCGTCGTTTTGCCAGCGTTGGCGACATCATCGTCGTCTCCGTGAAGGACGCCGCCCCCCGTGGCCGCGTGAAGAAGGGTGACGTTCACCGCGCCGTGATCGTGCGCACCGCCAAGGACGTTCGTCGTCCCGACGGCAGCGTCATTCGCTTCGACGGCAATGCGGCCGTGCTGGTCAACAAGAATGCGGAGCCGATCGGCACGCGTATCTTTGGCCCCGTGGTCCGCGAGCTGCGCGCGAAGAACTTCATGAAGATCATTTCGCTTGCTCCCGAGGTGCTGTGATGAGCGCTGCACGTATCAAGAAGGGTGACACGGTCGTCGTGCTCGCCGGCAAGGACAAGGGCCGTACCGGTTCCGTCCTCCAGGTGATGCCCAAGGATGACAAGGTGCTGGTCGACGGCATCAACGTCCACGCCCGCCACCGCAAGCCCGACCAGGCAAATCCGCAGGGCGGCATCGATCGCAAGCCGGCGCCGCTGCACATTTCCAATGTCGCGCTCGCTGTGGACGGCAAAGCCACGCGCGTCCGCTTCGAGGACCGTGACGGCAAGAAGGTCCGCGTCGCGGTCAAGACCGGGGAGGTCATCTGATGGCTGACAAGTACATCCCGCGCTCGCGCAAGCTGTATGACGAGACCATCGTCAAGGCGCTGAGCGAGAAGTTCGGTTACAAGAACCACATGGAAATCCCCCGGATCGAGAAGATCACGCTCAACATGGGCGTGGGCGAGGCGACCCAGGACAAGAAGAAGGTCACCCAGGCCGCCGAGGAAATGGAACTGATCGCCGGCCAGAAGCCGGTCATCACCAAGGCGAAGAAGTCGATCGCGCAGTTCAAGCTGCGTGAAGGCATGCCCATCGGTGCGAAGGTGACCCTGCGTCGCGAGCGCATGTACGAGTTTCTCGATCGTCTGGTGACGATCGCGATGCCCCGCATCCGCGACTTCCGTGGTCTCAACCCGAAGAGCTTCGACGGCCGTGGCAACTATGCCTTCGGCATCAAGGAGCAGATCATCTTCCCCGAGATCAGCTATGACCGCGTCGACAAGGTGCGTGGCATGGACATCATCGTGACCACCACGGCCCGCACGGACGAAGAAGCGCGCGAACTGCTGCGTCTTTTCGGTTTCCCGTTCCCCGCCGAGGCGGAAAAAGAGGCTGCGTGAGCGTGGCCGGATCCAATTTCTAAGGAAGAGAGCTTAAGTCCATGGCGAAACTGAGTTCGATCAACAAGAACGAACGGCGCAAGAAGCTGGTGAAGAAGTACGCCGGCAAATATGCCCGTCTCAAGGCAGTGGCGAATGACACGTCGCTTGATGACAGCGAGCGTCTGATCGCGCGTCTCAAGCTGGCCGAGATCCCCCGCAACGGCAACCCGACCCGGGTGCGCAACCGCTGCGAGCTGACCGGTCGTCCCCGCGCTTACTATCGCAAGTTCCGGCTTTGCCGTGTTCAGCTGCGCGATCTGGCCAACAAGGGCCTGATCCCCGGCGTCACCAAGTCGAGCTGGTAAGGATTAAGAGATGGCACTGACCGATCCCCTGGGTGACCTGCTCACCCGCATCCGCAACGGCCAGCGGGCACGCAAGGACAGCGTGGTTTCGCCCGCGTCCAAGCTGCGTGCGCGTGTGCTCGACGTGCTTCAGCGCGAGGGTTACATCCGCGGCTATTCCGAAGAGCAGGTGGCTGGCCATGATGGCCTGCGCATCGAGCTGAAATATTTTGAAGGCGAGCCGGCGATCAAGCACGTCGCGCGCGTTTCCAAGCCTGGCCGTCGCGTCTATTCGGGCTCCAAGGAGCTTCCGGTGGTACGCAATGGCCTCGGTATCACCATCGTCTCGACGCCCCGTGGCGTGCTCTCGGATGCCGAAGCGCGCGCACAGAATGTCGGCGGCGAAGTGCTGGCGGAGGTGTTCTGATGAGCCGCATCGGCAAAAAGCCGGTCACGATCCCCAGCGGGGTGACGGCCACCATCGAGAACGGTCAGCTTTCCGTGAAGGGCCCCAAGGGCACGCTGGCGCTCCAGATGCGCGACGAGATCAGCTATGAGCTGGAAGACGGTGCGATTTCGATCAAGCCGGCCAACGCTACCAAGGCGGCTCGGGCATTCTGGGGCATGCAGCGCACGCTGGTCCAGAACCTCGTGACGGGCGTGACCGAGGGTTACACCAAGGTGCTCGAGATCACCGGCGTCGGCTATCGTGCCACGGCCCAGGGCAAGAACCTGAAGCTGCAGCTCGGCTACAGCCATGATGTCGATTTCCCGGTTCCGGCCGGCATCGAGATCAAGACCCCCGATAACACCACGGTGGAAATCAGCGGGATCGACAAGCAGCAGGTCGGCCAGGTCGCGGCGGAAATCCGTCGCTGGCGCAAGCCGGAGCCCTATAAGGGCAAGGGTATCAAGTATCGCGGCGAGTTTATCTTCCGCAAAGAAGGCAAGAAGAAGTAAGCCATGGCGAAACTCTCTCTCTTCGATCGTCGCGCCCGGCGCGTGCGTACCGCGATCAAGGCGCGGGCGGGTGGCAAGCCCCGTCTGTCCGTGCACCGTTCCGGCCGGCATATCTATGCGCAGGTCATCGACGACACGCAGGGCAAGACCCTGGCCGCAGCGTCGACCCTGGACAAGGATGTGCGTGGTAAGACCGGCGCCACCTCATCGGCTGCAGCCGATGTCGGCAAGCGCGTGGCCGAGGCTGCTGCCAAGGCCGGCGTTACCAAGGTCGTGTTCGATCGTGGTGGCTTCCTCTTTCATGGTCGCGTGAAAGCGCTGGCCGATGCCGCTCGTGAAGGCGGACTGGAGTTCTGATGATGGCAGACGAAAACACCACCGGTGAGGGCAATCAGCCCGAGGCTGTTCTCGCGCCCGAGACCACGCCCCAGGACGTGACGGGTGTGGCCGCCGAGCCGCAGCAGCAACAGCGCCGTGGCCGTGGCGGCCGCAGCGGTGGCGATCGGGATCGTGGCGGCCGTGGCCGTCGTGACGACCGTCGCGGTCGTGGCGGTGAGGACGACAATGGCGAGGAATTCGTCGAGAAGCTCGTCCACATCAACCGCGTCTCGAAGACCGTGAAGGGCGGCAAGCGCTTCGGCTTTGCGGCACTCGTGGTCGTGGGTGACGGCAAGGGTCGTGCCGGCTTCGGCCATGGCAAGGCTCGTGAGGTTCCCGAGGCGATCAGCAAGGCGACCGCCGCTGCCAAGAAGGCAATGGTTCGCGTTCCGCTCAAGGAAGGCCGCACGCTGCACCATGATGGTCGCGGGCACTTCGGCGCCGGCAAGGTGACCGTTCGTACTGCACCGGCAGGCACCGGCATCATCGCCGGCGGTCCGATGCGCGCCGTGTTCGAGAGCCTCGGCGTGGCCGACGTGGTGACCAAGTCGGTCGGCACCTCGAACCCGTACAACATGATCCGGGCGACGTTCGCGGCTCTCACCGATCAGACCAGCCCCAAGTCGGTCGCTCAGCGTCGCGGCAAGAAGGTCGCTGACCTGCTTCGTCGCGGTGGCGCCTCTGCCGAGGTCGCTGCGGCTGACGCCGAAGCGATTGCGGAGTAACTGACATGGCGAAGATCAAGCTGAAGCAGATCGGTTCCCCGATCCGCCGTCCGGCCTCTCAGGAGAAGATCCTGATCGGCCTCGGCCTGGGCAAGATGAACCGTGTCGTCGAGCTCGAGGACACGCCGGAAGTGCGCGGCGCGATCCGCAAGCTGCCGCACATGGTGCAAATCGTCGAAGGCTGAAGCCTTTTACGAGTGACATTGAAAGCGGAGCGTGTAGCCTTGAGGGTTACGCGCTCCGTTTTCGTTTGTGGGTCTGCCGAACGTGTGCTCGTCGAAGGCAGCTTAATGGCCGCGCGGGACGGCCGGGCGGGATGATGTTGCCGGGAGAGCGAGAGCGGATGCAGGTGCACGCGCTTTGACATGCTGGGCCGGAGCGCTGCGGGGCGCGGGCGCCTTGGTCCGGATGCCCAGGGCCAGTGGGCCGACAACGGGCGTCTTGAGCAGAATGAGATGCAGTGCGACCGGGCCGAGCAGCCCCGCGAGAATGCCGACCGGTAGATGAATCGCGAGCGCTTCGATACCGACTGTGTGGAGCGCCATCCGCGCGCCGGCGGTCGCGAACACATGATAGAGATAGATGGTAAAGCTGAACTGCCCAACCTTGCGTGCATAGGGGTGGTGCGGCCAGCGCAGCAGAATGAGCAGGCTGACCGACATGCCCAGCAGCAGCGATGAGGTGATGCTCGTGCTCGGAGAGACGCCGAGCATCAGATAATCATAGAAGGCGCCACTGAAGGCGAGCAAGGCCGCCACGGCGGCCAGCGGGACGATCAGCCGCCCATGCTGCGCAATCCACGCCCAGCTTCGATAGACGCACATGCCGAAGATGAAGAAGGGCGCCAGAACGATCGCTTGCGGCAGTGCGAAAAGTGTCGGGATGGGCGGGGGCCACAAAGCAAGCAGCAAGGCGCCGGCGAACATTGGCCACTGCCCGCGATGATCGAGTGCGATGTCGATCAGGCCGACGACGATGAACAGCGCGAGGATCGCCTGCAAAAACCAGAAGTGCGCATAGGGGAAGATGGCCAGCCCCCACAGGGCTTCGGGCGGGATGCCGAACCGCGAACCCTGCATGTAGGCAACCGATCCAAACAGGACGGCGGCGATCAGGCCAGGGAGCGCGATCCGCCGCGCCTTGCCGCGCAGAAAGTCGCGCATATGGCCTCGCGTGGGCGGGCGCAGGCAGTAGATGAAACCGGCGACGAAGGCGAAGGCCGGCATCCGGAAGCTGGCGCCCAGATCGACGATGAACCGCGCGGGATGACCGTCCTCGATTCGCAGGCCGCTGTCGGTCTGCCCCACGACATGAAAGGCGACGAGGAGAACGGTCGCGATAATGCGCAACTCGTCGATGGAGCCGGGCGCGCTCGGGCGCGACTGATCACGAGCGTTAACCATGTAAAGCCCTAAAGCGAATGACTTTTTGAGCCTTCGCACTTGCAAAATTTGTGAATGCCGGGGTGCCGCTTAACCATGAGGCTTGTCACGCCGATAGCGCCGAGCCGTGTGCAGGACGCGAAGGACGGAGATCGGCCGAGACAGATTCTATGGGGTGACAAAGCAAAGTGCGGCGGCTATGGGCCGCACTTTCCACCAGCGCGACAACAGCGAAAGCGAGTGCACTTATGAAGCTGAATGAACTCAAGGATAATGCCGGCTCCCGCAAGGGCCGGATGCGCGTCGGCCGTGGTATCGGCTCGGGCAAGGGCAAGACTGCCGGTCGCGGCCAGAAGGGTGCCAAGGCACGTTCGGGCGTCGCCATTAACGGTTTCGAGGGCGGCCAGATGCCGCTCCACATGCGTCTGCCGAAGCGCGGCTTCAACAACATCTTCCGCAAGGACTATGCGGTCGTGAACCTCGGCATGGTCCAGAAGGCGATCGACGCCGGCAAGCTTGATGCGGCCGCGACCATCGACCAGGCCGCGCTGCGCGCGGCCGGCATTTCGCGCGGCGGCAAGCATGGCGTGCGTCTGCTCGCCAAGGGCGAACTGACCACCAAGGCGAACTTCGCGGTGGCCGGCGCCTCCAGCGCTGCCATCGAGGCGGTCGAGAAGGCTGGCGGCAAGGTCGAGATTCTCGCCAAGGCTGCACCGGCCGAGGCCGCATAATCTCCTTGATCGGGAGACAGGCCTGACTGTGAGCTTGCATAGCCGACCCCTCCCGCCGATATGGGCGGGTGGGGTCGCTTGCATATGCCGTCATATAGTCAGGCACCGCTATTCGACAGGCGCCGGTCAGACGTCTAAGGGATAAGGCTGTTCGTCCCCCAAATCCTGGGCGAGCATCATTTTTCGGGATTGCAAGCGATCATGGCATCACGCGCCGACCAAATGGCAGCCAATCTGAGCCTCGCTAACTTCGGCCAGGCTACAGAGCTCAAGAAGCGGATCTGGTTTACGGTGGGTGCGCTCATCGTCTTCCGCTTTTTCTCGTTCGTCCCGCTCCCCGGTGTCGATCCGACCGTGCTGGCCCAGCTCTATCAACAGACGCAGGGCGGCATTCTCGACATCTTCAATACCTTCTCCGGCGGCAGCCTGCAGCGCATGAGCCTCATCGCGCTGGGCATCATGCCCTATATTACTGCCTCCATCGTCGTGCAGCTCGGCTCGTCGCTCTCGCCCAAGCTGGCCGCGATCAAGAAGGAAGGCGAAGCCGGGCGCAAGAAGCTCAACCAGTATACCCGCTATGGCACGGTCGGCCTCACGGCGATCCAGGGCTATTTCATTGCCGTCGGGCTCGAGGCCTATGGCGCGCAATCCGGGCTGCAGGCCGTGGTCGATCCCGGCATGTTGTTCCGCATCAGCGCGGTCATCTCGCTGATCGGCGGCACGATGTTCCTGCTGTGGCTGGGTGAGCAGATCACCAGCCGCGGCATCGGCAACGGCATCTCGCTGATCATCATGGCTGGCATCGTCGCGCAGTTGCCGGTGACCCTCACCAATCTTTTCGAATCGGGCCGCACCGGTTCGATTTCAGGTCTGGTCATCCTCGGCATCATCATCGTCGGCCTCGGCCTCATCGCGGGCATCTGCTTCGTCGAGCGCGCCCAGCGCCGCGTGCTGATCCAGTATCCCAAGCGCCAGACCAAGCAGGGCGTGATGCAGGCGGACCGCAGCCACCTGCCGCTGAAGATCAACACCGCCGGTGTGATCCCGCCGATCTTCGCCTCGTCGCTGCTCCTGCTTCCGCTCACCATCACGCAATTCTCCGGTGCGGGCGCCAATGCGTCGACCGGTGCGTGGGGCGACTTCGTGCTGTCGATCAACCAGTATCTGTCGCACGGCACGCCGCTCTACATGGCGCTCTACGGCGCAGGCATCATCTTCTTCTGCTTCTTCTACACCGCGGTGGTCTTCAACCCGGAAGAGACGGCGGAGAATCTCAAGCGCAACGGCGGTTTCATTCCGGGCATCCGTCCCGGCAAGAACACCGAGAACTATCTCGATTATGTGCTGACGCGGATCACGGTGATCGGCGCCATCTATCTGGCGCTGGTCTGCCTGATCCCCGAGTTCGCCATCGCCCGGGCCGGGATTCCGTTCTATCTCGGCGGCACGAGCCTGCTCATCGTCGTCAACGTGACCGTGGATACCGTGACGCAGATCCAGAGCCATCTCATCGCCCACCAGTATCGCGACCTCATCAAGAAGGCGCGTCTGAAGGGCCGGATGCGCTGAGCCGGCCGGGGCAACCCGGCCGCAGGCTTATCCTTCTTGTGAATTTTGGGGGAGTGACATGAACATCATCCTGCTGGGACCGCCCGGCGCCGGCAAGGGCACTCAGGCGCAGCGTCTGGTCGCTGCGCGTGGCATGGTTCAGCTCTCGACCGGCGACATGCTGCGGGCGGCGGTGAAGGCCGGCACCCCGGTAGGTCTCAAGGCGAAGGCGGTGATGGATGCCGGCGAGCTCGTCTCGGACGAGATCGTCTCGGGCATCATCGGCGAAGCGCTGGACCAGCTCGCACCGGATGTCGGCGTGATCTTCGATGGCTATCCGCGCACGGCGGCGCAGGCGGAGAGCCTGGACGTACTGCTGGGCGCGCGCAATCGCCAACTCGATCATGTCATTGAACTGGCGGTCGACGAGGATGCACTGGTCGACCGGATCACCGGCCGCTTCACTTGCGCAAGCTGCGGTGAAGGCTATCATGATCGGTATAAGACACCAAAGGTCGAGGGCGTTTGCGATCGGTGCGGGAGCACTGAGTTCAAGCGGCGGCCCGATGACAATGAGGAAACGGTGCGCACCCGCATGGCCGAGTATCGCGCGAAAACAGCGCCGATTCTGCCAATCTATGAGGAACGCAACATCGTCAGCCGGGTTGACGGCATGGCGGATATCGATGAGGTGTCGAACGCGATTGTGACCATTCTCGATCGCTGATCCTCCCCTCGTTCGCGAACGAGGCTGGTGCGCTGGGCGCAAATAGGACGGAGCGATAATGGTGATGGGGATCGAAGCGCGGGCGATAAGCCTTCTGGATGATGGAAGGCGCCGCTACGATCCGGTCAAGCCTGTCATCCGGTCCCATCTCGCGCGCCGCTTCCCTCGCCAGGCCCAGACGCGGATTCTGTTCATCTATGCCGATGACCAGATCGCCTGGCCGCAAATCTACCCTTTCTATCATGACGCGGATCGCTTTGCCCGACAGGGCTATGCGTTCCGCGCCGTGCCTTATCCGGCGGAGAATGCGGAGCATCTGATCAAGGACGCGTCCGCCATCCTGATCCAGTCCTTTTATGTGTTGCCGGATGGCGAGCTCGAACGCGTATTGGAGCGGGTCAAGTGCGCCAATCCGCACGCGCTCATCACCTATCTCGACTGGTTCGCGCCGACCGATGTCCGCTTTGCCGACCGGGTCGCGGATTATGTCGATCTCTATGCCAAGAAATCACTGATGCTGGAACGCGATCATTATCGCGTCGCCCAAGCAGCGCACACCAATCTCGCGGCTTATTACGGCAACAAGGCGGGGCTGATTGTGGACGAGCCAAACTGGCGCTGTCGGCCGGACATCGTCGACCGGCTCGTGCTGGCGCCGGCTTTTGCGACCGCGCCAGTGCTGCTCAAGGCGTTCGAACAGCGTCAGGCGATCCCCAGCGGTCCCCGCCCCATCGACGTTCATGCGCGCTTCGCGCTCGCACCTGCGCAGTTGCACGCCGAGGGGCGGGTGGACGCGGGTGAGCGCACCCATTGGTATGTAATCATGCGCCGCGAGGCCGAGCAGGCCGTGCGAGCCCTCGCTGCGCGCCATCAGGTGGCGTGGCAGGGCCGGGTCGATCGGGCTGCGTTCATGAGCGAGATGGACCAGTCCCAGCTGTGCTTCAGCCCGTTCGGTTTTGGCGAGATCTGCTGGCGCGATCTGGAGGCGGTGCTGACCGGCGCCGTGCTGGTGAAGCCCGACATGAGCCATCTGGAAACCTTCTGCGACATCTACCGGGCCGGGGAAACCTATGTGCCGGTGCGTTGGGATTTGTCGGACCTGGAGGATGTCGTTGCGGACTTGCTCAAGCGGCCCGACGAATGCCGGGCCATTGCCGAGCGTGCCTTCGCTGCGATCAAGAGACATCTTGATGGCCCCAAGCTCGAAACGCTACTGCAGCGATTGACGGCAGGGGCCGCCTCGGCCGGCTAAGCCTGCCTTTTATTGCTCGGATAGTCCTGGCTGGGGCCTTTTGAACCGTCCCAGCTTGCGCAGGACGCCGCTGAAGATGGCGATCAGATCCGTTTCCGGCCCTGCGGGCCGTCCGCGCAGGATCCACACGCCCAGATGGCAGGCGATATAAGCCACCCCGCCGACCGCAATCGTCGCCAGCAGGCCGGACACGCTGTGTGCGACATGGGCGGGCAAGGCCATCTTGAACGCGATCACTCCTGCGCACATGCCGCCCACGGCGACAAAGGTGCGCGCGCAGCCGAGAAACTGACGGCGGATGCTGACATGCACGATCTGTTTGGCGAGCAGCATGTTGAGCAGGACAGAGGCAAGGGTGGACAGCACGCGCGCCCCGAGCAGCCCCGTAATGCCGAACAGCAGAAGCCCGGTAATGATAAGCGGCACGCGGAATGCAAAGGTCATGAGATCGCGCACGAACAGCGCGCGGGTCGCGCCCATGGCCATCGCAAGCGGCGCGGTGGCGGTGACCAGATTCTCGAACGCGAAGGTAAAGGCCAGCACCTGCATGATCGGGATAATCTCGATCCATTTCGGGCCGAGCAACACATGAACGAACATGTCGGCAACCAGGCCGAAGCCGGCGCCGGCCGGCACGCAGACGGCGAAAATGACGGTCAGGGTGCGCTGATAGGCCGCAGCGAGCCGGGCGGGATCATGCCGTACCGCGGTGAGGCCGGGAAATAGCAGTCGGATGAGCGGCGTTGAGAGCTCGCGCGTGGGCATCCGCGCCTTCTCATCGGCATAGCTGTAAAATCCGACTTCGCGCTGCCCCAGAACACCGCCCAGCACGAGACTGTCGATGCGCGCGTTGACGGTCGTCAGCACGGAACTGAAGGTCATCCAGATCGAGAAGGACCAGATCTCGCGCACCTTCGAGAGCCTGAGGCGCGGCAGATAGGGCGCATAGAGATGCGTGACCACCACGCTGAGGAACTGCATCAGCACGATCGGGATCACGATCGCCCAATAGGTCTGGTACAGATAGGCGATCACGACCGAAGCGGTGACGGCCGCCACGCGCGTTACGACCCCGGCGATCGCGTCCGGCGCAAAGGAGAGCTGCTTCTGGATCATCGGCCAGCGGGCACTGTAGAAGCCGCTGATGAAAGCCTGCCCCGAAAGCGCAAGCATGATCGGCGCGAGGCGACTGTCGTCATACATGGCCGCGACCGGCCAGGCTGCCCCGGCCAGCAGCAGCGTCAGCATCATCGCACGGAGGAAGCCCAGCGTGAACGCGCTGTGGAAGTGATCGTCCTCGATATCGTTGATCTGGATGAGCGCCTCGGACAGCGGCATGGAGGTCAAGGCCGTCACCACCGCGCTGACCCCCAATGCAATGGCGACCAGGCCGAAATCTTCCGGCATCAGCAGGCGCGCCAGCACGATCGATGAGGCGAACGACACTGCGTTGATGATGACCTGCGAGGTCATCACCCAGCCGGCCCCCTTCACGAGTCGCGTGGTCACCGAGGATGTGGGAGCGCTTTGGGACATGAAAAAGGGGCTCTGATTCGGAAACGGGCGACAGGGCGGAGGCTGGAAGGCTCATAAGAACCCGCCAGGGGTTTTGATACTGTTAAAGAGGCGGTCCGTTCCGGCCTGCCGTTGACAGGGCACGAGCGTTGCAGTAACGACCACCGTTCCCAATGCGACGAGGTCAACGGCAGCGCGAGCGAGCGCTCGCCGTGCTTTGCGCGTCCGGGTTCAACGCTACGAGATAGGATGCCCGCCAGAGCATCCTGTGGAGCAGGAGGATATATGGCACGTATTGCGGGGGTCAACATCCCGACCAACAAGCGCGTGATCATCGCGCTGACCTACATCCATGGCATCGGTCCCCGGACCGCCGTGGGCATCGCCGACAAGCTCGGCATCGATCACAGCCGCCGGGTTCAGGACCTGACCGACGCGGAAGTGCTGCAGATCCGTGAAACGATCGACGCCGACCTGACGGTCGAGGGCGATCTGCGTCGCGAAACCGCGATGAACATCAAGCGCCTGATGGATCTGGCCTGCTATCGCGGCCTGCGTCATCGCAAGGGCCTGCCGGTCCGTGGCCAGCGCACGCACACCAATGCGCGCACCCGCAAGGGCAAGGCCAAGCCGATCGCCGGCAAGAAGAAGTAACGCAAGGCCGGATGGCGCGATGCTGGCATGGCTGCGGCCATGCCATCGCGAGCCGCCCGGCGCCGGAGCGATCCGGCTTCTTCTGTTCCGCCGGGCGCATGTGCTGAAACATCGCATCCGCACCCGCCAGAACAGTCCGGACCAGACGTCCTCCGCCGTAGCAGGCCCGCCCCAGTTGAGGCGCGCCAGACCCGGCAAGGCTCGCAAGGGCAGGGACGTGCAGGGGCAAGGCGCGACCACCGGATCATCCGGTTCCTCGCTCCCCGCCCCGGCAGCGTGCTAGCGCTCAGGTCCTGGTCCCGCATGGGATCGCCTCTTTCAACGGGCCTGCCGATCACTCGGCGCCCGAGGCGGGATGGGTGATCGACATGGGGACCGGCAAAGGGACGATGCTCCCGGCGCGGACAGGCATGGCAGGGTGTGTGCGACGCAGGAATTGCGAAACAGGCGCAGGCACCGGTTCAACCAGTTTCGAGTAGGAAAGTTAGTCAGATGGCACGGGAACCCCAGCGGCTTCGCAGGCGCGAGCGCAAGAATATCTCGGCAGGCGTCGCGCATGTGAACGCCAGCTTCAACAACACCATGATCACCATCACCGATGCGCAGGGCAATGCGATCAGCTGGTCCAGCGCCGGCATGATGGGCTTCAAGGGCAGCCGCAAGTCGACGCCTTATGCCGCGCAGGTCTGCGCCGAAGACGCCGGCCGCAAGGCTGCCGAGCATGGCGTGCGCACCCTCGAGGTGGAAGTCAAAGGCCCCGGTTCGGGCCGCGAATCGGCTCTGCGCGCGCTGCAGGCCGTCGGTTTTACCATCACGTCCATCCGTGACGTCACGCCGATCCCGCACAATGGCGTGCGGCCGAGCAAGCGCCGCCGCGTCTGATTCGGCCCGACGAGCAGGGCGGGGGTTTCTTTGCGGAAACCCCATCCCTGCCCGACCATTCCTTCTAAGGCCGGGGCCGGATCGCAGCTGCACTCCACCGTCCTCCGCCCAACTCCCAGGGGAAATACATGACTGTCAACATCCGGAACTGGCAGGAATTGAAGAAGCCCAATGGCCTCGAGATCAAGGCCGGGGGCGACCCGAAACGCCGCGCGACCTTCGTCGCCGAGCCGCTTGAGCGCGGCTTTGGCCTGACGCTGGGCAACGCGCTTCGCCGCGTGTTGCTCTCCTCGTTGCAGGGCGCCGCCGTCACCGCGATCAAGATCGAGAACGTGCTTCACGAATTCTCGAGCCTCGCCGGTGTGCGCGAAGACGTGACCGACATCGTGCTCAACGTGAAGCAGATCGCGCTCAAGATGGAGGGCGAAGGCCCCCGCCGTCTTCAGCTCAGCGCCACCGGGCCCACGACCGTCACCGCTGGTGACATCGTGGTGACCGGCGACATGGCCGTGATGAACAGCGATCTGGTGATCTGCCATCTGGACGAAGGCGCCAGCTTCAACATGGAGCTGACCGTCGACACCGGAAAGGGCTATGTGCCTGCCGTGAACAACCGCCCGGCCGATGCGCCGATCGGCCTCATCCCGGTGGATGCGCTCTACTCGCCCGTGCGCCAGGTGGCGTACAAGGTCGAGAACGCCCGTATCGGCCAGGAGCTGGACTATGACCGGCTCAACCTGACGGTCGAGACGGACGGCACCGTCAGCCCCGAGGATGCCGTGGCCTATGCCGCGCGCATCCTGCAGGATCAGCTGCAGCTCTTCGTTCACTTCGAGGATGCGCTGCCGACCGCCGGCCCGAGCACGGGTGCAGGCGCCGGTGCCGCCGCTGACGAAGGCGAGGGCGATGCAAACCAGATCAACCGCTATCTGCTCAAGAAGGTGGACGAGCTGGAGCTTTCGGTCCGGTCGGCCAACTGCCTCAAGAACGATAACATCATCTACATCGGCGACCTCGTCCAGAAGACCGAGGCCGAGATGCTCCGCACGCCGAACTTCGGCCGCAAGAGCCTCAACGAGATCAAGGAAGTGCTCTCCAGCATGGGCCTGCGCCTCGGGATGGACATCCCGGGCTGGCCCCCGGAGAACATCGAGGAGATCGCCAAGAAGCTCGAGCAGGAACTGCTGGGCTAAAAAGCTCGGGTCAAAGTGAACCTTTGACCCGGTTCACTCGGATGATCGGAAAGGCCCCTGCCGTGCGGTGGGGGCTTTTTCTGTTAGAGCGGATAGGCTAACCTTCTGAAGAGCTTGGGGGGTAGGTAATGAAGGTTTCACTTCACCGATACGCAAAGCCGCGCGCTTTCCGCACTAGCCAAGAGTTCATTGATTACGCGGCGACACAACAAGCAAAATTTGAAGGAATGGCATCGAGCCATCCTTCAGCTTATGGCCAATGGGGCAGAACCTGTTCTACTCATTGGGCTAGGGCGCAGGCGCTAGCAGTGCAATCGGGCGGAAATGAAATCCAAATATCTGAAGGTCTGCGGGATAATCCCTGCCTCGATTACGAAAGCCCACTGACTGACATGCTGCGGCGATGTACGCAGGAAAAGCGACCGCAAGCGATAGATGGCGCTCTCAGAGCTTTAAAGGCTTCGTATGATAATAACCATACGGGCAACTTATCGATGGGTGCCTTTAACGGTGCGATCGAAGCAATCATGGCCGCAACAATAACAGAATACGTGAGTTCAAAATCATCGAAGAAGACGTTGGCCGCTATCGTTGATGACCATGAAGCCAGATTGAGCAACATCCTAGAGAATGATCAGATAAATCTTATGAAAAAACGAGAAGAATTTGACGGATTATCTGAAGATATTGAAACTCGGTCAAAGCAAATGGAAACAGAAATATCTAGTTGGTTCCAAAAATCCAAATCTCAGTGGGTAGAGATATACAATAATTTTATCGAACAATTAAAAACAGAAACTGCAGTTGAATTGTGGCAAAATAGGTCTAAAGATCATCGTTTGCGCCATGATAATTTATCAAAATTAATCCGTTATATCGGAATTTTTGGACTCGTTTTCGGGGTTTTATGGATATTCATTGGATTTACAATTGCGCGGTGGATGTTTCCAGATGACGTGACAGCGCAAATTGCAACATATTCAGCCAGCTCGGTAATATTATTTACGATGTTCATTTGGACGTTGAGGGTGCTCGTGCGATCTATGATGTCTGAGAGCCACCTCGCAACAGATGCTTCTGGGCGTGCAGCAATGGCTCATACCTATCTTGCTTTAAGCAAGGACGATGCAGCATCTCAAGAAGACCGTACCATAATTCTTGCTGCTCTGTTCGCTCCGGTTTCCGACGGATTGGTGAAGGATGACGGGCTCCCCATTCTTTCGCCGGCAGCAATTGCGGCGTCAGCTATCACCAATCCTCGCTCCTCTTAGTCGCTCCTCATTCCCTCCGGCCACGCTTCCCCTTGACTCTGCGCCCCCAACCCGCTTTAGGGCGGCGCTTCAAGTCCTTCTTGCAGGAGGCCGGGTTTTGGCGGTGCCCGTTATGCATCGCCTGGTACGGGGTGCCTTGCACGGCCCCATAACGAACGAAGGACTGGACTCATGCGTCACAGATATGGCGGCCGCAAGCTGCAGCGTACTTCCGCTCACCGCACCGCGATGTTCCGCAACATGGCGGCCGCGCTCATCAAGCACGAGCAGATCAAGACCACGCTGCCCAAGGCCAAGGAACTGCGCCCCTATGTCGAGAAGCTGATCACGCTCGCGAAGCGCGGTGGCCTCTCCAACCGTCGTCTGGCGCATGCCCGCCTGCTCGACGACACGCAGCTCACCAAGCTGTTCGACGTGCTGGCCGAGCGCTACAAGGATCGCGCCGGCGGCTATACCCGCATCATTAAGGCGGACATCCGCGCGTCGGACGCCGTGCAGATGGCGATCATCGAGCTGGTCGACCGCGACGAGAGCGCCAAGGGCCAGGACAGCGGCCCGGTGCAGACCGCCGATGAGGACGAGCTGGAAGCCGCCTGAGGCCTCCACAGCCCGGCCTGACCGGACAAAGTATTTAAAAGGCCCCGCTGGCACGGCCGGCGGGGCTTTTTGCTGTCTGCTGGCATGGAGCCGGGGTGACGGCGAGCCCTGTGATGCCCTGATCGCGCGGGGCCCAGCCCCGCCCCATGGCGAGGCGTCTCCGCCATGTCCCTATCTGTCAGAGGCTTTTGCGCTGTCGGCTTCCGCCATGGCCGAGCGCCGCGCTCATGCCGCGCGCGGCCTTGATCACGGCCGCGCTGAGGCTGGGCTGCATCTCGGCATCGTAACGCACGGCGGGAATGGCGACGCCAAGGCTGCCGAAGATCTGGCCGCGCGCATTGAACACCGGCGCCGCCGTGCCATTGGTACCGAGCGCGCTGGGGCTGGTCGCCACGAAGCAGCCCTGCTTGCGCACGCGCTCATTCTCGGTCTGCAGCAGCTCGTAGGTCATTGGCGGCGTGCCCGCCTCCAGCGGTGGCCCCTGCCGTTCGATAGCGATGCGCACATCGGCCTCGTCCAGCCAGGGCAGCATGGCGCGGCCGAGCGCACCCCAGACGAGCGCGCGCGTCTTGTAGGTCTCCACGACATATTGCAGCGGGTGGAGCGCGTTGATCGTCTCGATGATCGAACAGCTATGCTCGTTCGGCAAATAGAGCGCGAAGGCACAGGTCTCCTGAAACGCATCCGACAGGTCGGCGAGGAACGGCCTCGCGATGGCGCCATAATCGAATTGCGCGGCGACCATGGAGGAGAGGCGCACCAACTCGCGGCCGACGCGATAGCTGCCGTGGCTCGATTTCTCGACGAAGTTCATCGCGCCGAGAGACTGGAGCAGGCGATAGGCGGTGCTGGTCGGGATGCCGACATCCTCGGCGAGGTCGCGCGGGGTGAATTCGCCATGCTCGGCGACAGACTTGAGCGCCCGCAGCGCGCGCTCGATCGCGCCGGTCATTTCGGGAGCTTCACTGGCCTTTGCCATCACCACGCATCCTTCTTGCCGCGCCGGCCGTTTCCCGCCCGCTCCGCGCAGCCCAGCTTCGCAGGCTCTTAGGGAGTGGGCGGTAAATTCGCAATCACCGGACCCCGGTCGCGCGCAATGCCAATTTGCGGCGCGGCTTTAGGGGAAGTTCTTGCGTTGGACCGTCCAGCGCGGATCAGTGCAGAGCGTGCAGTCCGCGCCGACGAACCAGCGCGCGGCGCGCGGGTCGCCCTTGAGCTGCCAGTCCAGCCAGGCCAGCGCCACCGTGCCATAAGCCCCGCCATTTTTGAGCAGGAAGGTGCCGGAATGAGCGACATCCTTGCGCACCGCGAGCATCGCGGGGATGCCGCTGATGCGCGAGAAGTCGTCCGTGCCATTGGGCAGGGCGCTGTCCTTCTCGCCATGAATATAGGCAATCGTGCCGTGGATCGTCTCGAGCGATTTCTTGGTGATCTCGGGCGCGCCGGGCAGGCCGCCGGTGCCGATGTTCCAAACACCGCCATTGAGCATCAGCGTGGTCGTGACGCGCGGATCGGTGGAGGACATCGCCAGCGCCTGCAGCGTGCCGCAGCTATGGCCGGAAACGCCGATCTTGCTGGTATCGAGCCGGCCCTTGAGCGGGCTGCCCTCCTTGCTGTTCTGCGCCACTGCCCAGTCGATTGCGGCTTTCATCTCGTGCGGCAGCGTGCCGGTGGGGCCATCGAGCGGCGGCGGCGTCTCGGGCATGCCGAATTCGCGCGGCCAGCGCCCGAAATTATTCTCCTCGCCCTTGGGACCGATCTTGCCCAGCGCCACGACGAGATAGCCATGCGCGGCAATGTGATCGAGCATGTAGCGATAGGCATTGCCCTTGTCTGCGCAGCCGCCATTCGCCCAGATGAAGATAGGCAGCTTCTTGTCCCTGAGCGCGGTGAGATTGGCCGGCTGGTAGACGGTGTGGTGATCGAGGCCGTCGATCTCGTCGGTCATCGTTACCCGATAGGGGCCGGAGCCGCTGCTGGTGGAGGTGGTGGCCGGGGCCGCCGTGGCGAGCGCCGCGCTGAGCGCGACGGATATCAGGGCCTTGCTGCTGTTCAACATTGCTGCCTCTCCGGCTTCATCGGGGGATTTGAGAAATGGCCGAGGCGGCGGCGGGATGATGGCCATCCCGCCGCCGCCTGCCGGTGCATTAGAAGGTGCGCTTGAGCGACAGCGACCACTCGCGCGGCATGCCGGGGTTGGCCGCCACGGTGCCCGAGTTGTTGTTGGGGCCGATGCCGGTCCAGTACAGCTTGTTGGTGATGTTGGTCACCTGCAGGGCAAGCTGCCAGTCATCATCCGCCGAGTTCCAGGCGATGCGGCCGTTGAGCAGACCGTAGGACGGCAGATAGGACAGCACGTTGTTCTGCACCGTCAGGGTCTGCTGCCGCGAACGCCAGCTCCAGTCGAGGCGCGGCGTGATCGAACCGGTGGAACCGAGATCGAACTTATATTGCGCGCCGACGCTGATCTGCCGCTTGGGCGCATAGGGCAGCGTCATGCCGTACCGCAGGCCGGCGCCCAGACCGCCCGACGGTGCCGTGCAGGTCGTCGGCGTGAGGGCCGGCGAGCAGCCCGACAGCTGATCGTACTTGAAGTCCAACAGCGCCGCCGATGCATCGATGAGCAGATTGTCGACCGGCTCGAGCGACAGTTCGGCTTCCAGACCCTTGAGCGTGGCCTTGCCTGCATTGACGAAATAGGAGCAGGTCAGGTCGTTGGGCGAAATCGGGCAGCCGGCATTCGGGGCGGTCGTCACGCGCGAGAAGACACTCGCGATGAAGTCCGAATATTTGTTGACGAATGCCGAGACGTTCAGCTGCGCGCGCCGATCAAAGAACCGCGACTTGAAGCCGATTTCATACGCCTTGAGGTTCTCGGGGTCGAACGGAACCGCCTGCGCCGGTGTATAAGGACGGGGATTGATGCCGCCACCCTTGAAGCCGGTGGCGACGCTTGCGTAGGTCATGATGTCCGGCGTCCACTGATATTGCAGCACAGCGCGCCAATCGACATTGTTGCCCTTGTAGTCGCCCTCAGCGCCATTCAGTCCGCAGAACGCAACGTGGACGACGCCATAGTTCACGCCATTGACCGTGCAGGGGAAATAGGGCGCCGGGTTACCGGCCTGCACGCCGGGACGACCGCCCCGGAAGAAGCGGAACGTCTTTTCTTCCTCGGAATAGCGGATGCCGCCGTTCAGCTCGAGCTTGTCGGTGATCCGCCAGGAGGCATTGGCGAAGGCCGCCCAGTTGGTGGCGGGGATTTCGTCATATTCGGTGAAGATCAACAGACCCTGGTTGATCGTGCCGCGATAGGTGCCGAAGCGGTTGATGTAGAAGCCGCCCACGACCAGATCGACCTTATTGTCGAACAGGCTGGAGGCAAGGCGTAGTTCCTGGCTGAACTGCCAGTTGGTCGCTTCATAATCGATCAGCGCGTTGCTGAGCGGTGTGGCATCGAAATCCTGCACCCAGTTGGCCGTGAAGCTGCGATAGGCGGTGATCGAGGTCAGCTTGAGATTGTCAGAGAAGCTGTAATCGATGTTGCCGCTGACGCCCCAGCCATTCACGCGGCTCTGCGACTTGAAGCAATAGGGCGCGGAGCCATCCACGGGCTGCGCATCGCAGTAGGTGGAGTAATTGACATAGGGGCTCTTGGTGAAGCTGTCCCCCGCCACGCCCCAAGGCGAATAGGGTACGAACGGCGAGGTGCCGGTCGTGGGATTCCACAGATTGAGGCCGTTGGTCGGGGCCGTGGAATACATGGGATAGTTGCGGCTGAGGTTCAGCCCCGTCGTGCCCGGCGTGTAGGTGGTCGCGTTGGCCGTGCCGACGAAGATCAGCGTCTGCGGTGCGGCCTCCGAATCGTCGCGGGTAATGTCGCCACTGATGTTGATTTCCAGATCTTCGGTCGGCACCCAGCGCAGGGAGCCGCGCGCCGCGACATAAGATTTGCCACCCTCCGTGCCGAGCTGGCACTTGCGGCCATCGGCTTGCGAGGGAATGTTGTAGACCGCGTCCAGTTGCGGATGGGTACAGGCGAAGTCATAGACCTTCACATAACCATCCTGATTGCGCGACACGCCCGAGATGCGGGCGAACAGGCGATCCGGCACGATGGTGAAGTTGGCGGCAGCGCGCACGTCCACGCGATTGAGGCTGCCAACGGTCGCTTCCACGAAGCCGCCGTCATTGCCATCGGGCTTCTTGGTGTAGAGCTTGATGGCGCCACCGATGGAGTTCATGCCCGCCAGTGTGCCCTGCGGCCCGCGCAGCACTTCGACCCGCTCCAGATCGAGCAGATCGAGCACCGATCCGGTGAGCGTCGAATAATAGACGTCATTCACATACACGCCCACGCCCGGCTCGAAGGCGAGGCTGAAGTCGGCCTGGCCGATGCCGCGAATATGGGCCTGCAGCGACGGGCCCTGCGGATTGCTCTCGCGCAGGTTCACGTTCGGCGCTTTGGTGGCGATCTCGGTGATGCTGGTCTGGCCGCGTGCCTCAAGCTGCTGCGCGCTCAGCGCGGTGATGGCGATCGGCGTCGACTGCACGTTCTGCGAGCGGAACTGGGCGGTGACGATGATGTCTTCCGTCTTGCCGCCCTCTTGCGGGGCGGCATCCGTCTGTGCGGCGGCCGCGGTGGCGAACAGGCTGGCGGGCACGCACAATGCGGCGGCCAGGGTGATGCGTGATATGCCACCGAGGCGGACATGGCCACGCGCGCGTCCTTTCAGAAACTCGGAAATCATTGGCTCTCTCCCTCAACTCGAATTTTGAAAAAATCGGCTGTCTGGACTCAGAATTTTGTCATTTTACGTCGTCTGAAAACTGGCCTGGCCCGGTCGCTGCGGTCTGGCTTCGTGCTTGTGTTTGCGCGATTGCGTGAACCGGATCGGGCCTTGCTCCCCCTTCTTCCCCTCCTTCTTCAGTGTCTGGCGCGCACTCTCCGGCAGAGTCGCTCAGGCGACGATCCATAGGGTGTCGCGAGTGTCGTTACGTGCCTCCCCGCGCATGGCTGTCGCAGCGCAGATCGGCGGCTGGACCGGCGTCGGAGGCCTTGGGCCGTGAGGCTTGTGCGGGCCATGCGCAGAGCGGGCGGACCGCCGTCACGGTCCCGTTCGCGTCCGCATGCCGGGCGAAGATCGCGCCGGGCGTGGTGCCTTGCTCCACCCATGCCACCAGCGCCGCGAGCAGATCGCTCTCCGGCTTGCCGGTCGCGCTGCGGTCTTCCGATCCGCCGAAGCGGTCCGTGCCGGCCCCGCCCCGGCAGTGCTGCATGCCCGGGACCATGTAGAGCCGGGCGAAGGCGTCGCGGTCCTGCTCCGCCTCTGCGCCCATGCGCGCGAAGAGATCGAGCGTGGAGAGTGGCTGCACGGATGCATCGGCCCAGCCATGATAGAGGATCAGCTTGCCCCCGCGCGCCGCGAAGGTCCGCATGTCGGCGCTGCGGGCATCCATGGTTGCAAAGCTTTTGCGGGCGGCCGCGAGATCGGCGGCGAGATCGAAGCTTGCCGGGTCCCAGCCGGCGTCGCCCCGGCCTGCACTGTGACGCGCATGGCCGAACATCTGGACAGGCAGCGGTGGCAGGCCGCCGGGGCGGGCCGTGATGCCGGGCAGCAGACCGAAATCATGGGTCTTGCCACTGTTGTCGGTGAGCGGGGCAACGATGTTCGCGATGGTTTTGACGGCGGCGGGCGCAAGGCAGTCTTTGGATTGGCCTGGCTTGCAGGCGAGTTCCTCGACGCGGAAAGCGCAGCTGCGCGGATCGTCGATGATGCCATCGACCGCCCCGTCATCCCTATCGCAGCGCGCGATGGCGCGCCGCGAGACCAGATCCCAGTCCGCCGCGCTGACCGCGACGCCATCGCCCTGCGTCTGGGCCAGATGCACATGCAGCAGCCGGGCGGCGAGCAGGGGCACGTCCAGACCCGGCGCACCGATCAAGGCGCCGTCATAATCGCCTGGGTAAAGCTGCAGTTCCCGCAGACCTTGCCGTCCGCCGCCGGAGCAGCCGAGGAAATAGGCGTGCGCGGCCGGCGCGCCGTAAAAGCCATCGATGATCGCCTTGGAGACCTGCGTCAGCCGGTGATAGGCGAGATGGGCATAGGTTTCCGACTTGCGGGCATCGTCGATCCAGCGCTCGCCTTGGCGGTGCCCGGTATCGCTGGAGGCAGCGGCAAAGCCCTGCTCCACGCCGCGCGCCATGTCGGCATAATTATAATAGCCAGCCTCGCCGCCGACGCCGGTGCCGAGGAAGCGCCGATTCCAGTCGCGGGGAAGCCAGAGCTCGAAGCCGATGTCCCCATCAATCCTGCCAGCCAACCGGCAGAAGTCGGCACGCACCGCTTCGCCTTTTGGCGATGTCGGCGAGGTGGGGCTCTGCCAGTGCGGCGCGGGGGCCACCGTTTCGAGTGTGGTGAGCGTCACGTTGGCAGGCAGGAGGGCGCGGGCCGCTGCGCAGCGATCGGCAAAGGCGGGCGCCTCATCGGCGGCGAGCGCAGCGGAGGCGCTGCCGAGCAGGCCCGCCAGAGCGAGGGTCTTGCAAGCTGTGAGGGATCGCCGCGCGATCACAGCACCGCCCAGTAGGAGAAGACCGCGCGGTCGGCGCGGCGATCGATCTTGCCGACGAACATCGTGCGGCAGAGCCAGTCATGCGGACCTTCCGGCGCATCGAACACCGGGCTGGCGCCGGCATAATAGTCCGCCGGGTCGACGGCCTCGTAATTCTGGAGCCGGGCCAGCACATCCTTGTTGCCATGCCGCACGCCGCGGTTCTGGAGCTCGATGATCGTGCCGTCATCCGCCTGGATCAGATAGCGCGCCTCGAACTTGACGGTATGGTCGGTGCGGATGGTCGGCCAGTCACCGCCGCTGTGCGGGACGACGATCCCATTCAGGCGCGGGCCGCGTACGATGCCGCTTTCCACGCCCACAAAGCCGCGCTCGGCACCCCAGAAGGTGGGGCCGTAGCGATAGCGCTTGGTCAGCTCGATCTCGATCTCGAAGGCGAAATCGAGCGCGGGCGGCTGGCGCTCGGGCGTTAGCGATCTACTCATTAGCGGCCCCTCCTCATCAGCGTATCCAAGGCCCGGGCGGGCGCGGTTCGCGTTCGCCGAGCTGCTCGGAGCCGAAGCGCGCCATGTAGCTGCGCTGCGCGGCCAGCGGATCGGATTCGAGCCGAACGGTCTTGCCGAAGCGCATCGTGGCCCGCAGCGAGGGTTCGTAGGGCAGCCACACCGGCATGTGCGGAGTGTCCGGCCGGCCGGTCCGGGCGAAGGCGGTCCATGCGCCGGACATGGCGGCGCGCAGGGCGTCGGCTTCCGGCGTCACCGTGCCGACGCCGGAATGCGCCTCGATATTGCCGAAGGTGAAGGCCAGCTCAATGCCATGGGGCGACACCCCGTGCAGACTGCCAATGTCAGTCGGCCAGTCGACCAGGTAGAGATAGGCCGGCGCCCGTCCCAGCGCGGCCTTGCTCTCGGCCTGGATCGTCGCATCGAGCAAATAGGATCGGTCGGTGGTCAGCCGTGCGAACAGCCGGGTGTTGCTATGATCGGGGAACATGCCGCGCCAGGTCTCGATGGCCTTGGGCGCTTCGCCGGGTGGGAAGAAGCGCAGCGATTCCTCCAGCACCCGCGCATCGCTCATCGTGTCGTAGGACGGCACATGGCCGAGGAAGATCGTGGTTTCTTCGATCGTCGTGCCGAGCATCATCGGCACGTCGGCACTGAGCAGCGGCGCGTGCGGCAGGAACGGGTGCTGGACCACGCTCAACCCGTCCACGAAGGGACGAAACTGGCCGGTCTCGTTGCGCACCTCGATGCCAGTGGCGGTGAGCGTGCGGGTCGGCACGTCCGCCAGCCGGCGCAGCCCGCCCTTGCGGATGCCCAGCTTGTGCAGGAGGCGGTCGGCGCGGTCGAGCGAGACCTCGCGCGAGTCGAGCCGGATGCCGGGGCCGCTCTGCGAGATGGCGCGGTGGAACAGGCCCGAAGCCGCCGGCATCGTCATCATCGCATTGATTTTGCGGCCGCCGCCGGAATGGCCGAAGATCATCACCCGGCCGGGATCGCCGCCGAACTGGCCGATATTCTCGCGCACCCAGGCGAGGGCCAGCGCAATGTCGAGTGCGCCGGCATTGCCGGAGAGCGCATAACGCTCATCGCCCGCTTCCGAGAGATTGAGATAACCGTGGATGTTGAGGCGATGGTTGATCGAGACCATCACCACGTCATGATTGCGCGCCAGCCAGGCGCCATTGCTGACGGGATCGTCCGAGCCACCGACTTCCCAGCCGCCGCCATGGACCCAGACCATCACCGGCTTGCTGCCGGTCAGCGAGCCGGTCCAGACATTGGCGACAAGGCAGTCTTCCGAATGCGTGGGCGTGTCGGGACCGCCGAGAAAGCCATGCTGCGGGCAGCGCGGCCCGTAGCGCGAGGCGTCGCGCACATCGCTCCAGGGCTTGCGTGGGACAGGCGGGAGGAAACGTGCGGCGCCGCCCGTCGGCTCGCCATAGGGAATGCCCTTGAACGCATAAACGGCGCCCTCGGTAATGCCCTGCACCTTGCCGGCCGAGGTCGAAACAATGGGCCGCTCACCGACCGCGCCGATGGCGGCGAGCGAGGGCGCGGCGATCAATCCGACGCCAGCGCCGAGTAGGCCGCGCCGCGAGAAGGCCATGTGTGGCCGCCGTGACAAGCTGCCGGTGCGTGCGGTGGAGAACGGATCGCTCATCGCATCGCCTTCCGCGATGGGAAGGCGCGCTGAGACACGCGGATGCAGCCGGGATGCAGCATTGTCCTCTCCTGTGAACCAAGCTCCTGCCGCGACTCTTTGCTGAATCGTCTAGCAATCGTGAGATGAAACTTGCAAATTTGTTCATTCAGTGCAAGCTGGTTCCGTTCAATGAGAAAAAAATGCCGTTTCCCATTTCGTTGCGAAGCGGTTGAGCGGGGAAATGCGGATCGCCGAGTCGGGCCAGAGGTCTGAACCAGGCGGCCGCGCGGAGAGGGTGCGATTCGGTCCGGCGCGTGTGCGACGGCTGGCGACACCGGATCGGACGATCATGGGTCGGGGAGAGGTGAGAGGATGAAGATATCGCTAGTGCTGGGTGCCCTTCTGCTGGTGGGCGTGACCGCCGCGATCAGCTGGTGGCTCGGGATCAATCACGAGCGCAGGCGTGAGCAGGCCAATATCGAGATGGTGCTGGCGATGTGGGATGGCGTCATCAATCGCGCCGATCCCGATGCGGTGATGAAATATATCGATGAGGGTTACATCCAGCATAATCCCAATGTGCGGCAGGGCCGCGAGGGGGTGCTGGAGCTGATCTCGCTGATCCGCAATCCCCCGCCCGCGATGATCCCGCCCGGCAAGAAGACGCTGAAGAAGGCCATCGCGCAGGGCGACTATGTGGTGGTGATCTGGACCCAGCCGCAGCCCGATCCGCACAATCCCGGCGAGACCTACTCCGGCGAAGCCTTCGACATGTTCCGCATCGCCGATGGCAAGGTGGTCGAGCATTGGGACGATACCCGCAAGGCGCTGACACCCTGGCGGCGCTAGGCGCTGACCCCCAGTTCCGGCGCCCAAGACAAGATTTGAGACCTGAGGAGAGGAACGTTCATGGCCAGTTTCGCTGACGACCGCGCGGAAATCGAGGATCTGCAGGCGCGCTATCTGTTCGCGCTCGATTGGCAGGACCCGGATGGCTACGCCGGCACCTTCGCCGAGGAAGGCGTACTGGATTGGGCCGGTGGCATCGTGCGCGGGCGCGAGGCGATCCGCGAGGAATGCAAGGGCATGCGCACTTACTTCTCGGGGCGCGGCAAGGGCGAGGAGCCGACCCGCCCGCCGCGGCTGCGCCACTTCATCACCAACATCACCGTGAAGGTGGAAGGCGACAAGGCCTGGAGCCGCTCCTTCTGGTTCGAGATCGACAACGATACCCGCCTGCGCACGCCCTATGTCGGCGGCTATGGCCATTATGAGGACGAGTTGCGCCGCGTCGATGGCAAATGGCTCTTCACCTTCCGCAAGATCTGGAACGAGTGCATGGAGGACCGCGCTGCCGAATATGTGAACCCCGTCACGCAGATGGGTTGAGCAGTGCCCGGGCGTCCTGCCGTGCCGCCATCCGGTGTGTCGAGCCTGCTTGGCGCTTTGCTGGGCCTTGCCCTGCTGGGGGCCTGCTCGAACGCGCCACCCGGCAGCATGGCGGGACCGCCTCCGTTCGGTGCGGGCGACGATTGGGACAATCCGGGCGGGGACTGGGCGGAAAGCCGTTATTCCCGCCTCACCGATATCGACAAGACCAATGTCGGTAGGCTCGGCCTCGCCTGGGATTATGATCTCGGCACCACCCGCGTGCAGGAAGCGACACCGGTCGTCATCGACGGGGTGATGTATACGTCCGGCAATCTCGGCCGGGCCTATGCGCTGGACGCGGCAACGGGCCGGCAACTCTGGGCTTTCTCGCCCGAGGTCGACATGCAGGTCAATCGCTACGCCTGTTGCGATCAGGCCAATCGCGGGGTGGCGGTGGCGGACGGGAAAGTGTTCGTCGCCGCGCTCGACGGATGGCTCTATGCGCTCGACCAGAAGACCGGTGCGGTCGTTTGGAAGGTCGACAGTTTTCTCGATCGCAGTCGGGCCTATACCAGCACCGGCGCGCCGGAAGTGGCGGGCGACCTCGTCATCATCGGCAATGCCGGCGCAGAATATGACACGCGCGGCTATGTCATCGCGTTCGACATCCGCACCGGCAAAGAGGTCTGGCGCTTCTACACCATACCGCGCGATCCCGCGCTGGGGCCGCAGGAAAGCAAGGCGCTGGAGGCGGCGCTCAAGACCTGGAACCCGAAAAGCCGCTGGGATATCGGCGGCGGCGGCACGGCCTGGGATGCGATTACCTACGATCCCGAATTCGATCAGGTCATCATCGGCGTCGGCAATGGCGGGCCTTATGCGCAGGCGATCCGTTCGCCGGGCGGCGGGGATAATCTCTACCTGAGTTCGCTGGTCGCGCTCGACCGCAAGACGGGTGCGATGAAATGGCATTTTCAGGAAACGCCGGGCGACAACTGGGATTTCACCTCCGTCCAGCCGATGATCCTGACGCGCATGGCCGTGAACGGCGCCGAGCGCCCCGTGCTGCTGCACACGCCCAAGAACGGCTTCTTCTTCATGCTGGACCGGGCGACGGGCAAGCCGCTTGCGGTGCACAGAATGGTGCGCACAAGCTGGGCATCGGGCTGGGACCTCAAGACCGGCAAGCCGATCGCCACGCCGGAATATTCGGACATCAATGCCGGCCCCAAGCTGGTCTTCCCGGCCCCGCCCGGCGCGCGCAACTGGTATGGCGCGGCTTATGATCCGCAGCGCAAGATGTACGTCGCCCATTTTCTCGACATGGGCAATCTCATCATGGTGCCGCCCGCCAATCTGGCGATGCCGCGGCGCAAGCTGGCGCTGAACGCGGGCACGGAATCGATCTTCGCGCCCTTTCTGGAAGCGGCGCTCCCCGGTCTGCCCAAGGATGTGCAGAAGACCATCACCGATCTGCCGCAATGGCAATGGGTGAAGGATAAGCCCTGGGCGGCCGATGTGCGCGCCGTTGATCCGGTGACCGGCAGGACGATCTGGAGCTATCCGCGCGAGGACGGCTGGCAGGACCGCAGTGGCGTACTCGCGACGCAGAGCGGCCTCACCATCTTCGGCACGCTGTCGGGTAAGCTGGTCATCCTGGATTCCGATACCGGCAAGGTGCTGCGCACGATCGACACCGGTCGCTCGATCCTTGCCGCCCCCATGACCTACCGGGTGAAGGGCGTGCAATATATCGCGGTGCAGACCGGCTGGGGCGGGGGCGGCTGGGGCTTGGTCCCCGATTATTCCGCCGCCTATGCCAAGGGGAACGCCAATCGCATCCTGGTCTTTCGGCTGGATGGCGGACCAGTGCCGATCCCGCCGGACGTCCCGCCGGAGGGGCCGATCCCGGCCCCGCCCGTGCAGATCTCCGGCACCGATGCCGATCGGTTGGCGAAGGGACGGGTGCTCTTCTCAAAGAATTGTTCGATCTGCCATTCCAACATGCCGCGCGCGCCGCTGCCGAGCCTGACCCGCATGAGCGAGGGCGCGCATCAGGCGTTCGAGCAGATCGTGCTGGAAGGGCTGCTGCTGCCCAACGGAATGCCGCGCTGGGACGATCTGCTGACGCGCGCCGACGTGCAGGCGATCCACGCCCATCTGATCGATCTGCAGAGCAAGGCATATGCCCGTCAGCAGGCCGGAGCGCCGCCGGAAACCCCGATCTACTCCCGCATCACCACGGCCAACTGATGAGAGCATGAGCGAGATGGATGATATATTCTCACTGTTCGGAAGGGTATCGCTCTCGAGAGATGTGGAGAGGCGTCCCCTGAGGATGAGCATCCTTGTCTGCCCGGCCTCGGACGCGGGTGGTCGCGTATGACCGGCGCAGCGACGGCCCTGCCCGAGCAGGATGGCATCGACATTTTCGAATCGGCCCGGCTCAAGCCGCGCTACTGGCTGCTCGTCGTCCTGTTGATGACGCAGGGCCTGTTCGAGTTTTTCGATTTCTACATCATCGGCTTTCTGGTCAGCGTCATCGGGCCGGAATGGAACCTCACCTTCGGCCAGGTCTCTATCGTGCTGCTCTCGGCGGGCGTGGGTCAATTGGTGGGTGCGCTACCCTTCGCCTGGTTCGCGGATCGTTACGGGCGCAAGCCGGCGCTGATTTCCGGCATCGTGCTCTATTCGTTGGCGGCCGGCTGCGCGGCCTTCGTGCCGGACGGGAGCTGGGTGCTGTTCGCGCTCCTGCGCTTCATCGTCGGGGTGGGCTATGGCGGCACGCAGATCACCTTGCTGATAGAGATCGCGCCGACGCGCTGGCGCACCATGATCGCAAGTGCGAGCGGCCTGATCGCGCCCGGCGGGGTGTTGCTGGCCTCGTTGCTGGTCGCCAATTTCCTGCCGACCATCGGCTGGCGCGGCCTCGCCCTGCTCGGTTTCTTCCCGCTCGTCATCGCCTTCGCACTCTACTTCCTGGTGCCGGAATCGGTCCGCTGGCTGGTCTCCCAGGGCCGCGCGACCGAAGCGCATGATGTGCTCGCCAAATATGTCGATCTGCCCAAGGACCAGATCCCGCTGCCGCGCGTGCCCAAGGAAGTGCGCCGCGCGCGCCTGCGCGACATCGCCTTGTATCCAGGTCGCTTCTGGCTGATCGTGGCGACCAGCTCGGGGCTCGGCATCGCGGGCTTCGGCGTGGCCTTGTGGGGCCCAACGGTGCTCACCATGCTGCTCAAGATCCAGCCGGCCGAGGCGGCTGCCTATTTCGTGTTCGTGAGCATCGCAGGCATCGCCGGTCGGGCGCTGTGGACGGTCACCCCGCATTTCATCGGTCGCTGGCGCTCCGCGCTTATCTGCCTGTTCGGCACGGCGGTGACGATCAGCGCGGCGGCCTTCCTGCACCCTTATTTCGTGGCCGGCGTGCCGGTCTTCCTGCTGTGCCTGATGTGCGGATCGCTATTCTACGATGGCGGGGCCTCCAACAGCTCGCCTTACGGAACGGAATTGTTCCCGGTCCGCCTCGCCGGGCTGGGCGGCGGCCTCGTCCAGATGGTCAGCGGCTTCGGAAAGCTGCTCGGGCCGATCATTCTCGCGCTGATCGCCGGCAGCGGCAATCTGCTCTCGCCGCAGGCAACGGAAGCCGCGATCACGCCCGGCTTCCTCACGCTCGCCGCCTTTGCCGTCATCGGCTTCCTCGCCACCTCGATGCTGCGATACGAAACCCATGGCGTCCGCATGGTGACGGACGAGGACGATTTCGTTTCCGGCAAGGTCAACGCCAAGCCGCCGCCGTTCGCCTGAGCGCCGCCACCCCCTCCGTTCACACCCACATGCAAGGAACCGGTATGCAACCGCCTGAACTGGAATATGTCTTCACCATCGAGATCGATCTGAGCCCCCGCTTTCGCTACGGCCCGACCACGGACGGGCTGGAGCGCGGCTATGTGGGCGTGCTCGGCGGCCGCATCACCGGCCCGCGCCTCAACGGGCGCATCGTGCCCCACACCGGCGGGGACTGGCCCAGCATCCGTCCGGACCAGACCTGCGACTTCAATGCGCGTTACCTGATCGAGGCCGATGACGGCACGCTGATCCAACTGCGCAACACCGGCGTGCGCCATGGACCCAAGGAAGTGCTGGATCGCCTGCAGAATTATGAGCCCGTCGACCCCTCCGAATATTATATGCGGGTGACGCCGCAGTTCGATGCACCGGAAGGGCCGCATGGCTGGCTCAGCCGGACCGTGTTCATCGGCAAGACAGACCGGCAGAAGACCAAGTCCGTGTTCAACTATTGGGCGGTGCTCTGAACATGGCGGAGTCCTCTGCAGGGCTGTTTCCGGTGGATCGGGCGATCGCGCAGGGCGCGGTCGTCGATCCGGCACAGGCCGGGAGCGCCGATCATGTCGCGCTGACGGCGCGCAACCGGGCGTTGATGATCGACTTCGTGACGATCCTCTATGAACAGCGCGATCCCCGCCGAGCCTTTGAGCGATATGTCCATGAGGATTATATCCAGCACAATCCGATCATTGCCGATGGCCGCGAAAATGCGCTCAAATGGCTGGAGCCGGTCTTCTCCAAACCGGGCACGGAGATTCAGGTCCGGCGGGTGCTGGTGGATGGCGACTATGCCACCGTGCAGATCATCGGACGGATGGGGCCGGAGGATGGCGGCAGTGCGGTCATGAACATCTTCCGCATCGAGGACGGGCTGATCGTGGAGCATTGGGACGTGACGCAAGCGATGCCGGCGGAAACGGCAAGTGGGCGGCCTTTGGGATAAGAGGGATACGACATTTCCGTTCGTCATTCCCGCGAACGCGGGAATCCAGGACCGAGCCGAATTTCCATCGCGCTCCTAGATTCCCGCGTCCGCGGGAATGACGGAGGGTGGTGGTGTCTGCTGCTCGCCGACGCTAGGCTGGCGCCGAACGAAGAATACAGGAGAGGCAAGCCATGGATCTGGGCATCAGGGGCCGCAAGGCGATCGTCAACGGCGCCAGCGCCGGCATGGGCAAGAGCGCGGCGATGGCGCTGGCCCGCGAGGGCGTGGACCTGTTCATCTCGGCGCGGGGCGAGGACCGGCTGATGCGCGCGGCGCAGGAGATTGCCGATGAGACCGGCGCGCGGGTCCTGCCAATCGTCGCCGATCATGCCAGCGCCGAGGGGCGCGAGCGCATTCTGGCGGCCTGCCCGGAGCCGGACATTCTCGTCGGCACCTGCGCGCCCCCGCCGATGACGCCGGACTATCGCGCGATCACGGACGAACAATGGCAGAGCGCCATCGAAATTTCGCTGCTCTCGCCTATCGAATTCATGCGCCGGGTGCTCGATGGCATGGTGGAGCGCCGATGGGGCCGGGTGGTGAATATCGCCACGGTGGCGGCGAAATATCCTGGCGAAATCCGGGCGCTCTCGGGCAGCACGCGGGCGGCGCTGGTGAACTACAGCGTCGCCGTCTCGAAGGTGGTAGCCAAGCACAATGTCGTCATCAACAACCTGCTGCCGGGCATGCACCACACCGCGACAGTCGAGGACCAGTTCAATGCCCGCGCGAAGGCCAAGGGCACAACCTATGAGGATGAGGTCGCCGAGTTCGTGCGAGACTGGCGGATCGCCAGCGGGCGCTTCGGCAATGCGGACGATGTCGGGGCTTTCGTGGCGATGTTCTGCAGCGAGTTTGCCAACTACACCACGGGGCAGAGCCTCACCATCGACGGCGGTGCCACGACCTCGACCTTTTAGGGGCGGGCACGCGCTGCTGAAGTCGCTCACAGGTGACGCGCACGCGGCGATCTGCTATGGGCGCGCGCCATGACGAACCCCAATAGCCTCGATTACGAACGCCCGGTCATCACGCCGCCCGATGGCGAGAAGAAGGTGCTGCTGCACAGCTGTTGCGCGCCCTGCTCGGGCGAGGTGATGGAAGCGATGACCGCGAGCGGCATCGACTACACCATCTTCTTCTACAATCCGAACATCCACCCCAAGGAGGAATATCTGCTGCGCAAGGAGGAGAATATCCGCTTTGCCGAGCAGCATAATATCCCCTTTGTCGATGCCGACTATGACACGGTGAACTGGTTCAAGCGCGCCAAGGGCATGGAGAATGAGCCCGAGCGGGGCGCGCGTTGCACGATGTGCTTCGACATGCGGTTCGAGCGCACGGCGCTCTACGCGCATGAGCATGGCTTCCCGGTCATCACCTCCTCGCTCGGTATCTCGCGCTGGAAGAACATGAACCAGATCAACGATTGCGGGGAGCGCGCGGCGGCGCATTATCCCGACATCAAATATTGGACGTTCAACTGGCGCAAGGGCGGCGGCGCGGCTCGGATGATCGAGATCAGCAAGCGCGAGCGCTTCTATCAGCAGGAATATTGCGGCTGCGTCTTCTCGCTGCGGGATACCAATGCGCACCGGGTGAGCCAAGGCCGTGAGGAAATCCGCATCGGCGAGCTGTATTATGGGGACGAGCCTTCCGCGCAGGACTGAGCCGCGCGGGAGGGGTTTGACGACAAGAAACGGGACGCGTCCTTCCGGCCGCGCGTCTAGCTGACCGGCTCCACTTATGGAGCTGGATCATGACATTACTGGATCGCAAAGTCGCCATCATCACTGGCGCGAGTTCGGGGATCGGGCGCGCCGCTGCGCTGCTGTTCGCGCAACAGGGCGCGGCCCTCGTGCTGGTTTCCCGACGCGAGGCGGCGCTTGAGAGCGTGGCCGAGTCCATCAGAGCGCAGGGTGGTCGTGCGGCCATTGTCGCGGGCGACGTGCGCGAGGAGGAGACGCACCGCCGAGCCGTTGCGGTCGCCTGTGAGACCTTCGGGGGGCTGCATATCGCGTTCAACAATGCCGGGCTTGTCGGGACGATGCAGCCGTTGGCAGATCTCACGCCGGAGGATTGGTCGCAGGTGCTGGCGGTCAACCTGACGGCGGCTTTCCTCGGCGCCCGCGCGCAGATTCCCGCCATGCTCGATCAAGGCGGCGGCGCGCTTGTCTTCACCGGCAGCTTCGTGGGCAACAGCGTCGGCTTGCCGGGCATGTCGGCTTATGGGGCGGCGAAGGCCGGGCTGCTTGGCCTCGTGCGCGGCATTACGGCAGATTATGGCGCGCAGGGCATCCGCGCCAACGCTCTGCTACCGGGCGGGACAGCGACAGGGATGGCAGGCGATGCCGATCAGCAGGCCTGGGCGGCTAGTCTTCACGCGATGAAGCGGATCGCACAACCAGAAGAAATCGCGCAGGCGGCGCTATTTCTGGCCAGCGACATGGCGAGCTTTGTCACTGGCTCGGCGCTGTGGGCGGATGGGGGCAATGCCGCGGTCAAATTGTGATGCTGGGGACGTTGGCAGTCGGCGGGCGGGCTCTTGAAGGATCGGGCGGCCTTATCAAGGCCGCCCGTGTCACTCTCGCTTAGTTGCCGTCGATCACTTCCTGCCCGGCCTGACCAACCGATTCAATGTCCTTGCCGGCGCCTTTGACAGTCGCGCAAGCCTGGAGTGCGAGGGCCGCGCCGAGCAGCAGAATCAATGTGCCGCGCTGTTTCATGATCGTCTTCCTTCTGTTTGTTCCGGGCGATGAAATGCTTGAGCAACGGTTCGGTTGCGATTCCCGCTCGGCAGGCGCAGGTTACAGGACCGTGTTCAGGGAACGCGTGCCTCGTCAGGCCGTTCAGGAAGGTGAGACGGCCGCGCCTCGGTCGCGCCGGATAGCAACCAGATGAAAGGGTCAGTGATGAGCGGGAAGATCGATGTCGCGGTAATCGTGGGCAGTCTGCGCAAGGACTCGTATAATCGAAAGGCGGCGCTGGAGCTGGCGCGCCTCGCCGATGACGATATGGCGCTGCGGATCGTGGAGATCGGCGATTTGCCGCATTATGATGAAGATGCGGAGACCGACAGCCCGCCGGCAGCGTGGACGCGCTTTCGCAAGGAGATCGCCCCGGCCGACGCGTTGCTGTTCGTCACGCCCGAATATAACCGCTCGGTGCCGGGCGTGCTCAAGAACGCTATCGACGTTGGCTCGCGGCCCTATGGCCAGAGCGTGTGGATGGGCAAACCGGCGGCGATCATGACCGTCTCGCCCGGAGCGCTGGGCGGGTTCGGCGCCAATCACCATCTGCGCCAGATGCTGGTCTTTCAAGATACACCCATCCTCCAGCAGCCCGAGGCCTATGTCGGCAATGCGGCCAAGCTGTTCGAGGATGACGGCCGGCTGACGGACAAGAAGACGGAGGATTTTTTCCGCAGCTTCCTCGACGCATTTCGCAAGCTGATCGACCGGGCGGGCTGACCGCCGCTCAGTTCACGATCGACTTGAGGCGTCGCCAGATTCGCGTGCGCAGCGGCGTGCGCGATTCGATGCTGAGGCCACGCGCACGAGCTGCCCGCATGAGATCGCGGGTCAGCGCGCGCAACTGGCGGTCGTTGAGTGCCGTCGACACCCGGTGATGGCCGCCGCGCATGCCGCTTTCGGCGATATGCAGCGTCAGGATGACGCCATGGTCCGCGCCGCGCCGCTCCCAGTCGATGAGCGCCCCGGAAATATATTCCTGTCGCCTGAAATCCCGTTCCGCCATGCCTTCCTCTGTTGCGTCCGGCTTGCGCGCCGTCCTGCTGGTGCAATCCCTGACCGCCGTTTCTTAACGTTTTGGAAAGGCCGGGCCGAGCCGTTGCCGCACCCGGTGCGCATTGTCTATTGCGCATTGCACAATATTCGCATTCACTGTGCGGATGCTCAAAGCTGCAGTCTATCATCGCACGGCCTATCACTATAGCAGGCCGATCCGTCTCGGGCCGCAGATCATCCGGCTGAGACCCGCGCCGCATAGTCGCACCAAGGTACCGAACTATGCCCTGCGGATCGAACCCGAGGGCCATTTCATCAACTGGCAGCAGGACCCGCACGGCAACTGGCAGGCGCGGCTGGTCTTTCCCGATCCGGTCGACCGTTTCGTAGTCGAAGTGGATCTGCTCGCGGATCTCGACGTCATCAATCCGTTCGATTTCTTCGTCGAGCCTTATGCCGAGGAGTATCCGTTCGCCTATGACGAGGCGCTGAAGACGGATCTGGCCGCCTATTTCGAGGTCGAGGCGCAGGGGTCGCTGTTCGAGGCGCTGGTCGCGCAGCATGCGGGCCATCAGGGCCGCACCATCGATTTTCTGGTGGAGATCAATCGCCAGCTCGAACAGCGCATCGGCTATGTCATCCGCATGGAAACCGGGGTGCAGACGCCGGAAGAGACCTTGCAGATCGGCACCGGTTCCTGCCGGGACAGCGCCTGGCTGCTGGTGCAGCTGGTGCGGCGGCTTGGCTTCGCGGCGCGGTTCGTCTCGGGCTATTCGATCCAGCTCGTTGCGGATGTCGAGCCGGTGGAAGGCCCCAAGGGCGTGACGCGCGACGTGGTCGATCTCCACGCGTGGGCGGAAGTTTATGTGCCGGGCGCCGGCTGGATCGCGCTGGACGCGACCTCCGGCATGTTCGCCGGGGAGGGGCATATCCCGCTCTGTGCATCGCCCCATTATCGCTCGGCTTCGCCCATCGAGGGGCTGGCGGAGCCGGCGGAAGTGGACTTCCGCTTCGAGATGCGCGTCTCGCGCATTGCCGAGGCGGTGCGGATCACCAAACCGTTCACCGATGAGCGCTGGGACGCCGTGCAGGCGCTGGGCGAACAGGTCGACGCCGACCTCGTCGCGCAGGATGTGCGGCTGACGACCGGCGGCGAGCCGACCTTCGTCGCCGAGAATGGCGGGCAGGAGGATGAGTGGAACGGCGGCGCCGTCGGCCCGACCAAGCAGGGTTATGCGGACAAGCTGGTGCGGGCGCTGCGGGAGAAATTCGCGCCGGGCGGGATGCTCCACCACGGTCAGGGCAAATGGTATCCCGGCGAGAGCCTGCCGCGCTGGGCCTATGCGGTCTACTGGCGCAAGGATGGCGTGCCAGTGTGGCGCGACCCGATGCTGATCGCGCGGGAAGAGGCCGAGGGCAAGCCGCTCGCGACGCCGGCGCTTGCCGCGCGCTTTCTGGCGACTATCGCCGCAGGCCTTGAGGTTCAGCCCGATTATGTCGCGCCGGTCTATGAGGATGAGCAGGAGTGGGCACGCAAGGCAGAAGATTTGCCCGTCAATGTGACGCCCGACGATAACAAGCTCAGCGATGTCGAGGCGCGCGAGCGGATGAAGAAGGCGTTTGCGATGGGGCTGGTCGAGCCCGTCGGCTATGCCCTGCCCATCCAGCGCTGGCAGGCCGCGCAAGCCAAGCCACGCTGGCAGAGCGAAGTGTGGGCGGTGCGCCGGGGCAAGCTCCACGCCGTGCCGGGCGATAGCTCGCTCGGCTATCGCCTGCCGTTGGGCTCTCTGCCCTTCGTGCCGCCGGCCGACTTCCCCTACATCCACCCGCGGGACACGAGCGAACCGCGCGAGCCGCTGGCGGATTATCATGTCCAGCGTGCGGAGCGGGCGCACCGGCCGGATGTGCGCGAGCAGATGGTCGCCTCCCGCGCGGAGGCCGGCGGCGCGGCAGCGCAGGAGCGGGTGGAGCAGGAGATCATCGAGGGCGCGGTGCGCACGGCGATCACCGTCGAGCCCAAGGCGCATTATCTCTCCGTCTTCCTGCCGCCGGTGCGCGAGTTGGAGGATTATCTAGAGCTGATGGCGCAGGTGGAGGCCGCAGCCTGCGCCATGCGCGTCGAAGTGCGGATTGAAGGCTACGCCCCGCCGCCCGACCCGCGCCTGCAGGTGCTCAAGATCACGCCCGACCCGGGCGTCATCGAGGTCAATGTGCAACCGGTGGCGACATGGGGCGAGACGGTTGAACTGACCGAGACGCTCTACGATGTTGCGCGGGCGCTCAAGCTCACGGCCGACAAGTTCATGGTCGATGGGCGCGCGGTGGGGACGGGTGGCGGCAATCATCTCGTGCTCGGCGGGCCGAGCCTCACCGATTCGCCGTTCATCCGCCGGCCGGACCTACTCAAGAGCTTCGTGCTCTACTGGCAGCGGCATCCTTCGCTCAGCTATCTCTTCTCCGGCCTGTTCATCGGCCCGACCAGCCAGGCACCCCGCATCGACGAGGCGCGGCATGACGGGCTGTACGAGCTGGAAGTGGCGCTGGCGCAGGTGCCCCACCCCTTTAATTCAGGGCCGGGGGAAGGCGCCACGCCACCCCCCTGGCTGGTCGACCGGCTGTTCCGCAACCTGCTGGTGGACGTGACCGGCAATACGCACCGCACCGAGATCTGCATCGACAAGATGTTCTCGCCCGATGGGCCGACCGGGCGGCTGGGGCTGGTCGAGTTCCGCGGCTTCGAGATGCCGCCGGATGCGCGGATGAGTTTGGCGCAGCAATTGCTGCTGCGCGCGCTCACTGCCTGGTTCTGGCGTGCGCCGCAGGAGGGCAATCTGGTGCGCTGGGGCACGCGCCTGCACGATCGCTTCATGCTGCCCCATTTCGTCTGGGAGGATTTTCTCGATGTGCTCGGCGACCTTCGCCGGGCCGGCTATGATTTCGATCCCAACTGGTTCGAGGCGCAGAAGCAGTTCCGCTTCCCGGTCCATGGGGCGGTGCGGGCCGGCGGGCTGGAGCTGGAGATTTCCCACGCGCTGGAGCCTTGGCATGTGCTGGGCGAAACCGGCGCGATCGGCGGGACCGTGCGCTATGTGGACAGCTCAACCGAGCGGCTGCAGGTGCGCGTCTCCGGGCTGGTCGAGGGGCGGCATGTCGTCGCCTGCAACGGGCGTCGGGTCCCATTGGCAGCCACTGGCGTGGCGGGCGAGGCGGTGGCCGGCGTGCGGTACAAGGCATGGGCGCCCTCGGACTGTCTCCATCCGCGCCTACCGGTCAACGCGCCGCTGACCTTCGACGTGTTCGACGCATGGAGCGGCCGGTCGCTGGGCGGCTGCGTCTATCATGTGGCGCATCCGGGCGGACGCAATTATGACGACGTGCCGGTGAATGCCTATGAGGCCGAGGCGCGGCGCAAGGCGCGGTTCCAAGATCATGGCCATACGCCGGGCTCCATGGCGCTGCCGCCGGATGAGAAAACGGGGGAATTTCCATTGACGCTCGATCTGCGACGGCCCGCGACCCTTTGAATGCGTCGCTTGCCATGACTGCCGGGGAAGAGGACATCGGCCAGGCCCTCGCGCGCTATGCGCGGGAAGCCGGGCGCGGTGACCTCATGCTCTCGGCGCAGGGCGATCCTGCCATGGCGCATCGTTGGGAAGCGATGTTCGGTGCCATTGCCAGCGCCGCGCGGGGCGGCTTCGCCGGTCTGCAGGCTCGGGCCGACCAGCAGGTCGTCGATCTCGGCATGGCCTTCCGCCTGACCGGCGAGGTCGAGGAGCGCGTCTGGCCGCTCAGTCCCGTGCCGATGCTGATCCACGCGACGCAGTGGCAGGGCATCGAGGCGGGTCTGGCGCAGCGGGCCGATCTGCTCGAGCATGTGCTCGATGATCTCTATGGCGCGTGCAGCCTCGTCGCCAGCGGCGAGCTGCCGGCGGCGATCGTGGCCGGTGCGCCGGATTATTGGCGGCAGATGCGCGGCCTGCCGCCGCCGCGCGGCCACCGGCTGCAATTTTACGCGGTCGATCTGGCGCGCGGGCCGGATGGCGAATGGCGGGTGCTGGCGGATTATGTGCGCACGCCCGTCGGTGCCGGCTATGCGCTGGAAAACCGCCTCGCGATGACGCGCGCGACGGACGATGCGCTCGGCATCGTCAATTTCGTGCGGCTGGCGCCCTTCTTCTCCGATTTTCGGCAGGGCCTCGCCGCCATCTGCGCCCGGCCCGATCCGCGCATCGCGCTGCTGACGCAGGGGCGCTACAACCAGAGCTATGCCGAGCAGGCGCACCTCGCGCGCTATCTCGGCATTCTGCTGGTCGAGGGGCAGGATCTTACCGTGCGCGACGGGCAGCTTTACGTCCGCACCGTCGAGGGCGTGAAGCGGGTCGATGGGCTGTGGCGGCGGATGGGCACGGACCTGCTCGACCCGCTGGCGTTCGATTCACGCTCGACCATCGGTGTGCCGGATATTTTCGAGGCGATGCGCCATGGCGGCCTTGTCATCGCCAACTGGCCCGGCGCCGGGGTGCTGGAGACGCCGGCGCTCGCCGCGTTCCTGCCGCGCCTCTGCCGCAAGTTGCTCGGCGAGCCGCTGCGTATTCCCAATGTCGCGACATGGTGGTGCGGGCAAGCGAAGGAGCGCGCCCACGTCCGCGAGCAGGCGGACCGGCTGGCCATCGGCTCTGCCTTCGGCTTGCCGGTGCCGGCGATCCCCCATGGCCGCGCGCGCCTGGCCTCGCGCCTCAGTCCGGCCGAGAATGCCGCGTTCCTCGCCGAGCTGGAGCAGCGCCCGATGGATTATATCGGGCAGGAGCTGGTGCAATTGTCCACCACGCCGGCGCTGGTCGATGGCGTGCTGCTGCCCCGCCCGTTCATCCTGCGCGCCTTTCTCGCCCGTGATGCGCATGGCCGGTGGCGCGCGATGCCGGGCGGATTCGCGCGACTGGCGGCCCATGACGACATGCGGGCGGTGCTGATGGGGCAGGGCGACATGTCCGCCGACGTCTGCATCGTTGCCGATGAACCGCAGACGGCGGTGGTCACGCTCGACAGCGGCGCGCCCGTCGCTATTCGCCGCGTCGCCGGCACGCTGCCCAGCAAGGCGGCGGATAACTTTTTTTGGCTCGCGCGCTATCTGGAACGTGGCGAAATGGTGCTGCGCATGATCCGCGTGCTGATCGGCGGCAGCATCGAAGGCGAGGCAGCCTCCGCGCTCGACCGCCCGACGCTCGGCCGCGTGGCCGATACGCTGGTTGCCTGGGGCAGCGCGCGCAAGGACAAGCTGGGTGAAGGCACCGGCAAGCTTTGCGTCCATGCACTCAGCGATCCAGAGATGCCGGGTAGCGTCCAATCCCTGTTCGAGGCGGCCGAAGCGATCGGTCGCGGCCTTCGCGAGCGGCTGGCGGTGGACTTCTGGCGCCTGCTCAGCCGCCAGATCGACCGGGTGAGCGAAGCGCGCGAGTCGCAGCTCATGGCGCATGTCGCGCGGCTGCTGGATCGTTGCGCGGCGCTCTCCGGCTTGTCCGCCGAGAATATGGTGCGCGGCGCCGGCTGGCGTTTCCTGGAGCTGGGCCGGCGGCTGGAGCGCGCCATCCACCTTTGCCGGCTCGCGCGCACCTTTGCCGGCGACGACGCCAATGGGCATGATCTCAATCTGTTTCTGGATCTGTGCGATTGCCAGATCAGCTATCGCACCCGCTATCTCTCCGGTCTGGCGCTGGCGCCGGTGCGCGACATGCTGCTGCTGGAGCCGGGCAATCCGCGCTCGCTGGCTTTTCAGGTCGATGCGATTCTCGATCATCTCCGCGCCTTGCCGACGCTGCGCGACGACGGGATGCCCGAGCCGCCGGTGCAACTCGCTCTGGCGCTCTCCGCCCGCCTGCACGCCGCCTCCGCCGAGATGCTCACGGCGCGCGATCTGGAGGTCATCGAGACGGCGCTGCTCGATCTCTCCGACCGGATCGACGATCGCTTCTTCCTCAAGGGCGAGGATGCGCCGCGCGCCTCCGGCATGACGCGGCTGGCATAGATGAGGCGGATGTATAACAGGCGATGAGATATCGGGTCAGCCACATCATCCGCGTCGATTATGATCCGCCCGTGCGGCTGGCGCATTTCAATCTGCGGCTCGCGCCCATCGCATGGCCGGGTCAGCAGGTGCGGGACTATCGCCTCATCGTCGATCCTGTGCCGGACGTGCGCCAAGAGCGCGTCGGGGCCTATCCGTTCAATCTCACCCGCATCGAGATGCTTAAGCCCGTGGCCTCGCTGGAAGTGCGCTCCACGTTCATCGCCGATGTGAGCGAGGCCGAGCTGGATCTGCTTGGCGCCCAGATGAGCGTGACGGAGGTGGCGCAGGCGGCGCTAGCCGTCATGGATGTCGGGCCGATGTCCCCCGTGACCTATCTCTTCCCATCCCGCTTATTGCCGCTCGTGCCGCAGATCGCCGCCTGGGCGCGGCCGCATCTGGCGCCCGACGCGGACTGCCTGAGCGCGGCACTTGCGCTGGCCCGGCACATTCAGGCGACCTTCCATTACGACACCAAGGCAACCGAAGCCGATACGCCGGTGGCCGAGGCCTTCTCCATCCGGCGCGGCGTCTGCCAGGATTTCGCGCACATCCTCATCGTCGCGCTGCGTGCCGCCGGTTTGCCGGCGGCTTATGTGAGCGGCTATCTGCGGACCGATCCGCCGCCGGGGCAAGCGCGGCTGGTCGGCGCGGACGCGATGCACGCCTGGGTGGCCTTGTGGTGCGGTCCCCTGCGCGGCTGGGTGGGGATCGATCCGACCAATGGCGTGCTCGCCAATGGCGATCATCTCGTCGTCGGCATGGGCCGGGATTATTCGGACATCTCGCCCATCGACGGCGTGTTCGTCGGCGGCCATTCCCAGAAGACCTTCAATTCGGTGGACGTGTCACCCATGGACAGCCGCGCCACCACCGCCTGACCTTTGCACGGTCCAAGGCCTCCCTTATGAGCGACCTCTCCCGGTCGAGCGAACCTTATCCGATCGACGCATCGGCGCGGAACGTCGCTGCGCCCTGATCGTTAGCGTCGGTGAACAGGGAGATGCGTACATGGATGCCGGAGCCAGACTGACGATGCTCGCGCGCGCCGGCTTCGCGACCCGTGGCGCGCTTTACATCGTCATTGCCTTTCTCGTGTTGCGGGCCGGGCGGGCCGAGGATCCGTCGGGCGCGCTTGAATATCTCGGCGATGGCGGCGGCATGATTCTCCTTGGCCTGATGGCGGCGGGATTGATCGGCTATGGGCTCTGGCGGCTGTCGGACGCCGCTTTCAACATCGAGCAGCATGATGATGATACCAAGGGCAAGATCAGCCGCGTCGGCGCGGCGGCGAGCGGCCTGATCCACCTGTTTCTGGCGTGGCAGGCGATCCGGTTGATGCAGGGCACCTCCGGTGGCTCGGGCGGCGGGACGGAGGAAGGCGCACAGAGCGCCCTCCAACTGCCCGGTGGCTTTATCCTGCTCATCATCGGCGGCCTGATCCTGATCGGTACGGGACTGTACCAGCTCGTCAAGGCCGCCAAGGGCAGCTATCTTAAGCATCTGGAACCGCAGGTCGCGCGCAAGGCCTGGGCGCAGTGGACCGGACGGTTGGGCTATGCCGCGCGCGGGGCAGTGTTTTTGATTACCGGCGGCTTTCTGATCTCTGCGGGGCTGGATTCTCAGGCAAGCGAGGCCGGCGGCATGTCGGACGCGCTCGCCTGGCTGACCAATCCCTGGGACATTCTGATTGCCATCGGCTTGCTCGGCTTTGGCATGTTCAGCCTGATCGAAGCACGTTACCGGCGCCTGCAGACCGTTTCGGCCGGCCCTTTGGCAAGCGGCGCGTCACGCTTCGGCTGGTGAGCGGGAACCAACGGTACATTGCACAGGCATCGCTAAGCATTAAGCTGCGGCGAACGATAAGGGGGATGTCATGACAGTTCAGCAACGCGAGGCGCATCAGGAGCCGCGCGAACGGCAAGGTCCGGGCGCGCGGATCGCCATGGCGACCGTGATCATTCTGGCAGTGGTGGGCACTGCGTGGCTGTTCGTCAAAATGTCCGGCCTGCTGCTGCTGGTCTTCGCGGCTTTGGTGCTGGCGGCCATTCTCGATGCCATAACCCGCGTCATCTGCCGCATCCCCGGGCTGCCGCGCGGGCTTGGGCTGGCGCTTGCAGTGGTGACGCTGCTGGCGGTCATCACCGGCGCCTTCACGCTGTTCGGCACGCAGATCGTGGGTGAGTTCGACACAATCCGGGACAGCATTCCGCCCGCCATCGACCAGGTGCAGGCGCTGCTGGAGCGGTTTGGCCTCGGCGACGCCACCCGCGACCTGATCGAGCAGGGGCAGGGCGACCTCTCCAATCTTCTGTCTCAGGCCGGAGGTTATGCGCTGACGGCGGGCAATGGCATCGCCAATCTGGTGCTGCTGTTCGTTGGCGCCATCTTCATCGCCAGCGATCCCGCCGTATATCGGCGCGGGCTCATCTTGCTCATGCCCCGGCGGGCCGAATCCCCGCTCGGCGAGGCACTCGATGATGCGGCGCGCGGCCTGCGGGGCTGGATGATGGGACAGGCTGTCTCGTCGGTGGTCGTGGCGGCGTTGACCTGGGCCGGGCTCGCGGCGCTAGGCGTGCCCGCAGCAGGCGGCCTTGGCATCATTGCGGGTCTGCTGGATGTGATCCCGATGATCGGCCCGATCATCGCGGGCGTGCCGGCCGTGTTGCTCGCCTTCACCGTGTCGCCGATGACCGCCCTGTGGACGACGTTGGTGTTCCTCATCATCCAACAATTGCAGGGCAATTTCCTGCAGCCGATGATTCAGAAACAGGCCGTGGACGTGCCGCCCGCCGTGCTGCTCTTCGCGGTAGTGGCGGCCGGGCTTCTGTTCGGCTTCATGGGCATGCTGCTGGCTGCGCCGCTGACGGTGGTGGTGTTCGTGATGGTCCAGCGGATCTATGTGCGGACCCTGCTTGGGAAGAAGATCAAGATCGCCGGGCAGGACTGACGAGCCCGCGAGAGGCGCGGCTGATCATGAGGGACGGAAGGGGCCAGCCGCTCGTCCGGACAACAAAAAAGGCGCCGGAAAATCCGACGCCGTTCTTGTCTCGAAATCCGCGAGAGCGCTCAGGCCAGGCCGGCGACGCTCTTGGTCAGGCGGCTGAACTTGCGCGAGGCGGTGTTCTTGTGGAGCACGCCACGGGCCACGCCACGCGACAGCTCGGGCTGCGCGGCGGAAAGGGCTGCCTGCGCCGCCGACTTGTCACCCGCTGCGACCGCTGCTTCCACCTTCTTCACGAGGGTGCGGATGCGGCTCATGCGGCTACCGTTGATCTCGGCGCGACGTGCGTTGCGACGAATGCGCTTCTTTGCCTGCGGCGTATTGGCCATGAAATTCCTCGAACTCGAAACTGTTTTTGGGCGCGCGGCCCGACTCGCCAGGCGGAAGCCGCAGGCGCGCGAAGGCCGGGCCATTAGCCCTGATCCGGGACAGCGTCAACCGCCTTGTGGCGACGAAGCCGGCTTCTGCGTGCCTGCCGTATCCGTGCGCAAGCGCGCTTCCACCTCGCCGACCGGCACGGAAGCGGCATCCGGCAGGTCGTCTGGCTCCGTGATGGGGAGCGCGGCCTCATCCTGCCCGCGCATCCCGGCTACGATGTTCCAGGTGGCGATGAACAGGGCAGCGATGACCGGACCGATCACCAGCCCGCTGAAGCCGAACAGTTGCAGCCCGCCCAGCGTGGTGATGAGCACCAGATAGTCCGGCATCCTGGTATCCCGCCCGACTAGGATCGGCCGCAGCAGATTATCCACCATCCCGATCACGAAGATGCCGCAGAAGATGAGGATGAGCGCTTGGGCCAGCGCGCCGCTGACTAGCAGGTAGACCGCGACCGGCACCCAGACGATGCCGGTGCCCACGGCGGGCAACAGCGAGAAGAAGCCCATCATCACGCCCCACAGCAAGGCGCCTTCGACGCCCAGCAGCCAGAACACGACCCCGCCGATGAAGCCCTGCACGATGGCGACGATAATGCTGCCTTTCACGGTCGCGCGGATCACCAGTACGAACTGGCGGAGCAATTCCCGGCGCGGGCCATCGCGTAGCGGCGTCCGCTTGATCACGCTCTCCATCAGAGTCTCGCCATCGCGCAGCAGGAAATAAGTGAGATAGAGCATGACGGTGAACGCGATGAACAGGCTGAACGCACTCTGGCCGATGTTGACGGCCTGCGCTGCCACGAACTGGAAGCTGTCTGCCGCCGCTTCGCGCAGCCGCTCTTGCGCGGCATTGAAATTGTCGAGCCCGTAACGCTGGAGCCAGCTTTCGGACCAAGCGGGCATGCTGGCGCGCAGATCATCGAACAATTGCGCGAAGTTGATCTCGCCGGACTGAATGCGCGCGTAGAACATGCTCGCTTCCTGGATCAGCGCGATGGTGAGCAGCAGCGCCGGTACGATCACCAGTGCGATGATGAGCAGCAACGTCAGGCCGGCAGCGGCGCTGGGCCAGCGCGGCATGATGTCGCGAATCTCGCGATGCACCGGCTGGAACAGGATGGCGATGATCACGCCCCACAGGATCGCCTGGAAATAAGGCTCCAGAATGAACGCGAAGGCGACCGTGATGAGGATGACCAGCGCGAGAAAGGCGTGATCCTCGATCTTGCGGGGTGGCGGGCTGGCATCCATGATGGGCGAATTCCGTTCAGTTCGTCTGGCGCGACCTCATCGCAAAAACAGCGCAAAGGCAATGTCGATCCGTTGAGGCCGCCAATTCCTCAGCGCGTGTCGACCCCGACGGCCTGGCTGATCGACGTGAACCCATCCCGGCGCAAGAGATCGGCGAGCCCGGCATTGATGCGCGCGGGCAGATACGGCCCCTCATAGACCATCGCCGAATAGAGCTGGATGAGGCTCGCGCCGGCGCGGATGCGGGCATAGGCCTGCTCGGCGGTACGGATGCCACCGGCGCCGATCAACGGCAGCCGGTCGCCCAGGCGCTGGCGGAAATCGCGCAGGCGGCCAAGGGCCATATCATGCAGCGGTGCGCCGGACAGGCCACCCGATTCCCCGGCATTGGCGGAGCGGAGGGAGGCCGGACGGCTGATCGTGGTGTTCGTTACGATCAGTCCGTCGATGCGGTGCTGCAAAGCCAGTTCCGCGATGTCGTCGACGTCCGCCGGCTCGAGATCGGGTGCGATCTTAAGCAGCATCGGCGGCCCATCCTCTGCACGCGCGGCCATCACGCGGCCGAGCAGGGCGTCGAGCGCGCCCCGGTCCTGCAGGGCGCGCAGGCCGGGGGTATTGGGCGACGACACATTGACGGTGAGGTAATGGCAATGGGGGCTCATGGCCCGCACACCTTCCTCATAATCGGCAATGCGATCCTCGGTGTCCTTGTTGGCGCCGATGTTGATGCCGATGATCAGCCCCCGTGGCTTGCCGCGTCGACCGAGCCGGGCGCAGGCCGCCGGTTGCCCGCCATTGTTGAACCCCAGCCGGTTGATGATGCCGCCATCCTCGACCAGCCGGAAAATGCGCGGGCGTGGATTGCCGACCTGTGGGCGTGGGGTCAGCGTCCCCAGTTCTCCAAAGCCGAAGCCCAGCGCGCCGACCCGGTCAATCACCTCGCCATTCTTGTCGAACCCGGCAGCGAGGCCGACGGGGCTGGCGAAGTCCAGTCCGAACAGCCGCTGGGCCAGAACTGGGTCCGGCTTGGGGGCGGAGGGCAAAGGCAGGCGCAGCGCGGCAAGGGCGAGCCCATGGGCGCGCTCCGCGTCGAGCGCGAACAGGAGAGGGCGGAGCTTCTGGTACATGCCGCGCGCTATGCCAGCGCTCGGTCAAGCGGTCAAAGGGCAGCGCGACGGAGCCGTGGCGTGGAATGTCCACCGGGCTACGATTCGCATTATCATGACGATTCCGTCCAATCCAAGCTGAACGAATCGCGTTACGGCGAGACTGCGACCCGAAGGGCTCTTGGTCATTTGGCTCAGAGACCTTGAACTTTAGCGGTCTGGCGGGTGATATTGCCTGCCGGGCCGCTTTTTTATTTGCCGCATCAGCGATTTGTGCGAAAGGTCGGTCAGGGTGGAGCACGCGATGGCGTGGCCTTGGCCCTGCCGAACTGCCAGTCCTTCCGATCGAACATTTCGGCTCGTCTTTCCCTGGAGAGTGGTCAGGGTCGCGCGTGCGTCACAGATTCTCCGTTGCCGATACTGCGGACATGGTAGCGCTCAGCTACTTCGTTCCGCCTGTCGATCTGGCACATTATTTTGGCGCAATGTACTTGTTCACGGCGGACCAGCCGCGCGTGGCGGACCATACCCGTGCGGACTTCGCGCAAATTCGCTTCATGCTCGCCGGTTCGGGCGCCTATCGGTTCGTGGACGGGCACCGGGCGGAGACCCCTGAATGCTGCCTGCTCGGCGCGACCAGCGCGGCGACGCATTTCGATGTGCACGGGCCGCTGCAGGTGTTCGGCGTTTCCGTTCTACCGCTGGGCTGGGCGGCGCTGCGGGCGGGCGATGCGGATGCGGCATCCGATGATGTCGTCGATCTCGCTGCCCGGTTCGGCCCGGGCTGGACCGACATGCTCTCGGCGCTGCGGAGGATCGATGATCCCGGCAGCGCGGAAGCTATCTTCTGGGCTTTCATCCGCGATCACCTTCATCCCGTCCCGGATGCAGAGCGCAAATTCATCGAGGTCGTGGACCGCTGGCTGGCAGACGAACAGTCGCCGCGGGTCGAGGTGCTGCAGGAGACGACGGGCCTTTCCGCGCGCCAGCTCGCGCGCTGGTGTAACCGCCTGTACGGCGCGCCGCCCAAATATCTGGCGCGAAAGTATCGGGCGCTGCGCTGTGCCCAGGTTCTGGCGCGCGAAGATCTGGAATGGGCGGAAGTGAGCGGCGATGCCTTCTATGACCAGTCGCATTTCATCCGCGAGATCAAGCATTTCACGGGTCTCACGCCCACCGAACTGCGCGAGCGGGCCAGCATCGTGATTCGCCTCTCGATGAAGCGCGCGGAGCTGAAGGGCGGGATCGCCAGGTTGAGCCAGATCAGCTGACTCGCCAGCCGCTGTCGCCTGCCCGCCCCTGATGGCGTAAGGCAACAGAAGCGCCCGCGCTGCGAATTGCTCTGCTTTCGGGCTTGATTTCCGGCGAGCGCCGGCCCATTTGCGCAATCAGACCGATTTACTCCGATTTGAGAGTCGTTTGCAAACATGCGCCTGTCGAGCCTTGCCGATTATGCCGTGCTGATGATGCGGACCGCCGCCTCGCAGTGCGGTGGCGCGCGGGCGAATGCGGCGAGCCTCTCGGCCAAGGCCGGCATTCCGGTGCCGACGGGACAGAAGCTTGCGAGCCTGCTCGGACGGGCCGGGCTGATCAAGGCGACGCGTGGCAGCGGCGGCGGCATCAAGCTGGCGCGCCCGGCGGCGGCGATCACGCTGGCCGACATCATCGAAGCGGTCGATGGACCGATCGCGCTCACTGGCTGCCTCGAGCCGCACGGGGCGGAATGCTGCGCCCTCTCGCAGCCCTGTGACATCCGCCCGCACTGGATCGGCGTCAACGCGCTGGTCCGCGATGCGCTGGCGCATGTCACGCTGGCTCATCTCATCGCTTCCCCTGAAACGCTGCCGGTTGCGGCTTTCTCGCCTCCGGGCCTGACTGGCCCTGCAAGCGCAACCGCCATGGAGTCCGTGCAATGACTGCCCCGGTCGATACCCGCCCCAAGAATGAAGATGCGCTCGCCGCCGCCAAGAAGGTGAGCGACTATGAGTGGGGCTTCAGTTCGGACATCGAGCAGGAGTTCGCGCCCAAGGGCCTGAGCGAGGACACTGTCCGCTTCATCTCGGCCAAGAAGAACGAGCCGGAATGGATGTTGGAGTGGCGCCTCAAGGCCTATCGCCACTGGCTGACGATGGACTCGCCGGACTGGGCGAAGCTCAACGTGCCGCCCATCGATTATCAGGACGCCTATTATTATGCGGCGCCCAAGAAGAAGGTCGAGCTGGGGAGCCTGGACGAGCTCGATCCGGAGATCCGCCGGACTTACGAGAAGCTGGGCATTCCAATCGAGGAGCAGAAAGTGCTCGCCAATGTCGCGGGCGCGCGCCGGGTCGCTGTGGACGCCGTGTTCGACAGCGTTTCGGTCGCCACCACCTTCCGCAAGGAACTGGAGGAAGCCGGCGTCATCTTCCGCTCGATCAGCGAGGCGATCCGCGAGTTCCCCGATCTGGTGAAGAAGTGGCTCGGCAAGGTCGTGCCGATGCATGACAATTACTTCGCCACGTTGAACTGCGCGGTCTTCTCGGATGGCACCTTCGTCTACATTCCCGAGGGCGTCCGCTGCCCGATGGAGCTCTCCACCTATTTCCGCATCAATGCCGAGAATACCGGCCAGTTCGAGCGCACACTGATCGTCGCCGACAAGGGCAGCTACGTCTCCTATCTGGAAGGCTGCACCGCCCCGCAGCGCGACGAGAATCAGCTCCACGCTGCCGTGGTCGAACTGGTCGCGCTCGACGATGCCGAGATCAAATATTCGACCGTGCAGAACTGGTACCCCGGGGATGCTGAGGGCAAGGGCGGCATCTACAATTTCGTCACCAAGCGCGCGCTCTGCCAGGGGCGCAATAGCAAGGTGAGCTGGACTCAGGTGGAAACCGGCAGCGCGATCACGTGGAAATATCCCAGCTGCGTGCTGAACGGCGAGAACAGCGTCGGCGAGTTCTACTCGGTGGCTGTGACCAACAATCGCCAGCAGGCCGATACCGGCACCAAGATGATCCACAACGGGAAGAACACCCGTTCGACGATCGTCTCCAAGGGCATCAGCGCCGGCAAGTCCAATGGCACCTATCGCGGCCTTGTGCGGATGAGCGCCAATGCGGAAGGGGCGCGCAACTTCACCCAGTGCGATTCGCTGCTGCTGGGTGACCAGTGCGGCGCCCACACCGTGCCCTATATCGAGGTGAAGAACCCGAGCGCCATCGTCGAGCATGAGGCGACGACGAGCAAGATCAGCGACGATCAGCTCTTCTACGCCCTGCAGCGCGGGCTGGATCAGGAAGCGGCGGTGAGCCTTATCGTCAACGGCTTTGCGAAGGACGTGCTCCAGCAACTGCCGATGGAATTCGCGGTGGAAGCACAGAAGCTGCTCGGGATTTCGTTGGAAGGGTCGGTGGGGTGACTTCTACCTTGTCCTCCCACGTCATGCCGGACCTGATCCGGCATCCCGCTTCTTACGACGCGGCGCCGAAGGGCAGCTGGACCCCGGATCAAGTCCGGGGTGACGAACATTAAACACCCTCTCCCTGAGCGGGCTTTTACAGGAACGAGACTTTTGAGCGACGAAGACGATATCCAGGATGCCCTCGCCGATTTCGCGGAAGATGTCGGCAATGGCCAGTCGTGGACGGCGGCCATCCGCATCCTGACCGAGGATTATGAACTGGAAGAGGGCGAGCTTCAGCCGCGTGCCGTCCAGGATTTCGGCGATCTCGATGCCTATCAGGCGCAGTGCCGCGAGGCGCTGGCCAAGGGCGATGCGACGTTCACCGAGCGGCTGCGGACGGACAAGGCGTTCCACAAGGCGAAGGCGCCCAACCTCGCGCGCATGGGGCCGGTGAGCGAGTTCGTCGTGGGCCTGCTGGAGAAGGGCGCACCGGAGCCGGGCGCCGACTGGTGGCCCTATATGCCGATCAAGCGGCACATCGACACGCTGTTCCCCGCCCCCGGCGACGTGCGCGACATGGCCTTCTGGACGGCCCGCACGCTCATCCGCCAGCACGAGCAGGAAGGCGCGCGCTGATGCTGATCATCGACAATCTCCACACCGAAATCGACGGCAAGGCCATCCTCAAGGGCCTCAGCCTCTCGATCAATGCGGGGGAAATCCACGCGATCATGGGGCCGAACGGCGCGGGCAAGTCCACGCTGGCCTATACGCTTGGCGGCCGGCCCGGCTATGAAGCGACGCAGGGCAGCGTCTCGTTCAACGGCGCCGATCTGCTCGACATGGAGCCGCATGAGCGCGCCGCCGCCGGCTTGTTCCTCGGCTTCCAATATCCGGTCGAGATTCCTGGCGTTTCCAATGTCCAGTTCCTGCGCGAGGCGCTGAACAGCCAGCGCCGCGTCCGCGGTGAAGAGCCGCTGTCCGCCGCCGATTTCCTGCGGCTGGCGCGCGAGAAGGCGGCGCTGCTCGGCATGGACATGGAGATGCTCAAGCGCCCGGTGAATGTGGGCTTTTCCGGCGGCGAGAAGAAGCGCGCCGAGATGGTCCATATGGGCATATTGGACCCGAAGCTGGCGATTCTCGACGAGACCGATTCCGGCCTCGATATCGATGCGCTCAAGACCGTGGGCGCAGGGATCAACGCGATCATGCGCGCGCCGGACAAGGCCGTGCTGCTCATCACCCATTATCAGCGCCTGCTCGATTATGTGCAGCCGGACTTCGTGCACGTGCTCGCCGCCGGCCGCATCGTGAAATCGGGTGGACCGGAACTGGCGCTGGCGCTGGAGAAGGACGGCTATGCCGAGGTGGTCGCCGCATGAGTTTGATTGCCGCCTTGATGCTCGCCCAGAGCGCCGTCGCTGCGCCGCCGGTGCCGAATGAGGGCGCGACCGACGAGGACATCACCGTCATCGCGCAGCGCCTGCGCGGCGTCCAAGTGGGCATCACCCGTGACGCGGCGGGCAAATATCATTGCGGATTGAGTGAATCGACCGGCGTGCGCAAGCTCGACGCGGCCTTGTGCAAGGCCACCACGCAATGCGTGCGCAAGGGCAAGGCGTCGCAGGACGAGGTGCGCGCCTGTGTGGACAAGGCCCGGCCCTCGTTGGTCGCGCGCATTCGCGAGTATCTGTCGACCGAGCGTGCGGGAGGCGGCGCATGATGGCATCGGCAACGCTCCCCACGCGCCGCGACGAGGCCTGGCGCTATAGCGACCTCGATGCCGCGGCGCAGGTCTGGCCCGTGGGCGCTCCCGAGCGGATCGTCGTCGCTCCCGGTGAGGTGCGCACGCTGGCGCTGCTGCAGGATGGCGCGGACGGCGAGAGCATCGTGCGCGATCATCTGGTCGAGATCGGCGCGGGCGGCACGCTCAACGTCCATCTGCTGAACAGCGGCGGCACGCTGGGCCGTGTCACCTTCGACGTAACGCTCGCCCGCCATGCGCATTTCGAGCTGAAGGCGGCGTTGATCGGCGGCGCCGCGCAGACCATCGAACTGGTGACGACGCTCAACCATGCCGAGCCGGAAGCGACCAGTGCACAGACCGTGCGGGCGATCGCGGCGGGCAAGGCGACAACCAACTATCTCGGGCAGATCCGCGTCGCGCGCGATGCGCAGAAGACCGATGCCGCGCAGAGCTTCAAGGCGATGCTGCTCGGCCGCACCGCCACGGCCAATGCCAAGCCGGAGCTGGAGATCTTCGCCGATGACGTGAAGTGCGCCCATGGCGCCAGCATTGGCCAGCTCGATGCCGCTGCCTTGTTCTACATGGCCTCGCGCGGGATCGATCCGGCGAGCGCCAAGGCGCTGTTGCTCGAAGCCTTCATCGCCGGGCTGTTCGACGACATGGCCGACGAGGCCGAGCGCGAGCGGTTCGCGACCGTGGCGCGGGCTCGGTTGGAGGCGCTGGGATGATGGGGCGTGCTGCTCTTCTGAATGGGTCGCAGGCCTCTGCCGCCCCCGTGCTCCTGCGAAGGCAGGAGTCCAGGGCGCAACCGACTGCCCTTGCCCCCCTGGGCTCCTGCCTTGACAGGAGCACGGGAAGGGACGGTGCTGGGTGTGTCTCGACTTCGCTCGACACGAACGGAAGGGTGGGGTTGATCGGGTTATTCCGGCCTCGGGTTCGCGCTCGCGCGCTCTGTTCGGAGATGTCAGCGTGATGACGACCAAGACCCCGTTCGTGTCGAGCGAAGTCGAGACACCCTCCGCCGCAACCACGAACGCGCTCCTCAGCCGTCGCGCCGATTTCCCCGGCCTCGTCACCGTTGACGGCAAGCCCTGGCACTATCTCGATACCGCCGCCACGGCACAGAAGCCGCAGGCGGTGATCGAGGCCACGGTGCGGGCCATGGGCGCGGATTATGCGACTGTGCATCGCGGCGTCTACGCGCGCTCGGCGGACATGACGCTGGCCTTTGAGGCCGCGCGGCGCCGGGTTGCGCGGTTCATCAACGCGCCGAGCGAGAATGAGATCGTCTTCGTGCGCGGGGCAACCGAGGGGATCAATCTCGTCGCGCAGAGCTGGGGCGGGGCCAATCTCAAGCCCGGCGACCGCATCCTGCTCTCAACGCTGGAGCATCACAGCAATATCGTCCCCTGGCAGCTCATCGCGCAGCGGACCGGCGCGCAGATCGACGTGGTGCCGCTGACGCCCGATGGCCGCATCGATCTGGATGCCATGGCGGCGATGATCCGCCCGGAGCACAAGCTGGTGGCGCTTGCACATGTCTCGAACGTGCTCGGCAGCGTACTGGACGTTCGCCGCGCGGCGGAGATCGCCCATGGCGCCGGCGCGCTGCTGCTGATCGATGGCTGCCAGGCCGCGCCGCGCCTTGCCATCGACGTGCAGGCGCTGGGCTGCGATTTCTACCTCTTCTCCGGCCACAAGCTGTACGGCCCGACCGGCATCGGCGTGCTGTGGGCGCGCGGCGATATTCTCGAGGCCATGCCGCCTTATCATGGTGGCGGCGCGATGATCGACAAGGTGACCTTTGCGCGCACCACTTATGCACCGCCCCCGGCGCGGTTCGAGGCCGGGACACCCGCGATCATCGAGACGATCGGGCTGGCGGCGGCAATCGATTATGTCGAGGCGATCGGGCTCGATCGCATGGCTGCCCATGAGGATGCACTGGTCGCCCGCACGCGCGAGGCGTTGCGCGGCATCAACACCATCCGCCTGCTCGGGCCGGAGGATGCGGCGGGAATCGTCTCTTTCGTGATGGAGGGGGTTCATCCCCACGACATCGGCACTATCTTGGATGAGAGCGGCGTGGCGATCCGCGCGGGCCATCACTGCGCACAGCCGCTCATGGCGCATCTCGGCGTCGAGGCGACGGCGAGGGCCAGCTTCGGGATTTACAATGATGAAAGCGATATCGAGGCGCTGCTGCGTGGCCTCGATCGGGTCAGGACGATATTCGGATGAATGACGAGAGCAGAATCAGGACCGAGGAAGTCGAAGGCGTCGCTCCGCCGCCGCGCGCTCGCGTGAGCGATGTGGTGGAGGATGCTTCCGGCGTTGCGGAAAACGCCTCGGACAAGGTCGCCCGCAAGCGCGACTATCTGGAGGGCTTTCTCGCCCAGAAGCCCAGCGATGCGCCCGCAGGTGAGCCGGGCGGCGCGACCTATGATGCGGTGATCGATGCGCTCAAGAGCATCTTCGATCCGGAAATCCCAGTGAACATCTACGATCTGGGGCTGATCTACGGGGTTGAGGTGGGCGCGGACAATCATGTCTCCGTGACCATGACGCTGACGACGCCGCATTGCCCGGTCGCGGAATCGATGCCCGGCGAAGTGGAAATGCGCGTCGGATCGGTGCCTGGCGTCGGGCTGGTGGACGTCAATCTCGTCTGGGACCCGCCATGGGACCCGCAGAAGATGAGCGACGAAGCCAAGCTGGAACTGGGGATGCTATAAACACTAAGCCCCTCCCCTTCAGGGGAGGGTTGGGGTGGGGGCTGGCGGTTATTTCCCGACCTGCCCGACCGGAGTTACTGTGAAGGACGGAGCCATGACCACGACCACCACCAAGCGCCCGCTGCCTGCCGCCGTCACGCTGACGCCGGCCGCCGAGCAGCGCGTTGCGGACCTGATGGCCAAAGCGCCTGAGGGCGCGATGGGCGTCAAGCTCTCCACGCCGCGCCGGGGCTGCTCGGGGCTGGCCTATTCCGTCGACTATGTGAGCGAGGTCGCGCCGTTCGATGAGCGGATCGAGACGCCCGGCGGCTTGTTCTTCATCGATGCCGCCTCGGTGCTCTACCTGATCGGTTCGACCATGGACTGGGTGGAAGACGATTTCACCGCCGGCTTCGTGTTCAACAATCCCAACGCCAAGGGCGCCTGCGGCTGCGGCGAAAGCTTCACCGTTTGAAGGCGGACAATTCTCCCCTCTCGTCATTCCCGCGCACGCGGGAATCCAGGGGCGCAATCGCAGTTCGGCTGGGTTCTGGATTCCCGCGTTCGCGGGAATGACGGGAACAGGTGGGCTCTCGGTTTGGCCAGCCCACCATTCGGCAGCACTCGAGCCTCAGAACCCTACCGACCAACGCAGAGCCATGCCCAGCTCGTCGGGTATGGCCGCGATGTTGCCGCCCTGCTCGCGCAGGAAGAGGTTGGCGCCGAGCCAGCCGGGGCCGATGCCGCGCCCATAGCTCAGCTCATAATCGCGCTGGCGGCCGCGCGGCAGAAGGTTGAGCGGCACGCGCGCGTCGGTCGCCATTTGCTGCTCCCAGTCCCAGGTCTGCGGTACGATCAGCGTGAAGCGGCTGGCGATGACACGCAGCGGCTGGGAGATGCGCAGACCCAGCAGATCGCCGGGCGCGAAGAGATCGCCACGGGCCAGATCGGCCGACCAACTCTGGCTGACCAGCGATCCGCCTTCGCGCAAGGCTCCGCCGGCCGCGGCGCGGGTCCAGCCGCGCTGCCAGTTGGCCGAGAGGCGGACGGCGCCCGGCAGGTCGGCGCGCGCCCCCAACCGCGTAAACAGGCTGCGCGCCGACTGCGCGCCGAAATTGGCGGAGAAGCGGGCGCCGAGCAGCGTGGCCTGTTCGTCCAGCATCGTCATCCCGGCAGTGAGGCCGATCGCCCCGCGCTGATAGTCGAGCGAGAGCGACGCCGCGTGATAGGGCGTAGCGCGCCACTGCTCGGCATCCGCGAGAGCGGCACGTTGCATATCGCCCCGCTCGAACCCGCCGGTAACGGTCAGCGCCGGTGACAGCTGCTGCGAGACGGTGAGGGCGGCTTGGGCCTGCCGGTCGGCATGATCGGCATCGAAGCCATGATCCGCCATCAGGAAGCTGGGGCCGGCACGGTCGGCGAGGCGCTGTTCCAGGGCGGCGATGCCCGTCCGCAGGCCAAACATCACGCGCGCGTGGGGCGCGATCTGCGCGCTCAGCGTGCCGGAGAGCAGCCGGGTGCGGGCCTCGTCTGACTGACGGAACGCAAACGGATCGCGCGTGGTGGCGGCCTCGACCGTCGGGCGGAGATTGAGCGACAGGCTGAGCGCCGGCGTCCCCAGATTGAGATGGCGCTGGGCGGTGTCGAGCGCAGCGGCGAATTCCCGGCGCGGTGCAGGGCGGGCGAAGCGCGGGGTCAGGTCCACGCGATAGGCGCGCTGATAATCGTCCAGCGCAACCGCATCCAGCGCGGCAGGCGTGGCATCGCCCATCGGTGCGGACAGTATGCTGGTCGAAAGGGGTGAGAGCGCGATCTGTGTGCCAGCCATGCTGAGCGGGCCGACAGGCTGGAACGCCTTGGCGATATCCAGGATGCCCACGCCATAGCGCGCATCCGCGCCCGGCGCGCCGACATCGCGCGCGCTGTTCTTGAGCAGCGCAACGATCTGCGCGCTGGTGAGATTGGGGAAGGCATCCGCCAGCAGCGCAGCGGCGCCGGCCACCTGCGGCGCGGCGAATGATGTCCCGGAATAGAGATAATCAGTGCCGGTGTGATCGAAGGACAGGACGCGACTGCCGAGCGCGGCGATGCTCACGCTCTCGAAGCCGGCAACACCGGCCGAGAAGCTGCTCACCGTATCATTGCTGTTTACCGATGGCGCGATGATCACGAGGCCGTTGCTATAGGCCGGGTTGGCAAAGGATTGCGCCAGCTCGTCCGGCGCGGCCATCATGGGCTGGCCGTCCTCGTTATTGCCGGCGGAAATGACAATGATGATGCCGGCCTGGGTGGCGCGCTTCACCGCCTGCAGCAGATAATTGGGAGCCGCGCCGCCCCCGAGCGAGACGTTGATGATCCGCGCGCCATTGATCCGGGCATGGTCGATGGCGTTGGCAATGGCCGTGGTGCTGTGCTTGCAGCCATCGGCATCGCAGTCGGACTGGTCGTCGGTCCGCAGCGCCATCACGGTCGCGCCCCAGGCCATCCCCATCACGCGCCGGTTGTTGCGTCCGGCGGCCAGCACTGCCGAGACTGCCGTGCCATGGCCCTCCACATCCGTGTAGCTGCTGTTGCCGGCAAAGTCGGCGGAGGCGGCGCTGATCCGGCCGGTGAACTCGCCGGTCGGATCCGAGAGGCCGCTGTCCACCACGCCCACCGTCACACCCGCGCCGCTGGCGCCCGCCTGATAGGCAGTAATCGCGCCATGATAAGGCAGGCCGGAAGAGTTGCGGTATTCGCTGGTGTCGTAATTGACCGTGCTGGGTGTCGGCGCGGGCGTGGGTGCCGGGGTCGGAGTCGGTGTCGGTGTGGGAGCCGGCGCGGGTGTGGGCGTCGAGTTAAGCGCGCCACCGCCACCCCCACAGCCGGCCAGCGTCAGCAGCGCCACTACCGAGCCAAAAGCGATCACATGCCGCATGATTGCAGGTTCCCCGTCCGCGCGACGATGCGCGCTGCGACATTAGCGGCGCCTGGTTAACGGGCTGTTTCGCAAAAACAGGGCTGCGAGGGGGCGGTTGCCAGCCTGTCCAATCAGGCGACGAGATGATCCAGGCGCGTGTTGCGCTCGATCAATTTCTGCGGATGCGCGGGCCGGTAGATCAGGCGCGAGAGAGAGAATCGAGGAGAGCGACGCATGGCCCATTTCCCCAACACGTTCGGTTTCACCGGTACACTTCGCCCGCTCCGTTTGCAGGGCGACATTCACGACGTCGAGATTGAGGGGGAAGTCCCCGCCGATCTGGATGGCGCCTTCCACCGCGTCCACCCGGACAATCAGTTCGCGCCCAAATTCGAGGACGACCAGTTCTTCAATGGCGACGGCATGGTCAGCATGTTCCGGGTCAACGATGGCAAGGTCGATTTCCGCCAGCGTTATGCGCAGACCGACAAATGGAAGCTGGAGAACAAGGCCGGCAAGTCGCTGTTCGGCATGTACCGCAATCACCTGACCGACGACCCGAGCGTCGAGGGGCAGATTCGCGGCACCGCCAATACCAATGTGCTGGTCCATGCCGGCAAGCTCTACGCCATGAAGGAGGACAGCCCCTGCCTGCTCATGGACCCGAACACGCTGGAGACCCATGGCTACACCGACTTCGGCGGTCGGATCGACAGCAAGACCTTCTGCGCCCATCCGAAGATCGACCCGGCGACCGGCAATATGTGTGCTTTCTCCTACATGTCCAAAGGGCCGATGACCCATGACATGAGCTATATGGAAATCTCGCCAACCGGTGAGTTGCTGTTCGAGATTCCCTTCCAGAACAAATATCTGTGCATGATGCACGATTTCGGCGTGACGGAAGATTATGCGGTCTTCTCGGTCATGCCGCTGCTCACCAGCATGGAGCGGCTGGAAAAGCGCCTGCCCTATTTCGGGTTCGACACCACCCAGCCGGTCTGGCTTGCCGTGCTACCCCGGCAGGCCGGCGCCACGGCGGCGGACATGCGCTGGTTCAAGGCGCCATCCAACTGCTTCGTGGGGCATGTGATGAACGCCTTCAACGAGGGCACGCGGATCTACTTCGATCATCCGGTGGCGGCCAACAACAGCTTCCCCTTCTTCCCGGATATTCACGGCGCGCCGTTCGACCCCATTGCCGGCTTGGGCTATCTCAGCCGGTGGAGCGTCGACATGGCGTCCAACAACGACGAGTTCGAGAGCATCGAAAAGCTGACCAATCTCGCCGACGAGTTCCCCCGGATCGATGACCGCTACGCCACGCAGGCCTATCGCCATGGCTGGATGCTCGTGATGGATCGCGAGAAACCCTATGAAGGCCCGGGCGGGCCGTTCGTCGGCATGATCAACAGCCTGGCCCATATCGATCTGGCGACCGGGAGCACCAAGAGCTGGTGGCCCGGGCCGCAATGCGGCATCCAGGAGCCCTGCTTCGTTCCGAAATCAGCGGATGCGCCGGAAGGCGAGGGCTATGTCATCGCGCTGGTCGACAATCACGTGACCAATTATTCGGAGCTGTGCTTCTTCGATGCCCAGCATGTCGACGAGGGACCGATCGCCCGGGCTAAGCTGCCGGTGCGTATCCGGCAGGGGTTGCACGGTAATTGGTCGACTGGGGCGCAGCTGGCGGGCATTTGAGGGCGAGGTTGCACTCCCTCTAAAGGCCGCCATCCCAACATCCCGTTCGTGTCGAGCAAAGTCGAGACACGCCCAGCGCTGCGCTTTGGTGTCTCGACTTCGCTCGACACGAACGGAGGGGTGGTTTCTGGCGCGCATTAGGGCGGGAGATTTTTAGCCTCCCGCCCCTTCCCATCAGAACGAGACCTTCACCGTTGCCCCCCAGGTGCGGGGGTCGCCGGGCAGGCCGGCGATCAGGCCGGTATTGCCGGGGCCGACGAACAGCTGCTCGTAATAATTCTCGTTAAAGGCATTTCGCACCCATCCGAAGATGTCGAGGCCGGCATCCGTCCGGAAGCCCAGCCGGACGTTCGACAGGCTGTAGCCATCGATCCAGGTATAGGCCGAGGGCGAGGCGTTGGACGAGAAGTTGGAACGATAGCTGCCGTCGTAGCCGAGATACACCTCGCCGGTCTGGCCCAGCAGCGTTGCCGGCACATTGCCTTCCGCGCCGAAGGAGAGCGCCCATTTGGAGACGCCCGGCAGGCGCTGGCCGGAGATGTCGCAATTTGCCGGGCTCAAGCCCCCGGGCGTGCCCGGCGCGCTCGGCGCATTGCTCCCGGCCGCCGTGCCGCCAGAAAGCTCCGGCGGGCAGGGCGCGTCGACGAAGCGCCGATAGGTCGCGTCCGTGTAGGCGCCATTCACATAGGCATTGAAGCGCTGGCTCGGGCGCACCGAGAAGTCGACCTCCACGCCTTGCGAGCGGACCTTGTCGGCATTGGCGAGGTAACCGCGCAGCACCCCGAACTGGCCGTTGTTCACCGTGGCCTGATAGTCCTTAATGTCCGTGCGGAAGGCCGAGAGGTTGAGCGTCGCGCGGCGATCCCAGAACTGCGCCTTGATGCCGGCCTCGAAATGCTGGACCTGCTCGGGCCGGATCTGCCCGGCGGCGAGGATCGGATTGCCGGCGGCATCGGTGGGCAGGCCGTTCTGGTTGATGCCGACCGTCTTAAAGGTCTTGGCATAGGTCGCATAGGTCAGGATGTCCGGGGCGACGCGGTAACTCACCGTGAGGTCGTAGCTGAAGTTCCAGTCGCTGGCCTCCGGCGCGCTGAGCTGCGGCGTGAAGACACCGAGTTGCGCTGCACGCACAGTGCCCGTGTCCGTCGCGAAGATTTCCACGCCCTGCCCATCGAAGACGCGGCGCTGGTAGAAGCCTTCCTTCTTGTCATAGTTGAGGCGAAGGCCCGGCTGGATGGTCAGCGCGTCGGTAGCTTTCCAGGCCAGCTGGCCGAACAGCGCCAGGCTGGTGCTCTTGAGATATTGCGTGTTGCGCGCGGTCAGCCCATTCAGCACCGCCGGGTTGCTGGCGAGCGCACTGGTCGGGTTCAGCGTCCAGCGGCTGGATGCCGCGCCATGCTGCTCGGTTCCCTGCGTGTCGATCCGCTGGTTAAAGGCGAAGGCGCCCAGAACGAAATCGAACTGCTTGCCGCTGTAATTATAGCGCAGCTCCTGCGTGTACTGATCCTGCTGGGAGGGGTTCTGCGAGAGGGTGACGATCGGCAGGCCGGTGAAATCGCGGTCGTTCTCCGGCTTCCAGTTCCAGCTGCGCCAAGCCGTCACGGAAGTCAGCGTGCCGGGGCCGATATCCCACTTCAACCGCAGGGCGACGCCGCCGATCACGTTGCCGGCATTGAGGCTGGCATCGAGATCGGTGAGGCGGTCAAAGCCATTGAGGCTGGGTGGCGCGTAGTTCTGCGCCGCAGCCAAGGCGGCGAACTGGCGATTGAGCGGGCGCTGGGTGGCGCCGGTGCGCACGAACACCGAGCCGCAGCAGGCTGCATCCTGCTCGCTATAGTCGCCCACAAGGGTGGCGCTGAACGTGTCGGTGGGTTTCCACAGCAACTGCCCGCGCAGGCCGATATTGTCCTGGCTCTGAATCCACCGGTCGGTCGTGACATTATAGATCGTGCCGCGCCGGCTGGTGCTGGAGACGGCGATGCGTGCGGCCAGCGTGTCCGAGAGCGGGCCGGAAATGGCGGCCTTGGCCTGCTTGAAGTTCAGGCTGCCCACGCTGACCTCCGCCTTGCCCTCAAAATCGAAGGTCGGCTGGTTGGTGGTGATATTGATCGCGCCGGCGGTTGTGTTCTTGCCGTAAAGCGTGCCCTGCGGCCCGCGCAGCATTTCAATCTGCGCAACGTCGAGAAAGTCGAAGGTGGCTGAGGCCACGCGTGAATAATAGACGTCGTCGACATAGATGCCGACCCCTTGCTCGAAGCCGTCGCTTGTGAGGCCGAAGGGCACGCCGATGCCGCGAATGTTCACCGCAGTGTTGCGCGGGTTCGAGGAATAGAATTGCAGCGTCGGCGCGAGCTGCTGGAGACGGCCGACATTGAAGGCGCCGGTGCTGTCGAGCTGGGCGCCGCCGACGACGGAGACGGCAATCGGGATTTCCTGCGAGGTTTCGGAGCGCCGGCGCGCCGTCACCACGATATCCTGCGGGGCGCTGCGGTCTTCATGCGCGGCGGCCGTGCTGTGGGATCCGCTAGCGGCCGCTGCGCCCGCGGTCTCGTCCGCTTGTGCGGTGCTGTGAAAGAGAAGAGCTGCGGCGAGCGCGCTCAGCGAAAGAAGCGGTCTGTTGACCATGGTGAAATCCCCTTGTTTGAAAAAAGGGATGCCTCCAGTGGTCCGGTCAGCATCATGCTATGGGTCTGTTATCGGTGCGGGCGGCCAGGCGGCCCGACGGAAAGGGTCAGGCGGTCAGCCTGGTCTTCTCGGTCACCTCGATCTGGACGAGGCGGCCTTCGTGCACAGTCAGATGCACGGCGCCGAATTTGAGGCGGTCAAGATGCTGCCGAATCAGAGAGAGCGCGCTGCCATGGGGGTCATCCCCGCTCTGGGCAGCGGAATGGGGCGTGGGTGTGGACATCGGCCGTTCCTCCTGTTTTGCCGGGTCGGAGGCGCTAACTTAACTCAATCGATTATATTGACAATAGGATTGCGATGAACATTTGCTTTTCCGCGAGGAACAGCAGCTTCCTCCTGCACCGCCCAATCTTCGCTAAGGTCGGCGTGCAGGCATGAGCCCCTTCACAGACCGGCGCGCGAAGACCCAGCGCCCGTCTTCGCGGACCAGATCGTCCTCATAGGCGGCCATGAGCATGGGCGTGGGCCGGTTCCGCTCATCCGGCACGACGTAGAGCGACATGGACGTCGCCCTGGCGCTGTCCGAGCCCGTGAACGTCACGACCTCGTTGAAGAACAGGTGATAATTCGGCTCTGCAAAGCCCATGGCATTGCCGGCGAAGACCTTACGCATCATCTCGCCGGCAGCCGGCCCCCGCGCTTCTGCGCCACCGCCGGCGGCATAGACGCCATCCTTACCGAACAGTCGCCCGAACCCCGCGAAGTCGCGCGCATCGAGCGTGCTGCCATAAGCGACGAGCAGCGCGTGGATGGCGGCGCGATCGGCGGTTTCATCGCGCTGGGCGCTGGCCGGAAGAGCGGCGCCGGCGAGCAGCGCGATCGCGGCGATGGGGTGCAACGCGATCATTGCGCGGCCTGACGCGCGCGGACGACCTTCATCCATTCCTCGGCGGTGGGCATCACCGGATAATCGACGCGGCGCCGGATCTTCCATTCGCCATTCTCGCGGATGAATTCGTCCTCATAACGGCCCGCGAGCGCCGGGACAGGCTCGCCATTCGGGCCGCGCCAGATGAGCAGGTGGCGGGAGTGCGCCGTCGCTCGGTCACCGTCGATGTCGATCTGGATGTTGGAGGTGAGATGATAGTTCTCGTTGTTCACGAAGCCCGCGGGCGGCGTGCCGTAGAGGTTGATGAGCAACTGGCGGATCGCCGCGCGCCCCTTGTGGACGGCCTTACCGTTCGCCCATTCGCCATCGGTGGCAAACAGATTCGCATAGGCGGCATAGTCGCGGGCATCCTGCGTGGCGGCATAATCGACGATGATGCGCCGGATCGCCAGCTCATCCTCCACCCGCTGCAGCCGTTGCTCGACGGTGAGCGGCGCTTTTGGCGTCTCTGCCAGGCTCGCCCCGCTCAGTCCGGCCATGGCCAGCAGGCCTGCAGCTATAATTGCATCACGCATCGCACTCTCCCTCTGTTCTGTGCGCCCTTGCCGGGCATCATCGAGCGGAGGCTAATGGCCGAAGATGGAAATTTGAATGGATGCGCTGTCCTCAAGGCTGACGGCGATTGCTTAGCATGGTAGCGATTGCCAATCGCACGATCGTGTCAGGAGGGAGAGGAGAGGGACTATGGACTATCGCTATCTGGGGCGCAGCGCCCTCAAGGTCTCGCCGCTTTGCCTTGGCACCATGATGTTCGGCGGCGCGACGGACGAGCCCACGGCGACGCGGATCATCCACAAGGCGCGCGACCAGGGCATCAATTTTCTCGATACCGCCGATGGCTATAATGGCGGCCAGTCGGAGGAAGTGGTGGGTCGGGCGATCCGCGACCATCGGCATCATTGGGTCGTCGCCACCAAATTCGGCCATGCCTTCGGGAAGGGGCCGAATGAGGGCGGGCAGTCGCGCAAATGGATCGTGCAGGATGTCGAGGCGAGCCTCAAGCGGCTGGGCACCGACTATATCGATCTCCTTTATTTCCATAAGGCCGATCCTCATGCGCCCTTCGAGGAAGGGCTGCGGGCGATTGACGATCTAATCGCGCAGGGGAAGCTGCGTTATTTTGGCGTGTCGAATTTTCGCGGCTGGCGCATTGCCGAGATCTGCCGCGCGGCGGACGCCATCGGCATGGATCGGCCGATCGCCAGTCAGCCGCTGTATAATATGGTCGATCGCCTCGTTGAGGTGGAGCAGATGCCCGCCGCCGGTCATTATGGCCTGGGCGTGGTGCCCTACAGCCCGCTGGCCCGGGGCGTGCTGAGCGGCAAATATGCCGGTGACGGGCCGCCGCCGGCGGACTCCCGCGCCGCGCGAGGCGATGTCCGTCTCAAGCAGACCGAGTGGCGCACCGAATCGCTGGCCATTGCCGAGGCGGTGAATGCCCATGCCGCTGGCAAGGGGGTGAGCACCGTCGCCTTCGCTTTGGCCTGGGTGCTGCGCAACCGCTTCGTCAGCGCCGCGATTGCCGGCCCGCGCACCGAGGCGCAGTGGGATGCCTATCTGGATGCGCTGAGCGTGCCGATGGGCCCCGAGGACGAGGCCTTTGCCGACGCGTTGGTGGCCCCCGGTTATGCCTCCACCCATGGCTATACCGATCCGGCCTATCCCATCGAAGGCCGGCAGGTGCGGGACTGAGCATGGCCGCTGCGGCGGATATCTACGCAGCGCCGGCGGTATTGGTCGATACGCTGCATGATCAGCTCTATCGCGGCGATATCGTCCGCTTTAGGACCCTTCCGGCGATGCGCACGCTCGCGGATCATGCTCGCGCCTTCGTCGAGCAGCACCTCGCGCCCCACGATCCGGAGCGCATTCATGCGGCGCTGGACAGGGTGGCGCTAGCCGAGACGCTCGACGCCGTGCAGCGCGCTTTCTCCAATGATGCGCAAGCCAAGAACTTATGGCGCGCGTTGTTCGAAGTGGTGGGATTGCAGGCCGACGACGTGGCGCGGGACCGGTTGCTGCTGCGCTTCCAGCCGCCCGTGCCGGCGGATAACCAGCCGCACAGCGCGCGCAGCACCGCGACGGTCGGCTTTCATCGCGATAGCTGGGGCACCAATCTGGCGGCGCAGGTCAACTGGTGGGCGCCGGTCTGGCCGATCACAAGCGGGCGCACCTTCGCGTTTCTGCCCGAGCTGTTCGATCGGCCGATCCCCAATGACAGCGCCGATTTCGATCTCGCCGAAGTGATGGCCCGGCGCCGCACCGGCAGCGCCTCAGCCGATCGCGGTCGCATGGCGCCGCGCCCGCTCGTCCCCATCGATGCGGCCCAAGGCACGCCGGTGCTGATCGCGCCGGGCGAGATCATCGCCTTTTCAGCGCAGCACGCTCATGTCGGGGTGGAAAACCGGACCGGGCTGACGCGCATCTCGCTGGAGACGCGCACTGTTCGGATCAGCGATCATCTGGCAGGGCGCGGCGCGCCGAATGTCGATGGTCGCGCCCGCTGGATTGCCTATGCGCTGTTCCGGCGGCTCAGCGATGGCAGACCGCTGGCCGATGTGCTGGGCGTCAGCCCGTTGATGCCCTTTGGCGAGGGGCCGACCGTTTCCGGGATCTAGAACCCGAGCACGGCCTTCACCGGCTCCACCTCATAACCCAATGCCTCCGCGACGGCGGGGCAGGTGACCTTGCCGGCATGGACATTGAGGCCATTGGCCAGATGCGGGTCGCGGGCAAGCGCGGCGCGCCAGCCGAGATCGGCGATGCTGAGCGCATGGGGCAGGGTGACGTTGTTCAGCGCGTAGGTGCTCGTCCGGGCCACAGCGCCGGGCATGTTGGCGACGCAATAATGCACGATGCCGTCCACGATGAAGGTCGGCTCGGCATGAGTGGTGGGCCGGCTGGTCTCGAAACAGCCGCCCTGATCGATCGCGACATCGACAAGCACTGCGCCGCTCTTCATGGACGAGAGCATGTCGCGTGAGACCAGCTTCGGCGCGGTAGCACCGGGCACCAGCACCGCGCCGATCACCAGATCGGCATCGACAAGGCTTTCCGCAAGCGCCGCGCGGCCCGAGAAGCGGGTCTTCGCGCGCCCCTCGAAGTGGGTGCCGAGGCGCTCCAGAACATCCGGGTTGCGGTCGAGAATCGTCACGTCGGCGCCCAATCCTGTGGCCATTTGCGCGGCATTGAAGCCGACCACGCCGCCCCCGAGAATGACCACCTTCGCCGGCAGGACGCCCGGCACGCCGCCGAGCAGGACGCCGCGCCCGCCATGCGCCTTCTCAAGCGCGGTCGCGCCGGCCTGTATGCTCATCCGCCCGGCCACCTGGCTCATCGGTTTGAGCAAGGGCAGCGTGCCCTGCGGGCCGGTTACCGTTTCATAGGCGATGGCCGTCACGCCGGAGCGAACGAGATCGGCCGTCTGGGCGGCATCGGGGGCGAGATGGAGATAGGTGTAGAGAATCTGCCCGGGCCGAAGCATTGCGCGCTCCTCCGCCTGCGGCTCCTTGACCTTGACGATCATCTCGCACTGCTCGAACACCGTCCGCGCATCGGGCTGGATGATCGCTCCGGCGGCGCGATAGTCCTCATCGCTGCTGCCGATGCCTAGACCCGCGGCCTGTTCGACCCAGACCTCATGGCCATGCGCCACCAGTTCGCGCACGCTCTCCGGGGTGAGACCGACACGATATTCGTGGTTCTTGATTTCCCTGACTGTCCCGATGCGCATCGAATTTCTCCTGTCGTCTGCACATAGGAGAGGATGTGTTGGAGACAATGAGGCGGCGGGCCGCGCGGGGGCGACGATGCGCCGCCTGGATCTCAGGTGCCCCGCGCGTAGGCCCGCATGAAGATGTGCGTGAAGCGCAGCGCATAGACGTCAATCTCGGCGTCGTTCAGTCGCTCGAATCCCCAGATCGCCCGCATGTGCTGGCCGATGCACAGGCCCATCAGGGCTTCGACCATGACTGCGGGGTCTTCCTCGATCAGCGCGCCGCTGGCGACTTGCCGGGCAAAGAAAGCCTGCAATGCGCCTTGGACGGGCCGGGCGGCCCGCTCATGGAAAATCTTGCCGACCTCGGGAAAGCGCCCACTCTCCGCAACGACCAGCCGCCAGGTGGCCTGCCCATCGGGTGACGTGATCTTGCGCAGGAAGGCGCGACAGAAGGCGATGAGCGTGCACTCAAGATCGGCCTTCGTCGCCAGCACATCCTGAATCTCGGCGCGAAACTGCAGGCTGACTTCCTCAACGACCGCGGCGAACAGGTCTTCCTTGGATCGGAAATAGCCCCACAACGTCGCTTTGGAGCCGCCAAGCGTCTTGAGCAGGCCGGACATCGACGTGCCGGCATAACCATGCTCCAGAAATGAGGTGCGCGCAGCATCGACAATGGCCTGCCGGCGGTCCTGCTTGCGGCTTTCCCGGCGGGTGACGGGGAGTTTTTCAGTATCCTGCTCCATAACCGTACTATACAGTACAGTTTTCTGTTGACAACCCCGTCGATGAGGATCAGAGCGCTGACTGTACCCAACAGTACGGTTTTTCGACTCATGGCCACGACTTTCCTGTCCCGACGCGCTGGTGCCCTGCTCGCGATGCTGGCTCTCCCCGGCTGCGCGGCCGTCCCCCATATGGGGCCGGCACCGGCGATCGCGCCGGCCGACCATTACGCGGCGAGCCAGAGCCTGACTCCGACCGCCCCGGGCGCGCCCTGGGTCAAGGCGGATTGGTGGACCAGCTATGGCGACCCGCAGCTCGACGGGCTGATTCAGGAGGCGCTGGCCGGATCGCCCGATCTCGCGGTTGCGCTAGCGCGCGTCCGCCGGGCCGAGGCGATCGCCCAGCAGTCCGGCGCGGCCCGCTTGCCCTCGCTTGATGTGTCCGCCGGCGGCTCCGCTGCCAAGCAAAGCTATAATAACGGCATTCCGCCGGCTTTCGTGCCGCAGGGCTGGAACAGCTCGGGCAATGTCCAAGCCGCGCTCGGTTTCGATCTTGACCTCTGGGGTCGCAATCGCGCGGCCTATGCCGCTGCCCGCTCGGATGCCGAGGCGGCGCAGCTCGATTATCAGCAGGCGGCGCTGATGCTCTCCACTAATGTCGCGGATGCCTATGCCGATCTGGCGCGGCTGTTCGCGCAGCGGGCGGTGCTGCAGACGGCGCTGGAGGTGCGCGAGAAGACGCAGGGCCTGGTGAGCGATCGCGTGACCTCCGGCCTCGATACCCAGGCAGAGCTCAAGCAGGCCAGCGCCGCCGTGCCCGCAGCCCGCAGCGATCTCGCCGCGACGGATGAGCAGATCGGGCTGGCTCGCAACCGGCTGGCAGCCCTGCTCGGCGCCGGCCCCGATCGCGGTCTGGCGATCATGCCTCCAGCCGTGACCATCGCGGCGCGGGGCATTCCCGAGAATGTCACGACCGATCTGGTCGGCCGCCGGCCCGACATTGCCGCCGCGCGGGTGCGGGTGGAGGCCGAGGCAAGCCGTATCAAGGTTGCCCGCGCCGATTTCTATCCGGCTATCAACCTGTCCGCGATCTTCGGCTTTCAGTCGCTCGGGCTATCCAACCTGTTCAAGAGCGGCTCCGACTATGGCAGCGTTGGTCCGGCGATCACGCTACCGATCTTTCGCGGCGGCGCGCTGCAAGGGCAGTATAAAGGCGCCCGCGCCGGCTATGACGAGGCCGTTGCGAGCTACGACCGGACAGTGACCGACGCCTATCGCGCCGTCGCAGATGCCGTCGTCAGCCAGCGCGCGCTTGCCGTTCAGCTTGAGCAATCGCGCAAGTCGCTCGCGGATTTCGAAGCGGCTTATGCGATTGCCACGCAGCGTTACGAGGGTGGGCTCTCCACCTTTCTCGATGTGCTTACCGCGCAGGACCGTGCGCTGCAGGCCAAGCGCACCGTGGCCGATCTTCAGGCGCGGGCCTTCACGCTCGACGTCGCACTCGTCCGCGCGCTCGGCGGCGGATTTACCGATACGGGCACGGCTGCCCAAACGACGCCCACCAAGGATGCTACCCATGGCTGAAGCTGACCCTCACTTCCCTGCCGCTACTGCAACGCAAACGTCGGACGCTGCGCCCTCCCGCAGTCGGCGCAAGACGGCTTTGCTGGCGATTGCCGGCGCGGTTCTGCTCGCGGGCATCGGCTATGGCGGATGGTATGCCGCCATCGGCAGCCATTATGTCGAGACCGACAATGCCTATGTCGGCGCGGATACCGCGCAGATCACCCCCATGGTCGGCGGGCAAGTCGCCGCCGTGCTCAAGACGGACACGGACAGCGTGAAGGCGGGCGATATCCTGGTCCGTCTGGATGATCGCGACGCGCAGATTGCCCTCGCCACCGCACAGGCCGAATTGGCCAAGGCGCGCCGCCAGTTCGGGCAGGCGAGCGCGACAAGTAACGCGCTGTCCGATCAGGTTCTCGCCCGGGGCGCGGACATTCGCAGCACGCAGGCCCAACTCGTCGCGGCGCAGGCCTCGTTCGAGAAGGCGCAGGTCGATTATAGCCGGCGCAAGGCGCTCTCCGCCAATGGTGCGGTCTCCGGTGATGAGCTGACGGCGGCGACCAACGCGCTCGCCAGCGCCCGGGCGGCGCTGGAGCAGGCCAAGGCCGCCATGGCGCAGGCCAGCGCGTCGCGCGGGGTTGCCGCGGGCAATCTCGCCGCCAATGATGCGTTGATCCAGGGCAGCACCGTGGAGACCAATCCGGATGTGCTCGCCGCAAAGGCAAAAGTGCGTCAGGCCGAGCTCGATCTTGAGCGAACCGTCATCCGCGCGCCCATCGATGGCGTCATCGCCAACCGGACCGTGCAAGTCGGCCAGCGCATCGCGCCGGGCGCGACGGTGATGCGCGTGGTTCCGGTCGGTCAGGTCTATGTCGATGCCAATTTCAAGGAGAGCCAGCTCACCAAGGTGAAGCCGGGCCAGCCGGTGACGCTGGTCTCCGACCTGTATGGCAGCAGCGTCGAATATCATGGCCGTGTCGTCGGCTTTTCGGGTGGTACCGGATCGGCCTTCGCGCTGATCCCCGCCCAGAATGCGACGGGCAACTGGATCAAGGTGGTGCAGCGCCTGCCGGTGCGCGTCGCGCTCGACGCCAAGGAGCTGGCCGCGCATCCGCTGCGGGTTGGGCTCTCGATGACCGCCGAGGTCGATACATCGGCGCACTGAGCGCGACGGGTAGGGAAGGGCACAGGCATGGCCAGCAAAGCGGATGATTTCACGCCGCTCTCGGGCGCTGCGCTGGTGATTGCCGGCGCCGTCCTTGCGCTCAGCAACTTCATGGTGGTGCTGGATACCACCATCGCCAATGTCTCCGTGGCGCATATCGCCGGGTCGCTTGGCATCTCGTCGTCGCAAGGCACGTGGATCATCACCTCCTATGCGGTGGCAGAGGCGATCTGCGTGCCGCTGACCGGCTGGCTTGCGGGGCGTTTCGGCACCGTGCGTACCTTCACCTTCGGCATGATTGGCTTTGGCATTTTCTCGGTGCTCTGCGGCCTTTCGAGCAGCCTCGGGATGCTGGTCGCCTTCCGCATCGGCCAGGGGTTGTGCGGCGGGCCGCTGATGCCGCTCAGCCAGACCTTGCTGATGCGCATCTTCCCCAAGCATCTGCGGGGGCAGGCAATGGGCCTGTGGGCGATGACCACCGTCATCGCGCCGATTCTCGGCCCTATCCTGGGGGGGACCATCAGCGATAGCTGGTCCTGGCACTGGATTTTCTTCATCAACATCCCGGTCGCCGCGCTCTGCGCTTATGGCGCGACCCGCTTCCTGCGCCACGCGGAGACCAGAACCGAGAAGATGCGTGTCGACACGATCGGGCTGGCGCTACTGATCCTGTGGATCGGCGCGCTGCAGATCATCCTCGACATCGGCCGCGAGCATGATTGGTTCGGGGACAGCAAGATCGTAATCCTGGCGATCATCGCGTTGATCGGCTTCGCGCTGTTCCTCGCCTGGGAGCTGACCGAGGCGCAACCGATCGTCAATCTGCGGGTGTTCCGGCATCGCGGCTTTTCAGCGGCGGTGCTCAGCCTGTCGCTTGCCTTCGGGACGATGTTCTCGGCGGTGGTGCTCATCCCCCAATGGCTGCAGACCGACCTTGGCTATACCGCCACCGATGCGGGCTACGTAACCGCCTTCATGGGCGTGGCTGCCGTCATCATGTCGCCCATCGTCGGCAAGCTCACCAACAAAGTCGATCCGCGCATTTTGGTGACATTCGGCATCCTGTGGCTCGGCCTCACGTCGCTGCTGCGGGCGCACTGGACGTCGGGCGCGGACTTCTGGACGCTGGCCTTCCCGCAGCTGATGCAGGGCATCGGCATGCCCTTCTTCTTCATTCCGCTCACAACGATTGCGCTCTCGGCGGTGGACCCGGACGAGACCGCGTCGGCCGCAGGCGTGATGAGCTTCCTGCGCACAATGGCGGGTGCCATCGGCACCTCCGTCGCGACGACCATGTGGGCCAATAGTGCTGTGACGGCGCGCAGCGAGATGGTCGGCGCCATGAACAGCGAGGCGACGCGAGAGGCGCTGCAAGGCGCCGGCTTCTCGCTCGACCAGGGGCGCGGGGTGATCGAGCAGACCGTCCAGCAGGAAAGCCTGACGGTGGCGATCAACCACATGTTCCTGCTGTCCGCAGCCGCCTTCGTGTTCGCTGCCGCAGCAGTATGGTTCGCGCCCCGGCCGAAAAGGGCGGTGGATCCGGGCGCGGCACACTGATGGGCACCCTCAGCCGACTCGATATCAAGCAGGCCGAGGGTGCCTCATTCCAAACTGGTTAGTGAGGGTGCCTCAAACGTCGAGATTGGCGACGTTGAGGGCGTTGTCCTGGATGAACTCGCGGCGTGGTTCGACGATGTCGCCCATCAGGCGCGTGAAGATCTCGTCGGCGACGTCCGCCTGCTCGATCTCGACGCGGAGCATCGAGCGCACATTGGGGTCGAGCGTGGTTTCCCACAGCTGGTCGGCGTTCATCTCGCCAAGGCCCTTGTAGCGCTGGATCGCGAGGCCCTTGCGGCCGGCGGCCAGCACGGCGTCGAGCAGCTCGGACGGGCGGGTGATCCGCACGCCGCGCGCCTGCGTGGCGGCGGGCAGGGCGGTCTCTTCGCCGTCGCCGTCCTCCGCCTCGCTCTCGGCCTGCGCCTGCGCCGCGGCAGCGCGCGCGGCGAGCAGATGGCTTGGACTGGCGTAGAGGCTCGCCTGCTCCTTGGTCAGCGTGTCCAGCTTGCGGGCTTCGGCGGAATTGAGGAAGGCCGGCTCGATGATGTGATGATCGGTCACGCCGCGCACCAGCCGCTCGAGATGATAGCCGCCCTCGGCCGAGAGGCGGCCGGTCCAGCGGCCTTCCTCGTCGGTCCGGTCCAACCATTCCGCCGCGCGGGCGAGGGCCTGCGCGCGGGCATCGTCGGAGAGATCGAAGGCCAGCGCGCCAGCCAGCGCCAGCGCCTCGACGATCGCACCGTCATAGCGACGCGGCACATAGCGCATCAGCGCGCGGCTGCGCCGGGCATGGTCGATGAGGTCGCGCAGGTCCTGACCCGAGCGGGTGCCGGTTTCCGTCTCCAGCACCAGTGTATCGACGCCATTGTCGACCAGATACTGGTCGAGCGCGGCTTCGTCCTTCAGGTAGACCTCGCTGCGCCCGCGCGTGGCTTTGTAGAGCGGCGGCTGGGCGATGTAGAGATGGCCAGCCTCGATGATCTGCGGCATCTGCCGATAGAAGAAGGTCAGCAGCAGCGTGCGGATGTGGGCGCCGTCCACGTCGGCGTCCGTCATGATGACGATCTTGTGGTAGCGCAGCTTCTCCAGATTGAAGTCGTCGCGAATGCCGGTGCCCATCGCCTGGATGAGCGTGCCGATCTCGCGGCTGGCCAGCATCCGGTCGAACCGGGCCCGCTCGACATTGAGGATCTTGCCGCGCAGGGGCAGGATCGCCTGGAAATGCCGGTCGCGGCCCTGCTTGGCCGAACCCCCGGCCGAATCGCCCTCGACGAGGAACAGCTCGGACTTGGCGGGATCGCGCTCCTGACAGTCGGCGAGCTTGCCGGGCAGGGAGGCGATGTCCATCACGCCCTTGCGGCGCGTCAGTTCGCGGGCTTTCTTGGCAGCCTCGCGCGCGGCGGCGGCGTCAACCACCTTCTGGATGATCGACTTGGCGTGGCCGGGATTTTCCTCGAGCCACTCCTGCATCTTGTCGGCCATCAGGCTCTCAAGCGGCTGGCGCACCTCGGAGGAGACCAGCTTGTCCTTGGTCTGGCTGCTGAACTTGGGGTCGGGCAGCTTGACCGAGACAATGGCGGTCAGCCCCTCGCGCATGTCCTCACCGGTCAGGCTGACCTTCTCCTTCTTGAGCAGGCCGGACTTGTCGCCATAGCTGTTGAGCGTGCGCGTCAGCGCGGCGCGGAAGGCGGCCAGATGAGTGCCGCCGTCCCGCTGCGGGATGTTGTTGGTGAAGCAGAGGACGTTCTCGTAATAGCTGTCGTTCCACTCCAGCGCGACATCGATGCCGATGCCGTCCCGGTCCGCCGAGATGGCGATGGGGTCGGGCATCAGCGCGTTCTTATTGCGATCGAGATATTTCACGAAGGCTGCGATGCCGCCCTCGTAGAACAGGTCATGCTCCTTCACCTCTTCATGGCGCTTGTCGCGCAGCAGGATGCGCACGCCTGAGTTGAGGAAGGCAAGCTCGCGATAGCGATGCTCCAGCTTGTCGAAATCGAACTCGGTGACGTTCTTGAACGTGTCGGTCGAGGCGAGGAAGGTGACGCGCGTGCCCTTTTTGGGCTTGCCGTCGACCACAGGCGCATCGCCGCGCACGACGAGCGGGCCTTCCGCATCGCCATAGCGGAAGCGCATCCAGTGCTCCTTGCCTTCGCGCCACACGGTCAGCTCCAGCCACTCGGACAGCGCGTTGACGACGGAGACGCCGACGCCGTGCAGGCCGCCCGAGACCTTATAAGCATTGTCGTCGGAGGTGTTCTCGAACTTCCCGCCGGCGTGGAGCTGGGTCATGATGACCTCGGCGGCGGAGACGCCTTCTTCGCGGTGAATGTCGGTCGGGATGCCGCGACCATTATCCTCGACCGAAACGGAGCCGTCCGGGTTCAGCTCGATCAGCACCAGATCGCAATGTCCGGCCAGCGCCTCGTCAATGGCGTTGTCGCTCACCTCGAAGACCATGTGATGCAGGCCGGAGCCGTCATCGGTATCGCCGATATACATGCCGGGGCGCTTGCGCACGGCGTCTAGGCCCTTCAGCACCTTGATGCTGTCGGCACCATAATCATTTGCGTTCTGAGCGGGGGTCGTATTGCTATTGTCCGTCATGCCCCAGCCTATAGGAAAAGGGGGCGACGAACGGAAGCGAAATGCTGTTTTTTCACCGCGCGGGAAGGGGCGCTCATGGCCCATTCAGGCAGAAGGGGGTAGAGCGGCAATCGGGCGCGGGAAATGGGAAACCGGAAAGGACGCAGGATGCGTTTCATGTCTCGCCTGTTCACAGGCATTATCGGGGTCGCGATGGTCGCTACGGTGCCCGCCGCCGCCCAATCGACTCGCGTAGCAGAGGCGCAGGCCAAGGCTGACGCCAAGCTCGCCAAGGCGCTGGAAGGGCGCACCGCCGGAGAGCCGGTCCGGTGCATCAGCCTGAGCAGCGTGCGCTCGACGCAGATCATCGACAAGACGGCGATCATCTATGAGGTTGGCGGCAAGCTCTACGTCAACCGGCCGGTGAGCGGCGCCTCGTCCCTTGATGATGACGATATTCTCGTCACCAAGACGAGCAGCTCGCAGCTGTGCGATGTCGATATCGTACGGCTGGTCGATCGCGCCGGGCACTTCCCGCGCGGCTTCGTCAGCCTTGGCAAGTTCGTCCCCTATGAGAAGGTGAAGACCTCGAGCTTATGACCCGGTCGCCGCCGGCAGGGGGCTCAATATGGTTCTTACAAAAAAAAGAGGCTCCCGGCGGTGCGCTGGGAGCCTCTTTTTGTATCTGCGGGCCCCGCGCACGGGGGCCAAACGATCAGGCGGCGCTCTTCGCGGCCTTGTTCTGCTGGTAGCGCTCAATGGCTTCCAGCGTGATCTGGCGAGCTTCCGCGCTGTTGCCCCAGGTGCCGACACGCACCCACTTCTCGGCCTCGAGATCCTTATAGTGCGTGAAGAAGTGCTCGACCTGCTTGAACACGATGTCGGGCAGATGCTCCTTCTCGGTCACATTGGCGTAATAAGGGAAGGTCGCGTCGTCGGGAACGCAGAGCAGCTTCTCATCGCCACCATGCTCATCCTCGAGGTTGAGAACGGCGATGGGGCGGGCGCGCACCACTGAGCCCGGGATGAAGGGCGAGCGGGCCACGACCAGCGCATCGAGCGGATCGCCATCGGGCGAGAGCGTGTGCGGCACGAAACCGTAATTTGCGGGGTAGCGCATCGGCGTGTGCAGGATGCGATCGACGAACAGGGCGCCCGATGCCTTGTCGAACTCATATTTCACCGGCTCGCCACCGGTCGGCACCTCGATGACGACATTGAGGCTTTCCGGCGGATTGCTGCCGACAGGAATCATATCGATGTTCATGGTTTTTCGCACCCACAGGTTAATTGACGGAAGTCTCGCCGGTCCGCGCTGTCAGCAGTCGGTCGAGACTGGTTGAACCCTCTTGTGATTTTTCGAGGCGCGGATAGCGCAGGCCGCCGGAATAATCGAGCGTGATCGTGCGATATCTTTTGTCCCGCCTCAGGGTCAGGACGAGCGGATGTTTTTGGGCCGTCGCCCGCACCCCCTCGCGGAAGACATCGGCGGAAAACTCGGTGTCGCCAACCGCCGTGATCGAATCGCCGACCGCGATGGCTGCCTTGAAGGCGGGGCTATCCCAGATGACGGAGCGCACGACGCCATCTTCCCCGACGATCAGCCCGGGGCCGAAGCTCTGGTCGACATATTTGCCCACGGTCTCGGCGGCCCGAATCGTCGAATTGGTGATAAGGCCGTAGGTCAGCTTGTAGCCACCTAGGTCGAACCCGGCCTTCGTGACCTCGCTATTGGTCTGCTCTATCCGCTCGCGCAGTAGCCCGTCCCAATCATAAGCGACGACGCCGTTCAGCGTGTCGATCACATCCTGACGATTGTAGGTCAGCACGCCCCAGTCGCGATCGTTCACGCCGAAGAAGGCCTTAGCGAAATCATCGATGCCGCGCGCGCCAGCGGTTTCGCGGCGGATGATGGCATCCACTTCCAGCCAGATCATCAGGCCTTCATTATAATAGTCTTCCGGGCGCTGCCAGCTCGTCCAGGCCTTGGGGCGGCGGGCCGCGATGATCGGATCGTATGTGGTGTCGATCACTGGGCGCCAGGTGCGGCCTCTGGTCGCGTCGAGCCGCGCGGCGATGGCGGCCAGCGCATCGAGCGTCTCGGCCTTGCTCAGCAGTCCCGAGCGGGCGGAGAGCACATAGCCCCAGAACTGGGTCTGTCCTTCATACACCCAGAGCAGGTCGTCCTGCATGGGCGTGGCGAAATCGGGTGTCCAGAGCATCTCCGGGCGGCGATATTTGCCGTTCCAGCTATGGGTGAATTCGTGCGCGAGCAGGTCGCGGTCGCCCAGCGCGGCCTCCCATTGCGTGAAGTAGCCCAGCGAGACGCCATTTTCGCTGAGCCGGTGATGCTCCAGGCCGATGCCGCCCAGCTTGTCCGAGATGGAGAGCAGGAAATTATAGCGATCATAATGGCGCGCGCCGAACAGCGCGACGGCTTCATCGACAAGGCGGCGATGCAGGTTGATCTGCGGCTCGGTGGCTTTGAGCTCTTCCGGCGTATCGGCAAAGACGCTCAGCCGCACGTCTGGCGCCAGCGCGATCTCGCGGCTGTGGAGCCCTGCGAAGATCGGCGAATCGACCAGCGTTTCGTAATCGGTCTCCTCGTAGCGGACCGTCTTGCCGTCGCGTTCACTGGCCAGCGCAGTCGCTGCGGTCCAGCCTTCCGGCAGCGTGACGCTGGCCTGAATCGGGATGCGGCGGGTGTAGAAGCCGGCCGGATAGAGCGAGACGCTGTCCCACTGCAGGTTGAGCAGCGAGTCGGTCATCACGATCCGGCCCTGATTTCCCGCGGTGGGCGCCAGAAACTGGAAATTGGCGATCACGGCGCCTGCCCCGTCCGGCACGGAGAGGTGAAAGGCGTAGACGTTGAGCGGGTCGCGCTTCCAGCGCAACGGCCGGCCGTCCGCCGTGGTGAAGCTCAGGCCCGCGATCTTCTCGATCTGCCCGCGCGGGGCGTGGTGGCCCGGCAGCCATTCCGGCAGGAGCAGGGTCAGCGGACCACCGGTCGACATGGGGATGGTCTCGCGAATGGTGATGATGCGCCGGTCCACATCGGTCGCGTCCACCTCCAGCTTGAGCGTGCCACTGGTCCAGGCGATGTCCCGCGCCTGCGGCACGGTGCTCAGGATCGGCAGAGCGGTGGGGGCAGAGCGCGGCGGCGGCGCTGCGGCATCCTGAGCGAAAAGAGCGCTCGCGGGCAGGGTCAGCAGAAGAAGGGCAGGCAAAAGGCAACGGCGCATCATGGCACTCCGGGAAACAGATGCGCCCAGCATGACAAGGGGGTGGCAAGGCGTCCACCCCCTCGGTCTATATCCTATGCTTGGTCTTTAGGCTGCGCGCGGCAGCTTGCTGGCGTCAGCCCAATTGCCATGCAGGCCCGAGCGGATGCGGATGGGCAGCTTGGCGCGGGCGATTGGCCCGGCGGGCAGGTTGAGCGCGTCGAGCACCACCAGGTCGGAATAGTTGGTGATGAGATTGTCCACGAGCGCGATGATGTAGCCATCGCCCTCCGGCGCATCGGCCGAGCGCGGCACGAAGCAGGGCTCCTGGATGATCGATTCCGGACCCGCCCACCAGCAATCCTCGGTGCGTGCGACGAGATCCCAATGGCCGATCTTGTTCATCTTGAAGCCGCTGGCGCGACCACGGAGGAAGTCCATCGGCATGTCCGGGTCCATCACCAGGCCCCAGCCGTGGCGATAGGGCTGGCCGACGAAGCGCTCGTCGATGCGGGGAAATTCGTCGATCCAGTCGGTGAGCTTCTCTATGCTGGTGAATTCGTCGCCGTTGGAGGCCAGGTCGACCGTCCAGCGGGTCAGGAAGGGACGCGCCGCGACCGGATCGAAGCTGTCGTCATGGATGTCCGGGAAGAAGGGGAAGCTGTTCCCTTTCGCCTCGCAGGTATCGAAGTGGATCTTGGTGCCATCCTGATAGGCGTTCATGACATGGCTGGCGAAGCAGTTGTCGCGCTTGAACCAGCGAATGTCGGAGCCGTCAGCGCCGCGCTTCAGCACGCCGAGATAGACCGGGAGCGTCTTGTCGAAGCCGAAATGCGGCTTGCCGGCCTTCAGCCGATCCCAATTGCCGGTGATCGGCACGATGTGGAAGATCACATAATCCTGCGTCAGGCCGAAGTCGTGCATCATGCAATAATAGGGGACCTTGAAGAAGGTCTCGAACAGCACATTGCCCTGCGGATCGATCTCGAAATAGCTGACATCGTCGGTCAGCACGCCGGTCGCGGCATAGCCATGGTTGCAGAAATTGCCGGTGACGGGGTCGATCTTGCCATGGCCGGAAAAGGTCTGGTTTTTGATCTTGCCGTCAAAATTCGTGTAGCCCTCGGTCTCCAGGCTGAGCGGATCCATGATGAGACAGGGGCTGTCCTCCTTCATCGCATAGAGCTTGCCGGCGTGGACCATGACGTTGGTGTTGGCCGTGCCGCGGATCATGCCCTTGACGCTCTCGTCATCGGTCAGCGGATTGCGATACATGCCGAACAGCGACTTGCCGGCGGCCCGCTCGGCCTTCCACTTGTCGGTCTGGGCGTAGCGCTGGCGGAAATCGACCTTGCCATCATGGAAGTGGAACAGGCTGACCATGCCGTCGCCATTGAAGAACTGATCGTTCTCGAACATCGGCGGGAATTGCGCATCGGGGTGGACGCGATGGAAGGTGCCATTGAGTTGCGTGGGGATTTCCCCCTCGACTTCCATATCCAGAATGTCACCTTCGATGCGCAACGGGCGCAGCACGCCTGTCATGCCGGGCGTATTGGGGTAGTGGGCCATCCGACTCTCCTTGATTGATCTCTCAACAAGTCGAGTGAATGGCCGCTTTCGACAGGGGCGGCGTTGATCCGTGTCAAACCCTCCGCCTCGTCGCGCTTCAGGTGAAGTGGATGGGGCGAACCTTATTCGCCAGGAAAGCGCGCGAAGCTCGGCAGGGCATCCAGCGTGGTCATCCAGTGCGGCCGCTCGGCGGTCTGGATCTGCACTTGCGGCGGCAGCGCCTCGGGATCGTCGAACGTGGCAGCCTGGATGTCGATCAGCCCGGGCAGCGCCTCCGGATTTGTGAAGAACAGGCCCGTGCCGCAGACGGGACAGAAGCTCCGGGTCACCGACGGCGAGGACTGATAATCGCTGACAGAACCGGTCAGCACCGTCACCGCCTTTTCGGCAAAGGCGGCCCAGAGCACCATCGGCGCGCCGGACGATTTGCGGCAGTCTGCGCAATGGCAGAGCGCCACATGCTCAGGCACTCCTGTCGCCCGGTAACGCACCGCGCCGCATTGGCATCCACCTTCCAAACTCTCGCTCATCATCGTCTCCTCAAGCCCAATTTGGAACATAAAGAGAACAAGCTGCACTTGCAAGCCGGTTTCCTTAAAGCGCGATTCCCGCTAGAGGCGCGGCCATGGCGAAAATCGAGACACCCCGGCCCGTTCGCGGCACTCAGGATATGATCGGCGACAGCGCGGACCGCTTCGCGCATGTGGTCGAAACGTTCGAGAAAGTCCGCAAGCTCTATGGCTTCCGGCGGATCGAGGTGCCCGTGTTCGAACAGACGGCGGTCTTCTCCCGCTCGCTGGGCGAAACCACCGATGTCGTCTCCAAGGAGATGTACAGCTTCGAGGATCGCGGCGGGGATTCGCTCACGCTGCGCCCGGAGTTCACCGCCGGCATCGCGCGGGCCTATATCACCGAGGGCTGGCAGCAATATGCGCCGCTCAAGGTTGCGACGCACGGGCCGCTGTTCCGCTATGAGCGGCCGCAAAAGGGACGCTATCGCCAGTTCCACCAGATCGATGCCGAGATCATCGGCGCGGCCGAGCCGCTGGCCGATGCCGAACTGCTGATCTTCGCCGATCAGTTGCTCAAGGAGCTGGGCATCAGCGAGGGCGTGACGCTGACGCTCAACACGCTGGGCGATGCCGCGAGCCGCGATGCGTGGCGCGCGGCGCTGGTTGCGCATTTCGAGGGGCACAAGGCGAGCCTGAGCGAAGACAGTCTGACCCGGCTCGAAAAGAACCCGATGCGCATCCTCGACAGCAAGGACCCGCGCGATCAGGCGGTCGTGGCGGACGCGCCGGATATCGACGCCTATCTGACCGAGGAGGCGCAGGCCTTCTTCGAGAAGGTGACCGACGGGCTGAAGGCGGCCGGCGTGGCGTGGACCCGCAATGCCCGGCTGGTGCGCGGGCTGGATTATTATCGGCACACCGCGTTCGAGTTCGTCACGGATCGGCTGGGCGCGCAGGGGACGGTGCTGGGCGGCGGACGTTATGACGGGCTGATCGAGACGCTGGGCGGGCCGGCGACCCCGGCGGTCGGTTGGGCGGCGGGGATTGAGCGGCTGGGGATGCTGCTGGATGCGCCGAGAGAGCAGCGCCCTGAACTCGTAGTGGTTGCCGACGATATTGGTTCGGAGATGTTCGCTCTCCAGATTGCTTCACTTTTCCGGCGCAACGGAATCACCGTTGAACCGATCGTGTCGGGATCCCTCAAGAAGCGTTATCAAAAGGCACGTAGCCTCAATTCGGACTGGATCATCAAGACCAATCTGCGCGGCTCGGCCCCATCCGGGGCTGTTTGTGCTCGTTTGGCATTTGGCCGGGAAGACCTCGACACTTCCCTTGAGCCCAAAAAACTAGAAGCAATTATCCGTCGAAGCTTTGAAATTGATCACGTGGATGGTCTGGTTCCTCACGCAACGGTTCTGCTGACCGACATCGGGGCATGACCACCATCTCCCCTGATCGCATCGCTGCGATCCTCCGGCGGCAGGAGGATGTGCAGGCGCAGATGGCGCGGCCGGATCTTGATCCGGCGGAGTTCGTGCGGCTGTCCAAGGATTATGCCGAGCTGGAGCCGGTGGTGCAGGCCGCGCGAGCGGTGGTGGATTTGCGCGCCGAGCAGGGCGAGCTGGAGGCGATGCTTGCCGATCCCGAAATGAAAGCGATGGCGCAGGAGGAACTGGAGAGCCTGCGCGCGCGGCTCCCGCAGGCCGAACATGCGCTGGCCGTGGCGCTGCTCCCCAAGGATGCGGCGGATGCGCGTCCGGCCATGCTGGAGATTCGCGCCGGTACCGGCGGCGATGAGGCTGCGCTGTTCGCCGGCGATCTATTCCGCATGTATCAGCGCTATGCCGAGACGCAGGGCTGGCGCGTCGAGATCATCTCGGCCAGCGCGTCCGAGGCGGGCGGCTTCAAGGAAGTGATCGCCAGCGTGACCGGCACTGGGGTGTTCGCGCGCATGAAGTTCGAGAGCGGCGTCCATCGCGTGCAGCGCGTGCCGGTGACGGAGAGCGGTGGGCGCATCCATACCTCGGCGGCGACCGTGGCCGTGCTGCCCGAGGCCGAGGATGTCGACGTGCAGATCAACGAGGCGACCGACCTGCGGATCGACGTCTATCGCTCGTCCGGCTCGGGCGGGCAGCATGTGAACACGACCGACAGCGCCGTGCGCATCACCCATTTGCCGACGGGTCTCGTCGTGACGCAGCAGGACGAGAAGTCCCAGCACAAGAACAAGGCGAAGGCCATGAAGGTGCTGCGCACACGCCTCTATGAAGCCGAGCGCGAGCGCACGCAGGCGGAGCATGCGGGCGCGCGCAAGGCGATGGTCGGCTCGGGCGACCGCTCGGAGCGCATCCGCACCTATAATTTCCCGCAGGGCCGCGTGACCGATCACCGCATCAACTTGACTCTGCATCGCCTGCCGGAAATTCTCGAAGGCCCTGGACTAGACGAGGTGATCGCCGCGCTCATCGCCGAGGATGAGGCTGCGCGGCTGGCGCAGCTCGACATGGCGGCGTGAGCGGCGGGGGTGTGTCGACCATGAAGCCGGGAGCGGGGGGATGCTTTGCCCTGGGCTCCTGCCTTCGCAGGAGCACGAGCTTGTGAGCGGGCTGGCCGATTGGCTGCGCGCCGCCACGACCGCTCTGGGCGCGGTCAGCGATACGCCCCGGCTCGATGCTGAACTGCTTGCCGCCCACGCGCTGGCGATGAGCCGCGAGGAGATGATCCTTGCCCTGCCCCGGCTCTCCTGCCCCGAGGGCGCCGATGCGCTGCTCGCCCGGCGGCTGGCGCATGAGCCGATCGCCTACATCACCGGCACGCGGGATTTCTGGACGCTGACCCTGAAGGTCGCGCCGGGCGTGCTCGTGCCGCGACCGGACAGCGAGACCCTGATCGAGGCGGCCATAGCGCAGTTCGAGGGGAGGCGGCCGCCGGGACGCATTCTTGATCTCGGCACCGGCTCGGGGGCGCTGCTGCTGGCGGCGCTGGATGTCTGGCGGGAGGCGAGCGGTGTCGGCGTCGATGCCTCTGCGGCTGCGATCGAGATCGCACGGGCGAATGTCCGGCTTTGCGGGATGGAGGCGCGGGCGGAGATCCGCGGGGGGGACTGGGCCGAGGGGATCGACGAGCGCTTCGATCTTATCCTCTGCAATCCGCCTTATATCAGCACGTCCGCCATGCTGCCCCGGCAGGTGCGCGATCATGAGCCAGCCAGCGCCCTGTTCGCGGGAGCCGACGGGCTGGACGATTATCGGCGGCTTGCCGCGCAGACGGGCGACCGCCTCGCCGCAGGGGGCGCAGCGATCTTCGAGATCGGTTTCGACCAAGAGGAGACGGCCGGCGCACTGTTTCGGGAAGCCGGCTTCCATGTCGCGGTGCGCCGCGATCTGGCCGGACGGGCACGGGCGCTGGTGCTCACCAGGGCATAGGGCTGCGCTTTTTCACGGCTCCCAACGATTTTCGCTTGGTTTGATGCACGGGAACGACTATCTGCCAGTTTCAGGATCACTGTTGCAAACGCGCGAAGCGCTTGCGTGAGTGGTCTGCTCCCACAGTTTTGGCGGCGTTCTGGAATTGGAGCCGTTGGCCGAAGCGCGGGGCGAGAGCGGTGTCAAAACCGTTCCGCCAACGATGTGTTGTATAGCGCTTGGGGCCATTGATCGGGAACGCCGGGTTTTAGTCGAGAGCATAGGGACGAACCTTTGATCAATAATCGTCAGGCCGGTCGCCGTCGCGGTCGGAATAACCCGCGCCAAGGGGGCGGAGGCAATCGCGGTAACGGCGATTCGGGCAACCGGATCGACAGCCGCGCACGGGGCAATGCGCCTCAGCTTCTCGAAAAATATCGCAATCTGGCGCGCGACGCCCAGATGTCCGGCGATCGGGTGAACGCGGAATATTATCTGCAGTTCGCCGATCACTATTTTCGCGTCCTCGCCGACAACCGTGCGCGGCAGGAGGAGCAGCAGGGCCGCTTCCGTCGCAACGACGATGGCGATCAGGACAACAGCTTCGACAATGACGAGCTGATCGACGGCAGCGAGGATGGCGACGAGTTCGCACCGCGCCATCAGGATTTCCGTCAGCAGGACAATCGCAATCAGGACGAGCGCCCGCGCCGCGATCGTGGGCGGGACCGGGACGGGCAGGATCGCCCGGCACGGCAGGAGCCGCGTCAGGACCAGGGCGAGCGTGCGGAACGGGCAGAGCGGCCC
>NZ_JAOQOM010000001.1:0-3400000 GCF_025961895.1 Sphingobium sp. B7D2B | reverse complement strand
CATTCTGGCCGGGGAGGCGCGCTTTCGCGTGCAGCGAGAGCTGGATGTCCCCACCGCCTTCCGTCAGGTTGAAGTCGAGATGATCGAGGGCGTCGAGGATGAACCCGGCGTGCTGGCGCCCAGCGAGCGGGCCGCGCTGGAGGATGAGGCCCGGGCGTTCGCCGCGTCGCTTGGCTATGAGGTCGAGTGGGATGCGGTCGAGACGCTGGACGACGAGATGCTGGTCAATGCCATCGCGCAGATCGCGCCCTTCGATCCGGCGGCCAAACAGGCCCTGCTCGAAGCCGATGCGCTGCGCGACCGCAACGACCTGATCATCCAGCTCATGCAGTTCGCGCGGCGGGGCGATGGGCAGGGCAGCCAGCGCCTGCACTGATCGTCAGGCAGGCGCGGGAGCCGAATAGGCTCAGGCGGCCAGTGGAAGGGGCTGTGGCGCGTGAGTGCCCTGATCGATGGGCTCTGCAGCCGGCTCGGCCTGCGCGGCGTCTGCGTCGACCGCCACAACATCAGCAATTGGGCGCGATGGCGCAGGGAACAGCCAGCGGCTGACGGCCACGACAAGCCCGAGGCCGAGATAGATGGCCACCGTCGCAGCGAGATTGAAGAAGACACCACAGGCAAGCGCCGCCCGGACCCAGGTCGGGTTGATGCCGAGATCCTCGCCAATGGCCTGGCAGATTCCCAGCAGCGTGTCGGGGCGTGCGAGCATCGAGGGGTGTGAGGCGGACATCGGTTGGCTCCTTGAAGGCGGGCCGATCCGTTCGACTCGCTGTCCTCTCCAAAGCATGTGTCGTGCCAATTTGTGGCTGGGGCTGCTTTTACGCCATTTCGCTGAACGTCAGCGGAACGGACATGGCAGAAAGGTGTGAAAATTTTCCCGATGTGTAGCAGATTTCACTAACCTTGCCCACGTCCCGAGGCCTTCCTTTGATCGCGGCGCTAGACTGCGATATCCATGGCGGGGCTGGGCGCGAGCAGGGATCGTGCAGCCCGGAGCAATTCCTCCGCGCTGAACGGCTTGGTCACGATCGGTTGGCGCGCGAGCAGGTCCGGCAATTGCGCCGCACCATAGCCGCTGACCATCAGGAACGGGATGGCGCGGGCGTGCAACAGGGCGGCGATATCCTCGACCGTCTCGCCCTGCAGATTGCCATCCAGCAGCACGAGGTCGAACTCCCCGGTGCGGGCCTGTTCCAGCGCCTGATCATGCGTGGTGACTGGCCCGATGACCTGCGCGCCGCTTTCTCCCAGCACAGTCAGGATATCCAGCGCGACCAGAGGCTCGTCCTCGACGACGAGCACGGACTTGCCGTCCAGCGAGCCTTCTGTCGTCACCGGCAGGACGGGGTGGGGAGCCGCCCGGGTGATCGCGGCGGGGGCGGACTTTCTAACCACGGCGCAGGGCAGGGTCAGGGTCCAGCGCAGCCCCTCCGGCTCGTAAGTGGCGGTGGAAGCCCCGCCCTCGCTGCGCAGGCTGCGCTCGATCAACATGCTGCCGAAACCGGTGCGCGATGGCGGCGAGACGGGCGGCCCGCCACGCTCCACCCATTCCAGATGCAGTTGCTCATCCTCCAGCGTCCAGTTCAGCGCGACGTGGCCTTCTGCGGTGGATAGCGCGCCATATTTGAGGGCGTTGGTCACCAGTTCGTGCAGGACCATGGAGAGATGCAGGGACGGCTCGGGCTCCAGGTCCACGTCGGGCCCGGACGCCGAGAGGCGGTCGGGACCGACCACGCCCATGTCGAACTGGCCGTGGATCAGCTCGCGCAGGCTCGCGGCCTTCCATGTCGCTTCGCTCAGCAGCGAATGCGCCTTGCTCAGCGCATGGATGCGACCAATGAAGGTCGGCGCGAAATCGGCGGGATCGGCCGAATGGCGCAATGTCTGCGAGGCGATGGCCTGCACGGAGGCCATGGTGTTCTTCACCCGGTGGTTGAGCTCGCCCACCAGAAGCCGCTGGGTCTTTTCGGCCCTTCGGCGCTCGGTCACGTCGAGAATCTGCACTTCCACCGAAAGCAGCCTGCCACCGACGCCATGGACCGCGGAACAATAGCATTCCGTGTCGATGTCTGTCCCCTGCCGGCTGTGCAGCACGAGGCTCAGCATATCGCGCTGTTTCACGCCGGCGCGGAAGTCCGCGAACAGGCTGTGCAGGGGGGCAGTGCCATCGGCATCGCTCCAGGCTGTCGTGGCGAGGTCGCCGCCGAGCATTTCCCGCTCGCTCCAGCCGAACATGCGCTCGGCGCCCTTCGACCAGCCGACGATCCGCTCGCTGTCATCGAACTCCACGATGGCGAGCGGGCTGTTGTCCCGGTGCGCCTGCAATCGGCCGAGAGCGCGGCTCAATTCATCGCCATGGCGCGCCAGGGCCTGCCGATGCCGGTGAAGCTCGACGAACACCTCCACCTTGCTGCGCAGCACGAGCGAATCGATCGGCTTGAGTAGATAGTCGACGGCGCCGGCCTCGTAGCCACGAAAACGCCGCGTCTCATCCGTGGCGACGGCGGTGAGGAAGATGATGGGTATTCGGCGGGTCCGCTCGGTGCCGCGCATCAGCTCGGCCAGTTCGAACCCGTCCATCCCCGGCATCTGCACATCGAGCAGGGCAAGGGCGAACTCGTTCACCAGCAACAGCTCCAGCGCCTCGGCGCCCGAACCGGCGCGGGCCGTTTCCACGCCGTCATGAGCCAGCAGCGCTTCGAGCGCTTCGAGATTTTCCACCACGTCATCGACGATGAGGATGCGGACCGGATCAGGCGACATGGCCGGGCTCCTGTGACGGGACGAGGTTGCGGCGATAGATTTTTTCCTGAGGCACGAAGTCATCAAAGCAGCCGGACGTCCGCGAGAAGCGCAGCGTCTCACGCGAGCCTAGGCCGAGATACCCGCCGCGCACCAGCGAATTGGCGAAGAGGTCGATCGCGCGATCCTGCAGATCGCGGTCGAAATAGATGAGCACGTTGCGGCTGGAAATCAGGTGCGCCTCGGCGAACACCTGATCCGTCGCAAGGCTGTGCTCGGCGAAGACCGCGCGCGACCGCAGAGACTTGTCGAACACCACGCCGCCATAGGCTGCGGTATAATAATCGGAGAGAGATGTGTGTCCGCCGGACAGCCGGTGGTTCTCGGTGAACTTCGCAATGCGGCTCTGCTCGTAGACGCCGCTCTGCGCGTTGTTGAGCGCGCCGGGGCTGATGTCCGTGCAGTAGAAGATCGTGCGTTCCTCCAGCCCTTCTTCCCGAAACAGGATGGCCATGGAATAGAATTCCTCGCCATTGGCGCAGCCGGCGATCCAGACCTTGATCGAGGGGTAGGTCCGCAGGTGCGGGATCACCTGCTCGCGCAGCGCCCGAAAATAATCGGGGTCGCGGAACATCTCGCTGACCTGGATGGTCAGGTAGCGCATCAGCTCGCCAAAGGCGGCGGGGCTGCGCAGCACGATATGCTGCATCTGGGAGAAGCTCTCGCAGCCAAGATGCGGCTGGGCACGCAGCAGGCGGCGGTGGAGCGAATTGCGCGAGTATCCGCGGAAGTCATAATGATAATGCCGCCAGATCGCCTCGATGAGCAGATCGGCTTCCAGCACGTCCAGCGGGGCAAGCTCGGCTTCGGGGGTCATCGCGGCATCCACACGCGCACCAGCGACAATAGCTTGTCCACGTCGAGCGGCTTGGAGAGATAATCATTGGCGCCGGCTGCCAGACATTCCTGCTGGTCGCGGTCCATGGCCTTGGCGGTCAGCGCGATGATCGGCAGGTTGCGCCACTGGCTCTGCCCGCGGATGTGGCGGGTGGCGGTCAGGCCATCCATCTCCGGCATCATCACGTCCATCAGCACCAGATCGACCATCGGCGCCTCGCCCTTTGCGGACTGGTCCAGCGCGTCGAGCGCCTCCCGGCCGTTGCGGGCGATGCGAATGGTGGTGCCATGCGGCTCGAAAATGCTGGTCAGCGCATAGACATTGCGAATGTCATCCTCGACCACGAGGATGGTCTTGCCATCCAGCGCGACATCCCGGTTGAGCGAGCGGACGACCATCTCCTTCTGCGCCTCGGGCAGTTCGGAAACGACCTGGTGCAGGAATAAGGTCACCTCATCGAGCAGGCGCTCGGGGGACTTGGCGCCCTTGACGATGATCGACTTGGAATAGCGGCGCAGGCGCAGCTCTTCCTCGGGGGAGATATCGCGGCCGGTGTAGACGATCACCGGCGGGAAGCCGATCGTCTCATCCTCGCTCAGCCGTTCGAGCAGATCGAGGCCCGGCGTATCGGGCAGGTTGAGGTCCAGCACCATGCAGTCGAAGCTGGTCGTGCCCAGCTGGTCGAGGCATTCGGCCGCGCTGTGTGCGGCCACCGTCTCGACATCGCGCGAGCCCAAGAGCAGGCCGATGCTCTCGGCCTGGCGGGCATCGTCCTCCACCACCAGCACCCGGCGCACCCGCTGCGAAATGCGCGTTTCCAGCGCTTCGAGCATGTCGACCAGCTGCTCGCGCCGCACTGGCTTGAGCAGATAGCCCACGGCGCCATTGGCCAGCGCCGCCTGCGCATCCTCGCTGACCGAAACGATATGCACCGGGATGTGCCGCGTGCGCACGTCGCGCTTCAACCGGTCGAGCACGGAGAGGCCAGTGTGGTCGGGCAGGTTCATGTCGAGGATGATGGCGTGGGGCAGATATTGCCGGGCCAGCAAGACGCCTTCGTCCGCCGTTCCCGCGACGAGGCACTGGAAACCGAGTTCGTGCGAGAGGTCGGCGAGGATTTCCGCAAAACGCGCATCATCCTCCACGACGAGGATCAAGCGGGAATCGCCCGAAAGTACCTCGCGATCATCCGCCACCGGCGACTGGCGCGGCAAGGCTGGCATCGCCGGCCCACGCGCGGGTTCCGGCAGGGCAGGGCGGGATTGCGAGCGGCCCTGATCGAGCGCGGATGGCTCCAGCTCGAGCGGCAGCGTCAGCGTGAACACGCTGCCTTCGCCGGCAGCGCTCTCGACGCCGACCGAACCGCCCAGCAGCCCGGCCAGTTCGCGGGAAATCGACAGGCCAAGGCCGGTGCCGCCATATTTGCGGCTGACCGTCCCGTCCGCCTGCCGGAAGGCATCGAAGATGATGCCCAGCTTCTCGGCCGGAATGCCGATGCCGGTGTCCCGCACGCTCAGCGCGATGCCGCCGCCCGGCGCGGCCGATGCGCGCAGCGTTATCTCACCGGCGGCCGTGAACTTGATCGCGTTGGAGAGGAAGTTCTTGAGCACCTGCTCGACGCGCTGGGCGTCGGTGCGGATGTCGGCTGGCAGGCCGGGGTCGATTTCCGTCCGCAGCGCCAGCCCCTTCGAGGTCGCGCCTGCGGAAAAGGTCGCGCTCAGGCGCTCGAACATGGTCGAGAGCTTGGCCGGGCGGATGTCCAGCTCCACCTTGCCCGCCTCGATCTTCGAGATGTCAAGAATGTCGTTGATCAGCGCCAACAGATCATTGCCGGAGGATTCGATCGTGCGGGCGTGCTTGACCTGATCGGCGGAGAGATTGCCCGCCCTGTTCTCCCCGAGCAGCCGCGCCATGATGAGCAGCGAATTGAGCGGCGTGCGCAGCTCGTGAGACATGTTGGCGAGGAATTCGGACTTGTAGCGGCTGGCCTTCTCAAGCTCGGCGGTCTGCTCCTCAAGCGAGGCCTGGGCCTGTTCCAGCTCGTCGCGCTGGGCCTCAAGCTCATGGGCCTGATTTTCCAGCGAGGCGTTGCTTTCCTCCAGCTCGGCCTGCTGCGTTTCCAGCCGCGCCTGCGATTCCAGCAGCCGCTGGCTCTGCGCTTCCAGCTCCTCATTATTGGCTTGCAGCTCTTCGCCTTGCGCCTGCAGTTCTTCGGCCTGATGCTGGGTTTCCTCCAACAGCGCCTGAAGCTGCGACCGATAGGCTGCCGAGCGGATCGAGACGCCAAGCTGCGCGGCGATCCGCGTCATGAAGGCTTCGGCATCATGGGCAGCCTTGCCGGTCAATCCCAGTTCGATCACGGCGTTGACTTCGCCATCGGCGCGCGCGGGCGCGACCAGAATCTGCTGCGGGACCGCCCGGCCGAAGGCCGAGCCGTAATAGAGATAATTTTCCGGCACCTCGGTCAGCAGAAAGCTGCGCTTGTCGCGTACGGCCTGACCGAGCAACCCATCATTGGGCGTGATCTCCTGCGGAATGGGGGCGTCCTGCGGAACGCCATAGACGGCACGGCGCTGAAAGCTCGCTTGCTCGCGCACGAACAGGGCAGCCGCTTGCGCGCCGAGATATTCGGCCAGGTAGCGCAAGGCCCGCTGTGACACCTCTTCAATTGACAGGTCGCCAGCAACGGCATTTCCAAGCCCGACCTGCCCGGCCTGCAGCCAATCCTGCCGGGCGATTTCCAGCTTGCTGCGGATGAACATGACGCCAACAGCGGCCAGCAGCCAGTTCACGGAGGCGCCGATGACGCGGTTGACGATGGCGATGTTCGGATCGACTCCATCGCGCGCGAAGAAGAAGCCCATGATCGTCAACAGCGTTGCCAGCGACGCGGTCACGAGCGGCGCGAGGGGAGCGGACGCGAGGAAGGCGAGAACGGTAGGGAGGAGGTAGATGACCCAGACAGCGGTGCCGAGCGGAAAGATCAGGTCTCCGGCGAACGGGATCGCCAGAAGGAAGGCGATGGCGGCATAGAGAAACACTTCGCGATTATTATGAAGCACTTAATGCCCGCCCTTTCAGATGCCAAAAGGGCAGATAGCTCAGACCCCCGAGGGGAACGCCAATCAGGCATTTTGGTTCCCGCACCGTTTAAATGCGTGAAGAAATTTCTCGGCGGGGCTGTTCGGCGCCTTGATAACCGGGGAATCCGGACAGGCAGGATGATGCGCATGGCCGGGCCTGGCTGACCCGGCCATGCGCGTTGTGCGTTTAAAGCCGCCTCATGCGGGCGCGCTTTCCGCCGCTGCGGCGATGGCGTCGTCGAGATCCTTGGCGCTGTGTCGCTCGGCGATGCCGCCGCCGGGGCGTCCTGCAGCATTGACGAGCAGGCCGCGGCTCACACCCTTGCGGGCATGGAGTTGCGTCACCCAGCGGTCGACATTGCGATACTCATGGACCGAGAGGAACTCCTGCGCATCATAGGCACTGCGCATCATCGATCCATACCAGGGCAGGATGGCGAAATCGGCGATGGTGATCTCGTCGCCGATGATGAATTCCTTGTCGGCCAATTGCTTGTCGAGCACGTCCAGTTGGCGCTTGGTTTCCATGGCGTAGCGGTCGATGGCATATTCGATCTTGATCGGCGCATAGGCATAGAAGTGCCCGAAGCCGCCGCCGACGAACGGCGCGGAGCCCATCTGCCACATCAGCCAGTTGAACGTCTCGGTGCGCTTGCGCACGTCGGTCGGCAGGAAGGCGCCGAACTTCTCGGCCAGATAGACCAGCATAGAACCGCTCTCGAACAGGCGCAGCGGCGGGTTCTGGCTGTAATCCATCATCGCCGGAATCTTGCTGTTCGGGTTGATCTTCACGAAATCGCTGCCGAACTGCTCGCCGGTGTAGATCTTGATCAGCCAAGCATCATATTCCGCGTCATAGCCCGCGGCCAGCAGCTCCTCGAGCATCACCGTGACCTTCTGACCATTGGGTGTGCCCAGCGAATAGAGCTGGAGCGGATGTTCGCCGATGGGCAGGGTGATGTCCTGCCGCGCGCCCGCCGTCGGCGCATTGATACTGGCGAACTGCCCGCCATTCTCTGTCTCGTTGCGCCACACCTTGGGCGGAACATATCCGGCGGGCAGATTGTTGGCGGGGTCGCTGTCGGCCATGGTCTTGTCTCCTGTGCGCGGTGTTATGCCGCCAATCTAGCGCATGCGCGCGCACAGACCAGCGCTGCGTGGGATGAGTTTGTCTCTGCCCGCGCAAAGCGGCGCTTTACCTGATCGGTGGATGCGCCGCTCGCGTGGATGCTCAGAAGGGCAGCCAGTTGCGCTTTTCGGTGAACTTCATGTAGCCGGCGTTGACGCCCAGCCGATAGCCGACGCCCAGCCGGATGGGGATGAGCACGATATCGCCCCAGCGCATGTAGCTCGCGTTGAAACCGCCAACGAGATAAGCGGCGCCCTCGCCGGCCGGGAAGCGCTTATAGAGCTCCTGGCTGTCATAGAGATTGTAGACGAGCACGAAGGTCTTCGCGGCATTGCCGCCGAGGTCAAAGCCGATGGAGGGGCCTGTCCAGTAGACGTCGCGCTGGCCCTCGATCTTGTGGAACAGCGTCCCCGATCCGTAACGCAGGCCGATACCGATGGCGCCCGAGGCCTCGCGCCCGGCGATGTAGGCGATCGGCTCGCCCTGATCCTTGAGGATGTTCTCGATGATGCCGGCCAGCCCTTCAGCGCCCTTGCCGAAGACGCCCTCGGCCGCGCCGATCAGATCGTCCTTCTTGTAGGTGTTCGCGGCGGCATTCTCCGGTACGCCGGCGGCCTCGGTCGCTGTGGTTCCGGTCTGGGCCGTGGTGCTCCCCGGTGGCGCGGGGGGCGGGCTGGTGGCCGGATCGTTATAGACCGGATCGGCTGGCGGGTAAGAAGGCGCAGGCTCGGATGGCAACGGCGTCTGGTTCGCCGGTGCGCCGGGCGCGAGATCTGCGTCGATCTGCGTGTTGGGATCGACCGTGTTGATCTGGGCCGCGGCAGGCGCCGCCACCAGTGCCGCGCTGGCCACCAGCCCGATCGCCCAAGTGATGAGAGGCTGGATCGGTGCTCTCGTCCGGTTCATTCAAATGTCTCCCGCAATCGCAGATCGGCCAGCGGTCGTGCCGCAATATCGCTGGCACGATCAGACCCCCGCTCGAGCTTAGCTATCCGTTCGCCCGGATGAAACGACAATGAACGAACGGTGAGTCGAATCGATTTCGCGTCAAACCGAATCGATTTCCCGCTCGGCCGCTGGTCCATTGAGGCTGTTGATCGCCTCGAACAGCTGGCGTTCCGCTTCCGCGCGAGGCAGGCCGGGCGGAATGAGCGGCGCCAGCCGGTAGGTGATGACGCCGGAGCGCTTCAGGAAACTGTTGCGGGGCGATAGCCGGCCCGTATCCAGCGCCACCGGCAGCACGGGCACGCCGAGCATGGAATACAGTCCGGCAAAGCCAGCCTTGAGCGGGGCACGCTCGCCATGCGGCACGCGCGTCCCTTCCGGGTAGAGCAGCACGGGGCGCCCTTCTGCGAACGCGGCGCGCGCTTCGGCACGGATGCCGCGCAGCGCGCTGGCACCGCCTGCCCGGTCGACGATCATCAGCCCATAAGCCCGCGCCACCGCGCCCCAGACCGGGATGTCCCCCAGCTCGCGCTTGGCGGCGATCACCGGGCGATGGAAGAGGATCACGGCGTCCAGCGTCTCGAACATCGATTCATGCTTGGAGACGATGAACACCGGTTCGTCAGGGAAGGCGCCCTCCACGACGATCTTCTGGCCCAGCACCCAGCGCGCCAGGAACCGGTGAATGCGCGACCACACCGCCGCGAGCGGCACGACCTTGCGCGCGCCGAACGGCATCACGCTCAGGCAGGCGAGCAGCAGGAAGACGGTCATGCCGTAGAACAGCACCGAGAACAGCGCCGAGCGCAGCGCCGTGACCAGCGTGCCGAGCGGGGACAGGGGCGGCATGGGCTTTCCGTTCCCGCTCAAATGCCGAGCAGACCGGCAATCCGCCGCAGGGCGAACTTGTGATATTCGCGGAACAGCACGGTCAGGCTGGGGTGAGACCGCACCGCGTCCGGCACGATGCGGACCGAAGGATCGATCTGGCGCGAGAGTTCATACTGCGCGCGACGCATGTGCCAGTCGGTGGTGATGATCCGCACGGAGGTGTAACGGTTGCGGCGCAGCCATCGCGCGGTCTCGATGGCATTGGAGCGCGTGTCGATCGCCTCGCGGCCCAAGGTGATGCAGCAGCTCATCAGTGTCGGCGAAACCCTGTAGAGCGCGGCAAATTCGCCGCGCCGCACGTCCCGGTCCACGCCGGAGACCAGCAGATGACGGCTCTGGTCGCGGCGGAGGAGGGCCAGCCCGCGCTCGATGCGGCCTGCCGAACCGGTGAGCACGACGATCGCATCGGTCTTTTCATCGTCCTGCGGCTGGGGCAGCAGCAGGGCGAACCAGGCAAAGCCGAACGCCCAGATTAGCAGGATGATCGAGAGAAACCGCCGGATCACAAGGAGCGCTCCAGCGCCCGCCGCAAGGTGAGACGCGCGGACAGCGAGGCGACGCCCACGCCCGCCACCGGCAGCAGCGGGAAGATGATCCACGCGATGCCGGGCAGCGAGGCGCTGCTCATGAGATCGGACGCCACCGCCGCCATCGAGCGACCGACAAGGATGATGACGAGCGTCGCCGCCGCATAGCCCACCACGCCGCCGAACAGCGCATCGAGCATCATCCGCCGCTGGAACAGGCGCACCACCTGCGCATCGGTGGCGCCCAGCATGTGCATGATGTCGATGGTGCCGCGATGGGTGGCGTGCGCGCCTCGCGCGGCCAGCACGACCACGGCGCCGGTCGCAAAGGCCATCAGCGCGACGACGGCGAACGCGACGAGGCCGATGGACCAGACAAGCTGGGCGAGGGGCGAGAGATAATCGCCATGCGGCTCGACGCGGGCATGGGGATTGATCTCTTTCACTGCCTTGTCGAGCACAGCGAGGCGCTCGGTCCGCGCGCTCTCCGGGGTCAGCAGCTCGGCATCGATCAGCGCCGGCAGAGGCACGTCAGCCAGCTTGAGGTCGTTGCCGAGCCAGGGCGCGAGTTGCGCCGCCAGTTCACTCTCCGGCACGACATGCACGGTGCCGACATCCTCGGCCCGATCGAGCAGGCCCACGATGCGGCGCACCGCCTGCCCGCGCGCCTGCGGATCGGCCTCGGCCACCTGCACGGTCACGCGGCCGGAGACCTCATCCACCAGCGCCCGCGCGCCTTGATTGAGGGCGAGGCCGGCGGCGGTTGCCAGCACGGTCAGGAACATCATGATCGCGATCACCCACGGCATCGGCCCGGTCAGCCGGCCCTGCGGCAGCAGCGGGCCAGGGCGATAAGGGCGGCTCATGCCTTCGAGCGGATTGCGCGCCATGGCTCAGGCTTGTCCCGGCTGGTGGGGCGCGGGGCGATAGGGTGAGGAGAGCGCGCTGACGCCGTCCTGCCCCTCGATCGGTGCCATGCGTCCGCCCTCCAGCCGCATGGTCCGCGCGCCGGAGACCTTGCCGAGCAGGGCAGTGTCGTGCGTGGCGACGACGATGGTGGTGCCGAGCTTGTTGAGCGCCTCAAACAGGGTGATGAGCCGGGTCGCCATGTCCCGGTCCACATTGCCGGTCGGCTCGTCGGCCACCAGCAGTTCCGGCCGGCCGATCACGGCGCGCGCGATGGCGACGCGCTGCTGCTCCCCGCCCGAGAGGGTGGCAGGCAAGGCATGGGCACGGTCGGACAGGCCGACCCAGTGCAGCATCTCCTCCACGGGCGGGCGGATCTGGTCTTCGTTGACGCCGGCGATGCGCAATGGCAGCGCGACATTATCGAACGCCGAGAGGTGCGAAACCAGCCGGAAATCCTGAAACACCACGCCAATGCGGCGGCGGAAGCTCGGCAGACGGGCGCGGGGCAAGGTGACGATGTCGGCATCGAACAGGCGGATCGCGCCGCGGCTGGGGCGCTGGGCGAGATAGAGCAGCTTGAGCAGCGAGGTCTTGCCCGCGCCGGACGCGCCGGTGAGGAAATAGAAGGCCCCTTCGTCGAGCGAAAAGCTGAGGTCGGACAGCGTTTCCGGGCCGGGCCCATACCGCAGCCCGACATTCTCGAACTGGACTATTCTAGCCATCGCCGCGATTGCATGTCCCCATTAATGGCGCGCGGCCACGCCCGCCGATGATCTGCCGCGCCGTGCATGGCACAGGCCCCCATTGCGGGCAAGGTGGCGGATGGTGCGCCGGCCTCGCGCGCGTCCCACAGGCCCTGCCGTCCGTCGCTGTGGGGATATCCCCGGCCACGTTCAAACGCCCGCTTGCCCTCTGCGGGAAACCGGTGTTTATGGAGCGCGATGATCCTCGTCTGCCCTCAATGCGCCACACGCTATGTTGTGCCTGATAGCGCGATTGGTGCTGCGGGCCGTCAGGTCCGGTGCGCGTCGTGCCGTCACAGCTGGTTTCAGGAGGGCGCGCCGGTGGAGCGCCCCGAGCCGGCGATGGCCGATGCTGCGGCGGACGCCGCCCTTGCGCCGAATGAGGTCCCCGCATCCGCACCCGTCGAGAGGGTAGAAGCGCAGGCGCCTGTGGCGCCGGTCTCGGTCGGCACTGAGGAAACCGCCGCCGCAGCGCCCCCGGCTGAACCGCGTCACGACCCGATCGATCCGCCGGCTGCTGCCGCGCCGTCGCAGGAGTTCGTTCATTATCCCGACGAGCCGACCGAGGCGCCGACGCGTCCGCGACGCAATCCCGCCAGACTCTGGACGGCTGCGGCGCTGGCCTTCTTCGTTGCGGTGAGCCTCGCCGGTGGCGCACTGGCCTTTTTCGGCCCGCCCAATTGGGCCGTCGCGCTCGGCTTTGGCGGAGCGCCTGCCACCTCCGGTCTCAATTTCTACCTGCCCAAGCCGCCCGAGCGCCGCAACCTGCCGACCGGCGAGGAATATTTCGCGTTCAGCGCCCGCATCCTCAACGATAGCGACCAGGAACGGACCGTTCCGCCGGTGGTGGTCGAACTGCGCGACGATCAGGGCCGGCTGGTGTTCAGCTGGATGACCAAGGCGGACAAGTCCACGCTCAAGCCCAATGAGGAAGCGCGCGTGTCCGAGAGCCGGCTGGACATCCCTAAGAACGCGCGCAACCTGGAACTCAGGTTCGCCGATAACGCCGGCTGACCTGCCAGAAGCGCGCTGCCTGCAGCACCATCGCCGCCGCCATGCCGAGCGCCGCGGCGAACGCCAGCCCGGCCGATCCCCAGCCCTGCGCATGGCCGTACCAGCCCATGACGCCCATCACGCCGAAGAAGGCGATGATGCCATTGACGCTGGCGATCACCTGATCCCCCAGTGAGCGCAGCGCGGCGACGAAGATCGCCTGGATGCCGTCGCACAGGATGAAGGGGGCCAGAATGAGCAGCATGATGAGCGCTTCCCGCGCCACGGCCGGTTGCGCGGTCAGCCCTGCGACAATCGGCCGGCCGAAGAGCAGATAGGCGAGCACCACCGCGCCCATGAACAGGATGGAGAGGCCGCACGCGATCATGGTGCGGCTGCGCGCCTCCCATGGCTCGCCTGCGCCTACCGCATTGCCGACCCGCACGCCTGCCGCGGAGCCGAGCCCCAGCGCCAGCGCAAAGCCGAGATTATGCAGCGAGAGCATCACCTGAAAGCCGCCGGCCACGATCTCACCCATCTGCGTGGAGAGGATCATGAGATAGGAGAAGCCGAGCACTTCCATGGCGGCGCCAATGCCGGGCATGGCGCCGAAGCGGACGATCGCGTCGATGCCGCTCAGCGCGCTGCGCCAGGCCGCGAGATCGAGCCGGCGCAATCCGCGCTCGCGCGCGCTTGGCAGCGTCCACGCCATATAGGCCATGGCCAGGCCGCCGCCCAGTGAGGTCAGTGATGTCGCCAGCGCGGCGCCGAACGCGCCCATCGCCGGAAAACCGAGATGCCCGAGCGCCATGGCCCAGGTCAGCACGGCATTGACCGGCAGGGTGGCGAGGTTGACGATCAGCACCCGGCGCGGCGCGCTCACCCCTTCCAGAAAATAAGCGCAGCCGATCGAGAGCATCTGCCCGGGCAGGCCCAGCATCATCGCGGCGAGCACATGCGCGCCGGGATCGACCAGCGCATCGGCGACGCCGGTCAGCGCCAGCAGGGGCCGGGCGAACAGCGCGATGACGACGGCGCTGGGCACGCCGAGCAGCAGGCCGGTCAGCACTGCTTCCCGCCATAGCGCGCCGGTGCGGTGCAGGTCTCCGCCGCCATCGGCGCGGCTGGTGAAGACGATCACACCGGACATGCCGGCCAGCAGCAGCATCAGGATGACGAACATCACCACCCGGCCGGCCGCCAATGCCCCGAGTTCGCTCGTGCCGGCATAGCCCACCACCGTCACATCGACGAGGTGCATGATCGTCCAGTTGAGATTGGTGAGGACGATCGGCCAGGCCAGCCACGCGATGCGGCGGGCCTCGCTCAGCAGGCCGGTGTGGCGGGGTGGCAAGATGGTGTCAGTGTCGGACATGAAGCTGCTTGATCAGGAGAGGAGGGGAGAGAGGAAACGAGACCGGGAGAGGTTATGCATTCCGCGCACGCATCGGCCACACTGATTCGCGCGGCGCAGGCTGTGGATCATCGAAGTGACGAAACGCATGGTCAGCACAGCCGCGTGGCATCGGATCGGTCCTTCCGGCGCAGCCATCACCGGGCTTTTAGCGCCCGCGACACAAGGACTGCAAAAATCGTCATAAAAGCGCGTGCATTGGGCACGTCAGCAGCCCTGCTGGATTGCCTGCAGGAGCGCGCAAGTCAAGCCAACAGCCCGATCCCGCGCCGCGTTTCACGCTATATCACGATGAAGTGCGAAGGATGGTTGCATGCCCCGAATCCCTTTGCTAAAGGCCGCCGCCTACCCGGGGGCCATCGGCTCCCACCTCCCTGATGTGCGGTCGTGGCGGAACTGGTAGACGCGCAACGTTGAGGTCGTTGTGGGCGAAAGCCCGTGGAAGTTCGAGTCTTCTCGACCGCACCATTCCCAGTCAAAGATGAGCATTTAGGCCTTCTTTGAGAAGACGGCGGAAAACGCTGCCGTTTCGATGGCAGCGTGTGCGCCATGCCCGATGACATGGGTTTCGCTACTCTCGCCGACGATCACTTCATTGATCAATATGCGCACGTGGCTTCATCGAAGCGGTGTATTATTGCCGCAGACGGGCCGCTTTAAGCGCTCGACCATGTGGGACGTCACGAGGTTGCTACGGTTGAGCTGGCACTCCAGGAGCGTGCGCGTTCTGACAAGGCCGCGATAGGTGGCGCTCCCGACGCGGTTACCTGCTTTGATCCGAACGGCTCAGTTGCTTGCCTAAAAAGGCATACCGACCCAATTGCCGATAGTTGGTTTGCCAAGACCCAATCTCCATCCTAGGATTTACCGGAAAAGTTACCGGTAATCTAATCGGGCGATGGGGAGAGATAGACGGTGAGGCAGAACATATCGCGGAATCACTTGTTGGCATCTGTTGGAGCGGTCGCCCTGGGATGCATTTGCTCAGCAGCGCCTGTGCATGCGCAAGATGGGGAGGGGGCCGGGTCCGCTGAAGCGCGGGCCGCCGCCGAGCAGGAGTCGATCGTTGTCACCGGATCGCGCATCCGCACCAGCGGTTTCAACTCCCCTCAGCCTCTTACCGTGATTGGCGCCGAGCAGATCAGGAATCTCGTGCAGACCAATTCGCAGGATGTTCTCAACAGCATCCCTCAGATCACCAGTGCCATTTCCGACACCAACCCGGGTAATGCGTCTGGCGCGGAGGTGGGGTCGGCGACGGCGAACCTCCGTGGCCTGAACCCTTTTTACGGAACCCGCACGCTGACGCTGGTGAACACCCGCCGCTTCGTGCCGACCGGGGACGGCGGGGCCGTTGACCTCAACCTCATTCCCAGCGCCCTGATTGCGCGGGTGGAGACCGTGACGGGTGGGGCCTCGGCCGCCTATGGCTCGGATGCTGTCGCGGGGGTCGTGAACATCATCCTCGACAATAAGATGACGGGCCTTCGCGCACAGGTTGATTCCGGCCTCACCTTCCGGGGTGATGGCCGCAAGATCCATGGGTCGCTGGCCTATGGCACGTCTTTCGCAGGGGATCGCGGCCACATCATCGTCGGGGTTGAGTATCAGGATCAGGACGAGATCGAGAGCTGTTTCAACGCCCGTCGCTGGTGTCAGGCCGGCTGGGATATCTTCGAGAACGCCAACAATATCCTGCCCAATGGCCAACCCTCGGGATACAATGTTCCGGGCTCGCCGGGCTACGGGCTGCCCAACTATGTTTTGGGCCGGGATTCGGCGCTGGCATTCAACACACCTTATGGCGTCGTGCGCAATCGCGCGCCCGCCCCGCTTGCAGCACGAAACTATCGGTTCACGGCGGATGGCAGAGGAATCGTGCCCTTCGATCAGGGCGAGTTCGTCAACAACAGCACCATCGGGCAGGTCCAGGGCAGCGATGGCATTTCGAACTATGATGATGCCAGCCTTCAGGCCGGGCTGGAGCGCATTGTCGCTTATACGGCCGCGGAATTTGCCCTCAGCGATAGCCTGACGCTTTCCGGAGAGTTCAACTATGGCAAGCGGATCGCCCGGGCCGCCACGCTGACGGCAGGTCCGCGATCCACCTTCTTCGTAAAAGCCACCAACCCTTATGTTCCGCCGGAGCTTGCCGCTCTGCTGGGCGGTGCCTCATTCAGTTTCGGCAAGGATCTTGACGGTCAGATCCCGTCCTACAGCCGCGCGGAGGTGGAAGTGTACCGGGGCGTGATTGCCCTCTCGGGCGATCTCGGCGGCAGCTGGAAATGGGACGCCTATTATCAATATGGGCACAATGAGCGTAATCAGATGCGCAATCGCTCGCGCGTCAACACGCCCTTCACCTTCGCTCTCGATGCCGTTCGCGCGCCGGCGGGCAATGTGTTGGGGGTCGCTCCTGGCACGATCGTATGCGCAGAGCTGTTGAAGCCGAACCCGAACCCCATTGCGGTCGGTTGCTCTCCGGCAAACTTCTTCGGCCTCGACAATCTGACGCAAGCCGCGATCGATTATGTCTATCGGCCGGTGTTCGAGGACTTTGTCTATGATCAGCACGTCCTGGCCGCGAGCATCACGGGCGATCTGTTTGGCGGCATCGGCGCGGGGCCGATCGGCTTTGCGGCGGGCGGCGAGTATAGAACGGAAAGCGGCAACGTCACCCATGGCGACATTCCCAACTATCTTGATTACGCTTTCACCTTCGGCCTCGATTACGGCGGAAGCATCAAGGTTCTTGAAGGCTTTACGGAACTCAACGCGCCTTTGCTGGCCGGGCTGCCAGGAGCCGAGCGGCTCGATCTGAACGGCGCAATCCGGTACACGCGCAACAGCGCCAAGAACCGCATCACCGACGAAGCGAAGTCGACAACCGCCACCAGCTGGAAGCTCAGCGCCATCTATGAACCGCTGCGGGGCGTGCGGTTTCGTGGATCGCGGTCTCGCGATATTCGCGCTGCGGGCTTCCGGGAACTGTTCCTGCAGCAGGTGCCGACCGATCCTGGCACCTCGCAGGGCACCGTCCGCAATCCCAATGGGCCTGGCGGCAACGCCAATGATGCCACGCCGATCCTGAGCGGCGGCAGCTTCCAGCTAGGCGCCGAGAAGGCCGATACGACGACGGCCGGGATCGTGCTGCAACCTGCCTTCGTCCCGGGTCTGCGCTTTTCGGCGGACTGGTTCGAGATCAAGCTCAAGGATGCGGTCACCACGCTGTCGGGCCAGTCGATTGTCGACCTGTGCGATCAGTTCGACACCTTCTGCGACCGCATAACATTCAGCGGCGGCAATCTAGCCGACATCAGCTTCATCGATGCCCGTCAGGTCAATCTGGGCCTGATCACTTATCGCGGTCTTGATTTCGAGCTGGAGTACAATCTTCCGCTGTCCGACGTGGCAAGCAATTGGGACGGCGCGCTGACCCTGCGGGTACTTGCGGCGCATCAATATGATCTCAAGGTTCAACCCGATCCCAATGTCCGTGCCCTCGATTATGCCGGCATGACCGGGCCTCTTGTGGGCCGGGCCGACTTCAATCCGGCGCCGGCGTGGCGGTGGAATGCATCGGTCACTTACAATCAGGGTGGCTTCACGAGTGTGTTGCAGGTGCGGCGGATCGGCTCCGGCATTGGCGACGTGACCAAGGTCGGTCCTGAGGACGAGGGCTATGATCCTTCTCTTCCCAACAGCATCAGCGTCAATCGTTTCGATGGTGCGACCTATGTGGATCTGGCGATGACCTATCGCATCCCCTTCGGCTCGGGCGATCAGAACTTCGAGATTTTCGGAAAGATCGAGAACCTGTTCGATAAATCGCCGCCGATTGCGGTTGCTACCGGCGGGAGCGGCGGCTCGCCTTACCCCACGAACCCTGTGTTCTTCGACACGCTGGGCGCTCGCTTCCAGACCGGTGTGCGGGTGAGATACTGAGGCTGAGGGAGGGCCGGTTTTCGGCCCTCCCGTTAAGGGGGGCGCCCACCCGTAGTGCTTCGTATAAGCTCTGAAAGCGCCTGTTCAGACGCGCTCCACCGCCAGCGCCAAGCCCATGCCCACACCCACGCAAAGGGTGGCGAGCCCGCGTTTGCCACCGGTCTGTTCCAATTGACGCACCAATGTCAGCGCGAGGCGCGCGCCCGACATGCCGAGCGGATGCCCCAGCGCGATGGCGCCGCCATGCGCATTGACGTGCGCCGCATCGTCCTCTAGCCCGAGCGACCGGAGGACCGCCAGGCTCTGGCTGGCAAAAGCTTCGTTCAGCTCGATCGCGTCGAAGTCGCGGATGGTGAGATCGAGACGCTGCATCAGCTTTTGCGTGGCCGGCACCGGGCCGATTCCCATTAGCCCGGGCTCAACGCCCGCCGCCGCCGCGCCGAGGATGCGCGCACGCGGCGTCAGCCCGAAGGTCTTCGCGGCCTGTTCGTTCGCGATGATCATCGCCGCCGCGCCGTCATTGATGCCGGACGCATTTCCGGCGGTGACGGTGCCTTCGGCACCGAACAAGGGCTTCAGCCGCGAGAGCGTTTCAAGGGAGGTGGTAGGGCGCGGGTGCTCGTCGAAGGACATGAGATCCGTCTCTCCACGCACCTTTCCCGGCACCGCGACGGGCAGAATTTCACCGTCGTGGAAGCCGCTGCTTCTGGCCGCGGCGGCACGCTGCTGGCTGCGGAGCGCAAATTCGTCCTGATCCGCGCGGCTGATCTGGTATGCCGATGCGACATTCTCGGCCGTTCGCGGCATCGTCTCCGTGCCATAGGCGGCATCGAGCGCTGGATTGACGAAGCGCCAGCCCATTGTGGTATCCATCAACTGCTGATCGCGGTCGAAAGCGCCTGTGGCCTTGCCCATGACAAGCGGCGCGCGACTCATGCTCTCCACACCGCCAGCCAGCGCAAGCTGCATCTCCCCCGTGCCGATCGCGCGCGCGGCCGCGCTGACGGCCTCCAGCCCCGAAGCGCACAGGCGGTTATGGGTTACGCCCGGCACCGTGACAGGTAGCCCGGCAAGCAAGAGGCTCATCCGGGCGACATTGCGATTGTCCTCGCCCGCCTGATTGGCGCATCCGTAGAACACCTCCTCGATCGCGGCTGGGTCGAGCTGCGGATTGCGTTCGAGCAGCGCCTTGATAGGCAACGCGCCCAGATCGTCCGCCCTTATGCCGGAGAGGCTGCCACCATAGCGGCCGATCGGGGTGCGGATGGCATCGCAGATGAAGGCGTCTCTCATGCCTCTTGCCCCGATCCGGAGAGGCCTCGCACTCCGGCCGTGAGTTCCAAGGGGACCCCGGTGAGCGCACAGAGATCGTCAAGGCCGAGGCCATCCACCATGTCGATGACGCGGGCGCCTGCCTGCCCGACCTCGAAGGTCGCAAGATCGGTGTAAACGCGGGACACGCAGGCCAGCCCTGTCAGCGGATAGCTGCACTCGGCCACCAGCTTGCTCTTCCCCTGCCGGGTAAGCAGGTCCATCATCACGAAGGTCTGCCGGGCGCCGATCGCGAGATCCATCGCGCCTCCGACAGCCGGGATCGCGCCTTCCTCGCCGGTGTGCCAGTTGGCAAGATCGCCGGTCACGGACACCTGATAGGCGCCCATCACGCATATATCGATATGGCCGCCCCTCATCATCGCGAAGCTGTCCGCATGGTGAAAATAGGCGCCGCCGGGCAGCAGGGTGACCGGCTGCTTTCCTGCGTTGATCAGTTCCCAATCCTCCTCGCCCGGCGCTGGCGCAGGCCCCATGGCGAGCAGTCCATTTTCGCTCTGGAGGAAAATGTCGCGGTCTGCGGGCAGATAGTCCGCGATCTTGGTTGGCAGTCCGATGCCGAGATTGACGTAGGCGCCCTCCGGGATGTCCTGCGCCACGCGCTGGGCAAGCTGATTGCGATCGCGTCGGTTCATGGCAGGCTTCTCCTCATGCGGCGGCCACGCGCCGGCGATCGACCTGCACCACCCGCTGGACAAAGATGCCGGGCGTCACGATCGCTTCAGGATCGAGGGCGCCCAGCGGGACGATTTCGGACAGCTGAGCGATGCATGTTCTGGACGCCATCGCCATGATCGGGCCGAAGTTGCGGGCCGTCTTGCTGTAGACGAGATTGCCCCAGCGGTCGCCGCGATGCGCCCTGATCAGCGCGAAGTCCGCCGAGATCGGATATTCCAGCACATAATCGCGCTCGCCGATGCGGCGGGTTTCCTTGCCCTCTGCGAGTTGCGTGCCAAAGCCGGTGGGCGTGAAGATTGCGCCAAGGCCCGCACCGGCGGCCTGTATCCGTGCTGCCAGATTGCCTTGCGGCACGAGTTCGAGCTCGATCTCTCCGGCCCGATAGCGCGCGTCGAAATGGTGGGAATCAACCTGGCGCGGGAAGGAGCAGATGATCTTCGCGACGCATCCGGCCCGGATCAATGCTGCGAGGCCCGTTTCGCCATTGCCCGCATTGTTGCTGATGATGGTGAGGTTGCCCACGCCCCGCGCAATCAGCGCGTCGACGAGTTCGTCCGGCATGCCAGCGGTTCCGAACCCGCCGATCATCACCGAGGCGCCATCAGGGATATCCGCTGTCGCCTCGATCAGGGATTCAAAGGTCTTGTCGATCATGATGTTAAATCCAGGAGGCCAAAACCGAACGGATCACGCGGGGTAGGGCAGGGGGCGAACGCCGATCCGCCCAAGGCGCCCATGTCCCGCCGCCATCGGCTAGCCGGAGCGGGTTTGCTCCGTCTCAAACCGGGAGGCGACGAAGATCAGAAAGCCGCCAACGGCCGCCGAGCACGCCACGATTCCCATCGAATAGCGCAACGCGTGGACGCCAAGATCGGCGAAGATCGTATCGTTCATCAGGCCGATGCTGGTGGGCCCGATGAGATCGGCCAGAAAATTGCTGGCGAGGAGCGCGAAGGCCAACCCTGTCGCGCGCAGACCGGCGCCCGATACGTCCATGCAGATGGCAACCGTCGACGCTTGCGACCCCATGATCAGCATTCCGGTCAGCAGATAGGCGGGCATCCACACCCAATAGTCGTCTGCCATCAGATAGGTCATTTCGGCGGGCGCCCCGAGCATCAGCATGATCCCCGGCACCCAGAAGCGCCAGCGATGGTCACGCCGGGCGAGCCGGTCGGTGACCCATGCGCCGACAAGCGCGCCGATCAGCAAGGCCGGGCCCCGCGAAATTCCCGAAAGCACGCCGATTTCCGTGGGAGACAGTTCCCGAACGCGAACGAGGAAGGCCGGCGCCCATACACTGTTGGCCTGCAACGTCACGCCAGCCAGCGCGAACCCGGTGATCACAAGCAGGAAAGCCGGTGAGCGGCGCCACTGAGCCCAGGCCGCTTTCAGGCTGACCGGTGCAATGGCCTTGCCCTGGGCGTCCTTCTCGCGCTCCGGCTCGCGCACGGTGAAGATGGCCAACGGCACGAGGATGATCGCCGGCAAAGCCAGAACGTAGAAAGACGCACGCCAGCCGTAGCGATCCGTGACGTAGCCGAGGCTGCTCATCATCACGAGAACGATGACCGCGCCGAAAATCCGCAGGCTTGCAAGGGCCATCCGGCGGTTTTGCGGCGGCACCAGATCGTTGACCATCGCGCTGGAAGGGGCGTTACCCGATGCCTCGCCGATCCCCAGCAGCATGCGCGTGAACAGCAGGCCGACAAAGCTGGTGACCATCCCCATCAAGCCGATGATCAGGCTGTAAAAGCCGAAACCGATGGCGATGATGTCGCGACGGCTGTAGCGATCGGCCAGACGCGCCAGGGGCACGCCGGCGACGGCATTCAGCAGGAAGAAGCCGATGCCTGCGGCCAGGCTCATCTGGGTATCGGTCGCACCGAGCTCGAGCTTGATCGGCTCCAGATTGAGCGCCAGCAAGCCGCGATCGACCATGTTGAAGCCGCTGAAAATCCCCAGGATCGTCAGTGCCCAGAGCTGCTGACTGGAGAATTTGGTGGCGGCTGGCTTGAGAGCGCCACCGGCAAGGCCGGGCCGAGCATCCATAATCAATCCTTCCGAGCAGCGCCGCGCCGAGACCGGACCTCGGCGGGTTCAAGGGTGCCGTTGCGGTTGGTATCCTGGGCGTCGAAAGCGGCAGCCTTTCGACCGCCGGATGCCCATTCCGCGCGCGAAAGCTGGCCGTTTCCGTCGCTATCCAGCGTCGCGAGGGCGCCCAGCCGGGCTGATGGCGGTAATGGCTTGAGGGTGAAGAGCCCGAAGGCGCCGACGCATGACGATGTCACTGCGCAACCTATGCCGATCAACTGTGGCCAGTTCATTGCATCCCTCCGGCTCGACAGCGCGCCCTCATCAGCGCACGCTCTCCCTCACATAAAACCTATATATCCAGATTAACCGCCTAGTAAAGCGGAGATTGGGAGGAAATGGCCACGAAATGACCGTTTCAAGCCTATTTGGACTTGATGTTGAGGCGAACGACGTCCCCCCGATAGGTGTTCCGCGCAAACAGAACAAGAATGCCGTCCGCATCGACCACATAGCGCTCGATCTGCGCGACAGGGGCGTTGAGCGGGATCTGGAGAGAGACCGACGCGTCGAGATCCGCTACGCCGATGGTCATGATCTGCTCCACATCGGCAATGGCGAGGCCATCGATGTCGGCGACCAGCTTCAACGCCGTCTTGCTTGTGAACGCCGCGCGCGGAATCTTGTTCGCCCAGCGCTCGGAAATGAAGACCTCGGCGATCATATAGGGCTGGTCATCGCGCCAGTGCCGACGGCTCAGCTTGCGATAGGCCCCGTCGGCAACGCCAAACTCGATCGTTCCCGCGATGCCGACCTTGCGCTCCTCGCCGACCAATTCAATCTGTGCGCCTTCGCGCGCCTGGAGCAGGCCGAGGAAGTTCGTCTCCAACTGGCACCAGATCTGATCGCGCGGTGCGCCGGTGACGAACGTGCCTTTGGCGCGGTATCGGCGGATCAGACCTTCATCGGCCAACATGCCCAGGGCCTGCCGGACGGTCTCCCGCGCCACATCATAGGACAGGGCCAGCTCAACGACGGTCGGTATCTGGCTGCCGACTTCCCACACACCCGTCTCGATATGGCGGCGGAAGACGGCCGCGAGTTGATGATAGCGCGCGATGCCCCGGCTGCCGAGGTCGGCGGCTCCTGCGGGCCGGCCACCGGCGCCTTTCGGATTGGACCGGGTTGAATGCGTGCTCACAGCCTGTCTCCGTTACAAAGAGTCCGCCATTAGCTGCCGGGCTGCCTTCCGTAAAAGGCTTTGATCGCTCCCCATGATATACCAGTTGGCACCCATGTCCGAGAAGTAACGGTGCTCCGCCTCACTGGAGACGACGACGCCCTTGATCTTTTCGCTGTCTGCCACGGCCTGAAAAATCGAGGTCACGATCGCTTCGACAGCAGGGGAGGAGGCGTCGCTTTCGCCCAAGGCGACGGCCAGGTCCGCCCGACCGATTACGATCCCGTCGACGCCCTCAAGCTCCAGAATCGCTTTCGCCTCAAGTGCCGCGTCCGGATGTTCGATTTGCACCAGAACAAGGACATCGTCCGCGGCATCGATGACGTCACGCATCGAGCCCGAACCGTAATTTGCGTGGCGCGGCGCGCTCGAATAGCCTCTTTTGCCGCCCTTATAGCGGGCGCTCGCGACCACGGCGCGTGCCATCTCCACCGACGCGACATGGGGAACCATGATCCCGGCGGCCCCAAGATCCAGAGCGCCGCAGATCGAGCTGCTCTGGGCGTCGGCAACCCGCACCAATAAGGGCAACTGCGCCGCGCGTCCTGCCAGCATCATGAGATCGAGCATGCCCCGGTCGAAAGGGCCATGCTCCGCATCGATCACCGCGAAATCCGGCTTCTCTAGCGCCAGGATCTCGACAATCTGTGGCGCGGGCGTCTTGATGAACAGCCCGCGAGGCGCTTCCCTGCTCATGCCGCCGGCTCCGCATGGACCTGATATTCATGTGCGTTGAACACCCAGCCCTTCGCGATGAAGTCGGCGCGAGGCGGCGCGAACACGTCGACCAGCACATGCTTGCCGTCTCCTACGCCTTCCGTGGTGTGGATGATCTCGGGCGGAATGACGACCACGCTGGAAGGGCCGGCAGGCAGATGCTGATCCTCCTGCCAGAGCCGCGCATCGCGGCCCCAGGGGGTCCGCAGATGGTGGGTGAACTGGCCTTCGATGGCCAGGCTTGCCTGCTCCAGATCGGCATGGGCATGGGGGCTTAGCGCGCTATTGTCCCGCAGCCCGTCATATTCGACCCAGTTGATGCTCATGGTTTCGCTTTGAAGGAAACGCAGCCTGCCATTGTCGGGCGGAATGGTCACATCCTCGATCCGGTGAATGCGGACATCCCCCCTATGCGCGATGCGCTCATAAGCCTTGCCCACGGGACGCACCCGCGCGTCATGCGAAGCATAGGCGTCGGCATTGCGGGGCATCGCCATGTCGGCCTGCTCACGATGGGTCGCGAGAAGATAGAAGGCCGCGGGCCGGTCCAATTCGAAGGCATAGGCGCCGGCCGGGATGATGACCACACTGTGGTCAGGCAGCGCCATGGCCCGATCTCCGCTCAGCGTTCCCCCGGCATGCGGAAGAAGCAGGATGATCTCCCGCTCCGAAGCGAAGCGATGCGATGCGGCGGGCCCGCTTTCGACCCGCTCGATGGAGAAATTCTGCGCTCTGGCAGCGGTGCGGCCAAGCTCATCGGCAGGAGAGGGCATCAGGTCCACGAGCATGGGCGTTCGCACTGGCTTGTTCATGTGTTCGGCCCTCAATAGGTTGCTTCATTGGCGCGCTTGAACTTGCGCGTCAGTTCGAAGCTCTCTTGCGTCACCGCATATTCGGCGCCGCCCAGTCGCGACACCGGACGGGCTGCGAGCGTGTCGAAATGCCCGTCTTCGTGCAGATAGCCGGGCGCAATATGCATCCCCACCACCTCGCCGAACGTGACATTCGTCTCCGGGCCCAGATCGCCGCCGCCGAACGAGATCACCTTGATGACCCGGCATTCCAGGCTGCAGGGCGAAGCGGCAACGCGGGGCGCGGCGACGACCCGGCAAGGCGCTTTTTCGATCCCGAAATGCTCGAATTCGTCGACGCCGTAAGGGACCGGCGAGGAGGTATCGTTCATCGCTTCGAGCTGACTGGCAGCGACGAGATTGAAGACGAACTCGCCGGTCTTCCTGACGTTCGCCAACGTGTCCTTGGCCGGCCGATCCTCCGGCGTGTTGCAGGAGAACATGAGGATAGGCGGCAGGTTCGAGACGATATTGAAATAGGAGAAGGGCGCCAGATTGGACTTGCCGTGCTCGTCGACCGTGCTCAGCCACCCGATGGGCCGGGGCGCCACAATGGCATTGAAGATACCGCGTTTGAACGACGCGCTGTCCTTCGGATCGAAAAAGAGGGGCTGGATGTTGGCCATGATTATTCCGATCTTTCGGCTGCTACGCGACGCTGTTTGAGCGTCTGCATGATTGCGGGCAGGCGACTGCGCGCCTGATCTTCAAGAGACTGGTAGATGGAGCGGCCCCGGGCATCGATGCCGACGGTGAGAGGGCCGAGATTTTCGACTCTCATCTTGCTTAGCCTGAAATGCGATGGAAAATCCCGCCATTCGACGGCGAGAACCGCTTTGATCGCTTCGGACAGGATCGGGCTCCCGCCGCCAAGCAGCGACAGGTAGACGCAGCCTGTTTCTGCCATGACCTTGGCGACGTCCGCGCCCAGGCCGCCCTTGCCGCCAACGATGCGCAGGTCCAGATCCCGGATAAGCTGCGGCATATAGGCATCGAAGCGGCGGCTGGTCGTGGGATTGACGTACTGCACATCATAACCGCCGTCGGGCCGCGCCTCGATCATGTGCGGGAGATGGATGAAAACACCTTCAAACGTCAGCGGCAGCGGCAAGTCGCGATCGAGACAGTCGATCATCCGCTTGTGGGCCGGCAGGCCGCCGGTGACGGCGATATCGCCGCTCAAAAAGACCAGATCGCCAACATTGAGCGCGGCCACCGCGTCCCGGGAAGGCGGGCATGTGATCGAGACGACCGCCATCAGAGCAGTCGTTCCACGCGGCCATCGCTATGGAGCCGCGCCTTCGCCCGCCGGTTGATCCAACAATTGAAGCAGACCGCGACCGGCGTGTAGCCATGACCGAAAGCATAATCGATGTGGACGGCAAGCGCCGTGGTGCTGCCGCCAACCCCCATCGGGCCGAAACCCGTTGCATTGGCCGCCTCGGTCAGCCGCTCTTCCATGGCCGCGAGCGTTGGATTGGGGTTGAGAGAGCCGATCTCACGATAGGTCGCGCGATTGGCGAGTTTGGCCGTCAGGTCGAAATTACCGCCAATTCCCACGCCAACAACGACAGGGGGGCAATGCTGAGACCCCGCTTCGATGATGGCATCCAGCACGCAGGCTTCGATGTCTTCCAGCGAAGGCGAGATCAACGTGCGCAAGGATGCCCAACGTCCGGACCCGAGCGCCTTGGGCACGCAGGTGATGTCGATGTAATCGGCATTGCCAAGCAGATCGACGGTAATGGCGGGCATGTCCTTGCCCGGGCCGCCGCGCTCGTTCGTCAGGGGATTATTGACGTGTTTGAGAAGGGGCGGTGAAATGGTCTCGACAAGATGGTCGAAGCCGCGGGTAATGGCGGCCTTGAGGTCGCCCTGCCACTGTGCCGCCCCGCCGATTTCGACGAAATAGGTCGGCACACCACTGTCCGAGCAGATGAATGTGTCTCTCGCCTCTGCGAGACGCGCACTTCGCACCATGAGATCGAGCGTTGCCCTGGCGCTCTCCTGCGCTTCATTTTCCCGAGCAGCTTCCAGCGCCTGGACCGTATCCGGCGGAACCCTCCGCAATGCGGCTGAGTAGAGGGATTCCGATATCTCCTGGACCAGATCCTCGGTAATCATGACAAGAGAATACCCATATAACTAGGTTTTAGTTCTAGGAGTCGGGATTGGCACGGTCAAGGCATTTTCATGCCGAGAAGGGCGGCAGGGTTGTCTGAAAGGCAGCGACGGAAAGCCTCTTCTCCCACCCAGGACCGGAGCTGATTGAGCAGGGCCGACGGGTCGGGCACCTGAGCGGTCCGTACAAAGGGCCAGTCCGATCCCCAGATCACCCGGTGGGGTGCCGCGTCTACAAGTGCGGATACGACCGGCTGCATGTCGCTATAGGCGCCCGGCAGTGCCGACCGCCGAAAATAGGTCAGCTTGACCCAGGCCATGCCGGTGGCGATGGCATCCAGTAGCCGGTCGAAGCGATAGGTGCCCGGACGGTCATCCGGGGAGAGACCGGCGAGGTGATCGAACACCAACGGCATATCGCTCCAAGCGTCGCCAAGCGCCAGATCAGCGCATTGCTCCAAACTTCCCCACACATGGGCGTGAAGCCCGAGAGCGCGCATGTCGCTGCGCAGATCCTCAAGTTGATCAAAGCCTTGCGTCCCCGGATAGGGGCCGCCGTCCGGCCCCGGCACGCCGACAAAACGAAGGGCGACGACGCCTGCGCTTCTTAATGCTGCCAGCCTATCTCGATCGATCGTCGCGCTGACAGAGCCGACTCCCAGCAGCCGGCCCTGGCCGTGGCGCAAAGCATCCAGCAGGGCGCTATGATCGTCGCCATAGAGGGAGGGCTGGATGAGAAGCGCATGATCGAACCCCAGCCGGTCGAGCGTCGCAAGATGCAGGTCGCGGTCGGCGGACGGAGGCTCGTAAGCGCCGCCTGGTGCGAGCGGAAAGTGCCGACGCGGCCCGAAAACATGGGTGTGGCAATCCCAGGCGCCGGCCGGCAGGATGTGCGGAGGACGACCGTCACCGGAGATTCCGGAGTTGCTGGTCATGCTTCTGCCTCCTGACGTGATTTCACCGTCGGGCGACGGCCGGGGCTAGCGCTATTGACCTAATTCTTTAGGTCATGCAAGTCAGCCAGAAGGAGCGAACGTGAACGACCTGCCCGAAATTGCCCTCATCGCCGAGCTGCCCGCAGATTTGCGAACCGCGCTCGAACGCGATTTTCGGTTGATCCCCGTCCCGCTCGAAGGCGCGAATTCGCAGCCCGTCACGGCAATTCCATCGACTGTGCGCGCTGTGGCCACGCGGGCGGTCCTTGGCATTCCCTCGGGCCTTCTGGAAGCGCTGCCGGATTTAGGATTGGTGCTCTCCCTCGGCGCTGGTCTGGACAATATCGACGTCGAGGCGCTGGCCGCACGCCAGATCGTCCTCGCGCACACCCCAGACCAGTTCACGGAGGATGTCGCCGATTTTGCACTCGGGCTCATCTACGCCGCCGAGCGCAACATCGTCGCGGCGGACCGGTTCATGCGCAGCGGACGTTGGGCGGAGAACCGCTTCATGAATGGCCGTCGCGTGAGCGACCGGCGGGTTGGCATTGTCGGGCTGGGTCGGATCGGACGGAGGCTCGCCGAGAAATGTGCCAGCCTGGGCATGTCTGTTGATTACCATGCGCGCGCGCCGGTCGCGGATTGCGCCTACACTTATCATTCCGACGTAACCGCGCTCGCTGCCGCGTGCGACATTCTGGTGCTGGCCTGCGCGGTGACGGATCAGACGCGGCGCATGGTCACCCGCGACGTCCTGAACGCGCTTGGCCCCCGAGGCATCGTCGTCAACATCGCGCGCGGCGCCGTGATCGATGAAGAGGCGTTGATTGAGGCCCTGGAAGGTCGCACGATCGCCGGCGCGGCGCTCGACGTGTTCGACAAGGAGCCGGACTTCGACCCGCGCCTGGCTCGCCTCGAGAATGTGATCCTGACGCCGCACGCCGCAAGCTTCACATTGGAAGCGCGGCAGGCGGTCATCGATCACCTGATGGACGCGGCAAGAACCTACTTTTCGAGCGTTGAAGCTTCCCATGCCCCAACATAGCGGAGAATTGCGATGCCCAGCCTGTCTGAGATGGAAATCACCCGGCGTTGGCCGGCCGAACACCCCGATCGGATTCAGCTCTACTCCGTCCCCACGCCTAATGGCGTGAAGGTCTCTATCATGCTTGAAGAGACGGGGCTGCCTTATGAGGCGCATCTCGTCGCCTTTTCGACGGACGAGCAAAAGAGCCCGGAGTTTCTCTCGATCAGCCCGAACGGGAAGATTCCGGCCATCGTCGATCCGTCTGGTCCCGGAGGAGCCCCGATCGCTCTGTTCGAGTCCGGTGCCATTCTGCTCTACCTTGCCGAGAAGACCGGGCAGTTCATGCCCACCGACGCATCCGGTCGCTGGGAAGCGCTGCAGTGGCTGATGTTCCAGGTCGGGGGCGTTGGTCCGACGGTCGGCCAGCTGGGTTTTTTCCACAAATTCGCGGGCAAGGACTGGGAGGACAAGCGACCCAGAGACCGCTATGCGGCGGAAACGGCTCGGCTGCTCAGCGTCATGAACACGCGGCTCAAAGATCGGGAGTGGTTTCTTGGCAAGGACTATTCGATCGTCGACATCTCGCTGCTCGGATGGATCCGTAATATTGTCGGCCTGTTCGACGCGGCAGAGCTGGTTGACTTCGGATCAATGCCCCACGTCGCGCGATGGCTCGAACAAGGACTGGCGCGGCCGGCAGTTCAGCGCGGGCTGACCATGCCGCCGCGCCCGTCCTAAGGCCGGCTTGCCCCACGGCAGCAGCTGTCAGCGCTCGTCCAGCCCGTGCCGGTGAAGGAAGGCCGAGAGGAGGTCGGCCACGGCCACATTATTGAGGTCCGCAAAGGGGAGGTGGGTGTTCCCCGAGAGGCCGGCGGCAGGCAAGGACAGGATTTCCGCCTTGCCGCCATGGGCGTTGACGATCGCCACAAAGGTCGTCGCTGCGCGATAGGCCGCACTCCAGTTCGTCGACTGCGCAATGTGGTCGCCGAACACGATCTGGATCGGGATGCGCGTGAGCCGCTTGAATTGCTCAGCGGACACCTTGACCGGGCCGAACGGTCCCTTTCCGGCCGGCGGGCCTTCCCCTTCAGGAAACACGAACCCGGGCGGCTCGTAAGCGACGATGCCTTTGACATTGTCACTCTCGAGCGCGGTCATGAAGGCTCTGAACCCGCCGCCGGAATTGGTGACAAGCACCGTCGGCCCAATTCGGTCGACCGCCTTCGCCGCTGCCGCGCTCTGCAATTGAGCGTTCGGTACAGTGTCGAACTCATCGTACCGCGCGCGCATTGCCTGATCCCAGGCTTGCGGGTCGTCCTTGGGGAACTGGATGCCCGGGAACCAGTTGGGGTAGGCTTCCCCCAGGCGCCAGGCCTTGAAATTCCCCTCATCTCGGCCGGGCACTGCCTTGTAGGTATAATCCTCGCAGCCCCAGTTCGCGCGGCCAACGCGCGGACCATCCCAGAGGTAGATCGGGAAACCGCGTCGCAGGAAGATGCTCTGGAAGCCTTCGCCGCCATCCCACCGGTTTTGCCACACGGCCACGCTGGAACTGTGCCACAGCAACAGCGCGGTCTTCCGCGCCCGCCGGGGGATCTGATATTCCACGAACCCATGATCGCACGACAGATGCCCCGACGCGGCATCGCCCAGCAGCGCACCACCGACCGAAAACGAACCTTGCCGCTCAAGGACGATGGGCGCAGCGAATGCGGGAGTTGCCGTGAACGGACTCGCGGCGACGCAGAAGCTGCCGATGCTCGCCAACGTTAGCAATCGGCGCAGTGATCTTCTCATGGTTTCGGTCTTCCCCGGAAAGGCAGATGAAGAATGTCAGGAGGCTCGCAGGGCGCGGAGGCAGTTTCCCACCGCCGGTCTTGCATCATCCATTGATCCGCAGATGCTACCGGAGAAATTTCCGCTTCTCAAGGCCGGAGGATGGCTTGCGCCGCAGACAAAGCCATGCAATTTATAAATCCGGAATATTTTCCGGCTTATTGCGGCGCGGGCGGGTTTCGGCAGCGTCCCAGCGGCGTCTTGAGCAGGCGTCCGCCCAGACAAGAGCGATGCATCGCGGGGTTCGGAGAGGAAATTTGGACGACATTTCAGTCACGCGGATCAACGGTCTCATCGGCGCCGAGATTGGCAATGTGGACATGTCCAAGGATCTTGATGACCGGACGATCGAGCAGATCACAAAAGCTCTCGCCGAGAATGGCGTCATCTTTTTCCGCGATCAGGATCTCAGCGCCGACCGGCAACGCGCATTTGCAGGCCGCTTTGCCTTGCCGGGCGCAAAGCGAGCGCCAGTGGCGGACGCGCAGATCACGATGATCGAGAAGGAAGAGCAGCAGCTCAAGAATGTGGGCGGAGGCTGGCATGCCGACCAGACATTCAACGAGGTTCCGTCCTGGGGCTCTATCCTCGCGGCGAAGGTGCTGCCGTCAGCCGGCGGCGACACGGTGTTTGCGAGCCTCGCTGCCGCTTATGATGATCTCTCCGAGGGCATGAAGACCCAGCTCGAAACGATGCGCGCAGAGCATAATAACGAGCGGGTCATCACGTCGATGTCCCTGCTGCCCCAATATGCAGGCGCCAAGGCGAAGATCGTGAAGGCGACCCATCCCGTGGTCATCCGGCATCCGATCACCGGCCGTAAATCCCTGTTCGTCAACCGCGGCTACACGACCCATTTCGAGGGCTGGACGCAGGAAGAGAGCGCGCCCTTGCTCCAATATCTGTTCCAGAAGTGCGAACGACCGGAATATCAGGTCCGTCTCAAGTGGCGCCCGGGAACGGTGGCGTTCTGGGATAATCTCCAGGTCCTGCACTATGCCGTCAATGATTATCACGGTGAGCGGCGGGTCATGCAGCGGGTCTCCGTTTCGGGCATTCGCCTCGATCGGGCGGGGTGCACAGCAGCGGCCTGCGTGTCCCAGCCATGATGTTCAATCACATCTTTGTCGGAACGAATGACCTGGAGAGAGCGCGGCAGTTTTACGATGCCGTGATGGGGGCACTGGGGCACGCCAATGCCGCCGCCCCGGACGCGCCCCTGCTTTCTTATCGTTGTGGTGAGCAGGGCTTCGCTGTCAGGGCGCCGCGCAATGGCGATCCGGCAACCTTCGCGAATGGCGGCACGATCGGCTTTCGGGCGCCAAGCCCGGAACATGTCGATGCGTTTCATCGTGCCGGGTTGGCCAATGGAGGGGTAGACGATGGCGCGCCTGGCACGCGGCCGGGCAGTTACGGCCAGCCATATATCGCCTATCTGCGCGACCCCGACGGCAACAAAGTCTGCGCGACGTGGAAGGCCTCCTGGAAGGACTAGTTGCGCCGGTGCGGCTGCCGTCAGAGCAGCGAAGACGCCGCCTGTTCGATCTCGATCGCAGCCTCCTGCAATGGGCCAAGCAGATCGGCCACCAGCCGATCCAGTGACGCACTGCTGACCGAGGCGGCTGCGACAATCGAAGCCGCCTGAACCCCGCCCAGCGACAGGGGAACGGCAATGGAGCGCTGGCCCAGGAAGATCTCCTGATCGTTCAGGGCGTAGCCTTTGCTCCGCGCCTCTTCCACATCGGCTTTCAGCGCTGCGGCACTCGAAAGGGTGTTGGGCGTAAAGGATTGGAAGTCCCAGCCCTTCAGGCGCTCTGCCAAGACGTCCGGCGCCAATCCGGCGAGCAGGACCTTGCCCGGCGCCGTCGCATAGGCCGGCAGTCGCGCGCCGACATGCACGTAAAAGGGCTCGATCGGCTTATGCGTGCCCCGCGCGATGTAGACCACATCCCGCTCGTCCAGCACAGTGATGCAGCACGTCGCATTCAGCCTGCGCGCAAGCTGGGTGAGAAGCGGTTTCGCGATGGTAGCAAAGGGCTGCGACGAGAGGTAGGAAAAGCCGAGTTTGAGAACCCGGGGGGTGAGGCAGAAACGCCCCTCGTCGGCAACGGCATAACCCAATTTCTCCAGAGTCCGCAGAATACGGCGGGTGGTCCCGGGGGTGAGCTTGAGCTCCCGCGCAATCTGACTCAAGGTCCAGTCAGGATTGTCGGATCCGAACAACTCCAGGACGGCTAGCCCTTTTTCCAGCGAGGGAATGAAGTCGTCATCCACCGCGCGCACGCCCTCCTGCTCCCCAGTCTGCGTTTTCGATTTGGCCATGTTCAATATTCCGACTTTTCGCGGGGAATGATGCTGCTCTGCTTTCCACGGCTGGCGGTCAGAATCAAGCTGACGCCCTTAGCCGATCCTGCATGGCGGGCAGAACCAGAAGCAGGCGGCCCAGAAGCGGACAGGGCCGCCGGCGCCAGCCGACAGCCCTGTGTCGCTTTGGGGTGAGCCGAATGCTCGGCTCAGCGCATTCTCAGAAGCTCTTCTCCACAGTCAGGTAGAACTGGCGCGGCGCCGCCGGCTGCGCATTGGTGTAGGCCGCGCCCAATGCCTGGGAGTCGAACACGTTATAATAATAGACCTTGTCGAAGAGGTTCGTGGCTCCCACGGCGATAGAGAAGTCATATTCGTCGTTGTCGTAGGTCAGGCGGGCATTGAAGACCGAACGCGCCGGCATAAGGTTATCAAAGGTGGTCGACGTGCCGGACACCACCTGGCTCGATTCATAGATCCAGTCCACCCGGGGCGTGATCGATCCGGCCAGTGACGGAAGCTCTGCCGTGTACTGCACGCCCGCGTTTGCCGTCCAGAACGGCGAATTCTGCCGCCGGTTGACTGCGCGCTCCCGAATGTCCGGCGCCGTCAGCTTGGTGTACCCCACCGAGCCATTGATGAGCAGGCCATCGACGGGATTGATGGTATACTCGGCTTCAAAGCCGCGGATTTTTGCGGCCTGATTGCGATAATAGGTCCGCCCGAGGCAGGTGATGCCGGTGCCTGCCGCCACAACCGCACCGCAGGTGGTCGACCCCGCAGGGCCTCCCGCGAGTGGGACGAGCGTGCGATTTCCGGGCACGGGCTGACCATTTGCGTCCAGCAGGGCCTCGGATCCTGAAATCGAAGTCGGGCGGTTCTTGAAGTCGGTATAGAAGGCCGCGAGATTCAGGCGCACCCGACGATCGAAGAGATCGAGCTTGGCGCCGATTTCGTAAGCGATGTCGTCATTGCCATCATATTGCGCGATCTGCGAGGGCTGTTGCGGGCGCGGATCGAAGCCGGGAAGCGAGTTGCCGGTCGCAGCGGACACATAGATGAGCGCGTTGGACGCCAGCTGATAATTGACGCCGGCCTTCCAGTCGAACCGCGTCTGCTGCGGAACGACGTAAAAGACCGTGTCGCTGGCGCTGGGTGAGGTGTCGAGGACGTTATAGAAGTCGACGACCTTCTTGTCGTCCGAATAGCGCAGGCCGCCCACGAAGCTGAGCGCTTCACCAAATGGCCGGATCGTGGCGTTGGCGAAGACCGCCTTGCTCGTCGGGTTGAACTCAGAATCGATCAGCCGCTGGAACGAGCTTTGGGGCGAGATGAAGGCGGCGTGCTGCGAGCCATCGGCCGTGAAGTAGAAGCCGCCCACGACCCAGTCGATGAACGATGACTTGCCGGACAGGCGCGCTTCGGCCGTCCAATATTCCTCCGAGAAGGTATTGGACCGCAACACCACATTGAGCGGCGAGCCATCATCGTCATAGGAATGGGTCTCGACCATCTCACGATGGGCGACCACCGCGAGGAAATTGATGTCGGGATTGATGTCCCAGCTCATCTTGGCTGAGACACCCCAGTTCTTGAGGTCGATGAACGGCGAAAAGCTGGCGCCGCCGCGCACGGCCACACCATTGATCCGCAGGCCGTTATAGAATGTGTTGCCCGGGATGACCGTGCCTGCGGCGATGGGATCGCTGAAGCTGGCGTAGGTGCTGTAGGGGTCGCCAGTCAGGAAGCGGGTGTCATAGGCCAGACCCAGGGTGTTGGCGGCAGACACGACCGTCCCGGATACCCGGTTGTTGATGATCCCGACGATGCTATCGGCGTTATTCTCGCTCGTATCGCGGATATAGTCGCCCGTCACCGTGAACCGCAGATCCTCGGACGGCTTCCAGAGCAAGGACCCCCGGTAGGCCTGCACATCTTCGCCGCCCTGATGGCCGACGACGCAATCCTTGGGCGTGAACCCGGCGGTCGGCATGTTGAGGGTCGAGGCATAAGGCAAGGAGCCCGATAGCGCAGGCGTGCCGCGCGCGCGCATCTCGCAGGTGAAATCGAGGATCTTCTGATAACCGGTCCGCTTCTTCGAGAGCGCGGAAACGGAGAGGGCGAGCTGCTCGTTCAACGGCAGATTCAGCGAGCCGCGGAAGTCCATGCGGTCATAGGATCCCGCCGTGATCTGAATACGCCCATAAACATCGCTGGTGGAGGGCTGCTTGCTGATGATGTTGACGGCGCCGGCAAGCGAATTCCGCCCAAACAGGGTGCCCTGCGGGCCCCGAAGCACCTCGATATGCTCGATATCCAGAAGATCGAAGTTCGACCCGAGCAGCGTCGGGAAATAGACGTCGTCGAGATAGAAAGCGACGACAGGCTCGCTGGCGAGGCTCGTATCCCGATTGCCGATCCCCCGGATCGTCGCGTCGATACCCGGCCCAAATGCACCCTGCGACTTCCGGAATTGCGTGTTGGGAACCACAGCGGTCAGTTCGCCGACGCTGGTGATGCCCTTCTGCTCGATCGCCTCGGCCGTGACCGCGGTGATGGCGATCGGCGTATCCTGCAAATTCGTCGACTGGCGCGTGGCGGTGACCACAATGTCCTCAAGGCCGCCTGCCCGGCTGTCCTGTGGCGTCGCTTGCGGGGCCGCCGATGCCGATCCAACCTGTGCGCTTGCCGGCCCTGCTAACAAAGCGAGAACCAGCGCTGCCGAGCTTATGGTTGCCAATTCCAGGTTTTTCATCTCAGTCTCCCTCGGGCGAATTCTAGCGAAATGGAGACCCTCTCGTCGCCTCTCGCGATGCTCGCCATATTTCCGGATATTTTTCCGGTTAGCGATCTAGCGCGCATTTTCGGCAGCTGCAATCCTAATAATCGGCGAACTCCAGAGGAATTTGGCGGAGGTGCGATGTATCTATTTTGTAAAAATGAGACAGGACTGTGATGAGTCGGGCGATAAAATATGTGATCAACTACAGATATGTCTTGTCTACATGTATGATCTCGCTGAGCGAGTTCATGTATATGTTTATCGATCTACGACAATTTTCAGATGTTTTCAGAAGACTGGGAGGACTTCTTTTTGCAGTCTTTCCGGAACTTTACTGCTGTGATCGCCCGGATAAATGTCCAGTTGATTGCTTATAGCATAGTTATCTAGGTTTTTATGGAGCTCGGTTGCTGCGGTGACGATCGTGTCCTGATCGCCGACGTCGATGCCAATGGCGCGATAGGTCCTGAGAGCAGCGACATACTGGTCGATGAAACTGAGCGGGGCATTGGCTGCGCGCTTGGCCATGATCGCCTCGCGCGACTCGCCCTGTTCCGTAATCGGCAGATCGACAAAGAGCGGCGGCTTCGCCGGATTGGGCGAGAAGGCCGCCGCTGTCGCAAGTGGCCCTGCATATTTGAACGGGAGGCCTCGGGCAGCCTGAGGGGATGCAAGATCGTTGATCTCCCTCACTTCTTTTGCGGTCAATCCCTGCGTTCCGAGAGCGCTCAGGCAACAGGGCGACATCATGTAGAGAACGCCAAACCGCCCTGGGCGCTTCATGCCAATGCGCGCGACGCCGTAGCCGCCCATGGAATGCCCCATCAAGCCACGCGCGGCCGCCTCTGGAATCGAGCGGAACTCCCGGTCGATATAGGCAGGCAATTCATCCGCTATGAATGTCTCGAAGTCGCCGGTGACAGTGGAGTTGCCATAGAAGGACCCGCCATACTCATTGCTCCCATCGGGGAACACGACAATGACCTCCGGCACTCCCGCAGCAAAGGCTGCAGCGATCCGCCTGGCCGCATCGAGTTTCTGCATCCAACTCGCCGCGTCGATGGAGAAGCCGTGCAGGGCGTAAACCACGGGGTATCGCCGCTTGGCTTCGCGGTCATAACTCGGGGGAAGAATGACAAAGACCTCGCGCTCGGCGGAGGTTCTGAGAAGATTGCCGGCAATGGCTTGCGAGTGCACCAACCGTCGCTCCACCCGAACCTGGGTGTTGGGGGCCTCTGCCCGGCTTGCGATCGGCAGAGCGGCGGGCGCGGCGCCGGCAGCCACCGAGGCAGTGACAAGGCCAAGACCACCCAACAATCGCATCTTCATATCTGTATCCTCTCTGATCGTCAGGCCAGGAGCGGTTGTCACGGCCAGCTCTCTGCATCTTGGGCTGGTACGACGCAGCGTTGCGGGATCACTTTAAACATATGTTTACATGTTTTATCGGTCAAGCAATGCTTGCCTTGACGCCCTTCGCGCGGTCACGTGGCCGGCCTGCGGCGCTGGTCAGAAGCTTGGCGAGTGTAATTCCTCTTGGTCAGGAGCTAAGGTCGCCTCATGCCCGAACTCGGCCCAGTCCCACATAGCCAACATGCGCGGTGAATGACCCTGATTTGGGCACCGCGGACTTCAATCAGCGTCAGCGTGCGACCCAGCGGAGCACGGATTTTCACCATTTAAATCGCCGCCGATCATGGGGTCTCCACTCGGCTCACCGCGCTGGAAGTATTTGATTAACATCGCATCCCTAGCCCGGTCGCTAAGGAGCCTGCCATGCATCGCTTTTTATATATCAGCACTGTCCGTCGAACGCTTTCGGATGCGGAGCTTGAGGACATTTTGGTTGCGTCCCGACGGAATAATCGGCTCGCTGATGTAACGGGCTTGCTCGTGGTCGGGAATCGGCGCTTCCTTCAGGTTCTCGAAGGCCCGGAAGATGCCGTCAATTCGACGTTCTCCCGCATTTCAAAGGATCAGCGTCACTATGCTGTGGTCCAACTGAATAACAAGGCAATCGCGGCACGGTCGTTCGCGCGTTGGGAGATGGGATTTCAGCGGGGTGGCGACGTCAACGAGGGCTCGACCCTTGAAGAGCAGGTGGCAAGCTTGCTTGAACCTGTCGCCGACGCAAATTTAAAAGCCTATTTCAGCGGTTTTGCTAAATCCCATAGTCAGCCGGCCGGAGAAACCACCAACATGCGTCATTAGCGGACCCAACCTCAGGAGCCACGCGCATGTTTCTTCGTAAGAACGCCGAATAGTCATCTCGGGCGACGATTGAGCCCCTTCGTCCAACATCAGAGGCAGCAGAGCAGGACCTCGATGAAAACAGGGGATAGCACGCCTCGTAACCATGACTTGGCCGCCGCGACATGTCTTCCTCGCGCCTTATCTCAGGCCGTCCCGCGCTACTTCACTAAAGCCTCATCCGCACCAGCCTAAACCGCCTTCGGTAAGCGCGAGAGATGCTTGTCCAAGGTCATCGGATAATCACGCAGCCGCACGCCGGTGGCATTGTAGATGGCGTTGGCGACCGCGGCTCCCACGCCGCAAATGCCCAGTTCTCCCACCCCCTTCGCCTTCATCGGCGTGGACCAGGGATCGGTGGTATCGAGGAAGATGACATCCTGATGCGGAATATCGGCATGGACCGGGACTTCGTAACCCGCGAGGTCATGATTGACGAAGAAGCCGAACCGCTTGTCGACGACGAGTTCTTCCATCAGGGCCGCGCCTGTGCCCATGGTCATGGCGCCGATCACCTGGCTTCGCGCTGACTTGGGGTTGAGGATGCGCCCGGCATCGCACACAGCGAGCATTCGCCTGATGCGGGTTTCGCCCGTGAAGGCGTCGACCCCGACCTCCACGAAATGACCAGCGAAGGTGGATTGCTGCGCCCGGTCGGCGAAGTCGTCGGCATAGTCGATGCCATCTTCGGCGACGAGCTCCCCATCGCGCGCGGCGTGGCGCAAGGGCACGGCGCGATCGCTCGAGCGGACTTCGCCATCGGCGAACGTCACATCCGCATTGTTCAGCCCCAAGCGCGCCGCCACTTGGTCGCGCATCTTGATGCACGCGGCATAGACGCCAGCCGTCGAGTTGGCAGCGCCCCATTGGCCGCCGGAGCCCGCCGCGGCGGGGAAATCAGAGTCGCCCAATTTCACGATGACGTCGCCCAGGTCCACGCCCATCATCTCGGCGGCGGTTTGGGCGATGATCGTGTAGGTGCCGGTGCCGATATCGGTCATATCGGTCTCGACGGTGACCTTGCCGTCGCCCGACAGCCGGACCCGTGCCGCGGATTTGGTCAGCTGATTGTTGCGAAGGCCGCCGGCCACGCCCATGCCGATCAGCCAGCGGCCCTCACGCACGGAGCCGGGGGTCGCCTTGCGCTTGTGCCATCCGAAGCGCTCCGCGCCGGTCCTGAGGCATTCGACGAAATGACGCGCTGAAAAGGGACGCTCGGGCTTCATCGGGTCGACCTGCGTATCGTTCAGGATGCGAAATTCCACCGGGTCCATTCCCAGCGTCTCGGCCATTTCATCCATGGCGATCTCCAGCGCCATCAGCCCCGGCGCTTCGCCAGGCGCGCGCATCGCATTGCCTTCCGGGAGATCGAGCTGCGCCAGTTTCATGGCGACTTCCCGGCTTTCCCCCGCGTAGAAAAGCTTGGTTTGCTGGACGGCGGTCTCCGGCTCGCCGTCCGGCAGGTTTCCCGAAATGCTCTCATGCGAGATCGCGAGAATGCGCCCATCCTTATTCGCGCCGATCCGGATATGCTGCAGCGTCGCGGGTCGATGGGTCGTGTTATTGATGATCATCGGCCGCGTGAGGGCCAGCTTCACCGGCCGCCCGACCGTTTTGGCCCCCAGCGCCGCAAGAACAACATCGGAGCGCAGAAACAATTTTCCGCCAAAGCCGCCCCCGACATAGGGGGAATCGAGCCGCACCTGCTCGGGCTTGAGCGATAGGGCCTTGGCAAGATCGCGCTTGCCCCAGGCAATCATCTGGTTCGACGTCCAGACGGTGAGCTTCTCGCCCTCCCACGCGGCGATGGTGGCGTGCGGCTCCATCATCGCATGGCTCTCGTCCGGCGTGCTGTAGCGCTGGTCGAGCTTGACCTCAGCCTTGGCGTAGCTGGCTGCGAAATCGCCGGCTTTGTTGGTCTCGTCCTCGTCCGGAACGGGCTCGGCCCGGGGCGCCTCACGCTCGAGATCGAATTTGCCATCTTCCCGGACATAATCGACCTGAATCAGCGATGCGGCCGCGCGGGCCTGCTCAAAGGTCTCGGCGACCACCAGCGCGATCGCCTGATGATAATGCTGGATCTTCGCTCCGCCGAACAGATTGGCGGTGTTCTGGTCGCCGAGCGGCAGTGGCTTATGGTCCAACGTGGTGATGATCGAGAGCACGCCAGGCGCGGCCTTAGCGTCGACCAGATCGAAAGACCGGATCGTCCCCTTGGCGATGGCCGCGCCGACGACGAAACCATAGGCCTGGTTCGCGGCGACATCATGCCGCTCATAGGCATAGGGTGCGCGCCCCGTTGTCTTGAGCGGCCCGTCGATGCGATCGCTGGACTTGCCGACGACCTTGAGCTGATCGATCGGGTTCTGGGTGGCGGGGGCATCGAACTTCACGGCATCAACCCTTCGCGTCGTGCAAGATGCCGGCGAGCGTCCGCTCGACCAGCTCGATCTTGAATGCATTGTCCCTGGTCGGCGCGGCGCCGGCGAGGAGGTGCCGGGCCACTGCCTCCGCCCCTTGCGGGAGCGCGGCATCCGCGGCGTCCGTGCGCCAGGGCTTGGGCGCGATCCCGCCCACCGCAACGCGGCCAGAGCCATCCGGCTGGAGGATCGCCGCCACCGACACGAGCGCAAAGGCATAGGAGGCCCGATCACGCACCTTGTGGTAGACATGCTGGCCGCCAATAGGCTTGGGCAGCAGCACGGCCGTGATCAATTCGCCAGGCGCCAGCGCGGTTTCCACATGCGGCGTCTCACCGGGCAATTTGTGGAAGTCGGCAATGTCGATCGACCGGACATTGCCCTGTGCATCGACCGTCTCCACGCGCGCATCAAGCAGCCGCATCGCAACCGCCATGTCGCTCGGGTTCGTCGCGATACAGGCAGCGCTGCCGCCAATCACTGCCAACTGGCGGGAGGCGCCCTCAATGGCCGCGCAGCCCGTCCCGGCCTGACGTTTGTTGCAGGGTTGGTTGGTATCGTAGAAATAGGGGCAGCGGGTCCTTTGCAGCAGATTGCCGCCGGTGGTCGCCTTGTTGCGCAGCTGCCCGGATGCGCCGGCCAGAATGGCCCGGCTCAGGACCGCATAATCGCTGCGCACGCGCCGATCCGCCGCCAGCGCCGTGTTGGTGACGAGCGCGCCGATCCGCAGGCCGCCATCGGTCTCTTGCGTGATCTGATCGAGTTCCAGATCCTGCACATCGACCAGATGAGTCGGCGTTTCGATCTGCAGCTTCATGAGGTCCAGCAGGTTCGTGCCGCCGGCAATGAAGCGCGCGCCCTGCTGGCTCAAGACGGCCGTCGCGGCCTGAGCGGGCGAGGTCGCGCGCTCATAGGTGAACGGTCTCATGCCTTGGCCTCCGCGACTTCGGTAATCGCCTCGGCAATGTTGGAATAGGCGCCGCAGCGGCAGATATTGCCGCTCATCCGCTCGCGCAGTTCAGCGTTGCTGAGTTGCGGTTGGGCCGACAGATCATCGGTGACATGGCTCGGCACGCCCGCGGCAATCTCATCCAGCATGGCCACCGCAGAGCAGATCTGGCCCGGCGTGCAATAGCCGCACTGATAGCCATCATGCTTGACGAAGGCGCGTTGCATCGGGTGGAGCTGGTCTGGCGTGCCCAGTCCTTCGATGGTGGTGACCTTGTCGCCATCATGCATCACCGCGAGCGTCAAGCAGCTGTTGATCCGGACACCGTCGATCAGCACGGTGCAGGCGCCGCACTGGCCATGGTCGCAGCCTTTTTTCGTGCCGGTGAGTTTGAGCTCTTCGCGCAGCGCATCGAGCAATGTGGTGCGCGTGTCGGTTTGGAACCTGTGCGGCTGACCATTCACGCTCAGGGCAACCTCGACCATCGCCTCGCGTGGTTGCGGCAAGGGCTGCCGAGCATCGGCGTTGTTCAGGCTCATGGTCGCCGCCGTGGCCGAGCCGCCAACCAGCACGCCGCGTCGAGAGACGTGCCACTCCTCCGATCGATCCATGGCATCGTCGTCCTTCGCACCTGCTGATTGGATAATCCCATGCTGGCCGAACGCAGCAGCCGCGAATTGGCTTCCAAATTATCGTGGGTGGCAGACAGGCGCGGCACTGCCCGCCTGTCAGCACCGCTCGGGATAGGTTGGCTTTACAGGCTCCCACTGCCAATGTGCGGGATGACCAGCGATCCATTCGATCTGAACCGATTTGTCGACGCCCAGCAGGGACGCTACGCGCAGGCCTTGGCGGAAATCCGCGGCGGTGCAAAACGAACGCACTGGATGTGGTTCATGTTTCCGCAGATTGCGGGCCTGGGGATCAGCCCCACGGCGCAGCACTTCGCGATCCGCTCGCGCACCGAAGCCAAAGCCTATCTGGCGCACCCGGTCCTCGGCCCGCGCTATGAGGAATGCGTCATCGCATTACAGGAGCTGGATGGCTCCAGCGCTGAGCAAGTCTTCGGGACCATCGACGCGATCAAGCTCAGGTCGTCGCTGACGCTGTTTAACAGCGTTGAGGACAGGCCGATCTTCCGCGCGGCAATCGAGCGCTGGTTTGGCAGCCCGGACGAACGCACCGTCGAAATTCTGGGGCAGATGGATTCATCAGCCTGAAAGAGGGCGGTTGATGAAGCCGAGGCTCATATCGCCCGGCGAACGTGTCGCGAACCTTCCAATAAAATTGGCCCCATCGCCGATTCTAACCCACGCTTGTCACAGCCGAAACTCCCGTGTATTGAATGGCAATCGATTGCAAAATCGTTTTCAGACCTACGAGTTCGGGTCGCCCGAACCCTCTGCCCGGCCATCCTGCACACCTGGCCGGGCAGAGTTGGGCGACCGATGTGGATAAAGTCCCCAGCCGCCGGATGAGGGATTGACTTGCAATCGATGGACAATAGCCTGTCACACATAAATGTGGCGGGCGAGGGGAGTGGCTGATGGGTCTGGATGGCGATCATGAACTTGCGGCCATCAGTCGCGATCCGCACTATCAGGCTCTCGTCAAGGCCCGTGGCCGCCTCGGCTGGATTCTGAGCGGCGTGATGATGGCGATCTTCTTCGGCTTCATCCTGCTGGTGGCGTTCGGGCGCACCATTCTTGGCCAGCCATTGCCGGGCATGACGACGACCATTGGCGTGCCTTTGGGCATGGCGGTGATCCTCTCGGGCATCGCGCTGACCGGCCTGTATGTGTGGATTGCCAACCGCCGGTTCGATGCCGAGCTGGATGCGCTGCGCGCGGAGCATCGCCTGTGAGCGGTTCGCGCTGGGCGGCGCTTGCCCTCATGGTGGCTATCGGCGCGCTCATGCCCGGGATCGCCCGCGCGGAGACGCCGGGCAATGGCGGTCCCAATATGCCGGCCGTGGTCACCTTCGGCCTGTTCATCATCGTCACTCTGGGCGTTACGGCCTGGGCCGCGCGACGGACGCGCACGACGAGTGACTTCTATACGGCTGGCGGCGGCATCAGCGGTCGGCAGAACGGTCTGGCCATCGCCGGCGACTATATGTCCGCCGCCTCGTTCCTCGGCATCTCCGCGCAGATTTATGCCGATGGCTATGATGGGCTGATCTACTCCACAGGTTTTCTGGTCGGCTGGCCGATCATCCTGTTCCTGCTCGCCGAGCGGTTGCGCAATCTGGGCCGGTACACTTTTGTCGATGCCGTCGCGTTCCGCTTCGCGCAGACGCCGGTGCGGATTTCTTCCGCCTTCAGCTCGCTCACCGTGGTGCTGTTCTATCTGATCGCCCAGATGGTCGGCGCGGGGCAGCTCATCCAACTGCTGTTCGGCATTCCCTATCCTTATGCGGTCGGCATCATCGGCCTCGCGATCACCGCTTATGTGCTGTTTGGCGGGATGATTGCGACGACCTGGGTGCAGATCATCAAGGCAGTTATGCTGCTCGGCTGCGCCACCTTCATGTCGCTCGCCGTGCTGTATCGCGTCGGCTTTTCGCTGGACACGCTGTTCGAGCAGGCCGTCGCCGCCAAGCAGGCGATTGCGCTGGCCGCAGGCGCCAGCGCCGATGCAGCGGCGGCGAGCGCGCGGGGCATTCTCGCACCCGGCGGCTTCATCAAGGACCCGCTGTCTGCGATTTCGCTCGGCATGGCGCTGATGTTCGGCACCGCTGGCCTGCCGCATATCCTCATGCGCTTCTTCACGGTGCGCGATGCCCGCACCGCGCGCGCCTCCGTGCTGTGGGCGACGGGCTGGATCGGCTATTTCTATGTGCTCACCTTCATCATCGGCTTTGGCGCGATCGTGTTCGTCGGCAGCAACCCGTCCTATCTCGATGCCTTGAGCGGCGGGCTACGTGGCGGCAGCAACATGGCTGCCGTCCATCTCGCGGACGCGGTGGGCGGCGAGGTGTTCATGGGCTTCGTCTCGGCGGTCGCCTTCGCCACCATATTGGCAGTGGTGGCCGGGCTTACCCTTTCCGGCGCCTCGACCATCGCGCATGATCTCTATGCCTCGGTCATCCGCAAGGGCAATGTCGACCAGGCGACCGAGCTGCGCCTGTCGCGGGTTACCGTGCTGGTGCTGGCCCTGATCGCGGTCGGGCTGGGGATCGCGTTCGAAAAGCAGAATGTGGCGTTCATGGTGAGCCTGGCCTTCGCCGTGGCTGCTTCTGGCAACTTCCCCGCCCTCTTGCTCTCTATCCTGTGGAAGGATTGCACGACGCGCGGCGTCGCCTGGGGATCGGCCATCGGCACGCTGACCGCGCTGGCGCTGACGATCCTCTCGCCGGTGATCTGGGTCGGCCAGCTTGGCGCTGCGCACCCCATCTTCCCGCTGGCCTCGCCCACTTTGGTGTCGATGCCGCTGGCCTTCTTCACCATCTGGCTGATCTCGACGCTCGACCGCAGCGCGCGGGCGCAGGTGGACCGCGCGGGCTACACTGCCCAGCGCATCCGGTCCGAGACCGGCATCGGCGCCGCCGGCGCCAGCGATCATTGATCTGACTCATGCGACAGGAGACGCAATCATGAAGTTTCTGAACCGATCCTCGGCCTGGCTGGTGGCGGCGCTGCTCGCCACGACCGGCCCCGCCCACATGGCCAGCGCCCAGCCGCTGCCCGATCCCGCCGCCGTCATGGCGGCCCCGCTGAGCGCGGAGGATGCAGCCAAGCTCGCGCCCGTCGCGCCGGAACTGCACGGCGCTGCACGCATGGCGCTGTATTACTCGACCCTGATGGGGCCGATGAACGAGGAAAGCGTACGCGCCTCGCGCACGTCGGGCCGCATGGGGCCGCCCCCGCCGCCGCATCACCGCGACGTTCCGGTCGTCGAGCAGATGATCCCCGGTGCGGCCGGCGCGCCGCAGGTCAAGCTGTACGTCATCAATGCGCAGGAAGGCGCCTGGCGCGGCGGCATCCTGCACACGCATGGCGGCGGCTACATCCTCGGCACGGCCGCCACGGACGTGCGTCGCCTGCAGGAGATGGCCAAGGAACTGAACGTGGTCATCGTCTCCGTCGAATATCGCCTCGCGCCGGAAACGACCTATGCCGGGTCCATCGAAGACAATTATGCCGGCCTGCGCTGGATGCATGACAATGCCGCCAAGCTCGGTCTCGATCCCAAGCGGATCGCCGTGATGGGCGAGAGCGCCGGTGGTGGCCATGCGGCGCTGCTGGCACTGACCGCGCGCGACCGCGGCGAAATCCCGGTTGCTTTCCAGGTGCTCATCTACCCGATGCTGGATGATCGCACCGGCGGCGTGGTGAAGGTGCCTTCGCACATCGCCACAGTCGGCTGGGACGCGCAGCAGAACCAGCTCGGCTGGAAGGCGTTCCTCGGCCAGCAGCCGGGCACGAACAAGGTGCCGGCCACCGCCGTGCCGGCGCGCGCTGCTTCGCTCAAGGGTCTGCCGCCCGCGTTCATCGCTGTCGGCGGTGTCGATCTCTTCGTGAGCGAAGACATCGACTATGCCCGTCGCCTGACCGAGGCCGGCGTGCCGACCGAGTTGCTCGTCGTCCCCTCGGCTTATCATGGCTTTGACGCCATGGCGCCGGACTCGCCGCAGGCCAAGCAATTCAACAAGGCCCGCATCGAAGCCCTGCGCCGCGCTCTGGCGACGCCAGAGAAATAAGCCGTAGCTTGATTCACAGCGTCTGCCGGCCCTCACCGGTCGGAGAGCACAGACGGGGGCGATCGCAAGGTCGCCCCCTTTTCCTTACAGTCGATCGGGCGTGGGTCGTCAGCCTTTCATCGCGCCGAGCTCGGACTCGTCCCAACCCGTTCGCATGGCCGAGACGGTGTCGAACCGCATGGTCTGCGCGCCATGGCCCACCACGGCGTCCCATTGCGCCAGCCCGCCATGATTGGGATTGCCCGTCCGCGCGAAAGCAATCCACGCGTCGGCCATTTCGGCCTCCAGTTTAAGGGCGGCGGCATCGCCACCGGTCATGCTGGCACATCGTTCGGCATTGGCGAAGACATAGGGGATTTCCGCGCAGTGGAATGCGCGCGGACGCCCGTCCAGCACGGGCGTGCTCCGATCAAAGCTGTAAAGCCATGCCGGGGCGCGACGCAGCGCGGCCTTGCCGCTCGCCTGATCGATGGCGGTCTGGCGGATCGGTGCGGTGGCGACGCGTGACCAGATGTCGCAGGACAGGGCCTCCGGCGTCGTCCGACGAAACGCGGCCACCACCGCCGCGCCGCGCCCTCCCGTGTATCGATCAGCCCGGTTCAGCAGCTCCGCCTCGCTCATCGTGAAAAAGTCCGGCTGGTTGATCCCGGTGGTGAACTCGTTGAGGGTCGTGCCGACGATCAGCGGCACATCAGCCGACAGCGCAAGGGACTGCGGGGCGTCGGGATTGGCGGGCAGCACCGCGCCATCCACTACCGGGGTAAAGCCGTAGCGGCCGCGGGTCCGAGCCTCCATGGAGCCGCCTTCGGGCAGTGGCGGATTCTCCCGGCGGAAGATGGCCGAGCTCGCCGCCAGCAAGCGATCATAGGGTAAGGAGTGCAAGGCGCGCAGATCGGTTTTGCCGATGCCCAACTCCGCCAGCATGAGTTCCCCCAGCTTACGGGCCTGGGCGTGGGGCGTGGCCTTTGCAAAGGACCCGCTCTGAACAATCGCGCGGTGAAACAGGCCGCGCGCGGCGGGCATGGCCATCAGCGTCGAAACCTTGGCGCCGCCGCCGGACTGGCCGAAGATCGTGACCCGACCGGGATCGCCGCCAAAGGCCTCGATATTGCGCTTCACCCATTGCAGCGCCGCGACGATATCCAGCATGCCGACATTGCCGGACTGCGCATAGGCCGGGTCCACGCTGGAGAGGTCGAGAAAACCGAGCAGGTTGAGACGGTGATTGAGCGTGACGACCACCACATCGCCCCGCTGGGCGAGATTATAGCCCTCGAAGGCGGGGATGTCGTGCCCGGAGCCGGCGACAAATCCGCCGCCGTGGAGCCAGACCATCACCGGGCGTCGGGCATTGTCCGTGCCGGGCGTCCAGCTATTGACGCGCAGACAATCCTCGCCGTCGAAGCTGTCATTCCACTGGAAAATGAACGCCTCTTCGTCATTCTGGCGGCCTGTGCCCTTGTCCTGCGGGCAGATCGGCCCATAGGCGAGGCTGCTGCGCACGCCGGTCCAGGGCTTGGCTGGCTTGGGCGGGAGGAAGCGATTGGCGCCGCCGGTCGTGTCGGCATAGGGGATACCGCGAAACATGGTGATCCCGCCCCGCATGAAGCCGCGCACCCGGCCGCTGGCGGTCTCGACATCCGCCATGCCTGTGCCGGTAAGAATGGGACCGCGCCCGCCGATGGCTCCGGGACTCGCCTGCGCCGGTCGCGCCCCGCTGGCTAAGGCACCGGTGGCGACAAGCCCTTGCAGAAGCGCCCGACGACTTGCGCCCTCTCCACGCGAACCTGTCATGTTCCTCTCCTTGCCCTAAGGTGTTCGCAATCGATTACAGGTTTAGGCCCTTCGCGCGCGGAAGCAAGCCGGGTGAGGCCCACAATCGGGCTGTGCCGCGCTACCCGCTTGATCGTTGGGGAGGATCAGCCCCTGCTACGGCGCCAGCCGGAGAGGCGGCGCAGCAGGCCGCGGTTGCTGAGGGCTTCGAACATGTCGTCCGGCCCTTCGGGGTCGAGGATCTGGTTGTCCGCCAGCCAAGCCTCGACGCCTGTGAGGTCGGGAATCTCATAGGGCACCAGCGTGCGCCGGCGGCTCTTTGCATTTTTCCGGCCCTTGAAGCGGAGCGCCTCGATCGTCTCGATCAGCGATCCGCTGGCGGCTAGCTTTTTCTCGACCTGTGCGATGCTGGCATCGAGATGCTCGGCCAGCAGATCGTTGCGAACCTCCGCGATGGCGGCGCTGCATCCAGAATTGCTCGGCCGCGAGCAGTCCACGGCCACGTCGCATTCCGTATCGAGCCGCAAGGAGCGGGCATTCATGTTGGATGAGCCGACGCGCAGGATCATATCATCCACGATCATCACCTTGGCGTGGACGTAGATCGGCTCCTGATCGCGGGTGACGGGGTGGTAGAGCCGGAACCGGCCATGCTTGTCCCGCCGCCGCAGCGCGGCCACCAGTCGGGCGCGCGCGGTATCCATGGCCAGCGGTTCGAGCCAGCCTTGCGCGGCCTCGGGATTGACGATCACGATCTCTGGCCCGTCCGGCTCGTCCAGTCGCCGGGCCATGGCTTCGGCGATGCGGCGGGAGGCGAAATACTGGCTTTCGGCATAGATCCACCGCTTCGCGCGCCCGATCTGCTCGATATAGAGCTGCTCGATCTCGGTCACCTCGCGCTGGTCCGGCATTTTGGGTGCCGTGCGGGCGATGAGAACCTCCACATCCTCGAATTGCACCGGCAGCGCTTCCGGCCAAACGTCATGCTTGCTGCGGATGCCGGCAATGGTCTGCCCGGTCGCCCGCTTCCAGCGGTCGCGCGAATGCTCGCCCAGCGCCGCCGCCGCCGGCCCCTGCAGCGCGGTCGTGGCATCGTGCCAGGGCATGTAGGCCGGCCCTTTGCCGGGGCGATGTCGCTCGGGTTCCTCGTCGCGATGCGCGCGCGTGTCCCACCGGTCGCCGGTCATGTCGATCCCGCCGCAAAAGGCGAAGCAATCGTCGATCACGACGATCTTCTGATGATGCGACCCGCCGGTGGGGTGATGAGCGTCCAGCTTCACATGGATGCGCGGATGGATGGCCCATTTGGCCACGGTGAAGATGGTCTTGCCCCGGAACAGCGACCCAATGGCGCCGAGATCCCAGCGCAGCAGATAGACTTCGAGCTCGGGATTGGTCTCGACCAGCCAGTATATGAGATCGCCGATGGTGGTCGGTTCCGGACCATCGGGTTGCCCGTCTTCCCGGTGCGCCAGTTCGATCCGCGCATCGAAATCCCAGCCGACCAGCATGATGCGCTTGCGGGCGCGGATCATGGCCTGCCGCGCGAACCGGAAATAGTCTTCCGCGTCGACGATCACGCAGGCTTTCGCGGCCTTGGCAGCCCGCCAATAATTGCCCTTCATGCCGACGCGCTCCCCGCGACCCCCGCCTCGACGTGTCCGCGAGGGTGGGGCTGTAGGCGGCCTGCTTCGATCATGCTTTCCCCGTTTCAATCGCCATCGGAACCCTGAGGCGTAACGGCTATCATTACGGTTGCAACGCAAAAGGGTGCCTGGAGCCTTGCCACTTTTCGCGCGGAACTGTGCGCGATGGCTCGCGGGGGGGCCGGAGTCTGTCCGTCGCGCCGGCGACTCGGTTCGTCCCCGCAACGTTGCTGCTGCGGAACTGCCCGTCTAGCCGATCGCGAAGCCAGTTTCCCGGAGTTCCCCATGACAATGACCATTCGCACCGCGTTGATTTCTTGCACGGGGCTTCTTCTTGCGGGTCTTGCCGTCCCCGCGCAGGCAGAAGGGCTTGGGGCGGAGGGCAATTATGCCCGCGCCAATGGGCGCTGGGGTGCTGAACTGGGCGCTGGTTATGCGGTGGACTTTGCAGGCTTCAGCCTCACGCCGGCCGCCGGGGTTTATCTGCGCGATGGCGGCACGGCTGCCTATGGCCGGGTGGAAGCGGCTTATCAGATCCCTATGTCCCTGCGCATCGGCATCGGCGCGCGGATCAGCGGCGAGGAGCCGCGCGTCTATGGCACCGTCGCCATGCCCCTGCTGCCCCGCGTTGCCGTGAAGGGCAATGTCGGGGACCGTTATGTGTCCGTGGGACTGACGGTCGGCTATTAAGCGTCGACGATGGCGGTTGGCTGACAGCCGAAAGTCGCGCAGAGAGGCGACATGCCGACCATCTTCAGCCATGCCGCCATTTCCCTGTTCGCCGGCGGTGCGCTAGGCCGGCGCCGGATTGCGCCAGCCCTTGCGATCATCGGTGGGGCGCTCGCTGCCCTGCCGGACCTCGATGTGATCGGATTTCCCCTCGGCATCGGCTATGCCAGCCAATGGGGGCATCGAGGCTTTACCCATTCGCTGGCGTTTGCGCTCGGCGTGGTCGGCCTGGTCGCGCTGGTCTGGCCGCGCGCGCGGCATCCAGCGGCCTTTGCCTTTCTGTTCGCCTGCGCAGCGTCCCATCCTCTGCTCGATATGCTGACCGACGGCGGGCAGGGCGTGATGCTGTTATGGCCGTTCGACCATCAGCGGCTGTTCCTCGACTGGCAGCCGATCCGCGTCTCCCCGATCGGCGCGCGCTTCTTCTCGGCGCGCGGGCTGGAGACGGTCTACTCCGAACTGCTGCTGATCTGGCTGCCCGGGCTGGCGATGATGACTGCCGCGTGGTTTTGGCGCCGCTGGCGGAGACAGGAAGTTGGGGCCTCCAGCAAACGCCCATAAAGAAAGGCCCGCGCCGATGGCTCGGGCGGGCCTGTTTCTTTGGGAAGCGCGAAAGAGACCCCGCGCTGCCTCAAAAGCGCTGTTGGCGCTCGTAAAGCGACTTGTAATGCTGGATCCGCGTGACCCGCAGACCCGGCATGCCGGACCGGTCCACCGCGCGCTGCCAGCTGGCGAATTCCTCGAGCGTCAGATCGTAACGCGCACAGGCTTCGTCCACTGTCAGCAGGCCGCCATTGACGGCCGCCACGACTTCCGCCTTGCGACGCACTACCCAGCGGGTGGTCGACGGGGGCGGCAGCGAGTCAAGCGTCAGCGGCTCACCGAGAGGGCCGACAACTTGAGCAGGGCGAATCTTCTGGTTCTCGATCATTCTTTCCTCATTCACCGACGGGGATCGGTCTGACACGGTCTTCTTGCTCATGATGTTGACCCCAAAGCTTTTCACTCCGGCTAACCGCCAGAGTGAACGGCGCCTTCACCATTGGTCCCCACCGCCATGAATGCCGCCACGGATGCATTGAACGATCCCGCCGCGCGTTGCAGCGTTGCTGGGCTCGGTGTGTTCGATGCAAAGATCAGGCTCAGCCGTGACGGCTCATCCGCAAGCACGACCGGAAGATCGGCTTCACGAATGGCCCGGGCCGTCGGTGTCGTATCCTGGCGCGCGGCGTGAACCGTGAGCAGCAGGCGCAGATCCGGGATCCGGGGGCTGCGTCCGCTTGCCAGGGCGACAGGCAGGGCCTGATCATCGAGGTTGGCACTTATGTCCATGGCCACCCTGCTAGCAGCCAAAAGATAAGCGCTCGTAAAGGCCGTGGTGACAGGTTGTTAGGTGAGATTACCGGTGCATAGACCGCGACGGACGGTCTTTACTCGCTGGTCATGGGTTGCGGGTGCTGGTCGCTGCGCCCCAATGCGCTTATATGGCGCCGATGGACGGACTTTTTCAGCTTCCAATGCCTCTGCAGGGCAAGCGCATCATCGTCGCCATGTCCGGCGGCGTGGATTCCAGCGTGGTTGCGGCGCTGGCCGCACGGTCGGGCGCGGAAACGATCGGCGTCACGCTGCAGCTTTACGATCATGGCGCCGCCGTGGGGCGGACGGGAAGCTGCTGCGCCGGGCAGGACATTCGCGACGCGCGGGCGGTCGCAGACAAGCTCGGCATCGCGCATTATGTCTTTGATTATGAAAGCCGCTTCCGCGAAAGCGTGATGGACCGTTTCGCCGACGAATATCTGGCCGGACGCACGCCCATTCCGTGTGTCCGCTGCAATATGGGCGTTAAGTTCACCGACCTGTTTGCGCTGGCCCGCGATCTGGGTGCCGATTGCCTGGCCACCGGCCATTATGTCCGGCGCGTGGCAGGTCCGGCCGGCGCCGAGCTGCATCGCGCTGTCGATCCCGCGCGGGACCAGAGCTATTTTCTGTTCGCCACGACGCAGGACCAGCTTGATTATCTGCGCTTTCCGCTCGGTGGCATGGAAAAGCCGGTCGTCCGGCAGATCGCGGCAGAACTGGGGCTTGGGGTTGCGCTCAAACCGGACAGTCAGGACATCTGCTTCGTGCCCGATGGCGACTATGCGGGCGTGGTGCGGAAAATCCGGCCCGAAGCCGATGATGCGGGGGAGATCGTCCATATCGATGGCCGTGTGCTGGGGCCGCATAAGGGCCTGATCCATTATACGGTGGGCCAGCGGCGTGGGCTGGAGATCGGCGGCCTCGCAGAACCGCTCTATGTCGTGCGCCTGGATGCCGAGCAGCGCCGGGTGATCGTCGGGCCGAAAGCGGCACTGGCCGTGCGCGCCGCGCGCCTTGACGAGATCAACTGGCTCGGCGGGACGTTCCATGGAAGCTTGAGCGCCAAGGTGCGGTCCATGGCCCGTCCCGTTCCCGCCCGGCTGGATGGCGACCGGTTGCTCTTCGAGAGCGAAGAATTTGGCGTGGCGCCGGGTCAGGCGGCAGTGCTCTACGATGGAGACCGGGTGCTCGGTGGCGGCTGGATCGCGGAAACGGAAGGCGCGGAGATGGCCATCGCATAAGGGCCGCGAGCCCTACCGTGAAACAAAACGTCAACTCCCATGGCTTAGAGGTGAGTGGCGGCTTGCGGAGTGCGTCCATGGCAATTTTGAAAAGGATCAAGGGTCGGGCGAATCGAATCGCCAGGAACCTTTCAGGTCGGGTGGTGGATGTTTTCCATGATCGGGCGATCGATCCCAAAATCGCCCGCTTTCGGGCCTCCGAGCACTTCCAGTCCATGCCGAGCCTGCGGGTTCTCGTGGTCGGCGTTCAATCGAACCGCTCGCCGCAATCGCTCGGCGAAATCTATGGCCGGATGCAAAGCGACCGCCACCGCATCACCTTTGACAGCAAGGGCGTCGATAATCTCGGCAAGCTGGACAACACCAACGTCCTCCTCGCGCGGCATGATCTCAACGCGTTCGACTGGGTGGTGATGACCGATGACGATATCGAACTGCCCGATCAGTTCATGGACACTTTCCTTGCGCTCGCCGAATATGCCGAGCTGAAGATCTGCGGTCCCGCGCAGCGCGGCTATTCTTATTGGAGCCGCGAGATCATGCGCCGTCGCAAGGGCGCGTTGGTGCGCGAGACGAACTTTGCGGAGGTCGGCCCGCTGGTCGCCTTCCGCCGCGAGGTGTTCGACATCGTCTTTCCCTTCCCCTCGCTGAAATACGGTTGGGGCGTCAACACCGTCTGGCCGGTGCTTGCGGAGAAGGAAGGCTGGAAGACCGGGGTCGTCGACGGCACGGCGCTCCGGCACACCAAGCCCATCGGCGCGACCTATGATTTCCGCGAGGCGGCGCGCGAAGCGGAAGAGTATATGAACCGCTTCGGCATCGTCACCGGCGTGCATGTGCTGCATACCTACCGGACATTTTACGAGGCGGGCTGACGATCCTGTGCGCTTTGCCGTGAATAAAACGTCAACTCCCATGTCGTAGGGCGAGTGACGGTTTGCGGGAGTGCGTTCATGGCAATTTTGAAAAGGATCAAGGGTCGGGCGAGTCGAACCGCGAGGAATCTCTCAGGCCGGGTGGTGGACGTTTTCCACGATCGCGCCATCGATCCCAAAATTGCCCGCTTTCGGGCTTCCCAGCACTTCCAGTCCCTGCCGAGCTTGCGGGTTCTCGTGGTTGGCGTTCAATCGAACCGCTCGCCGCAATCGCTGGGCGAAATCTATGCTCGGATGCAGAGCGAGCGACACCGCATCACCTTTGACAGCAAGGGCGTCGATAATCTCGGCAAGCTGGACAACACCAACGTCCTCCTGGCGCGGCATGACCTTAGCGAATTCGACTGGGTGGTAATGACCGACGACGATGTCGAACTGCCCGACCAGTTCATGGACACTTTCCTTGCGCTCGCCGAATATGCCGAGCTGAAGATCTGCGGCCCCGCGCAGCGCGCCTACTCTTATTGGGGGTGGGACATCATGCGGCGGCGCAAGGGCGTATTGGTGCGTGAGACGAACTTTACGGAGGTCGGCCCTTTGGTCGCCTTTCGCCGCGAAGTGTTCGACATCGTCTTTCCCTTCCCCTCGCTGAAATATGGCTGGGGGTTGGACCCGGTGTGGCCGGTGCTCGCGGAGAAAGAAGGCTGGAAGACGGGCGTCGTCGACGGAACGGCGCTCCGACACACCAAGCCCATCGGCGCGACCTATGATTTCCGCGAGGCGGCGCGCGAGGCGGAAGAGTATATGAACCGCTTCGGCATCGTTACCGGCGTGCATGAGCTGCATACCTACCGGACATTTTGCGAGGCCGGCTGACGATCTAGCGGGCCCGTCCCTCGCCGGCTAGTTAATCACCGGGATGAGGTCGTCCTCATTGGAGGCGGGCGTGTCAGCCACTTCACCGATGCGCAGCATGGCGAAGATGACGCAGCTCAGCACCGTCATCGCGATCAGGATGACCATCAGCCAGGCAAGGCCGCTCGCGCCATAGATCCACGCATAAAGGCTGGCGCCCAGCGCGACCGGCAGGTTGGACAGCGAATTATAGATCGTGAACTGGGTGGCGCCGACCCGCTTGTCGGACAGACGCATCCGCAGCGGGTTGGAACTGATCGACGTCAGAATGTCCGTCGCCTCGCGCCCGATGGAGAGCAACACGAAGACGGTGCCGATCATCGCGACCTCGGGCGAGAGCAGGAAGACCAGCGACATGATCGCATAGCCGGCATAGGTGATGACGGTCGCGCGGCGCGGCCCGATCTTCCCGACGAGGAGGGAGCCGACGCCCATGCAGGAGATCGACACCAGCAGGCCGACCGTGGCGACCATCCCCGAATAGCTGCTGGTGCTGAAATTCGCCTGTGTGGTCGCGAAGACCGGCCAGAAGGCAGTGAATGCCCCGCCCACCGCGCGGCCGAGCACGCTGGCGGCGAGCAGCACCAGACTGTCGCGCTTGATCATCGAGCGGAAGGTGATGGCGAGGATGCGCAGCCAGGGCAGGCCATGGGCGCTCAGCGCCTCGGCCGAGGCCCGGCCTTTTGTCCATGGCAGCAGCTTCTCGCCCGGCCGCTCGCGCAGCACCAGAGCGAGCAGCAGGAAGCCGGCATTGAAGGGCAGGAAGGCGGCAAAGGCGATCGCGGCGCCATAATGCTGGAGCAGATAGCCCCCCATCGCGCCACCAATGGCCATGCCCAGCGCTTGTCCGCCGAACATGAAGGCGCTGGCCGTTCCCTGTTCCTCATCTGGAAGGATATCGACCGCGAGGCCATCGACCGCCACGTCCTGAATGGCGCCGCCGGAGAAGATCAGCACGCCGAGCACGGTGATGAGGCCGAGATCCTGCGGCCCCGGTGCGGCAATCGCGGCGACGGTGAGGCCGATCAGGATGACGGTCTGTGATCCGATCAGCCAGGCGCGTCGCCGCCCCATTGGCAGATAGGCGTAACGATCCATCAGCGCCGCGCCGATGAACTTGAAGCTCCACGGCAGATAGGCGGTCGCCACCAGCGAGGCGATGGCGGCAGGCGGCATCTGGTTAGAGGCAAGCCAGGCTGCCACCGCCGTCAGGAAAAGGCCGAGCGGCAGCCCTTGCGCCACATAGAAGGTCATCATGCTGCCGATGCGCAGCCGCTTGCTCTCGCTCAATATCAGGCTGATGACGCGTCCCCTGCGGCTTGATTGTCCGGCCGCTCAGGATGCTAGAGACTCATCGGCAAAGTGCAATGGCCTGGCTGACGACCCTGCCGGCAGGGCGGTCAGCGAGTGGGGCGCGACATGACCTGCGCATTGCCGTCCGGCTGGACCATGATGAGATGAGCATCACCCTGATCGCACTGGGCGCGCCAGGTGGGCACGCCGCCTTCCGGCTCGAGCCGCTCGACCTTCGTGACGTCGCGGCAGGAAATATCGGCATCGCGAATGGCGCGCAGGAAGACCGCCTGCTGCTGCGTTTCGGAGAGATTTTCGATGGCCGCGACATGGTCGATCGCGTTGGCGGCGTTGTCCATCGCATTGCGGGCCAGCGCGGCATTGTTGGCTGCGCCTGCGCTATTCTCTTGGCTGGCGCCGCCGCCACAGGCAGCGAGCGAGAGCGTGGCCAGGCCGATCAGGAAAACACGCATGGGTCTATCTCCGGGGCGTTCTTGCTGGGGCGGGCATGATAGGCCGGCGCGACCGCGATTGCGACCCTTATCGCCGGCTTATGGCGCGCTCAGCGCGCGAAGAGCGCCTTGAGCCACTTGTCGAGCACCGGCGTGGCGGGATAATCCGGGTCGCCCAGCCGGCGATTGATTTCCATGTGGCCCTGCAGGCCTTTGCCCTCGAACCGGTCGATCTGCACCGGCGTTCCGGCCTTGCGCAGAGCCTCGGCCAGCGCGCGGGCCTGCGCGGTGCCATCCTCGCGGTCGACATGGAAGATGAGGAAGGCCGGCGCATTGGGTGCGGCGGCGTGCAGCGTCGGAGAGAGAGCCTTCTGCCGGGCCGGATCGTTGCCGAAGGCCTCCGTGTAGGTCTTGCCCATGATGCGCGGCCCGGACTTCATTTGGGCCGGCACGTCATATGCGGCGCCATCCAGCGCCACGATGCCGGCGGCGGCATCTGGTGCCAGACCGGCCTCGCGCAGATAGCGCGGGTCCGTGCCCACCAATGCGACGAGATGCGCGCCCGCGCTATGCCCCATCAGCACGATCCGCCGGGGGTCGATGTTCAGCTTGTCCGCGTGGGCGATGACATAGGCGAGGGCGCTGGCCACATCCGCCGCTTGCTGCTCGACCGTCGCCTGCGGCACCAGCCGGTAGTCGATGGAGGCGAGCGCATAGCCCTGCGCCGTCAGATGCGCGACCTTGCGCTGGCCCGTGGCATTGGTCTTGTTACCATGCTGCCATCCGCCGCCATGCACGAAGAGGACGAGGGGCACCGGCGCGGACCTCTGCCCAACAGCGGGCCAGAAGGCGAGGGTCTGCGCCGGGTCGCGCCCATAGGCCATTTCGCGCCCGTCCACCGTCTTGTCGGCTGCGATATCCTGCTGCATCCGCCCGGCCATGCGCTCGCGAATGCGATCGCGCAGGCTTGCATCGGCGGGCAGGCTGGTGACGCCGACCGTGGCCACGATTGCGGCGATGAGGGTGACGCCATGTAAATGAGAGCGAATCATGAGCCTGACTTTCGAAAACGCCAGGCCTTTTGATCGGGAACTTTGCCTTACAATGCGATGAACGGAAGTTTGCTGCTGGTGAATGGTCCCATCTCCTGACATGCCTGCTCGCCGCACCTGCCTTGACGGAAGGTCCATCGAGCGGCTAACGGGCGCCCCGGACCGGGTGCGATGGCGCGCCCGCTTTGATCCAGTCCGACCACCGAGTCCTGTCGAAGGGTGGTCGCGATCCGCCTGGCAGGCGGAGACGTGTATCCATGGCAAATGTAACCGTGATCGGCGCCCAGTGGGGCGATGAAGGCAAAGGCAAGATTGTCGATTGGCTGGCCAGCCGCGCCGATTGCGTCGTGCGCTTCCAGGGCGGTCACAATGCCGGGCACACGCTCGTCGTCGGCGAGCAGGTCTACAAGATCAGCCTCGTGCCTTCGGGCATCGTCACGGGTACGCTCTCCATCATCGGCAATGGCGTGGTGCTCGATCCCTGGGCGCTCAAGGCCGAGATCGAGAAGCTGCAGGGTCAGGGCGTGCATGTGACGCGCGACAATTTCGCCGTCGCCGACAATTGCCCGCTCATCCTGCCGATCCACCGCGATCTTGACGGCCTGCGCGAGACGGCCGCCGGCAAGGGCAAGATCGGCACCACCGGCCGTGGCATCGGGCCGGCTTATGAAGACAAGGTCGGCCGCCGTGCGATCCGGGTCTGCGATCTCGCTCATCTCGATTCGCTGGAGCCGCAGCTCGATCGGCTCTGCGCCCATCATGATGCGCTGCGCGCCGGCTTTGGCGAGCCCCCCATCGATCGGACCAAGCTGATCGCCGATCTGCGCGAGATCGCGCCCTTCGTGCTGCAGTTCGCCGAGCCGGTGTGGAAGCGGCTGCGCGATGTGCGCAAGGGCGGCAAGCGCATCCTGTTCGAGGGCGCGCAAGGCGTGCTGCTCGATGTGGACCACGGCACCTACCCGTTCGTCACCAGCTCCAACACGGTGAGCGGCACGGTCGCCTCGGGCTCCGGCATGGGGCCGAGTGCGGCGGGCTTCGTGCTGGGGATCGTGAAGGCCTACACCACGCGCGTTGGCTCCGGCCCGTTCCCGACCGAGCTGGTGGACGAGACCGGCGAGCGTCTCGGTCAGCGCGGCCATGAATTTGGCACCGTCACGGCCCGCAAGCGCCGCTGCGGCTGGTTCGACGCGGTGCTGGTCCGCCAGACCTGCGCGCTTTCCGGCGTCACCGGCATTGCCCTCACCAAGATCGACGTGCTCGACGGGTTCGAGACGATCAAAATCTGCACCGGCTACCGGTTGAATGGCGAAATCATCGATTATCTGCCCGCGCACGCGGCCGATCAGGCCGCAGTCGAGCCGGTGTATGAAGAGATGGAGGGCTGGGAAGGCACCACCGTCGGCGCCCGCTCCTGGGCGGACCTGCCGGCGCAGGCCATCAAATATATCCGCCGCATCGAAGAGCTGATCGAATGCCCGGTCGCCAGCGTCTCAACCTCGCCACAGCGTGAGGACACGATCCTGGTGCGCGATCCGTTCGAGGATTGAGATGGCTTCAACAAGCTCAGCTAATAACGGTATTTATCGGGACATAAAATCAGCCCGTTAATGGGTGGGGTGAGGTCGCCCTGCGGTCAACGGAGACCTACCCATCCGTTCGCCCTGAGCTTGTCGAAGGGCTGTTCTTCTGGCCTTTGGTCAGTCGGGAGATCGTCTCCCAATCGCCACGAATGAGGGCCATCTTCTTCGCCCGAGACCAGCCTTTCAGCCTTCGTTCCATTTCCAGCGCCTCGATCCGGGTTGAGAACTGCTCAGACCAGACCAGCATTAACGGTCGCCGGTGCTGCGTAAACCCAGCAATTTCGCCGGATTGGTGCTGATTGATACGACGCTCAATATCATCGGTATGGCCCACATAAAACGCGCCTCCCTGACAATGCAGCATGTAAACCCAGAACGACATGAAGCCATTTTGAAGGAAGGACGGCCCTTCGACAAGCTCAGGGCGAACGGCAGAGACGCCGATGTCTGTGCTAAAACCCCTCAGAAAAGCAGATAGAGCAGGATGATGATGGGAATCGGGATCCCGATCAGCCACAGCAAGATACCTTTACCCATGTCATCAGTCTCCTTCTTATCTCTTTGACCAATGCCTCGGGCGCCAATCCGTTGCCTTGAGGAGCGAATGCGGCCCGCAATTGCAGTTTCGCGCGTGAGGGCCTAAAGCGCGCCGGCTATGAGCCGCTCCATCACATTCGCCATTCCCAAGGGACGCATTCTCGAAGAGGCCCTGCCGCTGCTGGCGCGCGCGGGCATCGAGCCCGAGGCGGAGTTCCATAAGAAGGAAAGCCGGGCGCTGCGGTTCGCGACCAATGTCGAGGGCCTGTCCATCATCCGCGTGCGCGCGTTCGATGTGGCGACCTTCGTCGCGCATGGCGCGGCGCAGGTCGGCATTGTGGGGTCGGACGTGATCGCCGAGTTCGGCTATTCCGAGCTTTATGCGCCGGTCGATCTCGATATTGGCCATTGCCGCCTGTCTGTCGCCGAGCCGGCCGATGCGGTGCCCGAGGTGCTCGGGGCGGCCAGCCATGTCCGCGTCGCGACCAAATATCCGCATCTCACCCGCGCGCATTATGAGGCGCTGGGCATCCAGGCCGAGTGCGTGAAGCTGAATGGCGCGATGGAACTGGCGCCCTCGCTCGGGCTGGCGCGGCGGATCGTCGATCTCGTCTCGTCCGGCGCGACGCTCAAGGCCAATGGCCTCGTTGAAACCGCGAAGATCATGGACATTTCCGCGCGACTCATCGTCAACCGGGCGGCGATGAAGATGCGCGCTGCCGAGCTGGTGCCGATGGTCGAGCGCTTCCGCGCTGCCGTGGAGGCCAGCCGTGCCGCTTGAGCTGGATGCCCGTGATGCGGGGTTCGCTGCGCAGTTCGAGGCGCTGGTCAACGCCCGGCGCGAGGCGGATGAGGATGTCGCACAGGCTGTGCGCGATATCGTCCGGCGCGTGCGGGCCGAGGGGGACTCCGCGCTGGCCGACCTGACCGCGCGGTTCGACCGTTTCGATCTTGATGCGCAGGGTTGGTCGATCAGCGCCGAACAATGCGCCCAGGCCTATGCGCAGATCGATGCGCCGCTGCGCGATGCGCTCAATCTCGCCGCTGAGCGGATCGCCACCTATCACGCAAAGCAGAAGCCGGAAGATGCCGGCTGGACCGACGAGGCCGGCGTGCGGCTCGGCGCGCGGTGGAACGCTGTGGAAGCGGCAGGCATCTACGTGCCGGGCGGGCTGGCCGCCTATCCCAGCTCGCTGCTGATGAATGCGATTCCGGCCAAGGTGGCGGGGGTCGAGCGCATCGTGATGATGTCGCCGACGCCGGGCGGGCAGCTCAACCCTGCCGTACTGGCGGCGGCGCACATCGCTGGCGTGAGCGAAATCTGGCGCGTCGGTGGCGCGCAGGCCGTCGCTGCGCTGGCTTATGGTACGGCGCGGATCAAGCCGGTGGACGTGATCGTCGGGCCGGGCAATGCCTGGGTCGCGGAAGCCAAGAGGCAGGTTTACGGCGTTGTCGGCATCGACATGGTGGCGGGGCCGAGCGAGATCGTGGTGGTCGCGGACGGCAAGAACGATCCCGAATGGATCGCTGCCGATCTGCTCAGCCAGTCGGAGCATGACGAGACCAGCCAGTCGATCATGTTCACTGACGATGCGGCCTTTGCCAAGGCGGTGGCCGCGTCGGTCGAGGACTGGCTCAATCGGCTCGAAACCGGCGCTCGCGCGCGGGTGAGCTGGACCAATAATGGCGCGATCATCCTGGTGCCGGACCTTGAGGCCGCGCTGCCGCTGGTCGACCGGCTGGCGCCCGAGCACCTCGAACTGGCCGTGGACGATCCGCAGCCGCTGTTCGACAAGGTGCGCCATGCCGGATCGGTGTTCATGGGCCGGATGACGCCGGAGGCAATCGGCGATTATGTCGCCGGGCCGAACCATGTGCTGCCGACCGGGCGCCGCGCGCGCTTCTCCTCCGGGCTTTCCGTGCTGGACTTCATGAAGCGCACCAGTTTCCTGCAGCTCGATGCGCGGGCCATCGGCGCCATCGGCCCGGCAGCGCTGGCGCTGGCGCAGGCGGAGGGGCTGCCGGCCCACGCGGCCAGCGTGGCGGTGCGGCTGAAATAGACAGACCCGATGCAGGGGCGCGCGGAACGGGATGGTGAAATCCCGTATCCATCGCGCGCCCGAACCGATATGAAGGACGCAATGAAGCCAACGAAATCAAAGTCCCGCTCTGCGGCGCGGCTAGCGGCCGTGCAGGCGCTCTACCAGCAGGAGATGGAAAGCACGCCGTTGCCGCTGCTCCTCCACGAGTTCCATCAGCACCGCCTTGGCGCAACCATCGAGGACGTGACCTATCACCCGGCCGAACAGGCCTTCTTCGATGATGTGGTGAAGGGCGTGGACGCGCGCCGCGACGAGATCGACCAGCATATCATCGACCGGCTGGCCAAGGGCTGGTCGATGGAGCGCCTCGACAAGCCGATGCGGCAGATCCTGCGCGCCGGCACCTATGAGCTGCTGGCCCGCGCCGACGTGCCCACGGCGAGCGTCATCAGCGAATATGTCGATGTCGCTCACGCCTTCTACGACAAGCGCGAGGCCGGCTTCGTCAACGGCCTGCTCGACGGCATCGCCAAGAGCGTGCGCAGCTAAGATGAGCGCGGAGGCGGACCTTCTCCGCCGTCTGCGCGCCATGGCGAGCGACCCCGCGGCGCGCGGCCTGATGGACGATGTCGCGGTGATGCCCACCATGGGGCAGCAACTCGTCATCACCAGCGACACGATGGTCGAAGGCGTGCATTTCCGCGCCGACGATCCACCCGAGACCGTCGGCTGGAAGCTGGCGGCGGTCAATCTCTCCGATCTCGCCTCCAAGGGCGCCGTGCCGGTCTCCTGCCTGCTGAACTATGGACTGACCGGTCAGCCCGGCTGGGACGAGGGGTTCCTCGATGGGCTGGGGCGGGCGCTGCGCAGCTTCGGGATGCACCTCATTGGCGGCGATACCGTAAAGCTGCCCGCGGGCGCGCCGCGCGTGCTCAGCCTGACCGCCATGGGCGAGGTGCCCGCGCATGAACAGGTGCCGGCGCGCACCGGCGCACGACCGGGAGACCGCTTGTTTGTTTCCGGCCCGATCGGCGATGCTGGCGCCGGGTTGGGGCTGCTCGATGAGGGGCTGAAGGAGCCGGCGGAGCTGATCCGTGCCTATCGCGTGCCCACGCCGCACATCACGCTCGGGCAGACGCTCTCGTCGCAGGCCCATGCGATGATGGACGTCTCCGACGGGTTGCTGATCGATGCGCAGCGCATGGCGCTGGCCAGCGATTGCGCGGTGGAAATCAATCAGGTGCCGCTGTCGGACGCCTATGTGTCGCTGCGCGGGAACGGCATCGAGGCGCGGCTGGCCGCTGCGACGGCCGGCGATGATTATGTGCTGCTCATTGCCTTGCCCGGCACGCTGGCGCCCCCGCGCGGACTGCTGGAGGTCGGGCGGTTCAAGCATGGCGAGGGGTTGACGCTGCGCCTTGATGGCAAGGCAGTGCCGTTGCCGGCGCGGCTGGGCTACGAGCACGGCTGATGGTCGCGCTCCAGCTTCCGTTCCGCTGAGTAGGCTCTGAGTAGCGCCGTGGCGCGTATCGAAGCGCCGTATCGAAGCATCGCGCCCTGAGCAGTCCTTCGATACGCCATTTCGGCAGGCTCAATAACTACTCAGGCCGAACGGATTGGGGAGTGCGGCCGTTGGGCTGATGCAAGGCCGGCGACCTGTTCGTGAGCTGTTACGGCCTTATTCCTGGCCCCGTTCGTGTCGAGCCCTTCGACTGCCCGCAGGGCCGGCGCTCAGGATAAACTTCAGCTGTAAGCTGAAGTCGAGACACCCCGCCCAGCGGGCGGCGCTTGCGGCATCTCGACTTCGCTCGATGCGAACGGACGCATAGTCCCGATCCCGCCCCCTCCGTTTAACCGCTTGACGGCACGGGAGAGCGCTTTACCTTCCGCTCCAAAGCCGAACATGGGCGGCCAACGCCCGGGCACCGTCACAGGGGAGAACGCGATATGACCTCGGTCTTGATCGCCATTGGTTGCGGCCTGCTTGCCGTGATCTATGGTCTGGTGACCAGTCGCCAGGTGCTGAGCGCGCCGGCCGGTAGTGCCAGGATGCAGGAAATTGCGGGTGCCATTCAGGAAGGCGCCAAAGCCTATCTCGGACGACAATATACCACCATCGCTATCGTCGGCGTCATCGTCGCCCTCATTCTCTTCTTCACGCTCGGTCTGCTCTCCACGGTCTCGTTCCTGATCGGTGCGGTGCTTTCGGGCGTCGCCGGTTATGTCGGCATGAACATTTCCGTGCGGGCCAATGTCCGCACCGCGCAGGCCGCGAGCGAGTCGCTCCAGGGAGGGCTGACGCTGGCCTTCCGGTCCGGCGCGGTGACCGGCATGCTCGTGGCCGGCCTCGGCCTGCTCTCCATCGCCGGGACGTTCTGGTATCTGACCGGGCCGGGCGGCCTCGCGCCCAATGATCGCTCGATCATCGCCGCGCTGACGGCGCTGGCTTTTGGCGCCTCGCTCATCTCCATCTTCGCGCGGCTGGGGGGCGGCATCTTCACCAAGGCCGCCGATGTTGGCGCCGATCTCGTCGGCAAGGTCGAGGCCGGCATCCCAGAGGACGATCCGCGCAATCCGGCGGTCATTGCGGACAATGTCGGCGACAATGTCGGCGACTGCGCGGGCATGGCGGCCGACCTGTTCGAGACCTATGTGGTGACGCTCGGCCTCACCATGGTTTCCATCGCGCTGCTGGTCGATGCGCCGTCTGCGCAGCTCATGGCGCTGATGTCGCTGCCGCTGGTCGTCGGCGGCATCTGCATCATCACCTCGATCATCGGCACCTATTTCGTGCGGCTGGGCAAATCGCAAAACATCATGGGCGCGCTCTATAAGGGCTTCTGGATGACGGCGGTGCTCTCGGTCGGCGGCATCTGGTACGTCACCTGGCGCGTGCTGGGCGACATGGATGTGGCGATCGGCGCGGGGCTGGATGGCACTGGTGGCTATACCGGCATGGCGCTGTTCTGGTGCATGTTGATCGGCCTGATCGTCACCGGCCTGCTGGTGTGGATCACGGAATATTACACCGGCACTAACTATCGCCCGGTCAAGTCCATCGCGAAGGCGAGCGTCACGGGCCATGGCACCAATGTGATCCAGGGTCTGGCGATCAGCCTGGAATCGACGGCGCTGCCGACGTTGGTCATCACGATCGCGGTGATCGCGACCTACCAGATCGCCGGGATCATCGGCGTGGCCTTCGCGGCTACCTCGCTGCTCGCATTGGCCGGCATGGTCGTCGCGCTCGATGCTTATGGCCCGGTGACCGACAATGCCGGCGGCATCGCGGAAATGGCGGGCCTGCCCGATGATGTGCGCCACCGCACCGATGCGCTCGATGCCGTGGGTAACACCACCAAGGCGGTGACCAAGGGCTATGCCATCGGTTCGGCGGCGTTGGCGGCGCTGGTGCTGTTCGGGGCGTACACGGCGGATCTGGAAATCTACTTCCCGGACATCGCGGTCGATTTCTCGCTGAGCAATCCCTACGTCATCGTGGGTCTGCTGCTGGGGGCGCTGCTGCCCTATCTCTTCGGTGCATTCGGCATGACTGCCGTGGGCCGGGCAGCGGGCGCGGTGGTCGAGGATGTGCGTGAGCAGTTCCGCAGCGATTCGGGCATCATGGCGGGCACGTCCCGACCCAATTATGCCCGCACCGTGGACATCGTGACCAAGGCGGCGATCAAGGAAATGATCATTCCCTCGCTGCTGCCGGTGCTGACGCCCATTGCGGTCTACTTCATCATCACCGCCGTGGCCGGGCAGGCGCAGGGCTTTGCTTCACTGGGCGCGCTGCTGCTCGGTGTCATCGTTTCCGGCCTGTTCGTCGCTATCTCGATGACCAGTGGCGGCGGCGCCTGGGATAATGCCAAGAAATATATCGAGGATGGCCATCATGGCGGCAAGGGCTCGGAGGCCCACAAGGCGGCCGTCACCGGCGACACGGTCGGCGATCCCTACAAGGATACGGCCGGCCCGGCCGTGAACCCGATGATCAAGATCACCAATATCGTGGCGCTGCTTCTGCTCGCCGCACTGGCGCACGGGGCGATGTAAAGATCCCGGCGCACAATCCCGGAAACGGGAGAGGAGGAAAGCCCGTCCGGATCCTGTCCGGGCGGGCTTTTCACGTCTTGGCCGATGGGCCCTCTCCGCGATGCTGGCGAGCCGGAGGCGCCGACGCTATAGCGCCGGCCATGTCTTCTGCGCTTGCCTCCTTCCAGTCCCAGCTTGACGCGCTGGAGCGTCGCGCACGCCGGCGACGGCTCATACCGCGCGCGGGCCATGATTTCGCGTCCAACGACTATCTCGGCCTTGCCGGCGACCCGGCGATTGCGGCTGCGGTGGCTGATGCGCTGGCGCGGGGTGTTCCGGTCGGCTCGGGCGGGTCGCGGCTGCTGCGCGGCAATGCGCCGGAGCATGAGGCACTGGAGGCGCAGGCCGCGCAGATATTCGGCAGCGAGGCGGCTTTGTTTTTGGCCAATGGCTTTGCCGCGAACATCGCCATTCTTGCCGGCCTGCCGGGTCCGGGCGATCTTGTCGTCGCGGATGCGCTCATTCACGCCAGCGCCCATGACGGGATGAAGCTCGGCAAGGCCGGCTCCGTGCTGGCGCAGCATAATGATGCCGACGCCTTTGCCGACGCCATTGCCGGCTGGCGGCGCGAGGGTGGCACGGGGCGGGTGTGGATCGTCGCCGAAACGCTCTATTCCATGGACGGTGACAGGGCGCCGGTCGATGACCTTGCCGCCGTCGCCGCGCGACATGATGCGATGCTGGTGCTGGACGAGGCGCACGCGACCGCCGTTCACGGGCCGGGCGGGCGGGGCCTGGGCGCGCATCTTGAGTCGGCGGAAAATGTCATTGCGCTCCACACCTGCGGCAAGGGGCTGGGCGCGGAGGGGGCGCTGGTGACGGCCGCGCGGCCGATCATCGATCTGCTGGTTAATCGCGGGCGCAGCTTCGTCTTCTCGACGGCGCCATCGCCGCTGATGGCGGTTGCGGTGCAGGCCGCGCTGGCGCGCAGTCTGGAGGGCGACGATCTGCGCGCCCGCCTGAGCGATCTGATCGATCATGCTGCGCAGCATTTATGCGCGCCGCTGGGGCTTCCCCTGCCTGCCAGCCAAGTCCTGCCGATCGTGCTGGGGGACGATGCGCGGACGATGCAGGTTGCGGCCTTGCTGCAGCAGGCCGGGTTCGATGTGCGCGGCATCCGCCCGCCCACGGTGCCGCGCGGCACCGCGCGCCTGCGCGTGTCGCTCACGCTGAATGTCGATGAGCAGATCATCGCAGAACTGGGGGAAGCCTTGCAGCAAGCGCTCGGACAGGTGCCGGCATGAGCGGCGCCCTCATCGTCTCGGGCACGGACACCGGCATCGGCAAGACGGTGGTTGCGGCCGGTCTCGCTGCCGTTCTCGGCGCTTCCTACTGGAAGCCGATCCAGGCCGGGACCGCCGATGGCACGGACAGTGCGGATGCCGTGGCGCTCGGCGTTGCGCCGGATCGATGCCTCCCGGAAGCGTATCGGCTTACGCTCCCGGCCTCGCCGCATCTGGCCGCCGAGCGCGAGGGGCTCGTGCTGGACCCATCCCGTCTGGCGCTCCCGCCCGCGCGTCCGCTGATCGTCGAGGGCGCCGGCGGCCTGATGGTGCCCGTTCGCCGCGATCCGCCGATGCTGATGATCGACCTGTTCGCAGGGTGGGGTGCGCCGGTGCTGCTCGTCGCGCGCACTCAGCTCGGCACGATCAATCACAGTCTGCTCAGCATCGAAGCGCTGAGAGCGCGGGGCATCCCGATTGCCGGGCTGATTTTCGTCGGGGCGGCACGTCCCGACAATGAGGCGATCGTGCCGGCGCTGACCGGCGTGCGCAGCTTCGGGCGCCTGCCGGTGCTCGATCCGCTCGATGCGCCGCATCTGCGGCAGGCCATGCATGCGCAGATCGATCTGGCCGGGGTGCGCTCGGCGATGGGGGTGCCGCTATGACGTCCCCGGTTTGGCATCCGTTCACGCAGCACGGGCTTGGCGAGCCGATCCCGCAGATCGTGTCCGCCTCCGGGGCGTGGCTGACCTGCGATGACGGCCACCGGCTGCTCGACGGCATTTCGAGCTGGTGGGTCATCACCCACGGCCATTGCGAACCGCGCATCGCGGCGGCCATCACGGCGCAGGCGAGCACGCTCGATCAGATGATTTTCGCGGGCTACACCCACCCGCAGGCGGAGGCGCTGGCCCGGTCGTTGGTGGCGCTGACCCCGCCCGGCCTCGACCATGTATTCTTCTCGGACAGTGGGTCGACGGCTGTCGAGGTGGCGCTCAAAATGGCGCTCGGCCATTGGCACAATCGCGGCGAGGCGCGGCACCGCCTGCTGGTGATCGAGCATAGCTATCATGGCGACACGATCGGCACGATGTCGGTGGGCGAGCGCGGCGTGTTCAATCGTGCTTATGCGCCGCTGTTGTTCGACGTGGAGACGGTGCCCTTTCCGGCGCAAGGGCAGGTGCAGGCCAGTCTCGATGCACTGGAACGGCTGTGCCGGACGGGCGAGAAGCCCGCCGCGTTCATCGTCGAGCCGCTGGTGCTCGGGGCCGGCGGGATGCTCTTCTATCCACCCGAAACACTCCGCGCCTTTGCCGAAATTTGTGCGCAGCATGATGTGCTTTTCATCGTGGATGAAGTGATGACCGGCTGGGGCCGCACCGGCACGCTCTTCGCATGCGAACAGGCCGGCGTGGCGCCAGATATCCTCTGCCTGGCGAAGGGGCTCACCGGAGGCGCAGTCCCATTGGCGGCGACGTTGGCCAGCGCAGCAATTTTCGAGTCGCACCGCAGCATGGACCGCGCGACGATGTTCTTTCACTCATCGAGTTTCACGGCCAACCCGGTCTGCTGCGCGGCGGCCAATGCCAATCTGGCGATCTGGCGAGACGAGGATGTGCCGGGGCGCATCGCCGCGCTGGGCTTGGCCCTTGATGAAGGGCTGGCAACGCTCGCCGGCCTTGGCCGCCTGCACAACCCCCGGCGGATCGGTGCTATTGCGGCCATCGACATGGTGGTGCCCGATGGCGGCTATCTCTCGGACGTCGCCCCCCGCTTGCGGGCGCATGCGCTGGCGCAGGGGCTCTTGCTTCGGCCGCTCGGCAACACCATCTATCTCATGCCGCCTTATTGCACGACGCCGGCCGAGATTGCGCAGGCTTTCTCCGTCATTGCGGACGCGGTGGACACCCGCCCGAACTGGCACACGCGCTGAAATTCACCGGACGGCTCAATCGCTTCCCAATCCGCGCTTTTGCGGCTATGGGGCGCCATTCGCGAAAAACTGGAAGATTATGGCCAAAGAAGAACTCCTCGAGATGCGCGGGCAGGTGGTTGAGCTGCTGCCCAACGCCATGTTCCGCGTCCGTCTGGAAAATGATCACGAAATCCTCGGTCACACCGCAGGCAAGATGCGCAAGAACCGCATCCGCGTGCTCGTCGGTGACGAAGTGCTGGTCGAGCTGACGCCCTATGACCTGACCAAGGGCCGGATCACCTATCGCTACATGCCCGGCCGCGGCGGCCCTGGCCCCGGCCAGCCCTGATCGGCAGCGCGGTGGCGTCTCCGCCCCGCGATAGCCGGACAGGCGACTCCATGCGCCTCATTCTCGCATCCGCCTCGCCGCGCCGACTGGACCTTCTCGCCCAGATCGGCGTGACGCCCGATGGCGTGGACCCTGCCGACATCGATGAAACGCCGGGCAAGACCGAACTGCCCGCGCCCTATGCCGCGCGCATGGCCGCGCAGAAGGGCGCGGCGGTGGCGGCGCGTCATCCCGGCGCGCTGGTGCTGAGCGGCGATACGGTGGTAGCCTGCGGGCGGCGCATTCTGCCCAAGGCGGAGGATGAAGCCACGGCCCGCGCCTGCCTGACGCTCCTTTCCGGCCGGCGGCATCGCGTGCTGAGTGCGGTCACGCTCATCGATGCTGAGGGCAAGGCGCGCCACAAGCTCTCGACCAGCACTGTCACCTTCAAGCGCCTGCATCCGCAGGAGATCGACACCTATCTCGCCAGCGGCGAGTGGGACGGTAAGGCCGGTGGCTACGCCATTCAGGGACGCGCGGCGGGACTGATTCGCGCCCTCTCTGGCAGTCCGTCCGGCGTGATCGGCCTGCCGCTCCACGAAACGCGCACGCTCCTCCTTTCAGCAGGCTATTCTTGTGACTGATACACCCACGACGCTCCACTGGCTCTATGAAGAGGGCATTGGCGAGGCCCGCGCCGCGCTGGTGAGGGGCGGGCGGATCGTCGAGGCCCAGATCGAGCGGGAAGACAAGCGCGCCCGCGCTGGCGGCATTCATTCCGGGCGGCTGGTGCGCACGCTCATTGCCCGCAAGCGCGGCATCGCGCGGCTGGATAGTGGCGAGATGGTCCTGATCGAGCCGATCCCGCCCAAGGTGGCGGAAGGCGCGCCGGTGCGCGTCGAAATCCTGCGCGAGGCTATCGCCGAGCCGGGGCTGGACGAGGCGCGCGAAAAGCTGGCTAAGGGGCGCATCGCGCAGCCCGGCGTACAGGCCGGTCCCGGGCCGAGCCTGCTCCAGCGCCTTCAGGCGAGCGGCGTGCCTATCGTGCCATGCCCGGCGCATGAGGCCGACCGCATGGAAGCGGCCGGCTGGAGCGAGTTGCTGGCCGAGGCGATGAGCGGTGAGGTCGGCGCCGAGGATGCTGCGTTGCGCATCTTCCCGACGCCGGCGATGACGCTTATTGACGTGGACGGCGCCGCGCCGCCCGCCCAGCTCGGCCCCAAGGGCGCCAAGCTTGCGGCGCAGGCGATTGCGCGCATGGGCATATCCGGCTCCATCGGCGTCGATCTGCCGACGATGAACAATAAGGACGAGCGCCTGATCGCGGCGGCGCAGATCGACAAATATCTGCCCCAGCCCTTCGAGCGCACGGCGGTCAACGGCTTTGGCTTCGTGCAGATCATCCGCAAGCGCGAGCGGCCCTCGCTCATGGAACTGCTGCGCGCGGATTCGGTGCGCGCCGCGAGCCTGGCGGCGCTGCGCGCGGCCGAGCGGCAGGAGACTGCTGGCGGCGGAGGCGGGCCGGTCGTGCTGACGGTGCCGGCTGCGGTGGCCAAGGATATCCGCACTCATCCGGACTGGATCAAGCTGCTGGAGCGCCGGCGCGGCGGGTCGCTGGACCTGCGCATCGACGACGCCTTGCCGCTGGGGGCACATCATGCCCATTAAGAATGTCTGCCCCTTGTGCCGCCAGCCGAGCGTACAGGAATTTCGCCCCTTCTGCTCGCGCGGCTGCCGCGACCGCGATCTGATCGGCTGGATGGATGAGGGCTATCGCGTCCCCATCCGTGCCGATGATGACGAGGATGGCGAAGGCGGCAGTGCCGGGCCGGCCAATGAGGACGGTTCGCGGGGCTGACCGGCGCGCAACGCCCGCCGAATGCGGGCGGAATGCGCATCTTCCGCTCCGGTCACTTTCTTGGGCGGAAAGGGCGAAACGGGGCTGGACATGCCCCCGCGACCATGCTTATAGCGCACGCTCTTTCGCCGGGTCTTGCACCAAAGGCGATCCCCGTGCCCGGGTAGCTCAGTTGGTAGAGCATGCGACTGAAAATCGCAGTGTCGGCGGTTCGACTCCGTCCCCGGGCACCACTTTCCTCAGCATTTGAAAGTCTGCTGCCCGTCTTAGGCGGGCGCCTGCGCTATTGCAGGTTCTTCTGCCGCACGACCCAGCGCGGGTTACGGCACAGGCCGCAATCGGTGCCGACGAACATGGCGCGCGCTTGTGAATCGCCCTTCAGGCGCCAGTCCAGCCAGCCGACAGCCACCTTGCCGAACTCGCCGCCATTCTTCTCCCAATAGGTGCCCTCATGCGGGGTCTGCTTGCGATAGGCGCGCAGGGCCGGAATGTTCGGCAGATGGGCGAAGTCGTCATTGGCGTTGGGGAAGGCGACATCCATCTCATCGCCGCTAATATAGGCGACCGCACCGTGCAGCTTCGCCAGGTCGGCCTTGACCAGCGCCTTGCCGCCGGCGGTGGCATTGAGGCCGGACTCGTCAGGGAACAGGCCCATATTCCACACGACGGTGGTGGTTACGCGCCTGTCGGCGCCCGCCTCGATCGCCTGCACGCCGCCGCAGGACATGCCCATCACCGCAATGTTCGCCGTGTCGATGCGGCCCTGGTAGGGGCTGCCGGCGCGGCTGTTCTCGGCGATGGCCCAGTCGATGGCGGCAATCAACTGCCGGCCCGATGTCGGGGCGGGCGGCGCCGTTGCCGGATCGGGCGGGCCCTGGTTGGGCGCAGGCTCGGGTCGCCAGCTTTGATCCTCCAGCGCGCCGATCTTGCCGTTCGACACCACGAGATAGCCGTGGGAGGCGACCTCGCTGAGGAACCAGCGGAACCACGTGCCCTTGTCCAGACAGCCGCCAACGCCCCACACGACGATGGGGAGCTTCTGCTTTGGCGGGGTGCGTCCACGCAGGGGATCGTAGATCGTGTGATCGGGGAGGCGCGCATCGGTGGACGGGGTCACCGGAAATGGGCCGGAGCCCAGCGGAGTCTCGTTCGACACTGCCTTTGGCAGGCCACTGGTCGCGCAGGCGCTGAGGCTGGCCACGCCGGCCAAAGCTATCATGCCCGAGAGGATGATTTTCCGAACAGCCTTCACCCGCAACGCCCTTGTCCTCACGATCTTCATAGGGCGCACAGTGCCGCGCGGGGCGGGCATTGGCTACATAAAATTGTTAGGCAATGCAGGTCGTCTTCAGCTTGCGCCGCCGATTGCTCCGGGCGTCAGCACTAGCGCCAGCAGGATGAGCGCGGTGGCGATATAGGCCCAGACGCCCATGCCGGCCCAGGCCGCGCGCAGGGCGCCGCCCTCCATGTCGTCGGCCTTCTGCAGCCGGCGGGCGTAGATGATTGTCCCGGTGACCGAGAGGCCGGTCATCAGCACGCCGAACAGGAACCAGACGAGCTTGGTCGGCAGGCCGCCGAGGTCGCCAAAATGGAGCGGGTCGGCCATCTCCGAGATGCGCTGATGGACGTTGAGGTCGCGCCCATCCAGCAGGGCGGTCACGCGGCCGGTGGAGGGATCGACGGCGACGCCATTGGCGCGGTCCCGCACCAGCCAAGCCTGATCCTGCCCGAGGAAGATGACGCCATTGTCAGGGGTGAAGCGGATTTCCCTGATCGAGAGTGTCGGCTTGGCCGCATGGGCGACCGCGACCAGCCGATCCAGCGCGGCGCCGGTCGGCGGCGGCGCAGTGGCGGCGGCGATCTCGGGCAGTTCCGGCACCGGCGCCCGACCGCCGAGCGTTTCGACCAGATACCAGAGCCCGGTCAGCGTGATGAGCGCGACGAACCACAGGCTCCACAGACCGGCAAGGCGATGCAGGTCGCCATGAAAGCGCCGTGAGTCCCCACGTCTTGGCGCGCGGAAGAAGCCGCGCCACCATTTCTTGTACGTCACGATACCCGTGACGAGCGACGCCAGCAGCAGCAGCGAGAGCGCGCTGACGATGGGGATGCCGATCTTGGTCGGCAGCATGAGGTGGCGATGCACTTGCCGCAAGAAGCGGTGGACATTGCCCCAGCCATGCGTGCCGGTCACCTGCGCTTCCCAGGGATCGACATAGACGCGGCGAGGCGAACCCTTGCCCATGTCCACCCACGCCTCCGCAGCGAACCAGGGATCGATCGGGGCGTGGACCATCTGCAGCCGCCCCTCCGGCTCCGCGCGGGCGGCCGCCTGCGCGATGGCACCCCAGCTTGCCACGGGTCGGTCTTGCTGGGTCACGCGCATCGCCGGGGTCACCAGCCAGTCGATCTCATGCGCGAACACCGCCAGCGTGCCGGTCGCCAGAATGAAGGTCAGGAAAATCGAGAGCTTCAGCCCCGCCCAGCTATGGACGCGCCACCAGATCGAGCGGGGTTTGGGTTGCCGGGCGGGTTTCATCGAGGGACTTAGAACTTGAACCGCAACTCGGCGAGGAAGGTGCGCGGCTCGCCGGGGAAGTGCCCGCTCTGCGCGCTGAAGCCGGATGCGGCATAAACCGTGTCGAAGATGTTATCCACCCGCAGCAGCACCTCGGCAAAGCCCAGCCCCTTGGTGATCGAGGCGTCGAAGATAGTGTAGGGCTTCACCGTCTGCCCGGATAGGCTGACGCGGCGCGAGACATGCTCGCCACCGAAAGCGAAGGCGGTGTCGATGACGGGCAGCTGATAGCGCGTCCAGAAGCCCACCTTGTGGCGCGGGGCATTGGCGAAGCGGTCACCGACTGCATTGGTGATGGCTTGGCCGGGGGCCGTGTCGGTGATGCGGGCGTTGTTATAGCCATAGTTGACGAGCACCACCCAGTTGGGCGTGATGTCCGCGGCGAGGTCGATCTCGAACCCCTTGCTGGTCACTTCGCCGATGGGCGCCAACTGATCGACACCGTTGACTGGCGCGCGGGTGGCATCGACCTGCAGGATGTTCCGCCGCACGATCCGGTACACGGCGGCATTCGCCTGAATGCGCCCGTCGAGCAGCTCGGTCTTGATCCCGCCTTCGATTTGATTGCCAGTCACCGGCGCGAAGGGGCCGCCCGCATTGGCGTCCTGACTGGCAGCGCTCTGCGGCTCGAAGCTCTGCGACCAGCTTACGTAGGTCGAAACGTCCGGTCGGGGTTTGAAGATCAGACCGGTGCGGAAGCTGACATCATTATCGGTGTAGGATGATCGACTGCTGACGGTCCCGCCGGTGCTGGTCGTCACCTTGTCCTGGAACCAGTCGTAGCGCATCCCGCCGACCAGCAGCAGCGCATCGGTGAGGCTGATCTGGTCCTGCAGATAGACGCCGCGCCGCTTCGAGCGTGTGTCGGTGGTGGTGAAGGGCAAAAGGGCGGCGCGGGCGGCATCCCCCTTGCCTGCACCGTAGATCGGGTTGGAGAGGCTGAGCGAGCTGACCCCGGCCCGCAGGATGCGGGAGTCGAGAAGGTTCGTCTCGTCATACCAGTCGGCCCCCGCCTGGAACTTATGTTCCAGGCCGAACAGGTCGACGCGCGCGGTGGCGTTGGTCATGAAGGACAGGCCATCGACCGGACGGATCTGGTCACGAAACTCACGGAGAACAAGGTCAGGATTATTGGCGTTCAGCCCACGCGGCTCATGATATTGCTGGACCTCGCGCGCGGTGAAGTAACGCACGCCGGCATCGAAGGTCACCCGCTCGCCGATTGCGGTTTGATAGCGCGCCTGATAGGCTTCGCTCGTCAGGTGCAGGAAGTCGGTTGGCTCATTGGCATTCCAGCGAATGTCGGTGAGGAAATTGCCGGCATTATCGACAAGGACACCGCGCAGGCGATTGGCGCGCAGCTCATTGTCATAGATGGTCGCCTGCAGAGTCAGCTTGCCGCCTTCGTTGGTCTTGATGGCGATGCCGGCATCGGCGATGCGCGCCTTGTTCTGAGTGTTGAGCCGGTAAGGGTCCATGGACTCATAGAAGCCACCCACGCGATAGGTGACGATCCCCTCGGCATCGATCGGCCCGGTCGCCTCGGCGGAGATGCCGACGCGGTCGTAATTGCCGCCGGTCACGACCATACGCAGCCCGCGCTTGTCGGACGGTGTCTTGGAGACATAGTTGATGATGCCGCCCGGGGAGCCCGGGCCGAAGAACAGGCCGGATGGCCCCTTGAGCACTTCCACCCGCTCGATGTTGAACAATTGCGGCACGGAAAAGCCGATGAACGGGTTGCCGCGCTGACCATCGTAGAAGGACTGGTCCTGACGGAAGCCCCGGAAGGTGACGCCGGCATAGCTGAAGGCGCTCACGCCGGAGATGTTGCGATAGATGTCGGTCGCATCGCGCGCGCCCTGGTCGGCAAACAGCTCGGACTTGATGACCTGCACGGCCTGCGGGATATTCATGGGGTCTTCGGCGGCCTTGCCGACTGTCGTCTCATCCGCGCGGTACAGGCGCTGGACGCGGCCCGTCACGATGATCGTGTCTTCCCCATCCGCGCCAGCCTCCGCCGGGGCGCCTTCCATCTGGGCCATAGCGGGGGCAGCGGACAGCGCGACGGACGCCAGCAGAACGGATCGGAGAAAAGACAAGAAAGCCCCCTGAACGAATCGATAATGCGAGTAAGTCGCAACTATGTCGATTGTTCGGGCGATGCAATCCCTTGCCGCAAGAAAAGGAGGGTTGCGCTCGGTTCAGGGTTTAGGGCTACGTCCGATCAGGCCGACAGGCTGGCGTCCCGCTTGAGCGCGCAGGCCGCGCGCCAATAATGGAAGGCAGCCAGCGCATAGAGGGCGATGCTGGCCAGCAGGGCGTGGCGCACACCCCAGGCCGAGGCTGTCGCGCAGGCGCCGGTCAGGCGGGGGTCCGTGCAGACGCTCTTGAAGCCGGGCATTGCGAGACCGGCGAAGATGTCGCTCGCCAGGCCGATGATCGGCGGGCCGAGGCCAACGCCGACCAGCGTGGCGATGAAGAAGTAGATGAAGGCCGCCGTCGTCCGCGCGTTGGGCGCGACGAGGTTCTGCAGGGCAACTAAGGTCGGCACCGAATAGAAGAACAGGAAGACCCCGGCGACGGTCAGGCAGACCAGCGCCGGCAACGGGCTGCCCAGCGAATAGCCGATCAGATAGAGCGGCACGCTGGTGGCGATGCCGCAAAAGGGCAGCAGCGCATACCAATGCTGTCTGCGCCGGGCGATGAAGTCGATCCCGACGCCGCCCAGCACCATGCCAGCCGTGGCCGCCGTGGACGAGATGATTGCCACATAGACGCCGGCCTGCGTGATCGAGAGATCATGGACGCGCATGAAGAACGGCGCCGTGAAAGCGCCGCCAGCGTAGAGCGCCATGCTGGAAAGGGCGAGGCCGATGAGCAGATTGCGGAACACCGCCTTGCGCGCCATCATGCTCATGACCTCTCCCATCGGCGGGGGTGGCGTCGCGGCTTTGCTGGTCGGCGGGGCGCCGTTGCTCAGGCCATCGCTGAGGCCTCTCGGCGGATCGCGCAGCAACAGGCGGAACAGCAGCGCGACGACGAGGCCGGGGCCGCATACTGCGATCATCGCGGTCCGCCAGCCATGGTCCTTGGCGATCCACACCGCCGCCAGCGCACCGATGAACGAGCCGAGCGGGGAGCCCAGCCGCATCATGGTGATTGCAAAGCCGCGCTGATGCGGTGGGAAATGATCGCCGATGAGCGACGTGCTGGGTGCCTGCACGCCTGCCTCGCCGATGCCGACGCCGATCCGGCACAGGAAGAGCTGCCAGAAATTTGCCGACAGCCCGCACAGCGCGCTCATCAGCGAGAACAGCCCCACCGAGACGGAAATGATCGTGATCCGGTCGCGTCGTTCCGCAAGGCGCGCGATCGGCAAGCCCAGCGTCGAATAGAGAATGGCAAAGCCGAGCCCGCCCAACAGCCCGAGCTGGAAATCGGTGAGGCCAAGATCCTCCTTGATCGGCTGGCCCAGCGTCTGCACGATCACCCGGTCGATATAGGCGAAGGCGGCGACCAGCATGATCAGCGCCAGCAGCATGGCGCGATAGCCGGGGCCATAATGTCGCTGCGATGGGGTGGTCGAGGCGTCGTGGGTCATGGGGCCTGGGCAATAGGGGGGTGGGACGAAGGCGCTTGCCTGCGCGCAGACGGTATAGACCGGCCAACCGGTGACGCAAGACTGTTGATGACTCAATGAATTGCTTTTGGCGCGCAATTGTTGCAGTGGAAGAGTTTCGCGACGTGGCTTGGGGGCGCGTCGCCCGCAGCTTGACCGCTGGGGCGTGGGCCGGGCAAGGGGGCAGCGGTTGTAATGATGAGCGATGAGAAAGTGCAGTCGAAGGTGAGCGGTCGTAAAGCAGGCTCGGCGGACGAGGTCCAGCTCCCCGGCTGGAACCTTGATGAGCTGAACTATCCGACGTTCCGGATGACGCTGATCGCCAAGATCATGGATCGGCTGACCATTCGCAATCTCGCGGAGATTGAGGACATCACCTATGCGGAATGGCGGGTGATGGCGCGGCTCGCCACGATGCACCAGGGCGGAACGGTGCGGCAGGTGGCCGAGATGGCCTGGGTCGACCGGGCCGAAGTCAGCCGCGCCGTCAGCACCCTTGAAGAGAAGGGCTATACGCTGCGCATGGAGAACCCCCATGACCGGCGGGCGCCCATTCTCAAGATGACTCCCGTGGGGCTGGAGCGATACCGCGCGGCGCTGGCCGAACGGAAAGCCTTCCACGAACTGCTGACCGCGAAACTCTCCGACAAGGAGTGTGAGACGCTCAACCAGCTGCTCGCCAAGATCGGCGAGCAGCTGGTCGTGCTTTCGCAACCGGTGTCGACCGACGCGGTTAAATGATCGCGTAATAGCGGAACAGCGAATGGTCCGGCGCGTCGTCGGGCGTCAGTTTCGGGCGACGCTGCCCAACGCCGACGATCACGGTGCGGTTGAGCCAGCCATGCGGCCCGTCCGGCGCGCGGAAATAGGGCGTGCAGCGGAAGTAGGACGATGTCTTGGTGCCATCCGGCAAATCCAGCGGACCGTGCACATAGCCAAGGTTGCGAATATAGATCAGCGCGCCGTCATCCGCCTCGATCATATAATGGGCATTGAGCTCCACCACCTTGTCGGTGCGGACCACCGGCCAGTCTGCGCCGCTATAATCGACCAGCTTGCCATTGAGCCGCGGCCCCTCGACGGTGCTGCCTTCCCCTACGGACGTGTAGCCGTGATTGGGGCCGCCCGCATGGATGGCGCCAGTCGCCCAGCGCTTGTCGAAATTGATGCGGATGTCGAAAACATGATCGTAGCGAAGGGCGAGGGGATCGTCAGTCATGGATGTCCTTGCGGCTTGTGTTGATAGATCAACTTATAGAGCAGGCGGGCGACAGTGCGACCCCTTAAGGTCGCGCTTCACGCTGCCACTCGTGCGCCGCGCAGCAGATCCACGAGCGAGGCTGCATCGTCGATGGCATCGCCGCGCCATGCGACATGGCCGTCCGGCCGGGCCAGCAGCAGGCGGTGCCGGTAAACCTCCGGCACATTATCGAGCGCGCGATCTACGGCGAGGACCGTGAGCGGCATCCCGCAAGCCCGCGCCGCTGCAACCAGCGGCTCGACGTCCGGCGCGGCCTCACCCTCGTCCTCAATGCAGATCAGCGTGTAGCCCGGCCCGCAAAGGTCGTAGAGCGAGCGCCCGTCCGCGAGGAAGAAATGCGGCACGCGGCACCCTGGCGCGGTCGACGGCGTATAATCGTGCATGGTGTAGGCGGGCGCGGCTTCGCCATCATAGGCGATGATCGGCGAAGCATCATAGAAATAGCCGTAGTTCAGCCCGGCGCAGGCATATTGCTGCACATTGAGCGCATAGGCAGCGGCGCCCACGGCCCGCCGCGCCGCCTCGCCTTCGGGCGTGCCGTCCTCGATCTCCGGCGGCAAGGTATTACGCTCCTTGATGGCGCCGCTGGCATGACCCATCGCAAAGCGGGAAACCTGTTCGGTGATGGGTTTGCGTTCTGCGACATAGGCGTCGAGAATGTTCTCGGGCGCCCAGCCCTGCAAGGTGGCGGCGAGCATCCAGGAGAGGTCCATGGCATCGGCAATGCCGGCGTTCATGCCATAGCCGGCATAAGGCACCCACAAATGCGCGGCATCGCCGGCGATGAAGACGCGGCCTTGGCAGAAGCGGTTGGCGACCAGTCGCCGGCCGATCCAGTCCTCGTTGGAGAGTTGCGTGAAAGGGAAGTCCGGCCCGACGCCCAGGATGTACCGAATGCACCGGTCCCGGTCGACCTCCTCGAACGTCTCCTCATCGGGCCGCAGATAATTGTGGACGAGCCACCGCCGCTCCCCATCAATGGCGAGCACGGTCCCGGCGCGATCGGGATTGTAATTATAGTTCATCCACGCCGGACCACTGCCGAGCGCGTCGAGAAGATCGGGCGCGTCGATCAGGGTGGATTGGACGCGCTGGACAACGGCATCGCCCTCAAGCTTTCCGCCGATCTGCTTGCGCACCGCGGAACTGCCCCCGTCGCAGCCGACCATGTAGCGGCAGCGGATTTCTCGGGACGCACCGCTCGGGAGGTCGGTCAGCTGTGCGCGTACGTCTTCCCCCTCGTCCTCGACGCTGTCGAACCGGGTCTCGTTGAGCAGCGTGATGTTCGGGTGCTGCGCGGCATGGGCAAAGAAGATCGGTTCGAAGAAGATCTGATTGACCCGATGCGGCGGTTCGGGGGTGGGCCACCAGCCATCCGGCCCGCTCCTGTCCTGATAGCGGTTGCGCCGCGACGGGATGGGGATGCGCGCGAGTTCGGTGCCGGTCATCCGGGTGCGGAACACGATGTCATTGGGGTAATCGTGCGGCAGGCCGACCGCGCGCACCTCCCGCGACAGGCCGAGGCGGCGCAGCGTTTCCATCGTGCGCGAGGACACATGGTTGCACTTCACGCTGGGTGGTTGACCGGCGGGGCGCGTCTCGGCCACGACGACCTGGATCCCCCGCGACGCCAGGTCCAGCGCGAGCAGCAGCCCCACGGGCCCAGCGCCGATAATTAGAACTTCGGTGTCAGTCATCCGCTCCTCGTTGAGTAATCAACGAAACCGATAGCAGATGCGGAAGCGGGATCAATTTCTTTTTGTCCGTCTCTGCGGAGCGTTGAAGCGGGGTTGGCCCCAAAGGGCAAGTAGAGACGGGATCCCGACGCCTGTCGGGCCATTCGGGGGGGGATCGAGCTTAGGGAAAGATCAGTCCGGCGACAGCGGTTCAAGGGATTCGCCTCCCCAGCATCGTCATCTTCGTGACAGCGGCAAGGGTACTCGGTTCCAGTTGCGCAGGCGGACGCGGCTTTGTCCGGGGATGACGATCGTGAAGAGCTTGGCGTGAATTGCCCGCCCCCATAAGCAGGGCACCCGAAAAAATAGCCACGGACGTAGGGGAATCTTGGAAAGGAAGGAGATTGATGATTGAAGAAGGAAACGTTTAAAATAGTCAACAATAATGGTTATTATGCAATATTTAACCTATAATTAATTCTATTTAATTTTACTGGAATTTCCTGATTTGTTAGGAGTCTCGAGCATCCGACCTGCTTCTGACATACGGCGCTCGACATGCGGGAGGGGCAGGGTTCATTTGAGCCATGTCAGGCCCCAAATCTGTCGGTCGTTAAGGGTTTATTGCAGCGCAGCATTGCTGGGTCGCACCATGCCGGTTTAAAGTCGGATGATCACAACATAAAACGGGTAAGGCATTGAAAATGAATAAAATTACACGTTACAAAATACTGAATACTGTATCTTCTGGCAACAGCTTCAACGAAATCCATTAAATTATTTAATTACCGATCTGCTTTTAACGTCGATTTAGCCCGAGCCAATAGCCGGCCCACGCCGCCTTACACTTTGAAAAATATAGAATATTTCTCACTCCTGCCTTGACCGGCAAGGAGAAGGCCAAGAGCGCAAACGCCCTTAACCTTCTGCCCGTTTACGACTGCCAGGCGCTTCCGAGCGTGCCCGTCACTCCCTTCAGGCCGATCTGGCGCCGACTCCGCTGACGTGGTCTGCTTCCCCACATGCGGCTCGCAATCTCCAGCTCCTCCCGCCCAACGGCGCCGGTGTAGATGGCGGTGGTGCTGATGTCGGTGTGCCCCATCCACTTCTGCACCATGTTCAATGGCACGCCCGAGTGGATGGCCGATACGCCAAATCCGTGTCGAAAACCCTTGGCCGTCGCCTGCATTCCCTTGATGCCGACCGCCTGCATGATTGCGTTGACCTTTCGCCACGCTGTCATTCTCGACCATGTCCATAGCAGGCTGTCGTCCGCGCCATTGCCTCGGCCATGGACCTTGTGGATCAGCTTCACCAGCTCCAGCGGAGCCGGAACGGCGCGATAAATCCCCCTTTTCCGTTTCTTGAGGCTTTCGATGATGATGCATTGCGAGCGCAGATCGATGCTCCTGAGCGTAAGCGCCAGGGCCTCCGAAATCCGGCATCCGGTCACGGCGAGCACCATGCAGAAGGTATAGGTCTCGGGCGCTTCGCGTGCGGCGTAGGCGAGCACGGCGGCCCGCTCTTCCTGGGTCAGATATTTGCGCTGCCCTTCATTGCCGTAAACCATGTTCAGCATCCCGCATCTCCCTCGTGGAGAACCGCCGCCGGGACCGCCATCCAGGTGTTTCCGCACTGCAAAAGGATGCAAAAACAGTCGTTTGAAACAGTATTCAGTATTCTGTCACGGACTCAGAGGGGTTTGGGATGCTGGATATGGCGCAACGGATGGCAGACGATTTCGGGGTGCCGGTTAACCTTTCGGTGGGGCCGGCACCCGAACTCGTGATGGTGGGGTTCAGGATCGATAACCTGTCCCACCTTGCCCAGGCTTATGGCGAAGCTGTGCGTGAAGGCGCGCGCGCTCTGCTGGCCGGTCTGCTCGGTGAGGTGCTCGGCGGCGACGGGGTCGTGATGCCGGTCTGCGATGATTTGATCACGGCGGTGGTCTGGTCGCCGACGGCCTTCGGGCAAGCCTTCACGAACGCGGCATGTGCGGATTTCGCCCGGCGCTTTGCGGTCGCGGTCGCTGGTCGGCCGCTCCTTCACGCTAACGCGGACCTGCGGCTCGCCGTCAGTGCAGCCTGGTCCCTGCTGCCGGATGTTCATTCCGATGCCGATCTTGGCGCAGCGCGGGACGATCTGGCGCATCGCCTGACGACCCAGCGCTTCAACGGCAACGCGATCGATACGCAGGCCGACTGGGCGCAGCGTTATCGGGGTGACATGGCGCAGGCTGCGTCCCTGCTTTCGGCGCTGGCGAACGGGCGGCTGCTGCCGGTCTGGCAGCCGGTGCGCAGCGGCGCGCAGGGCGATGCCGTGCTCTATCATGAATGTCTGCTGCGGATGCTCGAGGACGGGCGTCAGGAGACGGCCGGCCCTGCCATCGGCGCTCTGGAGCGCTTGGGCATGGTCGGCGTGCTGGATCATTATGTGGTCTCGACGGTGATCGAGGAACTGCAGCGCGATCCCGACGTGTGCCTGGGTGCCAACATCTCTGCGCACAGCGCTTGTCCCGGTGGGTGGTGGGATGAGCTGATGCCGCGCCTGCGCGACATGCCGTCCGTCGCGCGCCGTCTGGTCATCGAGATCACCGAGACTGCGCATTATCCGGATATTGGCGAGGCGACATGCTTTGCCGCGCGGCTGCGCAAGCTCGGCGTGCGGGTCGCGCTGGACGATTTCGGTGTTGGCCATGCCTCGCTGCGTTCCCTGCTGGCGCTGCAGCCCGATATCATCAAGATCGACGCCTTCTTCCTGCGCCGGGCCGCCAGTTCCGAGCCGGATCGCGTCGCGCTGCATCATCTGATCGGCTTGGCGGGCAGCTTTGTCCGCGATGTCGTGGTGGAAGGCGTGGAAACGCGCGCGGAGGCCGATCTGGCCCTGCGCGCCGGCGCTGTGTGGCTGCAAGGCTATCACACGGGCTATCCCTCCGTCGTCCGCTCCTGGTCCGGTCCTATGGGCGGCACCAATGTGCTGACGCTGTTCGATCAGCCGCAAGCCGGCTGGTCCGAAACGCGGAGAGCCGTCGGATGAGCGGCCTTGCGGATGTTCGCGCCCGGACAGGCACGCCCTTCGGTGATCCTTGGGCTGCGCCGGATGTGGTCCAGTCTTCGCTGGCGCGGGGCATTCTCCTGGGTGCTCCGGTCAGTCTGCTGCTGTGGTGGCTTCTTCTTCAACTGGTTGTGCGGGTCGCTTCGTAGCTTTGGCGCGGGGTGGTTGGCGATGTCGGCACAAGATCAGGATATTCGGGGTGATTTCGATGTTTGAGGGGGTTGGGACGAGGCGCGCTGCGACGCTGTGTCGTGGTTTGCGCGGTCCCGCAGGGCGCGGGGGCGGGCTGATCGGCTGCGCGGTGCTGGGGGCGGTGCTTGCGGCTCCGCTTACGGCCTTTGCGCAGCAGGGCGATGTTCGCGCGCCGGCGGCCGTGGCCGCAGTGCCGGGCCAGGTCTCCGAGCCGTCGTCTCTGTCGCTGGATGATCTGATGGCGCAGGCGGCGCGGGCCAATCCGCAGGTTCTCTCGCAGACCGATGGCGCGCGGGCGTCGGCTTATGAAGTGGCGAGCGCGCGCTGGGCGTATTTTCCCGAGCCGGCGTTCGAGAGCGAGCGGGGGCGGCGGGGCTATGTCGTCACCGGCACGCTGACGCAGCCGGTGTGGACCTTCGGGCGGATCGGTGCGAACGTCGATGCGGCCAAGGCGCGGCTCTCCTCGGCGGAAGCGGCGATCGACGCGACGCGCTACCAGGTCGCGCTGCGGGTGATCGACAGCTATGGCCGGTTCGTGGCAGCGCGTCTGGGCGCGCAGGTCTATGCGGCCGATATTGCCCGGCTGGAAGCGCTGGAAGGCATGATGCGCCGGCGGGTGGCCACGGGCCTGTCCGCGCCGGTCGATCATAATCTGGTGCTCACCCGGCTGAGCCTCTCGCGCAACACGCTGACCAACTATCAGGCAATCGAGCAATCCGCGGCCGAGGCGCTGAGCCAGCTGACCGGGCGGCCGATCGATCCGGCGCGGATCGCGTTCGACGTGGCGGCAGGCGACGAGCCGCTGGATGTGCGCAGCGAGGACCTGCTGGCACGCAGCATCGAGACCAACCCGGCGCTGCTGCGCGCCGAGCAGGAGATCGGCGTCGCCAAGGCCGAGGCGCGGGTGGCGTCCAGGGCGATGATGCCGACCATCTATGCGCGGGCCGAGCAGCGCTTCTCGGATGATCGCTATTATGCCTCGGCGCTGCCTGACACGCGGGTCGTGGTCGGCGTGAAGTTCGCGTTCGGCTCCGGGCTCGCCTCAGTGGAGCGCATTCGGGCATCGCAGGCGCTGGAGAGCGCGGCGCGCAATGCCCGCGATGCCTATCGGGCCGATCTGACGGCGGAGGTCGCGGCCGATCTGGCGAGCTGGCGCGCGGCGCGCAGCCTGGTGCGCGAGTTGCAGGTCAGCCGGGGCGTGCAGCAGCAGACCTTCGAATCCTACAACCGGATGTTCCTGGCCGGCAAGCGCAGCTGGCTGGACGTTCTCAATGTCACCCGAGAGCAGACCGACATCGAGCGGAGCCTGAGCGATGCGCAGGTCCAGCTTTTGATCGCCCGCTACCGCTTGCGCCTCAAGGAAGGGGCCTTCCCATGGAACTGATTGCAGGGCCCTCACCGGCCGAGACTCCCGCCGGGGCGCCTGAGAGTGCGTCCGAGGACGTCCTCTTCATGGGGCCGCCGCCCGCGACCCCCTTTGCCGATGGCGTGCTCTGGCTGGGCGGGCGCTTGGCGACGGCGCTGGCGTGCCAGGGCGGTCTGACGCGGCGCGACGGTCGCCGCATCCGCGCGCTGTTCAGTGCTGGCGCATCGGGGGCAGGCGCATCGGGCGAGGAGAGCCGCATTGCGGCGCGCGCGGCGCTGGCGCTGTGCGAGACGCTGCGGCTCAAGCTCTCGCGCTGGCGGCGCGAACCGCATGAGGCGGACCTGCCGATGATCGCGCTGGTGCCCGGCGCCGGCTATCGCATGGTGCTGAGCCTGAGCAACGACGGCACCTGGCTGTGCGAGGGGCCGCAGGGCCGCGAGCGGATGGCGGCATGGCCCGAAGGCACGATGTTCGCCGGCGTCACCCCGCGTGGCGAGATCGCCCATGCGCGCACCGCCGAGGGCGTGTTCAAGGCGATCATGGCCGTCGACAAATCCTGGGTGGTGATGGCGGCGCTGGCCTCGACGCTGGCGAGCATTCTGGTGCTGGCAACCTCGCTTTACTCGATGCAGGTCTATGACCGGGTGATCGGGCAGGGCGGCGTCTCGACGCTGATCGTGCTGACGGTCGGCACGGCGATCGCCATCGGCATCGAGTTCGCGCTCAAGCTGGCGCGTTCGGCCATTGTCGACAAGGCGGTGCATCGCATCGATCTGGAGGCGGCGATGAGCGTCTTCCAGCGGATGCTCTCAACGCGGCTCGACCAATATCCGCCGAGCGTGGGCACGTTCGCGGCGCAGGTGCGCGGCTATGAGGGGGTGCGGGCGTTCATCGTCGCGCGCAAGCTCTATCTGTTCACTGACGTGCCGTTCGCCTTGTTCTTCCTGGCGGTTATCTTCCTCATCGGCGGGCCGTTCGTGGCAGCGGTGCCGGCCCTGGCGTTCGTGGTGGCGGTGGCGGCGGGGCTGCGCTCGCGCCGGGCGATCGAGGCGCACAGCGCGCGGGAAAATCTGGTCGGCAACCAGCGCTATGGCCTGCTGGTCGAGACCATCCAGGGCGCCGAGTTTTTAAAGGCCAGCGGCGGCGAATGGCAAATGCGCAACCGCTGGAACGATCTCTCACGGCGGACCGCCGACGAGATGACCGAAATCCGCCATCTCAACGAGACGGCCGGCTATATCTCGGGCCTGGTCCAGCAGATCAGCTATGTCAGCATGGTGGCGACCGGCGCCTATCTCGCCGCGACGACCACCAGCCTGACCGTGGGCGCGATCATCGCCTGCTCGATCGTCTCGGGCCGGGTGCTGACGCCAGTCAACGCCATTCCGGGGCTGCTGGTGCAGGGCGCCAATGCCAAGGTCGCGCTCGACAATCTCGAACGGCTTTACGCTTCGGAGCAGGACAATGATGGCATCGATGCACCGCTGGTGCCCGATGCGATCCAGGGCCGGGTCGAGGTCGCCAATCTGGAGTTCGCCTGGGCCTCGCAGCCTGCCCCGCTCAAGCTGCCGGCGCTGACCATCGCGCCGGGCGAGCGGGTGGGCATATTGGGGGCGGTGGGATCGGGCAAGAGCACGTTGCTCAAGCTGCTCGCCGGGCTGGTCAAGCCTGAGCGGGGACATGTGCTGCTCGACGGGCTCGATCTGCAGCATATCGCCAGCGAGCGGCGGGCCGAGCTGATCGGCTATCTGCCCCAGCAGGCGCGGATGATCAGCGGCACGCTGCGCGACAACCTGACCATGGGCCTGCCTTATGTGAGCGACGAGGAACTGGTCGCGGCGATCCAGGCGACCGGTCTTGCCGGCTTCCTCGCCGGGCGTCCCGAGGGCGTGCATCTGCGCATTGCCGAAGGCGGTGGGGGCCTGTCGGGCGGTCAGCGCCAGCTGATTGGCCTGACGCGCCTGCTTCTGGCCCGCCCGCAGCTGTGGCTGCTCGATGAGCCGACCTCGTCGATGGACGATGGGACCGAGGAGCGCTGCCTCTCGGCCCTGCGCGCCGCGGTTCAGCCCGGGCAGACGCTGGTGCTGGTCACCCACAAGCTGCGGCTGCTCGAGCTCATCGACCGGCTGATCGTGCTGACCCCGCAGGGCATCGCGCTCGATGGCCCGCGCGACGCGGTGATCGAGCGGCTGCGGCAGGGTCCGGCAGCACAAGCTGAGCATCACAAGGGAAGCGTGGCATGAAGATGGAAGATCCAAGGGCGATGCGCGCGGGCCTGGACAGCGTGCGCCAGCAACTGGCCCGGCTTCCGCTGGGGCCGGGGGGCTGGTTCATCGTGATCACTGGCCTTGGCATTGTAGCGCTGCTGATCTGGGCAAGCGTCTCGCAGATCGACCAGCTGGCCCGCGCGCGGGGGCAGGTGATCGCGCTGGCCCGCACGCAGGTCATCCAGGCGGCGGACAGCGGCGTGCTGGCGGAGATGAAGGTCGAGGAAGGGCAGATGGTCCGCAAGGGCCAGCTTCTGGCCCTCATGGACCAGAGCCGCGCCTCGGCCGCCTATGACGACAGCCGCAACAAGGTCGCCGCGCTCAAGGCGACGCTCGCCCGGCTGCGGGCCGAGGTTTACGGGCAGGCGCTGGTGTTCCCGCCCGAGCTGGAGGCCTATCCGGCGTTCCGCAGGAACCAGACCGATCTGTTCAACCGGCGCCGCCAGGCGCTCAACGAGGGCATTGGCGCGCTCGTTCAGAGCCGCCGGCTCGTGCAGGCCGAGCTCGACATCACGCAGCCGCTGCTGGCGGCGGGCGATGTCGGGCAGGCCGAGGTGATCCGCCTCAAGCGCGCGGTCGCCGAGCTCGACGGGCAGATCGTCAATGCCCGCAACAAATACTTCCAGGACGCCCAGGCCGAGATGACCAAGGCCGAGGAGGATCTCGCCACGCAGGAAGAGGCGCTGCGCGAGCGCTCGGCGGTGTTCGGCTTTACCGAGCTGCGCGCGCCGCATGACGGGCAGATCCGCAAGATCAACGTGACCACGCTGGGCGCCTCGGTGCGGCCGGGCGATGCGATCATCGAGATGCTGCCGACGACCAGCGAGCTGATTGTCGAGGCCAAGTTCAGCCCCGCCGACCTCGGCTCGGTCAAGGTCGGCCAGTCCGCGCAGGTCAAGCTCGATGCCTATGATCCCAGCATCTACGGCAGCCTTGCCGGCGAGGTCGTCTACATCAGCCCGGATGCGCTGAGCGAGCCCGGGCCGCAGGGCAGCGAGCACTTCTATTACCGCGTCCACATCCGCCTGAAGGACCACGGCGCGGGTAACGCGGGCAGCAAGCCCATTCAGGTCAGCCCCGGCATGACCGCCACCGTGGAAGTGCGCACCAACAAGCGTTCGGTGCTCACCTACCTCACCAAACCCATCACCAAAACCGTCGATGAGGCGCTCGGCGAGCGCTGACCTCAACCGCACACAGCTTTGAAGACACAGCTTGGAATACAGGGAGCGAATGACATGACCAACAAGAGCGAGACGCAGGCCCAGATGCAGGCCCCGACTCCGGGCCAGATGCAGGCAGAGCTTCCGGCTCCCGCAAACGCAGCCGTTCCGGCCGAGCAGGCCCAGGCTCTGGCCCAAGCTGCACCGGCCCAGGCCGCACCGGCTCCCTCCGCTCAGGCCGCCGCCGGTCATGCACCTGTGGCGCCCGCGGCCTCACACGCGACCCTTGCCGCGCACAGCGCCACGCTCAAGAAGGTGAAGGCCAGAACGCACAAGAAGGACGACGAGGACGACGCTGCCCAAAATGGCGACCAGAAGGATGCCGACGCTGCGCAGGCCGACGCGGATCAGCCCGAAAGCGCCGTGCAGGCCTCGGCCGCCGGTGGACAGGGTCATGTCGGTGAAGGCCAGTGGGCCGATCGCGTCTATGCCCAGGGTGCTGCCGGCGCCGGCGCTGGCGGCGGATCGGGCAGCTTCTTCTCCACGCCCGCCTTTTATGTGCTAGGCGCTGCCGGTGCGATCGGCGCCGGGTTCGCCATCTTCGGCGGCGGCAGCGATGAGGCGAGCATCGCTGCGCCCAAGCTCGCGCTGAAGACCGACACCGGCGCTTCGGCGACCGACTACATCACCCAGGACGGCACGATCGACGTTTCTGCCATCACCGGCACCAACGCCTGGGAATACTCCACCAATGGCGGCTCGACCTGGACGGCCGGCACCGGCACCAGCTTCACGCTGGCCGAGGGCAGCTACGCCGCCGGCGCCGTGCAGGTCCGCCAGAAGGACGTGACCAGCGGCAAGACCAGCGAGGCCGGCAAGATCGCCAACGCCATCACGGTCGACAAGACCGCCGCCGCCGCACCGGTCATCAACGCGGTCGCCGGTGACGATCTGGTCAACCAGGCCGAAACCCAGGCCCCGGTCAGCGTCTCGGGCACCGCCGAGGCCGGCACCAGCATCACGGTCACCTGGGGCACCACCACCAAGACGGTCACCACCGCCGCCAACGGCACCTGGACCGCCACGTTCGCCGCCGCAGACCTCCCCGCCGATGGCGCCACCACCATCACCGCCAAAGCCACCGACGCCGCAGGCAACATCTCCGCAACCGGCTCTCGCCCGGTTACGATCGACAGCAGCAACTACATCACCGGCACGGTCGCTGCAGGCCCGGTGATCGCCGGCATCGAGATCAAGGCCTATAAGGCGGATGGTACGCTGCTCGGTTCTGCGGTCACGGATGCCAGTGGCGCGTTCCGCGTGGCGTTCAAGGGCTATACTGGCCTCGTGCTGGTCGCCGCCACGGACCCGACGACAAATGCGCAGGGCTATCTCAACGAAGCCACTGGCACTCAGGCCGATATCGATGTGATGCTCCGCGCCGTTGCCACGGTGACGGCGGGCCAAGATGTCGTGATCAACATCAGCCCGTTTACGGAAGTCGCCACGCGTCTCATGTCGTCGGGGCTTGCCACCAGTGGCTCCACCAACCTTGCCAATCTCTCCGCGGATGTCGCGGCGAAGGCCAATGCGACCGTCGGAACCCTATTCACCGACAATGTCGACACGCCGTTGACCGCGCAACTGATGAAGCTGGTGATCGACAGCACGGGCGCCAACACTGCTGCCAACGCCAATGTCTATGGCGTCTACCTCGCCGCGCTTCAGGGCTGGGCGCATAGTGAAGGCCTGACGCTGGATCAGGCGATCCAGCAGATCGTCGATGCCATCACCACCACCGCCAAGGGTGCCAACACGACGCTGGCCGATCTGGGACAGGCTCAGGGCCAGCTGCTCGCCGACATTCTGATCCAGGGTTTTCACGATGTCACCCAGGTCAATCCGGCCTTGGCCAATGCCTCGCTGCCGCAGGCCCAATTGCAGCAACTCGGCATGATCAACGACACGACCGGGCCGGCATTCAGCGGCGGCAGCACGGTCAGCGTGTCCGTCCTCGAAACGGCGGCCCCCGGTACGCTGCTCTACACCGCGACGGCCTCCGATCCCTCGGGCAAGACGAGCTATTCGATCGCCTGGGGCAGCGGTCCCGCGCCCTTTGCCGCCTATGACATCGCGGATTTCTTTACCATCGATCCGCAGACCGGCGTGATCAAGACGGTTCAGACCCTTGATCATGAGGATCGCGCCAGCTGGTCGATCGAGGTCACAGCGACGGACTTCTGGGGCAATCAGAGCGTTCAGGCGGTCACCGTGAACGTCGGCAATGTCAACGAAGCGCCAGTTCTGGATCATCCGCTCGCCGATCAGGTCGCGACGGCCAATCAGCCGTTCAGCTACATCATCCCCAGCGACGCCTTTTACGACGTCGACGGCGATACGCTGACCTACGCTGCGCAGCTTGTGGATGCGCAGGGCAATATCTCGGCCCTGCCGAGCTGGCTGACGTTCAATGCGCAGACGGGCACCCTCAGCTCGACGGCCGCCCAGGCGCTGACCGACCCGATCACGATCCGCGTGACAGCGTCCGATGGCAGCCTCACCGCCACTGACGATTTTACCCTGTCGATCGCGAGCGCCCCAGTCGTGACGGAAATCGTCGCGAACAAGGCGGTTGCGATGGGAGCGAGCACCGTGACGTTCACGGTCACGCTCAGCGAGGGTGTCACCTATCCGTCGAGCCCTGTTCCAGAGGTTGTGCTTCGGTTCGTTGCGACCAACACATATCTTGCGACAGCCACTTTGGACGGAGCCGCCACGGCCGCGTTGAACGACCCGACGAAGCTGGTGTTCACGGCTCAAGTGCCGGTGACGGACACCACAGAAGTGCGAATCCTGGCACTGAACTTCACAGACGTGACGGGTCTGGTGTCCGGCGAGCCGGTCTCTTCGGACTCAGGTCAGCTCGTGACCTACGGGGCGCTGCCGTTCGTTGTGGACAGCACGGCGCCTGCCCTGACCAGCGCGACGCTCACCGTGAATGAGAACGCCACTGCGGTGGGGACCCTCTCCGCCAGCGAAGCGGTGAGCTGGGCCCTGGCCCCCGGCGGCGATGCTGGCCTGTTCACGCTGAGCTCGTCAGGTGCGCTGAGCTTTGCCGCGCCGCGCGACTACGAGACGCAGGCCCACAGCTACACCATCAACGTCAACATGACGGACCTGGCAGGCAACATGACGTCGCAGGCCGTCACGGTGAACCTGGCCAACGTCAATGAAGCGCCGGTCGTCGCGCATCCGCTCGCAGATCAGGCGACCGTGCAGGGGCAAACGTTCAGCTACACCGTGCCGTCCAACAGCTTCTCGGACGTGGATGCCGGCACGACCCTGACCTACACAGCTCAGCTGGTGGGCAGCGGCGGCGCCCTGTCGGCCTTGCCGTCCTGGCTGACCTTCAATGCGGCGACCCACACATTCTCCTCGACGTCCGCGCCGGCGCTCGCCAGCCCGATCACGGTGCGGGTGACCGCGTCCGATGGCAGCCTGTCGGTCTCGGACGACTTCACCGTCTCGCAGGCCTCGGTCCCGGTCTTCTCGAGCAACGTGAATGGCGTCACCAATCTGGATGTGCGGTCCGACGTGGTCTTCAGCGCGAGCGAGAATATTGCACTGACGACGGTCGACGGCACGTACACCATCAAGCTGGTCAATGATGCCAACAGCGGATCGAAGACGGGCTATTCCGGCACGCTCGGGGAATCCGTCGACAACACGCAGACGCTGGTCGTCACTGTCAGCGGCGGGGCGGCTTCCGCCAAGTGGAACGGCGTGACGGTGAACGTCAACGATGTGCTCTCCGTCTCCGGCAACAAGCTGATCATCGATCCGGTCTACGACCTCGATTTCTCGAACAATTACCATGTCGAGATCGGCGCGGGACTGTTCATCGGGCAGACCTCTGGCCTTGGCAACGCGGCGGTGGCGAGCGGTGCGACCTTCGCGACCGTCACGCCCAACACCACCGGTTCGGGGGCAGCGCTGGTCTCGGGCGGAGCGGCCTCGCAGATCATGCATGCAGACGGCACGCTGGCTGCGAGCCAGAAGTGGGTGGGGATCGATAACGTCGGCAACACGGCGGTTGCTTCGGCCACGTCCATCGGCAGCCTCTCTGCCGCGGGCTATGCGCTGGTGGTCAGTGACCGCGACGCCTCCGCTGACATCGGCACCTGGGACTTCTGGGTGCGGGCGACCGACTTCGGTGCCGACGATCTGGTGTATCTCGATAATCAGCAGAACGGCACTGCGGGCTGGGATTTGTCTACCACATCCTTTGCAAGTGGCGATTCGCCCAATGACAACGATACGCGCGTCGGCTTCGGCACTTACAACGTGACGGCGCCGTTCCCGAACAGCAGCCAGTCGTACATCGACCTCGATATTGGTGGCGAATGGCGTGAAACGCCTGACGCTGTTCAGACTTATTTCCAATCTTCGACGCCGCTTTTCGTGGGCGGATGAATATCCATCAGGGCCGGATGAGCATCCGGCCCTGAACAGTGTGACCTGTGGGATAATCGAAAGAAGAAATATTCAATTTTACTTTCGTAGGGGGCAAAAAATGGCCACAACTTCAAAATATATCATTATGAGCACTGCAGCAGATAATTCCAACATTATCGACTTCGGCCTGAATTACGGTACGCTGTCGCTGGACGGGCAGGAGATGCAGTTTCTCGGTTCGGCTCTGGTCGATGCCGTCTTCGTCCGACCGGGCGCGACTTATTCCCTCAGCATGGGTGCGGGCGCAGATCGCATATATTTTGAAGGGGCATTGGCCGACTATACGCTCACCAGATCGGGCGCGACGCTCACGCTGACGCGGACGGCTCAGGGCAAAGTGGAGACGGTCAGTCTCGCCGGCGCTAACTCCGCGACGACCCCTGATGTGCTGGTGTTCTCGGATGGCAGCGTGGCAGCCAATGCGGTGTACAATCATGTCTCGAAGGGTGACCCGTTGCCGGCGCCGTCCGGCGAGACATCTGTCGCGCCGAGCGGACCGGCCGCGCCGGCGGCAGTCCTGTCCGCGACGGTCAAGGTCGTGTCTTTCGACGGGACCGGCGAGACGATTGCGCTGTCAAAACCGGGCATGAAATTTCAGGTGCTGGGCAATGCCGGCGTCGATGTCGTTTACGTCTCTGATGGTGCGACGGTCGATGCCTCGGCGCTCGGAAACAGCACCGATATTGTCTACATGCGTGGTCACTGGGCCGATTACACCAAAGTGGTCTCGGGCTCGAAGATGACCTTGACCCGGACGGTTGGCGGTCAGCTCGAAACAGTTGTCGTCTCGGCCGCCGGCAATGCGCTCAACGATCTTCTCGTCTTTGCTGACGGCGCCGTGCGCTCACAGGTTGCCGGCACGGCTGTGAAGGCGGACGCCAACGTCGCGATTGCGGCCATCTCCGGCTACGACGCAACAACGATCACGCCCGGTCTCAACGAGGCGCCGGTGCTTGCCGAGGCACTGGTGGATCAGATGACGGTCGAGGGGCAGGCGTTCACTTACAGCATCGCGGCCGGAAGTTTCACGGACCCGGATGGCGATGCGCTGACCTACACGGCGCAGCTGGTCGATGCGCAGGGCAATCTTTCCGCATTGCCGTCCTGGCTGAGCTTCGATGGCGCGACCGGCACCTTCTCGTCCACGTCCGCGCCGGCACTGGCCAGTCCGATCACCGTTCGCGTCACGGCCTCGGATGGGAGCCTGTCGGCATCCGACGACTTCACCATCGAAGCGCATCCTGTGCCGCTGCTTTCGACCAATGTCGATGGCGTGACCAACCTTGATGTGCGGTCCGACCTCGTCTTCACCTCGAGCGAGGACATCGCTCTGACCGCTGTCGACGGCGTTTATGAGATCAAGATCGTCAACGATGCCAACACGTCCGCTAAGGCGGGATATTCCGGCTCGTTGGGTGAAGCGATCGACAACACGCAAACATTGGTCGTCACCGTCGTCGACGGCGAGGTCTCGGCGACCTGGAACGGTGCGACCGTCGCCATTGCGGATGTCCTCACCATTTCGGGCGACAAGCTGATCATCAATCCCAAATATGATCTCGATTTCTCGAACAATTATCATGTCGAGATTGATGCGGGCCTTCTCGTTAGCGCGACCTCGGGTCTCGGCAACGCGGCCTTGCTCAGCGGCGCGACCTTCTCGACCGTCACGCCCAACACCAGCGGCACCGGAGCCGCGCTCGTTACCGGCGCTGCGGCTTCGCAGACCATGGTGGCGGATGGCTCTCTGACCGCAGGCCACAAATGGGTCGGCCTCGACGGTATTGGCAACACGGCGGTCTCGGCTGCCACGTCGATCGGTAGCCTTGCCGCGGATGGTTATGCGCTGATTGTGACGGACAGGGACGATTCAAGCGTGGTCGGTACTTGGGACTTCTGGGTCCGCGCGACCAATTTTGGCGCTGACGATCTCGTCTATCTGGACAACCAGCACAACGGAACGAGTGGGTGGGATCTCGCAAGCACCTCGTTCGGAAGCGGCGATGCCGCCAACCCGAATGACACGCGCGTCGACTTCGGCACCTACAGCGCAACTGCGCCATTCCCAAACAGTAGTCAGGCCTGGATCGATCTCGATATCGGTGGCGAGTGGCAAGATTCGCCGGCCGCTGCGCAGGCTTTCCTACAGTCACAAACAGCTCTTTTTGTAGGCGGTTAAATTATGCCGGGCCAGATCGAAATCTGGCCCGCCTTAACGCGTTTCCTCGAGAATATTTTCTAGCAGAATTTTTTGAAATTCTCTTCCGGAGTCAAAGGTCATGGCAATCACGTCGAAATATATCATCATGAACACCACCAATGGTGGCAACTTCATCGATTTCGAGTTGAATTACGGAACGTTGTCTCTGGATGGGCAGGAAATTCAGTTTCTGGGCTCCTCTTTTGTGGACGCCATCTTCATCCGCCCCGGCGCGACCTATTCGCTGAGCACAGGTGCGGGCGCGGACCGCATCTATTTTGAAGGATCGCTGGCGGATTATACGGTAACGCGGACCGGTGCGACGCTGACCCTGTCGCGCACGGTCGAAGGTAAGGTCGAGACGGTCAATCTCGCCAGTGCCAACTCGGCCACGACGCCCGACGCGCTGATTTTCGCGGACGGCACGGTCGCGACCAACGCGCTGTACAATTATGTGTCGAAAGGCGACCCGCTCCCGGTGCCGTCCGGCGAGACCTCGACCGCGCCGACCGGCGCTGCGGCGCCGGGCGCGGACCTGTCCGCCACCGTCAAGGTCGTGTCCTTCGATGCCAACGGCGAAACTATTTCCCTCTCCAAGCCGGGCGTGACGTTCCAGATTCTCGGTAACAACGGTGTTGATGTCGTCTATGTGGCAGATGGGACGACCATCGATGCATCGGCGTTGGGTGGCGGCACGGACGTCATCTATTTCCGCGGTCGGTGGAGCGATTACACCAAGACGGTGAGCGGCTCGCGTATGACGCTCACCCGCGCGGTGGGCGATAACGTCGAGACCGTGACGGTGTCGGCAGCGGGCAACACGCTGAACGATCTGCTCGTCTTTGCCGATGGTGCGGTGCGCTCGCAGGTGGCGGGCACAGCGGTCAAAGCCAATGCCACCGTCGCCCTCGCCGACCTGTCCGGCTACGATCCCGCCACGGTGACGCCCGGCCTCAACGTGGCGATCCAGTCCATCGCCCAGCCAGCCGCGCCGAGCTGGTTCAAGGTTGGCGACACGCTCAGCCTCACGCTCAATTTCTCTCAGCCGGTCGTGTTGGCGCAAGGCAAGACCGTCACGGTCGTGGCGTTGATCGGCGGGCAGGAAGTGCTGCTGACGGCAACCGGCACCAGCGCAACGGCGGCTGGCGTGCGCGGGCTGGAGTTCACAGCGGCGCTGGCCGGCAATCTCTATGATGGCGACGGCATCACGCTCAAGGCGGACAGTCTCGCGCTCGGCACTGCCACAACGGACGATTTCAAGGGCGAGGGCGGCCTGCCGGTTGTGCTGACATCGCCCGCGATCCAGGCGCCCAATATCCGCGTTGATACCGGCGCGCCGGATGCCGCGACGCTCAACCTTGTCGGGAATGCGATCAAGGGCGTCGATGCGGCGCTCTCTGCGGACGGCGTGTTCTCGCTGACGGCTGAAAATCAGGCGACCGTGCAGATCGAATTCCGCAGCGCGAACGGCGTGATCGTGCGGACCGTCACCGGCACAGGCGCCGCGCAGGCGATCACCCTCAGCGCCGCCGATCTGGCCGAGCTGGGCGATGGCCCGGTGCAGGTCTCCGTGCAGGTCACCGATGCCGCCGGCAATGTGTCCGCGCAGAGCGACCTCAGCTTCACCATTGACGGCGAGGCGCCGGGCGCACCGGTGCTGGCCCTGGGCGCGGGCGTCGGCACGGGCGCGACGGCAGCGGAAGCGACGTCAGCCAACGGCGTGGTCCTCGTGACCGCCGAGGCCGGGTCCAGCGTGACGGTGACGTTCACCAACGGCACCAACAGCATCACCAAGCAACTGAGCGCCGACGGGACGGCGCAGGCTGTCGTGTTGACGGCGGAAGATCTTGCGACGCTGGGCGATGGCCAGATTGCCGTGTCGGTCACGGCGGCTGATTCTGCGGGCAATGTTTCGGCGGCGACGCCGGTTGCCTTCACGCTCGATACCGTCGCGCCCAGCGCGATGGTCGCCAGCGCGGATGCGCAGAGCGGGATTATCTCGATCACCGGTCAGGAAGCCGGATCGACCATCGAATATAGCATCGATGGCGGGCAGAGCTGGAGCCAGAGCTTCGCAGCGCGGGCCGGCACCAATGCCGTTCAGGTGCGCGAGGTGGACGCTGCGGGCAATGCCTCGGCGCCGCAGTCGCTGAGCTTCGATCTGGTAACGGCGCTGCCCGCGCTGTCGGTCGGGCTGGCACAGGATAGCGGCCTTTCGGCCATTGACGGGCTGACCAGCAATGGCAGCCTGCAGGTTTCCGGCGTGAGCGCGGGCGCTACGGTGGAGTACAGCATCGACGGTGGGCAGAGCTGGACCAGCGCCTTCACGGCGGTGGAAGGGCTCAACCATGTCCACGTTCGCCAGGTGAACGGTGCGGACCTCTCCCCGCCCGTGCTGCTGGTGTTCACGCTCGATACGGTCGCGCCGGAGGCGCCCGCGATCACTGTCGCTGCGAATGTTGCGAACGGCGCGACCGCTGCGGAAGCGCTCTATTCCGGCGGCGCCGTGCAAGTGGCGGCCGAAATCGGCACGTCCGTCGCGGTGACCTTCGCGACCGCGCAAGGCAGCGTGGTGAAGACCGTCTCCGGGATTGGCGCCGCGCAGGCGGTCGTTCTCGATGCTGCGGATCTCGCCATTCTGGGTGATGGCGAGGTGGCAGTCTCCGCTATCGCGACCGATGCATCCGGCAATGCGTCGGTCGTCGCGACGAGCGCATTCACGCTCGACACCACCGCCCCAAGCGAACCGCTTCTCGACCTGATCGGCGATGCGCAGAAGACCGCCGCGGAGGCGACGGGCACTGAGGGCGCCATGGCGGTGACGGCGGATGTCGGCACCAGCGTGCGGCTGGTGTTCAACGGCACCAGCGGGACGGTGACGAAGCTCGTGCAGGGCACGGGCTCGGCGGTCGCGGTCAGCCTGACGCAGGCCGAGCTGACCACGCTCGGCAACGGCACTGTCGCCGTTTCGGCCACGGCCAAGGATGGCGCCGGCAATGTGTCGACAGCATCCGCGCTCAGCTTCGCTCTGGACACGGGTCTGCCCGATGCGCTCGTCGTCGAAGGCAATGAATATACCGGAATCCTCAGCATCACCGGGCAGGAGCCGGGTGCGCTGATCGAGTTCAGCGTCGATGGCGGCGCGACGTGGAGCAAGAGCTTTACGGCCAATCCGGGCCCCAATTCGGTGATGGTGCGCCAGACCGACGTGGCCGGCAACATCTCGCCGGCCACGCTGGAGGAGTTCACGCTCGATCCCTCGATCACCCTGACGTCGCTGTCCCTCTCGCTCGGCAATGATACCGGCGTTTCGAACACGGATGGCGTGACCTATGACGCAAGCCTGGTCGTCGGTGGCCAGGAGAGCGACACCGCGCTGCAATACAGCCTCGATGGCGGCGAAAGCTGGAGCGACGACATCGGCAATCTGGACGGGGCGACCCTGCTGGCTGTCCGGCAGTTCAACGCCGTAAGCGGCAAGTTCTCCGCCGCGTCGATGATGAGCCTGACGGTCGACACAGCGCCGCCTGCCGCGCCGACGGTCACGCTGGGCGCGGGCGTCGCCGATGGCGCTTCGCTGGAAGAAGGCACATCGAGTGGCGGCATCGTGCGCGTCGCTGCGGAAGCCGGGTCCACCGTGGTGGTGACCTTCACCGGCGCCGACGGCGTCGTGGAAAAGACGATGACCGGCACCGGTGCCCCGAAGGCGGTTCTCCTCTCGGCTGCCGAACTGGCCCAGATCGGCGATGGTCCGGTCGCGGTCACGGCCGTGGCCAGCGATGCAGCCGGCAACACCTCCCTGGATGGCACGGCCAGCTTCACCCTGATGACAGCGCTGCCTGACTCGCCGCTGCTGCAAATCGTGGGGAGCGAGACCAAGTCGCTGGCCGATGCCCTGTCGACTGACGGCGTGCTGACGGTGACAGCCGCAGCAGGTCTCGGCGTCCGCCTCGTCTTCACCGGCGTGAGCGGCACGGTCGTCAAGGTCATTGCTGCAGCGAGCGGCGGTGAGGACATCATCGCGATGACGTCCGGCGATCTCGTGACGCTGGGCGACGGCCCCATCCTCGTGACCGCGCTTGCGCTGGACGTGGCCGGCAACGCTTCGGCGCCGGCCACGCTCGACTTCAGCCTGGATGCGGTGCCGCCCGCGGCGCCGCTGCTCACGCTCGGCGTGGGTGTGGAAAATGGCGGTGCGACCTCAGCCGAGGCCAGCGCTGGCGCCGTGCTGGTGAAGGCCGATACCGGCACCATCGTCACGCTTACCTTCACCCATGGCAGCAATGAGGTTGTGAAGGCCATCACGGCCAACGGCGCCTCGCAGGTGATCCATCTCACGGCTGGCGACATGGCCCGGCTGGGCGATGGACAGATCCAGGTGACGGCCGTCGCCACGGATGTCGCCGGCAACCAATCCGATCCGGCCCAGGCGGCCTTCATTCTCGACACGGCCGTGCCGGTTGCTGGCCTCACGCTGGTCGGCGGCAGCACCAAGTCTTCGGCTGACGCGCTTTCGGTCGACGGCGTCGTGCTCGCCGCTGCCGAAAACGGCGCGGCGATCAAGGTGACGTTCAACGGCTATTCGGGCCGCACGGAAACGGTCAATCTGATCGGCACCGGCACGGCACAGGCCGTGACGCTGACGGCAGCCCAGATCGCGGCCTTGGGTGACGGCGTCGTCCAGGTCTCGATGGTCGTCACTGATCTGGCGGGCAATCAGTCCTCGCTCGAAAACCTGACGTTCAATCTCGACGCCGGCGCGCCGGAAGCACCGACGCTGACGTTGGCCACTGCCGCTGCGAACGGCGCGACGGAAGCGGAAGCGACGGCCCCGACCGGCATTCTCACGCTCTCCGCTGAGCCCGGTGCCGTCGTCTCGGTGACCTTCAGTGGGTCTGTCGGCAGCGTGACCAGAACGCTGGTCAGCGATGGGGCACCCAAGACGATTGTCCTCACCGCGCTGGAACTGCAGACGATCGGTGACGGCGCCGTGGCGGTGTCCGCTGTCGCCAGCGATGCCAGCGGGAATGTCTCCACCCCGGCGACCTCCAGCTTCACGCTGGACCGGCAGGCGCCCCTTTCGCCAACTCTCGCCCTTGGCGCCGGCGTTGCCGGCGGCGCGACGCAGGCCGAAGCGCTTGCGAGCACCGGTGTGGTGACCGTGCGTGCGGAAGGCGGGTCGGCCATCACGGTCACCTTCGCCGGGTCTCTAGGGACAGTCTCGAAGCAACTGGTCGCCACGGGTGCGGTCCAGGCGGTGACACTCACCGCCGCTGATCTCACCACGCTGGGTGATGGCGCCATCTCGGTAACGGCCACGGCGACGGACGCGGCAGGCAATGCCTCGCCCGTGGCCACGCCGCTCGAGTTCGCGCTGGATCGGGTGGCGCCCAGTGCGCCGACCCTGGCGCTTGGCACCGGCATCGCGGACGGTGCGTCGGCAGCGGAAGCCTCCTCGCAGGGGGGCGTGGCTCTGGTCACCGCCACGGCTGGGCTGACGGTGAGCGTCACGTTCAAGAATGGCAGCAACCAGATCGTCAAGGAAGTGGCGGCCACGGGTGCGGCGCAGGCGGTGGTCCTGACCGAAAACGACCTGGCGACGCTGGGCAGCGGCACGATCTCGGTCAGTGCCCTGGCCCGCGACGAGGCGGGCAACGCCTCGACGGCCGCCACGTCCAGCTTCACGCTGGATACGGTGGCGCCGGCGGCTCCGCTGGTCTCGCTGATCGGTGCTTCGGCCAAGACCAGCACCCAGGCTGCCAATGTGCTGGGCGTCGCTCAGGTGACCGCGGAGAATGGCTCGGCTGTCACGGTGACGTTCACCAATGGCATCAACAGCGTGGCCAAGACGCTCACCGGTACGGGAGCGGCGCAATCCGTTGTGCTGACGACCGGTGACGTCGCATCGCTCGGCAGCGGCACCATTGCCGTGTCCGTCACCGCGATCGACGCGGTGGGGAACATCTCGCAGTCCGGCAATGCGACCTTCGTCATCGACAACACGCCGCCTGCTGCCCCCGTCATCGAGCTGGGTGCAGGCGTGGCGGATACCGCCTCGCTGGCGGAAGCCACGGCGAGCACGGGCGTCGTAACCGTCGCGGCGGAGGACGGCGCGACGGTGACTGTCACCTTCACCCGCAGCGGCAATACCGTGACCAAGACGGTCACCGGCGCTGGCACGGCAAAGGCTGTGGTCTTGACGGCCAGCGATCTGGCAGCGCTCGGCGACGGAACGATCTCCGTCTCCGCCATTGCCAAGGATGTGGCCGGCAACACCTCCGCCGCAGCCACACCGGCAAGCTTCGTGCTGGATCGGACGCCGCCCACGGCGCCGGTGCTGGCGCTTGGCGCCGGCGTCTCCAATGGCGCGACGCTTGCCGAGGCCAAGGCCGCCACGGGCGTGGTGACCGTCACAGCCGAAACTGGCGCTGCCGTCACCGTGACCTTCACCAATGGCGTGAACAGCGTCACCAAGACGCTGACCGGCACGGGCTCGGCCCAGGCTGTCACGCTGACCGCCGCCAATCTGGCGACGCTCGGCAACGGCACCATCTCGGTGTCCGCAGTGGCCCGTGACACAGTCGGCAATGACTCGGCGGCGACGAGCCGGACCTTCACGCTCGACATGACCCCGCCCAACAATCCGACGCTGACGGTGGTTGGCTCCACGGAGAAGTCCGCCGCGGCAGCAAGCAGCTCGGCGGGGGCCGTGACGGTTTCAGCCGAACTCGGCTCGGCGGTGACCGTGACGTTCACCAATGGCGCCAATGTCGTGACCAAGACCATGACGGGCACCGGCGCCCCGCAGATCGTGACGCTCAGCACCACGGATCTGGCGACCCTTGGTGACGGCTCCGTTTACGTCACGGCAACGGCGACCGACACGGCGGGCAACGTCTCCGCTGGCGGCGGTTCGGTGCAGTTCACGCTGGATCGGGTCGCGCCGAATGCGCCCACGCTCACGCTTGGCGCGGGCATTGCCGACGGTGCATCCATGTCCGAGGCGCTCGCCGAAACGGGCGTCGCGACCGTTACAGCCGATGCTGGCTCGCTGGTCACCGTAACCTTCGTCAACGGCTCCAACACCCTGGTGAAGAATGTCGTCGCCACCGGTCTCACCCAGTCCGTCACGCTGACCCAGGCGGATCTGACGGTGCTTGGCAATGGTACGATTTCGGTGTCGGCGGTCGCCACGGATGTGGTCGGCAATGAATCGGCCGAAGCCAGCCGCACCTTCCTGCTGGACATGACGCCGCCCAACCCGTCCGTCCTCGCGCTGGTGGGCTCGCCGGCCAAAACGACGGCGCAGGCAACCGGGGCCGGGGGTGTGGTCAAGGTCACCACGGAACCGGGCGCCACGGCAACGATCACGTTCACCAGCACGGCGGGGGTCGTGAAGAAGACGTTGGTCGGCACCGGCGTGGCGCAGACGGTTCTTCTCTCGGCTGCTGACGCGTCCTCTCTGGGTAATGGCACGGTGACTGTTTCCGTGCAGGTACAGGACTCGGTCGGCAATCTCTCGACCACTGCCACGACCAGCTTCACCATTGATGACGTCGCGCCGAATGCGCCCGTCATCGTGCTGGGCACCGGCGTGGCGGATATCGCCTCGGCGGCGGAAGCCACGGCGGCCACCGGCGTCATCACTGTGCAGTCGGAAGCCGGCGCCGCCATCACGGTGACCTTCACCAATGGCAGCAAGAGCGTCACCAAGGCGCTGACCGGCACGGGATCGGCGCAGGCCGTGGTGCTGAGCGCCGCTGATCTTGCGACGCTGGGAGATGGCACGATCGCCGTCAGTGCTAGCGCCAAGGATGCGGCCGGGAACACGTCTCCGGCAAGCACCAGCAGCTTCACGCTGGATAGCATCGCGCCGGTTCCGCCCACCCTAGCTTTGGGTGCGGGCATGAGCGATGGCGCCACGCTGGCGGAAGCCAGAGCTGCGACCGGCGCCGTCGTGGTGACGGCGGAAGTCGGCACGACCGTCACGGTGACGTTCACCAACGGCAGCGCCACCGTGCAAAAGTCGATCGTGGCCGCAAGTGGTCCGAACCCGGTGACGCTCTCGGCATCGGATCTCACCTTGCTCGGTAACGGCACGATTTCGGTCTCCGCGGTCACCAAGGATGCGGTGGGCAACGCCTCGACGCCGGTGACCGCCAGCTTCACGCTGGATATGGTCGCGCCGACATCGCCCACGCTTGCCTTGCTGGGTGATGCCACCAAGTCGTCCACCGGCGCTGCGGCCCCTTCGGGCGTGGTGACGGTGACGGCGGAAGCGGGTGCGGTCGTGAAGGTCACCTTCGCGCGTGGCAGCAACACGGTCGTGAAGACCCTCACAGGAACTGGGACCGCACAAAGCGTCGCGCTCTCGGCGGCCGAAGTGGTCGCCCTGGGCGATGGCACCGTGGCCATCACGGCCGTGGCGACTGACCCGGCGGGCAACGCTTCGTCTATTGCCTCGGGGGTCCAGTTCACGCTGGACCGTGCAGCGCCGGGTGCACCCACGATCACGCTCGGCACGGGCGTCGCCGACATCGCTTCGGCGGCGGAGGCCACTGCGGCAAGCGGTGTGATCAGCATCACCGGCGAAATCGGTTCCAGCATCTCGGTGGTGTTCTCGAACGGCTCGAACAGTATCGTGAAGACGCTGACGGCGACTGGCTCGCCTCAGGCTGTCGTGCTGACCACGGCTGATCTGCAGGCGCTGGGTGATGGCACGATTGCCGTCACCGCGCAGGCGAAGGATCCGGCGGGCAACGAGTCGGCCGAAACGGCCAGCAGCTTCGTGCTCGATCGGACGCCACCGGCGACGCCGACCATGACCCTCTCGGACGGCATTGCCGGTGGCGCTACCGCCCTCGAGGCGCTTGCGAGCACGGGTGTGGTCAAGGTGACGGCGGAGGCCAACGCGCTGGTCACGGTCGTCTTCACAGCGGGAGCCAACAGCGTCACCAAGACGTTCACCGGCAACGGCCTCACACAGACGGTGTCGCTGACCGCGAACGATGTGGTGAAGCTGGGCAACGGTGCGGTGTCGGTCGCCAGCTTCGTGACGGACGCGGTCGGCAACCAGTCGGCAGCCGCCACCAGCACATTCACCATCGACACCGTGGCCCCGACCAGCCCCACGCTGCTGCTCTCTGGCACGGCATCGAAGAACACGGCACTAGCGACCGGCACGGTGGCAACGGTGACCGCCGAACAGGGCGCGACCGTTACCGTGACCTTCATCCAGGGCTCGATCGAGATCACCAAGACGCTGGTCGGCACGGGCGCGGCACAGGATGTCGTCCTCACGGCGACCGACGTGGCCAGCTTTGCGGACGGTGCCATCACCTTCTCGGCGTTGGCGCGGGACCCCGCGGGTAATATTTCTGCCGCCTCACCGACCCGTCAGTTCACGCTCGACCGGGTGGCGCCGGCAGCGCCGGTCATCGCGCTCGGAGCGGGAGTCGCCGATGGCGCTTCCTCTGCGGAGGCGGTAGCCGCGGGCGGCGTGGTTACAGTGGCTGCTGAAAATGGCGGCACGATCCAGGTGGTTTTCATCGGTAACAGCGGCCCCGTCACCAAGACGGTTGCCGCAGATGGAACCGCCAAACCGATCGTGTTGACGGCGGCCGATCTCGTGACACTGGGCAATGGCAATGTGCTCGTCTCGGCGCAGGTGACGGACGCCGCAGGCAATGTCACCACCGCCGATCCACTGACCTTCCTGCTGGATACCGTCGCGCCGACCGCGCCGGTTATCACCCTGCCGTCTTATTTCACGGGCGGTGCTTCGAGCGCCGAGGCGTTGAATGCCGCAGGTGCCGTTACCGTGACGGCCGAGGCCGGTTCGGTGGTCACTGTGACGTTCGCCGGCACACTTGGCCCTGTGGTGCGGACGGTGATCGGCACCGGCTCGGCACAGGCGGTGACGCTCGATGCGTCCCAGCTCACCACGCTGGGCAACGGCACTGTCACCGTCACGGCGACAGCGACCGACGCCGTGGGCAACATCTCGGCGACAAGCGCCAGCAGCACCTTCGTACTCGATACCGTCAATCCGACCGTCGTTCTAAGCACCGGTAGTGGTGCAAACACCAACAGCGCCACGGTGCAGTCCTCGGAAATCGGTACGGTCTATATCGTCAATACGGCGATGATCCCGACGGTGACGAAACTAGAGGACATTACTGGCATCGACGGGAAATATTGGAACTCCGTCAACATAACCACCGCAAACAGTAACACGACCATGCAAATGCTTGGCTTGGCTAGCGGAAGTTATAAGGCCTATTCGGTCGATAATGCCGGGAACATCTCTGCGGTTAGCGCGAATACCTACACGGTGAATGCCGTGGTTGAGGCCGGCGCCGTCTTTCAAGCGTCGAATTCGATAGGTTTTGGCTTCTTCGGTTCGTCGACCAACGAGTTCGTCGGTAACTCAATCGATTACGCCGGCGATGTGAACGGCGATGGCTATGGTGACTTCATCGTGGGCTCTACGGCAACGGGCAACTGGGCCCGTGCCTATGTCGTCTTCGGCGGCCCGACCAATCTGAGTGGCCCGTATAATGTCAGTTCGCTCATAGCCAGCAACAACACGCTGGGCTTCTACATCAGTGCCTCTCAATATGCTGAATATGCAGGCCATTCCGTGTCCAATGCCGGCGACGTCAATGGTGACGGCCTGAACGATCTTCTGGTCGGCGCCTACGGCCGCGACAATACCAATGACCTGGCCGGCGGTGCCTATATCGTTTATGGCAAGACCGGCGGAACCTTCGTCGATCTCGCGCAGCTTCCCGGTGCGGTCGGCGCGACAAAATCGAACGGCTTTGTTCTGATCGGCAGCAACGCGGATGGTCGCGCAGGCTTCTCAGTCTCTGTTGCAGGCGATATTAACGGCGATGGCTACGCCGATTTTGTTGTCGGTGCCTTCGCGCAGGACGGAACGGCGACTGACACGGGGCGAGCTTACGTCGTTTATGGTCGTTCCAATAACAGCACGATCCAGCTTTCAGACCTTAGTGCGGCCAGCAACACTCTGGGGTTCATGATCGAAGGGTCGAGTGGGGGTGACCAGTTGGGATATACGGTCAGCGACGCGGGAGACGTCAATGGCGACGGCCTGAGCGATTTCATCGTTTCATCTTTTACGGCCGATACCCCCGGCAACAATTCCGGCGCGGCCTATGTCGTCTTCGGCCAGACGGGCACCAGCGGCGCGACCCTGAACGTGTCTGCCCTGACGGCTGCCACGAACACTCGAGGCTTCATGATCAGCGGGTCCAGTGCAGGCGATAATTTGGGCTTTTCCATCGCGGGTTCCGGCGACATCAATGGTGACGGCCTGTCCGATCTGGCCTTTGCCGCCGCTTATGCGGATACGTCTGCATCGAATGTAGGCAAGTTCTACGTAGTCTTCGGCAAGTCGGACGGGGCTGGCGTTGGCGCCAGTGCCCTGTCCGTAGCCGGCAACACGCTTGGCTTCGTCATTAATGGGTCCAGCACTGACGATAATGCGACCAGCATCTCGGTGATCGGCGACATGAACGGCGACGGGCTGGCCGATCTGCTGGTCGGCTCAAGCGTTTCCGATTCGAACGGCGGCACAGATGCAGGCAAGGCCTATGTCGTCTTCGGTAAGACGGACAGCAGCGCCGTGGACCTTTCCGCCCTCTCGGTGGCCGGCAATACGCAAGGTTTTGCGATCAATGGCACGGGGCAGGTGAGTGCGTTTTTGGGCAAGTCCGTGTCGGCGGGCGATCTCAATGGCGACGGCTTGGTCGATCTGATGATTGGCGCGAACTATTACGACTACTGGAATACCGAGGGCGGCGGCGTCTTCGTCATCTATGGCTCGACCTCGGGCGTATTTTCCAACGCGGCCAAGGTCAGCCAGATGGGAACCAGCGGAGCCGACACGCTGATCGGCACGTCCGGCAACGACTCGCTTGTGGGTGCCGTAGGCAACGACGTGCTGCGCGGTAACGGCGGCGCGGACGTGCTGTATGGCGGTGCGGGCAATGACCGGATCATCGTCAACGCGGACAATGTCGCCAAGCTGGGGGTCTCGGGCGCGAGCATCCAGGGTGGCCTCGGCACCGATACGCTGGCACTGGACGGAGCGGGCATTACGCTCGATCTCACCACACTGAAGGATGCCTTCGTCAAGGGCATCGAGAAGATCGACCTCACCGGCTCGGGCAACAATACGCTCAAGTTGAACCTGACGGACGTGCTCAACCTGCACGATCCGGAGGAGAGCGCGTTCAACGAGTTCGAGGCGCTCACCGGCAAGGTCGGCAAGCAGCAGATGATGGTCGATGGTAACAGCGGCGATGCCCTTCAGCTCGTCGGTAGCTGGCTCGACAGCGGTGTGGACGTGCAGGACGGCACCCGCAGCTACAGCGTCTACAATTATGCCGGGGCTGCGGTGCAGTTGCTGGTGGACAATCAGGTCACCGTGACGGTGCAGGATAATGCTGCCCCTGCGCCGAGCTTTGCGGACACGAGCATCAGCGGAACCGGCACGGACGTGGCCGTCGTCCGCTCGACCGAAGTGGGCACGCTCTATCTCGTGAACACCACGGCCATTCCTACGGTCACCACGCTGGCGGATATAACCGGCAAGGACAGCAAATATTGGAACTCGGTTGCCATCACGGCCGCCGATACCAACACCAACCTCAGCCTGCTCGGCTTGGCCAGCGGCACGTACAAGGCCTATGCGGTCGACGCGCTGGGCAATCTGTCCTCACCGAGCGCCAACAGCTTCACCGTGACGCCCGTCATCCAGGCGAGCGCGATCATGCAGGCCAGCAATTCGCTGGGCTATATGATCGCCGGTTCCAGCGGCACCGAGTCCTTCGCGGCATCGGTCAGCGCTGCGGGTGATGTGAACGGCGACGATTATGCCGACTTCGTGGTTTCGGTCGGCGGCGCCAACCAGACCGCCTCGAAATCCTATGTCGTCTTTGGCGGACCCAACAACATCTACGGCAGCGTGATCGACAGCATATACAATGTCGCAACTGGAACGGCGGGCTTCGCCATTCTGGCCTCGTCGGCGAGCGATTATCTTGCCAATGCGGTTAGTGCGGGCGATGTGAACGGCGACGGACTTGGCGATCTGATCGTCGGTGCCACCGGCGTGGATAATGTGAATACGCTCTCGGGCGCTGCGTACATCGTCTATGGCAAGACTGGGGGCGCAACGGTCGCCGTATCGAGCCTGTCCACGGCCGTGTCCGCGGGCTTCCAGCTGCTGGGTGGAACCTCGAGTGAATATGTCGGCTCATCGGTTTCTGCCGCTGGCGACATCAATGGCGATGGTTATGCCGATCTGTTGGTGGGTGCGCTTGGAACAGGCGCAAGCACGCAGGGACGCGTGTATGTCGTCTATGGCCGGTCCAACAACAGCAGCCTCAGTCTCTCGGCGCTCACGGCCGCGACCAACACGCTCGGTTTCATCATCGATGGCTCAAGCGCCAACGATCAGTTGGGCATGAGGGTGAACGGCCTTGGCGATGTGAACGGGGACGGCTTGGCCGACTTCCTGGTTGGCTCGGCAATCATCGACCCGAATGGTGTGGGTGATGCCGGCGGGGGCTATGTGGTCTTCGGACGGACGGGGACCAGTGGAGCACCGCTTAACCTCACAGCTCTGACCGCAGCGACCAACACGCTCGGTTTCGCGATTAGCGGCTCGAGCTTGGGCGACAATACCGTGCAATGGACCGCTGCCGGCGACATCAATGGCGACGGTCTGTCAGATATTGTGGTCCAGGCGCGCGTGGGGGACACCCCCTCCGCCACCGACGCAGGCAGAACCTACGTGCTGTTCGGCAAGACCAGCGGCGCAGGGGTGAATGTCAGCCAGCTTACGGCCGCCGGGAACACGCTCGGGTTCGTCATCAACGGCTCAAGCGCGTATGATTATCATAACCGGGTGTCGGTGATCGGCGATATGAATGGCGACGGTCTGGCTGACCTCGCAATAGGATCGTGGCAGGCGGATACCAGCCTCGGGGTTGACGCGGGCAAGGTCTATGTCGTCTTCGGCAAGACCGACAGCAGCCCAGTGGATCTGTCCGCACTGAGCGTTGCCGGAAATACCCAAGGGTTCGTCATCGAGGGCAATCAGGCCGGTACGCTCACCTTCGGCGCGGTGGCCGGCAGCGACCTCAATGGCGACGGCCTGGCCGACCTGATCATCGGCAGCAGCAATGCGGATGTGAATGGCCTGACCGATAACGGTGCTGCCTTCGTCGTCTATGGTTCGACTTCGGGTGTCTTCTCGACCAGCAAGGTCAGCCAGATGGGGACCGCCGCGGCCGATACGCTCACCGGCACCACGGGCAACGACTCCCTCATTGGCGGGGCTGGTAACGACATCCTCTACGGTAAGGGCGGCATCGACGTGCTCTATGGCGGCACGGGCAATGACCGGATCGTGCTCGATGCGGACAATGTCGCCAAGCTTGGCCAATCCGGGTCCAGCATTCAGGGTGGGCAGGGCATCGATACGCTGGCGCTGGAAGGGACAGGCATCATCACCCTCAACCTCACCACCCTGAAGGACGGTGTGATCAAGGGCATCGAGAAGATCGACATCACCGGTTCGAGCAACAATACCCTGAAGCTGAACCTGACCGATGTTCTCAACCTGCATGATACGGACGAAAGCGCGTTCAACGCGTTCCAATCCATCACCGGCGCCACCGGCAAGCAGCAGTTGATGATCGACGGCGACGCTGGTGACGCGGTACAGCTCGTCGGAGCCGGCCTGTGGGTGGACAGCGGCCAGGACTATACCGACGGCGGTGTCAGCTACAGCCTCTACAACTACAACGGGGCTGCGGTTCAGTTGTTGATCGACAACGCGGTCACCACGACCGTTCTGGCAGCCTGAGGTCGCAGGTCCATGTTTCAGGGGCAGCGACCCGGTCCGGAGCAGGCGGTCAAGGCCCAGTCGCGTGGCGACTGGGCCAGGGCGGCCGAGCTTTATGAAGACCTGCTTGCCGAGCAGCCGGACGATCCGGTGTTGCTCGGCAACCATGGCCAGGTGCTGCGCAAGCTTGGCCGGGATGACGAGGCGCTGGTGCAATATGGCCGGGCGATCGAGAGCCCGGAGGCACCAGCGGCGGTCTGGTTCAATTATGGCAATGTGCTCTACGACAAGAGCAAGTGGGAGAAGGCTCAGGCCGCCTTCGAGCAGGCGCTGGCGCTGGAGCGGGAGGATGGCCCTGCCATCGTGCCCGCCACCATTCAACTCGCCCGCTGCGCAGTGCGGCAGGGCGAGTATGAGGAGGCGCGGCGACTGTTCAGCGATGTGCTGCGCCGCGACCCCAACAACTTCACCGCCTGGCTGGAAGCGGGCAATGTCTGCCGCCACCATGGCACGCTGGACGAAGCGCTCGATTTCTACCGCCGGGCCGCCGAGGCAGCGCCCTCGCGCTATGGCGCGCATCTGAGCGTCGCCCGCGCGCTTGAGCAGGTCGGGCGGGAGGACGAGGCGGTGCTGGCCTGGCTCAAGGCGCTGGATTGCGCGGGGCCGGACGATCATGCCGATATCCATCACCGCATGGGGCTGGGCCGGGCAGAGCGAGGCGAGTGGCACCGCGCGGTCGTGGGCTTCCGTCATGCGCTGACGGCAGCGAGCGATTTCCACGCCGCGCGGATCGATCTGGCCGATGCGCTCATGCAGATGGGCGCGACCGAGCAGGCCGAGCCGCTGTTCGCCCAGCTGGAAGCGACGGACCTCGACGAAGACGATGAGATCAGATTTGCCGGCACGCTGATGAAGCACAACCAGTTCGACCGGTGCGATGCGGTGCTCCGCGCGCGGATCGAGAAGGATCCGGACAACTGGCGGGGCCATTTCAATCTCGGCAAGGTGCTCATCGAAGGGATGCGCACCGAGGAGGCCGAGGCCTGCTTCGCCAAAGTGGACGACCTTGCCGGCGATGACGCGCCGGACCTGCGGGCGATGCGCGGCTCGATTGCCGGCAAGCGCGGCGATGTGGATACCGCGCGCGATATCTATACCGAGCTGGGCGAGGAAGAAGGCCCGGAATCGCCGTTCCGTGGCTCGGCGGCGATGGCGGCGCTGTACAGCGAGACGATGACGGCGGAGGAGACCCGCGACTTCCATCAGACGCTGTTCGCGCCGTTGGCCGAGGGTGCGAGGGCGGCGACCTCGTTTGCCAATGATCGCTCGACCGGGGCCGGCGCGGCCGATGCCGGGAAGCGCAGCCGTCGGTTGCGCATTGGCTATGTCACGGGCGACATGCATGGGGAGCATCCGGTCAGCCTGTTCATGCGGCCGGTGCTGGCGCGGCATGATCGGGACGCCTTCGAGATCACGGTCTATTCGCTCAGCCCGCTCACCGACGACATGACCCGCCGCGCGCGGGGCCATGTCGATCGCTGGCGGGATGCGGCGAGCATCAGCAACACGCGCCTGGCGCAGATGATCGAGGATGACGGCATCGATGTGCTGATCGACCTCATTGGCCACACCGGGCGCAATCGCGCGCCGCTGTTCGGCCGCCGGGCGGCACCGGTGCAGGCGATGTTCCTGGGCTATCCCTCGACCACCGGCATTCCCAATATGGACTGGCTGATCAGCGATCCGGTGACCTCACCCGCCGACCATGCCCATCTCTACACCGAGCGGCTCGAGCATGTGCCGGGCTTTGTGTTCTGCTATGCGCCCGAGCGGGAGTTTCCGTTCCCCGATTATGGCAAGACGCATCTCGAGCGCCGGCTCACCTTCGGGTCGTTCAACAATGTTTCCAAGCTCACCCCCTACACCATTCGCCTGTGGGCCAGGGCGATCGTCGCCACGCCCGGCTCGCGACTGGTGCTCAAGGGGCCGAGCTTCCTGGACTCGGTGGCAGTGAACCGCTTCGGCGACCTGTTCGTGGACGCCGGCGTTGCCGCCGACCGGCTGGAATTCCGGGGGCCATCGAGCCTTGATGAGATGATGGCCGAATATGCCGACATCGACATCGCGCTGGACTGCTTCCCGTATAATGGCGGCACGACCAGCTGTCAGGCGCTGTGGATGGGCACGCCGGTGATCACGCTGGCCGGCGAGAGCTTCGTGCAGCGCATGGGCGCGGGGCTGATGAGCGCCATCGGCCGCCCCGAATGGGTGGCGCAGGACGAGGAGGCGTTCGTGGAGATCGCCGTCCGCCTTGCCTCCGACCGCGCCGCGCTGCTGGAGGAAAAGCGCAGCCTGCGCGCGCGCTTCGCCGCATCGCCGGCCGGCGACATCGATCGGTACACGCGCGAGTTGGAAGACGCCTATCGCCGTATGTGGACCGACTTCGCGGCCGGGGGGGCATGACCCGCGAAGAGTTGGAAACCGGGGAGACGAATGGAGCGGCCTCGCGCTTCATGCTGGGGGCAGGGTTATGACCATATTCGATAGTGACTTCGAGAGCGTAGGGGCCGCCGTACCGCGATCGGCCGCCGGAATCGCGCTGATGGTGCGGCGGCTGGGGACGATGGAATCGGCCTATGCGCGGCTGATCTGGTCGCGCGCGCTGGCGGAGGCCATCGAGAAGATGGAGCACGCCTCTGCGAGCGACCTGATCGACAGCCGGACGGGAGAAGGCGGCGTCCGCCGTTCTGCACGACAGGGCGACACGCAGATCCTGCGGATGCTGCAGGCGCATATGAATCTGCGCAGCCCCAGCGCTGTGCGCCTGCTCATGTGGCTGATGGCCAATCCGGATGTGTTCCACGCGCCGCACGAACTGCGGGCGAGCTTGGGATTTGCAGAAAGCTCGATCAAGGTGTTCGTGTCCGAGCTGCGCAAGGCGTTTCGCAACAAGAATATGCCGGACCCGATCGTTTCCTTCTATCGGCGCGGCTATTGCGTACCGGCCGATTGCGCGGCGCTGATCAAGGACGTCATCTCCCGCCTCGCCCTTGAGGAGACGAGCCTGGGGCGGATCAAGAGTCCGTCCTGAGGGGAGATGCATCGCGCGGAAGGTGCATGACGTGGCGGTTGCCGCACCACCTCCAACCCCTCCCCTGACGAGGAGGGGCTAAGATTGTGGTGTTCAGAAGAAATAATGCTCGGATGCCGCCGGGCTGGCATTGCGCCGGGCTGCTACCGATCCGGCACTGCGGTGGTTGGCGGATGGGACGCGGCGCGGCGCGAGGTCCCCGGCGCGGATGCGGCTCCAGATTCGCTCGACGATCTCACGCTCCTCGGGACCGACCGCTACCGCATAGATGCTCGTGGTTTCGATATTGGCGTGGCCGAGCCATGACTGCACGAGATTGAGCGGCGCGCCGGCTCCGAGCGCGGCGACGGCAAAGCCATGGCGCAGGCCGCGCGGGCAGGCTTGGGGGCCTTTGATATGCGTCCGGTCCATATGCTCGTGGACGTGGCGCCAGGCGGTGGTGCGCGACCAGCGCCAAAGGGGGGCGGCGCGATCATTGCCGGCAATATCGGTAAGCAGGCGCACCAACCCCGACGAGATCGGCACGCGGCGGAAAATTCCTCTCTTCCGCTTCTTGAGGCTTTCGAAGATGACGACACAGGCGGCGGGGTCGATCCGCCCTAAGGTCAGGCAGAGCGCCTCCGAAATGCGGCACCCGGTTTCGGCGAGCAAGCGGCAGAAGGCATGGACGGAAGGCGGGGCAGTCTTTGCACTATCGAGGAAGCAGCTCATTTCGGATCGGTTCAAATATTTTCGGCAGCCATATTCGTCGAATACAGACCAGTTCATCGATTTCGTCGCCCGTTGATGATCATACTAATCTGGAACAGTTCCGTCATGATCTGGAGCATGACGGATGCTGCTCAAATTATCGTTCCGTTAACCATCAAGTAACAAATCTGGACTTGGGCGGAAGGTCCCCCCGATCCGAAATGGATGCAATAGCACTTGATCTGCGGACGGGATGCGCGGGGCCGCGTCGCGCGACCAAAGCCGTGCGGTGAAGCATCCAATATGGCGTAATATCCCAACAGCCTGTCGATCCGGTCCCGCTTGCAATGCGGGCCGGGCCAGGCAGTCTGGCTTGTGAGCGTCAGGGGTGGCCTAGAGGCGCGGGCCTTGCACGGCGCCGCTGACCTTGGGCTTTTCCGCGCTGTTGAGCAGATCGATCAGGCCGCTCATCGGCGCGCCGGCCTTTGCGTAATCGAGCGCCGACATGCCGGCGAGTCGGTCGCGGCGCAGCGGGTCGGCACCGTTGGTGACGAGCAGCCGCACCATTTCCATATCGCGCATCTGCACCGCGCGGATCAGCGGGGTTTCGCCGCTGCTGTTGGTCTGGTTGGGATCGGCCTTGTGGGCGAGCAGCAGCTGCGCGCCTTCCACGAAGCGGCGTTCCACGGCGAGCATCAGGGGCGTGCGGCCGTTATTGTCGGTCAGGTCCGCACGCGCGCCCTTGGAGAGCAGATAATTGGTCATCATCACGCTGCGCTGGCCGACCACGATCAGCAATGCGGTCTCGCCGCTGGTGCGATCCTTGGTGTTGATCGGGGTGACGCCGGGCGTTTCGAGCACTTCGGCAATCTTGGCGGTATCGCCTTTGCGCACCGCCTCGAGGAAGCGATAGCTGTCTGAGAATTGCGCCATGGCGGGCTGTGTCGTCACCGCGCCAATCAGCGGCGCCAGCGCGAGCGCCAGTGGGCTGCCCATGCGGACCAACATTCCCCTGCGCCGTTCGATCTTCACCCTGTGCCCCCTTCGCCTTGCGTTCGTCTCAAGCAGTTGCCTTGGCTCCAATAGCAGGGCATGGCTGGCCCTGTCATGAATAAAGCCTGCAAAAAAATCCTCTCGCTTTCCATCGGCTTGGCGCTGGCCGCCTGCCAGGGCCAGAGCGGCGGCAACCAGGCCGGCGGCAGTGAGTCGCTTCCTGCCGAGGGCAATCTCGTCGGCGCCAGGATCGGCGGCGATTTCACGCTGACCGACCAGAATGGCAAGAGCGTGCGCTGGGCGGATTTCCAGGGCAAGTACCGCCTCGTCTATTTCGGCTACACCTTCTGCCCGGATGTGTGCCCGCTGGACCTCAACCGGATCATGCTCGGCTACCGGATGCTGGAGAAGGACCATCCCGAGGTTGCGGCCAAGATCCAGCCGATCTTCATCACCGTCGATCCCGAGCGTGACACCGTCGATGTGGTGAAAGGCTATGTCGCGCATTTCCATCCCCGGCTCATCGGCCTCACGGGCACGCCCGAGCAGATCGAGAAGGTGAAGACGGACTTCGTGGTGGTCGCCAGCAAGGAGGGCGATCAGGCCGCCAAGCAGGATTATCTCGTCAACCACACCCGCACGCCCTTCCTGTTCGGGCCGGATGGCAAGCCCATCGCGCTCGTGCCGGTCGAGGAACTGGCCTCGGCGGATGAGACGGTGGCCAAGGGCGTGCACGATTTCCTCGTCCACTATGTCCGATGAGCTTCTGGGAGCAGCCTCTCGAAACGCTTGATCGCGCGCAGTGGGAGGCGCTGTGCGACGGTTGCGGCAAATGCTGTTTGCACAAGGTGGAGGATGCCGACACCGGACGCATCTACCCGACCAATGTCGCCTGCCGACTGCTGGATCGGGATACCGCCCAGTGTAGCAATTACCGCCAACGCCGCGCGTTCGTGCCCGATTGCCTGCGGCTGAGCCGGGCCAATCTGCAGGAGATCGAATGGCTCCCGCAGACCTGCGCCTATCGCCTGCGTGCCCATGACGAGCCCTTGCCGGACTGGCATTATCTGATCTGCGGGGATCGCGAGGCGGTGCATCGCGCCGGCCAGAGCATTCGCGGCTGGACGATCTCCGAGACGATCGCGGGCGATCTGGAAAATCACATTGTCGACCGCGCGCTCTGAGCACAGGCTGACGCTGGCGGACGGGGCGGCGCTGTCCGTCGTCGTGATGCGCCATGGGCGGGCGCGGCGGATGAAGCTGCGGTTCGATGAGCTGGGCGACCGTGCCCTGCTGACCATTCCCCCGCGTGCCTCCCTGCCGCGCGCCTTGGACTGGGTCCGGGCACAAGGGGCGTGGATTGAGGGGCAGCGGGGCCGCAATGGCGGGCTTGTCACGCTGGCCGATGGCGCGCTTGTGCCCTTCGAAGGGACGCCGCTGCGCATCGTCGCGACCGGCGCGCGCACCCGGCAGGTGCGCGTCGAGCAGGGCGATTTATTGATAGGCGGACCGGTCGATCTGGCGGGTGCACGGGCGCTGCGCTGGCTCAAAACGCAGGCGCGCACGGCACTGACGACCGAAACGCAAGCCCTCGCGACCCGGCACGGCCTGCCGCTGCGTCAGGTGGCAATTGGCGATCCCCGCGCGCGTTGGGGCAGTTGCTCGGTGGATGGCAACATCCGCTACAGTTGGCGGCTGATTCTGGCGCCCCCGCATGTGCGGCTGGCCACCGTGGCGCACGAGGTCGCGCATCTGGAGCATATGCACCACGGCCCCGAATTCCATGCGCTGGTGCGCGCGATTTCGCCGGTCTGTCCGGATACGGCCCGCGCCTGGCTGCGCGCTGAGGGACGGGGCCTGCATCGCTATACCGCCTGAGCGGCGGCGTTCTTGATCTGTGAAAAACGTCGAAGGGCGCGGCTCGCACCGCGCCCTTCCGTCGTCCTGGCTATGCCCGCTCAGAAGCGGCTGCGCACCGTGATGCCATAAGTGCGCGGCTCGGCGAGATAGGCCGAGAAGAGCTGGTTAGACATGGCGCCGAACCGACCCAGCTGCGCGCGGGACTGGTGATTGGGGCTGGAGCTTTGCAGCGGGCTGTTGAAGGCGACCTGGCTGTAATCGCTGTCGAACAGGTTCTGCGCCCACAGCTCGATGGCCCAGGCCTGCCCCGGACCGCGCAGGCCGATGCGGGCATTGGTGACGATGTAGCCGTCCTGCGCCTTCTCGGGATAGAGGTCCGAGCCGGTGTTATAGTCGCCGGTGATCCGGTTATCGACATAGACGAGGCCGCTGAAGCCACCGCCCAGCTCCGGTGTCCAGGCAATGCTGCTCGTCGCCACCCAGCGCGGCGCGTTGCTGTTATCCTGCCCTTCGAGCAGGAACAATGCGGGATCGAGCGGCACCGAGCCATCCGCATTGCCGACGAGTTGGTCGGCGAACTTGGCGCGAGTATAGGTCACGCCCGCCGTGGCCCGCAGCGAGCGAACCGGCTGGACATAGGCCTCGATCTCGACGCCCTGGCTGATGAGGCCGGGCTTGGTCTCGGCACAGGTGCCGTTCGCGGCCTTGGCGCCATCGCAGCCATTGATATTCTGGACGACGAAGCTGGTGCCGTTGAACGTGTTGAGCTGGAAGTTGCTGAACTCTTGCCGGAAGGCGGCGAGGTTGAAGCCCCATTCGCGGCGCGCATATTTGAGGCCGATCTCGTAAGCGTCCACCGTCTCCGCGCCGAAGGCGAGGCTCGCCGCATCGGCATTGCTGCGCGGCGAGAAGTAGGTGATCGGCGCGATGCCGGTGCCCACGCCCGTATTGCCCAGCTCGAACCGGTCCAGATTGTAACCGCCAGCCTTATAGCCGCGCGAATAGCCGCCATAGACCATCAGGCCGCCGCCGACCTTGTAAGAGAGAACGGCAGTTCCGGAGAATTTACCCTCGGTCTGCCGGTCCTGCAGGTCGAGCGCGTTGAGGCCGGTGCTGGCATTGCCCAGGCAGCCGAGTGTGAGAATGCCGCCCGCAAGTTGCGCGGCCGAGCCGAGCGCCGGATTGGTCGCGATGCCCGGCAGGGCGGAGGCCTGCAAGGCGGCGCAGGTCGCATTGTTATTGTTGAGATCGCCCGAGAAGCGCTTGGTCTCGCGCGTGTAGCGCACGCCCAGGGTCAGATCGAGCGCATCGGTGAGGTGGATGATGTTGTGGGTGAACAGCGCCCAGTTCTCGCTGCGCTGATAATAGCGGCTGTCGGTATCGCCAGCGCCGTTGGGGATGGTCGCCAGCGCGGTGAGGCCGGTGCCGAGGCCGCCCGAGATCGCGCCCGCCTGCGCTGTTGCCGTCGCATTGGCCACCGTCGGCGAGGCACCCTGGCCGATCGCCCGGGCGTAGATGGAGGCATAGAGGCCAGCATTCAGACTGGCTTGCGTCGCGCTGATCAGGTTGCCGACGTCCGGCGTGAGCGCGTTGCCGTCGATCGGCGCGGCGCACAGGCTCAGCTGGGCGGGTGAGAGGTTGCTGGCGGCGCCGGTGCCGGCCATCAGGCGGCAGGCAGCGAAGCGGCCATAATCAGCGCCGAAGCGGATATTGTCGCGCAGCGTCAGCTTTTCATTGGCGTAATAGCCGCCCACCAGCCAGTCGAGCATGCCGCCCAGCGCCGAACCCTGCAGGCGCAGTTCCTGTGTGAAGGTGCGGAACTGCCGGAAGGTGCCCGGGTCGCGATAGAGCAGGTCGGCGGTCGAATAGTCATAATCGCCGTAATCCGACGACTTGTAGTCGCGATAAGCAGTGATGCTGGTCAGCTTGGCATTGCCGAAATCATAATTGATCTCGCCCGAGAGACCCCAATCCTCCAGCTTGCTCACATAGTCCCGGCCCGGCGTGATGCTGATGTTCCGCTGATAGGGATTCTGGGCATAGGGCGTGGGGCCATTGGGGAAGCGCGTGCCGAGCGCGCTCAGGATCGTGACGATGCGGTTGGTGGCGTTCTGCGTATAATTGGTGGGCGAGCTGCCCACCTCCTCGCCGGTGTCGATATAGACGGCGCCGCAGCAGCTTTCGTCGCGGTTGGTGTAGTCGCCGATCAGCCGGACGGAGAGCGCATCCGAGGGCTCGAAGAGCAATTGCCCGCGCAGGAAATAGCGGTTGCGGTCATTGGTGTCGCCGATCTTGGCGCCCGAGGCATCCACGATGTTCAGGAACCCGTCGCGCCGCGAATAGACGCCGTCGATGCTGGCGGCGATGGTCTCACTGAGCGGGCCGGTGATCCGCCCGGCGAGCCGCCACGCTTCATAATTGCCGAAGCTGGCTTCCGCGCTGCCGCCCCATTGGAATTCCGGCGCCTTGCTGACGATATTGAGCAGGCCGGCCGAGGCATTGCGCCCGAACAGCGTGCCTTGCGGGCCGCGCAGCACTTCGACGCGCTCGATCTCGCCGAGATCGGTCAAGCCCGCGCCTGTGCGGGAGCGATACACGCCGTCGATGAACACCGCGACGGAGCTTTCCAGACCCGGATTGTCGCCCACCGTGCCGACACCACGGATGCGCGCGGCGCCATTGGCTTCCGATCCGGTGGAGGAGACGAGCAGCGAGGGCGCAAGCTGGTTGAGCTGGCGAATGTCGTTCGCGCCGCTGTTCTGCAGCGATTGGGCGGTCACGGCTGAGACGGCGATCGGCACATCCGAGAGCGGGCTGGCGCGCCGCGTAGCGGTGACGATGATTTCGCCCATATTGCTCTCGTCGCCGCTCTGCGCGGTCGCATCGCTGGCGTCCTGAGCAAAGGCGGGGGTCGCAAGGGCGCATAGCAGTGCGGCAACACTGGCAGACGCAATGAGGGATGGCTTGGGCATCATTCGCTCTCCTGCACGTTTGTCCGGTCCGGCATTTGTGCCGGTTATTCGAGAGCATATGCCAATAGCCATGGGGCGCAACTCCCTCATTTCCGGGATTCAACGGTTTGTTGCATAAGGGTTACAGTCGGCGGAGGCCGCTTATCGCCAAAGAGCGAAACGCAACAGCCGATCCTCCAACGCGATAAGCGCTTCGCTGTTCCGGCCGACAAGAGAGGCGATTGCCGGTGACGCTGCGTCAAGGCCACCGGTGAACGCTCCGAAGGCGGGCACGATGATCTTGCTGCCGCCCTTCACGAAGCAGCGCCGCGAGATATGCCGCCCGCGCAGGCTCATCCGCAACTTGGGATGAAAATGTCCGGAAATTTCCGGTCGCACCTCTCCCGGCATGGCTTCGTGGCGCAAGATGACGCCATCGACGAGCGCTTCTGCCCGATTTTCACCCCCCAGCGGCGAATCAACGCCCGAGGCGCCGAGGGGATCGTGATTGCCGGTGATCCAGGTCCAGCGATAGGTGGCCGTCAGCTGCGCGATCCGCGCGCGCGTCTCGCCGCTCATCCGCTCGTGTGCGCCGCCATCTTGGAAGCTGTCCCCCAGGCACCAGATCTCCTGCGGCTGGGTGAGGGCGATCACCGCCGTCAGCGCATCCAGCGTGGCGCGGCTGTCATAAGGCGGCAGCATCTGGCCGCGCCGGGCGAAGGCACTGGCCTTCTCGAAATGAAGATCGGCAACGATCAGCGCGGCCCGCTCCTGCCAGAACAGGGCGCCCTGCGGCAAAGCCTGCCAGCTTTGGCCGGCAAAGCTGAAGGACGGGCCACAGCCTGCCGCGCGCGGCATGGGATGATCGATGAGTGGGGACGACCTCATGGCCCTGCTATGCCGTCGCAGCGGGCATGGCGCAATCGGGCAGTTGAACAAAAGTGGAACTTTTGCGATGGCCCGCATGCTCTGGCTCTCCCCGCTCGGCTGGTGTAGGCGCGCGCCCATGTCGCACGAACCCGCATCCCTGCTGACCGTCGCCGCCTTCTACCGCTTCGCGCCCTTGCCCCACCCGGAGGCGCTGGCGACCGACCTGCGCGCACTGGGCGCGACGCTGAGTCTCTCCGGCTCCATCATCCTCGCGCAGGAGGGCATGAACGGCACTATCGCGGGGTCGGCCGATGCGGTGGAGCGCCTGTTCGAGCGCCTGCGCGCCGAGCCGGGCTTCGCGCCCCTGGCGCCGCGCCTGCACAGCACGGAGCGGCATCCGTTCGCGCGCTGGAAAGTGAAGGTGAAGCCCGAGATCGTGACCATGGGCCGGCCCGGTGTCGATGCGGCGCAGGGCGCGGGCACGCATGTGCCGCCGGCGCAGTGGAACGCGCTGATCAGCGATCCGGACACGATCCTGATCGATACCCGTAATGATTATGAGGTGGCGCTGGGGCGGTTCGCCGGCGCCGTCGATCCCATGACGGCGAGCTTCGGCGACTTCCCGGACTGGTTCGATGCGCAGGCGGCGCAGTGGCGCGCGGAAGGCCGCCAGCCCCGGATCGCCATGTATTGCACCGGCGGCATACGCTGCGAGAAGTCGACGGCTTATGCCCGCGCGCAGGGCTTTGAGGAGGTCTATCACCTCAAGGGCGGCATCCTCGCCTATCTCGCGGAAGTCGAGGAGGCCGCCAGCCTGTGGGACGGCGCCTGCTTCCTGTTCGATGAGCGCGTCGGGATCACCCATGGCGAGCAGGTGGTCCCGGCCGCGCTGTGCCCGGCCTGCGGGCAACCGCTTGCCGGAGGCGCCGATGAGGGAGGCTCAGCGCCCGCTTGCGTCCGCTGCGCCGGTATCGGCGAAGTCTAGCCTGCCCCGTTGCCGGGCATCGCCGCCGGCGAGGTGGAAATCGACATGCCGCTGGCCGAAATCGATCGCGATCCGGTCGAACAGGCGCAGCATTCCCATGCCGAGCAGCATGGCGGGCCGCTCGCCCAGACCAAGCTCGGTAAAGGGCGCGGCATCCAGGAACAGCATCGGCACATTGTCGAGCGTTGCGTCGCCGATAGTGAGTTGGCGGACGACGGCGAACTGGGCCGGCACGTCGACGCCGGTGACGCTGGTCAGCACAGTGGGCGTTGGCGGCACCACCAGCCGCTTGGCCTTGAGGCTGCGGAACAGCGCCATATTGCCCACGCTCTGCTCGGCGCCGGTGTCGAGGATCACGTCTACCTTACGCCCGTCCACCCGCGAGTTCATGAGGATCAGTTGGCCATAGCGGCTGCGCGCGCGCACCACGATGGCGTCCTTCTCGTCACGCACGGCGGATGAGCGGCGGCTGCGGCTGACTTCCATGCGGCGCTGGTTGAAGTCGAGGATGAGGCGCTTGTCCGCGAGGCTGTCCAGCCCGATGATCCCCAGGCTGCCCATGTCCGCGCGAGCGATGGTGAGCGCGGCAAGCGAACTGACCGCATGGTCGCCAAAGCGCAGATCGCTCAATTGAACGGATGAGACCGTGACGCGCCCGGCCATGCTGATGATCTCGACCGGCTGGAGCGGCGGCAGCATCAGTCGCGTGGCCAACTCCGTGGCGACGATGGTGCGCTGGGAGCCGGTGTCGATCATGAACGGATAAGGGCCGCGCTCGCCGATCCGCACCGGCATGGTCATCCGCATCCCCGGATCGCCGCCGATGGGCATGACCGGCTCGTTGAGGTCGAAGGTGCTGGGGTCGACCGGTATCTCAGGACCACGCGGCGCGATGACGAAATGCTCGTTTGCGCTCGGGATCTGGCTGGCGATGCCGAACGGCCCGGTCAAAGCCGCAGCGGCCGTGATCACAGCCTTTGCCAGGGTCAGCCGAAGCGTCGAGCCGAAAACCATCCCCAAGGTCTCCCAAGACGCGCAGCTTATCACGGTTTTGCGGTCCCGCCAAAAGGATCGAGGCGGGGCGGGCGATGCTAACCGGGCGGCGCGTCGGGCGTCATGGCAATGCGGGCGAGCGATTCGGCCTCCGCGAGCAGGCTGTCGTCGGTCTGCGGGCCGGCCACATGCTCGCGCCCGATCATGATTAGCACCGGCACGGCCAGCGGGCTCACCCGGTCGAGCGGCTTGTGCAGCATGGTGGCGCTGGCCCGGTCGATCAGCTCGCCGAGCCTTCCGACATCGGTCATGCGCGCGCGGGCATCGGCCCAGGCGGCCTTGAGCAGCAGATGCTCCGGCTCATAGCGGCGCAGCACGTCATAGATGAGGTCGGTCGAGAAGCTGACCTGCCGCCCGGTCTTGCGCGCGCCAGGCTGCTGGCGTTCGATGAGGCCGGAGATCACCGCCACGTCGCGAAAGGCCCGCTTGAGCAGGCTGCTTTCCTCGACCCAGGCGATGAACTCACGGTCCAGAATGTCGGCGGAAAAGAGCGGGCGGGGGTCGGTAACGGGCTCCAGGCCGTAGACGGCCAGCGCATAATCGTTGGACACGAAGCCGACGGGCTTGAGGCCGCGCTCTTCCATGCGGCGGGTGAGCAGCATGCCGAGCGACTGATGCGCGTTCCACCCCTCGAAGCTGTAGACCACTATATGGTGCAGCCCCTCATGCGGGAAGGTTTCGACCAGCAACTGCTCGGGCTGCGGCAGCACGGAGCGGACCGCCTGCATCGCCAGCCATTCATGAACGTCGGGCGGGAAGCGGTTCCATTGCGTCGGATCGGCCAGGAAAGCGCGCACGCGGCCGGCCAGATGCGTCGACATCGCCATGCGCGTGCCGCCCCAGCTGGGAATGCGGGCCTGCTGCGATGTCGCCTTGACGAACAACTCGGCCTCGGTCTGGCGGACCAGCTCCAGCGAGAGGCCGGAGAAGAAGAAGCGATCGCCCGGGCTGAGCGTCGCGGCAAAGCTCTCCTCCACCGTGCCGAGCTTGCGGCCGTTGCTGAAGCGCACGTCGAGCGCCGGCTGGTCGACGATGATGCCGGCGTTGAGCCGATGCTGCTGGGCAAGGCGAGGATGGGCAATGCGCCAGAGGCCTTCGGGCGTGCGGACAAGGCGCTGGAACCGGTCATAAGCGCGCAGCGCGTAGCCACCGGTGGAGACGAACTGGAGAATGTCCTCAAGTTGGGCCGCGTCCAGCCAAGCATAAGGCGTGGCGGTGCGGATTTCGGCAAGTAACGCCGCAGGATCGAGCGGGCCGGCGCAGGCGAGCCCCATGATGTGCTGGGCCAGCACATCGCGCGCGCCGGGGCGGAAATCGTCGGCGTCGCGCTCGCCGCTCATCACGGCGTCCCAGGCAGCCTGCGCTTCAAGATATTCGAAGCGGTTGCCGGGGATGACGATCGCCTTGCTCGGCTCATCCATCCGGTGATTGGCGCGGCCGATGCGCTGGAGCAGGCGCGAGCTGCCCTTCGGCGCGCCCATCTGGATCACGCAGTCGATATCGCCCCAATCGATGCCCAGATCGAGGCTAGCGGTGGCGACAAGGCCGCGCAGCTTGCCGGCCGCCATCGCGGCCTCCACCTTGCGGCGCGCCTCGCGGGAGAGGCTGCCATGGTGTATGCCGATGGGCAGCGTATCCTCATTCTCCGCCCACAATTCCTGAAAGATGAGTTCGGCCAGGCCGCGCGTGTTGCAGAACACCAGCGTCATGCGGTGCTGGCGGATGATGTCGATCACCTGACCCGCCGCATATTTGCCGCTGTGGCCGGACCAGGGCACGCGGTCCTGCGGCATCAAAATGGTGAGGTCCGGCGCGGCGCCCGGCTCGCCTTCGACCAGCGCCACTTCCGCCTGCGCGCCGGCGGGCGCCAGCCACCGTCGATACGCATCGGGGTCGCCTACGGTTGCTGACAGGCCGACGCGGCGAAGGCCGGGGGCGATGCTCTGCAGGCGAGCGAGGGACAGGGCCAGCAGATCACCGCGCTTGCCGCTCGCAAAGGCATGGATCTCATCGATGATGACGGTTTTAAGGGACGCGAAGATCAGGTCCGCATCGGGGTAGGTCAGCAGCAGGGAGAGCGATTCGGGCGTCGTGAGCAGGATGTGGGGCGGCTTGGCCCGCTGCCGGGCCTTGCGATCGGACGGCGTATCGCCACTGCGCGTCTCGATGCGGATGGGCAGGCCCATCTCACTGACGGGGGTGAGCAAATTACGCTGCACATCCACGGCCAGCGCCTTGAGCGGGGAGATATAGAGGCTGTGCAGGCCTTCTGTCGGCGCCTCCGCGAGGTCGGCCAGCGTGGGCAGGAAGCCGGCGAGCGTTTTGCCGGCTCCTGTGGGCGCGACGAGCAGGGCATGGCGCCCCGCCTGCGCTGCCTCCAGCATCGCCTCTTGATGGCGACGGACGGACCAACCCCGCCGGTCGAACCATCCGGTGATGAGGGGCGGCAGGGATGGGGTCATGTGCGCGCGCGGGGCCATGCCTTCAATGTGGATGCCCCGCCATGCTTACTCAAGCCCGGGTGGAATAGGGCTCCTTACGATCCCGGCGCTTGTCTTCGCGGTCGAGACTGTCGCGCAGGTCTTTCGCGGCGCGGTCGCTCCGCGCTTCGTCGCCCGGCTTGGTGTCGCGCTTGTTGCGCCAGATTGCGTAGACCAGCACCGCGGCGAACAGGACTGGCCCGACAACGGTCATGAGGCTCCAGAGGCTGCCCATGTTTCTCTCCTATTTTCCAAACCCATTAAACGCATGGGCGCCGCCTGAGTTTCGCGGCTGGCCGCGCAGCGGGTTCGGCGCACCTCGCTACGTGACGGATGGCGGTGCGGTAAGCCAAAAAAAAGGCCGCCCCGAAGGACGGCCTGGAAGTTTTAGGAGAGGATGCCTGAAAGGCAGGAACTGTATGCGTTACATACGAATTTCCTGCAATTGCGAAATGAAGAGTGTTGATTGCACAATTTGCAATCGACCTCTTCAGTCTACGCATCTGGTTGACGTTAATGCCCAGCGGCGGGACCACGCTCCAGACCAGAAAGTGCAAGCTGTTCATCGACTTGCGCCAGCAGGCGGTCCAGCGCGTCGGCGTCGCGCGCCTCCGCGCGGGCGACCAGAACGTCCTGTGTGTTGGACGCACGCAGCAGCCACCAGCCGTCCGGCGTGGTGACGCGCGCGCCATCCGTGGAATCGATCGTCGCACCGGATTCGGCGAGTCGGCGCAGCACTTCCTCGATTACGGCGAACTTCCGGCTCTCATCGACCTGAAAACGCAGCTCCGGCGTGTTGACCATGGCCGGCATGGCGCCGCGCAGCAGCGTGACACTGCGCCCCAGCGTGCTGGCAGCGCGAATCAGGCGGACGGCCGCGTACAGGGCGTCGTCGAAGCCATAATATTCGTGCTTGAAGAAGATGTGCCCGCTCATCTCGCCGGCAAGCGGGCTGCCCGTCTCCTTCATCTTGGATTTGACGAGGCTGTGGCCGGTCTTCCACATCAGCGGCTTGCCGCCCAGTTCCGCCACCCGGTCGAACAACGCCTGGCTGGCCTTCACATCGGCGATGATCGTGGCGCCGGGTTCAGCGGCGAGCACCGGCTCGGCGAGAATGGCAAGAAGCTGGTCGCCCCAGATGATGCGCCCTTCGCCATCGATGGCGCCGATCCGGTCGCCGTCGCCGTCGAAGGCGAGGCCGAAATCGAGGCCCTTCTCCGCGACCAGCGCGCGCAGGTCGACGAGGTTCTTCTCCTCGGTGGGGTCGGGGTGGTGATTCGGGAAATTTCCGTCGACATCGGTGAACAGCGTGTGGTGCTCGCCGGGCAGCAGCTTCACCAGCCGGTCGATCACCGGGCCGGCGGCGCCGTTGCCGGCATCCCAGCCGATCTTGTAGGCCTGCCCGTCAAAGCCTTCCATCAGTCGGGCGACATAGCGGTCGAGAATGTCGACCTGCTCGCTGCCGGCGCTGCCCTCGACCCAATCACCGGCCGCTGCCATCGTGCCCAGACTCTGGATGTCCTTGCCGAAGAAGGGGCCTTTCTGGAGCACCATCTTGAAGCCATTGTAATTGGCCGGGTTGTGGCTGCCGGTGATCTGGATGCCACCGTCCACATCCAGCACGGCCTCGGCATAATAGAGCATCGGCGTCGGGCCGAGACCGATGCGGACCGCGTGAATGCCGCTGTCATTGAGGCCGCGCACCAGCGCTTCTTCCAGCATCGGCGAGGAGAGGCGCCCGTCATAGCCGACCGCGACGGCCCGTCCGCCCAGCCGCGCGACACGCGTGCCGAAGCCCCGGCCGATGGCATAGGCATCCGCCTCGCCCAGCGTTTCATCGATGATGCCGCGAATGTCATATTCCCGCAGCGTGGTCGGATGGAATTGATGCGTCATGGAAAGTCCCGGAGAAGGTCGAAGGAAAGCGAACCGACTAGCTTATGTTTCTTGCGATTTTAGCAACGTATCACGCGCAGCATTGATCCGCGCGGCGAGGCCGGGCGATCCGCCGGCGTCCGGATGATTTCTGGCGATGAGCTTGCGATGCGCGGCGATGATCTCGTCGCGGCTGGCATTGATCGACACGCCAAGCAGGTCGGCCGCTTCCGCCCGGCTGAGATCGCGCGCGCTTAGCGGAGCGGGAGAGGGCGCGCGCCCGCCTGCCAGACTGTCCCCAAAGCGCAGCCACAGGCCGGAGACGGTCGCAACCAGCGCGCCTGTCACCGCCATGCCCTTGGTCATCATGATCGTGCCGATCAGCGTGCCGGCGATGCCCAGCCAGGCCGCCGGCACCTTGCGCCCGCTCTTGCGGAGGCGGTACCAGAACCAGAAGCCCAGCCCGCCCAGTGCGACAGCGAGCAGCAGCATGCCTCAGGCGGCGCTCTTTTTCTGGGGAGCCCCGCCGAGCATCGGCAGCGCAAGGCCGGCGATCATCTCGCGCAGTTCCTGCCGGGCCGCCAGATGGCTGACGCCCAGCTCACCGAGATGGCCGCGATCGAGCAAAGTCAGGCCCGAGGGGAAGAGTTCGCGGAAGATCACGCGCTCGGAGAGGCCAGGAATGACGCGGAAGCCCACGCGGCGGGCGAGTTCCGAGAGCGCATCGCCGACGCGCTTCTGGTTGCGGGCTTCCATGTGATGCAGGCGGTTACGCAGCACCACCCAGTCGATCGAGGCGCCGTCGGCCTTCGCGCGGGTCTTGCGAGTTTCCCACATCAGCTCCGAGTAGAAGCTCAGCCGCTTGACCTTGAAATTCTCCGGATCGACCTGCCCGATGAGGTCGAAATCGACAAAGCTGTCGTTCATCGGCGTAACGAGCGTGTTCGCCGCCGCCGCGGCATAACGCGCCATCGGATCATCGCGGCCGGGCGTGTCGATGATGACGACCTGCGCCTGGCTGGCGGCCTTGGCGATGGCCTCGTTCAGGCCCGCAGTGCTGTCGCCATCATAAACGGCGTAGCTGGGGGAGGGCAGGTCCACCTCACGGCGGCGCGCGGTCGCCTCGCGATTCTCGAGATAGCGGGCAGAGGTGCGCTGCCGGTGATCGAGGTCGATCAGGGCCACGGACACATCTTGCGCAGCCAGCGCGACGGCGGTGTGGACGCAGGTGGTGGACTTGCCTGTGCCACCCTTTTCATTGGCAAAGACGATGAGATGCGGCGCGGCGCTGGACATGGGCTGGGTCGAAACTCTTCCTGGGTGGTTACGGCCTCTTGACCGTCCGGTCAGGACAAGCGAAGCCAGCCCCGACCTTCTCCGCCGGCCTTATCGGAGCCTCGTGCCGCGTGCAAATCTTCCGTGACCTTCCCTCGCTCAGAACCGGTCTCGCCTCGCTGCGGGCGGATGCGGGCCGCATTGCCTTCGTCCCCACCATGGGCGCGCTGCACGCCGGGCACATGGCGCTGATCGCGGAAGCGCGGCGCCGGGCGAGCCATGTCGTCGCGTCGATCTTCGTCAATCCCACCCAGTTCGGCCCCAATGAAGATCTGTCGGCCTATCCCCGCCGCGAAGAGAGCGATGCCGCGATGCTGGCGCAGGCGGGCGTTGCCGCCCTGTGGCTGCCGGATGTCGCGACCATGTATCCCGCCGGCTTCACCAGCCATGTGAATGTCGATGGCCTGTCCGCCCGGCTGGATGGCGAATGGCGGCCCGGCCATTTCGAGGGCGTGGCGACGGTCGTCACCAAGCTCTTCAATCAGGTCCGGCCGGACATCGCCTGTTTTGGCGAGAAAGATTATCAGCAGCTGGCCATCATCCGGCGGATGACGCGCGACCTCGATTTGGGGGTCGAGATCGTCGGCGTCGAGACGCAGCGCGACCATGACGGCCTCGCCCTCTCGTCCCGCAACGCCTATCTCACTGCCGACCAGCGCGCACGCGCGGCCGCCTTGCCGGAGACGCTGGTGGGGGCCGGGGAAGGCATCAGCGCCGGCGAGGATGTTGCCGCCGTGCAGGCCTGGGCGATCCGCTATCTGCTCGATTCGGGCTTCGATTCGGTCGATTATTTCCTGCTCAGCGATGCCGACACGCTGGAGCCGATGACCCGGCTGGATCGGCCCGCCCGCCTGCTGGTGGCGGCGCGGATCGGCAGCACGCGCCTGATCGACAATATCCCCATCCACCCCTGAAGACATGCCCGAGCAAATCCGGGCGCAAACATCCCTTCTGCTACGTTAACCATTTCGCAAGAGCTGGCGTGCTTGGTTGCGGTATCGCGAACCTGTTTTTGGGGGGAATTCGTGGGTACAAGCATGAACAATGCCAGGGTCCTGATCGAAAGCCGCGTGCGCGCCGCGCTCGGCAATGCGCAGGCCTGTTTCGATCTTGGCGTGGCCTATAGTTGCGGCACCGGCGGCCTGTCCGTCGATCTTGTCGAAGCGCATCGCTGGTTCAATTTGGCCGCACAGGCAGGCAGCCGCGAGGCACAGACCTGCCGCGCTGAAATCGCCGAGGAAATGACCGCGCGGGAAATCGCCGAGGCCCAGCGCCTCGCGCGCGCCTGGACGATCGAGACCAGTCAGCGTGTCGCGGCCTGATCGGCTTTAGCCCGCGTCTCCGCCCTTGCGGAACGGCGCGCGTTCATCCAGCCATTCGCGTTCATCCGCGACGGCGGCGGCCTCGCGCTCGACGAAGTCGGCCACGGCGCGCCTGAAATCGGGATGCGGGATGTAATGCGCTGAATAGGTCGGCACCGGCCGATAGCCGCGCGAGAGCTTGTGCTCGCCCTGTGCGCCGGCTTCGACGCGGGCAAGGCTCCGCGCGATGGCGGCGTCGATCGCCTGATAATAGCACAGCTCGAAGTGGAGGAACGGCACCTCCTCGTTGCAACCCCAGTAACGCCCGTACAGCGCATCGCCGCCGATGAGGTTGAGCGCCCCGGCAATCGGCCGTCCGTTGCGATAGGCGAAAATCAGCAGGACCCGGTCTGCCATGCGGGCGCCGAGCAGGGAAAAGAAGGCGCGGGTGAGATAGGGGCGGCCCCATTTGCGGCTGCCGGTATCCTGGTAGAAATCCCAGAACGCATCCCAATGATGTTCCTCGATGGCGTCGCCGGTCAGGTGCCGGATGTCCAGCCCGGCCTGCGCCTTGGCGCGCTCCTTGCGCAGATCCTTGCGGTGGCGGCTGGAGAGACGGGCGAGAAAATCATCGAAGCTGGCATAGCCTTCATTGGCCCAGTGGAACTGGCTGCCCTGGCGGATGAGCCATCCCGCCGCGCGGTACAGCGCGCATTCTTCCGGCGTGATGAAGGTCGCGTGGGCGGAGGACAGCTCATTCTGGTCGACCACCGCCTCAATGCCTGCGATCAGCGAGGGGCCTTTACCGGCGTCGCGCAGCAGCAGGCGCGGGCCCGGCACCGGGGAGAAGGGCGCGGCGATCTGCAGCTTGGGATAATATTGCCCGCCCGCACGCTCCCAAGCGTCCGCCCAGCCATGGTCGAACACATATTCGCCCTGACTATGGCCCTTGAGATAGGCCGGCGCTGCGGCAATCAGCGTGCCGCTGCCGTCCTGAATGGTGATCGGCGCTGGCGACCAGCCCGTGCCGGGGCCGACGCTGCCCGATTCTTCCAGGATGGAGAGGAAGTCGTGGCTGACGAAGGGATTATCCGGGCCGGCGCAAGCGTCCCACTGCGCCTTGTCCAGCGCCGCGACGGATTGGGTGAGGTGGACGGTCAGCGCGTCGCTCATGAGGACGGCGCCTCTCGGTGCGCCAAGGAGGGCGGAGAGCGAAACGGAGCGACGTCGTGCAGCACGTGCGGAACATGGGGCGTCTGGCGCGAAATTGCCAGTGCCCGCAGGTCCATCGCGCCCAACGCCGCCAACATGCCGGCCGGGCGCGGTAGCTCAGTCGCGAATCTGCACGATGGCGTCGATTTCCACCGATGCATCCAGCGGCAGCACCGGCACGCTTACGGCGCTGCGGGCGTGGCGGCCGGCATCGCCGAAAATGCGGACCATCATTTCCGAGGCACCATTGGCGACCTTGGGCTGATCGGTGAACTCAGCGGTGCTTGCGACAAAGGCGCCGAGCTTCACGATGCGCTCGACCCGGTCGAGATCGCCCCCCAGCGCCGCTTTCATCTGCGCCACCAGCATCAGCGCGCAGCGTTCTGCAGCCGCGACGCCCCAATCGAGATCACGCTCGCCGCCGATCTTGCCTTTCATCAGGGCGCCATCGGCCGCGAAGGGCAGCTGGCCACTGATGTGCAGCAGGTTGCCGGTCTGAACCGAGGCCACATAAGCGGCGACAGGAGCGGCGGCTTGCGGAAGGGAGATGTTCTCCGCGGCGAGGTGTTGGTCGATCTTGCTCATGGGCGGAGCCAGAGCATGAGGCCGCAGATGCGTCAAGACCGGCTAGGACAACGCCCCGGTGGCAATCGCGTCATACTCGTCGATGCGGGCCATGATCCATGTCTCGGCACGGTCCCAGTCGTCGATCCGCTCATGCGCCTCGCGCACCGGTTCGACATGGGGGGCGAACTCGAGCTCGCCGACCATGTGCAGCCGCCAGCATTCCGGCACGTCCCGCGCCACGGAAACATGATTGGCACCCAGATCGTCGATGAAGATGCTCAGGCCCGGCTTGCGCTCGTCCAGCAGCTTGCGCACCGCCGGCCCCTTGCCGCCGCGATTGCCGATGACCGGATAGGGGAGGCCGTGCGCATGGATCTGGTCGGCGCGGGCCTGCGCGCGTTCCTCGCCGATGTTGGTGACGATCACGATGTCCGCCCGCTGTGCGATTCGGGCCATCGCCTCCACCGCGCCGCGAATGGGCGTCTGGCGATGCATCTCCGTCTCGAAGAATGCGCCCAGCAACGTCCAGACCAGTTCGCGCTCGATCAGGTCGCCGCTTGTCTTGTGGCGCAGCGCGCGCTCGAAGCCGCCGGAGAAGCTGAAGTCGATGCCGTGCTGCTCTTCCAGCCAGGACCGGAAGGGGACGACCATGTGCATCAGCACTTCGTCGCAATCGCTGATGATAAGCGGGCGGCTCATCGGCCGAGCCGCTCGCGTGCGGCGACGAGATCGGCCGGTGCGACCGCCAGCGCCTCCGCGCAGGCCAGCAGGTCCGGCTCGTGATTGATGACGAAATCCATCAGCGCACCCAGCGTGGCGGGATCGGTCAGGGCCTGCCGCAGCGCATCCGGCTGCAGCCCGGTGAGACTGAGCATCCGTTCGGCACGGACCGAATCGGCCACAATCCATCCCACGAGGCGCAGCGCCATGGTTTCATCATCTTGAGGGATCGGATAGGTCCGCATTGTTCACCTGTATGCCGGGCAGCGGGAGGTTTTCCCCTGCGCGGCTGCAAAAATGGCTTCGTCCATCGGCATAAGGACTGTTCGTGTCAAAACGCATATTGGTTGTCGAGGACAATGAGCTCAACATGAAGCTCTTTTGCGACCTGCTCCGCGCGCATGGCCATGAGACTGAGCCGGTGCGGGACGGGCGGGAGGCCTTCGCCCGCGCATCCGCCTTTCAGCCCGATCTCATCATCACGGATATCCAGTTGCCGCATGTGAACGGTCTGGACCTCATTGCCTCCTTCCGCGCGGACGCGGCTCTGGCAGAGACGCCGATCATGGCCGTGACGGCCTATGCCGCGCCGGGCGATGAAGCACGGATTCGGGAAGCAGGCGCGAATGCCTATGTCTCCAAGCCGATCTCGGTGCTCATGTTCATGAATGTCGTCAACGGACTCATCGCGCCGACTGCGCTGGCGAGCTGAGCCCACCCGGCGCGCCATCGCCCCACTTCATCGTCACGCTGCCGCACGCAAAAAGGCCCGGATCGCGCGATCCGAGCCTGAAGCGTAAGGCACAACCAAGCGGACCAACAGGCCCGCCGCGGCACTTACTTGATCTTGGCTTCCTTGAACTCGACGTGCTTGCGCACGACGGGATCATATTTGCGGAAGGTGAACTTCTCGGTCTGCGTGCGGGGGTTCTTCTTGGTCACGTAGAAGAAGCCCGTGTCAGCGGTGCTGACCAGCTTGATCTTCACTGTGGCGGGCTTCGCCATGGCCAATTCCTCAAATAATTGAGCGACCTCCCTGCGGGCAGGTGCGGTGCGCTGACATACATGCAAAAGACGGGCTCCGCCTCTGGCGAGACCCGTTCGGCGGCGGCCAATGCGGGAAAAGCCGGCCCTTGTCAAGGGAAGGAGTCGCCGCAGTCGCCGCTCTTCGCTGCAAAACCGAAGCTTAACGATGGGCGCTTATGGTGCCGTTGTCACAAGCCTGACTCGCGAGGCTGGCAAGACCGATTCGCGATGGACAAGGCGAGATGGGAGAATCGGGATGTATCAAGGCTCGGACCGTCTGGTTCGCGATCAGATGCTTGGCCGCATCGAGGCGCTGGAGGGGGCTTGCACGGGCCTGTCCCTCTTCTCCCTGTGCGAGCGGCTGGAAGATTTGCGGCTGTTTGCGCGCCGGCATGACTTTGCGGCGGTGGAGGGGCTGGCCAGCCTCCTCGAGTCGGTGGTGGCCTATAACGGTCACCGCCAGGTGGCGCAGACCTATCTCACGCTCATGCGGGACGCTGCCCAGGGTGATTCGGCTGCGCCCCAGACTGCGCGCGTCTACCTTGCCGCGGCCGCCCTGCGGGGGTGTCGCTGATCGCTTCATTGCGCCGGCGCATAAGTGTTGATTGATTTCGTCGATCAATCTGTGCGGGCCTATCTGTTCGTCATTCCGAGTTCCATCTGGCATAAGCGGGGCGTGGGGAACGTTCGACGTTCCGAAATTTACGTCAGACACATCAACCATTGGAGGCCTTTCATGACAGACAAAGCGCTCAAGACGCCCACGGACCTGAAGGGAAATGCCATCAAGGCCGTCGCCGACGCGCTGAACGGCCTGCTGGCGGATAGCTATGCGCTTTACCTCAAGACCAAGAATTTCCACTGGCATGTCTCCGGCCCGCATTTCCGCGATTATCACCTGATGTTCGACGAACAGGCGGCCGAGATTCTTGCGACGACGGATCTGATCGCCGAGCGGATTCGCAAGACCGGCAACACTGCGCTGCGCTCCATTGGCGACATCGCCCGCAAGCAGAGCATTCAGGATAACAATGACGACTTCGTCTCCGCTGCGGACATGCTGGCGGAGCTGCGGGCCGACAATATGGCGCTGGTGGAATCGCTGCGTGCCGCCAAGGAACTGGCCGAGGCCGCCGGCGACAATGCAACCGACGGGCTGATCGACGACTGGACCGATCAGGCCGAGCAGCGGGCGTGGTTCCTGTTCGAAACGAGCCGCAACGGCTGATCCATTTGGACTGAGCCATCGCCGGGCTGCAGTTGCGGCGATGGAAATACAAAAAGGGCCGGGATTTTCATCCCGGCCCTTTTTCTTGCGAAATGAGTCGCCTGTTACTCGGACTTGGGCTCGAGATTCACGGCGGCATATTTGCCACGACGGTCGACTTCCAGTTCGAAGTCCAGACGGTCGCCTTCCTGCAGCGAAACCATGCCGGCACGCTCGACAGCACTGATGTGCACGAACGCATCGGGCTGGCCGTCATCGCGCTGGATGAAACCGAAGCCCTTCATGGCGTTGAAGAACTTCACCGTGCCGCTGGCCCGCTCACCGGTGAGCTGACGCGACGGTCCGCCACGCTGCTCGGCCGGTGCGCGGTCTGCAGCGCGCTCGGGAACCGGAAGCGGCTCGCCGTCGATCACCAGATCGGTTGCGGAAATCTTGCCGCCACGGTCCACCAGCGTGAACTTGAGCTGCTGACCTTCGGCGAGGCCGGTCAGGCCAGCCTGCTCGACAGCGCTGATGTGCACGAACACGTCTTCAGCACCATCGTCACGGACGATGAAGCCGAAGCCCTTCTGGGCATTGAAGAACTTGACCGTGCCGGAGCCTTCGCCAACGACCTGCGCGGGCATACCGCCACGACCGCCGCCGCCGCCGCCACGGAAGCCGCCGCCACCGCCGCTGCGGAACCCGCCGCCGCCGCCACCGCCGCGGTCACCGAAGCCGCCGCCACCGCCGCCGCCGAAGCCGCCGCGATCGCCAAAACCGCCGCCGCCGCCGAAGCCGCCGCGATCACCGCCGCCGCGAGGTCCACCGTAACTGCTGCCACCATATTCCGGAAAGGCGTCGAACTGGGGTTCTCCGAAGCTGTCCCGCTTGTCCCTGCCGCGACCGCGGCGCCCTCTATCAAAACTCATGCCCTGTTAATCACTTTCGCTCGTCCACTCTCGATCCGCACCCATGCCGGACGACATGCACAGGGACTCGACCAAGGCCACACTCGGCCAAGCATCGCTATAGCGGCCTTTTTCGCAAAGCGCGAATGATTTTGGCGCAATTGCCGCGCTGAACGTCGATCCCACTCGCGGGCGACATCGGCCCGATCCGCAGCGCTGGGGAGGCGCTCTGCCGTCTTGCCTTTTTCGGAGGTTTCCCTGGCCCGGTCATGCAGCTAAGAGGAGCGGCATGACCGTTTATTTTCATGAAGAAGACCTGCCTGCCGATGTGCTCGCGCCGGGCGCCGTTGCCATCGATACCGAGACGATGGGCCTGATCACCCCGCGCGACCGCCTGTGCGTCGTGCAGATCAGCGATGGGCAGGGCGATGAGCATCTCGTCCGCTTCTCGCCGGGGAGCAGCTATGCCGCGCCGAATCTGCGGGCGGTGATCGCCGATCCCACGCGACTCAAACTCTTCCACTTCGGCCGCTTCGATATCGCGGCGCTTCAGCATTATCTGGGCGTGCTGGCAGCGCCGGTCTACTGCACCAAGATCGCCTCGCGCATGGTGCGCACCTATACCGATCGCCACGGCCTCAAGGAGCTGGTCCGCGAGCTTCTGGGCATGGACATCAGCAAGCAGCAGCAGAGTTCCGACTGGGGCGGCCCGGTGCTGAGCGAGGCGCAGCGCGATTATGCCGCGTCCGACGTGCGTTTTCTCCACCAGTTGAAGGCGGAGCTGGATATAAGGCTGGAGCGGGAAGGGCGCACGGCGCTCGCCCAGGCCTGTTTCGACTTCCTGCCACACCGGGCGCTGCTGGATCTCGCCGGCTGGCCGGAGACAGATATTTTCGCCCATGCGTAAAGGGCGTGCCCTGCGCGGGACGTCCGGGTCCGAGGACGAGCTGGCGCCATCGGCGCTGGCACGGGCCGAGCACAGCCGGCTGCAGCGCTGGGCCGCGCCCGGCGGCAGCCACGACCGGCTGGTGACCCTGCTCAAGCGGGTATTGCCAATCTCTGCCGGCGTGCTGGGCGCCTTCCTGCTGGCGGCGCCATTCACCCACCAGACCGAGGTCAGCTTCGTGCTCGACAAGAACAAGGTGGACGTCGCGAGCGAGCGGTTGAAGGTGACGGAGGCGCTCTATCGCGGCGAAGACGGCGAAGGCCGGCCGTTCTCGCTGCGTGCCGGCTCTGCGTTGCAAAAGACCTCGCGCGATCCGATCGTGCAGCTCAACGAGCTGGAAGCGCGGCTGCAGATGGAAGGCGGCGGCGCCGTCGTCACCGCGCGGCAAGGCAATTACAACATCGAGAACGAGACGGTCGCGGTCAACGGGCCGATCCAGTTCCAGAGCGCCAATGGCTATCGGCTGACCACGCGCGATGTGGACATTCGCCTGCAGGAGCGGGACTTGCGCAGCCGGGGCGATGTCGAGGGGCGGATGCCGACCGGCACGTTCCGCGCCGATCATCTCAAGGCCGATCTGGAGGGGCGCACCGTCACGCTGGAGGGCAACGCCCGCTTGCGCATGGAGCAGGTCGGGCGCTAAGGGCATGTCGATGCGCAGACCCTTCCTTCTTGTCGCTGCCGGCGCCCTGGCCGGGTCCACTCTGGTCGCGATTGCCGGCGTTGCCGATGCGCAGGTTCTGCGGGGGCACAATACACGCGCGCCGGTCGATTTCTCGGCGGACCGTATCGAGGTGCAGGATCGCGCCGACCGCGTCGTCGTCTCCGGCAATGTGCAGGTGACGCAGGCCGGCATGACCATGACGGCGCAACGTCTTACCGTGGCCTATCACAACACCGGCGGCATCGAGATCGACCGACTCGACGCCTCGGGCGGTGTCGTCGTGACGCGCGGCAATGAGCGGGCCAGTGGCTCGGTCGCCATTTATGATCTCAATCGCCGGCTGATCACCATGATCGGCAATGTGCAGCTCAATCAGGGCGGCAACCGCCTCACCGGCTCGCGCCTCGTCATCGATCTGGCCAGTGGCCGCTCGACGGTGGATGGCTCTGCCGCTGGCGGCGCGCCGGGCACCACCCAGTCGGGTGGTCGCGTCTCCGGCACGTTCCAGGTTCGCCAGAGCGGCGATCAGTAGGAAAAGGCCGGACGCGGCGCCAAAAAGCTTGCCTTTTTCGCTGCCTTGAACGATTCGGTCTCCATGCAATTTTCCTGCCAGATCGTGGAAGCTGCGGAGGAACGTCGGTTCGACAGGGCCGGCGATCAGGATGATCTGGAAATGAGGACAAGGCGATGAGTGAGGCAGACACGATGCGCGATCCCGCAGTCGCGGACGACACCGCCGGCGCGGCAGAGGATCATCGCCTGCAGGTCATTTCCATCGCCAAGAGCTACGACAAGCGCACCGTCCTCGCCGATGTCAGCCTTGAGGTCGGCCATGGCGAAGTCGTCGGGCTGCTCGGGCCGAACGGCGCAGGCAAGACGACCTGCTTCTATTCCATCATGGGTCTGGTGAAGCCCGATTCGGGCCGCATCCTGCTGGAAGGTACCGATATCACCGGCCTGCCCATGTATCGTCGCGCGATCCTGGGTCTGGGCTACCTCCCGCAGGAAACCTCCATCTTCCGCGGCATGACCGTGGAGCAGAACATTCTCTCGGTGCTGGAACTGGCCGAGCCGGACAAGGCGGCGCGGGCACAGAAGCTGGAGACGCTGCTGGAGGAATTCGGCCTCGCCCGCCTGCGCGCGAGTTCTGCCATGGCGCTCTCCGGCGGTGAGCGTCGGCGCTGCGAAATCGCGCGGGCGCTGGCAGCCAATCCGTCCATCGTGCTGCTTGATGAGCCCTTTGCCGGCATCGACCCGCTCTCCATCGCGGACATTCGCGATCTGGTGAAGGATCTCAAGACGCGCGGCATCGGCGTGCTCATCACCGATCACAATGTCCGCGAGACGCTGGAGATCGTCGATCGCGCCTGCATCATCTACGATGGCAAGGTGTTGTTTGCCGGTAGCCCCGCCGAACTGGTCGCCAATGCCGATGTCCGCCGCCTCTATCTGGGCGAGAGTTTCTCGCTGTGATGGCGGGCCGGTCGCGGACGGGCTGAGGGGCAGCACCACCCATGGCGATGGCGCCTCGCCTCGATCTTCGGCAAAGCCAGTCGCTGGTGATGACGCCGCAGCTCCAGCAGGCGATCAAGCTGCTGGCGCTGTCCAATCTGGAGCTTGAGGCATTCATCGGCGGCGAGCTGGAGCGCAATCCGCTGCTGGAAGCCGGCACGGACATCGCGCTGCCCGCGCGGGAGCAGGCCGAGCTTCCGGACGGCGTAGAACCGCAATCGGGGCCCGACGCTCCGGCCGACGTGCTGATCGGCAAGGGCAGCGGCGAGGCGGACGGGCCGCTGGATGTTGATCACGGTGCGGAGACCTTCATCGACGATGGCCCAAGCGACCGCGCGCTGCCGGGCGGGGCGGACACTGGCCGGACATCCGGCGACTTCGGTAGTGAAGGCCCGGATTTTGACAGTTTCGCGGCACCCGAGCAAGGGCTTTACGAGCATCTGATGCACCAAGCCGGTGCCGCGCTCTCCGGCCGGGCACTGATGATCGCCGAGCAGCTGATCGGCCAGATCGACGATGCCGGCTATCTGGAGGCCGATCTGCTGGAGACCGCCTACCGGCTGGGCGTGCCGCTGGCAGAAGTAGAGGCTGTGCTGGCCGTCATCCAGGGGTTTGATCCTGCCGGTATCGCGGCGCGCAGCCTCAGCGAATGCATCGCCCTGCAAGCCAAGGAGGCGGATCGCTATGACCCGGCCATGGCGACGCTGATCGCCAATCTCGACATTCTCGCTAAGGGCCAGATCGCGCATCTGCGCCGGATTTGCGGGGTGGATGAGGAGGATATGGCGGACATGATCCGCGAGCTGCGCGGCTATGATCCCAAGCCCGGCCTGCGCTACGCCAATGATCGGCCTGCAGCCGTGGTGCCGGATGTGCTCATCGCGCCTGCGGGTAATGGCTGGTCTGTGGAGATCAACGGTGCGACGCTGCCGCGCATCCTCATCAATCGCCGCTATCATCACCAATTGGCGAGCGGCGCGCGGGACAAGACGTCCAGGGCTTGGGTGTCGGATTGCCTTGCCAGTGCCAACTGGCTCATCAAGGCGCTCGACCAACGCCAGCGCACCATCCTACGGGTGACCGAGGAAATCCTGCGGCGGCAGGAGGGCTTCTTCCGCCATGGCGTGGCCCATCTGCGTCCACTTACTCTCCGCGTGGTCGCCGATGCGGTGGGGCTGCACGAGTCCACGGTCAGCCGGGTGACGAGCAACAAATATCTGTCTTGCCCGCGCGGGACCTATGAGCTCAAATTCTTCTTCACCAGCGCAATTGCCGCAGCAGATGGCGGTGAGGCAGCATCGGCCGAGGCTGTGAAGAGCCACATCAAACAGTTGATCGCCGATGAACCGCCGAATGCGATCCTCTCCGATGACTCTTTGGTCGATCTGCTGCGTGAGCGCGGCTTCGACATCGCGCGGCGCACGGTGGCCAAATATCGTGAGGCCATCGGGCTAGGATCGTCCGTGCAGCGACGCCGCCAGAAAGCCCTGGGCGGGCGATAACCGCGCGGTTTAGTCGAGCACGCGGGACATGCGGCGCCCGGCAAGGATGCCGAGCACCAGGAAGATCCCGAACAGCGCAAGGGCGATGAAGAACAGCACCTTCGCAATCCCGACAAACGCCCCCGCCACGCCGCCAAAGCCCATCAGGGCGGCCGCACCGGCAATGAGCAGGCTGAGGATGGCAAGACGGATCATGACGGGCTCCTGTTGCTGACAGGGTTTTAACGTCTCGCGCCGGGCGGCGGTTCCCGGCTGGGCGGGGGAGGATGGGGGGCGCGCGCTCTCCAGGCGCAAATCGGCCGAACCCGCCCAGCCGGCGTGCCTGCGCACGAGTGGCGCGGCGTCGTCAATGTTGATGCGCAAAGGCACCTTGCGAAAGCCGCGCGACCCGGCTAGGGCGCACGGCTCCAGTGCATGCGGAGCGGTGGCCGAGTGGTCGAAGGCGCTCGCCTGGAAAGTGAGTATACGTCAAAAGCGTATCGAGGGTTCGAATCCCTCCCGCTCCGCCAGACCTCGTCGTGGCTTTCCTCGGATCAATGCGCGGCCAGCGCACACAATTCCGGCACGCTGCTGATCCCCAGTCGCTGATAGGCGCGCTTTCGGTAGGTCATGACGCTCGTTTTCGCGATACCCAGATCCAGCGCTGTTGCCTCGACCGACATGCCGGCGGTTGCGCGGGCGCAGACTTGCCGCTCGCGCCGTGTCAGATTTGGGAAGAGGTGCCGCAGTCGGCTTTCGATGTGCTGGGCGGAGGAGAAGCAGGAAAGGGCGCGCCTGCGGTTGAGGGGCAGCATCGGCAGCGCCAGGCGGGCCAGACCCACCAATGCGTCCAGCTCGCTATCCATAAACAGGCCGGTGGAGCGATGGCGCGCGACATTGATGACGCGCCAGGCCTGTGGTCCGCGCTGGATGATCGAGACGCGCTCAACGATACCGGCCTGATCGAAGAAGCGCCTGCGGAACTCATCGGAGCTGATGTCCGGCGGCCGGATGCGCTGGATGGCAAGGTCGCTCACGCATGGCGCTGCGCTATAGGCGTCGCACACCGGGTCGATATTGTGATAATGCTGGCTATAAGCCGGCAGCATTGCTTCCACGCGTGGTTCGCCGAAGAAATATTGCAGGTCGCTGGTTTCTCTGCCCGTCGCCTCGAACAGGTAAATTCTGCGCGCGCCACCGGTGACCGTCATCACCGAATCATGGACGGCGGTGCCGAACTGGTCGGTCCCGGCGGTTTCCAGCAAGCGTTCATAGATGGCACCCATGGAGACGGGGGCGCGCCATTCCTCGATCTTGCGGATGTAGGACATTCAGCTCTCCTGCCGCCTCTGGGATTATACCCCCTCAGTCGCGACTCCACGCCTCTTGAACACCTTCATGGCGATCAACGCAATCGCTGCCGCGATAGCCGGCACCGCAAAGGAGGCCAGAATGGTGGTCTCCGCAATGCCCGCCTCAAGCTGCGCGCCAATCAGCACCGGCGCCGCGACCGTCCCGATGCGGCCGACGCTTTTGGCCCATCCGATGCCAGTCGATCGCAGGTGCGGCGGGTAGAAGCTGGCGAGGATGACATTCACGCCGCCATAAGCGCCGAGGGCGAAGAAGCCGCAGGCTGCCAGAACGAGTTGGAGGACCAAGGCCGAGGACGCGCCCACAATCTGGCCGGCCACGAAGAAGAACGCTGCTGCGATGAGCAGGGACGAGACGAGAACGCGAAACGCGCCGTAGCGGTCGATAAAAAGGCCCATGCACAGCGCTGCAGCAATGCCGCCGAAGGAAAAGATGGAGAGCGCCATGGCCGCGAACGCTGGCGCGTAGCCGAGGCGGACGAGCAGAACCGGTAGCCACGAGCTGAGGCAGTAGCTGATGGTCAGCATGGCAATGAAGACGAGCCACAGCATCGCCGTGCCCAGCCGATAGTCCGGCGCCAGAAGGCTCAAGGGGTTGGCCCTGGGCTGCGGCGCATCGCTTTGCGGTACCACATCCTCGGCGTCCCGCAGAACCATGATGGTGATGATGGATGTCGCGAGGCAGAGCAGTCCCACCGCGCCCATCGCCACGCGCCAGCCGCCTAGTCCGGTAAAGGCTATGGCGACGATGCCCGCGATGGTGGCGCCGAGGCCGTAGCCGGTGAACAGGAAGGTGATCGCCAGGCCACGGCGTTCGAGGGGGGCGGCTGCCGTGACGATTGCCAGGCAACTCGGCAGACAGCCACCCAACAGGACGCCGGTTATCAGCCGCATCCAGAACAACTGCTCGCCACTGTTCGCCAGACCCGTCAAGGCCTGAGCGGCGCCAAAGCCGGCGAGGGTCAGCCCCACCGTCCACCGGTCGCCAAATCTCGCGGCCAGCGGAGGAAACGCAATCAGGCCGATGCACTGGCCGATCAGGTTGGCCGAAAAGATCGGACCGAGATCGGCATCACCAAGGCCGAGCATCGGCGCGAATTCGGGAGCGAGCGGCCCCATGATCGTGTGGACCAGCCCGTCCAGAAAATAGACCATCGCACAGATCGACACGATCAGAAGCGTCGAGGCTTTCGCACCTGGCCGTTGGAGTGATGCGGGTGAAATCAAAAGGTTCCCGACAGTCGCACGCCGTAGGTCCGTGGCGGGCGAAGCGACGTCGCGACCACACCAATGGTCGAATAGGCCGGGTTTGGCGCCACATTGTTGACGACGACGTCATCCTCGATGTTGTTGACGAATGCGCTGATGCTCATGCCCTTGCCCTCGAACGCATAGGTCAGAACTGCATCCGTCCGGGTCGATCCGCCAACGCGCGTTTCCGGCGTGTAGGCCAGATCCAGCTCGCGCGGCCCTTCATAGCGGCTGAAGATGTTCGCGATGATGCGGTCGCCCGATCCGAGCGTGAAGCTTTGTTCCAGCGAGGCAGCGACCACCCACTCCGGCGACTTGAGCGCGCGAAGCCCGCTGCAATCGACCGTGGTGCCGGCGGTGCGGCATTGTGAGGTCGGGCCGGGGGTCGAAACCGAATTATAGACGAGCTTTTTCACCCGGGCATCCAGCCATTGGGCCTGCAGCCCAATCCGGGTGGTCGGGGAGACCAGCAGTTCTGCTTCGGCCTCCACGCCCTTGGTGCGAACCTGGCCGATATTCTCCGTCACCAGAACCACGGCCGGGGGAATGAGCTTCACATAGCCGAGCTGCTGATCCTTATAATCCAGCAGGAACGCCTCCACGTTGAGTTGCAGGCGGTTGTCGAGGAAGCGGTTCTTCGTGCCGATGGTATAGGCGGTCACCTTTTCCGGCTCGAAGCTGTTGGCGCCCGGCGGGCCGAGGAAGAAACCGCCCGCTTTGAAACCGATGCCGACATTGGCATAGATCAGCGAGCGCGGCCCCGCATCAAACTCAAGGCCGGCACGCCATGTGACCGCTTCAAAGGTCAGCGATCGATCGACCACAAATGCCGGCGCGCCGACCGGGACGAGGGGAATGACCGGGTCCGGCCCCGGAGCATTGCGGATGGTGTACCGCTCGCTGTCGCTGGTCTTGCGCTCCCAGGTGTAGCGCAGGCCCCCGGTCACGCGGAATGTGGGCACGATCGCAAAGGTCAATTGGCCGAAGCCGGCGGCGGTCTTGCCCGATGTGTCGATGATCTGATCGCTGTAGGTGAGGGCGGCCGCGCTTTCCGTGTTCGAGCGGGCGGTGACATGCGTGTCGAGATAGTAGGCCCCGATCAGCCAGCCAAAGCGATTGCCCGATGGCGAGGCGAACCGCGCTTCCATCGAAATCTGCTCGGGCTGCTGCTGCTCGATGATCTGGAAGCCGGTCTGCGCGCTGGTGTAGCTCAGCCTGGATGTCCGATAAGCGGGGATCAGCGTCAGCGTGCCGGCATCGGCCTCGACATTCACGTTCGCGAGCAGCCCATAATAGTCGCTGTCGATGAACGAATTGTCGGTCTGCCGCGCGAGTGGGGCAAATGCCGCATCCTGCTGGGAAAGGCTGGTGCGCGGGTCGCCGAAATAGCAGATGTCCGGCCCGCAGCGCTTGCGCACGGTCGAGCCGCCGCCGCGGCCGCCCTGATGGGTATAATCCCCGACGATGTCGATGGTGACGGCGCTGCTCGGTTGGAGGCGGTAGGAGAGCCGGACGGCCTGACCGCGCTCATCGTCGAGCCCGTCCGAGAAGAAGCCATCGCGTTGCAGGATCTGGAATGCGGCGCGGAAGGCGCTGCTCTCGCCGACCGGGAGGTTGACAGCGCCGGACGCGGCAACCCGCGCATAATTGCCGACTTCAAAATTGAGTTGCGCGCCACGCTCACCGATGCGGGCGTGCTGCGGCAGGATGTTGATGGCACCGCCCGTCGCGTTGCGGCCATATAATGTGCCCTGCGGGCCTTTCAGCACCTCGACGCGCTCAAGATCATAGAACAGGCCCTGCACCGCCGTGGGGCTGGCAAGATATACGCCTGAGAAATTGACGGCGATGGCCGGGTCGGAGAAGGCGTTGCCGCCAAAGTTGCTGACGCCCCGGATCGTCAGCACGGTATAGGGTCCGGTTCCTGCCGTGACCTGCAGCGCAGGAGCCACCTGGGTCAGCGCCGCTGCCGTGGTCACGCCTCGCGTCGTCAGATTTTCGCCGGAAAGGACGGTGACAGAGACGGCCGCGCGCTGCAGATTCTCTTCCCGCCGCTGCGCCGTGACGACGATATCCTCAAGCCCTGCTGCGCCATCCTGTGGGGCAGCAGCCGTGACGGCTTGCGCATGCGCAAGGGCGGGCATGATGCTCAGGGCTGTGCCCGATAACAGCACGATTAGCCGGCTCGACATACAATCTCCCTTTGTTTCTGTTTATTCTTGTGACGTAGCGGCTCTGCGGGCCGAAATATGTCCTTCATCCGAAGGACAGGCGGCCTCATGATTTGAGGCCGAACCTTGCCCGGGCTTCCTCGACCGTCGCGGGCTTTGCGCCATAGAGCGCCGCGATCTGCGTCGCGGCGCGCACCATGTCGGTATTGTCCCGCGCGATTGAGCCGTCCGGCATGTACAGGCTGTCTTCCAGGCCGACGCGCACGAGATCGCACCCCATGGCGATGCCCAGGGTGACAAAGCGGAACATGTCCTGCCCGGTGGCGGTGACGCCGACGATGGCCTTGGGGAAAAGCCGCAGGCCCTCATCGATCGAGAAGATCACATTGCGAGCGATCGCCGGCGTTGCCCCGAAGCCACCGCCATGGAGCAGCCACATATTGTCCCGATCACGATCGAAAATGCCCTCATTGGCATAGCGCAGCAGGCGATGGAGGGCGCTGGCTTCCACCACTTCATATTCAAGTGCCGAGCCGCGTTCATAGACCGCCTTGATCGTGCTCTTGAGCAGTTCGGGCGAATTCACATAGGGCGTTTCGCCCGGATAATTGCCGCCCGGATTGTAGAAATCCGCCGAGCCCGCGGCGATGCCGAACAAGTCCTGCGACGGCTCAATGGAGAGAATACCGAGCCGCTCCTTGTCCGATGGCCAGTGCAACTGCCCGGTCAGTTTGTCCCGGCGAACGCCAATGCCGTTGGTGGTCTGCACAAGGATCGGCGAACGGGCGCGAATTTCGCGGATCGCCTCGGCATAGATCGCGGGATCACCGCTGTTCATGCCATCGGGGCCGCGTGCGTGAAAATGCACCATCGCCGCGCCCGCCTCATAGCAACGCGCGGCCGCTTCGCCGATCTCGACCGGCTGCTTGGGCACCACCGCTCCATCGCGGTCCTGCTGCATTCCGCCGTTGATCGCGACTGTAATTATGACCTTGTTGTCAGCCAGCATTCCGCTTTTCTCCAGATGATGTCTGGAGCCATATGGAAGCGCCGCCGCGCCGTCTGTCCTTCGGATGAAGGACAGGATCGGGGCAATGAGTCAGGTCCAAGCAGCCGGTCTCGCAGCAAGCTGGTGACCAGTTCGCTACCCTAGTGTCCCGCCCTGATCTCCCCGCGCTCGCGATTTCCGGTTGGCTTTGGCGCGTTTCATTGCATAACGCGCATCATGTCGCGAGAACCGGAATTATCCGCTGGCAAGGCGCCCGAGCGCACGCCTTTTGGCAGGCTGATCAACAGTCTTCTGGCGACCGCGCAAATGTCCAGCGCACGGCAGATCGATGCCGAGCTGGATCTTGCCAATCTCGATCGGCGGCTGCTGTCTTTGATCGGTCGCCGGGGCAAGGTGACCTTCACGCAGATTGCGCGCCTCTCGGGCATTCAGCGCGCGCAGATCAGTCGGTCGCTGGCGCACCTGACCGCCAAGGGCCTCGTGCACCGTCCCGACGTGCGCTCCAAGGCGGAATTCACCGAGAAGGGCCGGGCGGTCTACGAGGAAATCCTCGCGGTTGCCATTGCTCGCAATGTGGAGGTCTGCGGCGGGCTCGATGCGCCGACGCGGGACTTTTTCATCCGCGCGACCCGCTTCATGATCGACGAGGCAGCGGCGATGCTCGACGCGGAAATCCAGCTGTCCGGCGGGACGCAGGAGCCGGGGGCGGAGCGCAAGTCGGAGCGGCGCCCCAATGAACGAAACGAGCCGGGCATTGCCGATGCGCGCGTCCATGTGATGGTTCTGCCGCCATTGACGACGCTGGCCTCCTATCTCAACCGCACCGCCACCCTGCTGGCCAAGCGGGTCGGAGCGATTTCATCTTTTGAGGCGGATATGCTGCTGCTGATCGGCAAGAACGAGCCGATGACCCAGCTCAGCCTGACGCGCACGACGGGGGCCAGCAAGAGCCAAATCGTGCGCGCGTTGACGCGCATCGAGAGCATCGGGCTGGTCAACCGCACGAAAGTGCCGGGCCGCCGCGACATCCTGCTCGATCTCTCGGCGGAGGGGCGCGGCTTGTGGCGCCTGCTGACCACGGCGGAGGCTGATCGGGACGCGCGGTTGCTGGGGGTTCTGGAGCCCGGAGAAGAGGCCCGCTATCGCGCCGTCCTCACTTTGCTGATGGAAAATGCGCGCGCGATGGCGCGCGGCTGATCGATCGATCAACCGGTCCCCGGCGATCGTTCGGCGGTATTCAAATCAACAACAGCATTTAGGCAGAAACGCGTCGCGCAGATGTGCGTGACGTGCTGATTCTGGCTGGAATGACGCTGGTTTCTGGGAAACTGTTTTGGCTGTTCGAGACCTCGTCAAGCTATCTGCCTGAACGGATGATCCATTTCGTTATCAAAATCAACAAAACTCTTGTGCATCGATAATTGGCCTGCAATACCCCTCCCTGCTTCGGTCACCGACAAGGTGCGGGGCCGGAAGCCAGAGGTTTCCATCTAGGGGAGGTTACATGCAGATCGTTCGACGGGCGCCCTTGCGGCGCAATGGATTGCTATTGGCTGGCGCCGCGTTGATGGGGGCGGGCGGCGTCTCTCCGGTTTCCGCGCAAGACGTTGATAATGACGATGAGGACAAGACCTCCGTCATCCATGACATCGTCGTCACCGCCGAGCGGCGCGCGATGAACCTGCAGGATACCCCGCTCTCGATCGTCGCCGTGAACGAAGAAATGGTGGAAGCCCGCGGCATCGAGGATCTGGAGGATCTGGCCAACCAGACACCCAATCTCAGCATCGCCCCGCAGCGCGGCGGCAGCACATCCACCCCCTCCTTCACGATCCGCGGCATCGGCGGCGGCGGTGGCGCACTCGGCGAGCGCGGCGTGGGCCTGTATATCGACGGCATCTACATGCCGCGCACCGCCGGCTCGGTTCTCAAAGTGATCGATATCGACCGGATCGAGGTGCTGCGCGGCCCGCAGGGCACGCTGTTCGGCCGCAACTCCACGGGCGGTGCGGTGCGTTACTTCACCAAGCAGCCGCGCCTCGGCGAGACGGAAGGCTATGCGCAGGTGACGGCCGGCAATTATGACCGGGCGGATATCGTCGGCGCGATCAATATTCCCATCGGCGATACGCTGGCCGTGCGCGCGCAGGGCGCCTATCTGCATCAGGGCGGATGGGTGCAGCGCGGTACCGAGAAGAACGGCGCGTCCACGGACTATGTCGGGCGCGTGCAGGCGTTGTACGAACCCAATGACCGCTTCAGTGCCACGCTGGGTTTTCTCTACACCGATTCCCGCGCCAATGGGTCGCCGATCGTCACCGAGGAGCTCGATCTGCGACCGGGCATCGAGCCCGCGCCGGGCTTTGTCGGCATTCAGGGCAATTATGGCGACTGGCTCAATGATGCCTTCAAGTCCGTCGGTCAGGCGCCGATTGCGCCTTATAACGATCCGCGCGTGGTGACCGGTGACAAATATCGCCAGCATGACATTTGCATGCTGGATGATTTCAATCCCGACTTTGGCGAAGAGTGCGTGCAGCGGAACACGTCGGTCTATTGGCAGGCCGATCTGCGCATGTCCTACGAGCTGTCCGATGATGTCACCCTGTCCTCGACCTCGGGCCTGTCGAAGCTCGATTTCAACGGGGTGATCGATTACCAGCAGTTGGGCACGGAGAACCGCAAGCTCGATACCGGGTCGAAGGTTTTCTATCAGGAACTGCAGCTCAACGCGGCGCCGTTCGGTGGCGCGCTCGATGTCGTCGGTGGCCTCAATTATTTCTACGAAAAGTCGGACGAGCAGGGCCTGACCATTACCCGCAAGGGCACCAGCGTCTATCCAAACAGCCCTAACGGCAATGCCGATGGCGGCCTGGTCCGCCGGCAGGATGCCGACACGACGCAGGTGGCCAACTCTTTCGGTGCCTTCGTCAGCGCGACCTGGCACGTGACCGACCGGCTCAATTTTACGGGCGGCCTGCGCTATGCGTATGACCGCAAGCGGATCGAATCGATCGAATATGCCTCGTCGGACTTCACGCCGGCGCCCGGCACAACATCGACCTTCGTGGACAGTTCGCGACATTGGCAGCAGGTCGATTATCGCGCGACCATCGACTACAAGATTACGCCGGATATCCTCGCTTATGCGACGATTTCTAAGGCGTACAAGGCAGGCCTCTACAGCTTCTCGATCGCCGACAACATTCCCGGCCCGGCGCAGAGCGGCGACGGCGTGCCGACCGTGCCGCCCGAGACCGTCCGTAACTATGAAGTCGGCCTGCGTATGGCGCTTTTCAACCGGGCGTTCATCGTCAATCCGACCGTCTTCTACATGCAATGGGGCAACCGGCAGTCAGCGCGTCGCGTGACCTGCACGACGGGACCGTCCTGCCCGCTGGGGTTCAACCTTCAGGTTGTCGATGCCGGCGACATCGACGTTTACGGACTGGAATTGGACAGCCGCCTGCGCCTCTCGCGGAACTTCTCGCTCGATGCCAGCGGCTCGCTGACCGGCGTCAAACTCGATCCGGTGCGTAATGGCGGGCCGTTCCTCTTCCCGGATATCCCGCGCAAGCAATTGAGCCTCGGCGGAACGCTCAACGTGCCAGCCGAATTCGGCGAGTTCACGGTCAACATGAACTGGAGCTACACCGACGATCAGGCCACGCTGAACCTCGACAACCCAGATTCGAAGTACCAGCTTCCGGCCTATAGCCTCGTTAACGCCCGCATTCGCTTCATGCCGAAGAATGTGCCGGTGGTGATCTCGGTCTTCGCGAACAATCTGTTCGACAAGACCTATGCGACGGGCGCCACCCGCTTCGGCGGGGCCTATTTCGACAGCTTCACGCCCACCGGTGTCGGCGCGCCGCCGCGCAACATGCTCTCGGTGGTGCGTGGAAAGCCGCGCATGATCGGTGCGTCGATCCGTTACGACTTCTGACGGGGCGGGTGCCCCGGCACCCGCTAACAACATTGCGGCGGGCGGATCGGATAATCGATCCGCCCTTTTTTTATGAGGGCTGGGCTTAGAACGACTGGATCACTGCGCGAGAGGCGCAACGTGGATTGGCCGAGCTCCTTATCCCACCAGCGGGCCCGGCGTGGCGGCTTGCGGTTAAAGGCTGAGCACCTTGGCGATCTTGGCGCGGACGTCCTCGGGGGCATTCAGCTTGCCCACCGTGCCTTCCGGCAGGGCGCCGGCCTCGATCCACCAGCCGATGACCGCAACTTCATCCGGGGTGAGCGGCGTGCGGCCGTTCTTGGGCATGAAGTCCTTGTGGTCGGCGGGCAGGGTGATGCGGCGATACAGGTCGCTGCGCTGCTTTTCACCGGGATCGATCACCGCGCCGCTCTCGCCGCCTTCCATCAGGCTCTTGTAGGTCGCCATGGAGAGGGCGCCGCGGCGCTTGTCATCATTGTGGCAGGAGGCGCAGCGCGTCTGCAGGGTGGGGTGGACCACATCGAGGAAGATATCCGCATCGGCGACATTGGTCACCGGTGACCGGCCGCCAGGGCCAGAGCGTAGCGGGCCGGGCGCGAATTCGGTGAGGTAGGTCGGGCCGTGCGTCAGATTGCCGCCGAAATGGCCGGTGGCCACGAGCAACCCTCCGGTGATCAGGCAGGCGAGCGGCCAGCCTCGGTCATAGATTTTCGGGAATTCGCGCTGCCAGGCCCAGACCAGCAGCGCGCTGGCTGCCAGTAGCACGCCGCTCCAGCGGTGCCAGTTGACCGCCTCGCCGGTGAAGCCGGGCTCGCTCGCGTGCATATAGCCCAATGTCACGGTCAGAAAGGCGCAGAGCGCGCCGATCAGCCATGTCGCCGGGACGGCAGGACGCAGGGCGGCGAAGCGCGGCCAGCGCGTCGCGATCTCCAGTCCGATCGCCAGCATCAGAATGCCGATCGGCAGGTGCAGCACGAGAACGTGGAAGCGACCGAGGAAGAAGATGAAGTCCTGCACGAAAATCCCCCGAATGATGCGGTCCGCTGTGTCCGGACGATGTCAGTTGATGCCGCAGGATTGCCCGGTACGCGCGCAGACCTGCTCGATCAGCTTCATGGACTCCGGCTTCGGTTCTGCGGCGGTCGTCGCCAGGAATACGCCCTTCGCCCAGGTGTAGGGCGTGCGGCCCTCGGCATCCCGAATGTCGAAGCGCGCGCCCTTGCTCGCCAGATAGGCCAGGATCTTGTTCGATCCGCGATTGGCAGCCCCATGAACGGCGGCCAGCCCCATGGCATTCGTCGCGTTCAGATCCTGCCCGAACCGCTCGTGGCAGAGCCGCACGGCTTCGAGCAGCTTGTCCTCGCCCTCATCGAAGGTTTGGAAGAACACCCAGTTGATGCCGGCAGCGGCCATGAGCGGCGTGGTGCCGTTGTTCGTCGTGATATTGGGGTCGGCGCCCTTGCTGGCGAGCAGCTTCATGGCGTCCACATCGCCGGAGAGGGCGGCGCGCAGAAACGCCGTCTGCCCCGTGAAATCGACCCAGGACAGAGAGCCAGCCGTCAGCAGCCAGAAGCGGGTCGGCGGATAGCGCATCACCCGCGCATTGGGGTTGGCGCCCTTGTTGAGCAGCGCGCCGATGAACTTGAGCGCACGGGGACGATCCACGCCCTTCTGTTTGGCGGTGTCGGTATCCAGCTCCATGTTGCGCACGTCGACGGCGGCCCAGAGCGGCGTGCGGCCGTACCAATCGGCGGCGTTGGGATTGGCGCCCTTGTCCAGCAGATATTGGGCGACCGGCACATTGTCATTGAGCACCGCCACGAGCAGCGGGCGCGCATCATTGGCCTCGGGCTGCTCGATCTTCGCGCCGGCCTCGACCAGCGCCTTGGCCATCTCGACCGTGCCCTCGCGCGCGGCGAGGTGGAGCGGGGTGATCTTGCCGGGCCACTCGGCGCGCGAACCCTCGGGCGGCACGCCGCCGCGCACGATGCCATCGCCATGCGAGCCGCCGCCTTCGCCGGGCGCGCGGAACTCGGGCTTCCTGCCCAGCTTCGTGGCCGCATTGACGTTGGCGCCGGCCGCGATGAGCGCCTGCACTGCCTCCACGCTGCCGCCGCGCACCGCGAGCATCAGCGGGGTCTGGCCATAGGCCTTGTCGGTGAAATTGGGGTTCGCACCGGCCGCAAGCAGCGCCTTGACGTTGGCGCCGTCCCCTTCGCCCGCGGCGATCATGAGCGCGGTCTGGCCGGTGTGGGAGAGGGTATCCACAGGCGCGCCGGCCTTGAGCAGGCGGCGCAGCACAGCGGACGCGCCAAATTCGGCGGCCACATGCAAGGGCGTGAGGCCATATTCGTTCGTGAGGCCTGCATTGGCGCCAAGATCAAGCAGGCGGTCGACATCGTCCGCGAGGTTGCGCCGCGCCAGCCAGTGCAGCGCGGGCGTGCCGTCCGGCGAGCGCGCATCGAGATTGGCGCCGCTGTCGACCAGCTCGTACATGCGCTTGAGCTGATTGTCACGTGCCGCCGAGGCCATCTGCACGCCCAGCTCCTGCGCCTTGGCCGGCGGCAGCACCGGCCGCTGCGGACGCAGCAGCAGGAAGGCGACAAGGGCGAGCGCCAGGAGCGCCAGGCCTGCCAGCGCGATGCGTTTGCTTGTGGCCGGCATCAGATGTCGATCGTGCCGTCGCTGTCGCCGAAGCTTTCCACCGGTGCGCCCGCCTTTTGCAGGATGGAGAGCAGCAGGTTGGAGAGCGGACGATCCTTGCCGACGCCGCCGCTGATGTGGCGCTTGCCGGCGATCTTGCCCGAGCCGCCGCCCGCGAGGACGATCGGCAGGGGGCCGTGATTATGGACGTTGGAATCGCTCATCCCACTGCCCCACATCAGGATGCTGTTGTCGAGCAGCGAGCCATTGCCATCGGGCGTGCTGGCCATCTTGTCGAGCAGATAGCCGAACATGGAGACGTGATAGGCATTGAGTTGCGCCAGCCGGTCCTTGTTGGCCGGCACGTTGCTGTGGTGCGAGAGCGGATGGAAGCTCTCCATCACGCCGCTTCCCGGATAGATGCGGTTACTGTTCTCGACCGCCAGCATCAGCGTCGAAATGCGGGTCAGCTCGGTCTGCCAGGCCAGAACCTGCAGATCGAACATCATCTTGATGTGCGTCTCAAAATCCTCGGGAATGCCGATCGGCTTTTCCGGCACCATGATGTCGTGGCTGGTCTGTGCCTGGGTCAGTTCCAGCCGCCGTTCGACCTCGCGCACGTCGGTGAGATACTGGTCGAGCCGCCGCCGGTCCTCGGCCGGAAGATCGGCCGAGAGCTTGCGCGTCTGGTCGGTTACCGTGTCCAGCATGCTGCGCGATTCACTCCAGATCGCGGCGCGTTCCTCCGGCGTGCCACCGGCGCCGAACAGGCGCTCGAACAGCAGTTGCGGGTTGCGCTGGATTGGCAGCGGTGTGTTGGCGTCCTGCCAGCTGATCGTGTCGCGATAGGCGCAGCTCCACCCTTCGCCGCAGATCGCAGAGGGCTCCTCGATGCCGAGTTCGAGCGAGGGTAGGGGCGTATCCTGGCCCAGATGCTTGGCGGCGACCTGATCCGCGGTCATGCCGAGCTTGTTCACATTCTTGGTCATCGCCGTGCCGGAGAGGTAGACGGCGGAAGAACTGCTGTGATTGGCCGCGGCCGAGGCATCCTGCGTGTAGGCGAGCGGCAGCGTCAGATCGCTGATGACGTTGATCTTGTCATGAAAGGCAGCCAGCGGCCGCAGCGTGGGCGACAGCTCGAAGCCGGCGCCCAGCGTCGCCGGGCGGAACCTGTCCATCACCGCGCCATGGGGCACATAGAAGAAGCCGAGCCGCGTCCGCGCCGGTGGCAGCCCGGATGACGCGGCGGGTATCATCGATTCCAGGAAGGGGAGCGCAAGACAGGCGCCGGCCCCGCGAAGCACGGTCCGGCGCGAAAGCGATTTGCGGGTAAGGTAGGTCATCGACGTCTCCAGACCTCAGAGCCAAGCGGAAAAGGCGGGGCAGGCCGGCGCATCAGCGGGCCATCTTCATCGTGAGCGGCAAACCATTGGGATCGAGCAGGCGCAGCGTGCCGGGCGCGGAAGGCAGGATCACTGCCCCCATCTGCGCGAGCGCGGCGGCGACCTTGCCACTGTCGAAGCGGCGGCAACTCACCGTCCAGTCATCCACGGCCGGCTTTTCCCGGCCGACCGTCTGGCGGATGGCGATGGGCGTGTTCGCCGCGGCAAACCAGCGCTGGCCCGGCACCGGCGCGCGCATCTCCTTGAAGAAGAGCGACATGAACTTGCTGGTGGCAGCCAGATCGCTGACGCGCAGCAGGATGCTTTCCATCTTGAGCGGGGTGACGAGGGGCGCGCCCTCCACGATGTTTCCGGCAGGCACCGTCGTGCTGGCGAGGCCGGCCGGCTCTTCCAGCAATTGCAGGCCAATGTGATCGGGATCGTAGACGATGCCGCGCATGGCAGGGGCCAGCCCTTCGCGCTCGAGGCGCGCATCCATGGCCTTGCGGTCGTATTTCTCGAGCAGCACGCAATAATGGTCGATCGCCGGATCGGGCGCGGTGGCGCGCGATCCCAGAGCGATATAGCCCTTGCCCAGCACGACATAATAACGCAGCGGCGGATCGGCCTCCTTGTGGACCGCCGGATTGAACAGCCGGCCATAGAATTGCGCGGCCTTCGTCACGTCTGGCACCAGCATGCCGATATGTTCCAGACCCGTGGTGCGCAGCGGCAGTTCGTCACCACGCAGGGCTTCCGCGGCCATCGCCACACCCGACGAGAGAGCCAGCGAAAGCAGCGAGCCGGCGGCGATCACGCTGCGCCGGTCGAATATGCCCGCGCCATCGCCTGAAAATTCATCGCCGTTCATCACTTCTTTCTCCCAATCATGGCGGGCGGCTGCCGGCTGGTATTCCAGGTCAACTGGCTGGGCGACACGCGCAGCCGATCCTTCTGGCTGCCCGCCGGCATCCTGAACTGCCGGCTGGTGACGACGCCGCGCAGGATCGTCTGGAAGCGATCGCCATTGCCGGCGCTGGTCCGGGCGATCCGGCGCACTTCCGGCATGTCGGCAAAGGTGAGTTCGCGGCCGATGGCGAAGGTCATCAGCTTCTCGATGAAGGTGTGGGTGAAGGCGTCCGAGCGGGCGAGGATGGCGTTGCGCAGATCGCGCGGGCCATTGATCTTGGTGCCGTCGGACATCACGCCGGAGGCATCGACGGGGAAGGCGCCGTCCCGCGTCCGCCACTGGCCGACCAGATCGTAATTCTCCAACGCCAGGCCGATGGGGTCCATCATATTATGGCAGGAGGCGCACACCTTGTTCTCGCGATGCACGGCAAGGCGCTGGCGCAGGCTCGTGGCCTCGGCATTCGCGTCGAGATTGGTCTCCACGCCCGGCGGCGGTGGCGGCGGCTTCACGCCGAGGATGTTCTCCAGCACCCAGGCGCCGCGAATGACCGGCGAGGTTCTGTTGGCGACGGAGGTGACGGTGAGAATCGCCCCTTGCCCGAGCAGGCCACGGCGCACGCTGTCCTTGGGCAGGCTGACCTTGCGGAAATAGTCGCCGCGCACGCCGCTAATGCCATAATGCTGGGCCAGCCGCTCGTTGACGAACGTGTAGTCCGCATCGAGCAGATCGCGGATCGGGCGGTTCTGCAGCATCACATAGCGAACGAGGCCCTTGGTCTCATTCTCGAAAGCGACGCGCAGATTGTCGTCAAACGCCGGGCTCTCGCGCTGGACCGAGCGCAATTCGCGCAGATGCAGCCACTGGGTCGCGAAATTGTCGACCAGCGCTTCCGCCCTGGGGTCGGCGAGCATGCGGTTGACCTGCTGGTCCAGCACGGCCGGGTCGCTGAGCTTGTTCTGCGCCGCCAGATCGAGCAATTGCTGGTCGGGGATGCTGCTCCACAGGAAGAAGGAGAGGCGCGAGGCGAGGTCGAGATCGCTGATTGCGAACTTGTCCTGCGCGACCGGCTGCTCGAACCGGTAAATGAAGCGGGGATCGACGAGAATGTAGGAGAGGCCTGCGCGCACGCCGTCCTCGAACGTGCCTTGCGCTCGGCCCGCATCATACATCTTCATGATCGCGTCCACCTCGCCGCCCATCGGCTTGAGCGGGCGGCGGAAGGCAAGGCTGCCGAGGCGCGTCAGGATCGCGCGGGCGCAGGGCTTTTCCTCCATCCAGCTCTTCGGGCGGCAGGAGAAGACCGTGGCGCGCGGCGCGCTGCGGCCCGGCCCCTGTGTCGTGAATGGCCCGTTGACCGCGACGTTGAGGACGAGGCCCTTGGTCAGATAATTGGCGTAGATGTCGTTCACGCCCGCACCCGCGACCTCATCGAGCAGCGCCGCCGTGATCGTGCGCCGCCCGGCGCCCAGCTTCACGCGGACCTTGTCGCCCTTGCCCAGCGCGACCCGGCGGCCATCGATGGTGAGGTTGACGGCCGGCATGGGAGCCGGCGCCCGGCGCCCGGCGATGAACCCCCCGGTGCTGGTGCGCACGCTGATCTCGTAGGTGCCGTCCACCGGGAAGAAATGGTTGACCCGCATCCCGCCCCGGGTGCCGAGCGGCAGCCCTTCCAGATGCTTGGTCTGCACGAGTTTGCCGGGCGCGTTGTAAACGGTCCGCGTCAGTTCGAGCGTTGAAGCGCCCGTGGCGATGCTGCTGATCTTGAGCCCGGCGTTGAGATAGCCCTGAATGAGCGCCGGGGAGGTGGTCAGTACGCTGGAGATATTGTCGAACCCGCCGGTCGCGGCATCGGGCGGCAGGAAGTCCGCGGGATTGATCTCCAGCCCGATGAGATCGCGCACGGCATTGGCATATTCTGTTCTGTTCAGGCGGCGCAGGTTCGCCGAGGGGAGTGGCGCGGGCGTGGAATCGAGCCGGTCGGTCAATTCGCCCAGAAACGAGGCCAGTTCGCCCGCCTCGGGCCGAGGGCTGTTGAGCGGCGGCATGGCGCCCGCGCTCACCTTGCGCACCACCTTTTCCCAAATGGCCGCATTCTTGCCGGTATGGTCGAAGTCCATGCCCTCGAAGGAGAGGCCAGCCACGCGCTCCTCCGAATCATGGCAGGACATGCAGTATTTGCCGATCATCGGGTGCGGCGCATTCTCCGCCACGGCGGTCGGCTCGTCGCCCTGCACAGGGAAGGCAGCGCCGAGCGCGGCCAGATAAACTGCGCCCGCCGCAAGAATCACAGCAGCGCCCTGGCGTGATCCGCCGAACCGGGCTGCCTCTCCTGCCATCGCGCTCATTCTCTTGCGCGCCGTTTCAGAAATCCCCTTCATGAGTCTCGGTATACAAAATCAATTTTCTTTTGTCACGCGATGAAGGCAGGATTTCTAATATATGGAAGGAGGGCATGGCGGCATTGAGCAGCGAACATGATTTCCGAAATCAACTCGTCGCGCGGTGCTGCTCAACCCTCCTCATTCGCGGTGCGCACGTAGAGGCGCGAGGCTTGCCAAAAGCAGGCACCGGCACAGAGCGGCGTGATCGCGATGAGCAGCAGGGAATAGCGGATGGCCGACTGGCCGAAGTCCGCCGCCAGCACATCGTTCAAAATGCCGACCGCCGTCGGGCCAATGATGTTGCCGACGAGGCCGCCGCCCAGCAGCAGCATCGCGATGGCCAGCGCGCGCTGGTCGGGCGCTACCACATTGACGACGGCGGCGTAGATCGGCCCCTGATGCAGCAGGGTGAAGAAGCTGGCGCTGGCAAAGCCCAGCACCCAGATCGCGGTCTCCTCGCCGAGCAGAAACAGCAGTTCCGCGGGGCCGATCGCCAGGCAGGCGAGCGCCGGAATGCCGACCCGCCAGCGCAACTGGCTCTTGCGCAGCCGATCCACCAGCAGGCCGCCCAGGAGAATGCCCGCCGCGCCGAGAAAACCGCGCGAGGGGCCGATGATCGTCGCCGCTTCCGCCATGGTCAGGCCGTGGACCCGCTGGAAGAAGGTCGGCGTCCAGGAGCCGGTCGCCCAGATGTTGGATCCCATGAACGTCATGCCGAGCAGCATCCAGGCATAGCATCGGTTGGCCAGCAACGCGCGCACGTCGGTTCTGATCGCGGCAATCGGCGAACGGCTGTGCGCCGGCCGAGCCGCTGTGCGGGCCGGCTCGCGGACCGTGAGCCGAAAGACCAGCGCTGCCACGATGCCCGGCACGCCGGCGGCAATGAACATGGCGCGCCAGCCATAGGTTTCCGCAATCCAGCCGGCCACGGGAAACAGCACGATGTGCGAGATGGTCGCCGCGACCCCGTAGATCGCCAAGGCCAGCGGGCGCCTTGTAGGGTGAAACAGGTCGGCGATCATGGAATTGGCCGGCGCCGTGCTGCTGGCCTCGCCCGCGCCCAGGCAGAAGCGCGCGAAAGCGAGCTGCCAGATGTTGGTGACCCAGCCGGTCGCGAGCGTGACGGCGCTCCAGAAGGCGAGGCCGATGGAGATGATCGTGCGGCGATTGAACCGGTCGGCCGCCCACGCGATGGGCAGGCCCATCAGCGAATAGATCACGATGAACGCGACGCCCGAAACCAGCCCGAGCGCGGTGTCGGAAACGCCCATCTCCGCCTTGATCGCCGGCAAGGCGAGGCCGAGCAGGGATCGGTCCAGATAGTTGAAGATGGAGACGACCATCAGCATTGCGAATGGCCAGGTCGATTGCCAGGGCCAGGGCGCCCGCTGTTCCTTTGGCAGAGGGGATGGGCCGGCCGCGCTCTCCCGGCCGATGGGCAGCGGCTCAGTAATCGGGCGCACGGCGCTTGCCCTGTAATCGGCCAATATGTGTCACCCCGCCTCTCCCCATTGCGCACAGTGTGCAGCTCTGCCTGCCAGACAGGGACGGGGCCCCCATGGCGTCAATCCTCTCAATGGACATCGGGGCGCAATTTCGGAATGTGGAAGGGATGGGCGCGCCCTGTGCTGTCGGCGGCGCGGCCTGCGAAGCTGTTCGCGGCCCTCACCACGTCACGGACGAGATCGGCATCGCGCGCCGCGTGGAAGCGGGGCAGGGGCATGACGACGCCGAGCGAGCCGATCAGCCGTCCCGCGCCATCGAAAACCGGCGCTGCGACCCCGGCGAGGCCAAGCTCCTCATCCAGATTGCGTGCGACGCCCTCGTCGCGGATGCACCGCATCTGCTCGAGGAATTGGGCGCGCTTTGCCGGCGGTCTGCCCGCGATGGGGCTGCGGGTGATGGACCGGAAGATGGCTTCGCTCTCACTCGGTGGCAGGCTGGCGAGAATGGCTTGGCCGAGCGATCCCCAAGGCAATTCGATCTCGATGCCTTCTTCCAGCGCCGGGCAATGGTCGCAGGCGGCATTGGCCACAGCGGCGACCACGGCGCGGCGCCGAACCGGGGCATAGAGGCATAGCACGGCGGTTTCCGACCATTTGCGCACAAGCCCGGCAAGCAGCGGCCGCGCGCTGCGCACCGGATCGAATTGTGCCATCAGCTGCGATGCCAGCCGCGTGAGTTCGCGCCCTGTGCGGTAGGTCTGGCCATCGCCGCGCTCGACGATGCCTTCGGTGAGCAGGGGGCGCAGCAGGCGGTGGACGGAGCTGAGCGGCAGGCCCGACCGCTCCGCAAGCTCGCCGAGCGTGAACTGCTCGCTGCCCTCGATCACCAGCCTGAGGAGATAGATGACTCGCTCTGCCGAGCCGCGCGGGCTGGTCATTCCGCGTGCATCCAGGCGGCGCGCTCGGTTGGCGCGTGCGCCCCATATCGCGTCCCCCATGGACATGAAGATGCCGCGCCGATCCGTCCCCGGCTTTGCGTGCCGCCCATCATTCCCCTCCATTGCGCGTGCTATTCGGATAGCACTGTCAATCAGCATCTGTCAGTTTTCCGATTGACGGAAAAACGCAGTGCAACGTCATGATCCAGATACAAATCTGTTCGCAAATCCGTCAATGGAGTTCACAAAGTCAATTGAAAAGTCTCGGGGCAGACGGGGAGGGATCACATGCAATCGGGAGTAGCGGAGGATATTGTCGGCGGAATCGGGCGGCGTGCGTTCATCGCCTCGCTCGGTGGCGCGGCCGCCGTCGCGGCGATGAGCGCGGAGGCCAAGGCCGATGCGCTGGAACATGCGCTGGCGGATAACCTCGGCCCTGCCGGTCGCACCTTCCCCACCGTCGCGCAGGTCGATGCGCAGATCCCGACGCGCCACTACCGGCGGGGTGTCGGCAATGTCTTCATCGCCGAGCAGGGGACGGTCGACGTGCTGACGCCCATGCCGGAAAAGCCGCAGCTCGCCGATTTCATCCGCCTGCGCTTTCAGAGCACGTCCAACCACTGCCTGCAGAGCGCCACGCAGGCGCGCAAGCGCAACATGGATGAGGATATCGTCTTCGCCTGCCTCGTCCATGACCTGTCGATGGCGATGATGCGCGCGAATCATGGCTTCTGGAGTGCGCAGCTTTTCGAGCCCTATGTCTCCGAGAAGGTCGCCTTCGCCATCCGGCATCATGCCGCGCTGCGCTTCTTCCCGGACGATGAGACGGGCTACACCTATCCCGACATCTATCGCGAGATGTTCGGCGAGGATTATGTCCCGCCGCCGCATGTGCAGCGGGAGTTCGCGATGGTCCGCAAGCACCGCTGGTACATGGCGGCCCGCCTTGTGACCGTGAACGATCTCTACGCCTTCGATCCCAGTGCGCAGGTCTCGCTCGATCCGTTCGAGGATGTGATCGGCCGCCACTTCCGTCAGCCCGCGGAGGGCCTCGGATTCGATAGCAGCCCGAGCGCCCATATGTGGCGGACCTTGTTCAATCCGGATTCGCCGCTCTGAGCGCCCGATATCCGCACGCCTTTTCTTGACTGGTTGGAGGACCGTGGAATGATGAAAAGAACGAAGATCGCTCTGGCGACTGCATTGGTGGCTCTGCCGGCCATTCTGGTCGTGGCGCCGCTGGCCGCGCAAAATGAGGCGCAACTGCCCGGGCAGAAGGATGCCAGCCGGGTCGCGGCCGGCACCTACAAGGCCGATGCGGGCCACACGCTCGTCGGCTGGCGCGCCAACCACTTCGGCTTCAACGACTATTTCGGCATTTTCGGGGACATCACCGGCACGCTGGAGATCGATCCGGCCAAGCTCTCCGCCGCGAAGGTGGATGTGTCCATTCCGGTCGCGCGCGTGGTGACGGCCAGTGCCGGCCTCAACGGCCATTTGCTGCGTGCCGGCAAGGATGGCGGCAAACCTGACTTTTTCGGCCCCGATCCGGCGCCGGCCCGCTTTGTCTCCACCAGTGTGGTCGCGACGAGCACCACGGCTGCAAAGATCACCGGCGACCTGACACTCAACGGCGTGACCAAGCCGGTGGTGCTTGAAGCGGAGTTCACCGGGGCCGGCAAGCATCCCTATAACGGCAAGGCGACGCTCGGCTTCGAGGCGACGGCGGCGATCAAGCGGTCGGACTTCGGCATGACCTATGCGATCCCCATCGTCTCCGACCAGGTCGAACTCACCATAAGCGCGGCCTTCGAGAAGTAGGTCGCGCCAGCGCTCAGCGGCGGTTCAGCTTGCCGGCGCTAGTGCGGCGGCATGAACTCCGGGGATGAGCGTGGGGCGGCGGCAGCGCTGATGATCCGGCGTGCCAGTACTGGTGCGCCGTGACCGCACCACCGCGCCTGCCGCCCTTGGACGATCCTCACCCTGCCACGCCTCGGGCCGCCCGCCGTCGCCGTCCGCTGCTCTGGGCAGCGCTGGCCGTGCCGCTGCTGGGTTGGGCCGGACTGGCCGCCGGTCTTGGCACCACGCTGCTGCGCGAGCCGATCGAGCGCCGGGCGAGCGCCGCGCTGGGCCGTGCCGTCGCGATCGATGGGGATGTCCGCCTGCTGGTGACGCCTTTCTCCCTGCAACTGGCTGCGGACGATGTGCGCATCGCCAATGCCGGCTGGGCGCAGGCGCCCGATCTGCTCAATGTCCGCGCTCTGACGGCGCGCTTCTCCACATTCGATCTGCTGATCGGGCGCCCTGGCCCGCGTGCGCTCGGGTTGCGCGGCGGCACGCTCGATCTGGAGCGGCAGGCGAGCACGGGCGCGGCCAACTGGAAACTCGGTGGCAAGGACGGTCTGTTTGCCGTCGCTGGCGTGCAGCGGGTGGACGCGGACGATGTCGTGCTGCGCTACCGGGACGAGCGCGACGGGATCGAGAGCTGGCTCAAGCTGGTCGGCAGCGGTCCGGGCGCGGTGCGTTTCACCGGGCGGGCCAGTCTTGTCGGTGATGGCTTCCGCATGAATGGCTCCAGCAACTCGGCCGAAGGGCAACCGTTCCGCTTTGCCTTGCGCGCGGGCGCGGAGACACTGGACCTGCGGCTGGAAGGGGAAAGCGACAGCCCGTTCCGGCTGGCCGGGGCGGACCTGCGGGTCGGGGCGCGCGGCCCCGATCTTGCGACGCTAGCGGCACTGGCGCGCATCGATCTTCCAGCCGCGCCGTCCTTTTCGCTGACGGCCCGGCTCGCGCAGCGGCGTGGCGGCTGGCATTTCAGTCGCATCGCAGGGCAGCTTGGCGAGACAGATCTCAGCGGCAGCCTGACGCTCGATCAACGCGGCGCTCGTCCGCGCGTTGTGGCCTCTCTGGCGTCTAATGCCCTGCATCTGGCGGACGGCATGGCTGTGCTGGGGCTGCGCACGGCGACGTCCCTATCCGATGGCGAAGGTCCGCAGCCCGTCGCTTCATTGCTGCCGGATGCCACCCTGTCTCCCGAAGCGTTGCGCAGTTTCGATGCTGTGGTCGACTATAAGGCCGAGCAGATCGAGGGCGTCGGGGACGCGGGCTCCGTGCTCAAGCCCGCGCATCTCGCCATGCGGCTCGCGCTGATCGATGGGCGGTTCATGCTGTCGCCGGCCAGTGTCGATCTCGCCGGCGGGTTCGTCTCATCGGATATCTACATTGATGCGCGATCCGCCCCGGCGCTTGCCCGCTACGATATTCGCCTCTCGCCGACGCCGATGGGGCCGCTGCTGGCCGGCTGGGGCCTCGCCCCGCGCGAGACGACGGCGCTGGCGCGCGGGCGCATCCAGCTGAGCGGGCGCGGCGAGACCCTGCGCGAGACGCTCGGTCATGCCGATGGCCGCATCGCCCTGGTGCTGCCGGCAGGGCGCGTGGGCATGGCGCGGGCAAGCGCCTCGGAGCTGGATATGACCAATCTGCGTGCTGCGATGTTCGGCACGCGCAGCGGCAACGGGGTGGATTCGGGGGGAGGCATGTTCTGGGGCCTCGGTCAGCGCCTCGGGATCGGCGGCGATAAGGCGGGGGCAGATGACGCGACCCACCTCAATTGCGGGCTGATCGCCTTTTCGGTCCGCGACGGGCTGGCGACGGCCGACCCGATCCTGATCGATACCGATGGTCATGTCGTCACCGGGCGCGGCGAGTTCGATCTGCGGGGCGAGCGGCTCGATCTGCGCTTGCAGGCGCAGGGCAAGAGCCGCGAATGGTTCGGTCGCCCCGCGCCGATCCTGATCGGCGGCACGCTGGCCGCGCCGACCGTGCTGCGCGAGCCGGTCGATCTGTTCCGGCCGCAGCGCTTGTTCGGCTTTTCGATGATGCTGCCGGATGTGCGGGCCATCTTCGGCTTTGTCGACCCGGACGAAGCGCAGGCGCCGGCTTGCGGGACGCTGCTGCGCGGCGGAGCGACGGCCGACGTGGCGGCGGCTGGCCCGGCGCCGAAGCCTGCGGAACTGGCCTTGCGCTAAGCGGGCGGGGCGGCTGCGGCGTGGCGTCGGTCTGCCAGCCAGAGCGACAGGCCGGTCAGGCCGTGCAACAGAACGATCATCGTGAGCAGGAAGAAGGTGGCGCTGACAAAGCCCGGGAGGAGCAAGACCTCGATCGCGCACAACAGGAACACCGCCATGGTCAGCAGTAGATTGGCGATGGAGGATGCCCCGCGCCGCGTCGATCGCACCACCTCGACCAGCAGGAAGACGATGGTGAGCAGCAGCAGCATGTCACCCCAGTTCAGCATCAGCATTACGCCCGAAAGCATGGGCAGCGAGAAAGCCTCGCCCCGCATCACGGCGGCCAGCGGCGGCTCGGTCTGATCCGGCTGCGGCGCGCCGGCGAACAGCGCCACCAGATTGTAGATCAGCACCGGAATGAGCAGCAACGGGAAGCTGTTGAGCAGGTCTACGGCCCGGCGATTGTTGCGGTCGTCCATGCGGTCTCTCCCTCAGGCTCGCCAGCATGAGACTTTTGCGGCACAAAGGCCAGAGCCGCCGGCACGGAGCGCACGGGCGGAATGGAGAGGGGAGAGAGCATGAGGGTTTTCGCACGCATTCCGACCATCGCGGCGCTGTTAATTGCCATGACCATGGTCACCGGCCCGGGGCATGCTCAGGTCGCGGCCTCGGCCGAGGCGCAGCAGGCGATGCTCGCCAGCCCGGACCCAAAGCTCGCCGCCAACAAGAAGCTCGTTTACGACATGTATCGCCATATTGTGCAGGGTGGCCATGCCGATCTGGTCGAGCGCTTCTTCACGCCCGACTATATCCAGCACAATCCCAATGTCGCCTCGGGCCGGAATGCGCTGGCGGCCTTCCTGCGCGGCTCACGCCCCGCCCGCCCGATTTCGCCGATCATCACGCTGCCGATCATCAGGATCGTGGCGGAGTGCGATTATGTGCTGGTGATGAGCGAGCGCCCGATGAAGGACGAGGCGGGCAAGCCCTATGTCACCAGCTGGTTCGATGTGTACCGGATCGAAAACGGCCTGATCGCCGAACATTGGGACCCGGCTCTCAAAAGTGCGGCGATGCTGAAATTTGACCCGAATGAAATGGGGAAATGAAGGCGAAGTAACTGGCGGGGCTCAATCGCCCAGCATCTCCGCCAGCGCAGGGCTGATCCACTCGCGGGTCGTCGCGCCATCCTGGACGAGCATATGGACGGCCAGCCCCTCGCGGATCGCCAGTGCGGCGCCGGCGTGCAGTCCGAGCACGGTGAGCGCGCTGGCCCAGGCGTCGGCATCCATGGCGCGGGCGTGGAGGACGCTGACCGAGGCGACGCCGTTCTCCACCCGCCGCCCGGTGCGCGGATCGAGCGTGTGGGCGCCGCGCACATAATTGCCGGATGTCGCCACGGCCAGTTGATGCAGGGCGATGCGGATCGGCCGGGCGCGCATGGACGGCGGAATTTCAAGGTCGACCCACCACGGGTCGCCATCCGGGCGCATCCCGCGGCCCACCAATTCGCCGCCCACCTCGACGAGGCAATGCGCCACGCCGCGCTCGGCCAGCAGGTCCGCCACGGCATCGACGGCATAGCCCTTGGCGATGCCGGAGAGGTCCAGCCACAGGCCGCCCGGCTGACGCAACCGGCGGGTCGTTGGCTCGAACGCGAGGCGTCGCCAGCCCGATTCCGTCAGCGCCTGCGCAAGCGCTTCGTCCGTCGGCTCGCTTTGCATGGGGTTGGGCCCCAGCCCATAGAGATCCGTCAAACGCCCGATGGCCGGATCGAACGCGCCGTCGGTGCGCTCGGCAAGAGCGAGGCCGGTCGCCATCACGGCGGCAAAGTCGGCGGACAAGGTGGTCCACTGCCCAGCCGGCGCCGCGCCGAAGCGGCTGAGGGCGGAATCCGGCGCCCAATGGCTCATATCCGCCACGATGGCATCGAGCCGTGCCTGCGCATCCGGCTTGAGCGCGTCGGCATCCACATCCGGCGGGGCGCAGAAGCGCACCCGCCAGATGGTGCCCATGGTTTCGCCGCCAATCTCCTGCACCGGCGCGCCCGGGTCGATCCCGGCGAGGGCGCCGGGCTGGATCGAGGGCACGACGATGCGCGGAACGGCGCCGAGCATGGTCAAGGCGCCATCACTTCCAGCGTGGCGGTGTAGCTCATCCGCCGCGCCGTGACGCGCGGGGTGGCAGGCTTGTCGTCGCTCAGCGAGGCGTTGAGCCAGATCATGCCCGCCATCGGCCAGTTCACCGTGGCCACGCCGTCGGCATCGGTCGTTACCTCGAACACGCCTTCATTATCGCGATAGCGCTTGCCGCCCGGCACCAGCGTGACCTTGAGGCCAGCCGCCGGTTGACCATCGACCAGGAAGCGCAGCTTGGCCGGCTCATCCTGTACCAGCTCGGCAGGATGAGTGATCGGCACCATCTCCAGCCCCTTGCCCAGCGGCTTGATAGCGCTCGGCTCGCCCTTGGTGGCGAAGAACTCGTTGCGACCGCTGGTTTCGGTCAGCTTGAGGTCAGTTGCGTTGGCCGGAATCTCCGCGACGCTGCTCACCTGATTTGCCGGTGCCTGTGCGCCCAGTGCCGGCGGCGGTCCGCGCCGTCCACCCAGGCGCCACTCCACGCCATCGACCTTGAACGTGCCCATCACGCCGGATTGCGCGCTGCCGATGCGCCAGGTGCCCGGCTGGTCGAGCTGCACGTCGAACACCGAGCGATAGCGCCCCGTGGCGGCATTCTTGATCTGCGCTTCGCTGCCGTCCGGCCGCCAGGCCTTGACGGCTTCGAGCCGCATGGCGTTGTGATCGGCGTAGAAGAGGTCATTGGAGCTGGCCGCGTCTACCGTCACCCACGGGTCTCCGCCCGAGAAGATGGTGCCGGAGGGGAGCAGCCACTGGCGGTGAGCATTGGCGGGCATCGCCGTGGCGGCGATCAGCGCGGCGGCGGCAAGCAGAGCGGTCTTGATGCGCATGGGGTCGTGGCCTTTCGGGTCTTGGAAAGCTCAGCGAGCGGAAATGGTGATGGCGCCCAGTTCGGACTTGCCGGTGGCGGAGCCGCCCTTGGCGGGCACCTGCAGCGGAATGGAGACGATCTCGCGCCCGCCGGTCTCGCGCGCGGCTTCCACATAGAGCGTGTACTGGCCCGGCTTGAGCGTGGCGGGCAGGGCGATCTTGTGCGTGCCCGGTGCGCGGGTGGCGCTGCTCACGCCATCGGCGGGCAGCTTGAGGCTGCGGCCGCCCTTGCGCCACCAGGTGCGCAGATCGGAGAGCCACTTCGTGCCAGGCTCGCGGCCCTGCAGCTTGACGTCATACCAGACAAAGATGGTCTGCGCCGCGCCGCCGCCGGTCGGCTCGACCCATGCCGCGACATAAGGCCGGTGATATTCGGCGACATTGAGGCGGGGAATGGTCACGCTGATTGTGCCGGCCGTGGCAGGCGTGGCGACGAGACCGGCAAGGACGAGGGAAGTCTTCTTCATGGGAGAGCGGGTCCTCAGTGAATGAATAGCAGGGCGATGACGAGCGGGATGAGCAGCCCCAGCCCGACCAGCGGCCAGGTGGAGGGGCGATGCCGGGCGTGAAGCTGGAGCAGCAGCAGGCCGGTCAGGGTGAACACGATGCAGGCGACAGCGAAGATGTCGATGAACCAGCTCCACGTGCCGCCAGTGTTGCGGCCCTTGTGCAGATCGTTGAAGTAGGAAATCCAGCCGCGATCGGTGCGCTCGGCCGTCACGGCGCCGGTCGCGCGATCGATGGTGATCCACGCATCGCTGCCTGGGCCGGGCAGGGCGACATAGACCTCCTCGTCCGACCATTCCGCCGCGCGCCCGGTTGCGTCGAGTGAGACTGCCTGACGCAGATGCGCGGCGACCGGGGCGGGCAGCGGCGCATCGGCTGAAGCAGGCGCCGCCTCGATCTGGGCGAGCAGGGCGGACGGCAGGGTCGCGGTTCGCTCCTCGACCTTCGGCGCGGCACCGATGGAATCGGCGTGGTTGAGCGTGATGCCGGTGATCGCGAACAACATCATGCCGATCAGCGAGATCGCCGCGCTGATCCAGTGCCAGCTGTGCAATTGCTTGAGCCAGAAGGCGCGTGCCTTGCGCTTGCCCGGGGCCTTCTGCGCGGGCCGAGCGGCACTGGAGGGAGATGCCGACACGGACGCCCCGCGCGCGATGGCTGCCGCGCCGCCGCTTGCCGCTACCGGCTCATCCGCCCGCTGCCTGTCCACCCGCTGTCCGTCCACATGCCCCCCGACGATGATTGGCGACGCGCAGCGATCAGCCTGCGCGAATCATGTTCGAGCGCCTCCATTGCATATATTGAGAAGCATTCGCAAGACGAGATGGCGGTACGGGACCGCTAAGCCGCATCGAAAGAGCGGGCCGACCAGGGAGGGGGGCTGGCCCTCAATTGCTGGCAGGATGCAGCGGCCAGTAGGTCGCGTAGCGTTCGTGACGGATCTGATAATAAGGGATCAGCCGCACGGGGCGGCCCTCCCGGTCGGGGATCATGAACTCCAGCGGGGCGGTGCCGGGGCGGAGCTGCCCCGCAATCGTCTCGGCATCGCCCGCCAGTTGGGGCGGGGAGAAGGGCGTATCGTTATATTGGCCATAAAGGCGCTCGTTGACGACCACATCCGATCCCGGTGCCAGCCCCTCCGTCCCGAATGCGCCAGCGAGCACGACCGGCCCATAAGTGAATGCCACGATTCCCGGCGCCGCGGGCGATGCCTCGACGCGCACCTGCATGTCCAGTTGGAGCGTCAGTATGTCGCCATCCCGCCAGCTGCGGTCCAGCTCCAGATAGCTGCCCGGCTTCGTCGATTGCGCCAGCGGCGCGCCATTCAGGCTGACGCGCGCTGTCCGGCTCCAGCGCGGGTGGCGCAGGCGCAGGGTCGCGCGGATGGGGCGGGCCAGAGACCAGCGCAGGGTGGTGGACGGTTCTTCGGGGAAGCGCGTGGTTTGGGTCAGTACCGCGCCCTTATCCCGCCAGCGCACCGATGAGGGGATGAACAGGTTGACGACCAGCGCCTCGGCGTCATGAAAATAGATCGAATCCCGATACTTCGCATGGTTCTCCATGCCGGATCCGGCGCAGCACCAGAAGGAATCGATCGGGGTGCAATAGAGCTTCATGTAGCCCGGCCGCGCGCCCTGAAAATAGGTGACGAGGCCGGTCTCCGGGTCCTGTGACGCCAGAATGCCATTGTAGAGCGCGCGCTCGTAAAAGTCGGCCAGCTCCACCTGCGGATCGTGCAGGAACAGCGCGCGGGTGAGCTTGAGCATATTATGCTGGCCGCAGGTTTCAGAGCCCTTGGCCGAGAAGACATGCGCGGCGAAGTCGGCGGGCGGATAGAAGAACTCGGCATCGCCATGGCCGCCCGTCGCATAGGAGCGGGTGCGGGCGACTGTGCGCCAGAAGAAGGCTGCGGCATCGCCATAGGCCTTCTCACCATTCACCTCGTAGACGCGCTGGAAGCCGACGAACTTGGGCACCTGCGTATTAGCGTGCATGCCATCCAGCAAGTCCCGCCCCTTAGCGGCCGGCTCCATTACCGCCTTCTGGGAGAATCGCTCGGCCAAGGTGCGGTAATCGGCCTTTCCGGTCAGTACATAGAGATCGGCGATCACCTCGTTCATGCCACCATGCTCGGTGGCGAGCATCGCCTCGAAGGCGGCGGCGTCGAGCGGCCGGGTGGCGACCACCGCCCAATCGGCCATGCGCAGCAGCACAAGGCGAGCAGTGTCACTGCCGGCAAGCTGCCACGCATCGCGCAAACCGGCAAAAATCTTGTGCAGTGTGTACCAGGGGACGCCGGTGATCGGCTCGCCCCGGATATGCGCGGCGACGAGCGCGGCGCCTTCAGGAAAGGCGCAGACCAGCCCCACGCCGGATGCGCGCTGGCAGGCATCCAACTCGTCGGCGATATAATCGATGCGCTGCTTGAATCGCCCATCGCCGGTGGACCGGAACATCAGTGCGCAGGCGGAGAGATAATGGCCGAGCGTGTGGCCGTGGCAGTGGATGTCTGCCCAGGTCGCCTCGGATTCCCAACCGCCATAGACCGGTGCCTTGGGAGCGAGCCCGGCATTTGTGCGGAAATTGGCCAGCATCCGGTCCGGCTCGAGCGAAAGCAGATAGGCTTCCGTGCCTCGTTGCGCGGCGAGAAACGGACTTTCCAGTAGCGTCACATCCGCCATGTCGAAGGGCTGAAGGCGCGGCGCCACGCTGAGCGCGCCCTTAGACTGAGCTGATGGCAAGGCTGCACGCGCGGTAACTGGCGCGAGAATCCCGCTCACCAGCGTGGCCGAGGCGACGGAAGCCAGCAACTCACGGCGAGACGCCGACACGCCCCTTGCATGCATATGACAGGACATAGCCGCCATCTAATCCTCCCCAATCGCGTTCAACTTCGCGTTTTGATAACGCTACCATAAACGAGGCGGGCGGGAAGGCAATTCTTTCGATCGGATGGCGATCATCCGCCACTATCAGCGCGGCCATCAACGCAGATGGTTTGGCCCGCGCGCCTGTCGCGGGCCATCAGGGCTCAGTCCTGCTTGGCGTCCTCGAACCAGGCCTCGACCGGGCCGGAGAGCTTGATGGTCAGCGGCTGGCCATGGCGGTCGCGGGTCTTGCCGGCGGCGACGCGGATCCAGCCTTCGGAGATGCAATATTCTTCCACATCGGTGCGCACCCGGTCCTTGAAGCGGATGCCGATGCCCCGCTGCAGCGTCTCCACGTCGAAATGCGGGCTGCGCGGATTGGTGGAGAGGCGGTCGGGCGGCGTCTCGCTCTGCGGTGCGGCGGGCGTGTCGGATGCGGGAGTATCAACCATGGCTCGTCCTTGCCGAAGAGCTTTCGGCCAGTCAACGCTTCTCAGGAGCGCGCATGGGGCAGTCCGCGAGGGCGGCCGGGCCGGAGACTGTCCGGCCCCGGTCGTGCGGTTGGCATGATCAGCGGCAGATGCGCACGCGATACCGCTCGCCGCGCCAGCGGTCCCAGCGGGTTTCGGTCCAGCAGCGGCGACGGTCGTTATAGCCGTAGCCGCTACGATAGCCGCGGTCGTGACGTCGCCAGTCCCGGCGGTCGCTGCGATAAGACCGTTCGCGATAATGGCGGTCGCGGCGGACGTCGCGGTAGCCATCACGATAGGCGCCACGATCATAATCCCGATAGCTGATCGACAGGCTGCTTTGGGCCTGAGCCGGTGCCGCAGCGAGCGGCATGAGGCCGAATGTGGCCGCAACGGCGAAGGCGACCGAAGCGAGGCGGGGGGTAAGAGGCATGTCATTCTCCTGTGTCCAATGTCGGCGTTGCGCGCGGCCTCGCTCGTCCGATCCATCCTTTCTGCCAGACCGGCCTGAACGCCCGCGAAACAGGCCGTTCATCTGCCCATGGGGCGTGCCCTGGATGCGGTGATATGTGGAAGGATGGTCGCGAAGGGCGTGGGACGCGTAAGGCGTTAAAAGCGGGTTCAGCCGTGCGGACGTAGAGGTGGTGTCATGCCCCGTTTCTCCTTTCCCTCCCTGCTGGTCGTGCCGCTTGCCGCGGTGGGGCTTCTGATTCCCGCATCCGGTTTCACCGTTCCCGCGCGGGCTCAGGACGCCGCCCGCCAGGTCGTACCGGCATTTGACGAGGCCGGCCGGCGCTTGCTGACTGATCTGCAGGGTGCGGGGCAATTGTTCGCGGCGCAGGCGCTGGCGAGCTGGATCACCGCCTCGCGGAACGATGCGGTGGCCGCCGGCGTCGAGCCGATCCCGCCCGCCATTCGCGCTCGGCTGCGCGGCCATATGCCGGACGCCCTGCTGGACCGCGTGCGCTATCGCGTTGGCCAGGGTCACGAGTTCAGCCTGCAGACCAATACCTTCAACCGCAGCAATGCCGCGGCGATCACGCTGGACGATGTGGTGCTCTTCCGCTCCGCCGAGGATGCCGCCTCGGATGTCGGCCTCTGGGCGCATGAGCTGCATCATGTGCACCAGTATCGCCAATGGGGCGTCCAGGGCTTCGCCCAGCGCTACACGCGGGATTATCAGGGTGTCGAGGCGGAGGCCCATGCCGAGGCGGAACGGGTTGTCGCCGCGATGCGGACGACTGGGACAGCAACGCCCACGCCTGCGCGCTAGGTTGCGAGGACGATGTGGCGCGGGTCAAATTCAACCTTCTCCCCTTGAGGGAGAAGGATACGGAGCCTTGTCGCCATCTGGCGGTTAGGCGGAGTTGGATGAGGGGTGGCGGATCTCTGATCCGCGAGATCCTTTGGATCGCTTACCCCTCTCCCAGCTTCGACTAAGGCAGCAGGCTGCCAAGTCTGCGCATCCCTCTCCCTCAAGGGGAGAGGGTTTGGAGCTTGTCCCTCGCGCGCACAACGCCCTTGAGCGGGACTGGGAATGGGGTCGTTCGGCGCACGCCGCCTCTTCCCCCAAAAAAAAGGGCGCTCGTCCGGTTGGACAAGCGCCCCTTGGCTCAAGCGGCCTTGGACCGCGAGGCGCGCTTGCGCTCGTTGGGGTCGAGGTAGCGCTTGCGCAGGCGGATGGTCTTGGGCGTCACCTCGACCAGTTCGTCATCGTCGATATAGGCGATGGCCTGCTCCAGCGTCAGCTTCCACGGCGGCGTCAGGCGGACGGCGTCGTCCTTGCCGCTGGCGCGGAAGTTGGTGAGCGCCTTGGACTTCATCGGGTTGACCTCAAGGTCTTCCGGCTTGGCGTTCTCGCCGATGATCATGCCTTCGTAGAGCGCCTCGCCCACGCCGACCATCAGCACACCGCGCTCCTCAAGGGGCCCGAGCGCATAGGCATTGGCCTCGCCGGCGCCGTTGGAGATCAGCACGCCGTTCTTGCGGCCTTCGATCTTGCCCTTGTGGGGACCGTATTTCTCGAACAGCCGGTTCATGATGCCGGTCCCGCGCGTGTCGGAGAGGAACTCGCCATGATAGCCAATGAGGCCGCGCGAGGGCGCCGAGAAGGTGATGCGGGTCTTGCCGCCACCCGAGGGCCGCATGTCGGTCATCTCGGCCTTGCGCTGGTTCATCTTGTCCACAACCGTGCCCGAGAATTCATCATCAACGTCAATGACGACGGTCTCATAAGGCTCGGTGCGGTTGCCGTTCTCGTCTTCGCCGAACAGCACGCGCGGACGCGAAATGCCGAGCTCGAAGCCCTCGCGGCGCATTGTCTCGATCAGCACGCCCAGCTGAAGCTCGCCGCGACCGGCGACCTCGAAGCTGTCCTTGTCCGCGCTCTCGGTGACCTTGATCGCGACATTGCTCTCGGCTTCGCGGAACAGGCGGTCGCGGATCATGCGGCTGGTCACCTTGTCGCCTTCACGGCCCGCCATCGGCGAATCGTTCACCGCAAAGCGCATGGAAAGCGTCGGCGGATCGATGGGCTGTGCCTTGATCGGATCGGAGACCGAGGTGTCGGCAATGGTATTGGCCACGGTTGCCACGGTCAGGCCGGCGAGGCTGATGATGTCGCCCGCCTGCGCCTCATCGACCGGCACCCGGTCGAGGCCACGGAAGGTCATGATCTTGGAGGCGCGGCCGGTCTCGATGATCTTGCCGTCCATGTCCAGCGCGTGGATCGGCTGGTTGATCTTCACCACGCCGCTGTTCACGCGGCCCGTGAGGATGCGGCCGAGGAAGTTGTCGCGGTCGAGCAGCGTCACCAGGAAGGTGAACGGCGCTTCGATGTCCAGCGCCGGCGGCGGTACATGGTTAACGATCGTCTCGAACAGCGGCGTCAGCGTGCCTTCGCGCTTGGTCGGGTCGGTGCTGGCATAGCCGTTGCGGCCGGAAGCATAGAGCACGGGGAAGTCGAGCTGCTCGTCGGTCGCGTCGAGGCTCACGAACAGATCGAACACCTCGTCCAGCACTTCCTGGATGCGCTGGTCGGGCCGGTCGACCTTGTTGACGACGACGATGGGACGCAGGCCGAGGGCCAGCGCCTTGCCGGTCACGAACTTGGTCTGCGGCATCGCGCCTTCAGAGCTGTCCACCAGCAGCACCACGCCATCGACCATCGAGAGGATGCGCTCCACCTCGCCGCCGAAGTCGGCGTGGCCGGGCGTGTCGACGATGTTGATGCGCGTGCCTTCCCACTCGATGGAGGTGGGCTTGGCGAGAATCGTGATCCCGCGCTCCTTCTCCAGATCGTTGGAGTCCATCGCCCGCTCATCGACGCGCTGATTGTCTCGAAAAGTGCCGGACTGGCGGAAAAGCTGGTCGACGAGGGTGGTCTTGCCATGATCGACGTGCGCGATGATGGCAACGTTCCGCAGAGCGTTGGGACGGGGGCTCATGATAATCTCTCTGGGCTTGTGGACGGCCGACACGGGTCATCCGGCCGGAATTTCTCGCGGCCCTTAGCGGAAAGCGGCGCTCGGCGCAACGGCCAGCAACGCGGATGGTCCGCGGCCTCGTCATAGTCGGTGCGGCCAGCCTAAGTGCTTGAAGGCAATGACCATCGTTGCGCATGGTCGTCAAGCCATTAAAGTCCTTGCGACGAAGCGACGGTTGCAGCGTCGTGCGATGCCTTTCTGGCAGAGACGCTGCAACATTCGCGTTCCGCACCATAGGATTTCGCCTCAACAGGAGCTGCCATAAAGGATGCCGCATTACACGCCGCTCATCGCCACGGTCGTCGCCGGCCTCGTCGCGGCCTTTTTCATGGGCGCGCTGGCGATGCGGCTGCGGGTCTCGCCCATTGCCGGCTATCTCGTTGCCGGCGTGATGGTGGGGCCGTTCACGCCCGGCTTCGTCGCCGATCCCAACCTCGCCAATGAACTTGCGGAAATCGGCGTCATCCTCCTGATGTTCGGCGTCGGGCTTCATTTTTCGGTGAAGGATCTGATGGCGGTGCGCCGCATCGCCGTGCCCGGCGCGATTGTACAGATCGCCACGGCCACTGTGCTTGGTATGGGACTCGCCTGGCTGATGGGCTGGGGCGTGCTTTCCGGCTTCATCTTCGGCCTCGCTTTGTCTGTCGCGAGTACCGTCGTGCTGCTGCGGGCCTTGCAGGTACGCGATCTGGTCGAGACGGAGCGCGGGCGCATCGCCGTGGGCTGGCTGATCGTCGAGGATCTGGTGATGGTCCTGGCGCTGGTGCTGCTGCCGGTACTGGCCGGCATTGCGCTCGATCCGCAGAGCGAAGGCCTCTCGGCGATGGGTTGGCCGGTGCTGATGACCATCATCAAGGTGAGCGGCTTTGTCGCGGTGATGTTGCTGGTCGGGCGCCGGATCATTCCCTGGGCGCTACACTGGGTGGTGCATACCGGCTCACGCGAGCTGTTCCGCCTCGCGGTGCTGGCGATTGCGCTGGGCGTGGCAGCGGGATCGGCCTTCATCTTCGATGTGTCCTTCGCGCTCGGGGCCTTCTTTGCGGGCATGATCCTCGGCGAAACCCCGCTCAGCCGGCGCGCGGCCGAGGAGACGCTGCCGTTGCGCGATGCATTCGCGGTGCTGTTCTTCGTCTCGGTCGGCATGCTGTTCGATCCGATGGTCATCCTTCGCCAGCCCTTGCCGCTGCTCGTCACGGTGCTGATCATTACGGTCGGCAAATCGCTCGCTGCCTATGCCATCGTCCGCGTCTCCGGCTATCCGCGCGAGACGGCGATGACGGTTGCAGCCAGCCTCGCGCAGATCGGCGAATTCTCGTTCATTCTCGTCACGCTGGGTTTCGGTCTCGGCGTCCTTCCGTCCGAAGCGCGCGACCTGATTCTGGCCGGCGCGATCATCTCGATCTTCCTGCACCCGTTCCTGTTCTCCTACATCACCCATCGCGCGAGCGAGGCGGCCAAGGTTGATACGCCGCCGGTGGCAGCCCCGTCCGCTACCCTCGTGCATGTCGTGCTGGTCGGTTACGGCCGCGTGGGCCGGCTGATCGCCAAGGCGCTGCGCGAGCGGAACAAGCCGCTGGTGGTCATTGAGAGCAATGCCGAACTGACCGATGCCGCGCGGCGCGACGGTCATGAGGCCGTGACCGGCAACGCGCTGGACCGGCGGGTGCTGGAGGCGGCCGGCATCGACCGCGCGACCAGCCTGCTCATTGCGATTCCCGAGGGGTTCGACGCCGGGGCCATCGCCCAGAAGGCGCGGGCGCTCCGCTCTGGCATCGGCATCGTCGCGCGGGCCCATTCGGACGGCGAGGTGGAGCATCTGATCAAGCTCGGGATCGGTGACGTGGTGATGGGCGAGCGCGAACTGGCGGCGCGGATGCTGGAGCTTGCGCTGCGCGGAAACCTGCAAGCGCAAAGCATTTGATGTCGCGCGCATCACCGCTCGACAGAGGGACGGGACATTGTCATCTATTGAGCAAGCGGCCTGCCGGACAGTCAGGACGGCAGGGGCCGCATCATGGGTTGGGAGACAAAGGCATGGGTGCCGATGGCAGCGGGGTGGAGATCAGCAAAACTGCTGAAGGCTGGGCTGGCGACATGGGGCGCAACTGGCTCGCCAATCTGGATCGGCTCGAGGGGATGATTGACCCGATCGGCGCGGTGGCGCTGGCTCGGGCGGACTTCCAGCCCGGCGAGCGCGTGATCGATGTCGGCTGCGGCGGCGGTGGCACCAGCCTTGCCATTGCCCAGGCGGTCGCGCCGGATGGGCATGTCACCGGCGTCGATATCTCGTCCGACCTCATCCTGTCCTGCGGTGCGCGTGCGACGCTCAGCGGCCTGCAGAATGTCAGCTTCGTCTGTGCAGACGCTGGCGCGGCGCCGATCAACGGCGCGCCGTTCGACCGGCTGTTTTCGCGCTTCGGGTCGATGTTCTTTGCCGAGCCCAAGGCGGCGTTCCGAAATCTGCGCGGGCAGGTCCGCGACGGCGGGCGTATCGATCTCGCGGTCTGGGCGGCGCCACCGGAAAATTCCTGGATGCAACTGATGCAGCAGGCGCTGAAGGATCTGCTGCCGGCACCGGATGGGCGGCCGGACCCCAGAGCCCCCGGCCCGTTCGCCTTTGCCGATACGGTATGGCTGGGAGAGGTGCTGGCCCAGGCCGGCTTTGCGGAGATGGACGTGGCGCCGTGCCTGCGCGACCTCCCCGTCGGCGGCCCCGGCGCGAGCGCGCAGGATGCCGCGACCTTCGTGCTGTCGGCCATGCACATCGGTAATCAGGTCGCGCCTGACCGGATGCCCGAGGCGCATGCTCGCCTCGCGGCGGCCTTTGCACCGCATCATGTGCCGGGCCAGGGCGTCATGCTGGCCGGCAAGGCTTTGCTGGTGAGCGCCGTAGCCGCCTAGATTGGAACCGGCGCGCCTGGCTTGGCCATGTCGCGCACAAAAAGAAGGGCCGGCGCAAGGCCGACCCTTCCCGTTTAGCGAAAACGCTGGATCAGAACTTGCCGACGAGGCCGACCATGACCTGATGGCGCTGCATGCTGAGGCCGGTGTCGACATCGTCGAACTTCAGCTTGCCATAGTCGGAGAAGCGGTACTCGCCACGGATGCCGAAGCGGCCGAAGCTGTACTCAACGCCGGCACCGAGACGATAGCCGTCGAGATTGTCGCCGTCGCTGATGGAGTCGACGCCGTCGGTGTAGCTCACCTTGAGGCGGGCGTTGGTGTAGCCGGCCTTGGCGTAGATCAGCGCGTTGGGGGCGAGCTTGGCGCCAGCGCGGACGCCGACGTACAGGTCGCGCGCGGCTGACAGGGACAGCTCATCGCCCGTCACGAACTGGTCCGTGACCGATTCCTTGACCTCGGAGTCAGCGACTTCCGCTTCGACACCAACCACAGCGGAACCGAGATCGGCATTGTAGCCGAGGCTCACGCCATAAGCGAAATCATCGCTGCTTCCATTGTCGACGCCGTCGCTCAGCCGCACCGAGTCATAGCCGCCGAGGACCGCGAGGCTCAGGCCGGAGAAGGTGGGGCCTTCCTGCGCAGCGGCAGGGGTGGCAACAATCACGGCGGCTGCGGAAGCCAGAACAGCAAGTTTCATTGTATTTTCCTTGTTTTAATCTCGCCTTCTGCACGAGGCGGACGGGCCGCTTATGGAGCCCGGTTAACGGGGTCAACCTTCTCGTGGTTGCGATGCATCACTAGTGGCGCCGGATTGTTGCAGATATGCAACATATCTAGCCAAGCGAAACATAAGGATTTTTGTCCGTCCTCGGGCGGACGCTGAGGCCTAGCTGTCTCGCGTCAGCTCGTCAGGCTTGCCGGGTTGGCGCTCCAGTTCCTCACTGAGCGGATCATGCGCCAGCCCTTCCAGCCGCGTGCCGGAAACATAGGCAGCGCGGCCGAGCAACTGCGCGCCGATCGGGAGGGTAATGAGCAGGAACAGGATCGTCAGCCCGCTGGTCCAGTTCAGCTCCGCGACGTCGGCCGCCAGCACGACGCCGAGCAGCATCAGCGTTGCGCCCAGCGTGCCGGCCTTGGTGGCGCTGTGCATCCGCTGAAGGGGATCGCGCAGCCGCACGATGCCAATGGCGGCGATGAGCAGAAAGGCGGTGCCGGCAATCAGCAGGGCCATGGCGAGGATCATCATTGCCGCCTCCGCTTGCGTTCCAGGAACACGGCGAAGGCTGCCGTGGCGACGAAGTTGATCAGCGAGATGCCGAGCGCAATGTCCAGAAAGGCGCCGCGCCCGGTCGCCAGCGTGGTCAGCGCCGCGAACCCGACGGCGATGGCGGTGAGCATATCGAGCGCGACGAACCGGTCGGCAAAGCTCGGCCCGGTCACCATGCGCCAGCCGGCCAGCAGGAAGGCCAGTGCCAGCGGCACGGCGAGAACAGTGGTGAGCGTCGACATATCGATCATCGCTCCAACTCCATGATCCAGCGCTCGTAGATCCGCTTGAACCGCGCGATGGTCGTCGCGGCATCGGCGGTGTTGAGCACATGGACGTACAGGCTGCGCTGGTCCTCGGAGACATGCAGGCAGGTCGATCCGGGCGTGAGCGACATGAAATAGGCGAATAGGGCAACGGCCCAAGGCCGCTGCAAGTCCGTCTCCACACGGATGATCGCTGGGGCGGTGCGGATGCGCGGGGACAGGACAATCCTGGCGACCGCGAGCGAGGCGACGAGGAGATCCCACAGGAACATCGCGACCAGGGTCAGACCGGCGCGCAGGCGGCGGGCGGGCCTCATAAGCCGCCTCCGCTGACGGCGGCCAGCGCGCGGCTGGAGAGGAGTGAGAGCGTCCACAGGCTTTGTGGCAGTAGGCCGATGGCGATGGTCGCGCCGGAGAGGATCGCCATGGCGATCAACCCCGCCAGCGGCACCTTGCGCACCGGCTTGCCGCGCGGTTCCTTCCAGCAGGCATCGGACCAGAAGATGGACATGGAGACGATGGTCATCAGCCCGCCGATCAGCGCGATAATGCCCAGCCAGGCCATGCCTGCATCAAAGCTTTCGCGAATGACGATGAACTTGGCCCAGAAGCCGGAGAGGGGCGGGATGCCGGCCAGCGACAGCACCGGCACGGCGAGCACCAGCGAAAAGAGCGGGTTCGTCCGCGCCATGCCCCCAGCGCGGGTGAGATCCCAGCTGCCGCTCGCCCGGCGGATCAGGCCTGCGCCGAGGAACAGATTGGCCTGCACGATGATCGAGTGGACCATGTAGAACACCGCGCCGGCAATCCCCTCGCGCGTGGCGATCGCCAGCCCGATGTTCATGTAGCCCACCTGCGCGACGATATGGTAGGCGAGGATGCGCCGCATATCGGTGTGCGCGAGCGCCCCCGCGCAGCAGATGAGGATGGTCGCCGCTGCGATCCAGCCGAACACCGGCACCATCTGCGCGGCGCCGATGCCGCCTGCACCGACGCCGAACACCCCGGCGAAGACCAGCAGCAGCGCATAAAAGCCCATCTTGGTGAGCAGGCCGGCGAACACGGCGACGGCGGTGATCGGCCCGGTATGATAGGAAGCCGGCAGCCAGAGGTGGAAGGGAAACAGCCCGGCCTTGAGCGCGAAACCGGTCATCAACAGAGCGGTCGCAGTGGCGGAGGCGAAGCTGGGCGGGCGGCTGGCGAGCGCAGTGGCGGCCGCGCCGACGTCCAGCGTGCCGGTGATCCCGTAGATCATGCCGACGCCGAGCAGGATGAAGGTCGCCGCCAGCATGGAGAAGCTGGCATAACGGATGGCGCCGTCGATCTGCGCCGGGCGGCGGTCCAGCGTCAGCAGGCCCAGCGCGGCGATCAGCGCCAGCTCGAACCAGACGTAGAGATTGAACAGATCGCGGGTCAGGAACGCGCCGTTCACCGCGCCGGTCATCGCCAGCATCAGCGCGTCATAGCCGGCGCGGCGGCGGCGCGGGCCGACGTCGACCAGCGCGTAGATCGCGGCAGCAAAGGCGATGAGCGCTGTGACGACCACCAGCACCAGCCCCGGCATCGTTGCCGAGAAACTGATCGAGATGCCGTGCGGCCAGCCGCCGAACACGGTGAGCGGCACCAGATTGCCGCCATTGGCCTGCACGAACAGCAGCAGCGAGACGACCAATAGCAGGCCGTTCGTAATCAGGCCGATGGCGCGGGTGAGCGCGATGCGCGCGCGCAGGATGAGCACCAGGGCCGCGCCGATGAAGGGCAGGATGACGGGCGCGGGCAGCAGCAGCGCATCAGTCATCGGTCAGTTCCCGCTCCTGCGGCGTGCCCAGCGCCTCGGCGGAATCGACGTTGCGCGCATCGATGCTATGGCTGTGGCGCCAGGCGCGCAGCACCAAAACGGCGAGCATCACCGTGAGCGCGAAGCCGATGACGATCGCCGTGAGGATCAACGCCTGCGTAATCGGATCGGCGGACTCGCCCAGCGCGCGCTGGCCTTCGCCCACAATGGGCGGCTGCCGGCTCTGGATGCGCCCGGCAAGGAAGATGAGGATGTTGACCCCCGACGCCAGCATCGAAAAGCCAAGCAGCATCTTCACCAGATTGCGCGAGAGGATCATGTAAAGCGCGCAGGCGATGATGCCTGCGCCGACGGCGCCATAAAGCAGGGTCATCGCGTCGCCTCCCGCTGGAGGCCGAAGTGGAAGGCCAGCACCGCGCCGAGCACCACGAGATAGACGCCCAGATCAAAGATCAACGTGGTCGAGAGGGCCGGGATGAGGCCGCCCGGCTCCCACCAGAGATGCGTCAGGAATGGCTCGCCGGTTATCAGGCCGGGCAGGCCAGCGAGCAGCACGCATAGCATGCCCAGGCCCACCAGCGTCAGGGTGCGCAGGCGCAGCACGCGCTGGGCGTGATTGACGCCATAAGCCAGTGCCAGCAGCGCAAAGCTGAGAGCCGCGACCAGCCCGCCGACGAAGCCGCCGCCTGGCTGGTTATGACCGCGGAACAGAATGACCAGCGAGGCGAGCAGCAGCAGCAGGCTGATCCAGCGCCCGGCAACCTGCAGCGAGAAGTGGACCGGCTCGGGACCGGGCACCGGCCCTTCACTGCCCCGGCTGCGCAGCAGCGAGCGCGCCATGACGGCCGCAATGGCAATCACGATTGTCTCGCCCAGCGTATCGATGGCGCGGAAATCCACGAGGATGACGTTGACGACATTATGGCCGTGCGCCGCCGCGAGGCTCATCTGACCAAAGAAGTGGCTGGCGGCGGACACATGTTCGCGCGCGGCCATGTCCATCACCGCCAGGAACAGCAGCGCGCTGATGCTGGTTGCGAGCAGGGCATCGCGCTTGCGCATGGCGCGGGTGCGGGTCGCCGGGCTGGCGAGCGGTACGGCCAGTAACAGGGCGGAGAGCAGCACGACGAGCAGCGCTTCGACGGTGAACTGGGTGAGCGCAAGATCGGGCGCGCCGTTCATCAAAAAGGTAATCGCGGCGGCAAAGCCGGCAAGGCCGGTGGCGATCATGCCGCTGAGCAACGTATTGGCGCGAGCAGCGGCAATGGCTCCGCCGAGCCCGATGAGCGCGACCAGCGCCTCGCCCGGCCGGAAATCGCCGGGGAATGGGATGTCAGGCGCGACGCCGGCCTTCGCGACCGACCAGGCGATCAGCAACCCGGCGCCGCCGACCACCGCCAGCAGATAGCGGCGCAGGTCGCCATGCTGGAGCGCGTCCGTCAGCTTGCGGGAGGAAAGGATCAGGTTGCGCAGGCTGATTTCCCACAGCGGCTCGATCTCATAGGTGTTGAACTGCTTGGTCTGCCGCAGCCAGATGTGGATCTTGCGCCAGAAGGCCACGATCAGCGCGCCGATGGAGACCACGACAAAGCTCAGCAGCAGCATCGGCGTGAGGCCGTGCCACACGGTCAGGTCCACCTCCACGGCCCGACCGTAGACCGAGGCGACCGCCGGGCGGATGGCGACGCGCGTGATCCAGTCCGGCGCGAGGCTCATGAACAGGCCAGCGGCGGAGAGCAGCAGCGGCGGCATCACCAGCGAGAAGGTCTCGCCATGCTGCACCTTGTTCACCTTGCCGCGGCCCATGAAGAACGGACGCAGCGTCACCACTCCGGCCACGCCGACCATGACGGCGTTGACCATCACGGCGATGGCCAGCGGGATGACTTCCCAACTGCTCTCCAACTGCGCCTGGAACAGGAATTCCTTGGAGATGAAGCCGATGAACGGCGGGATGCCGGCCATGGAAAGGCTGGCACCGAGGCAGGCCAGCGCCGTCAGCGGCAGATGCCGGGCAAGCCCGCCCATGGCGCGCAAACTGTAGAGGCCCGTCGCGTGCAGCACCGATCCTGCGCAGAAGAACAATGCCGCCTTGTAGAGCGCGTGCGCGAACAGGAAGCCGATCATCGCCACCGACGCCGCCGGTCCGTCCAGCCCGACGAGCAGCACGAGAATGCCGAGTGATGCGACCGTGGAATAAGCCAGCGCGGATTTGAAGTTCTCGGCCCGCAGGGCCTGCAACGCGGCGACGAGCATGGTGACGCAGGCCACGGTAATCAGCGCGCCCCGTCCCCAGCTTTCCGCGCCGATCACCGGCTCGAACCGGGCGAGCAGATAGATGCCGAGCTTCACCATCGTCGCCGAGTGCAGATAAGCCGAGGCGGGCGTTGGCGCCTGCATCGCGTTGGGCAGCCAGAAGTGGAACGGGAATTGCGCGGACTTGGTGAAACCCGCGATCAGGATGCACACGACAATCGCCGTGCCCCACGGGCTGTCATGCAATTCGCCAACCCGCGCCACCGCCTGCGCCATGGAGTAGGTGCCGAGCACATGGCCGATCATCGCGACGGCCATCAGCAAGGCGAGACCGCCGAACGCCGTCACCTGCAGCGACATCAGTGCCGCCCGGCGGGCGCGGGCACTGCGCCCCTCGAAACCAATGAGGAGGAAGGAGAGAATGCTGGTCGCTTCCCAGAAGACGAGGAAGACGAGCAGGTTCTCGGCCAGCACCGCCCCCAGCATCGCGCTGAGAAAGAGCAGGATGTAACAGAAGAAACGGGCGCGTTCGGCCGGCGACTTGTTGGTGAGATAGCCGCCGGCATAAATCGTCACCAAGCCGCCCAGCCCGGTGATGAGTAGGCAGAGCAGGAAGGAAAAGCCATCGAGCCGCAGCGTGAAATCAAGGCCGAGCCAAGGTGCCCATTCCGCCGCTTCCCCCTTGACCCAGCCCCGTTCCACGAACTGCGCCATGTTTACGAACGCCGCGAGCAGGCCGAAGGGGAAGAGGGCGATCACCATGCCCGCACCACGCCCAATGACGTAGGCCAGCAGCGGCATCAGGCAGGCGCCGAGGAAGGAAATCAGCAATATCGTCAGCATCTACCGAACCTAATGCACAGTTTTGCCTTGTGATGCAGCACCCAATAGGCCGTCCTGGCGAGTTTTCTCGCTTAGCATGCCGGGCAACGCGCGGCGCAGTCAGGAAGGGTTGGCGAAACCGGTGCGTCCCGCTTACCAAAGCCGAATGATGGATCGTCGCGATTTTGCCCTGGCTATGGGCGCGAGTGTTCTGCTGGCCGGCTGTGCCGACAAGCGGGAGGGGATGAATGACCCGGTGGCCCGCCTGCAGGCGATGGAGCGCGCGATCGGCGGCAGGCTGGGCGCGCTCGTGCTCGATACCGGCAGCGGACGCAGCTTCGGCTGGCGGACCGACGAACGCTTCTGTCACTGCTCAACCTTCAAATTGTCCTTGGCGGCAATGGCCCTGCGTGAGAGTGACGCCGGGCGCCTCGATCTGGCGGAAGAGCTGAGCTTCAGTCAGGCGGACCTCGTCGCCTACGCGCCCATGGTGGAAGAAAATCTGGCCAAAGGGCGCTTGCCGATCCTCAGCTTGGCCCAGGCGATCCAGATCACCAGCGACAATGCCGCCGCCAACATCCTCATGCGCCGGCTCGGCGGCCCGGAAGCGTTGACCCGCTTCTGGCGGGAGATTGGCGACAGCACGAGCCGGCTGGATGGCTATGAGCCGGAGATCAATGTGATCCCGCCCGGCACCGAGCAGAACAGCACCACGCCAGCGGCAATGGCGCAAACCGTGCGCAAGATCGTACTCGGCGATGTGCTCAGCGCCGCCAGTCGCGATCGGCTGCGGGACTGGATGGTGCAGACCCAGAGCGGGCGCAATCGCATCAGGGCCGGCATTCCCGCCGATTGGCAGGGCATGGACAAGACGGGCACCGGGATGCGCCAGGGCGTTGGCAACAAGACCAATGATCTGGCGGTGTTGGTCCCGCCGGGCGGGCGCAGTCCGCTGATCGTGATCGGCTATGTCGAGACGCCGACCTTCGCCGAAGATGTCCGGCCGCAAGACGAAGCCGCCCTCAAGGCATTAGGTGCGCTTGCGGTGAGTTGGGCCGCCTGATCGCCACAGGTCGGCGAAGCCACGTTCAGGCCACCGACTTTGCCCTCGTCATTCCCGCGAAAGCGGGAATCCAGGTCAACGCGTGCGCCACGAAGCAACGCCGCAAATGGATTCCCGCTTTCGCGGGAATGACGAATGTGGGTGGTTGAGCGGTTGATGCTGCCGGCCAGTGTCAGTTCTCGCCGAGCGATCTACGCAATCTAATCCACGAACGCCCGCTCGATCACATAATCCCCCGGCTTGGCATTCGAGCCCTCCTCAAAGCCCAGCGCGTCGAGGCGGGCGGAGAAGTCGCGGATCATCGCCATCGATCCGCACATCATCACCCGGTCGGTTTCCGGGTCCAAGCGCGCCGGGCCGCTCAGGCCGCGGAACAGCGTGCCGTCGTCGATCAGGGCATCGAGCCGCCCCGTGGTGCGGAAAGGCTCGCGCGTCACCGTGGGGCAGTAATGGAATTGCAGCAGGGCCTGATCCTGAACCAGCGGATCGCCGGCGAGTTGGCTTTCCAGATCGGTGCGGCATGCCAGATCGGCGACCTTGCGCACGCTGTGCGCGAGCATGACCTGGCCGAAATACTCATAGACGTCCGGATCGCGCACGAGGCTGAGGAAGGGTGCGAGGCCCGTGCCGGTGGACAGCAGGAACAGGCGGCTGCCGGGCCGCAGGGCGTCCATCACCAGCGTGCCGGTGGGCTTGCGGCCAAGATAGAGGCTGTCGCCGGGCTGGATCTTGCACAGGCGCGAGGTGAGCGGGCCATCCTCGACACGGATCGAGAGAAATTCCAGTTCCTCGGCATAAGCGGGGCTGGCGATGGAATAGGCGCGCAGCAGCGGCCGCCCATTCTCACCCGGCAGGCCGAGCATCACGAACTCGCCGGAGCGGAAGCGAAAGCTCGCCGGCCGCGTGATCGCGAAGCTGAAGAGATGGTCGTTCCAGTGCTTCACCCAGCGAACGGATTCCACGCTGAGTGCGCCGGTCGGCTTGAGCTCGAAGCCGTGATGGGTCATGTCATTCATTGGGGAACCTTACAGTGGCGGGATCGAACATGGGCAGCGCGGGCCAGAGTTCAACCGTCCGTAGCGCCGCGCCGAGCGAATCCAGCGCCATACGCAGCGCCGGGGCGCCCTCGGGCTGCACGACAAGCGCGACCGTCGCGGGCGTTCGATCCGCGTGCGCTCCACCCGGCAGGCGGATCAGGCTGAGCAGAAGCGCCTCGCCATCGCTGAGCCGGGGGCAATCGACATCCGCAAAGGACAGCTCCTCGCGCGCGTGACGGTTCAGCACCGCCATCATCATGTGGAAATGCGGGAAGCCGGCCATGAGATCCGCCTTGTGAAAGGCGGGGCCGACATCGCCGCACGGGCAGCGCCCGCAAGAGACCGCCTTTGCCCAATGCCGCATGGCCCAGACGAGCAAACGGCCGCCACGATCAAGCGAGGAAAGCGGGCAATCCAGAAACGCATACATGGGCAATCTCTCCCGTGGCAGGCAGGGGCGATGGCAGGCGGCGCTGGCTCCGGCAAGGCAAGCGCGCATATCGCCGGTGGAAGGACGTCCCCGGCCTGCTGCACCTGCAGGCCGGGAACGTCCGCGCCGCGCGAAGAGGGGTTCGCGCGGGTGAAGGCGTTGCGACTGCATCATCTGCTAATGACAATGAATCGCATTAACAGCGTCATGCCGATCCCTGTGGACGTCGTCAAGCGCGATCTGCATCTTTCGCTTCATCCGAGCGCCGAGCGGTGATGCGAAGGATCAACTGGCATCCCGCACCATGCCCCGCTATGCGCGGCCAGCGGCGATTGCGTGGCATCGAGTCAGCGCCGTCGCACGAACGGGCAGCATCAGGATGCGCTGCCTGAAGCAAGGAGAACCATCTATGCCCGCCCTGCGCCCCGATATCGATCCCGATGGCCTGCTCGAATATTCGGTGGTCTTCACGGATCGCTCGCTCAATCACATGAGCCAGGCTTTCCAGGGCGTGATGCGCGATATCCACGCCACCTTGTGCGAAGTCTACAAGGCCGAGCGCGCCGTGGTCGTCCCCGGTGGCGGCACCTATGCGATGGAAGCAGTCGCCCGCCAGTTCGCCACCGACGAAACCGTGATGGTCATCCGCAACGGCTTCTTCTCCTATCGCTGGACGCAGATTTTCGAGGCGGGATCGATCCCCGCGTCGGAATCGGTCATGAAGGCCCGCCGCATCGGCAATGGCGGCGCGGACCAGCCTTTCGCGCCCGCGCCCGTCGACGAGGTCGTCGCGGCCATCCGTGCCGAGCGGCCCGCCGTCGTCTTCGCCCCGCATGTCGAGACCGCGTCGGGCATGATCCTGCCGGACGATTATATTCGCGCCGTCGCGGACGCGGTGCATGAGGTCGGCGGCCTCTTCGTGCTCGATTGCATCGCATCGGGCTGCATCTGGGTGGACATGGTCGCGACCGGCGTCGACATCCTCATTTCCGCCCCGCAAAAGGGCTGGTCCGCGCCGCCGTCGGCCGGGCTGGTGATGATGAACGCCGCCGCGCTGGAGCGCTGCCGCGCCCGCCAGTCGACCAGCTTCGCGATCGATCTCGCCAAGTGGAACAGCATCATGGAAGCCTATCTGAACGGCGGCCATGCCTATCATGCCACCATGCCCACCGATGCCCTGCGCACCTTCCACAAGGCGATGATGGAAACCAAGCAAATCGGCTTCGAGACGCTGCGCGCCGCGCAATGGGACCAGGGCAATGCCGTGCGGGCGATGCTGGCGGAGCGCGGCGTGCGGTCGGTCGCCGCCGATGGCTTTGCCGCGCCGGGCGTGGTCGTGGTGTTCACGGAGGATGCCGCGATGCAGACCGGCAAGCCCTTCGCCGCGCTCGGCCTGCAGGTCGCCGGCGGCGTGCCACTGATGGTGGATGAAGGCCCGGATTATCGCAGCTTCCGCATCGGCCTCTTCGGCCTCGACAAGCTCAAGGACGTGCCCGCCAGCCTCAAGCGGCTGGAAACGGCGTTCGATCAGCTGTTCTGAGCTGGTCCGTCAGCCCTCTCCTGGAACAGGAGAGGGTTGGACTGGGCTGGAAATCAATGCTGCTCTTCAACGGAGTGAGAGCAAAAGGGGGCCTATTTGGAACCCACGCCATTGCGGACGATCAGCTTTCCATTGTCTTCCGCGATCAGAGCTCTGTCGCCGTTATAGCGAATATGGCTGCGCGCCATTTTTGCACATTCGGCGTCATGATTGATTTGGCGCGCGACCCATCGTTTCCAGGCAGGCTGCTGCAAAGCCCGGCACTCGGCTTCATAAATGCCGCAACTATGGGCGGCCCGCATTTCTTTGATTAACAGCAGCCAACGACTTCGATCTTTCGGAATGCCCTCCTCTGGAGGCTGGCGGTCATAGTCCACACGGTCTTCTGGGCTTTCCATAAGCCGATCATAGCGATCACTTTGTTCACTGCCCATGCCTTTTCTGAGATATTGCTGTGGGCCACAGAGCATCAAAGTGGACTGACTGCATCCCCAGCAGGTTCTGCCAGCCGACATGGCCTGAAGCCGCTTCCTTCAGCCGTGCCAGGCCTGCGAGCCATTGCCGCAACCCCGCCCGCTACAACAGGCCGTGTTCGGCGAAGCTGAAGACGGCCTGACCGGCAAAAACCCAGTGGTCTGCGACATGAATGTCCAAGGGGCGCGCCGCTTTGCAGATTTGGTCCGTCATGATCCGGTCGGCCTTGCTGGGTTCGGCGATGCCGGAGGGGTGGTTGTGGGCAAGAATGATGTGCGCCGCCCCGAGGATGATCGCGGTCATGACGATTTCGCGGACATAGACCGGGGTGCTGTCATATCCCCCGGACCAATGAGTACGGCTCTCGATGACGTGTTTGAGCTGGCTCAGATAGACCACATGGAAGTGCTCGATCCGGCAATGCCCGATTTCCGCAGCAAGGTGACGCTTCAACTTTTCGACATCGAGGGGCTGCGTGGTCTTCAACGCTTCGGATGCCAGCACGCTGAGATGAAGGCTCCGAAAGTCCTTGATCGCGCGTATCTGCGCCTCCGAAGCGCCCCGCAATTTGAGGACGTCCGGTGGAGCGTGGACCAGCTCAGCCAGCGAGGCGAATTGCCTCGAAAGCTGCTTTGCGATCGCCCATGGCCGCGGCAGGCCGTAGAGCGAAAAAAGACCTGTCAAAAGGCTCAAGGAATGCTTCATCGGCCGTTTGATGATCCGTTAAATGGTCATGCTTCTGAGATGCATTAACCATAAGAGGGACCCTAGGTGCCTGTAAAGCGGACTTATGTCTACAATTGCACATAAGTTGTGGACAAAATGCCGACCCTTACAATTCCCGCAGCGCCCGCGAGGGCCGCAGCGACATCAGTGGGATTGATCCGGCCAGCCCGATGCCCAGCGTGATGATCGCGCCGCCCGCCAATGTCGCCAGCACCACGCCCCAGTCCGGCGCCCAGCCAAACTCGAACACCTGTACGATGACATACCAGGCCGCGCCCATGCCGAGCGCCAGCGAAACCAGCGCCAGCGTGGCGGCGAGCAGCGCATATTCCATGGCCTGCGTGCCGAGGATCTGCCAGCGCGTCGCGCCCAGCGTCTTGAGGATCACGCTGTCATAGCTGCGCGCCTGCCGCGAGGCGGCGATGGCGCCAATGAGCACCGCGACGCCCGCGAAGATGGCGATGGAGGCCGCCGCCACGATGGCGCCGGACATCTGCTCCAGCAGCCCGCTGATCTGCTCCACCACTTCGGCCACCGCGATCACCGAGACGCCCGGGAAAGCAGCGAGCAACTCGCGCGTCACGCCCGCGCCTTGCGCCTCGTCCATGGTAATGGTGGCGGTGAGGCTGTGCGGCGCACTCGCCAAGGCGCTGGGCGAGAAGACCATGACGTAATTAAACCCCATGCTGTCCCAGTTCACCTTGCGCAGCGAGGCGATTTTGGCCTCGATCTCGCGGCCGAGCACGCTCACCGTCATGCTGTCGCCGATCTTGAGGTTGAGGGTCTTCGCTGCCTCTTCGTCCAGCGAGATGAGCGGCGGACCGGCATAATCGGGCGTCCACCACTGGCCCGCGACCAGATCGCTTCCCTCCGGCAGCGTCGCGCTATAGGTCACGCCGCGCTCGCCGCGCAGGAACCAGGCGCCCTCGGGCAGTTCCTCCATGTCGGCGACGCGCTGCCCGGCATAAGCCACGATGCGCCCGCGCAGCGCCGGCACCACGTTCAACTCCGCCGCCGGCGCCTCTTTCGCTACGATTTGCCGGAAGCGCGCTTCCTGATCGGACGGGATATCGAGCACGAACTGGTTGGGCGCCTTCTTTGGCACCGTCCGGTCGATCTCGGCGGTGAGGCTGGTCTGCACGCCCGCCAGCGTCACGAACAAGGTGAGCGCAAGGCCGAGCGCGATGACCAGCGCGCTGGTCTGCGCACCGGGGCGATAGAGATTGGCGATGGCGAGGCGCCACAGTGGTCGGCGCGGGCGCGGCACCCGTCGCGCAACCGCGCTGATCCCCCAGCCGAGCAGCAGCAGCAGGCCGAGCACCGCCGCCGTCGCCCCCAGCACTGCAGCCGAGAACAAGGGCTCGCGCGCCGTGCCGAGCGCAATCGCCAGTACCCCCAGCACGCCCAGCACCACGCCCGCGACGCTGCGCCGGTCCAGCCGGCTGCGCGGCTCGACATGCGCGCGCAGGATCGCGGCGACCGGCAGCGTCCGCGCCCGGTCGAGCGGCGGCAGGGTGAAAATATAGGCGATCAGCAGGCCATAAGCCGCGCTCGTGATGAGCGGCAGCGGATGGATGCGGAAGCCCGGCTGCACCGGCAGCACATCTCCCAGCACGGCGATCAGCGCCGGCGGCAGCAGCGCGCCCGCGATCAACCCGCAGGCAATGGCGATCGCCGCGACCGTGCCGATCTGCATCAGATAGATCCGCTCGATATCCGCCGAGGTTGCCCCCAGCACCTTGAAGGTCGCGATGCCGCCACGCTTGATCGCGAGATAGGAGGAGACGCCATTGCTCACCCCGATGCCCGCAATCACCAGCGCCGTGAGGCCGATGAGGCTCAGGAACTGCCCCATCCGCTCGATGAACCGGCTGGTGCCCGGCGCCGCATTCTCCCGGTCGCGGAACGACCAGCCCGCCTCGGCCTGCTCGTCCTCCAGCCGCTTGCGCAGCGCCTCGACATCGGTGCCCGGCGCCATGCGGACGCGATATTTGCTCTCATAGAGGCTGCCCGGCTGGATCAGCCCGGTGCGCCGTAGCCCGTCGAGCGAGACGATGGCGACCGGCCCGAGCGTAAAGCCTTCGCCCACCCGGTCCGGCTCCTCGGCGATGATGCCGGCGATGGTGAACATCGCGGTGCCATAGCGCAGCGCATTGCCGGGCTTGATCTGCAGCCGCTCCGCCAGCGCCTCGCCGATCAGGATGCGGTCGGCGGCCAGCGGCGCATAGGTCCCGGTGCGGAGCAGCAGCTTGCCATAGAGCGGATAGGCGCCATCGACGCCCTTGAGTTCGGTCAGCACCGCAGCCGGGCTATCGGTATCGCCGGCCCCCACTGCATTCGCCATGGCCCGCAACCGGATTGTCTCGCTCATCGTCCCCAGCGCGCGTAGCGTCTGCTTCTCGGACTCGCTTGCCTCGCGCTGGCTCATCCGTGCCTCGATATCGCCGCCCAGGATCGTCTGCCCCCGTGCGGCAATCTCGCTGGTGATGGAGGTCGTCAGGCTGCCGATCGCCGCCAGCGTCGCCACGCCCAGGAACAGGCAGACGAACAGCAGCCGCAGCCCGCGCAGGCCGGCGTTTAGATCGCGCCGGGCAATGGACCAGCTCGCCCGCAGCTCCAAAGTCCTCATGCGCGCCGCCCTCATGCGGGCGCGCCCTCCACGATCAGCCCGTCGCGCATTTCCACGATGCGGTCGCAGCGCTGCGCGAGATCCGGGTCGTGGGTAATGATGATCAGCGTCGCCCCGCTCGCCTGCTGGCGGGTGAAGAGCAGGTCGATGATCGCCGCGCCGGTGTGCCCGTCCAGATTGCCCGTCGGCTCATCGGCAAAGATGATCTGCGGCCCCGGCGCCACCGCGCGCGCAATCGCCACGCGCTGCTGCTCCCCGCCGGAAAGCTGGGCGGGATAGTGGTCGATGCGATGGCCAAGGCCCACCGCCGTCAGTTCCGCGCGCGCTCGCGCAAAGGCGTCCTCAAGCCCCGCCAGCTCCAGCGGCACCGCGACATTTTCCACCGCCGTCATCGTCGGCAGCAGGTGGAATGCCTGCAGCACGATGCCGATCTGGCCGCGCCGCGCCCGCGCCAGCCCGTCCTCATCCAGCGTGCTGAAATCCGTGCCCGCCACGCTCACGCTGCCGCTGCTCGCCTGCTCCAGGCCGGAGAGCACCGCCATCAGCGAGGACTTGCCCGATCCCGAGGCGCCGAGGATCGCAATGCTCTCCCCGCGCATTATGTCCAGGTCCACGCCCTTGAGGATATCCACCTTCGCCTCGCCCGTACCGAGCGAGAGGGTGACATTGCGGGCGCGGATCGCGATATGGGAGGCATCGATGGGTGCATGCATGCGGAAAGGGCCTCGCGTGGCAAAGACGTTTACTCGTTATGGTGTCTCACTGCTGCTTGTCCAAGCACTGCTCGCCTGTTCTCCACAAAGTCCCGACACTCAGGGGGATGCCAGTGCCGGCAATAACGCCGCCGCAGCCCTCTCCAATACGGCAAATGCCGCTAACGCCAGCAGCGCCCCGGTTGCGGACCGCAAGCTGGTCGTGGTGTTCGGGGATAGTCTTTACGCCGGCTACAATCTTGGGCCACGCGAGGGCTTTGCCCCCGTGCTGGAGCGCGCGCTGGAGCGGCAGGGCGTGCCCGCGCAGGTGGTCAATGCCGGCGTCTCGGGCGATACCACCGCAGCCGGCCGCCAGCGCCTCGCCTTCACGCTGGATGGGCTGGAGCGCAAGCCGGATCTCGTGATCGTCGGCCTCGGCGGCAACGATATGCTGCGCGGCCTGGAGCCGAAGGAAACCCGCGCCAATCTCGATGCGATCCTCGCCGAGCTGCAAAAGCGCGGCATCCCCACCATGCTCACCGGCATGGTCTCCGCCCCCAATATGGGCGCCGACTACGCCAAGGCCTTCGATCCGATCTTCACCGACCTCGCGAAGAAATATGACGCGCCGCTCTACCCCTTCTTCCTCGATGGCGTGATCGGCAACCGCACCCTCATGCTGGCGGACGGCATCCACCCCAACCCGCAAGGCGTGGAGAAGATTGTGAGGCGGGTTGGGCCGTTGGTGGCGGGGGTGTTGAAGGGGGAGGAGTAGGAGTAGCCCGCAATAGCGCGACGGCCCCGCCACTCAATACGTCATGCTGAACTTGTTTCAGCATCCATTTTGCCGGATTGCGCTTGTCTCGATGTATTCGGTCAAGCGTGGTACTCGGTTGGCAACTCGGACTACGCCGACAGTAGTAGACGGATTTTCAGGATTTTTGTATATACGCACATCGGCGCGCCCCGATTGGACTGGAAGCGCGCCGAAGCTCTTATCCCTTGTGGAAGGGGACAGGGTGACGTTGGGCGTCAGCCCCTCGCCGGTAATCTCCGGGTCATGGACCACATGACGCACCTCCTTTCGCTCGGCGATGAGCCCAGCGCGCACGCCGTGGAAAGCAATGCGCTGGGCAAGAACATGAAGCGGCGACGGGTCATTGATCAGTCGCCGTTTTCTTTGTCATCAGCGACCGTTTCGGCTTCCGAGACAATTTCGAAGGCAAAGTCGAGCATCACTGGAAACGCGGTCATAAACTTGTCTCGCTGCGCCTGCGTCCACCGGCCATTGGCGGGAAGGCTGGCTAGTAGGCCGGCGATTGCAGGCGGGACGGAGCCGGGGAAAGCGGGTGTGCGCATGTCTTGGGGAGGTTGGCGCTGCCCGGAAAGTGCCCTAACCGAGGTCCTTTGGGAGTTGCTAATACCCGGCTTGGATTTCGTTGCGCCGCTTGCTTGCGCAGTACGTTTCGGCGGCGGTAACGCTTTTGCTCTTGGTGGCATTACCCCGGCGGCTGTGAACAACCCCATGAACAACGTAACCATCCGTCCCTGTTGTCCAGTAGGAATGTACTTCCGAAAGGCGTCGCGCATTGCCACTTCATCGTCCGTAGTCGGATCGACATATGACAAGGCATCAGCATAAGCGCCATTCAGCCACTCGGAGAGGCGCTGCTGATACTCTGCTGTGGGTGCAAGACGGATGCCCTCGAACACTTCACTTGGCCGACCGTCATCGGTCAGAAGATCAAGCGTTTTCAGAGCTTGAAGGGTGCGAGGAATAAGGCTGTCTGAGATGCCAGCTCGAGCCAGAACGTCCGCGTCGACCACGGGGGGGAGGCCTTTGTTGCGATGACGCTCAATAAGCTCCAAAATTGCGGAGGCCGGAGCATACGGAGCTGGCTGATCAACAGTAACCGGCATGGCATATAGCCTCTAAATCATTTGGTGACGCATCCCATAAAGGCTTGAACGAACATCGTCAATACCCTGTCCGATTGGCATTGGTTACAGGTACATGCAGATTTGATCGGGTTATCATCATGATAAATAGGCGAAAAATAACATTACGATACGTAAGTATCGATGGCCGCTTAAATCAGGATGTCGATTGTGAGTGGCTGCGAGAGGTTGTTCACAGCTGTTCCGGCGGGTGGCTGGCGGATTCGAAGCGCGGCGGGCGCTGCTGATCCGCAGTAATGCCCACTTGGTACGCGACGCAGTCGAGCGGTAAACAGGCCAACGTTGCCGCATGGCTCGGCCCGGGCCGCGTCGACCGGCACCTGAGACTTCGTCCTATTTTATGAACCGGCGCCCTCAACACCCCCATTCCCCTCCCGCCCCACACGCGCTAGGGCGGCGCGATGATCCGCCTGACCGGTCTCACCTTGCCCCTCGATCACCCGGAAGATGCGCTCGCGCCCGCCATTGCCGCGCGCCTTGGCATTCCGCAGGCCGATCTGCTGAGCCATGAGGTCGTGCGGCGCGGCAATGATGCCCGGCGCAAGAGCGCGATCCTGCTCGTCTATTCCGTGGATGTCGCGCTGCGCGACGAAGCCGCCGTGCTGGCGCGGTTTGCGGGGGACAAGGATGTGCGCCCGCGCCCGGATACGGATTATCATTTCGTCGCCCGCGCGCCGGAGGGCTGGTCCGGCCTGCGCCCGGTCGTCATCGGCGCCGGGCCATGCGGGCTGTTCGCGGGGCTGATCCTCGCGCAGATGGGTTTTCGCCCGATCATCGTGGATCGCGGCAAGGTGGTGCGGGAGCGGACCAAGGATACCTGGGGCCTGTGGCGCCGCTCGCAGCTGAACCCGGACAGCAATGTCCAGTTCGGCGAGGGCGGGGCGGGCACCTTCTCGGATGGCAAGCTCTATTGCCGGGTGAAGGACCCGCGCTTCCTCGGCCGCAAGGTGCTGGAGGAGTTCGTCCGCGCCGGCGCGCCGGAGGACATCCTCACCGAGGCGCATCCGCACATCGGCACCTTCCGCCTCGTCACCATGGTGGAGAGCATGCGCCGCACCATCGAGGGGCTTGGCGGCGAGTATCGCTGGCAGACGCGGGTGGACGGGCTGGAGCTGGATCGTAGCGCGGACGGCAACATGGCCCTGCGCGGGCTGCATCTGCACGATGGCAGCTTTCTGGAGGCCGATCATGTCGTCCTCGCGGTCGGCCACAGCGCCCGGCCGACCTTCGAGATGCTGCACGAGCGCGGCGTGTTCATCGAGCCCAAGCCCTTTTCGCTCGGCGTGCGCATCGAGCATCCGCAGGCCTGGGTGGATGAGGCGCGCTACGGGCGATACGCCAGGCATCCGGTTCTGGGCGCGGCGGCCTATAGCCTCAGCCATCACTGCGCCAACGGGCGCACCGTCTACAGCTTCTGCATGTGCCCCGGTGGCCGGGTGGTCGCGGCGACCTCCGAAGAAGGGCGCGTCGTCACCAATGGCATGAGCCAATATTCCCGCGCCGAGTTCAATGCCAATTCGGGCCTCGTGGTGGGCATCGATCCCGCCCGCGATTATCCCGATGGGCCGCTGGCGGGCATCGCGCTGCAGCGGCATTGGGAATCGCTGGCCTTTGTCGCGGGCGGCTCCAACTATTGCGCGCCGGGGCAGAAGGTGGGCGATTTCCTGGCCGGGCGCGCCTCCACGGAACTGGGCAGCATCACCCCCTCCTACAAGCCGGGCGTCAAGATGACGGACCTCGCCACCTGCCTGCCGGAGTTCGTGCTGGAGTCCTTCCACGAGGCGATCCCCGCCTTCGGCCGCCAGATCGCGCGCTACGATCATCCCGATGTGGTGATGACTGGCGTGGAAACGCGCACCTCCTCACCGATCCGCATCACCCGCGGCAAGGATTATCAGAGCCTCAATGTCGCGCGCCTGTTCCCCGCCGGCGAGGGCGCGGGCTATGCCGGCGGCATCCTCTCGGCGGCGATGGACGGCATCAAGGTCGCCGAGGCCGTGGCGCAGAGCATCATGGCGCGGCGGTAAGGTAGCGAGCCGAAGCCTGCGCGGATAACCTCACACTTCGTCATTCCCGCGAACGCGGGAATCCAGGTCAGCGCTTGCGTTATGGGACAGTGTCGAAGCTGGATTCCCGCGTTCGCGGGAATGACGAGGGATGAGGATCAGGGGAAGGCCGACCCGCACCCGCCGTTCACCCGGGCTTGCGATCCCAAACCGTAATCGTCCCGGCATCGCCATCCACCCGCACCCAGTCGCCGGTACGGATGGCATCCAGCGGGTCCTGGTCGCACTCGGTGACCGTCGGCGTGCGCATCACCACGGCGCCGAGCGCGGCCTTGGTGGTCATGATGTTGAACACCATCGCCACCGGCGAGGCGCCGCGCAGCTTGGACATGTGGAAAATGCTCGACCAGCCCGAGGAGCCTTTCGCGCCGGGGAAGACTAGCACCTTGCCTGCAAAGCTCTGGCCCTTCAGCTCATGGCGGCTCTCGATCACCGTGCCGCTCATCGGGTTGACGCCGCCCCAGCCGGAGATCGTCTCGCGCGTCACCAGCGCCTCTCCCTCGGCGATGCCCGGCACCACGGCGCGACCGCGGATGATGAGGCGGGGCTTGTCCAGAACGTCGCTCATGCCAGGGCTCCTTTCCACTTGCCGGTACAGGCCGCATCCACGCAGTCGGCAGTGGTGCCATACCAGCCCTCGATGCCCATCATCGCGGGCAGATAATGCACCTGCTTGGCGCTATCGAGCGCCGCGACCTTGGTGCCCTGGGGCACCGCCTGGCTGATCGCCGAGCAGGTGTCGGTCATCAGGTAGGCGCCGGCATCGCGCAGGATCCTGGAATAGCCATTGGCGTCCGCCGTCGCCTTCACCGCGCGGCTGGTGAACACCCACAAGGCGCTGTTGGCGCTCACCTTGCGTCCCTCGATCAGCGCGCAAACCTGGGCGATCTGCTCGATGGAATAATGCGGGCAGCCGAGCATGACATAATCGACATCCTCGCTGGAGCCCACGCTGTTCAATGTCTCGTAGATGCGCCGCCGCGCCGCCGCGTCATAGACGAAGCGCTCGCCCTTGGCTGCTCCGCCGAAGGCCGTCTCCACGCTTGGCGCCTCGGGGGTGATGCCGACCATGTGATACATCTCGACGCCGCCGGACGAGGCCGCGGCCGCGCCGAAATGCTTGTGGCGGATGAGGCTCGCCTCACTGATGTCGCCGGTGATGACGGGGATCGTGTCCTGCACGGCATCGCCGACGAAATAGCCGAGCATCCCCCATTCGAAGATGCTGTCGACCGGCACCTGCACGTCCACGCTATGCTGCCCCTTGCGGAAGTCGTCGCGGTGGAAGCCCCAGTCGGGAATGCGCTTGGCCAGCATCGCGGCGCTGGTGGATTCGCGCCCCTCGCAATTGGTCCGCGCGCCGATGACGGAGTTGGCGAACACCACCGCGCTCGATTCCATCCACGCGCAGTGCTCGCCCATCACCGGCACGTTGCCGGCGAGATAGGGCGTGCAGGTCTTGAGGATCTGGATACCGTGGGCGGCGACTTCCGCCTCGTCAGAGACGAAATTGTCGTGCGCCTCCGTCGTCATGCCCTGCTCCTGCCAGAGCGTGGGGTCCATGCCGCCCTGCAGATGGCACGAAAAGGCGTTCATGCGCGGCACTTCCACAACTTCGTCGCTGTCGAGATCGAAGCGGGAAAAAACGGCGCGATAATCTCCGCCATCTGCGGCATAATAATCCTTCACCCATTGCGGGGCGGAGCCGGGCACGCCGGCAACGTTGTTTGTCTCGACGAAACGCTCCGCGCCGAGCGCGTCGGCATAGCGGATCAGCAGTTCCATGGCCTTTTGCGTCGCGGCGCCGGACTCTCCGTCCAGCATGGCTTGTTCGGCATCGGTCAGCATAACCATGGCAGGCTCTCCATTATTCGTTACCTTACTATCGATCAGGATGGCGCGAGAAGCAAGGCTCGTGATTGTCGCGCAGCGCGAAGCCCCGCCCCATCGGGCACAGAAAAATCCGTGGTAAATGCTCTTTTCACACTGGGGGGATAGAGGCATAGTCTCTTGAGCCATTGAATCACGGGCCTTTGCCGGGCCGCTGGGAGTTGATGTGAGCGCTGCTTTCCGCTTTCCGCGGTTCTTCATGACCAATGCCGGACCGTGCCCCTATCTACCCGGGCGCACGGAGCGGAAGGTGTTTACCGAACTCACCGGTGAGCACGCGTCCGAGCTCAATGACGCGCTGGGCCGCATCGGCTTTCGCCGCAGCCAGAACGTCGCCTATCGCCCGAGCTGCGCGGATTGCACGGCCTGCGTCTCGGTGCGGATCGTGGCGAACGAATTCAAGCCCAACGCCACCCAACGCCGCCTCGTGCGCCGCAATAGCGATCTCGTCGTACGGGCGTGCAAGCCTTGGTCCACCGACGAGCAATTCTCGCTGCTCCAGCGCTATCTCGCCGCCCGCCACCCGACTGGCGGAATGACTGAGATGGACGAGATCGATTTTGCCGACATGGTCGAGCAGACGCCGGTCGAGACCTATCTTATCGAATATCGCGAACCGGGGGAAGACGGCCGCCCCGGTCGGCTGATCGGCGCCTGCCTGACCGACAAGCAGGGCGACGGGCTGTCGATGATCTACAGCTTCTTCGAGCCGGAGCTGGAAGGCCGCAATGGCCTCGGCAGCTACATCATCGTCGACCACATCCTGCGCGCCCAACGCGCCGGCCTACCCTATGTGTACCTCGGCTACTGGGTCGAAGGCTCGGACCGGATGAATTACAAGGTCCGCTATCAGCCGATGGAAAAGCTCGGCCGTGCCGGCTGGGAGCGGCTGGTGCTGCCGGCTGGCCAGTCCGATGCCCCGAATGCCGGCCGCCCGGAACAGAGCCTTACCCGCGACCACGAGGGGCGCGTGCTCAAATAATCGGCCTGCGGCCGTCTGGAGGGGCTTGTCGAGGGTGCGCGGCGACTTGCGCTGGGAGGGGCGCCAATGGGGAGCAGGTAGGCATCTCCGACCTTCACCGTTCGTGCTGAGTAGGGTCTGAGTAGCGCCGCAGGCGCAATCGAAGAGCCGTATCGAAGTATCCCCGTGCATGGGCAGTCCTTCGATACGCCGCTTCGACAAGCTCAGCGGCTACTCAGGACGAACGGAGGTTCGGGCTGCATTGGCGTCGTGTCAGCAAGGGCAGCTTTCGCATTTACAATCGAAAAGCCGCCCTTTCGTGCAAGAGCGCCTTGTGTACACCACCCGTCCATAAACGCTAAGGGTCCGGCCGCTCGAAAGCTGCCGGACCCCTGCTGGAAAGCCCCCCGGTTCCAGTTCGCTCGGGGCGTGCGGCCGCGATGTTGCGCCTTGCGGTCATGCGCCTTGGTGCGAGCGATAAGGGGAGGCTATCAATGCCTTAGCGGCTTGGCGAGTCCGCTCGCCCCGTCGCGCGTCCCAAAGTGGATCAGCCGAAAGGCCCGTGCGTCAGCCTGCCAGAGCGGGGGCGATTGCTGCGCAGAGCGCGTCCAGCCCGGCGGCGTCGGCCTCGTCGAAGCGGGCGGGGCGGGGACTGTCGAGATCGAGCACGCCGATCAGCGCGCCCTTATGGATCACCGGCACGACCAGTTCCGATGCGGAGGCGGCATCGCAGGCGATGTGGCCAGGGAAGGCGTGGACATCCTCGACGCGCTGGACCTGCCGGGTCGCCGCAGCCCTACCGCACACGCCGCTGCCCAGCGCGATGCGGATGCAGGCAGGCTTGCCTTGAAACGGGCCGAGCACCAGCACGTCATCCACCAGCCGGTAGAAGCCGGCCCAGTTGAGGTCCGGGACATATTGCCAGATCAGCGCCGCGACATTCGCCATATTGGCGATGGCGTCCGGCTCGCCCTCGGTCAGCGCACGGGCCGCAGCGAGGAGATCGGCATAAAGAGCGGGCTTGTCGCTGCCCGTTGCGGGAGAAAAATCGTACATGCCTGCCCATTTAGGCGCCGCTTGTCCCCCGCGCCAGCCTCTTGGCTCTTGCGGATCGGGCCGCCGCATGGTCTTCAGGCGCAGGATTATCGGGCGGTTAACGAAACGGGGAAGCAGCCATGGAGCCGATCGGGCAGGCAGGCGTGAGCGAAGCGGAGGAGATGCGGTTGCTGGGCCGGGACGTCGGGCGCCGTGGCGTCGAGCGGCTTGGCACCGGCATGACGCGCTTGGTGGAGGAGACCTCCGCGCTCTATCGCTGGGCGCTCACGATGCTGGTTCTGCTGAATGCAGGCGGCCTGTGCCTGAGCCTGCTCGCGCGGGACAGCCTCGGGCCGGATGCCCTCCCGCAAGTGGCGCTCACCTTCTTCGGCGGCATGATGATGGCGCTGCTGGCGTCGCTCGTTGGCCTGGCGCTCACGGTCCCACTGGCTGGAGCGATGCGGCGAGCGATGACGGATTGGACCGAGGTTTCTCTCTCCGGCGAGCTGAGCGATGCGGCGACGACCTCCGCCCGCCACGTCCGCCGGATGGGGACGGTGTGGATCGCCGCAATGGGCCTGGTCGGGCTGATTGCGCTGGCGCTGTTTGCGGCGGGGGCGCTCATGCTCGGCGAGCGGCTGGGCGCCTTCGGTCCCTCGAGCGAGCCCGCCGCTGCGGTGGAGAGCGCGGCGCCCCAGGCCGCTGCGAACAGCACTGCGCCCGCCAGTCCTCTCCCTGAAGCAGCCGCGCCGCCGGTTTCGGCTGTTGCGCCTGCGCCCAGTGCTGCCGCGCGCCTGGCCCAAAACCAAAAACAGGCGCAGACACGCGCCGCACCGCCCGCATCTGCGCCCGCCGCGAGGACCGAGCGGCAGGCCTCAACGGCGCCGGCCAGATCCGCGCCTGCACGCACCACATCGCAGCCCGCGTCTGCGAATCCCGCCCCGCCTCCCGCCGCGTCCTCGCCTTCGGTGCCGAGTGAGGCGCCGCTACTGTCTCCCGGCGCCCCCACCACCGGAAACTGATCGTCAGGCACGGCAGCGATTGGCTCTTGCGGCCGTGCCCCGTGCCGGGTGATGAGGGGCCATGCCGCGCATCCAGATCACGCGATCGATCAGCATCGATGAGGACGAGCTTCTCGAGAGCGCCACGCGCGCGTCCGGGGCTGGCGGTCAGCATGTCAATACCACCGACAGCGCGGTCATTCTGCGCTTCGATGTCGCCGGTTCGTCGTCGCTGCCGGAGGCGGTTAAGGTGCGCCTCGCAGCGCTGGCGGGCACACGGATGACGGGGGAGGGGGTGCTCATCTTGCGCAGCGAAGGCTCGCGCTCGCAGTTCGAGAACCGGCGCGAAGTGCGCCAGCGGCTGTGCGATCTGATCGCGCAGGCCACCATCGTGCCCAAGAAACGCAAGCCGACCAAGCCCACCAAAGCCTCGCAGGTGCGCCGTGTCGAAGGCAAGACCAAGCGCGCGTCGGTAAAAGCCGGGCGGGGGAAGTGGCGGGAGTGATGGCCTGCGAGGTCATCCGCCCCCTGTCGGATCACATTTTCACGCAGCCCCGCAAGGCCGCGCGCAGCGCCATCGTCGCATTGCTGAGCGATGCCTCGCCCTCCAGCCTGCCGTTGATCCGCAGCATCGCCGTTCCTTTCTGCTGGGTCAGCAGCGGCACCAAAGGTGTGCCGGTGATGCCGCCGATCCAGTGGGTGCCGTTGGCGCTGCCACGCTGGACGGGAATGTTGACCAGACGGCCGGCGAAATTCCAGGTCATCGTCAAGGCGTTGCCGGCGGTCGGCTTGTTGAGCAGCATCGCCATATAAGGCTTCCCGCCCTCGCAATAGAGGCTGAGGGCTTCGATGTTGGGGGATGCTGCGGCGCTGACATAGGCCATGGGCGCGCGCCCGGCGACGGGCACGACTTCCCACGGCGTGCCGGGCAGGGCCACCGCCGTCTCGGGCGGACTGTTATCAAGCAGGGTCTTGATCTCGGGCGCGACGGGCAGCCGTGTACCGGTGGCGGGGGCGTAAACGCTCAGCTTGCCGCGTTCCCACAGGCCCACCTGCACCGCCCGCCGGGCGGGGTCGATCATGATATAGGCCTGCTCCTCGCCGCCCTTGTGCTGGGCGTTGCCGGAGAGATAATAATAATTCCCGACGCGCTTGAGCGAGGTGACGACCGAGAGATTGGTCCGCAGCACGTCCATCTTCGGCCCTAGCCGGGCCTTGAGCGCCGCCGCGACGGCGCCGCGATCCAGCAGATCGATATTATCTTTGGCGTAGCTGCCCGGATATTTGCCCACGAGGCTGGCGAGGTTCGTCCATTCCGCCGGGATGCCCTGCACGGCGGCGGCCGGTGCTACCGCTGGTCGCGGTGGCGTCGGGGCTGGTCTGCCGACGGCCGCGCTGCCCTTGCAGAGCATGAACAAACCGCCTGCCGTAAAGGCGGCATGAAAAGGGTCAGGTCTCTGACCGCGCATCAGATTGTCCTCGAACCGGATGACCCCGGCCTTTTCGTCATCATTGACGTACATATAAACGCGCCCGGAGTCGCTGGGGCTGATCGGGAACGGCATGAACACGGCCGTGATCCCCTCATAGCTCGGCCCCATGAAGCTCACTGCATATTCGACGCGTGGCGGCGTGACGGTGCGGCCATGGGCGCGGAAGGTCATGCCCTTGTCGTCGATCGTGACGCGGGGCTCCCCGCTGCAATCGCCGCGCGGCGCGTAGCTGCCATAGATGTGATCGAGGCCTTGGCCCTTAAGACTGGCGATTGTCAGGGCCTGCGTAGCGCTCCCTTGCAGCGCTAGCGCACAGGCAGTGACGATCACGCCGTACCGGCGCGATGCGATTTTGGAAATGGTTGGAAAGGCCATGTCTACTCCCCCACGAAGTTGACGCCTTCCCTCAGACGAGCTGACTCGGGTGGGAAGGACTGTGGCCATTATCCTCGAGTTAACCCAAATGGTCGAATGGTTAATGAAGGCGGGGCGTGGTCGCCTCAGCCTGCCACCACGATGTCCGCTAGAATGGCATCGAGCAGCAGCATTCCGGCCGGGGTGACGCGTAGGCGTTCACTGGTCTGCTTGAGCAAGCCATGGCCGGCCAGCTTTGCAATGGCCTGCTCGTCCACCAATGCTGATCGATCAAGCTCGGTGCGCTGGCTGAGGGCGGCCAGATCCACCCCCTCGGCAAGGCGCAGGCCCATCATCAGCGCTTCGGCCGCCTGTTCGCTGGCGGGGAGCACACGCTCCTCGGCGAGGCCATGGCCATTGCGGTCCAGCGCTGCCAACCAATTCTCGGGCTTGCGGTGACGCACGGTGGCCATGCCGTCGCGCCGACCATGCGCGCCGGGGCCAACGCCGGCATAATCGGCATAACGCCAGTAAGCGAAGTTGTGCCGGCTCTCCTGCCCCGGCGCGGCATGGTTGGAGACTTCATAGGCCGGGCGGCGGGCCGCCAGCGTCATGGCTTGTGTCAGCTCGAACAGCGTGGCGGCATGGTCCGCATCGGCGGGCACCAGCGTGCCCCGGCGCACGTCGGTTTCGAACCGCGTGCCGGGCTCGATGGTCAGTTGATAGAGCGAGAGATGGTCGGTGCCGAAGCTGAGCGCGCGGGCCAGTTCGCGCTCCCAGTCTGCCTCGCTCTGGCCGGGGCGCGCATAAATGAGGTCGAGGCTGACGCGCGGCACGCAAGCCTGCGCGGCCGCCAGCGCTTTGAGGCCTTCGTCCACGCCGTGCGCCCGCCCCAAAAAGCGCAAGGCATGATCGTCCAGTGCCTGCAGGCCCAGCGAAAGGCGGTTGACGCCGGCAGAGGCCACCTGCGCGAACCGCGCGGCCTCGGCGCTGTTCGGATTGGCCTCCATGGTGATCTCGATGTCGTCCGCGACCGCCCAGTAGCCGGTCGCCGCATCGATCAGGGCGGCCACCGTCTGGGGGGGCATCAGCGAGGGCGTGCCGCCGCCGAAGAAAATGCTGCCCAGCGTCCGCCCCGGCAGCAGCGCGGCTTCATGGGCCAGATCGGCCAGCAGCGCGGCGCGCCACGCTTCCTGATCCACCGTATCGCGGACATGGCTGTTGAAGTCGCAATAGGGGCATTTGGCCACGCAGAACGGCCAGTGGATATAGAGGGCAAGCGGCGCGGGAGAGGCCATGGCCGCCGCTATAGCGGACTGCGCGCCAAAGTCAGCCCATGGCGAATAAGACACGGCTCAATAGTTAAATATGAATTAACAATGATTTAACGCAATTTATTGGTGAAGAAAATGTTTTCCCAACCGTTCATACTGAGCTAGGTTCCACACCGGAACCGCAGGGGGGAACGGCGGACGCACATGGACGCGGGCAAAGGGCGAGAAGTGGTGCGACGGCGTATGCGGGCGGCGATGGGCCTGCTCGTGCTCTGCACCCTGACGCCGGCGCCCGTGCTGGCTGGCGATGCGCCTTCTGCTGCCATGCCGCGCGATGCGGCGCATTTCCGCGATATCATGCTGGGTGCTCACAATGGCGAACGCGCCGCGCGCGGCGTGCCGAAACTGGCGTGGAGCGATGAACTCGCAGCCGATGCGGCGCAGAGTGCTACCCGGCTGGCGCAGGAGCCGGACCCGATTGCGGCCCATCACAAATCCGGCGGCGCGGGCCACTATGGCGAGAATCTGTGGGCCGGCACCCGCGATGCCTATGCCTATGAGGAAATGGCGGAAAGCTGGCTGGAAGAGCGCGCGCTCTACCTGGATGCGCCGGTGCCGGATATTTCGCGCAGCGGCAATTGGGCGGATGTTGGCCATTATTCACAGATCATCTGGGCCGGCACGCGCCGCGTCGGCTGCGCGCTCCACCCCACGGCGACGCTGGACGTGCTGGTGTGCCGCTACGATCCGGCGGGCAATGTCTACGGGCACCGCGCGTCGGTCGATTACGCGGGGCGCTGAGCGCGGGGCGTCCTTTCAGAACAGCGCAGTGACCAGTTGCTCGAATGCGCGGGCGCGGTGGCTGACCGCCTGCTTGGCCTCGATGGACATCTCGCCAAAGGTCTGCGTCGCCCCGGTCGGCAGGAACACCGGATCATAGCCGAAGCCCTGCGCGCCGCGCGGCGGCCAGACGAGACTGCCGGCGACGCGGCCCTCGAATAAAACGGTCTCGCCATCCGGCCAGGCGAGGCAGAGCGTGCAGACGAAGGCCGCGCTGCGGTCCACCTGCGGGCCTTGCGCGCAGAGCAGGCCTTCGACCTTGCCCATCGCCATATACCAGTCGCGCCCGGGCTCGCCCTCGAACCATTGCCGCTCCGCCCAGTCGGCGGTGTAGACGCCGGGTCTTCCACCCAGCGCCGCCACATCGAGGCCGCTGTCATCGGCCAGCGCGGGCAGGCCGGAGGCGGTGGCGGAGGCGAGCGCCTTGAGGGCGGCGTTTTCCGCGAAGGTGGTGCCGGTCTCCTCCGGCTCGGGCAGGCCGAGCGATCCGGCAGACACCGGCGCCATGCCGTAAGGCCCGAGCAGCGCGCTGATCTCACGCACCTTGCCTTCATTGTGGCTCGCGATGACGAGCTTGCCGGGTGTGAGTTTGCGGTTCATTCAGCGCTCTCTTTCCGTTCGTGTCGAGCGAAGTCGAGACACGTCCAGCACAGTCCTTCCGTGTTTCGACTTCGCTCGACACGAACGGGAGGTAACTCACCGCCCCGTGGCGCGGTCCTGCGCGGCGAAGATCTGGGTGCAGCCGATGCGCGCAAGGCGCAGCAGCCGCAGCAGCGCTTCCTCGTCATAGGTCGCGCCTTCCGCCGTCGCCTGCGCCTCGGCAATGTTGCCGTTGGAGAGCAGCACGAAATTGGCGTCGGCATGGGCATTGCTGTCCTCGATATAATCGAGGTCGAGCACCGGATTGCCCTGATAGATGCCGCAAGAAACCGCCGCCACCTTGGCCTGGATCGGATCGGTGGTCAGCGCGCCGCTGGCGAGCAGCTTGTCGACCGCGATCCGCAGCGCCACCCAGGCGCCGGAGATGCTGGCGGTGCGGGTGCCGCCATCGGCCTGGATTACGTCGCAATCGAGCGTGATCTGCCGCTCGCCGAGTGCCTTGAGGTCCACCACCGCCCGGAGCGAGCGGCCGATCAGCCGCTGGATTTCCTGCGTGCGGCCGGACTGCTTGCCCTTGGCTGCCTCGCGTGACCCACGCGTGTGCGTGGCACGGGGGAGCATGCCATATTCCGCCGTCACCCAGCCTTCGCCCTTGCCGCGCAGAAACGGCGGCACCCGCTCTTCTACGCTCGCCGTGCAGAGCACCCGCGTATCGCCAAAGGAAACGAGACAGCTGCCTTCGGCATGAACGGTAAAGCCGGGTTCCATGGCGATCGTGCGCATTTCGTCGGGGGCGCGGCCGGATGGGCGCATAGATTGAGTGCCTTTCGGGTTGGGAAGATGGTGACCGGCTTTATCAGCACAGGACCAAGGCGCAAGGTCGTGCCTGCACCGGATCATGATGAATGCGCCGATTTCCGGTTCAGCGCCGCGCGAGCGGGCTGCTCGATGAAGACGAAGGTGAGGGTGGAGGCAAGCAGGATCATCGGGACACCGCCACCAATCAGGATCACGCGCGCCATTGCGTCCCCTATGTGCAGGCGTTCCGTGATGGGTGGGACAATCAGGCGCCACGGCCCCAGCAGAACGACGTGGGTGAGGTAAATGGAATAGGAGATTTCGCCCAGCCACTGAAAGAACGGTCGGGCCAGAAGTCTCGGCAACGCACCACGGTCGGGCCATGTTGCGGCGACCAGAAGGAAGAAGCCGGGGATCGCGATCACGTCGTTCAGCCCGGCGATCAGAGGCGCAGATATGAGCGCCAGGCCGATCAACTGGAGCAGTCCGAGGGTGCCGCTAGAGAGATGATCGAACGCTGATCTCTGCCAATACAGGATCATGCCGAGGGAAAAGCCGGCCAGACAGCGCGCGATGGCCAGGCCTTTGACAATATCGAGGTTCCCGCTCGTCAGCGCGACATAGGCATAGAATGCAGCGGAACCGGCAAGGTGCGCCGCGACACAATATTTCCCGCCGCGCGCCAAAAACAAGGCGAGGGCTGGGAAGAGCAGATAGGCAAAGGCTTCTGCGCTGATGGACCAGCTCGGGATGTTCCATCCGATCCGGCCGGTGAGGCCCCAGGCATTCAGAAGGAACAGTTGCTCCACGAAGTTCAGCAACGAGTCCCCGCGCCACAGGTCGGGGTCACCATAGTCCTTTCCGGCCATCGAACTCAGAGTCAGAATGCTCGTTTGGATGCCGGCCATCAGAAGGAGGCAGAAGAGGTGCAGCGGATAGATGCGCGCAAATCGCGCACGCCAGAAACGCTTTACCTCCGGCCATGGGAATGTGTGACGCGTTTCAGCCTGTGTTGAATAGGCAATAACGAAGCCCGAGAGGATGAAGAAGAGATCCACCCACAGATATCCCTTTGTGAAAAAGGGTGTGGATTGCTCCCAGCTGAACCGAAAGTCGGCGCCGAACTGCAGGTGATACAAGACCACGAGCAAAGCCGCGATCCCGCGAAGAGCAGTATGCGATTGGATGTGGCGGCGCTGCATGGAAAACCTGTGTGCGGAGTTGAATGTCTCTGAGACGGAAACAACCTTAAAATCAAGAAAAGAGGCCCGAAGACAGGACGCTTGGCCAGCGCCGCGCGCCGTCCTACATACAGGGCATGTCCGGCCCGCCCATCAACCTTTTGAGCGATCGCGCGCGCGATATCTTTCGCGTCGTCGTGGAATCCTACATCGGCACCGGGGCGCCGGTCGGCTCGCGCACGATCAGCCGGTTGAGCGGGCTCAATCTCTCGCCGGCGTCGATCCGCAATGTGATGCAGGATCTCGAGGAAGCGGGGTTGCTCGCTGCGCCGCACACCTCGGCGGGGCGGATGCCGACCGAATCCGGCCTGCGTCTGTTCGTGGACGCCATGATGCAGGTCGCCGAGCCCTCCGAGGACGAGAAGCGCGCCATCGAGCGGCAGCTGACCGGGGAAGGGCCGATCGAGGAAGCACTCAACGCCGCCTCGGCTCTGCTCTCGGGCCTGTCTGCCTGCGCCGGGCTGGTGATGGTTCCGCGCCGCGAGACGCTGCTCAAGCAGTTCGGTTTTGCCTGGCTTTCGGACCGGCAGGCGCTGGCCGTGCTGGTCGGGCAGGATGGCACCGTCGAGAACCGCATTGTCGATCTGCCGCCGGGCACGACGCCATCGATGCTCGTGGAAGCGGCCAATTATCTCTCCGCCCACGCCACCGGCCGCACGCTGAGCGAGGTGCAGGCCTGGCTCAGCGGACAGATCGAAGCGGAGGAAACGGCGCTTGATGAGGCTTCGCGCCATTTGGTCGCGCGGGGCGTGGCAGCGTGGAGTCGCGATACCGAGGACCGGCCCGTGCTCATCGTGCGCGGCCAAGCCAATCTGCTCGACGAGCAATCCGCTGCTGATCTCGAGCGCGTGCGCCAGTTGCTGGACGAGCTGGAGGGCAAGAGCGAGATCGCCCGCCTGCTGGACAGCGCTCGCGCCGGCGCCGCGACCAAGATCTTCATCGGCTCGGAGAACAAGCTCTTTTCCCTGAGCGGCTCTTCGGTCATAGCAGCGCCATATCGCGGACCCGGCGGGCAGGTGGTCGGCGTGGTCGGTGTGATCGGCCCAACCCGGTTGAACTATGCCCGCGTCGTCCCCATGGTGGACTTCACCGCACAGACCCTCAGCAGATTGATGAAATGACGGAAGACATGACTGACCAGACCAACAATGAGAATGAGACCCTGGCCGCTGACATCGCCGAGGGCGCGGGCGAGACGCTGAGCCGTGAGGAGATCGCCGCCGCGCGTATCGCCGCGCTGGAGGAAGAGCTGGCCAACGCCAAGCAGGAGACGCTCTACGCCGTCGCGGATACCCAGAATGTCCGTCGCCGGCTGGAGAAGGAACTGGCCGATACCCGCGCCTATGCCGCGACCGCCTTCGCCCGCGACATTCTTTCCGTGGCCGACAATCTCAGCCGCGCGCTGGAGGCCATTCCGGCCGAGCTGCGCGCGGACGAGAAGGTGAAAGGCCTGATCGCGGGCCTCGATGCCACCGGCAAGGAGATGGAGAGCGCGCTGCGCAAGCACGGCGTGGAGAAGTTCACCTCGGTGGGCGAGCCGCTCGATCCCAACAAGCATCAGGCGATGATCGAGATGCCCTCGGCAGAGGCTGCGCCCGGCACCATTGTGCAGGAGATGCAGGCCGGCTACATGATCAAGGATCGCCTGCTGCGCCCGGCTCTGGTCGGCGTGGCCAAGGCGGCGGAGTAACAGGCGTCATGCGCGGCGCGGCCATGGCGGTCCTGACCGGGCTGGTCGCGCTCGCCTTGCCGGTCGCGGCGCCGCTGGCGGCGCAGGCGCCTGTCGCGTCGCCCGCACCAAGTCCGGACGCGCTCTCGCAGGCCTTGCGGGATCATGGCAGCGGGGAGGTGGATGCCGGTGATCTGCGCGCCGTGACCTGCGCGGAAACCAGTGAGGCGCCCGGTGCCTTTGATTGCCAGTGGGAGCAGCGCCGGGACGGCAACTGGCATCCCTATACGAGCTGGCTGGCGCTGGTCGGCGCGCAATGGACCATGCTCGATGCGCCCATTCCGGTGCCGGATTTCAATCGCGGAAAGCTCAAGCCGCTGGCGCCCACTGCGCCTTGAGCGGCGGCGCCTCGGCTGGCGTCAATTCAGGCCGGGTCCGCGAGTAGCACCGCCGTGCCGGTGGCCGAGACCATCAGCATCGATCCGCCCGAGCCGAGCACTTCATAATCAAGGTCCACGCCGATGATCGCATTGCCACCGGCCGCGGCGGCGCGCTGGCGCATCTCCGCCATGGCTTCCTCGCGGGCGCGGCTCAGCACTTCCTCATAGGCGCCGGCCCGCCCGCCGACGATATCGCGCACGCTAGCAAAGAGATCGCGGAAGAGATTGGCACCCACGATCACTTCGCCCGTCACCACGCCGCAATAACGCTGCACCGTACGGCCATCGATATTGTTGGTGGTCGTGACGATCATCTCGGTCGGGGCATTGCCCCAGGGATTATCGGCCATCTCTCCGCTCCTCTCGCCGCGCGTGCGGCTTATTCCATGCCAAGGGCCGCCAGATAGGTCTGGAGGATTGCCTCCATCTCCTGGCGATCATGCGGCGGCAGCTTCCGTAGGCGGACGATTTGGCGCATGATCTTGACATCATAGCCTGTTGCCTTGGCTTCGCCATAGACATCCTTGATGTCGTCCGAGATGCCCTTCTTTTCTTCTTCGAGGCGCTCGATGCGCTCGATGAGAAGGCGCAACTGGTCGGCGGCGATGTTGTCGCTCATGTCTGCAAGGTCTCCGGATGGAATGTGTCAGAATCGAATGCGCGGTCCTAGCCAGCCGCTGCCCTTCCTGTCTAGGCATCGATCGCACCGGACGGCGTAGCCTTTGCGCAGGCGGCAGAAAAAATTTCCCGCCATGTCACAATCGCCGCCCGCTCACTCGTCATGCCTGTGCAAACCCGATGGACAGGAGACACGATCATGACCGCACGCCTCGATCCCTTCACCGCCGCGCCCGCGCTCATCAAGCAATGGATGGCGACCTCGCTCGCCATCAACGACAGCCTGGAGCCTGCGCTCGTGGAACTGGTGAAGGCCCGCGCTTCGCAGATCAACCAGTGCGCCAACTGCCTCAACATGCACACCGCCGAAGCCCGTGAAAAGGGCGAGAGCGAGCAGCGCCTCTACTTGCTCTCGGTGTGGCGCGAGGCGCCATGCTATAGCGCACGGGAGCGGGCCGCGCTGGCGTGGACCGAGGCGCTTACGCGTCTGTCGGAAGGGCATAGCGGAAAGGACGAAGCCTATGCACAGCTCGCGGCCCAGTTCAGCGAGGAAGAGCAGGTGAAGCTGACGCTGCTGATCAACATCATCAATGGCTGGAACCGCCTCGCGGTCGGCTTTAACCTGTGGATCGAAACGCCGGCGACCCGCAAGCTGGCGGCCTGATGCGCACGGGGCATCCCATGTCCGCTCATCAGCAGGAGGATGCAGCGATCAGCTTCGATCCGCTGCGTCCCCGGCTGGTGCGCGTCGCCTACCGGATGCTCGGTTCGGTGGCCGATGCCGAGGATGTGGTGCAGGAGGCGTTCATCCGCTGGATGCGGGTCGACCGTGCCGAAGTGCGCGAGCCGGAGGCGTTCCTCCGCCGCACGGTCACGCGGCTTTGCCTCGACCATATCAGGTCGGCGCGGGTCCAGCGGGAGCATTATGTCGGGCCGTGGCTTCCCGAACCGGTCATCGAGGAGGAGGATGAGCAGGAGGATGTGACCCTCCCGCTGATGCTCGCGCTGGAGCGGCTCTCACCCCTCGAGCGCGCGGCGTTCCTGCTGCATGATGTGTTCGGCGTCTCGTTCGAGGAAATCGCCGCCACCATCGATCGCGAGCCGGCGGCCTGTCGCCAGCTTGCCGCCCGGGCACGGGACCATGTGCGGCAGGCGCGGCCGCGCTTCGAGGTTGAGAAGCAGCGGGGTCTGGAGATCGCGAGCGCCTTCTTTGCGGCATCGCGCACGGGCGACATGACCGCTCTTGGGGCGATGCTGGCCGCCGATGTCAGCATGCAGGCCGATGGCGGCGGCAAGCGCTCCGCAGCGGTCGCCGCAGTTCTCGGGCGACGCAATGTGCTGCTGTTGCACAGGGCGCTGGCGGTGCTGTTCCGCAGGCATGGCTCGCAGCTTGTGCGCACGGCGCTCATCAATGGCCTGCCGGGTTTCGTGACGCGCGAGGCCGATGGCGAGTTGCAGACCACTGCCTTCGAGATCGAGGCGGGGCGCATCATGGGCATCTATGTGGTGCGCAATCCCGATAAACTACGGCACTTGCACTAGGCGGAATGCAGTGAGGGGGAAGCAGTGCTCCCCCCTCATCGGATCTCAATTTTATCGGGCTGGCCGGTCAGCCGGCGCGACCGGCACCGCTGCGGCGGCCGCCGCCGGGATTGCCTTGCGGACGGCCACCGCCGAAGTGGCGCGGACGCTGGCCGCCCGGCTTGCGGGCACGATCGCCCTCGGAGCGGGTGTCCGCCTGGCGCTGTTCGCCCGATGCCGTACCGTAGACCGGGCGCAGGCGCTTGGGCAGACGCTCGGCATCCATGGTCGCGGCCGGTTCGGGGCGCTGGGCCAGCGGGTCGAAGCCGGGGCGGTTCGGGGCGTGGCCATCATGATAGCGACCGCCGGGATTGCGCTGGCCGCTGCGCTGGGCGTCCTGCCCATCGCGAGGCGTGCGCGCCGGGCGGGCGGTCTGGCCGTCCCGCTCGCCACGGAAGGGGTGTTCACCGCGTTCACCGGCATTCCGGCGCTGGCCATCCTGACCGGGTGCGCGATCGAAGCGGGCTGGGCGCTCGCCGCGTCCCTCACTCCGTCCATCATGGCGCGGTGCGCCGGCGCCGGCTTCGCGACGGTCGTCGGACCGGCCGCGTTCCGGGCGATCACGGCGCTGCTGCGAGTCGGGGCGACGGCCCTGGCCCTGACCGCGTCCCTGACGGCGCCCATCGGCATCGCCGACGGCGTCCGCAACAGCAGCCTTGGAGGGCAGCGGCAGACGGCGGGCTTCTACCACGAAGTCCTCGGGCAGCGGCATCACCGCCAGCTTGACGCGGGTCAGCTTCTCGATGTCGCGCAGATAGGGCTTCTCGTCCGGCGCGACGAAGCTCATCGCAATACCATCGGCGCCGGCACGGGCCGTGCGGCCGATGCGGTGGACATATTGCTCGGCGACATTGGGCAGCTCGAAGTTGAAGACATGGCTCACGCCCGACACGTCGATGCCGCGCGCGGCAATGTCGGTCGCAACCAGCACCTGCACGCTCCCGGTGCGGAAGCCCTGCAAGGCAGCAGTGCGCTGGCCCTGGCTCTTGTTGCCGTGAATGGCCGCCGCGCTGATCTTGGCAGCGACGAGGTGCCGCGCCACGCGGTCCGCGCCATGCTTGGTGCGGGTGAAGACCAGTGCCCGGTCGAGCGCGCCGGACGCGATGGCATCGCGCAGGCGCAGGGTGAGCAGCGCCTGCTTCTCCTTCTGGTCGATGAAGGTCGCATATTGCTCCACGCGCTCGGCGGTGGTGGATTGCGGCGCGACCTCGACCTTGACCGGATCGTTGATGAAGCGCTTGCCCAGTTCCGCAATCGCCTGCGGCATGGTCGCGGAGAAGAACAGGCTCTGGCGCTCGGCCGGCAGCATCTTGGCGATCTGCGTGAGCGGCTTGATGAAGCCCAGGTCCATCATCTGGTCGGCCTCGTCGAGCACGAAGATCTCGACATTGCGCAGCGTCAGCGCGCGCTGGTCGATCAGGTCGAGCAGTCGGCCCGGCGTCGCGACGAGAATGTCGGTGCCCGGCACCAGCGCGCGGGCCTGCTTGCCCACCGGCACGCCGCCAAAGACGACCTGCACGTTGAGGCTGAGATACTTGGCATAGCCGCGCATATTCTCGGCGATCTGCGCCGCCAGCTCGCGGGTGGGCGAGAGCACCAGCATCCGGCAGGAGGCCGGTTTGCGGGGCTGGGGATTGTTGAACAGCCGGTGCAGCGAGGGCAGCGAGAAGGCTGCGGTCTTGCCGGTGCCGGTCTGCGCGATGCCGAGCAGGTCGCGGCCCTGCATCAGCGCCGGAATGGCCTGCTGCTGGATCGGCGTGGGGTCCGCATAACCCTTGGTCTCAAGGGCGCGGAGGATAGGCTCGGCAAGGCCAAGCTCATTGAAAAAAGACATGAATAGACTTTCGATATGACATGCGTCGCCCTCGCGTCTGTCGCGAGCGGGCGCAGCAGTGGTCTCCAAACGGGCGACCCTGCGTGAATAAGGAAGCTTGAGCGATTCTCGCATCCGTCCGTCCCGGCGGCCCTTGTGCAAGATGCGGGGCCTCACGCTGCGCGGGATTGCGCCGGATCACTAGTCCTGGCGCCGAATGCTGCGATGCACATAGAGGGCGTTTGCGGAAAAAGCAAGTATGCTCGCGTGGGCATGCGATTTCGGACGCGCAGCCGAGCCGGTCGTCGCCCTTGCCATGCCCTGCATTCGGCCTACTAATCAGCCTATGCCTCTTCATATCACTGTGCCCGAGCAGCCCTCCGAGGCCGACCGCAATGCCGTGTTCGCACCCTTGCTGGCCTATAACATCGCGCAAGCGGGGAATCCGAATATCCGCCCTATCGCCATTCTGCTGACCGACGAGCAGGGCGAGCGCGTGGGCGGCATCTGGGGCAAATGCTCCTATGACTGGATGTTCGTGGAGCTTCTCGCCATCGCGGCGGAGCATCGCGGCGGTGGCCACGGCAAGGCGCTGATGGCCGAGGCAGAGCGGGTGGCGCGGGCCCATGGCTGTGTCGGTATCTGGCTGGATACCTATGCCTTCCAGGCGCGCGGCTTTTACGAGAAGCTGGGCTTTAGCGTGTTCGGCAAGCTGGACGATCATCCCGTCGGCCAGCAGCGCTTCTTCCTGAGCAAGCGCCTCTGAGAGCAGCGCTCTATGTCCTCCCCGACCAGCGGCCGGGGAGGCACGATATGGATTTTAGCGCCCGGCGAGCACTTCGCCGATCTGCACGGCATTGAGCGCGGCGCCCTTGCGGAGGTTGTCGCCGACGACGAACATGGCGAGGCCATGCTCAACCGTGCGGTCCGGGCGCACGCGACCGACGAACACCGGGTCCGCGCCCGTCGCGTCGAGTGCGTTGGGCACATCGCTCACCACCACGCCCGGCGCCTTGCCGAGCAGCGCCAGCGCTGTCTCCGCATCGATCGGCCGCTCGAACTCGGCATTGATGGAGAGGCCGTGGCCGGTGAACACGGGCACGCGCACGCAGGTGCCGGAGACGGGCAGGCCGGGAATTTCGAGGATCTTGCGGCTCTCGTCGCGCAGCTTCAGCTCTTCCTCGGTATAGCCGTCCTCACCCAGCACATAATTGAGCGGCACGATGTTGTTGGTGATCGGCACCGCCCACTTCTCGGGCTGGGGCACGAAGTCGGCCTTGCCGTTGAAGGCGAGCGCGGCGCCCTTGTCGCCCACGGCAGCGATCTGGCGCGCCAGCACGTCGATGCCTTCCATGCCGCCACCGGAGACGGCCTGATAGGTCGCCACGATCAGGCGCTTGAGGCCGGCGGCCTCATGCAGCGGCTTGAGCACGGGCATGGCGGCCATGGTCGTGCAATTGGGGTTGGCGACGATGCCCTTGGGCAGGTTTGCCAGCGCATGCGGGTTCACTTCGGAGACGACGAGCGGCACGTCCGGGTCGGAACGCCAGGCCGAGCTGTTGTCGACCACGATGGCGCCGGCTGCGGCAACCTTGGGCGCCAGCGCCTTGCTGGTGGAGCCGCCCGCGGAGAAGAACACAATGTCGAGCCCGGCGAAGTCGGCGGTCGCGGCATCTTCCACCGTCACTTGCTGGCCCTTGAACTCGACCTGCGAGCCGGCCGAGCGGGCCGAGGCGAACAGACGCAGCGTGCCGACCGGGAAATCGCGCTCGGCGAGCAACTGGCGCATCATCGAGCCGACGAGGCCGGTGGCGCCGACCACGCCGACATTCAGGCGGGCATCGGGGGAAAAGCGGGCAACCATCTATACGTTCCTTCCTGTTGATTGAAGGACGCGGCGGTCAGGCTTTCGTCTGGAAAGTCGGCCCCGCGCACTTCGCGGGGCTTCCTGTCCGGCTGATCGTGGCTCTTTAGGCCGCGCGCATCCGAACCGCCCCGCTGATGCGGGTCGGTTTGGTAATAATCGGCTGAACGATCATCATGGACATGGCGCGCGCCTCTAGCGAGCGCGGCGCCGGCTGTAAATGACAAAGATGCCTGCTCTCGGGAGAAAGCAGGCATCGATGATGTTCAGATTTCGGAGTGGATCAGCGGCAGCGCACCTCGCCCCGGTCGATCGAGCGACCGAGCAGGCCACCACCAACGGCTCCGAGCAAGGTCCCAACCGTGCGATCGCCCTTCGTGTCGATCGCGCGGCCGGCGAGCGCGCCGACGCCGGCACCGATCAGCAGACCGGTCGTGCCGTCATTGCGCTTGCAGCGGTACCGGCCATCGTCGCCGCGCCATATGCGGTCGTTATGGGAAAGGGCGCGGCCATTGTCCCGGTCTTTCGCGCGCTTCCCGTGCGCGGGCGCCCAGTGCGGCGGATCGGCCATGGCCGGTGCCATGGGCATCGCAAACGCCATCAGCGCCGTGGCGAGCAGGATCTTCTTCATCGGACTCATCCTCGTAATATCAAACAAGCGACCGGCACGTATCGCGCCGGCTCGTGCTGAATAACGCCGCACAACCGCCCTTGTTCCGGCGGTATCATGACTCATCGCTTGGTCAGCCCGCCAGGGCGGCTCCGTGTCGCCAGCGTCCAATCAGCATGTCGAGCGCCAGGGCGGCCCCCAGCGTGAGGCCGGTTAGCGGCAGGCACAGGCCGATGGCGAGCATGATCGCCGCGACGCCGCGCGCCTTGCGGGGATCGGCGGGCCGGGCAGGCGCCTCCAGCCGGCCGTTCTTGCGGCGTTTCCACCAGAGCACGGGCGCGGTCAGGCACAGCAGCATCAGCGCGAGGCAGCCGAGCAGCATCAGTATACGGTTGATCTCGCCATATTGCTGGCCCTGATGGGTGGCGATGCCCCATTCGATCGCCCGCGCACCGATGCCGAAATGCGCAAAGCGGGCATCCTGCATCACCGCGCCGCTTGCCGGATCGATGTAGATAGCACGCGCATCCTGCGCCCGGCGTACGGTCTGCGAGATGAGATAGGGCGCGCCGTCCGCCATCGGCAGGGTGAGCGTCCAAGGGGCGGCGAGGCCGCGCTTGCCGGCGATCTCCGCAGCCCGGTCGACGCCGATGTCGTCGCTGCCGGATGCGGCGGGCGGCGCTGCCTCCTGCATCGACCAGGGCAGGCTCTGCTTCGCGCTCTCGTCATGGTCGTGGCCATCATGCGCGCGCGGCGCCGGCGCCTCCCAGGGATTGGGACCGGGCGCCATGGGACGGCCCAGCTCCGCACGGGCGACCCAGCCCTGCAACTGCTTGCCAGCAAAGCCGGACCAAGGCAGGCCGGTGATCGCCAGAAACAGGATCACCGCGCCGGCCAGCAATCCGGTCGAGGCATGCAGATCGCGCCAGAACAGGCGCCCGCGCGCCTGCCCGCGCAGACCGAGTACCGGGCTGCCGCGCCGGGGCCACCAGAGATAAAGCCCGCTCAGCACCAGCAGGATCGCCCAGCCCGCGACGATCTCCACCAGCGCATTGCCGACCGGTCCGGTGATGATGAGGCTGTGCAGATCGCGCACGGTCTGCATGATGCCGCCGGCCTGCGCGGTGCCGAGCAGCATGCCGCGATAGGGATCGACAAAGGCGAGCCGGCGCGTGCCGTCCGCGCCTTGCAGGGTCATGCGCCAGCTCTCTGTCGGCTCGGCAGGCCGCTGGATCTGGCTCACCTGCTGGCCGGATTCCCGCTCGACGGTGGCGATCATCTCGCTCAGCGGCTGGGGCGCATCCTTTGGCGTCACATGCGACCAGTCCGCATAGACCAGCCGCTCGATTTCCGGTTTGTAGAGATAGAGCGCCCCGGTCATCGCCATCCAGAGCAGTATCGGGAGGACGATCAGCCCGGCATAGAAATGCCAGCGCCAGACAGCCTGATAGAAGCCGCCGCCGGTCGTGGAGCGCGCGCTCATCGGCGGCCTCCGGCGGACAATGGCGCACGGACGAGGGGAGGGCGGCGCATGGCTGCGCAGCAGAAGAGCAATCGAGTCATGAAAGGGTCAGCCTTGACGGGCAGCGCGCGGGGGCGTGCCGAAATGGGATGTCGCGCGAGGCGACAGCGAGGGGAGCGTCAGGGCTGATGCGGCGGGCCGGTCTGCGGGGGCGGCGGCGCGGCCAGACCGCGTCCGATGCTCACGGCCGTGCTCGGGCTGAGGATGGGTACCGTCACTATCGTCACGGCGACCCGCGCGATCGCGGGCGGGATGCTGTCCAGCGAGGCGCCGATCCCGACAAAGGCGCAGGGCGCATCCGGGGCGGTGTTCTGCTTGTCCGGCTGCTTGCGGACGGTGCCGTCTGCATCGATCCAGCCGGTGACCATGCCGGCGCCAGTGCAGAGCACGACCGCGGGACCGTTTTGCACGGCGGGCATGAAACCGGCAGGCACCAGCAGCCGCGCGAGCAGCACAAGCGCCAGCCACGCGGCGATCAGGCCACGGGCTTGCCCGGTGCCGGTAACAGTGCTGGTATCAGTGCAGGTCAGGCGCGCGAGCATGTCCGCGCTTTACGGGATCGCGCGGCGTATGAGAAACGGCTTTTTAGGCTTGCCGTCGCTCAGTGATTGTTCTTCGCCACGCTGTCCTTCATCCGCGCGAGCTGCTCAGGCGTTGCCTCGGTCTGGTAGCGCGTCTTCCACTCATCCTGCGGCATGCCGTAGATAAGTTCGCGTGCAGCGGCCTTGCCCAGCGTGCCGTCGGCCTCGGCCACCCAGTCGGCCAGGCAGTTGCGGCAGAAGCCCGCCAGACCCATCAGATCGACATTCTGCGCATCGGTGCGGTGACGCAGATGGTGGACGAGCCGGCGAAAAGCTTCTGCCGCTGTCTTGTCATCGAGCGTGTCTATCGTCATTGCTTGCACCTTCATGTCCGGTTCCAACCTCGGGCCACGCCGGTGGCCGCCACGGCATTCGCCATGTGGGCAGAGAACGCACCGAAGCAAGAGGCCAAATGAAGAAGCTCACTCCCCGCACCCGCAAGGTCCGCATTCTGGCGACCCTCGGCCCTTCGAGCAGCAGCGAGGTGATGATCCGCAAGCTGTTCCTGGCCGGCGCCGATGCCTTCCGGCTGAACATGAGCCACGGCACGCACGACGTTCATGCCGCCAATGTCGCCATCATCCGGGGACTTGAAAAGGAATTCGGCCGCCCGACCACCATCCTCGCGGACCTTCAGGGACCGAAGCTGCGGATCGGCACCTTCGCGCAAGGCGCGGTCTTTTTGGAAAAGGGCGCCGCCTTCCGGCTGGATCGCGACCCCGCGCCCGGCGACAGCAGCCGCGTTACTTTGCCGCACCCGGAGATTTTCGCCGCCGCGCAGGAAGGGATGCGCCTGCTCATCGATGACGGCAAGCTTGTCCTGCGCGTGCGGGCGGTGCGCGACGATGTCATCGATACGCTGGTCGAGGTCGGCGGCTCGTTGTCCGAGCGCAAGGGCGTCAACGTGCCGGACGTCGTGCTGCCGATGGCGGCGATGACCGAGAAGGACCGGCGCGATCTCTCCTTCGCCATCGAGGCCGGCGTGGACTGGATCGCGCTCAGCTTCGTCCAGCGGCCCGATGACCTCGCCGAGGCGCGCAAGCTGATGGGTGGCTATGGCTATCTGCTCGCCAAGATCGAAAAGCCGGCCGCGCTTGGCCGACTGGAGGAAATCGTCGAGATGTCCGACGCGGTGATGGTCGCGCGGGGCGATCTGGGCGTGGAACTGCCGCCTTATGCCGTGCCTCCGCTGCAGAAGCAGATCGTGGAAAGCGCCCGGCGCTTGGGCAAGCCGGTTGTCGTCGCCACGCAGATGCTGGAATCGATGATCAAGGCGCCCACGCCGACCCGCGCCGAGGTGTCGGACGTCGCCACGGCGGTCTATGACGGCGCGGATGCAGTGATGCTCTCGGCGGAGACCGCGGCGGGCGACTGGCCGGAGGAAGCCGTGGCGATGATGGACAGCATCGCCCACAGCGTCGAGCATGATCCGGGCTATCTGGACCGGCTGCACTTCACCAAGACCATGCCGGACCCGACAACGTCGGACGCACTGGCCGGCGCCAGCCAGCACATCACCAACACGGTCTCGGCCAAGGTGATCGTGTGCTTCACCACCTCGGGCAGCACCGTGCGCCGCATCGCGCGCGAGCGGCCGGGCGCGCCGATTCTCGCGCTCACCCCGCGCATGGATACCGCGCGGCGCATGGGCCTCATGTGGGGCGTCCATGCCGTGCGCACCAAGGATATCGGCAGCTTTGAGGAAATGATCGGCAAGGCCAAGCGCATGGCCATGCGCCACGGCTTTGCGGGGGCAGGCGACAAGATCATCGTGCTCGCCGGTGTCCCCTTCGGTACGCCGGGGTCCACCAATGTGCTCCATGTCGCGACCATTCGGGGCGACGAGCTGCGCACCCACCGCGAGGAGTGAGGCGCTCCGGGCGCGCCTTCTGCACCTAACCCCCGTCATTCCGCGAACGCGGGAATCCAGCTGCAATGCTGCTCGTCAACGCGAGGCCGAACTGGATTCCCGCGTTCGCGGGAATGACGAAGGGTGAGGGCGAGCCGGCGACGTCGTCCTGCCCCTCAGTTCTTCACGGCGCCCTGCAATTGCGGCGGCAGCGGTGGGCGCTCTGGATTGTCGCCATCGCGCCATGGGATCACGCCGTGGCTGGTGCGCGTCTTGATCTTCCAGGCGCCGTTCTCGCGCACGAAATGATCGACATAGCGCCCGGCCAGCGTGGTCGCGGGGCGGCCCTCGCCGTCGGCGGTGTAGAACATGTAGCGGGAGCGGGCGATGGCGGTGTCGCCGGTCACGTCGATCACCTCGGTGGTGACGAGGTGGAAGCTGCGCTTATTGACGAAGCCCGCTTCCGGCTTGCCCAGCTTCTCCTCAAGCAGCTTCTGGATCGCCGCCGGCCCGGTGGCGCTGCCCAGCCCGCCGGACCAAGTCCCGTCGCTGGCGAAAAGCCCGGCATAGCCGGCATAATCGCGCGCATCGAGATATTCGCCATAAGCAATGATCGCGCGGCGGATCGCCTCGCGGTCCTCCAGCATCTGCACGCGCTGGGCGAGCGCTCTGTCAGGAGCGCCACCCTGCTGCGCCATCGCCACACTGGGCGCGATCAGCGCCAGAGCCAGCGCTGCCCGCAACAACCGGCTCATGGCAACATGTCCAGCTTGCGGCTCTCGATCGTCCACGCAGGATCGCTGCACAGCTTGCAATCATCCCCGACGAACCACGCTCGCCCCGCCTTGTCGCCGCGCAATTGCCAGTCCAGCCACGCCACCACTGCCTGCGCCGCGCGTCCGCCATTTGGCTCGGCATAGGTGCCAGCGTGTGTCACGTCGGTGTTGATCACGGCGGAGGGGACGTGGGTCAGCCGCGCATAATCGTCCATGCCATTGGGGTAGGCGATGTCCGTCTTGCCGCCGAGCACATAGAGGGTTGGCTTGTCGATCTTCTGGAGCAGGCTCTTCTGCGCAGACATCTCGCCCGAGCCGCCCGGGACCGGACCGTTCATGATGCCGCTGTTCATGATGACGAAGGTGCTGACGCGCTTGTCGCCCGCATATTTGAGCGCCTGAATGCCGCCGCAGGAATAGCCAGAGGCCGCGACATGCGCAGTGTCGATCTTGCCCTTGAACGGGCTGCCCGCGCGACCATTCTCGGCTGCGGCCCAGTCGATGGCCTGCCCGAGCTGCTGGTAGCGCGTCTTGTCTCGATGCTGCTCCCAGCTTTGCGGCGTGACGGTCACGCCCGGGCCGCTGTAGATGCCGCCCGGCGCGATGACGAGATAGCCATGGGAGGCGACCTCCAGCAAATGCTGGCGTGATGAGGCGCCGTCTTCGGTGCAGGCACCGTTGCCGAATATATAGACCGGCATCTTGCGAGCGCCGAGTGCACTCAGATCGGCGGGCTGATAGACGACGAAGCCGGGGAAATTCTCATATTGCCGCTTGATGGCCTTGTACGGTCCGGTGCCCGTGCTGTCTGGCGCCCGGCTTTCTTCCATCATCTGGACGGCGGCCTGTGCGGCGAGATCGGCGCCGACTTCCGGCGGCGGCGCGGAACTCGGCTGGGCCTGGAGGGCCGCCGGGACGGTCATCGCCAGCAGGGACAGAAGGAATGCGCTCGAACCGGTCCGCCAATATGTCATGCCACTCTCCCAATTTATCATTCTGCTGTCGCCCAAGCGACAAAGAGGAGAGGGTTGCCCCTCTCCTCCTCTTTCTATCGGATCAATCTGTGTTGCGCACCGCTTGATCAGAACTTGCGGCGCACGGTCACGGCCCACTGGCGCGGCAGGCCGGGCTGAGCCGTCGCATACCAGGCGTTCGTGAACTTGTTGAGGTAGACCAGCTTGTCGAACAGGTTGGTCACTTCCAGCGCGACCGACCAGTCCTTGTCCACTGTCTCATAGGTCAAGCGGGCATTGGCCAGCGTGTAGCTGTCCACGATGGCGATCGGCGTGCAGAGGAAGTCGCCGCAATAGCCGTCCGTATAGGAGACGTCGATGCGCGGCGTCAGCGTGCCAACATTACCCAGATCAGCCTGATACTGCGCGCCCAGGCTCCACTTCCACTTGCCCACGCCGGGCCGGCTCGCGCCGACGACGATGGAGGTCGTGGGATAGTTGATGGAGGTGAACTTGAAGTCGGTGAGGCTGAGCGAACCGTCGATGGTGAAACCCTCGACCGGGCGCAGCGTGGTTTCCAGCTCGAAGCCGTTCACGCGGGCATCGCCGATATTCAGATACTGGCCGCACAGGCCGGGTACGCCGCCCTGGTTGACCGGGAGCGGATTGTTGTTGGAGTCGAGGCAGACCTGCGGAATGCCCTGATAGTCGGTATAGTCCATGCGGAAGCCGCTGGCGTTGATCCGCAGCAGCCGGTCGAACAGGTCCGCCTTGATACCGATTTCATAGGACTTCAGCTTTTCCGCGCCGAACGGCCGGATCTGCTGGAAGCTGTACGGACGGGGTGCCACGCCGCCGCCCTTGAAGCCGGTCGCGAACTGCGCATAGGCCATGATGTCGGGCGTGATCTTGTAGGAGAGCGCCGCACGATAGTCGGTCAGCGTTTCCTTGTAGGTACCCACTTGGCCGGTCAGCGGATTGGTGGCGTTGCTGAGCGGCAGATAGTCGCCGACCCCATTGGGGTTGAGGCGGTTGTAGAGATAGTCCTTCTTCTCGTGGCTCACGCGGATGCCGGCTTCCAGCGTCAGGGCCGGCGTGATGTTCCACGCAACGTTACCGAAGCCGGCATAGGTGCGCAGGCTGGCTGTATCGTCGTTGATGAACGAGAAGGTCGGCTTGGCGATCACGCACGCCGGGAGCGCGCCACCGCAGGGGGAAACGGCATATTCGCCGAAGCCCGAGAACGGCGTGTGGATGCGGGCGTTATAGCGCGTGTCTGCATCATAATAGAAACCGCCGATGGTGAAGGAGATCGCATCGTCCAGCACCTTGCCCGAGAGGCGCAGTTCCTGGCTGAACTGCTTGTGCGAGAAGTCGCTGTAGACGCCGCCGATGAAGGCAATCGGCGAGTTGTCGTTGTCGTCCGAGCTGCGCGAATCATATTTGCGGTAGCCGGTGATCGACTTGAGCGCGAGATTGTCGCCCAGCGTGTAGTTGATCTCGGCGGACACGCCCCAGCCTTTCACACCGCTCAGGGGTTCGGCATAGGTTGGGCCATTGGGCGCGCCGGCCGTGCCGGGGCCACCCGCAGACGCCGTCGTCGCCGCGCGATAGGTCACGCCCGGATCGTAGAAGTTGGCGTAGGTCGCATAGGGATCGTTCAGCACCGCGCCGGCGCGACGATACTGGCCGTAGGTCACGAAGCGGTTGTCGAACGGCGCGCCCTGATAGGGAATGCTGTTATTTTGCCGCCCAGTCAGCTCGGCGCTGGCGATGAGCACGGAGGCCTGCGTCGTGGAGGTGTCGTGGGTGTAATCGCCCGACAGGTTGATCTCCAGCGGGCTGCCGACCGGCGCAATGCGCAAGGATCCGCGCACGGCGTACATGCTCTGGCCGCCCAGCGTGCCGAGCTTGCAATTGCCGCCCGATGCCAGGCTGGGGATCGCCGCGCCGCCCGGCTGCACCACGCTGGTGCCCGGCTGCACATAGGGATCGTTGGGATTGAGGCAGGCATAATCGTAGCGCGTGACATGGCCATCGCGGTTGCGTGACACGCCAGTGATGCGGGCGAACACGGCATCGGGCACCACGGTGAAGTCGGCGCTCGCCTTGATGTCGCGGCGGTTGAGCGAGCCGGCGGTCAGTTCGACATAGCCGCCTCGGCCTTCGGGCTTGCGCGAGTAGAGCTTCACCGCGCCGCCCAGCGAGTTCATGCCGGCCAGCGTGCCCTGGGGGCCGCGCAGCACTTCGACGCGCTCGAGGTCGGTCAGGTCGAAGGCCGAGGCCGTGACGGTGCCGAAATAGATATCGTCGACATAGATACCCACGCCTGGCTCGACCGAGGGGCTGGCATCGCCCTGGCCGACGCCACGGATGTAGGCGCGCATCGAGTTGCCCGAGCCCGAGGGGTTCTGCTGTAGGATGACGTTCGGTGCCTGCGCGGTGATGTCGGTCAGGCGCGTCTGGCTGCGTGCTTCGAGCTGGTCGCCGCTGATGGCGGTGATTGCCAGCGGAATGTCCTGCACATTCTGCGCACGCATCTGCGCGGTGACGATGATGTCGTCGACATTGCCCTCGGCGGCGCCCTGCGGCGCGGCGGTCTGGGCAGTTGCCGGCATTGCGAGCATCAGCGCGCCGGACAACATGGTCCCGGCGCTCAGCGCCATGCGCGACACGGTGCGTGCGCGGTTATGACGAACTTTGTTCATTGGTGAATCTCCCCTCCTCTTCGCTTTGCCGGTCGTTTCTTCGTCCCCGCGCGAGCCGCCTGCCCGCCTCTGTCAGGCGGAAAGGTCGGGCGGCTGTCGCCGATGAGACGCAATGACCGGCAGCCAGACGACGCGGCGCGAGGCTCTCATGGAGCGCCCCGTCCATCCGTTGGCTAGGAAGCTCACTATCCTTTTGCCCGAAGCGAGGCTTTGACTGAGATAGAGCCACGCTTTGACGCAGACGGAAAAGCAGCGGGGTCGCGCGGAGGCTGTAGCACTCATCTAAACCTCCTCGCTGCGAATCGCGCGCAGGCCCCGCGTCTCGCGCCCGGTCACGGCGGCGCCGGTATCCTTCGCAAGGCGCGCATAGAAAGGCGCAGCGGCCAGCGCGAGGCCGGCGAAGACGAGCATGGCGATCTGGAAATCGGCGAGGGTCGGCTCCGCGACACCGAGTGAGAGCAAGTTGAGCAGAGCGGCCGCGGCGGAGATTGCCAGCGCCTGCGAGATCTGGTTGGCGATATTGCCGAGCACAGTCGCCCCGCCGACTTCGCTTTGCGGCACGTCGGCAAAGCGCAGCGCCATGATCGCGGTCATGTGAACCGAGCGGGCCATGCCGACGAAGACCATGATCGCCACCAGCAGCCAGAAGGGCATGGTCGGGGTCAGGAGCGCACAGACGGCAAAGGAGAGCGCCATGGTCACCACCCCGCTGGTCAGCGCCATCCGGATGCCGAGCCACCGTACCGAGGGCGTGGCGATCGCCTTGAGCGCCAGGTCGCCGGCATTCTGAGCGAGCAGCAGCAGCCCGGCTTGAAAGGCGGTGAGGCCGAGGCCGACCTGCATCATCAGCGGGATGATGAACGCCGTCGCCATGAAGGCCGTGCGCGCCGGCATTCCCGCGCCGATCGTGGAAACGAAGAAACTGCGGTGGCGCAGCGCATCGAGCGGAACGACCGGGTGGGGCACGCGACGGATGTGTCGCCAGCACAGCCAGCCCAGGAAAATCCCGAGCGCGAGCAGCGGCAACCCTTGCTGCCAGCCCCCGCCCTTGGCGCCCAGCCGCTCGAACCCGGCAATGATGCAGGCCAGGAACCCACCGACCAGCGCAAAGCCGCGCCCGTCAAAGGGCCTTCGCTCGACAGCATGGATATTGGGGATGAAGCGCAGGGTGAGGACAAAGGCGATGAGGCCTGTGGGCACGTTCAGGAAGAACACCCAACGCCAGTCCAGAAAGGTGGTGATGAGGCCGCCGATGGGCGGGCCGATCACCGGCGCGATCAGGGCCGGGGTGGAACTGATCGTCATTGCCGTGACAAGGTAGCGTTTGGGCGTGATGCTGAGCAGGGCGATGCTGCCCACTGGCACGATCAGGGTGCCAAAGGCCGCCTGACACATCCGCATCGCCAGAAAGACCGGAAGATTGGGCGACAGGCCAGCCCCCAGCGAGGCCAGCACGAACCCAAGAATGGCAAGCGTGCAGACCCGGCGCGTGCCGAAGCGCTTGCCCACCCAGTCGCTGATCGGCAGTACCAGCACGGTGACGAGAATATAGATGGTGATCGTCGCGCTCAGCAGGGTCAGCGGCACGGCGAAATCCTGAGCCATGCGCGGCAGGGCAGTGAGCAGCACCATCAAATCAATGGCGACCATGAAGGACGTGGCGGCCAGAACGATGGCGGCCAGCCGCGAGCGACGCAAGGCCGCGGCGTCGTCCGACGCTATGCTGGCCTCCCCCTCCGATGGATTGTTAGTCAAACTCATCCCGCGCCAGCCATGACAGGCGCGCGCGCGTTCGCCAAGAGGCGCCGAAGAATAGTTGCCGATGCAGGCGCTTGCGGGGGAGCGGGATAGCCTGCCATGGTGCGGCAAAAGAGTCGGGCGTCGCTTAGGAGAGCAGATAATGAGTAACGAGGTCATGGATCCCGAAGCCACGGTGCGCAGCGTCGAGGCGCAGCTTCAATATCTGCTGCCCGGCCCCGCGATCAATCGGCGGTTCGTCTCCGCCGGGGTGGAAGTGAACACCGGCCGCTACGGGCCATTCCCCGTCACGATCCGTGACGCGCGCGCCATCCGCCCGCATTTTACGCTCGATCGGCAGGGCTTCGTGCTGCTCGATGCGCCGAGTGACGTCGCCGACTTTACCGACCGGGACGAGGTCAATCGCGTCTACCCGGGCGAGGTCTCCCGCTATGTCCAACAGGCGACAGGCGCCGATCTCGTCGTCGTCGGTGGCTGGATGATCCGCACGTCCGGCGATCTTGCCAGCCGGCAGAAGAAGCTGGATGCGCCCTATCGCCATGCCGAGGGCGTGCAGCCGCCTGCTGGCGAGGTACACGTCGATACCGACCCCGCCCGGCAGCAGCGCGCCGCCGAGGTCGCCTATCGGAAGGCCCGTCCGGACGGGCCGGGGTTCCGCCGGTTCATCGTCTCCAGCTTCTGGCGCAGCTATTCGCCCCCGCCACAGGATTGTCCGCTGGCCCTGTGCGATGCGCGCAGTGTCGGGGATGAGGAAGGGACTACTAATATCCTGTGGATCGTCGACAAGATCCCCGAAGGCGACGCCATGTTCGCGCCGATGGACGATGATCGCCAACCGGCTGCGCACATCTTCCGGCACAATCCCGCTCACCGCTGGTGGTATTTTTCAAACATGGTGCGGGAGGAAGCCCTGCTGTTCAAATTCCACGATAGCGACCGCAGCGGTGCCTGGCGGGTGCCGCATACGGCATTCTGGGATGACAGTCTGCCCAACGCGGTGCCGCGCGAGAGCATCGAATGCCGCAGCATCGCCTTTTTTGAGTAGCCCCCGGTAATCGCCGATCCAAATAGTCGGGCACCACAATCATTGCTATAAGTTACACAGCGGCAAGCCAAATAAGGCACCGGGTCGAAGGGGAGTGTTATGAAAGACGGGAAGCGGCCGGAGGAGACCGGCCTGAACTGGGGTGCGCTCGATCAGGCAGTAGGCACAGTCGTTCGGCTGTTACGGAATGAGCTGTCGGTGCGGATCGTGGACGTCTATTCGTCCTTCGGCCTTCGCCACGGCGCCCTCTCGACCATGGCGCTGATCGAGGCAAATCCCGATTGCTCCCAATCCGAAATCGCGCGGGAAGTTGCGATGGACGACTCGGCGATGGTGGCGATCATCGACGATCTGGAAGCCCGCGGTCTTGCCCGCCGGATGCGCTCGACGCGGGACCGGCGGCGCAACACGCTGTCGCTCACGCCCGAAGGCCAGCGCCTTGCCGCGCAGATGATCGCCCGCGCCCAGGACGTCGAGCAGCCGATTCATGATGCCTTGTCTGAGGAAGAGGTGAAGACACTGCAGCAATTGCTGCGCCGGGCCTATGAGGCGATGCAGAAGTCTCCGCCAGCCGCTGCTTAGCACCATCCCGGCGGCGGTCAGCCTTCGGCCGGGGCGGTGGCCAGTCCGAGTTCGGGAATGCCAACCGAACGCCGCCCACCGAAATCGGTCCGCACGACAATGAGGTCGCCCTTTTCCAGATAATCCAGCAACCGCCGGATTCGACCTACCGAGCGCGTGCCATAGGCGCGGGCCAGCGCCTCGTCGTCGGGGCAGGGCTGCCCCTTGATCGCGGCGCGGGCGATGAGCAGGAACGGCGCGAGCACATCGTCCTGGACGCGACTGGAGAGCGCGAGCGCGGCCTGCCAGCGCGGGTCTTCATCCTCCTCGCCACCCGCCACGGCGACCGCGAAGCGCCGGCGAAAGCTGAGCAGATCGATGCCGGGATTGCCGATCCGCTGCATCCGGCAGCGCACTGCGAAATCCTGGAATAGCGCCGCGGTCGAGCGATAGGTGCAGTCGTCTTCCGCAGCCATGTCAGCCAAAACCGCGCGGATCACCGGCTCGCGGGCTGGCCTGTCCGGCGTCTCGGGGGCGGCAGGACTGGCTGTTTCGATGCCCGACTCGACATCGGCTGATGTAATGTCGGTGGCTTCGGGCAGGTCGTCGCGCTCTAGCCGGGCGCTGTTGTCGCTGGCCGGTGGCGGCGCGATCAGCGCGGCAAAAAGTTCGGGCTGTTCCTCGCCGGGCTGCGGCGCGAGCAGATCCTCAAGATCGCTGGTCGGCTCGCCGGGCAGGGGAATGAGGGAATGCGATGAGGTGCGCGCGCTCGTCTTCACCGCGCCGATCTTCACGGAAACCGGGCGACGGCTGATCGCCGGGCCGAGCGCGAGGAAGCGGCCGCGCTCCAGATCGCGGATCTGCTCGGCCTGCCGCCGTTCCATGCCGAGCAGGTCGGCGGCGCGCGCCATGTCGATGTCGAGGAAGGTGCGCCCCATCAGGAAGTTGGACGCCTCCGCCGCCACATTCTTCGCCAGCTTGGCAAGGCGCTGGGTGGCGATCACGCCGGCGAGGCCGCGCTTGCGGCCTCGGCACATCAGGTTGGTCATCGCCGCGAGCGACATGCGGCGGATGTCGTCAGCCACTTCGCCGGCGGCGGCCGGGGCGAACATCTGGGCCTCGTCGACCACCACCAAAGCGGGATACCAATGCTCGCGGGGCGCATCGAACAAGGCCGCAATGAACTGGGCGGCGCAGCGCATCTGCGCTTCAAGCTCCAGCTCGTCCAGCGCCAGCACCACGGAGGCGCGGCGCGCCCGGACCTTGGCCGCCAGCGTCTCGATCTCGCCGGGATTATGCGCCGCGCCGTTGATGACGATATGGCCGAACGGCTCGGCCAGCGTGACGAAATCCCCTTCCGGGTCGATCACCACCTGCTGCAGCAGCCCGGCGCTTTCTTCCAGCATCCGGCGCAGAAGATGCGACTTTCCGGACCCGCTATTGCCCTGAACGAGCAGCCGGGTGGCCAGCAGTTCTTCCATGTCCATGGGCACCGGCGCGCCATGCGCATCCGTCCCGATCACGATTGAAGAGGTCACCGCGCCGTCATAGCCATGGACGGCGTGGGGGCAAGGGCTGGTTGGCTCTGCTGTTCGCGGGACAACCCGTCCGCGCCAATAGACGCAGGGCTTATGCGCCGAATTGCCGCCGGCTCATGTTGCAATTGCGAGGGCTTCCTATTAAGCGCCCATGCAAATCGCTCGCAATATCAAGGTTTGTGTCTCGTTGAGAACGCGCAGTCTCCGCATCTGGTATCTCGTCCATAAATGGACGAGTCTGATTTGCACGGCGTTCCTGCTGATGCTCTGCCTGACCGGCTTGCCGCTGATTTTCCATGACGAAATCGAGGTGATGACCGGGGAGGCACCGGCGATGCAGGGGGCGGGCTCGTCCGGCGACGGGCCGAGCTTGCAGCCGCTGGATGTCATGCTCGGCAAGGCACTGGCCGCGCGACCGGGCGAGGTGCCGGTGTTCATGGCCTTCGACAATGAGACGCCGATCCTCACGGTCACCACTGCCCCGGCACCGGATTCGCCGGGCAGTGCCATGACCATCCAGCTCTTCAACCGCGTGACCGGGGAGCCGGCGGGGCAAGTGGTCGAGGAGGGCGTGATGCACTTCCTCCTGCAGCTCCATACCGACATGTTCATGGGCCTGCCGGGCATGCTGTTCCTCGGCGCGATGGGCGTGCTGTTTTTCGCCGCCATTGTCTCCGGCGTGGTTCTCTACGCGCCCTTCATGCGCAAGCTGGAGTTCGGAACGATCCGGGTCAGCCGCAGCCGCCGGCTCAAATGGCTGGATTATCATAATCTGCTCGGCATCGTGGCGCTGGCCTGGATGAGTGTCGTGGGCCTGACCGGGGTCATCAACGCGCTCGCGACGCCCATCATCAAGGTGTGGCAGATGAGCGAACTGGCCGAGATGACCGGTGCTTATGCCGGTCGCCCGGCCTTGCCGCCCGCGCGCTATGGTTCGCTGGACAAGGCCATGGCCGCCGCCCGGCAGGCGTTGCCCGGCAACAATCCCCAATTCATCGCCTTTCCCGGCGGCTCGTACAGCAGCAAGCACCATTATGCGGTGTTCTTCCAGGGCAATACGCCACTCACCCAGCGCGCGCTCACCCCTGCGCTCATCGATGCCGAGACCGGCGAACTGACCGATGTGCGGCCGATGCCTTGGTACACGCTCGCCTTGCTCTATTCGCAGCCGCTGCACTTTGGCGATTATGGCGGGCTACCGCTCAAGATGCTGTGGGCGGCGTTGACGCTGTTCACCATCGTCGTGCTGGGCTCGGGCCTCTACCTCTGGCTCGGCAAGCGCCGCGCCCCGCTCGCCGCCCGCGTGCGGGAGGTCGAGAGTGGCGGCCTTGTGGCGCCAGCCGAATGAGCCGCCGCACGCCGCTCGGCCGCATCTTCGCGATGCCGCTCGCCCTCGCCCTGCTCAGCATCGTCGGTCTGGTCAGCGCGCTGACCGGCGATGGCTGGGCCGACGCCTTGTCCTGGATCGCGCTGGCCGCGCCGCTCGCTGCCACCCTCTGGGCTTTCCGATATCGCCGATCATGAGAACAAGCCGCGCATGCAAGCGCGTTTCAAAGGGAAAAGAAGCATGAATTTCCATCGTTCCAGCCAAATGTTGAAAGCTGCGCTGATCGCCTCGGTCACCGCGGTTGCCATGCCTGCCGCGGCGCAGGAGGCCAGCGAGATCATCGTCACGGCACAGCGCGAGAATCGCACGCAGGTCAGCCGCGAGGGAAGCGTCGGCGTGCTCGGCAACCAGTCCGCCGAGAATGTGCCGTTCAGCGTGAAGAGCTATAACGCGGCGCTCATCCTCAACCAGCAGCCGCAGACGCTGGGACAGGTCTTGGAGAACGATCCCTCGGTCCGCACGACCTACGGCTTTGGCAACGCGCAGGAAGTGTTTGTCATTCGCGGCTTCACGCTGGCGAGCGACGATGTCGGCTTCGACGGTCTCTATGGCATCGTCCCTCGCCAACTCGTCGCGCCGGAGCTTTACGAGTCGGTACAGGTGCTGAACGGGGCGAGCGCCTTTCTCAACGGCGCGGCGCCCGGTGGTGGTGGCTTGGGCGGCAGCGTCAACCTCGTCCCCAAGCGGGCGACGGCGGAAGGCCTGAAGCGCGCGACGCTGAACTATACCTCCAGCGAGCATTTCGGCGGCAGCCTCGATGTTGGCCAGCGCTTTGGCGACGGTGCGTTCGGCGTGCGGCTGAATGCCGTGGCCCGTCGCGGCGATGTCGCTATCGACGACGAATTCCGCAGCACCTATCTGGTCGGCGGCGCGTTCGATTATAATTCCGGGCCGCTGCGCATGTCGCTCGATGTGGCCTACCAGCGGATGCACGTGCGCGGCCTGCGCCCCAAGCTGCGGTTCGCCGGCGCCATCCCTGCCGTACCCGCTGCCGACACCAATTATGCCCAGCCATGGACCTACACCACGGCGCGCGACATTTTCGGCATCGCCAAGCTGGAATATGACCTCGCCGACGACGTGCTGTTCTATGCCTCGGCCGGCGCGCGCGACAGCAGCGAGCATGGCATCTACGGCAGCATCACGGTGGCGGACGCCGCCACCGGCGCTGCCGATTATTCGAGTTCGTACATCCCCCGCACGGATAACAATGAGAGCGTTCAGGCCGGCCTGCGCGCCAAGTTCGGCAATGATGTTGTGAGCAGTCAGGCCAATATCGGCGGCTCGGTGAACTGGCTCACCAATCGCAATGCTTACGAGTTTTATACGTCGAGCGGCATGACCAACATCTACAATCCGGTCGTGCTTCCCCGGTCCTCGGCGGTGACGTTCGCCGGTGGCGATATCAATGATCCCTATCCGATCGAGCGCAGCCGTCTGGCGAGCGTATTTGCATCAAATACGCTCGGCTTCTGGGAGGATCGGATATTGCTGACGGGAGGCGTGCGCATTCAGGCAATCAAGGTTCGTACCTACTCCACAGGGGACGGAAGCTTGGATGACACTTATGACGAAAGCGAGCTGACCCCGGTCGCTGGTCTCGTCATCAAGCCGGTGGAGGGCCTGTCGCTCTTCGCGAACCGCATCGAGGGCCTGCAGCGCGGCGCCACCGCGCCGAACGAGGCGACCGTCATCAATCGTGGCGAGGTGCTGGCGCCGTTCAAGTCCACCCAATATGAGTTTGGCGGCAAGCTCAACATCGGCGGCATCGCGGCTTCACTCGCCTTCTACCAGACCGATAAGCCCAGCGCTTATGCGATTCCTGATCCGGAAGGGTCGGGCCTGCTGCGCTACGGCGCCTATGGCAAACAGCGCAATCGGGGCATTGAGGTCTCGCTGGATGGCGAAGTGACGAAGGGCCTGTACCTCATTGCCGGTGCCTCGGTGAATGAAGCCAAGTTCCGCGAGACGCTGAATGGCGTCAACGAAGGCAACAGCGTGCCGGGCATTCCGGACTATCTTGTCAACGCCGGACTCGAGTGGGACACCGCATTCGTCCCCGGCCTCACGCTCACCGGGCGGGTCGTCCACACCGGCAAACAGATGGCAGACAATGCCAACACCCTGCGCCTGCCCGAGTGGACGCGCGTCGATCTTGGCGCACGCTATGTCGCAGTGCTGGGTTCGCAGCCGGTCACCTTCCGCTTCAACGTCGATAACGTCGCCAATGAGCGGTACTGGGCCTCGGCTTTCGATGCGTTCAGCCCCCAGCTCCTGCAGGGCGCGCCGCGCACCTACAAGGCGTCTCTGTCCGTCGATTTCTGACCGGACTGTCACCACAAAAAGGGGCCGGACGTCGATGACGCCCGGCCCCTTTTGCCAGGTTTAGTCAGTCGCCGTCAGTCGGTGAGCGGCGCGATGTGGAAGATGCGCTCGGCATTGCCGTGGTACAGCGCGTGGCGCTCCGCCTCCGTCACCGGCGCCGCATCCATGAAATCCACCGCCGGCTGCTGCGGCTGATAAGGGTAGTCGATCGCCCAGAGCACATTATCGATGCCGAGCTTGTCGATGGTGTAGCGCAGTGCCAGCGGGTCCTCGACGCCGCTGGTCGTCACCACAAAGTTGCGCTGGAAATATTCCGCGATGCTCAGTTTCGTCTTCGGCGCACGGCTGATCTTCTGGGCGCGGCTGTTCATGAAGTTGATGCGCCAGATCCAGAAGGGAATCGCCTCACCCATATGGCCGATGCAGATCTTGAGCTTGGGGAAGGCATCGAACACGCCGCTGGCCATCATCCGCACGACATGCGTGCCGACCTCGACGCCATAGCCCCACATGGCGCTGTCCATGCCGTAATCCTGCAAAGGCCCCTTCAGCGTGTCGGAGGCGGCGCGCGGGTGGATGTAGATGCAGGCATCGAGCGCTTCGGCGGCTTCGAGGCAGGGCCAATATTTGGGATCGTCCAGATATTCGCCATGGGTGTGGCTGTTGAGGATGAAGCCGTTGAGCTTCAGATCATTGATCGCCCGCTCCATTTCCTTTGCCGCGCGCTTGGGGCTGTGGGGGGCGAAGCTGGCGAGGCCGGCGAAGCGGTCCGGGTGCTTGCGGCAGATCTCGGCCAGCCGGTCATTGGCGAGCGCGGCCAGATCGGTCGCCGTGTCGGCATCGAACATCTGCACGCCCGGCGCGGTGAGCGAGAGCAGGTGCATGTCCACGCCCAGCGCGTCCATCTCCGGCAGGCGCTTTTCCTCGATATCCAGCAGACCATCGAGGAAGTTCATCGCGGCATAGCCGGTCGCGTTTTCGGGCGGATCGTAGATGCCGCCGACGAGCAGCTTGTCGAGGCTTTGCGATGGCCCGCGCGTCACATCCCGCAGGGCATGGGCGACCTCGGGGATCGACCAGGCTTCTTCGGTGGCGATCTTGCGCATCTTCGTCATCGGGCAGTCTCCATGATGGGGGCGGAAAGGGGAGCCGGGCTGTCCTGAGCGCTGGTCTCGGGCGCGGCGGGGCCGGTCCGGCGGGCGAGCCAGAGCGCCAGCGCGGCCGCGATCACCAGCGGGATGACCGGCAGGATGAAGAAGGTGCGCGGCGCCGACAGGCCGAGCAGCACTGCGAGCGAGCCGACCAGCGGCCCGGCGATCGAGCCGACGCGCCCCATGCCGAGCGCCCAGCCAAGGCCGGAGGCGCGCATGGTTGCGGGGTAAGTGGCGCCGCATGAGCCATTGAGGCCATTCTGCGTGCCGGTGCTGAACAGGCCGACCAGCACGAGCAACACGGTGAGGCCGACAATGCCCCAGTCATGCACCGTGATGATCGCCAGTGTGAGAGCGCCAAGCCCCGCAAATAGCGCCACGACCGACCAGTTGCGGCGCACCAGCAGTAGGCTGGCGACCACACCGCCGACCACGCCGCCGGCATGGGTGCCGGTGGCGATCCACGAGGCGGTGGTCGTCGAATAGCCCTGATCCTTGACCAGCAGGGGCACCCAGCCGCTCACCAGATAGACGACCATCAGCACTAGCGCGAAGATGATCCAGATCGCGATCGTGCGGGCGCGCTGGGCGGGGGAAAGGATGGCCGAAAGGCCGCGCTCGCCCGGCGCATGGGTCTGTGCGCGGTTGAGGACCGGGCTTTCCGGCAGGCCGATCCACAGCAGCGCTGCAATCGCGATGGGCAGGAGACCGCCGAGGATGAACAAGCTCTGCCAGCCATAAGGCGCAAGCAGCTTGGCGGCGGCGATCCCGGCGAGAACCCCGCCAAAGGTGATGCCGATGCCGACCAGCGCCGTCGCCCGCGCGAGATATTTGCGCGGCGCCAGTTCGCCGGCCAGCGCCAGCGCATTGGGCAGCACGGCGCCGAGGCCAATGCCGATGAGGAAGCGCAGCACGATGAGTTGCGTCAGGTTGGTCGCCAGCGCGCCGACCAGCGACATGATGCCATAGCCGATGCAGCAACTGATCAGGATCGTCCGGCGACCCAGCCTGTCGCCCTGCGGACCGATGAACACGGCGCCGATCAGGACGCCGAACAGGCTGGCGGAGAGCAGCGGGCCGATCTCGGCGCGGCTGACGCCAAAGTCCTCCAGGATGGAGGGCGCGGCGAAATTGGCGGCCTGCAGGTCGAAGCCTTCGACCATCAGCGCGATGAGGATCAGCACGAACCCGCCCCAGCCGCGCGCGCTCGTCGCTTCGCTCGTCCCCGTCATGCCCTCTCCTTCACCTGCTGGCGCCCTGCCATCATAGCGCGCTTTGCGGCGGCCAATGCAAGTTGAAAGATCATCAATGCGAGGCTGTTGAGCGGTTCAGGGGACCGGTTTGGCGCCTCGCTTCATTACTCGCCCTTGCGGCGCGTGCGCACCCATTCGGTCTCGCGCTTCTTGACCAGTCGTAGATAGACGGGGATTTTCCATAGAATGTAGAGCGGGATGCGCGCCAGCGTTGCGGCCGAGACCGTGTCCCGCCCATCGCGCATCCAGGCGAAGGCCAGCAGCAGCGCGACCAGCGTCAACAGACCCGCCAGCGTAGCAGGCGCGGCAGCGGTAGCGCCCAGCAGCGTGAGCCCGGCGCTCACCACAAGCGCGATCAGGCTCAGGCTCATCAACAGGGCCAGCGGCGGTACGAGCAGGCTCAGGCCAAACCAGGCGAGGCTCGGCTTGGCCTTGGCGATACCCTCAAGCACGACCGGCGCGCCTTGCTGCAGGGCGGTCTGGATATAGCCATGCTCCCAGCGCGCCCGCTGCGTAAGCGTGTCGCTCTGGCTCGCTGGGTCGCTCCAGGTCGTCGCGGCCTCCAGATAGCGGGGCGCTGCGCCTGCGCGCGCGAAATGGAGGCCGAGCACAAGGTCTTCGACCAGGTGGCTCGTCGCCAGCGGCGCCGACTCGATCAATGCCCAGGGGAAGGCCATGCCGGTGCCGCCGAGAATGGCGGGCGATCCCAGAACCGAGGCGCCGCGCTGGCGGACGCGGTTCTTGATGAGCATCGCAAAGTTGGAAATCTGCGTCATCGCGCCGTCCTCGGCGGCTGAGCGGAGCAGGTAGCAGCTCTGCACCGGGCGCTGGCGGACGCAGGTCGCGTCGATCAGCGCGCGCAGAGACGCTCCGTCGATTTCGCAGTCGGCGTCCAGCACCACAATACAATCCGGCGGCGGGGCGTCGGTCGCGGCCTTGATCCAGTCCCGCCCGAAGGCCAGCGCATGGCCCTTGCCGCGCTGGCTGGGGTCATTGCGCTCGATAACCTGTGCCCCAGCCGCGCGCGCGGCGGCGGCGGTGTCGTCCGTGCAATTGTCGGCAATGACGATGAGGCGGATCTGCACATCCAGCGCCGGCTGGAGCAGCGCGATGGTACGGGCAATGCCGGCGGCCTCATTATGGGCGGGCATGAGGATGATGGCGCTGTGGGGGGCGGCAATGCGCGGCCTTGCCGGGCGGCCGTCGATCAGGCCCAGGGCCAGCTCCACGGCCAGCACGGCCAGCAGGAGCACGGGTATGGCAATGATGAGCCAGGCCAGAGAGTCGAGGATCATCATGCCTTCATTCCCGCGTCCGGCGACTGGCGCGTCGACGCTTCGAGGGGGCGGAGAGGAGGCTGGTGCCTCCTCCCCTCATATCGTGCGGAAAACGCCTCGCCGTTACTTGGCGGCGGGCGCCGCGGCGTTGCCGGCTGCGGGCAGGGCGCCGGCGGCCTTGGCATCGTCCTTGGGTGCATAGCCCGGCTGATACTCGATCTTGGCCTTGGCCTTGGCTTCCTTCAGGCGCGATTCGCCGATCTTGTTCAGCTCCTCGTTGCGCATGGCCTGCGCGGCAATCTGGCGGGCCTGCTCCTGCGGCACCGGCGTGGCTTCGCTACCCGTGATGACGCTCACGACCAGCTTGCCATTGGCCGGCACGATGAACGGCTCGCCCGGGGGCAGCGCCTCGATGCGGGCCAGCATCTGCGGATCGATCACGGCGGTGTCGAGCGAGCCACGGCCACGCTCGAAGGCGATGCCCATGGCGGTGAGGCGGGATGCGACCTCATCCAGCGTCTTGGCGGTTTCCAGCTCCTTGAGGCTGTCCGGCTTGGACGGCGGGTCCATCTGCAGCTGCTCGAGGGCGAAGCGCTTGCGCTGGGCGAAGGCGTTGGGGCGCTCGCTGATATATTTGTCGATGGCCGCGTTATCCGGCACCTTGACCGTGTCCATCGTCTTGCGACCGTACAGGTTGACCAGCAGCTGCTCGCGCATCCGGCGCTCCTGCGTCAGATATTCTGGGTCGCGGTCCAGCCCGGCTTCCTTGGCGGCCTGAACCAACAGCCGGCGGTCGACCATGCGCTGCAGCACGCGGCTGCGCACCATGTCCTTGTCGGCGCTGGCAGGGACGTTGAGATCGGCGATCTCGGCGTTCAGTTCGGTCAGGGTGATTTCCTCACCATTGACCACGGCCACGACCTGACCTTCGGCTTTTTTCTCGCAGCCGGCGATCGTGAGGGAAAGGGAAGCGAGCGCAACGAGCGAGACGTTCCTCAGCAGTGACATCCATAGTCTCCAGAACAAGCGTGAAGTGGTAAAAATCGGTTCTCGGTTGAAGGCCCGGCGATCCCCCGATCGAGCCTGTCATCCTAGAAAGCAGTGGGCGAGGCAAGATGCCTACAAATCATTACATGTGCGGCGGGAAGATTGCGGCCAGTATATGCCCGGCCATTGGCTGCCTGAACATCCCCCTCATCTTGTCGAGCAACATGGATCGGCTCGTCGTACTTTGTGGCACCTATTAACTCGCCGCTGGAGCGTGAACAAGCGGCAACCATGGCAGCCGCACCGGGATCGGACAGGGGCGTTCTATCAGCCCGGCGTTAATATTAGGTGGATTGTCGCGGGCGCCAGACCTGGCCGACGCTTGCCCTCAACGGACGTTGGCTGCTCGGTGAGACGGCGCCGAACCGGCGGCGGCAGCTGCGGGGTGGCCGGTCGGCGGGTCAGGATTGGCCTTGGGCAGCGCGGCGATCTGCGTAGGGGTAAGGCTCGTGACGATCGTCCAGTCATCGCCCTCGCGTAGGGGCGCGAGACCATCGAGGGGGAGATAGACATGCTGCTCGGGCACGCTGCCTTCGACCGCGATCACCAGCCCTTCGACAGCGCCGCCGGGACCGCGCTTCAGGGCGATCACATCGCCCAGTTCCGTGCCGTCTGTATCGACCAGTTCGGCATCGAGCAGTTCGCGTTCGGTCAGATTCAGCGCGGCCTTGCCCTTGGCGGCCTGAGAGCCGGGATGGGCGATCAGCTGGACGGCAGGCTCATCGGGATGCTGATTGGCCGCGTCATCGCGACCGCTGCAGGCCGCAAGTAAAAGGGCCAAGGCGAGCGCGGCCGCAGGGTCGATTTTCACCTATAGTCTCCACTGTTGCGGCGCATTCGCATGATGGCCGACCAACGTGGGAGATAAATGGGCGTTCCCTCAAACGGGACGAACGGTTTCGGGTCAGGCCGTTGCGCGCGCGGTCACCGGCATTCCGGCGAGGCGCATGAAATTGGCCAGCATCGCGTGGCCGTGCTCGGTCGCGATGCTCTCCGGGTGGAACTGTACGCTGTGGATGGGCAGGCTCGCGTGGCGGAATGCCATCACCGATCCATCTTCACTGGTGGCATTGACCAGCAGGCAATCGGGAATGTCCTCGACGATCAGCGAGTGATAGCGGGTGGCGGTGAAGGGCGAGGGCAGACCCTCGAACAGCCCGGTGCCATCGTGCGTGACCGGTGATGTCTTGCCGTGCATCAGGCCGCCGCGCACCACCTTGCCGCCGAAATGCTGGCCGATCGTCTGATGGCCCAGGCACACGCCGAGCAGCGGCTTGCCGGCATCGGCGCAGGCCGCGACGAGATCGAGGCTGATCCCGGCTTCATTGGGCGTGCAGGGCCCGGGCGAAAGCAGAAAGGCTTCCGCGCCTGAGGACAGCGCCTGTCCGGCGGACATGGCATCGTTGCGCACCACCTCGACCTGGGCGCCCAACTCCATCAGATAATGGACGAGATTCCAGGTGAAGCTGTCATAATTGTCGATGACGAGGATCATGGCCGGCTTCTACGGGCCGCCGCTGCGCCGCGCAAGCGGGACAAGGCGGCCCCGGCCGGTTATAAGCGCGGGCATGACCCAGCAAGACCCGCGCATCCATGTGCTCACCACCGGCGGCACCATCGACAAGCTCTATTTCGATGCGCTGAGCGAATATCAGATCGGCGAGTCGATCCTCTCGCGCCTGCTGGAGATCGCGCGGGTGAAGCTGCCGGTCGAGATCGAGGAGGTGGCCCGCAAGGATAGTCTGGAGCTGACCGCCGATGATCGCGCGCTGATCGCGGCGCGGGTTGCGGCCTCGCCCGCCGAGCGCATCGTCATCACCCACGGCACGGATACGATGACGGACACGGCCGCCGCGCTGGCGGGCATATCGGGCAAGACCATCGTGTCGGTGGGCGCGCTGACCCCGGCGCGCTTTTCCGAGAGCGACGCCACCTTCAATCTCGGCATGGCCTTCGCGACGGCGCAGATCGCCCCGCCGGGCGTCTATATCACCATGAATGGCACGGTGTTCCGTGCGGATCAGGTGGTGAAGGATCGTGCCAAGGGGGCGTTTGTCGCGCGGTCAGAGGGCTGATCGGGGTATTTGAGAACCTTCGTGTCCCTGCGAAGGCAGGGACCCAGGGCGCAACGGACGACCCTACCCGCCCTGGGCTCCTGCCTTCGCAGGAGCACGACACTGCTGAGAACAGGCTATTACTGCCCGAAGCGGCCGTCCTGCGCGACCTTCACGGCCTCCCGCGCGGCCGCGAACAGCGCGCCGGCCTTGTGCTCGCATTCGCGCTGTTCATAGGCCGGCTCGGAGTCCGCGACGATGCCCGCGCCGGCCTGCGCGTGCAGCACGCCGTCCTTCACCAGCGCGGTGCGCAGCACGATGCAGCTATCCATGTTTCCATCCGGCGAGAAATAGCCGACGCCGCCGGCATAAGGCCCGCGCGTTTCCGGCTCCAGCTCGGCGATGATCTCGCAGGCCCGCACCTTGGGCGCGCCGGATACTGTGCCGGCCGGGAAGCCGGCGAACAGCGCATCGAGCGGATCGTGCTTCGGGTCGAGCTTGCCGACGACATTGGAGACGATGTGCATCACATGGCTGTAGAATTCGATGGTGTAGCTGTCCGTCACCTTCACCGAGCCGGCGCTGGCGACGCGGCCGACATCGTTGCGCCCCAAGTCGAGCAGCATCAGATGCTCGGCGCGCTCCTTGGGATCGGCGAGCAGCGAATCGCGATTCTCAGCATCCTCGCTGGCCGTCTTGCCACGCGGGCGGGTGCCCGCAATCGGCCGGATCGTCACTTCCCCATCGCGCACACGGACCAGAATCTCCGGGCTGGAGCCGGTGAGCGCGAAGCCGGGCAGATCGAGATGATAGAGGAAGGGCGAGGGATTAATCCGCCGAAGCGCCCGGTAGAGGTCGATGGGCGGAAGCGGGAAGGGCGTGGTGAAGCGCTGCGCCAGCACGACCTGAAAGATGTCGCCCGCGACGATATAGTCCTTGGCCTTGCTCACCATCTCCGCATAGGCGCCGGGCTTCATCACCGGCGTTGGCGTGATCGCGTCCAGATCGATGGCGGGGGCCTGACTGGTCTGCGCGGCGAGCGGCCGGGCGAGCTGGGCCGCGACATCCTCGATGCGGCCGGCCGCGGAGCCGATCAGCGCGTCGATGGCGGCCTCGCCAGTGCCGAGCCGGTCGGCCCAGGTCGGCGCGACGATGTAAAGCGCGTCTGCCAGCCGATCGAATACCAGCACCACCGTCGGCCGCACAAACAGCATGTCGGGCGTGCCGAGGCCATTGTCGGCGGGACGCGGCAGCTTCTCGACCAGGCCGAAGGTCTCATATGCGAAATAGCCGACAAGGCAGGCGAGCGCAGCCGGCAGCGCCGGGTCGACGTCTGCCCGGCATTCCGCCACCAGATCGCGCAGCGCGGCGAGCGGATCGCTCTCCAGCGGCGTGAAGGCGGTCCGGTCGGTCCGCCAGTCGCGGTTGATCTCGGCGCTGCGCCCAGTGGCGCGAAACACGAGGTCCGGCGCGATGCCGATCAGGCTGTAGCGCCCGCGTACAGCGCCACCCTCCACCGATTCGAGAATGAAGTCGCCCCGTTCCGGCTCGATCAGCTTGAGCGCGGCGGAGACCGGCGTTTCGGTATCGGCGATCAGCCGTGCCCACACGAGCGCGGAGCGCCCGGCGGAGAGGGCCGCGCGTGCGGCGTCGATGCTGTCCTGCGCGATGGTCAACGGGTCCGCCTTATTCCGCGCTGCCGCCATAGGCGCGGCGCAGCTCCTGCTCCACAGCCGCCATGGCCGCCTCGCTGCGCTTGACGCCCAGCTCCTGCTGAATCGCCGTGACGAACTGCTGCGCATATTCCCCGCCCAGCACATTGCTGAGGCCGGCCGCGGTGGATTGCATCAGCTGCGGCACCTGCGTGGGATCATTCTGCGTGATCTTGTCCAGCCGCACGACGATGAAGCCCTGATTATTCTCCAGCGGCACCATCTGCGTTCCGCCCTGGCGGATGCTGAACAGCGCCTTCAGCGGCGGCGGGATCTGGCCGCCCTGCTGGTTGATGTCGGCGCGGCGCGCGGAAAGCGGCTGGCGCGGCGCGTCGGCGATGCCGAGCTTGGCGAGCAGCGGACCCGGTTCGGCGCCCTTGCCCAGCTGCGCCGCGAGCTGCGTGGCAATTTCGCGCGCCTTGCCAACGCCCTGCGCCAGCTTCCAGGCCGCTTCCACGGCCGGCTTCACCTGCGCGAAGGGCGGCGGGCCGGCGGGCACCACTTCGGCCACGGTCAGGAGCGCGGCTTCTTCGTCGGGCTTTACCGGCACGATCTGCGCATCGTCATCCTGCCGCGCCGCAAAGCCGCCTTCGAGCAGCGCCTGCAGCGTCGCGTCGGGCTTGAACGCCGGGTCGCGCAGCGACTGGCCGTCGCGCACGATCAGCGGCGTCTCGACGATGGTGAGGTTGTGCTCCTTGGCGATGTCGGTCAGCGTCGCGCCGGCGCCCAGGCGGCCATCCATATCGTTCAGGAATTCGCTGAAGAGCTGGCGCTCCTTGATCTGGCGCACTTCGGCGGACAGTTCCTCGCGCGCTTCGGCCAGCGTCTTGCCGGGCACGTCACGCTGGGCTTCCACGCGCAGCACTGCCCAGCCCGCGGGCGAGCGGACCGGACCGACGATGGCCCCCTGCGCGGCGGCGAAGCCGGCCTTGGCGATCTCCGCATTCATCTGCGTGGCAAGCTGCTTCTCGTCCACGCCATCGACGCGTGAGGCGGCGAGGCCGAGGCTCTTGGCGACATCCTGCAGCGACTGGCCGGCCTTCGCCTTGGCGGCGGCGTCCTTGGCGAGCGCTTCCGTCGCGAGGATCAGCTGGCTGAAATCGCGCGTCTTGCGGCCGGCGAACTGGCTCTGGCGGCTCTTGTAGAGATCGGCGATTTCCGCGTCGGTCGGCGTCGCCTGGGGCTCGAACCGGGCGAGATTGACGAGCGCGTAGCGCAGCTGGCGCTGCTCGGGAATCGCGAACTGGCTGCCATGCTGCTTGTAATAATCCTGCAGTTGCGCCTCGGTCGGCGCGGTCTGCGGCGCGAACCTGGCGGCGGAAATCGCGAACATCTCGCCGGCGCGTTCCTCGATCAGCATCGCGGCATAAGGCGGCACCATGCTGGCCGGCGCCTTGGTGCCCACGCCCACCGGCTGGAGCAGCTGCTGCTGGATGATCTGCGCGGCAATATCGTCCCGCAGATCCTGCTCGGAGACGCGCTGCTGGGCGAGCATCTGGCGGAATACCGTCTCGCTGAAATTGCCGGTCGCGTCCGTGAAGGCGGAATTGCGGGCGATCTCCGCATCGATGAGCGCCTTGCTCACCCGCATCCCGTGCTTCTCGCCATAGGCAATCAGCGCGCGCGAGGAGATCAGCTCGTCGGCCACGCGCTTGAGGCCGCCCTGTGCCAGGAACTGGTCGATGGTCAGCGCGGGATTTTCCTGCCGCTGCCGCTCGAACACCATCTGCGTGCGGCTCTGCAACTCGGCGACGGTCAACGGGCGGTCGCCGATCTTGGCGACTTCCGTCTTGGAACTCCCGCCGAAACTGACGTTGTTGCCAGTGAGATCGCCGGCGATGAAGGCAAAGGCGATGATCGCGAGAAATCCGATTGCGAACAGGCCGCCAAATTTCGAACCGAGAAGACGACGGAAAATCTGCATGGGGTCTTTGTCCAGAAAGGCGGCGAAAGGCTGGGGGCTGCTTTAGGGCGGGCGTCCGACGGCATCAAGCCTTTGCGCGCTCGGCTGTCCATGGGGCTTCCGCAGCCATGCGGTGCCGGCTGGACAAAGCCGTCCTGCCCGTTCATCCGGGCCGCCAGATCATTGATCACCTGTGCAGGAGAGTGAAGCTATGACCGTCCGCCGCAAATTCGTCGCCGGCAACTGGAAGATGAACGGCCTCAAGGGGCAGCTTGGCGAGGTATCCGCCATTGCCGAGCTTGCCGCCGCCCGCAACGATATCGATGTGGCGCTCTATCTCCCGGCCACCCTCATCGCGGCCGCCGCGCCGCTTGGCGGCGCCGTGCTCATCGGCGCGCAGGATTGCCATCAGGCGGAGGCCGGGGCCTATACCGGCAATCTCTCGGCCGCCATGCTGGCCGAAGCCGGCGCGCGCGGCACGCTGGTCGGGCATAGCGAGCGGCGGCAATATCAGCAGGAGAGCAATGCCGATGTCGCCGCCAAGGCGCTCGCCGCGCACAAGGGCGGTCTCTCGGTGGTGCTGTGCGTGGGTGAGACGCTCGATACGCGCGAGCAGGGCGACGATGTGGCGCACGCCTTCGTGGCCGATCAGCTTGTCGCCTCGCTGCCCGAGGGCGCCGATCCGCAATGGCTGACCATCGCCTATGAACCGGTCTGGGCGATCGGCACCGGCAAGGTCGCCACCCCGCCGCAGATCGCCGCCATGCACGCCGCCCTGCGGGCCGCGCTCGTCAAGGCGCTGGGTGCGGATGCCGGCAATGCCATGCGCATCCTCTATGGCGGCTCGGTGAGCGGCGAGAACGCCGCGGATATCCTCCACACCGACAATGTCGACGGCGCGCTGGTCGGCGGGGCGAGCCTCACCGCCGCCAAATTCGGGCCGATCATCGCTGCAGCCTGATCGGCATCGCTAAACCGGTGGCGAGCCGGTAGATAAGCGCCCATGTCCACGCTCGCCGCCACTGCCATCGTCTGCGCCGTTCGGGCGCATGGCGAGCATGGCGCGATCGTGCGGGCGCTCACGGCGGATGCGGGGCTGGTCGCGGGCTATGTGCAGGGCGGCCGCTCGAGCCGGATGCGCCCGGTGCTGCTGCCCGGCAATATCGTGCGGGGCACCTTCCGCGCTCGCACGGCCGATCAGCTCGCCAGCCTCTCGGCCGAGCTGGAGCATAGCCGGGGGCCGCTGCTCGCCGAGCCGCTGCCCGCCGCCGCCATAGACTGGGCTTGCGCCTTCACGGCGATTACGCTGCCGGAAGGCCATCCCTATCCGGCGCTCTTCGCCGCGCTGGGCGCGGTGCTCGACGCGGTGGAAGCCGCGCCCGCCGCGCGTGGCTGGGCCGTGGCGCTGGTGCGCTACGAACTGTTGCTGCTCGCCGAGCTGGGCTTCGGACTCGATCTGGCGGAATGCGCCGTCACCGGCGCGCGCGAGGGGTTGGCCTATGTCAGCCCGCGCACCGGGCGCGCGGTGACGGCAGCGGCGGCCGGTACACACCGCGACCGGTTGCTGCCCTTGCCCGGCTTCCTCACCGAGGGCGGCGAAGCCGGCTGGCCGGATATTCTCGCCGGATTTGACCTGACCGGCCATTTCCTCGCCCAGTCGCTGTTCGATCCACGCCGGTCTGACGTGCTGGCCGCGCGCGAGCGGCTGATCGAACGGCTCAAAAGAGCGGTTGCGTGACCCGGCCTGCTTGAGGCAATGGCTCAGCCCACATCCTCAGGGCCGGCGCGCCTGTCTCGCAGCCACCGCCCGTCTTCAGATTGAGAAAGGGAAACCCATGCTCGTTGCGATCCTGCCCGGAGACGGCATCGGCCCGGAAGTCACCGCGCAGGCCAAGCGTGTGCTCGATGCGCTGGCGATCCCCGGCCTGACCTATGAGGAAGCGCCGGTCGGCGGCGCGGCCTACAAGGCGCAGGGTCACCCGCTGCCGCCGGCCACGCTCGATCTGGCGAAGCGCGCCGATGCGATCCTGTTCGGCGCGGTGGGCGATCCCGATTGCGATTCGCTTGAGCGCGCCTTGCGGCCAGAGCAGGCCATTCTCGGCCTGCGCAAGGAGCTGACCCTGTTCTCCAACCTGCGCCCGGCAAAGATGTTCGCCGAGCTGGCGGACGCCTCCACGCTGCGCAAGGAAGTCGCCGAGAAGATCGACCTGCTGATCGTCCGCGAGCTGAATGGCGACGTCTATTTCGGCGAGAAGGGCATTCGCAAGACCGCCGAGGGGCTGCGCGAGGGCTATGACATCATGTCCTACAACGAGGGCGAGGTGCGCCGCATCGCCCACAGCGCCTTGCGTGCCGCGCAGGCGCGCCGAGGCAAGCTCTGCTCGGTGGACAAGGCCAATGTGCTGGAGACCAGCCAGCTCTGGCGCGACGTGGTGATCGAGGTTGCCGCCGACTATCCCGATGTCGAGCTCTCCCACATGTATGTCGACAATGCCGCCATGCAGCTTGTGCGCAATCCGGGGCAGTTCGATGTGATCGTGACCGGCAATCTGTTCGGTGACATTCTCTCCGATCAGGCGAGCATGTGCGTCGGCTCCATCGGCATGCTGGCCTCGGCCTCGCTCGATGCCAACGGCAAGGGGCTGTACGAGCCGATCCACGGCTCGGCGCCGGACATTGCCGGGCAGGGCAAGGCCAACCCGCTGGCGACGATCCTCTCCGCCGCGATGATGCTGCGCTTCTCGCTCGATCAGGCACAGGCGGCCGATCGCATCGAGGCTGCCGTGGCCAAGGCGCTGGCCGGTGGTGCCCGCACTGCCGACCTCGGCGGCACGATGAGCACGTCTGCCATGGGCGATGCCGTGCTCGCGGCGCTCTGACGCCATTGGATTGACCGACCCATGACAGGGTCTAGAAGGCAACGTCATGAAGAGACAAACCGGACAGGATCGTTCCCGCACCAGCCGCTGGCGGCCCGCGACACAGGCCGTGCGCGGCGGCACCTGGCGCTCCGAGCAGGGGGAGACGAGCGAGGCGCTCTTCCTCACCTCGGGCTATACCTATGACAGCGCGGAGGAAGTCGCTGCCCGCTTCGCCGGGGAAGCGACGGGGATGCAATATTCCCGCTTCCAGAACCCGACGGTGCAGATGCTGGAAGAGCGCATTGCGCTGATGGAAGGCGCCGAGGCGTGCAAGGTGCAGGCGAGCGGCATGGCGGCGATGACCAGTGCGCTGCTGTGCATGCTGAGCGCGGGCGATCATGTCGTCGCCGGGCGCGCGGCCTTCGGCTCGTGCCGTTGGATCCTCTCCAATGTGCTCAACCGCTTCGGCATCACCCACAGCGTCGTCGACGCGCGGGACAATGATGCGTGGGAAAAGGCGATCCAGCCCAACACCAAGGTGTTCTTCTTCGAGACGCCGGCCAATCCCACGATGGACATCGTCGATCTGGAGCATGTCTGCGGCCTCGCCCGTGCCCATGGCATCACCACGGTGGTGGACAATGCCTTCGCGACGCCGGTGCTGCAGCGCCCGCTCGATTTCGGCGCGGATGTCGTGGCCTACAGCGCCACCAAGCTGATGGACGGGCAGGGCCGCGTGCTCGCCGGCGCCATTTGCGGTACGGATGCGTGGATCAACGGCGTCCTTTCGCCTTTCCAGCGCAATACCGGGCCGATCTGCTCGCCCTTCAACGCCTGGGTGGTGCTGAAGGGACTGGAGACGCTAGACTTGCGTGCCCATCGCCAGTCCGAGAACGCGCTCAAGGTCGCGCGCTTCATGGAGCAGCGTGGCGTCGACGTGCTCTATCCCGGCCTGCCGAGCCATCCGCAGCACAATCTCGCGATGAAGCAGATGAGCGCCGCCGGGCCGATCTTCTCGTTCAACCTTGCCGATCGCGGGCAGGCCATGGCCCTGCTCAATGCGATGGAGCTGTGCGACATCTCCAACAATATCGGCGATTCCCGCACCCTGCTGTGCCATCCCGCCTCCACCACCCATAATAACATGGGGCCGGAGGGCCGCGCCGAGGCCGGCGTGGGCGAGGGCATGGTGCGCATCAATGTGGGGCTGGAAGACCCGGAGGACATTGTCGCCGATCTGGATCAGGCATTGACCGCCGTCGGCCTTTGACTAGGGTCGGTCTCGGGGCCAGGCAGGACACAGGACGGGTCGTAGCATGAATGCCTTGATGAACGCCCTTTTCGCCTATGCCGAGACCACGCACGACGTCACAGTGCGCGTGTCCGTCAACTTTCTCTCCGAGCAGTCGGAGCCGGACATGGGCAAGTGGTTCTGGGCCTATCACATCCGCATCGAGAATGGCCGCAAGGCGCCGGTGCAGTTGCTCACCCGCCACTGGACCATCGCGGATGGTCGCGGCGCGCTCTACAAGCGCGAGGGCAAGGGCGTCGTCGGCGAGGAGCCGGTGATCCATCCCGGCGCGGCCTATGATTATGTCTCCGGCTGTCCGCTCTCCACGCCGACCGGCTGGATGGAAGGCAGCTACCAGATGCTCGATGCCGGCGGCAGCCTGCTGGATGTGCGTATTCCCCGCTTCGCGCTTCAGGCGCCGGCGGTCTCGGGATGAAGCGCACCCACCTGCCGCTGAACGGCCTGCGCGTATTCGACGCGGCGGCGCGGCATCTCTCCTTCACCCGCGCGGCGGATGAGCTGGCGGTGACACCCGCCGCCGTCGGCCAGCAAATCCGCGCGCTGGAAGATATGCTCGGCGTCGTGCTGTTCCGTCGCACGCCCCGCGGGCTGGAACTGACGCCGGAAGCCGAAGCTGGCCTGCCCGCACTGCGCAGCGCCTTCCTGGAACTCGAGGAATCAGTCCGCGCCATGCAGGCCGGGCAGAGCAGCCAGCATCTCACCATCGCCGCCCCGCGCGATCTCACCGCCAAATGGCTGAGCGCGCGCCTCGCCGCCTATGCGGTGCAGGAGCCGGGCGTGCAGTTCATGCTCGTTGCGGCGGACGACGCGCTCGATTTCACCGAGGCCAATCTCGATCTCGCCTTGCGCCTGACCGACGGCACCGGCGAGCATGAAGGCGTGCCCCTCGGGGACTCGCGCTTCGTCACGGTCGGCGCACCCGATGGCGGCGGACTGGAGTCGCCTATCGCCTGGCCCGGCTGCCCGGTGGAGGATGGCAAGGCCGTCGTCCGCGTCGCCGATGCGGGTTTGGCCATAGATGCTGCCGCTAATGGCCTCGGCCGCGCCTGCGTCCCGGCGCTGCTGGCGGAAGCCGACATTGCCGCCGGCCGCGTGGTGGCGCTCGGTGAATCACGCGATGGTCCCGGCTACTGGCTGATCGCTCCCCTCCCGCAATGGCGGCAGAAGAAGGTGAAGGCGTTGGTCGCTGCACTCAGCGAGGGCTGAGGCGGGGCACTTCGGCGCGCGCGTCGCTTACGCTCACCGTTCGCCCTGAGCGAAGTCGAAGGGTGAAGCCGAGCGCAGTTAGGTTCGCTTCGCCTCCGCTCAGCATGGCCCTTCGACTTCGCTCAGGGCGAACGGATGAGGAAGTTGATGGCTCGTTCGATCAGTCGTGCCGCAAGCCGCAAACATCGAACTCCACGCCCCTTCGCTCTTGGCCTTAAAACCCCAGACCCCGCCCTCCAACCCCATTCGTGTCGAGCGAAGTCGAGACACGCTGGCACCGCGCTTGGTGTCTCGACTTCGCTCGACACGAACGGAATGTGGCAGCTCCCTCCTCAGCCTCCCTCCGCCCGTTGCGGCGGGAAGAACGGCTCCGGCTCGGGCGTCACCATATTGCCGCGCATCAGCGAGCGGCCCGCGGTAATCCCGCCGACCAACTGCAGTTCCACCCGCTGCGCATCGCGCTCGCGCACGTCCTCGATTGCCTCGCGCGCGTCGTCCTCATCCACGCCGAGGTCGGTCAACACCGCTTCGCTGAAGGCCAGCGCGGATTCGAAGGTCTCGCGAATCTGATAATCGACGCCCGCCTTGATCAGGCGCAGCGAATGGCCGCGGTCAAAGGCGCGCACATAGAGCTTGGCGAGCGGGAATTCGTGCCGGCAAAGCTCGACGATCTTGTCGGCCACATCCGGCTTGTCGACGCAGACGAGGATCGCCTCGGCCCGCCCGGCGCCGGAGGCATGGAGCACGTCCAGCCGCGTGCCATCGCCATAATAGACCTTGAAGCCGAAATTTCCCGCCGCCTGGATCATCTCAACGTCATTCTCGATCAGCGACAGTTCGAAGCGCCGCGCGAGCAGCGCCTGGCTCGCGACCTGCGCGAACCGCCCGAAGCCGATGCACAGGATGCGTGCCGTCAAATCCTTGGCCTTGTCCACCCCATCCAGCGAGACCGGAGCGTTGCGACGCATCCGGCTCTGCACGATGAGCACCAGCGGCGTCAGCGCCATGGAGAGGATGACGATGGCGCTCATGATCGCGGCAATGCGGGCATCGAAGAGGCCGACCGCCACAGCTGCGCCATAGAGCACGAAGGCGAACTCGCCGCCCTGCGCGAACAGCGCTGCACGGTGCGTCGCGGCGCTGTGTGGAGAGCCGAGCAGCCGCGCGACGGCATAGATGCCCACGGCCTTGACGATCATGAAGGCAATGACGCCGCCGAGCACGAGCTGCCACTCGCGCAGCACGGTCGAGAGATCGAGCGACATGCCCACGCTCATGAAGAACAGCCCCAGCAGGATGCCGCGAAACGGCTCGACATCCGCCTCCAGCTCGTGCCGATAGCTGGATTCGGAGAGCAGCACGCCGGCGAGGAAGGCGCCCATCGCCATGGAGAGCCCGGCGGCATCCAGCAACACGGCCGATCCCAGCACGATGAGCAGCGCCGCGGCGGTCAGCACTTCGCGTGCGCCGGCCCGCGCGATCAGGCCGAACAGCGGATCGAGCAGCCAGCGCCCAGCCGCGATCAATGCGGCCAGCGCCGCCAGTGCCAGGCCGACGCTCTGCCAGACCGGCGGCGCGTCTTCCACGCCCGCCGCGCCATGGAACGCCGCCCAGAAGGCGACCAGCGCCAGCAGCGGTACGATAGCGAGGTCTTCCAGCAGCAGGATGGAGATCGCCTTCTGGCCTTCCTCGGTGCCCGCGTCCCCGGCTTCGTTCAGCATCTGCATGATGACGGCGGTGGAAGAGAGGACAAAGCCCATCGCGCCGGCAGCCGCCACGGCCGCAGGCAGGCCGGCCGCCATGCCGAGCAGGGTCAGCAGCGCACCGCACAGCAGAACCTGCGCCGCGCCAAGGCCGAAGATCTGTTTGCGCAGGTTCCACAGCTTGCGCGGCCGCATCTCGAGGCCGATGATGAAGAGGAACATCACCACGCCCAGCTCGGCGATGTGCAGCAGTGCCTGCGGATCATTGATCAGCCCCAAGCCGAAGGGGCCGATGGCGAGGCCGGCGGCGAGGTAGCCCAGCACCGATCCGAGGCCCAGCCGCCGGAACAGCGGCACCGCGATCACGCCGGCCCCCATCAGGATGATGGCCTGACCCAGCCCGAAACCCATCGATGCGTCCGCCATGCTGTCCGTCCCAACTCCCGGCAGCCGTCAGGCCGGCGCGGTCAGCGCGGACAATCGGGCGGCTCCATGCGCGATGAGGCAGATCTCAGCAGCCCGTCCGCCCGATCATCGACCGGGCGACCTTGGATGGTCGGTGCAGCAGAGTCAAACCTCTCACCGGGCACCCTCTCTCAAGCCCCTCCCCTTCAGGGGAGGGGTTGGGGTGGGGAGCAAGCTCGCAATCGTGCGCGCCGTCGGGGCAGCGGCGCGCCGCTCCCCGACCGCCCGACTTCAGACCGCCTTCAATCCCAGCAACTCCCGCGACTCCGCCGCACTCATCGGCTCGATGCCCATCTCGTTCATGATGCGCACCTGCCGCTCGATCAGCTGGAGGTTGGTCGCCTTCACACCGCGCGAATAATAATGATTGTCCTCCAGCCCCACGCGGACATGACCGCCGAGCAGCAGCGCCTGCGTGGTGGCCGGGAGCTGGGCCGGGCCGATGCCGGAGATGCACCAGATCGACTGCGGCGGCAGGCACTTCACCATGAAGTCGAGAATGTCGGTGCTGTAGGGCATTGCGCCCTGAAAGCCCTTTTCGCCGCCCAGCACGATGTTGATGTAGTAGGGCGGCTTATCATAGCCCTTCTGGATCAGCCGCGTCACGTCCTGCAGGATGTGGTCGGGCGAGAAGACTTCCCATTCCGGCTTGATGCCCTTGTCCACCATCGCCTTGACCAGCGTTTCGCAGCGCGAGGGCGGGGTGATGACCAGCACGTCCTTGCCGCTGATCGTATCGACCACGGTCACGCCGTCGAAGGTGCACATCTCCGCGCCGCCTTCGGTGCCCTTGAGGCGCTCCTCGAAGCTGTTTTCGAACATGCCGTCGGGCCGCTCGATGAGCATGTCACCGCTGTTGCCGCCGCCCGTGGAGTTGTTGAGGATGATGTCGCACTTGGCGCGGATGCGCTCGTTGATATCGCGGTAGATGGCCGGGTTGCAGGTCGCCTCGTCGTCCGGGCGCCGCGCATGGATGGCGGCGATCGAGGCGCCGGCCTTGTAGCAGGCGTAGACGTCGTCGGCGATTTCCTGCGGCTGGGTGGGCAGCGCCGGGTTGGCGCTCTTGAAGGTGGTGCCCCCGGTGGGCGCAATGGTCACCATGCGGCGATCGCTCATATTTCCGGCGCTCATATTTCCGGCTCCTCTCGAAAAGTCTCGTGCTGCCGCTGCTGCCCGCTTGTCCTCCGCCGGTCAAGCCATGCGCGATGGTTGACGTTGATAAAGTCCGAAAAGCCGCTCAGCGGAGCAGGCGATTGATCAGCGCGACTAGCTCGGCTTCCCGATTGGTGCCCGTCTTCTCGAACAGGCGCTTGATCTGGATGTTGACCGTGCCAAGGCTCGTGCCGCGCTGCAGGGCGATCATTTCGCGGGAGGTGCCCTCGGCCAGCAGCATGGCGATCTCGGTCTCGGCCCGCGTCAGGCCCATCATGCGCTGCAATGCCTGGCGCTCCATCGCGCCAATGTTGCCAGCCGCGCGTACAGTGACGAGCACCCGCGGCTCGAAACCGAGCGCGGCGGGTTTGGCCGGCAGGCGGAAGATCTCGCACAGGCGGCGCTGGGCGATAGGGCGCTGCTGGCCCAGCCACACCCCGCAACTCGGCAGCGCCAGGTCGCCTGCCTGCAGCATCGCGCCGATCTGCATCCGCAGTTCGCGCGCTTCGGCGCTGTTGGGGGCGGTCAACCGCTCATCGCGCAGCATGATCAGGTCTTCGGCGCGGAGCAGCGCCTCGCCGGCGCGGGTGGTGGCGCACACCCGGCCCAGCCCGTCGCACACGAAAGCGGCGGTGTTCATCGTGTCCAGCGATCCGGCGAGCAGCTTTGCGCCTTCGCCTTCCAGCGTGCGCTGCATCCGGACGGCGGACTGCATCAGCGGCGCGGCCTGCGTGAAAACGGCGCGATCAGCCTCGGTGGTACGCCCATCCTGATAGGTGCGCAGAACGGCCAGTCCAACCATCACCTGCCCGTCATTGACGAGCACGACCTGGCAGCCATGTGGCATGTTGGCGTCATGCGTGAAGTCGTCATAGATGTCGGTGTTCTGCGCGGCCTTGATGGCATCATAATGATATTCGTGGCGCACATCGAGCGGACCGCTGGCAGCGGCGACCCGCCAGTTCCCATGGGAATAATTGGCAACCTCGCTGTCAAACTGGCGGCAGAGACGCTCGTTTACCGGATCGGTGAGGAGGTTGAAGGCCAGCGTGGTCGGCGACCCGATCCCGAGCAACTGGCCGGACAAGGACCGCGTCTCTCTGGCGAGCGCACGCAAGGCGCCCTCCCAGCCGCCCTCGGTGAGAGGCGCACTCAGGATAGCTTCGGTCAGACTGGGCAGCGCTCTTCCCAAAAGCGATCAATCCTCCCACCCCCGCTACCGAGCCTCCCGGCGTTCCGTAGCGACCTAAGCTCCATGAAAAAGCAGGGTCGTGGCGTCAACCACTGGTTTCGACGCGAGGAGCGGATTGATCCAATCCGGGATTGCGCGAGGGATGGGTCAGTCCACCCAGTCGAGGCCGATGTCACGATAGACATGGCGGTCCTCGTCCCAGCCTTCCTTCACCTTCACATGCAGGTAGAGGTGGACGGGCACGCCCAGCAGGCTCGACAGTTCGGCCCGGGCCTTGCTGCCGATCTCCTTCAACCGCTGCCCGCCCTTGCCGAGAATGATCCCGCGCTGCGTGGCCCGCGCGACGAGGATCTGCTGGTGGATCTCCACCGACCCGTCGGCACGTTCCTTATATTGCTCGGTCTCGACCGCGCTTTGATAGGGCAGTTCGTCGTGGAGCTGGTGATAGAGCTGCTCGCGGGTAATTTCAGAGGCGAGCAGGCGGTCCGTCGCATCCGAAACCTGATCCTCGGGGAAATGCCACGGCCCTTCCGGCACCGCGGCGGCCATGGCGGCCTTGAGGTCGACCAGCCCGTCCGCGGTGGTGGCGCTCACGAAGAAGGTCTCGGCGAAATCCACCCGCTCATGCAGACGCTGGGTCAGCGTGAGCAGCTTGTCCTTGGCGGCGATGTCCACCTTGTTGACGATCAGCCATTTTGTTTCGCGCCGCTGGGCGAGGCCATCGAGGATCGGCTCCATCTTGGGCCCAAGGCCGGCGCGGCCGTCGACGATGAGCGCGATCAGGTCGGCATCCTGTGCGCCGCCCCAAGCGGCCTGCACCATGGCGCGGTCGAGCCGCCTGTCCGGCTGGAAGATGCCCGGCGTGTCGACGAGGATGATCTGCGCGGCCCCCTCGATGGCGATGCCCATTACCCGCGTGCGGGTGGTCTGCGCCTTGGGGCTGGTGATCGCGATCTTCTGGCCGACCAGGGCATTGGTCAGCGTGGACTTGCCCGCATTCGGAGCCCCCACGACCGCGACGACGCCGCAGCGTTGATGGTCAGGCGATGGCGTTGAGGTCACTGGTCACTCCGTCGGGCGCATGGCGCGCGCTGGCTGAAAAGGGGGTGCGGATCATGCCTTGAGCTTGGCGAGCAGGGCAATGGCGGCGGCCGTCTCGGCCTCCTGCTTGGAATGGCCCTCGCCCTGCGCCTCACCCGCATTGCGGATGGACACCGAGATGGTGAAGCGCAGGGCATGTTGTGGCCCGCTGCGTTCCAGCAGCTCATAATGTGGCGGCTGGCGGTTATGGGCCGCCGCCCATTCCTGCAGCGCGGATTTGGGGTGTTTGGGCGCGCTGGCCTGTCCCTCGACCATCGGCTCCCACATGCGGTGGATGAACGCCCGCGCGGCATCCATGCCGATGTCCAGATACATGGCGCCGATCAGCGCTTCCACGACATCGCCGAGCACATTGTCGCTCTCGACCGCGCCATCGTCGCGCGCCTGCTTGCCGAGGCGCAGATGCGTGCGCACGCCGATCTCGCGAGCAACCTGCGCGCAGCTGGTACCCGTGACCAGCTGATTGAACCGGCGGGAGAGCTGGCCTTCCTTCTCGGCGGGAAAGCGGACGTAAAGCCAATCGGCCATCACCAGCCCCAGCACCCGGTCGCCCAGAAACTCCAGCCGCTCATAATGGGTCGCGCTGGCGCTGCCATGGGTCAGCGCCTGCTCATAGAGCGGCCGCTGCCCCGGCGCCTGACCGATAAGGCCGGCGAGCCAGGCGTCGAGATCGGCCGTGCTCAAAAGCCTTCGCCAATGCGTTCAGGCCGGGCGGCGGTGAACCATGTCCAGGGCAGGAGCAGATTGGCCGAGCCGTCGGTGGAGAAGAAGCTGATCAGCGCCCGCCCGATCAGATGGTCGATCGGCAAGGGGCCGACGCCCCGGGCGTCGACGGGAATGCGGCTGTCGGCACTGCGGTCGCGATTGTCGCCCATGACGAAGACGTGGCCCTCCGGTACAACAGAGACGGCGCTATTGTCCGCCGGACCGTCGATAAGGTCCAGCACTTCGTAGCTTTTTCCGTTCGGCAGCGTCTCGCGATAGCGCGGGTAGCGGCAAAACGCCTCGCCCTTGGCATCCGTGAACTCGAATTCCTCGATGAAACAGGGCGAGGGGCTGCGCTCGGTATTGGCTGCCTGCAGCATGTTGGCGGTCACCGGGATCACCAGATCATCGATTCGCCGCTTGGGAATGGCCTTGCCGTTCAGATAGACGACGCCGTCCTGCATCTGGATGGTATCGCCCGGCAGGCCGATGACGCGCTTGATCCAGTCTTCCTTGGGATTGCCTGGCGAAGCGAACACCACCACGTCTCCGCGCTCGGGCACCTTGCCCATCACCCGCCCCTCGAACAAAGCGGGCTGGAAGGGGAAGCTGTAGCGCGAATAGCCGTAGGACCATTTGGAGACGAGCAGATAGTCGCCGATCAGCAGGCGCGGCTGCATGGATTCGGAGGGAATATTGAACGGCGCGATCAGCAGCGAGCGGATCGCCACCACGATCACCACAAGCTTGACGAGGAACCACAGGAAATCCCGTGTCTCGGATTTGTGGGACATCGAAAGGCAGCTTTCCAGACAGGTTCGTCGCGATGACGGGAAAATAGTGTCTTTGCGGGGCGGGGATGGCGGCGTCAAGCATTGCGGCGCGCTTCGCACGTGCAATAGGCCTGCGCATTGGATATGCCGCCCCTTAATGAAGCAACGCCAGACCGGAGCGCTTACGCACCATGACCGACCCTGATCGCATCACCGCTTGCTGGACCGACATCAAGGCGGCGCCGATTCCCGATCTGCGCAGCCTGTTCCGCGACGAGGCGGATCGGCTGGCGGGCCATGTGGTCGAGGAGGCCGGCCTGCGCTTCGATTTCTCCAAGACGCACCTTACCGAGACGACGCTCTCGGCCTTCGAGGCGCTGGCACAGGCAGTTGATTTTAACGGCAAGCGCGCGGCGATGTTCGCCGGCGAGGTCATCAATGTGACCGAAGGTCGCGCTGTCGAGCACACCGCCGAGCGGGGCGAGGGCAACCCGGACAGCGTGGCCGCAGCACGCGAGCATAAGGTGCGGATGCGCACGCTGATCGACGCCATCGAGGCCGGCGCGCTCGGCGAGATCCGCCACATCCTGCACGTCGGCATCGGCGGATCGGCGCTGGGGCCTGATCTGCTGGTCGATGCGCTTGCTCGCCATGCCGACCGCTATGACGTCGCCATCGTCTCCAATGTCGATGGCGTGGCGCTGGAGGATGCGATGGCCCGGTTCGATCCGGCCTTCACGCTGCTCGTCATCGCCTCCAAGACCTTCACGACCACCGAGACGATGCTCAATGCCGCCAGTGCGATCGCGTGGATGACGCAGGCCGGGGTGGACGATCCCTATGGCCAGGTCATCGCGCTCACCGCCGCGCCGGACAAGGCCATCGAATGGGGCGTGGACGAGACGCGCATCTTGGGCTTTTCCGAAAGCGTGGGTGGGCGCTATTCGCTCTGGTCCTCCATCGGCTTCCCGGCCGCGCTGGCGCTGGGCTGGGATGCCTATGAGGCGCTGCTAGAGGGCGCTGCGGCGATGGACCGGCATTTCCGTCACGCCAGCGCCCGCGACAATGCCCCGCTGCGCGCTGCCTTTGTCGACCTGTTCTATGCCCGCGTCATGGCCTGCCAGACCCGCGCGGTCTTCGCTTATGATCAACGGCTGCGGCTGCTGCCTTCCTATCTTCAGCAGCTGGAGATGGAGAGCAACGGCAAGTCGGTGAAGGCGGATGGCAGCCCGGTCGATGGACCGACGTCTGCGATCACCTGGGGCGGTGTCGGCACGGATGCGCAGCACGCGGTCTTCCAGCTTCTCCATCAGGGCACGCATGTCGTGCCGGTGGAGTTCGTCGCGGTGACCGAACCGGGCGACACGCTCGACTCTGCCCATCACCAGACCCTGCTGGTCAATTGCTTCGCGCAGGGCGCCGCGCTGATGCAGGGTCGCGAGAATGCCGCCGACCCGGCGCGGGCCTATCCGGGCAACCGCCCCTCGACGACGATCCTCATCGATGAGCTGAGCCCGCACACGCTGGGCGCGCTGATTGCCTTCTACGAGCACCGCACTTTTGCCAATGGCGTGCTGATGGAGATCAACAGCTTCGACCAGTTCGGCGTGGAACTCGGCAAGGAGATCGCCAAGTCCATCGAACAGAATGGCGCGCAGGGCTTCGATCCCTCCACCATGGCGCTGATCGAGCGCGCACTCGGCTAAGCGCGCCTCAAATCCTCCCCATATATGGGGAGGTGGCAGCGCGCAGCGCTGACGGAGGGGGCGGGCGAGACCCCCCACCGCCTTCGGCGGTCCCCCTCCCCGCAAGCGGGGAGGATCTTGTTAAGCCGCTGCAGTGCCGGCAGTCTCAGGCGCCGGGCGTTCCGGCCGCTTGAGCAGCATGTTGATCACGAGGATCGAGAGGAAGAGGATGAAGGGGCAGATCGCCGCCAGTGCATAGGTGCGCACGGCGGGGATGCCGCTCGCAAGGATCGCGCCGCCGATCAGTGGGCCGACGATGCCACCGATCTTGCCGACCGCCGAGGCCCAGCCGCCGGCGCTCGCCCGGATCGCGCTCGGATAATAAAGCGCGAGCTGGCTGATGATCGCCGCATGGCAGCCACCGACCAGCATGCTCTGCACCACGATGGTCGGCAGCAGCATCGCGCGCGGAATCCACTCCATGCCGATGCCGACGGCCATGGGCACGATGAGGAGAGTGCAGGCAGCAGCGAATTTGAGGCCGTAGCGGGCGGAGAAGCGCATGATGACCACGCCGGCAACCGCGCCGAGCAGCGCGCCGATGGCCGAGACGTTGGCGGCGGTTTCCCGCGCCACGTCCATCCGCTCCAGCACCAGCGGGCCGAAGGCGGACTTGAAGAAGATGCCGAGGGCGCTGGCGCCATAGCCGATCCAGATGATCGGCGTGAGCAGGCGCAGATTGCCGACGAACAGGTCGCTGAAGCGGAAGTTGCGCTTGTGCTTGCCTTCGTCGGCCAGAATGAACTGGTCGTCCGCCTGCACGTCGATGCTCTTGTCCAGCCGCTTGATCGTCGCGACGATCAGCTCGGGCTTGATGCCCTTGCTGGCCAGGAAACGCGGGGATTCGGGCAGGAAGATCGCGATGGCAAGCGCGCAGACGACCGAGCCGATACCGCCGGCGAAATACACGCCTTCCCAGCCATGGATGGGTGCGATCATGTTGGTGAGCGGGGCAGCGGCCGCGCTCCCGAGGCTGAAGCCCATCATGATGAAGGCGATCACTGTGGCACGCAGCTTGGGTGGCACGAATTCGACATTGAGCGCCCAGGCGAGCGGCAGAGCGCCGCCAATGGCCAGACCATCGAGGAAGCGCAGGGTGAGCAGCGCCGGATAATTGGTCGCGAAACCGGTGAGGAAGGTCAGGATGCCAAAGGCGAAGGTGCACATGATGATTGTCGGGCGGCGGCCGATGCGGTCGCCGACATAAGTGAAGATCAACCCGCCGACGACCATGCCCACCGTGCCGGCCGAGAAGGCATTGCCGATCTCGATGTCGGTCAGTTGCAGTTCGTCCTGCATATAGGGGGCGGTGAACGACATCATCATCATGTCCAGCCCGTCGAACAGCGTGACGAGCCAGGAGAGCATGATCAGCAGATAGTTGAAGGGCGTGAGCTTGCGTCCGTCGAGCAACGTCGCAAGATCAACCGTTTTTGCCGCTCTGGCCATACCGCAGGCATCTCCCTCTTCGCGCAGATTATCCATATCTCGCCGTCCTTTGCCGGGACCGCGATCATTTCGCTACCTGTTTAGCTACATCTGAACTAATAATTAGCAAGCTCTCTATACACGAGCGAAAATTTGTTGCCTTGACTATGAAGCAAGGCGAATCAGTGAGGAGAGAATGTCAATGGCTGAAGAGCAGACGCCGAAGGTCCGTCAGGTTCGCCAGTCGGAGGATCGTTTTCTGGCCTCTGACGTGTTCGAGACGGGTGGTCGGGTGCTGCCGCGGGCCAATGGCACGGGGACTTGGGTCGAGCCCGCGCGCGAGATCCCGGTGTATCATAGCTGCGACGTGCTGGTGGTCGGCGGCGGGCCTTCGGGCACGGCGGCGGCCTGGGCAGCGGCGCAGGCCGGGGCCGATGTGGTGCTGATGGAGCGCTATAATCATCTGGGCGGCCTTTCCACGGGCGGCCTCGTCATCTGGATCGACCGGATGACCGACTGGACCGGCCGCCAGGTCATTCAGGGCTTTGCCAATGATGTGCTCGGGCGCCTGCCCGCTGCGGGCCTCGCCGGGCCGCCGCGCGCCGACTGGGGCTCGCGCGATCCCAAGAAGGCGAGCTATTGGGGCCAGCGCACTGCGGCCTTCCACGGCACGGTCTGCTGGTCGCCCACGCTCGATCCCGAGCGGTTGAAGCTGATCAGTCAGGAGATGCTGCTGGCAGCCGGCGTGCGGCTGGTGTTCCACAGCTGGGCGGCGGTGCCGATGGTCGCCGACGGCAAGGTCGAGGGCGTGGTGTTCGAATCCAAGGCCGGGCGTCAGGCGCTGCGGGCCAAGGTGGTGGTCGATACCACCGGCGATGGCGACATCTTCGCGCGCGCCGGCGCCGAGTTCGACACCGATATCGAGGAAGGCGACGTCCACCACAGCGCCAACACCGGCTTCATGCTGGGCGGTGTGGACATGGACCGCTGGCTGGCGTTCCGCGCCAATGAGCCCGAGCAATATGCCGAGTTCGCCAAGCTCGGCCGTGAGCGGCTCGGCTTCTTCCAGCCGCCTTATGTCTCCTGGCGCAACGACATCGCGCTGTTCCTCGGCCCACGCCAGTCCGGCCTGTCGGCGCTGGATGTCGACGACCAGACCGAGCTGGAGATCCGCTCGCACCGGTTCATGCAGACGCATTGCGAATTCTTCCTCGCCCATGCGCCGGGGTTCGAGCAATGCTATATGCTGCAGAGCGGCTCGCAGCTTGGCGTGCGGCACACAAGGCGTCTGGCCGGCATGGGCAAGATCCTGCGCAGCCAGTGGGCCGATGGCATTGCGCTGCCTGACGAGGTCGGGGTCAGCCCCTCGGTCAGCCTCAAATATCCGGTGATCTCGGTGCCCTATGGTGCGTTGGTGCCGCGCAAGCTCGATGGCCTGCTCGCAGGTGGCAAGCACATCAGCTGCGATGCCAACTCGCATGGCTTCATGCGCGAGATCCCGCAATGCTGGCTGACCGGACAGGCCGCTGGCGCCGCAGCCGCGCTCAGTGTGAACGCCGGCGTCCAGCCCCGCGCGCTCGATGTGACCAGCCTGCAGGCAGAGTTGCGCAGGCAGGGCGTGTTCCTGCATGACCAGGCAGGCAAGATGCCGGAAGCCGAACAGGCCGCCGTGGCGGAATGATCCTGCGAATTGAGAGTATTGATGACTGACAGCGCGACCCTATCCCGCCCCGACCCGAGCGAACTGACCCGTCTCGGCAAGCCTTCCGGCGCATGGACCGGCACGCTCGGCGGGGGTGCCGAAGGCCTGACCCGGCGGCTGGCACCGGCGCAGCTCGACGCGCTGGACGCTGCCGTCCGCGCCACGCAGGGCCGCGCGCCAACATCCGTCACGCGGGAGGATTTCTGCGCGCCTGAGATCGCGAGCCTGATGGCAGCGGTGAATTACGACCTGATGGCCGGGCGCGGCGCCGTGTTGCTGAGCGGGATCGACATCGCGCGCTACGATCTGGAGGCGTTCCAGCGCCTGCACTTCGGTCTTGGGACGCATCTGGGCCGCGCGGTCGAACAGAGCGCGCGGCATGATCGCATCGGGCTGGTGCGCAAGGAGCCCAATCCCGAACGGCGCGGCTATCTTAACGATACCGAGCTCGGGCCGCACACAGACTATCACGAGATTCTCAGCCTGGCTTCCGTCGTCACCTCGCCGGAAGGCGGGGTGAGCGGGCTGGTCAGTGCTGCCGCCGTCTATGCGGCGATCCAGGCGGAGCGGCCGGACGTTCTGGCGGTGCTGGAGGAGGGCTATTATTACCCGACCAGCCTGGAGAGCGTCACCGATTACAAGGTGCCCAGCTTCTCCGTGATCGACGGGCATATCGGCATCTACAATTATGTGCTCTTCATCGTGCAGGCCGCGCAGATCAGGGGCGAGCCGGTGCCGGAGCGCTTCGTGGAGGCCTTGCGCGTCTTGATGCGCATGGCGGCGCGGCCGGAGTTGAAGGTATCCTTCACCCTGCAGCCGGGCGAGATGATCTTCTGGCACAATTTCCGGGTAATGCACTCGCGCACCGGCTTTACCAACACGCCCGGTCGCGAGCGGTTGCTCCTGCGGCTCTGGCTGGAGGCGCATGAGCGCTACCCGCTCGCGCAGGGCTATCGCGAGATCGGTCGCCTGCTGGAGCAGCAGCATGCGCAGGGCTGGTCGATGCTCGTCAATAGCGATGAAAGCCTGCGGGCCGCCGGAACCTTGATCCGCGGATAACGCGCCAACTCCGCGCGTAGGGAACCACTGCGCCGTCTTGGCATTTCCCGTCTTTTCCGGCTCCCGGCGAACATTCTCGGCGCCCGTGTGTTTTGCTGGTACAAAGGGGCAGGGAAGGGCCAATGATCAACCGGCAGGTGCTGCTCGCAGACAAGGTGTATGTCGAACTGGTGCGCAGCCTGTTCGTCAATGTGACGCCGTCTGCCATCATGGCGGTCGCCTTTACCCTCAGCGTCGCCCTCATTGTGAACGAGACGCGGGACCGGCTCACACTGACGCTCGGCGTGGCCGGAGTGCTGGCGATGGGGGTGCGGATCATCGTCACGCTACGCTTGCGCGGGCAGGCCCTGGCCAGCGACCTTCACCCGGTTCGAGCCAGACAGCTCGAGCTCATGTTCCTCATACCCCAGCTCAGCTTTGCCCTCGCGCTTGGCCTGTTCAGCGGGCTCGTCATCCTGCAGAAGTCGGACGGGCAGCCATTGATGGTGTGTCTGGTCGTCGGCTTCTGTGCCGGCCTCGCCGCCGGGTCGGGCCTGCGCCCCCCCGTTGCCGTGCCGGGCATGCTGGCGGCCAGCCTCCCCACCGCTCTGGCCGCCTTTATCCGTGCCGATGCCATGTCGATCGCCACCGGCGCCTCCATTCTCGCCTTCCTCTATGCCGGCGTGCAAAGTCTGGCGACGCGGCATGAGTCTGCCGTGACAGGCATCAGCAAGCGGCTGACCTCCGGGTCATTGGCCCGGCGCGATCCTTTGACCAACCTCGCCAATCGGCTCGCCTTGCGCGAGCGGTTCGATGAGGCCGTGGTCCTCAAGCGGGGAAAGGGGATCGTGGCCGTTCATTATCTCGATCTCGACGGGTTCAAGCCGGTGAACGACACCCACGGCCATGCCGCCGGCGATACGCTGCTGCAGATGGTCGCTAAGCGGCTGAGCAGTGCCATCCGCAGCGAGGATATCGTGGCGCGGTTGGGCGGCGATGAGTTCGTCATCGTGCAGTTCGGCCTCGATAAGGCGGAGGATGCCACGCTGCTGTCTGATCGCGTGGTCCGCGCCATCGCGCAGCCCTTCGTCATCGAGGGCAACCGCATCCGCATCTCCACCTGCATCGGCACCGCGACCGCGCGCGCCGAGGAGAGCCACATGGAAGTGCTGATGCGCGAGGCGGACGAGGCGCTCTATGCCGCCAAGCGACGGCGCGCTCAGGCACAGGCGGCGCGGGCTTAACTTTCCCGGCCTTTGCTGACGCGAAATGGAAGAAGTGGCGACCCCGGCAGGATTCGAACCTGCGACCATTCGCTTAGAAGGCGAATGCTCTATCCGGCTGAGCTACGGGGCCACGGAACGATCCGCTAACCGCATCGCCGGGCGTCTGGCAATGGCAAAGCGATGCCGCGCGCGGTTTTGGGCGGGAGCAGGAGGCTGCAAGATCGATTGCAGGGCGCGATATCGCGCGGCATAGTCCCGCGCCATGGCTGCTCCCTCCGACGCCGCGTCCGCCGCGACTCCGCCCTCGATCGCTCCCCATTCGATCGCTCATGTCGATGCCAGCGCGCTCGCGGGCCACCGGCTGCAATATTATGATTTCGTGATGGCGGCCTTCGTCGCGGTGCTGTTGCTCTCCAACGTCATCGGCGCCGCCAAGCTGGCGAGCCTGTGGGGCTTCACCTTCGGTGCCGGCATCCTGTTCTTTCCTTTGGGCTATGTGCTGGGCGACGTGCTGACCGAAGTCTATGGTTATGCCCGCGCCCGCCGCTGCATCTGGGCCGGCTTCGCCGCGATGCTGTTCATGGCCCTGATGAGCTGGGTGGTCGTCTCGCTGCCCCCGGCGGACGGCTGGGACGGGCAGGCAGCCTATGAGTCGGTCTTCGGCCAGGTGCCGCGGATTGTCTTCGCCTCGATCTTCGCCTTTTGGGCCGGTGAGCTGACCAACAGCTTCGTGCTCGCCAAGATGAAGCTGCTGACCAAAGGCAAGCATCTGTGGACCCGCACTATCGGCTCGACCATCGTCGGGCAGGGCGTTGACAGCCTGCTCTTCTATCCGCTGGCCTTTTATGGCCTGTGGTCCACCGATCAGGTGCTGACCGTGATGGTCACCAATTGGGCGCTGAAAGTAGGCTGGGAAGCGGTGCTGACGCCGGTCACCTACCTCGCCGTCAATTTCTTCAAGCGGCGCGAAGGGCTGGACGTCTATGATGAGCAGACTGACTTCACGCCGTTCAAGGCGCAGGTCTGACCAGCCCCGTTAGCCCTCGGCCGGTGAGGGCGCATCCCGGTTAAGCGCCTCGGCATCCGGGAAGCCCGCCGCTGCAAACGGGGCCGGTGGCAAGGCTTCGGCCTCGACGGGCGGCTTGCCTGGGCGGTGCAGCTTGAGGCTGACCGCGTGCAGCAGCATCCGGCCATCCCATGGCGCGCCGGGTGTAGCAGAGGGGTAATAACGGTCGCCCAATATGCCGAGGCCAAGGCCGTGCAGGGCATGGGCGCGCAGCTGGTGCGTGCGCCCGGTTTCGGGGCGGAACTGCACGAGGGCGCGGCCATCGCGCGCCTCCAGCAGGCGCCAGCGCGTGACGGCCGGCTTGCCCTTCGGGTCCGGCTGCATCCGCCAGCCATCCTCGCGCGTGCTGGTCTTGCCCAGCGGCAGGTCGATCACGCCTTCGCGCTCCGCTGGCACGCCGTCCAGCACCGCAAGATAGACCTTCTCCACCTCGCGCGCTTCGAAGGCCTGGGTGAAGCGCTTGGCAGCCTTGGGATTACGAGCGAGCAGCAGGCAGCCGCTGGTGTCCCGGTCCAGCCGATGCACCGCCACCGGCCAGCGCTGGAAGCCGAAGGTCAGGCTGTCGAGATGATTTTCCAGGCTCAGCGCGCCGTCGCGCGGGCGGTCGACGGGCAGGCCCGCCGGCTTGTCCAGCACGATGGCCTCGCCATCCATGAAGATCACCCGGTCGGTAAGGGGGGACAGATCGCCCGCGGGCGACCCTCTGCGGCTGTTCCGGGGATCATGGGTAAAGGACATGCAGCCTCCCTAGGCGCTATCGCCCGCAGGGGGAAGACGCAGGGAGGGATGGCCTCCATTTACTTGCCATTGGCGGAGGGAGCCGCATTGATTCTCACTCCATTAAGCACGCAAACGGCCCGCGACTCGTGCTTTCAGGCCAGTTTACGTAAAATTAACCTTTTGCGTTCACTCTTCATATGGTTAATAGTTACTGGTGGTTGGATTGAGTGACGAGCAGCTCTCCGGCCAACTGAGCAAAGGGGCTGGTGTATGCGCGTGTTGCTGATCGAAGACGAACCGACGACTGCCAAAGCTATCGAGCTGATGCTGACCACCGAGGGGTTCAACGTCTACACGACCGATCTTGGCGAAGAAGGCCTCGATCTCGGCAAGCTCTACGATTACGATATCATCTGCCTCGACCTGAACCTGCCGGACATGCACGGCTATGACGTGCTCAAGAAGCTCCGCGCATCGCGCGTGCAGACCCCGGTCCTTATTCTCTCCGGCATTGCGGAGATGGACAGCAAGGTCCGCTCCTTCGGCTTCGGTGCAGACGATTACGTCACCAAGCCGTTCCACAAGGAAGAGCTGGTGGCGCGCATCCATGCCGTTGTCCGCCGCTCCAAGGGCCATTCGCAAAGCGTCATCCGCACCGGCAAGCTGTCGGTCAATCTCGACGCCAAGACCGTGGAGGTGGATGGCAACCGGGTCCACCTCACCGGCAAGGAATATGCGATGCTGGAGCTGCTCTCGCTCCGCAAGGGCACCACGCTCACCAAGGAGATGTTCCTCAATCATCTCTATGGCGGCATGGACGAGCCGGAACTCAAGATCATCGACGTGTTCATCTGCAAGCTGCGCAAGAAGCTCAGTCTGGCATGCAGCGGCGACAATTACATCGAGACCGTCTGGGGCCGCGGCTATGTGCTGCGCGATCCCGACGAGATCATCGACGAGCTGGAGACGGCGCAGGTCGCCTGACTTCACGCTGCGAACGGGATTTATGGCAAAGGCCGGCGGAGCGATCCGTCGGCCTTTGCTACGCGGGCCTCGCCGGAACCGGTGGATCAGGACAGGGGTGCAGAAAACGCAGCCGCATGCGGGCACACCATACGCCCCATATACCGGACACGCCCGACCTCCAAAAAACCACCCCGTGCTCCTGCGAAGGCAGGAGCCCAGGGCAGATAAGCACCTCGATTTGGCCTGGCGCACCCCCAGGCAGATGCAGTCTCCGATGGAATAGCCGCCGCGTCATCTGCGGCCGAAAACGACATCCGGACAATCCTCCGTTCGTCCTGAGTAGCTGCTGAGCCTGTCGAAGCAGCGTATCGAAGGATCGGCCCACTACCGCCCCCGATGAGATTCTGCCCTACTCGCTCAACCAATCGGCCGTGATCTCGCCCCTGTGCCCCTCGGGCGCCAAGACGGCTCGCAAGGCGTCCAGCAGAGGCGGCAGCGCCTGCGTGAAGGCGTAGGGCGGGTTGACGATATAAAGGCCTGCGCCGTTGTAGATGCCCGGCTGGTCGGCATCGTACAACCAGTGATCCACCTGCAAGAATTTCGGGATGCCGAGCTTGCGGAGTTGCCCACTCCAACGTTGATGCGTGGCGCGGTCTTTGAGCGGGTACCAGATCACCGTCACGCCATGCGCCCATTTGCGGTGAGCGGCGGCGAGGGTGGCGGTGATGCGGGCGCGTTCGTCCGTCTGCTCATAGGGCGGGTCGACCACAACCACGCCGCGCGCGGTGCGGGGCGGCACCATCGCCAGCCAAAGCTCGTAGGCATCGCGCTCGTGCACGGCGGCGGATGTGCCGCGCATTACGCCGCGCAGGGAGTAAGCGTCTTCGGGATGTTTTTCGTTGAGGATCAGCAAATCCTGCGGGCGCAGAAGCTGCGCCAGAATCTGCGGCGATCCGGGGTAGAGGCGCGGCTCGGCTCCCACGTTCACCGCCTGCACGGCGGCGCGATAGTCGCTCAGCAAGGGGTTCGGATCGGCAAAGGCGCGCAGCACGCCGTTCATGGCCTCGCCGGTGCGTTGGGCCTGCTCGCCGCCAAGGTCGTACAGCCCGCAGCCGGCATGGGTGTCGATCAGGGTCAGGGCGCCCGGCTTCTGCTGCAAGGCGCGCACAAGGGCGATCAGCAGGCTGTGCTTCACGACATCGGCGCTGTTACCAGCATGGAAGGAATGGCGATAATTCATGGTGATTCAAATTCCTGACACGCGCGGCCGGGCGGACGCGCGAGGCGACCGACAAGGCGCTCGTAGAGCGTGAGCGGAAGCCTTTAAAGCAGTTGCGCGCAGCCTCAACCCCGTGGCGATGGCCCTCGGCGTGATCGCATCATGTCCTCAGAACAGACGCGCCGTTCGTGTCGAGCCTTTCGACTGCCCGCAGGCGAGCGCTCGGGATGAACTTCAGCCTTTGGCTGAAGTCGAGACACGCGAGGCCTGTACCAACCGTGTCTCGACTTCGCTCGACACGAACGGAGCGGTGGGGAGCCGTAGGTGACGGGAAGCGAGGGCAGTCCGGCTGCACTCATCGCAATGTCTGCGTTGTGCCTGACGGAGCCGACCTAGCCCCCCGGTTTACCGGTCGAGAGGAACCACCGCTCCGTGCCCTCAAGTCCGGCCGCTGTCAGCACGCCGGACTTGTACGCGCCGGTGTCGATTCCCATCCGGTTTTCGCGCTGCTCGACCGCCTCGGTAATCGAGTGGCCATGGACGATGAAATAATCGTGCGGGTCGTCATAGAACAGGAATTCCTCGCGGATCCAGCGCAGGTCCTTTTCGTCCTGCTCGTCCAGCGGCACTTCGGGCCGGACCCCGGCGTGGACGAAGGCGTAATTGCCGATGATCGCCTTGTCCGTCAGCCCGGCGAGGAAGGCGCGATGCGTGTCCGGCACCGCACTCGTCAGCCAGTCGCGCAGTTCGCCCAGCGTCATCGTGTCGAGATCGGCCTCGCTCGCGCCATAGGAGAGCAATGTCTCGCGGCCGCCGATGCGGGTGAGGAAGCGCAGCGCGCTCTCATCGCCTTCGACGGCCATCGCGAATACTTCCTCATGATTGCCGCGCAGGCAGAGGATGTTTGGCCACCAGTCGCGAAGTTGCAGCACATAGTCGATCACGCCCCTGCTGTCCTGCCCGCGATCGACATAATCGCCCAGGAACACCAGTTGCGTGCTGCCGGTCGGGCCTCGGCTATGGTCGTCGGCCGCGATCAGATCGATAAGTTCGAGCAGCAGATCGAGGCGACCATGAATGTCGCCGATCGCGTAGACGCGGCGGCCCTCGCCCAGGTCTGGCGCATGGGTCAGAGGTTCAGGCTTTGACTTGGATTTGAAGAGGCCAAACATGTGCCTCTCCATATAAAGCGAGCGGGAGCGATCCGGCCAGCGCAATCGTGCTTAGCAAAAGCTTTCCGGCGATATGCCGGCGCGATCAGAGCTTGGGTAGAGTCACGCCCCGCTGGCCCATATATTTGCCGGCGCGGTCGGCATAGCTCGTCTCGCACGGCTCATTGCCTTCCAGGAACAGGAACTGGCAGGCGCCTTCATTGGCGTAGATTTTGGCGGGTAGCGGCGTGGTGTTGGAGAATTCCAGCGTCACATGGCCTTCCCAGCCCGGCTCCAGCGGCGTCACGTTCACGATGATCCCGCAGCGCGCATAAGTGGATTTGCCGAGGCAGATCACCAGCACATCGCGCGGGATGCGGAAATATTCCACGGTCCGCGCCAGCGCGAAGCTGTTGGGCGGGATGATGCACACGTCCGTCTTGCGGTCGACGAAGCTGTTGGCGGCGAAGTCCTTGGGGTCCACCACGGCGCTATCGACATTGGTGAAGATCTTGAAATCCTCGGCCACCCGCGCGTCATAGCCGTAAGAGGAGAGGCCATAGCTGATGCAGCCCTCGCGCCGCTGGCTTTCCACGAACGGCTCGATCATGCCGTTTTCCTGCGCCTGACGGCGAATCCATTTGTCGGAGAGTATGGCCATGGGGGCGTTGCTAATCGCTCGCCGCGCCGAATGCCAGAGGCGATGATATGGTGAGGATCAGCCCGGGCCGATGCCGAGATTGGCCGGGCCGAAGGCGTGCGGCAGCAGCGCGTCGAGCGTAAGGCGCAGCACGGCGCTGCCATCTGGCGTGGCGCACAGGATCGTCAGCGGGCGCCCGCCCATATCCTGCGCTTCCTTGATGATCTGCCGGCAGCGACCGCAGGGCGTGATGATGCCGCCATCCCCGCCGTCCATCGCGCCGCCCGTCACCGCGATGGCCGCGATATCCCGTAGCTGCCCCTGCGCATTGGCGGCAGCGATGGCCACGGTCTCGGCGCAGAGCGACAGGCCGTAGCTCGCATTCTCGAAATTGGCGCCGGTGAGGATCGTCCCGTCGGTCAATCGTAGCGCCGCGCCGACCGCAAAGCGGCTGTAGGGCGCATGGGCCTGCGCCATGGCGCCGCGGGCGGCGTCGATCAGCGTGCGCTCGTCCGGGGTCGGCGCTGTCAAGTCTTGTCGGGTCGTTTCATCGCTCATTGCCGCACCGCATTCCATTCGATCGGCCCCTCGATGCCGTTGACCCGCTTCCAGGTGGAGGCGGTCCACATCGTCCAGGGACGGGTGGTGTAATCGGGCACGAAGAAGTCGCCGTCCACCCACAAGGTGCGGTTGATGCCACCGGCCACGTCATAGGCCGCCTCGAATTCGCGGCTGGTGCGGATCACGGCGGGCTTGGCGGAGTGGGTTTCGATCTGGTTGAGGAAGGTGTTCAGCTCGGCGAGCAGCGTATCGCGGTTGGGCCGCGCCGTGCAGGGCAGGTCGAAGCCCATTTCCACCACCGGCGGCAGCATCTGCGGGTCGCGCGGCACGGTGGCGATGAACCGCGTGGCCTGCGCCGAGGCGCTGCTGCACAGATCATAGCGATGGATCGCGCCGTGGCGCATGTCGTTGGCGACCGCGCCGGCGAGATAATCATTAAAGGCGCTGTCCCGCCCACGCGCGCCATCGGTGGCGCGCAGATAGACGAAGTCGGCACCTGCCGCGCGGGCCATCCGCCAGTTGATCGTGCCGCTCTGCGCGCTCAGCGTGATGCCCTGCACGGGGAAATATTTGGCTGAGGGCGTCCAGCTGCGGGCGAGCATGAAGAGGCCCGCCACCAATCCGCCACCGATCACCAGGAGCAGCATGAAGAGGCGCAGCGGCGTCACCTTGATCCGCCGGCGCCGGGCGCCTGGCGCGCTGGTCATGCGCTTGGCCTTTGTGGTGCTCATGTCGTTCGTCAGTCCTGTTATGCGCGGATATGCAGCACGCAGATCAGCGTGAACAGCCGCCGCGCGGTATCGAAGTCCACGTCGATCTTCCCCTCCAGCCGCCCGCGCAGCAATTCGGCGGCATCGTTGTGGACAGCGCGCCGGGCCATGTCGACGGTTTCGATCTGGCTCGGCGTCGCTTGCCGGATCGCCTGATAATAGCTCTCCGTAATCGCGAAATAGTCCCGGATCGCGCGCCGCAGGCTGGCGAGGCCGAGGATGATCGCTTCCAGCGCGCTGTCATCCGTGCGCCGCAGTTCGATCACCAGCCGCCCGTCCGCCACGCGCAGAAACACCCGGTAAGGGCCGGCATAGCCGTCCTCATGCTGGCGCACCGGCGCGAAATGATTGTCTTCCAGCAGGTCGAAGATCGCGATCCGTCGTTCCTGCTCCACATCCGCGCTGCGCCACAATATCGTCTTCTCGTCGAGCACGATGTCGATGATGCGGGGATCGGCCATGGTCCCTTGCTTCCCTAGGCGCGTGGGCCAGCGGCGGCAAGAGCGTGGGGCAGAGGAGAGGCGGGCAGGCCCCGCGAACGCAGAGCCTCAGGCGGGCTTAGCGCCCTCGTGCCGGGGCATCGGCCAGATCAGGCCGATGAACGGCAGAACCAGCATCGCCAGACCGGAGAACAGCAGCGCACTGGCAACGCCATGGGCCTGCGCCACATGGCCCCACAGCCAGCTCCCCAGCGCGATCCCGCCGAAGGTGAGGCTGCTCACCATAGCGGTAATGCGCCCGATAAGCGGGGCGGGCGACCACATCTGGCCGGCGACGGCAAAACCGGAAAGCGCCTGCACCCAGCCGGCGCCACCCAGCACCAGCAGAACGAGTGTGGGCACCAGCCCGATGCCGAGCGCAACGCATACGCACACCGCGCCATAGAGGAGCCCGGCGCCGCGGATGATCGCCTCGCTCGAGAAGCGCTGGCGGAACCAGGTGCTGCTCGCTGCGCCGATCACGGCCCCAAGGCCGAGTGCGCCGAGCAGCAGGCCGAAGGTCATCGATCCCCGGCCGAGCATCTGCGTCGCGACCAGCGGCATCAACGCCCAGGCGGCGCTGCCGGCGAGCGTGAAGCTGATCGCGCGGACCAGCACGGTGCGGATCGCCGGGGAGCCGAGCGCGAAGCGGAAGCCTTCGCCGATCACCGTCAGCAGGGGGCGCCTTGTGGCCGGCGCTGGCGGCGCGGTGCGCCAGCGCAGCAGGATGACGATGACCATCAGATAGGAGAGAGCATTGACGACGAACGCTGCTTTCGCGCCGCCCAGCGCGACGATGCCGCCGCCGATGGCCGGGCCAAGGCTGCGCGCGATGTTGAAGGCGAGGATGTTGAGCGCGACGCCCGCGGCCAGTTCGTTGCGCGGCACGATGCTGCCGATGGAGGAGGCGAGCGCCGGGTTGAAGCAGGCCACGCCGCAGGCGAGAAGAGCGGTGAGGCCGATGAGCAGCCCCGGCGGCGTCGTGCCAACAAAGGCGAGCGCCGCCAGCAGGATGGAAAGCGAGACCATACCGGTCTGCGCGCCGAGCATCACCAGTCGCTTGTCGAACATGTCCGCCCATGCCCCGGCCGGCAGCGCCAGCAGCATGATCGGCAGATTGGTCGCGCTCTGGACGAGGGCGATGACGTCGGCCGGCTGGCCCGTGATGGTGAGCTGCCAGGCGGCGCCCACGGACTGGATGGCATTGCCGAAGTGCGAGAACAGGCTGCCGAGCAGGATCAGCAGGAAGGTCCGGTGGCGCAACGGAGAAAAGGTGCCGCCGCTCATGGCCGTTGGTCCCTTGTCTGCTGCGCGCTCATCATGCTGGTCCCCTCCGTGCTGAACCGATCATTGATCCGTCACACGGTTTCGCCCTAGGCGCGTCGTTCTCGCCCGGCAAGACTGATGCGGCGGCGCGTTGGTGATGGGCAAGCAGGCGGGTGACGGGCCGACTAAAAGCGGCTAACCGCGCCGACGATGACGGGCGTCCTGATCATAATCGCGGCCTTCGCCACCGCGTTTCTTTCCGGCATCTTCGGTATGGCGGGGGGCTTGCTGCTGATGGGCATCCTCGCCTTCCTGCTGCCGGTGTCCGCGGCCTTCGTCACGCATGGCATCCTCCAGCTTGTCGCCAATGGCTGGCGCGCGGTGGTGCATCGCGAACATGTCGTCTGGCCGATCATGCGCACTTATGCCCTGGGGGTCTTTGCTGCAGGTGCGGTGGTCGCGATGATCGGCTTCTCGCCCTCGCGGCCCTTGCTGTTCCTGCTGCTCGGGCTGGTGCCGCTGGTCGTCTGGCTGCCCCGCCGGTGGATCGCCCTCGATGCATCCCGGCCCTCCCACGCCTTCCTCGCCGGGTTCACCGTGTCAGGCCTTAACCTGACGGCGGGCGTTGCCGGCCCGATGATGGACGTGTTCTTCGTCCGCACCCCGCTGACCCGCCACCAGATCGTCTCGACCAAGGCGGCGGGGCAGGTTTTCAGCCATATCGCGAAGATTGGCGTCTTTGGTATGCCCATGTTGCTTGCCGGTCGGAGTGCCATGCCGCCCTGGTGGGTGTTCGCCATCGCCGTGCCGCTGTCCATGGTCGGCACGATGCTTGGCGGGCGACTGCTGGATCGGATCAGTGACGGCCACTTCCGGCGCTATACGGCGTGGATCGTCACCGCGATTGGCATGCTCTACATCGGGAAGGCGGTGATGGAATGGCTCTGACCGAACCCGCCACCTTGGGCGAGGCCTGCGCTGCAGTGCTGCAATGCAGCAATCCGCGCGAGAAGGTGATGGCGGCGCGCAAGGCGGCACGGGACTGGCGCCTCGGGCGCCTCTCGCACCGGTTCGATACGCCCCCGCCAGACCGACCCGGCCGGCCCGAGCGCCCTGAGCTTCTGCCGCCCAACCGCATGCCCAAGCGCGGCAAGGGTGGCTCGGAGCGCGCCCGCATCGCGATGATTCACGCGCTGGCGCATATCGAATTCGTCGCCATCGACCTGGCCTTCGATCTCATCGCACGCTTTGGCGCGGACTTCCCGCCCGACTTTGCCGACGACTGGCTGCGTGTCGGTGCCGACGAGGCGATGCATTTCGCCCTGCTTGCGCGCCGGCTGGAAGAACTGGGCAGCGCCTATGGCGATCTGCCTGCCCATGATGGTCTGTGGGAAGCCGCGATCGAAACCGCCCATGATGTCGCGGCCCGTCTCGCCATCGTGCCGATGGTGCTGGAAGCGCGGGCGCTGGACATCACGCCGGAAACCATCGTGCGGTTCAGGCATTTCAACGATGAGCGGACCGCGCGGATGCTGACCCGAATCATTGACGACGAAGTTCGCCATGTCGGCGCAGGGACGAAATGGTTTTTGTGGTCGATGAATCGATCCGGCGCAAACCCGCAGGAAAGCTACCAAATGTTGGTTCGGCGCCACTTTCGCGGTGCCGTTAAGCCGCCGTTCAACGACTCAGCGCGGAGTCAGGCCGGTTTGACGCGCGATTTCTACCTGCCTCTTGCGCCTTAACCCGTTCTTCGCTCGAAAAGCCCCAGCCGGTTCACATCAGCCGGAAACACAAAAACATTGAGGGGTCGGTCACGGCCCATCACGGGGTCCAAATGATCGATTCGAGCGCTATGACCTTCGCTAAAGAGGGTGTCCTCAAAGCTGCCGCGAAGGTTCTGGCGATTGCCGGTCTGATGGTTGCCTCTCCTGCTCTGGCCGATGCCGGGCACGACGCCCAGTTCGCCTCGCTCTTCTCGGCGATGGTCCAGATGGAGCAGTCCACCGAGCAGAGCACGGACAGCAAGGCCTCCATCCCGTCGCGCCAGCCGGTCGACGATGTGCGTCTCACCTCCTCCTTCGGTACCCGCAGCGATCCGTTTAACGGCCGCGCTCGCATGCATCAGGGCATCGACATTCCCGGCCCGATCGGCACGCCGATCTATGCGACGGCCGATGGCGTCGTGCGCCGCTCGCAGTGGGTGAACGGCTATGGCAATCTCGTCGAGATCAACCATGGCAACGGCCTCGAGACCCGCTACGGCCACATGTCCAAGCTGATCGCCCAGCCCAATGAGCGCGTCCGTCGCGGCCAGCTCATCGGCCTGATGGGCTCCACCGGTCGCTCGACCGGCAGCCACCTTCACTATGAAGTCCGCATCGCCGGCAGCGCCGTGAACCCGATGCCCTATCTGGAAGGCACCAATTACGAGCTGGCTCTGGCCGAGGCCAAGGAGCACAGCGATCGTCAGGTCGCCATGGGTGGCCCGGAAGCCAACCGCCCCACCGACAACCGCGATCGTTGATCGCCGCTCGCCCGCTCGGGTGAGCAGGCTGTCCTGAGTTTCCTTCTCTATCGTCAAGCGCGACGCGGCTCCCTTGCGGGCCGCCGCTTGCCGTTGTGGCGCGCGCGCCCTATCTAGCAGCCATGGATATCAGCCTCTCTCCCACCGCCGCCGCACGGGTCGCCTGGATCGCCGAGCGCCAGAGCAAGCCGGCTATTCTCCGCCTCGCGGTGGAAGGCGGGGGGTGCTCCGGCTTCCAGTATCGCTTCGGCTTGGCCGATGCGCCCGAGGCGGACGATGTGATGGTCGAGACGGACGGCGTGAAGCTGGTCGTCGATTCCATGAGCCTCGATCTGGTGCGGGGCTGCGTGGTCGATTTTGTGGACAATCTCGGCGGCGCCGCCTTCAAGGTGGAAAATCCCAATGCCACCGCCGGCTGCGGCTGCGGAACCAGCTTCTCGGTCTGACTTTCTGAGCGTTTGCGCCGGGACGCGCTTGTCGAAGCGCCCCGCTTCTCCCTAAGACGGACCCTCACTGGCAGGTGCCGGCAAAAGGGCTTTAGTTCATGCGGATCGCGACCTTCAATATCAACGGCATCAAGGCGCGGCTGCCGCGTCTGGTCGAGTGGCTGACGGAAACCCAGCCGGACGTCGCCTGCCTGCAGGAAATCAAGACGCAGGATGAAGGCTTCCCGATCAAGGATATCGAGGATGCCGGCTATGGCGCCATCTGGCACGGCCAGAAGGGCTTTAACGGCGTCGCGATCCTGGCGAAGGGCGCGACCCCGCAGGAAGTGACGCGCGGGCTCGAGGGAGAGCCGGAAGACGAGCACAGCCGCTACATCGAGGCGGACGTGAACGGGGTGCGCATCGCTTCCATCTATCTGCCCAACGGCAATCCGGTGCCCGGCCCCAAGTTCGAGTACAAGCTGCGTTGGATGGCGCGGCTGCGCGCCCGTGCGGCGCAGATCTGGGCGGAGGAAGTGCCCGCCGTGCTGGCCGGCGATTATAATGTCATCCCGTTCGATCGCGATGTCTGGTCGCCACCCGCCATGGCCAGCGATGCACTGATGCAGCCGGAGAGCCGCGCCGCCTACAAGACGCTGCTCAACGACGGCTGGACCGATGCGCTCGCCGCGCGCCATCCGCTCGGTGGCGTATGGACCTTCTGGGATTATCAGGCCGGCGCCTGGCAGCGCGATGCAGGCTTCCGCATCGATCATCTGCTGCTCTCGCCCACAGCTGCCGACCGGCTGGCCGATGCGCAGGTGGACAAGGCTTATCGCGGGCGGGAGAAAGCCAGCGATCACGCCCCGGTCTGGGTTCGCTTGAAGGACTGACGGCGCCCTTTCCAACCAGATGCCCAATTCAGGAGCCAGGAGTCGATCGGCGATGAAGGCCTTTGCTTATGACGCCGCCCACCCGCTGACGGACTTCGCGCTCACCCTGCGCGACCTGCCCGATCCGGTGCCCGACCCACAGGATCTGCTGGTCCGGGTCGAGGCGTTCGCGCTCAATCCGGTCGATACCAAGATCCGCCAGCGCCGCGGCGGCACGGCGAATGCGCCGGTCGTGCTCGGTTGGGATGCTGCCGGCATCGTCGAGGCCGTTGGCGCGCAGGTGCAGGGCTTTGCGGTTGGTGATGCCGTCTATTATGCCGGCGATCTCAACCGACCGGGCAGCTATGCCCGTCTGCAAGCGGTCGATCATCGCCTTGTCGCGCACAAGCCCGCGAGCCTCGATTTTGCCGATGCCGCCGCCCTGCCGCTGACCGCGCTCACCGCCTATGAGGCGATGCTGGAGCGCGGCATCGTCTATGATGCGGACAGCCGCGTGCTGATCATCGGCGGGGCAGGGGGTGTCGGCTCGATGGCGATCCAGCTGCTCAAGGCGCTGACCCCGGCCACCGCCATCGCCACCGCGTCCCGGCCGGAGACGGTCGCCTTCGCGCAGCTTATGGGCGCCGATCATGTCATCGGCCGCGACGTTCAGCCCGAACTGGCGGCGCTGGGCCTGCATGATCTCCATGCCATCTTCAGCACCACGCATACCGACGCCTATCTGCCGGTCATTCCCGCGCTGTTGCGCCCCTTTGGTCATCTCATGGTCATTGACGATCCCGCCGCGCTGGACATCCTGCCGTTCAAGCAGAAGGCGCTCTCGGTCCACTGGGAGTTCATGTTCGCCAAGTCGATCAACGGCTTTCGCATGGCCGAGCAGCAGGCGGTTTTGCGGCAGGTAGCCGCGCTGGTTGATGCGGGCACGCTCGTCTCCACCCGCACCCGAACGCTCACCGCCAGTGTCGACACGCTGCGCGAGGCGCACGCCGCGCTGGAGGCCGGTGCACTGATCGGCAAGACCGTCATGCGCTGGGATTGAGCCATTTTACGTCGGTTTGATGCCTCTTTTCGTCGCCCGGTCTGTTATAGAGGGTGAGCTTGAACAGGGAGCACGGATCGATGGATGACAGGTCGAAGCCTTGGCTGACCGGTGAATCTCCCGCACGGGGCGGCAAGCGCCACGCGCCCGCCACGGTGCGCAACCGCGATGCCATCGCCCAATTGCTCGCGCAAACCTTGCCCGCCACCGGGCTCGTGCTGGAGATCGCCAGCGGCTCGGGCGAACATGCCGTGCATTTCGCGCGCTGCTTCCCTGCCTTGCGCTGGCTGCCGAGCGACCCTGACCCGGTCGCGCGCGCCTCGATCACCGCCTGGGCGGATGAGGTGGCGCTGCCCAATCTCGCCCCGCCGCTGCAGATCGACGCTGCCGACCCCGAGGCCTGGCCGATCGGCGAGGCGGACGCGATCCTGTGCATCAACATGGTGCATATCTCGCCTTGGGCTGCGACGCTCGGCCTGCTCCACGGCGCGGCGATGCTGTTGCCGGAAGGCGCGCCGCTCTTTCTTTACGGCCCCTATTTCCGCCGCGAGGTGGAGACTGCCCCAAGCAATATCGCTTTCGATGAGTCGCTGCGCGCGCGCGACTCCGCCTGGGGCCTGCGCTGGGTGCATGATGTCGAGGCGGCAGCGGCGTCCGAGGGCTTCGAGCTGAAGCGCGTTGTCGAGATGCCGGCCAATAATCTCAGCCTGATCTTCCGGCGCGGTCCTCATCCGGGCTGACGGTGAGCGCCCGGCGGCGCACATGCTCGCGCCAGGCGATGTAGAGGCCGCTCGCCGCGATCAGGCCCGCCCCGACCCACGTTGAAGGCTCCGGCCAGTAGGACCAAAGCAGCCAGCCGGCCAGCGTGGCCCAGATCATCTGGCTGTAATCCATGGGGATGACGATGGAGACCGGCCCGTAGCGTAGGGCCGAGGTCATGAACAATTGCGCCGCCCCGCCGGTCAGCCCCAGGCCGACGAACAGCAGCCATGCGACGGGATCATGGCTTTGCCCATACCAGATCAGCATCAGCCCGAGCGGCGGCAGCGAGAGCAGGGTGAACCAGAAGACGATGATCGGCGCCGATTCGCGCTTGCCGAGATCGCGCAATACGATGGCAACGAGCGCCGTCACCATCGCCCCACCGAGTGCCACGAACACGCCGGCGGAGGCGAAATTGGCGGAGTCCGGATGGGTCATGATGACCACGCCGACAAAGCCGAGCAGAACGGCGCTCCAGCGGTGGACACCGGTCTGTTCGCGCAGCAGCAGCGCGGAGAGGATGGTGGCGAAGATCGGCATAGTAAAGCCGATGGAGGTCGCCTCCGCCAGCGGCAGCAATGCGACCGCGCCGAAGTTGAGCAACATGCCGATCATGCCGAGGCTGGTGCGGGTGATGTGGGTGCGCATCGGCGCCTTGGGCAGCAGGGCCGTGCCCATCAGTGCGACCGCCCAGATCGCCGCGACGGGGAAGGCGAATAACTGCCGGTAGAACACCACTTCGGCCAGATTGGCGCCGCGCTCGATCAGCAGCTTGCCGATGGCGTAGGTCGCGCCGATCATCATCATCGCCAGCAGCCGCAGCATGATGGCGAACAGGGGCCGGTCGCGGCGTGCGGGCGCGGAGGGGGCCGCGGCAGCGGCGGCGCTGCTCATGCCAGCGTGCGCCGCCGCGCGCGAGCGCCGCTCAGACTGTCCCACACGAACAGTGCGAGGGCGACCCAGATGAGCAGGAAGCTGCCCCAGCGCCCGGCGGACATCGGCTCGCCGAACAGGAACACCCCGCACAGGAACTGCAGCGAGGGAGCGATATACTGCATCAGCCCGAGCGTCACGAGCGGCAAGGCGCGCGCGGAAATCGCGAACAGGATCAGCGGCACGGAGGTGAGCGCCCCGGTGCCGATCAGGCCGAGCGTCACCCAGCGATCCTCACCGAAGGCCAGGGTGCCCTGCGCGGCATAAAAGCTCACCAGCGCGAGGGCCGGGGCGCACAGCACCAGCGTCTCCACCGCCAGACCCGAGGTCGAGGGCACCGGCGTCAGCTTGCGGACGAGCCCATAAAAGGCAAAGCTGATCGCCAGCGCGAGGCTGATCCAGAGAGTCTGCCACTCGCCGATGGCGAGCAATGCCACGCCCACCGCTGCGATGCCGATGGCGACAGCCTGCCGGCGGCGCAGCACTTCCTTGAGCACCAGCGTGCCGAGCAGCACATTGACCAGCGGGTTGAGAAAATAGCCCAGGCTCGCCGCCACGACATGGTCGGTATCCACCGCCCAGATATAGACCAGCCAGTTGATGCCGATGAGCACCGCGCTCAGCGCCAGCGCGGCGAGAATGCGCGGCTGCCTGAAGATCGCGACGAAGGCGCGATATTGCCGCATCGCCGCCAGCACGATGGCGAGGAAGGCGACGGACCAGATCACCCGATGCGCCACGATTTCGAAGGGAGAGACATGGCCGAGCAGCTTGAAATAAAGCGGCATCAGGCCCCAGATCGCATAGGCGCCAACACCGGCAAGCAGGCCAGCGCGTCGTTGCGCCGCCTGTTCGGCGCCTGCGATGTCGGTGGGTTGGCTGCTCATATTGCCGCTCTCGTTCAGAAAATTCCGCCGCCGGCCCACAGGCGCAACATGCCGAAGGCGGCCACGGCGAGGCAGAAATTGCGCGCTCCGGTGCCCGCTGCGAACTGGCCGATCAGCGCCCCGAACAGGGCCATCGGCACAATCACCCAATTGGCCCAGCCAAGGCCGGGGATGATCGCGGGAATGGCAAGAATCAGCGCGACCGCGCCGATCAGGATGGAGAGCAGCGAAAGCATCCCCATCCCATGGGCCTGACCGGGGATATTGGCAAGTGCAGGGGGCACCAGAGACTTGAGGTGTTTGCAGTCTCAGGCGCAGGCACGTCAATTTGGAATGATCAATCTCAAAAAATATTCCAAATAGGTTTTATATCGTCGATTAGTCCGTGCCCTGAATCAGCGGCCTCACCCAATCCAGCGCCGTCTCCGCGAAGAAATGGCGCCCCGGCACCACCCAACTCGTATCGTCCAGCGTGCCCGGCTTGAGCGTCTGCATGCCTTCATGTCGATGGCGACGATGGACCAGTCGCGACCCACAATCAGCGCAGAACAGGCAGTCGAGCCGATGGCCGGAGTCGGTGTCGCGCGTCCAGATCGCCGGCGTCCCCTGTGTGAACGCCAGGCTCTCGATAGCCACGCCCATGGAGAGCCCAAAGGCGCTGCCGCTCTGCTTGCGGCACAGGCTGCAATGGCAGGCCCAGATGCCCACTGGCGGCGCGCTCAGTTCATAGCGCACCGCGCCGCACTGGCACCCGCCGCTTTGCGGAAAGCGCACGTCGGAAAAGCGCGTTGTGTCTGCCTGGCCCATGGCTCTGCTCCTCTCGTCTTACCGCGCGCGTCAGCCGCCGTTCAGCCGCCCCGGTTCAGGCGTCGGGACGAAGACCTTGAGCGTCAGGCGCGGTTCTGGACTTTTTCGCCGATCCTGACTTAGGGCACAGATGATTAGAATGGCAATGATTCGGACGGAGGGATTTTTCTGTGACACGCGCAAACGCCGCCAAGATGTGGAGCATATCAGCGATTGCCGCCCTGCTCGCCGCAGCCCCGCTTGCTTTGATTCCGGCGCAGGCAGCCGATGCGCCCGCCGGCGATCCTGCCCATGGCAAGCAGGTGTTCGAGAGCACCGTGTGCGGCGCCTGTCACACGCTGGCCGCAGCTGATGCCAGCGGCCCCATCGGCCCCTCGCTGGATGGCAATGCCAATCTCACCCACGCGCTGATCGTCGAGCGCGTCACCAAGGGCGCCGGCGCCATGCCGGGCTATGAGGGGCAGTTGAGCGAGAAGGACATCAACGACGTCGCCACTTATGTGATGAGCGTAGCAGCAAAACCGCAATAAGCGGCAGATCGGCGGGCCGCAGTCCGCCGGTCGCCGCGTCACGCGGCGCAGAATATCGGTCGGAGCCAAGGCTGTATGCCCTCGGCTCCGTCCTGCTGGTCAAGGGGGGAGGGAACACTCCCCGGTACTGAACGACCAGCGGAGTATTCATGCGTCATTTCCTGCTTGCTTCCACCTGCGCCTTCGCTCTTGCCAATGCGGCGTCAGCGGAAACCTCGATCACGACCAAGCGGACCACCGCGATCACGACGGCCACAGCCAACAATGGCGCGGCCGACGATATCAAGATCGGCTCGGCCGGGTCGATCGAACTGACCGGCGCGGGCAGCGTTGCGGTCACGGTCAACAGTGCCAACAAGATCACCAATGAAGGCACAATCCAGATCAGCAATGCGGACAATGCCGCGGGTATCGTCGCCAATGCCGGCACGTCGGGCGGCATCGTCCACAGCGGCAAAATCATCATCGATGAGAGCTACACGCCCGCCGACGGCGATAATGATGGCGATCTCGACGGGCCGTTCGCGGTCGGCACCGGGCGCCACGGCATCCGCACGCTGGGCGCCTATTCCGGCGCCATCACCGTGGCGCGCGGTGCCACGATCCAGATCGAGGGCAATGATTCCTTCGGCATCCGGCTGGGCGGTCCGCTCACTGGCGCCTTCTCGCACGATGGCACGACCAGCGTGCTGGGCGATCGTGCGATCGGCGTGCAGGCCGGAGACATCAGCGGCAATGTCCGTCTCGCCGGCACGGTCGGCGCTCAGGGGGTGAATGCGGTCGGCGCGGCGTTCCTAGGCAATGTCGGCGGCACGCTGACCATTCAGGGCGCGATCAGCGCCACGGGCTATCGCTATACCACGCCGCCGTCGGACCCCTCCAAGCTGGATGCGGACGATCTGCTGCAGGGCGGTTCGGCCGTCATCGTGGAAGGCAATGTCGCGGGCGGCATCATCCTTGCCGTGCCGCCCAAGGACGCCAGCACCACCGATGATGATGAAGACAAGGACGGCATCAAGGACAGCGAGGAAGGCTCCGCCGTCGTGCGCTCTTATGGCGCGGCACCGGCGATGCGGATCGGCGCGGCCGGGCGGGATATCGCCATCGGTGCGGTGCCGGCGACGGGCAGCGGCTACGGCCTGATCATCGACGGCACCGTGTCCGGCAGCGGCCTCTACACTGGGGTGCAAGGCAATGGCCTGCTCGTCGGCGGCCAGGGCGGCGCCGTGACCATCGCCGGGGGCATCGGCATCAGTGGCAGCGTCGAGGCCTCCGCCCGCGATGCCTCGGCGACGGCCCTGCGCCTCGGCGCCGGGGCATCGACACCGCTGCTGCACGTCACCGGCAAGGTCGAGGCGACCGGCACCAGCAAGGATGGCACGACGGCGACCGCCGTGCGCGTCGATGCCGGCGCCAGTCTGCCGACCCTCCGCAACGCCGGCACGATCAAGGCGACGACCGGCGAGGCCGGCAGCGCGGTCGGGATCGTCGATGCCTCGGGCGGGCTGACGCTCATCGAGAACAGCGGCGCCATCTCGGCGACCGGCGCCAAGGCGGATTCGGGGCGCAACATCGCTATCGATCTCGCCGCCAATAGCAGCGGCGTGACCGTCAAGCAGACCGAGGTCGCCGCCAGCGCCACCGCGCCCAGCATTGTGGGCGATGTGCGGTTCGGCAGCGGCAATGACGTGTTCGACATTGCGGACGGCACGATCACCGGCAACACCAGCTTCGGTGCCGGAGCCGACACGCTCCGACTGCGCGGCGATGCGGTCTATACCGGCAATGTCGCCTTCGGCACCGGCACAAGCACGATGAGCCTTGCCGGCACGTCGCGCTTCAAGGGCACGGCCGATTTCGGCGGCACCGCGAGCACGCTCTCGATTGGCGGCACTGCCGTCTATTCCGGCACCTTCGCCAATGCCGGCCAGCTGGCGCTAAGCCTTGCGGGCGGCGCACTCGATCTCACGGGCCCGGCGCAGATCGGCAGCCTGGCCGTGACCGACAAGGGCGCGCTCGGCATCACGTTGGGGGCGGCCGGCAACAGCACGGCCTATCTCTCGGTCGCCGGCACCGCGAGCTTCGCGGCGGACTCGCGGCTGGTGTTGCGGGTCAGCGATATCGAGAATGCAGTGGGCAATCATCTCGTGCTGACCGCCGACACACTCACCGGCGCCGGCAACCTCAATGCCGAAACCGCGATGGTGCCCTATCTCTACAAGGCGACGCTCAGCAGCAGCGCCAACACGCTCAGCGTGACCCTCGGTCGCAAGACCACTGCGGACCTTGGCCTCAACCGCTCGGAGGCTGCGGCCTTCGATGCGATCTATGCCGCCCTCTCCAAGGACGAGCGCGTGGAAACCGCCTTCCTCGGTATCACCGATGGCGAGGACTTCCGCACCAGCCTGCGCCAGCTCCTGCCCGATCATGCCGGCGGCACCTTCCAAGTCGTCACCCAAGGATCGCGCACCTTCGGGCGGATGCTGGATGACCCCACCGGCCCGTTCAAGGATGAAGGCAAATGGGGCTACTGGATCAACCAGCTCGTCTGGGGCGTCGAAAAGGGGCGCGGCGACACGGCGGCGTACAAGACCTCCGGCTGGGGCTTCGGCGGCGGCGCCGAAATCAAGACCGGCCTTGGCAGCTTCGGCACGTCGGTAGCCTACCTGTGGGGTCGCAATCGCGATGGCGACACGGCCAATCAGGTGACCGCCAACCAGATCGAGGTCGCCGGCTACTGGCGCCTGAAGACCGGGAGCTTGCGGGCGACGGCGCGCGGATCGGTCGGCTTCGTGGATCTGGAAGGCAAACGCAGTTTCGACGGGCTGAAGGATGGCACCGCCACCACGCTGACTGCCACTAGCGATCGCAATGCCCGGCTCTATTCGGCGATGGGCACGCTCTCCTACGACTGGGTGTCGCGGGGCGGCATCTCCTTCCGCCCGGTCGTGTCGCTCGATTATTTCCGCTTGAAGGAGAATGGCTACACCGAGACGGGCGGTGGCGATGCCATGAACCTCATCGTGCGCTCGCGGACCAGCGATGAGCTGGCGGTTACAGGCACCGCAGTGCTGGGCATCGACATGGGCGGCCAGGATGAGTGGTCCGGCTGGTCGCGGCTGGAGGTAGAGGCCGGTCGTCGCGAGATCGTGAGCGGCAATCTCGGAACCACTGTGGCGCAGTTCAAGGGTGGCGAGGCGTTCACGCTGCTGCCCGATGATCGGGAAAGCGGTTGGGTCGGGCGCCTGCGCGGCGTCGCCGGCAACAGCGGCTTCCAGATCGGCGGTGAACTCGGCGCGGAGCAGTATCAGGGCAATTGGGCCCTGTCGCTGCGCGCCAGTCTTCGCATCGGCCTCTAAGCGGTTCTTGAGGCCGATGTGCGGGCAAGAGGGAGCGTGGAACCGTGCCCACCACCCCCCAACTCCCTCTTGCCCAACCCGGAGTTGAATGGAGATGACCGTCCTTGCGATCGACCGCTGCACGCATGCTGGCTCACAATCCCCTTGCGCCGTTCGCTCACGGGGCGTGGAGCCTGTGTGGAGTAGGCCGCGCCGGCCCTTGCGTGGCGGTGTCAGCGGGCTATACCGCGCAGGAGCTTCAGGTGCGCCCCGGGACGCAGGGTGCCGGGCGATGAAGGCACGGGGAAGCCACAACGGACGGACCATGAGAGGTGAAACGGGAACCGATACCGGTCCTGTCGAAGGGCAGGGGCTGGCCAGTGCGCTGATGGCGCATCGCGTCCAGCTCATCCGCTTTCTGGTCGCCCATGGCGCCGGGGATGCCGCCGAGGATTTGTTTCAGGAATTGTGGATGCGCGTCACCCAGCGCCCTACTGGTCCGGTCGGCAATCCGCTGGGCTATCTGTATCGCGCCGCCAACAACCTCATGGTCGATCGCTATCGTGCCGAGCGGCAGGCGCGGGCCCGCGATCAGGCCTGGACGGAGGCGCGCGGCACGGGTGAGGTCGTACCCGAGCCGACTGCGGAAGCGCAGCTGATTGCGCGCGAGGATTTGCGGCGGTTCGACCGCGCGCTGGAGGCGCTGGGCACGCGCGCCTCCCAGGTTTTCCGCCGCTATCGTCTTGATGGCGTGCCCCAGCGCCAGATTGCCGCCGAGCTGGGGGTCAGCCTCAGCACGGTCGAGAGCGATCTGCGCCGTGCTTATGCTGCCCTGCTGGCCGCAAGGAGACAGTCCGATGACGCATGATCGGCAGGCGGGGATGAACCCGGCGGACGCTGCGGCCATCGACTGGCTGATGCGCCAGCGCGATCCGGCCTTCAATGCTTGGGAGGCCTTCACTGATTGGCTCGAGCGCGATCCGGCCCATGCGACCGCCTATCACCAGCTCGCTGCGATGGATGCCGATCTTGATACCTTGCCCGCCCGCCCCGAGGATATCTGGCCGGAGGGCGCCGCCGTGGCGCGGGACGGGGGCCGGGCCGCGCCCGCCACACCGTCCATGCCGCGTCGCTTCAGCCGTCGGCTGTGGGTCGGGGGCGCACTGGCGGCTTCCATCGCCGGCATGGTCGGCATCGGCCTGTTTCAGACGTCGTCGGATAGCTACAGGGTGAAAACCCCACTGGGCCGCTCGCAAGTGGTCACGCTTGTCGATGGCAGCGAGATTGCGGTGAACGGCGGCTCCTCGGTCAAGCTCAGCCGCAGCGATCCGCGCCGGATCGAGCTGGAGGAAGGGCAGGTGCTCGTCTCCGTCGTCCACAAGGATGCTGCGCCATTCCGTGTGTCGGTCGGCGGCGCCGAGCTGGTCGATGTGGGCACGGTGTTCGATGTCGCGCGCAATGACGGGCGGATCAACGTGGCCGTGTCGGAAGGCGCGGTGGTCTACAATCCGCGCGGCGCGGCGATCCGCGTCGATGCCGGCTATCGCTTCACCGTACGCGATGATGGCAGCGCGACGGACCTGAGCGCGGTCAGTCCTGCGGCGGTGGGCGGCTGGCGCGCCGGCCAGCTCGTCTATGATGGCGTGCATCTGGATGATGTGGCGGCGGAAGTTGCGCGCACCACCGGCATTGCCCTGCGCACCACGCCGGCGGCGGCGGGCATTCGCTTTCGCGGGGCCCTGCGCACCGATCTGCCCGAGGAACGGCTGGTGAACGATCTGGCGGCGCTCTCCGGCACCTCTGCGACAAAGGAAAGCGGAGGGTGGACGCTCTCAAGATAGCTCGTGCCCCGCTGGCGCTGTTCGCCACGGCGGCGCTGCTGGGCGTCGCCGGGCCGGCCGCCGCGCAGGCGCCGCAGACCCGGCCCATCGACGTGCCGGCGGGGCGCCTGTCCGATCGGGTGCCGCAACTCGCGCGGCAGGCGGGCATCAGCATCAGCGTGACGAGCGACGCGCTTTGGCGCACAAAGGTCAAGCCCGTGCGCGGAACCATGACGCCGGCCGAGGCGATTGCGCGGATGCTGGCCGGTACGCGCAGCCGGGCCGTGCAGTTGAGCGCGACCAGCTGGCGGATCGATGCCGTGAGCACGCCTGCTGCCGTGGCGCAGGCGCAAAGGCCCAGGCGTCCGGCCGCCGCGCCGCCCCCGCCGGCCGAGGTGGAATCCTTCGTCGTCACCGCGAGCAAGCTCGATCAGCGCTATGAGGATTATCCGGGCGCGGTGCATCTGCTTGATGGCAGTGACCTGCGGTTTGGCGGTGAGCGCGGAACGGACTCCGTCGCCTCGCGCCTCGCCAGCGTTGCCTCGACGCATCTGGGTTCCGGGCGCAACAAGCTGTTCATCCGGGGCATCGCCGATTCCAGCTTCACCGGGCCAACGCAGGCGACGGTGGGGCAGTATCTGGGCGATCTGCGCCTCACCTATAATGCGCCGGACCCGGACCTGCGCCTGCAGGACATCAAGCAGGTCGAGGTGCTGGAAGGCTCGCAGGGCACGCTCTATGGTGCGGGGTCCCTCGGCGGCATCATCCGGCTGGTGCCCAATGATCCTGATCCGCGCGGGTTCACGGTTGAGACCAGCGCTGGGCTCAGCGTGACCCAGCATGGCGAGCCGGGCGCCGATGTCGCCGCGACCGTCAACGTGCCCATCGGCACGCGCGGCCATGCCCTGCGCCTGACCGGCTATGGCATCACCGACGGCGGCTATATCGACAATCCGGTACGCGGCGTGAACGATGTCAACCGCACGCGCATCGCTGGCGGCCGGGCCGTGCTGCGGTTGGACCTGAGCGATGCATGGACGGTGGATGTCGGCGGCATCTATCAGTCGACCCTCATCGACGATTCCCAATATGCCGACCGCGATGCCCCGCCGCTCACCCGCAACAGCTTTGTAGTCGAGGATGCCAATGCCGATTATGGCATGGCGACGCTGGTGCTCCGCAAGGATTTCGGCGCGCTGCGCTTCCAATCCTCCAATGCCTATGTCAGCCACGGGCTGGACGAGCGGTTCGACGCGACGGAGACGGACACGCTCCCGCGCGTGTTCGAGCAGCGCAACCGCACGCGGATGCTGACCAGCGAGACGCGGCTGTGGCGCCCGGTCGAAAATGGCTTTGGTTGGGTGTTGGGCGTCAGCGCCATCGACAATGAGGCCGAGCAGCGCCGCGCCTTCGGGCTCACCACGCTGCGCGCCGCTGCCACGGGCGTGCGCAATCGCGTCACGGAGCTGACCGGCTATGGCAAGCTCAGCGTCGAGGTTTCGCGCGGCATTTTGCTGAGCGGCGGCGGGCGGATCACGCACAGCCGGCTGAGCGGCAGCGCGGAGGATGTGCAGCCGCTGTTCGCGTTGCAGGGCGGCGATATTGTCGCGAGCCGGACCGAGACCAAGCTGCTGCCCTCTGGCGAGGTGCTGGCGCATCTGGTGCCGGGCCTCACCGTCTATGCCCGCTATGAGGAGGGCTTCCGGCCGGGCGGCCTCGCGATCGAATCCCAGTTCGTCCGCCAGTTCCGCAACGATCACATCCAGAGCCTGGAAGGCGGGGTCCGGATGGGCAGCGCTTATTATGGCTTCGCGGCCAGCCTTTCGGCCGCTTATGCCTATTGGCGCGACATTCAGGCCGATTTCATCGACGGCAATGGGCTGCCGACCACAGCCAATATCGGCAATGGCCGCATCACCTCCATAGCCGGCAGCCTCTCGCTCTTCCCGCTCGAGGGGCTGCAGATCGATTTCAATGCCGTCTACAATCACAGCCGCGTCATTGCGCTGACGCCCGAGGCGTTCCGGCTCTTTGCGCTGCGGGCCACCGATCTGCCGGTCACCAATGCTCTGGTCCAGCTTCCCGCGCCCGGCACGCTGGGCCAGCTCAGCGCGGATGCCTCGCCCGGCAGCATTCCCAATGTCGCCGAATATGCGGCGCAGGCGCGCATCGATTATCGCGTGCCGCTCGGTGCGGCGGATCTGCGGCTGGCCGGCTGGCTCAAATATATCGGCCCCTCGCGCCTCGGCATCGGGCCTGTGCTGGGCGATGAACAGGGTGATTATGTCGATACCGGCGTCACCGTCCGCTACGGCGATGCGCGGCGGGGGGTGACGCTGTCGCTCACCAACCTCTTCGACACAACCGGCAACCGCTTCGCGCTCGGCACGCCCTTCGGCACCGGCACCGGCGGCTACACCACGCCCCAGCGGCCGCGTACTGTGCGCATTGCGGTGGATTATCGCTACTAGGTCTCCCGCGTGCTCCTGCGGAAGCAGGAGCCCAGGGCCCAACCGACCACCTTATCTGCCCTAGGCTCCTGCTTTCGCAGGAGCACTGTGTCGACGATAAGCCACCCGCCTTGCCCCGCTCCCGCCATCGGGTTAGCACAAGCCAAGCGATCACAATCACATAGCGAGGGCTCGTGGCACAGGCGGGGACGGACAGCGCATCAAAGGGCATCCTCGGCTGGATCGAGCGGACGGGCAACAAGCTGCCCGATCCGGTGTTCATCTTCTTCTACCTGATCCTCGCGCTTGTGCTGATCTCGCTCGTCGCCGCGCTGGCCGGCCTGTCGGCCTTGCACCCGACGCAGGTCGATGCACAAACCGGCGCGCCGGTGACGATCACAGCACAAAGCCTGCTCGGGGCGGAGAATATCCGCCGCCTGTGGGTCGAGATGCCCGCCACCTTCACCCATTTCCACCCACTCGGCTATGTGCTGGTGGTGATGCTCGGCGCGGGCGTGGCCGAGCGCTCCGGCCTGTTCGGCACTGCCATGCGCGCCAGCGTCGCCAATGCACCGGCGATGCTGCTGACGCCGATGGTCGCCTTCGTCGCCATGATGGGCAATCTCGCCGCGGATGCGGCCTATGTCGTGCTCGTGCCGCTGGCGGGCATCATCTATGCGGCGGCCGGTCGCCATCCCGTCGCCGGGATCGCGGCTGCCTTTGCCGGCGTGTCCGGCGGCTTCTCGGCCAATCTCCTGCCCGGCCAGCTCGATGCGCTGCTCTTCGGCATCACCCAGCAGGCCGCGCAATTGCTTGATGCCGACTGGCAGATGAACATTGCCGGCAACTGGTTCTTCATGGCCGCTTTGCTCATCCTCTACATCCCGGTCATCTGGTACGTCACCGACCGGATCATCGAGCCGCGCCTTGGCGGCTATGTGCCGCAGGGTGAGGCGGCGATGATCGCGGGAACACCGGATGCAGAGGCCGAACAGCGCCTCACTGCCGCCCAGCGCAAGGGCCTGCGCCACGGCGGCCTGGCGATGCTGGCGGTGGTCGCACTCTGGGCGATCATGGCGCTGATGCCGGGTGCGCCACTGGTCGATGCAAATGCAGCGGTGCCGGAGGCGCGGCTGACGCCCTTCTACCAGTCACTGGTCGGCGGCTTCTTCCTGCTCTTCCTCGCCGGCGGCTGGGCCTATGGCAAGGCGGCGGGCACCATCGCGGATCATCGTGACGTGGTGAAGATGATGAGCGGGGCGATGGGCGACCTTGCTTATTATCTCGTCCTCGCCTTCGCGGCGGCGCATTTCGTGGCGATGTTCGGCTGGTCCAATCTCGGCCTCATCTTCGCGATTCACGGCGCCGGCGGTCTGCAGGCCGTCGCCTTGCCGACGCCGGTGCTGCTGCTCCTGATCGTGCTGTTCACCACCGTGCTCAATCTGTTCGTCGGCTCGGCCAGCGCCAAATGGGCGCTGCTTGCCCCAGTCTTGGTACCGATGCTGATGCTGCTCGGGATCAGTGCGGAGACGACGACGGCCGCCTATCGGGTCGGCGATGGGGCGACCAACATCATCTCGCCGCTGATGGTCTATTTCCCGCTGATCCTCATTTATTGCCAGCGCTGGGTGCCGAGCTTCGGCCTTGGCAGCCTCGCGGCGGTCATGCTGCCTTATTCGCTCTGGCTGCTGCTCTTTGGCGGGGCACTGCTCGCCGGCTGGACGCTCCTTGACCTGCCGCTCGGGCCGAACGCGCCCGTGCATCTGCCTGCGGTGCTGACCGGCGACTGATTGCTGCTCGGGCTTTCCCCGCGCCCTTCTGCCGGGCTTGAAATCGGTCCGGCGAGCAACCTTATTGGATGCACGCCGCGCATCTCGCCCGGTGACCCAAGGGGAAGAGGGCGCGCATGACTTCGCGGAACAGGCACTGGATGTGGGCCGATGCGGTCGACCTGCTGGATCGCATGCAGCGCCTCCAGCAGCAGAATTACGCGCCCGTCCGCGCCGCCAGCGGTCCGCCGGCCTGGGAGCCGCCCGCCGACATGATCGAGACCGCGCATGAGGTGCTGGCCATCGTCGCGCTGCCCGGCGTCGATGCCGAGAAGGCGGAGGCGTTCATCGAGGATGGCGTGCTCATCGTGCGCGGCCAGCGCATCCTGCCGCCGGAGCTGCGCACCGCGCGCATTCATCGCCTCGAACTGCCGCAGGGCCGCTTCGAGCGCCGCCTGCCGCTCCCCGGTGGCCAGTATCACGGCGTGCGTCGCGCCGCCGTGAATGGCTGCCTGCTCGTTACGCTCAGCAAGGTCGATGGAGGCCGCTTCTGATGGACGTTTTGACCACGAACACCGCCAATCCCACGTCCACCGGTGCCGCGCAGCCCCAGGGCGCCGCGCCCGGCGAAACGCAGCCTTTCCGCCCGCTGCCGGAGGATGCGATCATTATCGTGCCGGTGCGCGGCTTCGTGCTGTTCCCCGATGTGGTGATGCCGCTGGCGCTCAGCCGCGCGATCTCTGTCAATGCCGCACAGGCGGCGGTGCGCGAGAGTCTGCCAATTGGCGTGCTCACCCAGCGCGATGCCGGCGTTGACGCGCCGGTCCCGGCGGACATGCACGCCATGGGCACGCTCGCCAATGTGCTGCGCTATGTGACGGCGCCCGATGACACCCATCACCTCATCCTGCAGGGCGAGACGCGCTTTCGCATCGTCGAGTTTCTGGAAGGCTGGCCGTTCATGGTCGCGCGGGTCGAGAAGCTCGCCGAGCAGGAGGACAAGACGCCGGACGTCGAGGCGCGGCTGATCCATGTGCGCAAGCAGGCGCTGGAGACGGTGCAGCTGCTGCCGCAGGCGCCGCAGGGTCTGGCCGAGGCGATCCAGAACATCGCGTCCGCCTCGACGCTGGCCGATACCGTTTCCGCCTATCTGGACGTGGATACCACCCAGAAGCAGGAGCTGCTAGAGACTGTCTCGCTGCCGGCGCGGCTGGACCGTGTCTCGCGCCTGCTGGAGCAGCGCCTGCAGGTGCTGCGCCTCTCGGCCGAGATCGGCAAGGACGTGCAGGAGACGCTGACCAGCCGCCAGCGCGAGGCGATCCTGCGCGAGCAGATGGCCGCCATCCAGCGCCAGCTGGGCGAGGATGATGGCCGCGCGGCGGAAATCGCGGAGCTGACCGAGAAGATCGAGGCCGCCAAGATGCCCGAGGCGGTCGAGAAGGAAGCGCGCAAGGAACTGCGCCGGCTCGAGCGGATGCCCGAGGCCGCCGCTGAACATGGCATCATCCGCACCTATCTCGACTGGTTGACGGAACTGCCCTGGGACATCCCTGAGGAGCAGCCCATCGACATCGCCAAGGCGCGCGAGACGCTCGATGCGGATCATTATGGCCTCGACAAGATCAAACGGCGGATCGTCGAATATCTCGCCGTGCGCAAGCTCGCGCCCGGCGGCAAGGCGCCGATCCTGTGCTTCGCCGGCCCGCCCGGCGTCGGCAAGACCTCGCTCGGCCAGTCCATCGCGCGAGCCATGGGCCGCCCGTTCGAGCGCGTGAGTCTGGGCGGCGTGCATGACGAGTCGGAGATTCGCGGCCACCGCCGGACCTATGTCGGCGCCATGCCCGGCAACATCATCCAGGCGATCCGCAAGGCCGGGCGGCGCGATTGCGTCATCATGCTGGACGAGATCGACAAGATGGGGCGCGGTGTGCAGGGCGATCCTTCGGCCGCCATGCTCGAAGTGCTCGACCCCGAGCAGAACGGCAGCTTCCGGGACAATTATCTCGGCGTGCCGTTCGATCTCTCGCGCGTGGTGTTCATCGCCACGGCCAACATGCTGGACACGATCCCCGGCCCGCTGCGCGACCGCATGGAGATCATCACCCTCTCGGGCTATACCGAGGATGAGAAGCTGGCGATTGCCCAGCGCTATCTCGTCGCGCGCCAACTCGCCGCCAATGGCGTCACGGCCGAGCAGGTGACGGTGGACGATGCCGTGCTGAGCGAGATCATCCGCTATTACACCCGCGAGGCGGGCGTGCGGAACCTGGAGCGGGAGATCGGCAAGACCATCCGCAACGCCGCCGTGCGGATTGCCGAGGGCAGTGCGGACAAGGTTTCCATCGGCGTCGATGATCTGCACGAGGTGCTGGGCGACCGCATCTTCGAGAATGAGGTGGCGCAGCGCACCAGCGTGCCCGGCGTTGCCACCGGCATGGCCTGGACGCCCGTCGGCGGCGACATCCTGTTCATCGAGGCGACGAAGATGTCCGGCTCCGGCCGGCTCATCCTCACCGGCCAGCTCGGCGACGTGATGAAGGAAAGCGCGCAGGCGGCGCTGAGCTTGCTCAAGAGCCGGGCCGACAGCCTCGGCATCTCGGCAGAGCTGCTGGAGAAGAGCGACATTCACGTCCATGTCCCCGCCGGCGCCACGCCCAAGGACGGGCCAAGCGCGGGCGTCGCCATGTTCATGGCGCTCACCTCCCTGCTCACCGGCCGCAGGGTGCGCAGCGATACCTCGATGACCGGGGAGATTTCCCTGCGCGGTCTTGTGCTGCCGGTAGGCGGTATCAAGGAGAAGGTCGTCGCCGCCGCGAGTGCCGGCATCACCCGCGTCATGCTCCCCGCCCGTAACAAGCGCGACTATGACGACATTCCCGCCAATGCGCGGGAGAAGCTGGAGTTCATCTGGCTGGAGACAGTCGAGGATGCGCTCGCGGCGGGGCTGGACGATCCGATCCTGCTTGCCAAGGAGCCTGCCGAGCCGACGGACGCCTGACGTCCATCAGCCCCTCCCCTTCAGGGGAGTGGAAAGGGGGTGGGGGCGATGCGCAGCATCGCTCGCATTGCGAACATCCGTGGTGGTTGAGCCCTACCCCCACCCCTCCTCTGAAGGGGAGGGGCTAAGGCGCGCACAAACAGCTTAACCCCCATTCAAAGCGCGAAGGTCACGCGCCCCTCGGCATCGATCGGCCAGGCCGGGTTCCACGCAATCTCCCAGGCATGGCCGTCAGGATCGGCAACATAGCCGCGCATCCCGCCATGGGGCGGCGCGTCGGCGGCGCGCAGCAGCTCGCCGCCGGCCTCGACAAGCCGGGCAATCAGCGGCGCGACCTCCGCCTGCGTCGCGACATTATGCGCCAGCGCGAAAGGGGCGGTGGGCCCGTCACCAGCCACCGTGCGCTGCATGTCCTGCGCCAGCGCCTCCTTCGCCCAGAGGCCGAGGACGAAGCCATTCATCTGGTAGAAGAGGATGTCCTCCCCCTCGTACACCGGCGTCCAGCCGAAACCCACGCTATAAAAGCGCCGCGCGCGTGCTAGATCGCCGATGCCCAGCGTGATGACGGCGATCTGTTGCTGCACGGGCGGCCTCCGCTGTCAGTCCTTTACCGCGACATTGCGCAGCTGGATCAGCCACTTGCCGTTAACGCGCACCACGTCGTCGCGTCCGCGACCGGCGGCGGCGAGGCGCGGCGGAGGATTGAGCGCGCGGTCGGCGAACACCGTCTGCCAGTAGTAATTCACCTGCGCATGGTCGCGGTCGATGAAGGTGATGGTCTGGTTGCTCATCATGTGGTGCATCGCGCCGATATGCTCGCCCTTGGCCCGGCGCTCCTCCTGGCTGGTCTTCATGGCGGTGATCATCTTGCGCAGCGCTTCGCTGCCCTTGACGTCGTTGAAGGCGCCGTCGGGCGTAAACTGCGCGGCGTAGGCATCCGCATTCAGGCTGTCTGCCGCGCGCACATAATCCCACATCAGCTTCTCGATCTGGGTGCGATCCTGCACTTCCTGAAGGATGCGGGCGTGATCGGCCTGATCGCCATGCCCGGCATGTTGCGCGAGCAGCGGGGCAGGCTGAGCGACCAGCATGAGTGCGCTCAGCGCCACGCCGGTCAGAGTTGTGCGTGTCGTCATCTGTCCTCTCCCTGTTTATGGTTCAGCCGGCCGGCGGCGGCACGGGCTGGGACGGCGCGGCGGGCGCGGCCGTCGGGGCTGCGGCGGGCGGCGGGGCGGCGGGCAGCGTCGCCGGGTCCCAATGCTCGTCGGCCTTGCCATCGACAAAGCGCCACATGTCGAACCAGGTCGTCGTGTAGGTCTTGGAAGGATCGTTGGGATAGGGCACTTCCCGCACGAAGCTGACCGTCACAAAATCACCCTCGGCCTGCACCGCCACCACCGGCGTCTTCATCTTCTCAGGGATCGGCGTGGGCGTGCGCTTGGCGACGTTCATGAAGAAGTCCATCACGGCCTTGAGGCCTGAACCCGCCATCGGATTATGCTGGATGTAGCGATCGGTGAGGTACAGCGGCGCGCGGTCCCAGTGATTGGCCTCCAGCAACTCCTTCACGATCTTGAGCGCGGTCTGCTTGTTGCGATGCAGCTTCGGGTCGGGACTCGTGAACAGCGATTCGGGGTCGGGATGCGCCACCACCGCGTCATTGAGTGCACGCATCTGAGCATGAGCAGGCGCCGTGCCCAGCAACAGCGCAGCGGCGATCAAAGGCAACGAGATCTTGGTCGGGGAGACTCGCATCGGGCAGATCCTCTCGCTTGGTCTTTTAAACCATTAGGACCGTATGTATCGCCCGGCGCGAACCCCGGCACAAGCCCAAAGCGGTCCGGCTATTTGCCCAGCACGAAGCGGGCGCCGGCCTCGGCATGGATGGTCGTGCTGTCGTAGATCGGCAGCACATTGGCGTTCACGTCCACGATCAGGTCGAGCTCCGTGCAGGCGAGAACCACGGCCTGCACATCCTCCTTGGCGATGTTGGTCAGCTCGGTCTTCATGTAGCGCTCGGCCTCGCGGGTGATGATGCCGGCCGCCAGCTCGGTATAGACGAGCTTATCGATGCCCTCGGCCAGATCGGCCTCGGCTGGCAGCAGTGAGACGCCGCCTTCCTGCACCAGATGCTGGCGATAATCGCGGTCGCTCATCACATTGCTGGTGCCGACCAGCGCGACCGATTTCACCTTGTCCGCCTTCAGCCGCGCGCCGATCTCGTCGATGATGTGGATGACCGGCAGGTCCACGCTCGCCCCGATCTGCGGCACCACCTTGTGTAGGCTGTTGGCGCAGATCATCAGCGCTTCCGCACCAGCGGCCTGCATGCGCTTGGCTGCGCCGACCATGTGGCCGGCCCCGCAATCCCAGTCATTGGCCGAGGCGCAGCGGGCGACATCGGCAAAGTCGAGGCTGTCAATCAGCAGGGTCGCGCTGTGCAGCCCGCCCAGCTCGCGTTGCACGGAGCGGTTGATGAGGTCGTAATAGCGGGCCGTGGACGTCCAGGAGATGCCACCGATCAGTCCAAGCTTGCGCATCAAAACTCCATCTTGCGTGTCAGTGCCCGAGCGATTTGACGATCTCTTCGACCATCTTCTTGGCATCGGCGAGCAGCATCATGGTGTTGTCCATGTAGAACACGTCATTGTCCACCCCCGCATAGCCCACGCCGCCCATGGAGCGCTTCACGAACAGCACGGTCTTGGCGTTGGCCACATCGAGGATCGGCATGCCGTAGATCGGCGAGGACTTGTCCGTCTTGGCCGCGGGATTGGTCACGTCATTGGCGCCGATGACGAAGGCGACGTCGGTCTGCGCGAATTCGCTGTTGATGTCCTCCAGCTCGAACACCTCGTCATAAGGCACATTCGCTTCGGCCAGCAGCACGTTCATATGGCCGGGCATGCGGCCTGCCACCGGGTGGATGGCATATTTGACGCTCACGCCCTCCGCCTTGAGCATGTCGCCCATCTCGCGCAGCGCGTGCTGCGCCTGGGAGACGGCCATGCCATAGCCCGGCACGATGATGACGCTGTCCGCCTGCTTCATCAGGAACGCCGCGTCTTCCGCGCTGCCGCGCTTCCATGGGCGCTGCTCCTTGGCCTCGCTATCGCCGCTCGCCGCTTCTGCGCCGAACCCGCCGGCGATCACGGACAGGAAGCTGCGGTTCATCGCCTTGCACATGATGTAGCTGAGGATCGCGCCCGAGGAGCCGACCAGCGCCCCGGTGATAATCATCGCGCTGTTGCCGAGCGTGAAGCCCATGGCGGCGGCGGCCCAGCCCGAATAGCTGTTCAGCATCGAGACCACGACCGGCATGTCGGCCCCGCCGATGGGGATGATGAGCAGGAAGCCGATGACGAAGGCGAGGACGAGGATGATCCAGAAGTCCATCGGCGCCTGGCTGTGCCAGAAGCCGTAGGTGAAGAAGAGGATCGCCAGCAGCGTGCCGATGTTGATGATGTGGCGCCCCGGCAGCAGGATCGGCTTGCCGCTCATATTGCCGTTGAGCTTGAGAAAGGCGATGACCGAGCCCGAGAAAGTGATCGCGCCGATTGCCACGCCCAGCGCCATCTCGATGCGGCTGGCGGCATGGATCGCGCCGGTCAGCTCGTCAGCAATGCCGAAGGACACCGGGCTGAGGAAGGCGGCGACGCCGACCAGCACGGCGGCAAGGCCGACAAGGCTGTGAAAGGCCGCGACGAGCTGTGGCATGGCCGTCATGGCGATCCGCCGCGCGATCACGAAACCGAGCACGCCGCCGATGATGATCGCGATGCCGATGCGCGGCATTGCGACCGCATCATGCGTCGCCACGGTGGTGCCCACGGCGATGAACATGCCGAGCATGCCGAAGCGATTGCCGCGCCGGCTGCTCTCCGGGTTGGAAAGGCCGCGCAGCGCCAGAATGAACAGCACGCCGGAAATGAGATAGGCGAGGGCCGCCAGCGGCCCGACAGGCAGGAACGCCAGCATCACTTGCGCTCCTTCTTCTTGTACATCGCCAGCATCCGCTCGGTCACGGCAAAGCCGCCGAAGATGTTGATCGAGGCCAGCACCACACCGATCAGCCCCAGCCACTCAGCCAGCGGATTGCCAGCCTCCGCCGCCGCGATGAGCGCGCCGACGATGATGACCGAGGAAATCGCGTTGGTCACCGCCATCAGCGGCGTATGCAGTGCAGGCGTGACCGACCACACGACATAATAGCCGACGAAGCAGGCCAGCACGAAGATCGAAAGAATTGCAATGAAGTCCATGATTCTGGTCCCCTCCCATGGAGACTAGGTGCTGCTTGTCTGCAGCCTCTCATTCACCACCTTGCCGCCCTGGGTGATGCGGATGCCTTTTACGATCTCGTCGTCATCCGGCAGCACCGGGGCGTTGGCCTCCTTGTCCCAATAAGCGGAAAGGAAATTATAGAGATTGCGCGCGAACAGCGCCGAGGTGTCCGCCGCGAGGCGCGAGGGAACATTGCGGTGGCCGACGATCTTCACGCCATGGCGCTCCACGATTTCGCCTGGCACCGCGCCTTCGACATTGCCGCCCTGTTCGACGGCAAGGTCCACGATCACGCTGCCCGGCTTCATCGAGGCGATCTGCGCGTCCGAGATCAGGCGCGGGGCTGCACGACCGGGGATCAGCGCGGTGGTAATCACGATGTCCTGCTTGGCGATATGGCTGGAGACCAGCTCGGCCTGCGCCTGCTGATATTCCGGCGACATCTCGGTGGCATAGCCGCCGCTGCCTTCGCCCTCGATGCCCTTCACCGCATCGACGAAGATCGGCTTGGCGCCGAGCGATTCGATCTGTTCCTTGGTCGCGGCGCGCACGTCCGTCGCGCTCACCTGCGCGCCGAGCCGGCGGGCGGTGGCGATGGCCTGCAGCCCCGCGACGCCTACGCCCATCACGAAGACGCGTGCGGCGGAAACGGTGCCGGCCGCCGTCATCATCATCGGGAAGGCGCGGCCATATTCGGCGGCGGCGTCCAGCACCGCCTTGTAGCCCGAGAGGTTGGACTGGGAGGAGAGAATGTCCATGCTCTGCGCGCGGGTGATGCGCGGCATGAACTCCATGGCCAGCGCTTCCAGCCCGGCCGCCGCATAACGATCGATCCGCGCGCGCTCGCCAAAGGGATTGAGCGATCCGACCAGCCATGCGCCCGGCGCCGCGCCCGCAATGCTCTCGGGCTCCGGCCCCTGCACGCACAGGATAATGCCCGCGTCCTGCACGGCGGCAGCCCGGTCGGTCACCGTCGCTCCCGCGGCCTCATACTCCGCATCGGAGACGCTGGCAGAAAGGCCCGCGCCCGTTTCCACCGCCAGCTCCGCACCGAGCGCCTTGAACTTGCGGACGGTTTCGGGCGACGCGGCCACGCGCCGCTCGCCAGCGGCGGTCTCGCGAATGACGGCGATTTTCATGAACATCCCCCCGTTCGGAGGGATCAGGCGATGATCATGATGACGATGAGCGCGGCGATTGCGCTGAGAATCGTGCCCCACTTCATCAGCGTCACGAAGCCGCTGTAGCTGCCGGTTGCCTGATTCATGTCCTGTTCGTGCGCCATGGCTATCCTGTTCCAGATTGTCGTCTTCGCAATGTCCTAGCGGCATTATTTGGCGGCCTCAAGCAGCTTGCCGCAAAGACAGGTCGGCTTAACAGCCTCTTTACCCCCTCTCTTTAATTCCGTCGGCTGCAACGAGCGGAAGAGAGCATGACCGATCCCGAAAATCCTGTTCTGCTGCTGGTCGATGATGAGCCGGCGCAGCGCCGACTCAATATTGCCATGGCGCATCGGGCGGGCTGGCGCGCGATGAGCGCAAGCACGGCGGAGGACGCGCTCGAGCTGCTCGAGTCCCGTGAAGGCGCGCGCATCAATGCCGTGATGATCGACGACTGGACGCAGGAAGGCGAGGCCAGCGACCTCATCCGTGCCATCGGCGTCCGTCGCCCGCAATTGCCGGTTCTGGTCATCACCGCCAATGGCTCTGCCGAGCGGGCGGTGGATGCGATGCGGGCCGGCGCGCATGATTTCCTCATCAAGCCGATCGCGCCGGACAGTTTCCTGAGCGCGCTGCAAGCTGCGCTCAACCATGCCGGTAGTGCGGGTGAACTGCGCCCGCTGACCGAGAAGAACCGGGCGCCGCTCGGCTTCGACGAGATTGTCGGCTCCTCGCCCACCTTCCGCTCTGCCCTCGCCATCGCGGCCAAGGCGGCGCGTGCCCGCGTGCCCATCCTCATCGAGGGGGAAAGCGGTGTCGGCAAGGAAGTCATCGCCCATGCCATCCACGCCGCCAGTCCGCGCGCCCGCGCGCCCATGGTGACGGTCAATTGCGGTGCGATTCCGTCCAATCTGGTCGAATCGGACCTGTTCGGTCATGAACGCGGGGCCTTCACCGGCGCGTTTGATCGGCATGTCGGCAAGTTCAGCACCGCCAATGGCGGCACCATTTTCCTCGATGAGATCAGCGAATTGCCGCTCGATGCGCAGGTCAAGCTGTTGCGGGTGTTGCAGGACGGCGAGATCCAGCCCGTCGGCGCGCGCCTGCCCAGTCAGGTCGATGTCCGCGTGATCGCGGCGACCAACAAGCGCCTGCTTGACGAGGTGGAGGCGGGGCGTTTCCGCGAAGACCTCTATTACCGCCTCAACGTCGTCCAGCTGACCATTCCGCCGCTGCGGGATCGTCGTGGCGATATTCCTGCGCTGGCGCGTCATCTGCTGGAGCGCGTCGTGGCGCAGCCGGGGATGCGCAGCCTCGGCATCACCAATGAGGCGATCAACCTGCTCGCCCTGCACGATTGGCCGGGCAATGTCCGTCAGTTGCACAACACGCTCTTCCGCGCGGCTGTGCTGTGCGAGGGGGATGCCCTCACGGCCGCCGATTTCCCGCAACTCTCCGGCAAGCTCAACCAGAGCGAGCCGGTGCGGCGCGAGAACGGGCAGGTCACGCCCATGGTCCGCAACGCGCAGGAAAGTGGCATTGGCGTCACGCTCTACGAGCCGAACGGCCATTTGCGCGCGTTGGCTGATATCGAGGCCGACGTCATTCGCCTCGCCATCGGCCATTATCGCGGCCGCATGACGGAAGTGGCGCGCCGCCTCGGCATCGGCCGCTCGACCCTCTACCGCAAGCTGGCGGAACTGGGCATCGATACGGCGGCCTGAGAGGGCCGCTCTTACCCCTTTGCGGGTAAGATCGGCGGCGAGTCATCCGCCGATTTCAATCACCGTCATTCCCGCGTTCGCGGGAATGACTAAAGATTAGCGATTAAAACGCCGTGCAGACCTGCGGCGGGGGCTTAGCCGTCGCTGTCGCGCTCGATGTCGGCGCCGACTGCGCTCAATTTCTCTTCCAGCCGCTCATAGCCCCGGTCGAGATGGTAGACGCGGCTCACCACCGTCTCTCCCTGTGCGGCGAGGCCGGCGAGGATCAGGCTCATCGAGGCGCGCAGGTCGGTTGCCATCACGGGGGCGCCGGTCAGCTTCTCGACGCCGCGCACCACGGCGGTGCGGCCGTTCACGGTGATATCCGCGCCCATGCGGGCCAGCTCGGGCACATGCATGTAGCGGTTCTCGAAGATCGTTTCGGTGAGCACGCTCGCGCCACCGGCCAGCGTCAGCATCGCCATGAATTGCGCCTGCATGTCGGTGGGGAAGCCGGGGTGCGGCGCGGTGGTCAGCGTCAGCGGCTTGAGCGGGCCATCGGCCGCGACCTTGATGCCGGTCTTGCTTTCCTCAATGTGGACGCCGGCATCGCGCAGGCCCTTGAGGATCGCGTGCATGTCGTCGGCATTGGCACCGATCAGATCCAGCTCCCCGCCGGTGATCGCAGCGGCGCAGGCATAGCTTCCCGCCTCGATGCGGTCTGCCATCACCCGATAGGTGGTGCCATAGAGGCGCTGCTTGCCGTGGATGACGATCCGGTCCGTACCGATGCCCTCGATCTCGCAACCCATGGCGACAAGCAGGCCGCACAGGTCGACAATCTCAGGCTCGCGCGCGGCATTCTCGATGATCGTCTCGCCATTGGCGAGCGCGGCGGCCATCAGCGTGTTCTCGGTGGCGCCGACCGAGGGGAAGGGCAGGGTGACGAGCGCGCCCTTAAGGCCACCATCCGGCGCAATGGCGCGGACATAGCCATTGGCCATCTCGATCGTCGCGCCCAGCGTCTCGAACGCGCGCAGGTGGAAGTCGATGGGGCGGTTGCCGATGGCGCAGCCGCCGGGCAACGACACGGTCGCCTCGCCGGTGCGCGCCAGCAGTGGCCCCAGCACGACGATGGAGGCGCGCATCTTGCGCACGATGTCATAGGGCGCGACCGATGAGGTGACGCGCGCGGCCTTGAGCGTCATCACCCGGCCGAAATCTTCCTGCCGGGATCCCTCGATGGTGGTCGATACGCCAAGCTGGTTGAGCAGATGGCCGAAGCTGTCCACGTCCGCCAGACGGGGCAGGTTGCGCAGGGTCACCGGCTCCTCGGTCAGCAGCGCGCAAGGCAGCAGCGTCAGCGCGGCGTTCTTCGCGCCGGAGATGGGGAGTTTGCCGGAGAGCGGCTTGCCGCCGCGGATGAGGATACGGTCCATCGCGGCTTCTTAGCGGCTCCAGAGCCGCGTGCAAGGGGCAGGGCGGAGACGGGTTCCCTGGCTCAGGCCAGCAGTTCGACATCCCAGTAGAGCCAGTCGTGCCAGCTCTCGTGCAGATGGTTGGGCGGGAAGGCGCGGCCATGGTCCTGCAATTGCCAGGTCGTCGGGCGGATCGGCATTTGGCGCAGCGGCATATGCGCCTCGCGCGGGGTGCGCCCGCCTTTCTTGAGGTTGCACGGCGAGCAGGCCGTCGCGACATTCTCCCAGGTCGTGCGACCACCGGCGCGGCGCGGCACGACATGATCGAAGGTGAGATCCTTAGTCGATCCGCAATATTGGCAGGAGAATTTGTCGCGCAGGAAGAGGTTGAAGCGGGTGAAGGCGGGGTGCTCGCTCGGCCGCACATATTGCTTGAGCGCGATCACCGAGGGGATTTGCATCTGGAAACTCGGCGAATGAACTTCCTGCTCATAGCTGGAGACGATGTCCACCCGATCCAAAAAAACCGCCTTGATGGCGGTTTGCCAGGGCCAGAGGCTCAGCGGATAATAAGAAAGCGGGGTGTAGTCGGCGTTCAACACGAGCGCCGGGCAATTTTCTGGATGGCGTATTCGATCGGGATGATACATGCGCGCTCTTGCCCCTTTCGTTTCGCCGCACTCTCTCCAAGAGAAGCGTGACGTGCATATGACAGCAGAGACGATGAGTCTTCGTCAAGGCCTTGTATGATGGAAAACGACTCTCCACGACATGTGGTGACCCGTTTCGCGCCCAGCCCGACCGGGCGCCTGCACATCGGCCATGGCTGGTCGGCGTTGCAGGCTCATGACTTCGCGCGGGAAAATGACGGCACCTTCCTGCTGCGCATCGAGGATACCGACGTCACCCGCTGCCGGCCCGCGTTTACCGAGGGCATCTATGAAGACCTGCAGTGGCTCGGCATCGGCTGGGATGGGTTGCTGATCCAGTCGACGCGCTTCGATGCCTATGAGCAGGCGCTGGAGCGACTCAAGGCATCGGGCGTCGTCTATCCCTGCTTCTGCACGCGCGGCGATATCGCGCGGGAATTGGCCGCGAGCCTGCACGCCCCGCATGGCGCCGACGGGCCGCTGTATCCCGGCACCTGCCGAGCGCTGTCGCCGGGCGAGCGCGCCGCACGGATCGCGGCGGGTGATCCGCATAGCTGGCGGCTGGACATGGGCGCGGCGCTGGCGCGCACCGGTCCGCTGGTCTGGCAGGATGATTTTGCCGGTACGGTCCCGGTCGAGCCGGATGCGCTGGGCGACCTGATCATCAAGGGGCGGGACCGGCCGGCCAGCTATCATCTTGCTGTGGTGGTGGACGATGCGGCGCAGGGCGTCACGCATGTCATTCGGGGGCGGGACGTGTTCGCCTCCACCCACGCCCATCGCACCCTGCAGGCGTTGCTCGGCCTGCCCAGTCCGCGCTACCGGCATCACCGGCTGATCGTGGATGCGGCGGGCAAGCGCCTTGCCAAGCGCGCCGATGGCCTGAGCCTTGCGGAGCTGCGCGATCAGGGCCTTTCCGGCCCGGCGCTCGCGGAAGATTTGCGGGCTGGCCGCTTTCCGGTTGGAATCAGGGTCGAAGCCTCCTAAATCGGGGCCACAAGGAGACAAGCTATGGGCAATGCCCTCATGATCATCCTGCTGGTGCTCGCCATGCTAGGCGCACTTTTCATGCTCGTTCGCGGCATCGTGACGTTCCTGCGCACGACCGAGGCGGAGCTGAAAGGCGATGGCACCGGCCCGAGCCAGTCCAGCCTGCGCCAGAACAAGGCGATGATGGGCCGCGTGACCTTCCAGGCACTCGCGATCCTGATCGTGGCCATTTTGCTGCTGGTCAACAGCGGCCGCTAAGCGGCCTGCATACCCCAAATGACATGGCCGCCCACCGATAGGCAGGCGGCCATGGGCAAGTGCTGGTCTCAGTAGCTGGTGATCGTCACCTTCTCGATCGTATCGGGGAAGTTCAGCGGCCCCGTGCGATCATCGATCAGCGCGTGGCCGATCATCGCTTCGCCGGTCACGATCTTGATGACGCGGGGGATCGAAGCTGTTGCTTGCGACTTGCCGTCGACTAGCAAGGAGATCGTCAGCCCTTCGCTCGCCGGGGCGATCTGGGCGGTGATCACATGGTCGCCCGCACCGAGCGCCTGGGTGCCCCGCAGGACCTTGCGTTCCTGCGCGCGGCCCGAGGGGTTGTAGGTGAAGACCGGCACGCCGTTCTCCATCGCGAGCGTATAACCCGCGAACTTGGCGCCTTGGGTCAGAATTGGCCCGCTGACCGCTGATCCGCTGAGTTTGACGCGGGCTTCGGCAGTCCAGTTGGGGTTGAGTTCCGGGAAGGTCACGGCCGGATAGCGGATGTCGCTCGTATAATAAGTGCGCGTCCGCTCGGGCGCGAGGGCGTTGGGGCGATATTTGTAGTTCAGCCGCTCGAAGAAGTCGGCCGAGAGCGGATAGACATGGAACTTCTGGGCCGCCGCCTCGAAGTCCGCCTTCAGTTCGGCCAGCTTGTCGGGATACTGCGCGGCGACGTTGCGGGTCTGCGACCAGTCCTCGTTGAGATTATACAGCTCCCAGCCGGCCTTGGTCGGGTCGGTCTTGTTCGGTCCCCATGGTTCCCAATTGACCTCGGTGCCGGCGAACCAGCCATCCTTGTAATAACCGCGGCTCCCCAGCATCTCGAAATACTGCTCGCGCCGTTGCGACGGGGCCTTGGGGGCATCGAAACTGTACTTCATCGAAATGCCGTCGATCGGCTGCTGGGCCACACCGTCCACCGTGGCCGGCGGGGTAATCCCCACCACGTCATAGATGGTCGGCGCGATGTCGATGACATGGCTGAACTGGGTGCGGATGCCGCCCTTGTCCTTGATCTTGTCAGGCCAGGAGACGACCATCCCCACACGCAGCCCGCCGAGCTGGGAGGCGACCGTCTTGCCCCATGGGTAGGGCGTGTTGAGCGCATAGCCCCAGCCGACCGGGTAGTTGCCGAAGCTCTCCTCCGTACCGAACTTGTCCTTCTGCGGCAGCAGCGTCTCGGGCGTTTCCTTGATGCCGGCGAACTGCGAGTAAGCGTTGATCGAGCCGTACATATTGTGCAGCGCCGCGCCGTTATCGCCGTTGATGAAGATCACTAGCGTGTTGTCCAACTCGCCATCCTGACGCACCCGCTCGATCACGCGACCCAGTTGATTGTCGAAGAAGGCAAGCTGCGCGGCGGCCACTTCCATCATATGCGCGTAAAGCGCCTTCTGATCGGCAGGCAGGCTATCCCAGCGCGGCACGCCGGGCAGGGGCGGCGCCATGCGGGCGTCCTTGGGGATGATGCCCATGGCTTTCTGACGCGCGAAAATCTGGTCGCGCATTTTGTCCCAGCCCATGTCGAACTTGCCCTTGAACTTGGCTACCCAATCGGCCGGGGCCTGCTGCGGGCCGTGCATGGCGCCGGGCGCGACATAGAGGAAGAAGGGCTTGTTCGGGTCCTGCGCCTGCTGCGCGCCCAGCCAGCCCAGCATCTTGTCGGTCATGTCACGGTCGAAGATGTAATTATCGTCCGTCCGGTCGCGCCGCACGGGGTTGATATTCTCGACAATGGTCGGGTTGAACTGATCGGCACCCGCGCCGTTGAACCCGTAGAAATAATCGAAGCCCAGGCCAATCGGCCAGCGCTTGAACGGACCCATCGGCCCGGTCTCCCAGTCGGGGATATTGTGGTTCTTGCCGAACCACGACGTGTCATAGCCATTGTCGCGCAGCACCCGGCCCAGCGTCGCGGCGCTGTCCGGCATCACGGAGCTGTAGCCCGGGGCATCGATTGACACGTTGGAGATCGAAGCGTTGCCGACGGCATGGTGGTTGCGGCCGGTGAGCAATGCGGCGCGCGTCGGCGAGCACATGGCGGTGGTGTGGAAGCGCGTGTAGCGCAGGCCGGAGGCAGCGAGACTGTCGAACACCGGCGTCGGAATGGGGCCGCCATAAGAGGTGGAGGCGCTGAAGCCCACATCGTCCATAAGGACGAGGATGATATTGGGGGCACCCTTGGGGGCCTTGGTCGGCTGCGGATAATAGGTCCAGTCAGGGCCGACCGGCGGCGACGCCTGCTGCGAATTCGCGCCTTGTTGTGCCATCGCGGCGGAAAGCCCAAGGCCCGCACATGCCGCGATAATCAGCCGGCTGGCGCCACGCCACGCGGCCTTGGACGCCATCTTCCTTGAATAGCTCATCGTTCCTCTCCCTATTTTGAACCACCTTGTCATGCGGAGAGGCAGATAGAAGCAACGGCCTGTGAGGCTATAAGTTATAGCTACTCGCTAATAGGATCAGGGCAGGACGGATGAGGCTTGGCGTCGATGTCAGGCCGGAAAGAGGCCCGGCGCGACACCCTTGAACCGCGTCTCGATCTCGAACAGGGCGCCGTCATAGTCGGACGGAGGCAGACCGGTCGCGGCAGAGGTGACGAACATTCGGTCGAGCCGTTCACCGGCAAAGGCGACATTGGTGATCTGGGAGGCGGGTAGCGAAATGCTATGATCCAGGGTGCCATCGGGGCGGAAGCGGCTCACCCGGCCGGCGCCCCAATGCGCGACCCACAGCCCGTCCTCGGCATCGACGGTCATGCCGTCCGGCCCGCCATCTCGCTCGCAGAAGCGGATGAAGACCTCGCGGTCGGCGATGCCGCCATCGGGCGTGCGCGCGAACCGGTAGATGAGGCCGCGCATGGTGTCGGTATGGTAGAGCCAGCGGCCGCAGGTCGAGAAGGCAGGACCGTTGGTGACGGTGTAGCCGCTGTCCATCGGCGTCCAGCGACCATCCGGCGTGAACCGGTAGAGCGTGCCGCTTTCACCCTCGATCCGGCTGTGCATGGTGCCGCACCAGATCGTTCCGCTGGCGTCGGCCTTGCCGTCGTTCATGCGATTGTCCGGCAGATGCGGCTCGGGGTTGCCGATCGGCTCGATGGTGAGCGGATCGAGCGAGAGCCGCGCAAAGCCGCTCTCGAACCCGGCGATGAAGCCGCCCGGATCGCGCTCCACCACCCAGCCGAGCCGTTCCGGCATCGCCCAACGGTCAACCGTGCCATCGGTGAGCGAGAGCCGGTTGAGGGCTGGCGCGAGAATGTCCGTCCAGTAGAGTGCGTTGTCGCGTGCGCTCCACAGCGTTCCCTCGCCAAGCTCATCGCGCACGGCGCGCGCGACGATCCGCCAGCCCGTCATCCTGCTGCCCTTTCGGCCTTAGTGATTGTCGCGCGGCAGGCCCTGGGTTTGCGCGATGCGCTGGAACTGCTCGCTGCCTTCCAGAATCGCGCCCTTGTCCAACTGCCCGACGAGCGAACGCTGGATCTCCTGCCATGGGGTCTGGGACGCGGGATAGGCATAGCCACCCTTGGCTATCAGGGCTTCACGCCGCTCGGCAAGCTCCGTGTCGGAGATCCGCACATCCACCGTGCAGGCATTCAGGTCCATGCGCACCCGGTCGCCGTCGCGCAGCAGGGCGAGTCCGCCCATGGCCGCCGCTTCCGGGCTGGCATTGAGGATCGACGGGCTGGCACTGGTGCCGGACTGGCGCCCGTCGCCGATGCAGGGGAGGGCACTGATCCCTTCCGTGATGAGATAGGCCGGTGGCCGCATGTTCACCACCTCCGCCGCGCCGGGATAGCCGATGGGACCGGCGCCGCGCATGAACAGCAGCGTGTTCTCGGTAATGCCGGTGGCGGGATCGTCGATGCGCTTGTGATAATCCTCGGGTCCATCGAACACGATGGCCGGGCCTTCGAACACGCCCGGTGCGTCCGGGTTGGAGAGGTAGCGGTCGCGGAATTCCTGGCTGATCACGCTGGTCTTCATGATGGCAGCATCGAACAGATTGCCGCTCATCACCAGAAAGCCGGCGTCCTCGACCAGCGGCTGCTCGAACGGATGGATCACCCGCTCGTCCATGATCCGCGCATCCCGGCAATTGTCGCCCATGCTGGCGCCGTTCACGGTCAGCGCGCCTTCGCGGATCAGGCCGTGGCGGATGAGCTGCGCGACCACGGCGGGCACGCCACCAGCGCGATAATAATCCTCGCCGAGATACTCGCCGGCCGGCTGGAGATTGACCAGCAGCGGCACCTTGTGGCCCAGCCGCTCCCAATCCTTGAGCGGCAGATCGACGCCGATATGCCGCGCAATCGCCGCGAGGTGGATGGGCGCATTGGTCGAGCCGCCGATGGCCGAATTGACCACGATGGCGTTGTGGAAGGCATCGAGCGTCAGGATGTCGGACGGCTTGAGGTCTTCCGACACCATCTCGACGATACGCTTGCCGGTGCGCCAGGCGACTTCCTGCCGGTCGCGATAAGGCGCCGGAATCGCGGCAGAGCCGGGCAGCATCATGCCCAGCGCCTCGGCCAGGCTGTTCATGGTCGTCGCCGTGCCCATGGTGTTGCAATAGCCGGTCGATGGGGCCGAGGAGGCAACGAGCTTGATAAAGCCTTCATCGTCGATCTCGCCGGCGGCGAGCATCTGCCGCGCTTTCCACACGATCGTGCCCGATCCGGTGCGCTCGCCCTCATGCCAGCCGTTCAGCATCGGGCCGACGGAGAGCGCAATCGCGGGAATGTTCACCGTGGCGGCGGCCATCAGTGCGGCGGGCGTGGTCTTGTCGCAGCCGGTGGTCAGCACCACGCCATCGAACGGGTAGCCGTACAGCGCCTCCACCAGACCGAGATAGGCGAGGTTGCGGTCCAGCCCGGCTGTCGGTCGCTTGCCCGTCTCCTGAATGGGGTGGACGGGGAATTCGATGGCGATGCCGCCGGCCTCGCGAATGCCCTCGCGCACCCGCTCGGCCAGCACGAGATGGTGGCGGTTACAGGGCGAGAGGTCGCTGCCGGTCTGGGCGATGCCGATGATCGGCTTGCCCGAGCGCAGTTCCTCGAGGCTGAGGCCGAAGTTCAGGTAACGCTCCAGATAGAGCGCCGTCATGTCGATATTGTCTTCATTGTCGAACCATGCGCGCGAGCGCAGGCGCGAGCCTTTGGCGTCTGTCATTTGTGGTGCGTGCCCTGCTGGATTGAAACGCGGTAGATCATGGCATGCCGATAGGGCTTACCGGGATCGACGCGGGCGGAAATGAAATCGGGATGGTTCGGCGCATCCGGGAATTTCTGCGGTTCGAGCGCGATGCCATCCCCCATGCGATACAGGCGGCTGCTCTTGCCGGGGACCGTGCCATCCAGAAAATTGCCGGCATAGAATTGCACGCCCGGCTCGGTCGTCAGCACTTCGAGCACGCGGCCGGAGGCGGGGTCTTCAAGCCGGGCGGCCAGTTCGGGCTTGGCCGTCACGCCCTTGTCGAGCGCGAAATTATGGTCATAGCCGCGGCCGGCGCGGATCTGGTCGTCCCGGCCATCGCGAATGTCCTGCGCGATGCGGCGCGGCTTACGAAAGTCGAACGGCGTGCCGGCCACCGGGCGCAGCTCGCCGGTGGGGATCAGCTTGGTATCGACGGGCGTGAAGGCCTTGGCGGGTATGGTCAGCAACTGGTCGAGCGCGCCGCCGGGTGTCTCCTCGCCGGCCATGTTGAACAGCGCATGGTTGGTCATGTTCACGATGGTTGGCTTGTCCGTCCTGGCCTCGAAGGCAATGCCCAGCGCGCCGCTCTCATCCAGCGTGTACGTGGTGGTAACGTCCAGCTTGCCGGGGTAGCCGGCATCGCCATCCGGGCTGACATGGGCGAGCACGACACGCGCGGTCGGGCCGCTCTCCACCGAGACGATCTTCCATACGGCGCGATCGAAGCCCTTGCCGCCGCCATGCAGCGAATTGGTCCCGTCATTTTGCGTCAGCTGGTAGGTCTTGCCATCCAGCGCGAACCGGCCATTGGCGATGCGGTTGGCGAACCGCCCGACGGTAACGCCGAGATAATTGGGGTGCGCCTCATATTGGGCCGCACTGTCGAACCCGAGCACGACATCAGCCCGCTTGCCGTCTCGCCCGGGGACGAGCAGCGACTGCAGCGTGGCGCCATAAGTGATGATCTTCGCTTCCACGCCTTGCGCGTTCTTGAGCGTGATCGCCTCAATGGCGGTGCCATCGGCCAGGGTGCCGGCAGCCGCACGGTGCGCCTCGGCGGCCTGAACCACGGAAGCCGACATCGCCATCGCCAGTGTTCCGGAGATGATCGCTATCCAATATGCACGTCGCATCCCTGCCCCAATCCTTTTGTCTCTGTTCGCGCTGTGCGGGTTTATAGTCAGACAAATGACATTGACGCAAGCCGACATTCCGGCGAAAACGCCCCGGCAAAATTGATGAGGGGATGGAGCCGATGGCCGGACCGGCAGGGGTTGCAAATGGGGTGAGCAGGGACAGCGGCGGGGTCAATTACACCCCGGCCCTGGTGCTGTTGGCCAGCCTGTTTTTCATGTGGGGTTTCATCACTGTCATCAACAACACGCTGCTGCCGCATCTGCGCAGCGTGTTCGATCTCAATTATACGCAGACGACGCTGATCGAATCGGTCTGGTTCATCGCCTATTTCGTGGCGTCGATCCCATCTGCCTGGCTGATCAAGCGGATCGGCTACCAGAAATCGCTGGTCGTTGGCTTGCTGGTGATGGCGGCAGGCTCGCTGGGCATGATGCTCGCCGCTAGCCTGCCATCTTATGGCGTCACCCTCGTAATGCTCTTTGTGATCGCGAGCGGCATCACGCTGCTCCAGGTGGCTGCCAATCCCTATGTCGCGGTGGTCGGCTCGCCGGAAACGGCATCCTCGCGCCTCAATCTCGTGCAGGCCATGAACTCGGCGGGCACGATGTTTGCGCCTTTGTTCGGAGCCTATCTGATCCTCGGACGCTCCAAGGGCGGCACGGCGGAAGCGGGCGTTGTGCTCACTCAGGCGGAGCGCCTTGCCGATGCGCAATCGGTGATCCTGCCTTATGGCCTCGTCGCGGTGGTGCTGATCGGGCTCGCCATCGTCATTGCGCGCTTTCCGTTGCCCGCCATGGGGTCGGCCGCCAATCGCGCGAGCAAGGAGGAGCGCCGCAACCACTCGCTCTGGCGGCACCGCAATCTGGTGTTCGGCGTGCCGGCGATCTTCATTTATTTGATTGCCGAGATCGGCGTCGCCAATCTGTTCGTCAACTTCGTCAGTCAGCCGCACATCGCCAACCTCACCCATGAGCAGGCCGGTCGCTACCTCACCTTCCTGTGGGGCGGGATGATGGTCGGCCGCTTCGTCGGTTCGGCGATCATGCAGAAGATTCCGGCGGAGACAGTGCTGGCGGCCTTCTCCATCGGTGCGTTCGTCGTGATGCTGGTCACGGTCTTCACCACCGGCCCTGCGGCGATGTGGGCCTTGATCCTCGTGGGCTTCTTCCACTCGATCATGTTCCCGACCATCTTCACGCTCGGCATCAAGGGGCTGGGACCGTTGACTGAGGAAGGCTCGGGCTTGCTGATCATGGCAATTGCCGGCGGCGCGCTGGTCATCGTGCAGGGCTGGCTGGCGGACAGCTATGGCCTGCAAATGTCCTTCCTGCTGACGGCGGCGTGCGAACTCTACGTGCTGTTCTATGCGTTGTGGGGGGCGAAGCCGACCAACGCCTTGCCCGAGCCACAGCCGATCGAGGAATAACTCTGACTAAATTGCTTTGATTTATCCAGTGGTAGGGGCGAGCGCTTTCATGCGCTCGACCTTGCCGAACAGGAAGAGCAGGCTGAAGGCGGCCGTGAAGCCGCAGCCGGCGAGGAAGATCAGCACCAGCTCGAAAGATTGCGTCTGCTGCAGGATGAAGCCGATCACGATCGGCGTCACGATGGATGACATGTTGCCGAACATGTTGAAGATGCCGCCGCTCAAGCCCGCCGCACCAGGTGGCGCGATATCGGACATGACGGCCCACCCCAGCGCGCCGAAGCCCTTGCCGAAAAAGGCCAGGCTCATGAAGATCATGATCATTGTCTGCGCGCTGGTGTAATTGCAGCCGAGAATGGCGAGTGAGCCCATCATGCCGGTGACGATGGGGAGTTTGCGGGCCAGCGTGAGGCTATGCCCGCGCTTGAGCAGCCAGTCGGACCACAGGCCGCCCAGCAAGCCGCCAAGAAAGCCGCAGATCGACGGAATGGCGGTCATCAGCCCGGTCTCGATGATCGAGAGGCCACGCTCCTGCACGAGATAGACTGGGAACCAGGTGATGAAGAAATAGGTGAGGGCGTTCACGCAGAACTGGTGGAGATAGAGTCCCCAGAGCGACGGGGCGAGAATGAGGGCCCGCACGTGCCGCGCCGTCTCGCCATTTGGCCGCCCGGCTGGCTCGGCCTTTTCGATCAAGGCGCCGCCATCGACGATCAGTGCGAGCTCTGCGGGCTGGATGCGCGGGTGACGATGCGGCTCGTGAACCGTGCGCGCCCAGGCCATGGCCGCAACCAGCCCGACCCCGCCCATGAACAGGAAGACCTCCGGCCAGCCGATGACCCCGATGATCCAGGCCATGATGGGCGCGAACAGGATCGTCGCGCAATATTGCGCGGAGGTGAAAATGGCGGTGGCGCGGCCGCGTTCGCTGGCCGGGAACCAGCTCGCGACGATCCGCGCATTACCGGGGAAGGATGGGGCTTCGGCCAAGCCGACGAGAAGCCGGAGCAGGAAGAGCGTCGTGATCGCGGCGGCGCCTGAGAGAAATACCACCAGCCCTTGCGCGGCCGTGAATAGCGACCATCCGACAATGGCGACGAGATAAACGCGCCGAACGCCAAACCGGTCGAGCAACCATCCGCCCGGCAGCTGCGCCGCGACATAGGACCAGCCAAAGGCCGAGAAGACGATGCCGAGTTGCAGCGGATCGATATCGAGATCGCGCGTCATCAAAGGCGCCGCCAGCGAGAGGATCGCCCGGTCCGCATAATTGATGACGGTGACGCCAAACAGCACTGCGAGGACGCCCCAGCGAAGCCGGCCTGCCAACAGCCTCGTGGTTTGACTCATCGCGCCTCTCCCTGCCGGCGCTGCATGTCCGCCCCTTCGGAGGCGGATACTGTCTGACAAAACAGAGCGGCGAGGGCGGGGTAAAGCGGATCGCCGACGCAGGCAAGGCTCTCATTCCGGACATTTCTGTACCCGGCTGTTCAAACGCTGGCCGTTAAATGTCCTGCTATTGCGCTGGCGCCGTGCCGGGCATTAGCTCGGGCAGCGCACGCGCTTGACGGACCCGATGGTCAACACGTCGCCCCCGCCGGAGAGAGTCAGCGCGGCCGTATCCGTCCAGCTTTCGCCCTCGCCCGAGTAAGTGGCGGTGACGCTCAGGCGATTGGGCGAGAGCGGGCGGGCTTGCGTCACCTTGCCCACGCTCTCGTAGAAGGTGAGGTCGTCCGCGCCCACCGCTAGCCGCATATTGTCGCCGGGCTTGCCGCATGCCGCGGCGCTGGACGACCAGTTGCCCCGGAAGGCCTGCGGAATGGCGCCGCCGCCTGTCTCGCCGCCCGGCGGGATGATCTTCACCGTGCCGCGCGGCGAGAGATCCGATTCCGCGATGAGCCAGGCCATCTGGCCGCTCTCGCCTCTCTGTCCGCCCGGGTTGCGCACCAATGTCATCGTGCCGATCATGTTGAACGGGCGACCATCCTCGCGCATGCGACCGTACATCTGCACCGGCACCTTCACGCGCTGATTGCTGGTCGACTGGGGCCGGCCGACCAGAACCTGCACATCGCTGTAGCGGTTATAGGCGCTCGAAAACTGGGCCTCCGTCATGCCGCTGCCCCGCCCGGACTCGGCGTAGAGCCGGTAGGCATCGCCAAAGCGGCCCTGCGCCAGCGCGAGGCCCCAAAGCTGGATGGTCGCGCCGGAAGCCTCGACGCTGGTCGGCACGCGCGCGGCCGCCTCGTTGAGCGGGGTGCGGTCATCGGGCAGGCCGCCCTGCTCGCCAGGGGCAGGGGGAACGAGCGTGCCGAGAAATTCCGGTTGTACCGAAGTGGTGCCGCTGTCATTGGCATTGAGCGCGTTATCAAGGGCTTCGTCTGCCTGCGCCGCGTTCATGCCATTGGCCTGATTGTCCGCATCGGGCGACACCTGGCATCCTGCAAGGATGAGGGTGAGCGCGGCAATCGAGGAAATCTGGCTCAGTCGGTTCATGCTCGTCTCCCTTTGGGCATCGCTTGCGGTTCCCTTCGGCTGAAAGGGCAAACGCTCCGCCATGCGTCGGGTTGCCGCCATTTGCGCGACTCTCTCCCCATGCTATGGGGAGTGCCCTCCGCCGGACAGGACGACTCTTACCATGAATGATCTCACGCAGACGCCTGAAATGCTCATTGCCCAGATGGGTGCGCGTGCCCGCCGCGCCGCTGCGGACATGGCGCAGGCGCCGAGCGAGCTGAAGGCGCAGGCGCTGGTTGCCGCGGCCCGTTCATTACGGGAGGCGATGCCGAAGATCATCCGAGCCAATCGCACCGATATGGAGCGCGGCGCCGCCAATGGCCTTTCCTCCGCCATGCTGGACCGGCTGCGGCTGGACGAGGCGCGGATCAGTGGCATTGCCGATGCCGTTGAGCAGGTCGCCAATCTTGCCGATCCGGTGGGACAGGTCATCGATGAATCCGAGCGGCCCAATGGCCTGCGCCTCAGCCGTGTACGGGTGCCGCTCGGCGTCATCGGCATCATCTATGAGAGCCGCCCCAATGTCACCGCTGATGCGGCTGCGCTGGGCCTGCGCTCCGGCAATGCTGTAATCCTGCGGGGCGGATCGGAAGCGGTGGAGAGCAACCGGGCGATCCACGCTGCCATGGTACGCGGCATTACCGAGGCCGGCCTGCCCGCCGATGCCGTGCAATATGTTCCCAGCACCGATCGTGCGTTGGTGGGCGCGATGCTGCGCGCGGTGGGTCTGATCGACATCATCGTGCCGCGCGGGGGCAAGAGCCTCGTCGCGCGCGTTCAGGATGAAGCGCGGGTGCCCGTGCTCGCCCATCTCGATGGCATCTGCCACACCTATGTCCATGCCGCCGCCGATCCCAAAATGGCCCGTGAGATCGTGGTCAATGCCAAGATGCGGCGCACCGGCATCTGTGGCGCCACAGAGACGCTGCTGATCGACAAGGGCTATGCCGAGCCGCAAGCGCTGGTGGCCGCGCTGCTGGATGCGCAATGCGAGGTGCGCGGTGACAAGGCCGTCACCAAGCTCGACCCCCGCATCGAGCCGGCGCAGGATGGCGACTGGAACACCGAGTATCTCGATTCCATCATCGCGGCGCGCTTCGTGGATGGCGTCGATGAGGCGCTCGATCACATCGCCGTGCATGGCAGCCACCATACCGACGCGATCATCACGCAGGACGCGGCGATTGCCGAGCAGTTCCTTGCCCGCTGCGACAGCGCGATCTGCATGTGGAACGCGTCCACACAATTTGCCGATGGCGGCGAATTCGGCCTCGGCGCCGAGATCGGTATCTCGACTGGGCGGATGCACGCACGCGGGCCGGTGGCGCTGGAAGGGCTGACGACGTACAAATGGGTCGTGCGCGGCACGGGTCAGGTCCGGCCCTGATCATGCGCATCGGTAGAAGCATCGTACCGCATATTGCGGCTTCCCTCGTTATTATCGCGCTGGCTGGTTGCCAGGTCGTGCCGGAAACGGGCGGTCGGCAGCCCTCGCCGGCGCCCACGCCCGCGCCAACTGCTCCGGCCCCCGCGCCCGTCCCTGCCCCGTCACAGTCGAGCGATGCCTGGGAAGTGGCGCCGGTGACGTCCGGTAGCTGGGGTTATGAAAGCCGCACTGGCGAGAGTGTCGCCAGCTTTGGCGCCTCACCCGTGGCGCCGCTTGTGATCCTGCGCTGTCAGAAGAGCAGTCGGCAAGTGTCGATGACGCTGGCGGGGAGCCCCAGTCCGCGCGTCACCCTGCGCACCAGCAAGGGCGTGCTCGACTGGAGCGGGGCCACACAGCCGATGGCCGGCACCAGCGCGCTGGTCATCACGCGCCCCGCCAGCGATCCCGGGCTGGACTGGATGGCCTTTTCGCGCGGTCGCGTGTCCATCGAGCCCGCAGGCGGGCAACGGATCATTCTGCCGGTGGTCTCGGAAATCGGGCGCGTCGTAGAGGACTGCCGGAGCTAGGCCCTTCCGGCTGCGTCGCCCTAAAATCGGCGAGCGCATGATTATGATTCGAAAAAAGATAATTACAAGTCTTGTTCGCAAGCGCGGAATGACTCACATCTAAGCCATCGCAGGGACGCACGGCTTCCAGCCAACCCGGCGAGAGAGTTTCAACGCAAGCGAAAGGAGGTGATCCGATGTCTCATGGTTCAGCAATGGGGTCGGTCAAGTCCGTTCGGGGAGCCTGCCGCTAAGGCATTGGTGGCGGGTCGCGCGAGGGTCTCCTGAGGGAAACCGGACCGCGGCGTAAATCCCCGGGTGGCGGCACTTCCGGCCGCTGACCATGCTGATGGGCCGCTCGGCACCTCCGATGGGAGGTTCCGGCGGCCCCTCTCATTTGGGCTTATGTCTCTTTGGTCGCGAGGGTGGCGAGCACGGCTTGCCGATCGTCGGGCGATTATCCCAGCATGATCCGATAGCGCGCCGCGCTGCCGCCACCGTCACCGGCGTCCTTCTCGACATGGTCGACCAGAATCCCGCCGCATCGCTCGATGGTCCGACGCGCCGCGTCGTTGTCGATGTTCGTCGTCAGGTCGACATGGGGGAGGCCGCGTCCACGTGCCTCAGGGAGCAAGGCGCCCAGCGCCTGCGCCGCATAGCCATGCCCGCGCTTCCAGGGCACGACGGAAAAGCCGATATGGCCGGGGCAATAATCCGGCATCGCGGCCGTGCCCTCCTGCCAGCGCAGGCTGATGCTGCCGCAGAACTCGCCGTCCCACATCCAGCGGCGATAGCCGGGCAGCCGTGGCCGGGGCGTCCCGTCCCTCATCAGCACCGGCGGCCCCTTGGCCTTGGGATCATCCAGTGACAGCAGAAAGGCCATGGCGTCGCGGTCGATCCGGTCCAGCTCGCGCTGGGTCGCCAGATTGCCCAGCACCGTATCCGGCGACCAGCCCGCTTCCAGCGCCGCACGATAGGCAGGCAGGTAGATGGGCGCCGGCATGACGAGGCGAAACGGCTCGGGCATCGGGCTTAGTGCGACTGCCTGACCTCGGGCGCGGGAATGGCCGGCTTGCTCGGGCGTGGCCCTTCGCTCAGCTGCTCGCTCTCCACCTTGTGATACAGCACCTCATTGCGGATGTGCGTCACGCGCGAGCCCAGCCGGGTCTCGTAGAGAAAGATGGCGAACGCTGCCGCGATGGAGGTCATCGACCCCACGAACAGCAGCGAAATGACCGTGCCCAGGTTCACCTCGATGAGATTGGAGGCGAACAGCAGAATGACCACGGCGCTGATCGTCAATGCGGCTAGCACCGAAAGGAAGATCGCCGCATTCACCACCGTGATGCGCCGGTCGAGAATGCGGATCTCGTCGATCAGCCGGTCATGTTCGGCGCCCGTCGTGCGCATCACCTGCGCTTCCACCGCCCGCGCCCGGTCGATGACGCGGGCGAGGCGGCTGGCGCAGACGTTGAGGAAGCCGCCGATGCCTGCGAGCAGGAACACCGGCGCCACCGCCAACTGGATCGTGTGCGCGACGAGGCTGACCTCGGGCGCTTCCAGCACCGGCACCGGCATCAGGCCGCGCCTTTGGTCACCGGTGTATTGACGCCCATGGACTGCAGATATTTCTTCACGTTCCGCGCTGCCTGGCGCAGGCGCTGCTCGTTCTCGACCATGGCGATGCGCACGAAGCCCTCGCCATCCTCGCCATAGCCGACGCCCGGCGCGACCGCGACCTTGGCATGGGTGAGGAGCTGCTTGGAAAATTCGAGGCTACCCATCTCCTTGAGCGCCGGGGGCAGGGGCGCCCAGGCGAACATGGATGCGCGGGGGGACGGAATGTCCCAGCCCGCCCGCGCGAAGCTCTCCACCATCACGTCGCGGCGCTTCTGGTAGAGCTGGCGGTTCTTCTCGACGATATCCTGCGGGCCATTCAACGCCGCGCAGGCAGCGGCCTGAATGGGGGTGAAGGCGCCGTAATCGAGATAGGACTTCACCCGCGTCATCGCCGCGATCAGCTTCTGGTTGCCAACCGCAAAGCCCATGCGCCAGCCGGCCATGGAATAGGTCTTGGACATGGACGTGAACTCGATCGCGATGTCCTTGGCGCCCGGCACCTGCAGGATGGAAGGGGTCGGGTTGCCGTCGAAATACAGTTCGGAATAGGCAAGGTCAGAGAGAATCCAGACCTGATTTTCCTTCGCCCACGCGACCAGCCGCTCGTAGAACGCCAGGTCCACCGTCTCCGCCGTGGGATTGCCGGGATAATTGACGACGAGGATGCTCGGGCGCGGCACGGTGAAGTGCATCGCCCGCTCCAGCGCGCGGAAATAATTCTCATCCGGCGTCGTCGGCACCGAGCGGATCGTCGCGCCGGCAATGATGAAGCCGAAGGTGTGGATCGGGTAGCTCGGATTGGGCGCGAGCACGACGTCGCCCGGCGCGGTGATCGCCGTGGCGAGGCTGGCCAGGCCTTCCTTGGAGCCCATCGTCACCACGACTTCGGTCTCCGGGTCCACCTCCACGCCAAAGCGGCGGGCATAATAATTCGCCTGAGCGCGGCGCAGACCGGGAATGCCCTTGGACTGCGAATAGCCGTGTGCATCGGGCTTTTGCGCCACTTCCACCAGCTTCGCGATCACATGATCGGGCGGCGGCAGATCGGGATTGCCCATGCCGAGATCGATAATGTCCTCGCCCGCCGCGCGCGCCGCTGCCCGCATCGCATTCACTTCGGCGATGACATAAGGCGGCAGTCGCTTGATGCGGTAGAATTCGTCGGACATTGGGATGTCGATCTCCATTTGGGTTGAAATGGCCGTGTCACACTGCAAGTGGTAAGGACCGGCCAATGCTGCATATAGCTTGCGCCAGCCAGTCGTGCCACCAAAACAACGGGCGGCGAGTCTGGAAAACAGACCGTCCGGACAATCGAGCGAGGCATCTCCCATGGATCAGGACCTGAAAGACGCGACCGGCCTTGCTCAGCTGCAGCACTGGACGCGGGTGGTGGGGCTCGCCCAGCAAGCCATATTGGAGCGCAGCGCCGAGCTGGCGGAGCAGGCGACGCGCTTTCCCGGGCATGAGGCGCGGCCCAATCTCGGGAAGATCGCGCGCATCCAGTCGCAGGCGGCGGAACGCAGCATGGCGGTGTGGCAGCAGGTGCTGGCGCGAGCAATGGACGGCATCGGCGCAGGACCTGATGGCGATGCGAAACCTGCGCCTGCCAGTCGTGATCGGCGCTTTGCCGATCCGAGCTGGCACGACAATCCGGTGTTCGACCTCATTCGCCAGATGTACCTGCTGGCCTCCGATTATTTCATGCAATTGGCCGACAGCGTCGATGGTCTCGATGTGCGGGACAAGGAGAAGCTGCGCTTCGTGACCGAGCGGTTCGTCGAGGCAGCCAGCCCGGCGAACTTCCTGTTTACCAACCCCGCCGCGCTCCAGCGGCTGATCGATACTAAGGGCGAGAGCTTGCTGACCGGGCTGGAGCATATGCTCGCCGACCTCGATCGCGGCCAGCTCACCCATACGGACGGCTCCGCCTTCGAGCTGGGGCGCAACATCGCCACCACGCCCGGAAAGGTCGTCTACGAGACGCCGCTTTATCAGCTCATCCAGTATACGCCGACGACAACGCAGGTGATGAAGACACCGCTGCTGATCTTCCCGCCGTGGATCAACCGCTTCTACATTCTGGACCTCAATCCGGAAAAGAGCTTCGTCAAATGGGCGGTGGATCAGGGGCTGACCGTGTTCATGGTCAGCTGGAAATCCGCCGATGCCAGCATGGCCGATTTCGACTTGGGCGATTACATGCTCAAGGGGCAGGTGGACGCGATCGACGTGGTGCGCGATCTGCTCGACGTGCCCAGCGTCCATGCCATCGGCTATTGCGTGGCCGGAACCTTCCTTGCCGCGACGCTCGCATGGTTGGCCGCGCGGGGGGAGAGCGACAAGGTCGCCAGCGCGACCTTCTTCACCACCCAGGTCGATTTCTCCGAGGCCGGCGATCTCGCTCTTTTCGTCGACGACGAGCAACTGGCGCTGATCGATGGCTTCGTGAAGGACGGTTATCTGGATGGGCGCTATCTTGCGGCAACATTCAACCTGCTGCGCGGGCAGGATCTGATCTGGAACTATGTGGTCAACAACTACCTGCTGGGGAAGGATTATCCCCAGTTCGACCTGCTCTACTGGAACGGTGATACCACCAACCTGCCGGCGAAATGGCACCGGGCCTATCTCACCCAATTATATCGCGATAACCGGCTGATCGTGCCGGGCGGCCTTGAGATTGAAGGCATCCATATCGACCTGCGCAAGGTCGAGACGCCCTCTTACATTCAGGCCGGTGTCGAGGATCATATCGCGCCGCCCTGCAGCGTATGGAAGCTGATGGACCAGTTCTCCGGGGCCCGGCGGTTCGTGCTGGCGGGCTCGGGGCACATCGCCGGCGTGGTCAATCCACCCGCAGCAGGCAAATATCAATATTGGACCAGCGCCGCGCCGCAGCCGGACTTTGCCGCGTTCCGCGCGACCGCGCAGGAAACGAAGGGAAGCTGGTGGCCGGATTGGCGAGCGTGGCTGGGGGAGCTGTCACCAGAGACGGTCAGTGCCAGCGGTGCGCGGATGCCCGGAGAAGGCAAACTTCCCGCGATCGAGGATGCGCCCGGACGCTACGTCACGCAGCGTTGACCGGCGCGTTTGCGCCCTTTCCCCACATATAAGAGGGTTTTGTTGCACTGCATCATTTTGCTTGCAGATTCGATCCGATTCGCTTATGTTGCATCGCAGCAAAGTTCGAGGAGTGAGTTTGTTGGCAACCCCGCGCAAGTCCCGTTCGTCCAAAGCCGGTCCCCGGCCCGCGACGTCCGTTGCACGGAGTCCGGCCAAGAACGACGCTTCCAAGCCTGTGGCCAAGCCCACGGGTGAGAAGGTCGCGGCGGCCGCTCCGATGCCGGTCAAGGCGCCGGCGACGCCGAAGGCTCCGGTCGCGCGCAAGCCCGTCGATGTGCCGGCCGTGAAAACGCCGGTGGAATGGCCCGTCAGCGCTGCCGCCAAGGCTGAAGCCGTTGATGCCAGTCCGGCGCCCCTCTCACCTGTCTCGAACCCAGAATTGGCGGATGCATTCCCCCTTCCCGACACCGGGAAATCCGCCGCAGCGAAAGGCGAACCGACCATGACCGATATGATGGACACCGCGAAAACCTATGCCGAGGAGGCCAAGACCCGTATGCAGAGTGCCTTCACTGAAATGAATGAGAAGACCAAGGCGGCCATGGAGAAGTCCGGCCGGGCTTTCGAAGAGCTGGGCGAACTGACGCGCGGCAATCTCGAAGCGATGGTCGAATCCTCCAAGATCGCTGCCAAGGGCATGGAAACGCTGGGCCAGGACGCCGCCGAATTCGGCCGCAAGTCCTTCGAGAAGTCGAGCGCCACGATGAAGAGCTTTGCCTCGATCAAGTCGCCGGCCGAGTTCTTCCAGCTTCAGAGCGAGCTGCTCAGCCAGACGATGGACAGCTTCGCGTCCGAGGCTGCCAAGAACAGCGAAAAGATGCTCAAGCTGGTGAGCGACATTTCCCAGCCGATCAGCAACCGCGTGTCGGTTGTGACGGAAAAGGTGAAGTCGATCGCAGCCTGATCGGGCCGATCCGATTCAGAAAAGGCGGCTCGCTCCGGCGGGCCGCCTTTGCTTTTTTGGGCAGTCCGTCTCTGTGCCCTTGCAACCAAGGGGGGCGATGCCCTATTTTTGGGCCATGCAAGACAGAAGCGCGATCATGAATCAGCCGCTCATGGCTGGGCGGCCCGATGAGGAAGGGCCGGGCGATCCCGGTCTTGGCGTTGCCACCCGTACCCGCGCGCGCACCCGCAAGCCTACGCCTTACAAGGTGTTGATGCTCAACGACGACTACACGCCGATGGAATTCGTCGTCGATGTGCTGCAGCGCTTCTTCCGCATGGACATCGAGCAGGCGACCCGCGTGATGCTCCACGTCCACCAGCGCGGCGTCGGTGTATGCGGTGTGTTCAGCTATGAAGTGGCCGAAACCAAGGTCAATCAGGTGATGGATTACGCCCGCCAGAACCAGCATCCGCTCCAGTGCACGCTGGAGCATGCCTGACCGACTGATCGGGCGGCTGAACTTGTAGCCGCCCGCCCAATCCGTTCTTGACCCGTTGATCGCTGCAATGCAGCATGGCGTGCATGTCACCCATGCGCCCCGCCATCACCCAAAATCCTGACATTCGCTATCTCGGGCGCCTGCTCGGGGATGTCATTCGCGTCTATGGTGGCGAGCGCCTGTTCAAGCAGACCGAATATATCCGGTCTGCCTCCGTCGACCGGGCGCGCGGCGTGGCCCCGGCCGAGGGCGTGGACAGCGGTCTCGATGCGCTGACGCTGGACGATACGCTCGCCTTCGTGCGCGGCTTCATGCTGTTCTCCATGCTCGCCAATCTCGCGGAGGACCGCCAGGGCGTCGCCGCCGAGCCGGGCGCGGACGTTGCCAGTGCGACCGCCAAGCTGAGCGAGCATGGCGTCAGCCCCTCCGATATTGTCAAGCTGCTGGAAACGGCGCTGGTGGTGCCGGTGCTGACCGCGCACCCGACGGAAGTGCGCCGCAAGTCGATGATCGACCATCGCAACGTCATTTCCGATCTCATGGCCCTGCGCGATACCGGCGCGCGCGAGACGGATCATGGCGAGCCGATCGACGAGGCGATCAGCCGTCAGATCGCCCTGCTGTGGCAGACGCGCCCACTGCGCCGCGAGCGGCTGTTCGTACGCGACGAGATCGACAATGCGCTCTCCTATTTTCGCGACATCTTCATGCCGGTGCTCCCCAGCCTTTACGCCCGCTGGGACCGGGTGCTGGGGCAGCGCGTCCCCAATTTCCTGCGGCTCGGCACTTGGATCGGTGGGGACCGGGACGGCAATCCCTTCGTGCAGGCCGAGCAGTTGCGCACTGCGCTGGGCCGGGCGAGCGGATCGACCCTGCGCTTCTACATGGATGCGCTGCACGAGCTGGGCGCGCAGCTCTCCATCTCCAGCGAACTCGCGGCCATTCCTGCCGGCGTGCGCGATCTGGCAGCGGCCAGCGGTGACGAGGCTGCCAGCCGGCGCGACGAGCCCTATCGCCGGGCCGTGGCGGGTATCTATGCGCGCGTCGCCGCGACCTATGAACAGCTCATCGGCACCCCGCCGCCGCGCCCCTCACGCCTTGCGGGCGAGCCTTATGCCGATGCGGGTGAGCTGCGCGCCGATCTCGCGACGCTTGGGCGTGGCCTCGCCGTCGAAGGCAATGGCGCGCTCGGCAGTGGCGGCGGCCTGGCCCGTCTGATCCGCGCGGTCGAGCTGTTCGGCTTCCACCTCGCCACGCTGGACATGCGCCAGAACAGCGCGGTCCATGAGCGCGTCGTCGCGGAATTGCTCAAGGTCGCCGGTGTCGAGCCGGATTATCTCGCGCTCGATGAAGAGGCGCGCGTGGCTCTGATGCGCCGCGAACTGGCCACCAACCGCCCGCTGGGCTCCCGCTTTGCCGACTGGAGCGAGGAAACCGCCACCGAACTCGGCATCGTGGAGGCCGCCGCAGAGGCGCATCGCCGCTATGGCGCGGCCTGCATTCGCCATTACCTCATCTCCAAGGCGGAGAGCGTGTCGGACATGCTGGAGGTGAACATCCTCCTCAAGGAAGCCGGCCTGTGGCGCGCGGCGCAGGGCGAGGGCGCGCCGCATGCCCCGATCATGGCGGTGCCCTTGTTCGAGACGATCGCGGACCTCGAAAAAGCGCCCGCCATCATGCGCGATTATTTCGCCCTGCCGGAGATCGGCGCGCTGGTCCGGGCGCGGGGCCATCAGGAAGTGATGATCGGCTATTCCGACTCCAACAAGGATGGCGGCTATCTCACCTCGACCTGGGGCCTGTACGAAGCCAGCCTTGCGCTGACGCCGGTGTTCGAGGAAGCCGGCGTTGCGATGCAGCTCTTCCATGGGCGCGGCGGTGCGGTCGGGCGCGGCGGCGGCTCGTCCTTCGCGGCCATTCAGGCGCAGCCGCCCGGCACGGTGCAGGGCCGCATCCGCATCACCGAACAGGGCGAGGTCATCGCCGCCAAATATGGCACGCTGGAGAGCGCGCGGACCAATCTTGAGGCAGTAACCAGCGCGGCTTTGCTCGCCAGTCTGGAGCCCGAGCGGCTCTCCCCTGCGGACAACGAGCGCTTCACCCAGGCAATGACGAGCATTTCCGGCCTCGCGTTTGAAGCCTATCGCGGGCTGGTTTACGAGACCAAGGGCTTTCGCGAGTTCTTCCGCGAGCTGACCCCCATTCAGGAGATCAGCGGCCTCAAGATCGGCTCGCGCCCGGCCAGCCGCACCAAGAGCAATCGCATCGAGGATTTGCGCGCGATCCCATGGGTCTTCTCCTGGGCACAGGCGCGGGTGATGCTCCCGGGCTGGTATGGCGTCGGGCAGGCCCTGCGCGATTTCGGGGATGACGCCCTGCTCAAGGACATGGCGCAGGCCTGGCCCTTCTTCCGGGCGAGCATGGCAAACATGGAAATGGTGCTCGCCAAGTCGGATCTGGAGATCGCCGCCAAATATCTGCCGCTGGTCTCGGATCGCGCGGTGGGCGATCCGATCTTCGAGCGCATCCGCGAGGGCTGGAATCTTGCCCATGACCAGCTGCTCGCTGCCACCGGGCAGACCCATTTGCTGGCGGACAGCCCGGCGCTGGACGCCTCCATCCGCTTGCGGCTGCCCTATATCGAGCCGCTCAACCTCCTGCAGGTGGAATTGCTCAAGCGCCACCGCGCCGGGGAGACCGACCCGCGCATTCGCGAAGGCATTGAACTCTCGATCAACGCAATTGCCACGGCCCTGCGCAACAGCGGATAAGGAACGGCTGGCGGGCAGGCGTTGCGGCCCCCTCTCACTCGTCCCGTTCGCCCTGAGCTTGTCGAAGGGCTGCTTTCCTCTTCCCCGGCCAGAGGGAAAGGACGGCCCTTCGACAAGCTCAGGGCGAACGGAAGGGTAAGCCATTAAAAAACGGCCGGGAGGAAACTCCCGGCCGCTTCTTTTCATGCGATCTGCTCAGATCGAGCGGATCGCAGTCATTGGATCATCAGAACTTGGCAACAACACCGACCATCGGGCGGAAGCTGTTGAAGTTACCACGCGTGTCGACCTGCGCACGCAGGCGGATGTTGCTGGTCTCAGCCGTGCTGCCCATATCGGCCAGCGAGAGCTCGACACCGCCGCCATAAGTCACGCCATGATAGTGGCGATCGGTGTCGGCCAGCGGCACGGTCTTGTCATTGAACTGGGTCCACTGATAGCCGACCTTGGCAAAGAACATGCTGTCCTTACCGGCCTTGAGGCCCAGACGCCCTGCGGCGCCATATTCCCAGTCGATGTCCTTGTCGAAGCCCTTGGCGACACTACCTTCGGCACCGACCACGACGGGGCCGAGGTCGTAGTTCAGACCGGCCACGCCTTCAGCGACCCAACCGCGATAGCCGCTCGGCGGTCCACCTGCGGGCTGCTGGTTGTCGAAGTCATGCAGGCCGCCCATCACGCCGACATAGGGCTGCAGGCCCTGCGCGTCCTGTGCCAGAGCCGGGGCCGAGAGACCCGCTGCCAGAGCAACGGCGAGGGTGAGGGGAAAAGCTTTCATAACACTGAACCTTCTATTAACAGAACAGGACTGTTTAGGTCCTCGTTTCGCGACCGACCTGCGTCGATCACTGTCCCTAAAATGGCTCAGCCAGATGAACCGTTCCCGAATGAATTGTGGAGCAATTGTGGAAAGGCCCCGCTGTTGCACATGTGCTACACAACGGGGCCATTCACTTGGCGTTCAGTTTTACTTGAAGACTTCGCGATAGTATTACAATCGCGCAGGCAATCTTGCCTTAGGCTTCACTCACCGTTGCCTTGACGATCTTGCCCGGCTTTGCCGGCGGCTCGCCCTTGGGCAGCGCGTCGACATGCTCCATGCCTTCGGTCACAACGCCCCACACGGTATATTGACGATCGAGGAAAGTCGCATCGTCGAAGCAGATGAAGAACTGGCTGTTGGCGCTGTTCGGGTTGGAGCTACGTGCCATAGAGCACACGCCGCGCACATGCGGCTCGCTGTTGAACTCGGCCGGCAGATCGGGAAGCTTCGAGCCGCCCATGCCGGTGCCGGTCGGGTCGCCGCCCTGCGCCATGAAGCCGGGGATCACGCGGTGGAACACCACGCCATCATAAAAGCCGTCCTTGGCAAGCGCGCTGATGCGCTCGACATGCTTGGGGGCCAGATCGGGGCGCAGCTGGATCACGACGTCGCCGGTGTCGAGCGTCAGGGTAAGGGTCTGGTCGGCCATGGGGGCAGTCTCCTTGTCTCTACCGGCCTCGGGTCGCAATGCGGAGCGGAAGCAGGCGGGGGAATGGAGCGGCCTCTATAGTGACTGCTTTCGTCAAGGGAAGGCTGCATGACGTTGCATTTGCCCCGGGCATGGGCAAAAGGAGCGATTATCGAGAGCAGGCGTGGCCAGTGGCGGCCGCAGCCGGAAAGGGAGGCGCCGCATGAGCGAGACCGAGGCCGCATCGCAGCCCGGCGCGATCCCTCCCGAGGAGGAAGACGCGCTCGTCGATACCAATCTGGACGAGGACGATCGTCTTCGGCCGGAGTTCGTCTCTGCCGTTTTGTCCGCCGTCGAGGAGGGCAAGGACGATGCCGCGCAGGCGCTGGTCGAGACGCTGCACCCCGCCGACATCGCCGACCTTCTCGAGCTAACGCCCGAGGATCGGCGGGCCGGGCTGGTTCATGCGCTGGGCTCGCTGGTCGGCGCGGAAGTGCTGTCCGAGCTCAACGATTATGTGCGCGATACCGTCGTCGAGGCGCTCGAGCTTGAGCAACTCGCGGAACTGGCCGGCGAACTGGATACCGACGATGCCGTCGCGATCATCGAGGATCTCAACGAGGAGGACCAGCAGACCGTCCTCGATGCGATGGAGCCGGAAGACCGCGCCGCCATCGAGAGCGCGTTGGGCTATCCCGAGGAATCCGCAGGCCGACTCATGCAGCGCGATCTGGTCGCGGTGCCTGAGCATTGGACCGTCGGCCAGACCATCGACTTTTTGCGCGATACCCGCGACCTGACATCGGATTTCTGGGAAATCTTCGTCGTCGACGCGGCCCATCGGCCCATCGGCTCCTGCCAGCTCTCCTGGGTGCTGCGCTGCCCGCGCGAAATCGCCATGAGCGATGTGATGAAGCGCGAGCAGACGCTGATCCCGGTCGATATGGATCAAGAAGAGGTGGCGCTGCGCTTCCAGAAATATGCGCTGATCTCGGCTGCGGTGGTCGACCCGGGTGGGCGTCTCGTCGGCATGATCACCGTGGACGACGTGGTCCACATCATTCAGGAAGAGGCTGGCGAGGACATTCTCCGCCTGTCCGGCGCCGGTGAAGGCGACATCAACGAGCCGGTGCGGGAGAGCTACAAGGCGCGCGTGCGCTGGCTGCTCGCCAATCTGATCACGGCGCTGTTCGCCACCGCCATCATCGCTGCATTCGAGGATGCGATCGCAAAGATGGTCGTGCTGGCGGTGCTGATGCCCATCGTCGCCAGTGTGGGCGGCAATGCCGGCAGCCAGACCATGGCGGTGACCGTCCGCGCCCTTGCCACCAACCAGATCACCGCATCCAACACCTGGCGCATGATCATGCGCGAGTTGCGCGTGGCAGTGCTGAACGGGGCGACCGTGGCGGTGGTGCTTGGCATAGGCGTCGGCCTGTTCTTCCAGGACCCCTTGCTGGGCGGGGTGATCGGCTCGGCGATGGTGCTGAATATCGTCACCGCCGGTTTCGCCGGAGTCGCGGTGCCCATCCTGTTCGAGCGGTTCAACGTCGATCCTGCGGTCGCCTCCTCGATTTTCGTGACGACGGTCACCGATTCGATGGGCTTCCTCTCCTTCCTGGGCCTGGCCACGCTGGCGGGACTCACCAGCTGAACCGTATCGTTTGACGTATGACGATATGAACCATATATGGTCCGCATATTGTCTATATACGGAGCGGTTCATGGGTTTGGTCAAGATCGAGGATGGGTTGCATGAGGAAGCGCGCCGCACCAGCGCCGTCATGTGCCGCTCCATCAATGCTCAGGCCGAGTTCTGGATGAAGATCGGGATGCTCGCCGAGGCCCATCCCACATTGTCGTTCAACGAGATCGTGAAGATGGAAAAGGACCGGCAGGACCTCGCCACCGCGCAGGCCGCCTGAGATGGTCAAGACGCCGGACGAACTCGCCCTCATGCGCATCTCCGGCCGCTTGCTCGCATCGGTCTTCGAGATGCTGGACGGCGAGGATCTTGTCGGCCGCTCCACCATGGCGGTCAACGATCTGGTCGAGCGCTTCATCGTCGATGATCTGGCGGCACGTCCAGCGAGCAAGGGGCAATATGGCTTTGCCTATGTGCTCAATTGTTCGATCAACGAGGTCGTCTGCCATGGCGTGCCGGATGCCGACCGGATCATTGCGGATGGCGACATCGTCAATCTCGATATCACGCTGGAGAAGAACGGCTTCATTGCCGACAGCAGCAAGACCTATCTTGTCGGCACGGTCTCGCCCACCGCGCGCCGGCTCGTGCGCGTTGCCCAGCAAGCGATGTGGCAGGGCATCCGCCAAGTGCGCCCCGGCGCGCGCCTCGGCGACATCGGCTTTGCCATCGAGCGCCACGCCAAGAAGCATGGCTACTCGGTCGTGCGGGACTATTGCGGCCATGGCATCGGGCGCGAGATGCACGAGGAGCCGCAGGTGATGAACTTCGGCCGCCCCGGCACTGGCCTCACCCTGCGCGAGGGCATGGTGTTCACCGTCGAACCGATGGTCAACCAGGGTACGCGCGGCGTGATGACCAAGGGCGACGGCTGGACGGTGGTGACGAAGGACCGCAAGCTTTCCGCGCAGTTCGAGCATACGGTTGCCGTGACGGCGACCGGCGTAGAGGTGCTGACGCTGCGGCGGGACGAGCAGCCGCTGGCGGCGTGAGGGAGCTTTGGGCTGCGTGGCTGGTGCATATGCCGGCTACTCGCAGCGATTATGGAGGCTGCTCGGCCAGAGACAGCGACATTGCAGACGGTATTTCCGTTCGTCCTGAGTAGCTGCTGAGCTTGTCGAAGCGGCGTATCGAAGGACTTGCCCTCGGGCTGCAGTGCTTCGATACGGCTCTTCGGTACGCGCCTGCGGCGCTACTCAGACCCTACTCAGCACGAACGGTGAGGGTTGGGGGGAGGGTTCGCCGTATCATGCTTGCCATGCACACGCTGTATCTGAGCGGTTGGACGCTGCCCGCCAGCAGGATGTCCAGGCGTTCTGATTTGGCGGAGACGTCTCCCTCCTCTTCAGAGGAGGGGTCGGGGGTGGTGGCGATGCGTCAGCATCGCGCGTTCAGCGGATGACGGCGCGGTCGCTGCACCACCCCAACCCCTCCCCTGAAGAGGAGGGGCTAACAACTGGCTCCCACGACGGCTCGGGCCTATCGCCCTGGCTTTACCCCTCGCGAGCCTTCACCGATCCGCCACAATCGCGCGCAGACCTACGCCGATTGTCGCGCGGGGCTGGGGCATTTCGGATGAGGCGACGGGGTAGGCGCAGTGGTCGGCCATATAATGGCCGCCGGGGCGGTGATTGCCTGACAGGCCGGTACCGCCGACCGGTGCGTTGGGCGCGAGCGCATAAGTGGGGCGGTTCCAGTTGACAATGCCGGCGCGGCTGTTGGCCCAGAAGCGATCATAATGTTCCGGGCCACCGCCGATCAGCGTGGCGGACAGGCCGTGGCGGGTGCTGTTGGCTTCGATGATCGCCGCGTCGAAGCTGGCGACGCACAGGACCTGCAGGATCGGGCCGAACAGTTCCACGTCGCTGCGCGGTGCCATGGCCGTCACATCGATGATGCCGGGCGTGACGAAGGGCAGGCCTTCGACCGGGCGCTGCATGTGCCGGATCGGGCGGCCGCCATGGCTCATCAGATAAAGGAAGCTCTCGGTGAGGCCGTCGGCAGCGTCCATGTCGATCACCGGCCCCATGAAGGGGAGCGGATCGCCGGTCGGCGGGCCGACGATCAGGCGGTCCGTCAGCGCCTTCACCGCGCCCAGCAGCGGCTCGGCAAGGGTGTTGTGCACGATGAGGCGGCGGGCGGACAGGCAATGCTGCCCGCTCATGTCGAAGGCGGACTGGACGATGAGCGCGGCGGCGCTGGCGATGTCCGGCGTGTCCCAGGCGATGATCGGATTGTTGCCGCTCATCTCCAGGGCCAGCAGCTTGCCGGGCTGGTCGGCGCAGGCGCGGTTGATGGCGCGGCCGGTGCGGGTCGATCCGGTGAAGAGCACGCCGTGAACATCCGGCGCGGCGGCCAGCGCTTCGCCGATCGCCGGGCCACCAATCACGCATTGCACCTGATCGTGCGGCACGCCGGCCTCATGCAGCAGGCGCACCAGCATTTCGCCGGTGGCGGGCACCTTCTCGGAGGGCTTGAAGAGCACGCCATTGCCCGCAAGCAACGCCGGCACGATATGATCGACGGGGATGCGCGCGGGCAGGCAATGCGGCGTGATGATGGCGAGCACGCCATGCGGCTTGTGGCGCAGGGCGGTGCGGGCGCCCATCGCGCCTTCGCTCTGCCGCTGGCCCGTGCGTTCAGAATAGGCCTGTACGGCCTTCTCGACCCGCTCGAACAGGCTGATCACCTCTTGCCGCGTGGACCAGGGCGGTCGCCCGGTTTCGCGCGAGATCAGGGTCGCGAAGGCCTCCTCACTGGCGCGCACGGCATTGGCGAAGCGGCGCATGGTCTCGATGCGGACAGCGGAGGAGAGGCCTGCCCATGCGGTCCATTGGTGCGCCACCAGCGCGATCTGCGCGGCGGGGTCGGCCTCCTGCCCCTGCCAGACGACCTCGCCCGTCGCCGGATCGAGCGATTCGAGGACGGCAGGCTCGTGGGGAGCCTCGGTGGCATGAAGCGGGGCGTGCAACATGCAGCGGCTATGCGGCGCAATTAGTTTCCAGCGGATTTACGACGCGCGCGCCGGAGCGCGCATCGGCTTATGCGCTGCGCGAGGCAAGCGGCTGGCCCGGCACCGGGCCGTGCGCCGCCCCCATGGCGCGGATCGCCTCGATCTTGGCGTAAAGCGGGCTCCAGTCATCGCGCTCGGCGATGGACGCCCAGAGCGCCTCGACTTCCTCGATGTGCATCGAGCAGGGCGCATCGGCCTGCCAATAGGGATGGTCACCGGCGCCGGGTCTTGGGGCGAGGGACACGCGCGCGGCCCGCACCTCGTCCCACGCTGCGCCCGAATAACGCGATTCGGCATGGTCGCCACGCCGCCAATCGAAGAAGAAGCGGTCGATGAGTACATCGCTGCCGCGCAGCGCCTCGATAGCGGCGACCACGAAAGCGCGGCCGGCCTCCGAGTCCGGCGCGTCGAGGCCCAGCCGCCAGAGGAACCGCTCGATCAGGCGACTCTCATAAATGGCCGGAAAACGCCGAAGCACCTCGACCAGCGCCTCCGTCTCCGCATGCTCCACCAGCGACTGCGCCAGTTGCGCGACATCCCAGTGGATCGCCTCGGCCTGGCGGGCGAAGGCGTAGAGGCCGGTCTGGTCGAAATAGGCGGCGGTAAAGCCCGGCTCCCAGCGCGGGGTGAAGCGCCATGGCCCATAGTCGAAGCTCTCGCCCGTGACCGCGATGTTGTCGCTGTTGAGGACGCCATGGACGAAGCCGGCGACCATATTGCTCGCGGCGAGATCGGCCGTGCGCGCGACGACCGCCTCCAGCAGCGTGAGCGCGGGCACCTCGCCGGGCTCCAGCGCCAGCAGATGGCGCAGGCAATAGTCGATCAGCCGTGCGCTCTCCTCGCGCTGGCCGAGATAAGCGAGCCGCTGGAAGCTGCCGATGCGGATATGGCCGTGGCTGAGCCGCACCATTACCGCCGAGCGGGTGGGGGAAGGCTCGTCGCCGCGCACCAGCGGCTCGCCGGTCTCGATGATCGAGAAGGTGCGCGAGGTGGTGACACCCAGCGCCTCCAGCATTTCGGTCGCGAGGATTTCGCGCACGCCGCCCTTGAGGGTCAGGCGGCCGTCGGCGGTGCGGCTCCACGGGGTGCGGCCTGAGCCCTTGGTGCCCAGATCCAGCAATCGGCCTCCGGCAGGCGCGGCCTCGCGCATCTGGGCGAACAGAAAGCCGCGTCCATCGCCAAGATCGGGATTGTAAGTACGGAATTGGTGACCGTGATAGCGCAGCGCCAAGGGTGTCTGCTGCGCGCCGGGCAGGGGCGTGAAGCGGCCGAAATGGCTGATCCATTGTGCATCGTCGAGCTCCGCCAGCCCCACCGTGCTGGCCGCGCGATCATTGCGGAAGCGCAGGATCGTCTGCGGGAAATCCGCCGGCTGCACGGGGTCGGCCAGAAAATCCGCAATTGAAGCTATTGCGCGTTCCGGATGAAATATGTCTGTCTTAAGCGCTGCGTCCATGCTCTGATATGGGGGGCGCCCCGGGAAAGGATCAAGCTTGTCGGGCTATGAAGACAAATATTGGTGGTCGCAGGACAATTTACGGCTGCATTACCGGGACTATCCCGGGCGCGACGATCGGCCGCCGATCCTGTGCCTGCCAGGCCTGACGCGCAACGTCCGCGACTTCGAGCCGGTGGCAGAGCGGCTAGCGGGCGAATGGCGCGTTATCGTGGTGGAACTGCGCGGGCGCGGCGAGAGCGCTTACGCCAAGGACCCGATGAGCTATGTGCCGCTGGTCTATCTGCAGGATCTGCTCAAGCTGATCGATGAGCTGGCCCTGCCGCGCTTCGTGGGGGTCGGCACGTCGCTCGGCGGGATCATGCTTATGCTGATCGCGGCGACGCGGCGCGGGAGCCTTGCGGGCGCGCTGCTCAACGATATCGGGCCGGAGATTGCCGAGGAAGGGCTGGAGCGTATCCGGCAGGGCGTCGGCACTGGTAGCGCGCAGCCGACCTGGGTTCACGCGGCGCGGGCGGTGGCGGATGTGCAGGGGGTGATCTACCCCGATTACAAGCTGACCGACTGGCTGCGCATCGCCAAGCGGCTATATCGATTGACCAGTCAAGGGCGCATCGTGCTGGATTATGACCAGCGCCTCGCCGAGCCGTTTCGGGCGCCCGGCGGTGCGGCGGGCGTCGACCTGTGGCCGGCGTTCGAGGCGATCGGCGACATCCCGCTCACCTTGGTGCGTGGCGCGCTTAGCGATCTGCTGACCGTCCAGACGGCGCAGGCGATGCAAGCGCGCCTGCCGCAGCTCGATCTGGTGACGGTGCCGCGCGTGGGTCATGCACCCACGCTGGAAGAGCTAGAAGCGGTGGCGGCGCTCGACAGGCTGCTCGACCGGATCAGTGGGAAGCCATGACGCGGCGGGCGGCCCGGCGCGATCTCTCCCGCGAGCCGCTGCGCGTGCTGCAAATTCACCGCACCTTCGATCTGGGCGGCAAGGAAGTGCGCCTTGCCCGGCTGATAAATCATTGGGGCGCGCGGATGCAGCACGACATCCTACTGGGCGAGCCGGGCGCCACTGCGGCGCAAGCTTTGTTCGACCCTGCGCTGAAGGTGCGCTTTCTCGATTCGCCCGCGTTGGAGGGGCCAGCGACCTTCGCCCGCTTCAACGCGCTGGCCAAGGCGATGCGCGGCTATGACCTCATCCTGAGCTTCAATTGGGGCGCGATCGATGGCGTCATGGCGCACCGTCTCTTCCGCCGGCTGCGCTGCCTGCCGGCGTTGATCCACCACGAAGAGGGCTTCGATGTGGACGAGGCGTTCGTCCGCCAGGCCGCTCGCAACCGCTATCGCCAGATCGCCTTGCAAGGTGCGCGGGCGCTCGTCGTCCCGTCGGCGCAGTTGGCGCATATCGCTCAAGCGGAGTGGCGGCAGCCCGCCGAGAAAGTCCACCAGATCCCCAACGGGCTGGATGTCGCCGCCTATGAGGGCACCCGGCCGGTCACTGCGATTCCCGGGCTGGTACCGGACGGACGGCTGATCGTGGGCACCGTCGCCAATCTGCGGGCGGTCAAGAATCTGCCCCGGCTCGTCCGGGCGGTGGCGCCGCTGCGCGACCGGCTGCGCCTGGTCATCGTCGGTGACGGGGAGGAGCGAGACGCGATCCTGGCGGAGGCGGAGCGGCAGGGGATGCGCGATCTGCTGATGCCCGGAGCCCTGCCGCGCCCGCAGGATTATGTCGGCGCCTTCGATATTTTCGCATTGTCCTCCGATAGCGAGCAGTTCCCCACTGCCCTGATGGAGGCGATGGCGGCCGGCCTGCCGGTGGTGGCGACCGACGTCGGCGATACGCTCGGCATGGTCGCGCCGGACAACCGGCCCTTCATCGTGGCCCCGGATGCGACCGATGATTTTCAGGCTGCCCTTGCAGAACTGGCCGGGGATGCCGATCTGCGTCGGACCATCGGCGCAGCCAATCGCGACAGAGCGAGGCGCTGTTTCGATGAAGCCGTGATGATCCAGCTCTACGCCCGGCTCTATGGTGAGGCGGTCGGTAACGAACTGGCGTTATTTTGAGTTTTGTGGCATTTTAGCACTTGGTTTGAGGAAAATGCTGGTAAAGGCGCTCGTGGCTGGCTTGCGAAGCTGGCCGATGGGGCACTGAGGAGTTTCATTTGTTCAAGGGCTTGAAGCCGATCGTCTATGGCGGTCGCGAGGTGTGGCCGGTTATCGAAGGCGGCAAGGGTGTTGCGGTCTCCAATCACATGAGCTCCGGGGCATGGGCTGCCGCTGGCGGCATCGGCACCGTGTCGGCCGTGAATGCGGACAGCTATGATGCCGACGGCAATGTCATCCCGCAAATCTACCATGGCCGCACGCGCCAGCAGCGTCATGAAGAGCTGATCGCCTACGCCATCGAAGGTGGTGTGGAGCAGGTGAAGCGCGCTTATGAGATGGCCGGTGGCAAGGGCGCCATCAACATCAACGTGCTCTGGGAAATGGGCGGCGCGCAGGCCGTGCTGCAAGGCGTGCTGGAGCGCACCAAGGGCATGGTCGCAGGCGTGACCTGCGGGGCCGGCATGCCCTACAAGCTCAGCGAAATTGCTGCGCAGCATCAGGTCAGCTACCTGCCGATCGTCAGCTCCGGTCGCGCTTTCCGCGCGCTGTGGAAGCGGGCCTATCACAAGGCTGCGGAATGGCTGGGCGCGGTTGTCTATGAAGATCCGTGGCTGGCCGGTGGCCATAATGGCCTTTCCAATGCGGAAGACCCGACCAAGCCGGAAGATCCCTATCCCCGCGTGAAGGCGCTGCGCGACACGATGCGCGAGGGCGGCATCAGCGACGAAGTGCCGATCGTGATGGCCGGTGGCGTCTGGTATCTGCGGGACTGGAGCGACTGGATCGACAATCCGGAGCTGGGAGCGATTGCCTTCCAGTTCGGCACCCGTCCGCTGCTCACGCAGGAAAGCCCGATTCCGCAGGCGTGGAAGGAGAAGCTGATGACGCTGGAGGAAGGCGACATCCTCCTCCACCGCTTCTCGCCGACCGGCTTCTATTCCTCCGCGATCCGCAATCCCTTCCTGCGCGATCTCGAGGCGCGCTCGGAGCGGCAGATTGCCTTCTCCATGGAGGAAGCGGGCGACCACAACCATCAGCTCGATGTCGGCATCAAGGGCCGCAACTACTGGGTCACCCGCAACGATCTGCTGCGCGCCCGCGAGTGGGTGCTGCAGGGCTATGAGACTGCGCTCAAGACGCCCGACAACACGCTGGTCTTCGTGACCGACGAGGACCGGGCTGTCATCCGCAAGGATCAGGCTGATTGCATGGGCTGCCTCTCGCACTGCGGTTTCTCGTCGTGGAAGGACCATGACGATTATTCGACTGGCCGCCTTGCCGATCCGCGCAGCTTCTGCATCCAGAAGACCCTGCAGGATGCGGTGCATGGCGGCGATGTCGACAAGAACCTGCTGTTCGCCGGCCATGGCGCCTATCGCTTCAAGCAGGACCCCTTCTACTCCAACGGGTTCGTGCCGACCGTGAAGCAACTGGTCGACCGCATCCTCACCGGGGATTGATGAGCATGATGCGCACGCCGGACATGCCGGGCCTCGCCATCCTCAAATATCGTGCGGCGGATTATCAGGTGGTCCGCTCCGGCCGCTTCGTGATCTGCGCCGTGAGCGGGGTGGAGATTCCGCTCGGCGAACTCGCTTACTGGAGCGAGGCGCGGCAGGAAGCCTATCGCAGTGCGATCGAGGCGACGAAGGCGCTGGCGGGTTAAAGAGCGGAAGCCAGCCCCACCTTATCCACCCCGGACTTGATCCGGGGCCTCGCTGCCTTTTGCGGTGAGCGAAGAAGAAGCGGGATCCCGAATCAAGTCCGGGATGACGTGAGGTTAGGAGCGCGCTGTTCGCTCAAACCCAGCCTTCGAGAATCTGATCCGGCGGCCGGTCGCCGCCGACCCACATGCGGATGTTGGCGATTACCCGCTCCCCCGAGGCGATGCGGCCTTCGAAGGTCGCCGACCCCATATGCGGGGTCATCACCACATTGGGGAGAGCGAGCAGGCGCGGGTCGATCTGTGGCTCGAACTCCCACACATCGAGGCCGGCGCCGGCAAGCTGCCCGGCTTCCAGCGCTTCGATCAGCGCCTCTTCATCCACGATGCCACCGCGGGAGGCGTTGATGAGGTAGACATGGGGACGCAATAGCCCGATGCGGCGCCGGTCGATGAGGTTCTCGCTCTGCGCATTGCGCGGCGTGTGGATCGTCAGGATGTCGATGCTGCGCAGCATCTCGTCGAGGTCGGGGTGCCAGATCGCATCCACTTCCTGCTCTGCGACCTCGGGCAGGCGGTGGCGATTATGATAATGGATGGAGAGGCCAAAGGCGCGAGCGCGGCGGGCGACGGCGCGGCCGATGCGGCCCATGCCGACGATGCCGAGTGCCTTGCCGCCAATGCGGTGACCGAGCATGTTGCTGGGGCTCCAGCCGGTCCACTCGCCCGAGCGCACGAGCTTCTCGCCCTCGGCCAAGCGGCGCGGCACCGAGACGATGAGCGCCATGGTCATGTCCGCCGTGTCCTCGGTCAGCACGCCGGGCGTGTTGGTGACGATAATGTTCTTCGCGCGGGCGGCGGGCAGGGCGATGTGGTTCACGCCGGCGCCATAATTGGCGATCAGCTGCAGCGCATCGCCTGCGCCGGCGATCAGATCGGCATCGAGATCGTCCGTCACGGTGGGCACCAGCACGTCGCACTGCTGAATGGCTTCATGCAGCTCGGCGCGGGTCATGGGATGATCGTCGGCATTGAAGCGGGCGTCGAACAGTTCGCCCAGCCGGGCTTCCACCGCTTGCGGCAGACGCCGCGTCACGATCACGCGGGGCGAAGCGGGCCGGGGGCGCCTGGACATGTGGCCGGAATGCTCAGGCGAGAGCGGAAAGGCAAGCGGCAATTCGCGCAAGGCTGCTTCCGGTTGATGCCATGCGGTGGCCGTGGCAGAAGCGGGCCTTATGGTGTGGGCATTTTCCGGGAGATCGATGGCATGAACGCGCGCGGGCTATTCACGGCTTTTGCGGCGCTGGCCCTGGGACTGGGCCTCGGGCTGGGTGCTGCAGGCGCGCAGGCGCAAACCGGTCGCCCGACGCCCTATTGGGCCTCACTCTCCAAGGGGGAAGCCAAGATGCGCGTGGGGCCAAGCGCGGACTATCCGGCGAGCTGGATCTACCGCCAGCGCGACCTGCCGGTGAAGGTGGTCGAGGTCTACACCAATTGGCGCAAGATCGAGGATCCGGACGGCACGCAGGGCTGGATGCATGTGCGGCTGCTCAAAGATGAAGCGACCGCGATCGTGAAGGATAATATCGCCCAGATGCGCGACGGCCCCTCCGAGAGCGCCCGCCTTCTGTTCCGCCTGGCGCCAGGCGTCGTGGGGCGGCTCTCCGGCTGTTCGGATGGCTGGTGCGCGATGGAGGTCAACGGCCGGCGCGGCTATGTGCAGGCCGCGAGCCTGTGGGGCGCGCTGGACTGACGGAAGCGGGGGGCGTGCCGGTTAAGGCACGCCGGCTTGGCTTCTCAGATCATCGCGGGAGCGCGGCGGCTTCCTTCGCCAGTGCTTCCACGGCTGCGGGATCGAGCGGCCCCTTGGGCACAACCCAGCTTCCGCCGACGCAGCCGACGAAGGGCTGAGCCAGCCATTCCGGTGCGTTTGCGGCCGTGATGCCGCCGGTCGGGCAGAAGCGCACGCCGCCGAACGGCGCCGCCAGCGCCTTGAGCGCGGGGAGGCCACCGCTGGTCGAGGCCGGGAAGAATTTGAAGCGCTCAAGCCCCAGATCCAGCCCGCGCATGATGTCCGCCGCCGTGGCGACGCCGGGGAGCAGGGTGGCCCCATTGGCGATCGCGGCCTTGCCGAGCGGCTCGGTGAGGCCGGGCGACACGATGAACTGCGCGCCCGCCTCCAGCGCCTGATCGAGCTGGCGGGGGTTGAGCACGGTGCCGGCCCCGACCACGGCGCCGGGGACCTGCGCCATTTCGCGCATCACCTCGAGCGCGACTGGGGTGCGCATGGTGACCTCGAGGGCCGGCAGGCCCCCGGCGACCAGCGCCTGCGCCAGCGGGACGGCATCGGCCACGGACTCCACGATCAGCACCGGAATCACCGGCGCCAGCGCCATTACATCATCGACAGTCATGCTCATGCTTTCTTCTCCCGCCATGCAGCGGCGGCGCCATAAAGGCCAATTTCAGGATGGGTTGCCAAGCGAACCGGAATGGTTCTCATCAAGGCTTCGAAGCGACCCTTTGCAGTGAAACGGTCATGGAAGGCGCTATTGTTCACGAGGAAGTCGCGCATCCGCTGCGTCAGTCCGCCGGCCAGCACCACATGATGCGGCCCATGCGCCAGAGCGAGGTCGCCGGCCGTGGCGCCATAGCTCATGCACAGCCGCTCCAGCGCCGTGCGGGCGAGGGGATTGCTGCCATCCAGAGCGGCGGCCCACAGGTCCGCGTCGTTCATCAGCGTGACCGGCGCCTGGCTGATCGTCGCCAGCGCCCGGTAGAGTGTATTGAGCCCCGGTCCGGAGACGATCCGCTCCGTCGAGACCCGCACGAGATCGGTGCGCAACTGCGCGAGAATGCGGCCCTCCAGCGCGTCGAGCGGCGCGAAATCGACATGACCGCCCTCGGTCGCGACGATATGCGGCACGCCCTCGTCAAACGCGATCATCGCCACGCCAAGACCGGTGCCGGGGCCGAGAATCGTGACCGAGCCATTTTCAGGAAAGGCCTCATCCGGCCCGAACAGCAGCGGCAGATCGCTCAGCGGCAGCCGCGCAATGGCGTGGGCCACCGCCTCGAAGTCATTGACCAGCCGCACCGCCCCGACGCCGAGATCATCGGCCAACTGGGCAGGGCGGATGATCCAGCTTGAGTTGGTGAGCTTGATGACCTCCCGCCCGATGGCCGTGGCGAAGGCGATGGAGACCCTCTCCGGTGCTGGCGCATCGTCATCGGCCAGAAAGGCCTGCCAGCAGCTTTGCAGGCTGGCATGATCGGCGACCTTGTATTTGCGCACGGTGCCCAGCGTGGGCACGCCGCGCGCATCGAGCGTGGCACGGGCGAAGCGGGCATTGGTGCCGCCAATATCGGCGGCGACGAGATCGGTCATAGTTCCGCATCCATGGCTGCCAGCAGCGGCGAGGCGCCCGCTTCCGCCAGATCGCTGTTATGGCGGAACAGGGCGAACAGTTCCCGACCGGTGTCATAGGGCGGCGGCGGCGCTTCGGCCTGATCGCGCGCATCCCATTCCGCGGCATCGACCTTCGCTTCCAGCGTGCCGCTCTCGGCGCAGACGCGGACGATGTCGCCATCGCGCAGCTTGCCGATGGGGCCGCCACCCAGCGCCTCGGGCGAGAGGTGAATGGCCGCCGGCACCTTGCCGCTCGCGCCGGACATGCGGCCATCAGTCACCAGCGCGACCTTGAAGCCCTTGTCCTGCAGCACGCCGAGCGGCGGGGTGAGCTTGTGCAGCTCTGGCATTCCATTGGCGCGCGGCCCCTGGAAGCGCACGACAACCACGACGTCCCGATCCAGCTCGCCCGCCTTGAACGCGGCCATGACCTGATCCTGATCGGAGAACACGCGGCACGGCGCCTCGATGGTCCAGCGTTCGCGGTCCACGGCGCTGGTCTTCATGATGCAGCGGCCGAGATTGCCGGCGAGCAGCCGCATTCCGCCATCCGCGCTGAATGGGTTGGAGAGGGGGCGCAGGATCGCCTCGTTGCCGGGCGCGGTTGGCGGTTCGTCCCAGACGAGCGCGTCATTCTCCAGCGTCGGCATCCGCCCGTAATCCGTGAGATCAGCGCGGGCGACGGTCATCACGTCCCGGTGCAGCAGGCCGCCGCGCAGCAGTTCGGTGATGATCCAGGCCATGCCGCCTGCGGCATGGAAGTTGTTCACGTCATCCGCGCCATTGGGGTAGACGCGCGCCAGCAAGGGCACCGCGGCGGAGAGATCGGCGAGATCCGTCCAGTCGATGACGATCCCCGCCGCGCGCGCGATGGCGGGCAGGTGGATGGCATGATTGGTCGATCCGCCGGTCGCCAGCAGGCCCACGGCGGCATTCACGATGGCCTTCTCGTCGATGCACTTACCGAGCGGGCGATAATCGTCGCCATCCCAGCCGATGCTGGCGACACGATGCACAGCAGCGCGGGTCAGTTCGCTGCGCAGCTTGGTGCCCGGATTGACGAAAGCGGCGCCGGGCATGTGCAGGCCCATCACTTCCATCATCATCTGGTTGGTGTTGGCCGTGCCGTAGAAGGTGCAGGTGCCCGCGCCATGATAGCTGGCGCTCTCGCTCTCCAGCAGCTCCTCGCGCCCCACCTTGCCCTCGGCATAGAGCTGGCGGATGCGCTGCTTCTCCTTGTTGGCGAGGCCCGAGGGCATCGGCCCGGCGGGGACGAAGATCGTCGGCAGATGGCCAAAGCGCAGCGCGCCCATCAGCAGGCCGGGCACGATCTTGTCGCAGATGCCGAGCATCAGCGCGCCCTCGAACATCGCATGGCTGAGCGCCACGGCGGTCGCGAGCGCGATGGTGTCGCGCGAAAACAGCGAGAGCTCCATGCCGGCCAGGCCCTGCGTCACGCCGTCGCACATCGCCGGCACGCCGCCCGCAACCTGCGCCGTGGCGCCGACTTCCCGCGCCGCGATCTTGATCGCCTCCGGGTAGCGGCCATAGGGCTGATGCGCCGAGAGCATGTCGTTGTACGCCGTGACGATGCCGATGTTCATGGCATTGCCGGCGCGGATCGCCGGCTTGTCCTCACCGCTCGCGGCAAAGCCATGGGCGAGGTTGCCGCAGGAAAGTCGATCCCGGTTGGTGCCGGCATCGCGCCCGCGCTCGATGAGGTCGAGATATTTGCGGCGGCTGGCCGCGCTGCGCTGGACGATGCGCTGCGTGACGGCGGCGACGGTGGAATTGAGATCAGTCATACCAGCTTGCTCCATCGCGCTCGATCAAGGCAATGCCGGCGGATGGCCCCCAGGTGCCGGCGGCATAATGCACGACCTGCTGGCCGGATTCCTGCCAACTTTGGGTGATGGAATCGATCCAGGTCCACTGCGCTTCCACCTCGTCGCGGCGCACGAACAATGTGGTGTCGCCCTCCAGCAGATCCAACAGTAGCCGCTCATAGGCGATCCGGCGACGCTCACCGGCAAAGGCGTGTGTGAGCGAGACGTCGAGGCCGACTTCCTGCAGCTTCACGCCATCCCGGTCGAGCCCCGGCCGCTTGGCCATGATGCACAGGCGGATGTTCTCGTCCGGCTGCAGGCGGATGATCAGCGAATTGGGCTCCAGCGCGCGATCATAGCCGTTGCGGCGGAAAATGCTGTGCGTCACCGGCTTGAACTGGATGAGAATTTCCGACTGGCGGTTGGGCATGCACTTGCCCGTGCGCAGATAGAACGGCACGCCGGTCCAGCGCCAATTGTCGATATGGGCCTTCAACGCCACGAAGGTCTCGGTATCGCTCTCCTTGCCCAGTTCCTCGGCATAGCCGGCGATGATCTTGCCCTTCACCGCGCCGTCGCGATACTGGCCGCGCACGCTGTGGGTGCGGACCGTTTCGGGCGTCATCGGCCGCAGCGAGCGCAGCGCCTTCACCTTCTCGTCGCGCACCGAGGTGGAATCCATCCGCGCGGGCGGCTCCATGGCGATGATCGAGAGGATCTGGAGCATGTGGTTCTGCACCATGTCCTTGAGCGCGCCGACGCCGTCATAATAAGAGACGCGGCCCTCCAGCCCCACCGTCTCGGCGACGGTGATCTGGACATGATCGATGGCGCCCCCGTTCCACAGCGGCTCGAACAGGCGGTTGCCAAAGCGCAGCGCCATCAGGTTCTGCACCGTTTCCTTGCCCAGATAATGGTCGACGCGGAAAATCTGCTCTTCATCGAACAGGTCGCCAATGGCGTCGTTCACCACCTTGGACGAGGCGAGATCCTTGCCGATGGGCTTTTCCATGGCGATGCGGGTGTGCGCATCGACCAGACCCGCGGCTGCGAGGCCCTGAGCGGTGGGCGCGAAGAGCGATGGCGGGGTAGACAGATAGACCGCAATGGGACCATCGCCCAGCGCCTTCGCCCGTTTCGCCAGCGCATCGAAATGCGCCTGCTCGCCGGCAGACACGGCGCAATAGCTGATCTTTTCGAGAAAAGCGGTGACGCGCGCCTCATCATGATGCTCATCGGCGAGATAGGTCGCCAGCGCCTTGCGGATGGTCTCGCGAAAGGCCGCGTCATCCATCTCGGACCGGCCGGAGGCGAGGATGTTGAACGGCTCGGGCAGCAGCCCGTCGCACAGCAGATGGTAGAGCGAAGGAAACAGCATCCGGTGCGCCAGATCGCCGGTGGCGCCGAACAGGATGAGTGTCGCGGACTTTTCGAACAAGACTGGGGACCCTTCGTGGCCTGATGAATTGCGCACCTGAGCGGGACATTACAGGCGCACGACTTTGGTGCAACCGCACAATCGGACCCGTTTTCGATGAGGGCGCAGGGGCGCGCTCTACCTTTACGTGATCGCGCAGGGCCAGAATTCCTTCAACCGGCTCTATGGGAGGCAGCCGCAAGGCATTGTTCGCCGGCGCAAAATCTTGCCTCGCGCGCGGTTGGTCACGGTGAATTCCGGCTTGCCAGACGGGCAGCGGTTCCGCAGGAGCGCACATGCGGCGGGGGCGGTTCTCACCATTTGACCCTCGAAGACAGACCGACCAGCCTTCGGGGGAGAGATACATGGCGCAGTCCCATACAGACGGGCAGCGGATCGACATCGAGACCATTCTGGACCGGCCTTACGGGGCCTGGCGGTGGTACATCTTTGCGCTCTGCGGCATCGCCATGGCAATGGAGGGCTTCGACATGTACATGCTCGGGGCCATCGTGCCGGCTCTTGCTGCGGGTCTTGCTGTCGAGCCAGCGGCGATTTCCGCCGTGTTCGTGGCGCAGGGCATCGGCCTAGCCCTGGGCTATGCCTTCATCGCGCCGCTGGCAGATCGGGTTGGACGCAAGCCGATCGTCATTCTGTGCGTGCTCGGCTTCGGCCTCGTCACGCTTGTCACGGCCCTGGCATCGACCCTGACGGCGGTCTCGCTTCTGCGGCTGGTCGCCTTTGCGTTTTTCGGCGGCATCACACCCAACATCATCGCAATGGTGGCGGAGATTTCGCCGCGCCACATCCGTCCCCGCCAGATCATTCTGGTCACCGCCTGCTTTGCATTCGGTTCGGCGATGGGCAGCGCGCTTGCGCCTCTCATTGTTCATCGGCTCGATTGGTGGGGCGCGTTTCTGGCGGGTGGCGCCGCCCCGCTGCTGCTCCTGCCAGTGCTGATCTTCACCCTGCCTGAATCTCCCCGCTTTCTCGTCACCGCCGGGCGCAGCACTGCACAGGTCAACCGCGTCCTGCGGCACATCACGCGCGACGTCAGCGACACGGCCCATTATTTTCTCGATGAACCGCCAGCCGGGCGGGCGTCACTCAAGTCCGTTTTTGCCGAGGGGCGGCTGGCCATGACCCTCTTGTTCATGCTGGCGGGCGGCATGATGATGTTCGTCGGCAATGCCGTGGCCTCCTGGGCGCCGACCTTCTGGCACATGCAGGCCGGCTTCCCGATGGCGGATGCGGCAGCGCTGTTTGCCCTCTCCTCCGTCGGCGCGATCGTTTGGCCGTTCATCATGATCGCGCTGGTCGGCTGGATCGGCGTCAAGCGCACCCTGCTCTTCTGCTATTTCGCGGGCGGCACCTCGATGCTCGTCTACATGGTACAGCCGTTCACGCCGGCACTGGCCGCGTTCATGGCGATTGCCTTCGGCGCCTTCGTGGTCGGCTCGATCAGCGGGCTCTATGCTTTCATCTCCGCGGCCTATCCCACGCAGATCCGCTCCACGGCGCTTGGCTGGACGGCCGGGGCGGGGCGACTGCTGGCGATCATCGGGCCGGCGACCGGGGGCTGGCTGCTGGCGCAGGGTGTTGGACCGTTCGGCGTGGCGCTGGCCTTCGGGTTGCCGCTGTTCATCGCCGGCATCGCCGTGGCGTTCGTCCGCAGCAAGGCATAGGTCCACCACAGTGTTCCTGCGAAGGCAGGAGCCCATGGCTCAGATGCCGGGCCTTGCCGTCCTAGGCTCCTGCCTTCGCAGGAGGACTTTGTATGATGTAGAGCGCCTCAGCCCTCCTGCAGGCGATCGAACCGCTCCCGATGCGCGTCGATCTCCTCGCGATGCATCTGCGCCCATTTGCCGAGGCGGATCGCCTCGCGGGCCAGCGAATGGCCGAGCGGGGTGAGGGCGTAATCCACCTGCGGCGGTGTCGTCGGGTGGACGGTGCGGTTGACCATGCCGTCCCGCTCCAGCGCGCGGAGGGTGCGGGTGAGCATCTGCTGCGAGATACTGCTCACCTCCCGGCGGATCTGGTTGAAGCGCATCGTGCCATCACCCAGTGCTGCCACCACCGGCAATGTCCACCGGTCGCCGAAGCGCGCGAGGGTCTGCGTGATGCGCATGCACTCCTTGTGCGACGTCACGGTGAGGCGGGTGGTGGTCATATCCATGTGACTAGGTCTCGAAAAAATGCGTTCTTGTTGGTTCTAGAGGTCCACCCTAGCTGGTTGCAAACAGAAACTGATCTTCCCGATCCGTCTCTCAACAGCAATTTTACGAAAGGGCCGACCATGACCGTGTTGCATATCGATTCCAGCATTCAGGGCGAAAACTCCATCACCCGCCAGATTTCGGCAGCCATCGTCGAGCGCCTCAAGGCGGAGCAGCCCGGCGCGGACGTGCGCTATCGCGATCTCGCTGCGCAGCCCTTGCCGCACCTGACGCTGCCCGGCTTCGGGACGGACGAGGCGGCGGCCGTGCTGGCTGAATTCCTGGATGCGGACACGGTCGTGATCGGCGCACCGATGTACAATTTCACCATTTCCACCCAGCTCAAGGCGTGGATCGACCATATCGCGGTGGCTGGCAAGACCTTCCGCTATGACGAGACTGGCAATGCCATCGGACTGGCGGGTGACAAGCGCGTGATCGTCGCCCTCTCGCGCGGCGGCTTTTACGGTGCGGGCACGCCTGCCGCCGCTGTCGAACATGCGGAGAGCTATCTGCGCGCCGTGTTCGGCTTCATCGGCATCGTGCCCGAGTTCATCGTGGCGGAAGGCGCTGCCGTCGGTCCCGAGCATCGCGCAGCCGGCATCGAGGCGGCGCTCGCCGCCGTCGATCAGCTTGAGGTGAAGGTGGCGGCCTGACCGGCCGCCTAACCCTTACCGTTCCGACAGATAATAACGGTCCTTCGCGGAAAGATCGTCGGCCAGCTCATAGACGATGGGCTGGCCGGTCGGGATTTCGAGGCCCGTAATCTCGTCGTCGGGGATGTTGGAGAGGTGCTTGACCAGCGCGCGCAGCGAATTGCCATGCGCTGAAATGAGCACGCGCTTGCCGGCCTTCAGCTCGGGAGCGATCCGGCCCTCCCAATAGGGCAGCACGCGCGCGATGGTATCCTTAAGGCTCTCCGTCGCCGGGATGGCGATGCCGGCATAGCGCCGGTCCTTGCTCAGGTCGAATTCGCTGCCGGCCTCCAGTGGCGGCGGCGGCACGTCGAAGCTGCGGCGCCAGATCTTCACCTGCTCATCGCCATGCTTGGCTGCCGTCTCGGCCTTGTCGAGGCCGGTCAGGCCACCATAATGCCGCTCGTTGAGGCGCCAGTCCTTTTCCACCGGCAGCCAGAGCCGCTGCATTTCCTCAAGCGCCAGATTGAGCGTCTTGATCGCGCGGGTCTGCAGCGAGGTGAAGCACTGGTCGAAATCGAGGCCCTTGTCCCGCATCAGCGCGCCGGCAGCCTTGGCTTCGGCAGCGCCTTTCTCGGTCACGTCGACATCCCACCAGCCGGTGAATCGGTTCTCCAGGTTCCAGGCCGACTGGCCATGGCGGATGAGGACGAGGGTGGGCATGAGGTCTTATCTCCCGATCTTCGGCGGTTTTACCGTTATCGGGCCTGATAGCGGGATTTGGTGTGAGCGCAATCCGTTCGGGCGGGTCTTGAAGACGCGCAGAGAGGCTTCAGGCGTGCTCGAGCGTCGCGGCGTGGCCACGCGCTTGAAGCGCTTTCAACATCGTCTGGTAATGCTGCACATAGCTCTGATAGGCGGCTTTCTCATCCGGGTGCATCGCCGTCGTGGCCTGCGCTTCGAATTGCTGGATCTGGCTCTGGAGAAAGCCCGGATCCCACAACGTCTTCATCTCGTAAACTCCCATATTGCTGGCAGAAAACTGCGCCGGGGCCGGTTGGTTCCGGCAAAAGCGACCGGCTGCGTTAAATGTTGAGAAACCACCCGCGCGGGCTGTCTTTTCGGCCGGAATTGCTGCCGCAAGCGCCCTTGTCCGCCCGAGCACAATTCGCCATGGATGAGCGCATCATCCCATTGCAGCAAAGGAGCAGGAACCATGGCGATCACCCGCACTGTCCACCTTCATGAAGGCCCCGGCGGTCCCTTTGAATCGATGTTCGTCGGCGATGCGGATGCAGGCGATCAGCCAGGTGTGCTGCTGTTCCCCAACTTCATGGGCACCAAGGAATGGGATTTCGCCAAGGCCGAGACGCTGGCGGCACAGGGCTACAAGGTGCTGGTCGTCGACTATTACGGCCAGGGCAAGCGCGGCACGGACATGGAGAGCGCGGGTAAGCTGCTGCATGATTTCATGGCGGATCGCCAGGCGGTGAAGGCCCGGCTGCTCGATGCCCTTGCGGAGCTTCGTGCGTTGCCGGGCGTGGATGGCAGCCGGATCGGCGCCATCGGCTTTTGCGCGGGCGGCAAATGCGTGCTCGATCTTGCGCGCGCCGGGGCGGACATCAAGGCCGGTGTCTCCTTCCACGGCGTCTACGACGCGCCGCCATTCCCCAACGCGCCGATCACCGCCAAACTGATGATCTGCGACGGTTGGAACGACAATCTCTGCCCGCCCGATGCCAAGCTGGCCCTGTGCAAGGAGCTGGCGGCGGCGGACGTGGACTTCCAGTTCACCACCTATAGTCGCACCGGCCACGCCTTCACGGCGGACGATGTGCCGCTGAATGCGGACCGCAGCTTCGGCTTCGAGCCCGAGACCAACCGGCGCAGCTGGCGCGCTGCGATGGCGTTTTTGGGCGATGAACTGGGATGAAGCGAGAGCGCTGATCGCTCCCAATTTTCCGTCACCCCGGGCTTGACCCGGGGGCCAGCTTCCTTTCACGCCTCATCCCGTCAGGCGAACGTCCTAGGAAGAGTGAGCTGGACCCAGGGTCAAGCCCGGGGCGACGGTGGAGGAAGGCACAGTCCGGGCGCCCTGGTCCCGACCGTTCTCAAATATCCCCGACCATCTCCGCCAGCGTGGCGAGGCAGTCGCGCGCGAGTTGCATGGAGCGCTCCGGGCTCCAGCCCTGGGCGGTGTCCGGCAGGTCGTGATTGTCCTTGAACGGCATTTCCAGCGTCATTGCTACCGCGCCGAAGCGCTCGGCGATCTGTGCCGTGGCCATGGAGAGATTGGCCTTGCCGGGGCGTGCCTCGGGATAGCCCAAGCGGGTCTGGAAGTCCGGCGTGCGGATGGCCAGCGTATCGCGATACCGCCGGAACAGCGCAAGCTGCGCGTCCTTGATCGAGGGGATGCCCTCGAACCCGGCGAGAAAGACGGCCGGGATTGCCTCGTCGCCATGCACGTCCATGGCGAAGGCGACGCCGGTCTCGTCCATGCGATTGCGCACGCAGAGCACTTCCGGCGCGCGATCGGCCTGCGGCTCGTGCCATTCGCGATTGAGATTGACGCCCCGGGCATTGGTGCGCAGATGGCCGCGAAAGGCGCCATCCGGGTTCATGTTCGGCACGAGGTAGAAGCGACAGGCGGCAAGCAGAGCGCGGGCATGGGCATTGGTGGGGTCGGTGAGCATGTCGAGCGCGCCTTCCATCCACCATTCCGCCATCGTCTCACCGGGGTGCTGGCGCGCTATCAGCCAGACGGGCTTGTCGCCGCTCCCCAATTCCAGGCAATCGATCGGGCGCCCGTCCAGACTCTCGCCCAGCTGGCGCACGGTCACGCCCTCGCAGGCTGCCGCCTGCGCCACGAGATCATGATGCCGCTCCTGTGAGTAAGGCGCGAAATAAGCGAACCAAGCGGCATCGCCGGCGAGCGTGTAGTCGATGGTGAGAGTGCCGCCATCGACGCCCGGATCGTAGCGGCTGGCGGCACGGCCCCAGCGCTCGCGATCTTCCGAAACGCAGGCGGCATAGCCTGGCCAGCCATCGGGGTAAGCGGATTGCGCAAGTCCGGTGAGGCGCAAGGTCAGGCGCGTGCCCGCCGGCGCGGCAGCGCGAAAGTAGAACCACTGGAAGAAATCGCTCTCATGATCCTTGTGGATGGAGAGCGTCGCGGTGGTGCCGTCGATCGCCTCGACACGGATGTTGCCGCTATCGAAGCTGCTGTTGATGCGAAGGGGCGGGGTGCTGCCTGTCTGCTGTGCGGTCATGGCACCGTGATAGTCTCGCCCGACGTGCCGGGAAAGCCCTTGAACAGCGCATCGGCGAGGCGACCGACCACGAGGCCGGGCTGGGCGGCCGGCGTGCCTTCCTTGGCCTGCGTCTCAGCGCGACCTTCCCACACAACCACCTTGTCGCTCGCGCGGCGCAACTGCACGCGCATCCGGTTCACGACCACGGGCTTGGGTTTGCCGGAGAGATTGATCCCGATGCCAAGGCCGACGCCGCTGCCATAAGAGCCGGTCGATCCGCCCACGCCGACGCTCACCGGGGAGCGTGCGGGCAGCGGCGCGATCGTTTCCCGCCCCATGTCCACAACCGCCTCATATTGCGCTGCCCCTGCACCGGGTGCGCCGGGCTGGAGGGGAGAGAAGCCCGTCCGCGCCAGCGCCGCGCTCACGGCATTGGCGGCGGTGCGGAATTCGAGGCTGGCGCTATCGTCCGGATTGCCGGGCACGATGAGCACGCTTCCCTGCCTGGTGATGTCCGGCTGATGGAATCGGGTGACGTCGACAGGCCCGGTGGATGTCGCGCAGCCACCCAGGGCGAGCGCGCCGAGCACAATGGCCGCGACGCCGACCTTGCGCGCGCCGAATCGCCGACGACCCTTGATGCGGGGAGTCGCCTGTCCATGGAGCGGCGGCGTGGGAAAACTGCTCGTCATGGCCTTGCATCCCTTATCATCTGGCCATCTCTCTGAAATGGCGTCTCATCGGTCGAGTTTGCACCGGAAATGCTGCATGATGGCTTAACGGTTGTTCAGGAAAGCGGTTGCCGGCCTGAGGGGACGGGGCTGCGCAAAACTTGCACCGCCGCCTTGACTTTCCGGGGACTGACCCATAGAGGCGCGGCTTCGAATTTTCCGTCACGCAAGAATCATTTGGACCCGATCATGAAGATCCGCAACTCGCTCAAGTCGCTCAAGGACCGTCACCGGGACAACCGCGTGATCCGCCGTCGTGGGCGCACCTACGTTATCAACAAGACGCAGCGTCGCTTCAAGGCCCGCCAGGGCTGAAGACGCGCGGCGGGGCGCTTTCGCCCTGCCTCTGCCGATCAGGCGCCCGGTCAGTTGCTGGCCGGGCGTTTTGGCGTGTCCGTCACGGCTGATCCGCTGCTGCGCGTGTTCGCCAGCCGTCGATGAGCACATCCAGCGCCAGGATGAAGCTGTCCCGGTCCGCCTCGACCTGAACCGCGCGCAGCGTCGTCCAGCCCGTGACGAGCGCCTGGACGGACCGCTGCGCGACGGCGGCCCTCTCTGCGTTCAGGCCGAGCGCGGTCAACTCCTTCACGATTTGCCCGATCAGATGGTTGCCAGCCCCCCGCTGCGCGCGGGTGACGGCAATGAGCTGACGCGCATCGCGTATGGATGTCTGCGCGTCCCATAAGGCGATGCCGAAATCATGCAGCCATGCCCACCAGCTTTCTGCCGGCGGCACCGAGTCGAGGCAGGCCTTGAAAATGGAGATGGACATGAGTGCGTGGAGGGCCTGCTTGTCCTCCACATGCCAGTAAAGCGATGAGACGCTGACGCTGAGCCGGGTGGCGATCTTCCGCAGGCTGACTGCCCCCAGCCCTTCTTCCTTCAGCAGCGCAATGGCTTCCTCGACGATCCCGTCCTGATCCAGCTTCGCGAATGACATGCTGCTCCCTTGACAGTTTGCCGGTGAAAAAGCATCAATCGCTAAACGAACGATGTTCGATTAGGAGCGGACCCTATGTATCCTTTCACCCCTGGCAGCTACGCGCCGCGCAACAGCTGGTACGTCGCCGCATTTGCGCGCGAAATCGGCGAGGATTTGCTCAGCCGGTGGATCCTCAACGAGCCGGTTGTTCTCTATCGCAAGGAAGATGGCACCGCCGTGGCGGTGGAGGGGCGCTGTCCGCACCGGCATTATCCCCTGGGCGCGAGCAAGCGCGTCGGCGATGCGATCCAGTGCGGCTATCACGGCATCACCTTCGATTCATCTGGGGCCTGCACGATGGTGCCGAGCCAGAGCACCATTCCCGGCGTCTACCGGATCAAGAGCTACCCCCTGGTCGAGCGCGGGCTATGGGCGTGGATCTGGCCGGGTGATGCCGACAAGGCGGATGAGTCGCTCATCCCGACGCTGGACGAGATCGGTTTCAACATTCCCGGCATGATCCCGGATGCCTTTTATTCCATGCATGTCGATGGGCGCTATCAACTGCTCAACGATAACCTGCTGGACCTGAGCCATCTCGGCTATCTCCACGCCACGTCGATCGGCACGCCCGACGATGCCGCGACGCCCGAAGTGCGCGACCTCAATGACCGTCGCCTGTCGAGCCGCCGGATCATGCGCGATACCCCGATGCCGCCTTATCATGATCGCAGCGTGCATGACGGGCTGGTCGATCGTATCTCTGGCATGGATTTCTTCTTCCCCGGCTTTCACGCAGGGATTGGGGAATCCCGCTATCCGCAGGGTCATGAGAAGGCTGGCGAGGTGCTCCACACCAGCCGGGTCTGGCATGCCGTCACGCCGGCGAAAAAGACCAGCTGCAACTACTTCTTCGCGATGAGCGCGCCGTCACAGGCGCGGGTGGACGACGCCCGCCGCCGTCTCGAGCCGGTGCTGGATGAGGACAAGTTCGCGACCGAGGAAATCGAGAAGATCATTTCCACGCTGGACGTCCTCCCGCCCGAGCTGATGCTCAAAAGCGACGGAACGGCGGTGCAGGGCCGACGTATCCTTCAGGCGATGATGGACCGCGAGAAGGCCGAGCTAGAGGGGGCCTGATCGTGAGCGGACGGCCCGCGCGTCAGGCGGCCAGCAGGTCGCGCTGATCGGGGTGGCGCTCGAAATAGGTGACGACGTAGCTGCACACCGGCCGGATCTTGAGGCCGCGTGCGCGCGCATCGTCGAGCAGCCCGGCGACCAGATCGGCCGCGACGCCCTTCCCCCGCAAAGCCGGTGGGGTGAAGGTGTGCGTGATCGTCAGCGTGTCGCCATCGCGCTCATAGGTAGCGAAAGCGATCTCGCCGTCCACTATGATCTCGTATCGGTTGCGCTCGGCATTGTCCTGAACCGCGTGGGCCATGACCTGCTCCTTATTCTGCTGCCTCGGCAAAGGTGCTGCCGGGCCTTTTGGCAGCATACATCGCCATATCCGCGCGAGTAAGGGCGGAAAACTCCGTGTCACCTTGTTCGAGGGCCGTCCAGCCGACGGAAATAGACAGCGGCAGCATCACGCCCTCGTGCAAGCAGGCCGATTCCGCGATCATGCGCTGGAGCCGCCGGGTGGTTTCCTCCACGGCCTCAGGGTCAAGATCGTCCAGCAACAACGCGAACTCATCGCCGCCCATGCGGGCCGCGACGTCGGTGGACCGCAGTCCATTCGCGAGAAGGCGCGCCATATGCACCAGAGCGGCATCGCCGGCGCCATGGCCAAAGCGATCGTTGATCCGCTTCATCGAGTTCACGTCGATGAACACGAGTGCGCATTTGCCTTCATGCCGTTCGAGCCGGTCCAGCCGATCCCGAAGGCAGTTCATGAAATGCCGCCGATTGTAGAGCGGAGTGAGCGTATCGCGAATGACGAGTCGTTCAAGTTCCTTGTTGGCGGTTTTAAGAAGGGACAGCTCCCGGCGGAGTATATCCAACTCCTGCTCAAGCGCTGAAATGTCAGGTGCGGGAAGATCGAGTGCGACCGTCCGCGCAGTGGCTTCCATCAAAGCTCTATCTCCTGTGCGCGACCGCAGCATGTAACCCTGTGCGCTGGGTATAGTTCCAAGCTTTGCCTTTGTGCACTGCGGAACCCGCGTTCCGCCGTATGATCAGAGCGTTTTGACCGGTTGTGCGCCATGGCGCTGGTGTCTATGGGCTGAGACTTAAAGAGAAGTTTCCGGCCGGCGTTCCCGTTGACGCCAGGCAGCATGAGGACGGGGCGGCGAAGAATGGCGAAAATCGGTGTGATCATGGGCTCGCAGTCCGACTGGGACACGATGCGCCATGCCGTCGATGTTCTGCAAGACCTTGAAATTGAATGCGAAACGCGGATTGTTTCGGCTCACCGCACCCCGGATCGACTCGTCGATTATGCCAAGACGGCAGCAGGCCGAGGTCTGCACGTCATCATCGCCGGAGCCGGCGGAGCGGCCCATTTGCCGGGGATGGTCGCGGCCATGACTCGCGTGCCGGTGCTCGGTGTTCCGGTGCAGTCGGCGACCCTCTCCGGGCTCGATAGTCTGCTTTCCATCGTACAGATGCCCGGCGGCATTCCGGTCGGGACGCTGGCCATCGGCAAGGCAGGCGCCAAGAATGCCGGTTTGCTCGCAGCTGCAATATTAGCCAATAGCGACGCGGCGCTGGCCGATCGACTGGATGCATGGCGTGCGGCGCAAACGGATTCGGTGGCAGGCAGCCCGCAATGACCTCCCCCATGACGATTGCGCCCGGGTCGACCATCGGCATCGTCGGCGGCGGCCAGCTTGGCCGGATGATCGGCATGGCCGCGATCCAGCTTGGCTATCGGGTCCATATTTTCGCGCCCGAAGAGAGCGGCCCCGCGTCTGACATTGCAAGTGCGTGGACGCAGGCGCCCTATGAGGACGACGCCGCGCTCACGGCCTTTGCAGACGCGGTCGATATCATCACCTATGAATTCGAGAATGTGCCGAGCAACGCCGTCGCCTTGCTCGCCAAGCTCGGGCACGTCCGGCCCAATGCCCGCGCACTGGCGGTCGCGCAGGACAGGCTGCTCGAGAAGAGCTTCGTCGCCGGCCTTGGCGGACGGACGGCGCCCTATGCGCCGGTCTCCAGCGGCGCGGTGCTGCAGGATGCAATCGCGCGGATCGGCGCGCCCGCCATCCTCAAGACGACGCGCTTTGGCTATGACGGAAAGGGCCAGGTCCGGCTGATGAATGCGGCGCCCGAGACACTGGACAGCGCCTGGAACGCAATCGGCTGCAATCCGGCGGTGCTGGAAGGGTTCGTCACCTTCGACTACGAGTTTTCGGTGGTGCTCGTGCGCGGACAGGATGGCACCGTGCGCTTCTGGGATTCGCCGCATAATGTGCATGTCGACGGCATTCTCGCGACATCTACGCTGCCGGCTCCGGCGGTCGTGCTGGCGCAGGTGCCCGAAGCGCGGGCGATTGCCGCGCGGGTCGCCCAGGCTCTGGAATATGTTGGCGTGCTTACGCTGGAGTTCTTTGCCGGGGCCGCCGGGCCGATCTTCAACGAGATGGCACCGCGCGTCCACAATAGCGGGCACTGGACCATTGAGGGCGCCGTCACCAGCCAGTTCGAGAACCATGTCCGCGCCATCTGCGGCCTCCCGCTCGGATCGACGGCGCTCGCCGCGCCGGCCGTCTCCATGCAGAACCTGATCGGGGACGAGGCCAATGAGTGGGAAGCGATTCTGGCCGACGAGACCGCGCATCTCCATCTCTACGGCAAGAACGAGGCACGCCCCGGCCGCAAGATGGGCCATGTGACGCGCGTGCACATAAGCGATAGCGCGGCATGACGATGGACGCGCGTCCAGAAATCGTGCTGCTGCTCGCGCGCGCCGACAATGGCGTGATTGGCAGCGAGGGCGACATTCCCTGGCGGATCCCCGGCGATCTCAAGCGCTTCAAGGCCATGACCATGGGCACGCCCATGCTGATGGGCCGGAAGACCTTCGACAGCCTGCCCGGGCTGCTGCCGGGCCGTCGCCACATCGTGCTCACCCGCGACACCGCGTGGCAGGCGGAAGGCGCAGAGGTGGTCCACAGCGTCGATGAAGCCCTTGCCGCCGCGCAGGCGCCGGTGCTGTCGGTGATTGGCGGTGCGGAAGTCTATCGGCTGTTCGAGCCGCTGGCCGACCGGCTGGAGATCACGCAGGTACATCTCTCGCCGCCGGGCGATGCGCGGATCGATGCGCCCGATCCTGCCCGGTGGGAAGAGACGATGCGCGAGGATCACCCGGCGGAGGGCGCAGTCGCCGCTTTCAGCTACCGCACATTCCTGCGGCGCGGAGCCTGATCGCGGTGCGCATGCGAGCCGCCATCGGGGCTGGCGCCCGCGCGTCGCTCCCCCTATAGGCGCCCGCCATGGAACGGATCAGCAGCGATCAGCCGATACCGGCACATTTGCGCGGTGCCATCATTGCCCTCGGCAATTTCGACGGTTTTCACCGGGGCCACCAGGCCGTGGTCGGCCGGGCCGTGGAGCTGGCCCGCGCGCAGGGCCGCCCCGCCATTGTCGCGACCTTCGATCCGCATCCTATGCGGCTGTTCCGGCCGGATGCGCCTTTCTTCCGCCTGACCACGCTCGATCAGCGCGAGCGCCTGTTCGGCGAGGCGGGCGCGGATGCCATGCTGGTCTTCCACTTCACGGCTGAGCTGGCCTCGCACAGCGCGGAGGACTTCGTGGCCATGCTGGCGACCGAGCTGGGCGCGGCGGGGGTGGTGACCGGCGAGGACTTCACCTTCGGGCGCGGGCGCTCGGGCACTGTCGCGGCTTTGCGCACGCTTGGCGCGGTGCACGACTTGGCCGCCGAGGCCGTGGCGCCGGTGCGCGACGAGCAGGGCGAGATCATCTCCTCCAGCCGCGTGCGCGAGGCCCTGCTGGCCGGCGATTGCGCCACGGCGACGGGCCTCCTCACCCGGCCTTTCGCGATTGCCGGCGAAGTCATCGACGGGGACAAGCGCGGCCGCACCATCGGCTTCCCGACCGCCAATATGGAGATGGGCCATTATCTGCGCCCGGCTTATGGCATCTATGCCGTGCGTGCGCGGTTGCCCGATGGCCGAATCGTCTGCGGGGCGGCCAATCTCGGCATTCGCCCGACCTTTGTGCCGCCGCGCGAGTTGCTGGAGACCTATTTGTTCGATTTCTCCGGCAGCCTCTACGGCCAGACGCTGGAGATCGCCCTCATCGAGTGGTTGCGCGGCGAGCGCAAGTTCGACAGTCTGGATGCGCTGGTCGAGCAGATGAGTGCCGATGTCGTGCGGGCGCGGATCATCCTCGGGGCCTAATCATGCCTTGTCACCGCGCAGGTCTCCGGCAAGACTTGCGCTGACAAGGAGAGGCCACGGATGACCCAACAGAACAGCACTGCCCCGACCATCGACCGCGCACCGACTATCGAAACGCCCAAGCTGATCCTGCGAGCGTTCCGTGCGGCCGATGCCGAGCCCTTGTGCGCGGCCATGGCGGACGATGACTTCGCGCGGTTCATCACCAAGGAAGGGCGCGGCCTCACCTATGGCGAAAGCTGGCAACGCTTCTGCAGTCTCGCCGGCCATTGGGTGGCGCGCGGCTATGGCAATTTCGCGGTGGAAGACAAAGCGAGTGGGGCATTCATCGGCCATGTCGGGCCGATGAACCCGCCGGGCTGGCCGGCGTTCGAGATCGGCTGGTGCATCTTCCCGTCCGCGCAAGGCAAGGGCTATGCAGCGGAGGCGGCAGCCGCCGCGTTCCGATGGTCGCACGAGGCCCTTGGCCAGAGTGAGACGCTGCACATGATCGCCGATGACAATGTGCCGAGCCAGAAGGTCGCCCAGGCCCTGGGCGCCGAGCCGGGTGAGATCTGGACGCCCTTCTGGCCGGATGCCAAGCCGGTACGCCAATGGTGCACGCGCTGGGAGGCTTTTACCCGGTCGCCGGCCTACGCGCGGCTGGAGGGGCGATAGGACGCCCCGCGCGGCTTAGCGTTTGCCCCACCAGAAGGTGTAGCCGAGCGCCAGACCGCCAGAAAACTGGTCGCGCGCGCCATAGGCCCGCACAACGGGCGAATCGGCGGCATCGCCAACGAGCCGGTCGTACCGCGCATAGCCATGGAGGCTCCAGCGCGCATCGAGCTGGCGGATCAGACCGGCAGCGGCACCGACGGACTGAACGCCGCCATTCGCCTCGAACACCGGCAAGCCCGAGGCGGTGGCTTGCGCGGGCGACACCCCAAACCAAGTGCGCTGGTGCTTGCCGCTGCCGAGCGTCACGCGCGGGCCGACCGACACCAGCCAACGGTCGCCGTCGCGCATGATCCAGTCGGCACTGACCGATCCGACCAGCGCCTCATGGCCGGTCACGCCCTGGCGCAGATCGGCGCGCAGGCGGAAGGAAGGGGCGAGAAACATCTGGACGAACCCGCCAAGCTCCAGCGAGCGGTTGACCTTGACGAAGCCGGGAACCTCGTCCGCCTTTCGCTTGCCTTCCACGGCCATGGATGGGCCGACCTCAAAACCGCCGACACTCACGACCGGGATGCCGAAGCTCTCGTCCGGCGCCTCGAACTCGAATGGTTCATCCCCGCGCGCAATATCGCCTTCCAGAAAGGGCCGGACGGACAGGCTGTCTGAACCGGGGAAGCTGGGCTGGATTTCCGGCCCGATAGCGATGCGCACGCGGCGCGGTTCCTTCTCCCTGGCCGAGGCGGTCGACGCGAAGGCGCCGAGCGTGAGGCCGAGGGTCAGCGCCAGTGCGACAGGACGGGCGAAGGGAGCAGATGACGGGCAGAAAGGCATCAGGCGCAGGCCTCCGGTTTTGGGGTGACGGTCAGTCTGGCCCGGCCATGCGCCGGATCAAAGCCGTTTCGACCTCGGGTGAATGGTCGCGGCGGTCGTTTGGTTGCGACTTGCCTTGTCGCTGGCTCTAGCGGCTCGTCTGTGGGTTGGGCAAGCGCAGGAACAGCAAGATGGAAACGCCAAGGCCGGCAGCGGTCACCCAGAGCGGGGCATTATATCCGCCGGTCGCGTCGGCCAGCGCGCCGACCCAGAGTGGGCCCAGCCCGGCCAGCAGCATGAAGCTGGCATATTGCACGGCGTACAGCGCGCCATAATGGGTGATGCCAAAGTAGCGGGCGGTCAGATAGCCGATGAGGTCGGCTTCCGCGCCCATGGCCGTGCCAAGCGCGATGGCGCCGACCCAGGCGAGCGTTGCGCCGCCGGTCACCAGCGCAATGCATCCCAGCGCGCACAAGGCGCAGCAGGCCGCCGCAATGCGTGGCGCAGGCACCCGATCAGCCAGCCAGCCGACAACGATCCGGCTGACGATCACGGAGCCGCCGATGAGCCCCGCCAGCGATCCGGCGGTGCGGGCATCCAGGCCGGATTCCCGCAGCATCGGCACGAAATGCGGTAGCAGGCCGGCAAAGGAGAGCGCCATCATGCCAAAGGATGCCAGCACCAGCAGGTAGAGGGGCGAGCGCATCTGGGCGCGGGCCATGCCGCCTGCGCGATCGGACGTCCGGGGGCTGCGGAGGTTGGGCAGGCTGAGCGCCGGGATGACGCCCATCGCGGCAATGGCGGCGAGGGCCAGATAGCCGGCCTGCCAACCGCGTTCCGCCACGATGATGGCCAGAACAGGCGGTACGGTGGCGGCGGAAATGCCGATGCCCACCTGCGTCAGGCCGAGCGCCAGTCCGCGGGCCCGATCGAAGACGGCATTGACGGCGCGTGTGTAGGCAACGGGTGACGAACAGGCAGCCAGCAGGCCTATACCTGCCATCACGCTCATATAGCCCGCGACGGAATGGACGGCGGTCCCGAGGAGCGCAAATCCGCCGCTCAGGGCCAGTGAGCCGGCGACGGCAGGCCAGCGCGGGCCGACGCGGTCGATCAGCCAGCCGGCGATGGGCAGGGCGATGGCAAGCGCCACCGTCGCCAGGAAGAAGGCGGCGCCCAGCGTCGTGCGGCTGAGGCCGATCGCACTCTCAAGATCTTTCGCAAAGATGCCCGCCGAATAGGTCAATAGTCCGGCAATCCCCAGCCCCGACCCGCAGGCGGCGGCGAGGACCACCGGCCAGCCATGACGGAACTCGGACGGGGATGCTGGCGTGCTCACGCGGTGGCTGTCTCGGCCATGGCCGTCGCGCGGGCGCGGCGATAAGCGAGCCAGAGGAAGACGCAGCCCAGCAGCGGAGCCACCGTCACGGCAGACATGGCATAGCGCAGCGATTCCGTGCCGAACTGCGGCGTCAGCGTATCACTGGCCGCGCCGACCACGAGCGGCGCCAGCGCCGAGCCGATGATCCCGGAGGAGGCCAGCAGCAACATCGACGCCACCGCGCGGGTCTGTGGCGTGGCCAGCCCCATGGCGGCGGAGAAGCAGGGGGTGATGCCGCTGGAGAGCAGGAAGTTCATGATCGCCGCCGCGCCCAGCGTGAGAGCCAGCGACGGCGCGAAGCAGAAGGCGATGAAGAAGGGGATGGACAGGGGCAGCGCAATCAGGGGCACCATGAGGCTGTCGATCTCCCGCCCGTGCTTCTTGGTGAAGTAGCTTGCCATGAAACCGGATGCAATGGCGCCGGCGATGCCGCCAAGGCCGACCGAGGGCGCGATGAGGGCGCCCACCTCGGCAAGGCTGACGCCATGGCTGCGCAGCAGGAACGCTGGCGCCCAGACCGGCAGCACGCCCGCGCCCATCGCCGAGATCCCCATGCCGACCGCGAGCATGCGGAAGCCCGGCACGTCGAGGAGGAAGCGGATGGATTGGGGGAGGTTTCGCATGCCCATATCCGCCGCGTCCGGCTCGTCATGCATGCCACGCTGTGGCTCCTTCATGGTCAGCGCGAGGAGCAGCACGAAGGCGAGGCCCGCGCCGCCGCAGATGAAGAACATCGTCCGCCAGCCGAATATCGCGGCGAGAATCCCGGCTGCGATCGACCCGCCAACGATCCCGACGAAGGCGCTCGACTGATAGATGCCCAGCGCGCGCGGCCGCCGATCCTTGGGATACAGGTCGGCAATGACGGAGATGGCGACCGGAAAGGCCGTCGCCTCGCCGACACCGACCAGAACCCGGGTGAGCGCCAGCGACACAAAGCCTTCGGCAAGGCCGGTCAGCGCCGTGGCGCCGGACCAGATGGCGACGCCGAGCAGCAAGATTTTCTTGCGATTGCCATGGTCCACCCAGCGAGCGATGAAGATGCCCACGATCAGGTTGAACAGCACGAAGGCCGTGCCGGACACAAGGCTCATGGCCGTGTCGCTCAGCTGCAGATCGGCCTTCACCGGATCGACGACGATGCCGAGCAAGGCCCGGTCGGCATAGTTGAACACATTGCTCACGAAGAGCAGGAACAGGGTATAGCCGGGCACCCAGGCCCCGCCGTGCTGCGTCTTCGTCACCGTCTTCTCTCCTGATCGGCCCTGCCTCTTATCGGAGGTCTGCTTTGTGCGGCGGCCTTGGTGGTGGTGGTCGTATGTGGCTGGGTCAGCTCTTGTCGGCAGTCTCCAGTCCAAGCAGTTCAGCGGCGTTGAGGCCGAGGATCTTGCGCTGCTCCTCGTCGCTCAGGCGGGCATGGAAGCCCAGCGGATCGGGCTCGGACATGTCGAAGGGATAGTCGGTCCCCAGGCACAGCTTGTCCGCGCCATGAGTGCGCACGAGGCTGTCGAGCTGGTCCTGATCGAACACCAGCGTATCCAGCCACAGCTTGCGCAGATAGCTGGAGGGCTCGTGCTGGCAATGCTCGCTGCAATCGCCGCGCGCGCGCCAGCCATGGTCCATCCGGCCCCAATAGCCGGGCATATAGCCGCCGCCATGGGCCACGCAGATGCGCAGCCCCGGATAGCGATCCAGCACCCCACCGAAGATCAGATGACCCACGGCCAGCGTCGATTCCAGCGGATTGCCGATGAGGTTGTTGAAATAATATTCGCTCATCCGGTTGGCATGGGTGAAGCCCAGCGGGTGGATGAAGAGCAGGATGCCCAGTTCCTCAGCGGCCGCGAAGAACGGCCGAAACTCCTCGGCATGGAAATCGCGGCCATTGACGTTGGAGCTGATCTCGATGCCGCGCAGATCCAGATCGCGCACGCAGCGGCGCATTTCCTCGACGGCAAGGCCGACATCCTGCAGCGGCACCGTTCCCATGCCGACCAGCCGGTCGGGGTGCTGCGCGACCGCGGCCGCCATGCCGTCGTTGACGGCGCGCGCGGCCTCCCGCGCGACATCGACATCGGCATAATAGAAATATTGGCCGGGGCTGGGGCTGATCGCCTGCACGTCGATGCCGAGCCGGTCCATGTCGGCCAGCCGCTGGTCGAGCGTGTTGAGGGTGCGGCCCATCGTGGCGAACTGGGCGCGGTTGACCTCGCTCGTTTTCGCACTGGTAAAATCGTTGATGCCGGGCGGCGGGCCGGGGTGGCGCGCCTGCACGATGGCGTCGGCGGCGGGAATACCGAGGTGGCAATGGATGTCCACCACCAGATGCTTGCCGCGCGCGGCGACCTTGATCGGCTGGCGGTCGCCACAGGTGGTGATGGTCATGCGTTTGCTCCTGCCGGATGGATGGTGCCGCTGCACGGACCGAAGCCGATCGGCACATAGCCCTCCGCCACCGCGCGGCCATTGAGGGTGAGGGTGTCGCCATCTTCCAGCCAGCGGCGCGTCGTGCCGTCGGGCAGGTCGATGGTCTCGCCATCGCGCAGCACGATCTCGGCAAGGCAGCCGCGCGCTTCCTGCGCGGCGCCGGAAACAGTGCCGGTCGCGATCAGGTCGCCCGCTTCCAGCGGGGCTCCGTTGGAGGCCTGATGCGCGACCATCTGCGCCAGCGTCCAATAGAGTTCGGCGAGATTGCTGCGCACGATGCGCGCGCTCGATCCGGCCGCATTAGCGAAGTCGGCGGTCAGTTCGATGTTGATGCCGCCCGCCGCGCGATCCTGCGCGTCGAGCAGATGGGCGGCGACCGCCGGCTCGTCGCCCGGCCGACCGCGCGCGGCGACGCGGAAGGGCGCGAGCGCTTCCATGGTCACGATCCACGGGCTGATCGTGGTGAGGAAGCTCTTGCCCAGATGCGGCCCCAGAATGGATTCGAAGAACTGGATGCTGCGCGCCGACCAGTCGTTGACGAGACAGCAGCCGAACATGAGGTCTTCCGCCTGCGCCACGCTGATGCGCTGCCCGAGCGGATTGCCGCCGCGCAGCCACACGCCGAATTCCAGCTCGAAGTCGAGCATCGGCTCCGGCGCGAACTGAACGTTGCCGCTGCCGGGCGGGGTTTCGAACTGGCCCTGCGGCCGCACGACCGGCGTGCCGTCTTCCCGCACGGAACTGGCGCGGCCATTATAGGCGACCGGGAGCGAGAGCGCGGCCAGCGGCGGCGCCTTCTGCGCCATGCGCGCGATGTGATCGTAGGATGTGCAGAAATCCGTGAAAGCCGTGGGCTTGAGCGGCATCAGCAGCTCAGCTTCGGCCTGCGGGACCAGCATGGTCTCCAACTGCTGCCGGTCGCCCAGCCCATCGGCGCGGAACAGGTCGGAGAGGCGGGCCCGCAAGGCGCTGATCGAGGCCGGGCTGGTGGCCAGAAGGGGCGCGAGCGAGGGGCCGGCCATGGCCGCCGCAGCCTCTGCCGCGTCGCCATCCAGCAGGGCGGCGGCGTAGAGCTGGGGTACATCGATGATGTACGCACCCAGCGCCACACCGCCGCGCGCCACCCCCCGGTGACGGAACAGGCCAAAGGGCAGATTCTGGATCGGGAAATCGCTGTCAGCCGCGTTTGCGCTTTCGACCCAGCTCTTGCGCTGCGGGTCGTGCGTCGCGTTGATCTCAATGGGCATGGTCGCACCCTTCTGCATGGCTTTGCATTTCGTGATGGTAGCGGCCCATCGCGCCGAACAGATCGCGCTGCTGCTCCGGCGTGAACTGCGCGCCCCATTGCTTGTAGAGCGAGAAGACGTTGGCGACGATCCGCTCGGGGTCGCTCCAGCCGCGGAACTCCTGCATGGTGATGTCGCGCGCGGCATCCTCATAGGAAAGGCCGGCATCGAACCGCTTGCGCGATTCATCGCGGACATATTCGAAATAAGCCTGCATGTTGCGGACGGCCGTCGTGTCCGTGATCGGACCGTGGCCGGGCACCACCACCTGCGGATCAAGATCGACGATATATTGGCAGGCGGCGATCCAGTTCTCGACCGGGCCGGCCCACATGATCGGATGCCCCTCGTTAAACAGCAGGTCGCCTGTGAACACCACGCGATCCTGCGGCACCCACACGATCGTGTCGGAATCCGTGTGTGCCGGGCCGAGGTCGATCAGCGAGACCGCCTTGGAGCCGACATTGAGATCGAGCCGCCCGTCGAAGGTGCGGTTCGGCAGCGTCAGTTCATCCACGCCGGAGAAATCGAACTTGCGGCCCATGGTCTCATAGAGAAACGCGCCGGTGTCGCCCATCTCGGTGTAGACGTTCTTCAGGTTGGCGAGCATCTTCGGGTTGAAGCCGGCCATTTCCTTCTTGGCTTCGTTGGTGCCGATGATCTCCGCATCCGCCACCAGGCCATTGCCGAAGAAATGATCGGGGTTGGCATGGGTGTTGACCAGCCGGTCGATCTTCGCGGCTTCCGGCACCTTGGCCTTGAACCGGTCCAGCATCTCGCGCGTCAGCGGCACGCTCATCAGCGTATCGACCAGCAATGTCTCGCCGTCGCTGGCGATCAGGCCCGCATTGGACCAGCCCCACGTGCCGTCCGGCTGAACATAGCCATAGAGGCCATTGCCGATGTCATGAATGCCTTGGGTGAAAGGCCAGTTGGCCATCCGTCTCTCCTGTCGATATCCGTCAAAGCTTAGCGATTGCGCGCGGTCCAGCAATTCCTATTTGCAGGAATATATTTTTCGCGCCAAGCGTAGCATCATGGGTGAAGCGAAAAAACCGCGCAAACGGGGGCAGGGCCGGCCGACCGAAAATGGGGTTGGGCGCGAGGTCGTACTGCAAACGGCGGAACGGCTTGTGAAGGAGCATCCGCCCGAGCGCATCTCGATCGCGATGATCGCGCGGGAAGCGGGCGTGGACCCGGCGCTGGTGCGCTATTACTTCAAGGACCGCAGCAACCTGCTGCTGGCGGTTGCGACCTCGATGATGGACCGGGTGCCCTATAGCGCCCGCGATCCGCGCCCGGCGCATGAAGTGGTGGAAGATAATATCCGCCGCACGGCGCGGTTCACCCGCTCCAACCGCCATATCCACCGGCTGATGGTCGACGAGCTGGCGGACGCGAAATCGTCCGACGTGGGCGAGCGCCTCGGCGAGATGAACCGCGAGGCTGTCGCCTGGCTGGGCGAAGTGCTCGCGCGGGACTCCAGTTCGATCAGGGACGTCGATCCTGCCCTGCTTCACGTCGCGGTCCTCGGACTGTTCGACTTCTTTGCGACTGCCGAGCCCGTGGTCAGGCAGCTCTTCCCGGCAGATATCGCTGCCGAGGAGCTGATCAGCCGATATGAGGAATTCGTCGTCGACCTGCTGATGAACGGCCTGCGGCCCCGCACCTAGCTGGCGCCTTCCGCCACGCAGCGGTTGCGCTGGGTGCCGAGGCCAGTGATCATGCCTTCCATCTCGTCGCCCGGCTGCAGGAACACGCCGAAGGCGGAGCCATTGCCATAAGGCGAGCCGGTGCAGATCACGTCGCCCGGCATCAACTCCACGCGGTTGGAGAGATAGGCGATCTGCCGCTCGATGCTGACCATCATGTCGCGCGTCGACTCATTCTGATAGACCTTGCCGTTGACCGACAGGGTGATCGTCAGATCATAGGGATCGGCGACATACTGCCGGGGCACGATCATCGGGCCGAAGGGCAGGAAGGTCGGGAAGCATTTGCCCGAGAGCCAGTCGGCACCCAGCCCGCCGGCATCGCGGCGAAAAATCTGCTCGCGCGCGGTGACGTCGTTCACCACCACGAATCCCGCTACATGGTCCATCGCCTGCGCGGCGGAGACATGGCGGGCCGGCTTGCCGATCACCACGCCCAGTTCCAGTTCCCAGTCCGGCTTTATGACGTTGCGCGGCAGCACCACGGCATCGCGCGGACCGACCACGCAGGAGGGCAGCTTGATGAAGCAATAGGGTTCCGCCTGCGCGCGGGCGTCCATCATCTCCTCGACCTTGCGGCGGCGCTCGTCGTCGCTCATCGCCTCGGCATCGGCCGTGCGCATCGAGGGGTCGCCCATGACAAGGCCGACGACATGCTTCTTGTAGTTGGCGCCGGTGCAGAACACCTGCCCGGGGCGATAGGGCGCCCGCACATCCGCCTCGGCAAAGCTCTGCGCACCGGCAAAGGCCGCCTCGTCAGCGGCCCAGCGCTCGATCTGCGGCAGGATCTCGTCCCACGCCGCCAGAAGGCCGGGCAGGTCGCGCTGCTCGCCCCAATGGGCCAGCGGGACGAAGCGATCGTCGCGGACGAGCACGGCAGCCGTGCCCACTGTCGCCAAACCAACAGTCATCAATAGGGCTCCTTGAGTTTCTGCATCGTTCCGCCGAGCATCTTGTTGGCATCTACCTGATTGCCGCCGGCCATCTCGATTTCGCCGATCCGCACCGAGTTTTCCACGACCATGCGGGCGCGCTCGAACCGGCGCACGCCAAAGGCGGTCAGTGCGGCTTCGACATCGTCGGTCTTCGCCAGCTCATCGGCGAGCACGAGGCCATCCTCGGCAGCGAGGCCGGCGCCCGAGGCCATATGCGGCGTGGTCGCATGGGCGGCATCGCCGATCACCACCACGCGCCCCTTGTGCCAGGGCAGGGGCAGGAGCTGCCATTCGAGCGGGCGGTAATTGACCAGCGAGTCTTCGCCGAGGCTTTCCCGGATTTTGACGATGTCGCCTCCATAAGGCGCGAGCAGTTGCGCGACGCGCGGCAGCATGTCCTCATCGGCATACCAGGGGTTGTCCGGCACATGCTCGAGGATGAATGCGTAGAGCTTGTCCTGCGAGATCGGGTTGAGGCCGAGCTTGACCGGGCCGCCGATATACATTTCGGCGCCGTCCAGACCCTCGGGGCGGTCGGCGACGATGCGCCAGCAGCCCTGTCCGGTGAACTGCGGAGCCGGCGCATCGGGGAACAGGGCCTTGCGCGTCTTGGACTGGATACCATCGGCCGCGACGACCAGATCGACGGTGCGCTCCGTGCCATCGGACAGGGCAACCGTCACCCCATCGCCGCTTTCCCTAAAGCCGCGCGGCTCGACGCCCAGCGTTACGGTGACGTCGGCCTTGCGAACATGCCTTTGCAAGATGGCATGAAGCACCGGGCGCATGATGCCGCCGCTCGAATCGATGGGAGCGAGCCCGGCATGGCGCGGCGTTTCCATCACCACCGCGCCGTCCGGCGTGCGCAGGCGGAAGCCCGTGCCGACAAAACCCTGCTCGCGGATTTCATCCAGAATGCCGAGGTCATCGAACGCCCGTAAGGATAGGCCGGTGACGCTGATGCCGGCGCCATAAGCGCGCCATTGCGGGTCGATATCGATGAGTTCCACGGCGACGCCGCGTTTGGCGAGCGACAGGCTCGCGCTCATGCCACCGACGCCGCCGCCGACGACCAATGCTGTACGGATCATGCTGTAAGCGCCTTTCTTAGGCCGGAACCTGCCACAGGCCCTTGTCGGGCTGCATTTCGGCATGGGGCACATTGCCGGTGATGATGCGACCGGTGCCCCATTGATCGATGGTGTTTGGCCCCGGCTCATAATGCGTGACCTGCCAGCTGTCCTCGTCCACTTCCTCAAGGTCGGAAGTGTACTCGACGGCATTGCCGTTGGGCGTGACGAAGTAGCTGAACGTGTTGTTGCCCGCAGTGTGCCGGCCCGGCCCCCAGCTCAGCTTGATGCCGCTCTCATGCATCCGCGCGAGGCCGCGCATCAGCTCGTCCACCGAACTGACATCGAACGCGATGTGATTGAGCGCTGGCGGTCCGGGGAGGATCGCGAGGCGGTGGTGCGCCGAGTTGCAGCGCAGGAAGACCATGAACTTGCCGATCCAGTCGGACAGGCGGAAGCCCAGCGCCTTCTGGTAGAAGTCTGCCAGCGCGACATGGTCAGGCGAGTGGAACACCACATGGCTGATGCCGATGGGGATCGCCTCGCCCTTGTCGAGCTTGCGGAACTCGCGCGGGGTGCTGTCGCAGATCACTTCCATCGCTCGCCCGTCAGGATCGAAGAAGCGGAAGGCGAAGCCCCCGGCCGGGCCGCTGGCCGGAGCGGGCTCGCTGATGATCTTCGCGCCGGCTGCCTTCACCTGTTCGAAGATGGCGAGCACATCCTCCTTGGAGGCGGCGGAGAAGCCGACGAGATCGGTCTTCTTCTCCACGTCTTCCCGCAGCACGATCACATAAGGATGGGGCATGCCTTCGGCGGCGAAGTAGACGCGGCCGTCCTGCTCGGCGACCTCGATCAGCCCCCAGGTCTTGCCAAAGAACTCGCGTTCCTTGGCAAGGTCCGGCACGGCCATGGCGACATAATGAAGATCGGTAACGCTAACCATGCATAACTCCCTGGATGAGCCTGACCTCGTTCAGAACTTGCCGCCGACACGCAGACCGTAGGTCCGGGGCTGTTCTGCGCTGGCCGTGACCAGCGAGGCCGATGTGATGTTGCCGGTGATGAGGCGCTGATTATTCTCGATATTGTTGATGTACGCCGTGACGAAGAACCGGTCATCCTCCGTTGCGAGCGTCAGCGACGCATAGCTCACAAACGCCGCTTCCGACCGGAGATAGGGCAAATAGTCCGCCGTAGAATAGCTCGATCCACGATAGCGCGTCCCGCCCTGCAGCACAGCCTTGTATGTGCCGAGCGGAATGGTCTGCTGCGCGTCGAGATTGAACGACCATTTCGGCGAGTTGAACGCCTGGTTGCCCGAGCAGTCGATACGGAACACGCTGATCGTGCCACCGGGCGTGACCTGCAACTCTGGCGTCGAGGCGCAGGTGGTGTTGGCCGGCAGGCCCTGATTCGGCGCGAAGTAGACGAAGCTGTCATATTTCGTGTCGAGATACTGCACATTCGCCGAGAGCAGGGTGTTCGGCGTGGCCATGAACTCCACGTCGAGATCCAGCCCCTTGATCGTGCTGTTGCCGATGTTGCGCGTCAGGAACACGGTCGAAGGCGGCGTGCCGAGATCATAGCCGAACTGGCTGAACTGCTGGTCCTTGTACTTCCACAGGAAGCCCTCGAGGTTCACCTGCAGGCGATTGTCGAGGAACCGGTTTTTGGTGCCGATGGTATAGGCGTCGATCGTTTCCGGCCGATAGGTTTCAAGGCCGCGTGCGAAGTTGAAGCCACCGGCATGGTAGCCCGTCTCGAAGCTGGCGTAGACCATATTGCGCGGCGAGAAATCATATTGCGCAGCCAAGCGATAAGTGAACTTGTTATTGGTTAGGCCGGAATTGATCGGGATTTGCGAGCGCAGGACAAAAGGTGCGGTCTGAGAACCGCCGGCGATCGGTGGCAGGGCGAAGAGCGGGACCGGCGTGATCGGGATGCCGCGCTGGGCGTAGAAGGCCTGCAAATCGGCTTCCGTCTCTGCCAACGGGATGAACGGCAACGTCGGGCAAACATCCTGCGGCGGCGCGGGATTGCCGCAGAACAGGATGTAGACATTCGAGGTGCCGTCGAACCGCTTCTTGTCCGAGGTATAACGGGCGCCGGCCGTCAGGCTCAGCTGTTCGACAGGGCGCACAGTGAGCTTGCCGAAGCCTGCCCAGCTTTCCGTTTTCGTCCGGAAATTCTGGTAGGGCGAGAGGCTCTGCTGGTTATAGCGGGCGACTGCTGCGATTTCCTCGTCGAAGTACATCGCGCCGATCAGATAATCGACCGAGGGGCCGAAGTCGCCCGTCCAGCGGGCTTCGACGCTGGTCTGCTTGTCCTTCTCCTTGGTGTAGCCCTGACGGAACACGCCGTTGAAGGCATATTCGAGGTCCGCCTCACGATAGGCGGGCTGGACCGTCAGGGTGCCGGCGGGCGTGGTGTAGTTCAGCTCGGCGGTTACGCCCCAATAGTCGTTGTCGTTGAATGGCAGGCCGTCCACGACCGCGCCGGCCCGACCGACCTGCGTGAAGAAGCGCGGCGCCAGATAGGCGTTGGAGGCTGGATCGAGCAGTCCCTGCTGGGTGGAGAAGTTGCTGGGCACGAACTGGTAGCCCGAGGGGCCGTTCGGGCCGAAGGTCGGGTTGACCGCGCCCAGATAATAGCCGCTGCTGCTCGCGCCGCCCTGGTGGGCATAATCGGCTGCGACACGAAGGGAGAGGTCCGGTGTGGGCTCGGCATAGATCTGCAGGCGGCCGCCATGCTCGCGCTGGTTGCCGGTCCCGTCGGTCTGGAAGGCATCGCGGTGCGAGAACGTGCCGGCGGCACGCAGGGCGACAGTTTCGCCGAGCGGCACGTTCAGCGCGGCCTGGCCGGTGAACCAGTTATAATTGCCATAACCCAGGGTCGCGCTGCCGGATGTCTCGCCCAGCTTGGGCCGATTGGGGATGACATTGATGGCGCCCGCCGTGGCGTTGCGCCCATAGAGCGTGCCCTGCGGCCCCTTGAGCACTTCGACGCGCTGCAGATCGTAGAACACGCCGGAGGTGGAGGTGGGACGACCGATGTAGACGCCGTCATAGTTGAACGAGATCGCCGGGTCCGAATAGGCGTTGACGGTGGAGTTGCCCACGCCGCGCACGAAGAACACCGTCGTCGGCCCGCCGCCGCCGGATGCGGAGAGGGACGGCGAGATGCGCGATAGATCTTCTGCGCGCACAACATTCTGGCGGGTCAGTTCCTCGGGGCGAATCACATCGACGGCGAGGGGGGTGCGCTGGCTGTTCTCTTCCACGCGCTGGGCGGTGACGATGATGTCGACTAGGCCGCCATCATTGGTCGTATCGGCCGGCGAAACCGCGGCGCCCTGTGCGGCGACGGCGGCGGGGATGAAGGCGGCGCACGCGACGGTGCACAACAACAAAGCTCTCATGTTCACTCTCCCAAGACGGCTCTCAGTGACCGTTAATTCCTGATGTACGGAATTATGGATCGCGTGACAAGCGATCTTCTAAGGGCGCGTCGATCATCTTGATAAAGCATGAGAATGTGGGCTGTGCTGCCCAGACGCAAAAAGGGCGGCCCGTAAACCGAGCCGCCCTTCTGTGACGTGCGGGGAGCAGCGCCGGGAGGCGCTACCCCTCAGATTCAGTCGCGAATTGCGCGTCCGGTGTTTTCCAGCGCAGCGCCGGTGCGGTCGGCTGCGGCATCGGCACCACGGCTGATGTCGTCGCCCACGCGATCCGCTGCGGCGCCAGCTTCGCGCGCGCCCTGCTGGATGTCGTCGCCGATGCGGTCGGCGGCGGCGCCGGCCTCGCGGCTCGCCTCGCGGGATTCCTGCGCGGCATGGTCACCGGCATGCTCGACATCGTTGCCGACGGCGTCGGCCGCTTCACTGGTTTCCTGCTGCGCCTTCTCACTGCAGGCTGCAATGGGCAGCGAGATGAGGGCCAGGCTGGCGAGAGTGGCGGGAAGTTTCATGGATAACCTCGTTCGATTGCTGCGCGGCGGACTTGCGCGCCGCTGAAATGGGGATTTGATAGGGCTGATCGACGTCAGCTAGTTGACGTGGACGCCGCCAAGCGAGCCGAGCACGCCAAAGGCCTGCAGCAGCCAGAGCACCACCGCGATCACCACGACGATGTTGAGGATGCTTTTGATCTTGCCGTCCATCGGAATGTACGTGTTGATGAGCCACAGCAACACGCCGACGACGATCAAGATGATGATGATGTTGAGAAGCGACATGCAACCCTCCCGGTCTTTTTAAACGGCTGGACGACAGCGATCTCCCAGGCTGTGTCCCGCGCGCGCATCCCAGATGCTGCTCAAAGGAACGTCCGGCCCGGCGTGTAGTTCCATGGCGGGCGGCGCGATGTGCCCTTGCCGGCGCCAGTGGAGCTGCCCGTCGCTTGCGCCAGCGCGCGCCCTCGCGTAGGGGCGGGCGCTGATTTCCTGTTCGTCTGCGCAGGGCAGCCAGGGGCGGACGCCGCGCCTCGCCCGATGCGGACGCCATAGCGATTGCCGGAAGCCCATGACCGACCAGCCAAGCCAGAAGAGCGAAGACTTCAAGAGCACCGTCTTCCTGCCGCAGACCGACTTCCCGATGAAGGCCGGTCTCGCCCAGAAGGAGCCGGGTATTCTCGCGCGCTGGCAGGCGCAGGATCTCTACGGTAAGCTGCGCGCGGAGCGGAAGGGCCGCACCCGCTTCATCCTCCATGATGGCCCGCCTTATGCGAATGGCGACATTCACATGGGCCATGCGATGAACAAGGTGTTGAAGGACATCATCGTGCGCAGCCAGAGCCTGCTCGGCAAGGATGCGCCCTATGTGCCCGGCTGGGATTGCCACGGTCTCCCCATCGAGTGGAAGATCGAGGAGGAATATCGCAAGAAGAAGCTGAACAAGGACGAGGTTCCCCCGCAGGAATTCCGCGCCCAGTGCCGCGCTTATGCGGACAAGTGGGTGGGCGTCCAGAAGGAGCAGTTCAAGCGCCTCGGCATCATGGGCGATTGGGAAGACCCCTATCTCACTATGAAGTTCGAGGCCGAGGCAGCGATTGTCGGCGAGCTTTTGAAGTTCGCGGAGAGCGGCCAGCTCTATCGCGGCGCCAAGCCGGTGATGTGGTCTCCGGTCGAAAAGACCGCGCTGGCCGAGGCCGAGGTGGAATATGAGGATGTCACCTCGACGCAGATCGATCTGGCATTCGAGATTGTCGAGGCGCCGAATGCGCCGGAGCTGGTCGGCGCTTATGCGGTGATTTGGACGACGACCCCCTGGACGATCCCTGTGAACCAGGCGATCGCTTATGGGGAGGATATTGAGTATGTCTGCGTAGATGTCGGCTTCGACGCTTCAACGAGCGTCAAGGTCCTTTTGAGTCCTGATCGCTGGTCTGATTTTCTGAAGAGGGCGACCGGCCCCGACGGCGGGCGGGCATCCATTAGAGGTCTCCCGATAAACCGCACAGATGAAATTTGGCGTGGAAAAGGCTCGCAACTCGCTGGTGCCATTGCGCGCCACCCGATGGCCAATCTCCTTCGTCATCCCCGCGAAAGCGGGGATCCCGCTTCCTCTTCAATCGGCGCCGAAGGCAGCTGGACCCCGGATCAAGTCCGGGGTGACGGGGGTGCTGGAAGTGGCAAGATCGGTTTCTTCGACCGTCCCCGCCCGTTCATTGCCGCCGATCATGTTACCACCGATGCCGGCACCGGCCTCGTTCACATGGCGCCTGATCATGGCGAGGAAGATTTCGTTGCCTGCAAGGCGGTCGGCATCGATCCCGTGTTCGCCGTCACCGATGATGGCCGCTACCGTGACGACTGGGCGTGGCTCGGTGGGCAGGGCAGTGTCATCAATACGAAGTTCAACGGTCCCGATGGCCCCATCCTGACCGATCTGCGCGAGGCCGGGGCGCTGCTGTCCGCCGGTGATTTCCAGCATAGCTACCCGCATAGCTGGCGCTCCAAGGCGCGGATCATCTATCGCTGCACGCCGCAGTGGTTCATTCCGATGGACAAGGCGAGCACAACGTCCGACGTCGAGATCGCGCCGCTCGCTGGCATTGGTGCGGGCATCGCGCTGGGCGTCAACGCCGCTGCGCCGCTCAGCAACGGCCCGACGCTGCGCGAAGTGGCGCTCGATGCCATCGAGGCGACGCGCTGGGTGCCGGCCCGCTCACGCAACCGCATCCACGCCATGGTCAGCGACCGCCCGGACTGGGTGATCTCGCGCCAGCGCGCCTGGGGCGTGCCCATTGCGCTCTATGTGAACCGCCAGACCGGCCAGTATCTCAACGATCCCGCCGTCAATGCCCGCATTGTCGAGGCGTTCAAGCAGGGCGGGGCGGATGCATGGTTCGGCGCGGATCATCAGGCGCTGCTCGGCCCGGACTATGCGCTGGCGGACTATGAGGTCGTCAACGACATTCTCGACGTGTGGTTCGACAGCGGCTCGACTCACGCCTTCGTGGTCGAGGCGCGCTATGGCGAGGGTGCCCGCGCCGACCTGTATCTCGAAGGCTCGGACCAGCATCGCGGCTGGTTCCAGTCCTCGCTGCTGGAAAGCTGCGGTACGCGCGGCCATGCGCCTTATGGCGCGGTGCTCACCCACGGCTTCGCGCTCGATGGGCAGGGGCGCAAGATGTCCAAGAGCCTGGGCAACACGGTCGACCCGCTCAAGGTGATGGACGAAAGCGGCGCGGACATCTTGCGCATGTGGGCGGCCTCCACCGATTATTTCGACGATGTGCGCATCGGCAAGGAAGTGCTGGCTGGTGCATCCGATGCCTATCGCAAGCTGCGCAACACCTTCCGCTATCTGCTCGGCGCGCTGGCTGGGTTCGAAAAGGCGGATCGGGTGGCGACGTCTGCCATGCCGGAGCTGGAGCGCTATATGCTCCATCGCCTCGCCGAGCTGGACGCGGAGCTGCGCGCGGTGGTCGACAAGGGCGAGGAGCGGGACATCTGGCTGGAGTTCGGCCGCTATACCCGCGCACTCAACGAGTTCGCCAACAACGATCTCTCGGCCTTCTTCTTCGATATCCGCAAGGATTGCCTCTATTGCGACGTGAACCCGGCGACGGGCGCGGAGACGGCCAAGCGCCGCGCTTACCGCACGGTGCTGGACCATCTCTTCCACGCGCTGGTGCGCTATGCCGCGCCGATCATCCCCTTCACGGCCGAGGAAGTCTGGCAGGCGCGCTATCCGAGCGAGGATGGCTCCGTGCATCTGCTCGAATGGCCAGAGGTGGATCGGCTGTGGCGCGATCCGTCGCTCGGCGTGCGCTGGGCGGCGATCCGTTCATCGCGCGATCAGGTGAACGAAGCCATTGAACCGCTCCGGCGCGAGAAGGTCGTGCGCTCCAGCCTCGCGGCGGATGTGCGGATGGCCGATGTGCCCGAGGACGTGGATTTTGCGGAGATGTGCATCGTGGCCAGCGTGACGCAGGATGCCGATCTGGCCGCCCCGGCGATTACCGCGACGGACAAGCATAAATGCGGCCGCTGCTGGCGCCATCTGCCCGAGGTGGACGCGGATGGCGACCTGTGCGGGCGTTGCGCGGAGGTGCTCGCATGAGCGCGGCGCTTGCCGGGGCCTGGCGCAAGGCGGCGGTGGCGCTTGCGCTCGGCGTCACGGCGCTTGACCAGCTGGTCAAATTTTTCGTCACGCAGGTGCTGGAACTGCACGAGCGCGGCCTCGTCGGCATCGAGCTGATCCCGTTCTTCAAGCTGACCTATGCCGAGAATCGCGGCATTTCGATGGGCTTCTTCCACGCAGAGACGGATGTGATGCGCTGGGCGCTGGTTGCCATGACCATGGCCGTCTCCGCCTTCGTGCTCTGGTGGATCTGGCGTGAGAAGGAGCGCGACGATGCGCTCGCGCTCGGCCTGGTGCTGGGCGGCGCCATCGGCAACATCATCGACCGGGTGCGCCTGGGCTACGTCATCGACTATGCCGATTTCCACATTGGCGAATGGCGGCCGTTCCTCATTTTCAACCTTGCCGATGCCGCAATCAGTATCGGCGTCGTCATCCTGCTTGCACGCGCGCTGCTGCTGCGCGAAAAGACCGCAGCGAAGGAGTCCCGTTAACATGCGTCTGTCTTATCGTCTTCCGGTTGTGCTCGCCGGCCTGACCCTGCTGTCCGCCTGCGGAGGCACGAGCCTGTTCAACCGTGACCGGCCGGACGAAATGGCTGTCTCCCGCCAGCCTCCGCTGGTCATTCCGCCGGACTTCTCGCTCTCGCCCCCGGCGCCCGGCACGGCGGCCAGCCAGCAGAATCTCAACCAGCAGGCGCTGGAAGCGATGTTCGGCGGCACCGCTGCGCGCAGCGGCGCGGAGACCTCCGCGCTGCGCGAAGCCGGCCGCTCGCTGGCCGAGGTCGGCATCCGTTCGGTCGTTGGCGACCCCAAGACGGAAGTGCTCGAAAAGGGCCGTGTCACGCAGGACATCATTGCCGCGCCCGAGGGTGACGGCCAGTTCGCGCGCGTGGTTGCGTCCGCGCAATAAGGCGCAGCTTATCAGCATGAGTGACGGCGCCGCCCCGAAGGGCAGCGCTGCAACCTTTCCGCTCAGCGGCTCGTTGAGCGGGGGAAAGGAGAGTCACTCATGTCTCACGATATCAAGGATGATTTCTGGAAGGCGCTGGCCGCCAGCCCGGTGCTGATGGTCCGCCGCAACGGCAGCGACGAGCATGCGCTGCCCATGCACGCCTGCCTGGATAGGGATCTCGGCCCGGCTTATGGCGGTGCGGTCTGGTTCTTTACCGAGCGTGACAATCGCCTTGCGTCCGGCGGCCCGGCCATGGCGCAGTTCATGTCCAAGGGGCATGATGTGTTCGCCTGCGTATCAGGTGAGCTTGTCGAGGAAACCGATGAGGGACTGATCGACCGCTTTTGGAGCAATCCTGTCGAAGCCTGGTTCGATGGCCGCGATGACCCCAAGCTGCTGGTGCTGCGGATGGACCTTGGCGACATCGAAATCTGGACGGCCGATCTTGGCATCAAGGGCCGCCTCAAGCTGCTGACCGGCAGCCGCATCGATCCGCAGGAAGCCGGCGATCACGCGCAGATGCCGGTCTGATCGGTCGGATCAATCCCGCGCGGTCAGGCGCTCGGCGAGTGCCATGGCCGCTGCGGGATTGCGCTCTTTTGCACCGGAAATGAAGTAGGCGAAGACATCGCGTGGCTGCGCGGGCGCTTTGTCCGGCGTGACATAGGTCAGCGCTTCTGGCGCCTGTCCGGCCGCCCATGATTGGGCGATCGCAGCCCATTGATCGAGATCGGCGGCTGCGTAGCCGGTCTCGACCTGCTCCTCACTCTTCATCAGGCGCGCATAGACAAAATCGGCGGTCAGATCGGCGATCTGCGGGTGCTCGTCATGATCCGCGATCACGATGGCGACGCCATGTTGCCGGGCGAGGGCGACGAACTCGGCACACGCAAAGCTTTGATGACGCACCTCGACGGCGTGGCGGGTGCGAACGCCGTCGATCTTATTCGGCAGCATGGCGAAAAAGGCGGCCATGTCGTCGGCATCGAACTGACGGGTCGGGCGGAACTGCCAGAGGATCGGCCCGAGCTTGTCGTTCAGCTCGGACAGGCCCGAGTTCAGGAATTTGCCAATCGATTCGCCAGCCTCGGCGAGCTTCTTCTTCGCCACGCAATATTGCAGCGCCTTGACCGCATAGACGAACCCGTCCGGCGCCGCGTCGCGCCATTTGGCGAAGGTCGCCGGGGATTGGGTGCGGTAGAAGGTGCCGTTGATCTCGATCGTCGCGAGATGATTGACGGCGTAGTCCAGTTCCTTCGCCTTGGGCAGATCGGCCGGGTAGAAGGTGCCGCGCCACGGCTCGTAGGTCCAGCCGCCGATGCCGGTGCGGATGGCGCCGGCGGTCACGCCCGCGCTCCGGTCTCCTCGATGCCGGTGCTGTTGTGGCGCAGCGCCGTCAGCACCGTCTCGACGATATGCGGCGCATTCAGCCGCGCGTCGTCATACTGCTTTTCCGGCTTGTCCTGATCCTGGAACACGTCCGGCAGGCGCAGGGTACGCAGCTTGAGGCCGGCGTCGATGAGGCCCTCGTCGCTCGCGAGCGTCAGCACATGCGCGCCGAAGCCGCCGATGCTGCCTTCCTCGACCGTCACCGCCACATCATGGGTGGTCAGCAGCTTGCGGATCAGCGCTTCATCGAGCGGCTTGGCAAAGCGCAAGTCGGCCACCGTGGTGGAGAGGCCGCGTGCGTCCAGCGCATCGGCGGCCTTGAGCGCTTCCTCGAGCCGCGTGCCGAGCGAGAGGATGGCGACGCGCTTGCCTTCGCGCACGATGCGGCCCTTGCCGATCTCCAGCCGCTCCGGCTTGGCCGGGAGGGGCACGCCGACGCCATTGCCGCGCGGGTAACGCAGCGCGATCGGGCTGCTGTCATGGCAGGCGGCGGTGTGGACCATGTGGACCAGATCGGCCTCGTCGGCTGCCGCCATCACCACCATGTTGGGCAGAGTGGCGAGATAGGTGATGTCGAAGCTGCCGGCGTGGGTGCTGCCATCCGCACCGACCAGCCCGGCGCGGTCGATGGCGAAGCGCACTGGCAGGTTCTGGATCGCGACATCGTGCACCACCTGATCATAGGCGCGCTGCAGGAAGGTCGAGTAGATCGCCGCGAACGGGCGCATCCCCTGCGCGGCGAGGCCGGCGGCAAAGGTCACCGCATGTTGCTCGGCAATGCCGACGTCGAAGCAGCGGTTCGGGAAGGTCTTCTGGAATTTGTCGAGCCCGGTGCCCGAGGGCATGGCGGCAGTGATCGCGATGATCTTGTCGTCGCGCTCGGCCTCGGCCATCAGCGCCTGCGCGAAGACATTGGTGTAGCTGGGCGGGCCGGCGGGGGCTTTGGCCTGTTCGCCGGTCACGACGTTGAACTTCTGCACGCCGTGATATTTGTCCGCGGCCGCCTCGGCAGGGCCGTAGCCCTTGCCCTTTTGCGTGACGACATGGACGAGCACTGGCCCATCGGCCATGTCGCGCACATTCTCCAGCACGGGGATCAGCTGGTCGAGATTGTGGCCATCGATGGGGCCGACATAATAGAAGCCCAGTTCCTCGAAGAGCGTGCCACCCATCGCCATGCCCCGGGCGAACTCGTCCGTCTTGCGGGCGGCCTGGTGGAGCGGGCGGGGCAGCTTGCGCGCCAGCTTGCGCAGCGCTTCGCGCACCGAGAGGAATTCGCGGCTGGAGACGATCCGCGCCAGATAGGCCGAGAGACCGCCCACCGGCGGCGCTATGGACATGTCATTATCGTTGAGGATGACGACGAGCCGGTTGCCGGCCTCGCGCGCATTGTTCATCGCCTCATAGGCCATGCCGGCCGACATGGCGCCATCCCCGATGACCGCGATGCCCTTGCCGGGCTGGCCGCTCAGCTTGTTGGCGATGGCAAAGCCAAGCGCAGCGCTAATCGAGGTGGAGCTGTGCGCCGCCCCGAACGGATCATATTCGCTTTCCGAGCGCTTGGTGAAGCCGGACAAGCCACCGCCCTGGCGCAGCGTCCGAATACGGTCGCGCCGGTCGGTCAGGATCTTGTGCGGATAGCATTGATGCCCGACATCCCAGACCAGCTTGTCGTCGGGCGTGTTGAACACATAATGGATGGCGGTCGTCAGCTCGACGACGCCCAAGCCGGAGCCCAGATGGCCGCCGGTCGTGCCGACAGCGGAAATCGTTTCTGCACGCAACTCATCGGCCAACTGCCGCAGTTGTTCGGGGGCGAGCTTGCGAAGATCGGCGGGGGTGCGCACCTGATCGAGCAGGGGCGTCTCGGGCTGGTCCATCATCGGCTCTTATCTAGTGCGTTAACCGGCCATTGTCGAACGGTCATCCAACCTGTGATGATACGCTCATCGCATATTGCGGCAACTGGTCTAAGGGGCAGGGCGCTATGTCGCAGTGCCTATGAGCGCCTCAGGTCAGGCGCATTTGGCGCAGGTGCCCAGCACTTCGATGACGGGACGTTCGGTTGCGAACCCATCTTCTCCGGCAATGCGGCGGACTTCGCTGGTCAGCCTGTCATTGTCGATATGCGTGGCCTCGCCGCAGGCCTTGCAGACCAGGAAGATGCAGTCGTGCAGGCAGCCCGGATGAGCGTTGGCGATATAGGCATTGGCGCTTTCCACCCGCTGGGCGAGGTTGGTCGCCACGAACAGGTCGAGGATGCGATAGATGCTGTTGGGCGCGACGCGCTTGCCACGCTTTTGCGAGACCTTGTCTGCGATATCATAGGCAGAGGCCGGCTTTTCCTCGGCCGCGAGCACATCGAAAATGTCGCTGCGCATATCCGTCCACTGTTCACCCTTGGCTTCGAGCGTGGCGCGGGCCGCAGCAGAGAGCTTGATGCCCGTCGGCTCGGCATGGTTGTGAATATGATGGTCAGCGGTGGCCATGCTCACAATCTAAGCTCTGCTGGCCGACGCCACAAGCCTTGGCGAACGGGTGCGGCGCGCGACGGAGGCTGCGCGGGATCGCGGGCCGGAATTTGCATGAAATCCGACAGCACTGCCGAAAGCGTTTTTGCGAAAATTGACTTCATCCACTTATTGGCCGGCGACATCTCCTTGTTTATCGGCGATTTTCGGACTGAAAAGATCTGCAAAGCTCTGTTTTTGAAGGGTAAATAGGAATTCTGAAAAATGTGCCTAATTGGCAACACTCCGTTCGATTGCGTTATCGATGATATTATCCGCTTGAGTTTGTCCCGGATCGTCGCCTAGCCTATTAGTTAGCTTACTACGAGAGTGTGCCGACAAGTGGGTGTCAGCGACCTGACGACCCAGAATCGGGCTCCGAAAAGTGGGCGGGAGTGCAGTCGTCGGGAGGCGGCTGAGAAAAGGGAGAGGAACTATGTCTGTAAAAATGGACTCGTTTTGCGTGCGCGCGGCATTGGCTTGCACGACGGCACTGACGGTTCTGTCCATGCCATCGGGCGCGATCGCGCAGCAGACCGATGGCGCTGACGAGCAATCCATCGTGGTCACCGGCTCGCGCATCGTTCGACGCGACTATGAAGCCAGCAGCCCGATCGTCACAGCGGGGCAGGAACTGCTCCAGAACAGCTCGACCGCCGCGCTTGAGACCAACCTGAACAAACTTCCCGCGTTTACGCCTGTGCAGACGCCGGCAATTGCCAGCGATATTCAGCCGACGGCAACCAGCACGCCCGGTGCGGCAACCGTTTCTCTCCGTAACTTAGGCACCAACCGCAACCTCGTGCTGGTCGATGGCCGTCGTGCCACGCCGGCCAACGCCTTGGGTGTGGTGGACATCAATACGATTCCAGCAGCGGCTATCGAGCGGGTCGAGATCATCACCGGCGGTGCTTCGGCGACCTATGGTGCCGACGCCGTTGGCGGTGTCGTCAACTTCATCCTCAAGAAGAACTTCCAGGGTCTTCAGTTCGATACCCAGATGGGCATCTCCCAGCGGGGCGACGGCCGTGAATTCTCGATCAGCGGGATCATGGGCGCGAACTTCGACGACGGCCGAGGCAACATCACCATTGGCCTGTCCATGAACGATCGCGAGAGCGCCCTGCGCCGCGACCGGCCCTGGTTCCGCAATGCCTGGAAAGACCCCCGTTTTACTGGCACTGAGTTCTTCCCCGACTTTTCGGGTTATCAGCCGATTGGCGGCAACAACCCCAATCAGGCACTGCTCAACAGTTGGTTCGGAACCACCGTCAACACTCAAGGACAAACAGTCCCGAATGTGGCGGCCGGAAGCCGGCTTTATTTCAATGACGACGGCACGGCCTTCACCGGCTTCTTCCAAAGCCCCACTGGCGGCGCGTCGCGCTTCAAAGGCGATCTGACGGGTCTCAAATGGAAGCGTCAGGGAGATGGCTCGCTCGGCCAGAACTTCCAGGACGAACTGCTGGTTCTGCCGCTCAACCGCTATAACCTCTACGCACGCGGCAATTACGAAATCAACGACTGGATCGGCGCCTTCGCCCAAGGCACGTTCACGCGCGTTCAGACTCACACGGTCCAGCAGCCTTCGCCTTCGGTGAACGGATGGTCCGCGCTGATCCCGGTGGACGGACGGGCAATTCCAACGGAACTGGCGCAGGTGCTGGCTTCTCGCGGGAACCCCACGGCGCCGTGGCAGCTAACCTACTATCTAAACTACGCCAATCGTGAAGCGCGTACCGACGTCTTTACCTACAATCTGGTGGCTGGCATAGAAGGCAAGGTCCCCGGTACGGACTGGACCTGGGAGGCCTATGCGTCCCAAGGTGAATCCGAAACCAACGCCCTGATCACGGGCACGGCCTCGCTCGCCCGCTTCCGCGCTGTCATCCAGTCACCGAACTGGGGCGCCGGTTTCAAGTCGCAGGGCAACGCAGCCTTTGGCGGCTTCGGCGCGGCTTCAGCCACCTGCACGAGCGGCTTCAATCCGTTCGACCCCAATGCGCAGGTTTCGCAGGATTGTATCGACGCGATCCGGGCCGATCTCAAGAACCGCGCGGTCATGCAACAGAGCGTGTTTGAAGCGAATGCTCAGGGCGGGCTGTTCAACCTGCCAGCCGGTCAGGTTCGTGCGGCGGTCGGCGCGAGCCATCGCCAGAATCGCTATGAGTTCCAGAATGACACGCTGACCTCGCAGGGCACGTCCTTCCAGGATCAGGCGATCGGCATCTACCCGAGCGGCAACTCGCAGGGGCTCATCCGCGTGGACGAGTTCTACGGCGAGTTGCTCGTCCCGGTGCTTTCCGATCTGCCACTGATCCGCAAGCTGGACGTGACCGTGGGTGCGCGTAACTCGCACTACAACACGACAGGCAATGCCTTCACGTGGAAGGCGATGGCCGATTGGGAAGTCACCGACTTCCTCACGATTCGTGGCGGCTTCAACAAGGCCGTTCGCGCCCCGAACGTCGCCGAATTGTTCTTGGCACCGCAGCAGACCTTCACGGCTGCCGGTGGCGGCGATGTCTGCCGCCTCAATAACGGCCTAGCATGGTCGGCCAATACTGCGAAGAATTCGAATGCAGCGAATGTGCAGGCAGTCTGCCGAATCCTGATGGATCAGACGATTGCGGGCACGGCTAACACTTTCTACTCGGACCCGGCTTTCTACAATGCCCAGGGCCCGGCCTTTGCGTTCCCGACCCTCGTTGGCAACCCTTCTGTGCAGCCGGAAAAGGCCAAGACCTGGACTCTCGGCGCCGTGCTGCGGTCCACTGCGACCAGCGAGTTGCTGCGTCGTCTGCGGCTGACGGTCGATTACTATAACATCAAGGTCGACGACGCGATTGGTCCGCTCACCCTCGACACTGCGCAGCGCCAATGCTTCGATCCGGTCTTCAATCCGGCGATCGCCAACAATCCGACAGCCGCTGCGGCGACGGCAGCCTGCCAGGCTATCGGGCGCGTGGCCGGCGATGGTGCGTTGGGCAATGTGCAGGTCACCTACCTGAACAACGGACGTTTCCGCACCTCGGGCATCGACGTCCAACTCGACTGGTCGGTTCCGGTGGGGCCAGGCACGTTCAGCATCAACTCCGTATTCAACTATCTGCTCTCGCTGAAATCGGCGCCGTTGCCGGCATCGGCTGGTGCGGCCGGACAATTGGTTGAATATGCAGGCACGCTGGGCCCGGCAGGCAGCGCGGCGATTGCCGAAAACGGCCTCAATCCCGGTTCCTTCCGTTGGAAGATGCTGAACTCGTTCAGCTATGCGGTCGGGCCTGTCACGGTTGGGGTACAGTGGCAGCACCTGCCTGCCGCGAAGTCGATCACCTACACCTCCAACAACGCCACCACTTTTGTCGGGGCGCCCGCTTACGATCTGTTCAACCTGAACGGTTCGTTCGCCGTGACGCGGGACGCGACGCTGCGCTGGGGTGTGGACAATCTGTTCGACAAGGCGCCGCCGCTGCTCGAATACAACACGGGCGCAGCGCTTGGAAATGGCGTGGGTGCCAGCCCGTTCAACGCCTACTTCTATGATATGAATGGCCGCCGCTTCTACCTCGGCGCGTCGTTCAAATTCTGAGGATGACGGACTAAAAGGGGGAAAGAGGGGACTGCCTGCCGGGCATTCCCCTCTTATCTTTGTATCAGGACAAGGCCGGGGCCGGAGCGGGTCGGGCGAAGAGGAGAGTGGATTATGGTGTTGCGGTCGATCCGGCCTGTGCCGATTGCGGTGCTGACGATGCTTCTTGCGGCGTGCAGTGGCGTCGAGGGGAGCGAAACGTCGCTCGGCCCCGCCGCCATCGATCAGGCGCGGCTCGAAGCGGCCGGCAAGGATGACGACAACTGGCTCACCTACGGCCGCACCTATGATGAGCAGCGCTATTCGCGGCTCACCCAGATCAATGACGGCAATATCGGCGAGCTGAGCCTCGCCTGGGCGCTGGAGCTTGACACCGCGCGCGGGCAGGAGGGCACGCCCATCGTGGTCGATGGCGTGATGTACACCTCTACCGCCTGGTCCAAGGTCGTCGCCATCGATGCCGCGACCGGCAAGCAGCTCTGGCAGTTCGATCCGGAGAATGAAGGCTCCAAGGCCGCGCATGCCTGTTGCGACGTCGTGAACCGCGGCGTCGCCGTCTGGAAGGGCCGCGTTTTCGTCGGCACCATTGACGGCCGGCTGATCGCCATCGACGCCAAGACCGGCCAGAAGGTCTGGGAGACCATCACGGTCGACCAGAAGAAGCCCTATACCATCACCATGGCCCCGCGCGTGGTGCGCGACAAGGTGATCATCGGCAATAGCGGCGCGGAATTGGGCGTGCGCGGCTATGTCTCCGCCTACGATACAAACACCGGCAAGCTCGTCTGGCGCTTCTATACGGTGCCCGGCAATCCGAAGGACGGCCCCGATGGTGCCGCGTCCGACGCGATCCTGGAGAAGCTCGCCCGGCCGACCTGGTATGGCGAGAATTACTGGAAGCTCGGCGGCGGCGGCACCGTGTGGGACAGCGTGGTCTACGATCAAGAGCTGAACCAGCTTCTCATCGGCGTCGGCAATGGCTCGCCCTGGAACCACAAATGGCGCAGCGCAGGGAAGGGAGACAATCTCTTCCTCTCCTCCATTCTCGCGCTCGACCCGGATACCGGCGCCTATAAGTGGCACTATCAGATCAATCCCGGCGAAACCTGGGATTACACGGCCACCCAGCAGATCATGCTCGCGGACCTGAAGATCGACGGGCGTGACCGCAAGGTGCTGATGCAGGCGCCGAAGAACGCCTTTTTCTATGTGATCGACCGGACGAACGGCAAGCTGATCTCCGCCAAGCCTTATGCGCGGCAGAACTGGGCCGAAGGCATCGATCTCAAGACCGGACGGCCGATCGAGAAGCCCGGCGTGCGCTATGACAATGGGCCGGCGCTGGTCATCCCCTCGGGCATCGGCGCCCATGCCTGGATGCCGATGAGCTATTCGCCCAAGACCGGGCTGGTCTACATTCCGGCGATGGAGCATCCGCTGGTCTATGGCGATGCCGATCCGTTCGTGATCCATGAGGGGCGCTGGAATACGGCAGTGTCCTTCCTCGATCCGCCGGCGATGCCGGGTCTGCCCGATACCGTGGAAGGGCGCCGCAAGGCCCTCGAATCCATGGTGAAGGGCAAGCTCGTCGCTTATGATCCGGTGACGCAGAAGCCGCGCTGGGAGGTCGAGCGCGACTGGCCGTGGAATGGCGGCACGCTGGCGACTGCCGGCAACCTCGTCTTCCAGGGCACGCCGCATGGCGACTTCGAGGCGTTCAGCGCGGACAATGGCAAGAAGCTATGGTCCTTCCAGACCCATCGCGGCGTGCTGGCCGGGCCGATCACCTATCGTGTCAATGGAGAGCAATATATTGCCGTGATGGCCGGCTATGGCGGCTCGATGGGCATGGCAAGCGGCACGCCGTTCATGAAGAACAAGATGCCCAACGGCCTCGTGCTGGCGTTCAAGATCAAGGGCAGCGGCAAGCTGCCGCCCTACACGCCGATCCCGCAGCCCGAGCCGACGCCGAGCAACGAGACCTTCACGGCGGCGCAGATCGCGACCGGCCAGAAGGGCTTCTTCCAGTTCTGCCAGATCTGCCATGGCGGTCCGGTCAACCCGAACCTGCGGCGCTCGCCGCTGATTGCCGACAAGGATCTGTGGCAGCAGGTCGTGATCGGCGGCGCGCTGGCGCAGAATGGCATGGCGAGCTTCGCGGCCTATCTCAAGCCCGAGGAAGCCGAGGCCATCCGGGCCTATCTCAACCAGCAGGCAAAGGCGCTGCTTGCCGAAGAGAAAGCCAAGGCACGCTGATCAGACCGACCGCGCAACCGCATAATGCGTTGCGCGGTCGGCGGCGGTCGTGCAACTCCTGCTAACGCTATGGTCTAACGATCCGCCCGCAAGGGCGGGTCGCGCGTTGAGGAGAGAGTGATGCCGCCCAAATCCCTGTTTGCCCGCTGCCTGATGGCGGCGTCCCTGATGATTCTCCCACTGACGGCCAGCCGGGCCGAGGTGAAGGTGGAGCATATCAAGGTCCACTCGCAGGCGGTGGAAGGCAATCTGGAAGGAAACAGCGCCGACCGCGACGTGATCGTCTTCCTCCCGGAGGATTATGCGACGAGCACCAAGCGCTATCCGGTCGTCTATTTCCTGCACGGCTTCATGGGATCGGCCGAGGGCTATGACAAATATATCGGCTTTGCCGACGCGCTGAACACCGCCGAGGCCAAGAACCGCCAGGCGATTCTGGTCGTGCCGGATTCCAACTCCCGCCATGGCGGCTCGATGTATTCCAGCTCACCGACCACGGGCAATTTCGAGCGCTTCATTGCGCAGGATCTCGTTGCCTATGTCGACAAGCACTATCGCACGCTCGCCAAGCAAGAGTCGCGCGGCCTGAGCGGCCACTCAATGGGCGGCTATGGGACGCTACGGATCGCCATGAAATATCCCGGCGTGTTTTCGAGCATCTACGCGATGAGCGCCTGCTGCCTCTCCGCCCGGCCGGTGGATGCAGAGCGCAGCCAGCGCCTCGAAGCGATGAGCATGGATGAAGCACTCAAAGGCGACTTTGGCGTGCGGGCCGATTTCGCGGCAGCATCGGCCTGGTCGCCCGCGCCGGATAAGGCGCCCTTCTATCTCGACCTTGGCACGCAAAAGGGCGTCGTCCAGCCTCAGATCATCGCGCAATGGGCGGCCAATGCGCCGCTCGCCATGGCCCCGCAATATCTGCCGGCGCTCAAGAGCCTCAAGGCCATCGCGATTGACGTGGGGGACAAGGACACGCTGATCAAGGATAATGGCGATATGGCCAAGCTGCTCGACCGGATGGGCGTTGCGCATAGCTATACAGCCTATGAGGGCGACCATGGCAATCGCGTGCGCGAGCGCTTCCGGGCCTTCGTCCTGCCCTTCTTTGCCGAGCATCTCGCCAAGGATTGATCTCGGGAGGGGCTAGCGCGGTACCGCTCTGGCCACATGACGCCCTGCCCGGTTCGAGACCGGCAGGGTGCGATGTGCGTTGGATGGTCGCGCCTGTCCTTTAGCCGACATTTTTTCTCCCTAACTGTGTGACAGGCGCGCAATCGACAGCGCAGAGATCGACAAAATCGATCTTTGCGTTGAGATTAATCAATTTTGCCTGAACAACAATGATGCCTATGTGGAAGGCGTCAATTCACCAAGAGGAGCAGACATGAGTCTCGTAAACACCCCGATCAAGCCGTTTTCCGCCACGGCCTTCAAGGAAGGCAAGTTCGTCGACGTGACTGAGGCGGACGTGAAGGGCAAGTGGGCCGTCTTCTTCTTCTACCCGGCTGACTTCACCTTCGTTTGCCCGACCGAACTTGAGGATCTGGCAGACATCTACCCGACGCTCCAGGGCATGGGCGTGGAAGTCTATTCGGTCTCCACCGACACGCACTTCTGCCACAAGGCCTGGCACGACACGTCGCCGGCCATCGGCAAGATCAGCTACTACATGCTGGGCGACCAGAACCACAGCATCTCGAACAATTTCGAGATCCTGCGCGAAGGCGTCGGCCTTGCTGACCGTGGCACCTTCGTCGTAGACCCCGAAGGCACGATCCAGCTGGTCGAGATCACGCCGGAAGGCGTCGGCCGCAACGCTGCCGAACTGCTCCGCAAGATCAAGGCGCTGCAATATTGGGCGAGCCACCCTGGCGAAGTCTGCCCCGCCAAGTGGGAAGAAGGCGAGAAGACCCTCGCACCTTCGCTCGACCTCGTCGGCAAGATCTAAGACTGCTTCGCGACGGGGTCGCGTGGCGATCCCGTCGTTCTCTCCCCTCTTCATGCGAGGAGGGGCAGAGGGTGGTGCGGCGACGCTGCGACCTTTCGCTTTTGCGCGGTGCTGCGCATCGCCACCACCCCACCCTGCTGAAAGCAGGAGAAATTCAAAGGAAATCCCATGTTGGAAGCCAATATCAAGAGCCAGTTGCAGGCCTATATGGCCAACATCAAGCAGCCGATCGAGCTGGTGCCGTCGCTGGACGATAGCGCCAAGGCGTCGGAGCTGCGGGGCCTCCTGGAAGACATTGCCGGGTTGAGCGATCTTGTGACCATTGCGGCCGATGAAGGCGATGCGCGCAAGCCCAGCTTCCTCATTCGCCGGGTCGGCACGGATATCGGCGTGCGTTTCGCCGGCATTCCGCTCGGGCACGAGTTCACCTCGCTGGTGCTGGCCCTGCTGCAGGTCGGCGGCCACCCGCCCAAGGTGAGCGATGAGGTCATCGAGCAGGTCAAGGCGCTGGAGGGCGACTATCAGTTCGAGACCTATTTCTCGCTCTCCTGCCAGAACTGCCCGGACGTGGTGCAGGCGCTCAACCTGATGAGCGTGCTCAATCCGCGCATCCGCAACGTCTCCATTGATGGCGCGCTGTTCAAGGCGGAAGTCGATGAGCGCAAGGTGATGGCGGTTCCCAGCGTCTATCTGAATGGCAAGCCGTTCGCCTCCGGACGCATGGATATCGAGCAAATCCTCGCCAAGCTGGATACGGGTGCCGTGGCCCGCGCTGCCGAGAAGATCGCCGCCAAGGAGCCGTTCGACGTGCTCGTGGTCGGTGGCGGGCCGGCCGGTGCCGCCGCGGCCATCTATGCCGCGCGCAAGGGCATCCGCACGGGCGTGGTTGCCGAGCGGTTCGGCGGGCAGGTGCTGGATACCATGGGCATCGAGAACTTCATCTCCGTGCCGCACACCGAGGGGCCGAAGCTGGCTGCCGCGCTGGAGCAGCATGTGAAGGATTATGATGTCGACATCATGAACCTCCAGAAAGCCAGCAAGCTGGTTCCGGCCAAGGCGCCGGGCGGCCTCGCCGAAGTGCAGCTGGAGAGCGGCGCGACCCTCAAGGCCAAGGCGGTGATCCTCGCCACTGGCGCCCGCTGGAGGACGATGAACGTGCCCGGCGAGGATGAGTATCGCAACAAGGGCGTGGCCTATTGCCCGCACTGCGATGGCCCGCTGTTCAAGGGCAAGCGCGTGGCGGTGATCGGTGGTGGCAACAGCGGTGTGGAAGCGGCAATCGATCTGGCCGGCATCGTCAAGCATGTCACGCTGGTCGAGTTCGACAGCCAGTTGCGCGCCGATGCCGTGCTCCAGCGCAAGCTGCACAGCCTGCCCAATGTCACGGTGGTGACCTCCGCCCTGACGACGCAGGTGCATGGCGATGGCGAAAAGGTGGTGGGCCTGACCTATCGCGACCGCAACAGCGACCAATCGCATCTGGTCGAGCTGGAAGGCATTTTCGTCCAGATCGGTCTGGTGCCCAACACCGAATTCCTCACCGATGCGGTGGCGCTGAGCAATCGCGGTGAGATCGAGATCGATGCGCGGGCGCACACCTCGCAGCAGGGCATTTTCGCGGCGGGCGACTGCACCACCGTGCCCTACAAGCAGATCGTGATCGCGATGGGGCAGGGCTCCACCGCCGCGCTCTCCGCCTTCGATTATCTGATCCGCCTCGCGCCGGCAGAGGAGCAGGCGAAGGCGGCCTGAGCGCGGCGTATCGGTTAAGATTGGAAAGGGGCGTTCGGCACGGGCCGGGCGCCCCTTTCTTGTGGATGCACGCGCATATCCCGTTTGGGAGATGCCGGGTTGATCACCTTCTGGCAGGCGCAGGCTGTAGCGGCGAACGGATGAAATCCCGAGCCGGTCCATGTCTTTGCCAGGGGGTGCATCATGATAGTTTCACGGACTTATTCCAGGGCCTTGCTGCTCGCTTCGGCAGCGGCGCTGTCACTCACCCTGTCTGCCTGCGGAGACGAAGGCGTGAACTCGACGCCGACGCCCACGCCTGCCCCCACGCCCACGCCTGCGCCGACACCCACGCCATCACCGACACCCACGCCGACCCCGACGCCAACCCCCACGCCGACTCCCACGCCTGCTGCGGGGCCGATCGCCAACATCGTCGCCGGGCCGGGCAGCAACGCGACGCCGGCCGTGCAGGCCACCAATGGCGCCTCGTTCGATACCCAGACGTCGGGAACGATTAGCTTTCCGCTCAGCCAGCTTGCGGTGAATTTCGACGCACAGGGGAATCCCACCGCCGCGGCGACTGCCAACGCCAATGGCGTCACGATCAGCCGGGACTCATCGGGCTTGAAGTTCACCGTCAATGTCCCCGCGGCCGGGATCACCAATGTGGCCCTCGTCGAGGATTGCGACGATTGCTACTCGGCCAACCTCTCCAACGGTCGCAAGCTGGAGGTCGTGCTCGATGGCGAGCTGGATAATGGCGATCTGAGCTATCTGCGCTTCGGCGAATGGGCGGTCTTTGGACAGAACGGCCAGCTTGGAACTTATGCGCCGCTGATCGGCGGGTACGAAACGCCGAGCGCCGGCATGCCGACGAGCGGCACCGCCACCTATGCCGGCGAGGTGGAGGGCTATGTCAGCTTTGTCGATGGCAGTGCCCGCAATGTCGGTGAGCTGGAAGGCAATGCCGCGATCAGCGTCAACTTTGCCGCCAACAGCCTGACCGGCACCACGTCCAACATGCAGGTTGGCTACGAGAAGAACGGCAACTGGCAGCAGGCGGCGTGGAACGATGCCTCGTTCACGGCTTCGCTCTCCGGCAATGACTTCTCGGGCACCACGGCGGTGACGAGCGCACCGAGCGGTGCGGCATCCCTGCAGAGCGGCGCGGTCGGCACGATCGGCGGCAGCTTCTACGGGCCGGCAGCCGATGAGATTGGCGCGATCTGGTCGCTCTCTGACGGCACGAACACGGCGCTCGGCACGATCGCCGGAATCAAGCAGTAACCCGAGGGGCGATCCGCTGCCCGCGCGTGGGGCGCCGAGGGCGTGGTGGGGGCAGCGGATCGAATGGGACGGCAGCACATGTCTGCAGTGGGAGCATTCATGCTGATGTCCCAGGTGGGGGCGATGGCGATGGCCGGGACACCAACGGCCATCGCCGCGCATCCCGATGCGGCGGCCAGCAGCGCGCCGGAAGCGGCAGCGCCAGCGGCGGTCGTGTCGGTGTCGGCAGAGGCCTATGCCGAACGGCTCGCGCGTAATCCGGCCAATCCCGAGCTGCGGTTTCGCCTCGGCATGGCGCTGATGGAAGCGGGGCGGACGCGCGAGGCGATCCGGCAGTTCCGACATTTACTGGCAGATCAGCCGCAGGCGGTGCGCGTGCGGCTGGAGCTGGCGCGCGCTTATTATGTCGCCCGGGATTATGCCAATGCCGAGCGGCAGTTCCGTCTGGCCGGCGCGGCCAATCTGCCCGCGATCGTCTCCGCCAATGTCGATCGCTACCTCAAGTCCATTCGCGAGATGCGATCCTGGTCGTTCAGCGCCTCCTTCGCGCTCGCGCCGGATACCAACATCAATGCGGCGACGGCGGCGGAAACGATCGAGCTCTACGGCCTGCCGTTTGACCTGTCGGAAGCAGCCCGCCGGTCGAGCGGGGTGGGGGTCTATGGGCAGATCGGCGCGGAGTGGGCGCCACGTCTGTCCGCGCGGGTTCGGCAGCGATTTGGCGCATTCCTCTCGCGGCGCGATTATCAGGGGCAGCAGTTCGACGACATGGTGCTGAGCGCCTATCTCGGCCCGCGCGTGACGCTGGGCCGGTTCGCGCTGGCCACCGCCGGCACGGCCTCCCGCCGCTGGTATGGGGGGCAGCCCTATAGCCGGATGCTCGGCGGTCAGGCGGATGTCGCTTACTATCCGGGCACCCGCACGGCGATCAGCCTGCAAGCCAGCGCGAGCGACCTGCGCCATGAGGGCGCCACGCATCTAAATGGGGCGCTGCTCGGCCTGTCGCTGGGCGTCACGCGCTCGCTAGACAAACAGAGCCTCGGCAATCTGCGCGTCGGCATCAATCGTCACGACGCGGCCAACCGCGCCTTCGCGCAGACCTCCTACACGGCGGGCGCGATCTACGCGCGCGAATTGCCGATGGGCTTCTCGCTCTCGCTGCAGCCCGGCTTTTCCTACAGCCGCTTCGATGGCGTGTTTGCCGCGTTCGGCGCGGCGCGGAGCGACACGAGCTACAGTCTTGGGGTGAGCGCGCTCAATCGCAAGGTGACGCTTGGCCGGTTCGTGCCGCGCGTGGGCGTCTCGCATACGATCAACGAGAGCAATATCGCGCTCTACGCCTACCGCCGTACGCGCTTCGACATCGGTGTGACGACGATTTTCTGACCGGATAGGCGCGCGCCGTAACGTCCGCGTCTGACGGTGCATGTCGCGTCGCCCGCAAGGGGTTGAAACCAAGCGGGTAGCCGATAAGTTTGGCCTCATGTGACGCGACACCGCGTTTTCCCAAGGATTGAGGTTTTCCGACAAATGCCTTCAAAGCATGTTCTTGCCCCGTTGAGCGCCGTCGCGCTCGCGCTGTCCACGCCGCTCGCCGCCCAAAAAGCGGAGACCATCACCGCGCCATGGACCGGCCCCTATGGCGGCGTGCCCGCATGGGACAAGGTGGACCCGGCGGCATTCCCTGCCGCGTTCGAGGCGGTGATGGCCTCGGTGAAGGCGCAGTTCGAGGGTGTGCTGGCCAGTAAGGCCGCCCCGACGTTCGACAATACCATCACCGCGCTTCAGAAGGAGACGCTGTCCGACCGGGTGATGCCGATCTGGGGCGTGTATGTCTCCAATCTGTCCAATGACGACATCCGCCGCATTCAGGGTGAGTGGAGCCCGAAGCTGAGCGCCTTCTTCAACGAACTGACGCTCGATCCGCGCTATTTCGCGCGGGTGAAGGCGCTTTACGACAAGCGCGAAAGGCTGGGCCTTGATGCCAAGCAGATGCGGCTGCTGACCCGCACTTATGAGGATCTGGTCGCCAACGGCGCCATGCTGGATGCCGCGCAGAAGAAGGAACTGATCGGGATCGAGACGGCGCTCGCGCAGGAGTTCAGCAGCTTCCAGAACAAGGTGCTGGCCGATGAGGAGAAGTTCATCACCTTCACCAGCCAAGCCGATCTCGCGGGTCTGCCGGCGGACTTCGTGGCGACGATGAAGTCGGCGGCGCAAGACAAGGGCGTGGATGGCTGGCTGCTGGTCAACACGCGCTCCTATGTGCAGCCCTTCCTCGAAAGCTCGACGCGGCGCGACCTGCGCAAGAGCGTGTTCGAGGCGTTCGCCAATCGTGGCGACAATGGCGATGCCAATGACACCAATGCGACCATCGCGCGGATCGTGGCGCTGCGCGCCCAGCGGGCGAAGCTGCTCGGGTTCAAGACACATGCCGAATATCGCATGCGCGACACTATGGCGCAGACGCCGGATAAGGCGATGGCCCTGATGATGAAGGTGTGGCCGGCAGCCGTGGCCCGCGTGCGCGAGGAAGTGGCGGACATGCAGGCCATCGCCGATGCCGAGGCGAAGGCTGGGCAGGGGCCGAAGATCACCATCGAGCCATGGGACTACCGCTTCTACGCCGAGAAGGTCCGCAAGGCGAAGTACGACCTCGACCAGAACGAGGTGAAGCCCTATTTCCAGCTCGACAAGATGGTCTCCGCCATGTTCGACATGGCGAACCGGCTCTACGGCTTCACCTTCACCGAGAATACCGGCGCGGTGCCGGTCTTTCACCCCGATGTGAGGACCTTCGAGGTGACGCGCGGCGGCAAGGTCGTCGGGCTGTTCTACCTCGATACCTGGGCGCGCAGCGGCAAGCGGTCAGGGGCGTGGATGACCACCTACAAGGGGCAGGATCATCTGAACGGCAATGAGTATGTGCTGGCGTCCAACAATAACAATTTCGCCAAGGGCAGCGCCGGGGCGCCGACGACGATCAGCCTCGACGATGCGACCACGCTGTTCCACGAGTTCGGCCACGCGCTGCATTATCTGAGCTATGACATCACCTGGCCGGGGCTGGGCACGACGCCGCGCGACTTCGTGGAATATCCGAGCCAGGTTCATGAGAATTGGGTGCTGACACCCTATATTCTCGAGACCTATGCGCGCCATTTCCAGACCGGCGCGCCGATCCCCAAGGCTCTGGTCGACAAGATCAAGGCCAGCGACACCTTCAACCAGGGCTTTGCCACGGTCGAATATCTTTCCTCGGCCATCGTCGACATGAAGCTGCATAATCGCCCCGACGCGCCGACCGATATCGACGCGTTCGAGCGCGAGACGCTGGCGGAAATCGGGATGCCCAAGGAGATGATCATGCGGCACCGCCTGCCGCAGTTCAATCACCTCTTCTCGTCCGATGCCTATTCGGCCGGCTACTACAGCTATTTGTGGTCCGAGACGATGGACGCGGACACCTGGGCCGCTTTCGAAGAGACCGGCAATGTCTGGGACCCTGCGCTGGCCGCGCGCTTTAACAAGGCGCTGCTCTCGACCGGCAACGAGACCGACCGGGCCGAAGCCTATCGGGCATTCCGCGGCCGCGACCCGGATGTGAATGCGCTGCTGCGCAAGCGTGGCTTTCCGGTTCCGGCGGAGTAATCGCGCAGCAGGTCCGTCTGCTTTGCTTTTTGTTAGTGCGAAGGGTCCGCCTCGATTTGGAACGAATGCCTTGGGCAGGATTTCTGAATTAGACTGAGTAGATAGCGGATTTTGGACGGATGCTGATTTCACATGCGGAAGAAGCGCGGCTGCGCGCCTCTTTCGAGGCGTTTATCATGGACCGAAGTTTTCCGTGCGTGGGGGCCAAATCGGCTCTCTCGCGCGGGACGCTTAACATTCTCGTGGGCTGGTCCATCGACAGCGGCTGGGACGATTTGCGCCTGCACGGCGAATTGATGGCCTGGGCGCAATCCTATGCGAGCGATCCGGGGCTGTTCCGCAGCCTCGCGATCATTTTCGCGCATGCGGCGCCGCTAGATGAGAAGGCCTATGAGCAGGCGATGTGGGACCGCCTGCAATCGCTGGCCGACAAGGATGCATGGCTTGGCCTGCCCTATGATGAGCGGGTGAGCCGCGATCCTGACGATCCCCATTTCTCGCTGAGCTTTGGCGGGGAAGCCTTTTTCGCAGTGGGCCTGCATCCGGCGGCAAGCCGCCCCGCGCGGCGTTTCGAGCGGCCGGTGATCGTGTTCAACCTGCACGATCAGTTCGAGCAGTTGCGTCAGGAAGGGCGCTACGAAAAGATCCGCGAGACGATCATCGCCCGCGATGTCGATCTTGCCGGTGAGGCCAATCCGATGCTTGCACGCCACGGCACGAGCAGCGAGGCCGCGCAGTATAGCGGGCGGCACGTCGGCGAGGACTGGAAATGCCCGTTCCATGACCCCCGCGAGGTCGCGTGATGGCAGAGCGTATTCCGCCCCGTTCGGGCGTGGCGTTCGAATTGCGTGCCGGCCAGCATCTGACCGTGATCGATCCGGAAGGGTGCCAGGTGGCGGACCTGCTGGCCTATAATCGCGCGGACATCGGCGAGGTGCTCAGCAATGGTCGCACGCTGGATTATGAGGAGACCATTCGCCTGACGACGGGCAACCGGCTGTGGTCGAACCGGTCCAATGTGCTGCTGACGATCGAGCAGGATACGGTCGGCTGCCATGATTTTCTGCTGACGCCGTGCAGCACCGATACCTTCCTGCATTTTTATCCGGACAAGCCGGTCGTTCCGGGTTGTTTCGGCAATCTGGCAGCGGCGTTGGCGCCTTATGGCATCACGGCCGATATGATCCCGGTTGCGTTCAATTGCTTCATGAATGTGCCGGTGGGGGCGGACGGCAAGATCAGCGTTCTGCCGCCGCTCAGCTCGGCGGGCGACCGGATTGTCCTCAAGGCGGAGATGGATCTGATCATCGGCCTGACGGCCTGCTCGGCTTATGCGAGCAATGGCGGGAGCTTTCGGCCGATCGATTATATGGTTGAAGATCTGGTTTAGGACGTTGCGACCCGGTCTCCCCTCCTCTTTAGAGGAGGGGGCGGGGGTGTGGTGGCGATGCGCGAGCATCGCGAAGGCTGTGAATGACTGCGGGGTTGTTGCACCACCCCAACCCCCCCCTCTGAAGAGGAGGGGCTCAGGTTGCCCCCGACGATCTCTGCCTCGATAAGCGCTTAGCGCAAACGACGGTCGTTAGCCGTCACGGCGCTGTGATAAGGCGCCAGCATCTTGCCCGGCAAGGCCATCATGGCGACGGTCGTCGCCACATTGCGCTCCATCAGCCGCATCCAGTCGTGGGGCCAAAAGGGCTGGCCCGAGGCGAGGCGCTGCATGTCGCGGGCGTTGGCCGCGCCGGTCTGGCGCAAGCGGCGGGCGCCGCGATCCTGCGCGCGGGCCGCCTTGCCGAAGGCGTCGGTCTTTTCCGTCACCATCAGGCTGAGCTCCCGGCCATCGGCGGTGAAGGGGGACTGCCATGCCGCCATGATGATCGGCGTGCGGGCGAGCAGGACATTGTGCGTGCTCACCATCGTTTCGGTCGCCCGAATGCAGGTCTGCGCGAAATCGAACCACATCGAAAAGGGGTTGGCAGTCATGGCGGTGCTCCTGTTGCAGGAGCACAATGAGCGAGAGGCGGATTGGCCCCCGGCGCGCCGGCTGATTATTATCATGCCGGCTGGTTAGGCGTGGCGGCGTGTCAGGCGATCCAGAGGCGCAGAATCCAGGCCACGACGCCGAGCACGCACACGCTCGCCAGCCAGATGAACGCCATCCAGCCGAGGCGCTGCCACAGCGGTGCCTCTTGCGGCGCGCGGGTCAATGATAGCCCTCATGGCCAACCTTGCCCCGGAAGACCCAATAGGACCAGCCGGTATAAGCGAGGATGAGGGGGAGGGTGATCGCGACGCCGACCAGCATGAAGATCTGGCTCTTTTCAGGCGCGGCCGCATCCCAGATGGTGATCTGATCCGGCACGACATAGGGCCAGATGGTGACGCCAAGACCGGCCATGCCGAGGAAGAACAGGGCCAGCGCCAGCAGGAAGGGCATCAGTTCGCGCCGGGTCTTGAGCGCGTAGAACAGCGCGCCGGCGACGATGGCGGTGAGGAGCGGCACCTGGCTGGCGAACAGGATGTTCGGCATTTCCAGCCAGCGGGCGCGATAATCGGACAGCAGCAGCAGATTATAGGCGCTCACCGCACCCATGAGCAGCAGCGTGGCGATCGCCGCCTTGAAGGCGAGCCGATAGGCATGCTCCTGCACCTCGCCCTCCAGCTTCCAGATCATCCAGCAGGCGCCCAGCAGGGCATAGCCGGCGACCACGCCGGCGCCGGTGAGCAGGGTATAGGGCGTCAGCCAGTCCCACCAGCTGCCATCATAGGAGCGCCCGGTGACGTCGATGCCCTGCAGCAGTGCGCCCAGGATCATGCCCTGCGCCAGCGCGGCGACCACCGAGCCGCCGAAGAAGCACATGTCCCACAAGGCGCGGTGGCCCGGATCGCGCCAGCGGAACTCGAAGGCGACGCCGCGAAAGACGAGCCCCAGCAGCATGGCGATGACCAGCGGGTAGGTGGCCGGCAGAATGATCGCATAAGCCAACGGGAAGGCGGCCATCAGGCCGCCGCCGCCGAGCACCAGCCAGGTCTCGTTGCCATCCCACACCGGCGCGACCGAATTCATCGCGCGATTGCGCCCGTGGCCGACCGTGATGGTGGGGAACAGGATGCCGATCCCCAGATCGAACCCGTCCATCACCACATAAGCGAAGACGGCAAAGGCGATGATGAATGCCCAGATGACCGTGAGATCGATCATGAGTCGGCCCTCCCCTGTACTGTCGGCTGAACTGGTGACGTCGACCTGGGGTCGCCTTGTGCAGGACCAGGTGTGATGCCGGCGGTCCGGATCGGACCGCGTTCGGTCTCCTCCACGCCCGTCTCGCCGGGGTGCGGCGGCATGTTCATGAGGCGCAGAATATACCAGGTGCCCGCGCCGAACACCGCGAAGTAAATGACGACGAAGGCCAGCAGCGAGGCGGCGACGGCCGGCGCGGCGAGCGGCGAGGCCGCATCGGCAGTGCGGAGCAGGCCATAGATCACATAAGGCTGGCGGCCGACTTCGGTCGTCACCCAGCCGGCGATGACGGCGACGAAGCCCGCCGGCCCCATGACCAGCGCGAAGCGGTGGAGCAGCGACCAGTCGTACAGGCCCTTGCGCCACCGCGCCAACAGGCTGGTCATGCCCAGCGCGAGCATGAGCATGCCCAGCCCCACCATGATGCGGAAGGACCAGAAAACGACGCCGACCGGCGGGCGCTCGTCAACGGGAATGGTCTTGAGGCCCTCGATCGGGGCGTGGATGTCGTGTTCCAGGATGAGGGAGGTCATGCCGGGAAGTTTCACGGCATAATCGACCCGCTCTTCCTTGGCGTTCGGCACGCCGAAGAGAATGAACGGCGCGCCATCCGGATAGCTCTCATAATGGCCCTCCATGGCGAGCACCTTGGGACGCTGATGCTCCCAGCTGTTCAGCCCGTGCATGTCGCCGACGAAAATCTGGATGGGCGCGACCAGCGCGATCATCCACATGGCCATGGAGAACATCTTGCGCGCATGGGCGTTGGCGCGATCGCGCAGCAGATGCCAGGCGCCGACCGCGCCGACGACCAGCGCCGTGGTGAGATAGGCAGCCGTGACGGTGTGGACGAGGCGATAGGGGAAGCTGGGATTGAAGATGATCGGCAGCCAGCTGTCACCCGGCAGGAACTGGCCGTTCGCGCCCATGATGTGGCCCTGCGGCGTCTGCATCCAGCTGTTGACCGAGAGAATCCAGAAGGCCGAGACGAAGGTGCCGATGGCGACCATCAACGTCGCGAAGAAATGCAGCTTCTTGCCGACGCGGTTCATGCCGAACAGCATGACGCCGAGGAAGCCTGCTTCCAGAAAGAAGGCGGTGAGGACTTCATAGGCCATGAGCGGCCCGATGACCGGCCCGGCGACATCCGAGAAGACCGACCAGTTGGTGCCGAACTGGTAGGACATGACAATGCCCGAGACGACGCCCATCGCAAAGACGATGGCGAAGATCTTCAGCCAGTAGCGGAACAGGTCGATGTAGACCGACTTGCCGGTCTTGAGCCACAGCCCTTCGAGAACGGCGAGATAGCTGGCCAGGCCGATCGAGAAGGCCGGGAAGATGAAGTGAAAGCTCACCGTGAAAGCGAACTGGATACGCGCCAGCAGGAGAGCGTCGGCCTCCGCGAACATAGCACTGGTCCCTATATGGTTCCCATGGTCGACGGCTCGTGGCGCGTCGATGGGCCGGTCCTACCAGTCTGACGCTGGAGATTGAAGGGTTGCTCGGAACTCTCCGGCAGCGTTGCCCGGAAGCCACAGTTTTTGTTCTGGAATCTTGGGCCGGGTGACACAGCGCTCAGGAATGAAGAAGGCCGCGACCAGCATGAGCTGGCCGCGGCCTCCGTTTAAATCGTAGTGAGAAAGATCAGAACTTCTTCTTCACGCTCACAGCCCATTCGCGCGGACGACCGGGCTGGCCGTTGGAGTAGCCTTGGCCACCGACCGTCTGGTCATAGATGGTCAGCAGATAATATTCGTCGAGCAGGTTGGTCACTTCGAGCGAGACATCGAGATCCTCATCCGCATTACGCCAGGTCAGACGAGCGTTTGCCACGCCATAGGCGTCGATGCGGTTACTCGAGCGGTTGGCAGAAACCGTATAGACCTTGCTCTGATACGAGGCGTCGATGCGCGGCGTCAGCGAACCAGAATTACCCAGATCAATGCGATACTGCGCGCCGATGCTCCACTTCCACTTGGGCGTGTAAGGCGCATAATCGCCAAACTGCGGGCCGTTGAGGTTGGTCGGCCCACCGACGGCCACCGTGGAGGTGCCGGACGTGTAGGTCCCGAACTTCTTGTAGTCGAAGTCGATGTAGCTCAGCGATCCATCAAGCGTCATGCCTTCGACCGGGCGGATGGTGATCTCCGCTTCCAAGCCCTTGATGTCGGCATCGCCGGCGTTGACGGGAAGCGCGCAAGGCGCACCGAAGCCAGCGCCGGTGATCGCCGTGCAATTGCTGAGGGTAAGCTGGATACCCTTATACTTGCTAAGGAAAGCCGCGACGTTGAAGCGTACCATGCGATCGAAAAGATCGGTCTTGAACCCAAGCTCGTACGCGCTCAGCGTTTCCGGCCCGAAGGAGAGGGCCTGCTGGACGAAGAACGGACGGGGATTCACGCCGCCCCCTTTGAACCCGGTGGAAAACTGGGCATAGGCCATGATGTCCGGCGTAAAGGCATATTGCACGTTGGCGCGATAGTCGACGCGATTTCCGCTATACTTGCCCACGGTGCCGTTCAGCGGCAACACGCCGTTCGCCGCAAGCGAGGTCGCATCCAGATAAGGCCGCTGGCGGACATAGGTGTAGGTCTTGGACTCCTCGGTGTAGCGAATGCCGCCTGTCAGGGTCAGCTGTTCGACCGGGTTCCACGATAGGTGAGCAAACACAGCCTTGCTGTCTGCATCTACCGGATCGCTCTGCTGGAACTGCAGGCCCGAGGAGCGCAGGTCCTGGAAGGATGTGTAGACCGACTTCTGGTCGCTGTAATAGCCGCCCAAGGTGAAGTTGATCTGGTCGTTGACCTTTCCGTTCAGGCGCAGTTCCTGGCTGAAGAAGCGGAAGGTCAGCGGACCATAGCCGAGGCTGTGGGCCATCGGCGACACGTCGTTGTCGTTGGAGAAGTTGGACGTGTACTCGCGATAGGCGGTGATCGAATTAAGCTGGAAATTCGGCGAGATTTCCCAGTCGATCTGTCCGGAGAGACCCCAACCCTTGAAACGCACGCGTCCGTCGCCAGAGGCGGCGCGATAGGTGAGCGGCTGACCCCCGACGAGGATCGGCTGGCCGTTCTGACCGATCGCCGTGTCCGCCGGCATGTCATAGGTCGCGAAGTTGCAGTAATTGCCGCAGATGAAGCGGTTGTCATAGGCCAACTGGTTGGCATTGGCGGTATTACCGATCGGGAACGGGTTGATGTCCCGCTGCGCCGAGGCCGTCGCATAGTTCTGCGCCGGTGAGGAGCCGGGCGCCGGGGTCAGCGGCAGCGGGTAGCGCGGCGAGGCCACCGTGCCATCCGGATAAGTGCGCAGCAGCAGCACCGAGCCGGCCGCGACGCGATCGTCATCGGTGTAGTCGCCGATGATATTGATATCGATCGTGTCGCTGGGGCGCAGGCGCAGCTGCGCGCGGGCTGCGATGTAGTTGACCTCGCCTTCCTTGGCGAGCACGCAGTCCGGACGATTGGTGCGCGCGGGCACACCGCCGACGGGATTGATCAGCTGCGGAGCGCGGGTCGGATTGGCTGCGGTGGCGAAGGCAGGCGTAAAGGTCGCGGTGCCGCCAGCAGGATACATACAGCCAAAGTCGAGCCGATCGACATAGCCTTCCTGCTTCTTGGCGACGCCGGCAATGCGCATGTCAATGCCCTGTGCCAGATTGAAGTCGGCACTGCCGCGCAGATCGATGCGGTTGCGGCTGCCATAGGCTGCGGCGACATAGCCGGTGTTCGTGCCTTCCGGCTTCTGCGAATAGAGCTTCACCGCGCCGCCGATGGAGTTACGGCCGGCCAGCGTGCCCTGTGGGCCGCGCAGCACTTCCACGCGATCAAGGTCGAGCAGGTCGAGGATCGAGCCGGTGAGCGTGGCGTAATAGACGTCGTCCACATAGAAGCCGACGCCCGGTTCGACCGCCGGGTTGAAATCGAATTGTCCGACGCCGCGGATATTAGCGCCGAGCGATGGGCCGAAGGCAGCGCCCTGTGGCTTCAGTGTCACAGAGGGGGCCTGGTTGGCGACCTGGCTGATATCGGTCTGGCTGCGTGCCTCCAGCATCGCCGAATTCACCGCGGTGATGGCGATAGGCGTATCCTGCAGATTTTGCTCGCGAAACTGTGCGGTGACGATGATGTCGCCGTCACTCGCGGCCTGCGTATTGCCGGCCTGCGGCGCGGCATCCTGAGCAAAAGCATTGGTCGACGAGATCAGCGCGATCGCGGACGACAAGAGCGCAAAACGGAACTTTCTCATGACATCTCCCCTGTGTGTAATTTATTTTGTCCTACTATAATTGGGATATCTAAGGATGCGAAGCGCAAAATCGGGACTGGCCGTTTCTTTCTTCCGACCGGTCGAGGGACCCTGATCGGGCAGACCGCCGCCAAATTACGGCAGGCAAAGGCCTTTGCCTTCTCCAATGGTGCACCCGGACTTGTTTCATGATGCACGGGCGCAACAGTGGCTGCACTGTAAGCGGCTTGACTTGGAAGCGGTCTCACGAAACAATCTCTCGCAAAGAGATAATGCGGGCGGCCGGTCCTAAGAGGGATGCGATCGGCCCCGGACATGAGGACGGGAGAGGGCAGTGGGCGCAGCGCGCAGAGTCTCGACTGAGGACATCCCAGACCGCGACCGGCTGGGGTTCTGGAATGCCGGCGCCGCGGCTATCGGCGGGGTAGAAGCCGACCGGATCGAGGACCACGTTTTTCAGGGCGTCGTCGTCCGGCGGGCGCTCGGCGATGCCAAGGTCTTTCGGCTCGACACATCCCCGCATCGCGCGGCGTGGACGCGGCGCCTGATTGCCGCAGGCGAAGCCGATCCGCATGTCCGCATCTGGTTTCAGCACCGCGGCTCGACAATCGTCTCGACCCGCCATGGCGAGCATATCGTGCGGGCCGGGCAATGGTCTGTGAGCGACGGGCGATATCCCTATGTGGCGACGCATCTGGAAGCCTCGCGCAAGCTGGCGTTGCAACTACCGCTCGGCCGGCTGGCGCGCCACGAGCAGGACGCAATCGCCCGGCTGCCCGGTGCGCTGCAGGTCGGCGGCGGTATCGCACGGATGCTGCAAGCCTGCCTGCATAGCGCGATTACCACCACCGCCGAGACGGACGACCGGCTCGATGCCGATCTTGGCGAGACGATGATCGATTTCATGCGCATGCTGCTGCACGAGCAGCGGCTGGGTAGCGACGTGGCGCCGATGCGCGAACTCACCCAGGATCGCATCCGTGCTTTTGTGCGGCGGAACGTCGGCAATCCCGCTCTATCCGTGGATATGATCGCCCAGGCGATGAAGTGCTCGAAGCGCTATGTGCACAAGGTCTTCAACGGTGACGAGACGATCAGCGAGTATATCTGGGGAACGCGGCTTGAAAGCTGCCGCGCCGCGCTGGCGTCGCCCAAAGCGGCGCAGACGACGCTGACGCAGATCGCCTTCGAGAACGGCTTTAGCAGTTCCGCGCATTTCAGCCGCGCCTTCCGGGAAAAATTCGGCACCGCCCCCAAGGCGTACCGCGCGCAGATGCTGGATGCCGGTTCACGCACGGACAAAACGCGCATGTCCGCCCCGACAAGCGCGGGGGCGTGATGATGCTAGGCTGACAGCCGATCGAGTGGAGGGTGTGATGCGGTTGGTTCTGGCGCGTGTGGGAGCGTTGATGATGATGGCGATGTCGAGTGGCGCCGTGCAGGCCGAGGCTGGCTGCGACAAAGCCTGCCTGGAAGAGATTATGGGGCAATATCGGGCGGCCTATCTCGCCCATGATGTCTCGGCTGCGCCCTTTGCCGATCATGTGCGCTTTACGGAAAACAATATCGAGATGGCGTTTCCCGATGCGAGTTGGGATACTGTGACGGAGGAAGTCGGTACGGCGCTGACGCTCTCCGACCCGCAGACCGGGCAGGCCGCCGCGTTCATGGCTATCAACCAGAGCGAGATTCCAGGCTATCTCGCCGTGCGGCTGAAGATCGAGAACCGGAAGATTACCGAGGTCGAGCATATGCTCTCGACCAGGCGCAACCTGAGTTCGCCGCCGACGCCGTTTGCAGAACCCAAGGATTTCGTGCGCCCCGCCGACCGGGCCGCACCAGTGCCTCAGGCGCGCCGCAATAGCCGTGAGGAATTGCTGAGCCTGGGCGATGGCTACTTCCAGACGCTGGAGAATAACATCGGCGAAATCCGTAACACGCGCTTTGCGCCCGATGCGATCCGCTACGAAAACGGCATGATCTTCGGCGATATCGAGAAGGATTTCCGGCTCGGTCGCTATGCCTTCAACAATAAGGTCAGGCGGGTACCGATCCTCGTCGATGAGGAGCGGGGCATTTCCTTGTTCCGCGGCTTTATCGATCACAAGGGCGTTCTGGCCGATTACACCCTGACCGACGGCACGCCGCGTCGATCCATCTTCCGTGAGCCGCATAGCTGGGCGCTGCTGGAAATGTTCAAGATCCAGGGCGGCATGATTACCGGGGTGGAAGCCACGTTCATCACGGCGCCCTATAATGCGACGTCGCCCTGGGGGCCGGGCAACGGGAAGTAGGCGCGGACCGAAGAGGCGTATCGAAGCGGCATTTCGAAGGGCCGACCCTTCGATACGCCGCTTCGACAAGCTCAGCGGCTACTCAGGACGAACGGAGGGAATGTCCTTGCGGTCCCCGCGCGCCTAGCCTTCCACCAGATCGCCCATGATCTCGCGCGCGAGCCCGCCTGCGTCGGGCTCCACGCGGCAGGACTGGTCGAACAGCATCGTCGCGCGGTCGTTCCGCTCATAGGCCGGCCAGTGTGGCAATCCGCTCGCCTGATCATTGGGATCGCCATTGGTGGCGAAGGCGACCCAGGCGCTGCTCATCTTGGCCGCGAGCATGGCCGGGGCGTCGCCCTCGCCCAGCAGGGCGCGGGCGGACTGCGGCGTGTTGAGGATGAACGGCGTCTCCATGGTGTGGAGGGCGCCCAGCTTCCCGTCGAGCGCGGGGCTCTGATAATCGAGCCGGTACATGAAGGCGGGCGCGCCTTCCTTGCGCTCGGCCTGCGCGATGATCGGTGCCTGGATGGAATAGTCGCTGAACAACTGGAGGAAGAGCCGGCTCGGCGTGGCATCGGGATAGGCCTGCCGGTAGCGGCTTAGGACGGTGCCGGTGCGGTCGCCGAGAAACGCCTGGGAGCGCGTCTCAAGGCCGGCCTCGTCCAGCGCAAAGGCGCCGGGATCGTTGCCCCAGAAGAAGCTCATTTCCTGCGCATTGCAGCCGATGAGCATGGGGATGGCGTTGGTAAGCGGCGCCGCGCGGGGCGAGAAGGGGTGTTGTGGAAGCAACAGGGGATCGAGCACTGGCGCGAAACAGGGCAGATGCGTGAAGTTGCGCGGCTTCAGCTCATCCGCGACCGCATGATAGCCCGCAAGCAGGGTCGGCATGGGCAGGGTGAGCAGGCTCCGCCAATCGCTGCGTGCGATGTTCAGCCGGTGCAGCAGCCGGTCGGTCGCGGCCGCCGCATCCTCCCGCTCCATGAAGCGCAACGCCGGGCCGCTCTGCACGCCGGCACGGTGGATGAGGCCCTGCGCGGCAGGACTGCTCATCAGGAAGCTGGTCTTCATTCCGCCGCCGGAGGTGCCGAACACCATGATGCGCGCCGGATCGCCGCCGAAATTCTCGATATTGTCGCGGATCCAGCCGAGCGCGGCGATGATGTCCTGCATTCCCGCATTGCCGGCATGCGCGAATTCGTCGGCCTCCGTCAGGCCGGCGAGGTGGGTGTAGCCAAAGGCATTGAGGCGATGGTTGAGGCTGACGAATACGACATCGCCGCGCGCAGCGAGCTTGCTGCCGTCCACCGCCGAGCCTGAGCCGCCATAGAAGAAGCCGCCATGCAGGGAGACCATCACCGGCCGCTTGCGGCCATCGCGCAGGCCGCTGGTCCAGATGTTCAGGAACAGGCAGTCCTCCGATTCCGGGAGCGGCGGGGGTAGGGGTGGCGCATTGGCCGGGCGCGGCAGTTGCGCAAGGATGACATAGGGCGGGCCGGGCGGCGGATTGGGGTTGGATTGCGGCGCGCTGGCCCCGAACGCAAGCGCATCGGCAATGCCTGTCCAGGCCTCCGGCGCGACGGGCGGGCGGAAGCGCTCGGCCCGCGCATAGCGAATGCCGCAAAACGCCATCACATCGCCTTCGAGGCTGCCGCGCAGGCGCCCATATTGCGTGTCGGCAATCGGTTCGGATGATGTCATCGCAAAAGCCCTTGGCAGAATGATGGCGGGAGCGGTCGTCGCAGCAAAGACGGCTTTCAATGCCGTTCGTCTGCTGACGCCGGGGTGAGCGGGCATGGCAGGCTCCTCTGGTTCGCCTCATTCTAGGAAGTCCGGCCCTCTCGCAATTTGCGGACAGGGAACTCTTGTTCGTCTGCCGGTGAACTGGGCGCTCGAAGATCGCCCCCGCGCGCGCATGAGGGTCGACAGGGCGCATCGCCCGCGCCAAGGCTGGAGCGGACATGAGCGAGGCGGCGGTGGAACGAACAGAGCAACTGAAAGAGAGGGGCTTCCAGTTGGCCGGGCTGGAGCACACCTTCGGCTTTTTGCTCCATGCGGCCTGGCGCGATGCCTCGACGACGTTCAACCGCTTCTTCGCCGGCACGGACATGACGCCGAGCGCCTATTCCGTTCTCCTGCTGATCCACAGCAACCCCGGTTGCGCGCCCGGCGACCTCTCTGAGATCATGGGCATCACCTCCAACAATATGACGCGCCTTCTCGACGATCTGGTCAAGCGCGGCTTCGTGGCGCGGGAGGTGTGCGAGGCGGATCGTCGCGTGCGCCTGCTGCGGATGACGGCGGCGGGTACGGATTTCCTGGCCGAGCTGCGGCGTTGCCACGATGCCTATGAGGCGCATTTCGATGCGCGCATCGGGCAGGAGCGGATCGCCCAGCTTTGCGAGCTCTTGCGCCGGTTCGGCTGACCGCCCGCTGCCGGACGTGGCGCAAGGCGGTTTGCCCACCGGCGGCTTGTTCCCGGCAATGCAAAGCACGATGCGTCGCCAGTAAAGCCCCGCGGGGCCGGCCCTTCTAACGATCATGTGCAATTGCAGGAGAGCAGCACGTGTCGGTGGAGTCGGACAATCGGGAGCATCGTCCCCGGTTGGCGCATGAACTGGGGCTTCTGGCCAGCCGCCGCCAGATGTTGCGCGGGGCGTGCGTGGGCGCCTTGCTGATCGGCGCGGGCGGCTCCGCCGTGCTGGGGCGTGCGGCTGGACCCACCCGGATGGATGCCGTGCTGTCCTTCCATTCCAACGAACCGTGGCTCGACCGCACTGGCCGCGCCGCGCCCTGGCATCCGCCGCGCGGGTGTCGCAGCGGCGAGGGCCTGGAGCCGCTGTCCGACGAGATGCTGCGCAGAGTGAATTGTTATGTCTGAACGGGTCTGCCGAGATGTGCGGCAGCCCTTGACCGGAGGTTCAAGTGGTCGATTTTTCTTCTGATCCGGCCAAGCGCGGCTTCTTTTCCCCGCAGCGCTATGATGCCGAGATTCTCGAGTGCGAAGTGCAGGGCACATTGCCCGCCGATCTGGTCGGCACCTTCGTGCGCCTGGGCGGCGAATGGTATTATCCGCCGAGCAAACCGGACGATGCGATGCTGCATACCGACGGTTATGTCAGCACCTTCCGGTTCAAGGATGGGCGCGTCTCCTACAAGGGCAAGTTCGTCCGCACGCCGCGCTTCCAGGCCAATCTCAAGGCGGGAAGGCAGCTCTTTGGCTATTATCGCAATCGCTTTACCGACGATCCCAGCGTGCAGGGCATCGACGGCACCGTGTCCAACACCACGCCGCTGGTCCATGGCGGAAAGTTGTTCACGCTCAAGGAGGATTCGCTGCCGCAGCAGATCGATCCGGTGACGCTGGACACGATCGGCGCGTGGGATTTCGACGGCAAGTATAAGAGCCAGACCTTCACGGCGCACCCGAAGATCGACCCGTTCACCGGCGAGATGATCGCTTATGGTTATGAGGCGACGGGGCCGGCCTCCAAGGACGTGTTCGTCTATGCGATGGACAAGGCGGGCCGGGTGACGCGCGAGACCCGTTTCGAGGTGCCCTATGTCTCGGTGATGCATGACATTGCCTTGACCGAGAAGCACATCCTCTTCCCGTTCGGTGGTTATGTCACCAGCATGGAGCGCTTGCGCGAAGGTAAGGTTCACTGGGGGTGGGACCGCAGCAAGGACAGCTACATCGGCATCATGCCGCGCGACGGCGAGGGCAAGGACATCCGCTGGTTCAAAGGCCCGGAACGGTGCATGATGCACACGTTCAACGCGCAGACCATCGGCAACAAGGTCGTGCTCTACGCCCCCTTCTACGATTCCAATTTCTTCCCCTTCTTCCCCAATGTCGATGGCTCCCCCTGGGACCCGACGCGGGCCAAGGCCTATGTCCGCCGCCTGACGTTCGACCTGAATTCCAGGAAGGATAGCTGGGAGGAGGAGATCCTGTTCCCGCTGCCCATCGGCGATCTGGGGCGGATCGATCCGCGTTATCTGACGCAGGAGAACCGCTACTGCTTCACGGGCTTCACCGATCCGACCCGGCCGTTCGACGAGGCGCGGGCGGGCAATCTGCGCGGGCGCGTGACGAACAGCTATGCCCGGTTTGACCTGCATACGAACAAGGTCGATCGCTATTTCCCGGGGGATACGCACAGCCTGCAGGAGTGCTGCTTCATTCCTCGCAATGCCGACGCGCCGGAGGGCGATGGCTATCTGATTGGCACGGCTTCCAATTATGCGGAGATGCGCTCCGAGCTGATCATTGCCGATGCGCAGCGGCTGGAGGAGGGCGAAATCGCCCGCGTGATCCTGCCGTTCCGCGCAGGTCCGCAAGTCCACGGCATCTGGGTGCGGCCGGACGAACTGGCGCCCTTTCCAAAAGCAGGAGGCATCGATGCGTGATGAGACCGAGGCCCTTGAGGCTGCAAAAACAGGAGGAGAGAGATATGGCCATGACGAGACTGCGGTGCCTGGCTTTGACGGCCGTAGCGATGGGGCTGGCCATGACCGGTAATGCCCAGGCTCAGAGCCTTTCGGCGGAGGACTATGCGGTCGCGCGCGCCGAGATCGTCAACCTGTCGAACCGGCTCATGATCGCGTCCGACGCGCGGGATGCCGAGACCTATGCCGAGAGCTTCGCCAGTGACGGCGTGCTGGACTGGATCGGCGGGGTGGAACATGGGCGCGAAGCGATCCGCAAGGCCATCGAGGAGTGGCGCGGCCAGATCGCGAAAAAGGCGACGATTCCGGCGGACGCCGGTTCGCAGCCGCGCACGCGCCATTATGTGCTCAACCACGACATCACGGTGAACCCGGACGGCAAGACCGCGTCGGGCCGGGTCTACTGGTTCGCGCTGACCAACAACACGCCGCAGACGGATGTGCAGGTGCTCTATTTCGGCCATGTCATCGAGGATTATGTGAAGGAAGACGGCAAATGGCTGTTTTCCAAGCGCGCGGTGTTCAACGAATCCCGCCACAATCGGGCATTGTTCTACCCCGAGCTGGGCGAGAAGGACCCGCGTCAGGCGGACTGACCGGCTGTGCTGAGCGTGCGCGGTGCCCGCAAGGGCAGCAATCGCTGGCCTTGCGTGCCTCGGGCGCGTCTGGCACGGGCGGCTGGACGGTTTGCCCGTCCAGCCACACCCGCCTGATCCGGATGCCTCGCCTGTCATGAGCCTGCGTCTTGCCATTTTCGATTGCGATGGAACGCTGGTCGATAGCCAGCACAGCATCGTCGAGGCCATGGATGGCGCGTTTCGCGCGGTGTCGCTGGTGCCGCCCGACCGCCAGCAGTGCCTCTCTGTCGTGGGCCTCTCCTTGCCTTATGCGATTGCCCGGCTCGTGCCCGATGGCTCCGACGCGCTGCGCGACGAAATTTGCGACCATTATAAGCTGCGCTTTCAGCATCTGCGCGCCTCCGGCGGGCTGCGCGAGCCTCTCTATCCGGGCATCGCTAAGCTGCTGGATCGGCTCGAAGCGCAGGGCTGGCTGCTCGCCATCGCCACCGGCAAATCGGAGCGGGGCTTGCGGCTGCTGCTGGAGCATCATGGCATGGCCAAGCGCTTCGTCTCGCTGCAGACGGCGGATCGCAATCCCTCTAAGCCGGACCCGGCGATGATTGGCGCGGCGCTTGCCGAGGCGGGCGTCGAGCGGGACAGTGCCGTGATGATCGGCGATACCAGCTTCGATATGCTGATGGCGCGGGCGGCCGGGGTCCAGGCGCTGGGTGTGGCCTGGGGCTATCATCGCGCCGAAGAGCTGATCGAAGCCGGTGCTGCATCCGTGGCCATGGACAGTGCCGAGCTGGCGAGTCATATCGGCCTTTCATGACAGAGACGACACCCAACAGCGCCGGTCCGGACCCGTCCGATGCCGCAGCGCAGGCCCGCCGTGCGGCCGCAGCCAAGCAGCGCTTTTACGCGATCGGCCTGTTCCGGCTGTCCGGCGCGTTCATCCTGCTGTTCGGCATGGCAATCTCGCTGGAGCGGTTCGATTGGGTGCAGGGTGACAAGGCGAAGTGGATGGGCGTGATCGTCTCCACCGTCGGCTTCATCCAGTTTCTCATCGTGCCCCGGATGCTGGCGCGCGCGTTCGCGACGCCGAAGGACAAAGGCTAAGCCCCGACATGAAGCGGTTCTGGACTTCCGCGCAGGCGATCGCGAGCGAGGACGGCTGGTCGATCGGGCTGGACGGGCGGGCGGTGCGCACGCCCGCGCGCGCGCTGCTGATCGTGCCCGGTGCGGCGCTGGCGCAGGCTATTGCCGAGGAATGGAACGGGCAGGGCGAGGAGATCGACCCCGCGACGATGCCGATGACCGGCTTTGCCAATGCGACGATCGACCGCGTGCTGCCGGCGCTGGGCGACTTTCGCGGGCAGGTGGCCGCTTATGCCGAAAGCGATCTGCTCTGCTACCGCGCCGATGGACCGCAGACGCTGATCGCGCGGCAGGAAGCCCAATGGCAGCCCTTGCTGGATTGGGCGAGCGAGCGCTTTGGCATCGCCTTCGTCGTCACGCAGGGCATCATCCCGGTGGATCAGCCCGCGCTGACATTGGCGGGCCTGCGCGCCGCCGTCGAAGCGCTTGATCCCTGGCTGCTCGCAGGCTTTGCCACGCTCGTGCAGATCAGCGGCACGCTGGTCGGTTCGCTCGCGCTGATGGAAGGCAGGCTGTCAGCGGAGGATCTGTTTGCAGCGGCGAGCCTGGATGAGGCCTGGCAGGCCGAGCAATGGGGCGAGGATGCCGAAGAGAGCGCGCGGCTCGCACGTCGTCGCACAGATTTCCTCAACGCGGCGCGCTATTGCGCGCTGGCGGCCGAGCGCTGAGCGTTCCCTTGCTCCGCGATTTGGTCTAGGGCGCGAACCATGACGCAAGCCGCTCTCGAAATTCAGGATCTCTGCAAGACCTACAAGGGCGGCAAGCGCGCTCTGGACGGCGTGAACCTCACCGTGCCGCGCGGCAGCATCTACGGCCTGCTGGGCCCAAATGGCGCCGGCAAGTCGACGATGATCAACATCCTCGCCGGGCTGGTCAACAAGACCAGCGGCACGGCGCGGATCTGGGGGTTCGATATCGACAAGGATGCGCGCAACGCGCGGCTCTCGATCGGCATCGTCAATCAGGAAATCCTGTTCGATCCTTTCTTCACGCCGCTGGAAACGCTGGAAAATCAGGCCGGCTATTATGGCGTGCCCAAGGCGGAGCGGCGCTCGATGGACCTGCTGCGCGCGGTGCATCTTGAGGATAAGGCATCGGCTTATTCGCGCACGCTGTCGGGCGGTATGAAGCGGCGGCTGATGGTCGCCAAGGCGATGGTCCATGCGCCGCCGATCCTCGTGCTGGACGAGCCGACGGCAGGCGTGGACATTGAGCTTCGCCAGCAGCTCTGGTCCTATGTCCGCTCGCTCAACGCGCAGGGCGTGACCATCGTGCTTACGACGCACTATCTGGAAGAAGCCGAGGAGCTGTGCGATCGCATCGCGATCATCAATCATGGCCGGCTGATCGCGGACAAGCCGACGCGCGAGCTGGTCGGCATGGCGCGGGAAAAGGTGGTGGAAGTCACCGTCGACCGCGACCTCGGCACGCTGCCCGCGCATGACCGGTTCGAGCGGGTCGAGCGGTCCGACGCGCGGAGCCTCAAGATCACCTATCTCAAGGACAAGGCCACGGCGGGCGATGTGCTCAATGTCGTGCAGGCGCAGGGCTATAGCATCGTGGACGTCTCCACGCACGATCCCGACCTTGAAGACGTCTTCCTGACTCTCACCCGCGCGGACGGTTGAAGAAACCTCTCACGCGTCAGACATGATGCGCAAAATGAAGGCCGCCGATTTGCACCGGCGGCCTTTCATGTGTTCAGACTGAGCGAGGCTCAGGCGAAGCTGGTCGAAACCCGACGACGACGCAGCTGCATGCCGGCGAGCGCGAAGCCACCGATCATGAGAGCCCAGGTCGCCGGCTCGGGAACCGCAGCCATCGACACATTGTCGACCACGAAGTCGGCTGCCGTGCTGCCGTCACCGAAGAAATTGAACTTCAGATTGGCCGGGCCGCTGTTCGTCGCGGTGAACTGCGTCGTGAAGGTGTACCAGGTCTGCGGCGTGGTGCCGCTCACGCTGCCCGCCGTGAGAGTCAGCCCCGCCGGTACATCGTCGATCAGGAACTGGAGCGAGGCGTCGAACGGATTGCCATAGCCATTCAGCGGCACAAAGTAATCGAACGACAGATAGTAGCTCACGCCGGCAACCACGTTCACGCTCTGCGAGAGCGAGTCAGGGTTGGCCGTGTCGGACGAGAAATAGGCGCCATAGGTGCCGCCGCCAGCCGGGGCGGGAATGGATTCGCCATAGGCACCGGTCGGGTAACCCGAGCCCTGACCATAAGCGATCACGACCGGAGCCGTGCCGCCGCCGACATTGCTCAACGACCAGCCGCTGAAGCTGCCCGACTCGAAGCCACCATTGGTGACGAGATTGGCCGCCATGGCGGGGCCAGTCAGGGCGAGCGCGACGGCCGTCCCAAGAAAATAAAGTGATTTCATGATCTTTTCTCCCACACGCAAACGCACAAGGCGTCACACGAGGCTTTGTACTCCATTTCGCGATATATTTCCTCTTCGTTAACTATCTTCCCTTGAGTTTCCGCCGAATAATCGGAAAGATCGTTCTCGATCAGTCTATTACGAGCTGCCGCATTGCAAAGCGCCGCGCGCAGGCTAGGACACGGCATTGCGCGCCATTCCACCACGCGGCCGCTCGGGACTTTGTGCATGACCATTTCCACGCATGACATCATCATCATCGGATCGGGCGCGGCCGGCCTGACCGCCGCCATTAACCTGGCGCAGACGCACAAGGTGCTGGTGCTTGCCAAGGGCGCGCTCGATTCCGGTTCGACCAACTGGGCGCAGGGCGGCATTGCTGCGGTGCTCGATGGCGGGGACAGCTTTGCGGCGCATGTCGAGGATACCATGGTTGCCGGCGGTGGGCTGAACGACCGGGCGACGGTGGAGTTCGTCGTGTCCGAAGCCCCGGCCGCGATCGAGCGGCTGGCGGCACTGGGGGTGCCATTCAATGCGGGCGAGGCCTTTGGCGAGCGCTGGCACCTCACGCGCGAGGGCGGGCATTCGCACCGCCGCATCGTGCATGTCGATGATGCGACCGGTCATGCGGTGCAGGTCGCGCTGATGGCCGCCGCACGCGCCAACCCGAACATCACCCTGATGGAGAATATGGTCGCGATCGACCTGATCACCTCCCGTCATGGCGAGCGCTATTCCGGCGATGGCCGGGTGTGGGGTGTCTATGCGCTCGACAGCAAGGCCGGGCGCGTGGAAGCCTTTGTGGGTCGGGCGACGATCCTCGCGACGGGCGGGGCAGGCCGCACCTATCTGTTTTCCACCGCGCCGCGTGGCGCGACCGGGGACGGGATCGCCATGGCCTGGCGGGCCGGCTGCCGCGTCTCCAATATGGAAATGATGCAGTTCCATCCCACCTGCCTCTACAATCTGGAGGTCAAGAACTTCCTGATTACCGAGGCGATGCGGGGTGAAGGCGGCAAGCTCAAACTGCCCGCGGGCGTGCCCGGCGGCGGCGAGCGGTTCATGGACCGGTTCGACCCGCGTGGCGAACTTGCGCCGCGCGATGTCGTGGCTCGTGCTATCGACCATGAAATCAAGCGGCTTGGGCTGGATTATGTCCATCTCGACATCAGCCACCAGCCGGCCGAGTTCATCAAGGAGCATTTCCCGACCATCTATGCGCGGCTGCTGAGTCTCGGCACCGACATCACCAAGGAGCCGATCCCGGTGGTGCCGGCTCAGCATTACACCTGCGGCGGCGTGGTGATCGACCTCGACGGGCGCACCGATCTGCCGGGGCTCTATGCGGCGGGTGAGGTGACCGAAAGCGGCCTGCATGGCGCCAATCGCCTGGCCTCCAACTCGCTGCTCGAATGCTTCGTCTTCGGCGAGGCGGCTGCCAATCACATCCGGGCGACATGGGCCGATCTGCCCGCGCCGCCGCCGATCCGGGCGTGGGACGAAAGCCGTGTGACGGACAGCGACGAGGAAGTCGTGGTGACCCACAACTGGAAGGAGATCCGCCGGTTCATGTGGGATTATGTCGGCATCGTCCGCTCCACCAAGCGGCTGGAGCGCGCACAGCACCGCGCCGATCTGCTCGCGCGCGAAGTCGATGACTATTACGGCAATTTCCGCGTGACGTCCGACCTCATCGAGTTGCGCAATCTGCTTGAAGTCGCCCGGCTGATCATCCGCAGCGCGCTCAAGCGCAAGGAGAGCCGGGGCTTGCATTACACGCTCGATCATCCCGACATGCTGCCGGAGGCTGTCGATACGGTGCTGGTGCCCTGACGTCAGAATGAGCAAAAAAAAGGGCGCGATGGCCAGGCCGTCGCGCCCTGAGGTTCTGACTAGGAGGGAAAACAGCAGAGCTGCCTTCAACGCTTCGACTGCGGATCGTCGCGTCACGATGTTTATGGGCGACGTCGGCAGTGCGCGCTTTGACAGAGATCAAACCGTTGCGATTTGCAATAATTAGGGCAGCGCTTGTTCCCGCGCCATCCTCACTTTGTCGCAAAAGGGATTCGGTACACCGCAACTGATCGCTTCGTTCTGGAATTATGCGCAGGGCTCAGTCAGTATATCCCTATGTTCGGCAAGGAAGATTTCAGCGCGTGAGGCAGGGTCTGGGGCCATTGTCGGCGGCGCTCGCGGTGCTCGCATTGGCGAGTTCGTGCACCGCCATTCCGTCATCGACACATCCAAGCGCGCGGATCGCAGCGCCGGCGCAGCCCGCCGTCCGCTACGCGCCGCCGCGCGAAGTCGTGCAGCCGGTCCCGCAGCAGGCCGCCGTTCAGCGGGTGCAGCGCGGCGGCACGGTGAGCGCGCCCTGGCTGCCCAATCGCAATGCCGTTCCCACGCCGCGCGTGCCGGTCACGGCAGCGCCGCCTGCGCTGGTCGCCAGCATTCAGGCGCTCGGGCGCCAGTTCAATGGCAAGGTCGGCATCGCCGTGCAGAGCGTGGATGCGGGGTGGACCGTCTCGCATAATGGCGATCTGCTGTTCCCGCAGCAGAGCGTCTCCAAGCTGTGGGTGGCGATGACCATGCTCGATGCCGTGGACCGCGGCAAGCTGACCCTGGACCGGGATGTCACCATCCGTCCGTCCGACCTGACGCTCTTCCATCAGCCCATTGCGGCGCTGGTGAACAGCGAGAAGGGCTACACCACCTCGCTGCGCAGCCTGTTCGAGCGGGCGATGACGCAGAGTGACAATACCGCGAACGATTCGGTTTTGCGCACCGTTGGCGGGCCGGACGCCGTGCGCAGCTATCTGGCGCGCCGGTTCATCGGATCGGACAGCATCAGGTTCGGCCCCGGCGAGCGGCTGTTGCAGAGCCAGACGGCCGGGCTGACCTGGTCGCAAAACATGTCCGCCGGGCGCAATTTCTATGCCGCGCGGTCCAACCTGCCGCGCTCCGTGCGCGAGCGGGCGCTCGACAACTATCTGGCCGATCCGCCCGACGGTGCGGCGCCGCTGGCCATCGTGGGCGCGCTGGCGCGGCTCCAGAAGGGCGAGATGCTCTCACCATCTTCGACGCAGGTTCTGCTGGCGACGATGGAGCGCGCCAAGACCGGTCCGCAACGGATCAAGGCCGGCGTTCCGGCCGGCTGGACCTATCTCCACAAGACCGGCACCGGGCAGGATCTGGCGCCGCGCTCGACTGGCTATAATGATGTCGGCATCATGACCGCGCCGGATGGCTCGAGCTATGCGATTGCGGTGATGATCGGCGAGACAACGGTGGGCATTCCACAGCGCTGGGAGCTGATGCAGGCGGTCTCCCGTGCGGTCGGCACGCTGCACCAGGGCGGCGCCCGCTACAGCGCCGCGCGCTGACCATAGCTTTCGTTTAGGAAATGCCGCTAAGAGCGGGGCGGGGCGGCGTCGACCGCGCCGGTCCATGATGCCTTATCGGAACCGACATGCCTGCCACTTCTTTTTCCGATCTCGCGATCGTCATCGTCAATTACCGGACGGCGGATTATGTCATCCGCTGCGTGGACTCGCTGGTTGCGGAACGGGTGCAGGCAGGGCCATTCGAGGTCATCGTGGTTGACGGTGGCTCGGCTGACGGGTCGGCAGAAAAACTCACCGAGCATTTCGCTCAACCTGAGTGGAACGATTGGGTCACGGTGCTGCCGCTGGAGCGCAATGGCGGCTTTGGCTGGGCCAATAATCAGGCGATGTTGCGCCTGCTCCAGCGCCCCGCGCCGCCGGCCTTCATTCATGTGCTGAATCCCGACACGCTGGTCCAGCCCGGCGCGATCACGGCCTTGCTGGAGGCCATGCAAGCGCGCCCGCGCGCCGGGGCCGTTTGCAGTCGCCTGTTGGAGCCGGATGGCGCGCTGGCCGGCTCCGCTTTTCGCTTCCCGACGCCGGGCCGGGAGTTCGTTCGGGGATGCGGCATGGCCAAACTCGGGACGATGCTCGGCATTGCACCGACTTTGGTCGAGGGCGAGACGCCCGTCACTGCAGACTGGCTCACCGGCGCCAGCGTCCTGTTCCGCAGTGCCGCGCTTCGGGAGACCGGATTGTTCGACGATGGCTTCTTCCTCTATTTCGAGGAAGTCGAACTGATGCACCGCATGGGCCGCGCCGGCTGGGAGATGTGGTTCGTGCCGGGCAGCCGCGTGATCCATATTGCCGGGGCCGCCACGGGCGTCGCGAGCGGGGCGCAGGTCGCGGTGCGACCCTATCCGGCTTATCGTTTCGAGGCGCGGCGGCGTTATTTTGTGCGCACCGGCGGCGTTGCGCGGCTGTTCAGTGCCAACCTTGCGTGGCTTGCCGGGCGGGCGCTGGCGCTCGCCTCGCGCCCGTTGCGTGGGCCGAGGGCCGACGCCGTTCCGCAGGAGGTGTCGATGACCTTGCGGCATGGCTTCTGGCCCAAGCGGGCGGATGGGCGCGCCTCCATCCCCCGGTGGGATGAGCCAGCAGGTCGTGCGCCGGGCTGGACCGCGCCATGAGCGTCGTGGCGCCGCGCACGGGCATCGTGGCGATTGGCCGGAACGAAGGCGAGCGCTTGAAGCGCTGCCTCAGAAGCGCGCCGGCTGATTGTCCGGTGATCTATGTCGATTCGGGTTCGACGGATGGCAGCATCGCCTTCGCGCAGAGCCTCGGCATTGGCGTGGTGGAGCTGGATGTCGCGACGCCTTTCACTGCGGCGCGTGCGCGCAATGCCGGATGGCGGCGCCTGCTGGCGGATCATCCCACGCTCGATTTCGTTCAATTCGTCGATGGCGATTGCGAACTTGCGCCGGACTGGATCGGTCGGGCCGAACAGGCGCTGGATGCCGAGCCGGGACTGTGCGCGGTCTTCGGGCGGCGTCGCGAGCGCTTCCCCGCTGCCAGCTTCTACAACGCGCTGTGCGACGATGAATGGAATGTCCCCGTTGGGCTGGTCGAGGCCTGTGGGGGCGATGTGCTGTTCCGCGTGGCGGCGCTGTCGCAAGCCGATGGCTATGACGGCAGCCTGATTGCCGGCGAAGAGCCTGACCTTTGCCTGCGTCTTGGTGGGATGGGCTGGCAGGTGCGGCGGATCGACGCGGAAATGACGCTGCACGATGCCGACATTCACCATGCGCGCCAACAATGGCTGCGTGCGCGCCGGGCCGGCTATGCCTTTGCCGAGCATGTCGCGCGTCATGGCGATGCGGCATTTCCGAGCTGGCGCCGCCAGCGCAACAGCATCCTGCTGTGGGGCGGTATGATCCCGCTCCTCATCCTGGGCGCGATCCTGCTCGGGCTGGTATCGGGCGTTGCGCCGTTGATCTGGGCTGCGCTTGCGATGCTGCTGATGTATCCCGCTCAGGTCGTGCGGATCGCGGCCCGCAAGCGCGCGGCGGGGTCGCCCCTGCGCTTCGCCATGGGCTATGGTCTGTGGATGATGCTCGGCAAGTTCGCGCAATTCGGCGGCTTGGCGCGCTATCATCTGCGCGCGCGGGGGGGAGGGCCGGCCCGGCTTATCGAATATAAGGGCGCAGAAGGGAGTGCGCGGCCATGAGCTTCAAAGACATGTGTCAGCTCGTGCGCGAGGATTATGCGGCGCATGGGCGCGAATGGACCCGGCCGGGTTTCCGCACCTTATTCTGGCACCGGTTCGGCAACTGGCGGATGACGGTGCGCTCCAAGCTGCTGCGGGCACCGCTCAGCATGATCTATCGCTGGGGCTACCGGCATTGCCGCAATGTCTATGGCATCGAGATTCCCTACACCGCGACGATCGGCCGGGGCGTGATCGTCGAGCATCAGGGCGGTATCGTGGTGCACGGGGCCAGCATCATTGGCGACGGATCGATCATTCGGCAGAACTGCACGCTGGGCTTGCGGTCCTTGCAACGGCTTGATGAAGCCCCGATTATCGGGCGGAATGTGAACATCGGCGCCGGTGCTGTGATTATGGGGCGCGTCACGATTGGCGATGGCGCCGCCATTGGCGCGAACGCGGTGGTGATGACGGATGTGCCCCCCGGTGCTCTCGCGGTCGGCGTCCCGGCGGTAGTGAAGGTCCGCTAGGCGCTTTTCTTGCCAACCAGTGCGCACGCAGCTATAGCCACCCCCTGACGATGGCGGCCTCGCACGGGCCGCCTTTTTCTGTTTGAAAAGCCGTGCGAGGAAGGAAGAGTAGTCTTATGTCTATCACCCCGCTCATGCCCGTTTATCCCCGGTGCGATGTGCGTCCGGTGCGAGGCGAGGGCTGCTATCTGATCGGCGAGCGCGGCGAGCGTTATCTGGATTTTGCCAGCGGCATCGCGGTCAACGCGCTGGGCCATGGCCATCCGCACCTCGTGAAAGCGATTGCCGAACAGGCCGCGACGCTCATGCACGTCTCTAACCTCTACGGCTCGCCGCAGGGTGAGGCGTTTGCGCAGCGCATTGTCGAGAACAGCTTTGCCGATACGGTGTTCTTCACGAACAGCGGCGCGGAAGCGGTGGAATGCGCCATCAAGACCGCGCGGCGCTATCACTTCGCCAATGGCAACCCGCAGCGGCACAAGCTGATCACGTTCAAAAACGCCTTCCATGGGCGGACTTTGGGCACGATCAGTGCCACCGACCAGCCCAAGATGCGCGACGGGTTCGAGCCGCTTCTGCCCGGCTTCGATTATGTCGCGTTCAACGATCTGGAGACGGCGCTCTCCAAGATCGACGATGAGACCGCTGGCTTCCTCGTGGAGACGGTGCAGGGCGAGGGCGGTCTGACCGCTGGCAAGCCCGACTTCATCAAGGGCCTGCGCGAGGCGGCGGACAAGCACGGGCTGCTGCTGGTGCTCGATGAAGTGCAGTGCGGTTATGGCCGCACCGGCAAGTTCTTCGCGCATGAGCATTATGGCGTGAAGCCCGACGTGATGGCCGTGGCCAAGGGCATTGGCGGCGGCTTCCCGCTCGGCGCCTGCCTTGCGACGGAAGAAGCCGCCAGGGGCATGGTGTTCGGCACCCATGGCAGTACCTATGGCGGCAATCCGCTGGCGATGGCGGCGGGCATGGCGGTGCTCGACGTGCTGCTGGAGCCGGGCTTCCTGGAGCAGGTCGCGGCAACCGGCGAGCGGCTGCGCGGCGCGCTGGAGCAGCTCATCCCCAATCATGACGATGTCTTCGAGGAAGTGCGTGGCCTCGGCCTCATGCTCGGCGTGAAGCTGAAGCCGCAGGTGGAGGCGCGCAACTTCGTGGCGCATCTGCGCGACAATCACGGCCTGCTGACCGTCTCGGCCGGCGAGAATGTCGTGCGCATCCTGCCGCCGCTGGTGATCGAGCAGAGTCATATCGACGAAGCGATCGCCAAGCTTTCGGCAGGCGCCGCCAGCATCAAGGCAGAGGCGAACGCATCATGATCCGGCATTTCCGCAATCTCACGGATGCAGGCGGCGACGCGCTCGCGGCCATTCTCAACGATGCGATGGACCGCAAGGCAGCGCGCGCGGGCATGCCCAAGGGCGCTGTCGACAAGGACGCGCCGCTGGCGGGCCACACGCTCGCCATGATCTTCGAGAAGAACTCCACGCGCACCCGCGTGAGCTTCGACATGGCGATCCGCCAGCTCGGTGGTTCGTCGCTGATCCTGGACAGCGGCACGACCCAGCTCGGTCGTGGCGAGACGGTGGCGGATACCGCCCGCGTGCTGAGCCGCATGGTCGATCTGATCATGATCCGCACCGACGATCACGCCAAGATCGAGGAAATGGCGCATCATGCGACCGTTCCGGTGATCAACGGCCTGACCGACCTCTCGCATCCCTGCCAGATCATGGCCGATCTGCTGACTGTCATCGAGCATGGCCTCGCCTTGCCGGGCAGCCAGTGGGCCTGGCTGGGGGATGGCAATAATGTGCTGCACTCGATCATCGAGGCGGCCGGGCTGTTCAAGTTCGACGTGCGCATCGGCGTGCCGGAAGGGTTCGATCCCGATCCGCGCTTTGCCGAGGCGGCGCGAGCTGGGGGTGCGACGATCACGCTCACTCGCGATGCGGTGGAGGCGGCCAGCGGCGCGGACGTCGTCGTAACCGACACATGGATTTCCATGGGTCAGGCCGGCGGCGACGCCAAGTTGCGCGCGATGATGCCCTATCAGGTGACGCCCGCGCTGATGGCCCGTGCCAAGCCGGATGCGAAATTCCTGCACTGCCTGCCGGCCCATCGCGGGGAAGAGGTGCTGGAAGAGGTGATCGATGGGCCGCAGTCGCTGATCTGGGATGAGGCCGAGAACCGCCTCCATGCCCAGAAGTCGGTGCTGCTCTGGGCGGCGGGCCTGATTGGCTAGGACCAGCCGCCATTCAGCGGCGGCCATCATCTGAATGTTGGTCGGTGCTAAACCAGGCACAGGACATCCGGCGCCGCGCCGGAGTTCCACAGGATATGCCGGGGCGCCCAATGCGCGCTCTGGCATAATTCACGCATGATCGGCGCCGGGGCACGGCGGATTGCCGCGCTGTTCGCGCCGCCCGAGCGGACGTCGGGGCATTTTCTGCTGATCGATGCGATGCGTGGCGTGGCCGCGCTGGTCATCATCTTCTGGCACTATCAGCATTTCTTCTACCCGCCGGGCGCCGAGCGGGCGATGGCCGGCTTCCGCCCGCAGCAGCCCTTTTTCGAGGAGGCCAGCTGGCTCTATGAGCATGGCAAATATGCCGTGCAGCTCTTCTGGGTGATATCCGGCTTCGTCTTCGCCCATGTCTATCATGGCCGGAAAAGCAGCACGCGCGACTTTGTCGTGAACCGGCTCGCGCGCCTCTATCCGCTTCACGTGCTGACGCTGCTGATCGTGGCGGGCTTGCAGGGAATCGCGCAGGCGAAATTCGGCGCATTCCTCGTTTACCAGCACAATACGCTGGGCAATTTTCTGCTGCATCTTGGTCTTGCCTCCAACTGGTGGCCGACGGTGGTCTACAGCTTCAATGCGCCGATCTGGTCGGTGTCTATCGAGATTCTTGTTTACGCGCTGTTCTGGCTGAGCTTGCCGGTGCTGTTTCGCGCGGGCGTGCTTGGGCCCGCCCTGCTGGCCGCAGGGGCCATCGCCGGATGCTTCCTGTTCGAGGGCTACATCCTCTTCATGTGCGCGGCAGGTTTCTTCGGCGGCGCGGCGCTGTTTGCTGTTCACGCCAATCGCGCCATCTGGCTCTCCATGCTGGTCGTCCTGCTGCTGGGGGCAGGGGGATGGACGAGCTGGGACGATAGTCTCGATATTCGGCGCTATCTCTCTGTTCCGCTGTTCAGCATGGCGATCGTGCTGCTGGCTGCCCTGCTGGAGCCCTGCCTGCGGGCGAGCCTGTTACAGCGGACGCGCTGGCTGGGGGATGCTAGCTACGGCATTTATCTGTGGCATTTTCCCGTCCAGCTGGTGCTGCTGCTCGCTGTGCCGGGTCTGGCGACTGACCATCAGCTGGCGCGCGAGCCGGCCTTCTTTCTGATCTTTATGACCAGCGTGGTCATCATCGCGGTGCTCTCCTTCCGCCTGTTCGAGACACCATCGCGGCGCTGGTTGCGGGCCCGGCTGGAGGCGCGGCCTCATCCGTCAGCTTCCTCGCAGGCGGCGCCTTAGACTCTCGCCCCTTAGACTTTCGTGAGGGGAGTGCCTATCTAGGTGCCATGTCAGAATTCGATCCTACCCGCACAGAGGACCGCGTCCTCGGTTTCGCCCTGCCTGCCCGCAATGTCCGTGGTCGGCTCGTGCGCCTTGGCCCTGCGCTCAACGCGGTGCTCGCCGCCCATCGTTATCCGCCCGTCATCGAGAAGCTGGTGGCCGAGGCCCTCGTGTTGGCCGCTCTGCTCGGCGCTATGCTCAAGGATGATGAAGGCCAACTCACCCTGCAGGCGCAGACCGAGCAGGGTGCGGTGTCGCTGCTGGTCGCCGATTATATGGGCGGCGCGGTGCGCGGATATGCGCAGTTCGATGAGCAGCGCCTCGCCGAGTTGGGCGAGAATCCGACGCTCTTCGGTCTGTTCGGCAAGGGTTATCTGGCGATCACCTTCGATCAGGCGGTCACGGGCGAGCGCTATCAGGGCATCGTCCCGCTCGAAGGCACCGGCCTCGGCGCGGCGGCGGAGCATTATTTCGCCCAATCCGAGCAGATCCCGAGCATCGTGAAAATCGCGGTTCGGCACGATGCGGAAGAGGGCTGCATTGGCGGCGGCATGCTCCTGCAGCATCTGCCCGAAGGCGAGGTGGGGCGGGAGCGGCTGCATGTGCGGCACGATCATCCCGATTGGGAGCATGTCATGATCCTCGGCAATACCCTGTCCGAGGAAGAACTGACCGATCCCGCACTGGGGCTGGAGGATATCGCCTGGCGCCTGTTCCATGAGGAAGACGAGATTCGCGCGCTCTCCAGCGCCGATTTGCGCAAGGGCTGCCGGTGCGACCCGGAGCGGATTCGCGGCGTGCTGGGCCGGTTCGACCCCGCCGAGCGCACCTCCATGGCCGACGAGCGCGGGGTGATCGCGGTCGACTGCGCGTTCTGTTCGCGGATTTTCGATATCACCTTGGCCGAGTTGCAGGCCCCGCACTGAGGCGCACGCCCGCCGGCAAATTTGACAATCTGCGACAAGCCGTGCATTTCCATCGTTGAAATATTGCGGTATCCGGCCTCGTCGGCCGTTGCCGCCTGCAAACGAAGAAGTGGCTGAAGCGACATGGCATTTAAGGCAGCGATGCTGGCGATAGGGCTTGCGCTGGGCAGCTTGCTGGCGCCCATGTCCATGGCGCAGGCGCCGCAGGCGGGTGGGCTGGACTCGGTCGAATCGGGCGAGTGGGAGCTGCTGGAGCGCGGGAGTAATCAGGCCGCGCGCCGGATTTGCATCAGCGATGGCAGCCAGCTGCTCCAGCCCAAGCACCCCTATCGGCAGTGCGAGCGTTACCTGATTCGCCAGTCGCCGCGTGCCGTCGCGGCATCCTATGACTGTGGCGAGGGCGGCCGTGGTCGCACTGATCTGCGGATCGAGACCTCGCGGCTCGTGCAGATTTCGTCGCAGGGCGTGTCGGATGGACTGCCCTTCGCGCATGAGATGGAAGCCCGACGGGTGGGGGCTTGCCGTCCCGGAGTTGCGGGGCGCTGAAGCTGAGCGAGTTCGGTGCTGCTGGAAGGTACAGGCATATCTCCCCTCCTTTAAAGAGGAGGGGCTAGCACTGCCGCAACGGCGTTCTCCCGCCCGAGCGCCCGCTCGCGAAACCCGAATTCATCTCATCCCGTGACAGGGGCAGGGGATTTGCGCTAGCGCGAGGCATCATGTCACCGATATCGTCTGCATCGCACGCCCCCGTGGCGGTTGTCCTTCTTTCCGGCGGACTCGACTCGATGGTCGCCGGCGGACTGGCGCGCGAGGCGGGGTTTCGTCTGGCGGCGCTCACCATCGATTATCAGCAGCGCCACCGCGTCGAGCTGGAGGCCGCCAAGCGGGTGGCGGCCGCGCTGGAGGTGGAGCGCCATGTCGTGCTGCCGCTCGACCTCTCGCTGTTCGGTGGATCGGCGCTGACCGCTGACATCGACGTGCCCAAGGAGGGCGTGGGCGAGGGCATTCCGATCACCTATGTGCCGGCGCGCAACACGATCTTCCTCTCGCTCACGCTTGGACTGGCCGAGGTGGTGGGGGCAGAGCGCATCTACATCGGGGTGAACGCGCTGGATTATTCGGGCTATCCGGACTGCCGCCCGGAGTTCATCGCCGCGTTTCAGCATATGGCATCGCTGGCGACCAAGCAGGGCGTGGAAGGCGCGCCGGTGCAGATCGCCACGCCGCTCCAATATATGAGCAAGGCGCAGATCGCCGCCGAGGCGGCGCGGTTGGGGCTGGATGCCGGCATGAGCTGGTCCTGCTACGATCCGACGCCCGAAGGCCTGCATTGCGGCCTGTGCGATAGCTGTCGCCTGCGCGCGAAGGGCTATCAGGAAGCCGGCTTGCCCGACCCGACGCGTTACGCGACGCATCCCTGAGCCGCGCCGATGAGCTACGCCGTCAAGGAAATGTTCCTCACCTTGCAGGGGGAAGGGATGCAGGCCGGTCGCCGGGCGGTGTTCCTGCGCTTTGCCGGCTGCAATCTCTGGTCCGGGCGGGAGCAGGATCGGGCGAGCGCGATCTGCCAGTTCTGCGACACGGATTTCGTGGGGACGGACGGGGAGAATGGCGGCCGCTTCGGCGCGGCACCGGCGCTCGCGCAGGCTGTGGCCGATCTATGGGGTGATGAGGCCGGCCAGCGGTTCGTCGTCATCACCGGCGGCGAGCCGATGCTGCAGCTCGATGCGGCGCTGATCGACGCACTCCATGCCGCCGGCTTTGAAATCGCGGTGGAGAGCAACGGCACGCTGGCGGCGACGCCGGGCGTCGACTGGCTCTGCATCAGCCCCAAGGCCGGCAGTGGCGTGACGCAGCGTCGGGGCGATGAACTCAAGCTGGTCTGGCCGCAGCCTGGAATCGACCCGGCCGAGCTGCTGGATTGGGACTTCGGCCAGTTTCTCGTGCAGCCGATGGATAGCGGCACCCCGGAGGCCAATGCCGCAAACCGGGAGGCCGCCATCGCGCTGGTCCTGTCAGACAGCCGCTGGCGCCTGTCCCTCCAGACCCACAAGTTGCTCGGGCTGAAGTAGCGCTTACTCCGAGGCGACCGTCTCGGTGTCTTCAGAGCTGGCATTGGCGGCGGGCTCGCTCGTCTGCTTGCGGCTGACGCTGCCGGCATTGCCCACGGCGCCGAGGCCATCGGCCTTCACGGCATCGAGGTCGGTCATCGAATCGTTCACCGTGCCTTCCAGCACGTTCATGTCCCGCATTTCCACCGTATTGCCCGAGCTGTCCTGCGCGCCATCGCAGCCGGCGAGCGCGAGACCGCCCATGGCCGCAAGCAGAAGAAGGGGAACATGGGTCTTGCGCATCAGCGGCATCCTTTCTGGTCTTCTTAGTCGTGGCCGATTTCCCGATCGGTCGAGGCCCCCTCGGCAGCACGAGGAGCCGGTCTTAAAGAGGGATGCCGCAGGGCTCAAGGGGCCGTGGAACCCGACCACCCCGTGGCTGCGGCCGTTCACCCGCCGTCGGACTCGAGCGCTGCCAGCATGGCCGGCAGATGCGATTGGAGAATGGCATCGAGGCGGTGCATGTCGGCCGGGCGTCCCAGATCAGCGAGGCTGGTGACGCCAAGATCGCTGATGCCGCAGGGCACGATGCCACCATAATGCGCAAGGTCCGGCGCGACATTGACGGAGAGGCCGTGCAACGTCACCCATTTGCGCACCCGCACGCCAATGGCACCGATCTTGGCCTCCACCCCGTGCGGCCCCTGCGTCCAGACGCCGACGCGGCCATCCACGGTCCAGGCCTCGACGCCGAGATCGGCCAGCGCGGCGACCATCCACTGCTCCAGCGCGCGGACGAAGCGCCGCACATCGCGTCCGCGTCGGCCCAGATCGAGATTGAGGTAGACGACGCGCTGGCCGGGGCCGTGATAGGTATATTGCCCGCCGCGTCCGGTGACATGGACGGGAAAGACCGGCGCCAGAAGATCGGTCGAGAGCGCGCTGGTGCCGGCAGTGTAGAGCGGGGGATGTTCCACCAGCCAGATGCGTTCGCGCGCCTCGCCAGCGGCAATCGCCGCGACGCGCGCATCCATATCGGCCAGCGCGCTTTCATAATCGAGCAATCCCGGCTCGATCCGCCACTCAGGGCTGGCCGGGAAATCCTGTTCGGGGAGGGAAGGTGCGGTCATCCCGCCCGAGATGCGATCTGCGACCAAATTTGGCAAGGCATGGCTCGCCTATGGCGCGCGGGGCAGATATTGCCTATCGAGCGCGGAAACGGGAGCACAAGCGGTTGAGCAGGATCGATCTGGCAGCGATATGGGACGACGCCAAGCAGATGGGCGCGGCAAACCGTGACATTCTGGGCGCCGTGGCCGGCATGTTCATGTTCCTGCCCGCTCTGGTGGCCGAGCAGCTCGTCAAGCAGCCCGAGCCGCTCGCCGAGAACGCCACCAACGACATGATGCTGGCGCGGCTGACCCAATATGCCGAGCTGAACTGGCCGGTACTGCTAGCCTTCGCTGCCATCTCGTCCTTCGCCGTGCTGGCGATGCACGCGCTGCTGCTGCGTGGCGAGCGACCGACGGTGCGGGAGGCTCTGGTCATGGCACTGCCAGTCCTGCCCGGTTTCTTCCTTGCGAATCTTCTGCAGGGACTGGGCGCCATGGGCGGCTTCATGCTGTTCATTCTGCCCGGCTGCTATCTGATCGGCCGGCTGGCCTTGATCGCGCCGGTCGCCGCAGCGGAGTCGCAGCGCAACCCGCTCACTATCCTCCAGCGCAGTGCCGCGCTGACGCGGGGGAACGGGTGGCGCGTGTTCGGCGTGCTCGGCCTCATTTTCATCATGATGATCATGCTGGGGGTCGTGCTCACCTCCGTCGTGGGGGTGGTCGCCGAGCTGCTGCTGCCGGCCGACATCGCCGACCTGCTGATCGCGATGGTCTCCGCGTTGGTGGAAACCGCCCGGACGGTCCTCGTCGTGCTGATCTGCGCCGCGCTCTACCGGGCGACGGCGGGTGCGCCGGCAGCCGGAGCGCCGTTCAGCTCCAGGTGACGCGCGGCGGCAGGCTCATCAGGATCGCGTCGATATTGCCGCCGGTCTTGAGGCCGAACAGCGTGCCGCGATCATGCACGAGGTTGAACTCGACATAGCGGCCGCGCCATTCGAGCAACTGCGCTTCCTGCTCCGCCGTCCATGGCAATCCCATGCGGCGGCGCACGATTCGCGGAAAGGCCTCCAGAAACGCCTCGCCCACTGCTTGCGTGAACGCAAAGCTCTCCTCGAACGGCCCTTCGAGATGGTCGTAGAAAATCCCGCCCACGCCCCGGTGAACCTGGCGGTGGGGGATATAGAAATAGTCGTCCGCCCATTTGCTGAAGCGCGGATAGTAGCTTTCGTCATGCGCGTCGCAGGCGCGGCGCAGCGTGTCATGGAAGTCCGCCGTGTCTTCCTCATAGACGATGGGCGGATTGAGGTCCGCGCCGCCGCCGAACCAGCGCTTGGTGGTGACCAGCATGCGCGTGTTCATGTGCACGGCCGGCACATGCGGATTGGCCATATGCGCCACGAGGCTGATGCCGGTGGCGAAAAAGCCGGGCTGCTCCTCGCCTGCGCCGTGGATCGTCCGGGCGAATTCGGGCGAGAAGGCGCCGCCGACCGTGGAGACATTCACCCCGACCTTCTCGAACACCTTGCCCTTCATGACGCCGCGCACGCCGCCACCGCCACCGCCCTGTTCGATCGGACCGGACGGCTGGCCGTCGCTCTCGCGCCACCAGGACAGATAATCGAACGCCGCATCGCTGCCGGCCTCGCGCTCGATCGCCTCGAACGCGGCGCAAATCCGGTCCCGCAGGCTTTCGAACCAGGCGCGGGCGGCCAGCTGTTGATCGTCGAGGCTGTTGGGAGCGGTGGAAGTCATGCGGGGAAAAGTCCGGTCTGTCTGAGAGCTTCGCCAAGCGCGATGCCAGTTGCCACCGCCACGTTCAAGGAGCGAAAGCCCGGCGCCATGGGAATCCGCACGCGCAAAGCCGCTTGTGCGTGGATCGCCTCGGGCAGACCGGCGCTCTCGCGGCCGAGTAAGAGGATGTCGTCGCACTGGAAGCTGGCATGGGGCAGGGGCACGCTGCCGACGCTGGTCAGCGCCACCAGACGCGCGCCATCCTTCAGCCGCTCGGCGATGAAGCTCTCGAAGTCCACATGCCGCGTCACATCCGCCTGCGCGCCATAATCCATGGACGCCCGGCGCAGCTGCGCGTCGGACACTGGAAAGCCGCAGGGAAGGATGATGTCGACCGGGATCTGCCAGCAGGCGGCCAGTCGCAGGATGGTGCCGACGTTGCCGGCGATATCGGGCTGATAGAGGGCGATGCGCATCCTCACCTCCTAGCCACGGCCCCTGCGCAATCCCACCCCTCTTGCGCCCGGCTGGAAAAAGGCGGGCGGGCCACGAAATTGAAGGTTGGCAAATCGCAATCAAGGGCGCTATCAGGCGCCCGAACGCGCCGGGACCATCCTGGCGTGCGGTGTGTCGTATCATTCGGCGGACGAGCGGACTTCCGGCCAATAAGGAAGCCTTTCGGTTCGACCGTGCGATCGACTGACGCCCGAATCGAGATTTCGGCGTGCACGACGCTCTCGGGCGATCGTGGACAAAGGGAGGCAATGACAAAGCATGGCCACTGAAGTGCAAGGGACGGAAGCTGTCATGGACGATGGCGAAGGCGTGCGTCGTCGCGACTTCATCAACATCGCAGCCGTGAGTTTCGCTGGTGTTGGCGGTCTCGCCGTTCTGTATCCGCTGATTACCCAGATGAGTCCGAGTGCGGACGTGCTGGCGCAGGCGACGACAGAAGTCGATCTGTCGGCGATCCAGGCCGGCCAGGCGATCAAGACGGTGTTCCGCTCGCAGCCGCTGTTCGTGCGGCATCTGACGGACAAGGAAATTGCCGAGGCGGACGCCGTCAACGTCTCCACCCTGCGCGATCCCCAGACGCTGGAAGAGCGCACGGTCGACGGCAAGAAGCAGTGGCTGATCACCATGGGCGTGTGCACCCATCTGGGTTGCGTGCCGCTCGGTGCCGGCGAGGGTGAGAACCGGGGCGAGTTCGGCGGTTATTTCTGCCCGTGCCACGGTTCGAGCTATGATACTGCCGCGCGCATCCGCAAGGGGCCTGCGCCGAAGAACCTCGTGGTTCCGCAGTATAAGTACACCTCCGACACCGCCATTCTCGTAGGCTGAGGATAAAGATAATGAGCTTTCCCTGGGCTGAGCATTACACGCCGAAGCATCCCGTGATGAAGTGGGTGGATGAGCGCTTGCCGCTCCCGCGCTTCGTCTACAACGCCGTCGGCGGCGGCTATGAAGTGCCGCGCAACCTCAACTATTTCTGGAACTTCGGTGTCCTCGCGGGCGTCGCGCTGACGATCCAGCTGATCACCGGCATCATCCTCGCCATGCACTATGCGGCGAATGCCGGCGTGGCGTTCGATAGCGTCGAGCACATCATGCGCGATGTGAACTCGGGCTGGCTGCTGCGTTATGCGCACGCCAACGGCGCGAGCTTCTTCTTCATCGTCGTCTATCTCCACATTTTCCGCGGCCTCTATTACGGATCGTACAAGGCGCCGCGCGAAATGGTGTGGCTGCTCGGCGTGGTCATCTTCCTGCTGATGATGGCGACGGCGTTCATGGGCTATGTGCTCCCCTGGGGTCAGATGAGCTTCTGGGGGGCGCAGGTGATCACCGGCCTCTTCGCCGCCATTCCGGTGGTGGGTGAGCCGATCCAGACCTGGCTGCTCGGCGGCTTCGCGCCTGGCAATGCCGCGCTCAACCGCTTCTTCTCGCTCCACTATCTGCTGCCCTTCGTGATCGCGGGTGTCATCATCCTGCACATCTGGGCGCTGCACATTCCCGGCTCGTCCAACCCGACGGGCGTGGAAGTGAAGGGGCCGCAGGATACGGTGCCGTTCCATCCCTATTATACGGCGAAGGACGGTTTCGGCCTCGGCGTGTTCCTCATCCTCTTCGCACTGGTGCTGTTCTTCGCGCCGAATTCGATGGGCCACCCGGATAACTATATCCAGGCCAACCCGCTTTCCACGCCGGCGCACATCGTGCCTGAATGGTACTTCTGGCCGTTCTACGCCATTCTGCGCGCCTTCACGATGGATCTGGTGATCCCGTTCACCGGTATCGTGCTGGTTCCCGCGAAGCTCCTCGGCGTGATGGCGATGTTCTCGTCCATTCTGCTGCTGTTCTTCCTGCCCTGGATCGACACCTCGCCGGTCCGCTCGGGCAACTACCGCCCGCTGTTCAAGAAGTTCTGGTGGCTGCTCATTCTGGACGTGCTCGTGCTCGGCTATTGCGGCGGTGCACCGGCGGAAGAGCCCTATGTCATGATCAGCCAGATCGCTTCGGCTTATTATTTCGCGCACTTCCTGATCATCTTGCCGATCATTGCGTCCATCGAGCGGCCGCTGCCGCTCCCCGGTTCTATTACCGAAGCGGTGCTGGCCAAGGGCAAGTTCGAGGGAGAACAGTCTGCACCTCCGGGCATGGGCAGCGATACCCAGCCCACCGGCGCAGCTTAATTAAGGGGTCCGTCAATGGTTCGTGTCCTGGCCTTCCTTGTCGGCCTGTTTTTCTCCGGCATGCTGCTGCTCAGCTTCATCTGGGGTGGGGTCGCTTATGTGAGCGAGCCGCCGCAGCCTACGGCTGAGAAGGAGTTCCACCTCCACCCCGAAAAGGCTGGCTTCAGCTTTGAAGGGCCGTTCGGCAAATTCGATCGTGCGCAGTTGCAGCGCGGCTTCCAGGTCTACACGGAAGTCTGCTCGGCCTGTCACTCGATCCATCAGGTGGCGTTCCGCAGCCTCGCCGACCTTGGCTATAATGAAGCCGAGATCAAGGCGATCGCCGCGGCCCGTCAGGTGCCGTCGATCGACCCCAGCACGGGTGAACCCAGCACGCGTCCGGGCGTGCCGGCGGACAAGTTCCCGCTGGTCTATCCGAACAGCGTGGCTGCCGCTGCCGCCAACAACAACGCCATTCCGCCGGATCTTTCGCTGATCGCGAAGGCCCGTCATGACGGTGCGAACTATGTTCATGCGCTGCTGACCGGTTATCGTGAGCAGCCGGCCGAACTGCTGCGCAAGTTCCCCGACGCGAAGACGCCGGAGGGGCTGCACTACAACCCGTACTTCGCGAATCTCAACCTCGCGATGGCGCCGCCGCTGACGGCCGAAGGTCAGGTGACCTATGGCGAGGGTCAGCCCAAGCCGACCGTCGACCAGATGGCCACGGACGTCGCTGCCTTCCTGATGTGGACGGCCGAGCCGAAGATGGAAGCGCGCAAGAGCACCGGCATCGCCGTGGTGATCTTCCTGCTGTTCGCGACGGTGCTGGCTTACATGTCGTACCAGAACATCTGGGCGAACAAGAAGCACTGAGGGTTCATGCCCGGGTCGGCAGGCCCAACGAGATAAGAAAAAGGGCGGATCGCAGGATCCGCCCTTTTTTATGTGCCGATTGGTCTGAAGATTGTGCTTGCGCCAGGCTCTGCTGCGCAAGACCAGGGTCGTTGCGTCGGAGTTGGCGCCTCTCAGGCGAGGAAATCGCGAGCCCAGCTCTTGAGATCGCCGCCCATGGCATCGTCGCGACAGGCGAGCGCGAAATTGGCTTGGGCAAAGCCGAGCTTCGAGCCACAGTCGAAACGCTCGCCATCGAAGGTCACGCCGTGGAAGGGCTGCTGGCCAATCAGCTTCGCCATGGAATCGGTGAGCTGCACTTCGCCGCCCGCCCCAGCCTCTTGCGTCGCCAGCAGGGCCATGACCTCGGGCTGCAGAATATAGCGGCCGGGCAGCATCAGGTTGGAGGGCGCCGTGCCCAGCGCCGGCTTCTCGACCAGGCCCCGAACTTCGGTCAGCACGCCGTCGCGGGCGCCCGGATCAATCACCCCATAGCTGGGCGTCTCGTCCATCGGCACTTCAAGCGCGCAGACCAGATTGCCGCCGACTTTCTCATATTGCTCGATCATTTGGGCCAGACATCCCTTCTGACGGCCGACGAGAAGCTCGTCCGGCAGGATGATGGCAAAGGGCTCGTCGCCGATGATATCGCGCGCGCACCAGATCGCATGGCCAAGGCCGCGGGGTTCCTGCTGCCTCACGAAGATCGCATTGCCGGGCGTCAGGCGCGTGCCTTCCAGCGCCGCGACGCTCTTGCCGCGGTCGGCCTGCGTCCGCTCCAGCTCGAAGGCGATATCGAAATGGTCCTCGATGGCGCCCTTGCCGCGCCCGGTGACGAATATCATCGTCTCGATGCCGGCTTCCAGCGCTTCATCGACGGCATATTGGATCAGCGGGCGATCGACGACGGGAAGCATTTCCTTCGGCACCGCCTTGGTGGCGGGCAGGAAGCGGGTGCCAAGCCCGGCGACCGGGAAGACAGCTTTGCGTATCGTCAAATGAACCCCCTGATTGCTCTGTCAGTCGTGGACGTGCCTATCGAGCATTAAGGTAAAGATACCGCATATTGTTCGATTGGCCGCCCCAAAGGCCGGATGAAAAGCCCCGCTTTGTGGTGGCATCCATCAGGCCGAGGTCAGAACGGTCGGTGGGAAACTCGGTTCCGCCGAATTACCGACCGACGGCCGTGTAAGAGAAGCCGGCCTCCTCGACCAGATCGCGCGGGTAGAGGTTGCGCAAATCGATCATCACCGGCGTCTTCAGCAGCGACTTGATGCGTGCGAGATCGAGCGCGCGGAAGGCGTCCCACTCAGTGATGAACACCAGCGCATCGGCGCCGGCCATGGTGTCATAGGCATTGCCGAAATAGGTGACGTCACGCAGCACCAGCTTGGCCTGCTCCATGCCCTCGGGATCATGGGCGTGGATCTCGGCGCCCGCGTCCTGCAGCGTCTCGATGATCGCGATGGCGGGCGAATCGCGCATGTCGTCCGTATTCTGCTTGAAGGTGAGGCCGAGCACCGCGATGGTTTTGCCACGTACTTCCCCGCCCATCGCCTGAATGACCTTGCGCCCCATGGCCCGCTTGCGCGAATCGTTCACGGCGACGACCGTCTCGACGATGCGCTGCGGCGCCTCATAGTCCTGCGCGGTCTTCAACAAGGCGAGCGTGTCCTTGGGGAAGCAGGAGCCGCCAAAGCCGGGGCCGGGGTGAAGGAACTTGGCGCCGATCCGATTGTCCAGGCCGATGCCGCGGGCGACCTCATGAACGTCCGCGCCCACCTTCTCGCACAGATCGGCAATCTCGTTGATGAAGGTGATCTTGGTCGCAAGAAAGGCATTGCCGGCATATTTGGTCAGCTCGGCACCGCGCCGGCTCATCTCGATCACCGGTGAGCGGCCGATGACGAGCGGGCGATAGATCTGCCGCATCACGTCCAGGGCCCGGCGATCATCGCCGCCGATCACGACGCGGTCGGGGCGCTTGAAGTCGTCGATCGCCGCGCCTTCGCGCAGGAACTCCGGATTGGAGATTACGGCAAAATCGGCGTCGGGGTTGGTCTCCCGAATGATCCGCTCGACCTCGTCGCCGGTACCGACGGGCACGGTGGACTTGTCGACCACCACGGTGAAGCGCTTGAGGAATGGCGCGATTTCCGCGGCCGCGCCATAGACATAGCTCAGGTCCGCATGGCCATCGCCGCGCCGCGAGGGTGTGCCAACGGCGATGAAGATCGCGTCGGGGTCGGCGAGGGCGTCTGCCGCTTGCGTCGTAAAGGACAGCCGGCCGGCCGCGACATTGCTGGCGACGAGATGATCGAGGCCAGGTTCGAAGATCGGGATGCGGCCTTCCTGGAGGGCGGTTATCTTCGCCTCGTCCTTGTCGAAACAGATGACGTCATGGCCGAAATCCGCGAAGCACGCGCCAGAGACGAGGCCCACATACCCCGAGCCGATCATTGTAATTCTCACAGGAACACGCCCTTTTTGCCGTAATCACGGTGGATGCGCCGGCAGCCCGACGCCGCCAACAGGCGCAAGGCCTATTTAAAACTGGGCTTCAACACCAGCCAAACATAGGCCACCACGCCGACCAGCAGCAAAATCCCGGCGGCATGCATGATCATGCTGTCATGCTCGATCGCATAATTGCCGGCCTGGTTGGCAATGGCGCAGCCAAGCGCCGGCGGCAGATAGTCGATCATCCGGTCTGGCGGATTTTCCATCGAGGAACGCTGGAGGAACAGCACGATGATGCCAGCAAATATCGCCAGAGAGAGCCAGTCATAAACTGTTTCCATGCAGTCTTCTCCCGTCAGGCGGCACAATTTTGATCGCAGGATCGATCGGTTCGAAACCGCTAATTTTTCTGAAATGAAAACGCAAAGCGATTCACGATCTTTTCGTCGTATCGCTGCATAATCCCCCCATGCCAAAATGGTTCAGGCTCGGGACCGGCTGAAAATGGTCGCCTTGCATTGTGAAGATGATGCGTTACCTCGGAGCGCCCGTCCGGGCACAGCCATGGAGTGTTGCTATTGCGTAAGGGAATCATTCTGGCAGGCGGATCGGGCACGCGGCTCTATCCGCTGACGAAGGCCGTCTCCAAGCAGCTCATGCCAGTCTACGACAAGCCGATGATCTATTATCCGCTCTCGGTGCTGATCATGGCGGGCATTCGGGAGATCATGATCATCACCACGCCGCATGATCAGGCGGCATTCCAGGCTTTGCTGGGCGACGGGAGCGCGCTGGGTCTCGACCTGCATTATGCCGTGCAGCCAGAGCCCCGTGGCCTGGCGCAGGCTTATCATATCGGTGCGGATTTCATCGGCACGGACCCCTCCGCGCTGATCCTCGGCGACAACATCTTCTATGGCCACGGGCTCACCGAGCTATTGCAGGCCGCCAATGCGCGCGATCAGGGCGCGACGGTGTTCGGCTATAATGTCAGCGACCCCACAGCCTATGGCGTCGTCTCCTTCGACGCCGACGGGAAGGCGCAGACGATCGAGGAAAAGCCCGCGCAGCCCAAATCCAATTATGCCGTCACCGGTCTTTATTTCTACGACGGGCAGGCGGTGGAGCGCGCGGCCGGGCTGGCGCCGTCCGCTCGGGGCGAGCTGGAGATCACCGATCTCAACCGCGTCTATCTGGAAGCCGGCGAGCTGAATGTCGAGCTGATGGGGCGCGGCTATGCCTGGCTCGATACCGGCACGCATGGTTCGTTGATCGACGCGGCCAATTATGTGCGCATTACCGAGGAGCGTCAGGGTCTTAAAATCTGCTGCCCGGAAGAACTGTGCTGGCGCATGGGATTTATCGATGATGCGCAGCTGCTTGAGATCGCCGAGCCGCTGCGCAAGTCCGGCTATGGCGAGTATCTCCTCAATCTGCTGGACGGCAAAGCCTGATGAACCTCATAGAGACGGCCATTGATGGCGTCTTCATCATCGAGCCGAAGGTTTTCGGCGATGAGCGCGGCTTCTTTCTGGAAAGCTGGAACGCGCGGGCGTTCAAGGAGGCCGGGCTCGAGATCGACTTCGTGCAGGACAATCACAGCCGTTCCTCGCGCGGGGTGCTGCGCGGGCTGCACTATCAGCAGCCTGGCCCACAGGGGAAGCTGGTGCGGGTCACGGCGGGCGCGGTCTTCGATGTCGCTGTGGATATGCGCCGGTCCTCGCCCACCTTCGGCAAATCGGTGGGCGTCGAATTGAGCGCGGCCAACAAGCGGATGCTCTGGGTGCCCGAAGGCATGGCGCACGGGTTCCTGTGCCTGGAGGATGGCACGGACTTTCTCTACAAATGCCGCGGCTTTTACGATCCCAGCCATGAGCACAGCCTGCTCTGGAACGATCCGGCGCTCGGCATCGACTGGCCATTGGGGGACATCGTGCCGCAGCTTTCAGCCAAGGATATGGCGGGCAAGCCGCTGGCGGATGCGGTGACTTTTCCGTGAAGGTCATCATCACAGGGGCCGGCGGTCAGCTCGGCCAGGCTCTGCAGCGATGCGCGCCCGAGGATGCGGACATTGTCGCGCTGGACCGGGCCGCGCTGGATATCGGGGACGCGGCGGCTGTTTCGGCCTGCGTCGCCGAGGTCCAACCCGCGCTCATCCTTAATGCGGCCGCCTATACCGCCGTGGACAAGGCAGAGAGCGACCGCGACCTGGCGTGGCGCATCAATGCTGACGGGCCGGGGAATCTGGCTCGTGCGGCAGCGTCAAGCGGCGCAAACTTAGTGCATGTCTCGACCGATTTCGTGTTCGACGGCACGTCTGGCACGCCCTATCGGCCGGACAGCCCCGTTGCACCGCTGGGTGTCTATGGAGCCAGCAAACGGGCAGGGGAGGAGGCGGTGCTTGCGGTGTCTCCGCAAGCCCTCATCGTGCGGACGGCCTGGGTCTATGGCGACACCGGCCATAATTTCGTGCGGACGATGCTGCGCCTGATGGCGGAGCGGGACGAGGTCCGGGTGGTCGCCGACCAGATCGGCACGCCGACTTATGCCGCCGGGCTGGCCGACGTCCTCTGGCGGTTGCAAACCGCAGGGGCAAGCGGCCTCCATCACTGGACCGACAGCGGTGCGGCGAGTTGGTATGATTTTGCCGTGGCGATTCAGGAGGAAGCGGTCGTGCTCGGCCTGCTGAACCGGGCCGTTCCGATCGTGCCGATCAGCACCCGCGATTATCCTACGCCGGCGCAAAGACCCTCTTATTCGGTTCTGGACAAGAGCAGCACCGTTGCGCACATCGGCGCACCCGCGCCGCATTGGCGCGTCCATCTTCGTGACATGCTCGGAGTGATCAAGGCGAATGGCTAATCTGCTCGTCACCGGCGGTGCCGGCTTCATCGGCGCGAACTTCGTGCATTATTGGCGCACCCATCATGCCAGCGACGTTGTCACGGTTCTGGATGCGCTCACTTATGCGGGCAATCCAGCCAATCTCGATGGCCTGAGCGATGTCGAACTGGTGGTGGGCGATATCTGCGATACGCCGCTGGTCGAGGATCTGCTGGCCCGCAAGCAGATCGACACCATCGTCCACTTCGCTGCCGAGAGCCATGTCGATCGCTCGATCACAGGGCCGGACGCCTTCGTGACAACCAATGTCATCGGCACGCACAGCCTGCTCAAGGCTGCGCGCAAGCTGTGGCTTGATACCGGCACGGGCCGTCCGCACCGCTTCCATCATGTCTCGACCGATGAGGTCTATGGCTCGCTCGGGCCAAACGATCCGGCGTTCAGCGAGACTACCGCTTATGCGCCCAACTCGCCCTATTCGGCCAGCAAGGCGGGTTCGGATCATCTGGTGCGCGCGTATCACCACACTTATGGCCTTGAGGTCACGACGAGCAATTGCTCGAACAATTATGGCCCTTATCAGTTTCCCGAGAAACTGATCCCGCTGTTCCTGCTCAACTGCCTCTATGGTCGTAATCTTCCGATCTACGGCGACGGCATGAATGTGCGCGACTGGCTGCATGTCGAGGACCATTGCCACGGCATCGAGAAGGTTCTCCAGGTCGGGCGACCGGGCGAGACTTACAATATTGGCGGCGGTCAGGAATTGCCCAATCTCACCGTTATCGAGGAGATTTGCGCGACGGTGGATCGCGCCTTCGCTGCCGATCCGCAGCTCGCGCAGCGCTTCCCCGATGCGCCAGCCGCGCGGGGACAGGCATCGGACACGCTGAAGACCTTCGTCACCGATCGCGCCGGGCACGACCGGCGCTACGCGATCGACGAAACCAAGGCGCGCTCGGAACTTGGCTATGCGCCCCGCCGCACCTTCAGTGAAGGCTTCGCGCAGACGCTGGACTGGTATCTGAAGAATGAGCAGTGGTGGCGGCCGTTGCTTGAGAAGGCCGCCGCTGGCCGGTGATGGGGGGAGGCGGATCTCTGATCCGCGCGATCTACAGGATCGCTTACCCCTCTCCCAGCTTCGACTAAGGCAGCAGGCTGCCAAGTGCGCATCCCTCTCCCTCAAGGGGAGAGGGTTTGGAATGCTAAGCCATCGCGGCCTAGATTGAACTCATGACATCGGTCTGACGTCCGACGAGCCGGCCCACAACCCTCGTCACCCCGGGGTTCCGCCAGCCTTCTTGCAAACGAGGGAGTTGCAACCAAACCGTGCATTCGAGCGCCGGAATGTAATTGAGCGTTAGGAAGCTGGACCCCGGGTCAAGCCCGGGGTGACGGTGGGGAACTGGGGGCACTCTAGCCCTTTAGCGAGGACAGTCCTTCCAGTGCGACCAGTCAGTCAGCGCGGGATGCGTGAACCTGCCTCGCCGTTCAGTCTTCCTTGCTGAAGTAATCCGTATATTTGCCGTAGCCGCCGTAGGAATAGCCATAGGGGTCGGTCACGCCGCCATCGTAGCGGTTGAGGACGGAACCGAGGCATTCGGCGGGGTCGAGGAGGCGGATCGAGTCGGTGACCTGCTTCTGGTTGGTCCGGCCCTGTTCGATCACCATCAGATAGGCGTCGACATGGCCAGCGATCACCATCGCATCGTCATTGGCGAACACGGGCGGCATGTCGAACAGGATGATCGTATCCTCGTCCAGCGTGCGCAGGGCTTTGACGAACCGGTCGAAGCGGTCGCCGGCGAGCAGCGGCATACTGTCGAGATCGTTCGAATAGCAGGGATAAAGCGTCAGGTTGGTGCCTTCGACATGGCGGCCAATCTTGCGCAGATCGTCGGTTTCACCCGCGAGAAAGCGCTCCAGCCCGGCTTCGCCAACCAGGCCGAAATTCTGCGCGAGCGAGGCCCGGCGAATGTCGAGGTCGAACACCAGGACCTGCTTGCCGGGCAGGCGGCTCAGCGTGGCGGCGAGATTGGCGGTCAGGAACGACTTGCCGGCACCGGGCGCCGGGGAAGTGACCCCAATGATCCGGTGGCCGCCGGCTGCCATCCGCTTGACCACCTGCGAGCGCAGCAGGCTGAACGGACGGGAGGCGAGGTGCCGGTTGCTGAACGCCACGACATGTTGGGCTTCGAGAAGCTTCGGGTCGGGCGTGAACAGCGCCGTCTCGTTGGGCGCGGGAATGCGGAAAGGCGCGCCCTGCAGGGCCGATGGCGCAAGCTGATCAGACAATGCTCAAACTCCTTGGATACAGTGCGCGCGGATCAGTCGTCGTCATCATCGTCATCGGGCTTCGTGCGGCCTTTGCGCCCGCCAAAGGGCCACAGGCGCTTCAAACCGCGCTGCTGCTGCTCGGCCCGCGACATGATCGTGGGAATGACCACCAGCGGCAACGCACCGGTCGCTTGCAGGACGGCGTCAGCGCCACGGATCGGCCGCGTGAGCATTTCGATCAGGAAGATCAGGCCAAAGCCGAGACCCAAGCCTGCGAAGGCGCCGAGCAGGATGATCTTCGGGCGATTGGGCGAATAGGGATCGTCCGGCACCACCGGCGGGTCGATCACGGAAAGACGCTCGCCCTGCTGCTCGTCCTCGGCACGCTTGCCAGCCTTGGCGTTCATCAGCTGGTTGGACACCTTCTGATATTGCTCGTTGAGGCCCGTCATGCGCTGTTGCAGCTGCGCCAGTTCCTGCTGCACCACCGGCGCGCGAATCTGGGCGCTCAGAATGGAGGCGCTGCGGCCTTCTTCGGCGGCCCGTGCGGATTCAAGGCGAGAAATCTCGCGATTATTGGCGGCGATCTGCGCGGAAATAGCGGAAGTCGGGATGCGCGACTGATTGGATTTCGCCAGCTCCCGCGCCTCGGCGAGCCGCTGCTTGGCCAGAACCACGTCCGGATGCTGCTCGGTGTAACGCGCCCGGGCGGTGGCCACAGCGGCTTCCGCTTCGGCGATCACCGGATCGCGGTCAGCCGCGCTTTGCGTCAGTTCACGCTGCGCCTGCAATTGCGCATTGGCGGACTGGAGCGCGGCGATGCGGCTGTCGATGCCGATGGTGCCGCCGCCGGTCGTCGCCATGGTGCTGCTGGCCAGCGTGAGGCCGTTCTTCAGCTGGATGTCGGCGATCTGCTTGTCCAGCGCGGCGATCTGCGTCTGCAAATCGGCCTGCTGGTCAGTGAGGAACTGAATGGTGTTCACCGATTGCGCCGCCGAGGTGCTGGCGTCCAGCTGCAGCACCTGGTCGGTCAGCGCCTGGGCGACGGCCTGGGCCTTCACCGGGTCGGAATAGTTGAAGCTCATCGAGAAGGCGATGGTGCTGCGCCGCCCGCCATTGGCGGCCTGAATGTCCGCTGTGACCGGTTCGATGGCAATCGCTTCGCGCATCGTAGTGATGACTTCGGAGAGCGACTGGGTCCGCAACTCGGTCTGGTACAGCCCGTTCCTCTGGATGAGTTCCACCAACTGCGGACGGCTGAGGACCTGCTGGCGAATGCGCGCCATGCGCTGGTCGACAACGCTCGTGCCGTCGGCGCTGCGGGGATCGCCCGCCACATCCTCGGGAAGAAGCGAGGCCTCGACCAGCAGAACCGCCTTGGACTGGTACTGCACCGGCAGAAGGAATGCCGTGGCGATGCCGGCCAGGAGCAGCAGGAGGGCGGGCACGATGACCAGCCATTTGCGCTGCATAAGAATCGTCGGGATATGCGGCAGGAACGATGCCCCGCCGGACTCCTCAGCCGTGTCGTAATTGGCGTGGACGTTGTTCATCAGTTCTGACCGAGCCTGTACCGCAATCCAACGAGTCCGTGGATGTTTGCGTTGCGTGAGACGAGCGAGCTATATGTGTCACTATAGGTTACCGAAATGACAGCAGACAGCCGAGGACGCAGCAAACGCTCGTAACCGACGCTCGCCCGCGCATAATCGCTGTCATTGCCGCCGGTTCCCACAAGGCTGCTCGACCGGGAATAAGAGGCGCTGGCGTTGAAGCTGCTCCGCTGATCGATCTTGTAATTATAAAGCGCGCCGATGGCCGTGACTCGTGAGGAGCCGGCGATCGACGAGGGGGAAACCCCGTGCGAACCCGTGAGGCAGAAGCTCGTGCGATCCCCTTCACGGCACAGATCGGCCGAGGCGTAGAAGGACGTGTTGTTGATCGACACGGCGGGGAATTGCGTCTCGCTGAAGGTCAAGCCCGCCGCGAGTTTCAGGCTCAGCCGGGGCGCCAGCCGCGTGTTGAGCTGTGCGGTCGGCGTATATTGGGTCGTCTTGCCGAAGGCGGGATCGAGATAATCGCTGCGAGCTGCATTGAAACCCACGCCCACCGAGGTGTTTGCGCCGATTGCGCGCATGTAGGTCAAGCCGCCGCCGTAGGTGTCATATTCCTTGGAGAGGCCCATATTGTCCGGGAACCGCACGCGCGTGCCGTTGGCTGACACGTTGAGCGTGTCGCGGGGCGAGAGGGTGAAGCCGAGGCCAAGCTGGCCGGAGAACACGTCGGACCGCTGGCGATAGTTCACGCTGCCGCTCGGATCGACGATGATCGGGGAGCCAGGATCGACCGGGCCGCCCACGATCGGATCGTAGACCGGATACAGGCCGTTGCGCACGTAGCTGCTGTAGGAGAGACCTGCAGTCAGCGAGGTTAGCGGACTGATCTGGCGGCTGATGTTGCCGGAAAGACCGTAGTCGGTGGTGCCGTCGTAGAGCCGCGAATATTCCGTATGCGTCACCGATCCGCGCAACTGGGTCGTGCCCGTCGGCGAATTGATCGTGACGGTGGGGGCGAAGCTGCCGGCCAGCGTGGCAGCCGCGCTATCGCCGCCCACCGTGCCGTAGGGATTGCTGGCGACACCGCCGGTGACGCCGAGTTCCGCGCCAATGCGGGTGTCAGCCTGCGCGGCGCTGCCGAGCATGAGGGCGGCGATGGCTGCCGAGCCGATCAGCTTCGTCTTATTCATGGAACGATCACCGTGTCGCCGGTCTGGATCTGGGGAATGGCGCGGGCGGCCTCTTCGGAAAGATTGCCCTTCATCGCGCCGCCGAGCCGGAAGCGCAGCGCGGACAGCTCATTGCCGTTCTTGCGGATGATGGTGACGTTATCGAGATTGGCGAACTCGTCCGGTCCACCGGCCATGGCGATGGCCTCGACCAGGTTCACATAGCGACCCGGTGTGAACGAGCTGGGGCCGCGGACCCGGCCCACCACCGAGAAGGTGAAGCCCGAGGGCGTTTCGACCGAGACGGTCACCTGAGGGGGCTCGCCGCGATATTGGCTGGCCAATCCGTTCGAGATCGCGGTCTGGACCTGCTCGGGCAGCATGCCCTGCGCGACGATGCGGCCGACCAGCGGGAAGGAGAAGCTGCCATCCGGAAGCACGCGGATCGAGCGCTGCAGACGCTCCTCGCCCCATACATAAACCTCGATCTGGTCGCCGGGGTTAATTGTATAGGGCCGGGCGACCTGATTGGATGCACCGCCTGCCGCAGCGGCGTTCTGCTGCGCCATCGCTGGCAGCGTTGCGACGGCGGCAAGAAGGCCCGCCATGGACCATGAAATTACGGGAAACCGCACGGTTGAGGATCCTTCTACTTGGCCGGGAATGCAGGCTTCATATACCAAAACCCTATGCCGTCACTACGTAAAAGCTGGGTTAATGATGTGGGGGCAATGGTTACTTTCGTTGCTTGCTGGGGTTAAGCCCTGTAACGCGACGCGGGTTGGGCGATATTCACGACAGGGCGATATGACCGGGTTTGGCAGGCTGACTTTCGCTCATGGCAGCGCCGCCCGTTTCGGCGGCAGAATGCCGAAGGCCTCGGGCCGAGGCCTATCGTCGAACGCTTTGGGAGCTTTGCTGATCCTCGCGGCCTTGGGCGGCTGCAAGAGCCCGAGTGAGCAGGCCGCCGAGCGGGCACAGGCGGCGGAAGCGCTGCTGCAGGCGGGCGACCTTGCCGGTGCCCAACGGGCGATTGGCGAGGCGATCCGTCTGCGGGAAGATGGACCCAATTTCCAGCAATTGGCTGGCATGATTGACTTGCAGTCGGGCGATCCTGCGGGGGCCTATCGGGCGTTCCAGAGGGCGCTGGAGTTCGATGCCACGAACCGCCTGGCCCTCGCCTATGTGGCGAATCTCGGCGTTCAGCTCGGGCAGATCGCAGATGCCGAAGCGGCAGCGGACCGACTGTTGACGCTGGAACCCGATGCCATGCCCGCGCTCCAGACGAAGGGCATGATCGCCCTGGCCCGCGAGCAACTGGACGATGCGATGTCTTATGCGGACCGGATTCTGGCGCGCTCGGCAACGGACGAGGCCGGCGTTATCGTGAAGGCGCGGGTGCTGGCGCGGCGGGGGCAGGCGGAAGAGGCTATTGCCCTGATCGACAATGCGCTGCGTGTCTCGGGTGATTCCTCGGCGCTGTTGACCAACAAGGTCAATCTCTACCGCTATCTGGGCAAGCCCGAGCCGATGGCTGAGGCGCTGGGCCGGCTGGTCGCGACCGGCAATGCCGGGACGGCCATGAAGCTGGACCGCATCAACCTGCTCTACAAGATGGGCCGGCTGCCGCAGGCCCGCGAGGCCAACCTGGCGCTGCTCCGCGAGGGTTTGCGAGAGCCGTCGGATTATGAGGTTCTCACCCGAATCTGGTGGGAGTTCGACCCCACGCCGCTGTCGCCCGACGTCGCGCGCGGGCCGACGGATTGGCGTGACCCGCTCGCCGTCCTGACGGTTTCGCGCTATCTGCTGGCGCGCGGAAATCGCGAGACGGCCAATCTGCTTTTGAATTCCGTGCCGGATGGGCGCGCCAAGGATTTGATCGCACCGCTCAAGCTGCGCCTGCTCATGGAAACCGGTAAGGATAAGGGAGTCGAGGGGCAGGTCGAATCGCTGCTCAAGCAGGATCCCGAGAATGTCGACGCGCTGCTGCTGCGCGCGCACTATGCCGCGAAAAGAGGCGACGCACGCGCTGCGCTGGAAGCGGCGCAGCTGGCGCTGGCGAACGATCCGCGCAATCCCGACGCCTATCAGGCCGTGGCGCAGCTTTATCGGGCGCGCGGCGAGAACTGGCGTGCCCGCCAGATCTACGAAGAGGGATTGAAGCAGATTCCCCAGAATTTTCCTCTGGTGCAATCTTATATGCAATATCTTCATGACTCGGGGGATAGGGCGCGGAGTATGTCGGTCGCGCGCAATTTTGCCCGGGCTTTGCCGTCGTCGGAAAAGGCGTGGAGCCTGCTCGTGGCGCAATGCGCGGCCATACAAGATGGGACCTGCGCGAGCGTGGCTCAGAATGGATTGGACAATGCCCGGACAGCCTATCTCGTGGATGATCCCCCAGGCAAACCGGCCGATCGCGGCCTGTTTGGTCGCTTTTGACACCGTTTTGTAATTCGGCGAACCATGATCAGCTTTCAGCGTCCTGCGCGTAACAAATATGTCCGCTTCACGTCCAACGTGTTGCGCTCGGGCGGTATCATTAATGATAGCCTGTGCTTCCTGCTGTCCTATCTGATCACGGTCGCCTTTTATCGCAGTTTCCTGGGCTATTATCTGGACGCACGCCTCCATTCGACCGTCGTGGTCGTCATGGCGATCAACTTTTTCCTGATCCGGATTTCCCGCGACGCCTATTCCGGCTTCCGGGGGCAGGGCGATGATCTTGGTGGCAGCACATTCCTCGACTTCCTCGTGGCTTTGACGCTGACCGGATTCATCCTCGTCCAGTTTGGCAAAGGCGGCGATCTGTCGCTCCGCTTCGCGCTCGTCTTCTCGCTGGTCTGCCTGATCTTTCTAGTGTTTTCGCGCCTGCTGTTCCGGCAGCTCGTTCGCGTGGCGATGAAGCACAAGATCATCGGGCAGCGCGTGGCGATCTATGGCGCGGACCGGGAGGTGACGAGCCGGCTGCTGGAACTGCTGGAGATCGAGCGGCTGCCCCATATCAACATCGTGGGTTTTGCGGACGACCGGCGTTCTCGGGTCGAGACGGGCATGATCGGGCGGTTTCCGTATCTCGGCGGGTTCGACGAGATGCTGGGTCTCGCGCAGCAGGGCATGCTGGACCAGGTGATCGTGGCGCTGCCTCTGGTGCGACAGGAGCGTCTCAACCAGATCATTGAGCAACTCAGTGCCGGCGCGATCGACATTTGCATCATGCCGCGCGAGTTCCTGGTGCTGCGGGATCGGTACAGCGTCAATTATATCGGCTCCCTGCCGGTGCTCAGCGTGTGGCAACTGCCGATGCGGGATTTCGACGGCGTTCTGAAGGAGATCCAGGATCGCCTTCTTGCGCTCATCGGCGTGATCGTGCTGGCGCCGCTGCTCATCCTCACCGCGCTCGCCATCCGGCTGGAGAGCAAGGGGCCGATCCTGTTCCGCCAGAAGCGCCTCGGCTTCAACAATCTGGAAATCGAGGTTCTCAAGTTCCGGTCGATGTATACCGATCGTCAGGATGTCAGCGGCGGCGAACGGACGCGCAAGGGCGATCCGCGGATCACCCCGGTGGGGCGCATCATTCGTCGCACCAGCATCGACGAACTGCCGCAGTTGTGGAATGTGCTCAGGGGTGAGATGTCTCTGGTCGGGCCGCGGCCCCACGCCTTGGCGATGCGCGTGGGCGATGCCTATTATCACGACGCGGTTCGTGGATATGCGGCGCGGCATCGCGTGAAGCCCGGGATCACCGGCCTGGCGCAGGTGAGGGGCTTGCGCGGGGAGATCGATACGATCGAGAGAGCCAAGAAACGTGTCGAATATGACATCTATTATATCGAGAACTGGTCGCCCTTGCTTGATCTGCGGATCATCCTCGAGACTGTCGTGCGCCTGATCTGGGACAAGCATGCCTATTGAGGCTGTCCGCCAGGCTGAAGGGTCGTTCGAGCGGGCTGCCATGGGCGGCGCGTTGATGAGTGGGCTCAACTGCATCGCGTGGAGGGGGTGAAGCGATGCAGGCGTTGATCGCTCAGGGCGTTCTCATCCTCTGGCCTCTGGTGGCTCTGGTCCTTTATATGACCATGTCGGCCGGACGGGCTACGATCTGGACGTTGCTCGCGGGCTATCTGCTGCTGCCGCGCGGGGTTGCGTTCGACCTTCCGGGCATCCCGGCCTTCGACAAGTCCACCGTTCCCAGCCTCGCAGCGTTCGTGCTTGCGCTGGCGACCTCGCGGCGGGGTGAGTTCAAATGGCCGCGCAGCAAGGCGCTGAACCTGCTGATGTTGGGCTTTGTCCTCACGCCCTTTGCCACGGCTCTGACCAACCGCGATTTCTACATGATTGGGAGCATGGCCTTCCCGGCACTCGGTTTCAGAGAAGGCCTGTCCATGTCGGTCGGCCATATGATCACGCTGGCGCCGTTCGTGCTCGGCGCCGGTCTGCTCAGCAATGAGCGTGGCCATCGGCAGATCCTGCTCGCGCTGGTGATCGGCGCGCTAGCCTATTCCATCCCAATCATGCTCGAAGTCAGGCTCAGTCCGTTTTTGCAGCGATGGGTCTACGGCATCGAAGACGCCGAATATTTCCTGCAACAGATGCGGTTCGGCGGCTTCCGCTCGATGGTGTTCCTCGGCCATGGCCTGCTGGTGTCCACGCTGCTCGGCATGGCACTTCTGGCCGCGCTCGGCCTGATGAAGATGCGAATGAAGTTGTTCGGACTCCCGATGGCTCTCATCGCGGCTTATCTGGCGGGCATCCTGATCCTTAACAAATCCGTCGGCGCAGTCGTCCTGGTCGCCTTGCTGGCACCGATGCTGTTGCTGCTCAAGCGGCGCATGTTCCTGATCGCGATCGCCGGCTTGGCCATGATGGTGGTGACCTATCCCGCCTTGCGCGGCGCCAATCTGCTGCCGTTGCAGGACATCGTACAGACCGCTGCCTCGTTGAGCGCTGAGCGGGCGGAGTCCTTCGATTTCCGGCTGAGGAATGAAGAACTGCTGCTCGACAGAGCGGAGCAACGGCCTTTGTTCGGCTGGGGAACATTTGGCCGGAATCGCGTGATCGTGGTCGCGCATTGGGGCGGCACGCTCGATGTCGCGGTGACCGATGGCACATGGATCATCGTCATCGGCATGCTGGGCTGGGTCGGCTATGTGCTATTCTTCGGTTTGCTGTCCTATCCCTTCTGGCGCGCTTTCCGTTTGCGCCGCAGCGCGGTGCCGACAGCCAGTCTCGCGCTGGTGGCGGTCCACATGTATAATGTGCTGGACTTGATCCCGAATTCGTCGATCCAGCCGATTACATGGCTGGTTGCGGGAGCGATCGCCGGTCTGCGCTTGGACAAAAGGTCCCGGAGAGGCCCGCGCGATGCTCAGCCGGGAGGCGAGCCATCCCGCGACATTCACCCGCCATCAAAGGCGTTGTCGCGCGCCTAGCAGCATGGTGTGCCGCTGATCGCCGCAGATGGAAACCTGTTGGTAGCTTTGCTCTTGGCAAAACCGAAAGATCGGTCAACCGGTGTACAACGGCGGGCTGCAGATAATCTACAGAGCAATATATAGCGGATCGGTAACGCGATGCGTTCAGCGGGGTGGTAAGCAGGAATTTAACCACACTTGGCAATCGAAGCTTTTTGGCTCTCTCCTAGGTTCGCTTCGGGACGCAATGAATCCCTACGGGGTTGGCAGGAAGTTGAAGCGTATGAACCGGGTGCGTAAGACGAAACTCAGGTTGATCGGTGCGATGGCACTGAGTTCGACAGTGATGATGGGCACGGCGGCAGTGGCTGCCAGCACGGCCAGCGCGTTTCTTCTCTATACGGCGTCAATCAAACTGAAAGGGCTCAATCTGGTGAAATGGGCCGATGTTCTCTCGGTTCTGACCCTTGCGTCGCTCCCGTCGACGTCCTCGGGTACCAAGCCGTCGGGCTCTTCCACGACAACGATTTCTACACCGGGTTCCGCGACCACTGTTGGAAGCGGGTCGGCGGTGTCGGGTGTGCCGCCCATGAAGCTGGGTCTGAACTTGACACCCCCGACTACCTACGTGGGAAACCGATCTTTTCTGAACTTGCTGGGGAGCTGGCTCATTGTCACACCCCAGGGTGCCTGGACTGACATGCCGCAGGACCGCCTAGATGCAAACAAGCGACTTGTCGATTTACGGCCGGGAGAACTCGGCATTCGAACGATGGCGATGCCTACCCGCAGCCTGTGGGGGGAAAGCGTGGATATTATCTGCCGCTGGCAAGGCGCGGGCAGTGTCAGTGTCGGTGGCGACCCTGTGAAGAATGCCAGGCAGTCTGGTAAGACCATCACCTTCACCTTCGTTCCAAAAAATGGCGCGGGAGCCTGGTTGCGTATCGCGAATATCAGCGCGTCCGATCCCATTCGCAACGCGGATTGTAGGGAGGTAGACGCGGACCCGAACGCTACTTTTGACCCCACCTATCTTGCCGAGGTGAAGCGCTACGGCGTGTTGCGTTTCATGAAATGGTCCTATGGCGGAGTGGAAGGCAATCTTCCGGTTCGCTGGGAGACGAGAAGTAAGCTGGGCGACGAAGTCGTCAATGGACCAGATGGTGTGGCGCTGGAATACATGATCCAGTTGGCCAACGAACTGAAGGCCGATCCCTGGTTCTGTGTTCCCTGGAACGCGGACGACGACTATGTGCGCAAGTTTGCAGAGCTCGTCCGCACGAGACTGGACCCATCGCTCAAAGCCTACGTGGAGGTCTCCAACGAGGTTTGGAATTACACTTACCCTGTGACCACGCAAGCTCTGAAGGAAGGCAAGGCTGCTGGTTTGTCCACCAATGATCATGGTGCAATGCTTTTGCGCTATTCCCAGAAGACTGGCGAAGTAATGGACATTTGGTCGTCGGTCTTCGCGGGCCAGATGCAGCGGATTGTACGCGTTATAGCGATTCAGACGGGCGCCTGGAATGCGAACTATGTCCTAAGTTACGGCGACACCGCAAAGAAAGTCGATGCGGTGGCGATTGCGCCTTACTTCGCAGCGAATTTGTCCGAGACCGCGCTTGATACGCCTGCAGCGGTTGACACTGTTTATGCGAACTTGGCCGCCGAAGTCACCGACCGCATCAGCGAATCAAAGAAGGTCAAGGACGTAGCGACCAAATTTGGCATTCGGACGATCACATATGAGGCCGGCCAGCACGTCCTCGGGTCGGCACCTTTAGATAAGATGGTCGCGCTGCAACGCGATCCGCGCATGAGCAAGCTCTACACTGCTTACCTCAAGCAATGGCGCGAACAGGTCGGCGATCTGATGGTGATGTTCTCTGACTATGGCGGCGGCAGCAAGTGGGGAAGCTGGGGGCAGCGGGACTATGTCGGCCAGCCCTTGAGCCAGGCGAATAAGGAGAATGCGGTGGAATTGTTCCGGCAATCCTACATCACGCGCTGATCCGTTGAGGCAAAAAATCGGAGGGTGGGCAGCACAAACGCTGTCCACCTTTTCCATTTTGCGCTTAGCTCGAACCCTTTCCAGCGGTCAGCGCGCCGCTTCCACCAAGACCCGCCCCTCTCTGCGCGGGTCATAGCCGCCGTCCACCACGCCATTGCGGATGATGACGGCATGAACACCGCTGTCTTCACCTTGTCCGGGTCGCAGGTCGATGCCGCGGGCCTTCAGGCCTGCCAGCGTGTCCGGCGAGAACTTGCTCACTTCACCCTGAAAGGCAGAGCCACGTGCGATGAGATTGGGGAGGGCGAGGGCTTCCTGCATGGGGAGACCCCAGTCCACCGCAGCGACCAGCGACTTGCCGACATAAGCGAGAATGGCGTTGCCGCCGGCTGAGCCAATGGCGCCCGCGAAGTGGCCCGCGCGATCGATCATCACCAGCGGGATCATCGAGGAGCGCGGGCGCTTGCCGGGGGCGACGGCGTTGGCTGCCGGCCTTCCGTCCGCATCCTGCGGCGTGAAGGAAAAATCGGTCAGCTGATTATTGAGAAAGAAGCCATCGACCATGCGGCCTGTGCCGAAGATGGATTCGACGGTCGTCGTGATCGACACGACATTGCCGCGCGCGTCGCCCACGATGAAATGGGAGGTGCCGCCAGGCTCATGGGTGTCGTCGATGCCGGCGATCTGCGCGCCGGGCGGCACGCCGGCCGAGGGTGGCGGTCCCGCGGTAGCGCCGATCAGCTTTGCCCGGCTGTCGACATAGGCGCTATCGAGGAGCCCGGCGACGGGAACGGCAGTGAACGCCGGATCGCCGACATAACGGTCGCGATCGGCGTACATCAGCCGGCTTGCCTCGGCGAACAGGAACCATGCCTGCGGGTCGGCTGGCCCGCGCTTGTCGATGTCGGTGCGTTCCAACAGGGAGAGCAATTGCAGGAAGGCGACGCCGCTGGATGGCGGCGGCGGTACGCAGACGACATAGACCCGGTACGGATGGCACACGGCCTCACGCTTGATCGGACGGTAGGCCGCCAGATCAGCCAGTGTCATGCTGCTGCTTAGCGGCCCGGCGGCAACGCGCGTCACGATCCGTTGCGCGGTATCGCCGGCATAGAGCGCGGACGGCCCTTGCACCGCGAGCCGTTGCAGAAAATCGGCATAAGCGGGATTGGCGAGCTGATCGCCGGCCTTCTTGATCGATCCGTCCGGGGCAGAAAAATAACGCCGCGCATCGGCCACCTGCATCTGGGGGAAATTGCCTTCCAGGAACTTGGCCAGGCGCGGCGTGATGGTGAAGCCGGTGCGTGCCGTCCGCTCCGCGTCGCCGAAGAGAGATTTCCAGGGCAGGCTGCCATGCTCGTCATGAGCCAGGGCCAGCATCCGCACCGCGCCCGGCACGCCGGTCGCCCGGCCGCTCACCAGCGCGTCGCGGAAGGGGATGGGCTTGCCGTCGGCACCGAGAAACATGTCCGGCGTGGCACCGGCGGGCGCGGTTTCCCGGCCGTCATAGACGACCACCTTGCCTGTGCCGCCATCGAAGAAGGTCATGAATGCGCCGCCGCCCATGCCTGAGCTCTGGGGTTCGACAAGCGAGAGCATCGCCTGCACGGCAATGGCCGCATCGACTGCGCTGCCGCCCTGGCGCAGAATCTTCATGCCGGCTTCCGCGGCCAGCGGATTGGAGGCCACGACGAAATTCTGGGCTACCGACGAAGCAGGACGCGGCGCTGTGCTCGAGCGGGGCGGCGCAGTCGTCGCACAGGCCGTCAGGGCTAGCGCGGAAAGGAAGCCGATGGCGGCACGGAAATGGAACATATGGCAAGCCCGCTTGGTTGTAATCGATGACGCTGCGCTGCAGTCGCGGCACAGTGGGGCGCGCACGATCCCGAAGCAAGGGGATGATGTGCGTATCTTGCCGGCGCTGCCGCGCATGCGCGATCGGGCGCGCGGGCAGAGTGGCCCTCGCGGAACGGCGCGCTATATGGGATGTAAAGGCGCTCGTTGTCGGAGCAGCCGGTTCAAGGAGAGCGTTGCTTGCAGGCCCTCGAATATTTTCCAAGCCTGACCGCCATGTTTTTCACGCGCGCCATGGAGCGCGGCGAGCGGCCGTTCCTGTGGGCCAAGCAGGGCGAGCAATGGCAGCCGATCAGCTGGATGGAGACCGCCCGCCGGGTCGCCTCAATGGCAAAGGCGCTCAAGGCGCTGGGCGTCGCGCCGGGCGACCGGGTGATGCTGGTCTGTGAGAACCGACCGGAATTCTGCATTGCCGATCTGGCGATCATGGCGGCGGGCGCCATCACCGTGCCCACCTACACCACCAACACCACGCGCGATCATGAGCATATCATCGGCAATAGCGGCGCGCGGGCGGTGATCTTCTCCACCGCGAAAATCGGCGCGATCCTGCTGCCCGCCGTCGTGCGCTCGCGGATCGAATTCGCGATCAGCATCGAGCCGATCAAGTCGATGCAGAACTCGGCTGTGCAGATCTGTGACTGGGCGACGCTCATCGCCGAGCATCCGGCCGATCCTGTCGCCTGCGCCGCCGAGCAGACGGCCACGCGCGATGATATCGCCTGCCTGATCTACACCAGCGGAACCGGCGGGGCGCCGCGCGGGGTGATCCAGCATCACGGTGCGATCCTTTGCAATGTGGAAGGCTGTGTCGACATCATTGCCGGTGATTTCGGCTGGGACGACGAGGTGTTCCTCTCGTTCCTGCCGATCAGCCATGCCTATGAGCATTCGGGCGGGCAGTTCCTGCCGATCGGTCTGGGCGGGCAGATCTATTATGCCGAGAGCCTTGAAAAGCTGGCCAGCAATATTGCCGAAACCCGACCGACCATCATGGTGGTCGTGCCGCGCTTGTTCGAGCTGCTGAAAACCCGCGTCACCAAGGCGGTGGAGAAGCAGGGCAAGGTGCCCGCGCTGCTGCTGGAGCAGACACTGCGGCTGGGCGCCAAGCGGGCCGAGAGGGGCGGCACGCTGCCCCTGTGGAACAAGCCGCTCGAGGCCGTGCTCAACCGGACGATCAATCCCAAAATCCAGGCCCGGTTCGGCGGCAGGATGAAGGCGCTCGTCTCCGGCGGTGCGCCGCTCAACCCGGAGGTGGGGACCTTTTTCCAGTCGTTCGGTCTCACCTTGCTGCAAGGCTATGGCCAGACGGAGTCGGGACCGGTGGTAAGCTGCAATCGTCCCTCGGTCGGGCTGCGGATGGACACGGTGGGGCCGCCGCTCAAGCATGTGGAGGTGCGCATTGCCGAGGATGGCGAAATCCTCGTGCGCGGCGAGCTGGTAATGAAGGGCTATTGGAACAACCCGGCGGAAACCGCGCGGGCCATCCAGGATGGCTGGCTGCACACCGGTGATATCGGCCGGTTCGACGATGCCGGGCGGTTGATGATCACGGACCGCAAGAAGGACCTGATCGTGAATGACAAGGGCGACAATGTCGCCCCGGCCAAGCTGGAGGGCATGCTGACCCTGCAGCCGGAAATCGGGCAGGTGATGGTGCATGGCGACCGGCGCCCGCACATCGTCGCGCTGATCGTGCCCGATCCGGACTGGCTCAAGGCATGGGCACAAGCGCAGGGCAAGCCGGCCGATCTTGAGGCCTTGCGTGAGGACCTGTCGTTGCACGGGGCGATCAGGGCCGCGGTCGATCGCGTCAATATTGACCTGTCCGTGATCGAGAAGGTGCGGCGCTTTGCGTTGGCGGACGAGCCGTTCACGATCGACAATGAGATGCTGACGCCCAAGCAGTCGATCCGCCGCCACGTGATCCGCGCACGCTATCAGGCGCGGCTGGACGCGCTTTACAAGGCGTGACGGCTGCCCGGCGTGTTACTTGCCGGGCGTGCGATAGGGAATGAAGTCGCCCAGTGCACAGCTGCCGGTCATCGCGCCCGAAGGCAGGTTCACCACGCGGGCGATGTCGCCCCGGCAGTATTGCGACGAACTCATGCGGTTCATGACCAGCGTGTCGCCGCGCGAGATGCCGGTGCAGCTCCCCTGCAGACGGTTGAGATAGACCTGATCCTTGCTCACGACATAGACCAGGGTGTTATCGCCGATGGACCGCAGGCGGCTGCTGTCGAATGAGGTCACGCAGGAGACGGGCTCGCCCGCCGTCTTGCCCTCCAGCAGACGCTCCAACTCCTGCGTTTCGCGTTCGCTGAGCCTCGGTTCGGGAGCGGGACCCGCCGTCGCGCAGGCGGCCAGCGGCAGGACCGCCAATGAGAGACACAATCTGTTCATCATCTCCGCTCCTCTCGCGTCCTTCTGTCTCGCGAAACTAGCAGATTTCCGGCTGTCTCGCATCTTGTATGACGGATACGAATGTGCGGGCCCTTGGTTGCGCAGGCCAGGACAGAGCGCCGTGGCCTCTATTGCCTAGCCCCTGTCCTTGGCCGCGCGCCGGCTGGCCAGTTCCTCCACGCTTTGGGCGCGCATGAAGGGGTTGGTGGCGCGTTCCAGCGCGATCGTTGTGGGAACGGTGGCCTCGTCGCGCGCGCGGGCAGCTTCGACCTGCGCGAGGCGATCCGCGATGGCCTCATTCTGCGGTTCTGCCTGAAGGGCGAACTTGCCGTTGGAGAGCGTATATTCGTGCGCGCAATAGACCTGGGTGTCGTCGGGCAGGGCCTCGAAGCGTCGCATGTTGGCGTACATCTGCGCGGGCGTGCCCTCGAAGAGCCGGCCGCAACCCATGGCGAACATCGTATCCCCTACGAAGATCATGGCATCTTCCGCAAAGTGATAGGCGACGTGGCCGGCGGTGTGTGCGGGCACCTCCATCACCACCGCTTCATGGTTGCCCAGCCGCACCCGGTCGCCTTCGCGTGCCGGGCGATCGACATTGGGGATTTTCGCGAGTTCGGCGGCGGGCGCCGTGACGGTGGCGCCGGTCGCTGCTACGATGCCCGCATTCCCGCCGATATGATCGCCATGCCAGTGCGTGTTCCAGATCTGGGTGATGGACCAGCCGCGCGCCTGCGCGGCCGCCAGCACCGGCTCGGCCACCGAGGGGTCGACGACCAGCGTCTCCCCGCTCGGCTTGTCATGAACCAGCCAGACATAATTATCCGACAGAACCGGAACACGCAGGATTTCGAGCGTGCTCACCATTCACCCGTGTTCGGCATCGACGCCCAGGGTTCGGCCGGCTCGAGATGGCCATCCTGCAGCAGCTCGATGGAAATGCCATCGGGCGTGCGGACAAATGCCATATGGCCGTCCCGGGGCGGGCGGTTGATGGTCACGCCATTGTCCATGAGGCGCTGGCAGGTCTCGTAGATATTCTCGACCCGATAGGCGAGGTGGCCGAAATTGCGCCCGCCGCCATAGCTTTCGCCGGCGCTGCCGTCTTCCGGCGGCCAGTTGTAGGTCAGTTCCACCTGCGCATCCTCATCGCCCGGCGCGGCGACGAAAACGAGCGTGAAGCGACCCTTCTCATTATCGAAGCGACGGACTTCCTTAAGGCCGAGCAATTCGAAAAAGCGCAAGGTTGCGTCGATGTCGGTGACGCGGATCATGGTGTGGAGATATTTGGGCATGGTGCAGCTCTTTCCTTTGGTCCCGCGTCAGCAACGGTTCAGCACAAGAGTGAGATAGTCACCTCTCAAATAGGCGTCTCGCGGTCGCGGGAAAAGAGAGGAATGCGCACAATGGTTTGGCTGCAGGACATGAACAAGGTCGCTTTGGCAGGTGCTGTGGTGCTTGCGGGCGGCATGATCACCGGTGGCTACCTGCTTGGGGATGGCCTGCGGCGTGCCCACACAGCTGACCGATCCGTCACGGTGCGGGGCCTCGCCGAGCGGAATGTCACCGCAGACCTCGCGACCTGGACCATCGCCTATTCCGCGACCGGCACCGACCTTGCCAGCGTGCGGGCCGATATCGAGGGCAATACGGCCGAACTGCGCGGCTATTTCAAGAGCCTCGGCTTCCCGGACAATGCGCTGACCGCGACCGGGGCCGGGGTCAACCAGTTCATCAACAACGGCGTTCCCAACATCACGATCACCCAGCGGATGCAGTTGCGCACGACCGATATCGATCGGGCGCAAAAGGCGGTGGCCAATCAGTTCGATCTCGTGCGGCGCGGCGTGACGCTGCAAGAAGGTTCGGCGATGAGCTATAGCTTCACCAAGCTCAACGATATCAAGCCGGAGATGGTCGCCGCCGCGACCAAGGATGCGCGCTCCTCGGCCGAACAGTTCGCCAAGGATAGCGGCACCGGCGTGGGCGGCATCAAGAGTGCGACGCAGGGCTATTTCTCCATCGAGCCGCGTGATGGCGAGACATCCGGCGGTTACGGCGCGGCCGACACGCCGTTCAAGAAGGTGCGGGTCGTGACGACGGTGGATTTCTACCTCGACTGAGGTCGGCCGCACGCACGCTTCATCGCCCGGTTTCGGTCCCTGTCGTAGCAGCGGCCGCGGGGGCCGGCTCGCCGTTCAGCTGGGCGAGATAATCGGTGGCCTGCCGGGCAATATCGCTATCGCGCGCAGCCAGTTCCTTGCTGCGGCTGAAGGCGGCGCGGGCGCCGGCGTCATTGCCTGAGAGCGCCAGAATGATGCCCTGTTCCAGCGCAATGGCGGCATCGCTGCGGGCGCGGCTGGCGGCTTCCTCGATATGCAGGCGAGCCAAGGGCAGGTCGTTCATGCGCCGGGCGAGCGTGGCCGAGAGCAGCCATGCGAGCGGATCGGCGGCGGCCAGCACGATCGCCTGATCGAGGTCGGTACGGGCGCCGGGCAGATCGTTGGCGGCCACGCGGGCGCGGGCGCGATCCAGATAGATTTCTCCGGTCGCAAGCGTCTTGGGCAGGGGGCGCAAGAGGGCCGCATCCAGCGCCCGCAGCGCGCGCGGCGTTTCGCCTGCGATCAGCGCGGCATTGCCGGCCTGCGACCATAATCGCGCCTGCGTTACCGCGTCGAGGCCCTTGAAGGCCGCGCCATCCTCGAAAGCCTTTGCCGCATCACTCCAGCGCCCGGCCTGCCCGAGCGCATAGCCCCGGCACTGCGCGGCATAGGCGCCGCCATCGGCCTTTGCCCAGGCGTCCGCATCGGCAATGCCCTCGGAGGGGTTTGCGTTGGCGCGCTCCAGACAAGTGGCGAAGCGGGGTGCAATGGCGGGCGGGACGACGGCGGCGAGTTCCGTGCTGTCATTGCCGGCGCGTTCCCCCGGAACCTGCTCGATCCAGGGGCGCTGCTCTCTCTGCTCGGCCTCGGCGCGGCGCATCTCGTCTCGTCGCCGCAGCAGCGCCTCGATTTCCGGATCATGCTGGGGCACGCTCGCTTGGGCGAGCTGGGCGAGGGAAAGCGCGGCGGCAACGAGCATAGGCAGGGTCAGGACTCCACGAGGCGCGCGACAGTCGCGATCAGCAGGGCAATGTCCTGCGGGCGCGAGAGGCGATGATCGCCATCCTTGACGAGCAGCGTCTGCACATCGGCTGAACGAACCTGCTGCGCGATCCGCACGGCGATCTGCCAGGGGACGTCGGCATCGGCCTGTCCTTGCAGCAGGCGGATGGGGCACTCGATCGCGATTTCGCCATCGAGCAGCCGCAGCGCCTCGCCCGACGCCCAGAAGGCGCGTGTGGTCACATAGGGCTGATCGCCATAAGGCGTAGGCTCGACCAACTTGCCCTCGCGCTGCAAGATCGCTTTTTGCGCGGCATCAAAGCCCCAATTGGTAAAATCCGGCGCGGCGGCGATGCCGACGAGGCCGGCGACGCGCGCGCCCAAATCGCGGGCGAGCAGCAGGGCCAGCCAGCCGCCCATGGATGAGCCGACGAGGATGATCGGTCCGGCGGGGACGCAATGATCGATCACGGCGCGGGCATCGTCGCGCCAGCTGGCGAGTGTGCCGTCCTCGAACCGACCTGCACTCTCGGCGCAGCCGGCATAATCGAAACGGAGCATGGCGCGGCCTTGGGCGGCGGCCCAGTCGTCCAGCGCCAGCGCCTTGCTGCCCATCATGTCCGACATGTAGCCGGGGAGGAAGACGACGGTCGGCGCTGTGCCGGGCCGGTGGCGGTAGGCGAGGCGCAGGCCCGCGGCGTTGGGCAGGAAGGCGGGCGGTGCGCTGGTGGTATCGTCAGTCATGACGCTGCCCTTATCAGAACGGGAAGCGACTGGCAGGGGCGACGTCCTTGTCATCCTTGCAGGCATTCACGATGGCGCGCCATTCCGCCGGAGTCAGTGCGGCCTCATAGCGGTGGCCCTTGCGCGCCGAGGCCTCGAACGCCTTGCGCCGCTCGGCGGAGATGGGGTGCGAGGCCATGAGATTGGCGGCACGCTCGATCTGCTCCCCGCCGTCGCCTCCCCCGAGGCGTTTAAAGAAAGCGGCGGTCGGCAGGGGCGATATGTCGGCCTTTTGCAAGGCGCCGATGGAGTAGCTGTCCGCCGCCCGCTCGGCATCGCGACCATAGCTCAGGGACAGCAGGCCGTTGGCGGTGTTGCCGAGGTCGCCGCCGAACCCGCCCAGCACGATGCTGAGGCCAAACTGGCGGATCAGCGCTGTCATCGTGTCGCGGTTGCGGACATGGCCGATCTCATGGGCGAGGATGCCCGCTACCTCATCGGGCGACTGGGCATCCTGAATGAGCTGGTCGAACAGCAGGATGTGGCCGCCGGGCAGGGCGACCGCATTGACCATCTTTACATTGGCGATGCCGATGCGGCGGATGGGTACACCTTCCCCGAGCTTGCGCTGGAGCTTGTCGAGCGCGGCGCGGCTCTGCGGGGTCTGGCACAGGCGACCGCCGAAATCGCCGATCATGGCATCGCCGAGCCGCTGCTCCCAGCTGAGCGGAACATGCGGCGCGATCCAATCGGGCGCGCGGAGGACGGCATAGACGACGCCCGCCGCGATCACGGCGAAGAGCGCCAGCGCCCGCCACAGGCCGACACGGTCGATCCAGCGGCCATAACGCGCGGGGAGGGGCAGGTGGATCGCGAAGTCCTGCGGTGGCGCGCCGGTGAAGCCGAGCCGCCAGCCATGCTGTCCGCGCAGGCCATAAATAGAGCGCCCGCCGCTGCCATCGACCGGCACCAGATCGCCCCAGCGGTGCGGGCCGCTTTTGTTCAGACCCCAGCGGAGCGTGAACGTCTCCGCTGTCCATTCCAGAACCGGATGATGGCGCGTTGCGCTGGTGCCATCATAATGCCAGATGGTCTCGTCCGGGCCGGCCTGGGTCATGCGCGCGCTATGGAGCTAGATGGCGCCGATGTCGAACGCATCGGCAAGGCCCTCGCCCTGACCCGGCGCATTCGTGCTCGACTGGGTGAGAGATGAGAGGCTGATCTCGCCGCTGGCATCGAGATGGACGATGAAGAACTTCCAGTGCCGGTAGGAGAGGAAGACGAGGCCGATGCCGAGCGTCAGCACCACCAGCGCGATGTCGCCGAGGATGAGCTTGAACCAGTCCTTGGTGCGGGCCGAGAAGTGGAAATCGAGCGTCGAAAGTGACAGGCTGCTCACGGCCACGCGGAAGAATTTGGCGTAATAGGCCAGCGCAAAAAAGCCGATGATCGTATAGATCAGCAGCACCATCAGGATCATCGCGAGCACGAAGGCGAGGCCGGGTTGGGCCTGCGTCTCGGGATCGAAACCGCCACGCATCGCAGCGCCACCACCTGCAAAGATGAGTACGGCCATGACGGCAAAGATGATGAACGGCAGCAGGTAGAACAGCAGGAACCGGCGGAAGATTTGTCCGGGCATTGCCGCCGCGCGGAAGGGATGGGGGCCAAAGCTCATCGCGTTCCAGCGGTCGTTCCATAGCGAGGTCATAGACCAGGGAATGAGCAGGCCGATCACCATCCACGCGACGATGTTGCGCCAGACGTAGGACCAGCCATAGGCCCAGCCCTTGTCATTGCTGCCGCCGCGAATGCCGTGCCACCAGGTGCGGCTGAGGCGATAGCGCAGCATCCGCATGCGTGCCACGCCGGCGAGATAGAAGATCACCATGAACGACGTTAGGCCCAGCACGCCGGCGAGCGGTGCCTGTCCGCGCAACACCATCGCCTGCATGCCAAAGTTGAGAAACAGGAAGGGGATGCCGAAGAGCACCAGCACGATCAGGAAGCCGATGAGCAGTTCAACGCCGGTGCCGGTCCATTCCAGCCGCTCGTCGATGAAGCGGGTGCGGCTCCACAAATAGCGCCGCGTCCGCGTCGTTGCCCAGAACCGATAGACGCCCAGCGTCACGATGGTCAGCAGCAGATTGGTGAAGGCAATCGGGGCGTATTCCCGCCAGCTTCCTTCAAAACCGAATGCACGGTCGGTCTGGTCGTTCATTGGCAATGGTCCCCCGGCTATTGCGCGGGCGACCAGACACCGGATGCAGCTGACCTGTCAAGTGACTGAGAAAAAAGGGCGGGGCGCGAAGAGGGGCGCCCCGCCCGGCACTCACAGGGCGAGGGAGACCGTGAGGCGTATGTCGCGCCCGGCGAGCGGGGCGTAATCCTTGAGCAGGCTGGCGTGGCGCCGCGCCTCGACATCGAAGATGTTGTTGGCTTGCAGGGAGAAGGAGACCCGCTGGTTCGCGATGGCGGGTTTCCAGGTCAGCCCGGCGTTGACGAAGGTGTAGGCGGGCGTAACGGTCTCGCGCGCGCTTACCCGATCCTGCTTGAAGGCATGCTCGATCTCGCCGCGCACAGACCATTCGCCGGCATCGAGCGTGGCACCGCCAAGAAGCCGCAGCGGCGGGATGCGTGGCACGGGCTCGCCGTTGTCGAGCGTTGCGCGCGTGAAGTCGGCCAGACCGTCCAGGCGCAGCTCGGTGCGGCCGAATGTTGCCGCCGTCCAATCTGCCTGAATCTCCGCGCCATAATATTCCGCGCCGGATTGCAGATAGGCGAAGCAGGGGAATTCGAGCGAGGTCGCGCCGCTGGCCGCCAGACAGGCGCTGTCATCGACGATGGAATCGTAAATGAACCGGTCGAACTTGTTGTAGAAGCCCGAGACGGTGAGGTGGAAGTCCGGGCCCCGTCCGTGCAGCGTACCCTCGACGCCCCAGCCGCGCTCGGTGCCGAAGTTGGGATTGCCAAGCTCAAAAGCCTGCGTGCCGGCATGGTTGCCGCGCGCGAAGAGTTCATCCGCCGTGGGCGCCCGCTCGACCCGCGAGAGGTTGACGCCGACCCGCCAGTCAGTCGCGATGGCATAGCTGGCGCCGAGCGATCCCGACACCGTGTCGAAGTTGCGGCGATAGTCCGGCGAGCCGAGGTCGCTGTCCTGCGCCGCCTCGATGCGGTTGTGCTCGAAGCGCGCGCCGGCCTCCAGCCGCACCTTGCCGAGATCGAGCGCCTGCAGCGTGAACAGGCCCCAGGTCTCGCTGTCGATCGCCGGCAGGAACTTCTCCTCGCCCTCGATGTGGCTCTTGCGCAGCAGCATCTGCCCGCCAATCGCGCCTTCCCATCCGCCCCGGCGCGCCTGCACGAGATCGAGCCGGGTTTCGAGGCCTTGCGTGAAGAAGCGGGTGTGAATGTCCTGCCCGTCGAGCGACATTTCGGCATGTTCGTAATCGGCCCAGCCGGCGCGCAGGCGGATCTGGTCGAGCAATCCGCCGCCCACATTCACTTGCGCGCGCAGATCGGCACGGGTCTGCTTCATCTGGATTTTGACTTCCTCGGCGCCATGCTCGTGCTCGCCTTCTTCGCCCTCGATCGCGCCTTCGTCCTCATGATCCTCGTGCGTCACGTAGCGGATCGGCAGGCCATAGGTGAATTGCGAGCGGCCGACCGAGAAGCCGAGGGACCCGCCGGAATCGATGTAGTTGAGGCCGCCGGTGTAGCTCCAGCCTTCGATAGCGGAATTGGGGATGCGCCCGCGCAGCCCGGCGAGGTCGCGAATGTCGGCTTCGTCGCTTTCCAGCGCTTCGGCCCGGGGCTCGGCGCCCAACACATAGCCGCCGCTGCGCAGATCGCCGGTTTCGATCCAGCTGCCATCGGCATGGAACACAAAGCCGCCGCCCAATGCAATGTCGGTCTTGCCGGCGAGCGATTTCTCGCGGGCGGCGCTGCCGAATGTCCCGGTGGCGGCCAGATCGAAGCCGCCCTCGGGCAGATGCGTGGGAATGCGCGTGTCGATGACATTGACGACGCCGCCGACCGCGGAAGAGCCATAGAGCAATGCCGCAGGGCCGTGCAGCACCTCGATCCGGTCGGCGAGCAGCGGATTGATTGCGACGGCATGGTCCACCGAGGTGGCGGACGCATCGAAGCTGCCGATCCCATCGGTGAGCAGGCGGATGCGGTCGCCCGAGAAGCCGCGCAGGATCGGGCGAGAGGCGCCAGGACCGAAGGATGTGGAAGAAACGCCCGGCTGCCGGGCCAGCGTCTCGCCCAGGCTCGGGCGGATGTCGCGGGCCAACTCCTCGCCGGTGAGGACGGATGTGCCGCCAAGCACATCGATATGCGAGCGCGGGATGATCGCGGTGACGACGATGTTTTCCGGCCGATCGTCATGGCCATGCGCTTCGCCGGTATCCGGCGGCGGCTGGCGCTGCGCCAGAGCGGGAGCTGCGAACAGCGCGGCGCTGGAGAGAAGGGCGGAGAAGGCGGCGGTATGCGCGAGGCGCGGACGGAGATTGGTGTTCATATGATATAACGTAACGAGTGAGAAAATGCTGCGCAAGCGAAATGTCGTCGGCGTTCGCTTCGTGCGAATTTTGACGCGGCAGTAGGGCGGGGCGCGTCAGGCGCGCCGAAGGCGTGGCATCCGAGAGGAACGGCGTCGCTCGCGACCGAGCGGATCGCGCTTATCGCGTGCGGCTGGACCCGCCGCCTGCCGACTGAGCGGACGCAGCAGCGCTTGAGGCATTGCTCGCTGCCATTTCCGTCGGCTCCGTCTTCGCAGGCTCAGGAAGGCCGGCGCGCAGGCGCTTGAGTTCGGCAAGGCGGCCCTTGAAGGCGCGCAGTTCGGCGCCGGCCAGTTGCGCTGTCTCCGTGAACTTCACGCTCGCCGGATTGATCGTGCGCCCATTGCGATAGAGTTCGTAGTGCAGGTGCGGTCCGGTGGAGAGGCCGGTCGAGCCGACATAACCGATGACCTGCCCGCGCTTGACGCGCTGACCAGCGGCGACGGCGATGCGGCTCATATGGCCGTAGCCAGAACCAAGGCTGCCACCATGCTCAATCTTGACGTACTTGCCATGGCCGCCGTGCCAACCGGAATAGGTCACCCGGCCGTCGCTCACCGCATAAATGGGTGTGCCGGTGCTGGCGGCGAAGTCGAGACCGGCGTGCATCCGGCTATAGCCGAGGATCGGGTGCCTGCGCATGCCATAGCCGGAACTCTGCCGCCCGCTTACCGGACGGGCGAGAACACCGCGCCGCTCACCGACGCCGGATGCTTCGAACCACTGCGCGCGCCCGGCCTGCGTCCAGCGCAGCAGGTTGATGTCCTTGCCTCGCTGCCGCTGGAGGCCCGCGAACAGCAGCTCTCCGGTCTCACTTTCACCGGTCGCGGCGCGGCGATGGGCGACGATGATATCGAACGTATCGCCAGCCCGCAGGCCGTTGCCGACATTGACCTGCGCCGACAGCACCTTGAGATAGGCCTGGATCGTCGACGGATCGGCACCGGCTGCGCGGGCGGAGCGGTAGAGGCTGTCACCCACCTGGCCGCGAATGCGCAGTGGCGTGTTGTCCACAATGATGGGAATGCGGCGCAGCGTCAGCGCGCCATCCTGCCGGGTGATCTCCAGCGCCAGCTCGAGCTTCGCGCGGAGGGACAGATGATCCAGCGGGCGTGCGACATTGCGGTTGGCGCGCCGGCCGAGCACGATGCGCACGCGGGTGCCGGGCGCGATCGTGGCGGGATCGACGGCCTGCCGGATCAGCGCCATCGCCGCGCTGGCATCATTGCTGCTGATGCCGGCGCGCGAGAGGGTGTGGGCGAAGCTGTCGCCAGTGCCGACGGCGGCATCCAGCTCGATCTGCGGGCGCTCGGGCGTCTCGCGCAACGGCGCGACCAGATCGGTCGGTCCCATGCGCTTGCCTGTATCGGCCCCGAGCGCCGAGGCGCTGATCATCTGCGAGCGATACTGGTCCAACTGCTCGGTCGAGAGCGGCGCGGGTTGTGCGCCGGGAACGGTCAGGACGCCGGGCGCGGACATGACCATGATGCCGCACAGCGAAAAGCACGTAATGAAGCCGCGCCACCAGGTCCGGCTGCCGATGTTCTGGCCAAGATCTGGCGCGAGATCGACGCGATGCGCCCAGTCCTGCACCCGCTCGCGCCAGTCTCCAGAGCGGAGCGGTGCGAGCACCTTCGCCGGGCTGTTAAGCCAAAGCGTACCGGTGCCGGCGCCCTGCGTGGGGCTAAGCTCGATCTTCTGAAACACGAATTGATGCGCCCCTGACGGCTTCTGCCACGCTGTCGCGACTGCCAAACGTCGCGCTTTGTTTGTAAAGGCAGGGGGTTAAAGTCAAATAAAGACACAATATCGACCCATAGCTTGCGGCGAGTTGTGCGCAATCGTCGGCTGATTGCGGAACCATCCCTAATTCATGCGGGGTCTGGATTGAGCCTTGCCGTGAGCCACGGCGCGCTCCATGTGTCAGCCAATCATGTCGAGCTACGAGCCTGCAGCTCTCAAGGCGGTCCTGGGACCGACCAACACGGGCAAGACCCATCTGGCGATTGAGCGGATGTGCGGCCATTCGAGCGGGCTCATGGGGTTTCCGCTCCGCTTGCTGGCGCGTGAGGTTTACGAGCGCGTGGTGCGAATCAAGGGCGCCGATCAGGTCGCGCTGCTGACCGGCGAGGAGCGAATCGCGCCGCCCGGCGCCCGCTATGTGCTGGCGACTGCCGAGGCGATGCCGGTTCGCGGTGGCTTCGGCGCCTTCTCCGATTTCGCGTTCGTGGCCGTGGATGAGATCCAGCTCGCCGCGGACCCCGAGCGCGGCCACATCTTCACCGACCGGATGCTGAATGCCCGTGGACGCGAGGAAACGATGCTCCTCGGCTCGGCAAGCATGGCGCCCTTGGTGCGCACGCTGCTGCCCAAGGCGGAAATCGTGACGCGGCCGCGCTTCTCCACCCTGCGCTACAGCGGGCCGCAGAAGCTCTCCCGCCTGCCGCGCCGCTGCGCCGTCGTCGCCTTCTCCGTCGAGGAGGTGTACCGCGTGGCTGAAATGCTGCGCCGGCATCGCGGGGGCGCGGCGATCGTCATGGGCGCGCTCAGCCCTGCGACGCGCAATGCGCAGGTGGCGATGTTCGAGGCCGGGGAGGTCGATTATCTGGTGGCCACGGACGCTATCGGCATGGGGCTCAATCTCAACGTCGATCATGTCGCCTTCGCGTCGCTGCGCAAGTTCGATGGGCGGCGGACGCGCCGCCTGACTGTCTCCGAAATGGCGCAAATTGCAGGGCGCGCAGGGCGGCACCAACGGGACGGGACATTCGGCGATGTCGGCGCGGCGGATGGCGAGCCGGCTTTTTCTGCGGAAGAAGTGGAGCGCATCGAGGAGCATCGCTTCGACCCCATCGAGCAGATTTTCTGGCGGGAAGCGGACCTGCCGATGGATGACATCGACACGCTGATCGAGGCGCTGCTGGATCGTCCCGAGCGCGCGGGGTTGCGCGCGGCGCCCGAAGCGATTGACCTGGCGGTGCTGCAATATCTCGCCGACCTGCCGGACGTGCGCGCACGGGCGCGGGGCCGGGGGCAGGTCGCGCGGCTCTGGGCGGCCTGTTCCGTGCCGGATTTCCAGAAGCTCGGCATCGAGCACCATGCGCGCACCATTCACCGCCTGTGGACGTGGCTGAGCCAGGGCAACGGCCATATTCCGCAGGACTGGTTCGCAGCGCAGCTCGCCCGGCTGGACAATGTGCAGGGCGATGTCGATGCGCTGGCCGGGCGGATCGGTGCGGTGCGAATCTGGGCCTATGTCGCCCAGCGGGACGATTGGCTGGCCCAGCCTGTCGAGATGGCGGCGCGCGCGCGGGCTCTGGAAGAGCGTCTTTCCGATGCGTTGCACGGCGCATTGAAGCAGCGTTTCGTTGATCGGCGCGCCTCCGCCTTGCTTCGGCGCGGCGGTGATGCCAAGGCGTTTTTGTCAGTGGACGTCGACGGCGCAGGCAATGTAACAGTCGATGGTCACAGGATCGGCACGATGCGGGGCTTCCGCTTCATCGTCGATCCCTTGGCGAGAGCGAATGAGAGGCGGCTGCTGCTGGCCGCTGCCGAACGGAGACTGGGTGCGCATTTGAACGAGATGGCTCAGGCATTGCTGGCGGTGGACGATAAAGCGTTCACTCTCGCCAGCCCTCCCGGCGGTGATGCGCAGATCATCTGGAACGGGCACCCGGTCGCGACATTGAAGGCAGGGCAGCGTCTGCTCGCGCCCGAAATGACGCTGGATGCGGGGCTCTCCAGCCTCGTCCCGGAAATTCAGCAGGGCGTGCGCGATCGGCTGGCGCTCTGGCTCAAGAATCAGTTCGAGCGCCACATTCCGGCGCTGCTGAAGATGGAGGCCGGCTCCACGGAGGCCGAACTGCCTGCGACGGTGCGCGCGGTGCTCGCGCAACTGGCGGACGCCGGGGGAATCGTGCCGCGCAACACGCTGGATGAAGCGCTCGGGCAGGTCGCCAAGGAAGACCGCACCCATTTGCGCAAGGCCGGCGTGGTGATCGGCGTCATGGATTTGTATCATCCGGGCCTGATGAAGCCGGCTGCAGCGCAATGGCGCATGGTGCTGCTCTCGCTGAAATCCGGCAAGCCGCTGGTGGCGCTGCCCGCGCCGGGCGCGGTGCTGCTGCAGAGTGGTGGCAGCGAAGAGCGCAAGGCGAGTGCGCCGAGCGAACCGGTGGAAGCCGGCGACGTCGCAGCGCCGGTTGAGGCCGAAACCGAAGCATCCGCGGAGGCTCCGGCGCCGGTTGAGGCTCCGGCATCCGAAACGCCGGCAGTTGCTGAGGCGCCCGCACCTGCCAAGGTCGCCAAGCCTGTCGTGCCGATCGACGAGATTGGCGCGCGCATTGCGGGGTTCCGCAAGCTGGGCGAGGCCTGGCTGCGCATCGATATGGCCGAACGGCTTGCACGCGGGGCGCATGAGGCGATTGCGGCCGGCAAGCCCTATGGCGCTGATGATCCAACGATCGTCTCCATTGGCCTCAATGAAGCGAGCTTCCTGGAGCTGATGCGGCAGGCGGGTTTCCGCCCGGTGCCCGATGCGGCGGAAGGCGCGCCCAACTGGCAGTTCCGTGGCCGGCCCAAGCCGCGTCCGAAATTCGAGGGGCCGCGCAATCGCGGCGGCCATCGTCGTCCGGCGCAGCAGGGGCGGCAGGATCAGGATGGCCAGTCCCCAGCGGCCGGCGATGGCCCGCGCAACCGCCCGGATCGGCGCGGCAAGGCGGCCGAGGGTGGTCCGCGCCGTGAACGGGACAAGCGCCCGGATCGCGACAATCGTCCCGATCGCGGCCCGAGGCCGGATCGTGGTCCCCGACCGGACCGTGACGGCGGTGGTCGCGAGCGGCCGATCGTCGCCACGGGCAAGGCCTTGGCCGGTCTTGGCGCCTTGTTCGGCCGAGAGGACTGACTTTCTGGCGAGGCAGCGGGATGAGGGCGCATCGACCGGCCATGGACCGAGTTTGCGCCTCGACAAATTCCTCTGGTTCGTGCGCCTGTCCCCCAGTCGTTCTAGCGCGCAGGCGCTCGCGGAGCGGGGCATCGTGCGCATCAATGGCCGCCGGATCGAGCGGGCGCACGCGCCGGTGCGTGTGGGTGACCTGCTCACCTTGCCGCAGGGCAATGTCATTCGCGTGATCCGCGTGGAACATCTGCCGGAGCGGCGTGGCCCGGCCCCCGAGGCCCAGCTTTGCTACAGTGCGATCACGCCCGGCGCCGACCCGGATACGACGGTGATGCCCCGATAAAGTTAAGCTACGCGCAATCCTTGCCCTTGCCTGTTGACCCTGTGGCGGCGCGCGCATATCGCGATCAGCGAAAACCAAGCTAGGAAAGCCAGCCATGACCTATGTCGTGACCGACGCGTGCATTCGCTGCAAATATATGGACTGCGTGGAAGTATGCCCGGTGGATTGCTTCTATGAGGGCGAGAACATGCTCGTCATCAATCCCAACGAGTGCATCGACTGCGGCGTGTGCGAGCCGGAATGCCCGGCTGAGGCGATCCTGCCCGATACCGAGAGCGGTCTCGAGCAGTGGCTTGAGGTGAACACCAAATATTCCGCCGAATGGCCCAATATCACGACCAAGCGCGAACCCCCCGCGGATGCCGAAGAGCATAAGGGTGAGGACGGCAAGTTCGACAAATATTTCTCGCCCGAGCCGGGCGAAGGCGGCTGAGCCTTACGCACAACTGACTGTTTTCGCCTGCAATTGCAGGCGGATGTGGTCCCTCGCGATGCCGACCTATTGGCTCGCGAAGGACTAAGGGCGGGTTCGGAGCGAGCCCGCTACGGTTGGGCCAGATGAACTCTCCAGACCAGCGCGACACGCCATCCATAGTGTGTCGGCGTGCGATATGCCGCAAAATATCAGATTACCTCCGGTTAGGCTGGTAATTTTGTTGCGAATCTGTTAAACCCGCCGGGAAGTGACACCCCTCGTCACTCAGGAGTATTCGCGCATGGCCTGTGGCTGGCACCTGCACATCTGCATTCTCGCAAATCTGCATTCTCAACGTGCCGCGTAACTCAGCCAAGAATACAAACAGATAGAAGAAAGGTTCGCAAGAATGGCTGCAAAAGCGCTGTCTTTTGATGTCGGCGACTATGTTGTCTATCCGAAGCACGGCGTCGGCCGGGTGATCGAGCTGCAAAGCCAGAAGATCGCCGGGATCGACCTCGAGCTTTATGTGCTGCGTTTCGAGAAGGAACGGATGACCCTCCGCGTCCCGACGAACAAGGCCGAAAGCGTGGGGATGCGCAAGCTCTCCTCGGACAAGACACTGGGCGAGGCACTCGAAACCCTCAAGGGCAAGCCGAAGGTGAAGCGGACGATGTGGTCGCGCCGCGCACAGGAATATGAAGCGAAGATCAATTCCGGTGATCTGGTGTCGATCGCGGAAGTGACGCGCGACCTGTTCCGAGCGGACGATCAGCCCGAGCAGAGCTATTCCGAGCGTCAGATCTTCGAAGCCGCCTCCAGCCGTCTGGCGCGTGAACTCGCGGCGATGGAAGAGGTGGACGAGGCAACGGCTCTCAAGAAGATCCTCCAGATCCTCAACGAGGCTGCCCCGAAATATGCCAAGGAACGCGTCGAGTAATCGAGGCTTCTTCCTTAGAGATCAAGAGACGGCGCCCCTTGTGGGCGCCGTTTTTTGTTGGGGCGCGTCCACGCCAGGGGCATCGTCCATAGTCACCTCGTCACGATGGGGGCTCGTGTTGGCGACTTGGGGCGACACATCTGCTATGCTCGCGCTCATGAACTGCTTCGGGGGATGACTGTCATGACATCAGGTGCCGCGCGCCGAACGATCCGGCTGCTGATGCTCGTGGCTGCCGCTGGCGGACTGTCAGCGGCCAATGCAGCGAACCGCACCTATATCGTGACCGATTTTGATAGCATCCGCGTCGAGGGACCACTGGAAGTCTCCCTTGAAACCGGGCGCGGGGCGTCCGCGCGGGGCGAGGGAGATCGTGCCACGCTGGATGCCCTGCAACTGACGGTGTCCGCACGGACGCTGACGGTGCGCCTCCGCGCGCCCGGGGCCGGCGCTGCCGGGGCGCGAGGCGACCGGGGGACGGCGCGCCTCGCTCTCACAGCACCGAGCTTGCGCCGGGTGCAACTTGTGGGCTCTGGTTTGCTGCGCGTGAAGGGCCTCAACAAGGCGGCTGCCGATGTGAATCTCGTCGGCAGTGGTCGCATCGAGGTGAGGGGAATCGAGCTCGACGATCTCAAGCTCGTGCAAGGCGGTGCGGGCAGCACGCTCCTGTCCGGGCAAGCGCGCAAGGTGCAGATCGGTCTCTCCGGCAGCGGCACGCTCGATGCGAGCGACCTGCGGGCCGTGGACCTTGACCTCGCGGTGGATGGCGCCGCGACGGCCGAAGCCTTTGCCGAGCGAACCGCCAAAGTGATGCTGGTGGGAACCGGCAGCGCGGTGGTGGAGGGGCGCCCTGCCTGTACCGTGCGCCAGGTCGGGAGTGGGCTGGTGCGCTGCGGACGCCCTGCGCCTTGAGGTAAAAGAAAGGGCGCCGGAAACCCCACGCCCTGTCCTTATGCAATTCTGGCGGTCAGGTTGATCAGGCGAACTGAACCTTCGCGGCGCGGCGGCGCATCAGCATGCCTGCCAGGCCGAGACCGGCAACCATCAGTGCCCAGGTGGCGGGCTCCGGCACGGGAGCCGGGACCGGCGCTGCGCCTGTCTTGTAGATGGTCGCGTTCGAGCCGCTGGCGAACTGGAGATTGAGCAGGTCGATGCCGTCGGTGCCAGCATCGAACTTATAGAATGCGGTGATGTTGTTGGCGAGCGGCTGACCCTTGCCCGACGGATTGGGAATGTTGCCGAAGTGCACGCCGATATAGGTCGTGCCGTACATCATCGTGTCGAAATTCAGGGTGGTGGTCGAGATCCAGGGCGAACCGGAAACCTTCTCCACGGCGCTGGAAAACGCGTTGGGAAGCGTCAAGCCGAGCAGGGCGAGCGCGGACGTCTGATCTCCCGTGGTCGCCTGACTGGCCAGATTGCCATTATAAAAGCCGACGCAGCTAAAGCTCGAACTTGCCGCGAGGCCAATGTCCGATGCGGAGCAGCTGGCGGCAGAGCTGACAAGCGCGGCCTGAGCCGGCTGAACGGCAAAAGCAGCACAGGTTACCAGCGACGCGATGAGGATCTTACGCATATATCGAACTTCCCGATTGAGCGTTCTCGGCTCGTTTCCTTGGCAGGCCTGCCTTCGTTACACCGGAGGCTTCCTGATGACCGAGCATGTGAGGCGCCAGCAAAAAGGGGCGAGGTCGTTAAGGATAGTTTCCTGGCCCCTCGGGGCGCTGTCCGACAATGGCACTGTTTTGCAGCAAGGATTAACGCGCGTGGAGAAGCGGGATGATCGTTTGCAAGGCGCTGCCGCCCGCCGGGGCTAGATCCGGTCCGCCTGGACCACGGCGTCCACGGCCCGCAACGCCGAGAGAATTCGGGCGACGTGGCTCGCATCTTCCACCTCAAGATCGATGAGATCGGTGTGGAACGGGCCTTCGCGGTTCACCAGTTGCAGGTTGAGGATGTTGGCCTTGTTGACCGCGAAGATGTTGGCCACCGTCGCCAGAGCACCGGGCTGGTTCTTCAGGATGACCGAAAGGCGCGCGGTGCCGCCCTTGGCTTCGCTGTCCCAGCTGAGGTCCACCCAGTCGGCATCCTGACCGGTCTCCAGCACGAGGCAATCGATGGTATGCACCTCGATCGGTTCGCCCGGCCGCCGCAGGCCGACGATGCGGTCGCCCGGAACGGGATGACAGCATTCTGATAGGGTGAAGGCGATGCCGGGCGTCAGGCCGATGATCGAAACGGCCTGCGCCTGCTTCTTGCGCCGCCGGGCCGCGCCGGGTGCGTCCTCCGCACTGCCGGGCACCAGGGCGTTCATCACCTCCTCGTCCGAGATGCGGTTGGTTGCGATGGCGATCATCAGCGCGGCCTTGTCTTCCAGTTTGAGCCGCTTGATCGCCGCTTTCTCCGCCTTGTCGCCAATCTCCACCGGCAGGCGCAGCACGATCTCCTCGTAGAGCTTCTCGCCCAGCGCGATCGTCTCGGTGCGCTGCTTCTGGCGAATGAACCGGCGGATCGCTGCGCGCGCCTTGCCGGTGATCGCGAAGCTGAGCCAGCCGGGCTGCGGCTCCTGCGCATCGGATTTGAGGATCTCGACCTGGTCGCCATTCTCAAGCTGCGTGCGCAGCGGCATGACGCGCCCATTGATCTTCGCGCCGACGGTCTGGTTGCCGAGCGTGGTGTGGACAGCATAGGCAAAATCGACCGGCGTCGATCCCTTGGGCAGCTGTTGCAGCTCTCCCTTGGGGGTGAAGGCGAAGATCCGATCCTGATACATCGCCATGCGGGTGTGCTCGAGCAACTCCTCCGCATCGTGGCTCTGCTCGAGGATTTCGACGAGATCGCGCAGCCAGCCGGCCTGCCCGTCGGGCCGCGCGCCGGACTGCTTGTAGGCCCAGTGGGCGGCAAGGCCGAACTCGCTATCCTGATGCATCCGTTCCGAGCGGATTTGCACCTCGATGCGGGCGTTCTCCTCGTGGATCACGGTGGTGTGCAGCGACTGATAGCCGTTGCGCTTTGGCGTGGAGATGTAATCCTTGAACCGCCCGGGCACCATCTTGAAGCGCTGGTGGATGAGGCCCAGGGCGCGGTAGCAATCGTCCGTGCTGTCGGTGACGACCCGGAACGCCATGATGTCCGTCAGCTGCTCGAAGCTGATGTGACGCTCCTGCGTCTTGCGCCAGATCGAGTAGGGATGCTTCTCGCGACCGGAGACCGTGACGTGCATGCCCGCCGAGGTGAGCATATTTTGCAGCTGCGTCGAGATGCGGGCAACCTTGCTCTCGCCGCCTTCCTTGAGCAGAGCAAGACGCTTGGTGACGCTATCATAAGCATCGGGCTCAAGCTGCTGAAAGGCAAGGAGCTGCATCTCGCGCATGAACTCGTACATGCCGATGCGCTCGGCGAGCGGCGCATAGATATCCATCGTCTCGCGGGCGATGCGGCGGCGCTTTTCTTCGTTCTTGATGAAGTGCAGCGTGCGCATATTGTGCAGCCGGTCGGCCAGCTTGACGAGCAGCACGCGAATATCGTCCGACATGGCGAGCAGGAACTTGCGCAGATTCTCGGCGGCCCGCTGGCTTTCGCTCTGCGCCTCGATCTTGCTGAGCTTGGTCACGCCATCGACCAGCCGGGCGACGTCCTGCCCGAACAGCCGCTCGATCTCCGCCGTGGTGGTGAGCGTATCCTCGATCGTATCGTGCAGCAGGGCGGTGACGATGGTCTTATCGTCCAAGAAAAGATCAGTCAGAATGCCTGCCACTTCAATTGGATGACTGAAGTAGGGATCACCGCTGGCGCGCTTTTGCGTGCCATGCTTGGCGACCGAAAACACATAGGCGCGGTTGATCAGGGCCTCATCGGCATCCGGGTCATAGCCTTTGACCCTCTCGACCAGTTCATATTGACGCAACATCGTCGCGCAACATGGTGGCCGGACCCCGTGCAGCGCAACAAAAAACTCGCGCTGCAGCGGCTGGCGAGGGGGAAGTTGTCCCCTCAACGCCACGCTCCGCCCGATCCGTGCGACGAAGGCACAGTCCAGAGCACTCGCCATTTGGCGCGGCGCGCCGAATGCGCTAGCGTCGCTGGCCATGGCTGAACGCAAGGGTCTTGATGCATTTGAGGGCTGCGCCCTGCCGGCCGCGCTCGAAACGATGGGCGAGCGGTGGTCGTTCATGATCCTGCGCGCCTGCTTCAGCGGCATCGTCTATTTCGAGGATTTCCAATGTGCGCTTGGCATCGCCCGCAACATCCTGTCCAATCGGCTGGGCAAGCTGGTTGCGAGGGGCATCCTCACCCGTGAGCCGGTCGCCAATGACAAGCGCCGTGTCGCTTACGGCCTTACCGAGAAAGGCAAAGCCTTGATGCCGGTGATGATTGCGCTGCGCCAATGGGGGGAGCGCTGGGAACCCGTGCCGCCTGCGCGCCGAATCCTGGCGGATAGTCGCGACCGGCAGCCGGTCCGCGAGGTGCGCTTGCAGGCTGCCGATGGACGCCTGCTCGACTATCAGGATCTGTGCTGGATCGAGGCGCCAGCCGCGGCCGACGACGAGCCGGATTGCACCGCCGCGCCCCTGCGCGCGATGGGCGCCGCGCGTTGAGCCCGCCGATGACCTCGGTGCTCGTCATCCGCCGTCGCCCGTTCTTTGAGGATAAGAACAAGGCGTTCTGGACCTTGCAGGCGGTCGGATGGACCGGCGCCTTCCTGCTGCGCGCCGTCTCCGGCATCGCCAATGGCCAGCCAATGTCTTTCCTGGTGCCGGTGCTGATCTCGACGATCACCGGTTATTCGCTCACGCTGCTGATGGCGGTCGGCTATCGCTTCCTGCTGAGGCAGACGCCGATCGTCACCTGGACCGCCTCGATCGTCATCGCGATCGTCGCGGGCGGAACGTCCGCCTTTATCGATGCCTGGGTGTTCACGACGCTCAACCAGTCGGGCGATGGCTCCAGCCTCAAGCTGTTCCTGGGGGCCTTTTACCTCAATTTCACGCTGCTGGGGGCGTGGTCGGCGCTTTACTACGCGATCAATTTCTACATCACCGTGGAAGAGCAGGCCGACCAGTTGCAGTTGCTGGAGAGCCAGGCGAGCAGTGCCCAGCTTGCCATGCTGCGCTATCAGCTCAATCCGCATTTCCTGTTCAACACGCTCAACAGCATTTCCACGCTGGTGCTGCTCAAGCAGACGGAGCGGGCCAATGCGATGCTCTCCCGCCTGTCGGCCTTCCTGCGCTACACGCTCATCAACGAGCCGACGGCGCAGGTGACGCTTGAGCAGGAGGTGGAGACGCTCAAGCTGTATCTTGAGATCGAGAAAATGCGCTTCGAGGATCGTCTGCGCCCGATCTTCGACATTCATCCGGCGGTCGCCTCCGCGCGACTTCCTTCGCTGCTGCTGCAACCTTTGGTCGAGAACGCCATTAAATATGCCGTAACCCCCCAGGAGGAGGGCGCGGATATCGTGGTCACAGCGCAGCCTGTCGGCGAAAACGTGCGGATCGTCGTTTCGGACACCGGTCCCGGCTTGAATGGGAGCGATCAGCGCATGACGAAGGGTACGGGTGTGGGCCTTGCCAACATTCGTGACCGATTGGTTCAGGCGTTCGGGGAACGCCAGAATATGGAAACGCGTTCACCACCCGAGGGGGGCTACAGCGTCATCATCGAGATGCCGTTCATTACCGCCGAACCATCAAGGGTAGCCGCATGACCATACGCACCATTCTCGTCGACGATGAAAGCCTCGCCATTCAGGGGCTGAAGCTCCGCCTGGAGGCTCATCCCGACGTTGAGATCGTGGAGACGTGCACCAACGGTCGCGAAGCGATCCGCGCGATCAAGACACACAAGCCCGATCTCGTCTTTCTCGATATCCAGATGCCCGGCTTTGACGGCTTCTCCGTGGTCCAGGGGGTGATGGAGGTCGAACCGCCGCTCTTCATCTTCGTGACGGCTTATTCCGATCACGCGCTGCGAGCCTTTGAGGCCAAGGCGATCGATTATCTGATGAAGCCGGTGGAAGAGCAGCGCCTTGCCGACGCGCTCGACCGTGCCCGCACCCGCCTGCATGAGAAGAAGCAGGTGGAGGAAGCCGGTCGCCTGCGCGAAGTGCTGGCCGAGGTGGCTCCGGACGCGGTGTCCGAAATGCCGGCGGACAATGAGGCGCCCTCATCGAGCCGTTATGAGAAGCTCATCAACATCAAGGATCGCGGGCAGATTTTCCGCATCGATGTCGATACCATCGAGCGGATCGACGCGGCCGGCGATTATATGTGCATCTATACCGCGGATAACTCGCTGATCCTGCGCGAGACGATGAAGGACCTCGAAAAGCGGCTGGACCCGCGCAATTTCCAGCGCATCCATCGCTCGACCATCGTCAACCTGTCGCAGGTTCGCCAGGTCAAGCCGCATACCAATGGTGAGTGCTTCCTGATCCTTGAATCCGGCAGCCAGGTGAAGGTGAGCCGCTCCTATCGCGACGTGGTCGCGCGCTTCGTGCATTAGAGGCACCACCGGTCAGGTGACGAGATCGAAAAGAAAGGCCGGTCCCTTGCGGGGCCGGCCTTTCCATTGCCTGGGAGGCAGAAGCTTGGCTGTCAGGCTGCTCAGCAGCGGCTGTCGGCCTTGTCGATCGCGCGGCCGGCAATCGCGCCCACCGCGCCGCCGATGATCACGCCTGCGGTCTTGTCACCACGGCGACCGGCGACCTCATGGCCGAGCAGGCCACCGGCAAGGGCGCCGATGATCGTGCCGCCCGTGCCATTGTCCCGGCAGCGGTTGTCGTAGCGATAGTTGCGGCGATCCGAATAACGGGCATCGCGGTAATCCCGATAGTCGCGGTCGTTGTAGCGATAGTCCCGGCCATAATCGCCGCGATAGTCGCGATAGTGGTCACGGGCCATGGCCGGAGCCGTGACGCCGAAGGACGTTGCGACCATGGTGGCGGCCGCCGTGATGCTGAGGAACTTGCGTGCAGTCATGGTCTTGCTCCTTGAAATCCTTTGGCGGGCATCTTGCGGCACGGTGGCCACGCCTTGTCCGTCATGATTTCTGTTTAGACCCCATCCGTTGAGCCGAAGCTGAATGGACATTTTAGCCGAGGTTCAGCTTTGTCGCTCTGCTGTCGCCCGGCTGGCGCGCTGCCCGAGGGGGCGCTAGGAGCAAGGCCATGCGGCGCATCCTGCTCATTCTCGCCCTCTTCATTCTGCTGATGAATGGCCGCCACCCGGCGCTTTCTCCCGGGCTTGAGAGCGGGCTGCTGCTCATCGAGGCCGAGCCACTGGCGCTGACGTCGGCCGCAGCCGACGCCACGGCCTTCGGGCCGCTCCGCCTGACGGGCGCCTGGTCCCTGACCAGCCCGCGTGAGGTCTTCGGCGGCATTTCCGCGCTGATGGTGCGCGCTGACGGCAATCTGACCGGGCTGAGCGATTCGGGGGAGCTGTTCGAGATCATGCGGCCGGGGCGGCCGGGCGTTGGCAAGGTCCAGTCCCTGCCGCGATGGGTTGTCGAGCAGGACTGGCCGCGTTGGAAGATGGATTCGGAGAGCCTCGCGCATGACCCGGTGTCGGGGCGCTCCTGGGTGGGGTTCGAGCATCTTCAGCGAATCTGCCGCTATACGCCCCGGTTTCGCCGTGTCGAAGCCTGCGTGGCCCCTGCGGAAATCAGACATTGGCCCTCGACGGGCAGCATCGAATCGCTGGTGCGGTTGAGCGATGGGCGGTTTCTCGCCATTGCCGAGATGGCGCAGGACCGCTCCGGTGCGTTCGAGGCGCTGCTGTGGCAGGGCGATCCGGTCGCGCGGGAGACGCCACCCCCGCTGCGGCTTCGCTATCATGCCCCGGCCGGTTACCGGCCGACGGACGCGCTGTGGCTGGGCGGAGACCGGCTGCTGGTCCTCAATCGTCGGCTGACGCTGGCACATGGCTTTACGGCCCGGCTGAGCCTTGTGCGATTGCCGATGTTCAAGGATGGCGCCGAGCTTTCCGGCACGACCGTCGCCCGGCTGGAGCCGCCCGGACTGGCGGATAATTTCGAGGGGCTGGCGCTGGGCTGGGAGGCGGGCCAGCCGATCCTGTGGGTCGTTTCCGACAATAACCGCTTTGCCCTGCAGCGCACCTTGCTGCTGCGCTTCGCCTTGCCGTCCGACTGGATCGGGCAGGGGCTGCGACCCTGAATTGCAGGCACAGAAAAAGGCGGCCTGCTGAGGCCGCCCCTTTCAATCTCTGTGTCTGGCCGAATGGATCGGCCAGCGCGTTCAGGCAGCCTTGACGGCTACCTTCTTGACGATCTCACGCTTCAGGCGACGCACGCGCAGCGAGAGCTTTTCGTCAGAGGTCTTGAGCAGCCAGTTGTCCAGACCACCGTTATGCTCCACCGAGCGCAGGCCGTGGGTCGAAACCCGCAGCTTCACGCCACGCTCGAGCGTGTCGGAGATGAGCGTCACATTCTGCAGGTTGGGCAGAAACACGCGCTTGGTCTTGTTATTGGCGTGGGACACATTGTGGCCCACTTGGCGGCCCCGGCCGGTCAGTTCGCAGATGCGCGACATGTCAATCGATCCTGATACTTGGTCGTTCGGAAAGCGGCGCCGATACAAGGCGGGGGACGAATCGTCAAGGCGGTTTCCCGCAAAACGACCCTGTCCTTGCGCGCGGCCTAGCAGGACTGGCCTCGACAGGGAAGGGCGGATGAGCCACTAGCTGCGATCATGTCGAGCGCTTTTCCTCTGCCCGAGCCGATGCGTCTGGCGCTGGACTGCGCGCGCCGCGCTGCGGAAGCCGGGGAAGTGCCGATCGGCGCTGTGGTGACGCGGAATGGCGCGGTGATCGCGCAGGGCGAGAATCGCAACCGGCGCGATCGCGATCCCACGGCACATGCCGAGATCGTCGCGATCCGCGCGGCCTGCGCGCATCTCGGGCAGGCCCGGCTGGGCGATTGCGACCTGTGGGTGACGCTCGAACCCTGCCCAATGTGCGCAGGCGCCATTGCCCATGCCCGGATCGCCCGGCTTTATTATGGCGCGGCTGATCCCAAGGGCGGTGGCGTCGAACATGGCGCGCGGGTTTTTGCGCAGCTGCAATGCCATCACCGTCCGGAGATTTTCCCCGGCATCGGCGAGGACAGCTCAGCGAACCTTTTGCGGGACTTTTTCGCCGCGCGGCGGTGACGCGGTTGCGGAAGAGGCCTGCGCCGCCAGCGGCGTGATCCGGTAGAGCCGGTAGGGCAACTCGCTCGGCGCCTTGACGGTGACCGGCGTCAGGAAGGGGAATGTCTCGCCACGCGCCAGTCGCGCATAGAAGCCTTTGGGGCTGCGGCGCTGGTAGATCGTCCCTTCCGGGAAGCCGGGACAATAGAGCAGATAGGTCGCGCCGCGCTTCTGCGCGATCTTGCGGAATGTCTCGGGCGACCCATCGAAGGCATGGTGGACGTCGAGAATGGCTTCCTGATTTCGGTGATAGGGACCGGCAATGACCGTGTGATGCGTAATCGCGATGAGGCGCGGTCCGAGATCGACAAGGGTGAAGATCGTCGCGGGCGCGATCTGGTCGAGCGGTTGCAGCGCGGGTTGAGTGCGGCAGCGCACTTCCGGTCGATGCGCGCCGGTGAGGGGCTTTGTGGCGGGTTTTGAGATCGCAGACAGATTGGCCGCCGGTGCGGCGTTGGTGCTGTTGGCTGAGGCGTTCTTCGCCGAGGGCGGCGCTTGGTTATGCGTTGTACGCGCGGCGTTCACCTGGTTTTCTGGCTTGGGCGCCTGGGCAAAGGCCTTCGAAACGATGGGATAGAGGAAATAGACGCTGCTCGCCCAGATGAGGACGAGCGCGGCCGGCACGGCGAGCAGTCGCCGCGCCCACGAGCCGGTGATCAGGGTCACGATGATCGCCCAGCCCGCCCAGGCGACCGGGGGGATGGCCAGAAGTTGCGCGGCAGGGCCAGCGCGGATTTGCCAGAAAGTCAGCGCGATGGCGAAGGCGATCATCAGCGTGACCGTGGCCCAGGCCCACATCCGCTCCGAATCGCGGCGGGCGGCCCAGCAACCGATCAGGCCACAGAGCAGACCGGTGATCGGCAGGCTGATCATCGGCCCCCAACTCGATTGCGCCTGCACGTAGATCGGCTTGGCCTCGCGGATGTAGACCAGCCAGCTTTTCTGGAGTTCCGGCGAGATGCCGTAGAGGTCCGTCACGCAATTGGGCCAGCTCAGCCATGCAAAAGCGAGAACGGCCGCTCCCCCAAGGGCCGCAGCGCCCAGGCGCTGCAGCCAGCCCCGGAGCGGCAGGAGGGTGAGGCCATAAAGAACGCCCGCTGTCAGCACGAGCACGCTGGCCCAGACCGGTGAGATGGCATCGCATACCGGCGCGCGATTGGCGTTGCTGGCGAACAGCGCGTAGCCGAGCGCCGTCGTGCCGCCGAGGCCAAGCGCATAGGGGCGGACGCGGCGGGCAGCGCCTTCCTTGAAAATCCACCGCAAGGCAATGAGCGCGCCGGCCCCGACGAGATACACCAGCATTTCCATGCCGATGACTACGGAGAGAGCGCTTGCAACGCCGGTGACGACCCCACCGCGCGTCCATTTGCGATCGACAAGGCCGGCCAGGGCGGTCGCGGTCAGCGCCAACTGCCAGCCATGATGATCGATGCGCAGCGGCATGAACATGGAGAGGCCCATGCCGGCGCCCAGCGGCAGCAGCATCGCGATGAACCAGCCTTGGCCCTGGCCACGATCCGACAAGCGCCGGGCGATGAAGGCGAGGGCGAGCATCAGCAGCAGCAGCGGGAGCAAAGGCTCGACGCCAACCGCCAGTTCCTCGGCGCGCGCGCGATCGGTGAACAGGCTGAAGAAGAGGATGAGTGCGGCGATGGGCAGATCGACCAGCCGGCTCCAGTGGATATTGGCGCCATCGGGCGGCGCCATGCGGTGCTGCCGCAAATCCCACCAACTCTGCCCGGCCAGCCAGTCCCTCACCTGCAGATACCGCATATTATCGTCGGTATCGCCAAGGGAGAGGAAGCGAATGGCATCCGCGGAGCGATTCAGGAAATAGGCCGCGATGATCAGCCAAGCGATGACGATCAGCCAGCGCCATTCACGCTGCGCGAACCCATCTATGGCGCGCCACAGCCGGCTCGCGCGCGATGTCCACCCGCTTTGAGTGGCAGAACTGTCAATCCGCATGGTTCAGCGCCCGATAGCCATATGTGCAGGAACAGGCAGGGCGGTCTTCTCGTCCCGATACGCCTGCGGTCTTCCCCATTGGGGAACCGCGACCATTGCCGCTGCCGAGTTCACGGCCTAGGGCTTAGTCATGTGCATCAAAAGCGCAACGGGGCAAATCACACATGGGTAAATCGATACGCCGGCCGGCTGAAGGGGCGTGGACCTGATGATCGGTGGACAACTCGTGCGCTATGCGCTGACCGGCGGCTTCGTCACCGCACTGCAGGCTGGCGTCTACTGGGTTCTGGCGCAATTGCTGGGCGTCCACCCGCAACTCGCGAATGTCTGCGGCTATCTGGTGGCGGTAGCGACAGGCTATGTGCTGCATGGCCGCTTCACGTTCCGGGGGCATGGCAAGCGGGATCGTCCGGTGGCGCAGGCGGTGCGCTTTGGGATCGTTTCGCTGCTCAGTCTGGCGCTCAACGCCTTCTGGGTCTGGCTGTGCGTGGAACGGCTGATGCTGCCGCTCTGGTCACCGATTCCCTTGATGGGCGTGATCACGCCGGTGCTGGTCTTCACGCTCAACCGCCAATGGGTGTTCCGCTAAGGCGAGCGCGCAATAAAAAAGGGCCGCCGGATCGCCGGCAGCCCTTTTCGAATTCTTGCGGCAAAGCCGTGGATTACATCGCGTTGTTGGCGACGTTGCTAGCACCGTTCGCCATGTTGTCCATCGCGTTGCCCGCGGCGTTCATGGTGTTGTCGGCAGCGTTTTCCACGTCGTTCGACATGTTCACGGTGTTGTTGACGGCTTCGTTGGTCTCGGACTTGGAGCACGCGGCGAGGCCGAGCGAAGCAGCCAGAACAAGCGAGATGGCAATAGTCTTGGTCATGGGCAAACCCCTTGATGAATTCAAACCGAGCAGAAGCTGTGGAAGGGGTCCCCCCCCTTTGCCTGCGAAGCGATTCGTATCGATTTGTGAGCGCCAGCGCAATCCCTTGGTAATGATGCCCATTAACCAGCGATGAAAGCTATGGCTTGAACTGCCTCCACGGATGCCGCAGACAGCCGGGCGATGCTGGGACAACTCGATCTTTTCCGCGCTCTTGCCGATCCCACGAGGCTGCGGATCGTGCATCTTCTGCGTGAGATGGAACTGGCGGTGGGCGAAGTCGCGCTCGTCGTCGGGCAGAGCCAGCCCCGCGTCTCCCGGCATGTCCGCATATTGGTGGAGGCCGGGCTGGCGGAACGGCGGAAGGAAGGCAGTTGGGTGTTCCTGCGTCTGTGCGGGGGACAGGAGACGCCGGCATTGCTGGCCCTGCTTGACGCGGCGGCACCCTCGGCAAGCGAGCGGCTGTGGATCGAGGCGGACCAGGCCCGCCTTACGGCCGTTCGGGCGGAGCGGGCGCGCGCCGCCGAGGATTATTTCGCCAGCCATGCCGAGGAATGGGACGCCCAGCGCTCGCTCTATGTGCCGGAGGCCGATGTGGAAGCGGCCATGCTGGCGATGCTCAAGACACACAAGCTTGGCCGCTTGCTCGATGTGGGCACGGGGACGGGGCGGATCGCGACGCTGTTCGCTGCGCAGTCCGAGCAGGTGCTGGCGATCGATCGCAGTGCCGAAATGCTGCGGCTCGCGCGCGGGAAGCTGCCGCGCGACATCGCCGACCGGGTGCATTTTCTGGCCGGTGATTTCAGTGCTTTGCCCATTGAAGATGGCTCTGCGGACACGGCGATTTTGCATCAGGTGCTGCATTATGCGCAGGCGCCCGAGCGGGTCATCGCCGAGATCGCGCGCACCTTGCGGCCGGGCGGGCGGCTGCTGATCGTCGATTTCGCGCCGCATGAGCGGGAGGAGTTGAGAACGCGCGATGCCCATAGCCGGCTGGGCTTTTCCGACGAGCAGATCAGGGCGTGGTTTGCGGCGGCAGGCGTGGCGCTGGAACAGGTGGATACGCTGGCGGGCGGCGAACTGACCGTGAAGCTGTGGCTCGGCCAAAGCCAGCGCGTGCCGCTGGCTCAAAAAAAGGACGCCCGACGCGCATAAACGCCGGGCGCCGCAACTGCATTTCGCGACAATCGAGGGAGATCAGTCGCTCGGCACGAGGTGGCGCCGGCGCGCCATCAAGGCCAGCCGGTCCTTGACCGCCAACTTGAGGCGCTTGAGTCGCTGCAGCTTTCCGAAATCCGGCGCGCGCTGCCGCTGTTCAAAGCGCAGGGCTTCATCGAGTTTCTGGTGCCGATCGAGGAGACTGAAGATATGCTTGGACATATGCCACTCCGTTGGAAGGTTTCCAAAACTCGGGTGACAACCGGGCGATGATCTTGTCTGCATGGGGGTGCCAGACGTCGCACCGGTGTCACCCGATGCGGTCCGACATCACGAGCTGACGCAGGGGGAACGTCGTTGCTCGCCAGAGGGGCCCGGCCCGCACATCCAATGTAGCGAGCCGAGACGGCTGTTCAAGTCTGAACAAGCTTTTTCTGTCGCAAAAACCGCCTCATAGCGGGCGTGGCGCGGAGCGACCGGCGTTATTCGCCGAGTTGGCGGGCTTCCTGATATTTGAGCTCAAGATAGCGGTTATGAACCGCGAGCTTGTCCAGGTCGCCGTCGGCAAGCTGGGCCGTCATGTGCGCGATTTCCTGCTCGATGACGGAGAGGCCCTCAACCAGCTGTGCATCCGGCACGCGGCCGTTGCGAGGGACATGACGGAGCGGTTCGGGAATCGACTGATAGCCGGTAACCAGCTCCGGCAGATGGTCGCTGAGCAGGCGGCGGACCTCGACGGCGGCGGGCTCGCGGGGGTCGAGCTTGGCGAGCTGCGGTGCCAGCGTTTCCAAGCGGTTGCCGATGGCGTTGACGATGGGAATGGCGGGCGCCGGCAGCGCGCGACGCTGATTGTCGAGCCAGATCTCGGTCTTTTGCGGAAGCGTCTTGAGGTCCGCCTGCGCGAGCCGTTCCGGCTCCATGACGCGGGGCTCGGTGGAGATGAACGCGAAAGCGAGGCAGGCGATGAGCAGGCCCATGACCAGCAGAACGCCCGTGGTGCCGATGCCGCCCAGCACGAACCCGGCAATCGCTGCGCCGACCAGCACGGCAGCGACCGCGAGGATCATGCGCTTGAGCCGCCGCGTCCAGTCGCGCTGCATCCGGGCGATCTTGCGACCGGTATGGCGGTAGCGCTCGCTGGTCCGCGCAATCAGTTCATTGGCGCGCTGGACGATCTCGTCGACTTCGCTGGGCATGGCGGCCCTGTTACTCGATCGCCGTCAGCGGAGACTGGCCGCTGGTCACCGCTGCCTGCGCGCGGGCCTGACCCTCCGCGCGCGCAATATAGCCTTTCGACTTCTCGACTTCGGTGCTCAGCGTGTTCACCGTCGTCTTCATATTCTCCAGCGCTTTCAGCTTGAAGGTGTCGATATTGTCCATGGTGTCGTAGATATTCTGGAAGGCGCGCTGCAGCGTCTCCAGCGGGATTGTGCTGCTGGCCGCCTGCTCATGGATTTGCGCCGACTGGGTCTTGAGCAGTTCGCCCGTCGAATCGATGAGATTGGCCGTGGTCGTGTTGAGGGCGGTGATCTGGTCGAGAACCAGCTTCTGCCCGGCCAGTGCCTGCGCTACGGTGACCGCCGTGCGCAAGGCAGAGACGGTGGTCGTGCTCGCGCGGTCCACCCCCTTCACCAGCTCGACATTGTTCTTCTTGACCAGATCCAGCGCCAGATAGCCTTGCACGGTGACCGCCATTTGCGTCAGCAGGTCCTGGGTGCGCTGGCGCACGTAGAACAGCGCGCTCTCCTTGATGGCCTTGCTCTTGGCCGGATCGGTCGCCTCCAGTTCGAAGGCTTTTTGCTCGAGCCGCGCGTCCATGGCCTTGGCGATGTGGATCATCTGCTCCAGCCGGCCCATGGTCGCCCACATGTTCTGCCGCTCGACATCGATGGCGGCATTGTCCTTGATCAGCGTGTCCTTGCCGCTGGCGAGGCTGCCGAGGATCGAGTTGATGTGCGTCTGGCTCGACTTGTAGCTGTCGAAATAGTTGCGCATTTTGTTGCCGAACGGGATGATGCCGAACAGCTTGCGCGGCGCAAGCAGATTGCCGCGCTTGCCGGGATCGAGATCCTCGATCACACGGCGCAACTCGGCAAGGTCGGTTCCGACATTGCTGTCCGCGTCCATCGCGCGAACCGGGCGGTCGAGGAAGCGGTTGGAGTGGCCCGCAGCTTCCGCAATCTCCTTGCGGCCCATGTTGGTGATCTGATCGACCTTGGCGCCGAACTCAGGGGAATTGGCGTCGAGCGCGGCCAGTTCCTCGACAAAGGCATCGACCTTTTCGTCGAGCTTGCTCTTCTTCTCATCTTCCAGCGGCACGAGGCCGGCAGCGCGTTCAGCCGTCACATTGGGCACCACCTCGGGTGGGGTGAGATCGAGCTTGTCCTGGGTCGTCGTCGCGCTGGTCGCCATCTGGGTCTCCTTGGGGTGTAATATTGCGATATAACACCGCCGGTTCAAGGCCGGTCTTCAGTATAGGGGGCATGGGGCGGAGAAGTAAGTCCCCGGAGGCGAGGACGTGCATTGCGCTGCGGCGACGGCCCTCCCGAGGAGACGCCGGAGACGGAGTGATGGTAAATCAAATCTAAGCCATTTGAGGCTACGCCCTGCCGCCTTGGAGAGAACATTGCAAAGGCGGCGGAAATGCACCACCATCATCGCTTCGAGAGGATGTCCCTTGGAAGGCGGGTGGACAGGCAGGCAGCCTGTCAGGCAGCGGGGGGCGCCATTATGGATGTTTATGATCTCGTCGTGATCGGCAGTGGGCCGGCCGGGCGCCGGGCAGCGGTGCAAGCCGCCAAGCTCGGTAAATCGGTGCTGGTGGTGGAAGGGCGCAAGCGTGTCGGCGGCGTGTCCGTGCACACCGGCACCATTCCCTCCAAGACCCTGCGGGAGACCGTGCTCAATCTGACCGGCTGGCGCGAGCGCGGCTTCTACGGCCGCTCCTACCGGGTGAAGAAGGACATTGGCGGCAGCGATCTCGATCACCGGATTGACAAGACGCTGGAGCATGAGGTGGACGTGCTGGAGCACCAGTTCCAGCGCAATGGCGTGCGCACGCTGGAGGGGTTTGCTCGTTTTACCGATCCGCACACCTTGCTGGTCACCGCGCCAGACGAAAGCGAACTGCGGGTGCGCGGCGAGCGCATCCTGATTGCGGTCGGCACTGCGCCGTTTCGGCCGGATAATATCCCCTTCGACGACGATATCGTACTGGACAGTGACGTGCTGATCGAGGCGCCGCGCGTGCCGCGCTCGTTGGTGGTCATAGGCGCGGGCGTCATCGGCATCGAATATGCGACGATTTTCTCCGCGCTGGACGTGGCGGTGACGCTGATCGAACCGCGCGAGACATTTTTGGACTTCATCGACCGGGAGATCATCGAGGAATTCATCCATCAGCTGCGCGACCGGGGCATGACCATCCGGCTGGGCGCCAAGGTCACCAATGTGGCGAAGGATGAGAGCGGAGCCGTCGTCACCACGCTGGAAGACGGGCGCGCGATCCGCTCCGAGATGATGCTGTTCGCGGCCGGCCGGGTGGGTGCGACGCATACGCTCGGGCTGGAGCATTGTGGACTGGCGGTGGACAATCGCGGCCGGCTGAAGGTGGATCCCAAGACGTTCCAGACCGAGGTGCCGCACATTTACGCGGCGGGCGACGTGATCGGCTTTCCCAGCCTTGCCTCGACCTCAATGGAGCAGGGGCGGATCGCGGCGTGCCATGCCTTCGATCTGCCGATGCCGCCGGCGCCGGCCTATTTCCCCTATGGCATCTACGCGGTGCCGGAGATTTCCACGGTCGGCATGAGCGAGCAGGACGTGAAGGCCAAGAAGATCCCCTATGAATGCGGGATCGCGCGCTTTCGCGAAACCTCGCGCGGGCACATCATGGGGCTGGATTCAGGGCTAATGAAGATGATCTTCTCGCTCAAGACGCGGCGGCTGCTTGGCGTGCACATCATCGGCGAGGGCGCAACGGAGCTGATCCACATCGGCCAGGCGGTGCTGAACCTCAAAGGCACGATCGATTACTTTATCGAGAACACGTTCAATTATCCGACGCTGGCGGAGGCCTACAAAATTGCCGCGCTGGATGCATGGAACCGGATGCCGCGGGAGGGGTGAGGGTTCGGTTCATCACTTCGTCATTCCCGCGCACGCGGGAATCCAGTTGATCGCTACCGCTCAGATCCCACGCCGCATCTGGATTCCCGCGTGCGCGGGAATGACGAGGTAGGGGCACAAACTTCGCGTTTAGGCGGTTCGCCTCTCAAAAACTCTCTTCGCCGTAGACCTTCGTGATGTCGCCGCCCCACGCGCCATTGTAGCGATCCAGCAGGCGTTCGGCGTGGGTGCGGCCGGTGGCGACGACTTCGTCCAGCGCGGAGAGGTAACCGCCTTCATTTTCGCCGATGCTGTTGAGGCGGGCGCGGGCGGTGAGGCCCGCGCGGGCGATGGCGAGGACGTCGGCGGCGATGTCCTGCAGGGTGCGGCCGCCGGGGACGGGCGCGCCAAGGGCGAGGCGGGGGACTTCGGTGCGGAGGGTTTCGCGCTCCTCCATCGTCCAGTCCTTGACCAGATCCCAGGCCGCGTCGAGCGCGCCATCGTCATAAAGCAGGCCGACCCACAGAGCGGGAAGGGCGCAGATGCGGTTCCACGGGCCGCCATCGGCGCCGCGCATTTCGAGGAAGCTCTTCATGCGCACTTCCGGGAAGGCGGTGGAGAGGTGATCCTCCCAGTCGCCCATGGTCGGGCGCTCGCCGGGGAGGGCGGGCAGCTTGCCTTCGAGGAAGTCGCGGAAGCTCTGGCCGGCGGCGTCGATATATTTGCCGTCGCGGAAGACGAAGTACATCGGCACGTCGAGCGCATAATCGGCATAGCGCTCGTAGCCAAAGCCATCCTCGAACACAAAGGGCAGCATGCCGGTGCGATGCGGATCGGTGTCCGACCAGATGTGGCTGCGATAGGAGAGGTAGCCGTTGGGCTTGCCCTCCGTGAACGGCGAATTGGCGAACAGGGCCGTCGCCAGTGGCTGGAGCGCGAGGCTGGTACGGAACATCTTCACCATGCGCGCTTCGCTGGAATAATCCAGATTGACCTGAATCGTGCAGGTGCGCAGCATCATGTCCAGGCCCATGCTGCCAACGCGCGGCATGTGCTGCAGCATGATGCCATAGCGGCCCTTGGGCATGATCGGCAGTTCAGCACGTGTCTTGTCCGGCCACATGCCAAGGCCGAGGAAGCCGAGGCCGAGCTTGTCGCCGACGGCCTTGACCTGTTCCAGATGCCGTCCGGTTTCGGCGCAGGTCTGGTGGAGATTGTCGAGCGGGGCGCCGGAGAGTTCGAGCTGGCCGGCTGGCTCAAGGCTGATCGTGCCATCGCTGCCCGAGAGCGCGATGACCTTGCCGCCTTCCTCGACCGGTTCCCAACCAAACGCGCGCAGGCCATCGAGCAGATCGCGAATGCCGCCGGGCTCATCATAAGAGGGCGCGCGGTGGTCTGCGAGGCGGTAGACGAACTTCTCGTGCTCGGTGCCGATTTTCCAGCGATCTGCAGGCTTTTCGCCATCCTGGAACAGGCTGATGAGCTGGCTGCGAGACTCGATGATCGGATCTTCGCCCGCCGTTTCCTTGCGTGTACTCATTGCCTGATCCGGTCCTCGCCCTGCATCGGCGCGCCCATAAGAGGTTTGCCGCGCCCGCGCAAATTCATTTCGATTCGAAACTTGTCCAGTCGCCGTTGAGCGCCATCCAGCAGGCCGTGGCGGCGATGGCGGCTGTCTCGGCGCGGAGGATTCGCGGGCCAAGGGAGATGGGGCGGGTGGCTGCATGCGCGCGGATGAGAGCGCGCTCCTTCTCGGTAAAGCCGCCTTCCGGCCCGATGAGCAGGGCGGCCGGGCCGCTGTTCGCCGCAAAGCTCGTGGTCATCGGCTCGCCACCCGTCTCGTCGGCGAAGAAGAGGGTGCGGTCAGCCGGCCAATCGGCGAGCAGGACGGGGAGGGTGGTGAGGTCGGAAAGCTCGGGCAGCGCGGTGCGGCCGCATTGCTCTGCGGCCTCCACCAGATGGGCATTCAACCGCTCGCCGTTGACCTTGTCGACGATGCTGCGCTCGGTGCGTACCGGGACGAGACGCGCGACGCCCAGTTCGCAGGCCTTTTCGGCGACCAGATCGATCCGGCCCTTCTTGATCGGTGCGACACAGAGCCAGAAGTCCGGCACGCTCTCTGGCGACCGCGTCTGCGCCGCGCAGCGCAGGACGAGATCGCGCTTGCGGACCTGCTCGGCGGTGGCGCTCCATTCGCCCGAGCGGCCATCGAAGAGAAGGACGGTGTCGCCCTCGCGGAGGCGCATCACTGAAATCAGATAATGAGCGCTGTTGCCCTTGACCGGCACGGCAACCTGCTCGCCGAGCGCCGTCTCGACGAACAGGCGCGGCGTAGATTTGGGTGGCCAGGCAGGGGTGGCGGGCATGAGCATTGCCCTAGTGCATCGTCCGTTGACTCGGCAACGCCTCAATTCCGTTCGTGTCGAGCGAAGTCGAGACCCTCGACAGCATGGCGTAGGTCGAGGGGTGTGTCTCGACTTCGCTCGAAACGAACGGTGGCCGCTCAAGGCACGTGGGCAGAGGCCGCCAGGAGGTGGCGGAAGAGTAGGTCCGGCTCGACGAGGGGTTGATCGGATGGTCGCTCCTGGCGCAGGGGTGGGGCGACCATCAAGGCAACAGGGACTAGCAAGGCGATGGAGCGCAGCGAGCCGCAATATGTGCCGGATACCGAAGCGCAGGGTCTCTTGCGCCTGCTCCCGGCTGCGGCACGGCCCTATGCGCTGCTGGCGCGGTTCGACCGGCCGATCGGCTGGTGGCTGCTGTTCTGGCCCGGCGCCTGGGCGATTGCGCTCGCCGGCGGGGTGCCGGAGCGCTGGACGATGCTGCTCTGGTTCCTGCTCGGCAGCATCGCGATGCGGGGGGCGGGGTGCGTCTACAATGATATCGTAGACCGCGACCTCGACGCGAAGGTGGCGCGGACCGCCAACCGGCCCATCGCCAGCGGCGCTGTGTCGCTGAAGGCGGCTTGGGCGTGGTTGCTCATCCTGTGCTTCATCGGGTTGATCGTGCTGCTGCAATTGCGCTGGCAGGCGCAGGTCGTGGCGCTGGCGAGCCTTGCGCTGGTCGCGGCCTATCCGTTCATGAAGCGCATTACCTGGTGGCCGCAGGCTTGGCTGGGGCTGGTGTTCACCTGGGCTGCGCTGGTGGGCTGGGTGGAGATCAGCGGGGGCATGAACGCGGCTGGCCTGTTGCTCTATGGCGGCGCCTTCTTTTGGGTGATTGCCTATGACACCATCTATGCCCTGCAGGACAAGGAGGATGACGCGCTGGTCGGCATCCGCTCCAGCGCCCTGGCGATGGGGCGGCATGTGCGGGCGGGCGTGGGGCTTTGCTTTGTCCTGTCCCTGCTCCTGTGGGGCGGCGCACTTTGGCAAGTCGTGCCGAGCTGGCTCTCCCTCATGGCCCTGGCGCCTCTGGTGGTGCAGTTCGGCTGGCAGGTCTGGACCTTGCGCGAGGACGGCAAAGACCCGCTCATCAAGTTTCGCTCGAACCGCTTTGCCGGTTTGCTGATGTTCGCCGCCTGCCTTGCGGTGGGCAGTGCTTGACGAACGCAGCGGGGGCGGGCAGGCGCAGGCAGCCTGACACCGCCGGGGAGCGCCAATGCTGCGTCGCATCTATGAATGGACTCTCGAGAAGGCCGGGCATCGCACCGCGCCGCGCTGGCTGTTTGGCATCAGCTTCATGGAAAGCAGTTTCTTCCCGATTCCGCCGGACGTGCTGCTGGGGCCGATGTGCCTTTCCAAGCCCCACAAGGCCTTTCATTACGCATTGATCTGCACCGTGGCGTCCGTGCTGGGCGCATTGCTCGGTTATGTCATCGGCATGTCCCTGTTCGATACGATCGGGCGGGCGATCCTCGATTTTTATGGTCTGACGGCGGAATTTGAGCATTTCGCGCAACGCTTCAACGAGCAAGGCTGGTTGATCGTGCTGCTGGCCGGCTTCACGCCGTTGCCCTTCAAGGTGATCACCATTGCGGCGGGCGCTACCGGGATGCCCCTTTATGTGCTGGTGATCGCGAGCATCATTTCGCGGGCTGCGCGCTTCTTTCTGGTCGCGGGTCTGCTGTGGAAGTTCGGAGAGCCGATGAAGGCCTTTATCGACCGGCACTTCGGGCTGATCACGGCGATTGTCGGCGCTTTGGGCGTCGGCGGGTTCGTGCTGGTCAAGTATCTGGTGTGATGGCGTGACAATCTCCCCCGCGCCTTACCGGATCGCTGCGGCCTTCGTTGCGCGCAGGCCGGGGGTGACGGCCCTGCTTGCCGGGCTGATCTCAGCCACTGGCTTCGCGCCGCTCGGGCTGTGGCCGGTGACGCTCATCATGCTCGCGCTGGTGATGCAACTGATCTGGGTGGCGCCGGACCGCAAGAGCGCAGGGCAGATCGGCTATCTGTTCGGCCTCGGGCATTTCATGCTCGGGCTCAACTGGATTGCCCATGCCTTCACCTTTCAGGATTCGATGCCGGCTTGGCTGGGCTATCCAGCGGTTGGCCTGCTCTCGATGTATCTGGCGGTTTATCCGGCGATGGCCGCCATGATCGGCTGGACGCTCGGGCGGGACCGGCCGCAGGTCTTCGCCCTGTTTCTCGCCACGGCCTGGTTGCTGACTGAATATCTGCGCGCGAGTTTGTTCACCGGCTTTGCCTGGAACCCGCTCGGGGTGATCTGGCTGGGCACGGGCGTGGAGCAGACTGCCATCGCCATCGGCACTTATGGTCTTGGTCTGGTCGCCATGCTGGCAGCGGCGGCCTTGTGGTGGCTGGCGCACCGGCAATGGCGGCCGGCAGGTATCATGATCGTCGGTCTCGCGCTGGTGGCTGGGCTGGGGCAGCTGCGGGCGAGCTATATCGGTGCAAAGGACCAGTCTGGCGCCCTTGCCAACATCCATGTGGTGCAGCCCAATATCAATCAAAACGAGAAGTACGACGCCAATCTTGAAATCCTGAACTTCCGCCGTCTGGCGGAGCTGACCATGCTGCGGTCCGGCAAGCCTGCGTTGATCTTCTGGCCGGAGGCAGCCGTACCAGCGGTGCTGGATATGGAACCACGCTGGCGCGGGCGGATCGCCTCGCTGCTGGGGATGGACGATCTGCTGATGCTCGGCGGCGACAAATATCATTTCCACGAGCAGGGCGGCGTGGTGGATACGCAGGTTCTGGAGGGCGCCAATAACAGCCTGTGGGTGCTGGACGCGCGCGGGGACCTTAAGGGCCGCTACGACAAGGCGCACCTCGTTCCTTATGGCGAATATCTTCCCATGCGCCCGGTGCTGGAGACGATCGGTCTCTCACGGCTCGTGCCGGGCAGCGTCGACTTCTGGCCCGGGCCGGGGCCGCGCACGCTCGATCTGCCTGCGACGCCGGATGGCGGGCAGGCGCGCGGCAAGCTGCGGATGGCGGTGCAGATCTGCTACGAGATCATCTTCTCCGGGCAGGTGGTCGACCGGGCCAATCGTCCCGATTTCCTGTTCAACCCGTCCAATGATGCGTGGTTCGGTAGCTGGGGCCCGCCGCAGCATCTGGCGCAGGCGCGGCTGCGGGCCATCGAGGAGGGGCTGTCCGTGATCCGCTCGACCCCCACCGGCATTTCGGCGCTGGTCGACCCAGCCGGGCGTGTCGTGCGGTCCATACCCTTCCAGCAGGCGGGTGCATTCGAGGCCCCCCTGCCGGCGCCGCTTCCGCCCACCTTGTTTGCGCGGCTGGGTAACGTGCTGCCGGTCAGCCTGGCCGTTCTGCTGCTCGTAAGCGGCGTTGCTATCGCCCGGCGCACTCGCTAAGGAGCGCGCAACATAAACATTTCTTTATATGAACTGCGGCCCCGAACTTCCGCCACGAGAGCCGCTAGAAGAAAGGTCACGATCTCCCATGCGTTCCAGCTATCTCTTCACGTCTGAATCCGTTTCTGAGGGGCACCCGGATAAGGTTTCCGACCAGATCAGCGATTCGATCGTCGACCTGTTTCTCTCCAAAGACCCCGAAGCGCGTATCGCCTGCGAGACGCTGACGACGACGCAGCTGGTGGTGCTGGCCGGCGAAATCCGCTGCAAGGGCGTGTATGAGAACGGCCAGTGGGCGCCGGGCGCGCTGGAGGAAATCGAGCGCACGGTCCGCCAGACGGTCAAGGATATCGGCTATGAGCAGGAGGGCTTCCACTGGGAGACGCTGCGCTTCGAGAATAATCTCCACGGCCAGAGCGAGCACATCGCGCAGGGCGTGGACGCGAGCGGCAACAAGGATGAAGGCGCTGGCGACCAAGGCATTATGTTCGGCTATGCCTGCAACGAGACGCCCGACCTGATGCCGGCGACGCTGGATTACAGCCACAAGATCCTCGAGCGCATGGCCGCCGACCGCCACTCGGGTGCGGCGCCTTTCCTGGAGCCGGACACCAAGAGTCAGGTCACGCTGCGCTTCGAGAATGGCAAGCCGGTCGCCTGCACTGCCATCGTCGTCTCCACCCAGCATGCCAAGGGCTATGATGCCGGCGAAAAGGAAGCCGAGCTCAAGGCCTATGTGAAGAAGGTGGTCGCCGACGTGTTGCCCGCCGCGCTGCTGAGCGACGAGACTGAGTATCACATCAACCCGACCGGCAGCTTCGAGATCGGCGGGCCGGACGGCGACGCAGGTCTGACCGGCCGCAAGATCATCGTGGACACTTATGGTGGCGCGGCTCCGCATGGCGGCGGCGCGTTCTCCGGCAAGGACCCGACGAAGGTTGACCGTTCGGCGGCCTACATCACGCGTTATCTCGCCAAGAACATCGTGGCGGCGGGCCTGGCCAGCAAGTGCACCATCCAGCTGGCTTATGCCATCGGCGTGTCCAAGCCGCTCTCGCTCTATGTCGATACGCACGGCACCGGCACGGTGGGCGACGACAAGATCGAGGCGGCGATCGGCAAAATCGAGAAGCTGGGCGGCCTGACCCCGCGCGGCATCCGCACGCATCTGGGGCTCAACAAGCCGATTTATCGCAAGACCGCAGCTTACGGCCATTTCGGCCGCAAGGCGGAAGGCGACTTCTTCCCCTGGGAAAAGACCGATCTGGTCGAGGACCTCAAGGCCGCGCTGGGCTGAGCCGAAGCGCTCCGTTGCGTTCCAAGAGATAGGGAACGGCGCGAGGCTTGCTTCGCGCCGTTTTTCGTAGGTGCTGCGCGGGCGGATGAAAGCAGGCACCGCGCGCGCCGTCCCCCGTTTCCTCCAGCGACAAAATGATCTAGGCGCACGCGCATGACTGCGCACAAATCAGGCGATCCCACCACGCTCAACCGTCTCTATGGCCGCCAATCCGGCCATAAGCTGCGGCAGGGGCAGCAGGCCCTGGTCGATGAGCTGCTGCCGGCGATCAGCGTGCCCGAGGAGGGCGAGATCACCGCCGAGCGCTTGTTCGGCCCGACCGCCTTTGGCGAGCGGCCGCTGCATTTCGAGATCGGCTTCGGCAGCGGCGAGCATCTGGCCTACCGCGCCGATATGCTGCCGGACCATGGCTTCATCGGCTGCGAGCCTTTCCTTAATGGCGTGGTCGGCGCATTGGGGCATGTGCGGGACCAGCATCTGGGCAATGTCCGGCTGCATATGGGCAATGCCCTCGAAGTGCTGGCGCGCATCCCCGATGGGGCGCTCAGCTTTGTGTATCTGCTCCACCCGGACCCATGGCCCAAGGCCCGGCACGCCAAGCGGCGGATGATGAACAAGGGGCCGGTCGACATGATCGCCGCCAAGCTGAAACCGGGCGGCGAGTTCCGGTTCGGGACCGATCATCCGATCTACCTGCGCTGGGCGCTGATGGTGATGCGGGACCGCGAGGACTTCGACTGGCTGTGCGATAGCCCGCGCGATTTTCTCAACCGTCCGGGCGGCTGGCCCGAAACCCGCTATGAGGCCAAGGCTCGCAGGCAAGGGCATGAGGTCTGGTACTTCCGGTATCGGCGGAAGTGAAAATAACCATTTAGGTTATTTATTGTTGACATCGTGACGCTGTCTGGTTAGAAGAAGGCATCATCGCAATTCGAATCGCTCGAGCGGGCCGCTTTGATGGAACCGGCCACCTCGTCATGCGGCGCGTTGCGAAGGCCTCTCTCAACAGGATGGTGTTCATGACGCAACGCCCGATCGGTGCGCCGCGACTGCGCATGTCGCGTCCCCGGCGCCCGCGCTGGACAATCCAGCGTCGCCGCCAGTTTCTTGCGGTGCTCGCCGAGACATCCAATGTCAGTGCAGCGGCGCAGGCGGCCTCTATGCACCGATGCACGGCCTATGCGCTCAAGGGGCGCGACCCGGACTTCGCACGAGCCTGGAAGGAGGCTCTGGAGCAGGGTTATTCCGACCTCGAATTGCATCTTATGCGCCAATCGATCGACGGGACGATGCGAACCGAAACGGTTATCGATGGCGAAACCAAGGCAGTCAAGCAGGTGCGGACCATCCACAGCTATCCGCTGACGGTGGCCGTGCGATTGCTGACAGCCCATCGGCAGGAGGTGGAATCCTGGCGGCGCGAAACCGAAGCGGCAAGTGGCGCCGGCGATGACCCGGGAGATGTGGACGCGCTGGATGCCGAACTGGAGGCCATTTGCGAGCGGTTCCTCGCGGAGGACGATATAGAGGAGAATGCCGGGGAGCCGGCAGGTGAATGACGACAGGCTGTCGATGATCGATCGCCTGGCCAGACTGAGCCCCACGCGGCGGCAGCAACTCTTACGGAACTTGTCACTCACCCAACGGCGGCGCTTGATGCAGGCTTGGCGCTTTCGGGCGCGCCCGGCGCAATTGCCGCCCCGGGGCGACTGGTTCACCTGGATGATTATGGCTGGGCGGGGCTTCGGTAAGACGCGGGCTGGTGCCGAATGGGTACGAATGGTGGCCGAGGGCGACCCCACCGCGCGCATCGCTTTGGTCGGGGCGAGCCTGCATGAAGCGCGAGCTGTGATGGTGGAAGGTGAGAGCGGGCTGCTTGCCATCGCGACGCAGGGCATTGAACCGAAATGGTTTCCTGCCAAGCGCCAGTTGCGCTGGCCGGGTGGGGCGTGCGCCATGCTCTACGGCGCTGCGGACCCGGAAACGTTGCGCGGACCGCAGCACAGCCATGCCTGGGCGGACGAGATCGGGAAGTGGCCGCGCGGAGAAGCGGCGTGGGACAATCTGGCGATGGGGCTGCGTCTGGGCAATCGACCGGCCATCGTCGCGACCACCACGCCGCGCGCCGTGCCACTGGTCCGACGCCTAGCTGCCGATCCGCGCGTGGTGGTGACGCGGGGCAGCACGCAGGACAATCGAGGTGCGCTTCCGCAGAGCTTCCTCGCGGAGATGGAACGCAATTTCGGAGGCACGCGGCTGGGGCGACAGGAGCTGGATGGCGAATTGTTGCTCGATCATGAAGGCGCGCTGTGGACGCGGGCGCTCATTGAGACGTGCCGTTTAACGGGCCCCGTGCTGGAGCGTGGGAATCTGGTGCGGGTCGCGGTCGGCGTTGATCCGCCAGCCAGTGCGGAGGGCGACGCTTGCGGCATCATTGTCGCAGGAATCGATCACGCCGGCACGGCAATCGTGCTGGAGGATGCGAGCGTCGAGCGGGCGAGCCCGCAACGCTGGGCACAGGCTGTAGCGCACGCCGCGGAGCGCTGGGCAGCAGATCGCATCGTGGCGGAAGCGAATAATGGCGGCGAGATGGTGCGTACCGTGCTGCGCGGAGCCGACAGGGCCCTGCCGGTCCGCCTCGTTCACGCGGCGCAGGGCAAAGTGGCGCGAGCCGAGCCGATTGCCGCCGCCTATGAGGCTGGTCGGGTCCGCCATGGCCGACCCTTTGCGATGCTGGAGGACCAGTTGTGCGGCTTGTTGATCAATGGGCGTTACGAGGGGCCGGGACGATCGCCTGACCGTGCGGATGCCCTCGTCTGGTGCCTGACCGAACTGCTTTTGAAGGCCAATCCGCAGGCGCGGGTTCGATCACTCTAGCTTGTCGCTTCACCCCGTTTCGGGAACGATACGGAAGTGCTTGCTATTGGTTGCAAGCAGGCACAGCATGATCGTCCCATGAAGCTGTCCCAGGAGCTTCCACGGGTGAACGACATTTTGGAGAAGATTGCCGAGGCATCCAGCCTCCCGCTGCTGTGGCGCGGGATGACGCGCTATTATGCACGCAACGGTTTCGGCGCGGTCAGCTATTATTGGGTGAAAATCGGCACCAACATGCCGGCGACTCTGCCGCTGCAACATGGCTTCTCCAAAAAGGAGGTGGCGCTCTATTGCTCATTCGACTTCCAGCGGCTGGATATCGTGCCGCGCGCGGCGCTGGCAGCAGGCGTGCCCATCCGGTGGCATGAGGTGTGGGGCAATACCGAACTGACGGTAGAGGAGCGCCAGTTTCTGGACGCCATGCGGCAGATCGATTTCACCGATGGGTTCTCCTTGCCCTGTTATGGCCCCGGCAATCGCAATGGCGTCGTTGGCCTGGGGAGGATCGCGCCGGGTGCGGACCTGAGCGAAGAGCGGATGACCCAGCTGCATTTTGCGGCGCAAGCGGCGCATTTGCGGATATGCGGTCTCTTCGCGGAGGAAACGGGGCGCGAACGGCAACTCTCTGCGCGGGAAAAGGAGATCCTGCATTGGGTTGCGCGGGGCAAGAGCAACACGGTGATTGCCGACATCCTCCAGATATCGCCGGGAACGGTCGATACCTATATGCGGCGGATTTACGAGAAACTGGAGGTGTCGGACCGGACGTCTGCCGCCGTCAAAGGTGTGGGGTCCGGCTTGATCGCGGCCTGATCCATTCCCGCGCGATCGGGGGCGTTGCCACGCATCGGCCGTCGCGACCGATAAGTGATTTTGCAGCCTCCAGCCCCGACGCTGGCGGCTTTTTCGTGCGCAAGCGAGGAGACGATCAGGTGAAATGGTTTGGACGAAAAGCCGCGTCGACACCGACGCGGCCGCCGCTGGCGCGCGCGTGGCTGGGGCTTGGCTGGGCAGGAGCGGGCGACTGGCCGCAAAGCTATGAGGCGCAGCTCAAGGGGGCAGTGATTGCTAACCCGGTGGCGCAGCGTGCGGTGCGGCTGGTGGCGGAGGCGGCGGGAAGCGCGGCGTTGCACGCGGTGGCTGCCAAGGAGGGGGATGCGCAAGCGGCTCTGGCGCTCGTGCAGCGGCGCGTGGCGGGGCAAAGTCTCATCGAGACGCTCGCCGCGCATGTGCTGCTGCATGGCAATGGTTACGCACAGATTGGCCATGGCGCTGATGGTCTGCCCGCGACCCTCTATGCCCTGCGCCCCGAACGGGTGACAATCGAGCAGGATCGCGCCGGTTGGCCCGTGGGCTATCGCTACCGGGCGGGCGAAAGCGAGATGCGCTATGCCAGCGAGGATGCGGCGGGGCGGACTGCGGTCATCCACGTCAAAGCGATCAACCCCGCAGACGATCATTATGGGCTAGGCTGCCTCGGCGCTGCAGCGGGTGCGGTGGCGATCCACAATGCGGCGACGCAGTGGAACAAGGCGCTTCTCGACAATGCGGCGCGGCCATCCGGTGCGCTCATTTATGCGCCGGGCGATGGCAGCGTGCTCGCGCCCGAGCAGTTCGCCCGGCTGAAGGCCGAACTGGAAGGCGCGTTTCAGGGTGCGGACAATGCGGGGCGGCCGATGCTGCTGGAAGGCGGGCTGAACTGGCAGTCGATGAGCCTTTCCCCGCACGACATGGATTTCGTGGCGCTAAAGGCAGCGGCGGCGCGGGACATCGCGCTCGCCTTCGGCGTGCCGCCCGTGCTGATTGGCATGCCGGGGGACAGCACCTACTCGAATTATCGGGAGGCCAACAAGGCGCTGTGGCGGCAAAGCGTGCTGCCGCTGCTGGCCAAGCTGCTCGGCGCGCTCGGGCAGGGGCTGTGCGACTTCTGGCCCGAACTGGTGCTGGAGGTCGATCTCAATCGCTTGCCCGCCCTGGCTGAGGACAGGATGCTGCTGTGGGACCGGATCGAGAGGGCGGATTTCCTCTCGACCGAGGAAAAGCGCGCGATGCTGGGGCTGGACGCCACGCGCGCATGAGCGCCGCGACGATGCGGTTCGCGGGCTATGCGGCGATCTTCGACAAGATCGATCAGGGTGGCGATGTCATCGCGCCGGGCGCCTTCTCGGCCAGCCTCTCGCGCCGTGCGGCGACAGCGCTGCCGCTGCTCTGGCAGCATCGGGCGGGCGCGGTGATCGGCCGGATCGATCATGTCACGGAGGATGCACGCGGGTTGCGGGTGATCGGCACGATTAGTGCGGCCGGGCCGACAGCGGAACAGGCGAAGGCGCTGCTGCGCGATCGCCGGATTGAGGGATTGTCCTTCGGCTATCGCGTGGTGGCGGCGCGTGGTCATCAGCCCCGCCGGCTGGATGCGCTCGATCTGGTCGAGGTGAGCCTGGTGACTCACCCGATGCAGCCGCTGGCGCGGGTTCATGCGGTGGAGGCTGGCTGACAACGCGCGCCGATTTTCTGGATGTTCGAGGGGCCGACTGCGGCCCCTTTTTTTTGTTTTTGACCGCAGGAGAATGACGCAATGCAGGACGTGGAAACCAAGAGCCTTGAGGAGAGCTTCGACGCGATCCTGCAGGCAGACCGGCTGACGGGCATGGAAGCCCGGATGGACGCTTTTGACGAGGCGCTGCGCAAGCAGGCCGAGCGGGCGATGGCGCTGGCCGGTCGGCCGCCTCTGGACGGCGCCAAGGGCAGCGACGTCGACCCGGCGCGGGCAGCCTTCACCGATCGCTATCTGCGGCGCGGCATCGAGGCCGGTGTGGAGCTGAAGAGCTTCTCGGGCGCGAGCGGCGGCAGCGGTGGCTATGCGGTGCCGCGCGAGATCGACCAGATGATCGACGCGGCGCTCAAATCGATTTCCCCAATCCGCGCGGTGGCCAATGTGGTGCGCACGGGATCGGCGGGATATCGCAAGCTTGTGACGACCGGCGGTGTCGTATCCGGCTGGGCGGCCGAGACGGCAGCGCGGCCCGAGACGGCGACCCCCACCTTCCAGGAAATCGCGCCGCCCTCCGGCGACCTTTACGCCAATCCGTCGGCCAGCCAGGCGATGCTGGACGATGCCCAGTTCGATGTGGAGAGCTGGCTCGCCGAGGAAATCGCCCGCGAATTTGGCCGGGCCGAGGGCGCGGCATTCATCAATGGCGACGGGACGAGCAAGCCCAAGGGCTTCCTGACGTATGCCACCACCAATCAGGCGGACAGCGTTCGTCCGTTTGGATCGCTGCAATATGTCGCATCCGGGGCAGCGGGCGGCTTCCCGGCCAGCAATCCGCAGGATCGGCTGATCGACCTCGTCCAGTCGCTGCGGGCGCCCTATCGGCAGGGTGCGGTATTCGTGATGAATGCCGCGACGCTGGCGACGATCCGCAAGTTCAAGACCAGCGACGGCGCGTTCCTCTGGCAGCCGAGCATGATTGCGGGTCAGCCTGCGACGCTGCTTGGGTATCCGGTGATCGAGGCCGAGGACATGCCCGACATCGCCGCCAACACCCTTTCGATCGCCTTCGGCAACTTCGCCAATGGCTATGTGATCGCTGAGCGCAGCGAGACGAGCATTCTGCGCGATCCCTTCACCAACAAGCCGTTCGTCCACTTCTACGCAGTGAAGCGGATCGGCGGCGCGGTCGCCAACAGCGAGGCCATCAAGCTCATGAAGTTCGCCGCCTCCTGAGGAGGCCCTGATCGGCGAACCGATGAGGGGCGCCATGCCGGTCTCTCCCCGCCGGCATGGCGCCTTTTTCTCATGCTTGAAGGACGGCTGCGATCATGACCGTGACAATCGAGAAGGGTGGGCCGCTCGCGGTGCCGCTTGAAGACCTGAAGCAGTATCTGGGCATCAGCCTTAGCGACGATGATGCTGCGCTCACCGATCTGCTGCGCGCGGCGAGCGAGGCGGCCGAGCAATATCTCGGCCAGATGCTGATCGAGAGAGCTGTGACCGAAGTGCGCGGCGCCAGCGGCGCATGGGGTCGGCTGACGATGGCGCCGGTCAGCGCGATCAGCGGCATTGAAGGACTGCCGGCGGATGGCGCGGCGTTCGTCCTGCCGGTCATGGCCTATGCCATTGATATCGATGCGCAGGGGGCGGGATGGGTGCGGATACTCAATCCTGGATCGGCCGGACGGGTTCGCGTGACCTATCGTGCTGGCCTTGCCCTTGCCACGGACAATGTGCCCGATGCGCTTCAGCACGCCGTCGTTCGGCTGGCGGGCGAGTGGTATGCGCGACGCGACGGGCTGGAGGGAGACCTGCCGGCATCGGTTGTCTCCCTGTTGCGGCCCTGGCGACGGGTGCACCTCGCATGAGTGGCGAGATGGCAGTGAGGGGGGCGGTGATCGCCGCACTCCGCAACGATGCGGATCTGATGGCGCTGGTCAACCTCGTGAGCAATGGCGAGCCGATTAAGGCAAGCCCGCCCTGGCTTCTGGTCGGCGAGATGATGTCGACCGGCTGGGGCGCGCGGGATGTGACGGGTCTGGCGGTCCGCTTGCCCATCCAACTGGTCGTTCGTGGCGATGATCTGGCGCGGGTGACCGCCGTGCTGGCGCGCGTGGATGCCGTGCTCGCGGGGGTCGATGGCGATCTGGGCGACTGGCGGATCACCAGCTTGCGGTTCGAGCGATCACGCATCCTGCGCAGCCGCACCGAGTGGCGAGCGAGCGCCGACTATGCCGTGAGGGCGGCGCGGCTGAATTGAAGCCCGCATCTCGCCTTCGCTCGGTGCGAGCGGGGATGCGGATACAGAAAGGATCAAGGCGATGGCAGTGGAGAAGGGCAGCGCGTTTCTGCTCAAGATCGGCAATGGCAGCACGCCGGTAAGCTATGCGACGGTGGCGGGGCTGCGCGCTACGCAGCTTTCCGTCAATGGTGAGGCGGTGAATGTCACCTCCAAGGATTCCGGCGGCTGGCGCGACCTTCTGCCGGGCGCGGGGGTGCGCTCGGTGAGTGTGTCCGGCTCCGGCATCTTTACCGGATCGGCGGCGGAAACCCGGCTGCGCAATCATGCGCTGGCCGGTGCCATCGACGATTATGAACTGAGCTTCGAGAGCGGTGAGAAGCTGCGTGGGCGGTTTCTGGTCACGCGGCTGGACTATGCCGGCGACTATAATGGCGAACGCACCTACACGCTCGCGCTGGAAAGCTCCGGCGCCGTGAGCGCACTATGAGCGGGGCGGTCGCGAATGAGGCGCGGGGGGAAGCCGCGCTGATGGTCGGCGAGCACTGCCTGACGGTGCGCCCGACCTTTGCGGCGTTGGTCGCTGCCGAGCGTGAGACCGGGCCGTTGCTTGCGCTGGTCGAGCGCGCGGCGGACGGGCGGCTCGGCCTCGCCGAGATGGAAGCTCTGTTGTGGCACTGCCTTGCGGATCGACCCGAGGCAATGGCCCGGGCCGATCTGGGCGACGCGCTGATCGCGCAAGGCGTGGGCGTGGCCTTGCCGGCGCTCCGGGCAATCATGCGGCAGGTCGTGGCTGGCGGGGCATGACGTCGGCCTGCTTTGCGGAGGTCGCTCGGACGTTGGCCGGGCAGGCCGGGCTGTTGCTCGGCTGGCGCCCCGACGAGTTCTGGCGCGCGACGCCGGCCGAGCTGGCCGACGCCCTGGCGGTGTTGCGCGATCTGGCCGGGCCTCAGGTCACGCCGTTCGACCGATCTGCACTGGCCAAAATGATGGAAAGGCATCCCGATGGATGAGGATATGCAAAGCCTGTTCGCGCCGATGGGCAGCGACATGGCCCGCTTGCGCGAAGATGCCAGCGGTCTGCGGGACGAGCTGGATTTACTGAGCACAGGCGCGGAACGAGCGAGCCGCGCCATCGAGGCTGGGCTGCTGCGTGCCGTGCGGACGGGGCGGATCGGCTTTGAAGATCTCGGCAAGATCGCGCTGTCCGTCATGGACCAGATTGCCCGTTCGGCGGTCCGTAACGGCTTGGAGGCCGTCCTTGGCGGCGGAGGCTCTTCCGGGCTTTTGGGGTTGGGAACGAGCCTCCTCACCGGTGCGCTTGGGTTGCCCGGCCGGGCAACGGGCGGCCCGGTGGCGCCGGGGCGGGCCTATCTCGTCGGCGAGCGCGGGCCCGAAGTGTTCGTCCCGACGAACAGCGGCCAGATCGCGCCTGGCGTCGGTGGGCAGGGCGGACGAGATGTGCGCGTGTCGATCACCGTCAATGGCAGCGGCCAGGAGGCGCCGCGCGCGCTGGCGCGCAGTGCGCGTCAGGTGGCGCGGGCGGTGCGTGGGGCGCTCGGGGAGTAGGCGGTTTTTCCATCCTGGCCGTGTCTCGACTTCGCTCGACACGAGCGGGCGGGGTCGGATGGGGATCCGCCGCCGAAATGGCATCAGTAAAGGACAATCCTTATGGCCTACTGGCTGGCGACCGAGAGGCGCAATCAGGAGAGCAATGTCATCAAGCGCTTCTCGCCACCTTTCTGGACAGTCAATTTCCCACGGCCGATGACGGCCTCCGTCGTGACGGTCGGGGATGATGGATTGCGCGTGGATGCGGTGTTCCACAGCTCGGGCGATCTTGCCGGGCTGATCTGGGAATCGGCTGATGTCTGGGATCATCCGCTGCTCCGTTATGAGACGCGACGGGATTATCGTGGCTGCACCCTGCGGTTCCGGTGGCGGAGCGCTGGGGTCAAGCCGCTCGATGCCATTCAGGGCCCGACGTTGACGCTCGAGGGGCGGGATGCGGCCGGCAATGCGCGCGCCTGGTATGTGCGGCTCTGGAACTATGCGGAAGGCAGTCCGGAGGACGCGGTCGTCTCCCTCGACTTCGACGCGTTGATCGGTGGCTTTGCCTTGCCGGCCGATGCGGACCCGGTGGATGCGCGCGACATCGACCGCCTGTTCATCTCCATCGTCCAGACCGATTATGATGAGGGAGAGACGACCTTTCCTGGCGCCCTCGAAGGCTGGGTGGAAATCAGCGAGATGGTTTGTGAGGGGGCAGGATCGGTCATCGCCATCGGCGATCCGATGGTGCCGGAGCATGGGCTGTCCATCGCCAGCGGCTATGATGATGCGTACAATCAGACGCCTGAGCGCTTGCTGCGGCAGGTGCTTGCGCTCGGCTATCGCGGCGCGATCAATCACTATGTCGGGATGAGCCACTATATGCGGCTCGCCCCTGACGGCAGCGATTTCCGCGTGACGCTGGTGGGCGGTGCGCTAGCGACGCCGTGCCGGCGCTGGCACGAGGATTTCGCAGCGCGCTGCAAGGCGCTGGGGTTCGGGCTGATCCTGTCGCTCTCTTACGAGCTGTTCGAGGCCTATTGCCCGCCTGAGTGGAAGCAGCGGGCGTGGAACGGAGCGCCCGCGCTGACAGGGTGGACGCCGCCCTCTACTCTGCTTTCGCCAGCCAATGCCGCGGCTAACGACTATTTGCGTGCGGTGGCGCGGGCCTTTGCGGGCATCGCGCGGGATGCCGGGCTAGCGGTGCGTTTCCAGATCGGCGAGCCCTGGTGGTGGGTGATGTCGGATGGGGGACCCTGCCTTTATGACGATGCTGCCCGCGCCGCGTTCGGGAGTGCTGCCGTGGAAATTCCGACGGTTCGCGATACGCTCGACAGCGGGCAGATGGCTTTGTTGGATGCGGCTGGCGCTCTGCTGGCCGCTTCGACGGCGGGCGTGGCGGATGCCGTGCGCGCGGAGACCCCCGACGCTGAGCTTCTTCTGCTTGTCTATCTGCCGAGCGTGCTGGACGCTGAGGCGCCGGAGCTCAAACGCGCGAACGTGCCGACAGACTGGGCCGCGCCGGCTTTCGACCGGTTGCAGATCGAAGATTATGACTGGGTGACCGAGGGCCGAACCGCCCGCTCAGCCGCAGGGCGCGCTGCCATGAATGCGCGGCTGGGCTATCCGCCAGACGAGCAGCATTATTTCGCCGGATTTTTGCCGGCTGGCTCCACCGATGAGTCAACGCAGACCGGTTGGGACCGGATCGCCGCAGCGGCAGATGCTGCGCGGGCGCGCGGCCATGCCGCCACCTTCATCTGGGCGCTGCCCCAGGTCGCGAGGGACGGCTTTACCTATTTCCAGCTTTCAGGAGATGCGGACGTGCAGCATTTCGACGACCTCGCCTTTCCGCTCGACATCGGCAATCGCGCGCAGGTGGCGCCGGCTTTCTCGACGCGGATCGTGGAGAGCGTGTCCGGCCACGAGCAGCGCAGCACGCAATGGGCTGATGCGAGGCTGCAGTTCGATGCGGGGCCGGGCGTGCGATCTGAGGCGGATATCGCGACGCTCATCGCCTTTTTTCGGGCTCGACGCGGTGCAGCGCGAGGGTTTCGGTTCCGTGATCCGTTCGATCATGCGTCTGGCTCGTTCGGCCTTGCGCCGGGGCCGCTTGATCAGTGGCTCGGAACGGGCGATGGCGTGACGACCAGTTTCCAGTTGCGCAAGAATTACGGGGTGGATGATCCCCAGCAACGACGGATCACGCGGCCCGTCACGGGGACCATCAGGGTTGCGGTGGACGGGGTCGAGCGGTTTGCCGGCTGGTCCCATCCGGGCATGGGGGAGGTTGCGTTCGACGACGCGCCGCCCGAGGGCGCGGTGGTGACGGCGGGCTTTGTCTTCGACGTGCCCGTGCGCTTTGCCGAAGACCGGCTGGATATCGACCGAGAGACGTTTGCGGCGGGCATTGTCCCGTCCGTTCCCCTGATGGAGGTGCGTGAGTGAGCGCCGCAGCGATCCTGAGCAAGCCGCTTTGCGCGCTCGCTTTCTGCTGGCGGTTGGAGCGGCGGGATGGCGTGACCATCGGCCTGACCAGCCATGACCGGGGCCTGCAGGCGCACGGCCTGCATTATGCGGCAGCACCCGGGATCACGCCGAGCGCTATCGTGCAGGGTGGCAACGACCCGGACCTGACGGACTTGCAGGGCGCCATCAGCAGCGCGGCCATCAGTGAGGTCGATCTCGATGCCGGGCGCTGGGACGGCGCGACACTGCTCCTGCATCTCACCGAATGGACCGAACCGGGGGTGCTCTGGCTGGAACTTGCGCGCGGCGAACTGGGAAGCATCGAGCGGCGCGGCGGCGCTTATTCGGTGAACTTACGGTCCACGCTTGCTGCGGCGCTTGAGCGACCGGTCGCGCCGGTGACCAGCGCCACTTGCCGGGCGACGCTGGGGGATGCGGATTGCCGGATCGATTTGCGACGGCATCAGCAGATCGTCGCGGTTGGTGCCGTGGCGGATGACCGCATTGCGTGCGGTGGCCTGCTGGCTGGGGTGTATCCCTTCGGCTCGTTGCGCTGGCTGGAGGGGCCCAATTGCGGCCTCCTGCAGACCATTGTCGATCAGGAGGCGGGGGGCGTTTTCTTGGCGGAACCGCCGGTGTTTCCGGTGGCAGCAGGCACGCGCGCGCAGTTGACGCAGGGGTGCGACAAGCGCCTCGCGACTTGTGCGGCGCGGTTCGGCAATGCCGTCAATTTCCGCGGGGAGCCGCATCTGCCCGGCATGGACCTGCTGACGCGCTATCCCGGGAGCTGAGTGATGGACGTTGGCAAACGAATGGCGGCCGAGGCCTTGGCTTTGGTCGGCGTGCCCTTTCGGTTGCACGGGCGCAGCATGGAAACGGGGGTGGATTGTGTCGGCCTGGTTGCGCTTGCGGCGCGGCGGGCCGGAATTCCTGTTCCCACGCTCCCCACCTATAAGCTGAGGGGCATGGGGCAGGCGAGGGCGGTGCGGAACCTCGCGGCATGCGGCCTCTCACCGGTGCCGGAGATGGCCGAGGGCGCCGTGCTGCTGGTCGATAGCGGTCCGATGCAGTTGCATCTTATGATCGTGACGCGGGGCGGCCATGTCCATGCTCATGCCGGACTGGGCAAGGTGGTGCTGATGCCGGGGCCATCGCCCTGGCCGGTGCTGGGCGCGTGGCAATTTCAGGAGTAGCGCATGGCGACATTGGTTCTCACCGCCGTGGGCAGTGCCCTTGGCGGAACGTTCGGCGCTGTGGGCGCGGCGATTGGCGGCGCGGTCGGCGCGCTCGCCGGACGGTCTGTCGATGCCCTGATTTTTCGACCCGGCGGGCGGACGGGGCCCCGGCTGAGCGACCTTCAGGTTCAGACATCCCGCTACGGCGCGGCGATCCCGCGCATCCACGGAACGATCCGTGTCGCGGGCACGGTGATCTGGGCCACGGACCTTCAGGAAAGCACATCGACAAGCGGTGGAGGCAAGGGCAGCCCAAGCGTCACGACCTACAGCTATTCCGCGAGCCTGGCTGTTGCGCTTTCCTCACGGCCTATTCTCGGCATCGGACGCATCTGGGCGGACGGCAATCTGCTTCGTGGCGCGGTCGGGGATTTCAAATCGCCGCTCACGGCATTTCGGCTGTATCTGGGCGGGCCGGACCAGATGGTGGACCCGCTGGTTGCGTCCGCAGTGGGCGTGGCGCAATGTCCTGCTTATCGCGGCTGTGCTTACGTCGTGTTCGAAGGGCTGCAGCTGGCGGACTTCGGCAATCGTATTCCCTCGCTGACGTTCGAAGTGATGGCTGAGGCCGAACCAGTGGCCCTGCCGGCGATTGCCTCCGACCTTGCCGGGCGCACCGTCAGTCATGCCGGAGACGGCGATCCAGCGCGTCTGCTGGGCTTCGCGGCGGAAGGGACAGTGGAGGAAGCGATGCGCGACATCGTCTCGCTGCACGACGTGCGATGGACAGAGCGCGAGGGCGCGCTTGCGTTGAACAGCGGGAGGCCGACGGACCATGTCATCGATCCGGCGGCCGTCGTGCGCAGCATAGACGGCGAGAAGCAAGCCGAGCCTCAGCATGTTCGCACACCGATTGAGACGGTGGCTGCCCGGCTGGCAATCCGTCACCACGACCCGGCTCGCGACTATCAGCTTGGCTTGCAGACCGCATTGCGGGCGGGGCCGGGGATGCGCGGCGAGGAAATCGACCTGCCGGCGGCGATGGGGGCGGATGATGCGCGGCGCCTGGCCGACCGGAAGCTGCGCAATGCGCTGCGGCACCGCCGGTGCCTCAATATCGGCGCTGGTTGGAGCGCGCTGGACCTCGGTGCGGGCGATCTTGTGACGGTCGCGGGCGAGCCGGGGCAGTGGCTCGTCGAGACGACGGAATGGGATGACATGGCCGTCAGGCTCAGCTTGCAGGCTTTTGAGAGCGGCACGCGGGCCATCGCGGGCGCAGGGGCCTCCGGGGAGCCGGTCCGTCAGCCTGACCTCGTCCAGGGGCCGACCAGTCTGACGATTGTGGAGTTGCCGGGTGACGGGACTACGATTTCCACGAGCCCAGTCCTTGCGGCAGCGGCGTGCGGTACAAATGCCGGGTGGCGGCGCGCAGCCCTCTTTCGCTATGATCCGGTCCTGGAGATTGCCGAGCCCATTGGCAGCACAGCGCCGCCCGCCGTGATGGGCCGCACTGTTGGCGCGCTGCCTCCGGGCGCGCCGTGGCGGATGGACCTTTCCAGCAGCATTGAGATCATTCTCGACGATCCCGGTGATGTGTTGACCGGGGTGGGGGACGATCTTCTGCTCGGCGGCGCGAACATCTGCCAGATTGGAGAGGAACTGCTGCAATTTGGTCAGGCGGACGCGCTCGGGCCGGGGCATTATCGTCTATCGCGTCTCGTTCGCGGGCGCATGGGCACCGAATGGGCCATGACTGGGCACGATCCGGGCGAACGGTTCGTGCTGATCGACCGCGAGCGGCTGGCGCCGATCCCGGTAGAGCAAAGCGCGGTTGGAACGACGCTGACTCTGAGGGCAATCGGCAGCGGGGACAGTACGCCCGCGCAGGACAGCCTTTTGATCGACGGCCGCGCATTGATGCCTCTTTCGCCGGTGCACGGGCGGCACACGACTTTGGCCGGTGGTGATGTTGAGGTCAGTTGGGTTCGCAGAAGCCGGCTTGGCTCGGCATGGATTGACGGCGTGGATGCGCCCCTCGGGGAGGAGCGGGAGGCTTATGCGGTCAGTGTCGTCGCGGACGGCGTGACATTGCGGCGATGGGAAACGGCGCTCCCGTCCTGCGTCTACGCGGCGAATGACGTTGCGGCCGATCTCGCGGCGGCGGCCTCGCCTGGCATGCAGATCGAAGTGAGGCAGATGGGAAGCTGGGGAGCGGGGCGAGCGCTCGTCATTCCCTGGCCCTGACTTATCCACGTCTCCGCGCGCGACTTCCCACATCAGAAGGACGACGATCTATGGCTCAAACCGATCGATTTGGCTTGCCGCTGCTCTCTGCTGGGCAGGCGCAAAAGGAACTCACTCATAATGAGGCGTTGTCGCTCATCGACATCGCGATCGGGCGAGTGGTGGAAAGCGCAAGCCTGTCAGCGCCTCCCGCCGCGCCCGACCTGGGTGCGTGCTGGCTCGTTGGAAGTGGCGCAACGGGTGAGTGGGCGGGGTGCGAGCGAATGATTGCGGCGTGGACTGCGTCTGGATGGCGCTTCCTCGCGCCGTTCGAAGGCTTGCATTGCTGGAAGCGGGATACGCAAAGTGGCGTGAGATTCCAGGCCGGCGACTGGCGGGAAGAAGGTCTGCGGACTGACGGTTTCTATGTTGATGGCGAGAAAGTGATTGGCAGCAGGCGGCCTGCAATCGCGAATCCATCCGGGGGGGCGCCCGTCGATTCGCAGGCGAGAGAGGCGATCATTTCAGTGCTTGATACCCTGAGGGCAGACGGCCTCATCGCATCGTAACCACGCATAAAGCACAAAGACGTTGTCGGTTCCCAACATGCGGACGCGACAGGCAATATTTCCTGCAGGGCCAACATTAGCTGATCACAATGCGGCATTTAGGCAACATCATGCGATTGTGCGCTTGAAACCTTTGCGGCGCACTCCTAAAAACGTCGAGCAGCATTTTACGATCAACCTGAAAGGGGAATGATATGCGGAAGCTTGGCCTCGCCATAGCGCTCGCTTCGACCGCGATGGCATCACCATCGCTCGCCAAGGACGGCGCCTGGTATCTGGGCGGTGACGTTGGCGCGATCATCGTCGAGGACTCTGACACCACGTATGACGCCGGCACCGTTGCCGGTGTGGCAGCGACCACTGGCGTCACGGCCAACACCCCGCACAAGGTCGGTTACGACGCCGCGGGTTATGTGGGTTACGACTTCGGCGCGTTCCGCCTGGAAGCCGAATATTCGCACAAGAAGGCGATGAACAAGAACACCACCTACTCGAACCGGACGACGGCTCTGCCCGGCGGCCAGGCTCGCGTGGACAGCATCATGCTGAACGGTATGCTCGACTTCGGTCCCGATGATGGCCTGCAGGGCTTCGTCGGCGGCGGCGTCGGCGTTGCGCGGTCCAAGATCTCGCTGCCCGACACGCGCGATTCCGACACGGGCTTCGCCTGGCAGGCAATTGCTGGCGTCCGTTATCCGGTGAGCAACAACGTCGATCTGTCGCTGAAGTATCGCTTCTTCAACCACAGCAACATCGACCTGATCAACACCGCTGGCACGCCGCTGGAAACTGAGGTTCGCAGCCACAGCATCCTGGCAGGCCTGGTGTTCAACTTCGGTGGTGAAGAGCCGGCTCCCCCGCCGCCTCCCCCGCCGCCCCCGCCGCCGCCTCCCCCGCCGCCTCCGCCTCCGCCGCCTCCGCCGGTCGCGCAGTGCCAGCCGGGGCCGTACATCGTGTTCTTCGAGTGGGATAGCGCCGACGTTACGCCGGATGCTGCCTCGATCCTCGACAACGCGGTTTCGGCTTATGCGAACTGCGGTAGTGCGCAGGTCATGCTCGCTGGTCACGCTGACCGTTCGGGCTCGCCGCGCTACAACATGGGCCTTTCCGAGCGTCGTAACGCTTCGGTCCGTGGCTACCTCACCTCGCGTGGCATCTCCGACGGCGTCATCTCGACGCAGGCCTTCGGTGAGACGCGTCCGCGTGTCGACACGGCCGACGGTGTGCGTGAACTCCAGAACCGTCGCGTGGAAATCACCTACGGTCCGGGTTCGGGCAACTAAGAACTCTCCGCTTCGGCGGGACGAACAAGGAAGGGGCCGGCTTATCCGGCCCCTTTTTTTGTGTGAAAGAGCGTCGGGCTGTCATCTTGCGTCTATGGGCGCGCATCGAGAGCGGGCGATACAGCAGGCATGATAAGCCTCGCGGACCGGTTTCACTTGAAATCTAAGGGCATAGCCCGATATTGTGCGCTGATAGTCCGGCGCTGTTGCCGGAAAGAGGAGATGATAAAATGGCGAATTGGCCAGATCCCCGGTCGTCCGCTACGGGCTACGGTGGTGCTTCCACGCATGCGAGCGAGGTTGCTTATGACGCAGGCCTGCGCTCCTACATGCTCTCGATCTACAATTACATGGCCAGCGGCGTGCTGGTCACGGGTATCGTTGCGCTGTTGTTTGCAAGCTCCGGCTTCGCGGCTCAGGTGCTGGTGACCCCGCTGCGCTGGGTAATCATGCTGGCGCCGATGGCCTTCGTGATGGTGCTGAGCTTCGGCATCAACAAGCTGCAGACGAGCACCGCGCAAGCGCTGTATTGGGCATTTGCAGTCGTCATGGGCCTCTCCATGTCGTCGATCTTCCTAGTGTTCACGGGTGTCTCGATTGCGCAGACATTTTTTGCCACGGCAGCTGCGTTCGTGGGCCTGAGCCTGTACGGCTATACGACCAAGAAGGATCTCTCCGGCTTTGGCACGTTCCTGATCATGGGCGTGGTCGGTATTCTCGTCGCCATGGTCATCAATATCTTCGTGCAGTCGACGGCGCTTCAGCTGGTCATCAGCATCCTTGGTGTCCTGATCTTTGCCGGCCTGACTGCCTATGATACGCAGCGCCTCAAGAGCCTGTATTTCCAGGTTGCCGGGTCCGACATGATGGGTAAGGCCGTCATCATGGGCGCGCTGAGCCTGTATCTGGACTTCGTGAACATGTTCACGTTCCTGCTGCAGTTCCTGGGCAATCGCGACTGATCGCGCCGGGTTCTTTTCTTGTACAAGAAGGGCCGGGAGACATCCTCCCGGCCCTTTTTCTTATTAGGCAGCCCGAGTGAGTGCACCGGACCTGAGTCTGGATTAAGCTTTGCCCGACTGCGCCTGCGCGATAAGCGCATTGTCGATTTCCTTCGCGCGCACATAGGCGCGTCGGCTCTCAAGACGCGCGACATAGTCCGAGAAAATCGGTCGGGAGGGGATGGTGCCGAACTGCAGCCCCCAGGCGATATGCGATCCGACATACACATCGGCTGCCGTGAACATCTCTCCGCAAATAAACGTCTTCCCCCGGAGCGCGCTTTCCAAGGTGTCGATTGTCTGCTCGAAGCTGCCATAGCCCAAAGTCCTTTCCCGACCAGGCTCAGCGACGAAACCCAGTGCACGGTTCGTCACAGCCGCCTCTAGCGGTCCCGCCGCAAAGAACATCCAGCGATAATAATCGGCACGATCGGGCAGGGGTGGGGCCAGCGCTGCTTCGGGAAAGCGATCCGCCAGCCAGGCGCAAATCGCGGCGCATTCTGTGACGACCGCTCCTTCGTACACCACGGCGGGCACCTTTCCCATCGGATTGATGGCCAGATAGGCCGGGCCTTTCATCTCGGTCTGGTAGTCGAGCAGGTGGGTTTCGTACGGGACGCCGACTTCTTCCAGCATCCAGCGGACAATTTGCCCACGCGACATCGGGTTGGTGTAGAATTGAATTTGGCTCATGATCGTCTCCCCAGTGACTGGAACGTATCATGAACGAAATTTAGGGCTTCGTCAAAGCCCTGCCTCACGAGCGAAGCGTCCTTCGCTCAGAAAATGCTTTATCTGGGCATGAGCTGCCGGGTGATAGGGTAGCAGCATATGGGAGAGCGGGAGGACGATGTGGTCCGTCGCGTTCTTCAATCTGGTCGAGGCCACGCTGACCTTGCCGTCGCTCGGCCCGGGCAGAAGGCGGGACGCGCCATACCGCATCATCGGGCGGTCGCCGGCGATGATTCCCACCGGATAGTCGATCTCACCCAACATTGCAGTGACCTCTGCCGGGCGCAGCGTGACCAAGGCCGGGGCGGCCCTACCGAGGATCGGGCGCAGCAGAGCATAACGGTGCAATGTGTCGGCTATCTCGCTGCCAGCGTTAGGGGTTCCCAACATGACGACCCGGCACAACCGCGCCGGGCGCCGCGCTTTGATCAGCGCGCGGGCGACCAGACCACCCATGGAATGGCAGACGATGTGGAGAGGCTGATCCGAGCCACCCGCTGTATCAATCTCTTCCAGACGTGGGCCGAGCAGTTTGCATATGCCCTCGAGGTCCAGCCGCCAACTGTCGTAACTCAGATCGACGGGCTGATAGCCGGTACTGCGAAGCATGGCGGCGAGGGGGCGGTTCATTACCGCAAATCCGGCAAAGCCATGAATAAGGACGACAGTCGGCTGCACGGTGGGTTTCAACGCCTGATCATGCCTGAACGATCCCGGCCATCCTCATGGTGATGCGGATATCCTGAAAGCAAGCCGGCCCCGAGCAACTGCACGGGGCCGGTCGAGATTATATGAACTGTGCCGTCGATGGTGTTCAGCTCTTTGGCTCTGAGACCTCGGAAGGGCCGCTCTTTGCTTTGCGCGTAGCACTCCCCTTGCTGCGCTTGGGCGCAGCAGGCGTGATCTCGAAGGTGAGAGCATCGTCCTTGAGGCGGACATGAACCTCGCCACCGTGCACGAGCTTGCCGAACAGCAGTTCCTCGGCGAGGGGCTGCTTGATCTTCTCCTGCATGAGCCGACCCATCGGACGGGCACCGTACAGCTTGTCGTAACCGCGAGCGGTGAGCCAGTTGCGGGCTTCGTCGTCGAGCGTGATGTGGACATCGCGATCGGCCAGTTGAAGCTCGAGTTGCAGGATGAACTTGTCGACCACGCGGGCGACAACCTCGGACGGCAGATAGCCGAAGGGCACGATGGCATCGAGGCGGTTGCGGAATTCCGGCGTGAAGAGCTTCTTCACGGCTTCCTCCTGCACATCTTCGCGCGTCGATTCCCCGAACCCGATCGATTCCTTCGCCATGTCGGACGCGCCGGCATTGGTCGTCATGATCAGGATCACGTTGCGGAAGTCGACGGTCTTGCCGTGGTGATCGGTCAGGCGCCCGTTGTCCATCACCTGCAGCAGGATGTTGAACAGGTCCGGATGGGCCTTTTCGATCTCGTCCAGCAGCAGCACGCAATGCGGGTTCTGGTCGATAGCATCGGTAAGCAGGCCGCCCTGATCATAGCCGACATAGCCCGGAGGCGCGCCGATCAGGCGGCTGACCGAATGCCGCTCCATATATTCCGACATGTCGAAGCGCTGGAGCGGGATGCCGAGCAGCGTGGCGAGCTGGCGGGCGACCTCTGTCTTGCCGACGCCGGTAGGGCCGGAGAAGAGATAGTTGCCGATCGGCTTGTCCGGATCGCGTAGGCCGGCGCGCGACAGCTTGATCGCGGAGCTGAGCACCTCGATGGCCTTGTCCTGCCCGAAGACGACACGCTTGAGATCGGTCTGGAGGGTTTCCAGCACGCTCTTGTCGTCGCTCGACACGGTCTTGGGCGGGATGCGCGCCATCGTGGCGATCACAGCCTCGATCTCCTTGGGCGTGATCATCTTCTTGCGACGCGAGGGCGGCACAAGCATCTGCATCGCGCCGACTTCGTCGATCACGTCGATCGCCTTGTCCGGCAGCTTGCGATCATTGATATACCGCGCTGACAGCTCCACCGCCGCCTTGATGGCATCGGGCGTGTATTTGACCGAGTGGTGATCCTCGAAGGCCGAACGCAGGCCCATGAGGATCTTGACGGTATCATCCACCGTTGGCTCGTTCACATCGATCTTCTGGAAGCGACGCAGCAGCGCGCGGTCCTTCTCGAAGTGGTTGCGGAACTCCTTGTAGGTCGTCGAGCCGATGCAGCGGATCGCGCCACCCGACAGCGCAGGCTTCAGGAGGTTCGAGGCATCCATGGCTCCGCCTGACGTCGCGCCGGCGCCGATCACCGTGTGGATCTCGTCGATGAACAGCACCGCGTGCGGCATCTTTTCCAGTTCGGTGACGACGGCCTTCAGCCGCTCCTCGAAGTCGCCGCGATAGCGCGTGCCAGCGAGCAGCGCGCCCATGTCGAGTGAGTAGATCACCGCTTCCTTGAGCACGTCGGGCACTTCGCCATTGACGATCTTGCGCGCCAGACCCTCGGCAATGGCCGTTTTGCCCACGCCCGGATCACCCACATAGAGCGGGTTGTTCTTGGAACGCCGGCACAGGATCTGGATCGTCCGATCCACCTCGGAATCGCGGCCGATCAGCGGATCGACCTTTCCTTCCTTCGCCTTCTCGTTGAGATTGACGGTGAACTGGTCGAGCGCGCCTTCCTTCTTCTTGGCCTCCGGCTTCTTCTCTTCCTCGGCCTGGGCCGGCTTGGCCGGCTCCGGCGAGGCAGCGCCCTTGCCGACGCCGTGCGAGAGATAGGAAACCGCGTCGAGGCGGCTCATGTCCTGCTGCTGCAGGAAATACACGGCGTAGCTCTCCCGCTCGGAGAACAAAGCCACCAGCACATTCGCACCGGTCACTTCTTCCTTGCCGGAAGACTGGACGTGAAGGATCGCGCGCTGGACGACGCGCTGGAACCCGCTGGTGGGAGAGGGGTCGACGCCGCCGGAGACCTTCAGGCTCTCCAGTTCGGTATCGAGATAATGGGTGACCGTGTCGCCAAGCTCACCAAGATCCACGCCACAGGCCTGCATGACCTTTGCGGCATGTTCATCGTCAATCAGCGCCAGCAGCAGATGCTCGAGCGTCGCATATTCGTGCGCGCGCTCCGTGGCATGTGCCAGGGCATTGTGCAGAGTTGTTTCGAGGGCGGACGCGAAAGAGGGCATATCGTTCTACTCCTGCGGCCCGAGAGAGGGTCGCGTTAGGGTCAATGTCGGCACGCCGCGAGCCGCCTTCAAGGGCCGCTCTGTCATCCACCGATTTGCCGGGGGCCGATATGCGCCAGAAGGCGATCCTGCCTCCGCTCTCCTCATTTCTTGAATAGCGCCTCAGCGCTTGCTTTATGGTGAACTGCGCTCGATTTCTTGGCGCGGGTGCGCTCGATTTCGGCTGAAAGAAGGCTGATGCGTTCATCGAGCTCATCGACCGAAAGCCGATCCAAATCTTCGCGGATCAGCTGTGCAATCAGGTCGCCGGGCCGCGCCCGGGGTGAGGCGTCGTCGAAATCCATGGCGACATGCTTGCGCCAAAGTCCGCGCAAGTCAACCGGGGTTGGCAGAAGCCTCGGCATGCCGGAAGGGGCGATCTCAATCCGCCTACCCTGCTTTCCGGGCTGGTCTTTTTCGCACCGGACTCTAGACGTAGGGCCGATCACGGCCAGCCAGGGGGAGCAAGCCAAGGTGACGAACCTGCCCGAGACCATGCGCGCCATTGCTATTCTGGAGCCGGGCGGGCCGGATGTGCTGACCGAGGTTCAGGTTCCCCTGCCGGTGCCCGCGCAAGGCGAAGTGCTCGTTGCGGTCGCGGCGGCAGGCGTCAATCGCCCAGACGTTCTGCAGCGGCAGGGCAGCTATCCGCCTCCGCCCGGCGCCTCCCCGCTGCCCGGGCTGGAAGTGGCCGGAACCATTGTGGCGGTGGGTGAGGGGGTAGGCCTTGACGTGATCGGCGAACGCGTCTGTTCGCTGGTCGCGGGCGGCGGTTATGCCGAATACGTCTGCGCCGACTATGCCCAATGCCTCGCCATTCCACCGGCGCTCTCGATGGAAGAAGCGGCCGCAATTCCTGAGACGCTGATGACGGTCTGGCACAATCTCTTCGAGCGCGCCTACATCGTGAACGGCGACAGCGTGCTCATCCATGGTGGGACGAGCGGCATCGGCACGATGGCCGTGGCTCTATGCCGGCTGTTCGAGATCACGACGATCGTCACCTGTGGCAGTGACGACAAGTGCCGCGCCGCGCTGGAATGGGGCGCTGGCCATGCGATCAATTATCGCAGCGAGGACTTCGTCGAAGCTGTGAAGCGCATCACGGATGGCAAGGGCGTGACGGCGGTGCTGGACATGGTGGGCGGCGATTATCTTCCGCGCAACCTGGAGTGCCTGGCGGAGGACGGCCGGCATGTCTCCATCGCAGTGCTGGGTGGGGCCAAGGCCGACCTGTTCATTCCCAAAATCATGATGCGCCGCCTGACGCTCACCGGCTCCACATTGCGGGCGCGCACCGCGGGCTTCAAGGGCCTGCTCGTCGATGAAATCCGCCGCACGGTCTGGTCGATGGCGGAGGATGGCGCGCTGCGTCCCGCACTGGACCGCGTCTTCCCGCTTGGCGAAGCCGCGCAAGCCCATGCGCTGATGGAAGCGGGCGGGCACTTCGGAAAGATCGTCCTGAAGGTGCGGTGAAGGGCCGACGAGTGACGCAAATCCGTCATATTCCCAGAAAAACTGTCACATTGTTCGGCTAGAGCGCGCTTGGGGAAATGGTGTCCCCGGGGGTCAAGAAAGCCATGAACGCCATCAGCTCAATCGCGCAGGAGCGGGCCGTGCGCAGCGGTCATCCGCGCGCCCACTACCGCACGATCTGGATCAGCGACATCCATCTCGGCACCAAGGGGTGCAACGCCGAGATGTTGGTCGATTTTCTCGACAATGTGGACAGCGACACGCTGTATCTGGTCGGCGACATCGTCGATGGCTGGCAGCTCAAGAAGCGCGTCTACTGGCCGACTGCCCATAACGACGTGGTCTGGCGTGTGATGAAGCGGGCGCGGCGCGGCACGCGCGTCATCTATATCCCCGGCAATCATGACGAGATTTTCCGCCAGTTCACCGGCATGAGCTTTGGCGGCGTCGAAATCCGCCGCAAGATGATCCACACCACTGTCGACGGCCGCAAGTTGCTGGTGTTGCACGGTGATGAGTTCGACACGGTCATGCTCGCCCATCGCTGGCTCGCCTTTGTAGGGGACGCCGCCTACACCGCGCTGATGGCGCTCAATCGCCGCGTCAATCAGGTCCGCCGCTGGCTGGGCCTGCCTTATTGGTCGCTCTCCAAGATCGCCAAGCACAAGGTCAAGAATGCGGTGGCGTTCATCACCCGTTTCGAGGAGATCGTTGCGCATGAGGCGGGACGACGGCGGGTCGATGGGGTGGTCTGCGGGCACATCCACACGGCGGAAATCCGCCAGTTCGGCGAGATCACTTATTACAATGATGGCGACTGGGTGGAGGGATGCACGGCGCTTGTCGAGCATCATGATGGGCGGATGGAAATCCTGCACTGGGCCGAGGTGATGGCGGCGCGCACCCCAGGCGCCGCTGCGGATGAGCTGGAGGCCGCCGCTTGAGCGGTTATGGGCCTGCTCCGGCCCGCCGGCGCATCCTCATCGTCACCGATGCCTGGGCGCCGCAGGTCAATGGCGTCGTGCGAACGCTTCAGGCGGTTCGCGCGGAACTCATCGCCATGGGGCACACGGTCGAGGTGATTGCGCCCGACCGCTTTCAAACGCTGCCTTGCCCAACCTATCCCGAAATTCGGCTGGCAATGCCGGCGCCGGGGGCGATTGCCCGCATGATCGCGGCGTTCGGGCCGGATGCGATTCATCTCGCGACCGAAGGCCCGCTATGTCTGGCCGCGCGGCGCTGGTGCCTGCGTCACAACCGCCCGTTCACCACGGCATTCCACACCAATTTCCCCGATTATGTCGAGCGGCGCACGGGCCTGCCGGCGGACTGGTTCTGGCCGTATTTCCGCTGGTTTCATGGGGCGGCGCAGGCGGTGCTCACGGCGACGCCGTCAGTGCGCGCCGAACTGCATCGCGCCGGCATCCGCCACACGCATCACTGGGGGCGCGGCGTCGATCTCACGCAATTCTCGCCGCTAGGGGATGGGCATCCCGCGCTTGCCGGCTTGCCGAGGCCAATCCTTCTTCACGTTGGCCGCGTCGCCGTGGAGAAGAATATCGAGGCCTTCCTTGCGATCGATACGCCCGGCAGCAAGGTCGTGGTGGGCGATGGGCCTGCGCGCGCGTCGCTGGAGGCGCGGCATCCCGGCGTTCACTTCCTCGGCATGTTGAGCGGCGAGGCGCTTGTCTCGGCCTATCGGGCTGCCGATGTCTTCGTCTTCCCCAGTCGCACCGACACCTTCGGGCTGGTGATGATCGAGGCGCTCGCCTGCGGCACGCCAGTGGCGGCTTATCCGGTCACCGGCCCGGTCGACGTGCTGACAGCACAGGCCGGCGCGATGGATGAGGATCTCGCGCGCGCCGTGACGCAGGCGCTGGAGCTTTCTCCGTCGGCCTGCACGGCGCATGCGCGCGGCTTCACCTGGCGGCGCAGTGCAGAGCAGTTCCTCGAGAGCTTGCATTGGCTCGACGCCCCGGCGTTGGCACGCGCGGCCTGAGCCCGTTGTACGGGCCGAACGGTCTTTCGCCCCCTTGGGGGCCGTGACGCGCGCGAGCGCTTGCCGATCCAGCCGGAATAGCTTATCTGTGCGACCTTCAAGGCCATCCCGTGAGGGGTGGCCCTTCTATTTTGCACAGAAGGACTTGTCCCGTGGCACAGCCGCTCATGCCCCACGCCACAGCCAGCTGGCTGGTCGACAACACTGCGCTCAGCTTTGAGCAGATTGCGGAATTCTGCGGTTTGCACATCCTCGAGGTGCAGGCGATCGCGGACGATACCGCCGGCACCAAATATACCGGCCGTGATCCGGTCCGTGCGCATGAAATCTCCGTGGAGGAAATCCACAAGGGCGAGCAGAACCCCGATTACAAGCTGCAGATGCTCAAGGGGCCGGACCCGGTCCGCCGCACCAAGGGACCGCGCTACACGCCGGTTTCCAAGCGTCAGGACAAGCCGGACGGCATCGCCTGGATTCTGCGCCACCATCCCGAGGTTTCGGACGGCGCGATCGGCAAGCTGATCGGCACGACGCGCACGACCATCCAGGCGATCCGTGAGCGGACGCACTGGAACATCAGCAATATCCAGCCCAAGGACCCGGTGACGCTGGGCCTGTGCTCGCAGCGTGAGCTGGATGCGCTGGTGGCAAAGGCGGCCAAGAAGGCCGGCATCGAAGCGCCCACCGACAATCGTCTCGATGGCGACCGTGAGGCACTGATCGCCGAACTGCGTCAGGAGCGCGAGGACGCACAGCGCCGCGCGTCTGAAACGATGCTGGCGGAGGAAGCTGCTTTGTTTGCGAGCCGCCCCCGCGAAGACTGATTTCGCGCCCCGATTCGGGGCGTTCGGGGTCGAATTTGCACTGTGATCAAAAGCATTCATCCGGGCGACGTAGCGTCGCCCGGCATGGCGTTGCCTTGCCACGCGGGATCGCATAGCCTCTCCGTATGGAGAGCGAAAAACCCGCCTGGCAGGACCATTATGATCACCCCGTTGCGTGGGCGCAGGACTTTGCCCCGCTATCGCTGCCGGAGATGCTGCGATCTGCGGTGGAGCAGGATGGCAGCCGCCCGATGCTTGATTTTTACGGGCGCAAGTTCAGCTATGCCGAGTGCTACCGCAATGCACGGCGTTTCGCGGCCGGGCTGATCGGCCTTGGCGTCCAGCCCGGCGACCGGGTCGGTCTCTACCTCCCCAATGTCCCGCATTACGTCGTGGCTTATTATGGCGCGATGATGGCCGGCGCCATCGCGGTCAATTTCTCGCCGCTCTATACGGTCGAGGAACTGGCGCATCAGGCCGAGGACAGCGGGACGACCCTGCTGGTGACCATCTCCGCCAAGCCCCTGTTCGGCAATGCCTGCGCCGTGCTGGATTGCTCCTGCATCGACCGGCTGGTGGTCGGCTCCGTCGCCGGTGGCCTGCCGCTGGGCAAATCCTTGCTCTACCGCCTGTTCAAGCGGTCGGCGGACGACCATGTCCCCTCCGATCCGCGCATTCTCTCGTTCGGCTCGTTGCTGGGCGATGATCCCTCCAGCCTGCCGTCGATCGATCCGCTGCGTGACCTTGCCTTGCTGCAATATACTGGTGGCACCACCGGGCGGCCTAAAGGCGCGATGCTCACCCACCAGAACCTCTCGGCCAATGCACGGCAGATCGACCTGCTCGATCCCTGGCATGCCCTTGAGGACCGCATTCTGGGTGCGCTGCCCTTCTTCCACGTGTTCGCCAACACGGCGGTGCTCAATCGCACGGTCGTTCGCGGCGGCGAGATCGTCATTCTTCCGCGTTTCGATGCGCGTCAGGTCATCGCGGCGATCCAGCGGACCCGCGTCACCTCGCTGCCCGGGGTGCCGACCATGTTCCAGGCTCTGCTGGACAGTCCCTATCTCGCCAAAGCCGACCTCTCTTCCCTGCGCGTCTGCATTTCCGGTGGCGCGCCGCTGCCACTGCCACTCAAGGAGCGGTTCATGGCGACCACCGGCGCGCGGCTGGTCGAAGGCTATGGGCTGACGGAGAGCAGCGGGGTCGTCTCGGCCAATCCCTATGATGGGCCGGGCAAGACCGGCTCGATCGGCCAGCCAATTCCCGGCACGCGCGTGCGCCTGCTTGACCGGGAAGACCCGTCCCGGCTTGCCCCGCCGGGGGAACCGGGTGAGATCGCCTTTGACGGCCCGCAAAGAATGCAAGGCTATTGGCAGAATCCGGATGCCGATCGGGAGGTCTTCGTCGATGGCTTCCTGCGCACCGGTGACGTCGGCACGATCGATGAAGACGGCTATTTCCGCGTGGTCGACCGCATCAAGGACATGATCGCGGTCGGTGGCTTCAAGGTCTTCCCTAGCCAAGTGGAGGACGTGCTGTATCGCCATCCCGCGGTCCGCGAGGCGCTCGTGATCGGCATTCCCGATGATTATCGCGGCGAGGTGCCCAAGGCGTTCGTGACCTTGCGGCCGGAGGTGCAGGACGACATCGACGGGGAGCGTCTCAAGGACTGGCTCAATCCGCAACTCGGCAAGCATGAGCGCGTCTGCGCGGTCGAAATTCGTGAGAGCCTGCCGCGCACATTGGTCGGCAAGCTCTCGCGCAAGGAACTTGTCGCGGAAGAGCGGGCCAAGGCGGGGCTTGTTTGAGGGTTTCTCTCCCGGCTCATCGTTGGGGGGGACTGAGGGATGAGCCGGGAGAGATGATAGCGGCAATTGCGGGGAGCCGCATCATTCCCTCAACGCGGCTGTCAATGGACGGTTCCCACGCAATGTTGGACTTGGAGAAGAAACAGGACGCGCTCCACCTCTCTCCAGTGGCAGAAGCGGATGTGGTTGCCGACATCGCGGCTGCGATCCGCGCGCTGGGCCGCCTCAACGCCCGCGTGATCGCCGAAAATCCGCATCAATGCGGTGGCGTCGTCATAACTCCGACGGTCGACCATGATCGGAAGATGCATTCAATATTCGAATCCCTTGCCCCCGCAAAATCGAGTCATTCTGGTCCAGCTGTAACCATTCACGGACCGTGCCAGCTTCGCCCTCTATCCGTGCCGGACGCCCCACGCTGGCTAAGCACGGCTTAACCAAGTCCCGCGCGGGAGCAATCTGTCCAGTTACGGCACGACGAAGACCGCCGGCTTGTTCGGCTGGCATCGCGGCGCGGGACATGGCATGGGCGTGACATGACCGATCCGAATTCTTCAGGCGACAAAACACCCATGGGCGGCGGTGCGCCGCTGGCTGGCCTTATTCTCCTTGGCACGATCGTCGGCATCGCGACCGGGCAGCCCTCGATCGGCATTCTGGCCGGGCTTGCGCTGGGGGTGATCGTGGCTGTCGCGATCTGGCTGAAGGGCCGGGGCTGATCCGCGCAGATAAGGGCGCGCATGGCCGCTCGGCTTGTTGCGTCAAGGCAGGCGCAGCCGTAAGATCGTCGCCATGAAAAAGATCATCCTGCTGACACTCGCCGCGCTGATCCTCATCGCGGGTGGCGTGTTCTATTATCTGTCGCGCCCCGATGTCGCGCGCCTGCCGGAAACCGCGCTTGAAGGGCGTGAGCCCGAGTTCACGCCGGCGCGCAAGCAGATCCTCCCCACTGTTATGATCGCCAAGCCGGTGGGCTGGGCCGATGGCGCCGCGCCGGTGGCCGCGCGTGGTCTCGTCGTGCAGCGTTTTGCGGCCGGTCTCGATCACCCTCGTCAGATGCTGCGCCTGCCCAATGGCGACATTCTGGTGGCGGAGACCAACAGCCCGCCCCGCAAAGCCGGTGGCATCCAGGATTGGATCATGGGCAAGCTGATCGGCTTTGCCGGCGCTGGTGGCGTGTCCGCCAACCGCATCACGCTGCTGCGCGATACCAATGGCGACGGCATTGCCGAGCAGCGGCATGTTCTGCTGGAAGGGCTGAACTCGCCCTATGGCATGGCGCTGATCGACGAGACGCTCTACGTCGCGAATACCGACAGCCTGATGGCCTTCCCCTACAAGCTGGGCGAAACGCGGATCAGCGTGGAAGGCCGCAAGGTCGCCAATCTTCCCGCCAATGCGCCCAATAATCACTGGACGCGCAGCCTTGCAGCAAGCCCCGACGGCAAGCTCTATGTCGGCGTCGGCTCGAACAGCAATATCGCCGAGAACGGGCTGGATGCGGAGGATTATCGCGCCGCCATTCTGGAGATCGACCCGCGCAAGGGCGAGGCGAATATCTTCGCCAGCGGCCTGCGCAACCCCACCGATCTGGCGTGGAACCCGTGGACCGGCTCGCTCTGGGCGGTCGTCAACGAGCGGGACATGCTGGGCTCGGACCTTGTGCCGGATTACATGACCGACGTTGAATTCGCGGCCTTCTACGGCTGGCCGTGGAATTACTGGGGCGGCTATGTCGACCGGCGCGTGCAGCCGCAGCGCGATGATCTGCGCGAATATACCCGCCGCCCGGCCTTTGGTCTCGGCACGCACACGGCGCCCCTGGGCCTGGCCTTCACGCCGGGGTCCGCGCTGGGCGCGCCGTTCAATCAGGGGGCATTCGTGGCCCTGCATGGTAGTTGGAACCGCAAGCCGCCCAGCGGCTACAAGGTTTCCTATGTCGCCTTTGACGATCGCGGCCGGCCGCAGGGCAAGCTGGTCGACCTTCTCACCGGCTTCCTCAACAAGGACGGGCAGGCGCAGGGTCGCCCGGTCGACGTGCTCGTGGCCGCCGATGGATCGGTGCTGGTCAGTGACGATGTCGGCGGGATCATCTGGCGTGTGAGCAATTCCGCAAAACCGGCCGCCGCGCCGACGCCGGAGCGCCCGCCCGCGTCCTGAGCCCTTCACGCAAATGATCGGACCCGGTGCTCCTGCGAAAGCAGGGGCCTAGGGCGGCTCAGCTCCTCGGCCGCGCCCTGGACTCCTGCTTTCGCAGGAGTACGGCCTTCATAGCAGCGTCCCGCCCGGTCACTCAGCGGTCGAGCGTAATGCCCGCCCGCCCGGCCAGTTCCACCACATATTGCCAAGCGACCCGGCCTGAGCGGCTACCGCGCTGGGTTGCCCACTGGATCCCGGCCAGTGGATCGACATCCAGTTCATAACGGGCGGCATAGCGGCGCACGATGGCGACATAGGCATCCTGATCGAGCGCATGGAAGCCGAGCGACAGGCCGAACCGGTCGGATAGGGCCATCCGGTCGTCCACGACGTCGCGGGGGTTGATCGGGTCATCCTGCTCGCCCATCGAGCGCGGCACGATGTGGCGTCGGTTGGAGGTCGCATAGAGCCGCACATGGCTCCCGCGCGCACTGGCGCCACCCTGCAGCAGCGAGCGCAGCGCTCGTGCATCGGCGCCGAAGTCACCGTCGAAACCAAGGTCGTCGATGTAGAGGACGATCGGCCGGCCCGCGGCGCGCAGCAGCGAGAACAGCGTTGCGAGGCTGCGCAGATCGTCCGTCGCGATCTCGACCATCGCGAGCGGAAGCCCTTCCTTCTGCACCTGGCCGACACAGGCGGCCACCGTGGCCGACTTGCCCGTGCCCCGCGCACCCCACAGCAGAATGTCGTGCGCCGCATGGCCCCGCGCGAGGCGACGGGTATTCTCAAGGCAAGCCTCTTTCTGCGCGTCGATGCCGGTCAGCAGGGCGTAGTCGATCGGCTCGAAGCCCTCGATGGGCACCAGTATCTTCCCATCCCAACGATAGGCCGGATGGGCCTCCAGGTCCGGGGTGGCGGCGGCATTCGGCGCAAGCCGTTCGAGCGCGGCGGCGATCCGCGCGAGCGCATCGTCCATGGACGGTGTGGACATGGCATTTCCCTCGGTCATCATGGATTGAGCCGTGGCGGGCCGTTCCCGCGAGGTCAAGACGCGAAGGCAGGCGGCACCGGTCTCCGCCCCGTCGCCGCCACGCTATCATGCCGCTTCAATGTGTCACGCGGCGCGGCTATAGGCCGCACATGTCCCGCGCCACCCGGTCCCTCGAAACGCGTATTCGCGCCTATGACAGCGCCGGGCTGGCGGAAGCCGCCGCGCTGATCATGGCCGGCGAACCGGTCGCCGTGCCCACCGAGACGGTTTACGGTCTCGCCGCCGATGCGACCAACGATCTCGCCGTGGCGCGCATCTATGAGGCCAAGGGCCGCCCGTCCTTCAATCCCCTGATCGTCCATGTCAGCGATGTCGCGATGGCGCGCCAGCTGGTGTCGTTCAACGCCACGGCACAGGCGCTGGCCGAGGCATTCTGGCCAGGCGCGCTGACCATGGTCCTGCCGCGCCTGCCCGATAGTCCCGTCGCCGGGCTTGCCAGCGCCGGTCTTCCCACGCTGGCGGTGCGGCTGCCATCGCATCCGGCAATGCGCGCGCTCATCGGCGCGGCGGGCGTGCCGTTGGCCGCCCCCTCGGCCAATCGCTCCGGCGCGATCAGCCCGACCCGTGCCAGCCATGTGCTGGCCAGCCTCGGGGGGCGTATTTCGTTCATCCTCGACGCCGGGCCAGCCAGCGATGGCGTGGAATCGACCATCGTCCAGCCGCTCGACGAAGCGATCATCCTGCTGCGGCCCGGCCCCGTGACCCCGGAGCGCCTGGAAGCGATCACCGGACGACCAGTGCGCGCACCGGCAGCCAGTGCAGGGATTACCGCGCCCGGCCAGCTCGAAAGCCATTATGCGCCATCCAAACCCTTGATGCTCAACTGCACGGACCCTGCGCCGGGCAGCTTCCACATCGGTTTCGGTCCGGGACCATCCCAGCGCAACCTCAGCCCGAGCGGTGATGTGGTCGAAGCCGCCGCCAATCTGTTCGCCGCTCTGCACGAGGCGGATGAGAGCGCGGCGGCGCGCATTTCGGTGGCGCCGATCCCGTCTGAAGGGCTCGGTCTTGCCATCAACGATCGTCTGCGTCGCGCCGCTGCGTGAGGTCGGCCTGAGCAGTGAGTCGGTCGAAAATATGCGGGCCGGGCGGGGGCGATCGACCGCTGGCCATCCTCGCGAATCTCGCACATGTGGCAGGCAGCGGCGGCTCATGCACGGTTTGCCGCTGGCTGGTTTGCGGTTTTTGAAGAGTTCGTGAAGGCTCGATTGTCAAATCCATGCGTTATGCACGGACGCGGCAAATCCAGTTGGCGTGTCGGCAGTAAACGGAGGACTGAATAATTGATCGCCTTATCCAGAGTTGATCTCGATTCTTCGTTGATCTTCGTTGCATTTTTTACACTTGCGGCTGCACTTTTGACACTTCGTGCCGTTTCTGCGCCGCATCGTATTTCTCGGCCGGTTTCCGAGGAAGTGCACGAGTTTTTGGGCGCTTCGTTCGGCGCGCTTTTCGCCACGGCGCTGGTCACCTGGCAGATCGGCTCGGTCATCCCCATCTTTCTCGCCGCGATCACCTTGGTCGCCATCGCGCGCTACTATCTCGTGCGTTTCAGCATGCCGGGCATCCTCTGGCTGACCGGCGCCGGGCTTGGCAGCGTGATGACGAGCCTGTGGGGCACGCTGTTCATTCTCGAAGCCGGCCTGCCGCCGTTGCTGATGGTGCTGGCCTTCGCCGCGCTCGGGCTGACGCTGTTCGCCTTCCTCGCCAATCTCATCGCCAGCGTGGCGCGCGAAGCAGTGCTGACGCATGAGCGCTGGCGCCTGCCTGTGGCGATCCCCTCATCCGATCCCGCAGCCGCGCATCTCAAGGTCTCGCTGCACCTCGCCTGCTATGCCGAGCCGCCCGAGATCGTGATCGAGACGATGAACCGCCTCGCCGCCCAGGATTATGATAATTTCGAAGTTCTGGTCTGCGATAATAATACGAAGGACGAAGCTCTTTGGAGGCCGTTGGAAGCCCATTGCGCGCGCCTCAACGCTAAGCTCGGCAAGGAGTGCTTCCGCTTTTTCCATGTCGATCCGCTGCCCGGCGCCAAGGCTGGCGCGCTCAATTTCCTGCTCGAGCAGACCGCCTCCGATGCGCAGATCATCGGCGTGATCGACGCCGATTATTATTCCCGCAACGACTTCCTCTCGCGCTTGCTACCGTTCTTTGCCGATCCGAAGCTTGGCTATATACAGACGCCCCACGACTATCGCGATTATGAGGGCAATGACTATCTGAGCGCCTGCTATTGGGAATATATGCCGGTCAACAAGGTCGATTACCCCGGCGTGAGCGAATATGGCGGTGCCTTCACCATCGGTACGATGTGTCTGATGCGCAAGGATGCGCTGGTGAAAGCCGGTGGCTGGGCCGAGTGGTGTTTGACCGAGGATTCAGAAGTCTCCGTCCGCCTGCGCAAGGTCGGCTATGAGGGCCTGTATTTCGGCGAGACCTTTGGGCGCGGCCTGATCCCCGAGACCTTCGACGATTACAAGAAGCAGCGCTTCCGGTGGACGGCGGGTCCGGTGCAGCAGCTGCGTCGTCACTGGCGCCTGTTCCTGCCCGCGCCCTTTGCCGCGCCGCTGCCAGGCTGGACAAAATTGCTGGAAGTCGTGCGCTGCCTCGCGCCGCTGCAGACGCTGGCCGCGCTCGTCGTCAGCGTGGGGGGCATGCTCGCCATGGTTGTCGGGCTGGCCATCGGCGCCATGGAGCCGGTCAAGGTGCCGTCCATCGCCGGTCTGCTGATGCTTATCGGTGCGGCGACATGGTGGGTGCGGCTCGTGCATCGCTATCGCTTGTCCGGCTGCTATGACACGGGCGCCATGGTGTGGGGCGAGATCGCCCGCGCATCGCTCAGCTATGTCGTGCTGGTCGCAGGCATCGCCGGCCTCTCTAATCGCCCGCTCGCCTGGCGGCGCACGCCCAAGTTCGCCGGACTGGCCGACGAATCGCCCTTTGCAGCGACCCGGCCCGAGACGATCGCAGGATGTGCGTCGCTCGCCGTGGCGGTGCTCTGCCTGTTTGCCATCGGGCTGCTTGGCACGGGCGTCGCGCTCCTCAGCTTTATCGGCTTCGTGTCGCTGGCCCTGCGCTTCTTCTGTGCGCCGTTGATGGCGGCGACGGCCATTCGTGCCTCCCGCCCGGCGCCCCGGCCGTCTCGCCCGCGCTACATTCCGCGGGATGCGCGCGTGGCCGTCAGCCGCGTCTGGGAAAGCTGAGGTTCTGACAATCGAGGGGAGGGCGGCTAGTCCCGCCCTCCTGCCTCATTCGCAATAATAAGGGTCGTAGCGCGCCTTGCATTTGCGCCGGAGTTCGCGACCCCGTTCCCGATCCGCTTCATCGCCGCTGACCGTTGCCCAGTCAGCCATCTTCGCACCGGCATCGACCGGCGCCTTGGCTACCTTGTAGGCGGTGCGAGCAACGCAGCCCTGCAGGGCGAGCGGTCCAAGCACGCTCGCGGCGATCAGCAGGGCAGGTCGAACCATGGCAGCCTCTCCAATGTCCATCAGGGACAGGAGCACTGTCTGAGCGGCTTCCCGCCGTCGCGCAAGCCTGCTGCGCCGGAATCGCAGCCGCTTGCTGCTCAGGTCCTCAGGCGATCGGCGAAGCCCTTGCGCAGCTTTTGCAGCTTGGGTGGGATCACCGCCATGCAGTAAGGGTTCCGGTCGCCGACCCGATCCCAATATTGCTGGTGATAATCCTCGGCCGGATACCAGGTGGCCAGCGGCTCGATCGTCGTGACGATAGGGTTCGGCCAGTCCGCCTGTGCCCGTTCCATGGCAGCGCGTGCCTCGGCCTCCTGCTCGGCATCATGAGGGAAGATGGCCGAGCGATATTGGGTGCCGATGTCATTTCCCTGCCGATTCAGCGTCGTCGGGTCATGCGTGGCGAAGAAGATATCGAGCAGATCGCCATAGCCGATCACGGCCGGATCATAAGTGATGCGGATCGCTTCGGCATGGCCCGTGCTGCCCGAGCAGACCTCCTCATAAGTGGGGTTGGGTTTGCTGCCACCGATATAGCCGCTCTCGACGGACTCGACGCCTGCGAGATTTTGATAGACCGCTTCTGTGCACCAGAAGCAGCCGCCGGCCAACGTTGCAGTCGCGCTCATGAGGGGGCGTCCTTTCGAGGAGGGGGTGTTTTGCCTCAAAGATAGGAAGTCGGTGGCGGGGTGCAAAGGGGCGCGCCCAGTCCACCTGCCGTTCGTGTCGAGCCCTTCGACTGCCCGCAGGCGGGCGCTCAGGATAAACTTCAGCTGCAAGCTGAAGTCGAGACACGTCAAGCACAGTGGCAAAGTGTCTCGACTTCGCTCGACACGAACGGGAACGGGAACGGGAATCCGCTGGCTGTTGCCTAAAGGCGCAGCCCCGTCGTCTCCGGCAGGCCCGCCATCAGGTTGAGGTTCTGCACGGCTGCACCGGACGCGCCCTTGCCGAGATTGTCGAGCGCCGCGACCAGTCGGATCTGCGCGCTGTTTTCGTCCGCAAAGACGAACAGGCGCATGATGTCCTTGTCCCGCAGCAACTCGATGGGGAGCGTCGCAGCCTCATAGCCATCCGCCACGCTGATGATCGGCGAGCCTGCATAATGCTCGGCCAGTGCTGCGCGCATGGCGCGGGCATCCGTGCCATTGGTCAGCAGATCGCTATGCAGCGGCACGTCCACGATCATGCCAGAATAGACCGGCACGACAGCAGGCGCGAACAGCGGGCGATGCGTCAGGCCGCAGCGGGCCTGCATTTCGGGCACATGCTTGTGGCCAAGGCCGAGCGCGTAGGTGCGGAAGGCACTCGGCGCGCCATCAGCGCCCTCATATTCGGCGATCATGGCTTTGCCGCCGCCGGAATAGCCGGAGGCGGCGTTGCATGTGAGCTGCGTCTCGGCGGGGATGATGCCGGCTTTCACCAGCGGCGCGACCAGCGCGATGAAGCCGGTCGAGTAGCAGCCGGGATTGCTCACGAAGCGGGCTTGCGCGACCGCATCATGGCCGGAAACTTCCGGCATGCCATACACCCAGCCGTCGGCCACGCGATGCGCCGTCGAGGCGTCGATCACCCGCGTGCGATCATTGGCGATCATCTGCACGGACTGGCGCGCAGCATCGTCCGGCAGGCAGAGGATGACGATATCGGCGGCGTTGATCGCTTCGGCGCGCGCGTCATCGTCCTTGCGGGCGGCATCGCCCAGCGTGATGAGATCGAATTCGCTGCGCCCCTCCAGCCGGTCCCGGATCTGGATGCCGGTGGTCCCTGCGGCGCCGTCAATGAAAATCTTTGTCATGTCGTAATCCTGCGCCGGCCTGTCACCGGCTGCTCATGCGTGTCGCGGAGCCGCGCGACGACATCGTCCAGCGGCTCTATGGTCACGGCCATTGCGTGGGCATTGGCATGGATCAGGCGCTCGCCATCCACCATCAGCCCCACATGACCGGGGAAGAAGATGATGTCGCCTCGTCGGAGCGCCGCATTGTCGCCCAGCGCCTCGCCGACGGCCTCGGCCTGCTGGTCGGTATCGCGCGGTGCGTTGATACCACAGGCAGCCAGAGCGATCTGCACCAGCCCCGAGCAATCGAGCCCAAGACCCCGGCCACCCCACACATAGGGCGCGCCCAGATGGCGCTCCGCGACGGCAACCCAGTCGCTCTCGACATCCGCGAGGGTGCGGACGTGCCGCTGATGAACGAACCCGGCATCGATAGCGAGAAAATCGCCCTGCGCCGTACCCGCCAGTTTGGCACCGGCGGGCAGCAGCATCTGAACAGGCGATTTGATGTCAGCCGCCGCGAATACCGGCGCGATGCCGCGTGCGACATGGCTGGTCTCGGCAGGTTCGCCCAGCGCGTCCAGCGGCACATAGCCGACATAATGATCATGGGCGCAATAGCCCCAGGCCCAGCCGGCGCGGGCATCGAGCATGTGAAAGCTCTCGCCATAGAGCAGCTCGCTCACGGCGCTCGCGGCGGCATCCGGGGCGGCGCGCAGCATCGTGGCGGCCACCGCGCAGCTGCGCGGCACCGGCGCGGCATAATGCGGCGCGAAATACAGATCGGCGAGGGCCACATCGGCCAGATCGGGCCGGATCGCGCGCACGCGCGGATCGTAGCTGCGGGATGTCCCATCCAGCTTCACGCTCTTGCGTTCGGGCGACGACGCCACGCTAGTCCCGGCGATGGTCTGTTTCATCGGCGCCCCCTGCGGCAAAACAGGCCGAAAGGTCAAGGGATACCCGACCGCAACGGTGCATCCCGGCCCCCGGCGCAGATGCCCGGATCGCTCAATCCCCAGACTGTCCGTAGCGCTTTTGCAGCATGGCGAAGGTCGCGCGCAGGCCGAGGGCCTCACCCCCCTTGGGTCGGCCCGGTTTGGCGGTCGGCCGCCATGCAAAGGTGTCGAAATGCACCCACGGGGTCTTGTCCGGCACGAAGCGCTGGAGGAACAGCGCCGCCGTCGAGGCGCCGGCAAACGGGGTTTCGCCGCTGTTGGAGAGGTCCGCAATGTCGCTCTTGAACAGGTCGTTGTAGGGCGCCCATAGTGGCAGGCGCCACAGCGGATCGTCCACGTCGGTGCCACAGCTGGCCAGCATGGCCGCCAGTGCATCGTCATTGGTGAAGAGCGCAGGCAGGTCCGGGCCGAGCGCGACCCGCGCCGCGCCGGTCAGCGTGGCGAAGTCGATAATGAGTTCGGGCTTGTCTTCGCCGGCCCGCGTCAGCGCGTCGCCGAGCACCAGCCGTCCCTCCGCATCGGTATTGCCGATCTCGACGGTCAGGCCCTTGCGGCTACGCAGGACATCGCCGGGGCGGAAGGCATTGCCAGCGATGGCGTTCTCGGCGACCGGCAGCAGCAGGTGCAGCCGTACAGGCAGACCTGCGCCCATCACCAGATCCGCCAGCGCCAGCGCGTGGGCCGCGCCGCCCATGTCCTTCTTCATCAGCCGCATCCCGGAAGCCGGCTTGATATCGAGGCCACCGGTATCGAAGGTGATCCCCTTGCCGACCAAAGCGATGCGCGGATGCTCCTCGCGGCCCCAGACCAGCTCGATCAGCCGGGGCGCATTGGCTCGGTCCGCCGCGCGGCCGACGGCTTGGATCATCGGATAGCCCGATTCGAGCGCATCGCCGCGCGTCACGGTCATGGTCGCGCCGTGGCGCTCGGTGACCGCGCGCGTCTGCGCCTCGATCTCGTCCGGCCCCATTTCCGCCGTCGGCGTATTGACCATATCGCGCACCAGCGCGGTCGCGCGGGCCTGCGCGGCGGCACCGTCAATGGCGCCGGGCTGGCCGGTGAGCAGCACGCATGGTCCCTTGGTCGCCGGCTTGGCCTTGTAGCGCTCGAAGCGATATTGCGCCGTCATCCAGCCGAAGATGGCCGGGCCCGGCTCCCGCTCTGCCAGGCGATAGGTTCCCGCGGGCAGCACGCCCGGCAGTTTGGCGAGGCACCAGCTGGAGAGCGAGTCGACATTGGCGACATAGGTCACCACGCTCCAATCATCGGGCTTTTCCCCGGGCATGATGGCGTGGGCATAGGCCTTTGGCTGGTAATTCTGCGCCACGAGCGCCGCGCGTTCCCGCTCGGTTCGTCCGGCGAGCCATTGCTCATGGCTGGCGGCATCGATGAGATGGATGAGATGGGCGGTCTGGCCCGTGTCGGGGCGAACGAGATCGGCTGGGTCCGTCATAATGCAGGGTTAGAGTGCGCAAGGGGCCTCGGCAAGCGCCGGCTGATCCGTTAGGCTCGCCCCATTCGTGAAAGGATTGCCCCATGGCCCCCATCAAGACCGCCACTCTGCTCAGCCTGTGCATCGCGCTGGCCGCCTGCGGCAATGAAACCGTCGCCAACAATATGCAGGTGCCGGTCGAGAATGCGGTCAACGCAGCCGAGCCCATCAATGCGATGCAGGCCAATGCGGTGGGAGGCAAGTCGGTGGCGTTCACCAAGGACGAATCCGAATTTCGCGTCAGCTGGCCCGCCGCGGCGGCGGCCATCGCCCCGCTCAATGCCATGCTGCAGGAGAGCGCGGAGAAGCAGCGCAAGGAAACGGAGGACGGCATCCGGGCAGAAGAAGCCTCCGCAAAGGAGGCCGGCTACCCCTTCCGTGGCTATAGCTATACCGAGGACTGGTCCGTGGCAGCCGACGTGCCGGCGCTGCTCGTTTTGCGCAGCGAAGGCTATAGCTATACGGGCGGCGCGCACGGCATGCCACTGGTCAAGGTTCTCTACTGGGACAAGGCCGGGAACAAGGCGCTGGAGGCCGGCGCCTTGTTCGACGTCGCTGCGCTAGGCCGCGCCGTTAAAGACCGCTTCTGCACGGCTTTGGACGCCGAGCGCGCCAAGCGGCGCGGAGAGCCCGTCGGCAGCGGGGAGGGCAGCCCGATCCCCGAATTCGACCAATGTGTCGATCCAACCAAGCAGACGATCATTGCCGCGACCTCAGGTGGCGGCGCGCTCAACCGCCTTCACTTCGTGATCATGCCTTATGAGGCCGGGCCCTATGCGGAAGGGATCTACGAGATCGAAGTGCCGGTGGATGCGGCAGTGCTGGGCGCGGTGAAACCGGCCTGGAAGGGGGCCTTCGCGGCGGCGCAGTAGGCCGGCAATCCCCACCTCCCGTTCGTGTCGAGCGAAGTCGAGACACACAAGCACCGCTCTTCCCGTGTCTCGACTTCAGCCTAACGGCTGAAGTTTATCCTGAGCGCCCGCCTGCGGGCAGTCGAAGGGCTCGACACGAACGGGAGGCTGGAAAGCTTGGTCAGACCGAAATCGGCACGCCAAACAGGTCGTGCTCGTCCGCATCCTCGATCTCGACGGTCACGAAATCCCCCGCCGCAAGCCCCGGATCGACGTCGCGCAGATAAACATGCCCGTCGATCTCCGGCGCGTCAGCCTGGCTGCGGCCGGTCGCCCCGACACTGCCGTCCTCATCCGGTTCGCCAACCTCGTCGATAATCACAGGCAGCGTCCGGCCGATCTTGGCGGCCAGCTTGGCGGCTGAAATCCGCGCGCAGGCGTCCATGATCCGCTGGAAGCGCTCTTCCTTCACTTCGTTTGGCACATGGTCGGGCAGGGCATTGGCTTGCGCCCCCTCCACCGGCTCGAAGCGGAAGGCGCCGACGCGGTCGAGCTGCGCTTCCTCCAGCCAGTCGAGCAGATACTGGAAGTCCGCTTCCGTCTCGCCAGGGAAGCCGACGACGAAGCTGGAGCGGATCGCGATATCCGGGCAGATTTCCCGCCAGCCGCGCAGGCGCTCCAGCACCTTGGCCTCGTTGGCGGGGCGCTTCATGGCGCGCAGCACATTGGGCGCGGCGTGCTGGAAGGGGATGTCGAGATAGGGCGTCAGCAGCCCTTCCGCCATCAGCGGGATCACCGCGTCGACATGCGGATAGGGGTAGACATAATGCAGCCGCACCCAGGGCTGCTCGCCCTGTGGCGTGCGCAGGCCGCCGAGTGCGCGGGCAAGGTCGGTCATATGGGTGCGGACCGGTTCGCCCTTCCACAGCCGTTCCTCATGGCGCACGTCCACCCCATAAGCAGAGGTGTCCTGGCTGATGATCAGCAGTTCCTTGGTGCCCGCCGCGACCAGCTTCTCCGCCTCGCGCAGCACCGCGTCGATCCGTCGACTGGCGAGCTTGCCGCGCAAATCGGGGATGATGCAGAAGGCGCAGCTATGGTTGCAGCCCTCGCTGATCTTCACATAGCCATAATGGCGCGGGGTGAGCTTGAGGCCGCCCTCGGGCACCAGATCGACAAAAGCATTGGGGACGGGCGGCGCGGCATCGTGCACCGCATTGACCACATCCTCATATTGATGCGCACCGGTGATCGCCAGCACCTCCGGGAAGCGGGCGCGGATCAGCTCGGCCTCATTGCCCATGCAGCCGGTCACGATCACGCGGCCGTTCTCAGCAATGGCTTCGCCAATCGCCTCGAGGCTTTCTTCCTTGGCGCTGTCCAGAAAACCGCAGGTGTTCACCAGCACCACGTCCGCGCCATCATAGTCTGGGGACAGGGCGTAACCATCGCTCCTCAGCTTGGTGAGGATACGTTCTGAATCGACCAGCGCCTTGGGGCAGCCGAGCGAGACCATGCCCACCTTGGGCGCGTCGGGGATTTTCAATGCCATGATTGCGCGCGCATATAGGGCGCCGGCAAGCAAAAGGCGAGTCGTCCCGCGCGGTCCATCTGCGCCGTTACGCCGGGCTGGGGCTGGGCGGTGTTTCGCCGTCGTTGGGAATGATCTCGATGATCATGTCGCCCGCATAGAGCATCGCGGCTTCTGGCTCCCAGAAACCATAAGCGCGCCCGGCACGATAGAGACGCACGCCCAGGCCGGTCTGGATCGCGCTCAGCGGTTCGCCCACCTCGGCCTGCGTGACGCGGCGCTCGCGCAGCTGCACGCGCCCGCCCGATGCGGCAAGATCGGCCATATAATCGGCGATATGAGCGCCTTGGCACGAACCGGCGAGCAGCAGTCCGGCGAAACTGACCGGATTGATGACCGTCGTCGCGCCCGCCTGGCGGGCGAGCGACTCATTGTCTGGCGCCCTCACGACGACACTCAGCGGGATATCGGGCGCGAGGTGGCGAGCCGTCAGCGTCACGAGGATCGAAGTGTCGTCGCGTCCGGCCGAGACGATCATGGCCTGCGCTTCCTGAACGCGCACGTCCATCAGCGTCTGGTCGCGCGTCGCATCCCCTTTCAGGATGTTGCAACCAGCGGCCTCGGCCAGCGCCAGCGATTCGTCGCTGCGCTCAATGACGACGATGCAGCGCGGGTCTGTGCCGCGCGCCACCAGCTCCCGCACCGCCTCGGAACCGCTCGTGCCGAAGCCGGCGACGATGATGTGGTTGGTGAGGGACTTCTGGATCTGCGACATGCGCCACCTGTGCCAAACATTGCGGAAAACGAACTGATAGGCCGTGCCAAGAAAGATCAGCCAGACGAAGATGCGCGCCGGGGTAACGAAGATGCTCTCGAACAGCCGGGTGCGGTCCGTGACCGGCACGATGTCGCCATAGCCCACGGTGGTGACCGTCACGGCGGTGAAGTAGACGACATCGCCAAAGCTGACCTCCCCGTCGAGATTGTCGCGCAGCCCGTCCCGCTCGAACCAGTGAACCATCAGAACGAAGGTCGCGAGGATCAGGATCGCACCCACCCGCCACGCGAGGTCCGCCCAGACCGGCAGGGACGAGCGCCGTCGCAAAAAGGCGCGCGGCGGCACGCGGGGATCGTCGCGCTGGAACATCAACGGCCTTGTGCCAGCGGGGAGGGCAAGGTGCAAGGCGAGGTGGGGGCAGGAGTGAACCTTCTCCCCTCATCTTCCAAGAAGGGGCTTCAGATCACTGCCGTTATTCCCCGGCCCCCGCCAGCCCCGCTTGCAGCGCCGTGAGCAATTCATAGTGCGTCAGGTCGTAGTGCAGCGGCGTCACCGATACATAGCCCTCCGAAACCGCCGCGAGGTCGCTCGCTTCCGGTGCTGAGTCGCTGTGGTGCAGGCCGAACCAGAAATAATCATAACCGCGCGGATCGGTGCCCGGCACGATGCGGGTGCGGTCGATGTCGTAGAAGCCCTGGCGCGCGACCTTGATGCCCTTGATCGCGCTGGCGGGCAGGGCCGGGAAGTTCACGTTGATGAGTGTGCGTTCCAGCGCATCCTGCTTGAGCAGCGCGCGGACCACCCGCTCGCCCCAGGCCTCGGCCGCCTCGAACGGAATGCTGTCGCCCAGCCCCTCGCGCGAGTAGACTTGGCTCAGCGCAATCGAGCGCACGCCGGAGATCGCGCCTTCCATCGCCGCCGAGACGGTGCCGGAATAGGTCACGTCCTCGCCCAGATTGGCGCCGCGATTGACGCCGGAGAGCAGCAGGTCGGGCTTCTGGTCCTTCATCAGATGCCCCACCGCCATCATCACCGCATCGGTGGGCGTGCCGGAGACGCTATAATGCTTTTCGCCATGCTCGCGCAGGCGCAGCGGGCGGGAGAGTGTCAGGCTGTGCCCGGCGCCCGATTGCTCCTCCATCGGCGCGACGATCCAGATGTCGTCGGAAAAGCAGCGGGCGATCTTCTCCAGCACCTTGAGGCCGGGCGCGTTCACGCCATCGTCATTGGTAAGCAGGATGCGCATCAGGCGGGCGCCAGCGTCGTGAGGCCACCGATATAGGGTAGCAACGCCTCGGGCACGGTCACGCTGCCGTCGGCGTTCTGGTAATTCTCCAGCACCGCTACCAGTGTCCGCCCTACGGCGAGACCCGATCCGTTGAGCGTGTGCAGGAAGCGCGTGCCCTTCTCGCCCTCGGGCCGGTAGCGCGCATTCATGCGCCGCGCCTGGAAGTCGCCACAGGTCGAGACGGAGCTGATCTCGCGATAGGTCTGCTGGCTCGGCAGCCACACTTCCAGATCGAAGGTCTTGGTGGCGGAGAAGCCCATGTCTCCAGCACAGAGCAGCATCCGACGATAGGGCAGGCCCAGCGCCTCAAGAATGCCCTCGGCGGATTTGAGCATATGCTCATGCTCGGTCGCCGCCTGATCGGGTGTGCAGATCGCCACCAGCTCGACCTTCTCGAACTGATGCTGGCGAATGAACCCGCGCGTATCGCGCCCGGCCGACCCCGCCTCCGAGCGGAAGCAGGGCGTGAGCGCCGTGAACCGCATGGGCAGCGCGGCCTCGGTCAAAATCTGCTCGCGCACGAGATTGGTGAGGCTCACCTCGGCGGTCGGGATCAGCCAGTGGCCGGTGGTGGTGCGGAAGAGGTCTTCGGCGAACTTCGGCAACTGCCCGGTGCCGAACACCGCCTCGTCGCGCACCAGCAGCGGTGGATTGACCTCGGTATAGCCATTGGTCTCCGTCTGCCGGTCGAGCATGAATTGCGCGAGCGCCCGATGCAGCCGCGCCATCTGCCCCCGCAGCGCCGCGAAGCGCGCGCCGGACATGGCAGCCGCACCCTCGAAATCGAGGCCGAGCGCAGGACCGAAATCGGCATGGTCCTGCGGCGTGAAGTCGAAGCTGCGCGGCGTGCCCCAGCGGTGCACTTCCACATTGCCCGCCTCATCGACGCCATCGGGCACGTCTGCGGCGGGCAGATTGGGAATGGCGGCGAGGCGGCTCTGCACAGCCTCCGCCAGCGCCTTCTCCTGCGCCTCCAGCTCGGGCAGGCTGGTCTTGAGTGTCGCGACCTCCGCCTTCAGCGCCTCGGCTGTCTCCTTGTCGCCCTTCGCCATCGCCTGGCCGATGGCCTTGCTGGCCTCGTTGCGTCGCGCGAGGCCTTCCTGCACCTGCGTGGCGACGGCGCGCCAGCGCGTGTCCTCCTCGCCGATAGAGGCGGCGACCGGCTCCATACCACGGCGGGCGAGGGCGGCGTCGAAGGCGGCGGGATTGTCCCGAATGGCTTTGATATCATGCATGGCGCACCGCCTATGCCCCGCGCGCCATGGCCGATCAAGCGGCCAGCGATCTCCCAGTGGTGAGGACGCGACTGGCACCGCCGCCCAAGCCTGGCGAGGGCAGCGGTATTCGTCTCGTTCGGCCGCCGATTCACGGCGGATTCGGCCGTTGTTCAGTCATCGTTCAATGCGCTGGAAACAGTGCTTGTTTCACTCTCGGCTGCGCTCTATAGGCGCCGCGAGAGCGCCGGAAATCGGCGACTTGATCGACGCGGAGAAGTGAATGGCCTCGCTTGCAGATTCGTCGGATAAAAACGGCTCGAAAGGCTCGGGGATCGATCTTCCCGAGGGCTATCGGCCTTCCGCAGACGAAGAGTTTATGGGGCCGCTGCAGCTGGAATATTTCCGCCGCAGGTTGCTCGATTGGAAAAAGCAAATTCTCGCCGAGGCAGAGGGCACGCTCGCCACGCTGCAGAGCGAACCGCTGCGCGAGCCCGATCTCAACGATCGCGCCTCCAGCGAAACGGACTGGTCCATCGAGCTGCGCACCCGCGATCGCCAGCGCAAGCTCATCTCGAAGATCGACGCCGCGTTGCGCCGCATCGACGATGGCGAGTATGGCTATTGCGAAGTGACCGGTGAGCCCATCTCGCTCGGTCGCCTTGAAGCCCGCCCCATCGCGACCATGACCGTCGAGGCGCAGGAGCGCCACGAACGGCAGGAAAAAGTCTCCCGCGACGATTGATCACACGACTGGCAGCTCTCCTCCCGATAGCTTGCATGTCTGCGCAGGGCGCGCCGCCGATGAGCGGCGTTCTGGCCGCTCGCCTTCCTGACTGATCAACTAGCGTTGATTGCGCGTGCGCGGTTCAGTGCTCGCGGGCTTTCTATTCTCTCGGGAGGCTGTCAACGGTGCCGGGCTTCCGCCTTCGCTCGGGGAGCATCCTTGTGCCCTAACCCGCGCGCTCACACCCGCCTACGGCAGTCAGCCCGCAATGACAGCAGGATTCTGCTGCATCTATAATCGCGCCAATGTCCAGAAACGAAAAAGCGGAGGAGAGCTGCTTCTAAGCGCTCGATCCTCCGCTTTGTCCCGTCGCCCGTGCCGGTCTTCCCGGCGGCTCCCTCTCCGAAGTAATCTTGTAAGAGCGATGGAGACGGGCCTGCCTAATGCAGTTTTATACAAAAAAAAAGGGCCGACCTCGTGAGAGATCGGCCCCTTGAGTCTTAGGAGAGGATGCCTGAAAGGCAGTTTCTAAATAGCACATCCGTTTTTTGCTGCAAGTGCGAAAAACGAAACTCGCTGATGCAAAAATGTAATTTAGATATACGCCTTTGATCTAAAAGAGAAAAAATTTTCGCCGGAGGGGAAACCTTCTTCATCTCTCTCACCGCTGGGTTTTATCTCGCGCCCGCGAGAGGTGACGGAATCAACCGGGGATCGCCTCAAAGAAGCGAAAAAAATTCAAAGAAACCCGCCATTTTCTGATCATGGATGAGGGCGCCTTGCTCCTAGCTGAACATTGCAATCGAATGCAATGTCGCCCGTATTCGCGAATCACCTGCCCGCTTCGACGATCAGATGTCGCCGCTGAAGGTGTCGCACTGGGCAGGGTCGCCGGAGTCGTAGCCCCGACGCAGCCAAGCCACCCGCTGGGCGCTGGTGCCGTGGGTGAAGCTGTCCGGCACCGGCCGGCGCCCGGCGTCCTTTTGCAGCGTGTCATCGCCGATCGCTGCGGCAGCGCGCAGGCCTTCCTCAAGGTCGCCGGTTTCCATCAGACCGGTACGGCGTCCCCACACCCCTGCGTAGCAATCGGCCTGCAGCTCGATGCGGACCTGCAGTGCATTGGCTTGTGCTTCGCCCAGCTGCTGCTGCCTTTTGTTCACATCATCCAGCCGGCCCTCCAGATGCTGGACATGATGCGCGACTTCATGGGCGATCACATAGGCCTGGGCGAAGTCGCCCGGTGCGCCGAAGCGCTGCTGCAGTTCCCGGAAAAAATCCGTGTCGAGGTAAATCTTCTCGTCGAGCGGGCAGTAGAATGGTCCCATGGCCGATTGCGCCGCCCCGCAGCCAGATTTTCCGTTTTGGGCATAGAATGAGAGCACGGCGGGCTTGTAGGTCTGGCCGCTTTGCCGGAAGAGATCGCCCCAGATGCGCTCGGTGGTGTTGAGCACCTTGAGCGAGAAGCTCTGCATCTGTGTCAGCTCTCCCTCCTGACCCGTAGGAGCGCCCTGCTCGGTCGCCGGCTGGGAGGTATCTCCGCCGGTCAGCAGCCCGCCGCCGCTAAAGCTGATGAAGGCGAACACGGCGAGCGCGATTACCACCCCGCCGCAGCCGAAGCGGCTGCCGATCATCGGCAGCAACATGCCGAGCAGATTGCCGCCCCCGCCGCCGAAACCGCCCCCGCCGCCACGCTGGATCTCGTAGTTGCTGCTTTCCCGTTCGTCGTCGAGCCGCATTCTCGTCCCTTCCCCAGCGCGTGCTTGCATGATCACGCCATGGTCGATGTGTCGGGAAATTCTCCCCGCTGCGACGGTGAAATGCAACAAGGCTAGGAACTATCCCAACGCCCCGGCAATTCTGTGGGGATCGCGACATCCGGTCCCCGCTCGGCGCTGGTGGACGGCCGGGGATTGGGATATTGCATCGCACCATGGATATGCCGACTCCGCGTCGCCGCGGCGGCCATGCGCCGCTCCCTTTGCCCGATCAGGTCGCACTGGTCCTCCAGGGCGGAGGCGCGCTGGGGTCTTATCAGGCCGGCGTGATCGAGCGGCTGGCGGCGCTTGGCATCGGGATCGACTGGGTCGCGGGCATCTCCATCGGCGCCGTCAATGCCGCCATCATCGCCGGCAACACGCCCGATCAATGGGTGGCCCGTCTGACCGAGTTCTGGACTCTCGTCAGCAGCGGCCTGCCGAACATCTGCCTGCCCGAGGACGATCATCTGCGCGAGGGCGCACATCTCGCCGCCGCCGGCGCCGTGCTGCTCGGGGGCGTACCAGGTTTCTTCCGCCCGCATTTCTTGCAGCCCCTATGGGCGCCGCCCGGCACGACGGAAGCGATCAGCTATTACGACACGGCGCCCTTGCGCGAGACACTGGACCGGCTGGTCGACTGGGACCGGGTCAATCACGGTCCCATGCGGTTTTCCATTGGCGCAGTGGATATCGAGAGCGGCAATTTCGTCTATTTCGACAATCAGGACCCGAAATGGCGGGGCCGGATCGATGCCCGCCATGTCATGGCTTCCGGTGCCCTGCCGCCGGGACTCCCGCAGGTGGAGATCGATGGACGCCATTATTGGGATGGCGGCCTGGTCTCCAATACCCCGCTCAGTCATGTCCTCGAGCATCAGTCCGGTGATCTGCTGATCTTCCAGGTCGATCTCTTCCCGGCAGAAGGGCCGCTGCCGCGCGAAATGAGCGATGTCTGGTCGCGGCAAAAGGATATTCAATATTCCAGCCGCACCCGGCAGGTGACGGACCGCTTCCTGCGTACTCGGCGCGAGCATGAGGCGATCCGCGCGCTGCTGGATCGCTTGCCGCAGGACCTCGCCCAAACACCCGAGGCCCGGCGGCTGGCGGGGATGATCGAAGAGGGATCGGTCAACATCATCCATCTTATCCACCGCCTGCGCGCATGGCACAGCGGCGCGCGCGATTTCGAATTTTCGCGCCGCACGATGCTGGATCACTGGGCGCAGGGCGATGCAGCCGTCGCCGCCGTGCTCTCGCACGGGACCCAGCTTATCGCGGAAAATATCGTCAGTGGCCGCAGCGCAACCTTCGACCTCGCGCTGACCGGTCAGATCAAGGAGAAGCAGGCATGAGTTTGAAGGGCAAGACAGCGCTGATCACCGGCTCCACATCAGGCATCGGCCTTGCTTATGCCAAGTCGCTGGCGGCCGAGGGTGTCAACCTCGTCATCAACGGCTTTGGCGATGCCGATGCCATCGAGAAGGAGCGGCTGGCCCTGGAGCAGGCGAGCGGCGCGAAGGCGATCTATTCCGGCCATGATCTCACCAAGCCGGAGGAGATCGAGGCGATGATGGCGCAGGCGGCGGAGGCCTTTGGCGGTGTCGATATCCTCATCAACAATGCCGGCACCCAGCATGTCGCGCCGGTGGAGGAATTCCCGCTCGACAAGTGGAGCCTCATCATCAAGCTCAATCTGGAATCCGCCTTTCACACCACCCGGCTTGCCGTGCCCTATATGAAGCAGCGCAAATGGGGCCGGATCATCCAGACCGCCTCCGCGCACAGCCTCGTCGCCTCGCCGTTCAAGTCGGCTTATGTGACGGCCAAGCACGGCCTTGCCGGCTTTACCAAAACGATCGCGCTGGAGTTGGCGACCTTTGGCATCACTGCCAACTGCATCTCGCCCGGCTATGTCTGGACCCCGCTGGTCGAGGGCCAGATTCCGGACACGATGAAAGCGCGCAACATGACGCGCGAGCAGGTGATCAACGATGTTCTGCTGGCTGGCCAGCCGACCAAGGAGTTCGTGACGGTGGAGCAGGTCGCCGCCATCGCGATGTTCCTCTGCTCGGATCCCGCGAGCAACATTACCGGCGCGAACATCAGCGTGGATGGCGGCTGGACCGCCGCCTGAGGGCTACAATTACGACAGCTAGATAGAAGCGTGTGCTCCTGCGCAGGCAGGAGCCTAGGGCGGCAAGGACATCCGGCTGCGCCCTAGGCTCCTGCCTGCGCAGGAGCACTATTCGCAAATCTAGCTGGGATGGGGGCACTTAGCCCCAACGTCCTTGGCCCCTCCCTGGGGGAGGGAGGGGCCGTCGGGGACTGTGGGAGAGTATCAGCGCCGTGGGAGAGTAACGCTGATGAGGACTGTATAGCCCGCACTTGTCACGAGACTTTGTCGCAATCGGCGGATTTTGTATCAATGTGTCGCAACCGCGTGGATAGGCTCAGTTACCGCTGCCGCCCAGCACGTTGATCGTGAAGGCCAGCACGCCCAGATTGAAGACAAAGGCGGCAAGGCTGTGGATCGTCGCCACGCGCCGGACCGACGTGGAGGTGACCGCCACGTCCGAGGTCTGGAACGTCATGCCCAGCGTGAAGCTGAAGTAGACGAAATCCCAATAGGTCGGCTCCTTGGTACCGGGAAAGTCGAAGCCGCGCGCATCCGCGCCGCCCTCGTCCTTCGCGTCGCCCTCGCTCCGCACATAGAACATATGGGCATAATGGAGGGCGTAGACCATGTTGGAGAAGATCCACGCCAGTGCCAGGGTCGCGATGACCAGAGCCATGGCCTCGACGCCGGGATCGTGCCTGTTCTCAAGTTCGGAGAAGATTGCGACGAGCACCACCAGCGAGACCGCGCCGGTTATCCCCAGCAGCAAGGTGCGATTGGCATCGTTCCGCGCGGCAGACTGGCGCATCTGATCCGGCCCGGCGCGGGCCAGCAAAGGCCAGACGGACAGCAGAAAGATGCCGGCCGCGATATCGAATCCCGCCATCGTGGCATGACGCCAGCCCAGAACCGGATGCAGCAGCGGCAGGCTGACAAGCAGGATCGTCGCAAAAGCGAGGAAGCGTATGGGCGCAAGGCGCCGTCCAAGGTCAAGAGCCATCGGTGCGACTATAGCGGGCGAAATTGCCTGCCGAACCTTGTTTCTTCATCTGCTAGCGCCGGCGCGCATCGCCGTTCGGGCTCACCAATCCCTGACTTTCCCGTTCTACAACGCAAGTCACGTCCGCGCCCTTCTGCGCCAAGGTTAGGAACCTTTAGCAGAGCCGGTCTTGGCCCCGCAGAACCCGGACGCGTCCAATAGCGACGCGCCCGCATTCTGCCAAATTCAACCCGCGCTTCAGAGCTTGCTCGTCAACTCCGGCACGATTTGGAACAGGTCGCCCACCAGTCCGACGTCGGCCACCTGGAAGATCGGCGCATCCTCGTCCTTGTTGATGGCGATGATGGTCTTGGAGTCCTTCATGCCGGCAAGGTGCTGGATGGCGCCGGAAATGCCGACGGCGATGTAGACGTCCGGCGCCACGATCTTGCCGGTCTGGCCAACCTGATAGTCGTTGGGCACGAAGCCCGCATCCACCGCCGCGCGCGAGGCGCCCACTGCCGCGCCGAGCTTGTCGGCCAGCGGCTCGATGAGCGCCTTGTAATTCTCGCCGCTGCCCACGCCACGACCACCCGAGACGATCACCTTGGCGCTGGTCAGCTCGGGCCGTTCCGAGGCAGCAACCTCGGCGGACACGAAGCGCGCCGTGCCGGCATCGCCGGTGCCGGACACGGCCTCCACCGGAGCCGATCCGCCCTCGGGCGCCGCCTTGTCGAAGGCGGTGCCGCGCACGGTGATGACCAGCTTGGCGTCACTCGTCTTCACCTGCGCGATGGCGTTGCCGGCATAGATCGGGCGCGTGAACGTGTCCGGCCCATCAACCGCGATGATGTCCGAAATCTGCATCACGTCCAGCAAGGCGGCGACGCGCGGGGCGATGTTCTTGCCGGTGGTGGTGGCAGGCGCGAGGAAGGCGTCATGATGCCCCATGAGATCGACGATCAGCGGCGCGACATTTTCCGGCAGCTGATGCTCCAGCGCGGCGTCGTCGGCGAGATGGACCTTGGCCACGCCCGCGATCTTCGCTGCCTGCTCGGCCACGGCGGCGCAGCCCTTGCCCGCGACGAGCAGATGGACCTCGCCCAGCTTGGCGGCGGCGGTCACGACCGGCAGGGTCGCATCCTTGAGGGTGGCATTGTCATGCTCGACCAGAACCAGTGTCTTCATTATCCTGTCCCTTCATCCGCATCCCGTTCGCTTCGAGCGAAGTCGAGAAGCGTTGTGCGCGGCGTGTCTCGACTTCGCTCGACACGAACGGAAAAGTGATCGGTCGCTCAGGCGACCCCAAGCACCTTCAGCTTCTCGACCAGCTCATCCACGCTGTTCACCTTCACGCCCGCCTGCCGCTTGGCCGGTTCGGTCACCGTCAGCGTCGTCAGCCTCGGCGTCATGTCCACGCCGTAGTCGGCCGGCGTTTTCTGCGCGAGCGGCTTGGACTTGGCCTTCATGATGTTGGGCAGCGAGGCATAGCGCGGCTCGTTCAGGCGCAGGTCGGTCGTCACGATGGCTGGCAGCTTGAGCGCCACCGTTTCCAGCCCGCCGTCCACTTCGCGCGTCACGTTCGCCGTATCACCCGAGACCTCGACCTTGCTGGCGAAGGTGCCCTGTGCCCAGCCGAGCAGCGCGGCGAGCATCTGCCCGGTCTGATTGCTGTCATCGTCGATCGCCTGCTTGCCGAGGATCACCAGGCCCGGCTGCTCCTCATCGACAATCGCCTTCAGGAGCTTGGCCACCGCGAGCGGCTCGGCCACGCCCTCGTGGGTAATCAGGATCGCGCGGTCCGCGCCCATGGCCAGCGCCGTGCGCAGCGTCTCCTGCGACTTCGCCTCGCCGATGGAGACTGCGACGATCTCGGTCGCGACGCCCTTTTCCTTCAGGCGAATGGCTTCCTCGACGGCAATCTCGTCAAAGGGGTTCATGCTGAGCTTGACGTTGGCCAGGTCCACACCGGACCCGTCCGCCTTCACGCGCGGCTTGAGATTGTAATCGAGCACCCGCTTTACGGGGACGAGGATTTTCATCTGCGCTCTCCTTAAGACATTCAAATGTTAGTTGACGTTCACGTTAACGTCAACCGTGCGCGAGACTGGCGAATTCCGCCATGAGGGGTTGGAATTGCTCCATGGGCGGGAAGGTCTCGAAGCTGTGTCTGGCTTTCGTGACTGCCCAGGGCAGCGCTTCCGAGGTATAGGTTTCGAGGAACGGCGGGTCCGTCGGCGGCGCGTCCAGCAAGGTCGTGCGCACGTTGACGATCTCGTCCATGCCGTCCGGCCGCGTGAACACCCAGCTCAGGCAATGGTCGCAGAAGAAATGCCGGGTTGCCCCGTGCAATCCACCGATCACCGACTCCCCGGCGATTACCTCGAAACCGGTGGAGAGATAGCAGCTACTCAGCGAGAAAGCGCTCGCCGTCATCAGCTGGCAGCCGCGGCAGTGGCAGGCCGCCGTGAACAGCGGCGCCCCGGTCACCCGAAAGCGCAGCTTGCCACAGCGGCAACCGCCCTCTGCCGCGCCCTGCATCAGGCCAGTGCCTTCACCTCGGCCACGATCTTCTTGGCGGCATCGCCCAGATCGTCGGCCGGCACGATAGCGAGGCCGGAATTGGCGAGGATTTCCTTGCCCTGCGCCACGTTGGTGCCCTCAAGCCGCACGACCAGGGGCACCGAGAGATTCACTTCCTTGGCCGCTGCGACAATGCCCTCGGCAATGATGTCGCAGCGCATGATGCCGCCGAAGATGTTGACCAGAATGCCCTTCACCGCGGGGTCGCTCAGAATGATCTTGAACGCCGCTGTCACCTTCTCCTTGGAGGCGCCGCCGCCCACATCGAGGAAGTTGGCCGGGAACATGCCGTTCAATTTGATGATGTCCATCGTCGCCATGGCAAGGCCCGCGCCGTTGACCATGCAGCCGATGTCGCCATCCAGCTTAATGTAGGCGAGGTCGTACTTGCTCGCTTCCAGTTCGGCGGGGTCTTCCTCGGTCTCGTCGCGCAGGTCCATCAGGTCCGGGTGGCGGAACAGGGCATTGCCGTCGAAGCCGACCTTGGCGTCCAGCACCTGGATCTTGCCGCCGGCGATGGCGAGCGGGTTGATCTCGATCTGGCTGGCATCGGTGCCGAGGAACGCCTTGTAGAGCGCGCCGGCAACCTTGCTGGCCTGCTTGGCGAGATCGCCCGAAAGCTCCAACGCGGCAGCCACGCGGCGGCCATGATGCGGCATGAAGCCGGTCGCCGGGTCGATGGTGATGGTGTGGATCTTCTCGGGCGTGGAGTGCGCCACTTCCTCGATGTCCATGCCGCCCTCGGTGGAAGCGACCATGGCGATGCGGCCGCTGGCGCGGTCCACGAGCAGGGCGAGGTAGAATTCCTTCTCGATGTCGACGCCATCGGTGATGTACAGGCGGTTGACCTGCTTGCCGGCCTCACCGGTCTGGATCGTCACCAGCGTGTTGCCGAGCATGTCCTTGGCGTGCGCCTCGACTTCCTCGATCGTCTTGGCCAGCCGCACGCCGCCCTTGGCATCCGGACCGAGCTCCTTGAACTTGCCCTTGCCGCGCCCGCCGGCATGGATCTGCGCCTTCACCACATAGAGCGGGCCGGGGAGCGACTTGGCGGCCTCGACGGCTTCCGCCACGGTCAGCGCGGCATGGCCGGCGGGGACGGGGGCGCCAAATTTCGCGAGCAGTTCCTTGGCCTGATATTCATGGATGTTCATGGGTGCAGTATCCTGAGCCTGAGAAGAGGTTGGCCGCGCCATAGCCCAAGCCGACGCCGGCGTAATTTGCAAAGTTGCAAAATCGACGGTTCGGATACGCTATTTACACGTGGACCAGTGCCCCCTCGGAGCAAGGCGTCGCAAGTCGGATTGGCTGGAAGACGTCAGGTCTGTGCGTCAGATCGCGCAGCTAATGGCCGATGCTGTCGCCGCTCGCAGGATTTCGGGATCGCCCAGCGTGCTCAGGTGGCGAACCATTTCGCTCACCGTCGTCCGGTTCGGGTCGATGCCGCGTCCATCGGTCAGCGTCGCGATCCGGCGAAGCTGCGCATTGCTCAGGCGATCCGTGAGGGTGCGCGCCATGCAGCCGGCCATCGGCTCGCTGAGGCCAGCGCGCACGAGCCCTGCGCGAATGCGACTTTCCGGCGTCGCGCAGCTGCTCAACAAAATGGCTGCGGGCAGGGCGAGGGCGGCAAGCGCGCGGGCGGAGGTGAGCTTCATGCGCGGGAGATTAGCCGGCCAGGCGGCTCATGCCTAGAGCCTGCGTTTCGGCTGCTCTGTCTTGGCGCACAGGCGGGCGCAGCATCCTTGGTGTGCGTGCCTGCGTGCTGGCCAGCCCGGCCCCGACCGGTTACACATCCGCCGCATCCTCCCTGCTGGAATGCGCACCATGATCGAGATGTTTTTCACCCGTTTTGCCAGTCGCATGGCGAGCTGGACGGGCCAGCCATTCACCTTCGTTCTCGCCTTGGGCATCATCGTCATATGGGGGGTCAGCGGGCCGCTCTTTCAGTGGTCCGATACCTGGCAGCTGGTCATCAACACCGGCACGACCATCGTGACCTTCCTCATGGTGTTCCTGATCCAGAATGCCCAGAACCGCGACGCGAGCGCGATGCAGGTCAAGCTGGACGAGCTTATCCGCGCCATCGAGTCCGCGCAGAATGGCTATATCGGAATCGAGCATCTCACCGATGCGCAGATTTGCAGCCTGCGCGATGCGTTGGAGAAGGAAATCGACGCGGTGCCGGAATTGATCGCCCAGCGCCAAGTCGAGCTGAACAGGCTGATCGAGCGCCGCTGACAAAGCAAAACGGGCGCCGTTCGGGCGCCCGTTTCATGTGGAGGACTAATCGCTCAGCTCGGCATGGCCTTTGGATCAACCGGCCAAGGATGGGCCTTTGCAGGCTTCGAAACGTCCGGCGATGCCGAAGCATTGGCTTGCGCCTTGCCGGACGACAGCGATTTGCCGATCCCCTGCCGGGCCGTATCCGTCTCGGACGTCTGGCGATGTTCCGCCAACTTGTCCTTCAGCTCTTGAGCGCGCTTGCGGGCGCGATCCTTGTACGGCTCGAGGCGTCCCTCATCGTTCATCTTCTTGAGCTTCGAGCCGATGAAGGCGGCGACCGCTCCATAGAAAAATGTTTTCAGCATGATGCTCTCCTGATTTGCAAAATGTTGCGAAGTGCTGTCACGGCGTCGACCGGCAAGCCTTAACGGCAGCGCACCTCGCCGCGTTCGATGGCTCGACCAGCCACGGCGCCACCCGCAGCGCCGATGATCGTGCCGATCGTCTTGCTGCCGCCGGGCGCGATGATGTTGCCGAGAACGCCACCGGCAAGGCCGCCGATGATCGCGCCCCGCGTGCCGTCCGGCTTGCGGCAATAGTAGCCGCCTCGGTCGTCACGGTAGATCGGGTCATTGGCGCCCAGCACATAGCCATCATTGTTCGAGGCGTAGCCGGGGCCGCCGCCAAGGCCCATGTCGCTGCACCCTGCGAGGGTCATGGTCGCGGCTGCGAGCGCGATGGCCGGTGTGCGAAATCCTGCGAAAGTCATGTCCTTGCCTTTCTGATCGTCCTGCCCTTGTTGGCAGAGATAACGGCTGGAAGGCGAGGTCGTTCCGAGGGCTCGCAGAACCCGTCCTGCTGCGCGCTCGCGTGCCGGATCAGCTCAGGCGATGTTCCAGCGTCACCTCGGCATTGAGCAGCTTCGAGACCGGGCAGGTCTTCTTCGCCTCTTCCGCGATCCGCGCAAACTCATCGGGGTCTATGCCGGGGACGGTGGCTTCCAGCACCAGGTCCGAGCGGGTGATCGTAAAGCCGCCATCGCCCTGTTCGAGCTTGACGGACGCCTTGGTGTCGAGCGACCCGTCGGCATAGCCGGCGCGCTCCAGCGCGAAGGAGAGCGCCATGGTGAAGCAACCGGCATGGGCCGCCGCGATCAGCTCCTCGGGATTGGTGCCGGGCTCATCGCCGAACCGGGTGCCAAAACCATAGGGCTGCTCCTTGAGCACGCCGGATTGGGTGGTGAGGCGGCCTTTGCCGGCCTTGCCCATGCCTTCATATTGAGCCGATGCTGTCCGGGTGGTCATGTGATGTCTCCTTGAACGCGTTGCGCAATATCGTTGAACGAACGCCCCCCGCGCTCGGTTGCCTAAAGGGCGGCGTGCCAGATCGTACCATCTTTGCTGGAGGATTTGGCGACAATGCATGGAGGCGGGGCGCTCCGGCCCATAAGGGAATGATTGAGTAGCAGAGCCGACACTTACTGGCAGGCGAGGGTGCGAGCCGGGACGCGCCGATGATCCGGGAGGCGTTGGCATAGAGCGCATGTTCGACTATCCGATATCACCCACTACTATCACTGGATTCACGCCTGATGGAGGAGTCAAGTGGTCGCATCTCCAGTGTGGACAAAGATGATTTAGGCAATCATTATGCGAGTTGAACAAAAATTGAGAATATAGCTAGGCCGGGGTGCCCTGCCCAGTGGGGGGCTAACTCTCTGCCGGCACAAGTAAGGGTTCCGTGCTGGAAGGCTTCGATTTCGGGAGAGCTTTGATGGAACCCGCTTTGCGGCTCAGTCTTAGGAACTTTGCTTTCAAAAGAACCGTACGCCTTGGGCAAATCTGAGTGCGCTGCATCGCAAATAAACGGGGATTGAGCGGATTCCTCAGTGTTCGATTTATCGGGACGGTGCCTCTTGAGCTGGGCAACATCGGGCGCGAAGGAACCTTCGGATGAATCGGCTACAACCGCGCCGACCCATTGCATGGCTCTTCCTCGTGCCTGCGCTGATGATCCCCCTGATGCTGGCATCGACGCTGACCTGGTTGCAGAGCGAATATGATCGTTGGGAAACGCTGCGTGTAGAAGCCTTAGCATCCAACAGCCGCAGGAGTCAGGTCAGCGACCTGCTGTCGATCATGCGATCGGCTGAGACCAGCCAGCGTGGCTATGCGATCAGTGGCGATGAAGCGCTCCGTTCCCGATTTATCGAGGGCGAACGTTCGACCCGCCGTTTGTTGCGCGAACTGCACAAGGGGTTTGGCGACGATACCATCCAGCAGGAGAGGCTGTCCGACCTGGATCAGACGGCGGATACGAAATTCGCAGAGATGGACGAGGTGATCCATCTGCATGACACGCAGGGCACTGCTGCTGCGCTCGGCCGGATCAGCGATGGTCAGGGTCAGCGGTTGATGGCGAGGTTTGAACGGGTGGCGGGCCAGCTAATCCAGCGAGAGATCGCCACGGGCGCGCAGCGGGTTCAGGCAGTACAGGCGCGATCAGCGACGCTCCAGCGGGCGATGTGGATCATCCTCGCTATAGGCAGCCTCGTGCTGGCCGTGATGCTCTGGCTGCTGTGGCGCCAGCGGCAAGCGCAGTATCGTATCGCACTGGCAAGCTACGATGCGGCCAAGCGCAATCAGGCGATTCTCAACGGGACCGCCGATCCCATCTTCATCATCAACCCGAGCGGGACGATCGAGATGATCAATCCCGCCGTCACGCGCACACTGGGCTATGACACGCACGAGCTCGATCGTCGCGACATCAGCGTCGTGACCAATATCGCGCCGGGCAGCGGCAGTTTCCATGAGCGGGTGGGGCTGGTCGACGGCGTCTTGAAGGTCAGCTTCTTCCATGAGCAGATTGTGCGCGACCGCAGTGGCAAGATGATCCCGTTCGATATCGCGCTCGGCACCATGCGGTTGCCCGATGGAGACCATCTCGTGATGTCCCTACGAGACATTACCGAGCGCCGTCGTCTCGATCAGCAGAAGAACGACCTCATTTCCTCTGTCAGCCATGAACTGCGCACGCCGCTCACCTCGATCATCGGCGCGCTCTCGCTCCTCAATGCCGAGGCGGGCGGTGAGCTGCCCGAAGGCGCGCGCGAGCTCGTCGGCATCGCCGAAAATAATGGTCGCCGGCTGATCCGGCTGATCAACGACATGCTCGATATTGATCGGATCGAAGCCGGGCGCTTCCAGATGTCGATGGCCCAGGTCGATCTGCGCGATATCGCTTTGCGTGCCTGCGAGAATTTCGACGGGCTTGCCCGCTCGCAAGGTGCCGCATTGACGTGTCATGTGCCGGATGCGCCGGTGATCGTCGAAGTGGATGACGATCGCATTCTTCAGGTGATCGGCAACCTCGTTTCCAACGCGCTCAAATATACGCCGGGGCAGGGCCGTGTGCAGATTACCGTGCGCCACGGGCGGCACGATGGCGAGGCAATCGTGCAGGTGGATGACGAAGGGCCGGGCATTGCAGCGGAATTCCGTTCGCGAATCTTCGGCCGCTTCGAGCGCGCTATCGAGCATGAAGGGACTGCCGGCACCGGTCTCGGACTTGCCATAGCACAGGAGATCGTCAGCCGTCATGGCGGTAAGATCTGGTTTGAGGATCTGCCGAAGGCCGGCACACGCTTCGTTTTCTCGCTCCCTGCATCGGTGTCGGCGACTGTCGCCGACGATCTGGATCTGGAGACCAGCATCCTGATTTGCGAGAGCGACCCGCAGGTGGGGCTTTCCCTGCAATCTGCCCTCGCGAGTGAGGGCTATGCCAGTCACCTCGTTACCAATGCCATGGCAGCCCGCGACGCCATTGCCGAGCATGGTTACACGATGCTGCTGCTGGACATGGCACTGGAAGATGCCAATGCTTTTGAGATCGCGCGTGATCTGCGCCAGCAGGCGGGGCCTGACAGCCTCTCGATTTTGGTGGTGTCACCGCAGAATCTTGAGGCGCCAACGACCCGTCTCTCGCTGGATTTGGTCGACTGGATCGAAAAGCCCGTCGATGTCCTACGGTTGAAGGCTGCTGTCTCCGCCGGTGTCCCGCTTAATAAGAGAGAGCGGCCGACCGTCCTCCATCTCGATGACGACCAGGATACGCTGGACGTGACGGCCATGGCGTTGGCTGGTGAAGCCGAAATCTTCAAGGCCCGCTCGCTGGAGCAGGCCCGCACCCTGCTTGCCAGGCGGCAACCCGACCTGGTGATCCTTGATTATCATTTGGAGCACGGAACGGGGCTCGATCTACTGCCTGACCTGCTCACCACAGATGGTGTCGCAATTCCAGTTATCATCTATTCCGCGCAGGACTTGCGGTTCGACGATCTTACTCCGGTCGATGCGGTGCTGCTGAAATCTCGTGCGTCCATGCCCGATCTCAAGGCGACCATTCGCCGGGTGATTGCAGAACGTCACGTCAGGCTCCGGTTATGAGTGGTCAGGCGCCCCTTGCCTTGCTGTATGTCGATGACGACGCGGACATCCGGCATATCGTGAAGCTTGCGGTATCGCTCGATCGCGCGATGGACCTGCGCGCTGCGGGGAGCGCGGCAGAGGCTCTGGCGTTATTGGATGCCAGTGACTGGCGACCGGACGTGATCATGCTGGATGTGATGATGCCTAAAATGAGCGGTCCAGAGTTGATGCAGACCCTGCGCAACAGTTACGGGCTTCAGGGCAAGCCTTTCATTTTCATCACGGCCATGGGGCGGGAAATGGACCTTGCGAGCTATCGCAAACTGGGGGTGGCGGACATCATCCTGAAACCCTTCAACCCGATCACGCTGGCTCAGCATATTCGCAAGGTCGTCAATATTTGAGGTGCTTCGCGAGCCGGCCCTCGCGCTTCCACTCAACGGCAAAGAGACCTCGACCCGTCAGGATGGCGTACACCCGGTTCGGGCTGGCAAGCAACCGACCCGACTGAAGCGGCGTTTGGGGTTTACGGTAATTTTGGTAATATCTGAGAAGGAATAAGGGTTTAGCGAGGACATGGGTCATTGAAAGGCGAGAGATAGGAGCCATTATGCCAGACAGTGTCTTGGTCAGCATCGTGGAAGACGATGATGATCTGAGGAGTATATTGAGCCGTTTCTTGTCCGGCGTCGGAATGAAGGTCGCTCCCTTCGCCAATACGGCTGACCTCGACGATGTCTGGCGGGCCGATCCGCCCGACGTGGTAATCCTCGACGTGAATCTTCCTGGTGAGAATGGCATCATGGCTGCGGCCCGGCTGCGGTCTTGGTCGCAAGTGGGGATCATCATCCTTACCGGGCGCACGGCCGAGGAAGACAAGCTGCTCAGTCTGTCCATGGGGGTCGACCATTATCTGCATAAGCCCGTGAATCTGCGCGAGCTTGAGAGCGTTATCAGAAATCTGGCACGTCGTGTCAGCAAGAGCCGGACAAGCCAGGAAGACCCTGTTGGCGAAAAGGGCTCGTGGCATCTCGACCTGCGCGCCTGGCTTTTGACGGCGCCGAACGGCAAATCGGTCAAGCTCTCCTCGCTGGAGTGCCAGATATTGGCGCCACTGCTGGAAACGCCCGGACAAGCGGTTTCTCGTGATGTGTTGAACGCCAACCTTGGGAAAACGCATGTGGACCCGGACAACCGCGCGCTGGACGTCCTGATCTCCCGGATGCGCCGACGGGTCGAGGATTTCACCGGCATGGCATTTCCCGTGCGCGCGGCGCGAGGGACCGGCTATGTCGTCACCGCTACCGATCAGCCCCGGGCCTGAACCGCACGCAGGCATGGCGCAGTCAGGTCGATGCGGAAAGTGTATATCTCCCAAGGCGCCATATTGATCTGAACATGGTTTGCTCGCGGTGTCGGTTTCCGCGCGCACCGCTTTTCGCGTTGGTCGATGATCCATTTGATGGATGACCTCACGCCTCCTGCATCCATCGCCCGAATCCTGAACGTCGCTTGGGTTGCGTCGGCACTGCGTCGGTGGCGGTGACGCGAACCGGGTTCTCCAGGCCTGGCAGGCGTGCGCGGCGAGATCTGCATCCCCAGCCCTTTCCTATCGACATTGCCACTTGGATTGCCGTCCACCGCGGGAAGCGGGTGGATCGCGCAGGTCTCGTTTGCACGCTGCAGCGGGAAGCCGTGCTTCTCATGCAGCGCCTTCCTAATACGCAAAAGCCCATCCGATAACTCAAATACAGTTTAGGTGATACATAGTGAAATATGTAACATAGCGTTACATATATTATGTAACAGGTCATTTTAACTAATTATTAATCAGAATTACTCATAACAGGCTGCATATTTACTTTCAGACGTGACTTAATGTCTCTTTGTAATTGGCTTGGAATGATGAAACAGACCCACATCTTAATGCTTTCGACAAGCTTGGCCCTTCTGGGTGCGTCGGCAGCTAATGCGCAGACCGCAATCGAACGCAGCCTCCCGCCGGTTCCGGTGGCGCCGGGCGCGCCCATTGCCGCGCCAGACATCGTGCCGGCATCGCAAGACGAGACGCCCCTGGGCGCGACGCTGCGCCACATCGTTCTTCTCTCCGGCACGGACGAGCCGCTTGCCTTCGACATGGTGCCTTCAGACGCGGTCGATGCCTCGCGCGTTCCCAATCTCGATCGCGCTGGTATCGACAACACGCTGCGCTCGTTCATCGGCCAGCCGCTCTCGCGCAAGCTGATCGCCCAGATTCAGGCCGACATCGCGCGCAAGGCGCGCAGTGTCGGGCGCCCGTTCGTTTCTCTTTCCACGCCTGCGCAGGAAATCACCTCTGGCGTCCTGCAAATCCGCGTGACCGAGTTCCGCGTCGGCGACATCAAGGTGCAGGGCGCTGACGGCAAGGCGGCCAAGGCCGTGCTCGATGGCATCCGCCAGAAGTCGGGCGACCCGGTGGAAGCGACCCCGCTTGCCGAAGATCTCGACTGGCTCAATCGCACGCCCATGGGTGAAGTCGGTGCGCGTTTCGCGCCGGCGGTGGACCAGGACGGCGTCACTGATCTCACTCTGGCTGTGCGCCGTGACCGCCCCGTGCGCGTCTATGGCGGCTGGAGCAATGGCGGCTCGGATTCCACGGGGATCGACCGGTTCTTCCTGGGTGCGATGGCCCGTCTTCCCCTCATCGAAGGGGGCTATGCATCCTACCAGATCACCGGCAGCACGGATTTCTGGTACAAGGATGGCGGCGTTCTTCGCGGCCAGCCGCGCTATGTCGCACAGGGTGGCCGGCTTTATATCCCGACCGCGCCGCGCCAGAATATCGAACTGACGCTGAGCGATGCGCTCACCAATCAGGTCATCAATGCGGATTTCTCCGTTCGCCAGCGCACCCGCGAGGCAACGCTCGGTTATCGCTCGGCACTGTCCAATCTGGGCCTGCCTGCCGGCTTTGGCGACGTTCTAGCAGGTGTCGAATTTAAGCGTCAGCGCCGGGAGGTCTTCTTCGGCCAACTGACCGCGCTCTCCGATTCTGCGGATATGTGGCAGGGCCTGCTCGGCCTCTCGAAGGGATGGACGGGCAATGGACGCCAGCTTTCGGTTAGCGGGAACCTCCATGTCAGCCCCGGCGGGCTGAGCGCCCGCAGCTCTGGCGCGCGGCTTGCGGAACTGACCAACGACCGGGTCACGTCCGACCGTTATGCCTATGCGACGCTGGACGTCTCCGGCGCGGTTCGCTTGCCGAAGAACTTCGCGCTGACGAGCCAGTTCGCGTTCCAATATGCCCGCCGCCCGCTGCCGCTTCCTGCGCAGATCGGCGTCGGTGGCGAGGGGCTGGCACGCGGCTACACGGCAGATGACGGCAGCTACGATCGCGGCTTCGTGCTGCGCAACGAGCTGCGCCTGCCGCCCTTCGCCCTGATTGGCAAGGAAGACCAGCTTTCCCCCTACCTCTTCACCGACATCGCGCATGGGCGCGATCTTGCCGCGCGGCGCAACACGACCGTCGCATCGGCGGGTGTGGGGACGGACTACCGCTTCGGCCGGCACCTCTCTGCCGGCATCAATTCGGCCTGGGCTCTCAAGGATGGGATGAGCACACGTTCCGGCGACTGGCGCCTCCAGGCCCGCGTCACCGCCAGCTTCTGAACCGGAAGACCCCCGATCATCACGATCACAACCACGAAACGCGAAGGACCACTCGCATGACCAAGGTTAACAACGACATCGAACTCTCTGGCTCGCAGCTTCTCTACGATCAGCCCGAGGCCCTCCACTCCGAAGTCCACGGCGCGCTGCGCTTTCAGCGTGCCGAGGCGGGTTTTCCCAGCGGGCGCGAACTGCACCTGGTGCCGCTGCTCGTCGGCGAGTTTCCGCAGGCAATGCGCCACTATCCAATCATCTTCGCGGGTGCCGAGCGCACGCCGCTGGCGGTGATGGGCCTGGCCGAGGGCGAGAACCTGTTCATGGCCGACGGCCAGTTCGAGGCCGGCGCCTATGTGCCCGCTTATCTGCGCCGCTACCCCTTCACGCTGGCCGGTGCCGGCGAGGAACAGTTCGTCGTCTGCATCGACCGCGCAGCGCCCGGTTTTGTCGAGGGTGAGGAGGGCGAAGCCCTGTTCTCCGGCGGCGAACCGACCGAATTCACCAAGAACGCCATTGCGTTTCTCGACGAGTTCGAATCCGAGCGCCGCCGCACTCAGACCTTCATCGACATGATCGAGGCTGCCGGCCTGTTCGAGGTCAAGAACACGTTCATCCCGGGTGAAACGCCCGAGCATCTGGCGGACTATTATGCCGTCTCGGAAGAGACGCTCCGCGAACTGCCCGATGCGGTGCTCGCTGACCTCGTCAAGCGCGGCGCCCATGCGATGATCGACATGCACCTGGTCTCGCTGCAGCGCTGGGACGATCTCATCGTCCGCCGCGCGGCGCGCCGCCAGGCCGAGGAACAGCCGGTGGCCGAAGCCGCCTGAGAAGGGCCGCCTGACCACCCATGATCCCCCGAAGGATGGCGGCCGGCACAATCCCCAGCCGGCCGCCATCCGCCCCAGAAGATTTCCGCTGCGATACGCAGCACGCTGACTTTTCCGCCGCGATACGCGGCACCGGATTTTCCGCCGCGAAGCGCGGCCCGCACATGAAACGCCCGCCCGGGAAGGCTCGCGGCAGGCACCGACACCAGAGCGATCTTCCCCGCCCTTTTGGCGGCCGGACCACTGCGCTCACAGAAGATGGGATTGATACGATGACCACTCGCTCTCAGGCTCGCCGCGCCGCACTCTTCACCAAGCCGTTGTTCGGCCTGTCGCTGTGCGCGTTCGTGCCGCTGGCGCCTGTCTATGCACAGACATTGCCATCGGGCGGGACGGTGGTGACCGGCTCTGCAACGATCAACGCGGGCGCGGGACGGACGGACATCCGCCAGACGAGTGGCAAGGCCATCATCGAATGGAATGACTTTTCCATCGGCAAGGGCGGCACCGTCGCGATCGACAATGGCAGCGGCGCCACGCTGAACCGCGTGACCGGCGCCGCAGCCTCCAGCATCGACGGCCTGCTGCAATCGACGGGATCGGTCTACCTCATCAACCGCAACGGCATCGTCATCGGCAAGGAAGGCCGGATCGACGTTGGCGGCAAGTTCGTCGGCTCGACGCAGGACATAAGCAACGAGAGCTTCCTCGCTGGCGGCAATCAGACGCTCGCGGGCGCGAGCGAGGCCTCCATCGTCAACTATGGCAAGATCGGCAGCCTGGGTGGTGATGTCGTGCTGGTCGCGGCGAAGGTCGACAATCAGGGCGCAATCGAGGCGGCCAACGGTTCGGTGGGCCTGCTCGCCGGCTATCAGGTGATGCTGCGCGACCAGGCGGACCGGGACGGCAAGTTCTCGGTCGTCGTCGGCGGCACCGGCACGTCCGTCACCAATGCGGGCCAGTTGAAGGCTGCCGAGGCCGAACTGCGCGCGCAGAGCGGCAACATCTATGCCCTCGCCGGCACCAGCGGCGCGATCAACGCCCAGGGTGTGTCCGCGCAAGGTGGCCGTATCTTCCTCACCGCCGGCGAAGGCGGCGAGGTCAATATCGCCAGCACGCTCACCGCGAAGAAGGCCGACGCCACCGGCGGCGCCATCGAAGTGACCGGCAAGAACATCCTGCTCGATCAGGGTGCGAAGCTCGATGCCTCCGGCACGACCGGCGGCACCGTGCTCGTCGGCGGCGACTGGGAGGGCGGCCACAATGCCGACACCCGCCTGCTCGACCGCGACATCCAGCGCGCGCGAGCCGTCGTCGTCGCACCCGATGCGAAGATCGACGTGACCGGTTCGGCCGGCGCGGGCGGCAAGGCCGTGCTCTGGTCCGACAATTTCACCAATTTTCACGGCACCATCGACGCCAGCGGCACGACCGATGGCGGCCGGGTCGAAACCTCGTCCAAGAATGTCCTCCAGGCCGTCGGCACGGTCGATGCCAAGGCCGGCACCGGCAAGGCGGGCGAGTGGCTGCTCGATCCCGCCAGCGTCACCATCTCCACGGCGGCGGATGCCTCGGCGACCTATGCGGGCGGCACTTATACGCCGACCGCCGGCATCTCGACGGTCAACGTCACCAACCTCAACGGGCGGCTCAACAGCGGCACCAATGTGACCATCTCGACCGGCGGCGCCGGGGTCTCGGGCGGCACGGGCGACATCACGCTGGCTGCGGGTGCCAACATCGTCAAGGGCGCAGGCGGCGATGCCGCGCTCACGCTGAAGGCGGATCGTAACATCATCCTGAACGGCGCGATCAGCTCGACAAGCGGAAAGCTGACCGTCAACCTGAACAGCCGTGCCAGCGATGCAGCGTCCGGCAACGTCCAGGTCTACAACAGCATCACCACCAATGGCGGCGACCTCAACATCTGGGGCGGCAGTGGCGCTGTGGGCAGTGGCGCGGCGATCAGCAACACTGACACCATGGCGGGCGTGCTCATTTCCGGTTTGGGCAACAATGCTTCGATTGATGCGGGCAGCGGGTCGATAAACATCGTCGGTCGGAGCATTGCCGCACTTTACTCGGCCGAGGATACGAGCGGCGTTCGTGTCGCAAATACGAACATCAAGGCCGATGGCGCAATCACGATGACCGGAAGCAGCGTCAACGGCGTCGGCCTTGTGATCCAGAAGACAGGGGGAAGCCTCACCTATACGCTGACGGGGGGCGCAGGCCCGGTCACTCTGACCGGTACGTCAGATTCGACCAACCCTTCCGCTCACGGTATTCACCTTTTCCAGGCCAATATCAGCGCGACGAACGGTGCTATTTCGCTTCTCGGCAGCAGCACTAACGCTGCTGGAAGCAGCTATGGACTCCACAGTTACGGCTCCACTTTCGCAACCAGCGGAACCGGTGCGGTCAGCCTGGAAGGCACGGCAGCCGGCACCGGTTATGGCAATCGCTTCTATGGCGGCACGCTTGCTACGACAACAAGCGCCATTTCGCTGAAGGGAACGAGCGCCAAGGGTGCCGGTCTTGCGATCGACCACCAGGGCACCGCGGGCATTACCTCGACGTCCGGTAACATCAGTCTCATTGGTGCCAGCACGGACCTGACCGCGTCCAAAGAAGCCATTCTCTTCGGGAATGGCGACACCACTATTTCAACAGGTGGAGCGGGGGCCCTGTCGATCCTCGGCACATCGAATGCAAACGATGTGACATCGAATGTCCGTGGTACATCCGCTCTTCGCGCCACGATCGCCGCAGGCACCGGAAACCCCTTCTATTATCCAAAGCTGACCCTTGCTGCCGGTAGCGGTGGCCTCACGATCCGCGCGAATGCGACGACCAGCTATCCGGCGGTCAATTCCGTTGGCATCATTTTGGACACTGCGGCCGGTTCGCTGCTCAAAAGCGCGGGCGCGATCGACATTTACAGCGACAGCGATGTCGCGCTCTTTGGGAATGCTGGGGCGTATATTCAGCAGACGGGTTCGAGCGGGACCGTGTCGATCGGCAGTGCGGCCACGATGAGCATGGGCAATCTGACCACCTATACCAATGACGCCATCTCGCTAACCGGCACGTACATGACTCTCAATCCCATCACCCTTTATGGGTCGGGAGATCTCACGATCACCGGAACAGCCGGCCAAGTAAGTCCTCCTTCTATTCTTAAGAAGGCGACGGCGACAGGGGCAAGCAAGCTCACCGTGCGGGCCATGGGGATGATCAACGTGGGGACCGCGATCACGGCTGAAGTCGGCGCAGGCAAGCTCGATGTGACTCTGAACAGCAGCTACAGCGACACTACGCTCCGCAATTCCTTTATCAATATCACCGGGAATATCACCACGCAGGGCGGCAACGTAACCGCCTATGGCACGCCTACGCCGGGTGGGTATGCCGAAGGCTTTAACGGTGACGCGGGAGTCCGCGTCCAGGGCACGACCACCATTGATGCGCGGCGCGGCACGACCGAGGGCGGAACGATCAGCCTGAGTGGGCGCGCCAGCGTCAACGTCAACAACAACGGCACCGGCAGCGGGGTCTATCTGTATGACGGCGCGATCCTCCAGACGGCGGGTACCGGCGGCATCAACCTCAATGGCGCCTCCACGATTCCCACAGGATCTTATAGCAATGGTTATCCCGACCGCTCAGGCGTCAGCATTGGTGCGAACACCCTCACAGCCGGCACCGGCGGGATCAGCCTCGTCGGATCTGGTTATGACGGCTACGGCGTTGTTTTCCGGAGCGGAACCTCGCAGTCGCTCACGACGACGGGCACTCTGACACTCGACGGCACGTCCACCAACGTGAATGGAATTTATCGAAACTCGGCTGGGACGGGCACCTTCGCCGGTAAGGATATTCTGGTCACCAATACCACGACCAATCATCCTGGCCCCGGCACGTTTTTCGCCGGCGGCAGTGTCTCGTTCAACGGTAGCAACAGCGTCGCTTTCACCGGCAGCCAGAAGGGTTCGCAGATCTGGCTGGATAGTACGGCTACGATTACCGCAGGTGCAGGGGGCGTTACCATGGCGTCTACCAGCACGACAGGCGCCGCGCCCGGTATCAATATCGTCTCAACCGGGTCCAGCATCACTTCCGCCGGCAAGGTGAATATCAGCAGTGGCAATGGCATCACCATAAATGGCTCAATCCGCCAGACGGCAGGCAGCGGCAGCAGCATCATTGCCGACGCAGGCACACTCAACCTCGGCAGCACAGTGCAGATCGATACCGCGGACTTGCTGGTACAGGCCAAGGCCGGAACGATCGTCCACAACAACATCGTCGCAACGGCGGGCAGCCTCAACCTGGATGCTGCGATCAACGTCAACGGCGGCGCTCTGACTGCTGGCGGTGCACTCACCGTTACGGCCGGGAAGACCGGCACCGGCACCATCAACACCGGCACGATTACTCAGACGGGCGCCACTGGTGCTGTGACTCTCACGGCGCCTGGCTACATTACGACCGGCAACTTCAACCTCGCGACAGCAGACGCGACCAACGTAACCAGCGGCGGCACCCTTTCGACCGGCGCCTACAATCTCAACGGCAGCACGGCGGTCACCGTCTCGGCAGTCAACAATTTGACGCTCGCGACCGTAAACAAGGCAGCCGCTGCCACCGGCGCATCGAGCTTTACGGCCAAGTCGCAGGGCAATGTGACGGTCCCTAACGCGATCAACGCGGTCGCAGGCGCCGGTAAGCTGGACGTGACGCTGGTCTCCCGCTCGGCCGACGCAGCGACGGGCACCATCACCGTCAGCAACGGTATCACCACGCAGGGCGGCAACATCCTGCTGCGTGGCGGATCGGCGGCGGTGTCTCCGCTGTTCGACCCGACGGTGGATCTGGCAGCCTATACGGCGGCGATGCTGGCGACGGGCACGAACATCGACATCAGCTCCGCCAGCGCGGCCTTCACGGCCGGCGGGGGCGACATCGAGATGCGCGCGCTCGGCAGCAATAACGCCAATACGGGCCTCAATCTGATAAACAAGACGCTCGCCACCACCGGCACAGGCAGCCTGCGGCTGTATGCGCTGGGACGGGCCAGCGACTATTATCCGGTGCAGACCAACGCCACGACCAACCTCAGCACCGCGAGCGGCGACCTCATCCTCATGGGCGCCAGCCGCTATGTCGGCAACGATTTGGGTGTTTATCTGAACGGTGGCGCGATCAGCAGCACGGGCGGCGCGATTACCATCAGCGGCGTCGGCAATGGCTCCTCCTCCGCCACATCAAGTTACGGCGTGCTGATGAACACGAACGCCAGCGTGGCCGTTTCGGGCGCCAAGGCGCTGACGATCAACGGTCGCGGCGGCGCGGCCACCGCCAACGGCACCGGCATCTCCATCTCTGGTGGCGCCGCCGTGCGGTCCACGGCTGCTGGCGCGATCAACCTCACCGGCTTCGGTGGTGGTGCCGCCGGCAGCGCGGCGCTTACCCATAGCGGCATCTTCTTCGATGGCGCGAACAATTTTGCGGTGGTCAACGCCACGGGCTCCGGCCCAGTGACCCTCACCGGCCGGGCGGGCAATGCCAACAGCTATGGCATCTACCAGGGCAACACCGGCGCCGCGACGCTCGGCACCGCAGCCTATACGGGCAATCTGACGCTCGTCGCCAACAGCATGTTCCTCAACGCCAAGAACGGGGCCACCCCGGTCGCCGCCAAGCTGCTGACCAAGGGCGTGCTGACCCTGCGCGCCGAGGATGGCGGCAATCTGACGCTCGGCTCGGACATCTACGCCGGCTTCATCAACAATAACGTGCTGACCGGCGCCTATAGCGGCATCGTGTTCGGCGGAACGACGGGCACCGGCACGGGCCTGACGCTCTACACCCAGACCGGCGCGAACACATATGCGATCCCGGTCACGCTTGCAGGCACCGGCACGGTGAGCGTCACCGGCGATACCGACAACAAGCCGCTGATCGCCAATGGTGGCCTGGCGCTGGCCGGCAGTGGCCTGTTCACACAGTCTGTGGACATCAGCGCCAGCCAGCTCACCGGCAGCGCGGGTACCGTTTCATTCAACAACAGCGGCAACACCATCGGCAAGCTCGGCCCGATGTCGCTCACGAACAAGCTGGACCTGTTCACCAGCAGCGCGCTGGAGATCAACGGCGCCGTGACGACCGGCAGCGCGGTCATCCGCTCGGTTGGCGACCTGACCATGACGGCGGGCAGCAGCGTGTCGGCAAGCGGGGCCAACACCTCGCTGCAACTTGCGACGAACGGCAAGTTCTTCAACAATAGCGGCGCAGGCGCGCTCTCTGCCGCCAATGGTCGCTGGCTCGTCTGGCTGCAGGACCCGACCAATGATGTCGGCGGCCTCTCCTACAGCTTCCGCCAATATGGTGCGTCCTACGGCATCACCGCTCCGGCGCAGACCACCGGCAATGGCGTGATGTACAACCAGATGCCGCTGCTCAGCATCTCGCTGAAGGACAATGTCACCAAGGTTTATGACGGCACGACCGACGCCCTGCTGACGCAGACCAACTTCCTCGTCACCGGCCTGCTCGGCAACGACAAGGCGAGCGTCTATGCCCTGGGCAGCTTCGATAACAAGAATGTCGGCGCCTCCAAGACGGTGACGGCTGACGAGATGGCCGTGGTTGTGCGCGATGGCGCTATCCGCATCTACGGCTACGGTCTGGCGAACTACACGGCGTCCGCCGTCATGGGCAGCATCACGCCGCGTGCGCTGACCGCCAGCCTGACGGGCGGCATCACCCGCGCATATGACGGGACGACCACCGCCTCGCTCAGCGCCTCCAACTATGCGCTGGCGAATGCGGTAAGCGGTGACTCGGTGTCGCTGGTGATGCCGGCGACCGGCATCTACGACAGCAAGAACGCCGGGACCGGTAAGACGGTGACTGTCTCCGGCCTGGCGCTGACCGGGGCCGACGCCGCGAATTACACGGTGAACTCGGCCGCTACGGCCAGCTTCGGCGTGATCTCGGCCAAGCAGCTGGGGGCCTCGCTCACCGGCGCCTCCAACAAGGTCTATGACGGCAATACATTGGCTTCGATCACGGCGTCCAATGTCGCCATGACCGGTGTCGTCTCGGGCGACGCCCTGTCGCTCGCCGCGGGTCTGGTCGGGCTCTATGGCGACAAGAATGCCGGCACCGGCAAGTCGGTCACGGCCTATGGCCTCAGCCTCACCGGCGCGGATGCGGCGAACTACACGATTGCAGGCTCCGTCACCGGCAACATTGGCGCGATTGCCCGCAAGACCCTCTCAGCTTCGCTCGTCGGACCGGTGACGAAGGTCTATGACGGCAGCGCCACGGCCACCATTTCAGGCACTAATCTGAATGGTGTGGTGGCAGGCGATGCGGTCACCGTCTCGTCGACGTCCGCCAGCTATGACAGCAAGAATGTCGGCACGAACCGGCTGGTCACCGCGACCGGTCTGGCGCTGGCCGGCGCGGACTCGTCCAACTACACGCTCGGCAGCACCAGCACCTCCGGCTATGTGGGCACCATCACGGCCCGCGCCGTCACGGTGGGCACGACCGGCCATGGCAGCAAGACCTACGACGCCGCCACCGGGCTCACCGGTGCGCAGCTCTCCGGCCTCGGCTTCACGCTGGCGCAGGGCGACAGCGCAACGCAGGCGCTCCTGACCGCTGACGGGGTCACGCTGGACAGCAGCGGCATTTCCGGCATGCTGGCCGACAAGAATGCCGGCACCGGCAAGTCGATGACGGTCTCCGGTTACAGCCTCGTGAACAACGGGCTGGGCAACTATGCGCTCAGCTCCACCTCGGCGAACGGCATTGCGGATGTGGCACGCGCCGCGCTGACCATGACCGCGTCGAGCATGAGCAAGACCTATAACGGCACCACCAGCTCGATCGGCACAGTGACGATTTCTGGCCTGAAGGGCAGCGACACGGCCTCAGCCACGCAGGCGTATGACAGCAAGAATGCGGGCAGCCGCCTGCTCCAAGTCCAGAATGGCTATGTCGTCAACGATGGCAATGGCGGTCTGAACTATATCGTCAGCCGTATCGACGCAGCCGGAACGATCTACAAGCGTGCGGTCAGCACGACGGTCCACGCCAATGACAAGGTGTATGACGGCACGACGAGCGCCACCGGTACGTTCGACCCGCTTTCGGGTGTGATATCCGGCGACATCGTCGCGGCGAGCGGCACGCTCAGCTTCGCGGACAAGAACGCCGCCAACGGCAAGGCAGTCAGCGTGGCTGGCGCCGTCCTGACCGGTGCCGACGCGGGCAACTATGTGCTCGATCCGATCGCCAACGGCACGGCCAACATCACCCGCGCCAATCTCGTGCTGACCGCCGTGAGCGACAGCAAGAGCTATGACGGCACGGTCGCCTCTTCCGCTGCGGTCCAGGCGCTTGGCCTGGCAGCCGGGGACAGCTTCACGGCAACCCAGGCGTTCAACACGCGCGATGCGGGGTCACGCACCCTGCAGGTGCAGGCCGGCTGGTCCGTGAACGACGGCAATGGCGGCAACAACTATGTCACCACCTTTGGCGCGGCCGCATCCGGCACGATCGCTCGCAAGGTGCTGACCGCGACGGCCATCGTCAACAACAAGGTCTATGACGGCACGACGACGGCCACGGGCGACCTCTCCTCGCTGGGCGGGATCGTCGGCTCCGATCAGGTGCTGCTGGACAAGACCAATGGCAGCCTGGCCTTCTATGACCGCAATGCGGGCATCAACAAGGCCGTGACTGCTACCGGTTATGCCTTGGGCGGCACCGATGCGCACAACTACACGCTCAGCAGCATTGCCAACAGCAGCGCGACGATCAGCCAGGCGCAGCTCGTCCTCTCTGCAGTGACCGACACGCGTCAGTATGACGGCACGACCGCGTCGGCGGGCGCGGTGCAGGCCAACGGCCTGATCGCGGGCGACGGCTTTGTGGCGACGCAGCGGTTCGACGGCTTCAAGGCCGGCGCACATACGCTGCAGGTCGATAGCTACACGGTGTTCGACGGCAATGGCGGCGGCAACTATCTGGTGAGCTATGGCGCCATGGCCAACGGCACGATCAGCCAGCGCGTCCTGCAGGCGACTGCGGCGGTCCAGAACAAGGTCTATGATGGCACGACGACGGCCACGGGCACCTTCAGTGGCCTTGGCAATACCATCACGGGAGACGATGTGTCGCTGGATCACAGCGGCGCGACCCTTGCCTTCTATGATCGCAATGCCGGCGTCGGGAAGACCGTGACGGTCTCGGGCGCAACGCTCTCCGGCGCGGACGCGGCGAACTACACGCTGAGCGACATTGCCGACGGGACGGCGACGATCTCCAAGGCGACGCTCAACCTCACGGCGGTGTCGGACTCAAGGGTCTATGACGGCACGACCGGCTCGACGGGCGTGGTCCTCTCCAGCGGGCTGATCGCCGGCGACAGCGTGACCGCGACCCAGGCGTTCAACAGCAAGAATGCGGGCAGCCGCACATTGCAGGTCGATCACTGGACGGTCGAGGATGGCAATGGCGGTGGCAACTATGCCGTCGTCCTTGGCACGGCGGCCAGCGGCAGCATCGCGCAGAAGCTGCTCTCCGGCTCGCTGACCGGCACGGTGAGCAAGGTCTACGACCGCACCACCAGCGCAACGCTGCAGCCGGTCAACATCGCCGGCGTGATCGCCGGGGACGATCTGGTCGTCACCACCGCCAGCGCCGATTTCGCCAATGCGAATGTCGGCACCGGTAAGACGGTCACCGTCTCAGGCATGCAGCTCACGGGCACCGATGCCGCCAACTATGTGCTGAATGCCACCTCGGCTTCTGCGGACATCGGCACGATCACGCCGCGTCAGGTCAACGTGACCGTGACCGGCCACGGCAGCAAGACCTATGACGGCAACGCCAACCTCGCGCTCTCGCAGTTCGGCAGTCTGGCGCTGATCCTCGCCGATGGTGATGCCGCGACGCAAGGCATGCTGAGCGCCGACGGCCTGGGGCTCGACTCTTCGACCCTGTCGGCAGCGTTTGCAGACCGCAATGCCGGCAACGGCAAAGCGGTGACGCTGAGCGGCTTCTCGCTCACCAACAACAGCCTGGGCAATTACGCCCTCACCTCGACATCCGCCTTGGGTCTGGCCGACATCGCTCGGGCGACCCTGACACTTAATGCCGTATCCGACAGCAAGATCTACGACGGCACGACGACATCGAACGGCGTGGTGCAGTGGAACGGTCTGATTGCAAGCGACAGCCTGAGCGCCACCCAGGCGTTCGACAGCAAGAATGCCGGCAATCGCCAGCTTGTCGTCGACCACTTTACCATCGATGACGGCAATAACGGCGCCAACTACTTTGTGGTGCGCAACACGGCTGCGGGCACAATCTCGCGCAAGCAGATCAGTGCCACGCTCACCGGCGCCGTTAGCAAGGTGTATGACGGCACGACGACGGCGATCCTGCTTCCGAGCAACCTTGTCGATATCGTGTCGGGCGATGCCGTCGCGGTGACCGCCAGCACGGCGAACTATGCGGACAGAAATGTCGGCACCGGCAAGCTGGTCACCGTGTCCGGTATTCAGCTGAGCGGCGCCGATGCGACGAACTATGATCTGCTGAGCGACAATGCCTCCGCTTATGTGGGGACGATTTCCGCCCGCCAGATCACCGTCTCCGCGACGGGACTGGGCGCGAAAACCTATGACGGCACCAGCATGCTCGGTGGCAATCAGATGGGGACGATCCAATTGCTCGTCGCCGATGGCGACAGCACTACGCAGAATCTGATGGCGGCCGATGGCATCGTCGTTGACCTCTCTGGCCTGACCGGAGCGCTGGCTGATCGCAATGCCGGAACCGGTAAGAGCGTGACGTTGAGCGGGTATACGCTGACCGGCAATGACTTCGGCAATTATGTCTTCGCATCGTCCTCGGCCTTTGGTGTCGCTGACGTTGCCCGCGCCGCCCTGACGCTCAATGCTGTCTCCGATCAGAAGGTCTATGACGGCTCTGAAAGTTCGGACGGAGTGGTGCAGATCGTCGGCCTCATTGCGGGAGACAGTGCCACCGCCACCCAGGCGTTCAACAGCAAGAATGCCGGCAATCGTCTACTCGTCGTACAGAACGGTTATGTCATCGATGACGGCAACAACGGGGCCAACTATCTGGTCGACTTCGGAACGGCCAACGGCATCATCGACCGCCGGACGACCAGCACCACGGTGTCCGTCCAGGACAAGGTCTATGATGGCACCACCACGGCCACCGGCACGTTCAGCGCGCTCACCAATCTGGTGACTGGCGACCATGTCGAGGCAGCCGGTACCCTGGCCTTCGCCGATCGCCACGCCGGCATCGGCAAGACGGTGACCGTCTCCAACCCGGTGCTGACCGGTGCGGATGCCAGCAACTACATCCTCGATCCGGTGGCGGACGGCACCGCCGACATCCTCAAGGCCAATCTGGTGCTCACCGCCAGCGCAGACAGCAAGGTCTATGACGGCACGAACGCCTCTGGCGGAACGGTTGTGGCCAGTGGCCTCATCAGTGGCGACCTCGTCACCGCGACCCAGTCGTTCGACAGCCGCAACGCGGGCGTCCGTGCGCTGCAGGTCGAGAATGGCTGGAGCGTGCAGGACGGCAATGGCGGCCACAACTATGCGGTCGTGATCGCATCGGCCACGGCCGGCACGATCACCCCCAAGACGATCACCGCCACCGCGACGGTCGGCAACAAGGTCTATGACGGCACCACCGCTGCAATCGGCACCTTCGCCGATCTGGACGGGGTGATCGGCACGGATCAGGTTCACCTCAACGACGCCAATGGCCGATTGACGTTCATCGACCGCAATGCCGGCCTCGGCAAGGCAGTGGTCGCCACGGGCTATCTGCTGGAAGGTTCGGATGCGGCGAACTACACGCTCAATTCCATCGCCAACGGCACGGCCGACATCTACAAGGCCAGCCTGGTGCTCAACGCAACCAGCGCCAGCAAGGTCTATGACGGCACCACGCTGTCGAACGGCCTCGTGCAGGCGGTCGGTCTCATCACTGGTGATACCGTCATCGCGACGCAGGAATATGACCAGCGTCAGGCGGGCACCCGCACGCTCACCGTGCAGAACGGCTATGCGGTCTATGACGGCAATGGCGGCAACAACTACGCCGTCTCGCTCGGCTCGACGGCCAGCGGCACGATCACGCAAAAGGTGCTGAGCGCCAGCGCGATGGTGAATGACAAGGTCTATGACGGCACCACGACCCTCGCGGGAAGCTTCGACGGCCTTGTCGGCGTCATCGGCAATGATCTGGTCTCGCTGGATGACAGCAACGGGCACATGGCCTTCATCGATCGCAATGCCGGCAACGGCAAGAGCGTGATCGTCTCGGGCCTTGGCCTCTCCGGTGCGGATGCCGCCAACTATGTGCTGAGTAATGTCGCCAACGGCACGGCCAGCATCCTCAAGGCGAACCTAACGCTGACCGCTTCTGGCGACAGCAAGGTCTATGACGGCACCACCGGCTCCATCGGCACAGTGACGATCAGCGGCCTCGTCGATGTCGATACCGCCACTGCCACGCAGTCGTTCGACAGCAAGAATGCGGGCAACCGCACGTTGACGGTCACCGGCTGGACGATCAATGACGGCAATGACGGTAATAACTATATCCGCAATATCGTCACGGCGTCGGGCGACATCACGCAGAAGATGCTGAGTGGCGCACTGACCGGGACCGTCACCAAGGTCTATGACGGGACTGACAACGCCACGGTGCTGCCGATCAATCTCGATGGGGTGATCGCCGGCGATGCGCTGACGCTCACCACGGCTGGCGCTCATTATGACGATCGCAATGCCGGCACCAACAAGATGGTGACGGTGGGCGGCATGACCCTCAACGGCGCGGATGCCGGCAACTATGTCCTGCTGCAGGATTATGCCGCAGCCAATATTGGCACGATCACGCCGCGGGCCATCACGGTGACGGTCTCCGGTGCGGGCACCAAGACCTATGACGGCACCACATTGCTCGGCACGCACCAGCTCGGCACGATCGGGTTCACGCTCGCCGATGGCGACACGGTAACCCAGGATCTGCTGAGCGCCGATGGCGTGCTCCTCGATACCTCCGGCGTGACCGGCCTGCTGGCCGATCGCAACGCAGGCACCGGCAAGGCGGTCACGCTCTCGGGTTACGCCCTGACCAATAACGGTTACGACAATTATGTGCTGGCGGATGGCTCTGCCCTTGGCATCGCGAACATCGCTCGTGCGGCTCTGACGCTCGGCACTGTCTCCGATAGCAAGACCTATGACGGCACCGATGCCTCCTCCGGCCAAGTGCTGATCACGGGGCTGGTGCAGGGTGACGTTGCCCAAGCGACGCAGGCGTTCGACAGCCGCAATGCCGGCAACCGCACGCTGCAAGTCAACAACTGGACGCTGGACGACGGCAATGGCGGCGCCAACTACATCGTGGGCTTCGACACCAATGCGACCGGCACGATCGCCCAGCGTGTGATTGCCACGGTGGCCCATGCCAATGACAAGGTCTATGACGGCACGACCATTGGCACGGGCGGGTTCGATCCGCTTACCAATGTGCTCATGGGCGACCATGTTGCATTGACCGGCGCCACCTTCACCTTTGCCGATCGCAATGCCGGAACCGGCAAGGTGGTCACGGTGTCGGGTGCCGGGCTCTCCGGTGCGGATGCCGGCAACTATGTGCTCGATACCATCGCGCCGCTGGTCGCTACCATCTCGCCCAAGGCCCTCTCGGCACGGTTCGTCGGCACTTTGGTCAAGGGCTATGACGGCGCCGATCTGGCCAGTTTTACGGCCAGCGACGTGGCACTTGATGGGCTGATCACCGGCGACCAGGTGGTTGCGAACGGTACGGCGCGTTATGCCGACCGGAACGCGGGCACCGGCAAGATGGTCTCGGTTGCCGATCTGGCCCTGAATGGTGCGGATGCCGGCAACTACACGGTCAGCCCTGCGCTTGCCGGCGCCGTGGGAACGATCAACCAGCGCCAGATCAGCATCGTCTTCGCCGATCAGAGTAAGGTGCGCGGCGCGGTCGATCCCGCCTTCACCTACACGCTCGGCGGCGAGGGCATGGTTGCGGGTGACCAGCTCACCGGCAGTGCATCGCGTGTCGCAGGTGAAGCGGTCGGCAATTACGCCATCGGACTGGGTTCGCTGTCGGCCGGCGGCAACTATGCGCTGAGCGTCACGCCGGGCAATTTCGCGATCCTGGCATCGGCTTCCGGTGGGAATGGCGGGTCCGGTAATGGCGGAACCGGGAATGGTGGGTCTGGCAATGGTGGGTCCGGCAATGGCGGTTCGGGTAACGGCGGAAGCGCGCTGCCTTCCACCGTTATCGATGCAGCTCATGGTGCGGCCGATACGGCCTCGCAGAGCACCCCGCCGAGCAACACGTCGGCTTCGACCGCACCTGTGCGCGGCGGCGCCGGGTTCGATCCGGGCGCGGTGTTCGGCTGGGGCGGTGCGAACCAGTTGCCCGGTACGATCCCCGTCAACGTGCAGGTCGGCTATAATGACGGATGGGCCGATGCCGGCCAGACCATCACTGGCCCGGGTGAACTTGGCCGCACCGGCGTCGCCAATGCCGATGGCGCTGCGACGAACGGGAATGGCCAGAGCAGCGAGCAGGGCACAGTCGAGGCCTCGTCCGATGAGGAACTGGTCTGCAAGAGCGGAACCGAACAGCAGGATTGCAGGGTCACGGTGAAGGGAAGTGGTCTCCCCTATCCGACCAATCGGGTGATCTCGCCAAGTCTGCGCTTCATCCGGCGCTGACGGGGCGCCCGGCAATCCAGCCAGAAGGCACGGACGCAACAGTGTCCGTGCCTTCTTCTTTCATTCAGGGAATGGCGCGGCTGGGTCTGAGGACAGCTGGCGGCCCAGCATCCGCAGAATATCCAGCGCCAGCATGTCGGGATCGAAGGGTTTTTTGAGCGTGCCGAGGATGGGCCCGTCGCTGGCGCGCCACTGCTCGGTGAGTTCGGCATTGGCGGTGAAGAAGATGATCGGGGTCTGCTGGTCTGTTCGCCGCACCCGACGGGCTGTCTCCAGGCCATCAAGGCCGGGCATCATGACATCGAGCAAAATGACGTCGGGCTTGCAGGCCGGATCGGCGAGCCGTGCAAGCAGCGCTGCGCCGCTGTTTACGTCCTGCACCTCGAAATCAGGCACGCGGGCCAGCAGACGCGTTACAACGACTCGAAGATCATCCTCATCGTCTGCATAGAGTATTTGGGTGGACTTTCCGACACTTGCGACCTGCGGCATGTCTTTACCCTATCCAATGCGAACGGCCTGAAGCCGAACGGCGGGCTTATTTTCCCCCGTTTAAATGCCTTCCCTATCGTGCAATCAATAGCAGACGATCATCTGCGGCAAAAATTTATATGGTGTCATGATGGAACAGCCGAAAAATTTGGACTCACCCACGACGCTGTCTGTCGCGCGTGTGCGGGATCTGCAGCACAAGATGCGGAACAAGCTTGGCGTTATGGATGGGACGTTCGAACTCATGCATCCGCCGACAGCAAATCACGATCCTCAGGAAGCGGAGGATATCGACCGTTTCAAGCGGGCGTCAAAGTCTCTTCATGATCTTATTGAAGAACTGTCCGCCGCAATAACTTAGTTAATGAAAATTAATACTTTCGCGCCTGAAGATGCTTTCAATATGTTACAAGAAGAAACTTAAATTTCTCGAATAGTTGTGCCAATCATTGTCTTAAGGGGGCGGGAATGAGCCGCTTGCACTCGATGATTGGCAACAGATAGGGCCGGGCCGCTTCTCTCTCCTCGGCGGCTTGCCCTGTTTTGTCACGGCCGACCATCGGTCGCGGTCTCGCTGAGCCGCGCTGGACTGAAAGGCTCGTGCGGATGTTCATCGATCGTTTTCGTGTGGCGCAATCCCTTGTCGTGCCTGCGAAATCTCGCCCCCAAAATCTGACCTCATGCCGGCCGCTGCGACGCGGGGGCAGGGGACCCATGCGACTGAAGCCGCTCCTCTCCTGCAAGGCAGGCGACTGGTGAAGCACGATCCAATCCCCTCCCATAGCGGCGATCGCCCTTCGGCTTTCACGCCTCGCGCCACAGGGGAGCGTGTGGACGAGACGTGGCTGGATCGCGTCTGCGAGATGATCGAGGCGACCGCGCTTGGGGAGTGGGCCTTCAACCCCGAGACCGATTTAGATGCCGAGCCGGAAAAACTCAGACTTGCCCTGGCGAAACTGATGAGGCGGGTGTCCACATTATTGCGCGCCAGTGAGCGGGCGGCGCTCACCGACCCGGCGACGGCTCTGGACAATAGTGTCAGCTTTCGTCGTCTGGTCGAGGCCGCAATTCACGAAAGCGGTGCGACCAGTCCGGTCGGCGCCATCATTTATCTGGGCCTGGACTCGTTCCGAAAAATCAACGACCGGCTCGATTTGTGGGAGAGCGACCGCCTGCTGCAGGCGATTGCGGGGCGATTGCGGTTGGCCGCGGAATGGTGCCGGGAGTTGCGGCCGACCGGCCCCGCGCCGATCATCGCGCGCCTCGCGGGAGATGAATTTGGCATCTTCTGCTCGGGTGCGCTGACAGCGGACGATCTGGAGGAACTGGCGACCCGGTGCCTGCGCCTGTTGGCAGAACCGTTCGACCTTGATGGCGGGACGCTTCCGGCCACGCTCACCGCGAGCGCTGGCGCCGCGCGGATGCCGCACGACGCCAGGATCTATGAGCGACTGATGGCGAAAGCCGGCATGGCCATGCATCAGGCAAAAGCGCGAGGCGGCAATCAGGTCTGCCTATGCGATCCGCAGATCATCGAACGGGCGCAGGACTGTGCAAGGCTGGAGGCGGAGTTGCGGCTCGCGGCGGACCGGGGCGAGCTGGAATTTGCGTTCCAGCCCAAATTGCCCACCAGTCCCGATGTGCGTCCCTCTGTCGAGGCGCTGGTCCGGTGGCGCCACCCACAGCGGGGCATGTTATTGCCCGGCAGCTTCCTCCCGCTGGCGGAAGAGGCCGGTTTTCTGGTGCAGATCGGCCGCTGGACTCTTCTGGAAGGGATGCGGGTCGCCGCAGACTGGGCGCGGCAGAACATGCCTTGCCTGCTCTCGCTGAACATCACGGTGCAGGACATCCGCCAGCCGGATTTCGTGGATTTCGTGCGGGCGTCTTTGGCGCAGACCGGCGCATCCGCCGAGCTTCTGGAGTTTGAGGTTACGGAATCGATGCTGATGGAGGACTCGCCCATCTTCGTCGAGCGCTTGCTGGAGGTTCGCTCCTTGGGCATCCGCATTGCGATCGACGACTTCGGCACCGGCTATTCCAACTGGGCCAGAATGCTGCTTCTCCCGATCGACTGCATCAAGATCGACCGTTCGCTGGTGACGGACCTTGCCACGCGCAAGGACTATCAAACGGTCGTGCGCACCTTCGTCAGCCTCGCGGACGGTCTCGGCTTCGAAGTGGTGGCAGAAGGCGTGGAGACGGCGGCCCAGGCTGAGATGCTCAAGGAGATGGGCTGCGACGCGCTGCAAGGCTACGCCATCGCGCGGCCCCTCAATGAGGCGGACGCGCTGGCTTGGCTGCGCTGTCCGCACATGGCCGGTTTGCCCGTCGCCGGGAGCGACCGATGAGCGTCAAGGCCTCCCGTTGGCGGCTGATGGCAGCGGCGGCGCTGGTCGGCGCCTGCGTTCCCGGCGTCAGGAGCGCCCATGCTCAGGATCTGAGCAGCTATTCGCTCGAAGACCTGCTGACCACCGAATCCACCTCCGTCGCCAAGCGCAGGCAGCGCCTCAGTGACAGCACCGCCGCTGTCACCATCTTGACTCAGGAAGACATTTTGCGCTCCGGGGCGCAGAGCATTCCCGAAGTGTTGCGGCTGGTGCCGGGCGTGGAAGTGGGCCAAATCGACAGCGTCTCGACGGCGGTTTCCGTGCGCGGCTTCAGCACGCGGTTTGCCAATAATCTGCTCGTGATGATCGATGGCCGCTCGCTCTATGTCTCCAGCCTCTCCGGCGTGCTGTGGGACCAGCAGCTCGTGCCCCTGTCCGACATCGAGCGGATTGAGGTGGTCAGGGGACCGGGCGCCACCCTGTGGGGGTCCAACGCCGTGAACGGCGTCATCAACATCATCACCAAGGACAGCATCCAGACCCAGGGCTGGCAAGCGAATGCGTTCATCTCCGCAGACGGGCGCAACGGCACGGTGCGCTACGGGGGAAGCAAGGACAAGCTCAGCTATCGCGCCTATGTGACCGCGCGCGACATCGATGGGCTCGAGCAGCCGAATGGTGAAAGCTGGAACAGCGGCTCGCGCGCCGTGCAGGCTGGCTTCCGGCTTGACGCGGTGCCGGACGAGAATGACACGATCACGCTGCAGGGCGATGTGCAGCATGGCACCTTCGTCGCGGACCTGCTGCAAACGCCGCCGCAGGTCCAGCAGACCGGCATGCACCCGTTCGACGGCAGCTTCTCGGGCATGAATCTGCTCGCGCGCTGGTCACATCGCTGGGACAGCCAGCGCGAGTTCAATCTGCAGGCCTATCATGATTGGGTTCAGCGCCGTGAATTCGGCGTCAACATTTCCCGCACCGTGGATGATATCGACGCGAGCCTGAGGCTGGGCGGCGACCGGCAGGAACTGGTCCTTGGCCTCAACGTCCGGCGGACGACCGATTCTCTGGGCTCTTCGGACCGCTTCGTCTCCTTCATCGTACCGCGCGAAACCCATCATTGGGTGAGCGGCTTCGCGCAGCAGGATCTCTGGCTGGTGCCGGATCGCCTGCGGCTTTCGGTCGGAACCAAGGCGGAATATAACACGATCAGCGGCTTTGCCCTTCAGCCCAGCGTTCGCCTGCTCGCCAAGCCCACACCCTCGATGACCATCTGGGCCGCCGCCTCCCGCGCGGTGCGGACGCCGGCACGGTTCGAGGAGGCCGTCCGGGTCAATCTGGGGATCCCCGCCGGAACGCCGATGAATCCGACCCCGATGCCCATGGTGGCGCGCATCGAAGGGCAGGCCGATCTGGCCGCTGAAAATCTCGACGCCTTTGAGCTGGGGATTCGCGGCAGCGTCTCAAGTTCCTTCACTTATGACATCGCGGCCTATTACAACCGCTATCGCAACCTCATCGGCTACGCCGCGCGCGGCCAGTCCATGGTCTTCTCGCCCACGCCTGTTCTGCTGCTGGATTATCAGAGCGCCAATATCGGCAAGGGGCAGACCTATGGCGTGGAAGCCGCTATCACCTTCAGTCCCGCGCCCAATCTGAAGGTGCAGGCCAATGCCTCGATGCAGCATCTCTCCTTCGAGACAGACAGTCCGACATCGATCAGCCATGCGCTCGCCGGCCTCTCGCCCAAGTTTCAGGCCGGCATGCGGGTCAGCTACGACGTGGCACCCAATCTGGAAGTCGATGCGTGGCTGCGCCATGTCAGCGCTTTGCCGGCGAGCGACATCCCGGCCTATCAAGACCTTGATCTTCGCATCAACTATGCGCTGATGCCGCGCCTCAATCTGTCGCTGATCGGCCAGAACCTGCTGGCCGACAGGCGGATCGAGTTCGCGCAGCAGCTCTATCCCGCGCCCCGCAGCTATGTCGGTCGCTCCGTCGCCCTGCGTCTCTCGGTGGATTTTTGAGATGATGCGCTTCGTCCATCTCCTCACGGGCCCCTTCATCGCGCTTCTGGCCTTCTTCGCGGCCTGCGCGCCCGCGCGCGCCGCTGACGAGCAGACCGAGCTCAAGGCTGCGATCATCTACAACATCATCCGCTTCGTCGACCTGCGCCCACCGCGCGACCGCGTGGTCCTGTGCGTTTCCAGTGACGAGCCCCTCGCAGGCGCCCTGCAGGTCTATGAAGGCCGCAATGTTGCTGGCGGCCGGCTTGAGGTGCGGATCGTGAAGCGGACGACGTGGAGCGTCGATTGCCGCATCGCTTATGTCGGCCCCGGAACCAGTACCGGGCCGCTCGTTACCTCGTCCCCGCCACCGCTGCTCATCGGCGAAGGATCGGACTTTCTCGATCGGCAGGGGAGCGTCGCGCTCGTCAATTTCGGCAGGCAGATCGGGTTCGAGGTGAACCTGAAGGCCGGGGCTCGCGGCGGGGCCGTCTTCAGTTCACGCCTGCTCCGCCTCGCACGCGCCGTCAGGGATTGAGGGCGCATGCCATGGTTCTCCCCCTGGAGCTTCCGCCGCGGCCTGATCGCGACGGTGCTCAGCAGTTGCATGGTCGCCCTGCTCCTGAGCTGCGCCGGTCTGGCGGCCTGGCAATATCATGTCCAGAGCGCCGCCAATGCCGAGCGTCAAAGCGAGCTGGGCGAGGTGGTCGCTGCCACGCTGGGAGCGCCGCTCGTCTTCAACGACGTGAAGGCGATCCAGGAAACGCTGGCCTCCATGGCGACCATCAAGACGATCCGCTCCATCGAGGTCTATGACGAGCAGCAGCGCCGGATCGCCGTCCGTGGGCAACCGCCGCAAACGAGCAATCAGGATAAACCCGCCGCTCTCGTCGGATCGAAAGCGGACCAGGCGGGCCTGCAGGTCGTCACGCCGATCATGGTGGCCGGGGACACCGTGGGGTGGCTCAAACTCTCCACCGAAACCGAGACGCTGACCGAAATGATGCTGCGAACTCTGGGCATCGCGAGTGCCTTTGGCTGCTTGGCGTTTCTCGTCGCCTGGCTCATCGCCCGCAAGATGCTCACGCTGCTGTTCTTCCCGATGGACCGGATGGTCGAGGCCATGGAGCGCATCCGGCAGACGGCGGACTATTCGGCCCGTATGCCGCAGTCGATCGGGGATGAACTCGGCCGCATCGTGAAGGCATTCAATGGGATGCTGACCGAAATCGAACGCCGCGAGGGCGCGCTGGCGGCGACGCTGACGGATTTGCAGGCAGCGCGCGATCAGGCGCAGGCGGCCAATGTCGCCAAGTCCGAGTTCCTCGCCAGCATGAGCCACGAACTGCGCACGCCCCTCAATGCCATCATCGCTTATGCCGAACTGGTGAAAGAGGAACTGGCCGCGCTCGACGACAAGGAGAACCTCGCCGACGTCACGGTCATCCACCGGTCGGCGCTCCAGTTGCTCACCCTGATCAACGAGGTGCTCGATTTCGCCAAGATCGAAGCGGGCGGGATGACCCTCGATCTCGAAATGATCGATCTGGGCGACATCATGCGCGACGTGCTGGCAACACTCGAGCCGATTGCTTCACGCCGCAATAACAGCGTGGCCTTGCAGATCAACGTTCCGCCCACGCCGATGCGGATCGACCCGCTCAAGATCCGCCAATGTCTGCTCAATCTGGGCGGCAATGCCTGCAAATTCACGGATGAGGGGCATATCGTGCTCAGCGCCTCGCTCAAGGAGGAGGGCGCAGGCACGCTATTGATCCTCAGCGTGGCGGATACCGGCATCGGCATCGATGCCGAGCAGATCGACGGTCTGTTCGAGCCGTTCGTGCAGGGCAGCACCGCCTCCTACCGGGCGGGCGGCACGGGCCTTGGCCTCAGCATCACCTTGCGGTTCGTGGAGTTGATGGGTGGGACCATCAGTGTCTCCAGCGAAAAAGGGCTGGGCACCATCTTCACCGTCGCCATCCCGATCGAGCGGGAGGCGCAGTCGGGCGTCCTGTCTATCGAAGAGATGACGCCTGCCGGGGTGAAGCCGGATCACATCATCGCTATCGATGATGATCCGGCCTGTCTTGCCATTTTGGATCGCTGGCTCTCCCCGGCCGGATATGATCTGCGGCTGGCCTCCGGCGGCGACGCAGGCCTGCAGATGGTGCGAGAGACCAGCCCCTGCGCCATTCTGCTCGATCTCGTCATGCCGGGCACCGATGGGCGCGCCGTGCTGCGTCAGCTGTCCGAGGACGAAGCGCTGGCGGCGATCCCCTGCTTCATCATCAGCGTCCACGATATGGAAGCCTCCAGCTTTGCCCTGGGTGCGGCTGCCTATCTTCCCAAGCCGCTGCAGCGGGACCGGCTGCTGTCTCTGCTCGGGCTTTATGCCGAGGCGCGGCAGCTTGCGGCGCGGGTCTGCGTCTCCGGTTTCGACGCGGCGATGAGCGCGAAGCTGGAGCGGAGTTTGAAACAGGCTGGCTTCACTCTCTGCATGGCGGACGACCGGCCCGACCTGGCCGTGGTCGACCTTGCCCAGATCGCCAGCGACCATGTCCATCGCGGGACGCGCGCGCGACGGGCCAGTGCGGTGCTGGTGATGGGGGAACGCCGGCCCGAAGACGACGTTCTGCGCCGGCTGGGCGGGGATGCGTTTCTCGATCCGAGAAGCTTCGCGCCGGAAGCCCTCGTCAAAGCTGCCGTGAAGCTGGTCAAAGACCAGCGCGAAGCTCTGGCGCGCGTCCGGACCGATCAACCCTTTGATGATGGAATGCATCATGTCCTACTCGACTAAGATTGATGTGGCGTCGGCCCAGGAGCATGCGCCGGTCGTATTGGTTATCGACGACGTCGCGGACAATCGCGTGATCGTCTGCCGCCACCTGGCGCGCATGGGCTATATGCCGGAAGCGGCAGACAGCGCCCGCAGCGGCCTGGCCGCCATCTATGCCTCCCGGCCCGACATCGTGCTGCTGGATTATATGATGCCGGATCTGACCGGCCTCGCTGTGCTGCGCGAACTGCGGTCCAACCCCCATTATGCCGACTTGCCGGTCATCATGCTGACGGCGCGCACTGAAGCCACGACGATCGTCGATGTGCTGGAAGCCGGCGCCAATGATTATGTGCCAAAGCCCATCGACTTCATCGCCCTCAAGGCGCGGATCGAAAAGCAGCTGCAGGCATCCCGCGCAAGCCGGGCCGTGCGCAGTGAATATGCCTCAATGGACCGGCGCCAGTCCACCGGCGCGCTGGAACGGCGCGAGCTGAAAGACCGGCTCACGCGCGAGATCGCGCAGCGGATGCGACTGGAAGAACGGCTCTCGGCGCTGGGCGCCCAGGCCGCAACCGTGGACGGGCAATGTGTCGACCGGGCCAAGATCGCCCAGTCCCTCAAGCGCGTCGAGCATCTGCTCAGCCGCCTGGCCTCCCATGATGGTCCCGCCAATCCCGCAGTGCTAATGGAAGCCGTGGTGCTGCTCCGCAAGGCGCTGGAAGAGCTGCATGTGGAGGTGTCTTGATCCGGGTGACTGCTACTGATCGCCGGTCATAGCTGACGTTGGACCGCCCAGACCGGTTTCCAAACCCGGCCATTCGTTCATCAGGCTCAAGGGCGCCGGGGGAGACTGTCTTCCAACCGCTATTGGGTAACGCCTAGAACTGCAGCCTGGCCAGTAGCGGGCGCCCAGTGCTTCCCCGACCGGCCATCGGAGTGCGACTTGAGATGTGCCGATCGCTGACAACGGTTGCTTTGAGTCAATACAACGTCGGCCGTGTAAAAACCCTGTACAGCACGACCGACCGCCGACAGACCGCGAATGCGGAGGGGTTTCTTAAAACCCCTGAAGGGACACTACCAAATGAAGGAAAATTGAAGATTTGCGGCCTAATTGGAAGGCTATTCAAACTTGCTTCGAGCTGTGACCGTTTGAGGCCGAGGAAGCGTAGGACGTTCATAACGTCTGACGAGCTGAGAAAACAGCCTTCGGATAGATCATCGTCCAGATCTTTATCGGCCATTTCTTCCAAGGGTGACCATTCCGATGGCCCGAAGGACCATGTCGAGGCTACGGGCGGACCGGCAAATCAGGTCGTAATTTATGGTCGTGACAGGTTTGGAAATAGTGCGTGCTGGTGACCCTTGGGAGTCGGTCATGAGCACAATCCAGGCCTTGCCGTCACCCGTCGGTCCTAGACTTGAGGATCCGAAATGGGGGCATGCTTACGCCTGCTAACATGTCCATGTAACGGCTCGTCCCTGGCCTACCTACGTCACACCTCTCGGCGCCGCGTAACAGGCAAAAGGGCCAGGAATCTCGCGAACCCTAGCCCGCCACTCATGCTCAAATGTTTATGCCTCCGCCGAGTGTCTCGCTACTGGCAGGCGAGGCACTCGTCATAATCGGTGGACTCGCCCAGCTCGATTTTCTTGAGCTCGGCTGTGTTGTCCGCCTCGACGCCGCCCGCGAAGCCGGCGCGCTGGATGGACTTGGAGCGCAGATAATAGAGCGACTTCACGCCCAGCTCCCAGGCGCGGAAGTGGAGCATCAGCAGATCCCACTTCTCCACGTCGGCCGGGATGAACAGGTTCAAGGACTGCGCCTGATCGATGAACGGCGCCCGGTCGGCGGCCAGTTCGAGCAGCCAGCGCTGGTCGATCTCGAAGCTGGTCTTGAACGTGTCCTTCTCTTCCTGGGTCAGGAAGTCGAGATGCTGCACGCTGCCGCCCTTCTCGAGGATCGAGTTCCACACATTGGTCGAATCCTTGGACTTCGCCGCGAGGATCTTCTCGAGATAGGGGTTCTTGACGATGAAGCTGCCCGAGAGCGTCTTGTGCGTGTAGATATTCGCCGGGATCGGCTCGATGCACGCCGAGGTGCCGCCGCAGATGATGCTGATCGACGCGGTGGGGGCGATCGCCATCTTGCAGGAGAAGCGCTCCATCACGCCCTGATCGGCCGCGTCGGGGCAGGGGCCGCGCTCTTGCGCCAGCACCATCGAGGCCTCGTTGGCCTTGGCGTTGATATGCTTGAAGATGCGCAGGTTCCAGCTCTTGGCCATGGCGCCTTCGAAGGAGATGCCGCGCGCCTGCAGGAAGCTGTGGAAGCCCATGACGCCGAGGCCAACGGACCGCTCGCGGCCGGCGGAATATTTGGCGCGGGCCATCTCGTCCGGGGCGCGGTCGATATAATCCTGCAGCACATTGTCGAGGAAGCGCATGACGTCCTCGATGAACATCTTGTCGCCGTTCCACTCGTCCCAGGTTTCGAGGTTGAGCGAGGAGAGGCAGCACACGGCGGTGCGATCCTCGCCGAACTGGTCCTTGCCGGTCGGCAGGGTGATTTCCGAGCAGAGGTTGGAGGTGGAGACCTTCAGGCCCACGTCGCGATGATGCTTGGGCATCATCCGGTTCACCGTGTCCGAGAAGACGATATAGGGCTCGCCGGTCGCCAGCCGCGTCTCGACCAGTTTCTGGAAAAGCGAGCGGGCGTCGACGGTGGCGCGCACGCTGCCGTCCTTGGGGCTCCGTAGCTGAAACTCGGCGCCCTCGCGCACCGCTTCCATGAACTCATCGGTGATGAGCACGCCATGATGCAGGTTGAGCGCCTTGCGGTTGAAGTCGCCCGATGGCTTGCGGATTTCGAGGAACTCCTCGATCTCCGGGTGCGAGACGTCCAGATAGCAGGCCGCCGAGCCGCGCCGCAGCGAGCCCTGGCTGATCGCGAGGGTGAGCGAATCCATCACGCGGACGAAGGGAATGATGCCGCTGGTCTTGCCGTTCAGGCCGACCGGCTCGCCGATGCCGCGCACGCTGCCCCAATAGGTGCCGATGCCGCCGCCGCGCGAGGCGAGCCAGACATTCTCGTTCCAGGTGTTGACGATGCCTTCCAGGCTATCGTCCACGCTGTTGAGATAGCAGGAGATGGGCAGGCCGCGCCCGGTGCCGCCATTGGAGAGCACGGGCGTCGCGGGCATGAACCACAGCTTGGAGATATAATCGTAGATGCGCTGGGCGTGCGCCTCATCGTCGGCATAAGCCGCCGCGACGCGCGCGAACAGATCCTGATAGGATTCGCCGGGCAGCAGATAGCGATCCTTGAGCGTCTCCTTGCCGAACTCCGTCAGCAGGGCATCGCGCGTGGAATCGGTCACCACATCGAAGCGGCGGGCGTCGATGGTGTTCGATGCTGCCGCCTTCTTGGGCGCCTTTTCAGGCGCATCGCCTGTCCGCACAGTCTCCATGATGCCCTCGCTGGCCAGCGTTGCTTCTGCCAAACCTTCCGCCTGCAAATCCCGAAACTCCATGATTCAACCCCCAATGTTCTTGCTTCGTTCGGTTTCGTCAAGCCTTGGCCGGAGAGACCTCAAATTCGGATGTCGGCGGGATTTCCCGCCGGGTTACGCGCCTTGGCGCGCTATCCAGAACATCACGAAGCACAATCTATAGCGTAGCCCCCGGACCCCTAACACTATTGATAGTGCCACAGATGATTGCGGATGCAAGGTATAATGGCGATCGCGGGGCCGCATTTCATCGACGAAATGACTCGGTTGGGCGATGTCTGCTTATGCTGCAGTGCAGCGACGCGCGGTCCTGCGCGGGCTTGCCGGAAAGCAAGCGTAGAAAGCGGGCCGGAAAAATAAAGATGTGGAAAAGGCCGGCCATCGGGACGTGCCTGGCGACGTGGACCGAATGCGCGCCCTCGTGATGCTGGCAAATCCGCCGAGGCCGCCTTATGGATCGGGCGAAGAGTCAGGCACAGAGGATTGTCGGCATGTCCCAAGGCATCATCATGATCATCGGCGCAATCGCGCTCATCATTCTGCTGGTGTGGGTTTTCCGGTCACGATTCGGAGCGGCGGACCATATCGATACCTCGGCCACCGCCGTGGGCGCGGTGACGGAAGCGGCACGCAACATCGCCGAAGAGGTCGCGCATAAGTTCGAGGGCAAGTCTGAGCCGCAGACAGCCCCCCCGGCGACGACACCGATCCCGGATGACTCCCTCGCAGCCCCGGCCCCCGCGGCGTCGACGCCCAACGCCATCGGCATTCCTGCTGCGGTGGGCGCACCGGACAATCTGCGTCTGCTCAAGGGCGTCGGGCCGAAGCTGGCCGCTTTGCTGACGGAACTCGGGATTACCCGCTTCGACCAGATCGCCGGCTGGAACGCGGCGGACATTGCAACGGTCGATGCCAATCTGGGCACGTTCAAGGGCCGCATCGTGCGCGACAATTGGGTGGAGCAAGCCGGCTTCCTTGCGCGCGGTGACACTGCCGGCTTCGAGGCGCGGTTCGGCAAGCTGGACGGCCCCGGCAACAGTTGAACGGACCCCCATTCTGACTGATCATCCTTCCAAGGCGGCGCCCGGCGTCGCGGCGCAAAGCGCGTCCGCCCCCTCGCACCTCCCGCTCGGCCGTGTCCTGCTGCTGGCTGCGCTGACGGCGACCTTGCCGGCCGCCATCGAGGGCGTTTCACCCGCCTTGCCGGCCATTGCGAGCGGCCTCGGGGCGGACCCCACTCATATGCCGACGGCGATGAGCGCGTTCGTGATCAGCTTCGCTATCGCGCAGCTGCTGGGCGGCATGTGCGCGGATGCGCTGGGCCGCCGGCCGGTCGTCATCGGCGGGTTGCTGCTATTTACGCTGGCGGGCCTGTTGGGTGCATTTGCGGAGAGCTTCCCGATGCTGCTCGCGGCTCGTGCGCTGCAGGGCGTCGGCGCAGCCGCAGCGGTGCTGCTGGCCCGCACGATGGTCCGCGATCAGCTTGGCCGGGAGGATGCCGCACGCGCTCTGGCGCTGATCGGCATCATCATGGGGTTCACTCCCGCGTTGGCACCACTCATCAGCGGCGTTCTGGTGGCGACAGGCGGCTGGCGTGCGCCCCTGGTGGCACTGGCCGTGATGGGCGGCGTGCTGGTCATCGTGACGACCCTGCGCTTGCCGGAAACGCTGGCGCGCGAAGAGCGGCTCCCCTTTGATCTGCGCGCCTTGTTCCGCACCCTCTCAGGCCTTGCCCGGTCGCGCGCGTTGATGGCCTACATCATCGCGAACGCCTTTGCTTACAGCGGCATCCTGCTGTTTTCTTCTGCCGCGCCGCAAGTCATCATCGATTATCTCGGCGTCTCGGCCGCCGGCTATGCCGCGATGCTCTCGCTGGCGACGGCCGGGTTCATCGCGGGCAATTTCCTGTCTTATCGTCTCGTTCGTCGCCTTGGCGTGGATAGCACCTTGCGGGTCGGCGTGCTGTTCCAGGCGACTGGGCCGCTGCTCATGCTGCTCGCCGTCTCTGCCTGGCCGCACATATGGGTCGCGCTGGTCATCCCGCAGATGCTCTACACCATGGGTTGGGGCATCGTGCAGCCGCAGACGCAGGCGGGCGCCTTGTCCACCCATCCGCACAGCATCGGTCAGGCCTCGGCCTTGCTGGGTTTCGTCCAACTGGCGCTGGCCGGCCTGATCGTGGCGATCTTTTCGCGCGTGACGGCGGGAGAGCCGGCTTCGCTCGCTCTGGCCCTGATGGTTTGCGGCGGCATGGCGACGGCGTGCGCCTGGCATCTGGTGCCGCGCCAACGCGGCTGAGCCTTCAGGCTGCGATGGTGAGCGGCGCAGCCAGCGGCGGCTGATAGATCAGTTCGATGACGCCCCAATGCTGGCCCGCAATGGAGAGCGGCGCCACCACCTGCTTGAACAGCCCGCTTCTGCCCTGCGCCAGCGGGCGGCGACTCGTCCGCACGGTGAACGGTCGCGTGTTCCGCGCCAGCGCGCGCATGTGCGGCGCATTGAGCATCTGCCCCTGCTGGCCCTGGTCGCTCGCTGGCTCCAGGGCTGCGGAGGGTTGCTCCATGCCCTGTATGGACAGAGCAAGCGCGCAAAAGGCGTTGCGGTCGAGGCAGTTGAAGCCAACCGGGCCCGGCAGCTGCCGCGCACCCTCCCGCCAGCCTGCCGCGATCCGCGCGATCAGGGTCTGGGCAGGATGGCTGAACAGCGGCGGATTGCTGCCCGCCAGCGGCTCATAATCGTCCGTGAAGATCAGATCGGCCGTGATCTCGCCGGCTGCGATGGCCTCCTCGACGGCAGAGGCCATGGCCGCCGCGGCTTCGGACGCAAAGCGGATATAAGGCGAATCCGGGATGTCGACACCGCTTTCGGCCAGATACTGGAGCAGCTGGTTGGTGTCCTCGCTCACGTCGATGACGCGCGTAGATAGCCGCTGGAGGCCGATGGCATTGTCGATGGAGGCATCGGCAAGGTCGGAGAGGCCGGTGCGGATTTCGCCGACCGAGCCGAGGATAGCGTGGATGTTGGCCGACACCGCCTCGCTGTTGCCGGAGAGGCCGAGGATCAGATCCCGCAACCGCGCGACCAGCGCGGCGATCTCGCCCGAGGCGGCGTGGGCACCATTGGCCTTTTCCGCGCCTTGAGCGATTCGATCGAGCATGGTCTGCGCTTCGTTGCGCAATTCGCGGATCGATCCTTCGATCTGCTGCGTGGCGAGGGCCGTCTCCTGTGCCAGCTTCTTCACTTCCGCCGCCACCACCGCGAAACCCCGTCCGGCGTCGCCGGCGCGGGCGGCCTCGATGGCCGCGTTGAGCGCGAGCAGGTTGGTCTGGCCGGCAATGCCGCTGATCACCTTGCTGGTGTCGCTCACGCTGGCAAGGGCGAGATTGAACCCGTCCAGCCGCTCGTGAATGCGGGAGACCTGATCGATCAGATCCAGCACATTCTGCGAGGCGGAGGCAAGCTGCGTGCTCGAATCATCGACCACCTTGCGCGCGGTGCTGGCCTGCGCGCGGGCCTGATCGGCATTGTCGCCTACGTCATCGCCCATCTGGCCGAGCGCGATCGCGGCATCTTCGAGCGTTTCGAGCATGGATGCCTGATCGGTGACGCGGTCGGCCAGCTCGGCAATGTCCACCTGCAGGTCGAGCGTGCGCAGGCCGAGCGCGCCGGTATGCTCGGCGACATGCAAGATCGTCGTTTCCAGCCGGTTCGTCATGTTCACGCGCTTTTGTCTCCCGCTCGACGGGCGGTTTAGGAACAAGCGGTTAAAATGACGTTGTGCAGTGCGGTATTAGTGGCGCGCCGCCTTAACCTCGGGCGCCGAGCAGCGCCAGCACCACCGCGCTCACCACCAGCAGCAGGCCGATCACTTCGCTCCGGCGCAGGCGCTCGCGCAGATAGAAATGCGCAAAGCTGAGCGTGAAGACGACCTCGCTCTGGCCGACGATCCGCACCAGCGCCACCGGCGCGGTCGCAAAACCGGTGAACCAGCAGGCCGAGCCGAGTGCGGAGAGAAAGCCGACCTGGCCCGAGACGCGCCATGTCTCGAACACCCTGCGCACCTGTTCCGGCTCGCGCCACAGCAGGTAGCCGCCCTGCATCACCGTCTGCAGGGCAACGGTGATGACCAGCACCGTCAGCGCGGCCGAAATGGGGTCGGGCGTGATCACGTCCATCGTCGCGCGCCGAATGGCGATCGCGGTGAGCGCGAAGAAGAAGCCCGATGCGATTCCGTAGCGCGCAGCGGGCTGGCCAAGCGCGCGCAGAAAATCGCCCGCGCTCATCCGCTTGCCGCCGGTCGAGAGCAGCATGACGCCCACCACGCCAATGGCGATGCCGATCCAGGCCAGCAGGCTCAGCCTCTCGCCCAGCAGCAGAATGGAGAGTAGCGCGCCCTGCGCGGCTTCCGTCTTGGAGTAGGCGGTGCCGACGACGAAATTGCGATGATGGAAGGCCATCAGCAGCAAGTTCGTCGCCAGTATCTGCGCCAGTCCGCCCAATGCGCTGTAGATGACGGTGGCGCTGGAGAAGGCCGGGAACAGCCCATCCCTCAGTAGGGCGTGATAGCCCAGCATCAGCGCCGCAGCGAAGGGCAGGCCGTAGAGATAGCGCACCAGCCCGGCGGCATTGACGGACATCATCTGCCCGACGCGCCGTTGCACGGCCGTCCGCCACGCCTGAAGCAGGCCGGCCAGCAGCGTCGCCGGCAGCCAGATCGGCGAAGAAATCAACGCTGCGCCCTATGCCGGGTCAGGTTCATGCTTTCTCCAGCAGGCCTTCCCGGGCGATCTTCTCCTGCCAGACGAGCGGCGCGAGCTGATGGACATTCTTGCCCTCGCTGTCCACCGCGACGGTGACCGGGAAGTCCTGCACCTCGAACTCGTAGATCGCTTCCATGCCCAGATCCTCGAAGCCGACCACCTTGCTGCCCTTGATCGCCCGCGCGACGAGATACGCCGCGCCGCCGACCGCCATCAGATAGGCGCTCTTGGCATCGCGGATCGCGTCTGTCGCCGCCGGGCCGCGCTCGGCCTTGCCGACGCAGGCAAGCAGGCCCTGGTCGAGCATCATCCGCATGAACTTGTCCATGCGGGTCGCGGTCGTCGGGCCAGCCGGGCCGACCACTTCCTCGCCCACCGGATCGACCGGACCGACATAATAGATCACGCGGCCCTTGAACTCGACCGGCAGTTGCTCGCCCTTGGCCAGCATGTCCTGAATGCGCTTGTGGGCTGCGTCGCGGCCGGTGAGCATCTTGCCATTGAGCAGCAGGCGGTCGCCCTGCTTCCAGCTCTGCACCATCTCGGGCGTGAGCGCATCGAGATCGACGCGGATCGCTTCCGCGCTCGGCTTCCAGTCCACCTTGGGCCATTCATCGAGCTTGGGCGCCTCCAGATAGGCGGGGCCGGAGCCATCCAGCGAGAAATGCGCGTGGCGGGTGGCGGCGCAATTGGGAATCATCGCCACTGGCTTGCCCGCCGCATGGCAGGGCGCGTCGAGGATCTTGACATCGAGGATCGTGGCAAGCCCGCCCAGACCCTGGGCGCCGATGCCGAGCGCGTTCACCTTGTCGAAAATCTCGATGCGCAGCGCCTCGATATCCGTCTGGGGCCCGCGCGCCTTGAGGCTGGCCATGTCGATCTGCTCCATCAGCGCCTTCTTGGCGAGGTGGACGCAATGCTCGGCCGTGCCGCCGATGCCGATGCCGAGCATCCCAGGCGGGCACCAGCCGGCGCCCATTTGCGGCAGCATTTCAAGCACCCAGTCGACGATGTTGTCAGCCGGGTTCATCATCTTGAACTTGGACTTGTTCTCGCTGCCGCCCCCCTTGGCCGCGACATCGACATGGACATGATGGCCCGGCACCATTTCGACATGAAGCACGCAGGGCGTGTTGTCCTTGGTGTTCCGCCGCGTGAAGGCGGGGTCGGCCAGCATGGATGCGCGCAGCTTGTTCTCGGGGTTGAGATAAGCGCGACGCACGCCCTCGTCGACGACCTCCTGCAGCGACTTGCTGGTGTCGTCGAGGCGGCAATCCATGCCCCACTTCACGAACACGTTGACGATGCCGGTATCCTGGCAGATCGGGCGATGGCCCTCGGCGCACATGCGGCTGTTGGTCAGGATCTGCGCAATGGCGTCCTTGGCGGCCGGGCCTTGCTCGGCTTCATAGGCGGTGCCCAGCGCGCGGATATAATCCATCGGGTGATAATAGCTGATGAACTGAAGCGCATCGGCGACGCTTTCGATCAGGTCGGCGGTCTTGATGGTCACGGTCATGGCGCGCGTGAGACTCCCGGCAAATGGCAAGGAAAGGCGGTTTGGATGCCGCGCGCTATACGCCTTTGGCCTGCGCAGGCAAGCGCTCGACGCCGTTGCGGTGCGTGCCAATCCGCGCAATAACCGCTCAGCGGCGCGCACTCGTGACGCCGCAGGCAGGAAGGATGCATCTATGTTCCGGATCATCGGCTATATCGTCGTCGGCCTCATCGTTGGCGTCTTCGCGCGCTTCTTCTATCCCGGCGCCGTAGACCTCGGCTGGATCGCCACGATCCTGCTCGGCATTGGCGGTGGCATCGTCGGCGGCTTCGTCGCGGGGCTGATGGATGGCAAGAGCGGCAACTTCCGCCCGGTCGGTTTCATCGGCTCCGTGCTCGGCGGCATGCTGCTGATTTTCATCGTGCGATCGTTGAGCTAGGCGCGGTCAAGCCTAGGAACCGCCTTGTGTTCCTGTGAAATCAGGAACCCAGGGCACAACCGCTGTGTCCCGAGGCCCGGGGCTCCTGCTTCCGCAGGAGCACCGCGTCATCGGTAAGAGGTAACCCCGCTTATTCGTCCGCGCCTGAACTGTTACATGGCGCAAACAGGGGCAGCGCAGCCACCTCATCCGGCGTAAGTGAGAGCCCGAAGACATCCGCCAGGGCCGCGCGATACTCTTCCGGCGTGGCTATTTCGCGCACCTCGCGAATAGGCCCACGCGCCATAGACAGATCACGCTCGGTCAGCGCTGCGAAGCCGTCGGGCAGCACGATGCTGACAATGTGCAGCGTCGTAAAGCGCGAAGCCGAGCGGGTGGAGGTCCAGTGGTTGCACTGCTCCAGATCGACGGGTGCCACCGGATCGAGGTGAAACGCATATTGTGGTTGCCAGTCGTCGGTCTCAGCGCTGCGCCCGTCGGTGGAAGCCGTCGGGCCGGCGCGCTCCAGCAGCCATTCGCCGAGGACGTCGCCGGGCTGGCCGGTCCGGCGCAAGCGATGGCTGGCCCCGTCGGGCGTCGTGGCCTCGGCGCCGTCTTGCAAGGGCAGGGGCGGCACGAAGCTGCCGCCGAATCCGGCGTCGGCTACCCAGGGTTGGCCCTCGATCTCGAGCAGCAACAGAACATGCGTGCGCGGCGGGATGTCGCCGGGCGCCGCGCCGAGTAACACCCGCGCGAGCAGCGGTCTGGCCGGCAGGCCAAGGGCACCCAGCATGTCGGCAAACAGCCGGTTCTGCTCGAAGCAATAGCCGCCGCGCCGCCGGGTGACGAGCTTGTCGAACACGCTGTCCCCATCGATCAGGATCGGGCGGGCCAGGCGCACATCCAGATTCTCGAACGCGATGCGCCGGCGCTGCGCCGCCTGAAGAATGGCGAGGCCGTCGGCATCGGGCGCCGGCGCGGACTCAAGGCCGAGGCGGGCCAGATAGGCGTCGAGGCGGGCGGCGGCGGTCATGGCAGGCTCGCCCCGGTCAGGCCGCGTCGAGGCTATCGAGCGCCTCGCTGGCTTCCATCCAGCTCTGTTCGGCCTGTTCAATGGCGCCGTCGAGCTTGGCGCGCCGCTGCATCAGTTCGCTCATCGTCCGGTCCTTTTCCTGCGGCCCAGCCTTTGCCGGATCGAACAGGGCGAGATCGATCCGCGAGCGCTCGGCGGTGAGATCGGCCAGCGCTTTCTCTGTCTTCTTCACGGCCGCCTGCAGCGCCTTGTAGCGCTCGCGTGCCTGGGCATTCGCGCGGCGATCGGCCTTGCGGTCGTTCTTGGACCCGCTCTCCTTCGCCGAGGCACTGGCACCGCGCCCCAGCACGAAGTCCGTATAATCCTCAAGGCTGCCGTCAAAAGGCTGCGCCAGTCCGCTATCGACCAGCACCAGCCGGTCGGCGACCAGCTCGATCATGTGCCGGTCGTGGCTGACGATCACCACCGCGCCGGAATAGCTGTTGAGCGCCTGCACCAGCGCCTCGCGGCTATCGACGTCGAGGTGGTTGGTCGGCTCGTCGAGGATCAGCAGATGCGGGGCGTGGCGAGTTATCAGCGCCAGCGCCAGCCGCGCGCGTTCGCCGCCGGAGAGCGACCCGACCTTCTGGGTTGCCCGTATGCCCGAAAAGCCGAACCGGCCAAGCTGCGCCCGCACCGCGCCGGGCGTGGCGCCCTTCATCTGCCGGGTCATGTGCTCCAGCGGAGTGTCTTCCGTATCCAGCTCTTCCACTTGATATTGAGTGAAATAGCCGACGTTCATCTTGCCCGAGGCGTTCATCGCGCCTTCCATGGCCGGCAATTGCGCGGCCAGCAGCCGGGCCAACGTCGTCTTGCCGTTGCCGTTCTTGCCGAGCAGGGCGATGCGGTCATCGGGGTCGATGCGCAGATTGAGGCGCTGGAGGATCGGGGCCTCATTGTAGCCGACTGACGCCATGTCGAGCGTGATGAGCGGCGGGCGCAGCGCTTCCGGATCGGGGAAGTCGAAGGAGAGGCTGGGGTCTTCCAGCGCAGCGGCGATGGGCTGCATCTTGGCCAGGGCCTTGGCCCGTGATTGCGCCTGCTTGGCCGTGCTGGCCCGGGCGCTGTTGCGCGCGACATAATCCTGCAGCTTGGCACGCTCCGCCGCCTGCTTCTCGCGGGCCGATTCGAGCTGGGCGAGCCGCTCGGCGCGCTGCCGTTCGAACGCGTCATAGCCACCCGGATAAAGGGTGATCTTGCCGCCCTCCAGATGCAGGATGTGGTCCACCACATTGTTGAGCAGGTCGCGCTCGTGGCTGATCACCAGCACCGTGCCGCGATACTCCTTGAGGAAGCTCTCCAGCCACAGGGTCGCTTCGAGGTCGAGGTGGTTGGATGGCTCGTCGAGCAGGAGCAGGTCCGGCTCGGAGAAGAGCAGGGCGCCCAGCGCGACGCGCATCTTCCACCCGCCCGAAAAGCTGTCGAGCGGCCGGTTCTGCATCTCTTCATCGAAGCCGAGGCCGGTGAGGATGCGGCCCGCGCGGGCGGGCGCCGTATAGGCATCGATGGCGATCAGGCGATCGTGCAGGTCGCCCAGCCGGTCCGGGTCTTCGCATGTCTCGCTCTCCACCAGCAGCGCCGCGCGCTCGGTATCGGCAGCGAGTACGGTCTCGAACGGCGTGGCGCTGCCGCTCGGGGCTTCCTGCGCGATATAGCCCAGACGCGTGTCGCGCGGCATGTCGACCGATCCACCATCGGGGTCGAGTTCCCCGATGATCGTCTTCATCAGGGTGGACTTGCCGGCGCCATTGCGGCCGATCAGGCCGACCCGCGACCGCGGCGGCAGTGCCGCGCTCGCGGCATCGAGAATGACACGGCCCCCCAGCCGCACGGTGATATCATTGATGGTCAGCATGGCGCGCCGTTAGCACAAGCGCATGCCAGGTCGCCCGGAAAATTCTGACCGCCGGGCCGTGTTTGCGGATCTAGCCGGCCAGCGCAGCCGTCTCCGCATCGCCTTCGCCGGGACCGACGCAGTAGAAACAGAGCTTGTTGCCGTCGAGATCCCGCACATAGGCGGCGTAAAAGGCCTGACTCCCATCGGCACTGCGCAGACCAGGCGGGCCTTCATCCACCCCGCCCATTTCGATGGCCTTGCCATGCAGGCGCCGCACCTTCTCGCGCGTGCGCTGGCCCATGGCGACCATCGCCCCGTTTCCGGGCGTCGCCGGTCCGCCATTGAAGGGCTTGGCGACGCCAAACATCGGTTTGCTCCAGCTGGCGCCCCAGGCCGCGATATGCGGCAGCTCCAGCAACCGCCGGATGCCGACACTGCCGAACAGCGCATCATAGAAGGCCATGGCGCGCTGCAGGTCATTGGTGCCCACCGTCGTGTAGCCGATCATGGGTGCCTCTCCGCCGGGATGCCGTCAGGCGATCCCGTTCCTTGCTGTCAAAGGCCGACCAACGGCAAATCCAGGTCGACCCGACAGACGATCTCCCGCTGATGCGGCCTTGCCGTACCGCAGCTTCATTTGAAACGATTGAACTTGGTTGCAAAGGGGTAGAGGCGCGGCGGCACCCAGTCTCTCAGAAAATGGTCGAACCGGACCGCGAGATCCTCCCGGTCGGTCGTGCCGGGCCGCGTCTTGAAGACTGTGGTCCGCTGCGGGAGTTTGGTCAGCCCCTCTTCGCTGGCGGTGTAATAATAGGTGGCAATGGATCGCCGTGCGCGATCAGGGGGGCAGCGAACGGGGTCGGGCTGCCCATGGAAGCTGTCGAGCGACGTGTTGAAAATGACTGCGCGTCCGAGCACCGGCGCGATTCGGTGTTCGCACTTCGTCATCTTTTTATCCCACAGTTCAAGATGGCCACCCCAATCATCCTGCCAGTCGTCGTTCAGATAGATCAACAGGTTGAGGCGCCGCTCAAGCTTGAGGGGCTTGTGAATGTTGAAATCGGCATGAACGCCCAGATGGCCGCCGCTGCGCGTCTCGTGCAGGCCGCCACCCATATAATATGGATCGGGAATGAGCCCCTTGATGCCGGTCAGCGACTGCAGGAAGCGCAGCACGGCTGGGCTGTTTAGCTCTGTGACAAGATTGCGCAGTCGGGCGCCGGGAATCTGGCTTGGCGGAAGCTGCACCTTGAACCGCTCCTGGTCGCGATCGAAGAAGCTTTTGTCACTGGTGTCGGGAAACTCGCTGAGCAAGCTGCGCAGAAATGGCGTCGGCAGGAATTCTTCCATCACGATGTGAGGAAAGGGGGCGCCAGTCTGATAAATTTCGGCGAGTTCGGTGCCCGCTTGCTTGCTGGCATCCTCTTCGAAGTGAATATAACCTTCATTCTCGATTGGCGTGAGTATTGCCATCACTTCCCCACTGCATTGCTCGTTTGATGTCGCTCAGGGTGCATCCCCCCGATTCTAAAAGGCCGTTCAAACGCGGATCGTCAGCCCTGTTCGTCTCCCTTGCAGGCGCCGACCCGCTTGGCATCTACTGTCATCTTCATCGTCATCTCGCCTGCGGCGTCCCCGCCTTGGGCCTTTGAGGCCATTTCCATCCGGTAGCGGTCGGGGGCATATTCGCCGTCCATCTTCATTTCCATGCGACCCTGCGCGCCGCCATCGCATTTGAGTAGCGCGGAAATCTTACCATTTTTCATCGTGAAGTGATCATATTTGCAGCTCTTGTCGTGCTCGCCGGGGAATAAGGCCTTCTGCTCCTTCACATCCTCCTCGGTCACGCAACTGGTGAAGCTTCGCCCGGCGCCCATCTGCGCCTTCATGTGATCACGCGCTTCGGCGGGCAAACCGGGCATCTCGATGTTCTGCACCGTCATCTGGCCTTCCCACCGACCGGGACTGACCATGATGCCATCGCCACCGGCAGCCGCCACTTGCTGCTGCACTTCCTCGGGCGTCGCGTTGGTCGCCGAGACATTCGGGCCGCTGTCGCAGCCGGAGAGGACAAGAAGGGCAGGGGTGATCAGAAAAACGGCGCGCATGGGCATGTCCTCTTCGCAAGGCCCGGCACCTGTGTGTCCAAGCTCGTCCGGCCGGTGATGGAGGTTTCGCCTGCGCGGGGCAAGCCCGAGAATAAGGCGCGGGGGGTCGGATCGGCCGCAAAGCCTGACTGATGCTCACCCCATATCATGATGGCGGGCCCAGTCATCGTCGATCCCGCTTTGTTCTTCCGCCCCATTGCCGCCGGCGGCCACAATCGCCATATTCCCCCTATGGCGATCCAAATCCGCACAAGTCTGGCTGAACCCCAGACCGACCAGTCCTTCGTTCCCCACCGTCCGGCACGCCCGGAAAAGGCGGAGGGTGGCAGGCGTTTCAAGCTGGTGAGCGATTATCAGCCGGCCGGCGACCAGCCGACCGCCATTGCCGAGCTGGTCGAGGCGGCAGAAGCGGGTGAGAAGGATCAGGTGCTGCTCGGCGTCACCGGCTCGGGCAAGACCTTCACCATGGCGAAGGTGATCGAAGCGGTACAGCGCCCCGCGCTGGTGCTGGCGCCCAACAAGATTCTCGCCGCGCAGCTCTATGGAGAGTTCAAGAGCTTCTTCCCCGAGAATGCGGTCGAGTATTTCGTCAGCTATTATGATTACTACCAGCCCGAGGCCTATGTGCCCCGCTCGGATACGTACATCGAGAAAGAGTCGAGCGTGAACGAGGGGATCGACCGGATGCGCCACTCGGCGACCCGGTCGCTGCTGGAGCGCGATGACGTGATCATCGTCGCGTCCGTCTCGTGCATTTACGGTATCGGTTCGGTCGAGACCTATTCGGCGATGACCTTCAGCCTCAAAAAGGGCGAAAGCGCCGATCAGCGCGAGATCATCCGCAAGCTCGTGGCGCTGCAATATAAGCGCAACGATGCCGCCTTCGCGCGCGGCAACTTCCGCGTTCGGGGCGACAATCTGGAGATTTTCCCGAGCCACTATGAGGATAATGCCTGGCGGATCAGCTTCTTCGGGGACGAGATCGAGGAGATTGTCGAGTTCGATCCACTGACCGGCAAGAAGGCGGCGAGCCTCGATTACGTCAAGGTCTTCCCCAATTCGCACCATGTTACCCCCGGTCCGACGCTCAAGCAGGCGATGGAGGCGATCCGCCATGAGCTGACCGAGCGGCTGAAGGAACTGGTCGAGGAGGGTAAGTTGCTGGAGGCGCAGCGGCTGGAGCAGCGCACCAATTTCGATCTGGAGATGATCGCGGCCACGGGCTCCTGCGCGGGCATCGAGAATTATTCCCGCTTCCTCACCGGCCGCCTGCCGGGTGAGCCGCCGCCGACGTTGTTTGAGTATCTGCCGGAAAACGCGATCCTGTTTGTGGATGAGAGCCACCAGACCGTGCCGCAGATCGGCGCGATGGCGCGGGGCGATCATCGTCGCAAGGTGACGCTCGCCGAATATGGCTTCCGCCTGCCGAGTTGCATCGACAACCGCCCGCTGCGCTTCAATGAATGGGACGCGATGCGCCCGCAGACGGTCAGCGTCTCCGCCACGCCCGGCAACTGGGAGATGGAGCAGACCGGCGGCACCTTCTCCGAGCAGGTCATCCGCCCGACCGGTCTCATCGATCCGCCGGTGGAGATCAAGCCGGTCGAGGATCAGGTGGACGACCTCATCCATGAAGCCAAGTTGACCGCGCAAAAGGGCTACCGCACCCTGGTGACCACGCTCACCAAGCGCATGGCCGAAGATCTGACCGAGTTCATGCATGAGGCAGGCCTCAAGGTCCGCTACATGCACAGCGATGTCGAGACGCTGGAGCGCATCGAGCTGATCCGCGACTTGCGCCTGGGCGTCTATGACGTGCTCGTGGGCATCAACCTGCTGCGCGAGGGCCTGGATATTCCCGAATGCGGCCTCGTCGCCATTCTCGATGCCGACAAGGAAGGCTTTCTGCGGTCGGAAACCAGCCTCATCCAGACCATCGGCCGCGCCGCCCGCAATGTGGATGGGCGCGTGATCCTCTATGCCGACCGCATGACAGGCTCGATGGAGCGCGCGCTCAACGAAACGAACCGTCGCCGCGAGAAGCAGGTCGCCTATAATCTGGAACATGGCATCACGCCGGAAAGCGTGAAGAAGCAGATCGGCGACATCATCGCCCATGTGGCCAGCAAGGATCAGGTGACCGTCGACACCGGCCTCGACGATGCGCCGCACATGGTGGGCCACAATCTGCGCGCCTATATCGAGGATCTCGAAAAGAAGATGCGCACCGCCGCCGCCGATCTCGAGTTCGAGGAAGCCGGCCGCCTGCGCGACCAGATCCGCAAGCTGGAAGCCGAAGAGCTGGGGCTCCCCGTCGATCAGCAGGTCACCGCCAATGCCGGGCGCTATCTTGGCCGCGCAACGGAGGGCAAACCCGGCACGCGCAAGATGCGCTATGGCAAGACGCAGCGAAAAATGGGGCGCTAGCCTCACAAGCGGTGGAGACTTTTCGCGGCTCAATTTCGTTTGACAGCAAGTAGACGAAGTCTACAAGCCGGCGCCGCTGCGACACTCGGATTTCATGCAGGCGCATCCGCCGAGCATCGCTTTTGCTCAGCGTTCATTCATGCTGCTGTCCTGTAAGGTCTTCAGCTTAGAAAGCGAAGTGAACCCAGGGTGTTGCGGCTGCGAGAAGGTGGGTATAATCCCGCTTGTCGATAGTGACTTATTCATGTAATACAGTTCGAGCTAAGGGGCGCCTAGGCGGCGAAACTCATGAACTATGAAGCGAACATGAAATACGGCGTGTCCAGTGTGGACCCGGAAGAGGCCGAGAGTCGGCAGAAGCGGCGGCGCCTGCTGCTGGTTGTTGGCGCGCTCGTCGCGTTGGCGGTCATCGCGATGCTGGCCTATCGATTCTTCGGCGGTTCGGGCGATCAGGGCGAGCAGGTCAGCCAGGTGGCAATCGTCACCGTCGCTGTGCCCGCGCAGGAAGCCGTGACGCGCACCGCCAATGCCACCGGCTCACTGGCAGCGCGGGTGGATATGCCCGTCGGCGTGGTCGGCGAGGGTGGCCGCGTGGTCGCCGTTCATGTTCAGCCGGGCGACTGGGTCGGCGCGAATCAGATTCTCGCGACCATCGAGCGGTCGGTGCAGGCCCAGCAGATTTCCCAGCTCGAAGCGTCCGTGCAGGTCGCGCGGGCCGACGCCAAGCTGGCCCAGAACAATCTTGATCGCGCCAAGGCGCTGGTGAGCGACGGATTCGTGTCCCGCGCCGACATCGACCAGAAGACCGCGACGCGCGATGCCGCCGTGGCCCGGGTCAATGTGGCCGTGGCGCAGCTCAACCAGATGCGCGCGCAGGTCGGGCGGCTCGATATTCGCGCGCCCGCCGCAGGGCTGGTGCTCACGCGCTCGGTCGAGCCGGGTCAGGTCGTGTCCGGTGGCAGCGGCGTGCTGTTCCGCATCGCCCGCGCGGGCGAAATGGAAATGAAGGCACTGCTCTCCGAAGACGAGCTGGCCTTGCTGTCCGAAGGTGCCGTAGCACGCGTGACGCCTGTCGGCATGACGCAGAGCTTCGAGGGTCGCGTGTGGCAGATCGCGCCGGTGATCGACCAGACGTCGCGCCAGGGCATCGTCCGCATCGCCGTGCCTTATAATGCCGCGCTGCGTCCGGGTGGTTTCGCCAATGCGGAAATTGCCATGGAGCGCGTGTCGGCAGCGGTCCTGCCGGAGTCCGCCATTCAGAGCGACCCGAAGGGCAGCTATGTCTATGTCGTCGGCAAGGATAACAAGGTCGAGCGCCGGTCGGTGAAGACGGGCGCCGTGACAACGCGGGGCATCGCCGTGGTGCAGGGACTCAATGGCTCGGAGCGCGTCGTGCTCTATGCCGGCGGCTTCCTCAGCCCGGGCGAGACGGTCAAGCCCCGGCTCGCGAAGAGTGCAACGGACGGAAGGGCTGGCGGCTGACCGGCGACGCCTGACAAGCGACGTCTAACGGGCGACGTCTAACAGGGCGCCGCTGCTTGTGGCGGCCGTCACACGCTAGATTGGCAGGACAGACGAGATGAGTCTTCGCAACATATCGGCCTGGAGCATCCGCAATCCGGTGCCGCCGATCGTGCTCTTCATCGGCCTGCTGCTGGCGGGCATCATTGCGTTCAGCCGTATGGCCGTCGTGGACAATCCGGACATCGATTTTCCGGCCGTCAACGTCACGATCAGCCAGCCGGGCGCCGCGCCGACGGAAATCGAGACCCAGATCACCCAGCGCGTCGAGGCGGCGGTGCGGTCGATCAATGGCGTCGATGAAATCCAGTCGACGGCCAGCGAAGGATCGAGCCAGACTTTCGTCCAGTTCCAGATTGGCGTCGATTCCAACGTCGCTACCCAGGAAGTGAAGAACGCGGTCGACCAGATCCGCAGCGATCTTCCAGACGGCATTCTCGAGCCCTTCGTCCAGAAGGTCGAAGTGGGCGGCGCCGAGATCGCGTTTTTCTCGGTCCAGGCCTCGGACATGACGATCGAGCAGTTGAGCTGGTTCGTCGACGATACGGTGGCCAAGCGCCTGCTCGGCATCGAAGGCATGGCGCGCGTCGGGCGCGGTGGCGGGGTCGATCGCGAAATCCGCGTGACGCTGGATCCGGCCAAGATGCAGTCGCTCGGTGTCACGGCGTCCCAGGTCAATCAGGCGCTGCGTCAGGTGAACGTCAACGCGGCGGGCGGCCAGGCGGAGATCGCCGGCTCGCGTCAGTCGGTGCGCGTGCTGGGCAATGCGCAGGATGCCTACAGCCTCGGCCAGACCCAGATATCGCTGGGCAACGGCCGCACGATCCTGCTGGCGGACATTGCCAGCGTGACCGATGGCTATGGCGAGCAAAAGCGCCTGGCGAAGGTCGGCGGCAAGCAGGTCGTCAACTTCTCCATCGAGCGCGCCAAGGGCGCATCGGACGTCAGCGTCTTCGATGAAACCCTCAAGGTGTTGAAGCAGCTTGAGACGGAAAATCCCGGCATTCGCTTCTACCAGCGCTTCAACAGCGTGAACTATACCAAGAGCCAGTATAGCAGCTCGATGCACGCTCTCATCGAGGGTGCGGTGCTCGCCGTCATCGTGGTGTTCATCTTCCTGCGCGACTGGCGGGCGACGGTGATCAGCGCCATCGCCATTCCGCTCTCGGCGATCCCGACCTTCTATTTCATGGATTTGATGGGGTTCAACCTGAACTCCCTCTCCCTGCTCGCGCTCGGTCTGGTGGCCGGCGTGCTGGTCGACGATGCGATCGTGGAGATCGAGAACATCGTGCGGCACATGCGCATGGGCAAGACGGCCTATCAGGCCTCCATCGACGCGGCGGACGAGATCGGCCTCGCGGTGGTTGCAACGACGATGTCCATCGTCGCGGTGTTCTTCCCGGTCGCCTTGATGCCCGGCATCACCGGTCAGTTCTTCAAGAATTTCGGCTTCACGGTCGTCATCGCCGTGCTGATCAGCCTTGCCGTCGCGCGCATGATCACGCCGCTGGTCGCCGCTTATTTCCTCGAACATCATGGCGAGGAGAAGCATGGCGAGGGCTGGCTCATGGATCGCTATATGAGCCTGCTTGGCTGGGCGCTCGATGATCGCAAGGCGAAGGCTTATGCCCGGGGCGGTGGGCTGGGGCGGCGGATTCGCGCGCGCTTCCTCGATCATCGCGTCTGGATGATGGGCTTTGGTCTGGCGGCCTTTGCCTTGACCGTCATCCTCCTCGTCTCGATGCCCAAGCAGTTCGAGCCCAATGCCGATCAGGACTTCAGCCGGATCAACATCGAGGCAGTGCCGGGCACGACGCTCCGGCAGAGCGAGGCCATTGCCGATCAGGTGACCGAGCTGCTGAACAAGCAGCCGGAAGTCGATACCGCCATGGCGAACGTCGGCGAGGGCAATGCCCGTATCTTCATCACGCTCAAGAAGGACCGCAAGCGGACCAGCATCGAGTTCGAGCGCGAACTGGCGCCTCGCCTCGCGGAAATTGCGGACGCGCGCGTCTCGTTCGCGTCCCAGCAGGGCGGGTTCGGCACGGGACGCGATATTTCCGTGATGCTCTCCGGCTCTGACCCGGCGCTTCTGGAAGAGACGGCGACGAAGGTTGCCGAAGAGATGAAGAGCCTGCCCGGTGTGGTGGCGCCGCGCGTCAATGCCGACATGCAGCGGCCGGAGCTCATCATCCGTCCGCGGCTCGATCTGGCCGCCCAGCTTGGCGTCACGACGTCCGCGCTCAGCCAGACGATCCGCATCGCAACACTGGGCGATATCGACCAGAACAGCGCGAAATTCTCGCTGTCCGATCGCCAGGTGCCCATCCGGGTCATGCTGCCGGAATCGGCGCGGCGCGATCTCTCGAACATCGAGAACCTGCCTGTCCCCACGGCGGGCGGCGGCACCGTGCCGCTCAGCCGCGTCGCCGAGATCAGCTTCGGCTCCGGGCCGACCTCTATCCAGCGTTATGCCCAGCAGCGCCGCATCTTCGTCGGTGCGGATCTGGCGCAGGGCGCAGTCAAGGGCCCGGTCATGGAGGCGATCAACAAGCTGCCGACCATGCGCAACCTGCCGCAGGGCGTGAGCAATCAGGCCGTCGGCAGCGATCGCTGGCAGGAGGAGTTGATCCAGAACTTCGTCATTGCCGTGACCTCTGGCGTGCTGCTGGTCTTCGCGGTGCTGGTGCTGCTCTACAAGCGGTTCATTTCTCCATTGGTGAACATGTGCTCGCTGGCGCTGGCGCCCCTGGGTGGCCTGCTGCTGATGCTGGTGATGAACGAGCCGCTTTCGCTGCCGGTCTATATCGGCCTGCTGATGCTGCTGGGCATCGTCGGCAAGAACTCGATCCTGCTGATCGACTTCGCGCTGGAGGAGATGGACAAGGGCGTGCCCAAGTTCGAGGCGATCATGGAAGCAGGCCACAAGCGCGCCCAGCCGATCGTGATGACGACGGTCGCCATGACCGCCGGCATGGTGCCGACCGCGCTCTCGCTCACCGGTGATGGCGCCTGGCGCTCGCCGATGGGCATCACCGTGATCGGCGGCCTGATCCTCTCGACGCTGCTCACCCTCGCGATCGTGCCGGCTGCGTTCAGCCTCGCCGATGGCGTGGAAAAGCGGATCGGCCCGTGGCTGCGCCGCCGGGTGCTGACCTATGACGGCAAGGGCGAGGCCGCTCAGCCAGCCGAATAAGCAGGGGTTTCTGGAACTCTTGTCGCTGGCGGGACTTCTTCCGGCAGCGGCTTGGTTCGCGTGCCGGGATGGACCGGCCGCGCGATGCCTTGCCGGATGACCCAGGGGCAGCAGTCGGCTAGAGACGTCGCATGATCAAGGTTCCCGTCCATAGCGGCGTGCGGCAGATGCGCATCATTGCGACCGGGTTGCTGGTCGTGATGGCGATTGCCTATGTGTCGGCGCGTCGGTTCGAGGACCTGCATCCGGCTTTGGGCTTCGTCCGGGCGTTCGCCGAGGCGGCCATGGTCGGCGGATTGGCCGACTGGTTCGCGGTCACTGCGCTGTTCCGTCATCCTCTGGGCCTGCCGATCCCGCACACCGCGATCATCCCCCGCAACAAGGATCGCATCGGCGATACGCTGGCCGTCTTCCTGCGCGATAATTTCCTTACCCCCGCCGTCGTCGCTCGCCGCATGGGCCGGCTGGATGTCGCCGGAGCGGCCGGGCGCGTGCTGGCGGCGCCGGCTGCCGGTGATGGACGCTTGCGCCGAGGCGCCTCCCGCTTGCTGGCCGATTCTCTGGAAGCGCTGGATGACGAGCGGCTAGGCGGGATGCTCAAGGGCGTGCTGATCCAGCGCATTAGGCAGCTCAATGCCGCGCCGCTGCTGGGCCAGTTGCTCGCCGCCGCCATGAAGGACGGGCGTCACCAGCCGGTGCTCGATGCCCTGATCCGCTGGGGGGCGCGGACGCTGGAAGCCAATCGCGAGCTCATCCGCCAGATCGTGCATGAGCGCTCCGGCAAGATCATGCGCTTCACCGGGCTCGACGAGACGCTGGCCAACAAGATCATCGACGGGCTGGACAGGCTGCTGCAGGAGGCTGCTGACGACCCCGAGCACCGGCTGCGCTCCAAGGTGGAGGAGGGGCTGGCGACTCTTGCGGACGATCTCCAGACCGACCCCAAGATGCAGGCGCGTGTCGACCGCATCCGCGACGAGATGATCGCCAACCCGGCCATGCAGCGCTGGCTGGATGGCATCTGGCAAGCCGCGCGCGAGGCCATGCTGCGCGCCGCGCGTGATCCGCAGGCGGCGCTCGCTGGCCGGATGGGCGAGGTGGTGCGCCAGCTCGGCGAAACGCTCCGCGACGATCCCGCGCTCAAGCATGTGGTCAATCGTTTCGCCCGGCGCGTCGCGGTCGGCACGGCGGCGCGCTATGGCGACAGCATCGTCCTGCTGGTCTCCGAAACCGTCCGCAGTTGGGATGCGCGGACGATCACCGGCCGGCTGGAAAATGCAGTCGGGCGCGATCTGCAATATATCCGGATCAACGGCACCCTGGTCGGCGGTCTGGTCGGCCTCACGCTGCACAGCCTGAGCTATTTGTTCTAGAAAATCCGCTCCAGCCTGCGCGCCGTGAGGTTTTATCCGTTCGCGGGTGACAAATGCGGCGGAGGGGATTAGGAGCGCGGCCGTGTTGCATATGCGCCGCCTTGTTCTTTCGCACCGCTGCTGGGCTGCCACGCTGCTCGGCCTCGCGTTGCTGTTCAAGGCGCTGATGCCGGCGGGCTTCATGCCCGTCGTCAGTGGCAAGACGCTCACCGTCGAGCTGTGTTCGTCCGGCGGGGCCGGGCCGATCACGCTGCACATTCCCGTCGAGGGCAAGGACAAGACGCCGCAGACCCAATCGGATCAGACCTGCGCCTTCGGCGGCCTGACGGCTCAGGCGCTTGCCGCAACCGATCCGGTCGTGCTCGAAGCCGGGCTGGCGTTCATCTTCGCGACGGCCCTGCTGCAGACCGATCTGCGGCTGCCCCGGCACGAGACCTATCTCCGCCCCCCCCTACGCGGCCCTCCGGCCTACGCCTGACAATCTGAGCTGATTTGTCGGTCCTGCCGGCGCGTCGTCACGCGTGGGCATGTCGGAGTGTTTCTCAATGCAAATTCCTATCGTGATCGCGGCGGGTTTCGCCGCAGCCTTGGTGGCACCTGCCACCGCGCAGGGCGTCAAGAAGGACGGCCTCACCATCGATCGACCCTGGGCGCGGGAAACCGCGCGTGGGCAGTCTGCGGGTGGCGGTTTCCTCACTATCACCAACAGCGCCCGTGCGGATGAGCGGCTCATCGGAGGCAGTACCCCCGTGGCCACCCGCGTCGAAGTCCCCAGCATGAGCATGGAGGGCGGTGTCATGCGGATGCGGCCGCTCAAGCATGGCCTGCCGATCCCGGCCGGCGGCTCGGTGACGCTCAAGCCGGGCAGTTTCCACATCATGTTCATGGGCCTCAAGCGCCCGCTGGTGCGCGGCGAGACCATTCCCGTCACGCTCGACTTCGCCCGCGCCGGCAAGGTGCAGGTCTCGTTCGCCGTCGAGGCCGTCACTTATGGAGGCAGCCATGGCGGACACTGATCCGCGCCGGCTGGCTCGCATTCGCTTGTGGCTCTGGCTGCTGGTGGCGCTCGCTGCCCTTGGCCTTGGTATTCTGCTGGCCCTGCGGTTCGTCACCCAAGGTCCGCCGCAAGTGATTGCGGGCGCGCCGGCCGATGTCGGCCAGCATTTCTCGCTGGTCGACAGGGATGGAAAGCCGGTCACCGCGCAGACGCTCAAGGGCACGCCCTATGCGATCTTCTTCGGCTTCACCCGCTGCCCGGATATTTGCCCGACGACCCTCAGCCGCATGGCGCATCTGCGCAAGGCGATGGGCAAGGATGGGGACAAGTTCCGCATCGTCTTCGTCTCGGTGGATAGCGGCCATGACAAGCCGGCCGATGTGGGTGCTTATGTCGATCTGTTCGGCACGCCCATTCTCGGCCTGACCGGTTCGCCAACCCAGATTGCCGACGCCGCCAGGTCCTTCCGGGTCTTCTACCAGAAGATCCCGCTCGAGGGCGGCGATTACACCATCGATCACAGCGCCTTCGTCATCCTCATGGATCGCGACGGGCGCCTGCAATCCCTGCTGAGCGATCAGGATAGTGAAGATGCGGCCCTCGCCGAACTTCGCCGCCTGATCGCCTGACCCACAATATTTCAGACCCCGAACGGGGGGGAGACATCATCATGAAAACGTCCTTTATCGCTCTCGCAATCATGCTCGCCATGGCCACGCCCGCCTTTGCTGAGGAGGCTGCCGATGCCGCCGCCGATGGCGAGCGCACCATCATCGTCGTGGGCCAGTCCCAGACCCAGGAAGCCGAGCGGCTCGCCCGCGCCACGCCGGGCGGCACCGATGTCGTCCGGCACGAGGATTATGCCGACAAGACCATCGTCTCACTGCGCGATACGCTCGCCTTTTCACCCGGCGTCTACACCCAGCCGCGCTATGGGCAGGAGGTTCGCCTCTCCATCCGCGGCTCGGGCCTCTCTCGCGGCTTCCACATGCGGGGCATCACGCTGCTGCAGGATGGCGCGCCGATCAATCTCGCCGATGACAATGGCGATTTTCAGGAACTGGACCCGATCTTCTTCGAGCGGCTGGAGGTCTATCGTGGCGCCAACGCCCTGCGCTTCGGCTCGGGCACGCTGGGCGGCGCGATCAATGGCGTGACGCCGACGGGCAAGGACGCGCCCGGCCTGTATCTGCGCGCCGATGCCGGCAGCTTCGAGACAGTCCGGGGACTGGCGGCCTATGGCGGCACCAGCGGCCCGGCAGATTATTGGGTCGGCCTGAGTGCCGATAGCTCGGATGGCGACCGCCAGCACGCCCATCGCGAGAGCATGCGCATCCATGGCAATGTCGGCCTCGCTCTGTCCGATGTTGTGACCACGCGCTTCTATGCGAGCCTCAACCGCATCCGTCAGGACCTGCCCGGCGCGCTTACCGCTACGGATGTTCTGAATAATCCGGAAAAAGGCAATTTCAGCGGCGATCAGGGGCGGGATATCGACTCGATCCGCCTGCAGAACCGCACCCGCTTCGATTGGGGCCAGACCCGGCTCGATGTGGGGGCCTTTCTCAACATGAAGGATCTGTTCCACCCGATTTTCGAGGTGATCGATCAGAAATCGACCGACCGGGGCGTCTTTGCCCGGCTGGACCATGATGCCGGCATTCTGTCCTTAACGCTGGGCGGCGAGTTCCGCCATGGCGAAACGCGGGCGCGTCAGTATCGGAATGTGAATGGCCAACGCGGGGCGCTGACCTTCGATGCCGATCAGACCGCGCGCACCGCCAATGTCTATGGCGAGGCGCGCCTGCAGCCGGTGCCGGGCGTCACGCTGATTGCCGGTGGCATTTATGCCGATGGCTTCCGCAAGCGGACCGTGCTGTTCTCGACGGGCCAGAGCGGGCGCCTCGCCTTCAGTGAATTCTCGCCCAAGTTCGGCGTGCTCATCGAGCCGACCCCGGACATTCAGCTCTTCGCCAACTACAGCCGCTCGGCGGAATTCCCGGGCTTCGGGGAGGTCTTCCAGAGCGTCGGCACGCCGCCGGTCAGCACGCTCATTGCGGCCATCGCCCCGCAGACGGCCTGGACGGCGGAAATCGGCACCCGCGGGCAGGCGGGCATAGTGAGCTGGGACATCACCGCCTACCGTGCCACCCTGCGCGATGAGCTGCTGCAATATTCCCCCAATGGCACCACCGTTCCGGCCGCTACCTTCAACGCGGATCGCACGCGGCACAGTGGCATCGAGGCCGCCGTCAGCCTCGCGCCCATCCCCTGGTTGCGTTTGCGCCAGATCTGGCAATATTCGGACTTCCACTTCGTCAACGACGCGGTTTTCCGGAACAACCGCCTGCCGGTGGTGCCGCTGAATGTATTGCGCAGTGAAGTACGGATCGGGACGGCGGCGCTCAATGTCGCGCCCAATCTCGAATGGGTGCCGCAGGGGGCGTTTGCCGATTACGCCAACAGCACGCGCACGCCCGGCTATGCGCTGCTTGGCCTGACAGCAGGCGCGACGCTGACGAGCGGGGTCGACATGTTCCTCGACGTACGGAACATCACCGACAAGAAGGCCATCGGTGACATTTCCGCAGTAATCACCGCTAATGCAGCCTCCGCAATCTATTACCCGGTCGAGCGGCGCGCGGTGTACGGCGGCGTTCGCGCCCGCTTCTGAGCCTGAATGAGAGCGCTGGCGGCGGGGGTTGCTCCGCCGCCAGCGTATGATTGGTTCGGTTCAGCCTGTCTTGCACGTCCTTTGGGCTCGGAACGCCTGCCGGTGCGTTGTCCGGAATATCCCCAAACGCAAGGAAAGGCAGAGACCCCATGAGTCTGGAAGGAAAATCCATCGCGATCCTCATCGCGCCGCGCGGCACGGAAGAGCCCGAATTCGTTCAACCCCGCGACGCCGTGACCAAGGCGGGCGCCACCGTCACCGTAATCGGCATCGAGACGGGTGAAGCCAAGACCAACAATAATGATCTCGACCCCGGCGGCACCTACACTGTGGATCGCGCGGTTGCCGATGTGTCCGTCGATGACTTCGACGGCCTGATCATCCCCGGCGGCAGCGTCGGCGCAGACAAGCTGCGCGGCGATGATGATGTCGTGGATCTGGTTCGCGCCTTCGCCGAGGCTGGCAAACCCATCGGCGTGATCTGCCACGGTCCGTGGCTGCTGGTCGAAGCCGATGTGGTCGAGGGGCGCACGCTCACCTCTTACCCCACAGTCAGAACCGATATCGAGAATGCCGGCGGGGATTGGGTGGATGAGGAAGTCGTCGTCGACAACGGCCTCGTCACCAGCCGCACGCCGGATGATCTGGACGCCTTCTGCGCCAAGATCATCGAGGAATTTGCTGAAGGTCGTCATGTCGATGCGGCCTGACCTGCATGTCTGACGGCTTGCTGACAGCCTTACAATATTATGGCGCGGCCGCGGCGACGCTGGCCGCGCTCATCGTGTCGCTCAATCTCGGCCGGCTGTGGACGGGCTGGGCGATGGTGATTTTCGTCACCAGTTCCATGGCGCTTATCGGCTGGGGTTTCCTCCAGCCGGAGAGCGAAGGCATCGGCGTGCAGAACATCGTGCTGCTCGTCATCAACCTTGTCGGGGTGTGGCGCTATCTGCTGCGGCCGGGCCGGCGCCGGGTGGAGGATTAGCCTAAACCGCCCGGCACCAAGTGGATCACGGCCCAATATCGCCGCGATCGCCCCGCACCCGCCGTTCCGACCCCGAGCCGAAGCCAAGTGCGGCGGCGACGGGGTTGTTCCACCCATAAGGATCGTCGCGGACCACCGGCTCGCCGGCATCGTCGAAGATCACGGTCTGGTAGAGCAGCCGCACCGGGATTTCGCGGGGCAGGGGGACAAAGCTCTCCTTGCCGGTTTCGCGTGCCTTTTGCCATTCGGTCGTCACGCCTTCGTCCCGCGCAATCATATCGGCAAAGCCAAGCGCATCCTGCACGCGCACGCAGCCATGGCTCCGCTGGCGCTGTACGTCATCGAACAGTTGCTTGGCCGGCGTGTCGTGCAGGTAGATGGCGTGATCGTTCTTCATGTCGAATTTGACGAGCCCGAGCGAATTCTTCGGCCCGGGCTGCTGGACGATCCAGCCGTCCTTCCGCGCCATGTTGTTGCGGCGGAGATAGTCTGCGCCCTTGCCGGCCAGTTCCCTCTCTTCGATAGAGCGGGGCACGGTCCAGGTCGGGTTGGCGACGAGGCGATAGATGGGCGATCCGAGCATCGGCGTTTCATGGTCCGGTTCGCCCACGATCACCCGGCGCACATCGGCCAGCTTACCGTCGCGCCAGTAGCTCTGCCGGGCCGCCGCAATGTTCACATCGATGCGCGTCGCAGGCGGCGTGCGTTCGAGCCAGCGCATCCGCTCCATGTTCACCGCGATGGCGCGGGCGCGGTCAGCGTCTGACAGGTTGATGATCTTCAGCGCATCATCCCCGATCACCCCGTCGGTCGCGATGCCATAGTCCGCCTGCATGGCCCGCACGGCGGCGGCGATTGCCGGGGTGTAGCGCGTGTCCGTGCTGGCATTCGCCTTGTCGAGATAACCCGTCGCAACGAGCTGCCGGGCTATGGCCGGGATGCGGGGATCGCTCTCACCGGGCTTGAGCGGCGCGCTGGTTGCCGGAATTTCGGTGCTGGGGCCATTGCCTTGCTTGCGCAGCGCCAGATAGGTCTCGGACAGTTTGCGATAGCTTGCATCCTGCGGCGCGAGGCTGGCCAGCCACGCGCCGACCCTGCCCTCCCGCAAGGCCTGCGCAAGCCCAGCGCGAAGGTCGGGCGAGGGGCGGGGGACGGTATAGATTTCATACAGCTTGGTCGGGTCAGTCGCGCCGCGAGCCAGTGCCTGCGCATAAGCGAGCGCGGCCTTGGTGAGCTGGGTCTTGTCGGCCTTTTCACCCGAGCCGGCGAGGCCGAAATCCTTCTGGTCCAGTCCATGGGCGGCGCGCTGGGCCAGCGCTTCGGTCAGTTGATCGGTTGCCTCGTCGCTCCACTGCATGTCTTCCAGCGCGACGCCGGCCTGATCCTGATTGTCCTTTGTTTTATCGCAACCTGAAAGAAGCAGCGCGACCGCCAGCAACGATGATCCAAAAATTCCAGTGCGCACATATGTCTCCCGACTGCTTGGTAGGGAAACGCGAGGCGCGGGATAACGCTCCCGTTACGGGCGGTTTCAGGCGCGAATTCCGTGGGCTCGCCCGGCTCAGGCGTCGATGACATCCTCATCGACCTGCGCGGCATTCTCCTGAATGAACGCGAAGCGATGCGCGGGATTGGTGCCCATCAGCCGGTCCACCAGATCCTTCACGCCCGCGCGTTCCTCATATTCCTGCGGCAGGGTGATGCGGATCATCTTGCGCTTCTTGGGGTCCATGGTGGTCTCGCGCAGCTGCATGGGGTTCATCTCGCCCAGGCCCTTGAAGCGGCTGACCTCCAGCTTCTTGCCTTTGAGCTCGCCGCTGCGCAGTTTGGCGAGCGCGGCATCGTCCGCCGCATACCAGCTCTTGCCGCCCGCCACGAGGCGGTAGAGCGGCGGCTGGGCGAGGTAGAGATGGCCCCGGCGCACAAGCTCCGGCATCTCCTGGAAGAAGAAGGTCATCAGCAAGGTGGCGATATGCGCGCCATCGACATCGGCGTCGGTCATGATGACGATGCGCTCATAGCGCAGATTGTCCGGGTTGCAGTCCTTGCGGGTGCCGCAGCCGATGGCGAGGATCAGGTCCGCGATTTCCTGATTGGCGAGGATCTTGGCAGAGGTGGCCGAGGCGACGTTCAGGATTTTGCCGCGGATCGGCAGGATCGCCTGCGTCTTGCGATCACGCGCCTGCTTAGCGCTGCCGCCGGCGCTGTCGCCTTCCACGATGAACAGTTCAGTGCCCTCGGGGTCATCGGACGAGCAGTCGGTCAGCTTGCCCGGCAGGCGGACCTTGCGGCCGGAGGTCGCCGTCTTGCGCTTGATTTCCTTTTCCTGCTTGCGGCGCAGGCGCTCGTCCATCCGCTCCAGCACATGGCCGAGCAGCGCCTTGCCCCGGTCCATATTGTCGGTGAGGAAATGGTCGAAATGGTCGCGCATGGCCGCTTCCACCAGCCGCGCAGCTTCAGGACTGGTCAGCCGGTCCTTGGTCTGGCTCTGGAATTGAGGATCGCGGATGAACACGCTGAGCATCAGTTCGCAGCCGGACATGATGTCGTCCGTCTGGATGTCCTTCGCCTTCTTCTGCCCGACCAGCTCGCCAAAGGCGCGGATGCCCTTGGTGACCGCGCCGCGCAGCCCGGTCTCGTGCGTGCCGCCGTCCGGGGTGGGGATGGTGTTGCAGTACCAGCTGGTGGAACCGTCGGACCAGAGCGGCCAGGCGATGGCCCATTCCACGCGCCCGACACCGTCCGGGAAATCCTGCGTGCCGCGGAAGAACTCCGCTGTCGCGCATTCGCGATTGCCCAGCTGCTCACGCAGATGATCGGACAGGCCGCCGGGGAACTGGAACACCGCCTCGGCGGGTGTGTCATCCGTGATGATGGCCGGATCGCATTTCCAGCGGATTTCCACACCGGCAAAGAGATAGGCCTTGGAGCGGGCGAGGCGGTGCAGCCGGGAGGGCTTGAACTTCAGTTCGCCGAAAATCTCGCTATCCGGCGTGAAGCTGACGCTGGTGCCACGTCGATTGGGCGCCGCGCCCACCTTCTCCAGCGGACCCACAGGGTGCCCCTTGGAGAAGCGCTGGCGGAACAGTTCGCGATTGCGCGCCACCTCGATCTCGGTGTCGACGGACAGCGCGTTGACCACGCTGATGCCGACGCCATGCAGGCCGCCCGAGGTCGCATAGGCCTTGTCCGAGAATTTGCCGCCCGAGTGCAGCGTGGTGAGGATGACCTCCAGCGCCGACTTGCCGGGGAATTTGGGGTGCGGGTCCACTGGGATGCCACGGCCATTGTCGATGATCGTCAGCCGATTGCCCGCCTCCAGCGTCACCTCGATGCGGGTGGCGTGGCCGGCGACCGCTTCGTCCATCGCATTATCGAGCACTTCGGAGGCGAGATGGTGCAGGGCGCGCTCATCCGTGCCCCCGATATACATGCCGGGGCGGCGACGGACCGGCTCCAGCCCCTCCAGCACCTCGATGGCGGAGGCGTCGTAGCTTTCGGTGGTGCGGGCGATGTTCTGGTCGAACAGGTTGTCGGACATGCGGGAACTATAGGGCCAGCGGAGTCACCGGCGCAAGCGGCGTGATCTTATCGGGCGGGCGGTGGAACCATGTCGGCGCCCGAGCGCTCTAGCGGATCGATCATCGCAGCGCCGCACCGCGGCCAAATGCAATAGAATAGCCTGCAGATGCAGACCGCTTTGTGAGCAACGAAGTACGCAAAATCAATAATCGCGACCGTTTCGTTCATCTGGCAGCAATATTCGCGGCCAAAGCGTTACAAAAAAGAGACAGGTGTCGTGGTTAACAGAATTTTGTGAGCGAGTTCGCGAAACCAATTCGAGGGGGTGAACGTATTGCGGCCAGCCAGTTCAGAGGCAGGAGATTTACTGTATGAAGAAGATCGCTCTCATTTCGCTCACCACCGCCATGGCAGGCCTGCTGGCCGCTCCGGCTCTGGCGCAGGATGGCGCGGGTGATTGGACCGGTCCGTATGTCGGTGGCTCGCTCGGCATGGCCTGGCAGCCCAATTATGACCGCGACACCCTCGAGACGCTGACCTTCGACACCAACAATGACGGCAATTACGGCGACACCGTTTCCACGGCTGTCCCCGGCAATGCCTTTGCTCCCGGCTTCTGCCGCGGCCGCGCGCTTGGTGCTACGCCCGGCTCCTGTGCCGGCGACAAGGATCGTCGCGTCGCTTGGGGTGTCCATGCCGGTTATGACATGCAGATGGGCAACTTCGTCGTCGGTGCCGTGATCGAAGGCGGTCGCACGATGATCGGTAACTCGGTCAGCGGCTTCAGCACCACTCCCGCCAGCTATGTGCTGTCGCGCCGGATTGACTGGGATGCCAACGCCCGTCTGCGCGCCGGTCTGGCACTCGGCACCGGCACGCTGATCTACGGCACCGGTGGTGTTGCTTACGCCAAGATCAAGAACAACTTCGCCACCACCAACACGTTCAACACCTTCACCGAGTCCAACGAAAGCGCGGACGAGTGGGGCTGGACCGCTGGCGGCGGCATCGAGCAGCGCGTGAGCCAGAACTTCTCGATCGGCGTGCAGTATCGCTACACCCGCTTCAACACGGATGGCTACACGGTTCGCGCCGGCCAGGGCACGCCGCCCTCGCTGACGAACCCGTTTGTGATCACGCCGGCTGGCTTCACCGACATCCAGCGCACCAACGATGTGTTCGATCATCACACCGTTCGCGCGACGGCGAGCTTCCGCTTCTAAGATCGATTGCGCCCTCCCGCTTCATAAGGCGGGAGGGTGTATGTCGCACTGGAATGCCAGATATAGAAAAGGGGCCGAAACCGGCCCCTTTTTTGTCATCGCTTTATGCCTCAGCGCACCCGCGGGCCGCCATAAGGCATGGGCGGCGGCGGACGGCGCGTGCCACGCGGCAGCTGCGCCTGATAGGCCCGCCCGCAATGCTCCACGCAATAAGGGAAGCCGGGGTTCACCTTCTCACCGCAGAAGTGGAAGTCCGGCTCGCCCGGATGGCCCATCGGCCATTTGCAGATCTTCTCGTTGAGATCGAGCAGGCTGGTCTTGTCTGCGATTTCCGGGCTGGGCTTGGCCGGAACCAGCCGGCGCGGCGGTGCCGGCGGAATCGGCTGCTGCATCTCGCCCGGGCCCTGCCGCAGGAAGCCGCCGGGGCCAACCGAGACGATCCGGGGCTGGGGAGGCGGCGGCGGTGCGTCGGCAGCAGGCTGGGCCGCGACGGGCGGCTGCGGCCGTGCTTCCACCACCGGCGGCGCCTTGGGCTGCGGCTTTGCGATGCGCGGCTCGGGTGCCGGCGCGGCTTCCACCTTGGGTGCGGCGGGTGCCGGCGGAGGCGCGGCCTTGCGGCTTTGCGGCGCGGCAGCGCGGCTGGAGTCCGCCGCCTTCACGGGGGAGGGGCGCGACTGCAGGCCAAGGCGGTGCGCCTTGCCGATCACGGCGTTGCGGCTCACGCCGCCCAGCTCTTCAGCGATCTGGCTCGCAGTCATGCCGCGCTCCCACATCTGCCGGAGCTGATCGATGCGTTCGTCTGTCCAGGACATGCCTATTCCTTCAAATGATCGGGTCATATGGGCATCCATGGCCCAAAGGTCAAACGGCCTGTCATCGACAAAGCCGGGCGGCACAGTATCGCTGTGCCATTGCTGCTGCGGGTGGGACGCGATAGGGCAGTTTCATGGCCGAACCTGCTTCCTCGCACACCCAACCGCTCATTCGTCATGAACCGGGCGTTCCCGCCATCCACGGCGTCAACTGGTCCGGGATGAAGGCGCTCTACCTCAAGGAAGTCCGCCGCTTCCTCAAGGTGCATCTGCAGACGATCTGGGGGCCGGCGCTTACCAGCCTGTTGTTCCTGATCATCTTCACCGTCGCGCTGGGGCGTGGCGGCCTGATGGTGATGGGCGTGCCCTTCGCTGATTTCGTGGCGCCCGGCCTCATCATCATGGCGATGGTGCAGAACAGCTTCCAGAATACCGCCACCGTGGTGCTCGCCGGCAAGCTGCAGGGGACCATCGTCGATTATCTCATGCCGCCTTTCTCCGCCGGGGAACTGCTGTTCGCCCTCGTCGCGGCCTCGGTGACCCGTGCGGCCTTTGTCGGTGGCGCCATCTGGCTGGCGATGCTGGCCTGGCCGGGCGTCCATGTGGCCCCGCATCATCTCTGGGCCGTCGTCTATTTCGGCATTGCCGGCTCGGCGATGCTGGGCTTCCTCGGCATTCTCACCGGGATCTGGGCAGAAAAGTTCGATCATGCCGCAGCCGTCACCAACTTTCTCGTCGCGCCGCTCTCGCTGCTCTCCGGCACCTTCTACTCGATGGATCATGTCTCGCCGATCATGCGGGCGATCAGCCACGTCAATCCGTTTTTCTACGCGATTTCGGGCTTCCGCTATGGCTTTCTCGCCGCGGCCGATTCGCCCATCGCGGTCGGCGCGGCGCTCCTGCTCGCGCTCAACCTCGTGCTGGCAGTTGTGTGCTATATCGGGCTACGGCAGGGGTGGCGCATCAAATCCTGATCGATAGCTACGGCCCGGCTGGCGAGCGGGGCACCTTCATTCAGTGCCAGTAGCTCGGGTCGAGCGCATAATGCCCGCCGCGATGCTCGCCGAACAAGGCGGTGACAGCCGGATGATCGATCGGCTCGTCCGTTCCGTCGGCCACTAGATTCTGCTGGCTCACATAAGCGACATAGGTCGCTTCACCATTGTCCGCGAACAGATGGTAGAAAGGCTGGTCCCGCTCCGGCCGCATCGCCTCGGGAATGGCCTCATACCATTCCTCGCTGTTGGAAAAGACCGGATCGATATCGAACACAACCCCGCGAAACCCCAGCAGGCGGTGCCGGACCTTCTCCCCAATGCCGAAATGCGCGTGCGACACGCGATGGGCGGCACTGATCGTCGGAATGTGCGTCACGGAAGAGAATGACTTGCGGGCTTGGGCTTGATTCATGAGACAGATTTAGTGTCGCCGGCACCGAGTGCAAGTTTTCCCGCACCGACTGCTTGGCAAAGCCCCGATCATCCGCTAACAGCGCGCGCTCGACTACCGCAGCGGCGCTCTCATTCAGGGCACTGCGACGCGAAAACCTCTGCGGAGAGGTGGCAGAGTGGTCGAATGCGCCGCACTCGAAATGCGGTGTACGGGCAACCGTACCGTGGGTTCGAATCCCACCCTCTCCGCCATTTACAATTGAGCACAGTACCGATGGCGCGCGCCTCTCTGCTCCGTCGTTCCCGATTTCGGCCTGTACTTGCGTTCGCTGCGATCGGGAGATGGTCAGTTCGATGGCTCTCTGCTCCCCTTTTATTCCAAGTGATCTCCGCAGGCCTGTGCGCAACATCAGCGGCCGTCGCACCGCGTCTCTTGCACTCATCAACCTTGCAGCGCCACGCGGACCGCCGCCAGATCGCGGGCGAACAAATTCTGTTCCCGCGCTTGCGCCTCGCCGCTCAGGCGCAGCAGATAGCTGGGATGGGCGCTCAGCCAGAGCTGGCTGCCGTCCGCGAGCTGATAGGGTTGGCCGCGCTCCTTGGCGATGCTGGGTGTTCGGCCCAGCAGGGCGCGTCCTGCGCTCGCGCCTAAGGCTAGCACGATCGTTGGCTGAACGATCCGTCTTTCGGCATCGAGCCACCAGCGGCAATGGTCGATCTCCCCGGCGGTCGGGTTCTGGTGGAGACGACGCTTGCCGCGTTGCTCGAATTTGAAATGTTTGACGGCGTTGGTCAGCCGGATCTCGGGACGATCGAACCCAGCCGTCTCAAGATGCCCGTCGAGCAACTGCCCCGCCGGGCCGACAAAAGGCCGGCCCTGCTGCTCTTCGAAATCGCCCGGCTGCTCGCCCACAATCATCAGCCGCGCGTTGCCGGGCCCTTCGCCAGCGACTGCGCGCGTGCCGTTGCAGCCGATCGGGCAGGCCGTGCAGGTCGAGATGCCCTCGGCAATCTCGCCGAGGGACGTCGGGGGCGGGCGCTGGAAGGGATCGGCGCCTTGATCGACCATCTGAGCCTCGCGGGCCTGCGCGCCGGCAATCAACGCAGGGATCAATGCGGCTTCCGGCAGGTTCTTCCAGTAGCGTCGAGGCATTTCCTTCACCATCATCGCCACCTTGAGCCGGGCAGGGTTGAAGATGGAGGCATAATAACGCTGCCAAAGCCCTTCGATCTCGTCTTCGCCGGGGGCATCCCGGGCGTCGGCGCTCGGCCCCTCCGCAAGTTGGGTGCCATCCCAATGCAGGCTGAGATCGGGCGTCAGGATGGACCAGCGCTGGCTTGCAAACCGGTTGAGGAAAAACGGGGCATTGGCGCGCACGATCGCGTGATCCGGCTCGAACCAGGCGACGTAGCGATCCGTTCCATCAGGATCATGGGCCAACCGAAACCGCACGAACGCCCGCATCTTGTGAATGTCGCGGCGCACCTGCCGCTCCAACTGCGTGAGGGCGTGCACATCGGCATCGCTCGTCTTTTCAAGCAGGTGCGGGTCGCTTTGCAGGCGCCACAACAGGCGATAGAGCAGCGCCAACCGTGTATCCGAGCTGTGCAGGATCACCTTGCGGGCCAACTCGATGAAGCGCTTGTTGGCCGTGACCGGGCGGGGTGATGGAGCCGGCTCGGGCGTGTCTTTGGACGCGAACAAATCCCGCGCGCCGTCCAATGCCGCTGACCAGCGGATATGCTCTGGAGCGACGCCCTGCGAGACCAGGGCGCGGGCCAGATCGCGCCATGTTTCGAAATCATGGGCATCCTCCAGTTCGGCATTGAACAGCGCCGGCTGATCTCGGAGCTGGGCCGGCTTCACCCGAACAGTTCCATCTGGCGGGGCGGCGGGGCCAGTCGGGCGCGCAGGTTTGCCGTGTCGATCAAGCCTGTCGGGCGCCAGTCGGCCGTGACGATGAACGGCCGCAATTTGGTGACCGTGCGGGTGAGCCGGGCGAGATCATCCAGCCGGAGACGATGATGGCGGCGGGCTTGCAGGATGGCAGCCACGGCCCGCGTGCCCAGTCCTGGCACGCGCAACAGCTTCTCGCGCGATGCCAGATTGATGTCGACCGGAAAATCCTGCCGGTGCCGCAAGGCCCAGGCCAGCTTGGGGTCGATGTCGAGCGCCAGCATCCCGTCATCGTCCGTCGCGGTCTGCACCTCGCTTGTCGAAAATCCGTAGAAGCGGATCAGCCAGTCGGATTGATAGAGCCGATGCTCGCGCATCAGTGGTGGTCGCTTGAGCGGCAGAACGGCGCTGGCATCGGGGATCGGGCTGAAGGCGGAATAATAGACGCGGCGCAGGCGATGGCGGTCGTACAATTCGCTGGCCCGGCCGATGATCTGCGTGTCGCTGGCGCCGTCCGCGCCGACGATCATCTGGGTAGATTGGCCGGCGGGCGCGAACATCGGCGCATGCTTGAAGCGTTTGCGCGCATCCTTCGCCTCGACCATGGCCGAACCGAGCCGCGCCATGGCCCCTTCGATCTGCCCGCCATTCTTGTCCGGCGCCAGATCGGTCAGACCGCGCTCAGTCGGCAGTTCGACATTGATTGAGACGCGATCCGCCCACAGGCCCGCTTGCTCGACCAGCGCGCGATCGGCCTCGGGAATGGTCTTGAGGTGGATATAGCCCTTGAAGCCATGATCCTCCCGCAAGGCACGGGCGACCTCGATCAGTTGCTCCATCGTATGGTCGGCAGATTTGATGATGCCGGAGGAAAGGAATAGCCCCTCAATATAATTGCGCCGGTAGAAGTTGAGCGTCAGCTCGACGACTTCCTGTGCCGTGAACCGCGCACGACGCACATTCGAGCTCTTGCGGTTGACGCAATAATGGCAGTCAAAGATGCAATGATTGGTGAGCAGAATCTTGAGCAGCGAGATGCAGCGCCCATCCGGCGCATAGGCATGGCAGATGCCCATGCCTTCGGTCGAGCCGATCCCCTTGCCGTCGCGACTGTTGCGCTTGGCCGTGCCGGACGATGCGCAGGAGGCATCATATTTGGCGGCATCCGCAAGGATCGCCAAGCGTTCCGTGATCGTCTCCTGTTTCATATGTTCTTTATATGTTCCGGCGCCATGCCCGGCAAGCGGCGAGCGGGCCAGCTCGGCTCGGTTCGTCTGAAAATTGCACTGCCATGTGCCTTGCGCTATGCGCTTGGGAAGAGCCCCGGTGTCCGCTGATCCTCGCTGATTCGCGCCGCCGGGGCCTTGATTTTTACAACTGATGAGTAGGCACCCGCACATGTCCCGTCGTCGCCAGATTTATGAGGGCAAGGCGAAGATCCTTTATGAAGGTCCCGAGCCCGGCACGCTGATCCAGTATTTCAAGGACGATGCGACTGCCTTCAATGCGCAGAAGAAGGGGACGATCTCCGGCAAGGGCGTGCTGAACAACCGGATTTCCGAGCATGTCTTCACGCTGCTCGCGAACATCGGCGTGCCCACCCACTTCATCAAGCGGCTGAACATGCGCGAGCAGCTCATTCGTCAGGTGGAGATCGTGCCGATCGAGGTCGTGGTGCGCAATGTCGCCGCTGGCTCTCTCTCCACGCGGCTGGGCATTGAGGAGGGCACGCAGCTCCCCCGCACGCTCATCGAATATTATTACAAGGATGATGCGCTCGGCGATCCGCTGATCACCGAAGAGCATATCGCCTGCTTCGGTTGGGCGAGCCAGGAAGAGATGCACGACATCGCCGACATGGCGATCCGCGTGAACGACTTCATGAGCGGCTTGTTCGCCGGCATCGGCATCCGTCTGGTCGACTTCAAGCTGGAGTTCGGCCGCATCTGGGATGGCGATTTCTCGCGCATCATCCTGGCCGACGAGATCAGCCCGGATGGCTGCCGGCTGTGGGATATGGCCACCAACGAGAAGCTGGACAAGGACCGCTTCCGCCGCGATCTGGGCGGCGAGGTCGAGGCCTATCAGGAGGTCGCCCGCCGCCTTGGCCTGCTGCCCGAGGGCCTTGAGAACGACGTTCTCGATCTGGAGAGCCACCGCAAGAAGCGCGGCAAGTAAGAGACGGTTCGGGCCGGGCGCTGAACAGCGGCGCCCGGCAACCGCGCCTTTACATCGGCGCGCCGGGTAGCAGCCAGGCATTGAGGCCCATCCACAGGGGCATGGCGACCATGAACAGGTCTTCGGTCAACGACACGAAGCCGAGCGGCACATTGGTCCCGCCGCCGACGCAGGCACATTTGAGGCTGCGTTTCTCCACATAGACGGCCTTGTAGATAGACACCGCGCCGATGCCGCCGATGAACGCGGCGACTGGTACCGAGAGCCAGGGCAGGGCCCCCGCGAGCATCAGCACGCCGGCGCCCAATTGGGCGAACGGATAGATTGAGGCATAGGGCACCCATTTTCGGGCCAGCAGATCATAGCCCAGGAACATGGTCGCGAACCGATCCACATCCTGCAGCTTGAGCATCGCCAGCAGGATCATCGTCACAGAGATGAAGCGCTCGAGGGTGAGCAGGCTGAGCAGCGGCGCGGCCGTCAACAGATCGATCGTCAGCGCGATCAGCGCCGCGACAGCGAACACGACCAGAACAGGCGTATAGCTCGTCGCGTTCGGATCTTTGACGCTCAGGCCCAGGAAGCGGCGCAAGTCATCATGGCCACCGATCCGCTGACCGTCGATGAACACCTGCGGCGTCGTGGTCACATAATGCTCGGCCTTGAACGCCTCCTGTTGTTCGCGCGTTTCGATCCAGCGATCCTCGACATCATAGCCTTTGCTGCGCAGCAGGTGCAGCGCCTTGAGGCCATAGGGGCAGATGTGGCCGGGCATCACCAACCGATGGAGAACGGCCTTACGGCTGCTCGTGGCGCGGGGTTCAGGCATTGACGCTCATCCTTGCTGAGAAGTCCATGCACCCCATATAGGGTCTGTACCACGGTACGGAGTCAAGCATGGCAGCGATGAGCATTTCGGGTCTGGCGAAAGCCGGCGGCGTGGGGGTCGAGACGATCCGCTTCTATCAGCGCAAGAACTTGCTCCCCACGCCTGAGAAGCAGGCCGGCAATGACTTGTCCGGGGGCATAAGGCGCTATGGCGAGGAGGATGTTCGGCGGCTGCGCTTCATTCGGGCGGCGCAGCAGGCCGGCTTTACGCTGGAGGAAATCCGCACGCTGTTGTCGCTGGACGCGGGGCAGGATCGTGCCCGCGCGCGCGCTCTGGCGGAAGAGCGGCTGGTCCAGCTCGATGAAAAGATCGCGCAACTCGAAGCTGCGCGCGCCTCGCTACGCCAACTCGCGCGGACCTGTGCCCGTTCCGAAGAAGGGCTGTGCCCGATCCTGCAATCCTTCGGCGTGTGAGGCCTTATCCGGCCGGCAGGCGCAGGCGCACCATCAGGCCGCCCAGATCCTCGCTCTCGTCCAGCGTGACGGAGCCACCGTAGATTTCCGCGACATCGCGCACGATGGCGAGGCCAAGGCCGGTGCCGGGCTTGCCGCTATCCAGCCGCACGCCGCGATCGAAGATGCGTTCGCGCGCGGCCTCGGGAATGCCCATGCCGTCGTCCTCCACGAGAATGTCGACCCAGGGCGTGCTCTGCACCACGGTGACGAACACGCTGCCACCGCCATATTTGGCGGCATTCTCGACCAGATTGCCGAGCAGCTCGTCCAGATCCTGCCGCTCGACGCGGACGACGGCCGTCTGCGCGCCGTCGCGGTCAATGCGGACGTCCGGGTAGAGGCGCTCGACGGCGCGCTCCACCGCTTCGAGGCTCGGCCACACCAATGTGCGGCTCTGCGCCGCGCCGCGCCGGCCGAGGGCACGGGCGCGGGCAAGATGGTGGTCGATCTGGCGGCGCATCGTCCCGGTTTCCCGCACCACCGTGGTGGCGAGGTCGGGCGACTGGGCCGTCGCGGCGTTCATCACGACCGTCAGCGGCGTCTTAAGCGCGTGGGCGAGATTGCCGGCGTGGCGGCGGGCTTCCTCCGCCTGCTGCTCGTTATGGGCGAGCAGCGCGTTCAATTCCTCGACCAGCGGCTGGACCTCCCGGGGCAGGGGCACGGTTACGCGGCTCTTCTCGCCATCCCGCATGCGCGCGATTTCGCGGCGGATATGGCGCAGCGGACGCAGGCCGAAAAACACCTGCAAGCCGGCCAATATGATCAGCCCGACGCCCAGAATGACGAAGCTGTTGAACAGCGTAGCCCGCAGCGCGTGGATCTGCGCGTCCAGGCCCTCGCGGGCCTGCGCGACGATGAAAATCCACCGCGTATTGCTGCCCGGCAGGATTACGGTGCGAGCCATCAGGCGCAGTGGCTCGTCGGGGAACTGGTTGCTGTCCATCCCCTCGCCGGGATTGGTGGTCATGCCCGGCGTGACGCGGATCGCGCGGTCCCAGAGCGAGCGGGAGCGCCAGTCTTCATGGCCCTGACCGCTGATCTGGTAATAGAGCCCGCTTGCCGGCTCCAGAAACCGCTGGTCGGCCAGCGGGCGGTTGAACAGTACTTCGCCTTCCGGGCCGATCTCCGCCGAGGAGATCATGGCGGTCAGCACATAGGACAAGCCGTCATCGAAGGTGCGCGTGACGGTGCTCACCAGCACCCGGTCGAGCGCCAGCGCGCCGCCGAGCAACAGCAGGCCGATCCAGATGGCCGAGATGCCGAGAATGCGGCGACTGAGCGATCCGGTACTGCGGCTGGAGGCTGGCGGGGGCGCCGTCTCCGCATCGTGCGGCGCCGGTTCAGCCAGCGGGGTCCTCCAGGCTGTAGCCCAGACCGCGAATGGTGGAGATCACATCGGCACCCAGCTTCTTGCGGATGCGCGTGACGAACACTTCGATGGTGTTGGAATCGCGGTCGAAATCCTGATCGTAAATATGCTCGATCAGTTCCGTGCGGCTCACCACCTTGCCCTTGTGGTGCATCAGATAGGAGAGCAGCTTATATTCCTGCGCGGTCAGCTTCACCGGCTCGCCGTTCAGCGTGACCTTGCCCGAGCGGGTATCGAGGCGCACGCTACCGGCAATGAGTTCCGACGAGGCGTTGCCGGAAGAGCGGCGAATAAGCGCGCGCAGGCGGGCGATCAGTTCCTCGCTCTGGAACGGCTTGGCGAGATAATCGTCTGCTCCGGCATCCAGCCCGGCAACCTTGTCCGACCAGCTGTCCCGCGCCGTCAGCACGAGCACCGGCACCGCCGAGCCTTCCTTGCGCCAGCGGTCGAGCACAGTGAGGCCGTCGATTTCCGGCAGGCCCAGATCCAGGATGATCGCGTCATAGCTCTCGGTTGATCCGAGGAAATGGCCGTCCTCGCCATCGGTCGCGAGGTCCACGGCATAGCCGACGCCTTCGAGCGTGGACTTGAGCTGTTTGCCCAAGGTCGGCTCATCTTCGACGATCAGCAGACGCATGGCTTTTCCTTTCCGAATGAGGGAGCGTGCGCAGGCGATCCGGCCGGATCAGCGCGTCCGTCCGATGATATTGCCGGTCTTGCCGTCCACATCAACCCAGATGACCTTGCCATCCTGCTGGAGGAACTGCATCCGGTACACGCCTTCGCGAACGGATGGGGCGACGCCGACATATTGGGCGTCGCTGATCTCGCGCTCGACACGACGCTTGATGATCGAAAACGGCATCACCTCACCATCGAGCATGGCGCGCCGCGCCGCCCGCTGGTCATCGCCCCGCGCAAAGCTCTGCGCCGAAACGGGGAGGCTGGTGGCCGCCAGTGCCATCAGCCCGCCGAGCAGAAGAGAGGATGAAAGATGTTTCATGATGCCGTGTTAGCCATCAAGCATTGAACAAGCGCTGAATGTCCCATCTGTCCCCCGTTCAGGGTTCCAGCATATACTGGACGTTGAGGGAAATCGAGGTGGCGATCTCACCGGGCTCGATCTTGGTCTGCGGTGCCGCTGCAGCAGAGTCGCGCATAGCCATCATCGGCATCGGCGGCGGCGCGAAACCGCCACCTTCGGAGATGCTCACCAGGCGCGCGGTGCGGAAGCCGGTCGCCTGCGCATACAGGTTTGCGCGAGCCTGCGCGGTTTTCAGCGCCTTGGTGCGGGCCTGATCGAGCAGCTTGTCCGGCTCGGCAATGCCAAAGCTCGGGCCGTTGATGTTGGTCGCCCCGGCGGCGACCAGCGAGTCGATCAGATCGCCTGCGCTATCCAGCTTGCGGACCGCGACAGTGAGCTGGTTGCTGGCTTCATAGCCGATGAAGCGCGGACCTTTGCCATCTGTGCGGTCGCTATAATCATATTGCGGGTTGAGGTTGATGCCGCTGGTCTGGATGTCCTTGCGGGCGATGCCAGCCTTCACAAGCGCAGCGATCAGCTTGTCCATCTGGGTGGCATTCTGCGCCATCGCATCCTTCGCTGACATCGCGCGGGTCTGCACGCCGGTGTTGATGGTCGCCATATCCGGCGCGCTGTTCACCGATTCACTGACGCTCAGGCTCAGCAGCGGGCCCTTGGCAGCCTGGGGTGCCGGCGGTTGCGGCTGGGCCGAGACGATCGCCGGCGTCATGAGAGCGGCAGTTGCAGCGAGCAGAATTGGCAAACGACGCATGGAACATTTTCCCTTTTGTGTGATGGCCATAGAAATGGGCTGAAGCTTCTGAACGCATCCTGACCCATCGAGTTTCTTCCCGTTCATCTGGCGCCTCAGCCCTTGCTCCCGCCGCCTGCATCTGTTTTAGCGCCTTGCCATGGCCCCGCCACTTCTATCCTTCGAAAATCTCGGTCTCATCCAAGGCGCCGGCTGGCTGTTCCGTGGTCTGGACATTCATGTCGGCGAGCGTGATCGCCTGGCGCTGATCGGCCGCAACGGGGCCGGCAAGACCACGCTGCTCAAGCTGATTGCCGGCACGGTGGAGCCGGACGAAGGCAAGCGCTCGGTCGTGCCGGGGCGGCATGTGGTGATGCTGGAGCAGGACCCGGACGTCTCCGCCTTCGCGACGCTGCACGATTTCGCGACGTCCGGCGCGAAGGCGCCGGCTGCGCATGAGGTTGAGGCGATTGCGGACCAGCTCGGCATCGACCTCTCCCGCGCGGCATCGACCGCATCGGGTGGCGAGCGCCGCCGGGCGGCGATTTGCCGAGCACTGGCGAGCGAGCCGGACATCCTGCTACTGGACGAGCCGACCAACCATCTCGATATCGCCGCGATCACCTGGCTGGAGGATTGGCTGACGCGCTTCAATGGCGCATTCATCGTCATCAGCCACGACCGGACATTCCTCACGCGCCTCACCCGGTCGACGCTCTGGCTCGACCGGGGCAGTCTGCGTCGGCAGGAGATCGGCTTTGGCGGGTTCGAGGCCTGGATGGAAAAGGCCTATGCCGACGAGGCCCGCTCTGCGGAAAAGCTCGATGCGAAGCTGAAGATCGAGGCGCACTGGCTGGAGCGCGGCGTGACTGCACGGCGCAAGCGCAACCAGGGGCGGCTGGCCAAGCTCTGGGAGATGCGTGCCCAGCGCGCGGCGATGATCGGCCCGCAGGGCGGCGCCAAGCTGGAGGTCACCGCCAATGACACCAAAACCAAGAGCGTCATCACCGCCGAGCATGTCACCAAGCAGTTCGGCGACCGCGCGGTCATCAAGGATTTCTCGATCCGCATCCAGCGCGGCGACCGTATTGGCATCGTCGGCGGCAACGGGGCCGGCAAGACGACGCTGCTGCGCCTGCTGACCGGCGATCTGCAACCGGACAGCGGCACGATCACGCTGGCCAAGACGATGGACGGCATCGTCATCGACCAGCAGCGCTCGCTGATGCAGCCGGACAAAAGGGTGAGGGATGTGCTGGCCGAGGGCGGCGACTGGATCGACGTGCGCGGCGTGCGCAAGCATGTCCACGGCTATCTCAAGGATTTTCTGTTCGATCCGTCGCTGGCCGAGGCGAAGATCGGCACGCTCTCGGGTGGCGAGCGCTCGCGCCTGTTGCTGGCGCGCGAATTCGCGCGCGAATCCAACCTGCTGGTGCTGGACGAGCCGACCAACGATCTCGACCTGGAAACGCTCGACCTGCTGCAGGAGGTGATCGCCGATTATGATGGCACGGTGCTGATCGTCAGCCACGACCGCGACTTTCTCGACCGCACGGTGACTGTGACTCTGGGACTGGATGGCTCCGGCCGGATCGATGTGATCGCCGGCGGCTATGCGGACTGGGAAGCCAAGCGCCAAAAGCCCAATGCGGCGGGCAAGCGATCGGCTGCGAAGGCGGATGCACCCGCTGCGCCACCGCCGCCCAAGGCGGCGAAGCTCAGCTACAAGGATCAGCGGGATTACGATCTGCTGCCGGGGCAGATCGAGGCGCTCGAGGCGGCGATTGCGCGCGATGAAGCCGCGCTCGCCGACCCCGATCTCTATACCAAGAACCCCAAGCGCTTCGCCGAGTTGAGCGCGACGATCGAAAAGGCGCGCGCGCAAAAAGATGCGGCCGAGGAGCGCTGGCTGGAATTGGCCGAGCAGGTCGAGGCCCTGCAGGGTTGAGCCCGGCAAGGGCCGCGTGGCGTCCCGCACTCTTTAGCCGGATCGCGCAGATCAAGATTTTCGACGCACCCAGCCATGGTCGCCGGGGGCGTTGTCGCCGACGAGCATTCAGATGACCAGCACTCAACCGATTCGTGGAATTCTGCTCTGCGCCGCCGCTTTGCTGCTGTTCGCGGCGCTGGATACGACCACGAAAGTGCTCACCGCGCATTTCGCGGCGCCGGTGATCGTGGCGGCGCGTTTCATCGGCAACCTCTTGTTGATGCTCGTCGTCATGGCGCCGCGCGGCGGGCGGGAGATGGTGCGCACGACGCGCACCGCGCTCGTCTGGTTGCGTGGCTGCTGCCTCGCCTGCGCCTCCGTGCTGATGGCGCTGGCGCTCACCCGCATGCCGGTCGGTGAAGCGACGGCGATCATGTTTCTGGCGCCGACGCTGGTCGCGCTGGGTGGCGGGCTGCTGCTCGGGGAAGAGGTCGGGCTGCGGGGCTGGGGCGCTGTGTTGCTCGGGCTGGCCGGCGTCGTGCTGATCGCGCGGCCGGGTGGCGGGCTGGATGTGGTGGGCGTCATGCTCGCTTTGGGTGCCGCCATGCTCAATGGCACCTATCAGCTGATGTCCCGCACGCTGGCGGCGACCGAGAAGACCTTCGCGCTGCTCTTCTACAGTGCCGCCGTGGGCAGCCTCGTTTTCGGCGCGGTGGCGCCCTTCTACTGGGCGGGGCGGATGCCGACGCTTCTGGAAGGCGCGCTGCTGGCGTCGCTGGGCTTGTGGGGCGGGGTGGGACATTATCTGTTCACGGCAGCCTTTCGCCACGCCCCGGCTTCGACGCTGGCGCCGATCACGTATCTGCAGGTGCTGTGGGCGACGGTGCTCGGCTGGATCGTGTTCCGGCATGTGCCCGATCCGGTGGCGATTGTCGGGATGCTCACGATCGGCAGCGCCGGCACGTTGATCGTGCTGAAGCGCCGCCGCCGGACTCCGCCCGCGACGGTGTGAACGCACTGGCGCGTGTCAGCCCTCCGAGGTGGCCGAAACCTCATAATGGATGATCTGCTTGTCGCCGATGCCGAGGTCTTCCCATGTGGCGCGCCAGTCCTTCATGTGCTGGCTCGCGGCATGGGCCTGCTGGGCCTCGCGGTTGCGAAAGACCTCGAAGATGCGCAGAAGACCGGGTTCCTCGAGATCCTCGGCGAAGCTGTAGGCGATGCAACCCGGCTCCGCGCGGCTGGCTGCGACCATCCGCGCAATGACCGGACGCGCCGCCGGCAGGTTCTCCGGCGGCAAGCGAACGGTCCCGGCGAGGATCAGCATCAGCGGATCGGCGAATCCGGGGCGAGGCGCATGTCGAGATAGTTGTCGACGCTCATCATCAGCTGGTCGAGCTCATGCTCGAAGAAGTGATTGGCGTTGCGGATCTCGTCATGATGGATGGTGATGCCCTTCTGCGTGCGCAGCTTGTCGACCAGCTTCTGCACGGAGGCGGCGGAGACGACCTCGTCGTTCGCGCCCTGCACGATGATGCCGGAGGCGGGGCAGGGCGCGAGGAACGAGAAATCGTACATGTTGGCGGGCGGCGCCACCGAGATGAAGCCGCGCACTTCCGGCCGGCGCATCAGCAGCTGCATGGAGATCCATGCACCGAACGAGAAACCGGCGATCCACGTCGTCTGCGCTTCCTGATGGAAGCTCTGAATCCAGTCGAGCGCCGCGGCGGCATCCGAGAGCTCGCCAATGCCATTGTCGAACACGCCCTGCGAGCGACCGACACCCCGGAAATTGAACCGCAGCGTCGCAAAACCGCGCTTCACGAAGGTCTTGTAGAGCGCCTGCGTGATGCGATCGTTCATCGTGCCGCCGCCCTGCGGGTGCGGGTGCAGGATCAGCGCAACGGGCGCACGCGGGCGGGGCGGAGGGCTGAAACGACCTTCGAGACGGCCTTCGGGACCGGGAAAAATGACGTCGGGCATGGCACCTGAGACTTGAAATGGGAGCGGGCGACCGAGACTGGCCGACGACGCGGGACGGGCGCTTATATAGGCGGAAGCGCGATTTTCGCAATGTTTCTGGTTGGGGATGAGGAATGCGCAGACGGCGCCATCGAACTTGTTCGCATGAGAAGCCCTCTCCGCGCCTTCACAAGCAGAATTCGGTCTAGCGTTTTTGCTTCACTGGCGGCGATGGGGTCATCGGCACGCCGAGATCGTAAACGCCATCATAGCTCCCGTCCGGCGTGGCAAGGATCGTTAATTTTCGAACCTCGCCGCCAGCCTGATTGGCATCTTGCTCCCCGCAACCCAGATCTGTGCAGGCCCATTTCCGGCCGCCGGTGCCCTGAATGCGGAAGCTGACCGTGCGCGCTTTGGGCAAGAGTGTCGCCATGGGCGGGTAGGGGGTGGTTTCGGCATCCAGCAGGCGCTTGCGGGCATGGAATGAGCCGGTAAGCGCAATGAACAAAGCGCCGTCTTCCGATGAAAAAGACTCTAGCCGCTTGGCCATTTGGCGCTCGCGGTCCGCGCCGTCCTCGATAAAATCTGGCTCGAAGGCGATCACGCGGCCTATCACGCCAGCCTGATGCTGTGTTCTCAGCCACTCCAGCAAGGCGAGCATAGCGAATGAGGATTTGCCATCCGCCCAATCGGGATCCCACAGGGGCGCGTCCGTCAAAGCGAGGCGGGCGTCTTTGCTGCCGTCCGACGCCATATAGGCATCCAGCGCAGCCTGATTTCGCTCCGCATATTCTACGCCGACAATGATGGGTCGGCCGGTTGCGGCAGCGGCGCAGACCCAATCAGCCATGCTGAGGGGCATTTCTTTCGTGCCATGTCCATCCTCACCCAAGAGAATCCAACGAATAGTGGGGTTGGAGACGACATGTTGAGCGCCCTCTGGTGGCGCGCAGGTGACGGGCACCGTGGCCGACGCGGCAAGGATCAGGAGCGACAAGACCATGTCAGCATTGTCCCGACATTGCGAGTTACAGTCAACGATCGAACGGCGTTGTGACAGCGCCCACGTCAGCCCCGGAACCAGCCCAGAGCAGCGGCGGTGAGGGGGTTCGTCGGGTCCAGCAGCAGCTTGGTGGTGAGCGCGAGGGACATGACGATCAGCAGGGGCCGCGCGATTCCGGCGCCGAAGCGGATCGCGAGATAGGCGCCGAATTGTCCGCCTGCGATGCTGCCAACCGCCATGGCAAGGCCGGTGATCCAGAGCACATGCCCGCCGATGATGAACACGATCACGCTGGAGAAATTGCTGGCGAAATTGAGCAGCTTGGTATGGGCTACGGCGCGGATGAGGCCCAGGCCAAACAGGCCGACCAGCGCGGTGGTGAAGAAGGAGCCGGTGCCGGGCCCGAAAAAGCCGTCATAGCCGCCGATGATCGCCGCTGTGACGATGAGCGCGAGCGGGCCGAAGCGGCTGTGCCTGTCCTCATCGCTCATCCGGGGCGAGAAGAGGAAATAGAGCACCATCGCGACCAGCAGCATGGGCAGCAGCGCGGAGAGAAAGCCGGAATCGATCCGCGTCACCAGAAACGCGCCGCCCGCAGAGCCGATAAATGACGCCAGCGCCGGTAAGGCGAAGCGGCGGAAATCAATATGTCCGCGCCGGGCGAAGGCGATGACGGCGCCACAAGTGCCAAAGCTGCTCTGGAGCTTGTTGGTCGCCAGAGCGGTCACGGGCGGGATGCCCGCCGCCAGCAGCGCGGGAATGGTGACGAGGCCGCCGCCGCCCGCCATGGCGTCGATGGTCGCGGCGAGAAACGCCACGGCCATGAGGATAAGGATGATGTCGAAGGCCGGATCCATGCCTTCGCATATCAGGTCTGTGTTGCGCCGCAACATGGCTGATTGCACCAGAGGGCAAATCCATTTGCCGCGGCGCGACGGGCCTGTAGGGAAGGGGCGATGAGCCGACGCATCTATCTCGATCATGCCGCGACCACACCGCTGCTGCCGCAGGCTCGCGCTGCGATGCTGGCCGGGTTCGATGCCTGGGCCAATCCCTCATCGCCGCATGCCGCCGGTCGTCAGGCGCGCGCCATGCTGGAGGATGCCCGCCGCCGCGTGGCGCGGGCGCTGGATTGGGATGGGCGTGTGTTGTTCACCGCCGGCGCGAGCGAGGCGCTGGCCATCGCGTTGACACGCACAAAGGCGTCTCCCTTGCTGGCAGGGGCGAGCGAACATGATGCTGTGCTGCGCCACATCCCGGAGGATCGCCGGATGCCGGTCGATCATGACGGGATCGTGTGCCTGCCCGATGTCATTGCGCCGGGTACGCTGATCGCGATCCAGCAGGTCAATAGCGAGACCGGCGTGATCCAGCCGCTGGAGGCGTTCGCCGAGTGCATCCACGCGCAAAATGGCCTGCTGCTGGCCGATTGCAGCCAATCGGCCGGGAAGATGGCGCTGCCGCAAGGCGCGGACCTGATCGTCCTGAGCGCGCACAAGCTGGGCGGGCCAATCGGCATTGGTGCGCTTCTGGTGCGGGATCTGACGCTGCTGAGCCCAAGCGGCGGGCAGGAGCAAGGCTACCGCGCCGGCACCGAGGCCATGCCGCTGGCGCTAGGCTTTGCGGCGGCGCTGGAAGCTCCGCGCGACTGGTTGGCTGACGTCGCCGGTTGGCGCGAGCGGATGGACGCGGCTATTCTCGCAGCCGGCGGTGAGATCGTGGCGGACGCCTCCGCGCGCTTGCCGACTATCGCCAGCTACCGAATGCCCGGCGTGTCCGCGCAAGCGCAGCTCATCCGCTTCGACATGGCCGGGATTGCGGTGTCGGCGGGCAGTGCCTGCTCGTCGGGCAGCTTGCGCACCAGCCATGTGTTGGCGGCCATGGGTTGGCCGCAGGCTGAGGCCGCCGAGGTGATCCGTGTCACTATGGGGCATGATACGTGCGCGGCCGACATTGACGATTTTCTCACTGAGTGGCAGGCCATCGCGCACGGGAACGCAAGACGATGATCTACCTCGATTACCAGGCCACCACGCCGCTGGCGCCGGAGGTTGCGGATGCCATGGTGGCCGCGATGGATCATTATGGCAATCCGAACAGCGCGCACCGCGTCGGCCGCATCGCGGCGGCGGATGTCGAGCTGGCGCGGGGTCGCATCCTCGATGCGCTGGGCCGCGCGGATGGCCGCCTGATCTTCACCAGCGGCGCGACCGAAGCGCTGAACATGGCCATTATCGGCGCCGCGCGGGCTGCTCCGCAGGGCCGGCGAAGGGTGGTAACGGTGGCGACCGAACATGCCGCCGTGCTCGATACGGTGATGGCTTTGCGCCGCGAGGGTTTCGAGCCAGTAATCGTGCCGGTGAATGCCGACGGGCTGGTCGATCTGGAGATTGCCGAGGCGGCGATCGACGAGCGAGCCGCCTTGCTTGCGGTAATGCAGGTGAACAACGAGATTGGCGTGGTGCAGCCACTCGACCGGCTGTTCGTGATCGCGCGCGCGGCTGGCGTGCCGACATTGTGCGACGCCGTGCAGGGTTTCGGCCGACTGGCGACCCCTCAGGCGGACCTGATCGCGATCAGCGCTCACAAGATTCACGGCCCCAAGGGCGTGGGCGCGCTGTGGCTGCGGGAAGGGCTTGACCTGCCGCCGCTCATGCATGGTGGCGGGCAGGAGCAGGGGGTGAGACCGGGAACGCTCTCACCCATGCTCTGCGCGGGCTTCGGTATGGCTGCGCAACTGGCGGCGCAGCGCCGCTATGCCGACCTTGCCCATGTCGAGGCGCTCTGGACGCGCGCGCTGGAGCTGTTTGCGGATTGGCGCCTCAATGGCACCGGGGAGGCGCGCTATCATGGCAATCTCAATCTCCGCCGGGCGGGGCTGGACGCGGCGCGGCTGATATCGGATGTACGGACCGTCGCCGTCTCGCTCGGGTCTGCTTGCGCGAGCGGGTCCGGCCGGCCGAGCCATGTGCTCAAGGCCATGGGGCTCAGCGATGCAGAAGCGCGCAGTTCGGTGCGGATCGGTATGGGGCGCTACACCAGCATGGCTGATCTGGAAGAAGCCGCGAGCCTGCTCAATCAGGCCGCCGACGCACAGGGAGTGCCCGCATGACCTTAGTCCGCTTCGTCAGCGCCAATGGCGAACATGTGCAGGAAGTGGAGGCCAGCGCGGGCGACATTCTGCTCGACGTGGCCCAGGCCGCCGGTCAGCCGCTGGAAGGCACCTGCGAGGGGCAGATGGCCTGCTCCACCTGCCATGTGATCGTGGACGCGGAGGACTTCAGAAAGCTCCCCCGCGCCAGCGAGGATGAGGAGGACATGCTCGATCTGGCGGCTTCCACCACCCGGACCAGCCGGCTCTCCTGCCAAATCGTGCTGAGTGACGCGCTGGAGACGCTGACCGTTCACATTCCCGCCGAGAGTCGGAACATGCAGGGGGCGTGAGGCAGGGCAGGCTGGCCACTCCCGTCGTTCTCCGTCATCTTCGTGAACAAGGAAATCCAGAACCAGCTGAACCGCTCTTCCGCTCCTGGATTCCCGCGTTGGCGGGATTGACGGGAAAGTGACCTCACGGCTGGCCTCGCGCCGCTTGCATTTCCCGCCTCATGCCGCCATATGCGCCGCGGAAGTCGGGCGGACGTAGTCTTCGCCAACCTGGTCAGGTCCTGACGGAAGCAGCCACAACGAATTCGCTGCGGGTCGTTCCGGCTTCCACCTCCTCTTCATTGTCATCGCCTTGTTCTGCAGCGCTCTTCTGCTTGCGGGCCTGCGCGCGGACTTGCCGGGGGCAGGATAGGGCGTCATGGGCATGGCGTCATAGGCAGGCCGCGCTTTCGTGGCTGAGCGGCGCGCGCGAAAGGACTGAGTTCATGGCCGGCAGATCCCGAACCATCGTCTATCTCATGCTGGTGCTGGTGATGCTGCTTTGGTCCGGCAACTCCGTGGTTGCGCGGGCCATCCACACGGAAATGCCGCCCTTCACACTGGCCTTCTGGCGCTGGAGCGGCGCGACGCTGATCGCATTGCCGGTCGCCTGGCGCTATTTGCGGCAGGACTGGCCCGTGGCGAAAGCCAACTGGAAGATCATCCTGTTCCTCGGCGTGATCGGCGTCGGCTGCTTCAACGCGTTCATGTATTCCGGCCTGCAATATACGACGGCGGCGAACAGCCTGCTCATCCAGGCCGCCATTCCGGCGCTGGTGCTGTTGTTCGATTTCCTGTTCTTCCGCAATCGCCCGCGCGCTATGCAGGTGGTGGGCGTGATCATGGCCGCTGCCGGCGTGCTCACGATCATCCTGCAGGGCAATCCTTCGGCCCTGTTCTCGATGGTGTTCAACCGGGGCGATCTGCTGGTGCTGTGCGCGGTTAGCCTCTGGTCGCTCTACACGGTGTTTCTGCGCCTGCGGCCGAAGATCCACGGGCTGAGCTTTCTGGCCATCACCGCGTTCATCGGCGTGCTGTGCATGGCGCCCCTGTCCGCTTATGAACTGACGCATGCGCGGGTGATCATGACGCCCGGCGTGGCGGCGGGCGTGGCCTATGTCATCCTGCTGCCCTCGCTGGTCGCCTACTTTCTGTTCAACCTGGCGGTGGACCAGATCGGGGCGGGCGATGCCGGGCAGGTGATCAACCTGCAACCGGTGTTCGGTGCGCTGCTGGCGGCATTGCTGCTGAACGAGCCGCTGCATGGCTATCATCTGGCGGGGATGGGCCTCATCTTCATCGGCATCGCGCTGCCGTTCCTGCGGCGATCCGTCCGCACCCCGATGGCGCATTAACTTCTGGCGCGAGTGCGGCTAGAACGGGCCCAATGACCGATTCCTCAGACGATCCGGGCTTCGACCTCGGCGAACCGCCCCGGCCGCCAGCGGCTGTCGCGCCCATCGCTGGGCCGGACGCGCCCGCCTATCGCGTGCTGGCCCGCGCTTATCGCCCGCAGACCTTTGCCGAACTGATCGGCCAGGAGGCGATGGTGCGCACGCTCGCCAATGCGATCAAGCGTGAGCGTTTGCCCCACGCCTTCCTGATGACCGGCGTGCGCGGGGTGGGGAAGACCTCTACCGCGCGGCTGATCGCCAAGGCGCTCAATTGCGTCGGTCCCGACGGGCAGGGCGGGCCGACCATCGATCCCTGCGGCGTGTGCGAGCCGTGCAAGGCGATTGCCGAGGGGCGCCATATCGATGTGATCGAGATGGACGCGGCCAGCCACACCGGCGTCGACGATGTGCGCGAGATCATCGAGGCGGTGCGCTATGCGGCGGTCTCGGCACGGTTCAAAATCTACATCATCGACGAAGTCCACATGCTCTCGCGCAATGCTTTCAATGCATTGCTCAAGACTCTTGAGGAACCGCCCGAGCATGTGAAATTCCTGTTCGCCACCACCGAGGTGAACAAGGTGCCGATCACGGTGCTCTCCCGCTGCCAGCGCTTCGACCTGCGGCGCATCCCGGTGGAACTGCTGGTCGATAATTTCCGCATGATTTGCGGCAAGGAAGGCGTCGTCGCCGAGGACGATGCCCTGCGCCTCATTGCCACCGCCGCGGAAGGCTCGGCGCGCGATGGTCAGTCGATCCTCGATCAGGCGATTGCGCATGCCGGGGTCGGCGAGGATGGACGGCCCTACGTGCAGGCCGATCAGGTTCGCGAAATGCTCGGCCTGTCGGATCGCGGCGCGACGCGGCGGCTGTTCGACCAGATTCTCGATGGCGATGCACCGGCGGTGCTGGCGACATTGGGCGAGCAGGAAGCGCTTGGCGTCGAGCCGCTCGCCACGGTGAATGCGTTGCTCGATCTCATCCATGCCGCGACGACGGCCAAGGCCGGGCGCGGTGCCGGCCTCGACCGGATGCCGGAGGCCGAGCGCGGCGCGATTGCCGGCTGGGCAGAGCAATTGTCTTTCCCGGTGCTGCATCGGTTGTGGCAATTGCTGCTCAAAGGCCATGCCGAAGTGGCTGCTGCGGCGCGACCCCATGCGGCGTGCGAGATGGCGCTCCTGCGGCTCATTCACGCATCCGCCATGCCGGATCCGGCGGAACTCGCGCGGCTCATCCGCGACGGTGCCGGTGGCGGGCAGGCGAGCCTGACGATGCCGGCCCCTGCGCCCAGTGGGACGTTGAGCGAAGCGGCCCAGTCGGCCCCGAGCGCTCCGCCGCCGCCCGCGCCGGCAGCCGCGCCTGAGCCGGAAGCGGCAACGCCAGCGCTGCCGACGGATTTTGCGGCGATGGTCGAGGCGCTCAAGGCGCGCCATGCCCGGCTCAGCGCGGAGCTGCATGATTATGTGAGCCTTGTGCATTATGCTCCGCCGGAGCTGGCCTTCCGCATCCTCCAGCCGCTCGACGCCGATTTCCCCCGGCAAGTAGCGGCGGCGTTGCGTGAGGTGACGGGCGAGGTCTGGGATGTCCGCTCGACGGACGCCCACGGCCAGCCAAGTCTGCGCGAGCAGGAGCAGGCCGCCAAGGAAGCGCGGCTTGCCCAGATCAGCGCTGCCCCTATCGTGGCTGCCGCGCTGGAAGCATTCCCCGGAGCACGGCTCGTGGACCCGGAAGATGAGCAATATAGGAGTGAAGGCTGATGAAGGACCTCAACGACATTCTCGGCATGGCCAGCCGGGTGCAGGAGGAAATGCAGAAGGCGCAGGCCGAACTCGATAATATCGAGGTCGAGGGTGCGTCCGGCGGCGGACTGGTCAAGGTGCGGGCGAGCGCCAAGGGCCGTATCCTTGGCCTTTCGGTCGATGAGAGCCTGATCGTGCCAGCCGACAAGACGATGCTGGAAGACCTGATTGTCGCCGCCTTCAATGATGCGCGCGCCAAGGCGGATGAAGCCGCCAACGAGCAGATGAGCAAGATGACTGCTGGTCTGCCGCTGCCGCCGGGCTTCAAGATGCCCTTCTGATCGGCGTAAAAAGGCGATAGTTTTACCCGCGCTTAACCAGTTCGGCAGTCAGTAGCTTTTCGCGCCGTTGAAATGCGCGCGCGGCTGAACGATATGATGCATTGATCGTTTTTCGCGATGCGCGGGAAAAGCGACCGGGTTGTGAAGCGGCCCCTTCTGCACGAAGGCGGTTCGCAGGCTCAGGGGTAAGGCCCCCTGGCTGGATTGGAGTGACAATGGATCTTGATCTGCCTCTCTTGCCGCTGCGGGATATCGTCGTTTTCCCCCAGATGATCGTGCCCCTGTTCGTGGGACGCGACAAGAGCGTGACGGCGCTTGAAAAGGCGATGGCGGGCGACAAGGACATCTTCCTCGTCGCGCAGCTCGACCCGAGCGAGGACGATCCGGACCGGGAAGCGCTTTACGACATGGGCGTCATTGCCAGCATCGTGCAGATGCTCAAGCTGCCCGATGGCAATGTCCGCGTGCTGGTGGAAGGCAAGCAGCGCGCCTCCCTGACCGCGTTGACGGATGCTGAGGATCATATCGTCGCCACCGTGGCGCCGCTGGACGATATCGTCGTGGGCGGCGCCGAGGTCGAGGCGATGATGCGCTCGGTCACCGACCAGTTCGAGAATTACGCCAAGCTCAACAAGAAGCTGCCGGCGGAAGCTGCCGCGCAATTGCGCGAGATCACCGAGGCTGGCCGCCTGTCCGATTTCATTGCGGCCAACCTGGCCGTGAAGGTCGCCGACAAGCAGTCGCTGCTGGTCGAGGGTGATCCGCTCAAGCGCCTGGAAATGGTCTTTGCCTTCATGGAAGGCGAACTCGGCGTGCTGCAGGTCGAGAAGAAAATCCGTGGCCGCGTGAAGCGCCAGATGGAGAAGACCCAGCGCGAATATTATCTCAACGAGCAGCTCAAGGCGATCCAGCGCGAGCTGGGCGGCGGCGAAGGCGAGGAGGGCGATGAGCTTTCCGAGCTGACCGAGAAGATCAAGAAGACGCGCCTGAGCAAGGAAGCGCGCAGCAAGGCGGAAGCCGAGCTCAAGAAGCTGCGCTCCATGCAGCCCATGTCGGCCGAAGCGACGGTGGTCCGCAATTATCTCGATGCGCTGCTCGGCGTGCCGTGGGGCAAGAAGAGCAAGCTTAAAAAGGATCTGGTGAAGGCGCAGGAAGTGCTGGATGCCGATCACTTCGCGCTCGACAAGGTCAAGGACCGGATTATCGAATATCTCGCCGTGCAGGCGCGCTCTGACAAGCTGAAAGGGCCGATCCTGTGCCTCGTCGGTCCGCCGGGTGTCGGCAAGACCTCGCTCGGTCGTTCCATTGCCAAGGCGACAGGCCGCGAGTTCGTGCGCCAGTCGCTGGGCGGCGTGCGGGACGAGGCCGAGATTCGGGGCCATCGCCGCACTTATATCGGCTCCATGCCGGGCAAGATCGCGTCCAACCTCAAAAAGGCCGGCGCGATGAACCCGCTGGTGCTGCTCGACGAGATCGACAAGCTCGGCCAGGATTTCCGGGGCGATCCGGCATCGGCGCTGCTCGAGGTGCTGGACCCGGAGCAGAACAGCAAGTTCCAGGACCATTATCTGGAGATCGACCTCGATCTGTCGGATGTGATGTTCGTCACGACTGCCAACAGCCTCAATCTTCCGCAGGCGCTGCTCGATCGCATGGAGATCATCCGGCTGGAGGGCTACACCGAGGATGAAAAGCTGGAGATTGCCCAGCGGCATCTGATCGAAAAGCAGATCGAGGCCCATGGGCTGAAAGAAGGCGAATTCGCCATCGAGGAAGCCGCGCTGCGCGACCTCATTCGCTATTATACGCGGGAAGCGGGCGTGCGGACGCTCGAGCGCGAGATTGCGCGTCTGGCGCGCAAGGCGCTCCGCCGGATTCTTGAGGGCAAGGAAACCAGCGTGACCATCACGCCGGAGAATCTCGGCGATTATGCGGGCGTGCGGAAATTCCGTCACGGCATTTCCGAGGAAGAGCACCAGATCGGTGCCGTCACCGGCCTTGCCTGGACGGAAGTGGGCGGCGAACTGCTCACCATCGAATCGGTGACGGTCCCCGGCAAGGGCCAGATCAAGACGACCGGCAAGCTCGGCGACGTGATGACCGAGTCGGTGCAGGCGGCTTTCTCCTATGTGAAGGCGCGCGCCCCGGCTTATGGCATCAAGCCGAGCATCTTCAACCGCAAGGATATTCATATCCACCTTCCCGAAGGCGCCGTGCCCAAGGATGGGCCGAGCGCTGGCATCGGCATGGTGACCTCCATCGTCTCGACGTTGACCGGCATCCCCGTCCACAAGGATGTCGCGATGACCGGCGAAGTGACGCTGCGCGGCCGGGTTCTGCCCATTGGCGGGCTGAAGGAAAAACTGCTCGCTGCGCTGCGCGGGGGGATCAAGACCGTGCTCATTCCGCAGGAGAATGAGAAGGACTTGGTGGAGATTCCGGCGAACATCAAGGAAGGCCTTGAAATCGTGCCGGTGAGCCATGTGGACGAGGTGCTTGCTCGCGCGCTCACCGGGGCGCTCACGCCGATTGACTGGTCCGAGGAAGATGATCTCGCCGCCCAGCCTCCGATCGGCTCGGCAGCCGAGCATGAGCAGCGGATGCGGCACTGAGTCTCGCGATGATCGTCATGACACCGATGCCCAAAACAGCCCGATTTGAAGTTAAGGGCGGTTAAGGATCGTCGTAAATGGGCCGGTCCGTCGCCCGGACCGGACCGATCATCGTGAAAAACAGCGTAAATCAGGGTTTTTAACGGGTTTGAGGCGCAAATCTCTTTGACACTTGCGACGAAGCAAGCCTTTATGCGCGCCTTCGTCGCATGATTCCCACCACAAGTTTTCTCAAGAAGGGGGTTCCCAAGGCATGAACAAGCAGGATCTCATCAGTTCGGTCGCGGATCAGAGCGGCCTCACCAAGGCCGATGCGAACAAGGCTGTTGAGGCAGTGTTCGACGCGATCACCGCCGCTCTCAAGAAGGGCGATGAAGTTCGCCTCGTTGGCTTCGGCACGTTCTCCGTTTCGCAGCGCAAGGCCTCGACCGGTCGCAACCCGCGCACCGGCGAAACCATGGCGATCAAGGCTTCCAGCCAGCCGAAGTTCAAGGCCGGCAAGGGTCTCAAGGACGCCGTCAACTAATCAACTCGATCGATCGTTGCCCCGCGCTTTCCGGCCGGGGCACCGCTTGATTGGATCGCCGACAGGGAACGCGACGTCCCATGTCGGCAAAGGCCGGGCTCCGCCTGGCCTTTTTGATTTTCAGCCGGGGTGAGGGCTGACGATGCCCGGTCTGCCGGGAAAAGCGTGCTAATCCCGAAAGGGGCGCGCTCTGTGCTTGACGGCGGTCCTCCCCGGGCATTATGGGCCGCCTCTCGATAGCGTCGATGGACGCTGTGGCGATCGTAGCTCAGTTGGTTAGAGCGCTGGTTTGTGGTACCAGAGGTCGCGGGTTCGGATCCCGTCGATCGCCCCATTTTCTTTTCCGAGATTTGGATGCCTGGCCGCTGCGCTGCGTACGCGGGGCTGACAGCCCGTCGCGCGCCGCCTATAGGCACGGCATGGCAAAAGCAGACGATGATCGGGAGGAAGGGCTGCGGCTCAATCCTCGCTATGACCGCGACGGGTTGATCACAGCCGTGGCGAGCAATGTCGATACCGGCGAATTGCTGATGCTCGCGCATATGAACGCGCAGGCTCTGGCTGCGACGATCGAAACGCGCGTTGCCCATTTCTGGTCCCGGAGCCGGGACAAGCTCTGGCGCAAGGGCGAGGAGTCCGGCAACGAACTCCACATCGTCGACATGCGGATAGATTGCGATCAGGACGCCATCTGGCTGCTGGTCAAGCCCGTGGGTCCGGCCTGCCACACGGGCCGCGTCAGTTGTTTCTATCGCCGCGTCACGGATGACGGGCTCGAATGGATCGACCGCGAGCCGCACGCCCATTGATCGGTTACGGATATGTCGCTCAGTCTCCCCGGGACGCCGGCGCGGAGGGGTTGATTTTCCGTTGACGTAAACGTAAACTGCGCGTCTGACCTTCACGGAAGGATGGATGCAATGACGAAGCTCCAGATGATTGCCGGCATTCCCCAGCCGGAACGGGACGGGCGGGAAGAGTTTTCGATCTCCGACCTGTGCGATGAATTCGAAGTAACGCCGCGCGCTCTGCGCTTTTACGAGGATGAGGAACTCATCTCGCCGCGCCGGCAGGGCCTGACGCGGGTTTACAGCCATCGCGATCGCGCGCGGCTCGCGTGGATCTTGCGCGGCAAGCGGGTGGGATTCAGCCTGGCCGAAATCCGCGACATGATCGACCTGTACGATGCCGGCGACGGTCGGCGCACCCAGCGCGAATTTACCGTCGCCAAATGCGAGGAGCGGATCGGATTGCTCCAGCGGCAGCGGCAGGATATCGACGAAGCGATTGAAGAGCTGAAGAATTTCGTCGCGCTCGTCGAGGAAAATCAGCGCCTGTCAGGCGAACTCAACTAAGACTTTCTACCACGGAGAGGCCCATGCCCAGCTATAAGGCGCCCGTCGCCGACACCATGTTCATCCTCAACGAGATCGTCGGGCTGGAGCGTCTGACGAACAATCCCGGCTTTGCTTCGGCGACCAGCGATATCGTTCAGGCCATTCTCGAAGAGGGCGGCAAGTTCGCCAGCGAGGTGCTCAGCCCGCTCAATGCCGTGGGCGACCAGATTGGCTGCAAGCGCAATGACGATGGCACGGTGACGACGCCGCCGGGCTTTCAGGAGGCCTTCGACCAGTTCGTCGCGGGTGGCTGGACCACGCTGCATGCGCCGGAGGAATATGGCGGGCAGGGGCTGCCCATCGTCCTGGCGATCGCCGCCGAGGAATATTTCACGGCATCGAACCACGGCTTCAACATGTATCACGGCCTGACCGGCGCCGCGGTCAGCGCGATCCTCGCCAAGGGCGACGATACGCTCAAGCAGAAATATGTGCCCAACATGGTCTCCGGCCAGTGGTGCGGCACCATGAACCTGACCGAGCCGCACTGCGGCACCGACCTCGGCCTCATCAAGACGCGCGCGTTGCCGCAGGATGATGGCAGCTACAAGATCACCGGCACCAAGATATTCATCTCGGCCGGCGAGCACAGCATGGCCGAGAACATCATCCACCTCGTGCTGGCAAAGACGCCGGGCGCTCCGGCCGGCAGCAAGGGCATCTCGCTCTTCCTCGTGCCCAAGATGATGGTCGATGACGATGGCTCGCTGGGCGCGCACAACGCCGTCACCTGCGGTTCCATCGAGCACAAGATGGGCATTCACGGCAACGCGACCTGCGTCATGAACTATGACGATGCGACCGGCTGGATGATCGGGGAGGAGAATAAGGGCCTCGCTGCGATGTTCATCATGATGAACCAGGCACGGCTCGGCGTGGGCCTTCAGGGCCTCGCGCAAGGCGAGCTGGCCTATCAGCAGGCGGTCCATTATGCGATGGACCGACGGCAGGGCCGCGCTCTGACCGGCGCTGCAGAGCCGGACAAGCCTGCCGATACGCTGTTCGTGCACCCCGATGTCCGCCGGATGCTGATGGAGTGCAAGGCGCTCACCGAAGGCCTGCGCGCGCTGGTGCTATGGGGCGCGCTGCAGGTCGATCTCATCAAATATGCGCCGACCGAGGAAGAGCGTCAGGCGGCGGATGACATCATCTCGCTGCTTACCCCGGTCATCAAGGGCTATGGCACGGACAAGGGCTTCGACGTCGCGGTGCTGGCACAGCAGGTGTTCGGCGGCCATGGCTACATCCGCGAATGGGGCGTGGAGCAGGCGGTGCGCGATGCGCGGATCACCATGATCTACGAAGGCACCAATGGCGTTCAGGCGATGGATTTGGTCGGCCGCAAGCTGCCCGCCAATGGGGGGCGCGCGGTGCAGGCGCTGTTCAAGATGGTCGCTGAGGATGTCGCCGCCGGCAAGGCCGTGCCGGAGACGGCTGCTATTGCTGAGGCTCTGGAGAAGGCCAATCAGCAGCTGCAGGCCGCGACCATGTGGCTGATGCAAAATGCCATGCAGAACCCGAACAATGCCGGCGCCGCGGCTTACGCCTATATGCACATCACCGGCATCGTCGCGACGGGCATGATGTGGCTGCGTATGGCGATGGCCGCGCAGGCGCAGCTCAATGCCGGCACAGGCAATCCCGACTATATGAAGGCCAAGCTGGTGACGGCGCGCTACTTCGCCGAGCGCATCATGCCGGAAGCCGGCGCACTGCGTCGCAAGATCGAGGGCGGTGCCGAGGTGCTGATGGAACTGCCGCCGGAGGCGTTCCTGACGGCAGCCTGATCGGGCTTATCCTGCGGGATCAAGAAGCGGCTTCCTCTCTCCGGAGAGGGAGCCGTTTTCACGTCGATGGCTGAGGTTCAGGGCTTTGCAGATGCCGGCGCATCAGCCCGCAGCGGCGCCTTGAACAGCGCGGCGTCGCCGGGCTTGAGCGGCACCAGCTCGCCGCGCTGCATGTCGGCAACGGGGCGCGCGCCGTCCGGCAGGTTGATCCGCGAGCCTTCACCTCGTTCGTCGGCCAGCAGCTTGGGCGCGGGTGCGCTCGGCGTGCGGCGGACCATGCAGCTGACGCGCGGCACGTCGCGGAACTCGTCGCAATTGTAGAGCGTGCGCTCAATGCCGCTGTCCTTCATGCGGATATAGGAGAAAGACATGGAGGCGAGGCTGGTTTCCGCGACCGGGAAGCTGCGCGGCGTCGCCTTATCGCTCGTCCAGGCCAGCAAGCGACACTGCGCGCGCCCGGCGCACAGGCGCGCGGCGGCGTCGGCATAGCGGGCCGGGTCGCCGCCCGGATCGAGTGTCATCACAAACCCTGTGCCGCCGGGTTCGACGGCAGCCAGCCGACCGGGGCCGATGCGCTTGCCGATATCCGCAGCACCAAGCAACGCCGGTGCGGTGGCGTCGTCGATCAGCGAGCCGGGCAAGGTGCCGGCCAGCGCGCCATCATCGGCGTGAACGGGCGACAAGGCGGCAAGCTTGGCGATGGCGGGCTCGGCAGCGATGCTGAGGCTCCGCGCAAAGGCCGGCGGTGTGCCCCACCAGCCCTCCCAGCGGAAGAACAGGTGCGTATCGACCGCCGCGACCTTGTCGAGCGACTTGCTCCAATAAGGCATCACCCAGTCGGTATGATAATGGGTGCTGTAGCCGACAGGCGCATAGACATCGCCTGCGAGCATCCGTGCCGCATTGCCCCGGGCGCGATCCCAGGCTGACGGGGATGGGCGACGCGCCATGGCACCATCGCAGGTAAAGGTAAACTGGCAGCCGGTGGCGCGCTCCTGCCCTTGGAAGACCACGCCGCACACCGTCTTGGGGAAGGCGGGGTGGCGCAGGCGATTGAGCACCACCTGTCCCACAGCGCGCTGGCCCTTGGCGTCGTCGCCGGCCTCATAGATCATCGCGGCGGCAAGACAGTCGGTTGCGCGGCCCAATGCCATCGCGTCGCCCCTGAACGTGAAGGGGCGCGCGGCAGGATTGGGCGCGGTCGAGAAGGGGATCTGCGCGTTCAGTTGGCGCGCCTGATCGGGATGGGAGGCGTCGAGCACCAGCGGCTCGACGACGGGCACGGGGCTGTTATCCGGTGCCTTGGGCAGAGCTGTGCTCACGGCCTCGCTGCCGGACAGGGCGGTAACGCTGGAGCGATTGCCGATGGCGAGCAGCGCCAGAGCGCCGGTGAGGATCAGCCCCAGCAGGCCAGCCAGCACGAGTCGGCCTTGGCGCGAAGAGAGCGCCGGGAATGCCGATTTTCGCGCAATCAGACCGTTGCTTGCCATACGTCCTTCCGCCAAAGCCGCCATGCGCGGCCGGAGAGGGGCGGTATGTGTGCCTTTAGGCAGCGTTAGGCAAGAGCGGCACGGCCAGCCGCCCGGCCACAGGGACGGCCGTGCCATAACGGGAAATTCCGGCCGGCAAGTCTTAACGGCTCGCCGGCACGGGATGGTCGGCCCGGATCAGCCGGCTTCGGGCAGGAAGTCCGGCACCGAAAGATAGCGCTCGCCAGTGTCGTAATTGAAGCCCAGCACCTTAGCGCCGGCGGGCAGTTCCGGCAGCTTCTGGGCGATAGCGGCGAGCGTCGCGCCGGAGGAGATGCCGACCAGCACGCCTTCCTCGCTGGCAGCGCGGCGGGCATAATCCTTGGCATCGGCGGGATCGACCTGGATCACGCCGTCCAGCAGATCGGTGTGCAGATTGGCCGGAATGAAACCGGCGCCGATGCCCTGGATCGGGTGCGGGCCGGGCGCGCCGCCACTGATGACCGGGGAGAGCGTCGGCTCCACGGCAAAGACCTTAAGGCTTGGCCACATCGCCTTGAGCACCTGCGCGCAGCCCGTGATGTGGCCGCCGGTGCCGACGCCGGTGATCAGCGCATCCAGCGGCTCGTCGGCGAAATCATTGAAGATTTCCTGCGCCGTCGTGCGGACATGGACATCGATATTGGCCGGATTTTCGAACTGCTGCGGCATCCACGCACCCGGCGTGGCCGCGACGATCTCCAGCGCGCGCTCGATGGCGCCCTTCATGCCCTTTTCCCGCGGGGTGAGGTCGAAGCTGGCACCGTAGGCCAGCATCAGTCGGCGGCGCTCAAGGCTCATGCTCTCGGGCATGACGAGGACGAGCTTATAGCCCTTCACGGCGGCGACCATGGCAAGACCAATGCCGGTGTTGCCTGAGGTTGGCTCGACGATGACACCGCCGGGCTTCAAGCTGCCGTCCTTTTCCGCAGCTTCGATCATGGCCAGCGCGATGCGGTCCTTGATCGATCCGCCGGGGTTGGAGCGCTCGGACTTGATCCAGACATTCGCATCGCCAAATAGGCGGTTGAAGCGGATATGCGGCGTGCCGCCGATCGTTTCGAGAATGGACGAGACTTTCATGGGCAATCCTCCATAAGGCGATCGATCAATTAAAACTTAATTGATAGAGATTTGCAAGGGGCGGACTCTATCCTTCTTTTGCGGGAGCAGCGCCCGCGTGGGAAGGTCGTAAATGAACCTCGGGCGGATCGAAGGTCCGGGCGTTCCGCAATTCAGGGAAAAGGCGCGACCACCACAAGGTGATGGCAATCGCACCGACGCCACCCGCAATCACAGCCGCGATCGGCCCGATGAGCGCGGCGAGAAAGCCCGACTCGGCATCGCCCAGCTCGTTGGAGGCGGAAATCGTCATCATCGATACGCTGGTCACGCGGCCGCGCATGTCGTCGGGCGTGTGGAGCTGGATGAGCGACTGGCGGACGAACACCGAGAACATGTCCGCACTGCCCCACGTCGCCATGGCGAACAGGGCGACGATGATCGCGGTCTGCTGCGGCATGAAGGCGGTGAGGCCGAAGACGATTGTGGCCAGCCCGAAGATGCCGACCGAGAGCATCATCTTCAGCCCGACATTGTGGCGCAGCGGTCGGAAGGAGAAGAAGAGAGCGGTCAGCCCTGCGCCGATGCCCGGCGCTGCGGCAAGATGCCCCAGGCCCTGCGAACCGATGTGAAGCACATCGCGCGCATAGACCGGGAGAAGCGCCGTGGTGCCGGCCAGCAGCACGGCAAAGAGATCGAGCGTGATGGCGCCGAACACCAGCCGGTTGGTGCGCACATAGGTGAGGCCGTCAATGATCTGGCCGATCGGATGACGGTCGCGCTGGCGGGCCGCTTGCGGGACCTTGCCCACGAAGATCATGCCGATGACCGCCATGCCGAACAGCGCGCTGCTGAACATGTAGGCGAAATAGGGCTTGAACGCATAGGCGTAGCCGGCGACGGCCGGCCCGACGATGCTGCCGGCCTGCCAGAACATGCTGCTGAATGCGATGGCGCGGGGCAGCAGGTCCTTGGGGACGATGTTCGGGCCCAAGGAGCCGAGCGCTGGCCCCTGGAAAGCGCGGGCAAAGCCGATCAGCGCGGCGAGGGCGAAGATCAGCGGCAGGCTGATCCACCCTTCATAGCTGGAAAGCGCCAAAATCCCTGCCGAGAAGAGCAGCAGCGAGAGCGTGCCCATGGCGATGCGGGTGCGCGAGTAATTGTCCGCGACGAGTCCCGCAAAGGGGGTCAGCACGAAGACCATGACAAACTGGATGAGGCCGATCAGCCCCAATTGCGCCGCCGACTGCCCGGGAGACATGGTCTGGCGCGCGATGTTGTAGGCTTCCCATGCGATGATCAGCGCCATACCGTTCGATGCGAGGATCGTCGACAGGCGGACCATCAGATAGGCGCGGAAGGCGCCGATCTGAAAGGGATGGGTCGGTGGCTTGCGCCCGGCGGTGCCGTCAGGCTCGCGAGAAGATGGGCTGACCATGCATGTTCCTTGGCGCAAGGCTGGCGACGGCGCAACGGACCAAAACGCGCGCAGGGCAAAGATTTTCGATTGCCGCGCGCCTTCGCTTGGGCGGAACGAAAAAGGCCCGGCAGGAACCCACGCTCCGCCGGGCCGAGTTTGAGCACTGGGGCTGCCAGCGCCCTTCGGGTCGCAGCTCCGCCCTAAGAAAACAGGGTTAATGAGTCATCAGGAAATAAAGCAGCTTGTCATTTTTCCTGGGGCACCTGCGGCGTCATGAACACAATTGTGCCGCCTGAGGTACCGCACCTCAGGCGAGGCTGATGAAGCTGTCCAGAACCCGTTTGGCGCCGGCCTGCTCGAAATCGATTTCCAGCTTGTTGCCCTCGATGCCCGTCACCGTCCCATATCCGAACTTCTGGTGGAAGACGCGGGTGCCGAGGCTGATGTCGCTGCGGCCCTTGTTTCCGAGGCTCACGGCGCTCTGCCGCGCTTCGACGAGGCGCGTCGGCTCGCGCGAGAACTGGCTTTGCGCACGCTGCCAGCCCGGTCCGCGCCCTGAGCCGCGCGCCACATTGGCGAAGGGATCGTCCCGCTCGGACCAGTTGGCGCGCCAAAGGCTTGCGCCACCGGACATGGTGTTTTCCTCGTCCACCGTCTCCTTGGGCAATTCGCCAATGAAGCGCGAGGGGATGGAACTGGTCCACTGGCCATAGACCCGCCGGTTGGCGGCGTGCAGGATCAGGCAGCGCTGGCGCGCGCGGGTGATCGCCACATAAGCCAGCCGGCGCTCTTCCTCCAGGCTGGCGAGGCCGCCCTCATCGAGCGCGCGTTGCGAGGGGAACAGGCCATCCTCCCAGCCGGCGAGGAAGACGGTGTCGAACTCCAGCCCCTTGGCGGCGTGGATGGTCATCAGCGTGACCTTGGCTTCATCGGCCTGCGCCTCATTGTCCATGACGAGGCTGACATGCTCGAGGAAGGCCCCGAGCGTCTCATATTCCTCCATGGCGCGGGTGAGTTCCTGCAGGTTCTCCAGCCGCCCGCTGGCCTCCGTGGTACGCTCGGCCTGCAACGCAGCGGTGTAGCCGCTTTCGTCGAGAATCTGGCGCGCGAGATCGGCGTGGTTCATCGCATTGGCGAGATCGCGCCAGCGGGCGAGATCGCCGATGAACCGCCCTAGCGAGCGCCGCGCCTGCGGGGTCAGCTCGTCCGTGTCGAGAATACGGGCCGCCGCGCTGGTGAGCGGCTCCCCCATGGCGCGGGCGAGGCGGTGCACCTTCTCGACCGCCTTGTCGCCAAGGCCGCGCTTGGGCACGTTGACGATCCGCTCGAACGCAAGATCATCCGCCGGCTGGTTGACGAGGCGCAGATAAGCCAGCGCATCGCGGATTTCGGCACGCTCATAAAAGCGGAAGCCGCCGACGATACGGTAGGGCAGGCCGATCTGGATGAAGCGGTCCTCGAACTCGCGAGTCTGGAAGGAGGCGCGCACGAGGATGGCGATCTTCTCGGCGCCGACGCCCTGCCGTTCCAGCGATTCGATCTCCTCGCCGACGCGGCGGGCCTCTTCCGGCCCGTCCCACACGCCGATGACGCGCAGCTTCTCGCCATCGGCCTCCTGCGTCCACAAGGTCTTGCCGAGCCGTCCGCCATTCTGCGCGATGACGCCGGAGGCCGCGGCGAGGATATGCGGCGTCGAGCGATAATTCTGCTCCAGCCTGATGATCGCGGCGCCGGGAAAATCGCGCTCGAAGCGCAGGATGTTCGCCACTTCCGCGCCGCGCCAGCTATAGATGCTCTGGTCATCATCGCCAACGCAGCAGATGTTCTTGCGCTGCTGGGCGAGCAGCCGCAGCCAGAGATACTGGCTGGTGTTGGTGTCCTGATATTCGTCCACCATGATGTAGCGGAACCGCTGCTGATATTGCTCCAGCACCTCGCGATCGGTCTTGAAGATCGTCAGCATGTGCAGCAGCAGATCGCCGAAATCGCATGCGTTGAGCGCGCGCAGGCGGGCCTGATACAGCGCATAGATCGCCGCGCCCTTGCCATTGGCGAAGGCCTCGCTCTCGCCCGCGTCGATCTCGCCGGGTGTGAGGCCCTTGTTCTTCCACTTGTCGATAAGGCCGGCCAGCGCGCGGGCGGTGAAGCGCTTCTCATCGATCCCCTCGGCGACGATGATCTGCTTCATCAGGCGCAGCTGGTCGTCGGTATCCAGGATCGTGAAATTGCTCTGCAGCCCGACGAGTTCGGAATGGCGCCGCAGCATCTTGGCGCAGACGGAGTGGAAGGTGCCGAGCCAAGGCATGCCCTCGACCGCTTCGCCGATCATTCGCCCCACGCGCTCGCGCATCTCGCGCGCGGCCTTGTTGGTGAAGGTGACGCACAGGATCTCGGAAGGCCAGGCGCGGCGGGTCGCCACCAGATGCGCGAGGCGCGCTGTCAGCGCTGCCGTCTTGCCCGTGCCCGCGCCGGCCAGAACCAGAACTGGCCCTTCCGTGGTCAGCACGGCCTCGCGCTGCGGCGCATTGAGACCCTGGATATAAGGCGGGTCGGCAGGAGAGGGGGCTGGCAAAGGATCGGTCACAGGCGAACAACTAGGGAACGGGTGGGGCGGGGGCAAGGGCCTTGGCGTGCGTTCCGACCGCTTCATCCCGATTACGCCCCCGGCGGTCTGCGGCGGATGGTTCCCGCGGAACGGCTGTCCCGTTGCGGGATTTCCATCCCACAAGAACGATCACTCATAGGAGGATGCGATCATGCGCTTCTCAACCATTCTCGCCTGCGGTGCCGCTTCGGCACTGGCCTTCGCTGCCCACGCACAAGACATGCCGCCTCCGGGTGGCGCGCCGGTCGGCCCACCGTCCGCGACCGCGCCGATGCCGGGCGACACACCCGGGCCGATGCCGGGCGGGACGGACACCATGCCCCCGCCGACTGGTAACCCCATGCCCGGCGATGGCATGAACCCGCCGCCGCCGCCGGCTCCCCCGCCGCCCCCTGCACCCGGCGGCACGATGACGCCGCCGCCTCCGCCCCCCGGTGGTGGTCAGGTTGAGATGATGCCGCAGCGGCCCGTGGAGCAGACCGCTCCGCAGCCCCCGGCAGAATATCCGGTGTGCTCGCGCACCGTGAAGGACGGGTGCAAGAACCCCGGCGGGCGATAATTAACTGAGCTTCTGCTGAGGTCGGCGTCCGTCTAGGTTGCCGGCCTCAGCAGGACCAATTTGGCCTTGCCGACCACGCGCTCGGCATCGCAATCGAAGCCTTTGACCGCGATCTCTTCCCGCTTTTCGGTCTCGATGCTCACCCAGGTGCTGGGGCCGACCCAGCCGAGCCGGGCAAGCTTGTCCAGAGCGACGGCACCCGCGCCGGTGCCATAAGGCGGGTCCATGAAAATCACATCCAGCGGCGCCGACGTGGCGCCAAGCGCAAGAACATCGTTCTGGCGGATGTCGGGGCGCGCAAGTCCGAGCTTTTCGGCATTTTGGCGCAAGGCTGTGATCGCAGCCCGATCGCGCTCGACAAACAGGCATGTCGCCGCCCCGCGCGACAGCGCCTCTAGGCCCAGTGCGCCGGAGCCGGCAAAGAAATCGCCCACCGCAAGCCCTTCGAATGAGCCCAGCCGGCTGGTGAGCATCGAAAACAGCGTCTCGCGTGTGCGATCCGCTGTCGGGCGCGTTTCCTCGCCGATTGGCGCCACCAGGGGCCGGCCCCGCCATTGTCCTGAGATGATCCTCATTTGAGCGTCTTGCGGAACTTGATGAGATCGACCTGGCGCACCTCGGCCACCTCACCCGGCGCGGAATCGCCCAGCACGAAGGGACCGTAGCGAGTTCGGATCAGCCGGCTGACCTTGAGGCCGAGATGTTCGAGCACGCGCCGCACTTCGCGGTTCTTCCCTTCGGTCAGCGTCATTTCAATCCACTGATTGCGCCCTGTCCGCCGCTCCAGATTGGCGTCGATGCGGCCATAGCGCATCCCCTCAATCTCGACGCCCTCGATCAGTTCTTCCAGCTGGGCCTGGCTGATCTCCCCGAACGCGCGCGCGCGATAGGTGCGCTCGACACCGGTGGAAGGCAGTTCCAGCTGCCGCTTCAGCTCGCCATCGGTGGTGAGCAGCAGCAGGCCTTCTGTGTTGAGATCGAGCCGGCCGACCGGCATCACGCGCGGCAGGTCGGCGGGCAGGCGATCATAAATGGTCGGGCGCCCGGCGGGGTCTTTGGCGGTGGTGAGGAGACCTGCGGGCTTGTGGAACAGGAACATGCGGGCCGGTGCGGGTTCTTTCACCGCCACACCATCCACCGTCACGCCGCGCAGCGACTTGAGCAGCGTTGCGGGCGTTTCCACCAGCGTGCCGTTCAGCGCCACGCGCCCTTCGGCGATCATCCGCTCGACATCCCGGCGGGAGGCGACGCCCGCGCGGGCCATCAGCTTGGCAATGCGCTCGCCCTCTCGCGCGGTGCCATCATCGGCGGCCTGGCGCACCTGCGGCGCGACGCGGCCTGCGCCCCGGCGCGCTCTGGGCGGCTGGGCTCGACGATCGGTAGCACCGGCTACAGGGCGCTGGGGACGGCGAGGTCCGGAAGGTCCACGAGTGTTCGACAAAATCTGTGTCCGTTTTTGGGGCGGCTGTGTCATCGCTGCACTGGCGAATCGCAGCCGCGCGACCTAGCGTTTTTGTGCGCCGGGATCGATCCGTTTTCGGTCTGCGGTTTGGCGCAACGGGAATGAGGCGGCAATGTTTTTCTCGAAGGAGACGCAGCGAATACGCCGCATCCTGATCGTCGAGGATGAGCCGCTGCTCGCATTCGATGAAGAACATACCCTCCAGACGGCCGGCTATGAGGTGGTCGCGACGGTCGATCGCTTCCGGGAAGCGACGGCGATCATCCTCGAACAGGGCGCGGTCGATCTGGTGGTAACCGATGTGCGGCTTGCCGGTGTCCGCTCGGGCGTCGAGTTGGCCCGCCATGCCCGCGAACTCGGCATCGCCGTGCTATTCGCGACGGCCACCTGCCCGGAGGAAGCGCGGGATCAGGACATTGCGCTCGGGTGCCTCTCCAAGCCGTTTCTGCCGCGCGATCTTATCCGTGCCATTGGCGTGTGCGAGCGGGTGATCGGCGGGCGTTCGCCTGGCCGGCTGCCGGCGGGGCTGAAGCTCTTCAAGCGCAACTGAGGGCTGCGTTGAGGCGCGCCGGCAAAAACGATGCTTTGAATTCCGGCATAGCGCTCTAAGACTGCGCGTTCAGGCCCAAGCAGTCGGAGTGTGCATGTCGCAGACCCTCATATTCGCCGTGATTGTCGGTGCAGTCGTGGCGAGCGGCTTCTTCGTTCCAAGCTTTCGTCCCTATTTGCGGCCCATGCCGTTCGTCGCGTTCCTGCTCGGCATATCGAGCGGCTTTCCGCTGACGCTGCTGCTTGCGACCATGACCTTCTGGCTCTCCAAGGTCGGCATCGACAAGTCCACGATCGGCTTCGCCATCGGCCTGACGACCCCCTACACGCTCAAATTCCTGTGGGCGCCGCTGGTCGACAAGGTGCCGCTGCCTGTGCTCACCCGCTTGTTCGGGCAGCGGCGCGCATGGCTGTTCTTCATTCAGGCGCTGCTGTTTGGCGCGATCTGGCAACTGGGCGCCAGCGATCCGGCGACCGATCTGGCGCGCTTTGCGCTCTGGGCCATCGCCGTCGCCTTCCTCTCCGCCACGCAGGATATCGTGATCGATGCCTATCGCATCGAAATCCTGAGCGAGCAGGAACTGCCGCACGGTACGGCGATGAACCAGTTCGGCTATCGCACCGGCAATCTGCTGGCCGGCGCTGGGACGATCTTCCTCGCCTCGACCGAGGGCGCCGGGCTGGGCTGGGCCGTCGCCTATGGCATCACTGCCTTTTGCGTGCTCCCGGCAGCGATTGGCGCGCTGCTGGCGGGGACGGGGCGCTATGTGGAGCACCGCGCGGTGCGCGAGGGGCTAGCGATGGGCGACTGGCTCAAGGAGACCATCGTCAATCCATTCCGCGAGTTTCTCTCCCGTCACGGCGCCTTCCTCGTCCTGGGCTTCGTGCTGATCTACAAGATCGGCGATGCCATGGGGCAGGTGATGCTGGCGCCGATGATCGTCGAGCTGGGCTTTACCGACACCGAATATGTCACCGTCAACAAGTTCGTCGGCTTTGCCGCGCTGATCGCCGGGTCGGCGCTGGGCGCGCCGTTCATCGCCCGGCTGGGCATGGGGCGCGCGCTGTTCGTCTCCGGCGCGATGATGATGCTCTCCAACCTGCTGTTCTGCGCGCTCGCCATGGCCGGCCATTCGACGCCGATGCTCGCGCTGGCGGTGGGGGCGGAGAATTTCACCAGCGGCATCGGCCTAACGGTGTTCGTCACCTACCTGTCCGGCCTGTCGAGCCTGGCTTATACCGCGACGCAGTTTGCTTTGCTCTCATCCTTCGCCGCAGTCGGCCGGACATGGCTCTCGACGCCTTCGGGCTATCTCGCCGAGGGGCTGGGCTGGGTCGGTTTCTGGGCATTCACCGTCGTGGCCGCCATTCCGGGCATGATCCTGCTCTGGATCATGTGGACGAAAGGCTTCGTGGTGGAGTCCGTGCGACAGCCCAGCACGCAGGACGATTAGCGACGCGCCTCAGACCGGCGGCTGGTTGTTCGCGACCAGCACCTGCCCGGCCAGATAGAGCGTGCCCGCCATGAGCACGGTGCGTCGCGGCCCGGCGGCGACATCCGTCAGCGCCTCCTGGATCGTGGTGAAGCTGCGGTGCGGTACTTCCCATGCGCGGGCGACCTGCGCGAAGACCTCCGGGCCGTGATGCTCATGGCCGGGCACCGGCAGCGAGCGGATCGAGCGGATCAAGGGACGGAGCGGCTTGAGGAAGCCGGCGACGTCCTTGTTCGAGAGCATGCCGATGATCAGGTCGATGCCCTCATCGGCCAGATGGCTTTCCGTCAGCGCCTCGGCCAGCGCCTTGCCGGCATCGGGATTATGCCCGCCATCGAGCATCAGCGTCCGCCCGGGCAGCATCGCGTTGAGCGGACCGCCTTCCAGACGCTGCATGCGCGCGGGCCAGTGCGCCCAGAGCGGCGCGGCGCGCAGCGCGGCCTCGGGCAATGGCACGGCCTGCTGGTGGCGGAGCATCGCGATGGCGAGGCCCATATTGGATATCTGATGAGCGCCGTGGAGGCGGGGCGTCGGCAATTCGATGCGCCCGGCTTCGTCGCGATAGTGCAATTGGCCCTGATATTCGGCGATGTCCCAGCTCCGCCCGCGCGGTAGATGCGCGGCACCGGCCTTATCGGCCACGCGGGCGATCGTGGCGTTCATCGCTGGGCGATAATGCTGGGTGACCAATGGCGCCCCGGCCTTGGCGATGCCGGCCTTCTCAAAGGCGATGCGGCTCAGCGGGTCTTCCGGCACGTCATGGTCCGGCGCGAGCAGGAAGCTCTCATGGTCGATCGCCAGCGAGGCGATACCGCAGGCGACCGGCGCCTGAATGACGTTCGTCGCGTCCAGCCGTCCGCCCAGACCCACCTCGATCACGCAGGCATCCGCCGGCACGGTGGCGAACAGCATGAAAGCTGCGGCGGTGGTGATCTCGAAGAAGCTGGCGTTCAGATCGCCGCCGATGTCGAGCACTTGCTCCAGCGCGCGGGCGAGCGTGTCATCGTCGATCAACGTGCCGGCAAGGCGAATGCGCTCGTTGAACCGCACCAGATGGGGAGAAGTGAAGACATGGACGCTCTTGCCGTCGGCTTCCAGCGCCGCGCGCAAATAGGCGCAGGTCGATCCCTTGCCGTTGGTGCCGGCCACGTGGAAGACCGGCGGCATCTCCAGATGCGGGTTGCCCAGCCGGCGGACGAGTTCGCTGATGCGCTCCAGCCCCAGCACGTCACGGCCGGGCGAAAGCGCCATCAGGCGATCGAGTTGTGCCTGCACAGCAGGGTGGTCGGAAACGGCGTGGTCAGCCATCGCAGGGCCTCTGGGTCAGGTGCTGCCCGGCCTGCCTTGCCGGGAGACTCGCCCTGCTGCGCAGGTCGGCGAGTCCTCAGGCAGGCGCGGACGGGACGGAAATCGGTGGTTTTATGCCGCTTGCTTCGTCGTCAGATAGCCGATCGTCTTGGCCAGCGTCGCCTTCATTTCCTTGCGATGCGTCACCATGTCAATCATGCCGTGTGCGAGCAGATATTCGGCGCGCTGGAAGCCCTCGGGCAGCTTCTCGCGGATGGTGTTCTCGATCACGCGGGCACCGGCGAAGGCGATCAGCGCATTGGGCTCGGCAATCTGCACGTCACCCAGCATCGCATAGCTGGCAGTCACGCCCCCGGTGGTCGGATCGGTCAGCACCACGATGTAAGGCAGGCCAGCCGCACGCAGTTGCTGCACGGCGACGGTGGCACGGGGCATCTGCATCAGCGAAAGGATGCCCTCCTGCATCCGCGCCCCGCCAGCCGCTGTGAAGATCACATAAGGGCAGGACTGGCGCACCGCTTCCTGCACGCCGGCGACGAAGGCCGCGCCGACCGCCGTGCCCATCGAGCCGCCCATGAAGGCGAAGTTCTGCACGCCGACAACAGCCGGCTGGCCCTCGATCCGGCCGGAGGCATTGATCAACGCATCCTGGTCGCCGGTCTGCGCGCGAGCGGCCTTCAGGCGATCGGTGTAGCGCTTGGAATCGCGGAACTTGAGCGGGTCTTCCTTGACCACCGGTGCGGGCAGGATGTGCATCGTGCCCTCATCGAAGATGTGCGCGAACCGGGTGTGCGGGCCGATCCGGCCATGATGGTCGCAGCGCGGGCAGACCGAGAGATTCTCGTCCCATTCTTTCTGGAAGATCATCTGACCGCAGCTTGTGCATTTGTGCCAGAGATTGTCCGGTGTCTCGGCCTTCTTGGCGATGAAGGGCAGGGCATTGCGAACGCGGTTCAGCCAGCTCATGCGGCTTTCTCCTTCTGATTGAGCGCGGCGCGCAGGGTCGCCACGAAGTCGCGGACCGGGCCAGCGGCCTGGGCGCCATGCTTGCCGACCAGCTCGACGATGGCCGAGCCGACGACGACCCCTTCAGCCACCACGCCGATGGCGGCGGCCTGCTCGGGCGTGCGCACGCCGAAGCCCACGGCGACGGGCAGGTCGGTGGCGGCCTTGAGCTTTGCGACGGCGTACTCGATGCTGGTCTGCGCGGCCTGCTGCAAGCCGGTGATGCCGGCGACGGATACATAATAAAGGAAGCCCGAGGCGCCCTCCAGCACGGCCGGCAGGCGCGCGGCATCCGTGGTTGGTGTGGCGAGGCGGATCAGCGAGACGCCAGCGCCGCGCAGCGCCGGGCCAAGCTCTGCATCTTCCTCGGGCGGAATGTCGACGCAAATCACGCCGTCGACACCCGCCTTGGCACATTCGGCGGCGAACCAGTCGGCGCCGCGTACGGTCATCGGGTTGGCATAGCCCATCAGCACCAGCGGCGTCTCCGGATGGCGGGCGCGGAAGGCGGCGGCGATCTCGAAGATCTTCGCCGTGCTGATCCCCGCCCCCAGCGCGCGCAGATTGGCGGACTGAATGGCCTGCCCGTCCGCCATGGGATCAGTGAACGGCATCCCCAGCTCGATCACATCCGCGCCGCCCGCGACCAGCGCATCGAGCACAGAGGCGGTGTCAGCAGGCGTCGGATCGCCGCCGGTGACGAAGGTCACGAGCGCGGCGCGCCCTTCTGAGCGGGTGCGGGCGAAGGTGGAGGTGAGGCGGTTCATATCTTCGCTCCCAGCGCCTGGGCGACGGTGAAGATGTCCTTGTCGCCGCGGCCGGAGACGTTGACGACGATCAGCTTGTCCTGCGGCATCGCCGTAGCCTCCGCCTCCAGCGCGGCGAGGGCGTGAGCGCTTTCGAGGGCGGGGATGATGCCTTCCTGCTGTGAGCAGAGCTGGAACGCATCCAAAGCCTGCACATCGGTCACCGGCACATAGCGCACGCGGCCGCTCTCGTGCAGCCAGCTATGCTCGGGGCCGATGCCGGGATAATCGAGGCCCGCCGAAATCGAGTGCGCCTCGGTGATCTGGCCGTCCTCGTCCTGCAGCAGATAGGTCTTGTTGCCATGGAGGATACCGGGCTTGCCGCCGGTGAGACTGGCGGCGTGCTTGTCCGTATCGATGCCGTGGCCCGCTGCCTCGGTGCCGACCATCGCCACATCGGGATCGTCCAGGAACGGGTGGAACATCCCGATTGCATTGGAACCGCCACCGACGGCCGCGATCAGCAGGTCGGGCAGGCGCCCTTCGGCAGCCAGCATCTGCTCGCGGGTTTCCTTGCCGATCACGCTCTGGAAGTCGCGCACCAGCTCGGGATAGGGATGCGGACCTGCGGCAGTGCCGATAATGTAAAAGGTGTTCTCGACCGTCGCGACCCAGTCACGCAGCGCTTCGTTCATCGCATCCTTGAGGCTTTGCGATCCGCTGGTGACGGGGCGCACTTCGGCGCCGAGCAGCTTCATGCGGAAGACGTTGGGCTGCTGCCGCTCGATGTCCTTAGCGCCCATGAAGATGGTGCACGGCAGGCCAAAGCGGGCACAAACGGTCGCCGTCGCCACGCCATGCTGGCCGGCGCCGGTCTCGGCAATGATCCGCGTCTTGCCCATGCGGATGGCGAGCAGGATCTGGCCGATGCAATTGTTGATCTTGTGCGCGCCAGTGTGATTGAGCTCTTCGCGCTTGAAATAGATCTTGGCGCCGAAACCGGGCTTGGCGCGCTCGCGATAATAAGCGGTCAGCCGTTCCGCGAAGTAGAGCGGCGAGGGGCGGCCGACATAATGCGTCATCAGGCCATTGAACTCGGCTTCGAAAGCCGGGTCTTCCTTGGCGGCGCGATACTCGCGCTCCAGGTCAAGGATAAGCGGCATCAGCGTCTCGGCCACATAACGGCCGCCGAACTGGCCGAAATGGCCGCGCTCGTCGGGCAGGGCGCGCAAGGAATTGGGGCGGGAATTGGGGAGGGTGGTTGCAGCAGTCACTGTGCGTCTCTCTTGGTCACTGGGGTCGGGTCGCGTCGAAAGGGTCGAGCGATCAGCGCCATCGTGTCCCGATGCATCTGGCTATGGCAGGCAGTGTCATCATTCCCAACCGCTTTGCAGAAGGTCGCGGCCTTGTCCACCGCATTGACGCATTCGGCGGCTGGCCTTTGGGGCAGTCTGGCGAGCGGCGCCCGCTTTGCCCTCGGTCCTGATCCATCAGGTCGGCGGGGCGGGCACGAGGATCAGGGTTCGCTCCTCCACGCGCCAGGAGGCCAGTTGGGAGAGAAAGTTCATCCCCAGCACGTCCATGTCGCCCAGCGCGGGCGAGATCACGACCTTGAGGTTTTGGGCCGTCAGCGGGCCGATCGCGAGGCGCTCGACGGTGCCGGTTTCCGCCTGCACCGTCCCGTTCGCTGTCTGGAGCACGACCGGCAGCAGGCTGGCTCCCCGGGGCACGCCTGCCAGGTCTGCCGTCCCCGTGGACAGCGCTGTGACGGTGGCGCCGCTATCGATGAGCATCCGCCGGTCGACGCCATTGATTTGCGCCGTCGCCCAGAAATGGCCGTCGGGCGACATCCGGATGCGCACCTCGTCGCCCACGACTTGCTGAGAGTCGACGCCCAGCCGGCTGCTGAAGCGGGACAGGGACGGGTCGAATGGCGCCTGCTGAAACAGCACGAACAAGGCAAACGCCAGCAAGGCGAACGAAAACAGGGCGCGCAGAGCCCGTCCCACATAGGGGATTTTGAAGATCAGAATGAGGATCAGCGCCGCACCGCCCGCGTAGAGCGCAAGGTGAAGCCATTCGGGGTTGGTCGTCATCGGCATGAAAGCTCAACCGCAATCACGTGCATTCGATCCCGCACAGCGTCCGCGAACCGCCAGGGCGCCCCAATCAGCTAGCCTGCGCCGCACGGCAAAAGTTGGCGATCTTGGCCACATCCTTGACGCCCGGCGCGCTCTCGATGCCGGAAGAGACATCCACCAGCGGCGCGCCAGTCAGGCGAATGGCATCGGCGACATTCTCCGCATCCAGGCCGCCAGAGAGGCCCCAGCGCAGCGGCGGGCGATGGCCGGCGAGGAGGCGCCAATCAAAACGCAGGCCCATGCCGCCGGGCAGAGCCGCACCGTCCGGCGTCTTGGCATCGTAGAGCAGGAAATCGGCCGCGCCCGCATAAGCCGCACCAGTGGCGAGATCGGCGGCGGTCTTCACGGAGATGACTTTCCAGACCTGCAGCCCGGTGCGCTGGCGGATGGCCGCAGCCCGTTCCGGCGTCTCGCGGCCATGCAACTGGGCGATCTCCATGCCGCCGGCAGCGACCAGTGTATCGATCAGATCATCGCTCGGATCGACGAGAACACCCACCCGCTTCACATGGGCCGGCACCCGCGCGGCGATGAGGCTCACCCGATCGGGCGCGAGATAACGCGGACTGGGCGGGAAATAATTAAGGCCGACATGGCTCGCGCCGCCACGCACGGCCGCATCGATAGCCTCGGCGGTCTTGACCCCGCAAATCTTGATGGCGACTCGTGACATGGCGGCGGGGTGTAGCGAGCTTCTGGCCTGTTGGAAATTCAGCGCACGCGCCGCACGAAAACAGCGCCATCCTCGCGCTGCTCGGTGACGAAATTGGGCAAGGAGGCGATCAGCTCGGAAAGGCGGGAAAAGCCGTAGCTGCGCGCATCGAAGGACGACCGATTGGCAGCCCGCTGCCCAAGCTCGGAAAGGCGGGCAAAGCCGCGCTCATCGCGCTTGGATGCTTTCCACGCATCTCCGAGCAGCTTTACCAGTTCCTCGTCAATGGGTGGCTTGGCCTCGACCGGCACTTCGTCGGCTTCACTGGCGGCGAGCGCGCCGAGGTCGATAAACCGGGTGCAGGCCCTCTGAAAGCCGACGGGAGCCTTGGCGTTGCCAAAGCCATAAACCGGCAATCCGTTCTGGCGGATTCGGACAGCGATGGGCATGAAATCGCTGTCGCTGGACATGATGCCGAAGCCATCGACGCGACCGCCATAGAGCAGGTCCATGGCGTCGATCGTCATCTTCATGTCCGTGGCATTCTTGCCCTTGGTGAGATCGAATTGCTGTTGCGGCTCGATGGCCTGCTGAAGCACGAGCCCCGCCCAGCCTTTGAGCGCGGGCTTGGACCAGTTTCCATAGGCGCGGCGAACATTGACCGTTCCAAGGTCGCCCAGGATGGTCAGCACGGCATCGAGGTCGTCAGGGCGAGAATTGTCTGCGTCGATCAGCAGCGCAATGTTGCGGGCCTCTGGATTGTCCCCGCCCGGCGTCATCTTCCGATCGCCCATCGCTATCACTCTCCCGCCATAAGAAACGCGCCGCCGAGCAGCGTGAGTAGCTTTACGTCCACCGCATAGCCTTCCGCGCGGCGGCCTGCGATCCAGTCGGCGAAGCCGGCGAGCGGGACGCGGTGAACGCGGATGTCCTCGCCGGGAACGCCGCCGCCGTCGCCCACTTTCTCAAGGTCGAAGGCGCGGAACAGGGTGAAGCTTTCGGAGACCATGCCCGGCGAGCTCCAATATTCGCCCAGATCCTCCACGCGGCCTGCGCGATAGCCGGTTTCTTCCTCCAGCTCGCGCGCGGCCGCGAGGCCCGGCTCTTCGCCAGCCGACTCGTCGCCCACCAGCCCGGCGGGCAGCTCGATACATCGGCGCCCGAGGGGGACGCGAAACTGGTCGACCAGCAGAATATGGCGCCCGTCCGTGCCCTCATCCATGGCGATGATGACGGCGGCGCGGATGCCGCGAGCGCGCGAGACATATTCCCACCGCCCGCGCCTCTTGGCGGTGATGAACCGGCCCTCCCACACGGCTTCCTCGGGGAAGCGGAACTCGTCTTCAGGGGTGGCGTCGCTCACAGTTCGATCAGCCGATCCGGCAACTCATTGGGATTGTCGGCGCTCTTGGGGCAATGTTCGGCAAGGATGAGGCCGGCCTTCTCGATGGCGAGCGCCATGCCTTGCGCGATGCGCCCGGCGCGCACTTCGTCGATCATCGCAGCCATTGCTTCGCCCCAGACTTCCGGCGACACGCGCGAGGCGATGGCTTCGTCTGCCACGATTTCCGCGCGATGCTCATCCAGCGAGAGGTAGAGCAACATGCCCGTAAGGCGGCGGGTCCGCGCCTCGGCCGAAGTACGGAACAGCAGCAGAGCGCGCCGCCGCACCCGCCGCGATTTGGTCGCGCCGGGCGTCGCCAGCATCCGCAGCGCTGGGATCGCCAGCAGATAGCGCATCACGAGGAAGTGCAGGCACATCTGCCCGAACATCAGCAGGTAGAGCAGGTGTCGCGGCAACTCATGATGCCAGCCGCCGGTCAGGCCGATCAAGGCATGCTCATAGGCTGCGGGGAAAGCGGCAGCGACCAGCGGCACCAGCAGCATGAACAGCAAGGACCAGTGCAGCCCGACATCATGATAAGCATCCGACCGGCGCGCGACAATGGTCACGATCTCCGCGTCGGTCTTCAGTTCGGCCTTCGCCACAGCATCGGTGACGATGCGATGATCGGCCTCGCTCATGGAAATCCGCCTGCCCATCACCAGCCTCCGCTCGCGCCGCCGCCACCGAAGCTGCCACCACCGCCGGAAAAGCCGCCACCGCCGCCCCAGCCACCGCCGCCACCCCAGCCGCCGCCATCATTGTCGCGACTGTTGAGCGCGCTGCGAATGGCCGCTTCCGCCCCCCAGATGATGATGGGGTGGATGCCGCCGCGATAGCGCCGGCCGCCGCGCAACCGCCCGAAAATGGGCAGCACGACGAAGAAGAGAATGAAGATCGCGAAGAAGATCGCCGGCCCGAAGCCCTTGCCCGCCTGGCGCTTGTCCTGCTCGGCCGCAGCCGAGGCGAGCTTGCGCTGTTCTTCGGGCGGCAGTTCGAGAATGCGCACGATCTCGGCGACGCCCGCGCTGATGCCGCCCGGAAAATCCCCGTCGCGAAAGCGCGGCGTGATGACATCGCGGATGATCCGGCCAGACAGTGCGTCTGTCAGGATCGGCTCCAGGCCGTAGCCAACCTGAATGGTCAGCCGGCGCTCGTTCGGTGCGACCAGCAACAACACGCCGCTGTTGGTGTCCTTCTCGCCGATGCCCCAGGCGCGGCCAAGCCGATAGCCATAATCGCTGATCTCATAGCCATTGAGGTCCGGCACGGTCGCCACGACCAGCTGGCGCCCGGTGGTCTTTTCCAGCGTTTCGGATTGCTGGGTGAGAGCTGCCTCTGTGGCGGGGTCGAGAATGTCGGCGCCGTCCACCACCCGCCCCGTCAGCGCCGGAAAGCTCTGGGCAAGCGCCGCATCCGGCCGCAGCACAAGCAGCGCAACCAGCAGCAGCATGAAGCGCATCAGCGCCGGCACGATGGCCGGCGCGACAGGGCGGTGGGAACGGGTCAATTGCCGTTGAACATCGCGCCGACATCCGGCGTGGTGTCAGCACCGGCCTTGGCCTCGAAGGGCGTCAGCGGCTTAGCGCCATGGATCAGCTTGGCGCCGATCATCTCCGGGAAGGTGCGGATGCGCGTGTTATAATCCTGCACCGCGAGATTATAGTCGCGGATCGAGATATTGATGCGGTTTTCCGTGCCCTCGAGCTGGGTCATCAGGTCCGCGAAGCGCTCCTGGCTCTTGAGGTCGGGATAGCGCTCGACGGTGACGAGCAGGCGGGAGAGGGCGCCGCTCACATTGTTCTGCGCAGCCTGAAACGCCTGGACCTTGGCCGGGTCGCTCAGTTGATCTGCAGTGACCTGCACCTGCGTCGCGGACGCGCGGGCACTGATCACGCCTTCCAGCGTCTCGCGCTCGATCTGCGCGGAATTGCGCGCGACCGCGACGAGATTGGGAATAAGATCGGCCCGGCGCTGATAAGCCGCCTGCACGTCAGCCCATTTGGCCTTGGCATTTTCCTCGGCGGTGGGCACCGAATTGATGCCGCAGGCCGCCAGCGCCAGCGGCAAGGCAAGCAGCAGAAACATGCGCAGTGCTTTGAATGGCGATGAAAGCGTGGCCATGGCGGTCTGTCCCCTCATAAGGCGGTGTATCGCTTGAGTGATACGCTAAATAGGGTGTTGATTGCCCGCCCGCAACGGGCTTAGCTGCCCCGCATCATCGAAATCCATCATCAGCAGCCCGCAGACGGCAGGGGAGAAACACGATGCTGACCGAATTCAAAGCCTTCATCGCACGGGGCAACGTCCTCGATCTCGCCGTGGGCGTCATCATCGGCGCGGCCTTCGGCGCTATCGTCAGTTCGGTGACGGACGATCTCATCATGCCGGTCATCGGCGCGCTGCTCGGCGGGCTGGATTTCTCCAACTACTTCGTTCCGCTGGCCGCCGTCCCCGCCGGGACCGAACCGACGCTGGAGGCCATGAAGGCTGCGGCGGTGCCGGTCTTCGCTTATGGCTCGTTCATCACGGCGGTGATCAAATTCTTCATTCTGGCGTTCGTCATTTTCCTGATCGTGCGGCAGGCCAACCGCTTCTTCGTTAAGAAAAAAGCGGAGGAGGTTGCAGCGCCTGCTGGGCCCTCCGAGGTCGATCTTCTCAAGGAAATCCGCGACGTTCTGAAGGCGAAGCCCTGATCGGTCCGTCGCATCGCGGTGAACGAAAGGTTGCCGAGCCGGGAACCTTTGTCGCTGCGGGGGTTTTGTTTGCAGTCTCGTGACAGATGGCGGGACCTAACAGGAGACAGACGCGTGAAACCCATGATGATCCTTGCCGCTGCAGGCGTAGCCCTGACGCTGGCCGCATGCGATTCCAAGGAAGCGCAGAACGTCGAAGATGCCTATGACAACCGGGCGGACGCGATTGACAACCAGGCTGACCAGCTTGAGCAGGCGAGCGACCACATGAACGGCGCTGCTGAAGACCGCGCGGAAAACGCCGTGGATCGTCTTGAAAATCGTGCGGATGCCGTGCGGAACATGGGCGACGAGAAGGCTGACGCGATCGACGCGGCCAAGTGAATTGCCAATTGATCTAAACGCTCGCTGAGCGTTTGGTTCGACCGGCCCGGCATAGTCCACAGGGATTATGCCGGGCTGTTTGCGTCTGCGGGCTTCTCAACCGCGAATTGATCCCTATATGAGGATTTGCCGGCTTGTCCGGCTATGGCGATAAACTGCGGCGTGTAATAGGCGCAGCGGACCCGGGGGCGGTACCCGGCGGCTCCACCAGAAGTGGCTCTTCCTTTCAGGAAGAACTGTTCCTGACGGGGCCGAACTAGGATCGACGTGTGTTGAAAAGCGCTGTTTTTGCCCGGGCTGAGTAACCCGTTCAAGGCTCAAAACCCATAAGTGCCAACGATAACGAAGCACTTGCTCTTGCAGCGTAATTGAGGGCCTCACGGCCTGACATTACCCTAACAGAACGCGGTTGGACCGAACCGGGCAACAGAATCGGATTCCAGCGGCACGGGGAGCGCCGGGCAACAGAAGCTCCCCACCTCAGCCCTTCTCGCACAGCTTTTGAAGACCTGACTTCTGCGGGGCGTTGCTTCGCGGCTCTGGCGTTTCGCGCCCTGAACGTTGCTGCGAAGCGCAGAATCATGAATATTACAGAATTATGACAAAATGCTGATCTCGTACGTACACACGAAAAATCATGACTATCCCTATGATTTTTTTAACTTAAAAATTTTTGTTCGAATATTGATAGCGAGTCATAAAACTGAAATACTCTCGGTCAGATTTCAAAAGATACGAGAGGAATTGTCATGAATTTCAAGATTTTGATTGCAGGAGGCGCCGCGCTCGCGGCACTGGGCTGCACAGGCGCGATCGCTCAGACCGGCGGCGCCACGGGCAGCTATGCCGCCACCGCCATTTCTGCCGGAAATCTGGACGAAGCCGAGCGCTTGCTGCAGCCGGCCAGCATGACCGATGCTGCGGATCCCGCTCGGCTCATCAACATCGCGACGGTCTATGCGCGCACGCAGCGCAAGGCCGAGGCGCGCGAGGCGCTGATGCGCGTTCAGTCGCTTCCCGCCGAGCAGCTCGATCTGGCCGATGGCGCCAGCTATTCGAGCCACGCCGTCGCCCGCACCCTGCTGGCGCGCCTCGATCAGCATTGAGGCCGATCCGGCTTCCGGCCGGACATCATCCCGAAAAGGTGCGCGGACGCGGGTCTTGCGCACCTTTTTTCTATGGAGGGGAACGGCGAGCCCGCCACCGGCAGCTCCAATGCCGTACATCATCCCGCTTCCGAAAGCCGGGCCGATCTTCGCGACCTAACCCTTGCGTCCGCCGCTGCCCTACGTCCCTGCAATAAAACTGACATGAATCCGTCACTCGGATGACGCGGGGATTGCATCCCGCTGTCACACTCATCGCCTAGCTGCCGCGCCGAGGGCGCAAGGGGGACTTCACAGAGTCGCTACTCCCGTTGGCCGTCCTGCAATCGAAATCCGGAACATCCGGCAGCGGAGACGACGATGAAACTGATCAATCGGACAATCAACTTCATGCTGGCAGGCGTGGCCCTGCCGCTGCTCGCCGGTTGCGGTGCGAGCGAGATCGCATCCCCGGGTACGGGCGGTATCGTGATCAACAATCCAACGCCCACCCCCACGCCGACTCCCATACCGACGCCGACTAACTCGGTCACCGCGGCGCTCGGCTGTCCGACGATCAACAATCCCACTCAGCTGACTGACTCGGGTACGATCTCCGGACCGACCGGAACGTGGCGCGTCTGCTCGCTGCCCGGCGTCATCAGCCGCAACCTGACGTTGGAGAAGATTCCCGGTCTCGTTTATTATCTTAACCCGGCCATCAACAACGGCCGCGTGGATGTCGGCTGCGACGGGGGTTTCTCCGCGCCAAGTTCTGGCTCGCCCCGCGAAAGTACCACGGTCGGCTGTCGCGCAAGCGAGATCGCGGGTCTGGGCCTGCAGAGCTCAGTCGCTAACGGGTCGGGCCAACTGATTGCAGACACCAACGTTACACTGACCATTCAGCCGGGCGTAATTGTCATGGGCCAAGGCGCGGCTTTCCTTGCGGTCAACCGTGGTAACAAGTTGGTCGCCGAGGGCACGCAGACGTCACCGATCATCTTCACCAGCCGCGACAACGTGCTCGGTCAGGAAACCGACACATCGATCGGTCACTGGGGTGGCGTGATCTTGATGGGTCGCGCGCCGGTCACCGACTGCAACTTCGGCACCGTGGGCGTCGATTGCGAGCGCAACACCGAGGGTTCGGTGAACCCCGCGCGGTTTGGCGGCAATGACCCGACCTACAATGCGGGGTCCATGAAATATGTCCAGATTCGCTTCTCTGGCTTTATCCTCAGCGGAAACACCGAACTGCAGGCGCTCACGACCGAAGGCATCGGTAGCGGGACCAAGCTTGATTACATCCAATCGCACAACAGTTCGGACGATGGCGCTGAGTTCTTCGGCGGTGTCGTGAAATTCAAGCACTATATCGCAACCGGCGCCGACGACGACAGCCTCGATCTGGACACGGGTGCGCAAGGCGCTTTCCAGCATGTCATGCTGATCCAGCGTCCGGGCCAGGGTGATGCACTGTTCGAGATCGACAGTGATGGCAAAGAGACCGACGCACCGCGCTCGAAGCTGTACGTTGCGAACTTCACAGCCCTTCAGTCGCAATCCAGCACCAACAACGAAGCCAACGATCTGGCTTCGTCGCTGTTCCGCGGCAACTCGGATACGACGCTGGTCAACGGCGTCATGGTGACGCCGAATAACGAATGTATCCGTCTGAACGGGTCAGGCTCGACGGCGGATCGTGCCACTCTCAAGGCCTATTCGGTCCTGCTCCAGTGCAACAGCGCCAAATTCCTGGGCAACAAGAGCTCTGACTCGAACGCCGCCCGCTATACGGCTGCGGACGTGGCTCTGGCTTTTGGCGCCGGGTCCAACGGCAATAACGACGCCTATACGTCGTCGCTGACTAGCCTGTTTATCAACGGTGCCGCAGAAAACGCAGTCGCGGGAACCGATCCCAAGACGATCGCCGGCCTGAGCACGGACTTCCGCGACTTCTTTGACAGCACGACTTATGTCGGCGCCGTCAAGGACGCGAACGACACGTGGTACAAGGGCTGGACGTGCAACTCGAGCTACGCGCAGTTCGACGATACGAGCAATACGAACCGGAACTGCAGCTCGCTTCCGACCACCTGATCGGTTGCCCGAAGCCTCACTGTTGAGCGGGGTGCGGCGCTGATCGTCGCACCCCGCCGTGACACCGACTATATTTAGGGGATATTTCATGGCGACGCCGCTCAAGTTCGGGGTCTTGCTGCTTCTATCCACGGCGTTCGTTGCCCCTGCAGCGATCGCTCAGGAAGCCAAGGCGGTTCAGGAAAGCGACAATACGGCTCCTGCTGCTGACGGCCAGGAGCAGGCTGCTCCGGACATTTCCATCCCAGGCGGGGATATTGTTGTCACGGGCCGTCGCAATGCGAATGTTCAGCAGGCTGCGCCGGCCGTTGTCTCGGTTCTTTCGACAGCGGACATCGCCCGGACCGGCGAAGGCAACATCGCCGGCGCGTTGGGCCGTGTCACGGGCCTGAGCGTTGTGGGCAATGGCTTTGTGTATGTGCGCGGGCTTGGCGACCGCTATTCGCTCGCTTTGCTCAACGGCCTGCCGCTACCCAGCCCCGAGCCTCTCAAGCGTTCAATTCCCCTCGATCTGTTCCCCACCAACATTGTCTCGTCCTCGCTCGTCCAGAAGAGTTACTCGGTGAACTTCCCCGGCGAGTTTGGCGGCGGTGTGGTCAATCTTACCACCAGCGTGGTGCCGCAGGAGAGTTTCCTCACCGCGACGATCGGCGGCAGCTTTCATTCGGAAACGACCGGCATCAATGGTTACACCTATTATGGGTCGAAGACCGACTGGACGGGCTTCGACAATGGCACGCGCAACACGCCGGCGGGTCTTGCGGCTTATTATGCGACCGGTCTCACGACTAGTCAGATCACCAATGAACAGAACAGGACCCTCGCTGGATCGCTGGTGACGCCAAGCCTGTCGATCGCACAGCGCGACGGCACAATTCCGCCCAACTTCTCGGGCAGCCTGTCCGCGGGCACATCGTTCGAGCTGGGCAGCGACGCAGCGCTCGGCTTGATCGCCACTGCCGGGTTCAGCAACAAGTGGCAGACCCGCGACGCCATCCAGCAGTTCTCGAGCCAGGACGATCTTGGGTTCCTGAACTCGAATTTTGAGCGGGTGACGACGACGGATCGCAGCGTCGCAAACGGCCTTTTGGGTGTTGGCCTGGAATTTGGCGACAACAAGATTCGGACGACCGCACTTTACATTCGCGACACGCTGAAAAGCACGCGCATCGGAATCGGCACCCGGTCCCAGGGGGCCACATTCCAGGTGCAGGACACCGCCTGGTACGAGCGTCAGCTCATCGACACGCAGTTGGTCGGAGAGTTCAAGCCGTTCGATGGGCTCAGCGTTGATCTGCGTGCCAGTTACGCCAATTCTCAGCGCGAAGCGCCGGCCGAGACGAGTTTCGAGTATTTTCGGACGGGTAACAGTGAGGATCCCTACGGCAACCTCTATCAGATCAGCCTGACCGGCAATGTGGGTAATCGCCCACGCGTTGCCTTCTCGGACCTGAATGAGGATTTGTGGGCAGCAGGGGGTGACGTCACCTACAAGCTTACCCCGGACATCAGTCTGGGCGCCGGCTATTATTATCAGGTGACGCGCCGTACCACTGTCCGCCGCGAATTCCAGTTGAACGCTGACAATTCAACGCCGACGGGTGTTCTGCTATTGCGGCCCGATATCCTGTTTTCGCCGGGCGTCATCAATGCCGTCGGACCGGGCGGTGCGATCAATCCCTATGGCATCGAAGCGAACGAGGTCGAGCCGAACCCGGCTTGGAGCGCTCGCCTCAAGAATCACGCCGGTTACGGCAAGATCAACTGGCAGTTGATACCGGGTCTCACCGTCGATGCTGGCGTCCGCTATGAAAGGGCGTTCCAGCGCACCCAGCGTATTCAGGTCTTCCTCTCGGACGCTTCGGTGTTCCGCACTGCCCTGAAGAATGACTACTGGCTGCCCGCCGGAACGGTGACCTGGGAGTTCCAGCCGGCCATGCAGCTGCGCTTCAATGCCTCCAAGACCATCGCACGGCCCCAGTTCCGCGAGCTGGTGCTTCAGCCTTATTTCGACCCCGAAACCAACCGGACCTATACGGGCAATCCATTCCTCACGGACAGTAAACTGACCAACTTCGAGGGCCGGTACGAATGGTATTTCGATCGCGACCAGCGGCTGTCCGTCGCCGGGTTCTACAAGACGATCGATCGGCCGATCGAGGCGTATCTATCGCTCGACTCATCCGGAAACAGCGCGTCGACTTTCTTCGCCAATGCGCCGAAGGCAAGTCTGTACGGTGTTGAAGTTGACGTGCAGAAATATTTCAACATGTCCGACTGGTTTGCTGGCGATATGTTCGCGGCCCGCCGTCTGGTGACGATTGCGAACTACACTTACACCAAGTCCAAGCTGAAGGTTGCGAGCGGCGATACCACCATTGGGGCCAACGGCGTCGTGACTGCTGCAACTGCCTATTTCAAGGACGGTTCCTCGCTGACCGGACAGTCCGATCACATCGTCAATTTCCAGCTCGGCATGGAGAATACGGACCGGTTGTCGCAACAGACATTCATCCTCTCCTACGCCAGCAAGCGGGTGACCAGCCGGGGCGTGTCTGGCGATCAGCCGGATGTGTTCGAGCATCCTGGCTTTAATTTGGACTTCGTCTGGAGAGAGGGCGTGTTGATCGGAAGCCGCGAGGTCGACCTCAAGGCAGAGGTCCGCAACATCCTGTACAACAAGTATCGCGAATATCAGGAATTGGGCGACCGGCGCGTCTACTATAATTTCTACAATATTGGCACGACCTTCAGTCTTTCAGCATCATTGAAGTTCTGATCGACTGCGAGAAGCCGCACTCAAGAGTCAGAAAGCGCCCGGCCAAGGGTAGGTCGGGCGCTTTCATTGTGTCGAACATTCTGGCCATCGCGACTTCTTGGCTTACCCCGCCCAGATGCGCTCGCGATACCATTTCGTGATGATGTATTTGACGCCCGAGCGCACCTTCATGCCGTGATGGATGGTGGCCGGGTTCATTGTCCCGTCCGGCAGGCGATTGTTCCAGGCGACCAGCTTGCCGGTTTCCGGCTGGATCATCTTGTCCACCTGGGTGAAGCGCGTGGCGCCGCCGGCGGCGGGCTGGTTGAGATAGACCATCAACGTCCAGGTGCGATTGCCCGAGCGACCGCAGTAGCGCTCAAAATCCATGCCGCCCGGCTCGAAATAATCGGTATGCGCCTTGAATTCCTGACCCACGGCGTAGCGCTGCCCCTGCAGCTGCTCGCCCTGCGCGGGATCGATGCCGCTATAGGCCGCGAGCTTGGCGTTGATCGCGGCGACGAAGGGGTCGCTATCCTCCAGATCGCAGGTCTCGCTGGTGCGGAAGGCTTCATAGCCGAGATCATCGGCGATTGTGGAAGGCCGGCGGTTGGCTTCGATGCGATCGATCAGCCCGGCGCATTCGTCCGAATCGAGAAAACCCTTCCTCACGAACAGCGTGAGGTCGCGCCGAGGGAGGCGCTGAATGCCCGGCTGACCGGCAAGAAGAGGTGCGTCGAGCATCGACATGGCTGAACGGTGCGTCTAGCAACGGGAGCGGAGCCGGATCAACCGCTCCACGGCGATTATTTTTGTGGGGTAGACGGCGTCCGACCGGCCATTCGGCGCATCTCAGCGCCGGTTGTCATTTTTTGGTAACCATGGTGAAACGGATCAGTCATACACCGCGCATAGGCAGCGCTTGCTTTGCTGGAGGGCATCAAATCTAGGATGCGGTGGACCGATCTCATTCGGCGCGCGCGACAGGGCCGGCCCGCCGGTTCTTCCAGCCTCGGTCAATGGATCGAGGCTGTGCTGCTCGTCGTCCTCATCATTCAGATCGCCCGGCTGCTCTGGGCGCTCGGCACGCCGGTCGGCCTGTTCGGCGACTGGCGCGCGCGCGAGCCCGTGCTCGTCTCCGCCGATGCGCGGAGCGCCCTGTTCGCCGGCTTCGATCCGTTCTTCCGCAACGGCGCGAGCGCGGGGGGTGGCGTGCAGCAAGTCACGTCCCTGCCGTTCCGCCTGTTCGGCATCCGTCTCAACGAGGCGTCGGGCCAGGGCTCGGCGATCATCGCCAATGAGGCGGGCGAGCAGGCCAGCTATGCCGTGGGCGATCAGATCGCCCCGGGCATCATCCTCAAGGCCGTGCAGTTCGATCATGTCGTCATCGAGCGCGGCGGTGTAGGGGAGACGCTCTACATCGATCAGTCCGGTGGCGACGCGCCCGTGGTGCCCGCGCCGCCGGCCGAGGGCGGCCCTGCCATGCCGCCGGAGATGACGACCGGCGCCGGCCCGCAGGCGCCTGCCGCGGCGTTGACGCCCGACTCGGTGATGAAGGCGGTTAACATGGCGCCGCGCAATCAGGACGGGAAAGTCACAGGCATCGTCCTCAACGCCGGCAGCGATAGCGGCGCACTGTCGCAGGTCGGCTTCCGGCCCGGCGATATCATCGTGCAGATCAACGGGCGGCCGGTCACATCCATGGGCGACATCTCCCAGTTGCAGGCGGCGCTCCGGCCCGGTGCGCGCCTGTCCCTCATGGTCGAGCGCGGTGCCTCCACCGTGCCCATCTCACTCAATCTTCCGGAACGCCAATGACCCTGCTTCCCAAATTCCGCCGTTTCGCCGGCAGCGCTATGATCGCGCTGCTGCTCGCCGTGCCGGCGGTCGGCCAATTGACGCTGAATGTGCGGGATGCCGATGTGCGCGCCTTCATTCAGGATGCGGCGCGGGTGACCGGGCGCACCTTCATCATCGACAATCGGGTGCAGGGCAAGGTTTCAGTCGTGACGGATCGGCCGCTGTCGCGCTCGGAATATTTCGAGATCTTCCTCTCGACGCTGCGCGCCAACGGGCTGGTCGCCGTGCCAGCGGCGGGCGGCGCCTTCCGCATCCAGCCGGTCGAGGGCGCGGCGGGCCAGCCGGGGCAGGTGGGCCGGGCCGCTAACAGCAACCAGTTCGTGACGGAAGTCATCCGCCTGCGCTCCATCGACGCGCAATCGGCGCTGGAAACGCTCCGCCCGCTGGTGAGCCGCGATGGCTCGATCACCGCCAACCGCTCCGGCCGCTCTATCGTTGTCGCGGATTATGCCGATAACATCCGGCGCATCCGGCAGGTGCTCGCGCAGGTGGATACGGACGGATCGACCACGCAGCTCATCACGCTGAAAAATGCCGGCGCGCGCGAGATCGCGACGTCGCTGCAAGGGCTGCTTGCGGGCGAGGAGGGCGCGCCGTCCCGCGCGACCATCGTCGCGATCGACAGTTCCAACAGCATCGCCCTGCGCGGCGACGCGACGACCGTGCAGCGCCTCGCCGCGATGGTGCGGGATATCGACGGGCGTGCGGCTTCCGGCACGGAAATTCGCGTCTACTGGCTGCAACATGCCGATGCCGACAAGATGTTGCCGGTGCTGCAGCAGTTGCTGGGTCAGGCCGGGGTGGTGTCGGAGACGCCGGCCGCTTCGAATGCGCCCAGCGCGCCCGCCGGGGCAGGCAGCGCACCCGCAGCCCCCGCCGCCACACCGGCGAGCAGTTCGAGCGGGGGCGGCATCGGGCGCGGCCCCGCGGTCGTGACGCGCTATGAGGGCGCCAATGCGGTGATCGTCGCGGCCAATGGCGATACGCAGCGGATGCTCGGCGAAGTGATCCGCCAGCTCGATACCCGCCGCGATCAGGTGCTGGTCGAAGCGATCATCGTCGAGATCGGCGACAATGCTGCGCGGCAGCTCGGCGTGCAGTTCCTGGTCGGCAGCACGTCGACCGGCTTTGCCGCGACGAACTATTCCAATGCCAGCCCGAACATCCTGACGCTGGCCGGCGCGCTTGCCGCCAGAAATCTGAGCCAGACGGAAACAGTGGTGGTGGCGCCCGATGGCACGCGCACCACGACGACCACGACCGAGAATAGCGGACTTGCCAATCAGCTCCAGAGCGCGGCCGTCGATTCGCTGGCGGCGGCGCGCGGCGGCTTTGGCGGCATCGCGACGGAACTGGGCAGCAACGGCGTGTTCGGCGCGATCATCAACGCCGTCCAGTCGGATACCGAGAGCAACATCCTCTCGACGCCGCACATCACCACGCTCGATAACCAGCAGGCCAAGATGCTCGTCGGGCAGGAAGTGCCGGTTGCGACGGGCGAGGCGCTCAGCCCCAATTTCGATAACAAGTTCCGCACCGTGCAGCGGCAGAATGTCGGCATCATGCTCGACGTGACGCCGCAGATCAGCTCCGAAGGCACGATCAAGCTGTTCATCAAGCAGGAGGTCAGCAGCGTCGCCGGGCCGGTCTCCAACAACAGCAGCGATCTCATCATCAACAAGCGCGAGTTCGAGACGACGGTTCTGGTCGATAATGGCGATATCCTCGCCATTGGCGGCCTGCTCGACGAGAATGAGCGCCGGACGATCGAGAAGATCCCGCTGCTGGGGGACATTCCCCTGATCGGTGAGCTGTTCAAGTCGCGCAGCCGGGCGAAGGCCAAGACCAACCTCATGGTCTTCATCCGCCCGACGATCCTCGGCAGTCGCGCCGATGCGCGCAAGATGACCGCCCAGCGCTATGGCTATATTCGCGGCCAGCAGATGCTCGCCAACCCGGATGTCGAGCCGTCCATCGATCAGCTCGTGCGCGAATATCTGGGCACGACGCCGCCGGTCGCCGAGCCCAAGCCCGGCGATCAGGTGGTCGACGGGCGGATCACAACCGGGCAGGAGGTGCGCTCCCAGCAGGTCGTGCGGCCCGGCGCAGTCAAGACGACGGACGTGCCATGAGCGAGCCCGAGCGCCCCGCTCAGGCCGAAGGCGCGCCCTTGCCGGTGCCGGCACTGGATGAACCCGCTGTGCCGGTGCAGGCATCTGACGAACCCGCACCGCTGGTTCACGAGACCTTGCCGGTCGATATTCCCTATGCCTTCGCGCGCAAGCATGGCGTGGTGCTAGTGGCGGACAAGGCCGATGCGGATGCCGCGCAACCCCGCCTTGCCGTCGCGATGCGGGAGGGCGCCGATCCGCGCGTGCTGGTGGAGGTGCGGCGGCATCTTGCCCGCAGCTTCGATGTCTCGATCGTCAGCCAGCAGGATTTCGACAAGCATCTCTCCAACCATTACGCCATGGAAGGCTCGGCAGCGGCGATGGCCGGCTCGCTTGCGATGGGCGGGGACGATCTCGATTTCATCGCCGGCGACCTGCCGACCGCCGAGGATCTGCTCGACAGCGGCGACGATGCCCCGGCGATCCGCCTGATCAACGGCATTCTCGCCGAAGCGGCCCGGCAGGGCGTCAGCGATATCCATATCGAGCCTTATGAGACAGGCCTCGTCGTGCGGATGCGCATGGATGGCGTGCTGACCGAGACGCTGCGGATGCCGCCGCATGTCGCGCCGGTCGTCGTCAGCCGAATCAAGGTGATGGCGCGGCTGGACATTGCCGAGCGGCGCGTGCCGCAGGATGGCCGCATCGGCCTCACGCTGGGCGGCAAGCTGCTGGACGTGCGCGTCTCGACCTTGCCCAGCCGGGCGGGCGAGCGCGTCGTCATGCGTATCCTCGACAAGGAGAACGCCGGCATTTCGCTCGATGTGCTCGGGCTGACCGGCACGGCCGATGGCGTCTTCCGTCGCGCGCTGGAGGAGCCGAACGGCATCATTCTCGTCACCGGCCCGACCGGCAGCGGCAAGACGACCACGCTCTATGCCGGCCTGCGCCAGCTGAATGACGGCAGCCGCAACATCCTGACGGTGGAAGATCCGGTGGAATATGCCATCGAGGGTGTCGGCCAGACGCAGGTTAATGCCAAGGTCGGCCTGACCTTCGCCGCCGGTCTGCGCGCCATTCTGCGCCAGGACCCCGATGTGGTGATGGTCGGCGAAATTCGCGACCGGGAGACGGCGGAAATCGCCGTGCAAGCCTCGCTCACAGGCCACCTCGTGCTCTCGACCGTCCACACCAATGATGCCGTGGGCGCCATTACCCGGATGCGCGACATGAAGGTGGAGCCGTTCCTGCTCGCCTCCACCTTGCGCGCGGTTATCGCCCAGCGGCTGGTGCGGCGGCTGTGCCCGCATTGTCGCGAGCAGGTCCCGGCGGACAAGTCGGTCAGCGCGCTGCTCGGCATCGATGAGGGCACGCTGATCTATCGCCCGCGCGGCTGCGACCAGTGCGGCAACAGCGGCTATAAGGGCCGGATCGGCGTGTTCGAGGCCATTCGCGTCGATGAGACGATCCGCCGGATGATCAACGAGGGCGGCGATGAATCGCGCATTGCCCGCCACGCCTATCTCAATGCCCCCAATCTGATTTCCGCCGCCCGGGCGCTGGTGCTCAGCGGCGAGACGAGCGCGGAAGAAGCGATCCGCATCTCGCGGCACGAAGCGGTCGATGCCTGAAGTCGTGATGCCCGAGAGCGGCCATGCCTGAGTTCGACTATGTCGTTATCGATGGGGCCGGGCGGGAGAAGCGCGGGCTGATCCGCGCGGAAACCGCTACCGATGCGCGCAGCGCGCTGGCGGCCAAGAAGTTGTTCGTGGTGCGCATCGGCGAGGGGCGGGGTTCCTCGGGCACCAAGGCCGAAGGCAAGGCCCGGCCGGCGCGCAGCCTGCTGAGCTTTGAGCGCAATCGGCTCTCAAACAAGGACCTCACCTTGTTCACGCGTCAGCTCTCCACGCTGGCGCAGGTCTCGCCGCTGGAAGAAGCGCTGCGCACGATCACCCGGCAGAGCGAGAAGTCCCATGTGCGCGAGATCGTCTCGCGGGTCCATCAGGGCGTGGTCGAGGGGCGCACGCTGGGAGAGGCGATGGGCATGGACCCGCGCAGCTTCCCCGGCCTCTATCGCGCGATGATCGCAGCGGGGGAGCGCTCCGGCAGTCTTCCGATGCTGACCGAGCGGCTGGCGGTCTTGCTGGAACGGCAGGCCGTGATGCGCTCCAAGCTGCTGACGGCGCTGGCTTATCCCACCGTTCTCGCGGCGTTCGCGGTGATCGTCATCATCTCGCTGATGATCTTCGTCGTCCCGCTGGTGGTGGAACAGTTCGATACGCTCGGCCAGCAACTGCCGCTGCTCACCCGCATCGTGATGGGCATCTCGAACATGCTGGCAAGCTGGTGGTGGGCGATCCTCATCCTGTTGGTCGCGCTCGGCCTGATCGGCTGGCGGGCTCTCAAGAATGAGGATGTGCGCCTGCGTGCCGATGCGATGCTGCTTGGCGTGCCGTTCGTCGGCCGGCTGCTGCGCGATCTCCACGCCGCGCGCATGGCCCGCACGCTGGCAACGATGGTGCAGAGCCGCCTGCCGGTGATGGAAGGCCTCTCGCTCACCGTGCCGACCATCCACAACCGCGTGTTACGGGCCGCGACGAGCGAGATCGTGGAGTCGGTGCGCGGCGGCGGCAGCCTGTCCGCTGCGATGCGCCGTGCCGATGTATTCCCACCGCTGCTCGTCTATCTCGCGGCCAGCGGCGAAAGCGCCGGTCAGCTCGACCTGATGCTGGAGCGCGCCGCCGAATATCTGGAGCGCGAGTTCGACAGCTTTACCGCTGCGGCGCTCTCCATGCTGGAGCCGCTGATCATCATCCTCATGGGTGGTATCGTGGCGATCATCATCCTCTCGATTCTGCTGCCGATCATGCAGCTGCAGAATCTCACCGGTGCCGGAGTCTGACTCATGAAGTTCGCGCGTTTTCTCGCTTCCTCCCTCCGCCGCAAGGCACGGCGGTCGCGATCCTTCGGGCCGGCCCTGCGGGGGCCGCAGCGGCCGAGCGAGCAGGGCTTCACGCTCATCGAGCTGCTGGTGGTGATCGTCATCATCGGCCTGCTGGGCACCATCGTGGCGATTAACGTGTTCGGCGCGCTCGGCACCAGCAACGTTGCCAAGGCGAAGGCCGATATCTCCGTCATCGAATCCGCGCTGGAGCAGTATCGGCTGGATAACCTGACCTATCCCAGCACCAGCGATGGCCTGAACGCGCTCACCGCGCCCCCGCCGGGACTGGCGCAGCCGGAGCGCTATCGCGTCGGCGGGTACGTCAAGAAGCTGCCGAACGATCCCTGGGGCAAGCCCTATCAATATGCCGCCCCCGGCCGTCGCGGCGCCTTCGACGTCTATTCGCTGGGCGCCGACGGCCAGACAGGAGGCGAGGGCGAGAATGCCGACATCTATTCGAGCGATCTTTAAGGGCAGCGCACCGGCGCGGGTCCGTCAGGGAGATTGAGGCATGAGGCGGGGCACGCCCGGTCATCGGCAGGGCTTGCCCATGCCGCGCCGCGCATGCGCATCCGCCGGCTTCACCTTGCTGGAAATGTTGGTCGCGCTTGCCATCTTCAGCCTCGCCGCGCTGGCGCTGGTGCGCCTGCAGGGCGTCTCGGCGCGGACCTCGGTCGATCTCAACAGCCGCACCATGGCGCAGATCGTCGCGCGCAACCTCATGATCGAGCGAATGACCGATCCGCAGCCCCCGGCGCTGGGCGCCAGCAACGGCGTGGCCGAGAATGGCGGCCGCAAATGGCCGTGGATTCAGCGGGTCGACAAGGGGGAAGACGGGCGCCTGCTCATCGTGACGGTGCGTGTGGATGCCGGGCCGGGCCAGTCGCCCGCCGTGCTGACCTTCGGGCGGCCCGCGCAATGATGCGGCGGGCCCCTGCCTCGCCTGTGACGCGCAGCACGGCCGGCTTCACGCTGGTTGAGCTGATGGTCGTCATCGCGATCATCGGGCTGATCTCGGGCGCGGTTGTCCTCACCATGGCCGATCCGCGCGGGCGGGTTTCGGGCGATGTGGACCGCTTCGCCGGGCGCGTGCGTGCCGCGCGGGACAGTGCCATCGTCGCAGGCCGGCCGGTCGCCTTGTGGGTCTCCACCACCGCTTATGGCTTCGAGCGGCGGGCGCAGGGGCAGTGGGAGCCGATCACGGAAGGGCCGATCGCGGCGCATGACTGGTCCGGCGAGACCCGCGCCGCGCTCGGCCAGCAGACCCGCCTGCGGGTAATGTTCGACAGCGTGGGGCAAGCCGATCAGCCGCTCGATTTTGCGCTGGAGCGTGACGGGCAGAAGCTGCCGGTGCGCATGACGCTGGATGGCAAGGTGACCAGCGGTGACTGACGCGCGCGCTATTGGCCATGCCCATGCGGGCGAGGAGGGCTTTACCCTCATCGAGCTGCTGGTGGCGGTGATGATCTTCTCCATGCTCGCGACGGCCGGTGTCGTGCTGCTGCGCACCAGCGTGGATGGGCAGGCCGCGATCGGCCGCAATCTCGATGCGCTGGCCGATGTGCAGCGTGGTGTGTCCCTGTTCGATGCCGATCTCTCGCAGGCTGTGACGCGCATCAGCCGGACCGAGGCCGGAACGTTCGCGCCGGCTTTTTTCGGCCGCGCCGCGCAGAGCGAGGAGCCGCTGATCCAGTTCGTGCGCGCGGGCTGGAGCAATCCTGCCACATTGCGCCGACCGACCTTGCAGAAGATCGAATATTGGTGGCGGGACGGGCGGCTGGAACGCATCGGCTACCCGGCGCTCGATGGCGCGCAGCCGCCGGCCCCATCCGTGCTGTTCGAGAATGTGACCGCGCTCAGCCTGCGCTACCGGGCCCGCAACGGCGCCTGGCAGGACCGCTGGTCTCCCGCCCGGCCGACCGAACTGCCGACCGTCGTCGAAATAACCGTGGAGCGCCGGGGCGCCGCGCCGGTGACGCTGCGTTTCCCGGTCGGCACGGCCATGTATCAGCCGCCGGCTGAAGGGGCGGAGGCTGCCAGTGCGCCCTGACCCCCTTCATGCCAGCGCGGCAATACCCGCGCGTGAGCGGGGCGCTGCGCTGCTCACGGTGCTGTTGCTCGTGGCCATTCTTTCGGTCGTCACGGCTGTCGCGCTGGATCGGCTCACATTGGCGAGCCGGATGACTCGCAACATCGTCTCGGCCGATCAAGGCCGCGCCTATCTGCTGACCGGCGAGCAGATGGTGGCCAATCTGGTGAGCGACATTGTGGCCGTGAACGCGGATCGCACCACCTTGCAGGGCGGCTGGCTGGGCCGCGACCAGACCATCTCCGTGCCCGGCGGCGCGGTGACCGTGCAGCTGGTCGATCGCGGCAATTGCTTCAACCTCAACAGTCTGGTCGTGGGGCCGGAGCCGGCAGGTGGGGTAGAGGGGGATACGTCCACCATGCAACTCGCTGCCCGGCCAGTCGGCATCGCCCAGTTCGCGGCGCTGATGCGCTTGCTCGGCGTGGATCAGAATGCCGCCACGCAAATCGCGATTTCCGCCGCCGACTGGATCGACAGCGATTCAGAGCCGGGCAATGGCGGCGCGGAGGACAATTATTATGCGGGGTTCGATCCGCCCTATCGCGCGGCCAACACATTGATGGCCGATCCGAGCGAGCTGCTGATGGTCAATGCCATGACGCCGCAGGTCTATCAGCGCATCCGCCCGTGGGTCTGCGCCTTGCCGACGACGCGGCTCTCGCCGATCAACATCAATACGCTGCTGCCGGGGCAGGCCGTGCTGCTGGCGATGCTCGCGCCGGACGGTCTCGGGCTCGAACAGGCGCGGCAGGTGCTGGCGCAGCGCCCTGCGGATGGGTATGGCAGTGTGAACTCCTTCTGGTCTCTCCCGCAGCTTGTCAGGCTTGCGTTGCCCGAGGATGTGAAGAACCAGACCGTGGCCAAGACGCGCTGGTTCGAAGCGACGTTGCGAGCGGATCTCGGGGGAGACCAGGTGAGTGAGATTGTGCTGATCGATGCGGAGACGCAGCCGGCCCGGCTGATGCGCCGCCAATGGGGTGACGAGAGTTGAAGCACGATTATGTCATTGTTCTGCCGCGCGAGAGCGACACGCCCCCGGTCTGGTATCGGGTGGCGGACGAGCAGATCGTGCGGCGCGGACGCGGCATCGAATGGTTTCCGCCCGAACAGGCGAACGAGACCGAGCCCGCCGTCGGCCACGCCATGCTGGTGCTCCCACCGCATGTGACGACGCTCCACTTCATCGCCTGCCCCGGCATGACGCCGAAGCAAGGCGCTGCCGCCGCGCGGCTGATGGCGCTGGAGGCGAGCATTGGCGATAGCGACCAGCTTCACGCCGCCGTCGCCGCCAATGACGATCCCGATGCGCCGCATGTCGTGGCCGTCACCAGCCGCAGCGCCATGACGCATTGGGTGGACTGGGCAGCAGAGCATGGCATCGCGCAGGCAAGTCTCGTCCCTTCCGCTTTGCTGCTGCCGGCGCCCGAGGACGGCTTCGTCCATGCCCCCATTGGCGGCGCGGATGTGGTGCGCGGGCGCGACAGCGCGTTCGATGGCAGCGAGCCGCACGCGCCGCTCATCATCGGCGAGGCGCCGCTGACCCGTCTGCCGCCTGATAATGTCGATGAGGCGCTGTTGCTGGCGCTGGCGACGCCGCCGCTGGATCTGCGGCAGGGCGCCTTCGCTCGCCGCGCGCCGGCCTTGTTCGGCAAGGATCGCTGGCGGCGCATGGCCATCATGCTCGGGCTCATTCTGCTGGCCAGCCTCATCGTCTCGCTCATCACCATCGTTCGGCTGAATGCGGAGGCCTCCCGACTGGACGCGCAGACCGTGGCCATCGCGCAAAGTGTCGATCCTGCGGTGGCCGATGCGGCCGGTGCAGAGGCGCGCGTGACCGCCTTGCTCGGCGCGCGGGGCGGGCGCGGCGGGTTCACCGGCACGGTCGCCGGGCTGATGAGCGCCATGCAGGTCAACGCCAATGTCACGCTCACCAGCATCAATCAGGGCAGCGATGGCGCGCTGCGGGTGCAACTGTCCGCCAATCAGGCCGAGGAGATCAATGAGGTGCTGATCGCCATTCAGGAGGCCGGCTGGCGGATCAGCGCCAATGCCGTGCAGCAGCGCGGCGCGCGGATCGTCGCCGATATCACGGTGGTGCGCTGATGCAGGGGCTGCGGACCTGGTGGGCCAATCACAGCCTGGCCGAGCGTCGCTTCATGGCGGGGCTGGGCATCGTGGCGTTGCTGATCTTCCTGTGGCTGGGCATCTGGCGCCCGGTGAATGATGGGCTGGCGGCCGGCTGGGAGCGGCAGGGCGCGGCGCTGGATCGCTATGCGTCGGTGCGGGCCATGGTCGCGGAATTGCGCCAAAAGCCGCAAAAGCGCGTGCAGGGCGAGCGTCTCGCGGTCGATCAACGCATCGGCCAGACAGCAGCGGAAGCAGGCTTCACGCTCGATCGCGCCGACCAGCAGGGGCAGGGCCGCATGTCCGTGAACATCGCCTCGGCGCGCGTCGGGCCGTTGCTGCAATGGATCGCGCGGCTGGAGGCAGACGGGGTTGCGGTCCAGACGATCAGCATCGTCCCCGGAGCGGCAGAAGGCACCGTCTCCGTACAGGCCGTATTCCAGGAGACGCAGCCATGATGGCGATGGTCCAGACGACGCGGGCGCGCATCATGCTCGGCGTGATCTTCCTGATCGCGCTGCTGGTGACATGGCCGCTTTATGCCGCCTTCGCGCTGTTCGGCCTCAAGGACATGGGCGTCGCCGCCCGATCCCTGCGCGGGCCCATCTGGTGGGGAGGCGCCGAGGAGCTGCAAATCCGTGGGGTTCAGCTGGGCACCGTGGATGTGTTCCTGAGCCCGATCCAGCTGTTCGTGGGCCGCGTGCGCATCGACATCGTGCGGCGGCTAGGCGACCGCGATGATATCAGCGGGGCCTTCACGCTGGGGCTCAACCGGCGCGGTGTGGACGATGTGACCGGATCGGTCGCGCTCGGCGCACCGCTGGCGCCGCTGCCGGTGAGCCGGGTCGAGTTCGAGGATATGACCGTCCACTTCTCCGGCGGCATGTGCACCAAGGCGGAAGGGCGCGTGCGCGCGCGCGTGCCAGCGATCATGAGCGGGCTGGGCCTCGCCAATGGTCTTGCCGGCGCGGTGCGCTGCGCAGGCGATGCGGTGGAACTGCCGCTGGTCAGCCAGTCCGGTCAGGAGCAACTGTTCGTGCGGATCAAGCAGGACGGCAGCTATGAGGCGACGATGCGAATGCGCACAACCGATCCGCTGATCGGCGCGGCGCTGGGCGCCAACGGCTTTCAGGCGGTCAATGGCGAGCAGGTGCTGCGGACCGTCGGCCGGTTCTGATCGCGTGATGCTGGGGGCCGATCTGTTGCGCGTGGCGCTGGGCTGCGGCCTTGGCCTCATCGCCGGCAGTTTTCTCGGCGCCATCGTCACCCGCTGGCCGCGTAGCGAATCGGTGATGCGCGGGCGCTCTGCCTGCGATGCCTGCGGGCGGACATTGGGCGCGATCGACCTCATTCCACTGCTCAGCGCCTTGCGGACGCGCGGGCGATGCCGGACCTGCGGGGCACGGATCGATCCGGCGCATATGATTACGGAACTGGGCGCAGCGCTGATCGGCGGCGTCTGCGCCTTGATGCTGCCGCTGCCCGCTGCCGCGCTGGTCGCGGTGGCGTTGTGGATCTTGCTGGCGCTGGCGGTGCTGGATGTGCGCCATTTCTGGTTGCCGGATGCCTTGACCTTACCGCTCGCGATCCTCGGTCTCACCCTGGGCGACTGGCTGGTGCCCGCGCCTTTTGCGGACCGCATGATCGGCGCCGCCGTCGGCTATATCGGCCTGTTCCTGCTGGCCATGAGCTACCGGCGACTGCGTGGACGTGATGGGCTGGGCTTGGGGGATGCCAAGCTGCTCGGCGCCATCGGAGCATGGCTCGGCTGGCAGCTGCTGCCTTTCGTGCTGCTGTTGGCCAGCATCGGCGGGCTGATCTGGGCCGTCATCCTGCGTCTGAACGGGCGGGCGCTGTCCGGCGACATGCGCTTGCCGTTCGGCACCTTCCTCTGCCTGGCTGCACCATTGGCAGCAGCATTGGCGTGGACCATAGCCCCATGACGGTTATGCGGTAGAGTTATGTGGACAAAGTCCGACCTGAAAGCATCCGCTTTGATCGGAGACAGGGAGAAGATGCAAGTCAGAAAAGGCTTGGGAAACGGGCATTGACACACCAATCAATCCATCCAAATCATGCCTTATGAAACACGCTAGTCTTGCTATTGGTGTTTGCTGCCTTGCAGCCTTGAGCACGTCATCATCTAGTGCGGCGCTAAAAGTTTGCCCAGCTCCGAGCAAGCATTGGGTGGGTGATAGGTGGGAAGCCCAGATGCACCAAGGAGCTAACATTATATCGCTCTCAAAAGCAGGGGCCCCTCGATGGAACGGATCGGCTATTGATTGGAAAACACTCGACAAATATCTTCTCGCCACGACAAAATTCCGCATGCAAGTTCTCACAGTTTTCCGTCCTTCGAAGTACGCGCAATGCAGCGCTAAAGTTCGGGTCAGAAAGATGATGGAAAGCCGTCTCCAATGTCGGAAGACACGGAGCGCTTGCGATGAAGCTCCTGGATGGTCTGGCGTAACCAAGCAGAAGGGCCCCACCATCTAACACCGGCCGCAATGTCGTCGTGTCCGGAAAGGCAGCTTCGGGGAAATGGAATGGGATAGCCGCCATTCTACCAACTTTGGAATTGTCGAAGCCACCTAGCGCTAAACGGGGAACCAACCACCGCGCCGCGGGGTTCATTCCCGGAGGTATCTCATGGCAGCGCGTGCATATTGGCGTGGGCAGATCAAGCTGGCGCTCGTTTCGATCCCCGTGGAAGTCTTTTCCGCCACGCGTTCGGGCGCCAAGATCGCCTTTCATCAGGTCCATGAGCCTAGCGGAAAGCGCATCCGCTATGAGAAGGTCGCACCCGGCGTGGGGCCGGTGGATCGCGACGAGATCATGAAGGGCTTCGAGATTTCCAAGGGGCAGTATGTGCTGCTCGACGATGAGGAAATCGAGGCGGTGAAGATCGAGAGCCGCAAGACGCTGGACCTCGTCCAGTTCGTCGACGCGAGCGAGATCGACGTGCTCTATTACGACAAGCCTTATTATGTCGTGCCGGCGGACGATCTGGCCGAGGAGGCCTATGTGGTGCTGCGCGATGCCCTGCGACAGGCGAAGAAGGTAGGCCTGGGCCAACTTTCCGTGCGCGGGCGCGAGCAGCTGGTTTCCATCAAGCCGTGCGGGCGCGGGCTGGTGATGGAGGTGCTGCGCTATGCCGACGAGGTGGTGAAGGCGCAGGGCTTCTTCCGCGACATTGGCGACACCAAGCCGGAGGCCGATCTGCTCGACCTCGCCACTGCGCTGATCGACAAGAAAAGCGCGCCGTTCCACCCGGCCGAATTTCAGGATCGCTACATTGAGGCGCTCGAGGGGCTGATCGAGAAAAAGCGCAAGGCGAAGGGCGGCAAGCGCATCCTCGAGGATGCTGAGGAAGCGAGCCGGCCCGGCGGCAGCAATGTCATCGATCTGATGGCTGCGCTCAAGAAGTCGGTTGGCGATGGTGGGGCTGCCAAGAAGGGCGGCACAACCAAGAGCGCGCCCGCCAAGAGCCGGGCAACCGCCAGCAAGAGCGCCAAGGCCCCGGCCTCGAAGGCGGCGGGAAGCCGAGCAACCGCATCACGGTCGAGTCGCCGCAAGAGCGCCTGACATGGATCTCAACCCCGGAACGCCGCTGCATTGGGTCGATGGGGAGGTGATGCTGCGGCTGGGTATCGCGGCCCTGCTGGGATTGGCTCTGGGGCTGGACCGGGAATTGCGCGGACACGCTGCCGGGCTCCGCACTCATGGGCTCATCTGCTTCAGCGCGGCGGTGATGACGGTGAGCTCGATCTCGCTCTATCGCCAGCTGGCGACCGGCCAGTCGGGCATGGATCCGCTGCGTATCTTTGAGGCAACGGGGACGTTCGTCGGCATCATTGCGGCAGGCCTCATCGTCTTCAGCAAGGGCGAGGTCCATAATCTCACCACTGCGGCGCACATCTGGCTGGCGACCGTGGTGGGCATTGCGTGCGGTGCGGCACAGTGGCCGCTGGTTTTGGTGGCGAGCATCGTGTCGGTTGTGATGCTGACCTTTCTGCGGCTGGTGGAGCGGCGCTGGATCGAGCCTCGCCTCGCAGAGAGGGCGTCCGACAAGGAAAAGGAGAAGAGCTGATGCCCCGCAAGAGCCCCCTTGCCGATTATGACGCCAAGCGCGATTTCACGCGGACGCCCGAGCCGGCTGGCAAGCAGGAGCGCAGCCCCGGCGGCAATCTGTTCATCGTGCAAAAGCATGATGCGACGCGGCTGCACTGGGATTTCCGGCTGGAAGTGGATGGCGTGCTCAAGAGCTGGGCGGTGACCAAGGGGCCGAGCGTGGACCCGGACGACAAGCGCCTCGCGGTGAGGACGGAGGATCATCCGCTCTCCTACGCGACGTTCGAGGGGATCATCCCCAAGGGTGAATATGGCGGCGGCACGGTGATGCTGTGGGACAAGGGAAGCTGGGCGCCGGTGGAAGGCAAGAGCGCCAAGGATATCGAGAAGGGCCACCTCCATTTCCGGCTGGAAGGCGAGCGGATGAAGGGCGAATGGCTGCTGGTGCGCATGAAGCCGCGCCCCGGCGAAAAGCGCGAGAACTGGCTGCTCCGCAAGATCGACGACGCCTTCGCCGGCAACGGCGACGTGCTGGTGGAGCAATCACTGACATCCGTGCTCACCGATCGCACCATGGCGGAGATCGCGGCGGATACGGCGGGCGCGCAGTCGCTGGCCGGCAAGAAGGGCAAGGCCTTCACCCAAGCGATGGAGGCCGCCGCCGCGCATAATGACAAGGCTGCCAAGAAGGCGGCGGCGCCAGCGCGCCGGGCGTCGAAAGCTCAGTCGAAAGCCAAGCGGCCGGATTTCCAGTCCGTGCAGCTGGCGACCCTGGTTGATGCGGTGCCAACGGGCAATGAGTGGATGCACGAGATCAAGTTCGATGGCTATCGTGCACTCGCAGCCGTCAACGGGGCGGATGTACGGCTCTTTACGCGCAGCGGCCTCGACTGGACGGACAAGTTTCAGCCCATTGCCGATGCCCTTGCCGCGCTGGATCTGCCGCCCGCGCTGATTGACGGCGAGATCGTGGCGCTGGGTAAGGGCGGCAATCCCGATTTCTCGACGTTGCAGGCCGCGTTGAAGGGTGAGGGCAAGGCGGCGCTGAGCTTTTTCGCCTTCGATCTGCTGAGCCTCGATGGCACGGAACTGAGCACCAGCTCGAACATCGAGCGCAAGGAGCGGCTGGAATCGCTGCTCCACGCGGCGCAGCCCCCGCTGCACGTTGCCGATCATGTCATTGGCGCGGGCGAAAAGCTGTTTGCCGCCATGTGCAAGGCGGGTGGCGAAGGGATCATCTCCAAGCGCATCGACGCGCCCTATCGCGGCGCGCGGACCCGCAACTGGCTCAAGGTCAAATGTACGCTGCGGCAGGAGTTCGTGCTGATCGGCTGGAGCCGCAGCAGCGCCAAGGGGCGTCCGTTTGCCTCGCTTCTGCTGGGCCAGCGAGAGGGGCAGGCGTTGGTCTACAAGGGCAAGGTCGGCACTGGCTTCGATGCGGCGACGATGGACGATCTCGCGGCTCGCTTCGCCACCCGCGCGCGCAAGACCCCGGCGGCTGAAGTGCCCCGGGCCGAGGCGCGCGGCGCCCAGTGGATCAAGCCGGACCTGGTTGCCGAGGTGGCCTTTGCGGAATTTACCGGCGACGGCCGAGTTCGGCATGGCAGCTTCCTGGGGCTGCGCAGCGACAAGGATGCGACCGCCGTGACGCCCGAAAAGAAAGCCCCCGCACCCAAGGCGAAGAGCGACGTGCCGATCTCCAACCGGGAGCGTGTGATTTTCCCCGAGAGCGGGCAGACCAAGGGCGATCTGGCCGATTATTATGCGGCGATCGCGCCGATCATGCTGCCTTTCGTGTCGGATCGGCCGATCAGCCTCGTGCGCTGCCCGCAGGGCCGGGCGAAGCAGTGCTTTTTCCAGAAGCATGATAGCGGTTCGTTCGGCGCCCATGTGCATCATGTGCCCATTCGCGAGAAGGATGGCGGCACGGAGGATTATCTCTACGTGCAGGATAGCGAGGGCCTGCTCGCCTGCGTGCAGATGGGGACCATCGAGTTTCACGGCTGGGCCGCGCGGGCCAGCGATGTCGAGCATCCTGACAAGATGATCTTCGATCTCGATCCCGATGAGGCGCTGGATTTCTCCGAGATCATCCGCGCGGCCCGGGATATCCGCCGGCGGCTGGAGGATATTGGGCTGGTCAGCTTCGCCATGCTGTCCGGCGGCAAGGGCGTGCATGTGATCGTGCCGCTCACGCCGGGGCATGATTGGGACACGCACAAGGATTTCTCGCATCGCTTCGCAGAGGCGATGAGCATGGCCGAGCCGGAGCGCTTCGTCGCCACGATGAGCAAGGCCAAGCGCAAGGGGCGCATCTTCATCGATTATCTGCGCAACCAGCGGGGCGGCACGGCGGTGGTGCCCTATTCCGCGCGCGCCCGTGCTGGCGCGCCGGTTGCGGTGCCGATCAGCTGGGAGGAGCTGGAGGATGCAAAGGATGCGCATCCATTCAGCATCGCGGATGCGGAGGCCTTAATCGAGCGGTCACGGGACAAGTCGCTGCGGGGCTGGGGATTGATGGCGCAGGGCTTGCCGGAATTGTGAGCCTTTGCCTGCCCGCTCGTGTCGAGCGAAGTCGAGACACGTTAGGACAGCGCTGGCGTGTCTCGACTACGCTCGACACGAACGGGGGGAGGATTAGACCCCCTATTCGTGCCGAAGCGCGTCGATGGGGTTCAGGGCCGCCGCCCGCCGGGCGGGGAAGAAGCCGAACACCACCCCGATCAGCGCGGAAATGCAGAAGGCGAAGACGTTGATCTGCGCGTCGAACGTCCACGGCACCTGCATCAAGGGCGTCGCCACGGCGATGGCGATCTGCGCCAACAGCAGGCCGATCGCGCCGCCGAGGCAGGAGAGCACCACTGCCTCCACAAGAAACTGCAGCAGCACCTCGCGCTGCACCGCGCCGATGGCGAGGCGAATGCCGATTTCGCGGGTCCGTTCCGTCACGGAGACGAGCATGATGTTCATGATGCCGATGCCGCCGACCACAAGGCTGATGCCCGCCACCGCCGCGACGATGCGGGTGAGCAGCGTCGTGGTGCCGGTCAGCGTGTCGGAAATCTGGCGGGTGTCGAAAATGTTGAAGTCATCTTCCTTGCCGCCGGTGATCTTCCGCCGGTCCCGCAGCAGGTCGGTGAGGGAGGCCTGCACCTGCTGGGTTGAATAGGCTTGATCGACGCCCACCATCAGCAGGCGGATATCCGTCGTCCCGGTAAAGCGCCGCTGCACGGCCTTGATCGGCATGATGACGACATCGTCCTGATCGCCGCCGAAGCCGGCCTGTCCGCGCGTGCTCAGCGTGCCGACGATGTCGCAGCTGACATCGCCAATGCGGAAGCGCTTGCCGATGGCATCGTCGCCCCGGAAGAGGTTGCGTTGCACGGTCGAGCCGATGATGCACACGGCCTTGCCGGCGGTTTCCTCCGCCGGGGTGAACATGCGCCCGGCACTTAGTGGCCAGGGCTGCACCTTGAAATAATCCATGGTCGTGCCGTTGATCGTCGTCGACCAGTTGGCGCCCTCATAGATCGCCGTCGCGCTGGCCTGCGCCTGCGGTGCGACCGCGGTAACGCCCGCCACCTGCTGCTGAATGGCCGTTACGTCCGAGGGTTCGAACTCAGGCGGACGCGGCCCGCCGCCCCCCCGGCCGAAGCCTTGGCCGGGGCGCACCTGCAGGATGTTGGTCCCAAGCGCCGCGATCTGCTGCTGCACGGCGGCTGTCGTTGCCTTGCCCAGCGTCACCATGGTCACGACCGCCGCCACGCCGATGATGATGCCCAGCGTCGTGAGGAATGAGCGCAGCTTGTGTCGCAGGATCGAGCGCAGCGCGAGGAGGAAGGTGGTGCCCAGCATCAGTGCATCGCCCTTTTGCCGGCGCCCTGTTCGATGCGATCGACCAGCCCGTCCTTGAAATGCACGATGGTGCGGGCGAACTCGGCCATGTCTGGCTCGTGCGTCACCATGAGGACGGTGATGCCCGCATCGCGATTGAGGCCGCTCAGCAGTTCCATGATCTCCACCGAGCGCTCGCTGTCGAGATTGCCAGTGGGCTCGTCGGCCAGCAGCACATCGGGATTGGTGACGATCGCGCGCGCGATGGCGACACGCTGTTGCTGGCCGCCGGAGAGTTCGGCGGGCGTGTGGTCCCACCATTTGTCCAGCCCGACCTTCTCAAGCGCGCTCATTGCCGCCTCTCGCCGGGCATCCTTGGCATCGCCGCGGTAGAGTAGCGGCAGCTCGACATTTTCGAGCGCCGTCGTGCGCGCGAGCAGGTTGAAGCCCTGAAAGACGAAGCCGAGATATTTGCGGCGCAGCAGTGCCCGCTGATCCCGGTCCAGCGTCTCGACATGCACGCCCTTGAACATGAAGGCGCCGGAGGTCGGCACATCGAGGCAGCCGAGGATGTTCATCGCCGTCGACTTGCCGGAGCCAGACGGGCCCATGACTGCCACGAAATCGCCCTGCGCCACGTCGAGGTCGACGCCCTTGAGCGCCTGGAACGCCGTCGCGCCCTCACCATAGACCTTGGTGATGCCGCGCAGGGAAATGAAGGCGTTATCGGCCACTGCTGGCGGCCCCGCTGAGCTGGCTGGTGATGACGTTCATGCCGGGCTTGAGGTCGCCGGAGAGCACTTCGGTATGGAAGCCGTCGGTGTCGCCGGTGGTGATCTGCACCGCTTTGGGCTTGCCGTCGTCGCCCAGCACATAGACCTGCTGCTGCGCGCCGCGGCCCACGGTGACGCTGCGGTCATTGCCGCCGCCTCTGCGGCGCGGCCCCATCGAGAGCGCGCCGGTGATGCCGGACTGCCCGCCGCCGGCCTGACTGCCGCCCTGCGCCTGCGGCGAGAAGCGCAGCGCCGCGTTGGGCACCAGCAGCACATCCTTCTTGTCGGACGTGACGATATCCGCCGTCGCGGTCATGCCGGGGCGCAGGTCGAGCTTCTCGTTATCGACGCTGAGGTCGGCGGCATAGGAGACGACCTGACCCGTGGTGCCGCTCGTGGACGTGCTCGACGTCGAGGATGCGCTGGCCGCGCTGGCCGAGAGATTGGAGCCGATGTCGACCCGTGTGATGACGGCCGGGAAGGTCCGCTCAGGGAAGGCATCCACGATGAACGTCGCCTTCTGGCCTTCCTTGACCGTGCCGACATCGGCTTCGTCAATGGCCACCTCCAGCTTCATCTTGGCGAGATCCTCGGCGATCACGAACAGGGTCGGCGTGTTGAACGAGGCCGCGACCGTCTGGCCGGGGTCGACCTGACGGGCGAGCACGACGCCCGCCACGGGCGAGCGGATGATCGCGCGGGCGCGCTGCGTCTGGTTCTGGGAGAGCGCGGCCTGGCTGGCGACGACATTGGCCTCGGCCACGCGCAGCGCGGCCTGCGCGCGCTGCACATTGGCGCGTCCGGTCTGCAGCTCGGTCTTTGAGGGGACACGTCCGCCGGAAAGTCGGGCGACCTCCTCCAGCCGGGCAAGTTGCGCCTGCGATTCGGAGAGGGTTGCCTTGGCCTGCGCCACCTGCGCCTGATTGGCGGCAAGCTGGGCGCGGCCCTGACGGATCTGATCCTCGATCTGCTCGGGGTCGATCTCGGCCAGCGGCTGGCCCTGCGTCACGCGGTCGTTCACGTCCACCAGTACGCGCACCACCAGTCCGGAGAGCTGCGAGCCGACCGTCACCTGATTGGTCGGCGCCAGCTTGCCGGTCGCCGAGACAGTGGTGACGAGGTGGCTGCGCTGCACCGGCGCGGTCACATAGCCGGGCGCCTCTGCGCTGCCGAAGAAGCGCCAGGCGAGCAGGATGAGCAGCAGCGCGCCGGCGACGATGGCGACCCATTTGAAATGGCGACGCCAGGCCGGCTGCGGCTTCACGCCGAGAAAATCATCGAGTTGCTGATCTGCCATGCTTGTGCTTCCAGTCATTGAGGCGCGGTCGGCGTGACGGTGGAATCCCACCCGCCACCCAGTGCGGTGTAAAGAGCGATCAGGGCGGTTGCCTTGTCGGCGCGGGCCTGCACCAGGCCGTTGCGGGCCGAGATGAGCGATGCTTCCTGCGTGTTGAGCGTGGTGAAGTCAGTGAGCCCCGTGCGATACTGGTCCCGCGCGAGCAAGGCGGAGGTGTTGGCCGCATCGAAGGCGATGGCGAACTGTCGTTCCCGCTCACCGGCGGTGCGCAGCGCAACCAGCGCGTTCTCGACATCTTCCAGCGCGGTCAGCACGGTCGACCGATAGCTGGCGAAGGCGCCTTCCGCACCCGCCTGCGCGGAGCGGATCTGGGCGCTGGTGCGGCCGCCATCGAAAATGAGCTGGCTGAGGCTCGCAAACAGGCTGCCGGTGATCGTATCGAGCACGCTGCCGATGCTGGTGGCGCCCGCGCTGAGGCTACCGCCGATGCTGAGTGCCGGGAAAAGCTGCGCGCGCGAGACGCCGATCTGCGCGGTAGTGGCGGCGAGGTTTCGCTCGGCGGCACGCACGTCGGGGCGCTGGCGCAGCACGTCGGCGGGGATGCCGGCAGCGATCTCCTCCGGTCCATGGGGGATCGGCTTGGGCGCTGCCAGCATCTCCTTGAGCGCGCCGGGTGCCTGCCCGGTCAACACGCCGATGCGGGAGACAGCGGCATTATACTGCTGCTCAATCTGTGGCACGCTGGCGGCAGTCTGTGCCCGGCTTGCCCGCGCCTGCTCGGCATCCAGCGAAGAAACCAGCCCGGCTTGCACGCGGAAGCCGGCGATCTCCAGATTATCGTCCTGAATCGCGAGGCTCGACCGGGCATTCTCGATCTGCGCCTGATAGGCGCGCGCCAGCACATAATTGCGCGCGACCTCGCTCTGCACCGAGAGCAGCACGGTCGCATAATCGAAGCCCGCGCCTTCATATTGCGCCCGGCTGGCCGCCACGGAGCTGCGCACGCCGCCGAAGAGATCGAGCTGGTAGCTGGCGTCCAGCCCCAGCGAAAAGCTGTCGGTGCCCCCATCGCCGACGGTCACGACCGAGCCATCCGGCAGCGTCGTTGCCCTGTCGCCGCCCCGCAGCGGCTCGGTCCGGCGGTAACCGGCCGAGCCACTGGCCGAGGGGAGAAGGCTCGAGCGGCTGACGACCAGCGCCTCGCGCGCCTGCCGCAGCCGCGCCGTCGCCTGTGCGAGGTCGAGGTTGGATTGCGCGGCCTGCTCCACCAACTGGCCCAGCACCGGATCATCGAAGCTCTGCCACCAGCGGGTCAGGTCCGCCCGGTCCGGCGTTGCCGGCACGGACCATTGATCGGGCACCCCCAGAGCCGAGGCGCTTTTCGGCTCATAAGCGGGAGCCATGGTGCAGGATGGCAACAGGACGATGCCCGATAGCAGCAGGAATGCGCGGTTCATGCCCGATGAATGGGTGAGCGCGCAATTTTCGTCCAGCCGCAAATTGTCACAAATTATACCGAACGGGTGGATTGCCGCTACGGAACGCTGCGCGAAGCGGCCTTATTCATTCCTTAAGATATTGATGGTTAAGGAAGTTGTTCGGTGAATGCGCGTCGATTATCATGGCTGCAACAGGGCCGGATCGTCGATAGCGACGCACCAGAACGTAGCCCGATCTTCTTCGAGAGAACAGCATGATGAACGTGAGGCTTGGCGCTGCGGCGCTCGCATTGTCTTTGGTGTCGGTCCCCGCTTTGGCGACCTCGACCATTACCGACGGGATCAACAACCCAGCAGGCCAGTGGGCCGGCATCGACTATTGGGGTGTCCAGGTCTCCCAATTCTCGACCGTGGACCAGACATTCACGTTCAATCTGCCGACCTACAGCAAGGTGGATCTGTTTCTGAGCGGTTCGCCGAAATTCCAGTTCACGGACATTTTGCTCAACGGCACGAGCATCGCCAGCAATCTGACGCCGGGCTGGTCCAACGCGCTGATCGGTTCCGGCTTTGCCGATGCCGGGTCGGTAACCCTGCAGTTCAAGGCGAACTACACCTGCCCCGATTGCTGGGGCGACTGGTTCGGCGGCTATGTGCAGGTAAGCGAGGCGGCCTATAATCCGCCTGTGACGCCGCCGGCCTCCAATCCCATTCCTGAGCCTGCGACCTGGGCGCTCATGCTCGGCGGCCTGGCACTGGTGGGTCTTATGATGCGCCGCCGCAAGGTGTCGGTCAGCTTCGGCTGACCGGTTTTGTCCGCGGCGAGGTGACGAGAGGGCCGGACTTCCGGCCCTTTTTCATGGGTCATGCCGGAGCAGGCGCGCGGCCCTCTCCGGTCGCTATGGTCAGCACCAGCTTTTCCAGCACGACATTGTCGTCCATCCGCCAGATGCTGATCCGGTGCCGCCCGGCCTCAACCGGGCCGAGATCGGCGGTCAGGCGTACGCTGTTGTCGATGACAGCCTCGGCCCAGCGCTGCTTGGCGGACGTGTCCTGCGCGCCGCCCGTCGGCTCCAGCACGGCCCGCAAGACCATGACTGGGGCATCGTCCAGAGACACGCCGAGCGCGACTCCGGCCTGTCCCATCGTATCCAGCGTGGGGACGAGATGGGCCGTGATTTGGCCGGTCCCGGCATGGGGAACGTTCAACTCATAATCGAGCGCGACCCCGTCGGCCGGCGTGGTCGCTGGTCTCCCTTGCGGCAGAGCCACCATCGCGCTGCCGCCCTGGCCGAGATGGGCGATGGGGGTCCAGCGCAGGCCCTTGGCATGGCGCGCGCGGGCGAATTCGCTCGCCGCGATCATGATGACGCGGGGGTCTGCAGGGCGATGCGTGACGAACACGGGCGCGCCTTTCGTGGTTCCATCGCCGACCCGTGAGATGCTGGGCATGCTCTGTTGGGTCGGCTGCTGCCAGATGACATAGCCGATGTGCACCTGCGCCATCATGCCATCCCACTTGCCACCGTTGAGCCTATGATAGTGCGCGGTCAGATCGGCATCGCGCTTGTAGCTCGTTTCCACCATCTCCGCGAAATAGTTGGCGCGCGGGTCATTGTCCTGCGCCAGCCGCTTGTTCCACGCCGCGCCATAATAGAGCCGGTACAGATTGGCCATCGCGCTGATCGGGTAGGCGAGGAGCTGATCGTAAGCATCGTGCTGCTCGGGGCGTAGCCGCGTCCGCGTGGCGAGCATCCGGCGTTCGAGCGCATCCCACTCAGCGACCAGCGCCCCGAACACGCCGCCGTCCAGCGCTCGCGGTGTGACGTCGCCCAGCGGGAAGCTGTCCTGATCGATCAGTTCGGGTTTTCGCCGCGCGGCATATTGGCTGTAGGCCGTCATCATCGCACCGATCGCCTCGGCCTGTTCGGGGCCGAACGTCGCCGCCGCCCAGCGCATCGGATAAGCGGCCAGCGCCTGCGGCGTCATGGCCTCGGGGTTCCAGGCCATCGCCAGGAAGAAGCTTAGCGGATATTCCATGGGCTTGATGTCACCCACATTGACGATCCACATCGCCCGGGCATCGCGCTGATAGGCGAGGTCCATCTGCTGCCAGACCTTCTCGATCTGGTTGGTGTTCAGCCACTTATAGTTGCGCGGCACACCCACATAATCGAAGTGATAATAGACGCCATAGCCGCCGCTGCGGGGTTTCGCGGTCGGATCGGGCAGGCGGCGGATCTGGCCCCAATTGTCGTCGGCGAAGAGCAGGATGACATCGTCGGGCACCTGCATGCCATGGTCGTAATAATCCTGCACTTCCTTGTAGAGCGCCCAGACCTGCGGGGTCTTGTCCGCGCTCTGGCCGGTCGCCTGCCCGATAATGGTGCGCTGGTCCGTCACGATCTGTTCGAGCAGCGGGATCGCGGTGCCTTCCGCCATCGCCTCATCGCCATCGCCGCGCATTCCGATGGTGACGACGGACTCATACCGCCTGCCTTTCCCTTTCGACATCATGCGGGCGATCCCGCCGCGCCAGAATTCGCGCAGGTTGTCGGCGTTGGTCGTGTAATCCCAGCGTCCGCCGGTCACGCCGCCCTGATGATTGCGGTGCCACTCGTCCTGCGCCCGGAGCATCGGCTCGTGGTGGGAATTGCCCATCACCACGCCCATTTCATCGGCAAGGATCATGTTCTGCGAGTCGTCGGCGGCGAAAGCGCGCGGCGCCCACATCGCCGGCCAGAGATAATTGCCCTTCAACCGCAGCAGCAGCTCGAAGACATGGGCGTACATCGCGGCGTTGAAGCCGCCGAACGTCTTTTCCGCCCAACTGCTCAGGCAGGGAGCCTCGTCGTTGATGAAGAACCCTCGGTAGCGCACCTTGGGCTGATCCCGCACCGGCTTGGCGGAGATCGACACATCCCGCCGCCGCGTGACCGGCACATCGGCAAACCAGTGCCACGGCGAGACGCCGATCTGCTCGGAGACATCATAGGTGCCGAACACGGCGCCGCGCCGATCCGACCCCACGATCACCAGCGCGCGCTCGATCCCCTCGGCCGGATGATCCACGACGATCCGTCGAAAGGCTTCCCAGGCCCCCGCGAGATCGCCCACGTCGATCTTTCCTGAAGCGATCAGACCGTCGATCAGCCGGCTTTGGCCCAGCACGCCGATGATGACAGCCACGCCGGAAGGCGTGCTCCCATGGCCCTTCGATACGCGCGCAGCCGTGCCGCACACCCGCCCAAGATCTTCCGCGAATCGCGTGGCGACATGCCCCACCGCACTGTCGGCCTCGCCATCGATTATCACCACAGCCGGCACGCCGCTGCGGATCAGCGGGAAGGGGGCTTGCGCTCCCAATCCCAGCGTCCCGGCGCGCGCGGCGAGCGGTGAACCGAGCAACGCGAGCGTTCCCGCAGCCGCGCCCCCCATCAGCCGTCGCCGCGTGACTCCGCTGGCCGCGCGCTCGCGCATGATCCACTCCCTTCACTTCGCCTGTCTGCGGCCCCTCAGCGCATCATCACGCGTTTTACTCCGACAAATAAAGTGCAAATAGTTGAGCCCGCTGTCAAATGCACCGTACCGTTTTAATACGATTTTCGATCGAGCAGAGGCGGACGGGTGGTGGTCCCTCTGCGGCCGACAATAGGGTATGATGTGGGGACGCTCACCCGGTCTAAGCGTGCCAATCCCACGATTCAGCCATTCTAGCTGAGTTTGGGCTGCTGGGCTCAAGTCCGCTCCCGCAGGGAACTCTCCATCGCGGCGCCAAACGATCCATATTTTGCCTGAAGTGGAGCGCCCGCAGCGCCGCTCGGCACGCGATTTTTCCCACGCGGATGGCAATTGCTCCGCCCAAAAAAGGGTGTAAACGCTCAAGGGAGCAGAAGGTTGCACCGGCCTGCAAATGCTTCGGGGCGTCGACGGGGGACTTTACGTGATCAAAGATGTGATTGTTGGTTGGCGTCGCCGTTCCGTGAGCCCCGTCTCCTATGCCAACCCTGTGGGCGATGCGCTCCAGGCGTCGGGTTCGCTGAGGGACTCCGTCGTTCGATTGATGGACGGAATTGCCGGCTATAAGTGGGCTGGCGAGACAATGCTCGAGGTCCCCAACACAGCTGCAGACGCGCATCTCAATCAAGTGCAGCAGCGGCGCGTTTTTGCCGGACTGTCGCGCAGTTTTCATCCCGACGAGCGCTCGGATGCAATGCACCTGAGCGCCGACCTGAATTCTCTCGACGATCGCCGGACATCCATCGGCGCGCTTTGAGGCGAATAGGGCGAGGTCACAACCACCCTCACATCCGTGAGGAAATGGTGCCGGATGCAGGATTTGAACCCGCGACCTTCGGTTTACAAAACCGCTGCACTACCACTGTGCTAATCCGGCAAGGTCGCAACTCCCTATGATTTCACCGCGCGGGGGTCAATCCGCAATGCGCCCGTCGCGCGGCGCATCGGAGCCGGTCTGCATCTCCAGCGCCCAGGCGCGCGCCGCTTCCAACCGGGCGGTATTCGTCGCGCAGATCAGCGCGTCGGCGCGGTCAAGAAGGATGGGATCGCGACCGGATCGGTCAACACGCCCGGCATCGCCGGGCGCGGGCAGGCCGGGGCGATCGGGAGCACAGGCAGCGGGCGCGGCTGGCAGGCGCACAACGCGATCGCGATAGACAAGGGTGAGAGCCTCGCTCTTTTGATCGGCAGCATCGTTGAGCCTCCTGTTGCGGACACGCAGCGCGGTGACCTGCGCGTCGAAATCCGTCTGCGCCTTGGCCTGGGCGGCGCGATAATCCTGACGGGCCTGTGCGAGTGCGGCGGCATGGCGTGCGCGCAGATGGTCGACCCGCATCCCCCATGCCAGCGCGAGAATAAGAGCCAGGGCAAGCGCGCCGGCGGCGGCGGGACATCCTTGCAGCGTCACAGGTTGGTCAGGCAGAGCCGGCGCTCTGCCTCCCGCCGGTTGACCAGCCCCTGCACGCGCCGCCCATCGACCATCACCCAGAGCCGGAACGCGTCGCAGCCGCCCGGCCAATCGCCCGCGTTGAACCGCCGCGCGACTGTCGAGCGCGCAAAGGCCGCCTCGCCAATATTATAGGCGAGCGAGATGGCCGCCGCGAACTGGTAAGGCCGATCCTTGAGCGCTGGCACGGCGCGCAGCACCGCGGGCGCCCAGTCGGCGGCCAGCGTTCGATCCAACATCGCCGCGCATTCGGCAGGCGTGTAACGCCGCATCGGCACGCGGGTCTCGCCGGTGCAGACCGTCCAAATGCCCGCGATGTCGCGATAAGGGTCGGTCCGTGGGCCTTCCCATCGCGCGATGAACGGTGCCGCGATCATGATGGCGAGGCCGATGAAAGCGCTGCCGACCGCGCCGCCCAGCAGCGTGTCCCGCGCGTTCATTTGCTCAAGCCCTTGAAGGCCGCGAACGCGGCGATCATCGAGGCGATGAAACCCGCCACCCATCGGCTCCAGCGCAGCCAAAGCTTCGCCGCGCGCCAGGCTTCGATCACTTCCATGGTCCGCTTGGTGTCCTGTTCGACCAGCGCAAGCCGCTCGGATGCGCGGCCGATTTCCTGCGCCTGCCGGTCGACCGTCTCGGCAAGGCTCTCCACCTTGCCGATCAGTTGATCCAGCTTCCGCGCGAGTTGTGGGCTGGTCATCTTGTCGCCACGTCCTTTGCGTCGCCATCGCAGCGGTAGAGCGCGACGATGTCCGGTTCATCGCCAGCAAGCGGGCCGCTCGGACAGGTGTAGGTCGTGCCGCTGTAGCGCTCGCTGTTGAACACCGCCCATTCATCCAGCGCGCCGCCGGTGAGGCCGTATTCGCCGTTGTGGTTGCGGAGCGAATAGCCCGAGGCGGCCGGCACGATCGTCTCACCGAACGCGGCATAGCTCTCGCGGGTACCGGGAAGGCCATCGGTGACGTTGGTCACATAGAGCGCCAGCCCTCCCGGCCCGGCCTGGCAGGCGACATGGTAGCGCTTGCTGGGCGCCAGCACGGTGGTGCCGGTGAGGCCGCTCCATACGCGCAGCTTGCCGGCGCCATCGATGGCGACGAAGCGGGAGCCGTTGCTTCCGAACCCGCCGAACAGGACCTGGATCGCGCCCGGGAGCGGGTCCGGGCAGGTGAAGAAGCCCTCGACCGTAATCGGCGCGAAGACCGGGCTGTAACTGCCACGCGCGGTGCCGCCGGTCATCTGCTGGCCGAACGCCGCGCCACCGGTGCTGGCGGCGTAGGTCGTGCTCGTCTCAGCCATGCTGAGCGGGCTGATCGGCGCGATGAAGCCGCTCGGCGGGGCATTGATCGCGCCACCCGGCGTCGGCGCCGCGATGGCGATGGGGAGGGTGCTGCCCTGCACGATGCGGCCGGTGGTGATGCCGTCTCCATCGGTCCGGTCATCGCGGATCGTGTCTGCCGCCGCATTGGCCGGGCCGCTCGGGAAGTAGACCCAGAGGTCGAGCTCATGCCCGGGGCCGGGATCGTTGGCGAGCGTGATTGCGAGCGTGGTGGCGTTCACTGCGGTGACCGAGGCGACGGGGAAGCGGTTGTCGGTCGCGTTGTTGGCCATCGGGTTCACCCGCCCGCGCGGGAATACCCACAAGCGGTTGCCCGGCGTGCCGCTCAGCACCAGCGCGCCCTGGCCGACATTGCTCAACGTAAGCGTGATCGTGGTGCCGGATCGGGTGGCGGAGAGCGGCACCGGGCCAAGACCGGCGCTGGCGCCATAAGAACTGCGCAGCGCGCGATAGAGATGCCGGGCCATGGTCAGCGATCCGGCCTGCGTCTGGTGGATGCCGTCGCCGCTCATCAGCGCATCGTCCATATGGACATAGGTGCCGTCATTGGCCGCGCACCAATCCTGCGCGCCCTTGCGGATGCGGCTCACCTGCCACGGCGTGCCCCAGCTCCGCAGCAACCCCATGGAGGGGATGGTCCAGACGAGACGGGCGAAGGACGGCAGGCTGTTCAGCGCGGTCAGCTGGCTGAAGAGGGTGCTCAGGGCCTGGCCATAAGCCTTGGGCGGGATGCCATAGAGGGCCTCGGTATGGCCCTGGCCCCAGACAAAGGCCTCGAAGCCATTGCCGGCCCGGTTCATCACCTCGGAGAGCGCCGTCCAGTTGCTCTGCCCGCTAAAGAAGCTGGCGATGGTGGTGCCGCCGACCGCATGGCCGACGACGCCACAGTTGACGCCGGTCAGCGCTATCATGCGGTTGAGATATTCACCGACGCCGACGGAATTGGGGCCGGTGCTATTGCTCATGTCGCCCGGCGTCTGCCAGGGCATGGTGGCGGAGGCGGGATTGTAGGTGTTGCCATCCACATATCGCGCCAGCACAGCGCTGTTAGGATCTGGCACGATGCCCAGCGAGGCGAAGGTCGCAGTCGAGTCGGTGGCCTGTCGCCCCAGCATCCGCACGGTGAGCGACTGACCGGCAAAACCGGTCAACATGCCCATGCCGACCTTGACGGTGCCGAGCTGCCAGGCGCCATCCGCGCCCTTCAGATCGATGAAGAACCAGCCAAGCCGGGCGTCCACGCCGGTAACGTCGACATAGGTGGCGCCGTTTGCGATCGTGCCGGCGGTCCACGGCCCCTGCAGGATCGTCGTGCCATCATCGGCCGAGCGGATACGCACCCCAACCGTGCCGGCGGTGACGACGCCAGACAGCGGTACGCGGATCGTGCCGGTGCCCTTGCCCTGGCCACCGCCGTTGGTTGTGGTGCGCTGGTAAATCCGCTTCTCTTCGTAGCTTGGGAACTGCGCCAACGTGAAGCCAGCGCTGTAACTCGCGGCAACGAGCGCCGCAGCGACCGGCCCGACGGCGTCCGCATCGGCTGACCCACTGCCGCCGGCCCCGCTGGCCAGCTCGCGCAGGTTGATCATCGATCCCGTATCGGCGGCGGCCAGCACATAGCTGTTCGCCGTGGCGCCTGCAATCGGTACGCCATCGCGCAGCCACTGCCAGCCCGTCGCCGCGCCGTTCACGATGATGCCGCCCAGAGCGGTCAGCATGTCGCCGACACGCGGAGGGCTGGCGGCGCCGGTGATGGCGGGTCTGCTCGTCCAACTGGGGGCGGGGGTTGGTGTTGGTGTAGGCGTCGGCGTCGGCGCGGGAGAGACGCCAAGGGGGCGACGGCGGCGCCCAGACCCTGCAGCGCCGAAACCAAATCCGGGACCGACCATCAGGCAAGGCCCACAATGTCGGCGGCGGTCGTGCCGCTGGCGCGGATGTAGCGAGCGCGGATGTCGAGGATCTGCCCTGACGCGACGTTCTTGAGCACCACGTCCGTGCTCGAGCCCGCCGCGCGCAACGTAATGGTTCCGCCCGTCCCGACATAGATGGCCTTGGGCAGCGGGTCGATTTCATTGGTGGCGTGGGGCGTGATGGCAAAGGCCTCGCGCGCCGGCTGGGTGAGGGAGTCGATCTGTGTTTCGAAGCGGTCGGCCATGTCCGTGCCCTTCCTGTGGCGAGTGCTGCGGCCGAATCGCCGCAACGCCCTTAAGCCACCGGAGAGGTGCTGTAGGACAGATTAAATTTACCTATCTGGTAAAATCACGGTGCTGGCGTCTTGTCTCTGAACAGGCACACATCGTTGATGATGCAGCGCCAGCATTCGGGCTTACGGGCTTTGCAGACATAGCGGCCATGCAGGATCAGCCAATGGTGGGCATCGCGCCGGAAGGGCTGGGGGACGCGCTTTTCCAAGCCGTTCTCGACGGCGAGCACGGTCTTCCCCGGCGCCAGCCCAGTGCGGTTGCCGACCCGGAAGATGTGGGTATCGACCGCAAAGGTTTCCTCGCCGAATGCCGTGTTCATCACCACATTGGCTGTCTTGCGCCCCACGCCCGGCAGGGTGGTCAGCACGTCCCGGTCGCGCGGCACTTCGCCGCCGTAGGTCTCCACCAAGGCCTGCGAGAGCGCGATGACATTCTTGGCCTTGGTGTTGAAGAGGCCGATGGTCTTGATGTGTTTCTTGAGCGCCTCCTCGCCGAGCGCCACCATGTCCGCCGGCGTCTTCACCGTTTCGAACAGCCGCCACGTCGCCTTGTTGACGCCTGCATCGGTCGCCTGCGCGGAGAGGACGACGGCAACCAGCAGCTGGAAATCATTGCCATAATCCAGCTCGGTGCGCGGCTCGGGATTATGCTCCGCCAGCCGCGAGAACAGCGTGAAAATCTGGTCGCGGTTGAGAATGCGCTGGCGGCTCAAGACCTACAGCCCCAGCACATCCGCCATGGCATAGCGTCCCGGCGCCTTGCCGATCAGCCATTGCGCGGCCTTCACCGCACCACGAGCGAAGATGATGCGGCTCTCGGCCCGATGACCCAGCTCGATCCGTTCCTGATCGGCGGCCAGCACGACCAGATGATCACCCGCGACCGATCCCCCGCGCAGCGCCGCAAAACCGATGTCGCCGGCGTTGCGGGCGCCGGTGATCCCGTCGCGCCCGCGCGCGCTATGGTCGGCAAGGCTGATCCCGCGCCCGGCCGCCGCCGCTTCGCCGAGCAGCAGCGCCGTGCCGGAAGGGGCGTCCACCTTGTGGCGGTGATGCATCTCCAGAATTTCGATGTCCCAATCGTCGCCCAGTCGCGCGGCCGCTTCCCGAACGAGCGCAGCCAGCAGATTGACGCCGAGCGAGGTATTGCCCGTCTGCAGCACTGCGATGTGCGCCGACGCGCGGTCGATGGCGGCGTGATGCGCTGCTTCGAGGCCGGTCGTGCCAATCAGCAGCGGCTTCCCCGCCGCGACGCAGGCATCGAGATGCGCCTGCAACGCGCCGGGCACCGAGAAGTCGATCAGTACGTCCGCGCTGTCTGCAAGACCCATCGCGTCGCTGGTGATCGCCGCGCCTTCTGCGCCGATGGTCCCGCCCGGCTGACTGTCCGTTCCGCCGGCCACCGCAATCCCGGCATCCGCAGCAACCCCCGCGATCGCCTGACCCATGCGCCCCCGCGCGCCAAAGATGCCGATCGCCGTCATGATGCTTGCGTCCTTCGCCCCAAATCTGTCTCATCGCGCCGATGCCAGACTCGAACGCACTTGTCATCCTCACCGGCGCCGGGATTTCGGCAGAAAGCGGGTTGGAGACCTTCCGCTCGGAGGATGGCCTTTGGGCGCAGCATCGGATCGAGGATGTCTGCACGCCTCAAGCGCTGGCGCGCGATCCTGCGCTGGTCCATCGCTTCTATGATATGCGTCGCGCCGCGTTGGACCGCGTTGAGCCCAATCCCGCGCATGAGGCGCTCGCCCGGCTGGAAGCGCATTGGCCCGGCGAGCTCCTGCTGGTCACGCAGAATGTCGATGATCTCCACGAGAGGGGCGGCTCGCGCAACCTCCTCCATATGCATGGCGCGTTGAACAGCGCGCTGTGTGCCGCCTGCGATCATCGTCTGCCGTGGACGGGTCCTCTCCCGCCTGCAGCGGCGTGCCCCACCTGCGGCGCGCCCGCTCTGCGGCCCGACATCGTGTTTTTCGGCGAGATGCCTTATCAGATGGCGCGGATCGAAGCGGCGCTGGCCCGTGCCGATCTGTTCGTGTCGATCGGCACGTCGGGCGCTGTTTATCCGGCCGCCGGGTTCGTCCGCATGGCGCAGGCTTATGGCGCGCGCACGCTGGAGCTCAATCTCGAACCGTCAGAAGGCAGTGCCTGGTTCGATGAATCCCGCCTCGGCCCGGCGAGCCAGCTCGTGCCGGCATGGGTCGGGGAGATGCTGGCGTCCTGAACGCCGCTGCCCCGCGCCACCCTTGCGCCGGGCGGGTTCGACTGCCAGATCAAGGCCCATGACTGCCGATCCCCAAAATCCGCCGATGCGCGCCGCGATGATCCCGGTGACGCCGCTCCAGCAGAATTGCTCGCTCATCTGGTGCACCAAAACCATGCGTGGCGCGCTGGTCGATCCCGGCGGCGATCTGGCGCGGCTCAAAAAGGCGGTCGCGGATGCCGGCGTGACGCTGGAGAAGCTGCTCGTGACGCACGGTCATATCGATCATTGTGGACAGGCCGGCGTGCTCGCAAAGGAGTTGGGTCTGCCCATTGAGGGGCCGCATGAGGACGACCGCTTCTGGATCGCGCGGCTGGATGATGATGGCAAGCGCTGGGGCGTACCCGGCGAGCCGTTCGAGCCGACGCGCTGGCTGGTCGATGGGGACACGGTCACCGTCGGCGAGCTGGTGCTGGATGTCATCCATTGCCCCGGCCACACGCCGGGTCACGTCGTCTTTCATCACGGCCCGTCCAAGCTCGCCATTGTCGGCGATGTCCTGTTTCAAGGCTCTATCGGCCGTACTGATTTTCCGCTCGGCAATCATGAGGATCTGATCGCGTCGATCACGCGCAAGCTCTGGCCGCTGGGTGGCGAGACGATCTTCGTGCCGGGCCATGGCCAGCCCAGCAGCTTTGCGCATGAGCGGGCCAGCAACCCCTTTGTGGGCGACAGCGTCACGGGCGTGCGCGACTGACGGCGCGATACGGCGTTCCCGCCACGCAATGTCCGGTTCGGTCCCGCTAGCGCCCAGTTTGTCCAATGAATCGGTTGCACCATCAGGAAAAAGCGCTATAGGCGCTCACTCTCGCGAACGCCCGGCTCTCGGTTGGCCGCGGTCCTCTGTGGCCGCCAAGACGCCTTTGCAGGCGGCCAGGCAAGCGAACCCGTTATTGATGTTTTGCGTTTTTTAGACAGGTGCCCTCATGGCTGTCCCAAAGAGAAAAACTTCGCCGTCCAAGCGCGGCATGCGTCGCAGCCATGACTCGCTGCGCGTGGAATCCTATCAGGAATGCCCCAATTGTGGTGAGCTGAAGCGCCCCCACAATCTGTGCACCGCTTGCGGGCACTATAACGGCCGCGAAATCATCGCGATCGGCGCCTGAGGCCCGACCGGGGAATCATGCTGTGAAGACGCCGCGGATCGCGATTGATGCGATGGGCGGTGACGAGGGCGTCCGCGTGATGATCGCGGGCGTTGCCTTGGCGCGTCGTCGGCATGAGGGGCTGCAATTCCTGCTCTTTGGTGATGAGACGCGGATTCGTGCCGCGCTCGCCAACCACCCCAATCTCTCGCAGGCCGCTGAAATCGTTCACACCGACAAGGTGGTGAACGCGGGCGACAAGCCCAGTCAAGCGATCCGCCAGTCCCGCCAGAGCTCCATGGGCTTGGCGATTCAGGCTGTGAAGAACGGCGACGCGCAGGCTGCCGTCTCCGCCGGGAATACCGGCGCTCTGATGGCAATCGCCAAGCTCGCCCTGCGCACGCTGCCGGGGATCGACCGGCCAGCCTTGGCTGCATTCCTGCCGACGCTCGGCGACAATGATGTCGTCATGCTCGATCTTGGTGCCAACACCGAGTGCGATGCCCGCAATCTCGTCGAATTCGCGGTCATGGGCGCCGCTTACGCCCGTGTCGTGCTCGATCTCGAGATGCCGCGTGTGCGCCTGCTCAACATCGGCACCGAGGATTTGAAGGGCACTGACGAAATTCGCGATGCCGCTGCGGTCCTTCGCAAGGGCATCGGCCTGCCGCTCCGCTTCGATGGCTTTATCGAAGGCGACAAGATCGGCTCGGGCGATGCGGATGTGATCGTCGCCGAGGGCTTCGCGGGCAATATCGCGCTCAAGACGGCTGAAGGCACCGCCCGGTTCGTAACCGACGTGCTGCGCCGTGCCTTTACCAGCTCGTTGCGCTCCAAGGCCGGTTTCCTGCTCTCCAAGCCGGCGCTGCACCTGCTCAAGGTGCATCTTGATCCTAACAATCATAATGGCGCCGTCTTCCTCGGCCTCAACGGCATGGTGGTGAAGAGCCACGGCGGTGCTGACGAAAAGGGCATCGCCAATGCCGTCCACGTCGCCGCGCGGCTGGTCGAGGAAGATCTGAGTGCCCGCATCGCGCAGGACATCGCCCGCGTTGGGCCTATTGGAAAAGAGGAACTGGTCGCCAAATGACCTTGCGGTCCGTGATCGAAGGGACCGGGTCCGCCCTGCCCCGGCGCCGTGTCGACAATCATGAGTTGGCGCAGACAGTGGACACGAGCGACGAGTGGATCGTCGAGCGGACCGGCATTCATGCTCGCCATTTGGCCGGGGAGGGCGAAACGACCTCCACGCTCGCGGTCGAGGCGGCGCGCAAGGCGCTGCAGGCCGCAAATGTCCCTGCCACCGAGGTCGATCTCATCATTCTGGCGACCACGACGCCCGATCAGACGTTTCCGGCGACTGCCACGCGCGTTCAGACCGGTTTGGGCATCAATGATTGCGTCGCGTTCGATGTGGCGGCCGTGTGCTCGGGCTTTCTGTACGCGCTGACGGTGGCGGACAACATGATCCGTGGCGGCGCGGCAAAGACCGCGCTGGTGATCGGTTCGGAGACGATGAGCCGGCTGCTCGACTGGGAAGATCGCGGCACCTGCGTGCTGTTCGGTGATGGTGCGGGCGCCGTGCTGCTGCGCGGGCAGGATACCGATGAGGAGACCGGGCGGGGCATCCTCGCCAGTCGCCTCCACGCCGATGGCCGGCATAACTGCCTGCTCCATACCGACGGCGGCGTCTCGACCACCGGAACGGTCGGCAAGTTGCGGATGAAGGGGCAGGACGTCTTCCGCCACGCGGTCGTCAACCTTGCGCAGGTTCTCCGCGAAGTGCTCGAGGCGGCCGATATCGCAGTCGAGGATATCGACTGGGTGGTCCCACATCAGGCCAATGCCCGCATTCTCGATGCCACGGCGCGCAAGCTCGGGCTGGAGGCAGAGCGGGTGATCGTCACCGTCGATCAGCATGCAAACACCTCGGCCGCGTCGGTCCCGTTGGCGCTCGATACCGCCGTACGGGACGGGCGCATCAAGCGGGGCGATCTCCTCGTGCTGGAAGCAATGGGCGGCGGCTTTACCTGGGGCGCCAGCGCCCTGCGGTTTTAGCCCGTGTTCTGATAATCTTATTTTTCAATAATATCGCGAAATAACTGCGGCTTGTTTCGATTCTTGCCGATTGCATTGTAAGAGTTTCTGCCGCAGAGACGGCGATGTGGCCTGTTGGGGGACAGGGCGCGCTTGGTTTCGTTATTTGGGGGCGAAATGAGTTCAGAAGACACGTTGACCCGCGCTGAGATCGCTGATCGGCTCAACCGCCAGATCGGCCTCTCGCGGTCTGAATCCGCGCAGATTGTCGAGCAGGTGCTCGACCTGGTGAGTGAGGCACTTGAGCAAGGCGAGAATGTCAAAATTTCCGGTTTTGGGACGTTCGTGCTGCGCGACAAGAATGAGCGCGTCGGGCGCAATCCGAAAACCGGCGTTGAGGTGCCGATCACGCCGCGGCGGGTTCTCACCTTCCGGCCGAGCCAGACGCTGCGCGAACGCGTCGCCGGCGCCTGAATATCTCACGGCTGACTGTCGCGTGATGGGCTCGTGCGGTCGGTCGCGGATTGACCCGCGCGCGTATCTCGTTGCAGAATAAGGCATGGCCAAAGATGACGGCGCGTTTCTGACGATTGGAGAGCTTGCTCGTGAACTGGGCGTGGCGCAGCATATCTTGCGCTACTGGGAGACACGGTTCCCGCAGCTTCGTCCGCTCCAGCGTTCTGGTAATCGCCGCTATTATCGGCCGGCGGACGTGGAACTTGCGCGTCGGATTCATCGACTGTTGAATGAGGAAGGCTTTACTGTGCCAGGTGCGCAGCGGGCCTTGGCCGGCGCGCGCAAGGCGGCGTTGGCGCCTTCCTGCCATGAGGCGGATGCGGCGCAACCCGCCGAGCGGGTCGTGCAAGCGCCTGCACAGGAAGCGAGCGACGAGCGCTCCAGTCCGGCACGGACGGCAATGGATGACCTGTTTTCAGGGACGGCCGTCGATCAGCCGGTCCGCCCGCGCGCGCCTGCCTCGCCGGACATCTCCACGGTGATCGCAAGGCTGAGGGTGATCCGCAACAATCTCGAAGAGGCGCTCAACCCCGGTTGAGCGGCCTGTCAGCGCTTCCGACTCAGCGCTGGTCCGGTCCCAGACTCGGATCCAGATCGCGTGGCCGCACAAAGGCTTCGAGCGTCGCGGCCTCAGCGAATCTGCTAGCGAGGTCAGCCCAGTCCGCCACATCGAAGGTCAGCACGGCCATGGCGGCGGTCGGGAATTTCGTTTCGACGGATGCGCGCAGTCCGGTCTGCCGCTCTTGGCCGCTGGCCGTCAGGATGAAATCCTCAAGGCCGGGGCTGTGGGCGGCCAACAGAACCGAGGCCCGGTCCGGCGCGGTTTCGCTCAACACCTCTGCTATGGTTCCGGCGGAAGCCAGATAGAGCCGCATGTCACGCATGGGTTCGGGGCAGGGGCCATAAGTCTCGCGAAAACGCGCCAATGTCTGCGTCACGCGGACGGCGGGCGATGCGATGATCGTCTCAAAGGTCACGCCGTGACCGGCGGCCCATTGGCCCATCACGGCCGCCGCGCGTTCGCCGCGGCCGTTCAGCCCGCGGTCGAAGTCGCGCAGCGCGGCATCGCTCCAGTCGGACTTGGCATGACGCAGAACGATAACCGTCTTCATTCCTTGGTGGACACCCTAGTCTCATAAGATCCGTCCAGCGGTCTGTGCCCGATATCGGCCGAGGAACCAAGGCGTGAGCGCACGCGCGCGATGGCTTCATCGAGCGGAATGCGCAGGATGGGGACATCGGCTGGGAAAGCACTCAACAATCGGCTGGGCATGGCCGAGGAGAGCATCACGAACTGGCCGCTGTCGTCACCCCGGCGGATCAGCCGCCCGAATGCCTGGGCGAGGCGGGCGCGGACCAGCCGATCGTCATAGGCGGTCGGCTCACCACTGGCTTGCCGCCGCGTCGCGTGGAGGACCGAGGGCTTGGCCCAGGGCACGCCTTCCATCACCACCAACCGCAGCGAATCGCCCGGCACGTCGATCCCGTCACGCAGCGCGTCCGTGCCGAGCAGAGAAGCGCGCGGATCGTCCCGGAACATGTCGATCAGGGTTGCGGGGTCGAACGGGTCGACATGCTGCGCATAGAGCGGCAGGCCGGCACGGGCGAGCCGATCGGCGATGCGCTTCTGCACGGAGCGCAGTCGGCGAATGGCGGTGAACAGTCCCAGCGTCCCGCCGCCCGCCGCCTCGATCAGCCGCGCATAGGCACCAGCCAGCGCGGGAAGGTCGCCGCGCTTGATGTCGGTGACGATCAGCACTTCGCTCTGTCGCGCATAGTCGAAGGGGCTGGCCGCCTCGAACCATTGCGGCGCGCGGCCGAGGTGCACTGCGCCCGATCGTTCCACGGCTGTCTGGGTATCGCCGCCGGCCCGCAGCGTCGCCGACGTGACGAGCACGCCATGGGCCGGCCGCATCACCGTCTCGGCCAGGGGCTTGGTCGGGTCCAGCCAGTGGCGGTGCAGGCCGATGTCATATTCCTTGCCCTCGACGCGATCCACCGCCAGCCAGTCGACAAAGGCCGGCTCGGGCGGCCCGCCGACGCGTAGCAGGAGCGCAATCCAGGCGCGCAGCAGATCGCACCGCCAGCCAAGGGCGGAGATCGCGCCATCGATGCGCGCGCGTGCCGGGCCATCCAGCCAGTCCGGCGCCAGTTCAATGACGGCGACGAGGCGCTTGCCCAGCCGCTGGAGCGGCCCGAGCAGCGCCTCCAACGCGCGCGCGGCATCCGTGGCGGCATCGATCAGCGCGCCGTCCGCTTCGCTCAGGTCCACTTCCAGCCCATAGCCCGGATCGGTGTCGCGTCCGTCCCGCTCGGCGCGGGCGTAGACGGTGTCGCGCACGGCGGCGAGCACCGCCTCGATCGCTCCCTCGGCGCCATGCTCGACGACGCGGCGCAGCCAGTCCTCGCCCGGCAGGGCGCGAGCGGCTTCGCGTGCGGCGTCGATGGCCTCGGCACCTTCCTCGTCATAGCTTGCGACATCGGAGAGACGGGCGGCGAGGCCGCGCCGTCGCCCCTTGCGCTCGCTTTCCGGCCCCATGATCCAGCGCCGCAGTTCGATCGCCTCGCGCCCGGTGAGTGCCGCGCCGAAGGTCGAGTCCGCCGCATCGAACAGATGGTGCCCCTCGTCGAAAACGATCCGGGTTGGCGTGCCTTGGGCTTCCCGCCCGCGCGCAGCGTTGATCATCACCAGTGCATGATTGGCGATCACAATGTCCGCATTCTGGCTGGCGCGGGTCGCCCGCTCGATGAAGCAGGTGCGGAAATGCGGGCAGCCCGCATAGATGCACTCGCCGCGCCGGTCGGTGAGCGCTGTCGCACCCGCGCGGCGGAACAGGGCCATCAGCCAGCCCGGCAGATCGCCCCCGACCATATCCCCGTCGCGCGTATAGCCCGCCCAGCGCGCCACGAACTGCGCCAGCACCGCCGCGCGCCCGGCGAAGCCGCCCTGCAGGGCATCTTCCAGGTTAAGCAGGCAGAGATAATTCTCCCGGCCCTTACGGATGACGACATGGCGGCGGAAGGCCGCATCGTCGGGATAATGGCGCCGGGTCTCGCGGTCGAGCTGGCGCTGTAGGGCCTTGGTGTAGGTAGCAATCCACACCGTCCCGCCGGATTGCTCGGCCCACAGCGTTGCGGGGGCGAGATAGCCGAGTGTCTTGCCAATGCCGGTGCCGGCCTGGGCCAGCACGATATTGGGCGTGTCCTCACGCGGCCGGGGCGTGAAGCTGCCGGAGGCGGCGGCGGCGAAATCCCGTTGGCCCTGCCGCGTTTCGGCGCCGCTGCCGGTGAGGCTGCGCAGGCGCGCCAACACATCCGCCTCGTCGAGGGTCACCGGGCGCGGGGCGGGGCGCGGGGCCTGCTCCTCCCATTGCGGCAGGCGCGTGAACAGCCATCGCTCGGCCTCAGCCGGTTGGCGAATGCGCGGGCGCAGCAGCGGCGCCCAACTCCAGCGCAACCGCTCGAGCTGATTGAGGCTGGTCCAGGCGCCTTCACGTTCCGCCCAGTCGGCCCGCTCAGTCCAGCCGAGCATGGAACTGGCAATCTGCGGGATGAGCCGGGCCGCCTCGGCATCGCTGGCCGGCGGCGCGAGGCCCATGGCCCGGGCGAGCCCCGCAACTGTGGGAATCACGAACTGGGCGGGGAAGAGGAAGGCAAATAGCTCCAGCAGGTCGAGGCCAGAGAGATCCGCATAGCCCAGTCGCGATCCCAGCAAGGGCGCATTGACCAGCAGGAGCGGCGTATCCGCAGCGCGCGCAAGGGCTTGTCCGCGACCAAGCCCGATGGTCTGCTCGCCGCTGCCATCGGTCAGCCAGATGCCGGCATGGCTGGCATGGAGCGCCGGTGGCAGGCCCGGCAGGATCGGATCGGATGGGGACACCCAGCAGCCATAGCGTGCTTGGTCCATAAGGGGAACGCGCCGTTCGTTTATTTTACCGCATAACCGCCGGCCGGGGGGTGGGGCTCAGCGCCCTAGTCGGTCCCGGAGGTGTCGCAGCGCACGTTCGATCGCCCCATGGTCGAGCGCGCCGCCGACGGACAGGCGCATATGGGTGGACGCGCCATCTTCAACGGCGAACGCACTGCCGGCCACGGCAGAAAGGCCCATGCCGCCCAGCACATCGATCAGCGCGTCGATATCCGGCGCCCGTCCGCTGGTATCGCGCAGGTCCAGCCAGAGATGGTAACCCTCGGGCTGCATCCGGTAGGGCAGGCCGCCGAGATGGCGCGTCGCGAGCCGGTGCCGCGTGACCGCTTCCGCCCGCACGCCATCGATCAGCGCACCGAACAGCCCCTCGCGCAGCCAGTGGCTGACCAGAGCGACGTTCAGCGGCGGCGCCATCACGGCGCTGTCACCGAGCGCCGCGCCCAGTTGCAGATTCTGCTCTGCGGAGGGCGCGCGAACATGCGCGACGCGCAAGACCGGCGAGATGAGCTTGGACGTGCCGGCGATATACCAGCTTTGCGCCGGGATCAGGGCTGTGCAGGGTGGATGGGCAGCGCGGCAGAGCTGTCCATAGGCGTCGTCCTCGATCAGTGTCGCGCCATGGGCGGCGATGACGGCGGCAATTTCCTCCCGCCGCCGCAATCCCATGGTGATGCAGGTGGGATTGTCATTGGTGGGCGTGAGATAGACGGCGCGCGCGCCCTCGCGCAGGGCTGCGTCCAGCGCATCCGGCACCAGCCCCTCGTCATCGACAGCGACGGGCGTCAGCACCAGCCCCCGCCGCCGCGCCAGCGCGATCATGCCGGGATAGATGAACGGCGCGCAGCACAGGCGGTCGCCCGGCTCCAGAATGCTGTGGACCAGCCCATGCAAGGCATGTTGGGCGCCCGCCGTGATGGCGATCTGGTCCGCCTCGGTCGGCAAGCCGAGCGCCGCCAGCCGCTCGGCCCCTTGCGCGCGGTCCGCGATGTTGCCGAGGCTCGGCTGATACTGGAGGATCGGGGAATGGCGGCCGGCGCGCAGCAGGCTGGCCATGCCATTGTGGATCGCCTGCGGCAGCAGGTTGAAGCCCGGCTGTGGTGGCACATTCATGCCCCGGTCGCTCGCGGTTTCGCCAAAGCGGGGCAGGGCGATGTCGTTGCGCACGAAGCTGCCGAGCTTCCCGGCGCCTTCGATCAGCCCGGCCTCGCGCACCAGCGTGTAGGCGCGGGTGACCGTCGTCAGGTCCACGCCGAGCTGGGCCGCCAGATCGCGCTGCGCGGGGAGGCGTTCGCCCGGTCGCAACTCGCCGGAGTGGATCGCGCCGCGCAGGGCATCGGCAATGGCGGCATATTTTGGCCCATGGTCCGCGCGGAATTTCTCGGTGCGGATCAGGGCAACCCAGTTCTGCATGGCAAGCGCCCGTTTTATGTATGGTGGGATGATGCCTACATATCGCCTATCTGATTGCCAAAGGAAATGGAGCAATCGCCATGTCGAACCTGACCACGCATGAGCATGAAAACGGCCCTCGGCATGACCCCGTGCGCACCGGGTTGCGCGGCCGCTGCCCACGCTGCGCGCAGGGCCGGCTATTTAAGGGATTCCTGACCATCCGCGACTCCTGTGAGGTCTGCGGTCTCTCTTATGATTATGCCGAGCCGGCCGATGGCCCCGCTTTCTTCGTAATCTGCTTCGCCTGCGTGCCTGCAGTCGTTTTCGCGCTCGTGCTGCAGGTGAAGGCCGATCCGCCGCTATGGCTGCATCTGGTCACGACCTTGCCGCTGGTTCTTGCGACCTGTATTCTGCCATTGCGGCCGCTCAAGGGCTGGCTGATCTGCAGCCAGTATTTCTTCAAGGCGCGGGAAGGGCGGGTGTCGCAACCCTGGCGCCCTTATGGCGCGGATGGTCCGCTGGTGGCGCCTTCGGGCGACCGGCCGTGACGGCCGCCCCCATCGATCTGGCTCGCAAGGCCGCAGCGCAGCATCTGCGCGAGAGCGGCTTTGCCGACGAGGCTCAGCGCGTGGTGACGGGCGAGGGCGATGATTTTGTGGAAGTCCGGCTTGCGCTTGCCCTGCTCAAGATTCTTCAGCCCGAGTCGGGCCCCCCGGTCCGGCGCAACGGCCGGCGGCTGGTCGGCGAGGAATGTTGAGGTAGGCCGAATTCAGGCGAGGCGGCGCCCAAAACCGCGGATTGGGCTAGCGCTCACATCCGCGAAGGCCGCACTTTCCGCAAAAAGGGCTGATCGGGCCAGTTCGAGATGCTGATAGAGCGCGCCATCCCTTAGCGGGAAAATGAACCGGCAGCCGGTACGGTCAACCTCATGCCAGATGGACTGGGCATAGATCGTCTCGCTCATATAATCGATCTGGAAGCGTGTGCCTTCGCTCAGGCTGCATCCTGAAATCAGGCCGCCGTCCTCGGTCAGGTCCACCAATGTGGCCTCCTGCACGTCGAGCACGGTCGTTATGATAACAGGAACTTGGACGCAGACGCGCTGCGGCCGGTCGATCTTATGGTCCACGGTGAGACTCCCACACAAGCCCACCCGATTCTCCCCTCCCCAGGGGTTTTGCGTCTCCGGCGGACGTTCACGATGTCTTACACCAATTGGTAAAATTTTCGTTTCGTCGCATTTCTGTTTTTTGCTCTCCGGCCTTTTTGGTTGTTGCGCGCGCGCTCTTGGCGCTAGAGGCTCGCCGCATGACTGATGCTGATTATGCCGCTCAACTGCGGGAGGCCGCGAAGGTCTCCAAGGCCTGGCCCTATGAAGAAGCGCGCAAGCTGCTCAAGCGCTATCCGCAGGGCAAGCCGGGCGAAGCGCCGATGCTATTCGAGACCGGCTATGGCCCCTCGGGCCTGCCGCATATCGGCACGTTCAACGAGGTGCAGCGCACCACCATGGTCCGCCATGCCTATGAGGAAATCACCGGCGCGCCCACGCGGCTCATTGCGTTCAGCGATGATATGGACGGGCTGCGCAAGGTGCCGGACAACGTCCCCAATCAGGCAATGCTGACCGAACATCTCGGCCGACCGCTCACCCAGGTGCCCGATCCGTTCGAGAAATATGAGAGCTTCGCGCATCACAATAACGCGATGCTGCGCGCATTCCTCGATCGCTACGGGTTCGATTACGAATTCGTCTCCTCGACCGACATGTATCGCGGGGGCCAGTTCGATGACGCCCTGCGCAACGTGCTGCGCAACTATCAGGCGATCATGGACATCATGCTGCCTACGCTGCGCAAGGAGCGGCAGGCAACCTATTCGCCGGTGCTGCCGATCAGCGCCAAAAGCGGCATCGTGCTGCAGGTCCCCGTCGAGGTCGTCGACGCCGATGCCGGGATCGTCCGCTTCGAGGATGATGGCGAGACGATCGAGCAGAGCATCCTCTCCGGCGGCGCCAAGCTGCAGTGGAAGGTCGACTGGGCGATGCGCTGGGTAGCGCTCGGCGTCGATTATGAAATGGCCGGCAAGGACCTGATCGACAGCGTCACGCAAAGCTCCAAGATTGCCCGCGCGCTCGGCGGGCGCCCGCCCGAGGGCTTCAACTACGAGATGTTCCTGGACGAGAAGGGGGAGAAGATCTCCAAGTCCAAGGGCAATGGTCTCAGCATCGAACAGTGGCTGACCTATGGCTCGGAAGAGAGCCTGGCCTTCTATATCTATCGCGAGCCCAAGGCGGCCAAGTCGCTGCACATCGGCGTCATCCCCCGCGCGGTCGATGATTATGAGCAGTTCCGCTCCGCCTATGCGACGCAGGCCGTGGACAAGCGCCTCGGCAATCCCGTCCACCACGTGCATGGCGGGCAGGTGACGGACGATCCGCTGCCGGTGACCTATGGCCTGCTCCTCAATCTGGTCGGCGTCATGGGCGCCGATGCGACCGAGCATCAGGTCTGGGCCTATCTGCGCAACTACGCGCCCGATGCCTCGGTGGAGCGCTATCCGCGCGTCGCCGGCCTCGTGCGCAATGCGCTGGCCTATAATCGCGATTTCGTCGCGCCCACGCTTAAGCGCCGCGCGCCGGAGGCCAACGAAGCGCTGGCCTTGCGTGAACTGGATGCCCAGCTGGCCGCTTTGCCGGACGACGCCTCGGCCGAAGACATCCAGAATATCGTCTACGAAATCGGCAAGGACCCGCATTACGGCTTCGAGCAGCTGCGCGACTGGTTCAAGGCCCTCTATGAGACCTTGCTCGGCGCCCAGCAGGGGCCACGCATGGGCAGCTTCATCGCGCTCTATGGCATTGCAAACAGCCGCAAGCTGATTGCCCAGGCGCTGGATCTGGCAGCCGCATAATCGGCAGAACGGGGGTAAGCTACCCTCCAACGTTCCCCGCGTTCAGCAGCCGCATCGGTTCTCGGGACGATGCGGCTGCAATTGCGCGGACCGGATGGCCGCCACGGCTGCGACGGTCTGGTGAAAGAGGAAATGCGTGACATCGCAGGGCAGCGTCTCGCGCAGCAGGCGCGTGGCCTCCGCCTCGTCGCCCTGGATCGCCGTCAGCGCCAGATCGCCAAGCAGCGCCTCGTCAGGGCTGAGCGACATCGCGCAGGGGCGATGCACGAGGAAATGCTCGGGCCAGCCCTCCTGCAATCCCCGCACGAGCAGAATGACGCGCCGGGCGGCGTCCATGGACCGCAAGCGGACGGCAAGGTCCGGCACAGGATCGCGGCCTGACTGGCCGTAAATAATGCACAGCCGTGCGGCCATGATGAGGTGCATGGCCGTCAACGGAAAGGACCGCAGGTCCCGAAAGGTGAAAAGAGCGGATAAATCCCTGGTCATGGCGACCCCTTCCAGCAGAATGAAGGCTGGCAGGATATGCTATTGAGAACGAATTGCAATAGTGATTGAGGTCGATGTCGGGGTCAATCCCGGTGGCTCTCGCTTGGGCGGGGCCACCGGGTGCACACAGGCGCGGCCGATTACCGAGCCTTGGTGCCGGCAATCCAATCGTCGATCTTGCGCTCCAGCACGCTCATCGGCAGCGCGCCGGTCATCAGCACCTGATCGTGGAAGGCCTTGACGTCGAACCGGTCGCCAAGCGCCGCCTGCGCCTTCTTCTTCAGCCGCTGGATGGTCAGCGCGCCGATCTTGTAGGAGAGGGCCTGGGCCGGCATGGCGATGTACCGCTCGACCTCGGCGGTGGCGTCCGTCTTCCCCATCGAGCTGTTGTCGAGCATGTATGCAATGGCCTGATCGCGGGTCCAGCCCTTGGCGTGGATGCCGGTATCCACCACCAGCCGCATCGCGCGGAGCATCTCGTCGTCAAGATGGCCCATGCGCTGATAGGGGTCTTTGAACAGGCCGAAATCATAGCCCAGCGTCTCGGCATACAGCGCCCAGCCTTCGACATAGGCCGTGTTGCCGCCGAAGCGGATGAAGTCGGGCAGGCTGGCATTTTCCTGCGCGAGGCTGATCTGGAAGTGATGGCCCGGCGCGCCTTCGTGCAGATAGAGCGTCGTCATGCCCGGAATGCTGCGGGAGGGCAGGTCATAGGCGTTGAAGTAGAAGACGCCGGGGCGCGTGCCATCGGGCGTGCCATTCTCGTAGGAGCCGCCAGCCTCGAACTTCTCGCGGAACTCCGGATACGGCCGGATTTCCAGCTTGGCCTTGGGCAGCGTCGAGAACTGGCTCGGCACCTTCTCATCGACGATCTTGCCGATGCGGTAGAATTCCTCCGTCATCCACTCGCGGGACTTGGGGTGAAATTCCGGGGCCTCGCGCAAATGGGTGAAGAAGGCGCCGAGCGTGCCTTTGAATCCCACCTCGTCCCGCACCTGTTCCATCTCGCTGCGGATGCGCGCCACTTCCGAGAGGCCGAGGTTATGGATATAATCCGGCGTGAGCGGCAGCGTCGTCATGCTCTTGACCAGCGCGGCATAAAGCTCCGCGCCACCCTTCATGGCGCTGAGGCCAACGCCTTCGCGTGCCACCGGCAGATAGTCCGCTTTCAGGAAGTCGCGCAGCCGCGTCTGGGCGGGGTTGATCTCGTTGATCAGCGCGTCCCGATAGGCCTTGGTCAGCCGCTGCCGGTCAGCCGGCGCGATGTCCTCGGGAAAATCCTTCACCGGCTGGTAGAAGGGCGACTCGTCCACAGGCTGGGCCAGCAGGGCGTCCAACTGAGAGATCGTATTGCCGATGGTCAGCTTCGTCTCGACAACGCCGCTCGCCATGCCCTCGCGGAACCGCCCGATGGCGCGGTCGAGATAGCGCACATAGTCCTTGTGACGCTTGAGGTTGTTCTCATAGTCGGCGAGCGTCTTGAACGGCGCCGCGCCCTTGCCGGACGACAAGGTCGGGTAGAAGGTGTGCAGCCCCGTGAAATGATTGATCGGGATGACCGCGCTAATGTTGACCAGCGGCGGGCTGAGCTTCGTCAGCTTGTCCTGCACTTCCCACTCGAACACGTCATAGGCGATCTTGTTCTGGGCGTTCAGCCGGTCGCGGTTGATTGCGTGGAGAGCGGCGAGATTGTCCTGCGCGATTTTGCGCTCGGTCGCGAAATAGGCGTCGCTGATATAATCGCCCATGCGGTCGGCATGGCGCATATCACCCCGGAACAGCGCGTCGAGCGGGTTGTTGGCGAGCGTGGCCTCGTTTGCGCTGGCGAACAGCGCAGTCAGGCGCTGATCCTCGCTCGAGGCAGTCTGTCCGGCAGGTTGCGCCGCAGGCGTCTGGGCCAGCAGGGGCGTGGCAAAAGCGGTGGCGGCGAGCAGCAACGAGAGGCTGCGGGTAAGGCGCTGGGCGCGGAACATGGGAAATCCTTTCCGGGAAGGTCGATCGGGGGATCGCATGCTTGGATGCGTAGCGCCGCGCGCTGTTCATCACAACGCTCGACCGGCTCGTTTCGTCGCGCGGAAGCATGCTCAGCCGCACAAAAAGGGCCGCGCCGAATGTCGGCGCCGCCCTCTTCATTCCCATCCCGAAAAGGGACGCGTGGTCAGCGGTAACGGAAGGCGTTGTGGATCACCTTCACGACCCTGCCGGTGCGCGTATTCACGAGCAGTGCGTCGTCATAATGGCGTACCCAGACCTGGTTCGCGCGGGGGGCATCCCAGTGGAAGCGGCGCCAGTCAGTCACGACATAGCTGCGGCCGTAATAGACGGGCCGGATGGTGACGCCTGCCTTGAAGCTCTGATATTTGAACGGGGCCGCGCGCCACGGGCGCTCGCGATTATAGTCGCGCACCTCGCGCTGATAGTCCCAGCGAGCGTCGCGCAGGTCACGCTTGGCATCGCGAACATCGCGGCGGGCGTCGTTTACATCGCGACGAGCTTCCCGCACATCCTGCCGGTCCTGGGCATGATAGGGCTGGGCCATCGCGGTGGCGGGGATGAGGGTGAGGGCTGCAAGCCCGCCGAGCAGAAACTTTTTCATCATGTGACACTCCTTTCAGTGCCGGCCAGGCGCCTCATTCTGCGGCCTTGGTCGCCTGATCCTTATCGGCTCGACGGGCTGAATGGCGCGCGAACGCCTGTGTCAGCTTTCGCTCATAAGTGTCGCAATTTGTCTGAGGTGCCCCGCGTGGCTGAACCCGGAGTCACGGTTTATTGCGCGGTTCCCACGGGCGCTCGCGATACCAGCGGGTCACGACATATTTGGCGCCTTTGGTAACGGGCAGGGCAGCATGCAGCGTATCGTAATTGGGGCTGCCGTCCGCGGTCATATTGTTCCAGATCAGCAGCGTGCCGGTGCGGGGCGGAATGGTCACGCCGAGGCGCGGAAATTGCGTCTCGCCGCCCGCTTCGACATCGCACAGATAGGCCATCGCCGTCCAGCAGCGCTGTCCGCCAGTCGCCCGCATCGCCGGCCAATAGTGCACCTTCGCGGGAAAATAATCGCAATGGAGCTGATATTGCTGGGACTCGTAATAACGCTGGCCCTGCAGCAGCTCGCCATAGTCGCCTTCGATGCCCATCAGCGCGTCGATGCGCTTCGTTACTGCGACCACGAGCGGATCGTAGATATCGAGATTGCAGCTGCTGCTGGTGCGGTACCCCGACTCGGTGCCGGAAAACAGCTTGGAGGGTTTGCACCCAGCATCGATCTTGCCGATCAACTCGGTGCATTCCTTGGGCGTCACCAGTCCGTGGCGCAGGAACATCTCGGCGCGCTCGGTCTGCACCCGGCTGATCATCGGGTTGCGGGAGAGGCGCTGGCGCACGCGGACACCGATCTCCGCGCGGGCTTGCGAGGGAAGTTCCGCGTCATCTGGCCAATTTTGCTTCATGCCTGCCTCCTGCCATCCCGATCCCGGGCTTAGCAAGGGGAGGCGGTGCGCCCGCACCCAAAAAAGGACCGGCCCCTGCCGAAGCGGGAACCGGCCCAGTCTTTCCTGAAGGCCGCTCAGGAAGGGCTTGGTGCGGGCGCCGACCCGCTCACCAGAAGAAGTCGTGGATCACATCGACGACATAGCCGTCACGCGTGTCGACCAGCAGCGCATCGTCATAATAGCGCACCCAACGCAGCGAGCCGTAGACGGGCGGCAGGCGGTACTCGTAGGGATCGCTGATCCAGTAATTCCGCCCGAACAGCATGTCGTTCAGGTAGATGCCGATCGAGAAACGGCGATAGCCGTAGTTCCAGCCATAGGGCGCGTAATAGGTCGGCATCCTGTAGACCGAGCGATACTGCGTACGGTAGCGCTGCCAGTCATAGCGCCGGTCGTTGCGCCAGCGATTGTCCCAGCGGCGCTGGTCGGCCCAGCGTTGGCGCTCGTTCAGGCGCTGCCGCTCCCAGTCGGCGCGGTCCCGGCCTGCGCTGTCATTGCGTCGCCAGTCATTGTCGCGGCGACCATCCCAGCGGCGCGCGTCGTCGCGGTCCCGCCAGTCGGTGCGGTTGCCATCCCGATTGGCCTGCTCGCGGCGACGCTCCCATTCGGCGCGGTTCTCGGCCTGCTGGCGGCTATCGTCACGCCAGTTGGCATTGTTCCGGCTGGTGTCATTCCAGCTGCGCGGCTGATCGCGGGGACGCTCGCGCTGCTCGGGCCTGTCGGGCCGGCCGGCCTGATCGGGTGCGCGACGGTCCTGCCAATTGGGGCGGGGCGCATCGGACGGCGCGACGCGGGTCGTGGTCACCGTAGCGGGCGCGCGCTGCTGCGGAGCCGGCTGCGGACGCATGCCTTCCCCACGCGAAGGTCCACCGCGCTGTCCCGACCAGTCACGCCGGCGATCGCCGCCATCCTGCCGCGGGGCGGATTGCTGCTGCTGGTTCTGGTTGCGGATCCAGTCGCCCCGGTTGGCGCTGCGCTCCTGCGCAGCAACCGGCGCTGTGGCCAGCATGGTGGAAGCCAGCAGGCCGAAGGTCAAAAGACGGCTCATCGTGGTTACATCCTCAAAGCAGGCGGTTCTTCGCCATTAAGGATGTGTTTACGACAAGGCCGCTGTCGTCATGCTGAACATTGCTGACAGCGATGCGAAAGCTTGTCTCGCAGCGGGACGCTCAATCGGCGGTCGAGCGCCCGTCATTAGGCGGCGTCATGGCGGGCACATGGCGCGCGGCATCTGCCGGCGCGATGCCCGGTGCCGGCGCGGCCGCGACCCGCTCCTCGCCGCGCATGATGCGCCCCGCCTGCTTGATCGCCTCGCGTATGCGCGGATAGGTGCCGCAGCGGCAGATATTGGTCATCGCCGTGTCGATCTGCGCGTCGGTCGGGTTGCTGTTCCGGCGCAGCAGCACGGAGGCCGCCATGATCATGCCGGACTGGCAGTAGCCGCATTGCGGCACCATCTGCGCTGCCCAGGCCTGCTGCACGGGATGGCTGCGATCGGGCGACAGCGCCTCGATGGTCGTGACGAACCGGCCTTCCATCGCGGCGATCGTGACCTGGCAGGAGCGGATCGCGAGACCGTCAATGTCGACTGTGCAGGCGCCACAGTCTCCCGTGCCGCAGCCATATTTGGTGCCGGTGAGGTTGGAAGCATCCCGCAAAGCCCATAGCAAGGGCGTCTGCGGGTCCATCTTATATTCGACCGGGCGGTCGTTGACGGTGAACTTGGTCATCGGCCCCGCGTCACTTGCCGTCGACGAGCTTGCGGGTGAAGTAGACCATTTCCATCGCCTTCAACCGGGCACTTTGCTCGATGTCCGCATCGCCCGAATGGCCGCCTGCCGTGTCCTCGTAGAAGAAATAGGGGATGCCATAATCCTTGAGCCGCGCCGCGAACTTGCGGGCGTGCTGCGGGCCGACGCGGTCATCCTTGGTCGTCGTCCAGATATAGGGCTCAGGATAGGCCTTGCCCTTCACCACATTATGATAGGGCGAGATGGTCTCAAGAAACGCCTTTTCCTCCGGCACCGAGACGCTGCCATATTCATCGACCCAGCTCGGCCCGGCGGCGATCTGCTCGAAGCGCAGCATATCCAGCAGCGGCACCTGAATGACCACGGCATTCCATAGCTCTGGGTGCTGGTTGAACTCCACGCCCATCAGCAGCCCGCCATTGGAGCCGCCGAAGATGCCGAACTTCATGGGGCTGGAGAGCTTGCGCGCGAAGATATCCCGGCCCACGGCAGCAAAATCATCATAGATGATCTGGCGCTTGGTCTTGAGCCCCGCCTGATGCCAGGCCGGCCCGAATTCCCCGCCGCCACGGATGTTGGCGACGACGAAGCTGCCGCCCCGCTCCAGCCACAGCTTGCCGATCAGCGCGGAGTAGGACGGCGTGTAGGAAACCTCGAACCCGCCATAAGCCGTCATGATCGTGGGCGTGCTGGCATCGCGCGCCATGCCCTCGCGGTGGACGATGAAATAGGGGATTTTCGTTCCGTCAGTGGAGCTGGCCTCGAACTGCTCGACCACCAGCCCGCTGGCATCGAAGCGGGCAGGCAGGGCCTTCACCTGCACCGGCGCCGGCTTGGCGGCATCGATCTGCCAGAGTGTCGTCGGCTGGAGAAAACCAGTGACGGAGAGATAGGCCGCATTGTCCCGGTCGCTGGCCGCCGCGATGCCGATGGAGGCATTGTCGGGCAGGGTCAGCGCGGTCGATGTCCAGCCCGTCGCGGTCGGCGTCAACACGGCGGCGCGGCCACGCACATTGTCGGTGGTGGCGAGGATGACATGGTCGCGGGTCGTGGCGACCTGCTCGACCGATTGCCGGGCGCCCGGTGCGAACAATATTTGGGGCACCAGCGTCCGCTCGGCGCGCAGATCATCGAGCGAGATCGCCACCGCGCTGCCGGTCGGCACGTCCACGCCGCCGCTGCGCCATGGCTCGCTGGTCTTGAGGATCACCCGGCCGGCGATCATGCCCGAGAGTGTGGACTTTGCCGGCAGCGGCAGCTTGCGCACGCCCTGCGGCGTGACGAGGATGTAATCATTCTCGAAGAAGGTCCGCGAGCGCACGAGCATCACTGCTCGATTACCCGCGCCATCGTTCAGCACCGCCGGCCAGACGCCGACATCCTCCTTCGCACCGCGGAACACCTCTGTGGCATCGCTCAGCGGCGCGCCGCGCTTCAGCGTCTTGACGACGAACGGATAGCCCGAGGCCGTCAGCGTGCCCTCGCCCCAGTCGCGCGAGGCGATGAGCGTGTCGGCATCCACCCAGTCGACACCCTGCTTCGACGTGGAAAGCGCAAAACCGCCCTTGACGAAGGTGCCGGTGGTGAGATCGAACTCGCGAATGTCGGTGGCATCCTCGCCACCGTCAGAGAGCGAAATCAGGCAACGCCGCTCATCCGGCTCTAGGCAGGTCGCGCCTTTCCACACCCATTTCTTCGCCTCGGCCTTGCTCAGCGCGTCGAGATCGAGCGCGGTCGTCCAGGGCGGGCTGGCCTGCGCATACTCGCTGGCGCTGGTGTGCCGCCAGATGCCCTGCGGATGCGCGGCATCCCGCCAGAAATTATAGATGCGCCCGCCGATCAGGCTCGGCATCGGGATGCGGTCGGTCGCCGTGGCGATGGCAATCGCGTCCTTCACCATGCCGGGGTAATTGGGGTCGTTCTGAAGCACGTTCACGGTGCGCGCATTCTCCGCCTTCACCCACGCCATGGACTTCTCCCCATGCCAGTCCTCGAGCCAGAGGAAGGGATCGTCCTGCGCCACAGTGTCTGCCGTAGCCGCCGTCGTTCCGCTTGCGAGGGTGATCGCAGCCGCCATTGCCAATACCTTCATGGAGATTCTTCCCGGAAACACGCCCCTGATTGCCACCAGCGGCGTGCTGGAGCAATGCTCAGTCGCGCCAGCTCGGGTCGATCCGGTCGATCACGCGCACCATCGCGGCAAAGTCGAGCATCCCGAACCGCTCGGCCGGAATGGCCGAAAACATGTCGCGCTTATGCACGGCCAGCACCTCGTCTGGGATGATCAGCGGCGTGCCCGCCTGCCGGGTCGCCAGCTGGATTTCGCAGGCCCGCTCGAATACGAAATAGCGTAGGAATGCCTCCGGCAACGTCTGGCCCATCACCAGCAAGCCATGGTTGCGCAGGATCATGAAGCGCTTCTCGCCCAGATTGGCGACGAGGCGCGCGCCTTCCTCCGTGCGCACGGTTACGCCCTCGAAATCATGATAGGCGATGTTGCCGACCAGGAAGCCGGCATAGAAGTTCGTCGCCAGCAGCCCTTCCTGGGTAGACGAGACGGCCATGCCCGCCGTGGTGTGGGTGTGGATGATACAATGCGCGTCCGGCACATGGCGGTGGAAGACGCTGTGCTGCACGAAGCCCGCGCGGTTGACCGGGTGCGGGCTGCCATCCAGCGTGTTGCCGTCAATGTCGATCTTGACGAGATTGGATGCCTTGACCTCCGAATAATGGAGGCCGAAAGGGTTGATGAGAAACGCCTGCTCTTCGCCCGGCACGCGCAGCGAGATGTGATTATAGATCAGTTCGTCCCAGCCCATATGCGCAAAGATGCGGTAGCAGGCGGCCAGTTGCTGGCGGGCCTGCCATTCGGCATCGCTCATCGGGTGTGTTTGGGCGGCTGTGGCCATGATCCTCTCTCCTTGCGCCGGACCCTCCTGGGTCTCGTGGGGCGATGGCTTGGATGATGCGCGGGAGAGGGCGGGTTGTCGAGTGAAAGGCGGCGGCCTGTGCCGCTGTCACCGCGGTGACCCGGAGCATCTGCTAACAGAGACCCGCTTTTCGCCAGCTATGGACGAGTGACGATGCAATTTTCCTCGATGATCCGCGCCAGCCTGCCGCTCGGCCTTCTCTTGCTTGGCGCCTGCGCACAGACGGCGCAGCGGCCCGCATCCCCGGCTGGCGACAGTATTGCGCGGCTGCAGATCATCGCCTTCAATGATTTTCACGGCCATATCGATACTGTCGGACAGACCGTACTCCCACCGGGCGTCTCAGCCGATGCGCCGCGCACGGCAGCGGGCGGCGCGATCCACTTTGCGCAGGCCGTCTCCCGCCTGCGGGCCGAGAATCCCAACAGCGCCGTGGTCTCCGCCGGCGACATGATCAGCGCCTCGCCACTCATCTCCGGCCATTTCCTCGATGAGCCGACGATCCGCGTGATGAACAAGGTCGGTGTCGATTTCAATTCGGTGGGCAATCATGAGTTCGATCGCGGGCCGGACGAGCTGCGGCGGATGCAGACCGGCGGCTGCACCCAGTTCACGCGGTTGCAGCCATGCCAGGTGATGAGTGATTTCCCCGGCGCGCGCTTCGGCTTTCTCGCGGCGAATGTGCAGCAGGCCGATGGGCAGACCTTGTTCCCGGCTTATGGCCTTAAGCGCTTTGCCCTCGCTGGCGGCAAGACGGTGACCGTCGGCTTTGTCGGCGTCACGCTCAAGGGCACGCCGGAGATCGTGGCGCCCAGCGGTGTCGCCAATCTGCGCTTCCTCGATGAAGCGGAGGCGGCGAACAGCTATGTCGCCGCGCTCAAGCAGGCCGGGGCAGAGATATTGGTGCTGCTGATCCACGAAGGCGGCTATCCGGGTGGGGAGGGCGATCCCGGCGATTGCGGCTCGCTCTCCGGACCGCTGCCGCAGATCATGGCGCGGCTCGATCCTGCTTTCGATCTCGTGATTTCCGGCCATACCCATCAGGCCTATGTCTGCCGCTATGGCACGGTTGATCCCAGCCGGCCCTTGCTCGCCACCAGCGCGGGTCAATATGGCACGCTGCTCACCCGCATCACGCTCGATTATGATGTCGCCGCACATCGGCTGGTCGACAAGCGGGCCGAGAACGTTCTCGTGGAGCAGCGCGAGGATGCGCCTGTCGCCCAGCCCGAGCTGACCGATCTGGTGGCGCGCTATCGCACGGCTGCCTCCAGCGTGAGCGACCGAGTCGTCGGCAAGCTGGCCGGCAGCCTGACCCAGATTGCCGATGCGAGCGGCCAGAGCACGCTCGGCAACTTCATCGCGGATGCGCAGCTGGCCTCCGTGCAGGCACCGGAGCGGGGCGGGGCGCAGCTGGCCCTCATGAATCCCGGCGGATTGCGCGCGCCCATCGCGCCCCTGGCCGATGGCAGCGTGCGCTTTGGCGATCTCTACTCCGCGCAGCCCTTCGGCAATGTGGTGCTCGTCAAGCAGCTCTCGGGCGCAGATATTCGTGCCGCGCTGGAGCAGCAGTTCACCCGTGGCGATCGCCCGTCGATTCTCGGCGTTTCCAGGGGATTCAGCTATGAATTCGACGCCAGCCGTCCCGCCGGCGCACGCGTCTTCAACATCCGCCTGAATGGCGCGGCGCTGCGAGACGAGGGGACCTATCGGGTCGCCATGAACAATTTCATCGCGCAGGGCGGTGATGGTCTGCGGCTGTTCGCACCGGCACCGGTGCTGGCGGAAGGGCCGGTGGATGTGGACGCGCTGGAGGTGTATATCGCCAGCGACTCGCAACGCGGCCCACCTGCCCTGGACCGCATCCGCAATGTCACACCGCAATGATTGTGGCCTTTTCCAAGCCTTTCCGGTCTTGATCCGGTAAGGTCACCCTGATAAGGGCAGCCCGTTCCGCCGTGGCAGATTGTCGCGGCGTATGTTATTTTAGGCAGATTGATACCGCGTCCGGAGTGTGCTCCGGTCCCTGCGGACAAGCGATAGAACTGGAGACTGACGAGCTTATGCAAATCATCGTGCGCGACAACAACGTCGACCAGGCGCTGCGGGCGCTCAAGAAGAAGCTGCAGCGTGAGGGCGTTTATCGCGAGATGAAGCTCCGTCGTCACTATGAGAAGCCCTCCGAGAAGCGTGCGCGCGAGAAGGCTGCGGCCATCCGTCGTGCCCGCAAGCTGGAGCGCAAGCGCGCCGAGCGCGACGGCGCCCGTTAAGTTACTTTCAGGGCCGCGCTTGCGGCCCTGTTGATTCTCCCGGTTTCAATAAGAAGAGGCACGGCCCATGTCCGTCACGGCGGTTCCCTTGCAGCCCATCCGGCGCGGTTCGGTTCGTCGTTTCTGGCTTGCGGTCGTGCTGGTGCTGGCCGTTGCGGCGGTGCTGGCCTGGGCTGGCAGCCGCCAGTTCGGCCATACCGCCAGCGGCCTGCGCTACCAGATGATCACGCAAGGGTCGGGCGAAAGCCCCACCCGCGATGATTTCGCCCTCGTGGCCTATAAGGGCACGCTGCCCGACGGCACGGTGTTCGACGAGAATGAGAGCGCGCCGATGGACCTGCAGTCGCTGGTCCCCGGCTTTGCGGAAGCCGTGACCCTGCTCAAGCGTGGCGGCAGCATCCGTGCGTGGATCCCCGCCGAGCTGGCTTATGGCGACAGTCCTCCTCCGGGCGGCGTCATCCCGCCGAACACGCCCTTGCAGTTCGAGATCAAGCTGCTTGAGTTCAAATCCCGCGCCGAGGTCATGCAGGCCCAGCAGATGATGCAGATGCAGCAGATGATGCAGCAGCAGGGCGGAGGTCCGGGTGGCCCGGGCGCGATGCCGCCGGGCGCGCCGGAGATGCCGCAGCCCTGATGGCAAAGGGGCGCCGATCTGGCGCCCGCTTCACACATCCCATTCCCGCCCGGCATCTGGGCTGTCATCCGGTTGAACGCCTCATCCGCCAATGACCGGCCGGCCATAATTCTTGGCATAGGCATTTTCGACACCGGTCAGAATTTCGACGATATCGAAATAACGGTCCCAGAAGGCTGTTTCCCGCAGGTCCTCGACCAGCAACTGATAGGCGTGGTGGTCGATCGCATCCCACATCCAGATGTCGGTTACGCGCGTCGCGTAGAACTCCACGTCGAAGAAGCGCAGCGCAACCTTGCCGGCGTGCTTGCGCAAAATGGGCGCGAATTGCTCACCCAGCAGCGCGAAACGCTGATCGACGGGGAAGCCGAGCCACTCCGGCGACGTCTTGACGAGCATGAAGACGGTGAGGGCGGGTTCGAACGAAAGGCTTGCATTGGTCATGATAGGTCCTTGTCAGGCTGTGTCTGCGCGGACTAAATGCGAGCAAATGCTCAAGATTGGCTACTCGCATTGACGTCATGACCAACATCCCTTCCCAGCAGCGCTCCATCCCCAGAAAATCGCCGCGGCAGAGCCGCTCTTTGGAGACGGTAAAGGCCATCGTCGAAGCGACAGCTCGCATTCTGGAGGAAAAGGGACTCGGCGGACTGACGACCAATGCCGTTGCCGAGCGCGCCGGCGTCAGCATCGGGTCGCTGTATCAGTACTTCCAGGGCAAGGACGCCCTGATCGGTGCGCTGATCTTGCGGGAAACCGCGCTGCTGATCGCCGATTGGGAAGCGGCGACAACGGCCGAGACGGGGGAGGCGGCGCTGGCTCTGCTGATCGCAGCAGCGGTCGCGCATCAACTCCGGCGCCCCGTTTTGGCGCGCCTTCTTGATATCGAGGAGGCGCGGCTGCCGCTCGATCCGGCAGTTCACGCGGTGAGCGTGCGGCTCCGCGAGATCGTCACCGGCGTGTTACAGCGCTCGGACCTTCCACCCCAAGCCGATCCAGCGCTCGCCGCGCAGGACATGCTTGCGATCATCAAGGGCATGGTTGACGCGGCTGGTGCGCATGGAGAGCGGGACCGGCCCGGTCTGGAAGAACGCGTCGGTCGGGCCGTGCGTGGCTATCTCGGCTATCGGTGAGGAGCCGCTCTTACCGCAAAAGCGCTTAACGCTGCGCCGAACCTGCTGTCTCTTCAGGATGCAGCGACATCCCTGCCCGGCCACTGCGGAAGCTGCTGATCCACGTCGCAGGATTGAGCCGTGTCGATCCATCCAGCGAGAAGGTGATGAACTCGGCGCGGCCGCCAAGCGATTCCCACGGCACGGGGCCACCAAGGCCCTGCATCGCGGCGGAGACGCGGCTGTCCGCGCTATTGTCGCGATTGTCGCCCATCAGGAACACATGGCCGGCGGGGATGCGCACCGGGCCGTACCAGTCGGTCTCTCGCGCGCCCATGTCGATGATCGTGTAGCTGCGCCCATTGGGCAGCGTCTCACGCAGCACCGGGAGCACGCATACCTGCGTGCCATCGGGCTGCGTTTCGAGCGCGCCGGGGAACTGGCGCGGATCGCACCGGCTGTTGGCATCCACCGGCATCCGCATGGCGGGCAGGGCCTCCTGCTTAACCGGCTTGCCGTTGAGGATCACCACGCCGTCGCGCACTTCCAGCAGATCGCCGGGCAGGCCGATGACCCGCTTGATATAATCCTCGTTGCTGTTCTGCGGGGTCACGATCGCGATGTCGCCGCGCTCGGGCATCTTGCCCCAAACGCGCCCGTTCATGAACGGCAGCGTGACGCCCCAGGGCTCGGGCGGTCCGCCCAGCAATGTGGTGCGCAGGATCGCGGCCGGATTGGGAATCGTCGGGGAGACGTAGGACCAGCCATAGGCATATTTGGAAACAATGAGCCTATCGCCCACCAGCATGGTCGGCATCATCGATTCGGAGGGTATGTAGAAAGGCTTGGCCACGAAGCTGTGGAAGGCGAGCACTGCCGCCAGCAGCAACACGATGCTCTTGATCTCGCCGATCCAATCGGTCTTCTTGTCAGCGCGTTTCCGGCGCGTTTCCTGCGCCTTGATCGATGCCTCATCCGTCACGGAAAGCGCGCCTCCAGAATGACGAACGCCTGCGCCCAGGGATGATCGTCGGTCAATGTCAGGTGAACAAATAGGCTGGCGCCGGGCGGGGTCAAGGCATCCAGTCGCGCTTTGGCGCCGCCCGTGAGGGCAAGCGTCGGTGCGCCGGAGGGCAGATTGACGACGCCAATGTCCTTCATGAAGACGCCGGCCTTGAATCCGGTGCCGACTGCCTTGCTGAAGGCCTCCTTGGCCGCGAAGCGCTTGGCGAGTGTCCCGGCCTTCGTAAACGGGCGCCGATTGGCTCGGGCGATCTCATGGTCGGTGAACACCCGCTGCTCGAATCGCTCTCCGAACCGGTCCAGAGAAGCCTGGATTCGCTCGATATTGCAAAGATCAGAGCCCAGGCCGACGATCATGCCTGCCCGCGCGCCTCGTCCATCAGCCTGCGCATCTGCGCCACGCTGTCGCGCAGGCCCAAGAAGATCGCCTCACCGATGAGAAAGTGGCCGATATTGAGTTCAGCGACCTGCGGAATCGCCGCGATGGGCGCGACATTCTCGTAAGTCAGGCCATGGCCGGCATGGGGCTCGATGCCGTTCTTGGCGGCCAGCGCCGCCATGTCGGTGATGCGGCGGAGTTCCGCAGCCTGCTCGGGGCCTTCGACCTCGCAATATTTGCCCGTGTGCAGTTCCACCACCGGCACCTTGAGGCGCAGCGCCGCATCGATCTGGCGCGGATCGGCCTCGATGAACAGCGAGACACGGCAGCCCGCTTCGCCGAGCCGGTCGACCATGGGCGCGAGGTGATTGTGCAACCCGGCCGCATCCAGTCCGCCCTCGGTGGTGCGCTCCTCGCGACGTTCTGGCACGAGGCAGACGGCGTGCGGCTTATGGCGCAGTGCGATCTCCAGCATCTCCTGCGTGGCGGCCATCTCGAAATTGAACGGGATCTCCAGCTCGGCGGACAGGCGCGCGATGTCCTTGTCCGTGATGTGCCGGCGATCTTCGCGCAAATGTGCGGTGATGCCGTCGGCGCCGGCTTCCTGCGCGAGCAGGGCGGCGCGGACCGGATCGGGATAGGAGGCGCCCCGCGCATTGCGGATGGTCGCCACATGATCGATGTTGACGCCCAGGCGCAGGTGGCGGCCGCACTGGTCCGCCATTGCTGTCATGCCCGGCTGCCCGGCTTGGTCGCCGGGATCGCTGCCAGTTCGGGCGGCAGATCGTCAGCGTCGTACACAGGGAAGTTGAGGCTCACGAGCGGGAAGAAGGGCACGCCGAGATTGGCCTCGCCGGCCGAGCGATCGACCACGGCGGCTTCGGCGATGACCTCGCCGCCTTCCGCGCGCACCGCTTCCATCGCCTGGCGGGAGGAGAGGCCGGTCGTCACGACGTCCTCGACCATCAGCACCTTCTGGCCGGGTGTTAGCGAGAAGCCGCGACGGAACAAGAAGGTGCCCTGCGGCCGCTCGAGAAACAGCGCATCGCAGCCCAGCGCTCGGCCCATTTCGTGGCCGATGATGATGCCGCCCATCGCCGGCGAGACAACGACGTCGATGGCGGCGCGAATATCACGCGGGATAGACTGGGCTATCGCAACGGCGATGCGGCCGGCGCGCTCGGGATTCATCAGCACGCGCGCGCACTGCAGATAGTTGGCGCTGTGCTTGCCCGAGGACAGCAGAAAATGCCCCTGGAGCAGCGCGTCACAGGCGCGAAATTCAGCGAGCACTTCCGATTCTGTCATGTTTCCGCGACCTCTTATATAGAGCGGCGCAGATAGCGGCGGACGGGCTGACAATCAACGGCTGGCATTCGGGCAATTTCTGCGCTTGAGGCTGGGAGGCTGGCTGCGTATAGGGGCCGCAAGATCAATGAGGGGGGCCGCAGTCGATGTCTTTCGCTAGCGGCCTGAAATTGAAGGCAGGTCGACCGCATGACTAGAAGAATCAATGGCTTCATGGTGGCGATCGCGCTCGGACTGAGCACGCTCGCGCCATCTTCCGCTTTCGGGCAGGCAGAACAGGCTGCTGCGCCCGCGGCGTCGACTGCGGAAGCCGCACCGGCCGCCGCCGCTGCGCCCGCAGCTCCCGCCGCGCCGGCGTTCGATCATGCCGCGCCGGTTGAAGGCATCGGCCAGCCTGCCGTGGGCGAGACGACCTTCCAGAAGCAGGTGACCTCCACGGGCAATTATGCGCTGTGGATGCACAATGTGATTCTGCTGCCGGTCATCACGGTTATCTCGCTGTTCGTGCTCGGGCTGCTGCTCTGGGTCGTGGTGCGCTATCGTCGCGCCGCCAACCCGGTGCCCTCGCGCACCTCGCACAACACGGCGATCGAGATCGTCTGGACGCTGGCGCCGGTGCTGATCCTTATCGGTATCGCCATTCCGTCGATCGACCTGCTGGCCAAGCAGTTCAAGCCAGCCCCCGCCAACGCCATCACCCTCAAGGTGACCGGCTATCAGTGGTACTGGGGTTATGAATATCCCGATCTCGGCATCGGCGAATATGTCTCCAACATGCTGCCGCCTGAAGAAGCGCTCAAGCGTGGCGAGCCCCGTCTGCTCGGCGTCGACAATCGCGTCGTCCTGCCGGTCGGCGTGCCCATCAAGGCGATCATCACCGCGGCTGACGTGATCCACTCCTTCTCGATTCCCGCCTTCTGGGTGAAGGAAGATGCTGTGCCGGGTCGTCTCAACGAGAAGACCTTCACCATCGAGAAGGAAGGCGTCTATTACGGCGTCTGCTCGGAGCTGTGCGGTGCACGCCATGGCTTCATGCCGATCTCGATCGAAGCGGTGAGCCCCGAGCGGTTCGCACAGTGGGTCCGCTCACAGGGTGGCCAGATGCCGGGTGACGCAGCCGCGCCTGCCGCTGCCGCCGAAGCACCCGCCGCCGCTCCTGCTCCCGCCAACGCCGAGACGCCCGCTGCGGCGCCCGCGACTGCATCCTGAGGACTTCCAAGATGAGCACCACAACCGCAGACGATTTCCACGGGGCGCACGCCCATGGCGATCATGATGCCGATCACAAGCCGGGCTTCTTCGTCCGCTGGTTCATGTCGACGAACCACAAGGACATCGGCACGCTTTACCTGATCTTCGCGATCATGGCCGGCGTCATTGGCGGCGCCATCTCGGGCCTCATGCGTCTCGAGCTGGCTGAGCCGGGTATTCAGTATCTCCAGCATTGGGCCACCTTCGCGGACGGTCCCGATGCGACGATCGATCAGGCCTATCACCTCTGGAACGTGCTGATCACGGCCCACGGCCTCATCATGGTGTTCTTCATGGTGATGCCGGCGATCATCGGCGGCTTCGGCAACTGGTTCGTCCCGATCATGATCGGCGCGCCGGACATGGCCTTCCCGCGGATGAACAATATCAGCTTCTGGCTGCTCATCCCGGCTTTCCTGCTCCTGCTCGGCTCGGCCTTCGTGCCCGGCGGCACCGGCAATGGTGCGGGCACCGGCTGGACCGTCTATGCGCCGCTGTCCACCAGCGGCAGCCCTGGTCCGGCGGTCGACATGGCGATTCTCTCGCTGCACATCGCGGGCGCCAGCTCGATCCTGGGCGCGATCAACTTCATCACCACCATCTTCAACATGCGCGCACCGGGGATGACCATCCACAAGATGCCGCTGTTCGTGTGGTCGGTGCTGGTCACCGCCTTCCTGCTGCTGCTCGCACTGCCCGTGCTGGCCGCGGCCATCACCATGCTGCTGACCGACCGTAACTTCGGCACCGTCTTCTATGACGCGGCCGGCGGTGGCGACCCGGTTCTCTATCAGCACCTGTTCTGGTTCTTCGGCCACCCCGAAGTGTACATCATGATCTTGCCGGGCTTCGGCATCGTCAGCCAGATCGTGTCCACCTTCAGCCGCAAGCCCGTCTTCGGTTATCTCGGCATGGCCTACGCCATGGTCGCCATCGGCGTCGTCGGCTTCATCGTGTGGGCGCACCACATGTTCACCACCGGCATGACCGTGAACATGAAGATGTACTTCACGGCCGCCACCATGGTCATCGCGGTGCCGACCGGCGTGAAGATCTTCTCGTGGATCGCCACGATGTGGGGCGGCTCGATGAGCTTCAAGACCCCCATGGTCTGGTCGCTTGGCTTCATCTTCATGTTCACCGTTGGTGGCGTGACCGGCGTGGTGCTCGCCAATGGCGGCATCGACGATAACCTGCACGACACCTACTATGTGGTCGCGCACTTCCACTATGTGCTCTCGCTCGGCGCCGTGTTCTCGCTGTTCGCAGGCTTCTACTACTGGTTCCCGAAGATGTTCGGGAAGATGTACAACGAGTTCCTGGGCCAGCTCCACTTCTGGGTGTTCTTCATCGGCGTGAACATCATGTTCTTCCCGATGCACTTCCTGGGCATGAGCGGCATGCAGCGCCGCGTGCCGGACTACACCGATGCGCTGGCCTACTGGAACGGCATCGCCTCGTTCGGTTATGCGATCATGGGCGTGGGCGTTCTGATCTTCTTCGTGAACGTCTTCATCTCGCTGCTGGCCGGCAAGAAGGCCGCTGCCAATCCGTGGGGTGAGGGTGCCACGACGCTGGAATGGACGCTGTCCAGCCCGCCGCCGTACCACCAGTTCGAGACCCTGCCGGTCATCGATTGATCGGCAACGGGTTTCACCCGCGAGCCGCCGTCTTCAGGGTGGCGGCTTGAACAGACAGGATGGCGATCGGGGGCGCGGAAGCGCTCCCGCTTGCGATATGAACTGACGAGTTGAACTGAACGCAAGGTCAGAGGTTTTGGCGAGCAAGGCATCGATCATGGGCACCGCGCCACAACAGTCTCCGCTTGGCGGGTCGACGGTTCCGCTCCCGGCGGACTGGCGCGATCTGCTCGCGCTGACCAAGCCGCGCGTGCTGACGCTCGTGGTCTTCACCGGCCTGTGCGGATTGCTGGTCGCACCCGGCAGCCTGTCTCCGGTGCTCGCCTTTACCGCTATTCTCTGCATCGCCCTCGGCGCTGGTGCGGCAGGTGCGCTCAATCAATGGTATGAAGTCGACCGCGACGCGAAGATGAAGCGTACCGCGGGTCGTCCGCTGCCGGCCGGCCGGATGAGCCGGGAAACGGCACTGCATTTCGGCGTTGGCCTCGCTGCCTTTTCCGTACTGCTGATGGGCTTTGCGACCAACTGGCTCGCCGCCGGCATCCTGGCGACGTCGATCCTCTTCTATGTGTTCATCTACACTGTCTGGCTCAAGCCACGCACGGCGCAGAATATCGTGATCGGTGGTGCGGCCGGCGCCTTTCCGCCATTGATCGGCTGGGCGGCGGTGACGGGCGATGTGGCGCTGCTGCCCATCGCCCTGTTCATGCTCATCTTCTTCTGGACGCCGCCCCACTTCTGGTCGCTCGCGCTGTTCGTGCGGATGGATTACGCCAATGCCGGCATCCCAATGCTGCCGGTGGTTGCCGGTGAGGTGACCACCCGCCGCCAGATCCTGGGCTATACCAGCATCATGGGCGTTGCTGCGCTGGCGCCGGTGGTCCTGCGGCTGACCGGCCCGATCTACGGCGTGACCGCTTTGCTGGCGACGGCGGTGTTCGCGGCCATGGCCCTGCAGGTCTCGCTGCGCCGGGAGAGCGATCCCGCGCAAATGAAGCCGGAGCGGCGGCTGTTCAAATATTCGGTTCTCTATCTTTTCCTGCTCTTCGGCGCGGTTGTCGTCGACCATTGGGTGTTTGCGGCATGACCCCTGAAGACCAGAAACTCATTCAGGAGCGCCAGCGGGCGCGGGCGCGCATCATGGCGTGGATTCTCGCGGCACTGGTCGTGCTGTTCTTTGCGATCACCATCGCGAAAATGGCCTGAGGAGCGGTGCGATGACGACGATTGCCGGAAAGCGCGTGAGTAACCGCAAGACAGCCCTGCTGGCGGCGCTGGTGGCGGTGGCGATGCTTGGCCTCGGCTTCGCGGCGGTCCCGCTGTACCGGCTCTTCTGTCAGGTCACCGGTTTCGGCGGCACCACCCAGCGCGTCGATGCCGCAGAGGCCGCCAAGGCGGTCTCGCTGCAGACGCAGGGCCGGCAGCTGTCGATTCGGTTCGACTCGAATATCGGCGGCGGCATTCCGTGGGAATTCTATCCCGAGAAGCGCCGCGTGACCGTGGGCGTCGGTGGCAAGTCGATGGCGATCTTCATCGCCAAGAACACCTCGAACAAGCCGGTCACCGGGCGGGCCGTGTTCAACGTCACGCCCGAATATGTCGGCAAATATTTCAGCAAGGTGCAGTGCTTCTGCTTCACGGAGCAAACCTTGCAGCCGGGGCAGCAGGTGCGGATGCCCGTGCTGTTCTACGTCGACAAGGCGTTCCTTGATGATTCTGACGGCAAGGACGTCCAGGAAATCACGCTGAGTTACACATTCTATCCGGTTGAGAAGCCGGACGACCAGAGCTAAAGAAGCGCGCAAACGAGCGCTCGGATAAAGCACTTAGATACAGGGAATACGATATGGCCGGCGCCAAGAATCACGATTATCACATTCTCCCCGCCAGTTTCTGGCCGTTGATGGGCTCGATGTCGGCCCTAGTGATGGCGCTGGGCGCCGTTGCCTGGATGCACCCCTCTGAAATGGGCAGCTGGGGCGGCGCGGGCTTCTTCCTCGGTCTGGCCGGCGTGCTCGCCACCATGTTCTTCTGGTGGGCGGACGTTATTCGTGAGGCGCATGCCGGCGATCACACGCCTGTCGTGCAGCTTCACCTGCGCTACGGCATGATCCTGTTCATCGCGTCGGAAGTCATGTTCTTCGTGGGCTGGTTCTGGGCGTTCTTCGATTTCAGCCTCTTCCCGACGGCCCTGCCGCCGATTGACGGCCTGTTCCCGTCCGAGGGCATTGAGGTTCTCAATCCCTTCGAGCTGCCGCTCCTCAACACGCTGATCCTGCTCTGCTCGGGCACCACCATTACCTGGGCGCACCATGCGATCATCCATGGCGACCGGGACGGCCTGAAGAAGGGCCTGTGGCTCACGATCATCCTCGGCATCGTTTTCACCTGCGTGCAGGCCTATGAATATGCCCACGCGCCGTTTGCCTTCGGCACGACGCCTTATGGCTCGGCCTTCTACATGGCGACCGGCTTCCACGGGTTCCACGTTCTGGTCGGCACGATCTTCCTGATCGTCTGCCAGGTGCGGGCCTATAAGGGTCACTTCACGCCGCGCCAGCACTTCGGCTTCGAGGCGGCGGCCTGGTACTGGCATTTCGTCGACGTGGTGTGGCTGTTCCTGTTCGTCTCCATCTATGTGTGGGGCGGCTGGGGAGCTCCGATGCACGCGGGCTGATCGGCCGGGGAGCACGGCATGTGCGGCGCCAAGGCCCATGCTTGCTCCTCATCTATCGATAGCAAAGGCGACGCGCGGAAAGCCCTTCCGCGCGTCGCTTCGTTTTCGGCACGCGGCATTTGCGAAGGACAGGATGGATGAGCGAGACTAAGCCCGCAGAGGCGCCAAAGGCAGCCGCGGTCACACCGGCTTATCTGGTCCAGGCGAGCGTCAAGGCCCGCTGCCCGCGCTGCGGCGTCGGGCCGCTGTTCGATGGCTGGGTGCGATTCGCGCCGCGCTGCCGCGCCTGCGGGCTGGATCTGGCCGCGTTCAATGTTGGCGATGGCCCGGCGGCCTTCCTCATTCTGATCGTCGGCGGGCTGGTCACGGCGCTGGCCCTGATGGTCCAGTTGGCCGCCGATCCGCCATTCTGGGTGCATATCCTGCTCTGGGTGCCGCTCACCACCGCGCTGGTCATCGGCTGTTTGCGCCTGTCCAAGGCAGCACTGCTGATCATCGAATATCGCAACAAGGCGCGCGAGGGGCGCATTGCCGATGCGCGTCAGCCGGGCGAGGGCGCGCCATGAGCCGCCGCGTCCCGCTGGTGCCGACCGTTCTGGTCGGCCTCGCCGTCGCCGTGATGATCGCGCTGGGCATCTGGCAGATCGGCCGGGCGCATCAGAAGGAGGCCGCGCTGGATGCCTGGCGCGCGAATCTGCATCTGCCGCTGACAGCCTATCCCCGGCAGAACCCAACCGATCAAAGCTACATGTTTCGCCGTCTCGCGGCCCAGTGTCTGCGCGTGGTCGACTGGCAGGTGATCGGCGGTCGGGCGCGCAGCGGCGAGACCGGATGGCGGCACATCGCATATTGCGCGACCGGTACCGAAGGGCCGGGACTTGTGGTGGACATGGGCGTGAGCGTGCGGCCGGATGGCAAGACCGACTGGCAGGGCGGTCCGGTGACCGGCACAGCGACGCATGAGCCGGACAATTCCTCACTGATGGCCCGGGTGCAGGGCAAGGTATCGCCCTTGCGGCTGATGATCGTCGCGGAGGAGCCGGCGCCCGGGCTGCTCGCCTCTGCGCCGCCCGATCCCTCTTCGGTGCCCAATAATCACCGCTCCTACGCGGTGCAGTGGTTCCTGTTCGCCACCATCGCGCTGGTGATTTATGCGCTGGCGCTGCGCAAGCGCTGGCGGGGCGAACCGCGCGAGGGTTGATCCACTCCGTTGCGCTACGGCAGCCATAAGGCTAAGGGCCGGTCATGCAATATGTGAGCACCAGAGGGCGCGCGGCTGCGCTGGATTTCGAGGGCGCAACGCTGGCAGGGCTGGCGAGCGATGGCGGGCTGTATCTGCCCGAGCATTGGCCGAGCTTTTCCGCCGACGAGTTGGAGGCGATGCGCGGCCTCTCTTATGTCGAGACTGCCGTTCGCGTCATTCGCCCGTTCGTGGGCGATTGTCTGAGCGAAGACGAACTTCGCGAACTGTGCACGCAGGCTTATGGCCGCTTCTCTCACGCCGCGGTGACACCGCTGGTGCAACTCGATCATCAGCACTGGCTGCTCGAGTTGTTCCACGGGCCGACACTGGCGTTCAAGGACGTTGCGCTGCAGATGCTCGGCCTGCTGTTCGAGAAGTTCCTCAGCCGCCGCGATACCCATCTGACCATCGTCGGCGCGACGTCGGGAGACACCGGCTCGGCGGCCATCGATGCCGTTGCGGGCCGAGCGAAGATCGATATCTTCATGCTCCATCCCGCAGATCGCGTGTCGGATGTGCAGCGCCGGCAGATGACGACGGTGCTGGCGCCCAACGTCCACAACATCGCCATTGAAGGCAGCTTCGACGATGCGCAGGCGCTGGTGAAGCGCATGTTCAACGATGCCGAGTTCGCCGGCCGCTTCGATCTGTCGGCCGTGAACAGCATCAACTGGGCGCGACTCGTGGCGCAGGTGGTCTATTATATCTATGTCGGCGTGCGCCTCGGCGCGCCGCATCGGCAGGTTGCCTTTTCGGTGCCGACCGGCAATTTCGGCGACGTGTTTGCCGGCTATGTCGCAGCGCGCATGGGACTTCCCATCGAGCGGCTGATCGTCGCCACTAATGTGAACGACATTCTCCACCGGGCGCTCTCGCAGGGCGACTACAGCCAGGAAGGCGTTGTGCCGACGGCCACGCCCAGCATGGACATTCAGGTCTCCTCGAATTTCGAGCGGCTGCTGTTCGATCTCGGTGGGCGCGATGGGCTGGCGCTGGCCGAGCAGATGAAGGGTTTTGAGGCGACTAAGGCCATGCGCCTCACGAACGCGCAGCGCGACGGGGGGGCCAAGCTCTTCTCTTCCGCACGCGTCGATGGCGACGACATGTCGCGGGCGATGCGCTGGGCTTATGATGCGGCCTCTCAGGTCATCGATCCGCACAGCGCGGTCGGCCTCGCTGCGGCCCATGCCGTGCCGCTCGATCCGTCCGTGCCGGTGGTGACGCTGGCGACGGCGCATCCCGCCAAGTTCCGCGATGCCGTGGAACGGGCCACCGGCGTGCGTCCCTCGCTGCCGTCACGCGTGGGCGATCTGTTCGGGCGCGAGGAGCGCTATGCGACGCTGCCCGGTACGTTCGAGGCAGTGACCGAATATATCGCGGAACGCGCCACGCCGCGCCGTGGGTAGGACGTCCTTTCTGAAGCCCCTCCTCTTTAGAGGAGGGGTTGGGGTGGTGTCGGCTACGTCGGCTCCAGAGCGCTACGTAAGCACCTACCTCCGAACCCCTCCCCTGAAGGGGAGGGGATAGATGTCTATAACCCTGCCACCCGCCCTCCCACTCACCACAATGGTCGGCGAGCCCTGGGGCGATTACGGCCTCATCGATAGCGGCGCCGGCCGCAAGCTGGAGCGCTACGGCCCCTATCGTTTCATCCGCCCGGAGCCGCAGGCGATGTGGCAGCCGGCGCAGGCCGACTGGGATGCGCATGGCAGCTTCATTCCGGCATCGGACGAGGATGGCGGCGGGCGCTGGCATTTTGATAAACCCGTGCCGCGCGATGGCTGGCCGCTGCGCTGGGAGGAGGCGCGCTTTCAGGCGAACTGCACGCCCTTCCGCCATCTCGGCTTCTTCCCGGACATGGCGCCGGTCTGGCAATGGGCGCGCGAGCGGCTGCACGGCGTCGACGCGCCCCATTTCCTCAACCTGTTCGGCTATACCGGCGTCGGCACGCTGGCCCTCTCCGCCACCGGGGCGCAGTGCGTGCATGTCGATGCCTCCAAGAAATCGGTCGCGCAGGCGCGTGCCAATGCGGCGCTCTCCGGCATGGAGAGCAATCCCGTCCGCTGGATCATCGACGATGCCGCCAAATTCGTGGCACGCGAGGTGCGGCGCGAGCGGCGCTATCATGGCATCCTGCTCGATCCGCCCAAATATGGCCGGGGACCGGATGGCGAAATCTGGCGCCTTGAGGAAGACCTGCCCGGCCTGATCGCCGATTGCCGCCGCTTGCTGGATGGCGAGAGCCGCTTCCTGTTCCTCACGGTCTACGCCGTGCGCATGTCCGCCCTGGCGATCGGCGAACTGCTCCGCGCGCATCTGGGCGATCTGCCGGGGCGGATCGAATGCGGCGAGCTGGCCGTGCGGGAGGAGGCACGGGGGCTGCTGCTCCCAACCGCAATCTGGGCGCGCTGGACGCGGGACTGAGGGGCTTTCGGGGGGAGGGGTTCGCTCGTAGAGTTAGCGGACCGCAAGCGCCTGCGTAAACCTGCCCACCTTTCTGTTCGTGTCGAGCGAAGTCGAGACACGTCTGGCGCTGAGTTTGGTGTCTCGACTTCGCTCGACACGAAGGGGGAAGAGGGAAGGCCTGGTATGCCGCGCCCCTCAATCCCGCCCTACCTAATCCCGTCCCGCCCTTAGCGCCGCCCCGCCGGCGACCGGCGCCACCACACACAGCAGCAGCGAGCAGGCGGCGACCATCTTGAGGGCGCTGTCGCCGCCAAATTGCAGGGCCCCGGCACCGAAGATCAGGATCGGCACCGCCAGCGGCAGCACCAGCAGGCCGGTCAGCGCGCCGCTGCCCCGCAGGCCGGCGGTGAGCGCTGCCACCAGCAGGGCGAGCGCGGCAAGGCCGGGCGTGCCAAGCGCCAGACCGATCATCACCAGCCGCAGCATCTCCGGCTCCAGCTTGAGCAGGGCCCCGGCCGGCAGCGCGGCGATCAGAAGCGGCGGGCCAAAGCTCAGCCAATGCGCGACGCCCTTGGCGAACAGGATCGTGCCTTCCCCCACGCCGCGCAGCACGAGCTGGTCGATCACGCCGCTGTCGCGGTCCGGCTCGATCAGCCGGTCGATCGGCAGCAGGCTGGCCAGCAGCGCGGCGACCCACAGCAGTCCTCCGCCGGTCTGGCTGAGCAGCGTGGCATTGGGGCCGACCGCGAAAGGAAACAGCGCCGCAATCAGCAGCAGAAAGGCCAGCGGCAGCCAGATGCCACCGCTCCGCCACGCCCGGCCAAGGTCGCGCAGGATGATCGGGCCGATCATGCGTCGCGCTCCTCGCCCGCATCCGGGGCCGGCGCATGAAGGTTGATCACCGCATCCTGCGTCCACGCGAGCGGCATGTGCGAGGCCGCGAGCACGAGGCCGCCGCGCGCACGGTGCTCGTCGACCAGGGTGCCGAGTTGCGCGGCCGAGGCGACGTCGAGGCCATTGGCGGGCTCATCCAGCAGCCAGATCGGCGCCGCGGTAATCAGCGTGCGAGCCAGCGCGGCGCGCTTGCGCTGGCCGGTGGAGAGCATCCGCACCGGAATATCGCGCAGATGTGCAATGGCGAGGTCATCGAGCGCGGCGTCGATGCGCGCGGACGGCGCCTCATCCACTTTGGCCCAGAAGGCGAGGGCATCGTGCACCGTGCGGTCCCGGTCCAGCGCATCGAGCTCGTCGGTCAGCGCCACCGCGCCTTCGCAGGTCACGGTGCCCGCAAAGGGCCGCAGCAGCCCGGCAATGATGCGCAGCAGGCTCGATTTGCCGATGCCGTTCGGGCCAGCGATCTGGGCGCTGCCGCCCGCAGTCAGGCTGAGATTGACGCCGGCGAACAGCAGCCGTCCCCCGCGCAGGCAGGCGACATCCTCCAGCCGGAGCGCCGCGCCGCTCATGGCTTGACGGTCCATGCGCGCGTGGCCGAGAAGGGCGCGCGCGAAAAGGAGACCGCCATGCCAAGGATCGCCCGTCTCTCCGACGAGGAGCGCGCGCAAGCGCTCAGCACCGTCCCGGCCTGGCGCCTGTCGGATGATGCCAGCGGCATTTCGCGCAGCCTGCGGTTCGATGATTTCGTCGCCGCTTTCGGTTTCATGAGCAAGGTCGCCCTGCTGGCCGAACGCGCCGATCATCACCCGGAATGGTCGAACGTCTACAATCGCGTGGATATTCGCCTGAGCACCCATGATGCCGGGGGCCTGAGCGCGCGCGATATTGCCCTCGCCAAGGCGATCGACGCACTGCTCTGACGGGAAGGGGGCGGGGGAGACAGCGCATTAGAAGACCGGGGTGTTATAATGGTGCCAGGCCATCAGCGCCATGGCGCTGCGGTGCGGACGCCATGCCTCGGCCAGCGCGCGGGTTTCGCGTTCGGCCGGGCGCGCATCGAGGCCCATGATCTGCCCCACCGCGATCTGCACGGCGAGGTCGCCCGCCGGCCAGATGTCCCTGCGGCCTTCCGCGAACAGCAGATAGATTTCCGCAGACCAGCGGCCGATGCCCTTGATCCGCACGAGCGCTGCAATGGCCTCCTCATCATCTTGCGGCAGCGCGTGGAGATCCACCCCGCCGCTGACCACCAGTTCAGCAAGGCTGCGGGCATAGCCCTGTTTCTGGCGGGAGAGGCCGCAGGCGCGCAGCGTATCGAAATCCTGCGCCAGCATGGCGTCGGGCGCGCAGCCGGTGCCGAGTGCGGCCTCCAGCTTGCTCCATACGGAGGCCGCCGCGGCGACGCTCACCTGCTGGCCGACGATGGTGCGCAGCAGCGTTTCGTATCCCGGCTCACGCTGGCGGGATGGGGGGTAACCGAGCCGCTCGATCAACGCGGCGATCGCCGGCTGATCTGCCGCCAGCGCATCCAGCGAAGTCCGCAATGCGGCATCATCGAGCATGGTTCGTCCCAGGATAAAGAGCGGCGCGCGTCGCCGGGTTGATTTCTGTCCAGCAGCCCCTCATAGCGAGCCAAACCATGGTTTGGAGATAAAAATGCCGCAATTGACGGTTGTGACACGGGACGGCGCGCGCCACGAGATCGAGGCCCAGAATGGCCACACGGTCATGGAAGTGATCCGCGACAACGGAATCGACGAACTGCTGGCCATTTGTGGCGGCTGCTGTTCCTGCGCAACCTGCCATGTCTATGTTGACGAGGCCTATGCGGACAAGCTCCCGCCGCTCAAGGGCGACGAGGACGATCTGCTCGACAGCTCCGAGCATCGCAATGCCTCCAGCCGTCTCTCCTGCCAGATCCCGGTCAGCCCGGAGCTCGAGGGCATGGTCGTCACGATCGCGCCGGAAGACTGAGCGCTTTGGCCCGGTGCGCGCCAGGGGGCGCCCGCCGGGTCTAGTTGTCCACCCGGGTCCAGACCTGCGATCGGCAGCCGATGCGGCCGATCAGGCAGCCTTGCGCGCTCAGCGTCCGCTCGTTGACCAGGGTGATGGTGCCGGAAAAGGTCTTGCCGATATCCGGTACGAACACCTTGCCGCGCCAGACATTTTCCTTCTCCGGCACGAAGCCGCTGAACAGGCGCGCGCCGATCAGATTGTCCATCCCGCCCTTGCGCGCATCCGCGCGGGCTTTTTCGCTGGCTTGAATCACCGTCCCGCACGTCGCCGTGCCACAGCGATGCGCGCGCACCTGCACGCTGCGCTGCGGATTGGTCCAGATGCCAAGCGATTCGCTGTCAGCAGCGCGGGCTGCGCTGGCAGACAGGGCAGCGCTTACGACAAGCAGCGCAAGGCTTGCGCGCGCCCTCATGGCAGCGGCGCCACGCGCAGCACGGCCATCGGTGCATCCCTGGTGGCCGGGGTGACCTTCCAGACGATCCGTCTTTGTCCATCCGTCATGGTTTCGGCGCCTTCTTCCTGATTCTGGCTGACGATCTCTGCCGATGTGGTCAGCGTGAATGTGCCATCGAGAAGCCCGCCGGGACTTTCCCGGCCGCTTGCGGTGCCCATCGGCAGGGTAGCGGCATCGCCATCATTGGCAAAGCCGGGGGCTTTGACGCGCACGCGATCCTTGCCGCGCAGTTCGATGGCGAGGAAGGGGAGCACGACTTCCCCGTCCGGGTTGAACGGGAAGACGAAGCCATGGTCGAGCCGGCCACTGATCCGGTAATCGATGGCGAGCTTGCGGTCGCCGATGTAGCGGGCGGAGCGGTAGCCATATTCCTTGCTCAGCGCCTCGGCGAGGCGCCGCAGTTGCGCCTCATCGTCCACATCGGCATCGTCCGCAGTGCCGCTCTTGCTTTGCGGCTCGCTGGCGATCCTGAACATCTGCGCATCGTCCGTCGCGGCATCGGTGGCGTCGTCCTCTGCAGCATTGTCCTCATCGAGCAGCCCCTCGGTCAAGTCGGACGGACTGCTCTTGAGAAGTTGCACCTCACCCACATAGGCGAAGGTGAAGCTGCGGTCGGCCTTGATGTCGAGCGTCGCCGCGAATCGCGTCGGCACCAGCAGGCAGCTCGAAAGCAGCAGGGGCGCGATCAGCACCAGCAGCCAGCGCGTGATCATCGCCCGGTTCGTCAATCGCTCATCCCCCGCGAGGCACGGCGCCAGGCTTGCGCCTAGCGCGTCATGCAGGCGTATAGCGCGATTGCAGCGGCGTTGGAAACGTTGAGGCTCTCCATGCGCGGACTGATCGGCAGGCGGGCGACCATGTCGCAATGATTGACGCTGTTCAGGCGCAGGCCTTCACCCTCCGCACCCAGCACAAGCGCGACGCGAGTGGTATTGTCCAGCGCACCGGCGATCGTATCGCGTGCGTCGCCATCGAGCGCGATGCGCCAATAGCCGGCCTCGGCGATTTCATCGAGCGCGCGGGCGAGGTTCACCACCCGCACCCAGGGAACGATTTCCAGCGCGCCGGCTGCCGCGCGCGCGATCACACCCGATTCGGGCGGTGCATGGCGGTCCTGCGTCACGATGCCGAGCGCATTGAAGGCGGCGGCCGAGCGCAGGATTGCGCCGACATTGTGCGGGTCGGTCACTTGATCGAGCACCAGGATCGGCCTGCGCGCCTGTTCATCCGGCACGCCCTGTTCCAGCAGATCGCCGAGCCAGATGTCCTCCAGCGCTTCCACCTCGGCCACAAGGCCTTGATGTGGCGCGTCGCCTGGCACCATGCGGCCCAGATCCGCCACGTCCGAATAGACGATCGGCAGCACCGGCGGCAGATCGAGCGCGGCCAATGCCTCGCGCGTGCCCCAGATCTTGCGAATCACCCGCTCCGGATTGGCGAGCGCGGCCGTGATGGCGTGGCGCCCATAGAGCCTCGGATACCCGCCTTTCGGCTTTCCTGTTCTGTGTCCCCGTTTCATGCGTGCGCTTTTCCACACCATGGCATTGACAGGCAAGGCCCCATTCGCCATTGAGCCGCCTCCAATCCGTTTGACGGCCCCGCCGTCCGGGTCAGGCGCCTCTGGAAGGGTGGCCGAGTGGTTAAAGGCAGCAGACTGTAAATCTGCCCGCGTGAGCGTACGCTGGTTCGAATCCAGCCCCTTCCACCATCTCCCATGATGATCAGTTGAAACCGCGTCCCCGGGACGGAAGTCTGAATCAGCGCGATCGATTGCATTGTCCGTTGGCCCGCTTATCCGGCGCGGACCATCCGAGCCCATAAATCGTCAGCGGGTGGCGGGTGGCAGTCCGTTATTTGCGAATCCCGGCAGCTTCCCGATCTGGTCGGCGGGCAAATCGAGCCCGGATTCGATGCGTTGGAGCAGCATCGAGAAGAAGTCATAGCCTTCCCGCACCTTCTCCTCGGAGACGTCCTCAAGCAAATGCGCGCGCAGGCTGGCGGCGATTTGGAGCATATGGGCCAGCGTCTGGTAGCCTTCGGCCGTCAGGCGCATCAGCTTGTTGCGCCGGTCGCTGGGGTCGGGCAGCCGCTCCACCAGCCCTTCGGCCTCCAGCAGGTCCAGCGTGCGGGTGAGGGTAGGGCCTTCGATCCCGACGCGCTTGGCGATCTGGATCTGGGTCGTGCCGGGCGGTGCATAGGCGATGGAGGACATCGCCTCCATGCGCGATGCGCTCTGGCCGATATCCCGCAGCTTCTCATCGACCAGCGCGCGCCAGCGGCGGGCCAGCATCACAATGGTGATGGTCAGCGCCATGTCCGGGGAAGGATAGCCCGATTTCGGTGGCAGGACCTTCCCGAAGATTTCAGCTTCGCTGCCTGCCGTCTTGGGAGCGCTTTTCATGCGATGCCGTTCCTTCGTAACCTTGCCAGAAGGGCGCGATCGCCCAAAAAAGTCGCAAAAATCTCTGCGGTCCGCAAAATTAGTTTGCGCGTGACCAATGTGCAACCGCCCGCGCGACCTGTCTTGTCTGCAACCGTTCAGGGGCGCGTTGGGAGGCAAGTGGCGGACGCCCAATGCGCCCGCCACACCCTTGTCAAAAGCGCAACCGCGCGCCGAGGAAGAAGCGCCGGCCAAGCACATCGTAGGTACTCGGGTCCGTGACACCGGACTGCGAAGAGCCTCCCTGCGCGAGCGTGCCCGCCCGCACGCCGAGGCGCGGGGGCTGCTTGTCGAACAGATTGTCCACGCCGAACCGCAACTCCACAGTGGATGTCGCTGCGATCCGCCCCGAGAGATCGAAGATGTCATAGGCGGGGATTGGGAGTTCGGTCGCGGTCGTGCTGGTCGCGTAGGTGAAGTAGCGAACCTTGGGCAGATGACGCCATGTCAGGCTGATCGCCCCCGGCCCGAAATTATAGGCGACGTTGGTCGACAGCTTCCATTTGAACTGCGCACTATACTGGTTGCTGCCAATGGTATCGCGGTAATCGGCCGTCAGCCCGCCCGGCAAGCTCTGGACGTCGAACTTGTCGAGATAGTTGAACGCGATATTGGTGGTGAACGATCCCTCATCTCCGAACAGTCCGGGCGCCGGGACCGTCCAGTTAAGATTGGCGTCGATGCCTGCGGTGTGGATTTTACCCAAATTCTCGAAGAAAGCGCGTGTCGCCGACCAGAAGCCGCTCTGGGGCTCACGGATGATCCGGGTGCAGAACTCATTGCCGGGATCGTAAGTGGGATTGCTTGTGCCATCAAAGTTGAAGCACTGGCGGTAGACATAATCGGTCGACAGGGTCGAGACGGCACCTGCGATCTTGATATTATAATAGTCGACCGAGAGGGTCAGCCGGCTGAGCCACGGGGAATCCCGCCATGGCGAGCGGATGATCATGCCGGCCGTGAAGGTGCGGGCTTCCTCGGACTTGAGACCTGGGTTGCCCAATGTGACATCCCGCCCGAGCGGGAACAACTGCGGCTGATTGCCGACGAAATCCGGGCCGATCGGAAAGCCGCCTGAGATCGCGGAGCAGAGTGCCAGAACCTGCGCGCGATCCGGGTTGTCGGCGCGATTGCCATAGCCGGGATAAGCAGAATTGTTGGCGTGGGTCGCGCACGGATCGCCGCCGGGCCAATTGACCACGGTGTAGATGCCCGGCTGGAAGATTTCCGCGATGTTCGGTGCGCGGTTGGCGACCTGGTAGCCGCCGCGGAACTTCAGCCAGTCATTCACGTCCCAATCGCCAATGACTTTCCATGTGCCGACCGAGCCTGCCGTGTTGTAGCTCGAATGACGATAGCCCGCATTGAGGTTCAGTGCCTGAATGAAGGGCAGATCGGACAGAAGCGGGATCAGGACCTCGCCGTAAAAATCCTTGACGAAGATCTTGCCTTCCGTTCGCGAGACGCCGGGCAGGCTGATGACGCCGCTGTTGATCGTCTGCGCGTTGAGCGGGCCGCTGGGCTCATAGAAGAAGTTGTTTTCGCGATAGGACGCGCCGGCCGCAAAGCGCACTTCTCCGGCCGGCAGGTCGAACAGTCCGCCCTGGAAGTTCACTTCCGCCTGCGTCTGCCCGACGACCGTCTCAGCCTTGATGTTCGCTTGGATCAGGTCTTGGCAGTCCTGCGAGACCGGGGCGGTGGTGAACGGGTTGAGGCCGCTCGTGCAGCTTGCGGACATGCCGAGACTGGGGTGCAGGAAGGTTGTTCCGGCGCCGTAATTGGGGAGGCCGATGAGCGTCTGGTAGGCATCCAGATCGATGAAATTCTCATAGCGCGTAACTTGCGAACTCTTGCCGTGACCGCCGAAGACATCGAACGTCCAGTCGCGAATGCCGACATTGCCGCGGAAGCCGCCAATCACCTCATAATTATAGGTGTTCGTTTCGGTGCGGGAGGGGCCCATGAACGTCATTGATTGATTGAGCGACCATGGCGCATTCGGGCGGGCGCGGCTGCGCAGGATGTCGCAGAGGTCCTGCGGCACAGGATGCCCCACCGCCGCGCCGCATGTCGCGGCGTCGAAAGTGATACCGGCATTCAGTTGACTGAACGCCGTGGCATAGGTGGATTGGGTCTGGACGTTGTTCTGGTCGAACTTGGCCTGAACATAGGCCGTAATGCCATCCGTGATGTCGTAATGCGCGCTGCCGAAGAAAGAGATTCGCCGCAGCGGCAACTGGAGATAGCCTTCCTTGCTGACGAAGGAGGCATTGCCGTTCTCCAGGATTTTCACATTGGGGTCGGTGCCGTTGTAATTGGGTGCGGCCGCACCTGTCACGCGGCCGACGACGCCCGAGAAGATCGTGGCATCGAGCGGATTTGCCGCCTTATTGAAGAAGAAGCTGGTCGACAGCCCCGGCCCGGCAATCGTGACTTCGCCCGGCGCGAAGCCGTAGCGCGCGAACACCTGATTGACGGCCACCTGGGACGGGTTGCCGGCTGGTGCACCGAAGTCGAAGCCGGCCACCACGCCCGGAACGCCGGTCGTGTTGGTGCGCGGCGTAACGCCGAAGCTACTGCCGAAGAAGACCGCGCCGCCGCTGCTGGCGGGATCGGTATACCCGGCCTGATAGAAGGGGCTATCCGCCTGATAGATGATGTCGCGGTCCTGATAGGTCACGCCCAGCATGGCGTTGCCGCGTCCGTCGGCGAAATTGCCACCAACAAGGGCGGATATCTCGAACTGCCGGCCATCGCCACGTTCGCTGATTCCCATGCTGGTATCGATCGTGACGCCGGAATAGTCGCGCTTGAGCTTGAAATTGACGACGCCGGCAACGGCATCCGCGCCATAGGTTGCGCCCGCGCCGCCGGTGATGACCTCGACGCTGTCGAGCGCTGCCTTCGGAATGGTGTTGATGTCGACCACCAGTGTCGCATTGGCCGGCTGAGTGCGCCGTCCATCCAGGAGGACCAGCGTTCGATTGGCGCCGATGCCGCGCAGGTCGAGCGTCGCGATACCGGGGCTGTTGGTCGGTGTGGCCTGCACGTCAGATCCGGCCAGGCCGGTCAGGCCGGCACCGCCGCGACCGGTCGCGCCCACGCCGCCTGTGAACTGCGGCATTTCCTTCAGCCCCTGGTCGATGCTGAGATCCGATGAGGACTGCAAGGTGTCGCTGGTCACGGTGGTCAGCGGCGTCGCTGAGGTATAATCGCGGCGTACGATCCGCGATCCGGTTATGACGATCGCCTGCGTTTCCTGCGCGTCCGCCTCGGTGGACTGGGCCTTTGCCGGGCTTGGCGCGTTGAAGGCAAAGGCGAGCGCCGTACAACTCGCCAGGGCACGCGCCGTCCATCTGTCAGTTCGTGGGTTCATCAGTCTTCCTCCCCTGCGTCGCGCGAGCTATTCGCGCAGCGTGGTCGTCTCTCGAGGAAGAGTGAGCGGCGTGGATACGCGTCATCGTGCGCAGGAACATCGAATGAGCGAACGCCATCTGCCTGCGCTAACCTGTGCCGCGCAGCCATATCCTCCCCGTCTGCGTCGCCGACTCGAAAGGTCAGCTTCAAATGAATGCTATTCAAATAAATGCAGACGGCAACTACTAAGATTCAATCGAAATTTGGGCTCTGCACTGATCCCGGGGGGTAGAGGAAAAGCATTGAAAGCAAGGCTGGCGCATGCGTGCGTCTGTGTTATCGATGGGTGATTCCGCGACGCGGCATGAATCGAAAAGGGGCAGGGCTAATGGCGAGCAGAGACAGCAGGTCGGACAAGGCGCTTCAGATGCGGATTGTCGACGCGCTGGTCCACCGGATTGGCAAGGATAGTCAAGCTGCGCTGCCGCACGACTGGCTCGCCGCGACAATCTATACCCTGCGCGACGAGATCATCGAGCGGTGGATGGAATCTTCCAAGGCGGCTCATGCTGCAGGTGCGAAGAGAGTCTACTATCTCAGCCTCGAGTTCCTGATCGGTCGGCTGCTGCGCGACGCGCTGAGCAATCTCGGCGTGGTCGAGGAGGTGCGCGCCGCGCTGGCCGAACATGGGGTGGATCTGGACGAGATCGTGGAGATCGAACCGGATGCTGCGCTGGGCAATGGCGGTCTCGGGCGTCTCGCGGCCTGCTTCATGGAGAGCCTCGCGACGCTGGACATCCCCGCTTATGGCTATGGCATCCGCTATGTGAACGGCATGTTCCGCCAGCGCATCGATGATGGCTGGCAGGTCGAACTGCCCGAAAACTGGCTGGCCCATGGCAATCCTTGGGAGTTCGAGCGCCGTGAGAGCGCCTATCGCGTCGGCTTTGGTGGCGAAGTCGTCGGCGATGTCGATGGGCGCGTCGAATGGCATCCGGCCGAGAAGGTCATCGCCATGGCGGTCGACACCCCCGTGGTCGGCTGGCGCGGACGTCGCGTGAACACGCTGCGGCTGTGGAATGCCTTTCCGGTCGATCCGCTGCGGCTTGATGCCTTCAATGCTGGCGACCATGCCGGCGCGCTGGCCGAACAGGTGCGCGCCGAAAGCCTGGTGCGCGTGCTCTATCCCGCGGATTCGACGCAGGCCGGGCAGGAACTGCGCCTGCGGCAGGAGTATTTCTTCTCGTCGGCCTCCATTCAGGACATCGTGCGGCGGCACATGCAATATCATGGCGACATCCGCACCCTGCCGGACAAGGTCGCCATCCAGCTCAACGATACGCATCCGGCGGTGTCCGTCGCGGAACTGATGCGCCTGTTGATGGACGATCACGGGCTGGAACTGGCGGATGCGTGGACCATCACGCGCGCTACCTTCGGCTACACCAACCACACCCTGCTGCCAGAGGCGCTGGAGAGCTGGCCCCTGCCGCTGTTCGAGCGGATGCTGCCCCGGCATATGCAGATCGTCTACGCCATCAACGCGCTGGTGCTGCGTGAGGCGCGGGCCAGCAAACAGCTCGATAATGCAGCCATCTCCGCCATTTCCGTGATCGACGAAAATGGCGAGCGCCGCGTGCGCATGGCCAATCTCGCTTTCGCCGGTGCGCATAGCGTCAATGGCGTGGCGGCGCTGCATACCGAGCTGATGAAGCAGACCGTCTTCGCCGATCTGCATCGGCTCTACCCGGACCGGATCAATAACAAGACCAACGGCGTCGCGCCGCGCCGCTGGCTGCTGGAGTGCAATCCCGGCCTCACCGCGCTCATTCGCGAGACGATCGGCGACGGGTTCATGGACGATGCCGAGAAGCTGCACGAGCTGAACCGGTTCGCCGATGATGCCGCGCTCGGGCAGCGGCTGGGGGCCATCAAGCGCGCCAACAAGGAGGCGCTCACGCAGCATCTGCGCGAGCATATGGGCATCCGCCTCGATCCCTCCGCGCTGTTCGACGTGCAGATCAAGCGCATCCACGAATATAAGCGCCAACTCCTCAATCTCATCGAGACGGTGGCGCTCTACGACCAGATCCGCAGCCACCCGGAGATCGACTGGGTGCCGCGCGTCAAGATTTTCGGCGGCAAGGCGGCGCCCAGCTACCATAATGCCAAGCTCATCATCAAACTGGCCAATGACATTGCCCGGCGGATCAACAGCGATCCCTCGGTGGGCGGGTTGCTCAAGGTCGTATTCGTGCCAAACTATAATGTGAGCCTGGCCGAGAAGATCATCCCGGCGGCCGACCTCTCCGAGCAGATTTCCACCGCTGGCATGGAGGCCTCGGGCACTGGCAATATGAAGTTCGCGCTCAACGGCGCGCTGACCATCGGCACGCTCGATGGCGCCAATATCGAGATCAAGGACCGGGTCGGCGACGACAATATCGTCATTTTCGGTCTGACGGCGGATGAAGTCGCGCACCAGCGGGCCAATGGGTATAATCCGCGCCAGATCATCGAGGAGTCGCGCGAGTTGCAGCAGGCGGTTTCAGCGATTGCCTCGGGCGTCTTCTCGCCGGACGACCCCAATCGGTATGTCGAACTGATCGGTGGGCTGTATGACCATGACTGGTTCATGGTCGCCGCCGATTTCGAGAGCTACAGCCAGGCCCAGCGCGCTGTCGATGCCCGCTGGTCGAACCCGGCCGGTTGGCAAAGTGCAGCGCTGCGGAACATTGCGAACGTTGGATGGTTCTCCTCAGACCGCACCATCGCGGAATATGCCAAAGACATCTGGGGAGTTATGTGAAGCCGCCCAAAGCGGCCCTTGAAGCCTTGCTGGCTGGCACCCATGCCGACCCCTTTTCGCTGCTCGGGCCGCACGAAGGGCCGACCGGCATATTCGTGCGCGCTGTGGTGCCGGGGGCTGAGCAGGTGGAGGTGCATGACCTGGCCGGAGCGCGGCTGGGCACGCTGGAGCGCGTCGATGCGCGCGGTCTGTTCGAAGGCGCAGTGTCGGGACCGCGTCAGCCCTTGCGCTATCGTGCGAAGGGGCAGGGGGCCGAGTGGACAATCACGGACCCGTACAGCTTCGGGCCGGTCCTGGGGCCGCTCGATGATCTGCTGATCGGGGAAGGCACGCACTTCCGATTGTTCGACAAGCTCGGCGCGCATCTCATTGAACATGAAGGCGCCAGTGGCGTTCACTTTGCCGTCTGGGCGCCCAACGCACAGCGCGTGGCGCTGGTCGGCGACTTCAACGATTGGAACGGCCAATGCCATGTGATGCGCCGTCGCAGTGACAATGGCGTGTGGGAAATCTTCATGCCCGGCCTGGGGGCGTGGGAGGCGTATAAATATCTGATCGTCGGGCCGGACGGCACGGTCCAGCCGCTCAAGGCCGATCCGTTCGCCTTCGCCTCCGAACTTCGGCCGAAAACCGCGTCGATGACCTTCTCTCCTGCCAAGCCGGACTGGGGGGATGCTGCCCACCGCGCGCATTGGGCCTCGGTCGATCCGCGCCGTGTGCCGGTGAGCATTTATGAGGTTCACCCCGGGTCTTGGCGGCGGGACGAGGACGGCTGGTTCCTGTCATGGAACCGGATGGCCGAGGAACTGATCCCCTACGTCGCGGACATGGGCTTCACGCACATCGAGTTCCTGCCGGTCTCCGAGCATCCCTATGACCCGAGCTGGGGCTACCAGACCACCGGCCTTTATGCGCCGTCGGCCCGCTTCGGTGATCCGGCCGGCTTTGCCCGCTTTGTCGATGGCGCCCACCGCGCCGGCCTTGGCGTGCTGCTCGACTGGGTGCCCGCGCACTTCCCGACCGATGCCCACGGGCTGGCCCGCTTCGATGGCACGGCACTTTATGAGCATGAAGACCCGCGCCAGGGCTTCCATCCGGACTGGAATACGGCGATCTACAATTTCGGGCGGCGCGAGGTGGCGAGCTTCCTCGTCAACAATGCTCTGTTCTGGGCCGAGCGCTATCATGTCGACGGATTGCGGGTCGATGCTGTCGCCTCGATGCTCCACCGCGACTATAGCCGCGAGCCGGGCGCTTGGGTGCCCAACGCTGAGGGCGGGCGCGAGAACTGGGAGGCCGCAGCCTTCCTCCAGACCATGAACAAGGCGATCTACGGTGCCCATCCCGGCATCATGACGATTGCCGAGGAATCCACCACATGGCCGGGCGTCACGCATCCCGTACATGACAATGGCCTGGGTTTCGGGTTCAAGTGGAACATGGGCTTCATGAACGATACGCTTAGTTACATGGCGCGCGATCCGATCCACCGGCGCTATCATCATGAAGAAATCACCTTCGGGCTCACCTACGCCTATACCGAGAATTTCGTGCTGCCGCTCAGCCATGACGAGGTGGTCCACGGCAAGGGCTCGCTGCTCAACAAGATGGCCGGCGATGATTGGCAGAAATTCGCCAATCTGCGGGCTTATTATGCCTTCATGTGGGGCTATCCCGGCAAGAAGCTGCTGTTCATGGGGCAGGAGTTCGCGCAGCGCCGGGAGTGGAGCGAAGCGCGCGCGCTCGACTGGGAGCTACTGGACGCGCCCGCCCATGCCGGCCTCCAGACGCTCATTCGTGATCTCAACGGTTTGTACCGCTCTCTTCCCGCCCTGTATCAGCGCGATTGCGAAGGCGAGGGCTTCGAATGGCTGATCGTGGACGATCGCGAGAATTCGGTGTTCGCCTGGGTCCGCAAGGCACCCGGCGCGGCGCCTGTCGCGGTGATCGCGAACATGACGCCCGTAGTGCATTATGATTATCGCGTGCCGCTGCCCCATGACGGCATCTGGCAGGAGGTGATGAACACCGATGCCGCGATCTATGGGGGCAGCGGTGTCGGTAATTTGGGTGCGGTGCAGGCTGAGAAAGGCGTGGCCAGGATGACCTTGCCGCCGCTCGCCACGATCATGCTGCACGGAGAGGATTGAGGCGTCTGCCGTCATAATGGCGCGCCAGAGGAAGGAGTGGGAACAGGTGACACAAAGAGAAGGCCGCAAACAACCTCTGGCACGCGATGCGATGGCTTATGTCTTGGCCGGCGGGCGCGGCAGCCGCCTGATGGAACTGACCGACAATCGCGCGAAGCCTGCGGTCTATTTCGGCGGCATGTCCCGCATCATCGATTTCGCGCTCTCCAATGCGATTAATAGCGGCATCAGGCGCATCGGGGTGGCGACGCAGTACAAGGCCCACTCGCTCATCCGCCACATGCAGCGCGCCTGGAACTTCCTGCGTCCCGAGCGCAACGAGAGCTTCGACATCCTGCCCGCCTCGCAGCGCATCGACGAGTTTCACTGGTATGAGGGCACGGCCGACGCGGTGTTCCAGAACATCGACATCATCGCCAGCCACGCGCCCAAATATATCGTCATCCTGGCCGGCGATCACATCTACAAGATGGATTATGAGCTCATGCTGCAGCAGCATGTGCAGGAAAATGCCGATGTCACCGTCGGCTGCCTGGAAGTGCCGCGCATGCAGGCGACAGCCTTTGGCGTCATGCATGTCGATGACAAGGGCCAGATCACCAGCTTCCTCGAGAAGCCCGCCGACCCGCCAGCCATGCCCGGCAAGCCAGATGTCGCGCTCGCCTCGATGGGCATCTATGTCTTCACGACCGAATTTCTCTTCGAGCAACTCCGCCGCGATGCCGACGATCCGGAAAGCAAGCGCGATTTCGGCGGGGACATCATCCCCTATATCGTCAAGCACGGCAAAGCCGTCGCCCATCTGTTTTCATCGAGCGCGATCCGCGCCGCCGAGCAGATCGAGGAATATTGGCGCGATGTCGGCACGCTCGATGCGTATTGGGAAGCCAATATCGACCTGACCGACGTGGTGCCCAAGCTCAACATGTACGATCGCGACTGGCCGATCTGGACCGACCAGATCATCGCCGCGCCGGCCAAGTTCGTGCATGATGAGGAAGGCCGCCGGGGCATGGCGGTGAGTTCGCTCATCTCGCAGGATTGTATCGTCTCGGGCGCCGAGGCGCATCGCAGCCTGCTGTTCACCGGCGTGAAGATGGGCAGCTTCGCCAGCGTCAAGGAGGCGGTGATCCTGCCTTATTGCAACATCGGTCGCGGTGCGCGGCTCAAGCGGTGCATCATCGATAGCGGCGTCCGCATTCCGGAAGGTCTGGTCGTCGGCGAAGATCCGGGCCTGGACGGGCAGCGGTTTCGCCGCACGGAAAGCGGCATCTGTCTGATCACCAAGGCGATGATCGACCGGCTGGACTAGCGTCTAGGGCCGCGCGCAGCACTTGCGCGTGTCGAACCGGATTTTTCATCCTTTGCCTTAAGGCACGTCGCCGTCCATCGGGTTGTTACGAACATGACAGAGCTTTCCGTCCTCTCCGCCGCGTCCGAATGCTGGCCGCTCATCAAGACCGGCGGCCTTGCCGATGTGGCCGGGGCCTTGCCGGCGGCCGTGGCGCCGCATGGCGTGGCGATGACGCGCTTTCTGCCGGGCTACCCCTCCGTCTTGAAGGCCCTGCCGCGCAAGCGCACCGTCTTCCGCTATGACTCGCTGCTCGGCACGCCGGCGCGCATTCTCGCTGCCAAGCATGAGGGGCGCCCGCTGCTGGTGCTCGATGCCCCCGGCTTTTTCGAGCGCGATGGCGGACCCTATGCCGATGCCATGGGGCGGGACTGGCTGGACAACGGCCTGCGCTTTGCCGCCTTCGCCAAGGCCGCAGCCGATCTCGCCGCCGGGCGCGCAGGGCTCAAGCCGTTCGATGTGCTCCACGCGCATGATTGGCAGGCCGGGCTCGCGCCGGCCTATCTGGTCTATTCCGGTGATCCGGCGACCAGACCCGCCAGCGTGATGACCATCCACAACATGGCATTCCAAGGCTGGTTCGACGCGGCTTTCTTTGCCCGGCTGGACCTGCCGCCGGTCGCATGGTCGATCGAGGGCGTGGAATATCATGGAGGCGTGGGGATGCTGAAGGCGGGGCTGGTCCTCGCCGATGCGATCACCACCGTGAGTCCCGGCTATGCAGAGGAGATCCGGCGGCCCGAATTCGGCATGGGGCTGGAGGGGCTGGTCCTTGGCCGGCAGGACCGGATGCATGGCATCGTCAACGGCATCGATACCGCCGAGTGGAATCCGGCCAAGGATGCGGCGCTGGCCGCGCCGTTCACGGCGGATGACCTCTCCGGGCGCGTCGCGAACAAGCGCGCGGTCGAGGCTGCGTTTGGGCTGGAGAGCGGCGATGGCCCGCTGTTCGTCGTCATCACGCGGCTGACCTGGCAGAAGGGCATGGACGTGCTGCTGGAGGTGATCGATCACCTCGTTGGCCTCGGCGGCAGGCTCGCGGTGCTGGGCAGTGGCGATGCGGCGATCGAGGCCGGACTCCATGCCGCCGCCGGCCGCCACCCCGGTCGCGTCGGCATCCGCATCGGCTATGATGAGCCGCTCGCCCATCTGATGCAGGGCGGGGGCGATGCGATCCTCATTCCCTCCCGGTTCGAGCCCTGCGGTCTCACGCAGCTTTACGGTCTGGCTTATGGCTGCGTGCCGGTCGTCGCGCGCACCGGCGGGCTGGGCGATACGGTGATCGACGCCAATGAGGCTGCCATGAACGCGGGGGCAGCCACCGGCGTGCTGTTCTCGCCGGTCGATTATCAAGGCCTTGCAGCCGCGATCAGCCGCACGATCCGCCTTTATGGGGCGGGAGCGCGCTGGCAACAGATCCAGCAGGCGGGGATGAAAACGGACAATAGCTGGGGACGGAGCGGCGCTGCCTATGCTGCGCTCTACCGGCAACTCAAGGAGCAGAGATGACGATTACGCGCGTCCCCACTACGCCGTTCGAAGGCCAGAAGCCCGGCACATCCGGCCTGCGCAAGAAGGTGCGGGTGTTCCAGCAGGCCAATTATGCCGAGAATTTCGTCCAGTCGGTCTTCGATGCGATTGATGGCAAGGATGGCGCGCTACTCGTCGTTGGTGGCGACGGGCGCTATCATAACCGCACGGTCATCCAGCAGACGATCCGCATGGCCGCCGCCAATGGCTTTGCGAAGGTGATGGTGGGGCAGGGTGGCATCCTCTCGACGCCAGCCGCCAGCCACCTCATTCGCAAATATGGCGCGCTGGGCGGGCTCATCCTCTCCGCCAGCCACAATCCCGGCGGGCCAGACGAGGATTTCGGCATCAAGTATAATGTCTCCAATGGCGGGCCGGCGCCGGAGAAAGTGACCGAGGCGATCTACGCGCGCACGCAGACCATTAGCCAGTGGCAGATGGTGGAAGCGGGCGACATCGATCTCGATGCGCTGGGCACCGTCACGGTCGGCGGCATGGCGGTCGAGGTAGTCGATCCTGTGGCCGATTATGCCGATCTCATGGAGGAGCTGTTCGACTTCGCCGCCATTCGCGCCATGGCCGCTGGCGGTTTCACGCACGCCTTCGATGCGATGAGCGCGGTCACCGGCCCTTATGCGACCGAGATTTTCGAGCGACGCCTGGGCTTTGCGCCCGGCACCGTCCGCAATGGCACACCGCTGGAGGACTTTGGCCATCATCACCCGGACCCCAATCTCGTCCACGCCAAGGTGCTGTACGATCTGATGATGAGCGGGGACGCCCCCGATTTCGGCGCCGCGTCGGATGGCGATGGCGACCGCAACCTGATCATCGGCAAGGGGCGCTTCGTCACGCCGTCGGATTCGCTGGCGATGCTGGCGGCCAACGCCCATCTCGCCAAGGGCTATCGCGGCGGCCTCAAGGGCATTGCCCGCTCCATGCCGACCAGCGCGGCGGCGGATCGCGTGGCGGAAGCGCTCGGCATCCCGAGCTTCGAGACGCCGACCGGCTGGAAATTCTTCGGCAATCTGCTGGATGCCGGCATGGCGACCATCTGCGGCGAGGAAAGCGCCGGCACGGGCAGCGATCATGTCCGCGAGAAGGACGGGGTGTGGGCCGTGCTGCTCTGGCTCAACATCCTTGCCGAGCGGAAGATCAGCGTCGATGCCCTGGCCCGCGATCATTGGGCGCGCTTTGGCCGCAATTATTATGCGCGGCACGATTATGAAGGCATCGAGACGGAAAAGGCCAATGCGCTCATCGAAGCGCTGACGGCGGCGCTCCCCGCGCTGCCCGGTGCGCGCTTCGGCGCGCTCACCGTCGCGGCGGCGGACAGCTTCTCTTACGCCGATCCGGTCGATGGCTCGGTCAGTGCCAATCAGGGCCTGCGCGTGCTGTTCGAGGGCGGTTCGCGCGTGGTGTTTCGTCTCTCCGGCACGGGCACGGAAGGCGCGACGCTGCGCGTCTATCTGGAGCGTTACGAGCCGGTCGGCGGGGCGCTGGATGAAGAAACGCCCGCCATGCTGGCGGAGCTGATCGCGGCGGCGGAGGCCATTGCTTGTATCGCGCGCCACACGGGCCGCAATGCCCCGGATGTCGTGACATGAGGCGGCGCGCCTTTGCTTCGCAGGCGTTCAGGGCCTGAATGTACGGCGTTCACCTCACCCGCGAGGGGGCGACATTCTCCGTCTGGGCACCCGACGCCACTGCCGTCACTTTGTGCCTGTTCGACAATGACGGATGCGAGCATCGCCATGCCATGGCCCAACAGGGCGATGTCTGGCAGGCGCAGATTGCCGGGGTTGCCGCCGGCCAGCGTTATGGCTTTCGCGCCGACGGCCCATGGGCGCCGGAGCAGGGGCTGTGCTTCGATCCCGCCAAGCTGCTGGTCGATCCCTGGGCGAGCGCCATTGATCGGCCTTTTGTCTACGATCCCCAGCTTGCCGAGCGCGGCGTAGAGACGGCGCCGCTGGTGCCGCGCAGCGTCGTCACCGCGCCGTTCGCCGATCTCCCGCCGGCGCCGCCGCACTTTCGCAGGGGCGCCCTGATCTACGAGTTGAACGTGCGCGGTTTCACCATGCTGCACCCGGACGTGCCGCCCGCGCTGCGTGGCACGGTGGCGGCGCTTGCACACCCGGCGGTCATCGCGCATCTCCAGAAGCTGCATGTCGGCGCGATCGAACTGATGCCGATCGTCGCCTGGATCGATGAGCGGCATCTGGTCGCGCGTGGGTTGGCCAATGCCTGGGGCTACAACCCGATCGCGCCCATGGCCCTCGATCCCCGGCTTTGTCCCGGCGGCATGGCGGAATTGCGCGAAACGGTGGCGTGCCTGCACCAGGCCGGCATCGGCGTCATTCTCGACCTTGTGTTCAACCACACTGGTGAGAGCGACCGGATCGGGCCGACCCTGTCGATGCGCGGCTTGGGCGAGCGGAGCTATTATGCGCTGGAGGCCGATGGCAACCTCGTCAACGTCGCCGGCACCGGCAACACGCTTGACTTTACTCAGCCTGCCGTGCGGGCGCTCACGCTGGAGACGTTGCGGCGCTTCGTGCGCGAGGCGGGCGTGGATGGCTTCCGCTTCGATCTCGCGCCGGTGCTGGCGCGCGGCCCGGCCTTCGACCCGCAGGCGCCAATCTTCGATGAGATCGCGCGCGACCCTTGGCTGGCGGATCGGGTTCTGATCGCAGAGCCATGGGATATCGGCGCGGACGGCTATCAGCTCGGCCGCTTTCCTGAGAGTTGGCTGGAGTGGAACGACCGGTATCGCGACGATGTGCGCCGCTTCTGGCGTGGCGACGGCGGGATCGGCGCGTTCGTCACGCGCCTCGCCGGATCATCGGATATCTTCGGCAAGCCGAGCCGGAGCGTCAATTTTCTGGCGTCTCATGACGGCTTCACGCTCGCCGATACCGTGGCGTATGTCCATCGCCACAATCTCGCCAATGGTGAGCATAATTGCGACGGGCATGGCGAGAATTTCAGCTGGAATCACGGTGTCGAGGGGCCGAGTGACGATCCCGCCGTGATCGCGGCGCGCGGGGATGATCTGCGGGCCTTGCTTGCGACGCTCTTTGCCTCGTCAGGCACGATCATGCTGACGGCCGGCGATGAATTTGGCCGGACCCAGCAGGGCAATAACAACGCATACGCGCAGGATAATCCGCTCTCCTGGATTGCCTGGCACGATCGCGATACCGCACTGGAAGCCTTTGCCTGCGCGCTCTCCGCCGCGCGCGCGGCGGATCTCGATGCGTTTGAGACATTTCCCGAGCCGGGACGCTGGTCGCGGGCGGACGGGGCGGATATGAGCGTTGCCGACTGGGAATCGGCCAAGACCGGCTTCGTCCATTATGAGGCGGACTTGCCCAACGGTCGCCGCTTCACGCTCCTCGTCGACCGCGCGCAGCGGCGACTCATTGTTGACATTGTCCGGCATTGAGTGAAAACCGGGCGCGGAATGGGGAATCATTCCGCGCAAAGCGAAGGGCCGGCGGCCTTGCGCAGCAGCACGGAACACCCTGATGGGCATAACAGGTCAGTCTCCCGTCGGATGACCGGAGCGAGGAGTGGATTGCATGAAGGATTTAAAGGGCCAGCTGGCTTTCATCACCGGTGGCGCTTCGGGTGCCGGCTTCGGCCAGGCAACCGTTTTCGGACGCGCCGGCGCTGAGATTGTTATTGCCGATGTGCGCGCGGAAGCTATCGACGTCGCCCTTGAGAAGCTGCGGGCAGAGGGCATCCGCGCCCACGGCATCAAGCTCGATATCATGGACCGCGACGCCTATGCGAAGGCAGCGGACGAGGTCGAATCCGTTTTCGGGCGCGCACCGACGATCCTGTCCAACACCGCTGGCGTCAACAGCTTTGGGCCGATCGAGAAGACGACCTATGATGACTTTGACTGGATTGTCGGCGTCAATCTCGGCGGCGTCATCAACGGCATGGTCACCTTCGTCCCGCGCATGATCGCGGCCGGCGTGCCGGGGCATATCGTGACCGTGTCCTCGCTCGGCGGGTTCATGGGCAGCGCGCTGGCCGGTCCTTATTCGGCGGCAAAGGCGGCCAGCATCAACCTGATGGAAGGCTACCGGCAGGGTCTGGCGCAATATGATATTGGCGTCTCGGTCTGCACGCCGGCCAATATCCGCTCCAACATTGCCGAGGCGAGCCGCCTGCGTCCTGAGAAGTTCGGGTCGAGCGGCTATGTCGAGAATGACGATTCCATCGCCTCCCTGCACTCGATCCACCAGCACGGGCTCGATCCCGAGAAGCTGGGCGAGGCGATCATGAGGGGCATTCAAGAAAACGCGCTCTACATCATTCCCTATCCGGAAGTGCGCGAGGGGCTGGAGAAACATTTCCAGGCGATCATCGAGTCCGTCGCGCCGATCGAGAGCGACCCGGAGGGCGCGCGTCTGCGCACCGAGGCGTTGATCAACTGGGGTCGCGACCGCACGCGCGTCTTCGCCGACGGCAAGAAGGGCGAATAATCGCATTGCGCGATCGAATTGCGCTGGGGCGCCATGCGGAGCCATGGTTGCGCTAAGAACTATCGGAGAGAGACATGACCCTCAAATTGTACAGCTTTGGCCCCGGCGCCAATTCGCTCAAGCCGCTCGCGACGCTCTATGAGAAGAGCCTCGAATTCGAGCCGGTGTTCGTGGACCCGGCCAAATTCGAGCAGCATTCGGACTGGTTCAAGAAGATCAACCCGCGCGGCCAGGTGCCGGCGCTCTGGCATGATGGCCAGGTCGTCACCGAATCCACCGTGATCTGCGAATATCTTGAAGACGTGTTTCCGGAAGCCGGCACATCGCTGCGCCCCGCCGATCCGTTCAAGCGCGCGGAAATGCGCGTGTGGACCAAGTGGGTGGACGAGTATTTCTGCTGGTGCGTCTCCACCATCGGCTGGGCATTCGGCATCAAGGCGATCGCCCAGAAGATGACCGACGAGGAGTTCGAGGATCATGTCACCAACAAGGTGACCATTCCCGAGCAGCAGGTGAAGTGGCGCCGCGCCCGCAACGGGTTCCCGCAGGAAATGCTGGACGAGGAGTTCCGCAAGGTCGGCGTGTCGGTCCAGCGGCTGGAGGAGACGCTCTCCAAGCAGGATTATCTGGTCGACAGCGGCTTCAGCCTGGCGGACATCTGCAATTTCGCCATTGCCAATGGCCTGCAGCGTCCCGGCGGCTTTTTCGGCGACTATGTGAACGAGCAGAAGACGCCCGGCCTGTGCGACTGGCTGGCGCGCATCAACGAGCGTCCGGCGATCAAGGCGATGTTCGAGAAGGCCAAGAGCGAGGATCTGCTCAAGGCCAAGCCGCAGCCCGCCGCCTGAACCGGGCGGCGGTCATACATCAAGGATAAGAAGGCGGACCGGGCAATGACGCAGGATCTCACTATCTACCACATTCCCGGCTGCCCCTTCTCGGAGCGCATCGAGATCATGATGTCGCTCAAGGGCGTGGCGCTGAAGGATGTCGAGATCGACATCTCCAAGCCGCGCCCGGACTGGCTGCTGGCAAAGAGCGGCGGCACCACGGCGCTGCCGCTGCTCGATGTAGAGAATGGCGAGAGCCTCAAGGAGAGCATGGTCATCCTGCGCTATCTTGAGCAGCGATACCCGCAGCCTGCCGTCGCGCATCCCGACCCGTTCCACCACGCCGTCGAGGGAATGCTGGCGGAGCTGTCCGGCCCGTTCTCGGGCGCGGGTTACCGCATGATCCTCAACCGCGATGCGGACAAGCGTGAGGACATGCGCGCGGCTGTGGACGCGGAGTTCGGCAAGGTGGATGCTTTCCTGCGCCGCTACGCCACCGGCGCGGACTTTCTGTTCGAGGATCGCTTCGGCTGGGCGGAGGTCGCCTTCACGCCGATGTTCAAGCGGCTGTGGTTCCTCGAATATTACGAAGATTATGCGGTGCCCGCCCAGTTCGACCGGGTGTTGCGCTGGCGCGCAGCCTGCGTCGCGCATCCGGCCGCCCAGCACCGCAGCCATGAAGAGCTGATCAAGCTCTATTATGATTACAGCCAGGGCGGGGGCAACGGCCGCATTCCCGAAGGGCGCGCCATCTCCAGCTTCTCCCCGGATTTCGACTGGCGCAACCGCCCCATGCCTCCCCGAGACAAATGGGGGCGCCCCGCGACCGATAAAGAGCTGGGCCTTGCCGCTTAACGCGCAAATTCCTTAGCAGGCTATGATCTGATTGCCACATCCCTCATGCTTTCTTGGCAAGGTGCATCTTCGGGCCATGACATGAGGAATTGTTAACCATAATGAGGGACTTGGCCTGTGGGAGCGAGCAGGCCGGTCGGCTTCCCGAGAGCCGGTGTGGGTATCGCCTTGGGGGATCTGGTTTGTCACGCCGCAAGTGGCTGATCTTTGGATATGCGTGTCTGGCCGGTGCAGCTGTGCCAGCGGCGGCACAGGGGCAGCCTGCAGACCAATCGCGCGGCTCCGTTTACGAGGCCGCTTTTTTTAGCCCCTCCGCACCCAGCAATGCGCTGGAGATGATCTCCCTGGTGCCCGGCTTCACGCTGGACGAGGGCGATGCCGAGATTCGCGGTTTTCGGCAGGCGGCAGGCAATGTCGTGATCAATGGCCGACGGCCCAATGCCAAGAGCGAGACGCTCGGCACGCTGCTCTCGCGCATACCCGCCGCCCGCGTCGTCCGCATCGAACTTGCCTCGGGCGATCGGTTCGGGACGGACTATGCCGGTCGCGCGCTGGTCGCCAATGTCGTGCTGTCGCAGGAGGGCGGGCTTGCAGCGACAGCCGAGGCGACCTTGCGCCGGGAATATCGCGGCGCGATCCTTCCTGAAGGCAGCATCTCCGCGCTGTGGAATCGGGGCGCATCGACCTTCAACGTCGCACTCGCCGTAAAAAATGCTGCGACATCGGAGGAGGGGTTCGACCAGCTGGTCGCGCTGCCCGGCGGGGCCGAGCAGGAGTATCGCGAGAAGTTCAGCCGCTTCCGCAATCCCCAGCCCTCCGGCTCTGTGCGGTGGACGTTGAACGAGGGGGAGCATCGCACGGTCAATCTCAGCGCCAGTCTCAACCTCAATTATGATGACCTGACGCAAAGCAGTTTCGTGCAATCCGCTGACGGATCCGAGCGCAACGACGCCCTTGTGCAGCGTTGGTTTACCCGCACCATGGAAGTGAGCGGCGACATCACCCGGCCGCTCGGTTCTGGTGGCATCAAGCTGCTCGGTCTGGCCTCCCGGCGATATCGCAGCCTGCGCGATCAGGCGACCGAGGCCAGTCTGGCAGGGGACGATCTGGGCGGCCTCTTTCAGAATCAGCACGACTGGCGGGACGAGACGCTGGCGCGCGTGAGCTGGAGCGGCACGGCATTCTCCGGCTGGACGGTCGAGACAGGCGTGGAGGGCGTCCGCACCCGGCTGGATGGCCAAGTGGATCTGTTTTCCGTCGATCCCGATGGAGCGGTCACTGTCTATGATCTGCCTGTCAGCCATGCCGTGGTGACGGAGGATCGCGGCGAGGCCTTCGCCAATGCGGGCCGGCCACTGTCATCCCGGCTGCGGATCGATTTGGGCCTTGCCTATGAACGCTCGCGCCTCAGCGTAAGGGGCGATGTCAGCGCCCGTCGGACTCTCGATTTCGTCAAGCCCAAGATCGCGCTGGATTGGCGCCACGGCGCCTGGCACAGCCAGATCAGCGCCGAACGGACCGTGGCCCAGCTCGATTTCGAGGATTTCGTCAGCGCCGCGGAGCTATCGGCGGACCGGGTGAACAGCGGCAATCCCGATCTCCTCCCGCAGCGGGCCTGGGAGTTCAAGCTGAGCGTCGATCGCGCTTTGCCCCGAGACGGGCGCATCACGCTCGATCTGGGCTATGATTTCATTGCCAAGGTTCAGGACCGCGTGCCGACGCCGGAGGGCTTCGATGCACCGGGCAATCTGGGCGACGGCACCCAGTTCAGCGCGGCGGCCAATATCGATCTGCCGCTCTCCCGGCTGGGCGTCAAAGGCGGGCGGCTCACCCTTTATGGCTCCTACATCGATACCTCCGTGCGGGATCCGTACACGCTGCGCTACCGCCCCTTTTCCGGCTATGCGCCCTTCTACTACGAGGCGCGCTTCCGGCAGGATCTGGGCCGCTTCGCCTGGGGCACGAGCATGACCGGCAATAGCGGGTCGGACAGCTATCGGATCGACGAGGTGGACTTCAACCGGGGGATCGCGCCCAATGTCGCCGCCTTTGTCGAATATCGCCCGAATCCTCGTTGGACGGTGACCCTCGGCAGCGAAAACCTGCTGGATGGCGGCAAGCGGCGCGTGCGCGACTTCTACGATCCGGACCGGCGCTCGCTGATGCCCTATGAGCGCGAGCTGCGGCATCGCGAGAGTCACCTGGTCGCATATCTGACCATCAAGCGCAGCATCCGGTAGCCGCTCCAACAAGGGGCGAACAAGGGCCGATCCATCCTGTGTTCAGGCGCATCATGCCATGGATCTTTCAGGTCGGCGCGGCATTGTAACGGTTCACGGACGCGCTGACGCTGTAACTGTCCGTGCCAGTCAGGCATTGCCGAGCCGGATGATGTCATGCAGATAGGCTTTCAGCTTGTCGCAACGGGCGTCTGCGCCCTTGTCGGTACCGGCTTTGAGCCGGGCCTTTGGTAGTTTGAGCCAGTGCGGATCCCGCGCCATGCGGTGCGGGCTCTGCCCGGTGCAGGAGAATGAGTGCTGATGACACTGAGTGTGTTGCTTGCCGCGGCGGCGGCCGCAGGATCGCCGCAATATATCCCGTCCAGCCCCACGCTGGGGATGGCCGAAGGGCGCTGCCGCGCTAATGAAAGCGGCCCGGCCTATATGATCAACATCAACGGGCTGAAGGACCGTCAGGGTCTGGTTCGCGTTGAGCTTTATCCCAATAGTGACGAGGATTTCCTCGCCGACGACAATGTCCTGCTCATGGCGGGCAAGCCCTTCCGTCGCGCCGAGATGAAGGTGCCGGCCAGCGGCCCGGTCGTGCTCTGCATCCGCGCGCCGAGCGCGGGCACCTACACGCTGAGCCTGCTGCACGATCGCGATTCCAACCGCAAGCTCGGCCTGTCGGTAGATGGCGTCGCTTTTCCGGGTGATCCCAAGCTGTGCTGGGGCCAGCCCAAGGGCCGCGATGCGCGGGCGACCGTCGGCAACGGCCCGACCACGATTAACGTCACCATGCAGTATCGTCGCAGTCTGGTCTGCTTTGGCCCGCTGAAGAAGTAGCGGCAAGGGGGAGGGCTGGGCTAGCCGCCCTCGCGAGTCAGGCCGCCAGCGTGCCCGTCCGTCGCACGACGGGGTTGTCGACGAGCTGCTGATAATAAGCGAACAGATCGGCGAAATGCTCGTCGATGGTGCGCACATGTTGCGCATAATGGAGGGCTTTGGCGCGCACCTCTTCCTTGGGCGTGGCAATGAAGTCCAGGATCGCCTTGGCTGCGGCTGTTGGATCGGCTGACTTGTACAGCCACCCTTCGCACAAGCGGGCGTGATCCGCCGCGCCGCCACGATCCGGCATGATAAGGGGCAGGCCGGCCGCGCGCGCCTCACCGCCAACGGTGCAGAACACCTCCGCTTCGCAGCCATGGATCAGGGCATCGCAGCTGGCGAAAAGACGCGCGACTGCCTGCCTGTCCGAGATTGGTGAGAGCAGATGGACGTGCGGGATTTGCGCGGCGGCGCGGGCCACACGCGCGCGATCGCGCCCATCGCCGGCAATCACGAGGCCGACCGGCGCCTTGTTCCCCGCCATGGTCACGGCCTGGATCACCATAGGCCAGCGCTTCTCCGGGCCGTGCCGCCCAGCCCCCAGCAGCAGCGTTGCTTCGGGCGGCAGGTCGCAGCGCGCAAGGAGGCGAGCGCGCAGGTCTTCATCACGAAAGTCCGGAGAGAAAATGCCGGGCTGGACGCCCATGGGGTTGGTCACGACCCGTTTCATCCCACCCGCCAGCAGGCGATTGGTCTGGTCTTCGCCAGTCGTGATCGAGCCGTCGAACAGCTGGTCCATCCGCTTGAGGTGACGCCAGAACATGCCGAAAGCGCGGTCAATGGCCGGACGAGGCAGGAAAGGATCGAACCAGCGATAGGCATAAGCCGACATGGGATCGGCATGCATCACCAGCGCTCGCGGTGCTTTGCCTGGCCACTCGCCAACAAAGCGGGCGCTGCGCCAGGGCGAGGAGCATTCGACGACGTGGGGCTCGAGTTGGCTCAGCGTATCGTGCAACGTGTCGACGTCGCGGAAATAATGGTAACGCCGGTCCAGCGGAAATTGAGGGTTTTCCAGGTAGATGATCCGGGCATTGGGGCCATGATCCTCAACGCGGAAACCCGGCCCTGGGGCGATCACCACCACTTCATGCCCCGCCGCAGGTCCGGCGAGAAGCTTGCGATCGATGTAGGTTTTTACGCCACCGCCATAGGGCGTGTAGAAGGCGGCGACATCCACAATGCGCATGGATGTCACCCGGCGCGGGCGCACATGGCGTCCACCTTGTCGCGCGATCCTGCCATCAGGCCCGCTTTTCTTTTCTGCCAACCCTGATCGTGGCGAGATCACCGATGGCCAGCACCGCACCGATGACGAGATGGGTCAGCAGGATAAGGGTGGTGATGAGCGCGATGAGAATGTGGATCTCGCTGTCTTGCCCGACCGCGAACACGGCGACCGCTGCGAAGATGATATCCTTGTTGCTGATCAGCGGCAGGCGCGAGAGCAGCATCCGCACGGTGGCCAGCACCAGCCACCAGCCCAGCGCCACGTCCGGCAGGGCTAGGCTCCACACCACCGCGAGCAGGACGTTGCCGACCAGCAGTCGCGCGAAATGCAGGCCGGAAATGGCCCAGAGTTGCGTGCGCGTCAGGCTGAAGATGCGCTTGCTGAACACGAAGACCAGCAGGGAGACGACCATGATGACGCCGACCGATGCGGCCAGGGCGGAACTGGTGATGCCGAGGTTCAGGCTCTTCGCATAAGGATAGACCAAGGCCATCATCGCAAGCGTGAAGATGTTGGACACCACGGCGGAGAGGATCGCGACGTCCTTGACGGCGCCGAAAGGCGAGCCCTCCATTTTGATCTTCTTGCGGGCCCAGCTGTAGAAATAGGCCTCACCGAGATAGTCTACGATCAGCTCGTTGGTGACGTTCTTGCGCGCAAGGGCGATGAGGCCTTCGCCCGGAATATGCCAGAGCCAGCGGAAGATGGTGAAATCGAAGGCCAGGCCGGTGAAATAATAGCCGAAAAAGGCGACCCAGAACAACGGATCGGCCGGGATGGTCTGCAACAGATCGTCAAGGCGGAACGAGCGGAACTGCCAGATGACAACCGCAAGAATGGCAATGGACAGCGCCGGGGTGATCCACACCCACCACGAGGTCTGGCGGACAGGAAGCGGGATCGGGTCTTTGGAAGGATCGTCGCTCGACGGAGCAGGGGCTGGTGTCTGCATGTGTGTTTGCTTACTTGATAAGGCCCGATCGCGTCCGCGCTGCGGATAGCAACAATCTGGCCGGGGTCAAAGTCTATTTCCCCACAACACGGCGGAAGAGGGCGATCCACTTCTCTAGCGTCGCCTCCATCGTGAACAGCGATGCACGCGCGCGCATGGCGGATATCTGCGGCTTCTGGTCGCACACGCGGTCCATGGCGGCGGCGAGAGCCGAGACATCCTTGATCGGAACCAGCGTGCCCACATCCTCCATCATCATCGGCATGGCGATGGTGCAATCCGTCGCGACGATGGGGATCGCGGCGGCCAGCGCTTCCGCGACCACTGCGGGCACGCCTTCGAAGTCCGAGGAGAGGATGAAGGCATCGGCTTGCGCAAACCAGGGGTCGACAGGGTTGTGATGGCCGGGAAGGCTAAGCTGCGTGGCGACGCCGAGCGCTTGCGCCTTGGCTTCCAGCGCGGCGCGGAGCGGGCCTTCGCCCACAATCGTCAGCCGGTCGTCCGGCTGCGCGATCCGCGCGAACGCATCCAGCAGCAGCTCGAAGTTCTTTTGCGGGAAGAGGCGCCCCACGCCGAGGAAATGCCGGCCCGGGTGATTGCGGGGCGTGGCGTCGCGCAGACTGGCCAGACGCTGCGCCACCGCCGCCGTCATCGAGGCATTGTGAATGATGCCGATCCGCTCGGGCGGGACTCCCATCTCGGTTTCGATCTCGTCACGAACCGGCGGCGCCATTGCGACGACAGCCGCATAGATATGGCTGTGGCTGTGCATGATGAACCGGCTCAGCCGCCGCCGCAGCGGGCTGCTGTGGCGCTCGTCGAGGCTGTTGCTCGGGCGCAGCACAATGGGCGGGCAGCTCTTGCCAAGGACGAGCCGGGTGACCGCAGCCACCGCCATCAGCCCGTTGCTGGGGAAGAACAGCACATCGGGCTTTAACCGCCGCACGATGCCGGGCAGCTTGAGCATCATCCACAGGCTCTCGGTCTCGATCCGCGCGAGCCGGCCCCGGGGCGGGATGATATAGGGGACGTCCGGCGCCTCTTCCTGCAGCCGGCCTTCCCACCGGCCAAGCGCGATGCGGGCATCGAGCCCAGCCTCTCGCCAGGCCTTGGTAAAGCGCAGCAGATCGCGCTCGACCCCGCCCGGTTCGAGGCTGTGGAGCACGCTCAGGACGAGCAACGGCCGTGGCTCAGCCATCAGGCGGCAAGATCCGCATAGCGCGCGGGCGTGTGGGTGCGCATGAACTTGCTGTAGGTCGCGTCGATGCTGTCGAGCAAAGCGGGTACGGTCGTGTCCGGCGGATGCACCGCGATGCGGGCATTGGGCAGCGTCCAGGGCGCGGCGCGGGCGGCGGCGGCGACCATCAGCGAACTGGCGATCCGTCCCTTCGTGCGGCTGGCCCAAGTGATCACAGGCCCCTTGGCGACGACGCGGCCCGTTTCCGGCTGCCAGACCTTGAGATGATCCTCGGCGAGCGGGAAGCCGCAATCGGCGAGCGCCTGCAGGCTGTCCTGCGAGTAGAGCCAGGCCGGGGCGATGAACCCGGTGACGGGCCGGCCGATGGCGTCCTCCACGATCGGGCGACCACGCTCCAGCCGGCGACGCGCTTCCTCCCGCGAGAGCTGCGCGAACTCACCGGCGCCGGCCGTCATGTGCTTCTGCATGAAGCCCTTTTCGCGGGCATCGTCGCGGTGGCACCAGCCGTGCAGGAACATTTCCACCCCGGCATCGGCCCAACGGCGCAATTTGCCGGCAAAGGCGGCATTGCCGGCGAGCGGCGCCTTGTCTTCGAAATCGGGCACCACCAGCATGGCGATGCGCGGACCACCGAGCAGGCCGCTGAGGCGGTCGAACAGCGCATCGACTTCGCTTTCAAAATGCGGCGTCACATCATGGATCGAGGCGAGCAAACGAGGCATGGGCGAGCCGTTACACCCTTTCCCGCGCGCCGTCACGCCCCACCGCATGGGGCAGAGTCAGAAGGCGCGGGTGATGCCCAGATCCGCGGTCGTGCGCCGATAATCGTAGATGCCGACCGTCGAGATATTGCGCTCATAGGCCAGCCGCACGACCGGCGAGAAGCCTGCCACCTCGATCTGGCGGAAGGTCGCGCCGACCGATCCGCGCAGAAACCACTCCTTGCGGCGCTCCGGGAACAGAGCCAGCCGGGCATCGGCTTCGAGCCGCCGCACCGTGGCATTGGCGAACAGGGTCGTTCGGCCCATGTCCCGCCAGCCGAGCAAGGTCGCCCCGCCCGAGGCGGTCGCATAGCCGGGATCGCGCGCGGTCTGCCGCGTGCCGCTCAGCTGAATGCCGACGCCGCTGCGGGCAGACAGCGCGCGCTCGATGCCGGCGCTCAGATTGTAGAGCGCGCCATCCTGCAGGGCGTTGCGATTGTAATGGGACCGGCCGTAGGAAAAGCCGACATCGCTTTGCGCCCGCCGCCCGATGCGCTGCGTCCAGCGGAGATCGGCCGTCTCCGTGCGAGCATAAGCCTTGCCGCCATAAGTGCGCCAGGTGACGCCGGCAGAAGGCATGAGGCGGCTGCGGCCGTGCTGCCACTCCAGCCCCAGCAGGGCACTGCCGGAAAGGTCGTTGAACTGACTGGCGCGATAGAAGGTGCCATCGCCCGAGAGCCGCGGCACCAGCGTCAGTCCCTGGCCCAGCCCGACACGGGCATAGACCTGCCCTGAGAGGCGCAGGCCAATGCCCGATTGCTCCCGCGCATCCTCATCCAGCGTGAGCGGGGCGATGACCGTATCCAGCTCCTTGGCATCGGTGGCGCGGTTGATGTTGCTGTCCGGCGCCATGGCCAGCTCGAAATTGCCGCCGAAGTGCCGGTTGGAGCGCAGTGCCGCGGCGAACCGATCCACCACCTGCTGCACGTCCGGCGGCAAGCCATTGGCTTGCGCCTGCCGCAATTGCTGGCGGGCGCGGCTTTCATCGCCCATCGCCGCCAGCACGCGCGCGAGTTCCAGCCGCACGCGGGTCGCGCCCGGCTCCTCATCCAAGATAGAGCGGAAGGCGAGGGCGGCATCGGTCTGCCGGCCCTGCTCATCGAGCATCATGCCCAGGCGAAAGCGCGCTTCGGAGCGGACCTTGAGATCGGGATCGCGGGCGAGCGCACGATAGATGGTCTCGGCATCCTCCAGCCGCCCCGCGACGCGCGCCTGATCGGCGAGGTCGAACAGCTGCGCGGCATTGAGGCCGGAGATGGACCGGGCGTCTTGGGAAACAGTCGGCGTGCTGCCAGCGGGCGGTTGGGCCTGAGCCTGCGCTTCCAGTGGGGCATGCAGGCACAGGCCTGGAATCAGCCCCAGCCAGCTCAGTCGTCGCAATGTCATGGCAGGCCCTTGCCGGTGCGCTATGGACAAATCAATTGGTGCGTTTGCCCACCGTCGCGCCGCTTAGATAATATGTGCTGCTGGTATCGCCCGGCGCGGTCTGGAAGCCGAAGGTGCCGCCGATCTCCGTCGCTGTCGGGCCGTAGAGAGCCCCCTCGAAGAAGCCGAGATAGGCATTGCTGCCGTTCACGACGTCCGCCGTCAGTCCGGCGTCGATGTCCATGACTCCGCGGTCGAAGGTAAACGTGCCGAAATTGCGGGTGCTGCCGTCGAAATTGCTCTTGCCGATCGGGTTGAGCGAGCCGGTAAATGTGCCGGCGCCGAAATTGACGGCGAAGTTGCTCGTTCCGCTCAGCGCATAGGTCGCGCCGCCGCCGAACTGCGCCGCCGTGCCGCGAATGATGCCCGTGAAGCTGCCCGATCCGGTCGGGATCTGGAAGCCGTTGGTGCGGATTCCCCAGGCGAACCAGCGGTCGAGCCGGTCGCTGCCCGGTGCTTGCGCGCGCTCCCACCGGCCGAAGCTCGCATAGCTGAGCGCAATGGCGGTGTTGCCCGCGCCGGCCTTGTTGAGCGAGAGCGTGTAGGACAGGCCATCCCCGCCGGTGATCTTGTAGACCGCGAGCGCATTCGAGGAGGCCGCCGAGTCCAGGCTGGCGGAGCCGAATGTCGTGTCGATGCCCCGGTCGCTATCCTGATAACGGTAGCTGCCTTGCGCGGCGTTGTAGGTGAACAGCCCGTTGGAGCGCAGCAGCGCTGCATTGTTCGCGCTGTTTCCGCTGCCCGTATCGGTCAGGCGGAGCTGGCTGAACCGGTGCTCGAAGCTGTCGTCGAACTGCAGGGCGGTGAGCGACATGTTCAGCCCGGCCACCGTGCTGTCCTGCCGGCCCAGCATATAGCCGGCGGTCACCTCGCCATCGGCGCTGTAGAGATACCAGGTCGCGCCAACTTCCTCGCCATTGGGGCCGTAGAAGCGGCCGTCCCAACCGCCGTTGAAGCGCTTGCCATCATCCATGAAGAAGTTGCCGGAAAAGGCGGTGGTACCGCTGGTCAGCGCTGCCTCACCGAAATAGGCGCCGATGCCCTTGATGAGGCCGGTGTCCACGTCAATCGTGGTCAGCACGCCGCTGCTGGTCAGGGCGCCGCTCTGGAAGTCGATCTGCAGGGCGCCGCTCCCCGCGACCGCAAAGGGAGAATCGATCGCCCGCGCACCGACGAGGCTCACGGCATAACGCCCGGTGCCGGATGGCTGGAGCTGGCCGGCAGGCGTCTGGATGCCATAAGTGAACGGATCATAGGTGAAGTCGAGGGTGTTACCGGAGACCGTGGCGCGCTCCCACGCGCCGCCGCCGACATAACGATAGGTGAGTTCTCCCGATGTGCCGGGCCGTGTCAGCGTCAGCGCCTCGCTGGTCGTGCCGAGCTTCTGGAAGCTGATAAACGCCGGGGATCCGGACGCGACCAGATCGGCTGGGGCGAAGGTGGCGCTGCGGTTGGCCGTGGCGATGGAATAGCTCTGCGTGGCGGCGTTATAGGAGATCGAGAGCGTGCCCCGGGCCGACTGGCCATTCTCGACCGGCCGCTCATCGGCATAGAAGCGCCCGGAAAGATTGCCGCCATTGCTGGTGAACGTCTGGCTCTGCAGCGGCCCCATCAGGCTCGTATTCGGCCCGGCAATCGGGTTCGGGCTGGGGGCGGGCGCCGGGGTCGGGGTGGGGGTCGGCGTGGGCGTCGGCGTAGGTGTCGGCGTGGGGGTAGGCGTCGGGGCCGGCGTCGGTGTCGGGGTGGCCGTGGGAGTCGGCGTAGGAGTCGGCGTGGAATTGACGCCGCCCGCTCCACCGCCTCCGCAGGCGGTGGTCAGAAGAGTGATGAGGAGGGGCGTGGCCCACTTGCTCTGCTTGACCATGACGGGGCGAAACTCCGGATTAATGAGCGCGAGACGGTTCGAGGGTTCGTGTCCGGACGTTGGCCAAATATAATTGATGAAAAGTTTATCATCTTGGAACTGGGTCCGTTTTTGAGACGGTTGGAGGCGAAGTCGGTAAAATTTCACCGCAAATTTGCGCTTCGGGGTGCCGCATGGCGCGTTAACCATCTTCCGGGCTTCCCTGTCGGGTCAGAATGGTTAACAGTTCTTAACTATGAGAGGCGCCCCCGTTCTGACTCACGAAGAGGCGAGACATCCGTTTCGCCAGTCGCTTCCCCGCCATGTGTTCCGGCCTGCGCCGGACGCGACGTCGCAAGCCCGGTCAGCGCCGGACGAAGACAAGGACTGGAAGTTGTTTGTGCTGAGCTTCGCGGCGTTCTTTACGGTCGCCTACACGTTCATCGTGTGAGGACTCAGCGGCCGCCGGCTTCCCGCGCGGCTGCCAGGTCCGCTTCACACGCCCGGTGAAGCTTCAGCGCCAGCAGGGCGCAGATGCCGCACATGCCGCACATAATAAGCAGTGCTTCCCGGTTGCTTAGGCCCGCGCTGGTCGCGGCCATGATGACGAGCGCGCCGAACACCATCGCGCCTGAGTTGACGACATTGTTGGCGGCGACCGTCCGGGCGGTCTGGTCCTTGCTCACTGTGGTGGTGAGGAAGGCGTAGAGCGGCACGACGAACATGCCGCCGAACGTCGCGATGCCGAACAAAGCGATCACGATGCGCCAGCTATGTGGTGCGGCGAGAAAATCGCGGACCGTATAGAGCGTATCGGCAGGCGCGCGCACCCAGTCGCCGGAAGCATAGGAGAAGAACCAGATGAAGCCGGCCATCATCAGCACGGAGATGGGCGAGTAACGGGCCGAGACGACGCCACCGAGCAGGCGGTTGACCGCCACCGAGCCCACCGCCACGCCGATCGAGAAGATCGCGAGGAACATGCTCGCCACTTCCTTGGTCGCGGTGAACTCGTTCTTCACCAGCGGCGGGAAGATGATGACCAGCACCGTGGCGATCATCCAGAAGAAGCTGATCGACATGATCGCCAGGAACAGGCGGCGGATGTGCATGGTTGCCGAGATCAGGCGCCAGGAGGCCCGGAAGATATTGTAATCCATGTCGATCGGCGGCCCGACGCGCGGGGCGGGCGGCACCATGCGGCCCGAGAGGTAGCCGATCATCGCGATGATGAGGACGCCGCACGCCGCGGCGGTAGGGCTGATCCAGCCCGCGACGATCGTCCCGGTCAGAATGGCGATATAGGTGCCGGCTTCGACGAGCCCCGTCCCGCCGAGCACCTGATCCCGCTCCAGATGCTGAGGGAGAATCGCATATTTGATCGGCCCGAAGAAGGTCGAGTGAACGCCCATCGCCAGCAATGCGGTCAGCATGAGGCCAACGCCGGTCATCGGGTGCCGCGCGCTCACCAGCAGGCCGGCCGCACCGACCGTCATGATCAGGATTTCCGCGAGCTTGACCGTGCGGATGATCCTGGACTTGTCGATATTGTCCGCAAGCTGGCCGGAGAGCGCCGAGAGCAGGAAGAAGGGCAGCACGAACAGCCCGGTCGCGACCGCATTGAACGCCGATTCCTGCTGCGGGTCCTGAAACACGCCATAGGTCGCGAACAGGATCATCGCAGTCTTGAAGAGATTATCGTTGAAGGCCCCGAGGAACTGAGTGACGAACAGGGGCAGAAACTTCCGGTGGCCGAGCAGCCGCAGGGATGCCTGCATAAGTGCGTGAACTCTTGTGATCCGGCCGGACTCGTGCCGTCGCCGGGCTTCTAGCGGCGAAATGGGCAGGTGAAAAGACATTGGATGCCGCATCGTGCAGCCCCTTGTCTGCGCTGAACGGCTGTGGCACCCGCATTGTCGTGAAGTTCTTGCCAAACATTCTGACCCTCTCGCGGATTCTCGCGGTGCCCCTGCTCGTCGCCCTTTTGTGGCCGGCCGAGTCTGTCCACGCCTGGCGCCTCGGCTATCTCGCGGCTTTCGGGCTCTACTGCCTGATGGGCATCACCGATTATTTCGATGGCTATCTCGCCCGCGCGCAGGGCACGGTCTCCAAGCTGGGCGTGTTTCTCGATCCGATCGCGGACAAGATCATGATCGGCGCGGTGATTCTCATCCTGTGTGCCAACCAGAACATCAACGGCGTCCATATCATCGCGGCGCTGGTGATCCTGCTGCGGGAGATTGCGGTCTCCGGCCTGCGGGAGTTTCTCGCGGGCCTGCGGATTTCCGTCCCGGTGTCGCGCCTCGCCAAGTGGAAGACGGCGTTTCAGCTTGTTTCACTGGGTGCGCTCATTCTGGCGGGCGGATTGCCGCACATTGCGTTCATCCAGCTTGCCGGCCTCGTCACCTTGTGGGCGGCAGCGTTGCTGACCTTGCTCACCGGCTGGGATTATCTGCGCGCCGGCCTCAAGCACATGACGGTCTGATCATGGCCGACATCACGATTCTCTATTTCGCCTGGGTGCGCGAGCGGATCGGTCTGGACGAAGAGCAGCAGCCCGTGCCCTCGCCCGATACGACCGTGGCGCAGCTTCTCGATGCCCTGTCAGCCGGCAGCGCCGGCCATGCGGCGGCCTTTGCGGACAGGGCGTGTCTGCGCGCGGCGCTGGACCAGAAGTTTGTGCCCTTGGACACTGCCGTCGGCCAGGCGCGCGAGCTGGCGATCTTTCCGCCCGTGACCGGTGGCTGACGCCACGCCCTCGATCTCGCTGAGCGTCACGGCGGAGGATTTCGATCCCGGTCGTGAGTTGGCTCGGCTGGAAGGGCTGGATGGTGGCGGGATCGCGAGCTTTACTGGGCTGGTACGCGATGATGGCGGGCTGCGCGCGCTCCGGCTCGAGCATTATCCCGCGATGACGCAAGCACAGATCGGAGCGGTGGTCGAAGAGGCCTGCGCCCGCTGGCCGTTGCTCGGCGTGACGGTCATCCACCGGTTCGGCGAACTGCCGGTTGGCGCGCGGATCGTCTTCGTCGGCACCGCCTCCGCCCACCGGGTCGCCGCGCTCGAATCCTGTGCGTTTCTCATCGACTGGCTGAAAGTCTCAGCGCCTTTCTGGAAGCAGGAAATCCGGCATGACGGCTCGGCCGGCTGGGTCGAGGCGAAAGGTGCCGACGACGCGCGCGCGGCGATCTGGCGGCAGGGGCGGCTGGACCCGATCTGACGGCCGCCGCGCTCAGGCGGCCTCAGCTGTCTCCTGCTGGCTGGTCGCGGCGTTGCGCAGAATGTCCGCCATCAATCGGAAGTCGGCTTCCCGTGGCGAGTTGCGCCGCCAGACCAGGGCGATCTCGCGATGGGCGCTCGGCGACTGGATCGGCCGCGCAGTGATCTTGGTGTTGGCAAGAATGCCGCCCCTTATCGCCATGTCCGGCAGCAAGGTCAGGCCCAGACCATTATCGACCATCTGCACCAGCGTATGCAGCGACGTGCCCGTGATGGTCGCCTCGGTGCGCAGCTCCGCGCGGTTGCAAGCAGCCAGCGCATGTTCCTTCAGGCAGTGGCCATCCTCCAGCAGCAGCAGGCGGTTGCCGTCGATCATCTCGGGCGTGATCAGGGCCGGCGGATCGCGTGGATCGTCCTTGGGGAAGGCGACGAACAGTGCATCGTCGAACAGCACCTCGATTTCCGCATCGCCGCAGGGAAAGGGCAGGGCGAGCAGCACGCAATCGGCATGGCCGTGGCGCAACGAGTCGAGCGCCGCATGGCTGGTTTCCTCGCGCAGATAAAGCTGCAGCGCCGGGCGCTCCTCGCGCAGTCTGGGCAGCAGCCGGGGGAGGAGAAACGGCGCGATGGTGGGGATGACGCTCATCCGCAATTCGCCGACCAGTGGCGTGCCGGATGCCTGCGCGATAGCGGCCAGTTCTTCGGCCTCGCGCAGCACCCGGTGGGCTTTGGTGACGATGCGGTCGCCCAGCGCCGTGAAGCGCACGATACGGCGGGTCCGCTCGACCAAGGTGACGCCGATCAGCGATTCAAGTTCGCGAATGCCGGCGGAGAGCGTCGACTGGGTGACGAAGCACGCATCCGCCGCACGCCCGAAGTGGCCATGTTCCTTCAGCGCAACCAGATATTGGAGCTGCTTGAGGGTCGGCATGTAGATCGACATTGATCGCCCTTTCCGCTGGAAAGGGGCAATTTAATCGATCTAGCCGATCAGTTCAAGCGAGCGCAGGATGCCGTAGCCGGTGGTCAAGGTCAGCACGCAACCGACCATGATGAGCAACGGCCGGGCCGGAACATGCTTGGCGATCCAGGCGCCGAGCGGCGCGGCCAGCACGCCGCCGATCAACAGCCCGGTCGTGGCGGTGGTGAACGTTTCCCAGCCGAGATGCACGAGGAAGGTGATGCTGATCGACAGCGTCAGGAAGAATTCGACTGTGTTGACCGTGCCGATCGTGTGGCGCGGGCTGGTGCCCTGGATCAGCAGGTTAGAGGTCACGACCGGACCCCAGCCGCCGCCGCCCGATGCATCGAGGAAGCCGCCGAGAAGGCCGAGTGGCGACACGAACCGGGGGTCGCGCACATGCGCCTCGGTATGGCGCAGGCCGCGCCAGAGCAGCCAGAGGCCGATGAACGCGAGGTAGGAGAGGATATAGGGCCGGATCAGCTCGCCATCGATATTCGAGAGGAAATAGGCGCCCGCAACGCCGCCGATCATCCCGGGAACCACCAATTTCCAAAAGAGCTTCCAGTCGACATTGCCATGCAGCACATGGCTAATCGCGGAGACGGCGGTGGTGCAGGTCTCTGCGGCATGAACGCTGGCGGAGGCCGCCTTGGGCGGAACACCGAGCGCGAGCAGGAGGCTGCTGGAAATGACGCCATAGGCCATGCCGAGCGCGCCATCGATTATCTGCGCACCGAAGCCGACAGCCACGAAGGGCAACAGCATCAGCGCAAAATCCATCCAGGCGTCGGGCAAGGGCAAGCCTTTCTCAATTAACTCACTGGACAATAGGCCCGCCGTTTCCGGCTTGGCAAGGAAATTGTCCTTGGGCCTAATCCTGGCAACGCTCTAGAAATTTCAACGCATCGCGACTAGATAGCTGCTCTTGTCGGCCAGCAAGGGACGCTTTGCCATGGGGCTTTTGTCCTACCTCGATTCCGTGAAAGAGCGCGATCCCGCGCCGCGTTCGCGGCTGGAAATCCTTATTTATCCAGGAGTCTGGGCGCTCGGCCTGCATCGGGTCGCGCATCAGCTGTTTCGCTGGCGGCTCTTCTTCCTTGCGCGTTTGGTCAACCATTTTTCCCGCTTCCTGACCGCCATCGACATTCACCCGGGTGCGACGATCGGAAAGAATTTCTTTATCGATCACGGCTTCACGGTCATCGGCGAGACTGCGCTGATTGGCGATAATGTGACCATCTATCAGTGCGTGACGCTGGGCGGCACCGATCCGGCGAATGGAATCGCCGGCAAGCGCCACCCGACGATCTGCGACGGCGCGATCATCGGATCGGGCTCGCAGGTGCTCGGCCCCATCACCGTGGGTGAGCGCGCGCGGGTGGGGGCCAATGCCGTGGTGACCAAGGACGTGCCGGCCGGTGCGGTGATGATCGGCATTCCAGCCCGCGCGACGCTGGTCGATGCCAAGGAATATCAGAAGCCGTTTACGCCTTATGGTACGCCCTGCAGCGAGACCTACGATCCGGCGACGCAGAAGCTGGAAATTCTCCAGTGCGAAGTCGAAGTGCTGCGCAAGCGGTTGGCGGATCTGGTCGCCGAGCAGGAAGCCCGGCGCGCGGACGGCGCTGATGGCCAGTCCCGCACCTCGGCTTGATGAGCAACGTCACACCATTTCCTCCCCGGCCCACACCGGTCAATAGCCCGCCCACGCAGACGAGTTTCGACCGACTGGAACTCTCGCGGATCATGGATCTGTACGGACGCATGGTCGCGGCGGGGCAGTGGCGCGATTACGCCATCGATCTTAATCGGGACGTCGCGATCTTTTCCGCCTTCCGCCGCACGGCGGAACGCCCGGAGGTGCGCATCGAGAAGCGCCCGTCTCTGCGCAACCGCCAGGGCATGTGGGCGCTGATCGGCGAGAATGGCGTCATCCTGCGCCGGGGGCAGGAACTGGCCGGAATTCTGGCACCCGTCGAGCGCCGGCTGATGAAGCTGATCGAGGATTAGGGGCAGGCGCGTCGCCGCGAGGTCTCTCACCCGACTGTCGCAAAACTGTCATCAAACTGTCATACCGGCGTCCGACATTTGAACGGAGCATGGACCTTGCGATTTCCCCTGATGGCGGCGCTTCTCGCTGCGAGTGCGCTGACGCTTCCTGCGCCTGTTCTGGCCCAGGCGTCCCCGCAAGCCTCCACCCCGGATGACGTCGCCGCGCTGCGGGCCGAGATTACGCGGCTAAGAGCGCAGCTTGAGAGCATGGAGGCCCGGCTCGGCAAGGTCGAGGGCACACAGGGCGCGTCCTCGACGCCCTCCGCGGCCCCCGAGGCGGCGGTCGCCTCTGCCCAGACGGCCACCCCTGCGCCCGCAGCGAGCGCCAAGCCGGACACCCAAGTGAGCTGGCGTGGCGCGCCGCAATTTACCGGCGAGGGGGGGCTTTCCTTCAAACCACGCGGTCGGCTGCAACTCGATACCAACGTCGTCTCCCGCCCGGATGGCATCAATGCGCCCACTTTGGGCTGGTCGGCCGACGTGCGCCGCGCCTATCTCGGCGCGGACGGCACGCTGGGCGGCGGCTTTGGCTATCGGCTGGAGCTGGATTTCGCGTCCGGCAGCGCGCAGTTCACCGACGCCTGGCTCACTTATGAGCGTGGGCCGCTTACGCTGACGGTCGGGCATCACCGCATCACCACGCTGGAAGACCTGACCAGCGATCTGGAAACCAGCTTCCTCGAGCGCGCGGCCTATACGCAGGCCTTTGGTCTGGAGCGGCGGCTGGGGCTGTCGGCCACCTACCGCATCGGCGACATACTGCTTTCCGCCGGCGCCTTTGCGGATGATCTCGCGGCGCTGGGCACGTCCGGCGTCACCAGCAACAGCTATGCGCTGGATGGCCGGCTGGTGTTCATGCCCAAGCTTGGCGACACGCAGCTTCATCTCGGCGGCTCGCTGCATCACCGGGAGCTGAACGATCTGACGGACGTCCTCCACTATCGCGCCCGGCCCGGCGCGCGGACGACCGATGTGCGCTTTGTCGACACCGGCCTGTTCAGCGCCAGCGCGGAGACGGGCTATGGCCTGGAATTTGCGGCCTTGCGGGGACGGTGGCATGTGGCGGCGGAAGGCTTCTGGCAGAAAGTGGCGCGGCCCGGCCTTGCCGATCCGACCTTTTTCGGCGGTTATGGGGAAGTCGGCTACATGCTCGCCGGCGCCTCCAGCCGGGGCTATCGCAATGGCGCCTTCGGCTCGATCAAGCCCACACGCGGGCTGGACAAGGGCGGCTCGGGCGCCTGGCAGCTCAACCTGCGCTATGACTGGCTCGATCTCGACGATGGCCTGATCAACGGCGGCCGCGAGCAGACCTATGGCGTCTCGCTCATCTGGGTGCCGATCGAGCGGGTGAAGTTCCTGGCCAATTATCTGCGCGTCGAAGTGAGCGACACACCGGTCGTCGCCGGCACGCGGGACGATTATGGCAGCGACGTGTTCGGGCTGCGCGCGCAGTATGAGTTCTGACGGCCAGCGCCCCCGCGCGTTGCTGACAGCGCGCGGTCAGGCTGCGTCGGCATCCAGCGAGTAGCCGGCTGAGCGGACCGTGCGGATGATGTCCGGCAGGCCGCCGGCATTTACCGCCTTGCGCAGCCGGCGAATATGCACATCGACCGTGCGCAGTTCGATCTCGCTATCCTGCCCCCAAACGCTGTCGAGCAGGCGCTCGCGGGAGAACACCCAGCCGGGATGTTCGAGCAGATGGCGCAGCAGACGGAACTCGGTCGGCCCGAGCGCCACAAGTTGCCCGGCGCGCCGCACCTTGTGGGCCACCGTGTCCATTTCCAGATCGGCAAAGGTCAGAACCTCGCCGGCGAGGGCAGGGCGGACGCGACGCAGCACGGCGTTGACGCGGGCGATCAACTCGCGCGGGCTGAACGGCTTGGTGACATAATCGTCAGCGCCGGTTTCGAGGCCACGCACGCGGTCTTCCTCCTCCCCGCGCGCAGTGAGCATGATGATCGGGACGTTAGCCGTCTCTGGCATTCGCCGCAGTCGCCGGCAGACCTCGATGCCGGAGAGATTCTCCACCATCCAGTCGAGCAGCACGATATCCGGTGTGCTCTCCTGCGCCAGAATAAGCGCTTCCTCGCCGTCGGGCGTCTGCGCGACGTCAAAGTCTTCGCGCTGGAAGTGCCAGATGAGCAATTCCGCCAGCGCCGCATCGTCCTCGACGAGCAACATCTTTGCGCGGACCACCACTCAGTCCTCCGCCAGCAGATCGACTGACGTTCCCTTCTCCCGCTCCGGCGGCTTGGCGCCGGTCGCGACGTAATGGACCATCTCGGCGATGTTGGTGGCGTGGTCGCCGATGCGCTCCAGATTCTTGGCGATGAAGAGCACATGCGCGCTCTCGGAGATCATCTTCTGGTTCTCCATCATGAACGTCACCATGGTGCGGAAGATGGAATTGTAGAAATCGTCCACCGCCCGGTCCCGCTCAATCACGGCCAGCGCCTGCTGCGCATCGCGCGCGGCAAAGGCGTCGAGCGCGGACTTGACCATCTCGCGGGCGATCTGCGCCATGGAGGGGAGCAGCGAGAGCGGTTCCATGCGGCTGGAGGCCGTCACCGTCTCGACGCGCTTGGCGATGTTCTTGGCATAATCGGCCATGCGCTCGACGATGCCGGCGATCTTGAGCACCGCGATGATCTCGCGCAGATCGTCCGCCATTGGCGCGCGGAGGGCGATGGTCTGCACCACCAGCCGCTCGATATGCGCGTCCAGCTCGTCGATCCGCGCGTCGCCGGCAACGACGCTCTTGGCGAGCGCCACATCGCGTGTCGTCAGCGCCTTGATGGCATTGTCGATGGCATCCTCGGTGAGGCCGCCCATCTCGGCGATCAGCGCCCGCAGGGCGTTGATGTCGTCGTCGAAGGCCTTGAGCGTGTGTTCCGTCATAGCTCGTTCCTGTCCATCCAGTCGGCCGATGTCAGCCGTAGCGTCCGGTGATGTAATCCTTGGTGCGCTCTTCTCGCGGGTTGGTGAAGATCTCGGTCGTCGGCCCCTGTTCCACAAGCTTGCCCAGGTGGAAGAAGGCCGTCCGCTGCGAGACGCGCGCCGCCTGCTGCATATTGTGGGTCACGATAACGATGGCATAGTTGCCGCGCAGCTCCAGGATCAGCTCCTCGATCTTGGCGGTGGCGATCGGGTCGAGCGCCGAGCAGGGCTCGTCCATCAGGATCACTTCCGGGTCCACGGCAATCGCGCGCGCAATGCACAGGCGCTGCTGCTGGCCGCCGGAAAGGGCGGTGCCGCTCTCGTTGAGGCGGTCCTTCACTTCCTCCCACAGGCCGGCACGGCGCAGCGACTTCTCCACGACCTGATCGAGATCACTCTTGCTGGCGGCAAGGCCGTGGATGCGCGGGCCATAGGCGATGTTCTCATAGATCGACTTGGGGAAGGGATTGGGCTTCTGGAACACCATGCCCACCCGCGCGCGCAGCTGCACCACGTCCATGCCGGAGGCGTAGATATCCTCGCCATCGAGCGTGATCTCGCCTTCCACCCGCGCGCTCGCGACCGTATCGTTCATGCGGTTGAGCGTGCGCAGGAAGGTCGATTTTCCGCAGCCCGAGGGGCCGATGAAGGCGGTCACATGATCCAGGTCCACATCGATCGAGACATTGTCGATCGCCTGCTTGTCACCATAGAAGACCTTGACGCCGCGAGCGGACATCTTGGGTGCGCTGGTCTGCATATCGGCCATTACCATTTCTTCTCGAATTTGTTGCGCAGGAAGATCGCGATGCTGTTCATCGTGAGCAGGAACGCCAGCAGCACGATGATCGCGGCGGAGGTCTTTTCAATGAAGCCCCGGCCGACTTCGTCCGACCACAGGAAGATCTGGACCGGCAGCACGGTGGCGGGATCGGTGAAGCCGCCCGGCGGCTGCGAGACGAAGGCGCGCATGCCGATCATCAGCAGTGGCGCGGTCTCGCCAAGCGCGCGGGCCATGCCGATGATTGTGCCGGTGAGAATGCCGGGCAGGGCCAGCGGCAGCACATGGTGGAACACGACCTGCACCGGGGAGGCGCCGATGCCGAGCGCCGCATCGCGGATCGAAGGTGGCACAGCCTTGATTGCATTGCGCCCGGCGATGACGATGACGGGCATGGTCATCAGCGCCAGCGTCATGCCGCCGACCAGCGGCGCGGAGCGGGGCAGATGCATCACGTTAAGGAAGATAGCGAGGCCGAGCAGGCCGAAGATGATCGAGGGCACCGCCGCCAGATTGTTGATCGACACCTCGATGAGGTCGGTCCAGCGATTGCGCGGCGCATATTCCTCCAGATAGAGTGCGGCGAACACACCGATGGGGAAGCTCAGCGCGAGCGTGATCACCATCGTGATCAGCGAGCCCTTGAGCGCGCCCCAGATGCCGACCATCGTCGGGTCGGTGCCATCGCTGCCGGTGAGGAAGCCGATATTGAAGGCGGTGGAGAGCGCGCCGGCATCGCCGAGCTTGGCGACCAATGCCTCATCGGCGGGCGTGCCGTCGCTCTTCATCGCCACGTCCAGGCCGGTCGAGGCGGGGAGGTTCACCGTGGCCTTGCGCTGGAGAATGGTTGGATCGCTGATGATCGCCTTGCGCAGGGTGAGCACGGCGTTGGGCGAGAGGATCTGGGTCTCGGGGAGGCCGAACGCCTCCCTTGTGGCCTGCTCCAGCACCGCCGGCACATTGGCATTGGCCAGCGCCTGCTCGGGATTGGTCGCGAGCACGGCCGGATCGATCAGCGCGGGTGAGCGCGGGAAATCGATGGGCACGGCGACTTCCGTCTGCGTGAAGCCGCGCAGGCCATTGCCCATCATCGAGATGAGCAGGAAGGCGAGGAAGCCTGCCGAAACCAGCACCGCAGCCATGCCCCAGAGGCGGAACCGGCGCTCGGCGGCGTAGCGGCGCGCAATGCGGCGCTTCATCGCGTCGCCGCGCCAGTCCGTCGGCGCCCGTTCGGCGCGGTCGCTGGCCGCAGCCCGGTCGAGAACAGTCTCGCCGCTCATTCGTAAGCCTCCCGATATTTCTTCACGACCCGCAGGGCGACGATGTTGAGCAGCAATGTGACCACGAAAAGCACCAGCCCGAGCGCGAAGGCGGCGAGCGTCTTGGCACTGTCGAATTCCTGGTCACCGGTCAGGAGCTGGACCATCTGGGTGGTGACGGTCGTCACGCTGGAGAAAGGATTGAGGGTGAGGTTGGCGGCAAGGCCAGCGGCCATCACCACGATCATCGTCTCACCGATGGCGCGGCTCACGGCGAGCAGCACGCCGCCGACGACGCCGGGTAGCGCGGCGGGGATCAGCACCTTGCGGATCGTCTCGCTGGTCGTCGCGCCCATGGCGAGGCTGCCGTCGCGCATCGATTGCGGCACGGCGGCAATGCTGTCGTCCGCCATGGAGGAGACGAAGGGGATGATCATGATGCCCATGACGAGGCCCGCGGCCAACGCGCTCTCGGAGGATGCGTTGGAAATGCCGAGTGAGACCGCGAGGCTACGCAGTGCCGGCGCCACAGTCAGCGCGGCGAAATAGCCATAGACCACCGTCGGAACGCCGGCGAGCACCTCAAGGATGGGTTTCATCCACTTGCGCGTCGTCGGGCGGGCATATTGGGTGAGGTAGATGGCGCTCATCAGCCCGAGCGGAATGGCGACGATCATGGCAATGATGGCGCCGATGAAGATCGTGCCCCAGAACAGCGGCACCGCGCCGAAGGCGTCCTCATTGCCATAGCCCATCGCGGCCGATTGCGGGCTCCAGTTGAGGCCGAACAGGAAGTTGAGCGGGTTGACCATCGAGAAGAAGCGCATCGATTCAAACACCAGCGAGGCGACGATGCCGGCGGTGGTGACGATGGCGATCAACGAGGCGCCGAGCAGCGACCACATCACCACCTTCTCGACGCGGTGGCGCGCGGTGAAGGTGGGGCGGACGCGCGAGAGGGCATAGGCGCCGCAGGCAAAGGCCAGGATCGCGGCGAGGATCGCGCCCATGGTCGAATAACGCATCGTCGCGACGCGATAGGGCTCAACCAGCTCCGTGGCTTGGGGATTGAAGGCGGCGGCCTGCGACCCAGTGGCAATGGACTGTGCTTCGGCGAGGATCGCGTTGCGGGAGAAATCGTCGGTCGGCAGGCTCTGGGCCGCGGGCGTGGCCAGCACCGAGTCCGCGATCAGCGCCGGCATCACATTCGCCCAGACTGCGAGGAAGGCGAAAGCCGGCAGCATGGTCCACAGCGCCACATACCAACCGTGCTGGGTGGGGCGGCTGTTGGTTGCCAGACGGCCGACTTCCGCCTGCAGCCGGGTGGCGCGTGCCCGGGCGATGATCCAGCCGATCACCCCAAGCGCGCCTATGATCAGGACGATCATTACGCCGGTCATTCGCTCATACCCCCTTGGCCATTCAACCTGGCAGGAACCGGTGGCGGCAGCGCGCCGTCACCGGTTGGATTGTCCGATCAGTGCAGTTCGTCGCCGTTCAGCACGGTGAGGTTTGCGATGCGCTCGGCATTGGCCGCGCGCACATCCTCGGGCGCGGCGACCATGCCGCGGCGGGCCAGCGCGCCATCGGGTGCCCAGTTCTTAGCGAAGGCTTCCATATAGGCCTTGAGGCCAGGAATGGCCGCGAGATGGGCCTTCTTCACATAGATGTAGAGCGGACGGGCACCGGGATAGGAGCCGCCGGCGACGGTTTCATAAGTCGCTTCCTGCCCATTGATGGCGATATCGCGCACCGTGTCGCGATTGGCCTCGAGGAAGGAGAAGCCGAAGATGCCGACGGCATCGGGGTTCGCGCCCAGCTTCTGGACGATCAGATTGTCATTCTCGCCGGCGTCGACATAGGCGCCGTCCTCACGGATCTGGGTGCAGATCTGCTTGTGCTTATCTTCATCCTTGGCTTTGAGCTCCTTCATCGCCGGGTCGCTGTCGCAGCCGGGCGTCAGGATCAGCTCGGCCAGCGAATCGCGTGTGCCGGAGGTTGAGGGCGGGCCGAAGACGGAGATGGCGATGGCAGGCAGCGCGGGGTCGATGTCCTGCCAGGTCTTGGCCTTGTTCGGGCCCTTGCCATAAGGATTGGCGGCCAGCGCTTCATAGACCTGCTTGGTGGTCAGCGCGATCTTGGGGCCTTTCACGGACTCCGCCAGCGCCAGGCCATCCAGGCCGATCTGGATTTCGATGATCTCGTTGACGCCGTTTGCCTTGCACGCCTCGAACTCGGATTTCTTCATCCGGCGGGAAGCGTTGGCAATATCCGGGTTCTGGGCGCCGACGCCCTTGCAGAACAGGCTGATGCCGGCACCGGTGCCGGTGGATTCGATGATCGGCGCCTTCATGCCGGGATTGTCATTCTGGAAGAGACGCACCGCCTCCTGCGCGAACGGATAGACTGTGGACGAGCCGACCGCGCGGATCTGATCGCGCGCGCCGCCACCGGGCTGGTTCTGGCAGGCCGCGAGCATGAGCAGGGACGCGGCGAAAAATGCATGACGCATGGACTGGTCTCCGGGAGGCGCTTGTGTTGCCCGGCGTCGCCTTAGAACCGGGTTCCTCGCGCCTCTGTGACGTTTCTGTTTCACTTTTGTGACTCAGCCACCCCGGCAGGTGCGGCCCGGGCGGCGCCGGCAGCGGCGTCCTCGCCCGCAAGAGCGCGGAAGACCGGCAGTTCCACCCGCACGGTGGTGCCCACGCCGACCTTGCTGTCGAACTGAAGAATTCCGCCATGGCGCTGCACGATGTGCTTCACGATGGCGAGGCCAAGGCCCGTTCCGCCCATCGCGCGGCTGCGGCTTGAGTCGATTCGGTAGAAGCGCTCGGTGAGGCGGGGGAGGTGTTCGGGTGGAATGCCCTCGCCCTGATCGCTCACCGCTAGCAGCACCATGTTGCGCTCATGCGGCTCGGCCCGCACCGTCACCGCCGTGCCGGCCGCGCCATATTTGAGCGCATTGCTGATGAGGTTGTGAAGCAGCTGGCTCAACTGAGCACGGTCGCCGCGCACGGGGGGCAAGTCCGGGTCGACCTGCGTCACGATATCCTGCCCGCGCTTGTTCTGCCCCTGGCGGAAGACCTGCACCACTTCCTCCACCAGCGGGGCGAAGGCCACCGGCTGGTCGGGCGAGCGATATTTGTCCGCCTCGATGCGGGACAGGGACATGAGATCATCCACCAGCCGCTGCATTCGCCGCGCCTCGCCATCCATGATGGTGAGGAAGCGCTCGCGGGTGGCCGCATCGGCACCCGCGACCGGGTCGCGCAGGGTTTCGATGAAGCCGAGGATGCCGGCCAGCGGTGTGCGCAGCTCATGGCTGGCATTGGCGACGAAATCCACGCGCATCCGTTCGGCGGCCTGCTTGTCGCTCTGGTCGAAGAGCAAGGCGAGCAGGCGGCCGTTGGCGATCGGCTGAATGTCGAGCGCCCAGCTTTGACCGGCGGTACCCAGGCCGATGATGTCAACGCGGGCGGGGGCCTGCGCCTGATTGGGGCCGGTGAGCAGATCGATCGCGGCCGGGTGGCGCAGCGCCAGCCGCACGTCCTGCCCGATGATGTGGCGGCCGAGCAGCGCCAGCGCGGCGTCATTGCAGCGCTCGATCCGCCCGCGCTCCACGATCAGGCTCGGATGCGGCAAGGCTTGGAGCAGCGTGTCGATCTGGCTGAGGCTCGCGCCATTTGCGTCAGGCGCCGGTGCCGAGATCAGGGACGGCGTTGCGCGGCGCTCCAGCGCATCGAAGAGCAGTGCGACGCCGAACAGGCAGGCCACCGCCGACGTCAACGTGGCTTCCGCGCTGCCGGTCAAGGCATAGACGATGACGGTCGCGAGCGCCCCCGTCAGCAGCAAAATCCAGATCGAGCGATCGACGCGGGCCATGGCCACCCCCGTAGATGATTCGCACTGCCAGCGCGATTCCAAAGATCGCGGCGCTCGGAAAGCGAGGAGAGGCTCAGACCGTCCAGCGCTCCAGCAGCGGTATCAGCTCGTCATAATGGTCGATACCGGCATCCGCGCCGATCTCTTCCGCCGTGCACGGCACGAAGCCGAAGCTGACCGCAATCGAGGGGATGGCAGCAGCACGGGCGGCCAGCGTGTCATTGTCGGTATCGCCCAGGAAGATGGTGCGCCCGCCGCCCGCCTTCTCGACCATGTCGAGCAGCAGATCGGGCAGCGGCTTCATCCGGTTGGGGCCGAGCGTGTCGCCGCCGACGATAGCCGCGAAACGGGGCGTAAGGCCGAGCTGATCGAGCAGGCTGCGCGCCAGCGCCTCGCGCTTGTTGGTGCAGACTGCCAGTCGCACCCCGCGCGCGGAAAGTGCGTCCATGGCATCGATCAGGCCCGGATAGGGCTGGGTATGTACCGCGATGTTGGCGGCATAATGGTCGAGCAGGATCGGCAGCAGCGCATCGACCAGCGCCTCGTCCTGCTCGCCCGATTCCTGCAACGCCCGCGCCAGCATGCGCCGCGCGCCCTTGCCGATAAACGGGCGGATGGTCTCGACCGGAAAGGGGCCGTAACCGCGCGTGGCGAGCGCATGATTGACGGCGGCGGTCAGGTCCGCGCCGGTATCCAGCAGCGTGCCATCAAGATCGAAGCCGACAAGGTCGAAAGCAAAAGTGGTCATCGCTGCCCCATGCCTTCTGGGCAGTGGCGCGATCAAGTCAAACATGGCAAGGCTCGCCTGCCCCGTCCCGATCACCCTTTGATCTCGCCAACAAGAGAGTGCCCGTGCCCGATCCGATCAATCGACCGCTTGCCATCATCATCCTTGCTGCCGGCCAGGGGACGCGCATGAAGTCGGCCAGGCACAAGGTGCTGCATCCGCTCGCTGGCCGCCCGATGCTGCTTCATCTGCTGGCAAGCGCCGGCGCGCTCGATCCGGCGCGGCAGATCGTCGTGGTCGGCGCTGGGCGTGAGCAGGTGGAGGCCGCCGTGGCCGGTCGCGGGATCGACATCGCGGTGCAGACCGAACAGCTCGGCACGGGCCATGCCGTGGCGCAGAGCGCGGCGGCGCTGCAGGGCTTTGTGGGGGATGTGCTCATTCTCTATGGCGATGTGCCCCTGGTGCGCGCCGAGACCATGCGGGCGATGATTGCGCGCCTGCATGAGGAGGATGCGCCGGCCTGCGTCGTGCTCGGCTTCCGCCCGCGCGACCCCGCCGCTTATGGCCGCATCATCGCCACTGCCGATGGACGCATTGGCAAGATGGTCGAGTATAAGGACGCGACCGAGGCCGAGCGCGCCGAGGATCTGTGCAATTCCGGCCTGATGGCAGTGCGCGCCGAGGATCTGTTCGCGCTGCTCGACCGGGTCAGCAATGATAATGCAGCGGGTGAATATTATCTGCCGGATATCGTGATGCTCGCCGCCGTCGATGGGCGGGCAAGCGCGGTCATCGAAACCAGCGCTGACGAGGTCGCCGGCGTGAACAGCCGGGCCGAGCTGGCGGCGGTTGAGGCGAGCTGGCAGCAGGCGCGGCGCGCCGACGCGATGCGCGAGGGGGTGACGCTGGTCGCGCCGGAGACGGTATTTTTCGCCTACGATACCGTTCTTGGCCGCGACGTGACCGTCGAGCCCAATGTCGTCTTCGCCCCCGGCGTGGTGGTGGAGGAGGGCGCGACGATCCATGCCTTCAGCCATTTGGAGGGCGCCCATGTCGGCCGCGATGCTTCGGTGGGGCCGTTTGCGCGGCTGCGGCCCGGCGCGCGGCTGGGTGAAAAGACCAAGGTCGGCAATTTCGTTGAGATCAAGAAGGCCGTGCTGGGCGCGGGGAGCAAGGTAAACCATCTCTCCTATGTCGGCGACGCGCAGGTGGGCGAGGCGGTGAACATCGGTGCCGGCACGATCACTTGCAACTATGACGGCTATTTCAAGCACGAAACAGTGATCGGCGACCGCGCCTTTATCGGCTCCAACAGCGCGCTGATCGCGCCGGTGCGGATCGGCCGCGATGCCATTGTCGCGGCAGGCAGCGCCGTCTCGCGTGATGTCGGGGACGGAGAGCTTCGCTTGGTCCGCGCGGAACAGTTCGTGAAGCCGGGCTGGGCCGATCGCTTCCATGACGCGATGCGCAAGAAGAAAAGTGCGGCGCACAAGAAAGGCAGCTGAGGCACTTGCCATCCGGTGGCATTTTATCGACGAACCGAGGAAAATTTCCGCGCGATTGTCGAAAATGTCCAATCGCCCTGGCAGCATTTTTGAGAGGGTCGAGCCAGCAGATGAGCAGCGATCCTTCGTGGGACGCAATCGGCTTTGCCCGGTTGTGGGGAGTGCAGCGCTGATCATCGATCCTTATCGGTGCGAGCCGAACCTGTCCGTGGGAAATGCGCCTCCGGGTGCATTTGGGCAGTTGGGATAGGAAAGAGGGCGGCCAGCTATGTGGTTCGCCCTCTTTTCTTGCGTGGTCGAGGCGCACCGTTGACATGATATCACGATATGATATCAATATATCATGCGCTTCCTGGCTGACCTTTCTGACGACGATGTGAAGTGGCTTGAGGAGCAGGCCGCGCAGCAGGGGACATCCCGCGCGGCGATCCTCCGCGAGGCCGTCAGCAGCTATCGTGCCGCCCAGTCCATGCAGGGGGTGGAGCGCTTTTTCGGCCTCTGGGCGCAGCATGGCTCGTCAGTGGATGGGCTAGCCTATGAACGTCGCGCCCGTGGCGAGTGGGATCGGGATTGGGAGAGCGCCGAGGGGGCACCTCAGCCGTGAGCGAGTTCTACTTCGACACCAATATTCTCATCGACGCGCTTCATGAACGCCCGCAGGCCTGGGCGGAACTGCAGCGCGCCCGTCGACCTTGGATCAGCCGGATCAGCTGGATCGAGATCATGGCCGGCGCCCCGGACGGGCTCCATGCCGAGACCGAGCGCTTTCTGGATCTTTTCGCGATCGCGGAAGTGAGCGAGGAAGTGGGGCGGCGGGCTGCCTCGCTTCGGCAGCAGCGCCGCTCGCTTAAATTGCCCGATGCCATCATCCTGGCATCGGCCCAGTTGAGCGGGCGGATATTGGTGACGCGCAACAGCAGGGATTTCCCGGCCAATATGCCGGGCATCCGCATCCCTTACACGATCTGAATTCAAGGAAGGCTCACCCCCATGTGCGGAATCATCGGCATCGTCGGCACGCAGGATGTCGCGGAGCGCCTGCTCGACGGGCTGCGGCGGCTCGAATATCGCGGCTATGATTCCGCCGGCGTTGCCACGATCGTGGATGGCCGCATCCAGCGGCGACGGGCCGAGGGCAAGCTCGTCAATCTTGCCCGTGTGCTGGCCGCCGAGCCGCTGGCGGGCGCGACCGGCATTGCCCATACCCGCTGGGCCACCCATGGCGCGCCGACCACGAGCAACGCGCACCCCCATGCGACGGACGAGGTCGCGGTGGTCCACAATGGCATCATCGAGAATTTCAAGGCGCTGCGCGATGAGCTGATCGGGCGCGGGCGGGTGTTCGCCAGCGAGACCGATACCGAGGTGGTCGCGCATCTGGTGAGCGAGCTGGTCGAGCAGGGCGCCTCGCCGCAGGAGGCAGTGAAGCAGGTGCTGCCCCGTCTGCACGGCGCCTTCGCGCTCGCCATCCTGTTCCGTCGCCATCCCGATCTGTTGATTGGCGCGCGCCTTGGCTCGCCGCTGGTGGTCGGCCATGGCGATGGCGAGACCTACCTCGGGTCGGACGCGCTGGCGCTGGCCCCGCTCACCCAGCGCATCGCCTATCTGGACGAGGGCGACTGGGTGGTGGTGACGCGCGAGGGCGCGCAGGTGTTCGACCGGGCCAACAATCCCGTCGAGCGCGCGGTCACCATCTCCGGCGTGTCCGGTGCGATGATCGATAAGGGCAATCACCGCCACTTCATGCTCAAGGAGATTTACGAGCAGCCGGTGGTGGTCGCCCAGACGCTGCGCAGCTACCTCCGGCGGATCGATGACACGCTCTCCCTGCCGATCCCGGACTTCGACCTGTCTGCCATCGGCCGGGTCACGATTGTCGCGTGCGGCACCAGTTTCTATGCCGGTATGGTCGCCAAATACTGGTTCGAGCAGTTCGCGCGCGTGCCGGTTGACCTCGATTTCGCCTCGGAGTTTCGATACCGCGAGCCGGTGATGGAGGCGGGCGGCCTTGCCCTCTTCATCTCCCAGTCCGGCGAGACGGCCGATACGCTCGCGGCGCTGCGCCACGCCAGGGCGGAAGGGCAGAAGATCGCCGTCGTCGTCAACGTGCCGACCAGTTCGATGGCGCGCGAGGCGGACTTGCTGCTGCCGACCCATGCCGGGCCAGAGATCGGCGTCGCCTCGACCAAGGCTTTCACTTGCCAGCTCGCCGTGCTCGCGGCGCTCGCGGCCAATCTCGCCCGCGCCAAGGGGCGGGTGACGCGCGCGGAAGAGCAGCGGATCGTCGGCCACCTCGCCGAGGCCCCTGCCGCGATCAATCAGGCGCTGATGCAGGACGAGGCGATCCAGGCCCTCGCGCCGCACATCGCGCCCGCGCGGGACGTGCTCTATCTGGGGCGCGGCACCGATTATCCGTTGGCTCTCGAAGGTGCGCTGAAGCTCAAGGAAATCAGCTACATCCATGCCGAAGGTTATGCGGCGGGTGAAATGAAGCATGGCCCCATCGCGCTGATCGACGAGGCAGTGCCGGTCATCGTCATCGCGCCCTCAGGCCCGCTGTTCGAGAAGACCGTCTCCAACATGCAGGAAGTGCAGGCCCGCGGCGGCAAGGTCGTGCTGATCTCGGACGAGGAGGGCATCGCCGCCGCCGGTGAAGGCTGCCTTGCCACACTCGCGCTCCCCAAGGTCCACCCCCTCATCGCGCCGATGGTCTATGCCGTGCCCGTGCAACTCCTCGCCTACCACGTCGCGGTGCTCAAGGGCACGGACGTGGACCAGCCCCGGAATTTGGCGAAGAGCGTGACGGTGGAGTAGGTTCGACCTCTGAGTGTGGCCCCTTGCGGCGCGTATAGTTTTTTAAATGGCGATTAAAATTCGCCGATTTTGAATTTGCGACAATTAAAATCATCAGATTATTCCGAAATAATATAAGTATTTAGGCATTGGTACCTTCAAAAGTGCATCTTGGCGAAAGGGCATGCCAGTGGCCGGGTGGTTAGCATCTGAGCAAGAATAATAGTACAGATCGGCCATGCACCGGACCTCCGGTCTTAACGCCGATCCGCTAGTTGCGCAGGGTGGCTGCTGCTCCTGCGTGCCCACGCAACCAGGGCATCTTACTGGCGGCCGAAGTAGGGTGTGCGTGTTTCCGTCGACCGTCGTGCCAACGGCAGCGTCGCACGGCTGGACGATCGATTGGGAAAAACAGTTTCATATCCTGCGCATCGGTGGCCACAAGAGGCTGTTTCCGCTTGTAGAGGTCTCATCCTATGCTCATGATAACAATGCTGGTCGCTGCCGCGGCCCCACCGCAAGATGTGGTGAGGGCAGATCCTGTCGCCGGCATGCTGCCCACCGGTATCGGCGAAGATGAGGTCGCGATTTCTGGGATCACGGATACCGCCGTTCAGAAGTGCGTTCGGTTTTTCGAAGAGGAGCTGGCGCCCGAGGCGGGCATGCGTATCGACCGCAGTGCGATGACGTCCAGCCCGGAGCAAGGGCAAATCTGGCGGGCGGATGCGGTGAGCGTGAAGCCGCCCCTGCGCGCGTCGCGGTTTACCTGTACCAAGGACGGCAAATCCATTGAGCCGCTCGGTGCGCCAGAGGCGGAATAGGCCGGCATATGACTATGACTATGAGGAAAGGACAGCTGCTGAACGGCAAAATTGCTACGTTGCTATGCGGCCTGCTCGCGCTGGCGCCGACGGCGGCACAGGCGCGCTCTTCGCAATGGTGGTTCGTTGCGCAGGGCGGGGACCGGGTTCTGTTCGTCGATGTGGGCTCCATCGAGCGTGAGGGCAATATCGTCCGGTATCAGGCCAGCCAGGTGATCCGCGATCCCAATGATCCAGCGGCCCTCATCCGCGCCTATATGGTGACCGACTGCAAGAAGCGCACCGAAAGCTGGGATATGGCGATGCGCTATGACGCTGAGGATCAACGGCTCGACGAGACCGCGGTGAGCTTTCCGACCGAAGCCGTCCTGCCCGAAACAATCGGCGATGCGCAATTGCAGTTCGTCTGCGCCGCGGATCATGCGCAGGGCGACGGCTTCCCCCTGCAGATCGACGAAGTCGCTTTTGCCAAGGCCCTGATCGCCGATGCCCAGGCGTCGGAAAGCCCGAAGGCAATCCACGAACGCATGCGCCTTGATCCCAAGGTGCCGGTCATTCGCTCGAAGGCGCCCGGCGTTGAAACCTTCGGCACGCCGCAGATTGCGCTGGCGGGACATGCCGTCGTTCCACCACGGGATTATGCCAAGGGTGCGCAGATCCCCATCGTCAGCGATTATGACACGGATGTGGTCGGGCAGATTTACGACATTGCCTATCTGGGCGTGCAGAATGGCGAGTTGGTGTTCGAGAAGCGCGGCTACAGCATTGACGACCTCGCTCATGCCGGTTCCGGCCAGCCCATGCGCTTTCCCCGAGCGCAAAAGACGGTTCACATCGGCAACTTCATGATCGACGTGCTTGAGGCTACGCCGCAATCGCTGCACTTTCGCGCACAGCTCGTCCGGGAGGGCACCGAGGGACAAGGCGGATGACGCCGACCTTGCGGCCCATGGTCGTCCTCGCGCTGGCAATCGCCTCCGCGGTGCCTCCTGCGCAGGCGCAGGAAGTCGCGACAGCAACGCAAGCGCCACCGGAAATGGAGCCGTCACAGGAGGATGCGCCGACCTCCGTGCCTGACCTTGCCACGCGCTGCGACGGAGAGGATGCGGACAGCTGCGCCGAACTGGGCGAGCGCTACCGGGAAGGCCGGGGTGTCGGCCGCGATCTGGTGCAGGCGACGTATTTTGCGGGCAAGGCGTGCAATCTTGGTGACATGGCAAGCTGCACCATGGCCGGCTTCGCTTATGGGCAGGGGCAGGGCGTTGCCCTGTCGATGGACCGAGCCACCGCTTATTACGCCTATGCCTGCCGGAGCGGCGATGCCACCGGATGCTCGAACCTCGGCCTCGCTTATATTCGCGGGGATGGCGTTACGAAGGATGACGTCCGCGCCGCTGCTCTCTTCCGGGAAGCCTGCGACAAGGGATCGCCCGACGGATGCATGAACCTCGGCGCTGCCTATTCGCTGGGCAAGGGACTGCGCCGCAATCATGCAGAAGCCGCGCGCCTGTTCCGGCAGGGCTGCAACGCGGGCGATGACAAATCATGCTATAATCTCGGCGTCCTCTACCGGGACGGGCTCGGCGTGCCGCGTGACTACGCGCGAGCCGCAGAATTGTTCGAGAAGACGTGTCAGGCTGACGACGCGAGCGCCTGCGGCAATCTCGCAATGATGATCCACCGGGGTCAGGGAGTCCGTAAAGACCGTAGCGGCGCGCTCGACATGTTCGACAAGGCCTGCCGGCTCGGGGAGGCGGAAAGCTGCTTCATGCTTGGGAAGGCCGAGTTGGACGGGAAGCAAGGTCGTGATCCCAATCATGCGCGAGCGATTGCCTTGCTGGAGCGATCCCTGAAGCTGGACCCGAAGGCCTCCTTCGCCGGCAAGGCGAGGAAGGCGCTCGCCGATCCACGCGCTGCGGCAAGCGCTTCAAGCGCGGTCGAGGATGACGGAGAGGAACGGCGCTGAGGTGGGCGCCCCGGATTTATCGCGGGTTAGGCCGATTCTGTCAGTGGCCCGTTGCTGACAATCGATGAGCACCGCACTCACGACCCTCACCGATAAAATTCACTCTCGATTTTTGACAGTGTTTTGAACCCGTCACCGATGTGGCTGCGCATGGCCGTTTCGGCCGCATCGGCCTCTCCGGCCAAAATGAGGCGCAGCATGTTCTGGTGGTCCGCGTTCGCGGTACGCAGGCGCTCCTCGTCGTAGAAACTCTCGAACAACATTCGGTGAATGGGAACATTCAGGCGTTTGAGCAACTCGGCAATGACCGTGTTGCCTGAGCCTTCCACAATGAGTCGATGCCACTCGATATTCAGCCGCCCAAACTTATCCGGCGCCCGATCGTTCACGCATTTGTCGAGTTGCTCCTGGACGATGCACAACTGATGCTTCTGTTCCTCCGAGGCGTTTCGTGTGAAGTCGGCGGCGCAGATACCTTCTAGGGCAAGACGCGCCCGATAAATTTGCGCAGCTTCCTCAAGGCTGGTGTTTCGGACGGATGCCCCGCGGAATTCCTCAATCAGCACCAGGCCTTCGCCTTCCAGCCGCTGCAACGCTTCGCGCACCTTCGACCGACTGGCGCCGGTTTGCCGGATGATGTCCACTTCGACCAACCGCTGGCCTGGCACAAAACGGCCTGTGCGAATGCGGTCACGCACCCAGTCGGCGACCTCGACGGCCGAGGGTGCCCGCTTGTCCAACTGCTCGTTCATGTGAGGAGCGTCTAATCTCCTGACAATATTGTCAACAATATTGTCATCTGTTTTTTGATTGCATCCGGCGGTTTGATCGCTGATGAAATTGTCAACAATAGGAGGGCGAGGATGCGGGCGGTTAGATGGATCGGCGCGCTGGCTGCTGTTGCGGCAGCCGTGCCGGGTCCGGCTAAAGACTATGCAGACGTGCAGCGTAGCTCGCTCTACGTGCCTGTGCGGGACGGGACGAAGCTGGCCGTCAACATCTATCGACCGGCTAGTGAGGGCAAGGTGGAAGAAAAGCGCCTTCCGGTTATCTTCGTGTTCACGCCCTATCGCGCTCGTTTCAAGGATAAGGACGGCGCGATCAGGGAAGTCGCGCTGGAGGACGGCCTGGCGCTCCGCTCGCTGATTTCGGCCGGTTACGTGGTCGCAGTCGCCGATATTCGCGGCAAGGGCGCGTCCTTTGGCGCGCGCCGGGGTTTTCAGGACCGCACCGAGGCGAAAGACGGCCATGATCTGGTCGAGTGGCTGGCAAGTCAGTCCTTTTCCACCGGCAAAGTCGGCATGATCGGATGCTCCTATCTGGGGGGCACAACATTTCACACCGCGACCACTACGCCCCCGGCGCTCAAGGCGGTTTTCATCGGCGCGTCGGACCTCGATAAATATGCTTTCGTGCGGCGCGGCGGTATCACCGCACAGTTCAACACCCGGCCGGACGAGCCATTGAGCGACGATCTGGCGAGCGTCCCGGTCGATGGCGACGCGGACGGGCAGCAGCTTAAATCAGCCGTTGCCCAGCATGCCCAGAACACGCCGATGGCCGCGCTCTGGTATGGTATGCCCTATCGCGACAGCGTTTCCTCTTTCACTGGAAATCGCTTCTGGGAGGAAGTCGGCGTCTATAATTATCTCGACGCGATCCAGCGGACGGGCATCGCCACTTATTTCTGGAGCAACTGGCATGACGAGCCAACGGCCCAGTCCCTCTTAAGCGCGGCGAACCTCAAGGGATCGAAGTTTCTCGCGGGGCCTGGCAGCCACTGCGTGCCGCCGCCTGGATTCGACTTCACTGGCGAAGTCGTGCGCTATTTCGATCATTATCTCAAAGGCGCGGACAACGGCATCGAGAAGGAGCCGCGTGCGACTTATTGGGTCGAGGGACTGGACGGGAAAGGTGGCTATGCCCGCTCCGACGCGTTGCCGGGTGCCAAGGTCACGCCAATGCAGTGGTTCCTGAACGGCGGTCGCAGTGGCACCGCGCGATCAGTGAATGACGGAACGCTCGGTGCAAAGCCGGATCGCGCGGGCGCGGACAAGTTCACGGTGCGCTACGACTTGCCGGGCGCAGACTATTTTGCCTTCTGGGCCAAGCCCATGGACGACAAGGGGCTGAGCTATACCAGCGCCCAGCTGGACAAGCCGCTCAAGCTGATCGGCTATCCGGTCGTGAACCTGCGCGTCTCGGCGGACAAGCCCGATGCCGATGTTTTCGTCTATCTGGATCAAGTGGCGGCCGACGGACAGGCGGAGGTCGTGGCCTTCGGCCGGCTGGCACTAGCGCATCGCAAGAATGGCAAGGCACCCTATGACGTCATGGGTCTGCCCTGGCACTCAGGGCGCAAGGCGGATGTAGCACCTCTCCCGATCGGCCAGCAGGCCAATCTGGCGATTGATCTGACGCCGGTGTCGCGGATCGTGCCGGCTGGCGCGCGTTTGCGCGTCACCATCGCCGGTGCGGACCCCCGCCAGCGCAATCTCAAGGAAATACAACAGACTCCCGCCCCGGTTTTCACGGTCGAGCGGGGCAGCGCGGGCGGCTCCTGGGTCAAATTGCCGGTCGCGAACTGAGACGTCGATTAAACATAAAAGCCGCAGGGGCGGCGAGGGAGGTTGGGATGAGCAAGGATTATAAAGGCGGGATCACTCTAGGAACGGCACTGAAGCTGGGCAGCAGCCTGATGGCACTGGCTCTGCCCGCCATGGCGGTGGCGCAGAACGAGGAGGCGGCAGCGCCGGACATCGTCATCACCGGCAGCCGCGTGCGCGGCGAAGCGCCGGTCGGGTCGACCGTCACGACACTTGGCCGGGCCGAGATGGAGGCCTCGAGCGCGGTCACCGTCGATCGCATGATTAAGGAAATTCCGCAGGTCTTCGACCTCGGCGTCTCGGAAAATTCGCGTGGCCAGTCGGGCGGAAGCGGCAACATCACCTATGGCAACTCGGTGAACCTGCGCGGCATTGGGCCTTATGCGACGCTGGTGATGATCGACGGGCACCGCGTGACCAACAACAGCCGTTCGATTGATCCGTCGGTGCTGCCGTCACTGGGTGTCGAGCGGGTCGAGGTGGTCGCCGACGGCGCATCCGCCATCTACGGTTCGGATGCGGTCGCGGGCGTGGTGAATCTTATTCCCCGCCGGTCACTCGACGGCGGCGAGGTGTTCGCGCGCTCGGGCATATCGTCGCGGGGCGACTTCCATGAGACGACGCTGGGCGCCGCCCTCGGCAAGGTGTTTGAACGCGGGCAGATCATGGTCGCCTACGAGCATGTCGAGCGCTCGAACCTGAGTGGCGACGATCGCGGCTTCTTTACCAGCAACCAGACGAGCTTCGGCGGCGGGGATTACCGGATCGTGCGGTGCGCCCCGGGTAACATCAATGCGAACGGTACGACCTACGCCATCCCGGCGGGGGGCGTGACCCAAGCGACGGCAGGATCGCTGGCGGCAGGCACGCTCAACAGGTGCGACGAGCTGGACAATCAGGATCTCATTCCGGAGCAGCGCTACGACTCATTCAATAGCACGGGTCGCTTCGACCTGACCGACTGGCTGAGCGTCTTCTATGACGGCTTCTATTCAAAGCGTAATTTTTACCGGAATTCCGCCTATTCCAACGCGCGCCTGACGGTGCCGCAGACGAACGCCTTCTTCGTGCGGCCCGCTGGCTTTAGCGGGACCAGCTATACACTCGACTATAACTTCGGCAGCAGCGTGCCGATCAATGACTCGTTCGGTTCTGCGGAAAGCTGGCAAATCACGCCCGGCCTTCGTGCCAAGCTGCCCCATGACTGGGAAGCCGAAGTGCTGTTCGGCTATGGCAAGACCAATGATTTCTCAGGCTCTTATCACGGCATCAATAACGCCGCGCTGAACGCTGCGCTCGCCAGTAGCAACCCCGCGACGGCGTTTGACCCGTACAGCCGTGGTCGCACAAGCGCCGCAGTGCTGGCCGGGATTGCCGACCAGATCTTCCTGGCTCCAACCAATGGCCACCTGAAGACCTATGAAGGTCGCCTCAACGGCTCGCTCTTCGCGCTGCCCGGCGGCGACGTGAAGCTGGCGGCGGGTTATGAGCGGCAGGATTTCAACGTCGCGCTTGGCTCCGCGCGCGGCGGGCCGACGACGCCGATTACCTACCGCCATTTCGGCCGCGAGGTGGACTCCTTCTATGGCGAACTCTACATCCCGATCTTTGGGGCGAACAACGCGGTTCCCGGTTTCGAGCGGCTGGAACTCAACGCCGCCGTGCGCCACGACAAGTATAGTGACGTGGGCAGCACCACCAACCCCAAGTTCGGCCTGAACTGGCAGCCGGTGCGCGGCGTCAAGCTGCGCGGCAGCTACGGCACGTCGTTCCGTGCGCCCACTATCCCGGAGATTTACGGCAACTCGAACAACATATTCGGCCAGAGCTACCAGAACCCGGCGGGCGGTGCGCCGCTGCAGGGCTATGCGCTTTCCGGTCCCAATCTGGACCTGAAGCCGGAGACGGCGACCACCTGGTCGGTCGGCTTGGACTTCGAGCCCACATCGAATCTGAGTTTCGGCGTCACCTATTGGGATGTCAAATATGAGAATCAGGTGCTGGCCAACCTCTCCAACCTCACCATCCTGGGCAACGAGGCGCAGTATGCCGGCACGGGCATAATTCTGCGTGGATCGGCGGCGGCGGCGCGGGTGCAGCAGTTGCTGAGCCAGGGCGTCGCGCTGGCCGGAGGTTCCTTCCCCGGCGGCGATCCGGCCAATGTGACACTGTTCGTGGACGGACGCAGCCAGAATCTGGGCGTGTCGATCACGCGCGGGATCGACTTTAGCGGAACCTGGAAAGCCGACATCGGTGCGGACGACCATCTGCTCTTCAACGTGTCGGGTACCTACCTCACCAAATATAACATCGCCGTGACGCCCGCCGCGCCGCTGGTCGACCGGCGCAACGTCATCTTCAATCCGCTCAAGTTCAAGGCGCGGGCCAGCATCACCTGGGATCACGGGCCGCTGAGCGCGCGTGTTCTGGCCACGCATGTTGGTGGATACACCAACAACCTTTCCAACCCGGTGCAGTCCGTGAAGAGCTACACCCCTGTCGATTTGACGCTGACGTGGCGGATCGGGGATCCGCAGGCTACCGGCTTCTTCGAGAAGGGGCTCACGCTCGCGATGGAAGTGCGCAACGTCTTCGATATTGCGCCCCCCTATGTCAATCTGGCGCCCAACGGCAACGGCGGCGGTGGCTACGACGCGACGGCGAGCGATCCCATTGGGAGGCTCTTCGCCGTCAGCGTGCGCAAGTCCTTCTAAGGGAGCGGAGTGCGTGGGGAAGGAGGCGATCTCGATTGTGCTGGCAGGCGATCTGGTTCTGGATGAGCCAGATGGCGCCTACTGGCTGGCCGGGATCGCCCCCGCCCTGCGCGCTGCCGACCTCGCGGTGGGGCATCTGGAAGTGCCCCACACGGCGAGTGTCGTCGAACTGAAGGGAGATGTGCCGGCCCCCGGTGCGCCGCCCGAAAATCTTGCCGCCATCGCGCAGGCAGGGTTCGGGATGCTTAGTCTTGCCGGCAATCACATCGCCGATTGCGGTCCCCAGGGCATTGCCGACACGCTGGCCAGTCTCGATGCGCAAGGCGTGCATCACACCGGCGCGGCGCTGACGCTTGCAGCTGCTCGCGCGCCGGCGATCGTGACGCGCGGTGGCCATCGGATCGCGCTGCTGAGCTATAATTGCGTTGGCCCGGAAAACAGTTGGGCCGGTAAGGATACTGCCGGCTGCGCCTTTCTGCGGGTCGATACGGCAGACGGCGCGCCGATTGCGCCGGCGGCTGCGCTCACCACGCTGACCGCAGAGGCCGTCGCGACCTTGCGGGAGGATATCGCGGCCGCGCGCCAGCAGGCGGACATCGTGCTCGTGGCGCTCCACAAGGGTATCGTCCACACACCCGCGCAACTCGCGCCTTACGAACGAGCGGTTTCCCACACTGCAATCGATGCGGGGGCGGACGTCGTGATTGGTCATCATGCGCATATCGTGCGCGGTATCGAATTTTATCGTGGGAAGCCGATTTTCCATGGACTTGGCAATGGCTGCGTCGTCACCAGTGCGCTCAGTCCGGCGCAGGATCATCCGGCCCGCGCGGAATGGGCGGAGCGGCGGCGCAAGCTCTTCGGTTTCGAGCCGGACCCGGCTTACACGCTCGCGCCCTTTCATCCTGAAGCGGTGAACGCCTTTCTCGGCACCATCCGTCTCCATGGTGGCGGCGCGATGGACGTGGGCATCATCCCCGTCGATGTCGAAGCACCGGGGCGGCCCGTGCTCGCCTCGCTAGCCCGCGCGGCGGACATCCGGTCCTATGTCGAGCGTATCACGCAAAAGGCGGGACTGCCTGCCATCACAATAGCGGCCGATGGTCGCGTCGAAGAGGTTGGCGCATGAATTCTGCCAGGGTTGCCATGGTCTGGATCGGGGGGGGCGCCCTGATCGCGGCCGCGCTGTTGAACCTGCTCGCCGTGATCGGGCGGCACACCGGCCTGCCGCTCAAGGGCGCGATCGAGCTGGTTCAGGTCGCGGTTCTGGTCGCCGGAGCGCTGGCGCTCGTGGCGGCGACGATCGCCCGGAACCATGCCCGCGTGCATCTGATCCTCGATCGGCTGACGGGCGTTCCGCGCGACATTGCCGAGCGCACCTGCACGGCGCTCTCGATCGTCTTCTATGCAGGGTTGCTCGCCGGCTCCTGCTGGCTCGCGTCCGATCTCTGGAATAGCCAGGAAGTGAGCGAACTGGTCGGCGTGCCATGGCGCTGGATGCGCGCCTTCCTCAATGCCTCGCTTGTCGTCGTCATTGTCCTGCTGGTCCGCCAGCTCGCCGAGCGGCCCCGCTCATGATGTTCGCCACACCCGAGACAGGCTTTATCGGCCTGCTGATTCTGTTGACTATTCTCATGGCCGGCTTGCCGATCGGCGTGTCGCTCGGCCTTGTCGGCGTGGGCGGCCTGATGATCGTGCTGGGGCCCGAAGCGGCGCTCATCAAGGCGGGCGTCGTCGTGGTCGAGACGCTGACCCGCTACGAGCTGGGGACGCTGCCGCTCTTCATGCTGATGGCGCATCTCTTCTTTTCCGCCAATGCCAGCAGCGACCTGTTCGATGCCGCGGCCAAGATGATCGGTCACCGGCGCGGCGGCCTCGCTTATGCGTCGGTGGGCGGGTGCGCCGGCTTCGGATCGATCAACGGATCGAGCCTGGCGACGGCGGCGACCATCGGCCTCGTCGCCCTGCCGGAAATGCGCCAGCGCGGCTATTCCGACGCCCTGGCGACCGGCACGGTCGCGGCGGGCGGCACACTGGGCCAGATGCTGCCGCCATCCGGCGCGTTGATCGTTTATGGCATCATTGCCGAGCAATCGATCGGCAAGCTGTTCACTGCGACGCTGATCCCGGGCATCTCGCAGATGCTCTTCTATTGCCTGGTCATCTGGCTGCTCTGCCGCTGGAAGCCCTCCATCGCGCCGGCCAGCGTGCGCGCGAGCTGGCCCGAGCGTGGCCGGGCGATGCTCAAGATCGCCGACATGCTGCTGCTGGTCGCTGTGGTGCTGGGCGGCATCGTGCTGGGCTGGTTCAGCCCCTCGGAGGCCTCATCCATCGGCACGGCCGGCGCGCTGGTCATCACGGCCTGGCGTGGCCGCCTGAACCGGGACGTGCTGTTCCGCGCCTTCTCGGAAACGCTGCGCACGGCGGGCCTCATCTTCCTCGTCATCATCGGGGCGATCACCTTCTCGGTCTTCATCAGCGTCACCGGCCTCACCGAGGCGGTGGGCAGCAGCGTGACGCAGATGGGCCTCGGCACCATCCCCACGCTCCTCGTCGTGGCCGTCCTGCTGCTGCTGCTCGGATCGGTGCTGGATGGCCTTGCGCTGATGCTGCTCACCACGCCGATCCTGCTCCCGATCGTCGAGAGCGTGGGCATGTCGCCCATCTGGTTCGGCATCTTCATCACCCGCGCGATGGAGATCGGCTTCGTCCACCCACCGCTCGGCATGAACCTCTACGTGATTCAAGGCGTGGCGAAGGATGTGCCGCTCGGCCGCATCTTCCGGGGCGTGATGCCCTTCCTTGCCAGCGATCTGATCCACCTGCTGCTCATCATTCTCTTCCCGGCCATGGTGCTGTGGCTGCCCACCGTATTTGGACAATGACCATGATCGCTTATGTCGGCCCCGATCTGCCGCAAGACTTGCTCGCCGCGACGGGCGCGTGTTCCGGCCCGTTGGCCTGGAATGTCGATCGCGCCATGCCCACTGCCGACCGCTGGCTGGAAAGCAAATTCCCGCTCTGGGCGCGATCTATTGTGCAGGACTGGGCGGACGGGGCTCTGGACAGTCTCGACGCCGTCATCTTCTCCCGTGCGGATGATGCGGCGCAGCGACTCTATTACTATATCTGCGAGCTCCGCAGACAGGGAGAGGTCAAGGGCCCCGAGCCGCTGATCTTCGACGTCGCGCGGATCGCCCGCTCGAGCAGCGCGGCGCATATGGTGGCCGCTGTCCGCCAGCTTGCCAATCGGCTGGGGCTGGATGCCCCTGCATTGGAGCGTAGCATCGCCGAAACGAACCGGCGTCGTGCATCGGCCAGCGGGATGGCGGACACGGCTGTGCCTTGTTGCCTGCTCGGCGGCACGCCGCCGCCTGATCGCCGTCTCCACGCCGTTATCGAGGCGGCGCGCTGGTCCGCATGCGGACCGACGCTGGCGGACGCTTGGCAAGATCCGGGCGCGGCCGTTGAGGAGGCGAGCGGCGATCCGATAACCGCCATCGCGCGCCAGCTCCATGCCGGCTCGCAGAGCGGCCGCGCCTTTTTCGATCGCGCATCGGATCTGGTCGACAGGGCGCGGACATTCGGCGCCTCGGCGGTCGTGCTCTGGTTTGCGGAGGAGGATGAGGCGCGCATCTGGCATCTGCCCGCGCAGCGTGAGGCCTTGTCACAGGCCGGTATTTCCAACCTCATCATGACGCGGCGCGACTGGCGCGGAACTGACGGCGCGGCCGGCGAGATGACGCAATTTCTGAAGGAGCTGTCTGCATGATGCCGTTATCCGGTCATCGCGTCGCCATTCTGGGCGGCATGGCGGATCGGCCACTGGCCCGCTTCCTGGCTTCGATCGGGGCGGAGCTGGGCGGTCCGGTGGAGGGCGCATCGTTCGTCATCGACGATATCGGGCTGGAGGGGTTGGGGGGCATTGCCATCCCGGAGAATGCCGTACACGTGTCGGTGACGAGCTTCGGCTCGGGTGGTGCACGGTCGCAATGGAAAGGCGGCGAGCTGGTGGCGTCCGCCATGGGAGGTGCCCTCCGCGTCACCGGCGAGCCGGATCTGGCACCGGTGAAGGAAGCGGGGGATGCCTGCACCTTCCACGCGGATATGGTGGCTGCGGCCGGGGCAATGGCCGCTCATTATTCGCGCGGCACGCACGGAAAGGGGCAACATGTCGATGTCTCGATCCAGCAGGTGGCCTTCAGTCGCAATTTCAACGGCGTGCTGTGCTGGCAGTTCGACCGGCGCAAGCTCACGCGCGTGGGCGGTGCGCTCGCTTATGGCAAAGCGACCGTGCGGGCCATCTGGCGGCTGGCGGACGGCTGGTGCTTCCACTCGCTGATGACCGGGCGGCTCGGCGCGCCCGCCAATCAGGCCCTCTCGGACTGGATGGACGAAGTCGGTGTTCCCAATCCGCTGCACGGCACCGACTGGCTGAGCTACAATCGCTCCACGCTGCCGGCCGACACGCGGGCGCTGTGGGAAGCGGCGATCGCCGCCTTCTTCCTCTCGCGTACCAAGCATGAGATCGCGACCGAAGGGCTGAGGCGCGGCATCAATGCCTGCGTGGCGAACGAGCCGGGCGATGTGCTGGCCGATCCGCATCTGGCGGCGCGCCACTTCTTCGATACGCCTTCGGGCCTGCCGGAGCGCTTCGCGACGATCCGCAAGGGCGCTGCCATTGCCGCGCCCGCCATCCACACCGGCGAGCGGCCGGGGCCGCTGGCGGGCGTTCGGGTGCTGGATTTCGCCTGGGCACTGGTCGGATCGATCACGACCAAGACGCTCGGCGATCTTGGCGCGGAGATCGTGAAGATCGAGAGCCGCACGCGGCCCGATCTTGCCCGTCTCGACGTGCAGGTTTCCGCGTCCAGCCCAGGCAATTGGGACGACAAGCCCTGGTTCGCGCATCTCAACAGCTCCAAACGCAGCCTCTCGCTGAACATGAAGAAGCCGGAGGCGCGTGAACTCATCGATCCGCTGATCGACTGGGCCGATGTTGTGGTCGAGAATTTCTCCCCCGGCACGATGAAGAAGCTTGGCCTCGATTATGATGCACTGGCAGCGCGCAACCCGGGCATCGTCATGGTGTCGGGCAGCGTGTTCGGCCAGACCGGTCCGCTGGCGCAGGAATGGGGTGTCGACGGGACCGGTGGCGCACTCTCGGGACGGACCTTCCTCACCGGCTATCCAGACCGCGATCCCGTCATCCCCGGCGCGGTTCCCTATGGCGACGTCATCGTGCCGTTCGTCATGGCAGGATCAGTGGCGGCGGCGCTGCAGCATCGCCGCGAAACCGGGCTTGGTTGTCATATCGATGCCTCGATGTACGAGATCTGCGTGCAACAGATGCGGGACTATCTGGCGGCGGCGCGGCGCGGCGAGCGCCCGCAGCGTTCGGGCAATGCGGACCCCGCTGTCTTCTTTCAGGATGTCTTCCAGGCGCAGGGCGAGGATCGATGGGTGGCGATCAGCCTGAGGGACGAAGCAGAGCTTGCCAGACTCCACGCCATTGCCGGCGACGACGTCGCGGCGTGGGTCGCGCAACGCGCCGACCATGCCATTATGGCCGAGCTTCAGGCCGCCGGCATCGCCTGCGGTGTGGTGCAGGATTGTGAAGACATGATCGATCACGATCCGCAACTTGCCGGGCGCGGCGCGTTGGTGACGCTTGACCATCCGCTGCTCGGGCCGTTCGGCCACATCGCAACCCCCATCAAGTTTTCGCATGATCGCTTGGAGCCGTTCCGCGCGCCGCGCATGGGCGAGCATGCTCACACCATCGCCCGCGACATCTGCGGCCTCTCGGAGGCCCGCATCGCAGAGCTCGACGCTGCAGGAGTTTTTGAATGAGCCAGGATGTCACGACGCGGGCAACAGGGCAGCGCAGCCGCAAGGATCTGGCCTGCACGGCAGCAGCCAGCGCCTATCAGAAGCAGTTCGGTGCGGATCTGCGGCGACGGGTCGTGGATGAGGGCGAGCCTTTTGCTATCGTGCAGGCCGACACTCCGCACGAAATCTTCCACGTGATGGATATTCCGATCATCACCAACCAGTGGTGGTCGGCCTATATTTCGGCAAAGCAGCTCTCGAACCAGTATTTTGAGGTAATGGCCCGGCATGGCTATCCCGAGAATAGCTGCAAATATTGCTCTCTGGGCCTCGCCTGCACGCTCGCGAACGATCCTAAGACCGCCCCTTGGGGAGGCCTGCCCACGCCGACCGTGCTGGTGGCGCGGCTGACCTGCGACTGCATCCAGCATGTCTTCGGCCAATGGGCGCAGGCGCTGGGCAGTGAATTTTTTGCGATGGAGGCGCCGGCATGGGAGCACAAGGACCCGCGCTGGTTCGAGCATAGCCGGGGCGACTGGCGCCAGGTCTACGATGCCGATCGTATCGCGCTGATGGTCGCGGAGATGCGTGATCTTATCGCCCTGCTGGAGAACCGCACCGGGCGAAAGTTCGACGAGGCGAAGCTCCACTATCTGATGGAACGGATCAACGAGCAGGAGGGCTATATCTGGGAGGCGGCGCAGGCCATCGGTCAGGCGCGGCCTTGCCCCGTGTCGATCGCCGAGCAGATGCCCAACACGATGATCCCGCAATGGCATCGCGGATCGGATTGGGCGGTCGCCCATGCCAAACGCTTCCGCGATGAGGTGATGGAGCGCATCGCAAATGGTACTGGCTCTGCCAGCAACGAGAAGGTCCGCCTCATGTGGATCGGCGCGGGTGTGTGGCACGACCCCGGCTTCTATCAGGCCCTGGAGGAACGGCTCGGCGCGGTCTTCGTCTGGTCGATGTATATGCCGTTCGCCGGGCCGCAATATATCCGTGAACTGCAGGGCGAGCCGATGGATGCGCTGGCCAGCCGTATCTGCTCCATGAACGAAGTGCTGCACCTGCCGCCGTGGATGAATGGCTGGATGACCAGCGAGGCCGAGCGCTGCGGCATCGACGCCTGCGTTGTGTTGCTCCCGCCGGACAACCGCCTCTCGCAATCGGGCACAAAGCTGACCGCGCTGTCGCTGGAGGCGGCAGGCGTGCCGGTGCTGACCATCGATGCCGACATGGTGGACGCCAAGAACTGGGACCATGACAGGATGGTGGCGACGGTGGCCAGCTTCCTCGCCGAGCGGGGGCTTGCATGAGGCTGCGGGCGTTCCTGCCTGCGCTACTACTGCTGCTGGCATCTTGCGCCCGGCCCGTGCCGCAGGATGTGACGGAACTCACTTATGCAACGCCCTACAGCCCCAATCATCCTTTCAGCAAAGCGGATCAGGCGTGGATGGCGTTTGTCGAGCAGCGCTCGCACGGCCGCATCCGCATCCGGCCGAGCTGGTCCGGGGCGCTGCTTTCGTCCGACATGTCGATGGAGGAACTGCGCCACGGTGTCGCGGATGTGGGGCTCATAACGCCCATCTACGCGCGTGGCGGCGCCCATCTCATCCGCATCCAGACGGGGTTCTACAGCGGCGCGGACAGCATCGAATCCCAACTGGCGCTCTATCGTTGTATCGCGGCGGCGAACCCCGAGATTGGCCATGAGCTGGAAGGGCTCAAGGTACTGGCGGTGCAGGGCGGATCGCTCGCCGGCGTCGTCACCACCAGCAGACAGGTGAACACCTTGGCCGATCTGCGCGGCCTGCGTCTGCGCGCGCCGACGGAGCTGCTGAGCGTGCTCGAATCCCTCGGCGCCGATCCGGTGAACATGCCGATGGCTGACGTCTATTCGGCGATGGCGAAGGGTGTGATCGATGGCGTCATTGCACCTGGCGACACGTTCAAGTCGCTACATTTCGCCGAGGTCGCCCGCCACTACAATAATCTCGCTATTCCACGCGGCGCCTATCCTGCTCGGGCGATGGGGATGGAGCGCTGGAATCGACTGAGTGCGGAGGATCGGGCTATCCTGGAGGAGTCGCAAGCGGTCTGGGAAGCAGCGCTCGCGCGCGAGATCTATGCTGCGCTTGAAAAGGGACTGGAAGAAGCGCGCGCCCAGCATGTGACGATCAATGGCGTGTCGCGTCAGGAGCAGGCGCGGTTCGATGCGCTCTATCTGCGCGATTCGGAGGGCAATGCCCGCGACCTGTCCCGCTTCGGCATTGATGGTCTCAGGGCGTTCCGCACCGCACGCGCTTCCGTGCAGGGTCGCGACAAAATCCAGTGTGGAGGAAATCAATGAAGCACGTCGGCCGGCTGCTCTGTGCTTTGGTTGCCATCCTGCAGGCCCCGTCCGCATCGGCCCAGATACCTTCTGGCATCATCGGAGCGCCCGGCGGAACAGGCGATCTGCCGGCGATCGCGGAAGGGCGAGCGGACGCGCCCGGCTACACCATCTATCGCCCGGCGAAGCTGCCACAAAGACGCCTGCCGCTGGTGCTGTGGGGTAATGGTGGCTGCCGCAATGACGGGCTGTCGGCCAGTGGCTTCCTGCGCGAGATCGCCAGCCATGGCTACATCGTCATCGCCAATGGGGCTCCGAAAGGGGAGAGGCCCTCGACGGAACCGGCTGCTGGAAACCAGCGGGGACCCGAGCCGCCCATGCCGCCACCCGCAACCGCGGACGAAACCTCAGTGGACCAGCTCCTCGCTGCAATCGACTGGGTGAAGGGTAGCCCCTACGGACGCGACGTCGATACCAAGCAGGTTGCCGTGATGGGACATAGTTGCGGTGGCCTGCAGGCGCTTGCCGCCGCTGCCGATCAGCGCATTCGCACGGCCGTCATCTTCAACAGCGGTGTGTACAACCGGCCAGGCAATGGCCTTAGCCGCGTCTCGATCGCCAAGGACGATCTGCGCAAGCTGCATACACCGGTCGCCTACATCTTGGGCGGACCGACCGACATCGCCTATCCCAACGGCAATGACGATGTGGGCCGCATTGATCATGTGCCCGTCTTCTACGCCAACAAGAACACGGGCCATGGCGGAACGTTCGGCGCGGTGAACGGCGGGGACTATGGCCGGATCGCGGTGGCGTGGCTCGACTGGCAACTCAAGCGTGACGCGAAGGCGGGTCAACTCTTCACGGGGGCGTCCTGCGGCCTTTGCAAAGACCCCGCATGGACGATCGTTCGCAAACAATTTCCGGAAAAACCATGACCCAACCGCTTGCGGGCATCCGCATCGCCGACTTCAGCCATGTAATGGCCGGGCCTTATGCGTCGCACCTGTTGCGGCTGATGGGGGCCGACGTCATCAAGATCGAGTCGCCCAAGGGCGACAATTTCCGCAGTTACGGATCGGATCCGCGCTTTGAAGGTCTCTCACCTGCATTCATTGCGGCCAATGCAGGGAAGAAGTCGATCATGCTGGATCTCAAGGATCCTGCCGACCTCGACATCGCCCACGCGATCGTGGCGCGGTGTGACGTGATGCTCGAGAACTTCCGGCCCGGCGTTATCACACGGCTTGGCCTCGGCTACGAAGCGGCGCGAGAACTGCGGCCGGATATCATCTTTTGCTCGGTGTCCGGCTATGGGCAGGACAGTCCTCAGCGCGACTGGCCGGCCATCGACAATATCGTGCAGGCGACGAGCGGCATGATGATGCTGAGCGGTGAAGAGGGTGACCCGCCGGTGCGCGTCGGCTTTCCCATTGTCGATACGCTGACCGGCCAGACCGCGGCACTTGCCATCCTGTCCGCACTGGTGCGGCGACTGCAGGGTGGCGGCGGCAGTTATATCGATGTGTCGATGTTCGATGCCAGCCTGGCCTTCATGACGTCGGCCGTGACGCCTTATCTGCTGACCGGGCAAGCGATGTCTCGCATGGGCAATACGGGCTATAGCGGCCTGCCCACCGCTTCGTTGTTCACAGCTAGGGACGGGCGGCAGATTTCGCTCGGCGTCGTGCAGCCCAACCAGTTTGCCGCGCTTGCCCGGTTCACCGGACGAGAGGACTGGCTGACTGATCCGCTGTTCGCCACGCCAGAAGCACGGCGGGCCAATTTCGACGCCATGAAGGCGGAACTGGAGAGGGTGTTCGCCACAAGGGATGCGGCCGCCTGGGAAGCAGGATTGAGCGAAGCTGGCATCCCTTGCGGGATGGTGCGCCGGGTCGATGAAGCGGCCGAACTGGCGCGTCCGGATGCGCTTGTATCCTTCGATATCCCCGAGGGACCTCTTACGGGACCAGTGCGCTACCCCGGAGCCGGCTTCCGCCTTACTCCCGGCCTTCAAGTCGGCGAAGTCCCGCCTCGCCTCGATGAAAATCGGGCCGAGATTCTTGATTGGCTCCACCGGACGGAGCCAGGCCACTAGGCGACATGGACACACGCTTGTCACAAAGGCTGTCATCAACCGCGACAAGAGCGACACCGCCGCAAAGGTCGCTTGGCGGATGGAGCACTTGCAGAACAATATCGCTCGGTGTCTCGACGCGCTCGATTGTCCGATCGCAAGAAGAGCGCCATTGCAGACCGAAGACGAAGCGATTGATAGAGAAGATGTCCGGTTGCGTGTGCAGATGCGTGACCGTGCGGCACGTGAGGATGAAGTTCGCAATGCGCCGGGCCAAAGGCAAGAAAAGTGTCGCTTAAATTGCTTTAGACACATCATTTCTGATCGGGCTCGCTGCGCTGGTATCCAGCCGTGCATATCTCGTTCTGGCGCTGCGGGGATCGGCGCACGAGATGGATATCGGACGGCAAAGTCGTGTCGCACCTCGCGGATGGGTAGCAGGCAGCGGTTGATCGCATCGCGGTTGCGGTTCAGGGGAGAGGTTGGGACGTTCGCCAGAGGCGCTATGCCGGGGCCGTCTTCGACGGAGCGATGTGAGCTCTATCCCTTGCCCCGCCCATAATTTTCGATCGCCTGGCTAACCCGCTGGAGGACGGAGAGACAGGTCTCCAGCTCAGAGCGGGAGACGTCGCTGAGCAGTGCGTCCCTTATGTCGCTGACCTCCTGCGAGATCGCCTCGATGATCGGATGCGCCGCTGGCGTAAGGTGCAGGTTCTTGACGCGGCGATCCGTGCTGCTCTCGCGCCGCTCAAGCAGCCCCTGACGGACGAGCTCGTCCACGATGGCCACCAAAGTGGCGCTGGTGACGGACATATGTTCCGCCAGTTCGGTCTGGGTAATCCCCGGCTGCAGTCGCGCCCAGGCGAGCACGCGCCAGCGGGGCTGTGTCTGGCCCGCGAAGCGTAGATGTTCATCCAGCAGATTGCGCCACGCGCGGCCGGTGCCGACCAGCCACCACGACATCTGCACCCGCAAATCAGCATCCGAACCGGGTTCCTGGCCACGGGCCGGCGGCGGTCCTGGCACGAACCGCGCCTTCGCATCCCTTGCAGAAAAGGGCGTGATTTTCGGCGAATCCTTTGCGTCTTTCGACCTTCCCATCATCGCCCTCCTGCCTTGTTGGTCTTGATGCTTCAACACCCATTGCCATCACTTTAAAAGATAGGATATGAATTACTAGTCGCCCTAAACATTAGGGCAGTAAATTCATGTCCATACGTGCTCTACGCCGTGCCACATGGGCGCGGTCGAGCGAACGATGTGGGCAGAGACTGGGGAGAGGATTGCAATGCTGGCGCTTCGTCAACGAGTTCGGGTTTTGAGAAATTCTGCGGCCATTCTGGCGATGGCTGCGATCGGCGTGGCCTCTGCCGCGCACGCGCAGGATCAGGGCGGTCCAGCACCGCAGGCCGAGGATCAGGCCGCATCCGGTTCGCAGGAGATCGTCGTGACCGGCTCGCGCATCACGCGCGGCGGCTTCACCGCGCCGACCCCCGTCACCGCGATCGGTCGCGACCGACTGGAGACAACTGCCGCGACGAATATTGGCGACGTGCTGAGCCAGCTGCCGAGCTTCCGGGCGACGTCCAGTCCTTCCGCGACGCAGACGACTCCGGGCAACGCCGTCGGCTCGCGCGTGCTGGAACTGCGCAGCCTTGGCACCGAGCGCACCCTGGTGCTGGTCAATGGCCGTCGGTTCGTGCCGACGACAGCGCGCGGGACGGTCGACACCAATTATATCCCCGGCATCCTCATCGATCGCGTTGACGTCGTGACCGGCGGTGCCTCGGCGGCCTATGGTTCGGACGCGGTTGCGGGCGTCGTGAACTTCATCCTCAACAACAAGCTCGATGGCCTTCGGGCCGAGGCCCAGTCGGGCATCTCGCAGCGCGGCGACGACCGCACGATCTTCCTCTCGGCGGCCGGCGGCACATCCTTCGCCGGTGGCCGGGGCCACGTCGTGTTCGGCGGGGAGTATGAAGACAATGATGGCCTGGCGGACTGCTATCAGGCCCGCTCGCTGTGCGCGCAGGAGTGGACGCTTGTCGGCCGCCCGGCTGGCGCGGCCGGTGCGGGCGCCCCGGCGCTGAGCATTCTCAACAATGTCCACACCGCCACCATAGCCCCGGGCGGCCTTATCCTCAGCAATGGCCCCCTCAAGGGCCTGCAGTTCCTGCCGGATGGGACGACAGCGCCCTATGAGGTCGGCAGGCTCGCGGGTTCGCTGTTTCAGCAGGGCGGCAGTGGGAAGGGCCAGAACGCCTTCCTCGCCGGCTTGCTTCTCAAGGTGCCGGTCGAGCGCTTCAGCACCTATGGCCATGCCGAATATGAATTCAGCGACGCGCTCAAGGCCACGCTGGAAGCATCCTATGGCGAAGTCCGCGCTTTCTCGGTGAGTGCACAGCTGCGCGACAGCACAGGCTCGCTGATCGGCCCGGTCCGCCGCGACAATCCATATCTCCCCCGGTCGGTCACGGACGTCATGGATGCCAACGGCATCACCCAGTTCAACATGGGCCGCGCCGGGCTCGACCTCGGCAATGCCCGCGGCGCGACCAAGAGCACTGCCTTCCGCATCATCGGTGGCCTCTCCGGCGCCATCACTGATAACTGGACGTGGAACGCTTACTATCAATATGGCCGCAGCACCTATCATCAGGAAGCGACCAACAACCTCATCCGCTCGCGCCTGCTGCTCGCGGCCGATGTTACCTCGGGCCCCGGCGGCACGCCAATCTGCCGCTCGACGCTCACCAACCCGACCAATGGCTGCCAGCCGCTCAACCTGATCGGCGCGGGCCGCTTCAGTCAGGAGGCGCTGGCCTATGTCACCGGCACATCGATGCTCGACCTGAAGATCACCCAACAGGTTGCCGCGCTCGACGTGCAGGGCGATCTCATCGACTTGTGGGCCGGCCCGCTGTCGCTGGCGGCCGGCGCCGAATATCGCCGCGACGAGGTGAAGGGCTCGACGGACCCGCTCTCGCCGACCGGCGCCTTCTACGTCTCCAACTTCGCTGCTTCCAACGGCAAGGTCGAGGTCAAGGAAGCATTCGTTGAGGCGGTCCTGCCGTTGCTTAAGGACAGTGCGCTGGGCAAAAGCCTGGAGCTGAACGGCGCCGCGCGCCGCACCGACTACAGCACGAGCGGCGCGGTCACCACCTGGAAGCTCGGCGGCGTCTATGAGCCGGTCGATTTCCTGCGCCTGCGTGGCACGCTCTCTCGCGATATCCGGGCGCCCAATGTGAACGAGCTGTTCGGCTCGGTCACGCGCAGCTTCTCGTCCTTCACCGATCCGGTGACGAGCAAGCAGGGCCTGATCGAAATCGTCTCGGGCTCGAACAATACGCTGCGCCCGGAGAAGGCCGATACCTTCACGGCCGGCGTGGTGCTGAGCAACCTGTCGTTTCTGCGCGGCTTCAACCTCTCGGTCGATTATTACAATATCCGCGTAAACGACGCGATCGCGCAGATCGGCTCATCGACCATCGCGACGCGCTGTCTGGTGAACAACGCGACCGAGTTCTGCCCACTGATCACGCGGAACGGGGCAGGCGAAGTGACGCTGATCAACGACCGTCTGCAGAATGTGAATGGCTTCAAGACCCGGGGCCTGGACATCGAGGCGAGCTATCGCACCCGCATCGGTGCCGCCGCATCGCTCGACCTGCGGCTGCTGGCGACCAAGACGTTCGATCTCATGATCATCGACAGCGCCGGTTCGGTCGACCGCGCCGGCCAGACCGGCTTCCGCGCCAGCAACACCCCCGGCGTGCCGGACTATGTGCTGGACGGTATGGCGACCCTCAAGGCCGGGCCTTTCAGCGTGAGTGCGCATGGCCGCTACATTCCCGAGGGCAAGTTCCTCGTCGAGTTCGTCGGCCCCGAGGATACAGGCTACAGTGTCGGTCTCGCGAACAGCATCAGCACCAATCGCGTGGCCGCCCGCTTCTATGCGGACCTCACGCTGGGCTGGAATGTGAAGGCCGGCCGCAGCGATTTCGAATATTTCATCGCGATCCGTAACCTGTTCGACAAGGATCCGCCGATTGCACCCAGCGCGGTGGGCATCACCAATCAGGTGCTGTTCGATCAGGTAGGACGCGCGTTCCGCGTCGGGGTGCGTCTCAAGCGATGAGCGAGCCGGTCGGCACGCAAGCCACGGGTGAGACGCAGCCGGCATCGGCCGGCGCGTCTGGAGCCGGCGACGATTGGCCGTCGCCGGCCCGCGCCTGGTACACGATCTGGCTGATCGCCTTCGTGACCATGCTCTCCAATGTCGACCGGAACATCATCAATCTGCTGGTCCAGCCGATTAAGCGCGACCTGGCGCTGAGCGATACCCAGATCAGCCTCATCATCGGTTTCGCCTTTTCGTCGGCCTATATGGTCGTCGGCTTGCCGATGGCCCGCGTCGCGGATCAGCGCAGCCGCAAAATGATCCTGACGGCCGGCCTGACGGTGTGGAGCCTGGCCACTGCGCTCTGTGGCATGGCCAGGAGCTTCGGCGGGCTGTTTTTCGCGCGCGGCGTCGTCGGTGGCGCGGAATCCGTCGCCGGCCCCTCGTCCATGTCGATGATCGCGGACATGGTGCCGCGGTCGAAGCTGCCGCGTGCCTTCGCGGTCTATCAGCTCGGCATCAGCGCTGGCCAAGCCACGGCGTTGTTGGCTGGTGGCCTGCTGGTGGCGTTCTTTGCCGGGATGGGGCCGGTCCACATCCCGGTCCTGGGCGAGATGCGCGAGTGGCAGCTCGTCTTCCTCGTCTGCGCTCTGCCGGGGCTGGCGACCGCCTTGCTCTTTCTCTTCACCGTGCGGGAGCCGGTGCGCCGCAATCGCCGCGGCAAGGGCAGCGTACCACTGCGCGAGGTGGGGGCGTATCTCCTGTCAAACCGCATATTGTTCCTGCCCCTGTTCCTCAGCATCGGCATCGGCGCGATCGAGACGACGGGCCTCATGACGTGGCGCGCGGCCTTTTATGAGCGCACCTATGGCTGGGGACCGGCGCAGATCGGGCCACTGCTGGCGCTGTCGCTCCTCATCTCTACGCCGATTGCGTTGACGCTGGGCACCTGGTTCGCGGAATATATGGGCAAGCGCGGCAATCCCGATGCGATGGCGCGGGTCTGTTTCTATTCGCAAGCACTGTCCGCTCCCTTCGCGATCGCCACCTCGCTCATGCCCAGCCCCTGGCTCGCCTTCTTCTGCGGCATGATCTCCTCGATCATCGGCCTCGCCAGCGCCCCTGCGCAGAATGCCGCGATCCAGATGGTGACGCCAAGCGAGATGCGGGCCCAGATCAGCGCTGTGTATCTCTTCACCATCAGTGTCATCGGCAATGGTCTCGGGCCGCTGCTCATCGCGCTGGTGACCGATTTCCTGCTGAAGGACGAGAGCATGCTGCGCTATTCGATGGCGTTCTTCGCCGCCGTAATGGCCCCCGGCGGGGCGGCCCTCATGTATCTGGCGATCAAACCTTATGCTCAGGCTGTAAGGAGTTCTGGTTTCAGGGAGCCGTCCCGCTGAAGGGGGTCGGAGGCCCTACTTCCGTGATGCAGGTTTCTGCGAGCTGCCACTTGACAGACTGCCTGAAAATGCGCGTCACGCGCAGGCCGAAAATACGACCTGCCGTTTTCTTTCTGCCGAAAGCATTCTTCGAAGCGCCCGACGACGCTGGCGCAATTTTTTGATTTCACGGCAGATGCGCCGCGAGGACGAACGACGGCCGGGGTGGGGTTGCATCGTTGGCATCTGCGCGCCCGCCGGCTATCGGCGCTGTACCGAGCGATGGATGATCTGATGGAAGTCGAGCCGTTTCAGGCCATAGAATTGAGCAAGTTGGCCTATCGCCTGGGTGCGGAGGGGCGCTCAGTTCTCCACATGGAGTTTGGCCAGCCCTCCACGGGGGCGCCGCAGGCTGCGCTGGACGCCGCGCGCGACGCGCTTGGCATCGATCCGATGGGCTATTGGGAGAGTCCTGCGCTGCAGGCGCGGCTCGTCCAACTCTATAGGGAGCGGTACGGCATGGTAGCCGAGCCGGATCAGTTCCTGCTTACCTGCGGCGCCTCGCCGGCATTGGTCCTTGCGTTGAGCACCCGGTTTAAGGCGGGCGACCGGATCGCCATGGCACGGCCGGGCTATGTGGCCTATCGCAACACGGTGCGCGCGCTCAACATGACGCCGGTCGAGATCGAATGCGGCGAGCAGGCGCGCTTCCAGTTGACCGCATACGCGTTGGCAGCGCTCGATCCAGCGCCGCAGGGCGTGATCGTCGCCAGCCCGGCCAACCCCACCGGAACGATCATCGCGCCTGCCGAACTGGAGGCGATTGCCCGACTCTGCGCAGAGCGCAGCATCGCGATCATCTCGGACGAAATCTACCATGGCCTGAGCTATGGCGCGCCTTGCCGCTCGATGGGAGAATTCGCAGCCGACGCGATGATCGTCAGCAGCTTCTCCAAATATTACTGCATGCCCGGCTGGCGGCTCGGCTGGCTCTATGTGCCGCGCGCCATGGTCGAGCGTGCCCGCGCCTATATGGGCAGCCTGTTCCTGACCGCGCCGTCGATCAGTCAGCATGCCGCTTTGGCGGCGCTGGACTGCACGTCAGAGCTGGAAGCGCATCGCGCCACTTATGCCCGCAACCGGGACATTCTCATGGAAGCCTTGCCAGCCCTTGGCCTGCGACGCATCGCGCCGCCGGATGGCGCCTTCTACATCTATGCGGATGTTAGCGACTTTACCGATGATAGCCCGGCGTTCTGCAAGAAGCTGCTCGTTGAGACTGGGCTCGCCACGGGGCCGGGTGTCGACCATGATCCGGTCAATGGCCATCGGTTCATCCGGCTGAGCTTTGCGATCACGGAAGCCGAAGTGCGGGAGGCAGTGCGGCGCCTTTCGGCGTGGTTGCCCGACCAGCGACGGCTGTAACGATCACGTCGCGGGGGGCAACCATATTTTAGAGCGACGGATGCAGCGCAATCGACGTCGTGCTTGCGTTGAAGTTAACTATAGTTATCGGCTTAACACGGCCGGTTATGACCCCGCTCCAGACCGAGGGCGATAATTTTCACACGACAAATCAGCTGCATGGCTCCGATCTGCATGCGCGCCATCTCGACAAGGCCGGGCTTTTTTGTTGCGCTGCCGCTCAGCTAACGTTAATATTCCTCGTGAAGATGACGGCTCCGCCTCACGGGCGTTCGTTGCCTTCGACAAGGGCAAACTGTCGGTAACGGCGGGACGCAAAGCCTCCGGCCCCAATGGGGTAGCGGGGCTACCGGGGGATGAAACAGAGCATTTTCGGATATCGTGTGTAGCCTGCTGTGAGAAGGTCATGGGGTTCGTTTGAACCTCAGGCTGCGCTCCCTGTCGTCGCGCTTCGATCCCTGTCTCAAATCCCGTTGAACCGCACCTGCATGGCGGTTTGCCCTTCACATCATCTGGGCGGTGGGCCCACACGAGGGGATTTCGTAATGCAGGGCAAGGCAATCAAAACGCGCGGCGCCGTTCGGCAGGCTCTCAAGGCCGGTCTGTTCAGCAGCGTCGGCATTGCGGGGATGTTGGCAGGCGCATCGGCCGCCCACGCCGAGCCTGGCATTTGCCAGGCTGAGGGCGATGTGACCCTGTTTTTCTGCGAACCCTCGTCGGTTAAGGCTCGTATTGAAGGAGGCGATACCAGCCTCACTGTGAACGGCGCACAGGACGAGTGGAGTATCACGGGCGATGGCGTCAGCTATTATACGTGGGACAATACAGTCTCTGGCGACATTACGTCGACGCTGCTCATCACCAATTCCACGATCAGCACCACTGATAATGGCGGCGTAAACGTCAGTTCCAATATCCAGGGTCGGAACGACATTTCGGTCACCTTGGGCCCGGACGTCACGGTTGACAGCGTGGGTGGCAACGGTGGCATCTGGGTTCGCAACCAGATCGCGGGCGACATCGTGATCGAGAATGGCGCCGCGCTGACGGTCTCAGGCGTGGAAACCAATGGCATCTCTGCCACCACCAACGCAGGATCGGTGAACATCACCAATAGCGGGGCCATCACGGTCCAGCAAACCAACGGGGCCGCAGACTTCACCCAGCGGGGAATCTACGCCGACGGCGGTTTCAACGATGCCGAGCCGGTCGAGGTGACCGTGACGAACACTGGCCAGGTGGAGGCTCAGGCGGCGGGTATCCGCGTCGTCAATTACAACGGTTTGGCGAAAATCACGAACAACGCCTACGTGTCTTCGGTCAACAATCAGGCGCTGGTCGGCTGGACGCCGAACGGCGAAGTGGTGATCGATAATCAGGAGCAGGGTGAGGCTATCTCGGCCAACGGCCCGGCGATTCAGGGCGCCTCGCAGATCGGCAATATCACCATCACCAACGCAGGCATTGCGGAGGGCACCACCGGCATTCTCGCCGTCGCCGGCTTCGACGAGGATGCGCCCCGCTCTGGTAAAATCACCATCACCAACAGCGGCATTGTCACCGGCAGAACCGGAAGCGCAGTTCAGGCGCGCACGCCGCTTGGCGATGTGGTCATCAGCAACACCGGCACGCTGCAATCGCTGAGCGGGATCGCGGCTGTCGATGCAGACACACTTAGCGGCATGGTCCAGATCACCAATTCCGGGTCGATCCTGGGTGAAACCGGTATCGTCACCAACAGCGCGGCGACCACGATCATCAACGCCGGTACCATCGAGGCCTCGCCTTCCTTCGGCCACGCCATTCTGATGGGCGCCGGCGACGTGACGCTGGAGTTGCATGCCGGCTCCAACATCATCGGCCTCGTCGCGGATGCGGATATCGCGAGCGGCACCAATACCCTGGCGCTGGGCGGCGCCATCAATGCGTCATTCGACGCCGGATTGGTCGGCACGCAATATTATGATTTCGATGAGTTCGTGAAGGTAGGGACCGGCACCTGGACGCTCACGGGGACAGGGACGACCGGCTGGACGGTCCGCGAAGGGACGCTGAACGCTGCCAGCAGCGACGCATTCGGTGTGGGTCAGGCCTATGTCGTTGAAGGGGGCGTGCTGGGCGTGGGGGGCTCCACCTATCAGGCGACCCTGGGCTCGCTCACTGTCGGAGAAGCTGGCCTTGTCTCCACCGATGGCGGCGTGCTCGTGCTCGACCAGAGCAGCGACACCGTCTTCGCCGGCACGTTGGTCGGCCAGGGCAGGTTCGTCAAGGCGGGCGAAGGTGCGCTCGCTTTCACCGGCAATGGCGCTCTCTTCAACGGTGCGCTGGATGTCACCGGCGGCGCCTTTGACCTCACGGGCGGCTTCAGCGCCAGCACGGTGACCGTGGGCGGCGCGGAGCTGGCTTCGCTCAATATCAAGGCGGGGGGGCAGCTCAACTCTGTCTCGGCGGCCATTGGCATGAATGGCACCGCGGGGAGCGTTACCGTTGATGGCGGCGCGAGCTGGATCAACTCAAGCCTCATCGAGATCAGTCGCAATCCCAATTCCTCCGGGTCGCTGACCATCACAAATGGCGGCTCGGTCGAGACTGTGAATGGCAGCATTTACATGGGCGCGGGCGGCTCGGTCAGCATCAGTGGTCAGGGTTCGGCGCTCCGTGTCGGTACGCTGCATTCCGAACTGCCGGCCGACTGGGTTTCGGCCGATGGCTGGTTCAGTGCGGATGAGGGCAGCATCTCGGTGACCGACGGTGGTTTGCTGGAGGCTGACGGCAGCTATATCGGCGGAAACGGGTCCGGCACGGCGACGATGATCGTCGACGGTGCCGACACGGTGTGGCGCAACGGCCTCAGCCTGTACATCGGCGGCACCGGCAACGACACCGTTGGCCAGGGCAATGTGACGGTGTCCGGCGGCGCAGAAGTCACGTCCTACACCAGCGCGCTTGGCGTCGACACCGGTTCGAGCGGAACGCTGACGCTGACCGGCGAAGGCACGACCTACAGTGTTCTCGCCCGTAACGGCTACGCCGGCAACATGCGGGTCGGCTACAGCGGCACGGGCACCGCCACGGTTTCCAACGGCGCCCTGCTGTCGGCAGCCGCCCTGATCGATGTGGCGAGCCAGGAGGGCAGCAGCGGTACGCTGACCATAGAGGCGGGCGGCCGCGTCACCGGCGAATCCCTGCGAATCGGTGGGGCTCAGTCCGCTGTCGGCAGCGTCAGCGTCGATGGAGCAGGCTCCACGCTTGAGATCGGCAGCGGTCGCATCGGTATCGGCATCTCTGGCGAGGGCACGCTCATGGTCAGCAATGGCGCCTCGGCGAGTTCGCAAGGTGCGATCATTGGCTGGGAGTCCACCGGTCAGGGCACGGCCATCGTGAGCGGCGCGGGCAGCACCTGGACCAATGACGGCATTCTCTACGTCGGCAACGTCGGCGAAGGAACGCTCAACATCGCGCAGGGCGGTCGGGTCACCAGCACGGATGGCTATGTGGGCACCGTCAGCGGCTCGACAGGCGCGGCGAACATCAGCGGTGCCAACTCGGTCTGGGACATGAGCGGGCTGTTCATTGCCGGCAACGAGGCGGGCGCACAGTCGACGATCTCGATCTCCAATGGCGGCACATTGCGCGCGGTGCAGGGCACGCTCGGCAATCTCACGGGATCGCAGGCGAGCATGATCGTGACCGGCGCTGGCTCGACTTGGAGCGCCTATAATGATGGCCTGACGAACTGGGCGGGTTACATCAATGTCGGCCTGTTTGGCAGCGGCACGCTGGAGGTCTCGGACGGCGGCAAGGTGGAGGCGGTGCGCGTCTACATCGGCAATGATGTCGCCTCGAGCGGCAGCGTAACGGTAAGCGGCGCATCTTCGGCGATCCGGACGGAGGAAGGCCTCTATATCGGTGCCGAGGGGGCCGGTGTCCTGACGCTAGCCGATGGCGCAGAACTCAGCGCCCAAGTGATCAAGATCGGCAATCGCGCCGGCTCCACCGGCACGCTGAACATCGGCGCGGCGGCAGGCAGTGCGGCCCAGGCGGCCGGTATGATCGATGCCGTCAATGGCATTCAGTTCGGTGCCGGGGCTGGCAAGCTGGTCCTGAACCACAGCGGGACCGATTATGCACTTGCCGCCAGCCTGTCGGGGAATGGCGTGGTCGATGTTCTTGCGGGCACGACGGTGCTAACCGGCGATGGCAGCGCCTATACCGGCGCGTTGAACGTGAATAGCGGCAAGCTGGTGCTGGCCAACGTGATGAATGCCAGCTCGACCGCGATCGCGGCTGATGGCACCCTGCAGATCGGTAACGGCGGAACGGCCGGCACGCTGGCTGGCGACGTCCACACCAACGGCACGCTGGTGTTCAACCGCAGCGATGTGTCCAGCTATGGCGGCAGCATTACTGGGCACGGCACGATCGTGAACGCCGGGTCGGGCCGGTTGGTACTGGCCGGCGATAGCAGCACGTTCGCTGGCCAGACGAAGGTTGATGCCGGGACGCTGCTGCTCACGGGCAAGCTGAATGGTGCCGTGACCGTCAACGCCAATGGCACGTTGCAGGTTGGCGATGGCGTCCGCAATGGCGAGCTGACCGCCAGCACGACCAACGACGGCACGCTGATCTTTAATCAGGTTGCAGACTATGATTACACGGGCGCTCTTTCGGGCAACGGCAGCCTGATCAAGCAAGGCGAGGGCACGCTGCTGCTCTCGGGCGATTATGGTTATACCGGGTCGACGGTGGTGCAGGCGGGCCGGGTGCGGCTGCTGGCGCAGCTCGACAGCGCGACCGATCTGGTCGTGGACGATGGCGAGTTTGACCTCAGTGGCACCGACCAGACCGTTGCGGGCCTGAGCGGCGCGGGCGGGACGGTGAGCCTGGGCACGAGCACGCTGACCGTCAACCAGAGCAGCAACACGCTGTTCGGCGGCAGCTTCAGCGGCAGCGGGACGATTGCGCTGAACGGTCCGTCCAGCGCGCCCGTCAGCATCAACCTGACCGGCGAGAGCTTTGGCTCGTTCACCGGTGCGCTCAACCTCGAGGGCATCGTGACGCGGGTGAACGGCTCGATGGGCGGCACGATCACGGTCGGCAGCGATGCGGCCCTGGGCGGTCGCGGGCAGGTGAACAATATCGTGGTCGGCAATGGCGGCACGCTGCTGCCGGGCAACTCGATCGGCACGCTCACCGCAGCGGGCAATGTCGTGTTCCAGGCGGGCTCGACCTATGAGGTGGAGGTCAATGCCGAGGGCGAGAGCGACAAGCTGATCGTCGGCGGTACGGCGACCATCCAGGGCGGCACGGTTTCGGTGCTGGCGGCTGCAGGCAATTATCGCTTCAGCAATGAGTACACGATCATCACGGCCGCGGGCGGGGTGACCGGGCAGTTTGCGGCCACCGATGTCGATCTGCCGTTCTTGACACCGGAGCTGAGCTATGACGCCAATAATGTCAGGCTGGTGCTGACGCGCAACAATCGCAGCTTCGAGAGCGTGGCGGTGACGCCCAACCAGTTGGCCGTGGCGCTCGCGCTGGATGCCAGCGATGACAATGCCAGCCTGTCCCGCGCGGTGGCGGGGCAGCTCGAGGAAGCCGGCGCCGTCCGCGCGTTCGATGCGCTCTCGGGCGAGCTGTGGGCGACCACGGGCACGCTGATGGTGGACGGCACTCGCCGTCTCGGCGATATGGTGATCGGCCGCATGGAGCAGGCCGATGTCGTCAGCCGCACGCTGGCCGGTGCCGGCTCCTCGGCCCGCACGCTGCGTGATGGCAGCACGGCGGTCTGGGGCCAGGGCATTGGTGCGTGGAGCACGCTCAAGAGCAATGGCAATGCGATCAAGGCGACGCAGAGCACCTTCGGCTTCATCACCGGTATCGATACGGGCCTGGGTGGCTGGCGTCTGGGCGTGGCCTTCGCGCATGAGCAGAACAAGGTGCGGGTCGACGGGCGCAGCAGTGAGGCGACCGTCAACGGCAACAGCGCGCTGGTCTATGCCGGCGGTGGCTGGGGCGCCCTGCGCGCCCGGATCGGTGCCTCCTATAGCTGGCTGGATGTCAACGGGACGCGCAAGGTGGCGTTCCTGGGCGTCAATGATGCGCTGGCAGGCGATTATGATGCCAGGAGCGCCTCTGCCTTCGGTGAGGTGAGCTATGCTCTCCCGCTGGGCGCTGTGACGGCCGAGCCCTTTGCCGGCGTGACCCATGTCCATCTCAAGAGCGATGCCTTCACCGAGACGGGCAGCGCCCTGACCGCGCTGGGCGTCACGGACAGCACCCGCGATGTGACCTACACCACCTTGGGTCTGCGTCTGGGCGGGGCAGTGCCGGTCAGCGCCACCACGGTGCTCAGCCCGCGCGTCTCGGCAGCCTGGCTGCGCAGCTTCGGCGATGTCGATGCGACCAGCCGCAACATCCTCTCGACCGGTGAGGCCTTCTCGGTCGCGGGCCTGCCCACGACCCGCGATACCCTGCGTCTCGAGGGCGGCGTTCAGGCCAACATCATGCCCGGCGGCTCCATCGGCGCCACCTACGTGGGCAACATCGGCGACCAGTGGAAGGACCACGGCGTCAAGATCGGCTTTAGCTACAGCTTCTGATCTCAGACGGATGCTCCGGGAGGCGCGGCTGCGGCTGCGCCTCTCTTGACCGAATTCCACACAGCAGTCTCGCGATGACCGAGGCAGCCCCCTCAAACGACACGAGCAGAGGCCAATAAATGGCCGTAAGGATATTGAGAATGCAGGGTTTTTATAACAAGTTTGACCGCGTTGAAGCTCAGCCGCTTGCTGACATTCGTCTTATGTCCTTCAAATCTGTTCTGCGCTGTTCTGTGGCCGCGACGTTCCTTGCCGCAGTGGGAGCTATGCCCGCCTACGCCGCGGATGGCACCGGTGGTGCGGGGGGCGATAACAGCTTCACGAGCGTTGGCGGGAGCGCCAGCACCACCTTCACGGGCGGTGAGGGCACGGACGGGGTCGGCACAGATCCGAGCTATCTCTCTGGCGGCGCGGGCGGCGGCAGTGGCATCACAGGGGGCAATGGCGGTGCGGGTGCTGGTCCCAACCCCGGCTTTGCCGGGACGGGAGGGGGGGCGCCCGGTGAGGCGGGATCGGATGGCTCCGACGGCGGGGCCAACAGTTCAGGCGGCGGCGGTGGCGGCGGCGCGCATGGCTTTGTCGGACTCATCACAGATCTGCCGACATCTGGGACGCTCACCGGCGGCAATGGCGGTAATGGCGGCCTTGCTGGAATTGCCGGATATGGCGGCGGCGGCGGTGGCGGCGGTTTTGGCGCGGTCGTCACCGGTCTTAACGACTCTTACGACGCAATCACCGTCAGTGCCACCGGCGGCGCAGGCGGCGCCTATGGCTGGGCTGGCGTCGGCGGCAATGGTGGCAGCGGTCTGGTTATCGATCAGCCGGCCGGCAATACGGCCATCAGCATTACAGACAGCATATTGACCGGCGGCGCGGGCGGCGGGAGCCGCGAAGGGCAGTCCTTTGGCGGCAATGGCGGCTCTGCCCTTGTGCTCACCGGCGGTACCGGGAGCAGCACTGTTTCGATCTCCGGCGGTAGCATCACGGGCGGTGATGCCCAAGGCGGCAACTTCGGCGGGGCCGGGGGCTTTGGCATCCTGATCGAGAACATGAGCGGCCTCACCACCCTCACGATCGACACAGCGGTGACAGGCGGCGCCGGCGGGGCCGGGATGTTCACCAACGGTGCGGGCGGCGCAGGCATTCAAGGCGAGAACCTTGCTCTTTCCATCGGGACTGGCGGTTCCGTATCCGGCGGCCTTGGTGGCAATGGCGAGCGGGCTGCGGCCCTTAACTTCACGGGCGGTACCAACAGGCTGACACTCGCCAGCGGCGCCACGCTGAACGGTGGTATCGTCGTTGCGACCAGTGCCACGAAACTCGAATTCGCCCAGTCTGAGAATTACACGCTCTCCAGTGCGATTTCAGGCTCGGGCTCTGTGATCAAGACCGGCAGCGGAGCGTTGACCCTCACGGGCGACAATAGCGCTTTTGCTGGCAACATGATGCTCACCGGCGGCGCGACGGTCATCGATGGCAGTACGACGAGCGGGAACATCGTCTTCCTGGGCGGGCTCGACGGGGCGTCGCTGACCGTGGTGAATGGCGGCACCTTCAACGCCCCCAACATCATCGTCAGCAACAGCACGAATTCGGCAATGCCGGGCATGGAAGATGAGAGCGGTTCGCTGCTCGTCACGGGAACGGGGTCGACGGTCACGACCGAATTCCTGACGGTCGGCTATTATGGCGACGGCAGCGTGGCGATCGAGAATGGCGGTACCGTCGTGGTTAACACCTCCACGTCCGTCGGTGCGGTCGAGGGCAGTGTCGGCTCCATCACCGTTTCGGGTGAAAATAGCCATCTGCAGAGCGGCTCCCTGCAGTTTGGCGGGAGCGGCCAGGGCACGCTCATCCTGTCCAGCGGCGCGACGATGCAATCCACCAGCGGGAGTTTCGGCGTGAATGCCGGATCGCTCGGCACCGGCACCCTCAGCGGCGTGGGAACGCGCTGGGAAATCGGTGCAAGCGGCTTGGGGATCGGCACCAGCGGCGAAGGCATCCTCACCGTGACAGATGGCGCGACGATTGCCGCCTCCGGCAGCGATGCGGATGTGAGACTTGGCGCAAGCGCCAACGGCAACGGTCAGATGACAGTCTCAGGCAGCGGGTCCAGCGTAACGACCGACCGGAACATGACTATCGGCAGCTATGGATCAGGCACGGCCACCGTGACGGCCGAGGCGCTGCTGGGCGGCGATAAGCTGATTGTCGGCTTCGTGGATGGCAGCCAGGGCACTTTGAACATCAGCGGTGAAGGCACGCTCGCGCGAGGCACGTCTTACGTCATGGTCGGCACATATGCCGGGAGCAGCGGCGTCGTCACCGTCTCCGATGGCGCGACCCTCAAGTCTGACGGCAATCGCGGCATCACGCTGGCTTATGAGGCCGGTTCGACGGGCACGCTGAACATTGGCGCGGCGGCAGGCAATGCGGCCCAGGCGGCCGGCGTGATCGATGCCGTCAACGGCATTCAGTTCGGTGCCGGGGCGGGCAAGCTGGTTCTGAACCACACCGGCACGGATTATGTGCTGGCTGCAGGCCTGTCGGGCAGCGGCGTGGTCGATGTGCTTGCCGGTACGACGATCCTGTCTGGTGACAGCAGCAATTATTCTGGCTCGTTAAATGTGGACAGCGGCCTGCTGGTGCTGGCCAACACGACGAGTGCCGCAAGCACGATCATAGGGCAGGACGGCACGCTGCAGATCGGCAATGGCGGCACCAGTGGCTCCTTCGACGGCGACCTTGTGAACAACGGTCTGCTGGTGTTCGATCGCTCCGATGCGCTTCATCACAACCGGGTCATTTCCGGCACGGGCGATCTGACCGTGGCGGGCGGGGTGATCACCCTGAGCGGGATGAATACCTTCACGGGCGCCACGACGATTGATGCCGATGCCACACTGGCCCTCTCCAATCAGGGCCGGGTGAACCAATCGAGTTCCGTAACGGTCAATGGTACCTTCGACCTGACCAGTGCAGCCAGCGCACAGATCAAGGATCTTGGCGGCAGCGGAACGGTGATCGTCGGTGATGCGGGGTTGATGCTGGCCAATGCCTCGCAGGTCTTTTCCGGACGGATCACCGGAACGGGCGGTTTGAACGTGTCTGCCGGCACGCTCACCCTGACCAACGCCAGCGATTTCGAAGGCGGTCTGGGGATCAGCAACGGCGCCACGGTCAACCTCGGCAACGGCGGCACGACCGGCTCGATCACTGCCAATGTCACCAATTACGGCACGCTGCTGTTCGATCGTGCGGACGATGTGAGCTATCTCGGCCAGATTTCCGGCCAAGGCACGGTGATCAAGACCGGCGATAATAGAGTGACCTTCGGCGGCTCGATGAGCGGCGTCCAGCTTGACGTGCAGCAGGGTACGGCCCTGTTTGTTGGGACGATCAGCAACAATGTCAATGTCGCCGAACAGGGCGAGCTGGTGTTCGCCAACCCCGCGACCACCAGCTACAAGGGCAGGCTGAGCGGCACGGGCACAGTGCTGAAAACGGGCACGGGCACGATCACCTTCTCGGGTGACAGCAGCGGTTTTGCGGGCGATGCGACCATCGATGGCGGCACGGTGCTGCTGACGGGCAAGCTGGGCGGCACTTTGCTGATCGACACCGCAGGTACGCTGCAGGTGGGCAATGGCTTGAAGAATGGCGATCTGCTGGCCGATGCCACCAACAATGGCACGCTGATCTTCAACCAGATTGGCGACTATGACTATACCGGCGCGCTGTCCGGCAATGGTGGCCTGATCAAGCAGGGCGAGGGCACGCTGCTGCTCTCGGGCGACTATGGTTATACCGGGTCGACGGTGGTGCAGGCGGGCCGGGTGCGGCTGCTGGCGCAGCTCGACAGCGCGACCGATCTGGTCGTGGACGATGGCGAGTTTGACCTCAGTGGCACCGACCAGACCGTTGCGGGCCTGAGCGGCGCGGGCGGGACGGTGAGCCTGGGCACGAGCACGCTGACCGTCAACCAGAGCAGCAACACGCTGTTCGGCGGCAGCTTCAGCGGCAGCGGAACGATTGCGCTGAACGGTCCGTCCAGCGCGCCCGTCAGCATCAACCTGACCGGCGAGAGCTTTGGCTCGTTCACCGGTGCGCTCAACCTCGAGGGCATCGTGACGCGGGTGAACGGCTCGATGGGCGGCACGATCACGGTCGGCAGCGATGCGGCCCTGGGCGGTCGCGGGCAGGTGAACAATATCGTGGTCGGCAATGGCGGCACGCTGCTGCCGGGCAACTCGATCGGCACGCTCACCGCAGCGGGCAATGTCGTGTTCCAGGCGGGCTCGACCTATGAGGTGGAGGTCAATGCCGAGGGCGAGAGCGACAAGCTGATCGTCGGCGGTACGGCGACCATCCAGGGCGGCACGGTTTCGGTGCTGGCGGCTGCAGGCAATTATCGCTTCAGCAATGAGTACACGATCATCACGGCCGCGGGCGGGGTGACCGGGCAGTTTGCGGCCACCGATGTCGATCTGCCGTTCTTGACACCGGAGCTGAGCTATGACGCCAATAATGTCAGGCTGGTGCTGACGCGCAACAATCGCAGCTTCGAGAGCGTGGCGGTGACGCCCAACCAGTTGGCCGTGGCGCTCGCGCTGGATGCCAGCGATGACAATGCCAGCCTGTCCCGCGCGGTGGCGGGGCAGCTCGAGGAAGCCGGCGCCGTCCGCGCGTTCGATGCGCTCTCGGGCGAGCTGTGGGCGACCACGGGCACGCTGATGGTGGACGGCACTCGCCGTCTCGGCGATATGGTGATCGGCCGCATGGAGCAGGCCGATGTCGTCAGCCGCACGCTGGCCGGTGCCGGCTCCTCGGCCCGCACGCTGCGTGATGGCAGCACGGCGGTCTGGGGCCAGGGCATTGGTGCGTGGAGCACGCTCAAGAGCAATGGCAATGCGATCAAGGCGACGCAGAGCACCTTCGGCTTCATCACCGGTATCGATACGGGCCTGGGTGGCTGGCGTCTGGGCGTGGCCTTCGCGCATGAGCAGAACAAGGTGCGGGTCGACGGGCGCAGCAGTGAGGCGACCGTCAACGGCAACAGCGCGCTGGTCTATGCCGGCGGTGGCTGGGGCGCCCTGCGCGCCCGGATCGGTGCCTCCTATAGCTGGCTGGATGTCAACGGGACGCGCAAGGTGGCGTTCCTGGGCGTCAATGATGCGCTGGCAGGCGATTATGATGCCAGGAGCGCCTCTGCCTTCGGTGAGGTGAGCTATGCTCTCCCGCTGGGCGCTGTGACGGCCGAGCCCTTTGCCGGCGTGACCCATGTCCATCTCAAGAGCGATGCCTTCACCGAGACGGGCAGCGCCCTGACCGCGCTGGGCGTCACGGACAGCACCCGCGATGTGACCTACACCACCTTGGGTCTGCGTCTGGGCGGGGCAGTGCCGGTCAGCGCCACCACGGTGCTCAGCCCGCGCGTCTCGGCAGCCTGGCTGCGCAGCTTCGGCGATGTCGATGCGACCAGCCGCAACATCCTCTCGACCGGTGAGGCCTTCTCGGTCGCGGGCCTGCCCACGACGCGCGATACCCTGCGTCTCGAGGGCGGCGTTCAGGCCAACATCATGCCCGGCGGCTCCATCGGCGCCACCTACGTGGGCAACATCGGCGACCAGTGGAAGGACCACGGCGTCAAGATCGGCTTTAGCTACAGCTTCTGATCTCAGACGCGTCTAAGCTGAAAACGAAAGGGGCGCGGAATGACCGCGCCCCTTTTTTCGTGCCTCTCATTCGAAGGTGGTAGCCAGCTCGCGCCCGCGACCCCGTTCAGAATGCCATATTGGGCTGTTCGTCCTGACCCACGCCGCGCGGGGCGCGCGTGTCCGCCTGTTCTGGGGAAAGCTCGGCGAGCGTGCTTTTGGCGCGCGCGATATAGGGATCGAGCTTGCCTTCATCGTAGAGCTTCTTGCCGAAATAACCAATCGCCGCGCCGGCGAGCAAAGTTTTCATCATGTGCGGTCTCCTTGATCGCTAGCACAATGAGCAAGAGCGCGGAGCGTTCCGTGCCGCGCCATTGAGATGCGCCGGAGTGAAGAGGACAGGCGTCTGTCGGTACCCTCAGTTGGCGGCGCGTCCGGCCTGCAGCGTGCGCCGGAGATGATCGATGGCCAGACGCCCGCGGGCATCGTCGAACCCCTTGCGCGAGAGCATCAGGCGATAGCCCGGCTCGAAATCGACCGGGACGCGATGGAGTTGTCCGCGCGTGGTGGCAGGTGCGGCTTCCTCATCGAACAGCATGGCAAGGCCCGTCCCATTGAGCGCCAGCCCCATCGCGACATCGGTGAATTGCGGTCGCGCGACGACATTGGAAGGGTAGATGCACGCATCGGCCAGCGCGTTGATCAGCCAGTCGTTATGCGGTGTGTTGTCCGGCATCATGATCATCGGGGCGGCGCTGATCCTGACAGGATCGCTCCCCACCGCCCCGACCAGCGCGGACGTTCCGAAGAGGCTGCTGGTCACGCGCCGGAGTGTCTCGATGGTGAGATCCGGGGCGACCGGTGGCCGGCCGGTGAAGAAGGCGACGTCCACCTTGCCGCTGCGGAGCATGGAGAGCATTTCTTCGCCCGGCGCGGAGAGGATCAGCTCCACATTCGGCACCTGGCCGCGCGCATAATAATCCGGCAGACACGGCCTGATCCATTGATCGATAAGATAAGGGCCGGCGGCGACCCGCAGCACATAGCTCTGCGCACTGCCGGCCGTGGCGCCCAACTGAACCTTGTTCGCCTCACGCAGCAGCAACCGCGCCTGATCCAGCAAATCGCGGCCCAGAGGGGAGAGGCGCGCTGTCGATCCGCGCTGACGATCGAACAAGCGAGCGCCGGCTTTCTGCTCCAGCGCCTTGATATGATTGCTGATCGAGGGCTGGCTGATCCCCAGCCGATCGGCCGTGATACGGAAATTCTCGTCCTTCGCCGCTTCGACGAAAATCTCCAATTGCCGGATCGTGAATGCCATAAGCGATAGCCCCTCCCTTATAACTGATAGCGGACCGGGCCGTTGCTTTGCAATCGGGAGCAACCGATGCCTTGGGAATGAGGCGTCTCGGCGATGATCCGGGCGGCCCGCACAGAGCAAAAGAGCAATCAGGAGCAGGATTATGAGCGAGATCGAAGCGCTGCGCAGCGATGTGAAGGCCCTGACCGAGCGGATCGGGATGCTGGAGGATCTCAATGCGATCCGCCGGCTCCATAATGCCTATGGCTATTATACCGATTATAACCGTTCGGACGAGCTGGCCGAGCTGTTCTCCGACGATGCCGAGATCATCTTTCTCTCCGGTATCTATCGCGGCAAGGTGGGTGCGCGGCGGCTCTATGGCGACTGGTTTCGCCAGTTCTTCACGCAAGGGCGCCCCGGCCCAGTCTATGGCTTCCTGCTCGATCATTTCCAGATGCAGGACATCATCACCGTCGCGCCGGATCGCCGCACCGCCAAGGGCCGGTTTCGCGCGCTGCTGCTCGGCGGCAATCATGAGAGCCGCGACTATCGCCCGGAGGGCCTGCCCGACCAGTTCTACGAAGCCGGCATGTACGAGAATGATTATGTGCGCGAGGACGGCGTCTGGAAGATCAAGCGGCTCGATTATGTCGTGCAATGGCAGGCGGATTATGATGCCGGCTGGTACAAGACCATCGCGCATCTCCAGCCGCTGACGAAGACCTTCCCGGAAGACCCGCTCGGCCCGGATGAACTGGTCGACAATCAGCGGCAGACATGGCCTTATCGGCAGGAACTGGCGATGCACTTCGCGCATCCCGTGCTCGGCCGGGCGCTGGCGGATGCGGAACGGACCGCATAGCGGCCGACGGGTGGCAGTGGGTCGAGGGAGAGGGAATTTTAATCGTGGGTTTGATGTTCAGGCGCATGATGGCGCTGACCGCGCTGCTGCTTGTCCTCCCTTCCGCCTGCCGCGATGCCGCAGACGGTGGTCAGGCCGGCGGCGATGTCGAGTGGCCGCTGCATGGTCGCACCGAGACGGCGCAGCGCTTTGCCGAACTGGATCAGATCGATCGCGAGACCGTGTCACGGCTGGGCCTGGCTTGGTCCTTCGATCTGGAGACGGATCGCGGGCAGGAAGCGACGCCGATCATGGTTGATGGCGTGCTCTATGTGGTCAGCGCTTATGATGTCGTCTCCGCCATCGATGCCCGCACCGGCAAGGGCCTGTGGACCTACGATCCAGAAGTCCGCGCGGCATCTGCGCGTTCATGCTGCGGGCCGGTCTCGCGCGGTGTCGCGGTGGCGCAGGGCCGGGTGTATGTCGGCGCGCTCGATGGGCGGCTGATCGCGCTGGATGCCAAAAGCGGCAAGCCGGTCTGGGAAACGCAGACGATCGACCCGTCCGGCCCCTTTGCGGTGAATTACACGATCACCGGGGCGCCGCGCGTCATCAAGGGCAATGTCGTCATCGGCAATGGCGGCGCCGAGTTCGGCGTGCGCGGCTATGTGAGTGCCTATGATGCCGCGACTGGTGAGCTGGCCTGGCGCTTCTACACCGTCCCCGGGAAGCCGGGTACGAAGGACAGTGCCGCGTCCGACGCGGTGCTGGCCAAGGCGCAGGGAAGCTGGGCAGGGCAATGGTGGCGCTATGGCGGTGGCGGCACGGTGTGGGATGCGATCGAATATGATCCCGCGCTGGACCTCATCTACATCGGCACGGGCAATGGCTCGCCGTGGAATCATCAGATGCGCTCGGACGGGAAGGGGGACAATCTCTTCTTGTCCTCCATCGTCGCGCTGCGCGCCTCGACCGGCGACTATGTCTGGCATTTCCAGCAGGTTCCGGGCGATGCCTGGGATTATACCGCAACCCAGAATATCGTGCTGGCGGACATGGAGATCGACGGCAGGCCGCGCAAGGTGCTGATGCAGGCGCCCAAGAACGGCTTCTTCTATATCCTCGACCGCGCGACCGGCGAGTTCCTGAATGCCACCGCTTATGTGCCGCAGAATTGGGCGAAGAGCATCGATCCCAAGACTGGCCGTCCGGACATCGTGCCGGAAGCACGCTATTACCGCACCGGCAAGCCGCATTTCCAATTCCCGAGCTCAGGCGGCGGGCATAACTGGCCACCGATGGCCTTCAGTTCCCGCACGGGGCTGGTCTATATTCCGGCGCAGGACGTCGGCATGCCGTTCGGCCCCAACCCGCAGGAGGCGCAGGTGATCGGCGCCTACACGTCGGGTGTGGCGATGAGCGGCGGTGGCGCGATGAGCGCGGCGGACCGCAAGGCGCTGTACGACAGCATGAAGGCGCGGCTGATCGCCTGGGACCCGATTGCCCGCAAACCGCGCTGGACAAGCGAGGAAGCGGCACCCTTCAATGGCGGCGTGCTCGCCACGGCGGGCGGCCTCGTCTTTGCCGGCAACGCGCAGGGGCGGCTGGTCGCCTATGATGACGAGAGCGGCAAGCGGCTCTGGTCGTTCGAGGCGCAGACCGGCATCGTCGCCCCGCCGATCAGCTATCGGCTGGACGGGGTGCAATATATCGCGGTCATGGCCGGCTGGGGCGGCGGCTGGCCACTCACCGGCGGGGTGATGGCGCTCAAGGCCGGCAAGACCATCGGCCCCAACCGGCTGCTGGTGTTCAAACTGGATGGGGCGGCGAAGCTGCCTGCCTTCACACCGGCCGAGCCGCTGCCGTTCCCCGATGTGGTGGACAAGGGGACGCCGGCCCAAATCGCGCAGGGCGACGGGCTGTTCGGCCGCTTCTGCCTGCGCTGTCATGGCAGCGGGGCGGTGAGCGCCGGCGCCTATCCGGACTTGCGCCGGACGGGATTGCTCGGCACGAAGGGTTTTTCGCAGGTCGTTCTGGGCGGCGCGCTGGCGGAGATGGGCATGCCCAGCTTCGCAGGCCAGCTCACGCCGGCACAGGTCGACGCCATTGACGCTTATCTCGTCCGCCGCAGTCTCGAGGACCGACGGATCGAGGCGCAGGAAGGACGCAAGCAGACGCGATGACCGATCAGGCGCAGGGTGGCATGATGAGTGCGCCAGAGATGAAGGACGGCATGATCCGTGTGGCGGGCGGGCAGTTCTGGATGGGGTCGGACGACCATTATCCCGATGAGGGCCCCGCGCATCCGGCCTCGGTCGATGCTTTCTGGATCGATGAAACGCCGGTCACCAATGCGCAGTTCGCGCGGTTCGTGGAAGCGACCGGCCATGTGACGGTGGCCGAAACGGTGCCCGATGCGGCCGATTATCCCGGTGCCGATCCCGCGATGCTGAAGGCCGGCTCATCCCTGTTCACGCCGCCGCCGACCCCCGTGCCGCTGCACGATCCAATGGGGTGGTGGACATTCTCGTTCGGGACAGACTGGCGCCACCCTTGGGGGCCGGAGAGTTCCATCGACGGGCTCGCGGATCATCCCGTTGTCCACATCGCCTGTGCCGATGCGGAGGCCTATGCGGCCTGGGCGGGCAAGCGGCTGCCGACGGAAGCGGAATGGGAATTCGCCGCGCGGGGCGGGCTGGATCGCAAGGCCTTCGCCTGGGGCGATGAACTGCACCCCGGCGGGGCCATGCTGGCTAACACCTGGCAGGGCGATTTCCCGCACCAGAATGATCTTTCGGACGGCTATCTGCGTACATCGCCGGTGCGCAGCTATGCGGCCAATGGCTATGGCCTCTGGGACATGATCGGCAATGTGTGGGAGTGGACGAGCGACTGGTATGTCGATCGGTACGACGCGCCGACCAAGCCCTGTTGCGCGCCGCATAATCCGCGGGGCGCCAGCGAGGATGCCAGCCGTGATCCCTATAGCGGCTTTCCCCGCCGCGTGCTCAAGGGCGGATCGCATCTGTGCGCCCCCAATTATTGCCAGCGCTATCGCCCCGCCGCGCGCTATCCGCAGACGGTGGATACCTCCACATCGCATATCGGGTTTCGCTGCGCCCGCGACGCGTGAGGATCGCCCGCTAGAGCTGAGCGTGGCAGGTGGCTGGCTTTAGAGCCCGCGTGCTTCCAGCGTTTCCAGCAGCATTCGCTCAAAGGATTCGCGGCGGGTGCGGCGGGCGGCGAGCAGCTTCTTGCTGTCCTGCTGACGGATGGCGTTCAGCAGTTCGCGCTTGTCCACCACCTTGCGCTCTTCGCTGTTCCGGCGCGGCAGCGGCAGGAGAGCGCGGTAGCGATCGGTCAATGCCCACAGGCGGATGGCCTCGCGCACGATGGTCTTCTTGGGGGAGAGGTTGAAAATCATCGTGTGGAATTCGCGATGCTCGTTCCACCAGCTCGTGCGGTCGCCTTCGTCGAGCAGCTCTTCGAGGCGCTGTTCGCGGCGTTCGAGTTCGGCAAGCTCTTCGGCGTCCGGCCAGTCGACGGATTTGAGCAATTCGTCCTCGACCAGATGGCGCAGGGCGAACAATTGCTCGGCCTCATCGCGGGAAAGCCGCGTGACGAAGAAGCCCCGGTTGGGGTCGTGCTCGATGATGCCTTCGGAACTGAGCAGCTTGAGCGCCTCGCGCACCGGCACGCGGCTGGCATTGAATTGCTCGGCCAGTTCGGTCTGCCCCAGCCGCATCCCGGGTGCCAGCGTGCCGCGGGCGATGAGCAGCCGCAGCTCATTGGCGATCTTGGCGGGAACTCCGCGTTCGGATTTCACTGTTTCCTGCATCATGGGCATTCCTGGTTGGCCGAAGAGCCAGCGGCCTTGAGATTATGGTCGTTCCGGGCATCCCTAGCGTGGTGTCTCACAAAAATGTAGACATTTTCACGCGCTAGGAATCCCGGCACGGTCGCGCGAGGCTTTTGGCCGACAAACACCCTCCACCCGCTTGACCGGAAATTCAGGATAGGTATACAAAAATGTATACCTATGATCTGATAACCAGCTGCGGGTGGGGATTTTGCGATGATTGTCGATTGTCATGGCCATGTGAGTGCGCCGGCGGAACTGTGGATCTACAAGTCGATGCTGCTCTCGCATCGCGGCGAGCACGGCAAGAAGTTCCCCGACCTCACGGATGAGGAAATTCTCGCCTACACCAACAAGAAGGAGATGGCGCCCTGCGGTCATCTCGATATGCTCGACCGGGTCGGCACCAATTACCAGCTGCTCAGCCCCCGCCCGTTCCAGATGATGCATTCGGAAAAGCCGGGCTTTCTGGTCCACTGGTTTACCGAAGCCACCAACAACATCATCGCGCGGCAGTGCCAGCTTCTGCCGGACCGCTTCGCGCCCATCTGCGGTCTGCCGCAAGCCGCCGGCGAGCCGATCGAGAACGTTCTGCCCGAGCTTGAGCGCTGTGTGAAAACGCTGGGCTTCAAGGGCTGCCTGCTCAACCCCGATCCCTATGAGAACAGCGGCACCGAGCCGCCGGCGATGGGCGACCGCTATTGGTATCCGCTGTACGAGAAGCTGTGTGAGCTGGACGTGCCGGCACACATCCACTCCGCCGGGTCGCGCAGCCGCCGCGCGCCGTACACGCTCAACTTCCTGCTGGAAGAGACGATGGCCGTCTATGGCCTGCTGGAAAGCGATGTGTTCAAGGACTTCCCCAGCCTCAAGATCGTCTGCAGCCATGGCGGCGGCGCGATCCCCTATCATATCGGCCGCTTCCGGGCGTCCGGACTGCGCAAGGGCGAGGAGTTCCTCGATAAGATGCGGCACATCTATTATGATACCGTGCTTTACTCGGAGGAAGCGCTGCGGCTGCTGATCAAGACCGTCGGCGCCGACAATTGCCTGTTCGGCGCGGAATGCCCCGGCGTCGGCTCTGCGGTCGACCCCGCGACCGGCAAGACGCTGGACGACATTGCCCCGTTCATCACCGGCTTCGACTGGCTGAGCCAGGCGGAGAAGGACCAGATCATGTTCGGCAACGCCGCGCGCCTTTTCAAGCTGGACTTGCCGCCAGCATGAGCGCGGGCGATCTCCATGTCGCGCGGCTGCGCCAGCTGGATGCCTGCGCGGTGTCGGACACGCTGGATAAGCTGGGTCTTGCCGGCTGCGTGACGGGCCTGCGCTCGGCCTCGCCGGGCCGCCGCATTGCCGGGCGCGTGCACACCGTGAAGCTCAAGGCCGGCAACGCGCCCGCCGATCGCCCGCCGGTGCATCTGGGCGCTGCGGCCATCGATGCCAGCGGCCCGGACGATGTGATCGTGGTCGAGCAGCGCACCGGCATCGATGCCGGCTGCTGGGGCGGCATCCTGTCGCGCGGCGCCCAGCATAAGGGCGTGGCTGGGGTGATCTGCGAAGGCCTGGCCCGCGATGTCGATGAAGCTCGCGAGATCGGCTTCCCGGTCTTCTGCCGAGGCTACACGGCCCGCACCGCGCGCAACCGCGTCTATGAGGACGCGACCGACGTGCCGGTCACCGTGGGCGACTTCACCGTCGAGCCCGGTTTCTACGTCATCTGCGATTCCAGCGCCGCCGTGTTCATCGCGCCGGATGACATCGCCCGCGTGCTCGATGCCGCGGAGGACATCGTCCGCCGCGAGGGCGAGATGACCCGCCGCCTCGCCACCGGCGAGAGCGCCAGCTTTGTGCTCGGCGCGAACTACGAATATATGCTCAAGGGCGACCATCAATGACCGACGACAGCAACGTCACCCGCGCCGCCGCGCTCGATACCGCCACCTTGAGCGACGCCCTCGATCGGCTCGGCATCGTCGGCCAGTGCTATAAGATCGCCGGCCGCGACCCCGATTTCCGCATGGCCGGCCGCGCCTACACCATGCTCTGCGGCCCCGCCTCGACGCCCCCCGGCACCGTCGGCGATTATATCGATGACGTGCCCCCCGGCCATGTCGTGGTGATCGACAATGGCGGCCGCGAGGATGCGACCATCTGGGGCGATATCCTCACCGAGATCGCGCATCGCCGCGGCCTTGCCGGCACGGTGATCGACGGCATCAGCCGCGATGTCTCACTCTGCCGCGCGCTGGGTTACCCCGTGTTCAGCAAGGGCCACTGGATGCGCACCGGCAAGGATCGGGTGCAGGTCGAGGTCACCAACTGCCCGGTCAACATCGGCGGCGCGCGCGTGGCGCCGGGCGACATCCTGCGTGGCGATCCGGATGGCGTCATCGTCATCCCGCAGGCGCATGAGGAGGCCGTCCTCGCCGCCGCCGAGGAAATCCACGCTGCCGAGGAGAGCATCCGCGCCGCCTGCCGCACCGGCATGCGCCTCGATGAGGCCCGCGCGCAGTTCAAATATCACAGCCTTCAGACACGCGTGCAGGGCTGAGTGTCGATTGGCCCTAGCGGCCGTGCTGGAAGACCTGCTCCAGCGCACCCTCGATCTTGGCGCGGGCCTGCATATAATCGGCGAGCAGCGCGTCGCGGTCCCGTGCGGCCAAGGCGTCGATCAGCTTGCGCTCTGGGCTCTCGCCCATCGTGCGGGGCATGAGCGAGCGATAGCGGTCGGTCAGCCGCCAGAGGCGGGTGGCTTCGCGCAGCAGGATGCGCTCGGGCGATAAAGCGAACAGGGCGAGGCGCAGATTTTCCAGCGCCAGCGCCCAATTGGTGAAATCGCTCACCTGATCCATGGCATCCAGCGCATCGAACTGGCGGCGGAATTCGGCGATCTGTGCGTCCGTCGGCCAGACCGCTGTGGCGAGCAGCTCGGCTTCCAGCCAGCGGCGCAGCTTGTAGAGCTGGCGGGCTTCCTCCAGCTCCAGCGGCGCCACGAAATAGCCCCTGTTATGGTCGTGGCGCAGGAAGCCTTCTGCCGCCAGCAGCTTGAGCGCCTCGCGGATGGGCACCTTGCTGCGCCCGAACCGGTCGGCAAGCTGGGTCTGCCCGAGATGTTCGCCCGGCAGCAACGTGCCCCGCACGATCAGCGCCCGCAGTTCATCCGCCACCACATTGGGCAGGGAGTCCCCCATGTCGATCTGCGTGGCCAAATAGATGCTCCTTGCGGCTGGTGGCAGTGCGCCATGGAAGAGGATTTTGGCGGGCGAGGCAATAGGCAGAGCGGGAGGCGGGGAGGGGGCTGCGATCAACTCTTGTGCGGGGAGACGGTGACGTGAATGGCGCCCTCGATCCCGCGCCCGGCCGTGGCGAGGATCGCCTCATGCACCTGCTCCAGCGGGAAATCGTGGCTGCACAGCTTTTCGGCTGGCCACTTGCCGCTGGCGAGAATGTCGAGCGCCATCTGCACCGCGCGATAGCTGTGGCCTCGCGGTGCGCGCACGGTGAGGTAGCGCTTCTTGATCTCGCCCAGCGGCACCGAAGCGCTAAGGCCATTGAGGCTGAGCCAGGCGCCCTTGGCCGACAGCGCCACCGCTTGCTCGGCGATCTTGCCATCGGGATCGCCGGTGGTATCCACCACCACATCCACGCCCATGCCGCCGGTCGCCCGCATGACCACCGCTGCAAGATCCTCCTGCTGCACGTCCACGGCGATGTCGGCGCCGAGGCTGAGCGAAAGGTCCAGCCGGGTGCGGTCGCGCGTCATGCCGGCGATGATGACGGTGAGCGCGCCCGCCTGCTTGGCGGCGAGCGCGCAACTGAGGCCCTGCTGGCCGGGGCCGAAGACCAGCACGGTCTTGCCCAGTCCCGCACCGCCATCCAGCACTGCCCATTGCACGCCATTGCCCAGCGGCACCGCGAGCGTCGCCAGCCGGGCATCCATGTCTGCCGGGATTTTGTGGATGACGGCATTGGGCGCGAGGTACATATATTCCGAGAAACCACCCCATAGATGCGGCGGAATGTCCGCATTGCAGGTGCCGTAGCGCAGGGTGTTGAACCGATCCTTCACGTTGAAGAAGTCGGCCTCCATGCACAGGCGGAAATCGCCCTGGCGACACCAGTGGCAATGCCAGCAGGGGAGATATTCGTGCAGGGCGATGCGATCGCCGGCGCGCAGGCCCCAGCGCTGCGCCGCAGCGTCGCCGATGCGGGCGACGGTGCCGACATTCTCATGCCCCATGATGCACGGCGCCGTGTTCTCACGCCGGTACATTTCGGGGTCACTGCCACCCACGCCCGAGGCCTCGACTTTCAGCAGCCCGTCATTGTCGCCAAGGGGAGGGAACAGAAATTCTCTGATTTCAGATCGTTCGATATCGATCTTCACGGCAGCACGAGACACGGATTCCATCATTCCCCTCCAATTCTCGTCGCGAAGGCCCGTTGCGCTCAGGCCTTGCCCCAGCTCTTGCCGTAAACGCGCATCGCCGTTCCGCCCAGGATCATCTCCTGCTGCGCGGCCGTAAGATTGCGCACGGCTGCGCGACCGAGCGCGGCCATATAGTCATAGCTGCCGGGCGATTGGGTGATGTCCGATCCCCAGATCATCCGCTCCGCGCCGAACAGATCGCACACGCGCTCGATGACGGGGCAAGGGTCGATCCCCGCCTTGTCCAGCCGCCCCAGCGGAATGGTCGTGAACTTGACGACGACATTGCCGAACTGCGCGATCGACCGCAGCCGATCATCGATGCCATGGTCCGGGCCGCCGGCATCGCTCTGAATGGAGCTGAGATGGTCGATGACGACTGTCAGGCCGGGCACCTCGCGCAATATCCGCTCCAGATGCGCCAGCCCGATGTCGCGGTTCCACGGGAAGAAATGGACGCAGACCGGCACGTCGAGCGTGGCGGCGGCTTGCCAGGCATCGCGCGCCACCGGGGAGTCGAGCCACGCGATGTCCGAACCCTTGATGAGTTCCATCAGCCGAATGCCGACGGCGCCATGCTCGCCAACCCAATATCGCACGGCCTCCCCACAATCGGCCTGCGTAGCGTCGATGGAGCAGACGGCGGCGAAGCGTTGCGGATAGCGCGCGGCGCTGTCGCAGACATAGCGACTGTCGAACCCGTAGATGGACCCACGCTGCACGAGCACGGCCCGCTCGACGCCGGACTTGTCCATCTCCTCCAGCAGCGTCTCGGCCGTCATGAGGTTGTCGAACGCCATTGGCGGCAGCAGGCCGCCCGGCGGTGCCGGCGGGTAGGTGGTCTTGTCATCGGAAACAAGATGGGCGTGGCAGTCGATCATGAGCGAAATTGCACCCGTCAGTGAGACGAGGGACCGGCGCCGTGCGCCGCCGCATCCTGATCAGGCCGCGGCATCCGAGCGCGTTCGACAATGCGCAAAGCCGACGATTGAAGCCTGTCCAAGACCATTCCCCCCTTGAAAGCCGCCAGCGGGTCTGTCGCCCGCTGACGATCGACCGTTCTTGCTCAGGCGAACGCGTTGAGCGCGCGCAGCTTTTCTTCATAAGCCGCGCGTTCGTCAGGCGGCAGGAAGTGGCGGAAGTGCGGCCCCTTGGACATCGCCGGAAGCCCGTCGGCAATGCGCTGCCAGCTCTGCGCCTCGTCCCGGCTTGCGTAGAGTTCCCCGCAGGCGGAGCCGGCGAAGAGCTCCACGCCGCCCTCGGCAGAATCGTGCATCGCCGCGACTTCCAGATTGCCTGCGATCGGATCGGCCATGCCGATCATGCTGGTCCGCCAGGTCTTGCCATGGTCCGTGCTGATCATGAACTTGGGATAGGCCGTGCCTTCCGCGCCCCAATTGGGATTGGGGTTCATGCCGGCGCCGACCATGAACATCAGTTCCTTGCGCGGATGCACGAACAGCGGGTCCGGATAGGCGCAGGGGTGGCTGGTGTCGGTGAGGCGCTCCCAGGTCTCGCCCCGGTCCGCCGTGTGATACAGGCCGATGCCGGTGGTGAGGAAAATCTCGGCGGCGTTGTCGCGATAGAAGGTCACCCGGTGCTGGTCGCGGCGGAACTTGTCGTCCGGGCGCTCCATGGAGTTGAGCGACGTCCAGCTTTCCCCGCCATCTTCGGTGCGCAGCAGGTCGCCCTGCTCCACGCAGATGTAGATCGTGTCCGGCTCGGACGGATGGGCTGCGATATGCTTAACATGGGGCTGGGAGCGAGGGAAGAACCAGTGCTCGGTGCCCTCGACCTGCGTGCAGCCGGGATAAGCGGTCCAGCTCTGCCCCAGATCGAAGCTGCGGTAGAACATCACGGGTTCGGTCCCGACATTGAGGATCGTCCGGTCGCCGTCGTGCTGCACGAGCAGGCTGTAGACATGGCCGGATTGCAGGCCGTTGTTGCGCGCTTCCCAGCTCTTGCCATGGTCAGAACTGACCATCAGGCCGCCCTCATAATGCAGGCCGGCGAACAGCATGTCCGTCACCTCGTCATAGACGAGCGCGCTGACATGATGGCCGGGGAGCAGCATATCGGGCTGCCGGGTCCAAGGCGCATCAAGATTGTCCCGGCGAAAATCCACCACGCCGTCCGCGGTGGCGATCAGCATCCGGTTTGCGGCGCTTTGGCTGGCGGAGCTCGTCTTTCCGTTCGCGGAAATGCAGATGATCGTGGATTTGGCAGCCTCTGCCATGGGATGTGCTCCAGCAATAGAATATATCGTTTTGTATAACAATATATTCCAGTCTTCAAGCCTTGCGCCGGAAGAATATTCTGCCGGCATTGCCACCGAAGATTGCCGCGACGCTGGCGGGGCGGTGCTGCTCGAACACATCGCGCGTCCAGCCGAGCGCATTGGCATAGCCCTCGCGCGAGGAGACGACGGGGAAGTCGCTGCCCCACATCAGCCGGTCTGGCCCGAAGGCATCGAGCAGCTCGATCAGCGGTGCGCCGCCCGCCGGGTCGAGCACAGGCCCGGATGCAGGCAGAGGCTGACCGACGGGTCGGGCAATCAACTGCCCCAGCGCGGGGATCTTGACCGTGATATTAGGGAAGCGCGCGAGCGCGAGCAGTGCCGTCCAGGTCTCGGGCTTTCGGTCGCAGTCGGGTCTGACCCATCCCGCCAGATGCTCCAGCACGATGGGCAAGGTCGGGACGCTGCTGACGAGATCGGCGAACGCGGGCGATACAAACTGCGCGCTCGGCCCGCCGCAACTAATGACGAGGCCGTGCCGCTCCGCTGCGCGCCAGATGGCCAGCGGGTCGTCACCCGGGCTGCGGGCATCAGGACGTAAGCGCAGGCCAGCCATGCCGTCATCAGCTAGCGCACCGAGCTGGTTCGCCGCGTCAGGCGCAGCCGGATCGATGGCGCCGACGCTGACGAAGCGATCCGGATAGCGCGCAACGCAATCGCGCTGATAGCGATTGTCGAATTGTCCCAGGATCTGCGTCAGCACCGCCTGCGCGACATTGTGGCGGTCCATCTGGAAGAGCAGGGTTTCGACCGGCTCGAACCACAGGGGCGAGACGTGGCAATGGGCGTCAATCAGGAGCACGGCATATCCTCACAGGCTGTCATCGCCGGGGGTTGGCCGATATCGTTAGCGTAAAATGTTAGGCGATTCTAGCCGTCGGCTTAGTCCTCATCCCGCACGGCGAGTTGGCTCAAATGGCGCGGGATGCGCCGGCGCATGAGCAGGGTCGCGACGAGCCCGATCAGCGCCACGGCCAGCATGGCGCCCCGATACTCCATCAGCCCCGGCTCTGGATGGCCGGCAAATTGCGTCAGGAGGCCGAGCAGCAGCGCCGTGAGCGAGACCGCCAGCGCCGCGAACAATTGCATGGAAATGCTGGCGAGCACATTGCCCTGCGTCATCGTGTCCTTGTCCAGACTGACATAGGTCAGCGAGGTCATGCCGGTGAACAGCACCGAGCGGGCCAGCCCGGCGACGAGCAGCGCCACGAAGATCAGGGCAGCGAGCCAGGGGCCTTGATCGGCCAGGGCGACCACGGCGATCGCGGCCAGCCCTGCGAAGCTCGAAAGCATCACCGGTCCCGAGAAGCCGAAGCGGTCGAACAGGGGGCGAATGAACAGCTTGGCAAGCAGATCGCCGCCATTGAGCGCCATGAGCATGACGCCGGCCAGAATGGGCGTGAAGCCATAGGCCATCTGGAACATGAGCGGCAGGCCGAAGAGCATCGCGCGCGCCGGGATGCGGACGATGGCGCCCGCGCCGATCACCGTCGTCCGGAAGCTCGGATCCTTGAGGGCATCGAGCTTCAGCACCGGGTCCGGATGGGTGCGAATATGCTTCAGTCCGGCAAGGCACAGGACCGTGCCGACCGCGAGCAACATCCAGGGCAATGGGCGACCGACGCCGCTGGCCAGCCGGTCGAACCCGGTGAGCAGGCAGACGAGCGATCCGCCGAGCAGCGCGGCGCCGACCATGTCCAGTCGTCTGGAGGCGTCGGGCGGGCTGGCCGGAATGGTGCGCCATGCTGCGAGCAGCAGAGCAATGGTGACGGGGATGTTCAGCAGAAAGATGAACTCCCAGCGCGCATATTGCACGATGAACCCGCCAATCGATGGGCCGAGCGTCGGCGCGATGAGCATGGGCATCGCCACGATCGCCATGGCATCCACCAACTCCTCCTTGCTGGTCTGCCGTAACAGCAGCAGCCGGGCGACGGGGGTCATCAGGGAGGCCGTCGCCCCCTGCAGGGCGCGCGCGGCAATGAACGGCCAGAAGGAGGGGGCGGCGGCACAGCAGATGGAGAAGAAGGCAAAGCCCGCCGTCGCGATCATGAACACGGTCTTCGGGCCAAAGCGCTCGGCCGCCCATCCGCTGATCGGCAGCAGCGCAATCTGCATGGTGAGGTAGATGGTGATGGCGAGGCTGAGTTCGATGGCAGGCAGGCCAAAGTCGGTGGAAATCTCCGGGATCGCGACTGCCAGCACGGACGCATCGAGTTGGACCATGAACATGGCGGTCGACGCAATGAGGATCGCGCCGCGACTCTTCAGGGACAGAAACCGCTTCAAGCCAGGTCTGTCCGCTCGCGCAGTGGCCGGCTAGCCGACGGCGTCTTCGTCTGTTTCTTGCGGAATGAACTCATGGGGGCGTTGCCGTGCGGCGGCCTTTCGGCTGAGGTACAGGGTGATCAATATGCCCATAATGCCGAAGAGCGCGCCGACCATCTCAAAATTCGTCATTTCGAGCGGATTGAGACTCATCATGTCGACTTGGCCGTCGAGTTTGAAGCTGAAGTTCGCCATTCGCCTGTCGATCCCTGCCTAAAGTGCCCGCATCAGCCGGGACGGCCGCTTCCAGATCGGCTGCGGCGCGGTCTTCGCCTTGAGCAGAGGCAGGAAGTAATTGGCATAAGCCGCGAGCAAGATGAGGTGCATGACCAGATTGCGCGTCACCGAGAGCTGGATGTGGGGCAGGGGCACCCACGGCACATTGGTGAGGAAGATCATCAGCGTCACCGGCATCAGAAGCGTCAGCGCAAGCGGCACGAAGCGATTGAGCAGCAGGCAGGCGCCGGCGGTCAGCTCGATGATCTTGGCATAGGTGAACAGGTTGAGATCGGTGGCGGCGAGCACGAACTCATTGCCGGCCGCCGCGCCCATTTTGGGCTGGGGCCAGAAGAGGATGAAGTAGTTGAGGCCGGAGACGAGGTTGAAGCCGCCGAGATAATAGCGGCAGAAGACGACACCGTATTTTTCGATCACGCCCCTCATGCCGCGTCCTCCCCTGATATCGGTCAGCCCCTCGTGACTCACTTCCCCTTGGGAATGGCGAAAGCCCCGGCCTTGAGTCCGGCGGCGGCGCGGCCATAGCCGGTCATCGCCCGATCCCAGGTGAAGGCGAAGTGCTGCGCGCCGGAGTTCATGTCGCGGAACAGGCGCTGCATGGCGCTGCCATCATAGATGGCGCTGCCGCCCGATGCCTCGAAGATCCGGTTCGCGGCATGGCGCGCGCGCTGCACGCCCCACGCCCAGTTGCGCGAGATTTGCGCGCCCAGAAGCGGCGTGATTTCCGCGGGATCGCGGGCCTCATCCACCATGCGGGCGTCCTCCAAGATCAGCGCGAGGGCAGCGTCGACCTCGGCGCCAATCTCCGCGATACGCGCGAAGGTGGCGGATTGCTCGGCGACTTCCAGCGGCTCGGCGCCGTCCAAGCGTTTGCCGATATCCGCCGCAAAGCGCTGCACCATGCCCCGCGCCATGCCGAGCGGCGCGCCGACGATGGAGAAGGGCGCAATGTTGGAGAAAGGCATGCGGTAGACTGCACCCTCATGCACGCGCGCACCTGGGGTGGAACCAGCCAGCATGTCGGCCAGGCTGCAACTGCGATGGGCGGGGATGAAGGCGCTGTCGATCTTGATCGAGCGGCTGCCGGTCGCGCGCATGCCCATGGTGAACCAGTCGTCGACGATTTCGATCTCGGACTTGGGCAGGACGAAGAAGCGCGGCTCCATGCGGCCATCGGCCTTCTTGACGGCGTTGCCGATGATCACCCAGCTCGCATAATCGATGCCGGAGCAGAAGCGCCCGGCGCCACCGGTCAGCCGGTAGCCGCCATTTTCCTCCACGACCTCGCCACCGAGACGGAAGACGGTGCCGATGAGCGTGGTGGGATCGTCCATCACCTCGCGCTGCGCCTGCTCGGGGAACAGGTTGATGAGCCAGCTATGCCCGGCCAGTACGCCGAAAATCCACGCCGCCGAGCCTGACATAGTGCCGATCTCCGCCGTGACGCGCACGAGATCGGCAAAGCCCAGCTCCGATCCGCCAAGGTTGCGCGGCATGACGATTCCGAACAGGCCCGTCTGGCGAATGGCATCGACCACATGCGGGGAGAGGCGCCGAGCGCTCTCCGACTCGGCATCCGCCGCCGCGATTTGCGGGAGCAGCGCCCGAATGCGCGCAATCGCATCCGCACTGGATTCGACGACCGGGTAACGGCCCGCAATATCCAACGTCGCAACGTCCGCGTTTGCCTGGCTCGCCATGTTCGTCATCCTTCCTCCATTGCGTTCATCTTCGGGGCTTCCGTCGGCTCATTGAGCGCCGCAGCTCCTTCTGCCCGCGATTGACCCACGATGCAGGATTGTTATACAAACAGGTATCCGATAATGAGGCGGACATCAACACCCCACGTTGCCCGTCCGTGCAACGACCACAAAAGAGCATCGGCAGGAGAGCAGAGCATGGCAGAGATCGTTCTTGGTATCGGCACGAGCCATGGCCCGATGCTGGTCACCGAAACCGAGAGCTGGGGCCTGCGCGTGCCTGCCGACAAGGCCAACAAGCATGCGTGGAAGGGCGGCACCTGGACCTTCGATGAGCTAGTGGAAGCACGGGCCGGGGAGCGGCTCGGCGAGCAGACCGTCAAATCCGTGTGGGACGAGCGGCAGGCGCGCTGCCAGCAGAATATCGAGGCGCTGGCCGACCTGTTCGAGGAGGCGCGGGTGGATGTGGCCGTGATCGTCGGCAACGATCAGGACGAGATCTTTCGCAAGACGCTCAACCCTGCCTTCGCGGTGCATTATGGCGACACAATCACCAATTACGAGTTCACACCGGAGCGGCTGAGTGAACTGCCGCCGGGCATTGCGCCATCGCTCAAGGGCTATATTCCCGCTGGCGGCGCGGATTATCCCGGCTGCCCGGACCTGGCGCTCAAGATCATCGAGCAGGCAATGGCGGACGAGTTCGACGTCGCGGCAATGTCTGCCATGCCGCGCCCGGAGGCGCCCCACGCCTGGGGGTTCGTCTATCGCCGCATCATGCGCGACCGGCCCTGCCCGAGCGTGATGGTGACGGTGAACACCTTCTTCCCACCCAACCAGCCGAGCGTCCAGCGCTGCTACAAGTTCGGCCAGTCCCTGCTGGAAGCGATCCGCGGTTGGGACAGCGACAAGCGCGTCGCGCTGATCGCCAGTGGCGGTCTGACCCATTTCGTCATTGACGAAACGGTGGACAAGCCGTTTCTCAACGCACTGGAAAGCAAGGATTTCGATCCGGTCTTCAACATGGGCGAAGAGACGTTCCGCGATGGCACGTCCGAGATGAAGAACTGGGTACCGGTGGCTGGCGCGATGGCGCAGCTTGGGCTGGAGGGCCATGTGCTCGATTATGTGCCTTGCTATCGCAGCGAGGCCGGGACGGGCAATGCGATGGGGTTCGTTTACTGGAAGTAATCCCGGGCGAGGGTGGCAGACGCCGCCCGCCTAGCCTCAGTGCGTCCAGTCGAGCGTCAGGCTCTGGAAATGCCAGCGCAATTGCGCGGGCGTCGCGCCATCCACATCATTGACCCGCCGCAGCACGGCTTCGCCTTCCATGCGCACTGGTCGCCCATCGCGATCCTTGCCGGTGATCGTGACGGGGGCCGTGTAGTAGCTGGAGCCCGCCGCCCCCTCCATCGTGCCGTCCGGCATTGCGACCATGATATTGGAGAGGTCGGCAAAGAGTGCCGCGAACGCGCTCTTACTCCACTTTTCCTTGTCTGCCGGCGCGAGCAACGCCCAGGCCTGATCAAACGCGCGTTGCTCGACTGCGCGCGCGAAGGAGATCAGCACGTTGCGCGCGCCTTTCACGGTACGTTCCGCTTCCGGTGTCAGCACCGGCGGGGTGAAGTCGGGCGCGGCGGCGCGGTTGCTGGCCGCACCTGCTTCGTCGGCGGCCGGAGGCTCGGTTGGACCTTCCGCGTTGATCGCTGCCGGACTGGCCGCGTTGGACGGATCGAGGGTCTGATTTTCTCCCCTCGGCGCCCCGCCGCAGGCAGCGAGCGAGAAGGCGGGAATCAGCAGAATGAGTTTAGCGCTGTTCATGGCCAAAGAACCCGCAAGGCCAGCCGGCCGTTCCCGGCCTGACGGTGCGGCGTTCTACCGCAGCAACGCCTCGCGCAGCACTTCCGCCGCCTCCCGGGGGCGGTCTTCCATGCCGACCAGATCATGGGCGCGGTGGACCAGATCGCGCAGATGATGAAGCTGCTCGGAATCATAATGCGTGTCGCCGCCGGCCTTGAGGGCAATGTCGATCAGCCGCCAGAGTTCGTCCAGCTCGCTCTCGCGGTAGATGCATTGTTCGGCGCCGCTGCTGCGCTGTAGCCGGTCGGCCAGCGTCTGGATCGTCAGGTCCGAGAAGTTCTCCACCGGCAGAATATCGTCCAGGTCCACGCAGTATCTCCAGTTCAGTGCGGCGGCTGCTCCGCCTTATCGGGCCGGCGCGCATGCCGGCAACTTTTGGGTAGTGACTTTTCGGGCGAGCCACGATATTTATATCTTATTGTCTAACAATGTCAGGTGCGTCAAATGCTCTCTCACGAAGATAACGAGCTGCTTTGCAGGATCGGTCCCGGCACGCCGATGGGCGAGTTGATGCGCCGCTTCTGGATGCCGGCCCTGCTGACTCAGGAGTTGCAGGCAGACGGCAAGCCGGTGCGCATCAAGCTGCTCGGCGAAGAGCTGGTCGCCTTCATGGACAGCGAGGGGCGGATCGGCTTGCTGGACGAGCATTGTCCGCATCGCGGCAGCTCGCTGGCGCTGGGCGTGAACGGCGAGTGCGGCCTGCGCTGCCTGTTTCATGGCTGGAAGTTCGATGTGACCGGTCAGTGCGTGGACACGCCGGCCGAGCCGGAAAATTCCAAGCTGGCCAAGGCAATGCGGGTCAAGGCCTATCCCACGCGCGTCGCGGGCGGAATGGTGTGGACCTATATGGGGCCGAAGGAGAAGGAGCCGGTGTTCCCGCACTTCCCCTGGTTCGATATGCCGCCGGGCAGCTGCGAGGCCTTCAAGGTCATCTACGAGTGCAACTACGCGCAAGCGCTGGAAGGCGCGGTCGACAGCTCGCACGCGGGCATCCTGCACCGTGACAGCGCCTGGGATCAGCCGGCGAAATGGCCGCACGAGAAGGATCTGCGGCCCAAGCTCGAGATCGAGTATACCCGCTACGGCATGCGCTATTGCGCCGTCCGCAACGATGGCGAGCAGAAGCAGGGCCGCATGACGCAGGTGCCGCTGCCCTTCTACACCTTCATTCCGCCCGATGGTCCCAAGGCGCCGGAATTCCGCCGCAATCGCCGGCTGGTCAATGCGTTCGTGCCGCGTGACGACTACACGACCTGGCACATCCAGTTCTTCTACGATCCCGGCCAGACCATCGACCGCGAGCACCGCTTGGGCGAGGCGAACACGCCGCATGACGAACAGTTCTTCAAGACCAACGGCATGTCGGTCTGGTACAATCAGGACCGTGAGATGATGCGGACGCAGAACATGTCCGGCATCATCGGCGTCGCCCTGCAGGATCATGCCGTGAGCGAGACGATGGGCAAGATCGCCGACCGCTCGAAAGAGCATCTCGGGCGCTCGGACATGGCTGTCGTGGCATTCCGGCGCATGATGCTGAAGGCGGCGCGGCGGCTGGCAGAGACCGGCGAGATGCCCGAGGCTGATCAGGGCCAGTTCGACTGGGGCCAGATCACGGCCGAGACGTTCAACTTCGAGCCGACGCAGAAGTGGCAGGATATCCAGCCGCTCGGCGATGATCTCCAGCCGGTGGGCGCAGCAGCTTGATGGCGCATTTTCTGGTCGAGTATCGCGAGCTTGGCGCTGCCGAGCTTCGCGAGGCCAAGCGGCCCGAGCATATCGCCTATCGCAAGGGGTTCGGGCCAGCCATGCCGCTGACCGGCCCCTTGCTGGACGAGGATGACCGCCCCATCGGCAGCGTCGTCATCATTGAGGCGGCCGATCTCGACGCCGCGCAGGCGGCGGCGCAGGCCGACCCCTATGTCGCGGCGGGCGTGCTGGAACTGGTCTCGGTCCGGCGGTTCCGGATTGCCGCGATGAAGCCGCCTACGGCCTAGCCGGCGACAGGCCGATCAGCCGACGAAATCGTAGCGATAGGCGTCGCCATCACTGCGAACATGACCGACGGAGTTGCCCCTGAAATGCGCGGGGCAGCATAATGTATCGGTATCCGCCAGCCGTGCGAGCAGCGACTGGCGCACCTGCGCAGCGGCGTCGCCATCGTCATCGAACATCAGCTGCAGGTCGGGCCGCAGGAGCTGGACAGGGTGGTGGATCACATCGCCCCAGAATGTCGCCGCCGCGCCGCCGCCCTGCGCGTGGACGAGGCAACTGCCCGGCGAGTGGCCATAGGCGGGCTCCAGCCACACGCCATCGCCAATCTCCTTGAACGCCGCGCGCGGATTGTCGGTATCGACGATGTCGGCAAGTCCTGCTTCCACCACTGGCAGCACCGAATCCTCATAGGCTTCGCGATGCGGCGGGACGTCCTGCTGGGTGGACCAATGATCATAATCGCGCTTGCCGAAGATGTAGCGGGCATTGGGGAAGGTCGGCACCCAACGGCCATTTTCCAGCCGGGTGTTCCAGCCGACATGATCCATGTGGAGATGCGTGCAGAGCACCATGTGAATATCCTGCGGGCGCAGGCCGAGCTTCGCCAGATTCTCGAGATAGGGCGTGTCGAGCATGTGGATGTCGGGCACACTGCGGGCCTTGCAATTGCCGTTGCAGCTATCGATCAGGATGTTCTGGCCATCGAGCTGGACGACGAAGCTGTGCATGCTGAGCGTGACGAGGGAGGTCGCCGGGTCCCCGGTCAGGCTGTCATCGCGATACCATCGCGCAAGGCCGGCGAGATCATCCGCCGTCACCTGCGGAAAGATCATCGCCAGCGGCATGGCCGACTCCATTTCCATGACACGACTGATCGTCATCCGGCCCAGAGTCTGCGGCGTCATGAGAAATCCTAATACATGATTGCCTAGCAATTCATGCGCGTTACAAGGGCGCTGTCAACTCGAATCGGCGCAATTCGGGTGGGGTCGCGGAGCGGGAGAAGATGGTATGTTCAAGCCAATGGTGGTTTCTGCCCGGATGCTGCTCGGCATCTTCAGCCTGCTGAGCGGTCTCAACTGGTTCTTCGGCTTCATGCCGCTGCCGAGCATCTACATGCCGCTTGATGCCCCAATGAAACATGTGGTCATCACCGAGATGATCCGCACCGGCTGGATGTTCCAGATGGCCAAGGTGGTCGAAATCTTGCTGGGCCTGTCGCTGGTTTTCAACCGGGGCGTCCCGCTGATGCTGGTGGTCGCCTTCCCGGTGATTTTCGGCACCTTCATGCTCGATGCCCTGATCCTCGATGATATCTGGGGCTGGATAAAGGGCACGGTGACCAATGCGCAGGTGCTCGCCGCCATCGGCGACATGATCATCGGCGGCCTGTGCGTGCTGCTGATCCATTTGTGGCTGATCTGGTGCTACCTCGATTATTATCGTCCCATGCTTGCCTGGAAAGCGACACCGAAGGAGGCCGGGCTATGACCGTGCAGACCACATCGCCCCGCGAGGTCCGGTCCAAGAGCCGGCGCTGGCTGCGGATCGCCTTCTATGCGTTCGGCTGGTTCGCCATCGCGCTGCAGGCCTATAATTTCTACCTGTTTGTCGGCCTGATCGGCAAGTAGCCCGGCGGTCAGGGCCGGGCGGGCTCGCTCGCCAGATCCGCCGATAGCTCCTCCAGCGAGCGGCCGCGCGTCTCGACCATCATGAACAGGGTGAAGAGCAACTGCAGCACCATCATGAAGGCGAAGAAGCCGAAGATCCATACCGGCGCGACGCTGGCGAGCACGGCGGGCATGATGAGGGTGAGGGCGGCGGCGAGCACCCAATGCGTACCGGTGCCGAGCGCCTGACCCGTCGCGCGGGCATTGTTCGGGAAGATTTCCGAGATGTAGACCCAGATGATCGCGCCCTGGCCGATGGCATGGGCGGCGATGAACAGGAAGATGAAGACCGGCACCAGCGTGTAATGCGCGCTCGCAAAGCCGTAAGCGACCATGGCCAGCGAGACGATGTAGCCGACCGAGCCGATCAGCATCAGCTTCCGGCGCCCGGCACTGTCGATCAGCGCCATGCCGACCAGCGTGAAGACCAGATTGACCACGCCGACGCCCACTGTCGCGTACAGGGTGGCGCTCGCCTCCGCGCCGGTAAGGCCGAAGATGCGGGGAGCATAATAGATGATCGCGTTGATGCCGGAGAGCTGGTTGAAGAAGGCGACCAGGAAGGCGAGCATGATCGGGCGGCGCAGATGCCCATCGAAGAAGCGGCGCAGCGTCATCCGGCTTTCGCCAGCGGGGTCGGCCGTGGCGCGGATCGCCTCGATATCTCCGCCGGCCATGGCCAGAACGCGCCGCGCCTCGGCTTCATTGCCCTTGTGGAGCAACAGCCAGCGCGGACTCTCCGGCAGCACGACGGTGGCGAGGAGAAAGAGCGCAGCGGGGATGGCAGGGATGGCGAGCATGATCCGCCAATCGGCCGCACCCATGCCGCTGATGAAGGCATTGGAGACATAGGCGATGAGAATGCCCAGCACGATCATGGTCTGGAACAGGATACCGAGCCTGCCGCGCCAGGCCGACGGGGCGATCTCCGAGATATAGGCGGGCGCGGCGATCGACGACGCGCCGATGGCGAGGCCGCCGATGATGCGGAAGGCCATGAACGACCACGGGTCCCACGCCAGCGCCGATCCGATGGCGGAGACCAGATAGAGGATGCCAATCCAGATCAGCGTCGGTTTGCGGCCATAGCGATCGCTGGGGATCGCGCCGAACAAGGCGCCGACCACCGTGCCCCACAGGGCAGAGGATATGGCGAGCCCGTGCATCGCGCTGCCCATCGACCAGGTCCGCTGAATGGCCATTTCCGCGCCTGAAATCACTGCGGTGTCGAAACCGAACAGCAGGCCGGCCAGCGCCGCCGTGAAAGCCCAGAGCGAAATAGAGCGATTGGGCATGGCGCGTCTCCTGTCCGGTTAGCGGTCGGTCAATTTATCCAGAAGAACGCTGGTGCCGATCTCGCTTTGTTATACGATCATGAATAAAGATGATTCGCAATGGATTGCAAGATGAGGATTGAGGAGAGCGACGATGCCCCCATTTCAAAGGCCTGACGCCAAGCTAGCTGCGCGGTTTTCCGGGGGCAAGGCGCTTTTCGCGCTCGGGGCTCTGGGCTTGCTGCTGCCCGGGTGCAACGGGGCCGCGCCGGATGCGCAGAACAATGCCGCCGCGGCGAATGCGAGCACGGTACAGACCGGCGATCTCAAGCTCACTTATGCCATGCCGCAGGCCAAGGGTGAGGAGATCGCGTACCGGGTCTTCCTGCCATCAAACTGGCGGGCGGACCGGCACTGGCCGATGGTGCTCATTCTGCATGGCTATGGCAGCACTGCTGATGGCCCCTTTGACGATGCCGGGGGTGGGCTTCAGCGGGAGGCGGAAAAGCATGGCTTCGTGGTGGTCTCGCCCAATGGCTATAATGGCATGGCCGATTATGGCGCCAATCTCCCGCTCCCCTCGGCGCTGCCCGACATGGGGAAGAAAGCGACGATGACGCCAGAGCAGCAATCCGCGCTGGCTGAGGCGGATGTGCGCAACGTGCTGGCCAAGGCGATGACCGATTATAATATCGATCCGCGCCGCGTGTATCTGATGGGCAATTCCATGGGCATGACCGGCGTCCTGCATTTCGCACAGACCGATCCGCAGCTTTGGTGCGCCATCTCGGCGAGCGGCGGGCCGCCCTGGCCGGACTATCCGGTCGAGCAGCTGAAGCCCATCTCCAGCGTGCTGCTGGTGCATGGCGGCAAGGATGATCGCGCGAACGCATCCGACACGCAGACACTGACTGAGCGCCTGAAAGCTGCCGGCATCGACGCGCGTATGGAACTGATCCCCGAAGGCACGCATGGCGATGCCTGGGTGCGCTATTTGCCGCAGACGCTCGACTTCTTCGCGACGCATGATTGCGCGCGCGGGGGCCGCGCCAATGGTTGATCGCATGAGGAAGATCGCCGGGAGAGGCCGCTTGCTGGCAGCCCTGATGGTGGCCGGCACGCTTGTCGCGGCGCCCGCCTTCGCCCAGCCGCAAGGCACCGCGACGGAGGCGCCGCGCGCCGAGACGGCACAAGGCCCCGTTATCGGTGCGCGCGAGAATGACGTGCTGGTGTTCAAGGGCGTGCCCTATGCCGCCGCGCCGACCGGCGATCTGCGCTGGCGGCCGCCTGCAGCGCCGGCGGGCTGGACCCGGCCCCGGCAGGCGACGACCTTTGCGCCAGCTTGCCCCGGTGGGCTGCCGGCGCGCAAGGATACGTCCGAGGATTGCCTCTATCTCAATGTCTGGACGCCGCAGATGGGCGCGCAGGCCAAGCGCCCGGTGATGGTGTGGATCTATGGCGGCGGCTTTCGCGGTGGATCGACTGCGCTGCCGATCTTCGATGGACGCGCGCTGGCGCAGCAGGGCGTGGTGCTGGTGAGCTTTGGCTATCGGGTGGGCGCGCTCGGCTTCCTCGCCACGCCGGAGCTGAGTGCGGAATCGCCGCATGGCGCCTCGGGCAATTACGGCGTTCTCGATGCCGTCGCCGCGCTGCGCTGGGTGCAGGAGAATATCGCCGCCTTCGGGGGCGACCCGCAGAATGTGACGGTGTTCGGCCAGTCTTCCGGCTCCGAAACAGTGAACATCCTCACCGCCTCGCCGCTCGCCAAGGGGCTATTCGCCAAGGCCATCGGCGAATCCGGCTCGTCCTTCGGGGTGCGGGCGGCCCTGCCGCTGCGGAAGGTCGAGGCCTTGGGCAAGGCTTTCATGGCTGAGCGCGGCGTGACCAGCCTCGCCGCCTTGCGCAAGTTGCCCACGGACAAGCTGCTGATCCCGGACGATCAGAAATATGAGCCAAATGTCGACGGCTGGCTGCTGCCGCGCAGCGTGCGCGAGATTTATCTGGCCGGGGCGCAGAATGATGTGCCGATGATTATCGGTGGCACCACGCAGGAATTCGGGCGCCCGCCCGAGATCAGCCGGGAGGCGCTGAATGCGGGCCTGCAGGCCGAATATGGTCCGCTGGCACCGGCCATCGCTACCGCCATCGGTGCCGACGGGGAGGCCGATCCCACCGATGCCCGCTGGCGCCTCACCAATGTCGAGTGGGGGAATTTCACCGCCGCGATGTGGTCTGGCCTGCAGACGAAGACCGGCCGGGCGCCAGTCTATCGCTATGTCTTTGATTATGCGCCTCCCCAACCGGCCGGCCGCCCGCGCACGGCCCATCATGGCGCGGAGCTGGCCTATATCTTCGGCAATTATCAGCCCGCAGGGCGGACGCTCGATGCCGAGGAGCAGATGATCCATCGGCTGCTGAGCGGATACTGGCTGAACTTCGCGCGCACCGGCAATCCCAACGGAGCCGGTCTGCCGCAATGGCCGGCTCATGGCGTGCCGGCCCATGTCGCGCTGCGCTTCGGTGCGGAAGGCGCGGCGCCGATCGGCGAGCGCGAACCCGTGTTGCTCGACCTCATCGACCGACATTATCACGGCGAGGCCGACGAAGCGGATCAGACCATAAAACCGCGTTGAACGCGAAGGTAGCGGAGAGGGGGAAGGCTTATGCGGACAAGTTGGATCAAGAGGCTGGCACGACTCGCGGTGGGCGTCATGCTCGCTTGTGTCAGCAGCGCGTCGCTTCAGTCTCAGCCCGCGAAATCCCCGATGCCGCCGGTCCATTTCACACCGCTGCCCGAGCGGCCGGTCGTGATGCCGGTCATGGCCTGCGACGCCTTGCCCACCGAGGATCTGCTGGCCATCGAGGGCGCGCCGGCGCGGATCAGCAGCGCAACGCTGGAGACGCGTGACAATGGCGTGGCATTCTGCCGGATCAAGGGCATGATCGCGCCGCAGATTCAGTTCGAGCTGCACCTGCCGACAGAAACCTACACCGGTCGCTACCTGCAGGGTGGCTGTGGCGGGGCCTGTGGCGTGATCTACCAGACGGTGTCGCCGTCCTGCGATAATCAGACGGCCTTCAGCGGCGCATTTGCCGTGAGCTTCAACAATAGCGGCCATGTCGGGCCGGACGCGCGCGATACGCTGTGGGCGGCTCATGCCCCGCAATTGCGGGCCGATTTTGCTTATCGCGCGGCGCATGTGACGGCGCGTGTCGCCAAGGAGATCATCGCCCGCTTCTATGGACGCAAGCCGGCTTACTCCTACTTCATGGGCTGCTCCAATGGCGGGCGCGAAGCCATGATGGAAGCGCAGCGCTATCCTGATGATTTCGACGGCATCATCGCAGGCGCGCCCGCTCTGTGGATCACGCCGGGCGTCGTCCGCATCATCCATGAGTCTCAGGTGGCCAGGAGCGCGGATGGCCAACCCATTCTCACGCCGCAATCCACCCAATTGCTTCATCGGGCAGTGATGGCGGCGTGCGATGGCCTTGATGGCCTCAAGGATGGCCAGATCGACAATCCCCGTCGCTGTCGGTTCGATCCGCGCACGCTCGTCTGCAAGCCGGGGCAGCGGGCCGATTGCGTGACGGCGCAGCAGGCCGAGACGATGCATCGGCTTTACGAAGGGCCGAGGGATGCACAGGGCCGGCCGTTGTTCTTTGGCGGCGAGCCTTACGGGTCCGAATTGCTGTGGACCGGGCCGGGCAGTTTCGTGGCCGACGGCTATCAATTGGCGGCGAACCAGATCAAGTTCATGATCTACAATGGCGAAACCCATCAGGATTTCGACTGGCGCACATGGAAGCCCGATGCGGCCGCCCTGGCCGATCTGATCGACAAGGGCGGCTATTATAACGCCAGCAATCCCGATCTCGCGGCATTCAAGGCGCGCGGTGGCAAGCTGATCATGTGGCAGGGCGAGGCGGACAATGCCGCAGGATCATGGCTGCTGCCGGACTACTATCAGCGCGTCCGGGACGCGATGGGCGGCTTTGCCGGGACCGATCCGTTCATGCGGGTCTACATGTTCCCCGGCGTCTATCACTGCGCGGGCGGCTATGTCGCCTACCAGCACGACCTGCTCGGGCCGATGGTCGATTGGGTAGAGCGGGGCGCGGCGCCCGGTGCTGTGGAAGGCGCTGCCATTCTGGAGGATGGCACAGTCCGCCGCCGCCCAACCTATCCGTTCCCGGTGCAGATACGCTATACGGGCCGGGGGGACATCAACTCTGCCAGCAGCTTTGCGCCGGTACCGATCGCCAAGGATCATGACGACCGGTTCGACTGGGTGGGCGCCGGCATGGAGGCTGGCCCGCCGCCGGCTCCTTACTGACATGCGGCGCAGATGGGAGACCGCTGCGCCGCATTCCACCCGCTACTTGCCGAGCTTCTTGTCGAAGAAGTTGACGATAACCTCGTAAGCATCCTGCGATTCCGGGATGACCGGATTGTAGAAGAAGCCGTGGAACAGGCCGTCCCACACATGCAGATCGGCATCGGCGCCGGCCTTCACCATCTGGCCATGTGAGTAGACTGCGGAGCTCAGTTCAAAGGCCCGCGTGCCGGTGATGAACAGCGTCGGCGGGAATTTGGCCAGCAGTTCGAGCGAGTTGGCCGGTGCGGCCAGCGGGTCCTTGATGTCGACCTTCTCGAGATACTGCAGCGGGGGAAGACCTTTGCCGAGCGGCGGCGGCTGTTCCGCCGGCGGGTTCGCCTCGCCGATGGCGGCGGTGGTATAATGCGCGTCGCCGCCGAAGCCGGGGCCTTTCTCCAGCGTCATGCCGGCACAGAAAATGCCGATGGCGCCGGGCATGGGGAGTTTCTCCTTGTCGAACCAGGCCATGGCCATGCCGACCAGCATGCCGCCCGCCGAGCAGCCATAGATGCCGATATCGGCCGGTTTGTAGGTCTTGAGCAGTTCGCGATAGACGCTGGCGACATCTTCGCTCGCGGCTGGGAAACGATATTGCGGCGCCTGGCGATAATCGATGGTGATGACCTTATAGCCACCGAGCGAGGCGATCGGCATCGATTCCAGTTCGGCGCAACCGGGGTAGCAGCCGCCGAAGCCGCCGCCATGCAGGTTGAGCAGAATGCGCTTCTGGTTCTGCGGCTTGACCCCTTGCGTAGGCGTGTAGGTGATGGCGGGCACGCCTGCGATGGTCGTTTCCTGCCGGACCAGCGGGAACATCGCCTTGGCCGAGGCCATATAGGGCTTCATGAAGAAGGGGACGCCATTTTCCGGCAGCGTCTTCGATTCACGGTCCTGCATGTCGTGCAGATGCTCGGCCAGATAGGCCTTGGCTTCATCGGTCAGGAAACTGGAAACCGGTACGCTCATCGCGGGCACATGCACTGTGCCGTCGGCATCGATCTTCACTGGATTGCTGTCCGCCTTGTCAGCCGTTTGGGCCGGTGCGGCGGCGGGGAAGGCCAGCGCGACCACCGATGCGCCCGTAAGCGCCACTAGTCGCGACCACAGGCTGTACGCCGGGCGTTTGGCGAATGATTCTCCCATATAAACCTCTCATTTAGTCTGATTTTTGTGCCGCATCGCAAATTGGCATCTGGAATTGTTAGACTCACATGAATACAATCGATTGTAAAGGGGCCGTCCAAATCGGTCTTTTTGCTGGTCGAGGGAGAGTGGATATGGTCGGTCTGGCGCAGGGTAAGGGCGGGGTGCGGGCGCTTGCTGGCTTAGGAGCAGTGGCACTGGTGGCGGGCTGTCATCCTGCGGGGGCACGACCGGAGGCGGAGATGCCGATGGTCCAGCAACTCAGCACCGGCGGCGCGGCCTTTTCCGCCTCAGTGCCGGAAATCGCAGTCGACCCCGCGAACCCGCAGCGCGTCGCGGTCATCTGGCGGGATCTGGCCATGACAAGGCCTGGCGAACCCGCCGGCGAGCGGGGCATGCAGTGCCACCTTTCGCTATCCAAGGACGGTGGGCGCAGCTTCGATACCCAGCCGCTGGTCTGGACGATGGCCGACACGCCCGTGTGCAACTCGCCTTATGTGGACATTGGTCCGCAGGGCGAGCTGCTGATCGGCGCGACGCTGGCGGGCGTGCTGCCGCAGAACGCGCCGGAGGGCGAGCATGCGTCAGGGCGGGTAGTCATGCGCCTTTCGACCGACTGGGGCCATAATTGGTCCCCGATCTCCAGCGGCATCGCGACGGGGGAAGAGGCGCGGTTCGAGGCCAATGCCACGGTCCCGGCCGAAGCGACGCATGTGCCATGGGACGGGGGGCGCGGCGTGATCGACGCGGTGAGCGGGGAAATCATCCTCTCCGGCGGCTATCCGGCCCCGCCGGGCGAGGCGCTGCGCTCGCAGCGCTTCTACACCGTCTCGAAGGATCGCGGCAAAAGCTGGGGGCCGATCCGCGCCTTTGGTGCGCCCGGCTGGCCGCAGCGCTGGGACGGGCATTATGTCGTCGCCCACGGTACGCTTGCCTACAGCTATCTGGCGGAAGCCGTGCCGGTCGATGGCGTCAAGTGCTTGTGCGTGGTCTTCGCCACCAGCGCGGATGGCGGAGCGACGGTGCAGCGGCACCTCGTCACACAGGTCGAGTATTTCGACCGGCTGGTCCATTATCCGCCGATCGCCGCGCATCCGGCCCATGCTGGGCAATATGCGCTCGCGCTGGCGTCCGACAAGGCGGGGACGCCAGCGGTGCGCATCACGCGGGATGGCGGCGCCCACTGGCAGACATTGGATGGCCCGGCCGCGCCTGAAGGTGTGGTGCGGTCGTCGCGGCCGGCGCTGGCCTATACGCCCGGAGGCGTGCTGGGGCTGCTCTGGCGGGGCTATCATGCCGACGGCAGCTATGACCTCTATATCGCGGCGTCTACCGATGGTGAGCGCTTCGGGCCGGTGCGGCGCGTCTCGCCCGCCTCCTCGCGCGTGCCGGACGCGCTGGCAAAGGATTATTCGGCGGGCGGGGACTTCATCAGCAATCTGGGCGCCGGGAGAGACGCGTTTCACGCCGCCTGGACAGGCTGGCCGGCGGGCGCGGCAGGGCAGGTGATATATGCGCGCGTTCCGCTGGCAGCGCTGCTGGGCGACCTACAGCCGCCCAACAAATAAGATCGTTAGTCAAAACTAAATTCAAAATGTTGACACGATGCAGTGGATGGCCCTAGCATGACCATCAGCGGTGAAGGCGTAAGGAGGACGAAGTGCCTTCCGCCTGATCCTGCGCTGGAGGGGATGCATCGATGGGGCACCAGGCAAAGATCGTCGCGGCGATACTGATCTGTATCGCGGGCTTCTCGTTCAATCTGCTGAGCTTTGATTCCTTCATCTTCTTCGGCCTGCCGATGGTGGCCGGTGTTGCGGTGGCCTGGGCGAACACGCGCCGCCATTCCGACTGGCGGACGATCGATCAGGCGACCGATGTGATGCGCATCTATTTTGGCGGGCATCTGCTCTGGTCGTGCCTGCGCTTCTGGTTCACGGACATGCAACCCTCCGGGGCGCCCATGCATCCGATTGCGGGGCCGTTCCTTGCCTCGCTCTTTGCGACCGGCATTTTCCCGGCGGTCAAGGTGCTGGAGGGCATTGTCGGCGTAATGCTGCTGAGCAACCGTTTCGTTCCGCTGGCCCTCGTGCTGGAAGTGCCGACGAGCATGACGGTGTTCTATCTCAACACCTTCATCACTGCGCGGCTTAGTGGCCTGCTCACCGGGCCGACCGAATTGGGCGTAAACGTGCTGCTGATGCTCGCCTATTTCCAGCATTACCGCCCGATGCTGCGCGTAAAGCCGCGCGCCGCGCCGCCTTGGGAACGCGAGGATCGCCTTGACGACAAGGCCCAATATAGTTATACAAAATCAAATAACATTTAATATACCGATGAATTCGGCGGTCTGGCGAGGTGCCAGTCGCTCAGGCATCCCGGCCATGATTGGGAGCAAGGGGAGGGAGATGAGATGAAGGCACGGAATTTTTCTGTCCGCGAACGGACGGGTCTGAAACTGGCGGTCTCCGCTTCGGCTCTGGTGTTGGCGGCGCTCGGCGCAGCGCCCGCCATGGCGCAGCAGGATGCATCGCCGCAGCAGGGCAGTTCCACGGATGCCGCAGATGCCGCGATCATCGTGACCGGCACGCGCATCAAGGGTGTTGCCCCGGTCGGTTCGCCGGTCATCCCCGTCGGTCGCGAGGAGATCGAGAAGCTCGGCGTCAGCACCACCAACGATGCCCTGCGCAAGCTCCCCCAGATCGTCAACTTCGGCGGCAATAACGAGCAGCAGGGCGGATCGATCATCCAGAACACCTCGCTCAATTCCTTCGCCGCGAAGTCGATCAACCTGCGCGGTTTGGGCACGGCCTCGACGCTCAGCCTGGTGAACGGCCACCGTGTCGCCCCGCAGGGCGCCAATGGCCAGCTCTTCGATGCCGATAACATCCCCGCCATCGCGCTGGAGCGCATCGAAGTGGTCGCGGACGGCGGCTCGGCCATTTACGGGTCGGATGCGGTCGGCGGTGTCGTCAACTTCATCATGCGCCGGCCGGACAATGTGTTCGAGGTGCAGGCCCGCGCCGGTTTTGCCGACTCCGTCGAGGAGTATATCGGCTCGGTCGCCTTCGGGCGGCGCTGGTCCAGCGGCGGCTTCTTCCTCGCCTACGAGTATCAGAACCGCACCGCGCTGGAAGCTGCGGACCGGCCGAACCTGTATAACAGCGACCTCTCGCCTTATGGCGGCGCGCCCAACCCGGTGCTCACCAATCCAGGCAACGTTCAGTTCGGGTCGAGCTTCTATGGTATTCCCGCCGGGCAGAATGGCACGAACGTGACGCTGGGCAAGCTGACGGCGACGCCCAATCGCGAGAATGCATGGATCGGCGCCGATGCCATTCCTTCCGGAAAGCGGCATACGGTGGTCGGCACCTTCCGCCAGGATTTTGACGATAACGTGACGTTCGTGGCCGATGGCCTCTTCTCGCGGCGTGAACTTACCAACCGCGGCATTGCCTCGACGGCGACGCTCTCGGTGCCGAGCACCAACCCGTTCAGCCCGTGCGCGGCCGGCAAGGTGGACGATAGTGCCACGCTCAATTGCCCGGCCAACGGGACGCTGAGCGTGCCCTACAGCTTCCTTGAGGACCTGGGGCCGCAAACGATCACAGGCTATGAGCAGATATGGTCGCTTTCGGGCGGGCTGGAAATGAAGCTGAGCAACAGCTGGAACGCCAACGTCACCGCTTATTACAGCGAGAACAAAGGCTACAGCCTGGCGACCAACCAGCTCAATACCAACGGCCTTAACCGGGCGCTCGGCGCTACCGTCGCCGGCACCACCAAGCCGGCGAGCGTGCCGTTCTTCAACCCGTTCTGCGACGGGCAGCAGTTCGATTGTAATTCCGAGGCGACTCTCGCGCTCTTCCGCGCGCAGACGGAACTTGAAGTGTTCAATCGCAGCTATGGCGGCTCGGCCAATATCGGCGGCTCACTCTTCCGCCTGCCGGGCGGTGACGTGCGCGTCTCGGTCGGTGGCGAGATCCGCTTCGACTATCTGTTCGGCAACGGTCAGCTCTCCAACACGCGCACTGCGAATGTCGATACCTTCGCGGGTGTGCCGACCTCTAACGAGCGCGACGTGCGTTCCGTCTATGCAGAAGCCTATGTGCCGCTGTTCGGTCCGGATAATGCCCGGCCGGGTCTTGAGAAGCTCGAGTTCAACGCCGCCGTCCGCTATGATCGCTATAGCGACGTTGGCTCGACGACCAATCCGCGCTTTGGTGTGACGTACGCCCCGGCATCCGGCATCCAGTTCCGCGGCAGCTATGGCACGTCGTTCCGTGCGCCTTCGCTCGTGGACGTCAACAAATATGCCACCGCCGGCTTCCTGCCGCGCACCGGCAGCGGCTCGGCCGTGGGCCTGTCGCCCGCTGCGGGCTCGTTCCAATATGTCTATCCGATTGGCGGCAATCCGGACCTGAAGCCGGAGACGGCCACGACCTGGTCGCTGGGCATGGACCTGACGCCGGAACTGGCCAAGGGCTTCAACTTCAGCCTGACCTACTACAATATCGTCTACAAGGATAAGGTCGACACGGCCGCCTACAACGCGCCGATTGGCGCGGTGCTGAACTCGGGCGCCTATGACGATTTCATCGTGTTCAACCCGGTCTACTTCCCGAGCAAGACCAACCAGACGCTGGCCCAATATGTCGCGTATTGGAACCAGATCACGGCCGATCCGCAATTGCCGGTGCTGGGCTTGGTCGACCCGACGACGGTCATCGCCATTGTCGATGCGCGCCGCAATAACAGCGGCGTGGTGGAAACGGACGGCTTCGACGTCTCGCTCGACTATACACTCTATGGCAATGGCATCGATTTCCGCTTCGGCGCCCGGGCCAATTATGTCCTCCACTACAAGACCTCGCCGGTTCCCGGCGTTGCGCTCAAGGATGAGGTGAACCACTTCGGCTATCCGGCGCGCTTCACCGGCAAGGTTGAAGCGGGCGTGGACATCGGCGGCTTCTCCGGCACCGTGTTCCTCAACTATGTGAATTCGCGCACGATCACGCGTGACTTCCTGCCGGCAGCCGTGCCCGATCAGTATCAGAACATCGATCCGATCACGACGGTGGACCTCAGCCTGCGTTACAATTTCGGCGAAACCGGATCGATGATCACCAATGGTCTGGCGGCATCGCTGAACGTGCTCAACGTGTTCGATGCCGATCCGCCGCTGGTGGTGAATGCTGGCGGCGCCACGCCGATCCGGTTCGACTCCAGCTATTCCAGCTCGATGGGCCGGTACATCTCGTTCCAGCTCTCGAAGAAGTTCTAACGGCTGAGGGGGGCGCCCGGACGAAGCCCAAGGGCTTCGTCCGGTCCGTCAGTTGCACCGGAGGCGATCCGCCATGGCACCTAGCACAGTCGCTTCGCCGACCGGCGAACGCACGACCTTCGGCAGTGTCGTCTATGCCTGCCAGTTTCTCTATGGCGGCTGGTTCCTGTTCCACGGGCTGAACTACTGGCTGGAATTCTATCTGGACCGGTCGATCCAGCCCGGGCCGGGTCTCGTGCCCGCACTGGCAGAATCCGGGGTGATGGCGCTGGTCAAGGCGCTGGAAGTCACCATCGGTCTGGTCCTATTGCTCGATCTGTTCGCGGCGCTGGCGGTGGTCGCCGCCTGGCCGATTACGTTAATGATTGCCTTTGTCACGGCATCGCATGGCCGCCCGTTCGGCATGGGTGTGGCGGCGGTCATTATTGGGCTGAACGCGGTCATGTCGTTCGGTTATCTCCATCGCTATCGTCCGATGCTGGCGTGGAGCGCAGGTCCGCCCGGCGGTTCAACCGCTGCGCAGGGCTCGCGCATGGTGCCCGCGCGGCACGGCCTCGCCGCGCTTATGGGCATAGCCGCGGCCATCGGCATCACCTACCTCACTGTCTATCTTCGGCGCTAAGCGGGTATGACGTCTATCCGCCTGCCACTGCTCGCCTGTCTGCTGGCGGCTCTGCCGCTTTCTGTTGCGTCCGCACAGCAGAGCGCCGCTGCAACGCAGCCGCTCGTCATTGCGCGGCAGGGCAATTTCTTCGTCGGCGGGCATGAGGCGCAGACGCCGGACGGGCCGGTGATCGCCGGCGCCATGTACGTCGAATATCAGATCCCGGCGCAGCAGACGCATCCCTATCCCTTGGTGTTCTTTCATGGTGGGGCGTCCAGCGGGGCGAGCTTCTGGAGTACGCCCGACGGCCGCGAGGGCTGGGCGACGCTGTTCCTCCGCAAGGGCTATGCCGTCTATGTGGTCGATCGCCCGACGCTCGGCCGCTCACCGCATTATGAGGCGGTCGACGGGCGCAAGCTGATGCCTCCCGCCGGACTTCCCGCGCGGGAAGGGCAGGCGGCACCGCCTCCGCCGACCAGCAAGCCGGCGCATCTGCCCGGCACGAATGCGCCGGACGATCCCGCCGCCGCCTATATGCGGAGCGCGCGCCAATCCACCATCGAGGTGCCCTTCGGCGCGCCCGGCGATGCGCTGGCGGTCAGCGTTCATGTCGACCGGCTGGACCGGGAGGCGGGCGCCGCGCTGCTGGACAGGATCGGCCCCGCCATTCTCGTCACCCACTCGCGGGCGGGGACGACAGGCTGGCAGATCGCAGATGCACGCCCCCGTCTTGTGAAAGCCATCGTCGCCGCCGAACCAAACGGCCCGCCTTTTTACAACGCCCCGCCCATGGGCGCGCCGGGCGATCCGGTCGCGCGGCCCTTCGGCATCACTTATGCCGGTCTGCGCTTCGATCCGCCGGTCACGGAACTGCGCGACTTCGGGCCGCTCACCCAACTGCCGCCGGAGGATGGCCACAAGGTGGGCTGCTGGACGGTGGCGGGCAAAATGCCGCGGCTGGTCAATCTGGCGCAGGTGCCGGTGATCGTGCTGGTCGGCGGCGCATCCTATCATGCCGGTTACGATCACTGCACCGCGCAGTTTCTGGAGAAGGCGGGCGTCTCGGTCGATCTCGTCCCGCTCGACGCGCATGGCTTCGTGGGCAACACCCATGGCTTCCCGACCGAGACCAACAATCATCTGATCGCCGATTTCATTGCCCGCTGGCTGGCGGAGCGCGACCTGTAGAACAAGCTGGGTCGCCGGTGCTGGAGCCCATCGCGGCAGCTTGGTTCGCCGATCTGACGATGACACCCCGCTAATCAGCTTCCTGCCGCTTTCCGAAAGCGCCGCAACCCACCCTTAGCGTGGCGGTGGATTGCACTTATTGAAAAGGGCGACGGAAATAATGGTCTATTTCCTGACATGTAAAGTCAATGTATGTAAATGACTGTCTCTGCAATTTTGCGGAATTTTGTGCGTCAGAGAGGGCTGAAGCCAAAGTATAAATCAAACATTTTAATTAACGATTGTTAATTTAATATAACGATCTTAACCGACCTGGATTTCAATGACGACCTCTAAATACATCATGATGAAGAGCGGAGGCGATGGCCTCGCGTTTATCGACTTCATTGTGACATATGGTGGATTGGCGTTGGATGGTCAGGACATCCAGTTTCTCGGCTCCTCATTGATCGATGCTGTTTTTCTCCGCCCCGGGGCGAGCTATGTTCTGAATACAGGAGGCGGAGCGGACCGCATTTATGTCGAAGGTCAGCTCTCCGATCACACGCTGAGTCGCAATAACGCGACTCTGATCCTGACGCGCACGGTGGACGGTAAAGTGGAGACCGTCCATGTGGCAGGCGCCAACGCGACGACCGCACCCGATGTGCTGGTGTTTTCAGATGGCAGCGTGAGCGTGAACGCCCTCTACACGCATGTTGCAGACGGAACGGCGGTTCCAGTGCCGACCAGCGAAACCTCACTAGCCCCTCAAGGCGCGGCTGCGCCCGGTGCCGTTCTGGACGCCATAGTGAAGATCGTGTGCTTCGACCCTGCGGGTGAGACGGTCGCCGCTTCGAAGCCGGGCGTCGCGTTCCAGATCCTCGGCAGTGCCGGTGTCGATAGGGTGTACGTCGCCGAGGGAACCACGATCGACGCTGCCTCGCTCGGCGGCGGCGTGGATGTGGTTTACTTCCGGGGACAGTGGGCCGACTACACCAAGACCCTCATTGGCGCCCGCCTGACGCTCACCCGCACGGTGGGCGAGCACGTCGAGACGGTCGTTGTGGCATCGAGCGGCGGCACGCTCAACGATCTGCTCGTGTTCGCCGATGGGGCTGTGCATTCGCAGGTGGCCGGCCAAGGGGTGAAGGCGGATGCCAACGTCGCTCTAGCGGATCTCGCCGGCTTCGATCCGAGCGTGTTCGTCGATCTGGTCGCACCCGTTGCGCCCCGGCTATCGCTGGCCAACGATAACGGGACATCCCAGACCGACGGCCTGACCAATGACGGCCATATTCTGGTCACGCTTCTGGAGGCGGGAGCATCCTGGACATACAGTATCGACGGCGGACAGACCTGGCTCAAGGGCGAGGGGGAGGCCTTCAGCCTTGCTGCGGGAACCTATGCGGCCGAGCAGGTTCAGGTCCGGCAGCGCGATGCGGCAGGGAACCTGTCCGAAGCCGGGCACAATGAGACTGTCCTGACCATCGATACCACGCCGCCGGTGGCGCCCGTGATATCGGGCTTTCTCGTTCCGATCGCGAGTTCGATCAACCCGTCGACGGGGGCGATCATCAACCTCGTAACAAGTCCGGTGGCTGGCGCTTCTGTCCTTCAGCAGGGCGCGACCAGTCTGCACGGAACAGGCACAGCCGGCAGCAAGGTCGTCGTCACCTTCGGAGCCTCTGAACAGCGGGTGGTGACGGTGGATGCCGCCGGGGCATGGTCCCTGAATCTCACGCACGCGGACATCGTGTTGTTCGGCATCGGGGCGGAGGCATTTACGGCCACCGTCAGCGATGACGCGGGTAATCTTTCAAGCACCACCGTTCCGCTGCAGATCAATGCACAAGCCTACACGACCAACGATGTGGCGGCCTCCGGCTATGGCAGTGAGTATGTCGACGCTCTGATTATCGGCGAGGCCGGCTGGTCCGGTGGCATCATCACTTATTCTTTCTCCGCCGGCTCGGGCGCTTCGGTCTGGTCGGAAAGTGAGAAGAGCGCCGTGCGATCGGCATTGGCTCTTTATGAGAATATCGCGAATTTGGACTTTCAGGAGACGGACGACTATGGCGAAGCGGCGGGCGGCGCGAATATCGCTCTCGAAAAATCGCCCGCTTCGACCTGGACCGAGCCTGGAATTCTGGCCGACTTCACCATTCCCTTCGGCGGATACAATGCCACTCAGGTCGGCCGCTTCAACTATGAAATATCCTATTGGCAGAATCTGAGCGAAGGCGGCCTCGCGTTCGACACGCTGGCGCATGAACTTGGCCATGCCCTTGGTCTGGGTCACCCCTTTACGGATACGATCAACGGCGTCAGGCAGACCCAATTTCCGGGTGTCGCGGCCAATGATGCCTATGCGCTCGGGACGCTGGACCTGAATCAGGGCATCTGGACTATCATGGCCTACAATTTCGGCTGGGATGTGAAGGCGCCGCCAAACAGTTACGCATGGGGCTTGTCGAAGACGCCGATGGTCTTCGATGTTGCTGCGATACAGGCGATCTATGGCGCCAATCTCTCATACCGAACCGGTAACGACGTCTACACGCTGCCCACCGCCAGCAAGTCGGGTACGGGCTGGGCATGCATCTGGGATGCGGGGGGCGTGGACACGATCAGCAATGCGGGCAGTTCGCTCAACTGCGTCATCAACCTCAATGCCTATCCGCTCACGGCCGGCGTCGACCCCACACTTTATGTATCGCGGAATCTTGCGATATCCGGAGGATATACAATCGCGGCGGGGGCCGTGATCGAAAACGCGATCGGCGGGGGAGGCCGCGACACGATCATCGGCAACCATGTCTCTAACCTGCTGACCGGGGGCGGCGCAGCCGATCAGTTCATCTTCAACACCGCGCTGGGGCCGAGCAATGTCGACCGAATTAGCGACTTTTCTGTCAGCGCGGGTGACGTCATCGCGCTCGACAAGAGCATTTTTGACCGACTCAGCAACCTCAGCGATCTGAGCGGTCACTTCGGTTATTCAACCCAGTCTGCGGATCCCGACCTGTTCGTCATTTACGATACCGGCAGCGGAACGCTCAGTTACCGTGACGAAGCAAACGAGCTGATCGATTTCGCGATCCTGCTCAGCAAGCCGCAGTCGATCACAGCCACATCTTTTGCGGTCCTCTGACCCGATCCGGCGCCGCCGCCGGACGCGGATCGCTAGCGTCGCGCATCGAAATAGCTGTCGAGGAAGGCCTGCGCTTCTGCGCGCGGGGTGCCGATGACGGCCGGCTGCGGGGAGAGGCGCATCAGCTTGGGCTGGGCATCGTCATAGCGCGGCCATTCCGGCAGGCCGGGGCCGTTCGGATTGCCGGTGCGCGCGAAGTTCACCCAATAATGTGAGACGAGGTCGGAGAGCATGTGATCCTCAGGCGTCCACGGTTGATCCTCGACCTGCAGGTTGCGGAAGACATAGACGATCTCCGCTGAATGGAAGGCGCCCATTTCCGGCTTGCCGGGCCAGGGCTGATCGAACCAGTAGAGCCACGCGCCCGACTTACCGGTCTTGGCTTGAAGCTTGGCCCAGCTGCGCATCTGCCATTGGACCGCATCGGTCGAAGATTGGCCCAATTGGTCCTTGGATGCCCCGTAAATCCGGTCGTAAGCCGCGCCATTCGTGTCCGACCGCTGCACCCAATCCTTGCGGATGTTTGATCCCTCCATGGAGTTGGAGCCGACCAGCGTGGGCACGTCGTTCTGCTTGCCCGCCGCGAAGATGTTGTAGACGATGTCCGGCAGCACATAGCCGTCACGCTCGGTGGGCCAGAAGAAGGCCAGTTCCTTGGTGAAGGCGTCCATCGGCAGCGCGCGGAGCTGCGCGACTGTTTCGCCGCCGAGCTTGCGGCCAAAGTCCGCGCCATAAGCCTCCGCCTCGCGCATGTCCTTGCGGCCGACGAGGCCACCATCGGGATCGAACTGGGACGTGCTCTCGCCGATCGCGCGGTGGAACAATCCCTTGGCCAGGGGCGAAGCCTGCAGGATGCTGATCGCGGTGCTGCCGGCGGATTCGCCGAACACGGTGACGTTGCCCGGATCGCCGCCAAAGGCCGCGATATTGTCGCGCACCCATTTCAGCCCCTCGATCTGGTCGAGAATGCCGTAATTGCCCGATGCCTTGTAAGGCGCTTCGGCGGTAAGACCCGGATGTGCCATGAAGCCGAGCGGGCCGACGCGGTAATTGAGGGTCACCAGCACCACACCCATTTTCGCGAGCGCCGTGCCGTCATAAGCCGGCTCGCGGTTGGAGCCGCCCAGGAAGCCGCCGCCGTAGATCCACACCATCACCGGGAGCGGGCCTTTGTGTTCGGCTGGCGTCCAGACATTTACGGAAAGGCAGTCCTCGCTCATCGGCCGCTGGTCGACCGGCGGGCGCCATTGCGGGCAGATCGGGCCGAACTGGGTTGCATCGCGCAGGCCGCTCCAACCGGGGGCCGCGACCGGCGCTTTCCAGCGCCGCTCGCCGGCGGTCGATGCGCCGAACGGGATATTGAGGAATTTGCGCACGCCGTCCGCCTCGGCGCCTTTCAGCGCGCCCTGACGGATGGTCACCTGCGGCCCGGCGCCGGGGTCGGCGGCCAGGGGCTCGGCAGTGCCGGCGAGGAGGAGTGCGGCAAGCGCGCTACGGCGCAGCAGAGGGATCGTCTTCATGGGAATCTCCATTCAGGCCGCACTGGCCGAGGGGCGGGCGCGGGCGGCAAATCCGGCCAGACCGCATAGAGCGAGCAGCACGGCGACGACGGCGAAGAAGGCAAAGGAGCCGCCCAGGTCGAGCGAAATGACGCCGGTGAACGAGCTGAGTACCGCGCCCAGCCGCCCGGTGGCGGAGGCGACGCCTACGCCGGTCGCCCGCGCGGCCGTTGGGTAGGCCGTGGCGGCCAGCGTGTAGAGCGTGTTGTGAAGCCCAGCCATGCAGAAGCCGAGCGCGACCATCACGGGCAGGATGATGAGCGCCGAGACCACATCACTGCCGAGCAGCACGGCGAGAACGCCCGCGAGCAGGGCAGCGGCGCCGGCCAGGCCCATATGTGCGCGGCTGAACCCGGTGCGATCGAGCAGGATGCCGCTGAACAGCGCGCCGACCACGCCGCCCATATGGAAGGTGGTGATGCCGAGGCTGGTCATGGTGAGATCGAACCCCAGCGTGCTCAGCATCGTCGGGACCCAGCTGAAGATGGTGTAGGAGGCCATCAGACAGGTGAAAAAACCGCCCCAGAGCAGCAGGGTCTGGTGGCGCAGCGCCGGCGAGAGCAGCAGGCGCAGCGGCGCGATGACCGTGCTGGCTGGCGGCTGTGCATCGAAGCGATGGGCCGGGTCATGCGAGATACGGCAGCGCTTGAGCAGCCGCGCCAGATCTTCATGCCGGCCGGCGCGCAGCAGGAAGCTGGGCGATTCCGGCAGGAAGACGATGAAGGCGAGGGCCAGCAGGATTGGCAGGGCGCCTGCGACGAAGAACAGGGTCCGCCATCCGAACATCTCCAGCACCGAGGCGCCGAGCCCGCCGGCGATGATGCCGCCAATGGGAATGAACACCATGCCGATGGCAATGGCGCGGCCCCGGCGCTTTTCCGGCGTGAATTCAGAGATGAGCGCGGCGCCATTGGGGATCGCCGCGCCGATGCCAAGGCCATCGAGGAAGCGCACGAGCAGCAACTGCGTGGCGTCATGCGTGAAGCCACCTGCCACAGTCATCAGGCCGAACAGGAGGATGGCAACGATCAAGGCCCAGCGGCGGCCGATCCGGTCGCCCATGATCCCGCCGATGATCGAGCCCAATGCGACGCCGGCCAGATTGGCGGCCGTCACCGGCGCGAACGCCCCACGGGGAATGCCCCAGTCCGCGATCAGGGCCGGCAGCACGATGCCGAGAGACTGGTTGGCCAGCCCGTCGACCGCGAAGACCAGCGCGAAACAGCCGAGCAGCAGCTTCTGGAACGGGCTCCACGCCGCATTGTCGATGGCCGTGCCCAGATCATGCGATACCACAGCTGACGCCGCGCCGCTGGGCTCGGCTGGCAGTGCCGTGCCGGCTGCTGGGGTGAAGGATGCCATGCTGCTCTCTCTCCGTGTCAGGCGTTGGTCTGTGGCCGGGGGCGATTCTGGTGTCGCGCGCTCACGGCGGATGGTTTCAAAGGGGGCGGGGCGGCTCCTGCGTGTCGAGGGCGCTCTCGCCCATGAAGCGCGGTGGCGCGGCGTAGGCGCGCGCGGTCAGGAAAGGCTGGTAATAGCGGAAATAGGCCAGCAGCAGCGCGCAGTTCACGCCGATCTCCAGCGGTCCTGTGATGAGCTGGCGCGGCAGGCCGACGACGATGGCGTTGAGGTAGAAGATCGTGAAGCTGGTCGGCACCTGCAGCACCAGCATTAGCGGCACGAACCGGTTGGTCAGCAACACGATGCCGACAAGGCCCTCCATGGCCTTGATGCCCGGGAAGAGGCCCATATCGAGCAGCGACTGGATGAACGGTCCGCCGATGGGGTGGGGCACGACCGGCTGCATGTCGGTGAGCCAGTAGCGCGAGGACGACCAGATGAGATGCAGGCCGAAATAGATGCGCATCGCATCCGTCACATGGTCCGCCGTCGTGCGCTTCGGGTCCAGCCGCCGCAGGATCAGCGCGCCTACGATGCCGGCAAGGATCGGGAAGCCGAAGAACATGAACGTGTCGAACTTGCCGAATGCCAGATAGAGGCCGATGGCGCCGCTCAGCGCGGCCGGAACGATGAAGCCAGTGGTCAGCGGCTTGGGTGACGAGGTCATGATGCTTCTTTCTGCTGGCGAGCGCCTTGGGGTCGTTCGACCTGTGTCGTTGGTGGTGTCATACGCGGGTCATGTCCGGGGCTTGCGAGCCGCCCGCTCAGTCGATGTAGCCCATCTCCCGATAATAGCGCGCGGCGCCGGGATGCAGCGGAACCCCCTTGCCGTCGCCGACCGTGCGCGGATCGATGGAATAGGGCCGCACGAACCATTTGAGCTCACCGCGTGCCCGATCGATGCCGCGTGCGGCGGCATAGGCAATGTCATCCGGCATATCGGCGCGACCGAACACGACTTCGCCGGAGCGACCGATCGTCTTGATCGCACGATCCACGCCGCGCAGCACGCCCCAGCGGGCGGTGGTGCGGACCATGTCGGCCTCCTTGACCATCTTGTCGAGCAGATCGTCCGGCAGATCGAGGAAGTGGAGTTTGTGCGCGACGGTCAGCGTCGTCCAGAAAGAGGATTCAGGATTGTTCGCCGGGCTGGCAAGACTGGAGATAACCACATCGAACGGGGTCTCCGCCGTCACGTCATGCGGGCTCTGGATCGAGCCACCCCAGCTCTCCACGCTGGCCTTGTCGAGGCCGTAATAAGCGAGCACGGGCGCCTCGCTCGGCTGGCCATCGGTGAGAATGCGCACCGGCAGCTTGCGGGCGCGGATTTCGGCGAGGCTCTTGATGCCGAGGTCCGGCTTGACCGCGACCAGCAGATAGGTCGGGTCCTCGACCCGCGCGATGAGGCGCAGGGCGGGATAGGGACCGTCCTTGGCGTAGATATATTGGCCGCGGTAAGCCCAGGTCATCATCGATGCCTCGGTGATGCCAAAGTCGATGGGGGCGTTGATTCGCTGGGTCGTGCCGTGGCGCACATCGCCTTCCTTCAGCGGCGGGGGCAGGGCGGCCTTGCCCACCAGACGCGGCCCTTCGGTGCGGTTGCAATTGCGGCAGAGGATGATCTCATAGCCCTCCGGCGCCATCGCATCGCGCACGAATTCGCCCAGTTCGCCCCAGGGGCAGGCTTCCGGGCAGGCGGAGGCGAGGACGAGACGCTTGGTGGCGTAACCGGTCTTGCCGACATCGGTCCAGCTTGAGTCGACGATCTTTTCCGGCTCTGCGGCGCGCGCCGGCATGCCGAGCGTGAGGCCGGCCAGGGCCAGGGCGATTGCAGATAGCAGCATGCGCATTGAAGACCGTCTCCCCTCAGGCGCCCGATCCAGTGTGTCGCGAGACTCGCAGGACAGGCAGCGGCTGGTCCAACCCCGCTTTCTTCTGTGGGAAGCTTCGGTTAGGCAGCAAACAATATAAAAAATAGTATACTAATCTGGCGTCGTCAATGCCATGTGGTCGTGCGCCTTTCTAATATTTGACCTGTGGGCGCGCGAGAGCTTCAGTGCGCCATCTCCGCGGGTGCGCGCGGACCATCCAGGGAGGCGGAGGCCTCCTCGGCGCGTTCGCGGGCGATGAGATCGGCCAACATGCGGCGCGCGGAAACCGGCGCCGTATCCGTCGCAAGCAGGATCGGGTTCAACTCGTTGATGTCGCTGACCGCGCCCATATTCTCCTGAACCATCTCGATCATCGGCTCGTCCTGCTGGCGGAAAGCCATATCGAAGAAATCGAGCAGGGCTTGGTCGACCTCCGGCTCATCGCGACGGCGATTGCGGCCGTTGACGAAGAAATAGTGGGAGGTGAACTCGGTCTCCGGCGTGATGATGTGGAGCTGCGGGATATGCGCGCCGCTCTCGCGCGGCTGTCCGACCTCCCAACTGCCGAGCTTGAAGTCCAGCATCGCCGGCGGATGCCAGGTCATGGTGGTGTCGGTCTCCACGACAACCTTGGGGTCCATGCCGAACAGGCCGACATGCGCCGAGGAGGGGCCAAGGCCGCTGCGGATGCGATGATTGGTGATCCAGCGATCGCCACGCTCCAGCCGCTGCGTGGTGGCGGCGAGCAATTGCTCGGGCGTGTAATTGCCCCCGCTGAACTGCGGGTGGATAAAGGCGGCGTGACTGAGGTCGAGCAGATTATCGACCACCAGCTCGTAATGACCCTTCACGTGCAACAGCCCGCGCACCACGGCATAGTCATCGGGCTGTTCGAGGAAATCGATGACCGGCAGCAGCGCCGGGTCCGCCTTTGCGGGGTCGCCGGGCCAGAACCAGATGATGCCGTAGCGCTCCAGCAGCGGCCAGGCGCGAATGTTCGCAGCGGGCAGGCCGGCCTTGGTCTTGCTGTGCGGATTGAGCACGCATTCGCCATCCCGGTTGAAGCGCAGCCCGTGATAGGGGCATTCCAGCGTGTCATCGATGATCCGGCCGGCGGAGAGCGGCGCAAAGCGGTGCGGGCAGCGATTGAGGATCATGGCCGCCTCGCCATGGCTGTCGCGGAACAGCACGGCCTTCTGGTCGATCAGCGTGCGGGCCAGCGTGCCTTCGCCGAGTTCATGGGAATAGGCTGCGGCGTACCAGGTGTTTTTCAGGATCGAGAGCACTCACCACTCCATCAATATTTTAATCGCGGCAGCCGGGGCTCCCGCAACAGGACCAGGAGGTGGACGCAGCAAACCTCTCCTGAATCATTGGTAGACGATTATGTATACCATACGAGTTATCCGCTGTCATCCGGCAAGTCGCCCGGTTGGTCACTCATCAAAGGTCCAGCACCAGCCGCTCGGTCAGCGCGCCGGAGCAGCAGATCATCATCATCTTGCCCTCGCGCTTCTCCTGCAGTGTCAGCACCGCGTCGAAATGCTCGGGCGTCCCGGCGAGCACTTCCGTTGCGCAGGCGCCACAGGTGCCCTGCTCGCAGCTTGAGCTGGCCGGAACGCCGGCCTCGCGCACCGCCTCAAGGATCGACTGGCCCGGCGCCACGGTGAGTTCCAGGCCGGAGCGGGCCAGTTCGACGATGATGGTGCCATCGGGGAGGGGTTGTTTCTCAGTCACGACCGGCAGTCTTTATCATGCTTTCCATCCGCTCGTCATACGCCAGAAATATCTTAGTGCTAAGATATATTGACAGGCAGCAAGGGCGAAAATACCCTCAGGCAACTCACTGCGCGCGCCATTGCTGCGCTCGGTGCCCCCATGATGGTTTTAGGAGATGCGCAGTGGCCCGCGAAATGGTGACGGATGTTCTGGTGATCGGCGGCGGCTCCGCGGCGACGCGCGCGGCGCTGGAGGCCGCAGCGGCGGGCGTGGCCGTGATGCTGGTGGACAAGGGCACGGTCGGCGATAGCGGCTCCAGCCCGCACGCGCTGGTTGGCTTCAGCGTGCCGCTGCTGGATGAGGCGGATAGCTCCGCGTTGTTCGTCGAGGATTGGGCGAAGGCCAGCGGCGGCATTTGCGACCGCGATCTTGTGGCGCGATGCGCAGAGCATGGTCGCTTTCTGGCCGAGGATATGGAAAAGCGCGGCGTGCCCTTCATCCGCAATGCCGATGGAAGCTGGTTCATCTCTCGCCGCGCTGGCCATTCGGTGCGCCGGACCTTGCAGGCGCAGGGCCTGGGCAAGGGCAAGCACGCCAATGTCATCGCGCCCATGCGCACCGGCCTGATCGATGCCGGCGTGACGCTGCAAGAAGGAACCATGATCACGCGCCTGCTGCTCAGCGATGGCGCCGTCGTGGGGGCATATGCGGTCGGCCCGGATGGCGAGCATTTCATCATCCGCGCCAAGGCCGTCGTGCTCGCCTCGGGCGGGGTGAACCGGCTCTACACGAAGCTCTGCGACGAAGTGGTCGAGCATGGCAGCCGCACCACGGGCGATTCCTACAGTCTGGCGTTCCATGCCGGTGCACCGCTGATCGACATGGAGTTTGTTCAATTCCGCGATTCGCCGCCCGCCGGGCCGATCTACGGCGCCGCCTATGTGAATGCGCTCGGCGAACGGATCATGGAGAAATATGATCCCGAGAATATGGAATGCGCCCCGCGCTACATGATGGCACGCGCCGTCTATACCGAGAATTTCGAGGGGCGCGGGCCGGTCGTCTGGCATGTCGAGGACGGGCAGGTCGCTCGCTCGCGCGCGCCGGTCGGCAATTATGAAGGCGGGCAGATCGTGGAGATCACCCTCATGTTCCAGCGCCTGATGGGCGGCGCGCGCATCGATGTGACCGCTGCGACGGCGGTGCCGGGCCTCTATGCAGCGGGCGAGGCGTCCGGGGGCATTCATGGCGGCGACCGGATGCAGGGCTGCGGCTTCCTGGAGACGCAGACCTTCGGCCGAATCGCCGGGCAGAGCGCGGCCCAGCGGGCGAAGACGACTGACTTGCCCGCGCTCGATCCCGCTGCGGTGGAGGCCGAGGTCGCGCGGCTGGCGCGCAGCACGGGCGCGCAGGATCCTGTCGCCCTGTTCGAGAGGGTGCGCGAGATCATGTGGGCGCAGGTCGGCGTGGTCTCCAACCGCACCCAGTTGACCGATGCCATCGCCAAATTTCAGGAGATCCAGCGCATCGCTGCGACCGATATCGATCAGTCCGATCTGGTCGCCGCCGAGGAACTGCGCAATCTCGCGCTCACCGCCGAACTGGTGGCGACGGCCAAGCTCGCCCGCGAGGAGACGCGCAGCGGCCATGGGCGCACCGATTTCCCGCAGGAAGATACCGCCTGGGTGCGTCATGTCCGTCTCGCGAATGCAGGCGATGGCGCGGTGGCCGTCGATGCCATCCCGGTGGTCGAACTCGCCGACGCCTGACCGGCGCCGCGCCGCCCACGTTCAGGGCAGCGCGGCCTCGATCGAGTGGAGCAGCTTGCGCAGGATCGCGTTGCAGCGCTGCCGGTCTGCCAGCGAAAGGCTACCCATCAGGTGCTGTTCCGTCGCCGTAAAGGCGGTCATGGTCCGCCCGGCCAGCGCGATGCCGTCGGGCGTGAGTTCGATGAGCAGCGAGCGCTGGTCGCTGGCATGTGAGACGCGGCGGATCAGGCCGCGCTGCTCCAGCCGCCGCGCCAGCCCGGTCAACCCGCCCGAGGTCACCGGCACATAGCGCCCGGCGAGGTCGGTCGGCGCCGCGCGATACGGCGCGCCGATGCGCATCAGGCCCGCCAGCAGACGAAACTCATTATCGGATAGCCCCGACGCCTTGAGCACCGCGGCCGTCTCCGCGCGCAACCGATCATCGATCCGCGCGACCCGCGCCGCAATCGCCCGCACATCGGCATCCAGCGCCGGAATGACGGCCTGCCACTCCCCGACAAGCGCATCCACTGCCGCATCCAGCCGATGCGCCTCACTCTCCGCGCGCAGGTGCGCGAGGCCTAAGGCTGCAGTCGCGCCGTCTTTTGTCACATTACCGGCATTGCATCGGCATGGAGGCCGGCCTTCCACCCCGCCAGCGCTTCTCGCGCCCGGTCGGTGTAGGCCTGTTTGCGTTGCTTCTTGCGCACGCTCTCGTCCTCGATGGGCGGGAAGAGGCCGAAGTTGACGTTCATAGGCTGGTAGCTCTCCGCATCGGCGCCGCCGGTGATGTGGCCGAGCAGGGCGCCCAGCGCGGTCTGCGGTGGGGGGAGGGACATGTCCCGTCCGCCCAAGTCCGCCGCGCAGAACAGGCCAGCGAGCAGGCCGACAGCGGCGCTTTCCACATAGCCTTCGCAGCCGGTGATCTGCCCGGCGAAGCGGACATGCGGCATGGCACGCAGGCGCAGGCGATCGTCCAGCAGGTCCGGGCTCTTGATGAAGGTGTTGCGATGCAGCCCGCCCAGCCGCGCGAACTGTGCGTTCTCAAGCGCGGGAATCGTCCTGAACAGAGCGACTTGCGCCTCATATTTGAGTTTCGTCTGGAAGCCGACCATGTTCCACAGTGTGCCTAGCGCATTGTCCTGCCGCAGCTGCACGACGGCATAGGGCCAGCGGCCAGTACGGGGATTGTCGAGACCGACTGGCTTCATCGGCCCGTGGCGCAGCGTCTCCCGCCCGCGCTCGGCCATCACCTCGATAGGCATGCAGCCATCGAAGTAAGGCGTGTCCTTCTCCCACTGCTTGAACTCGGTCTTGGGACCATCGAGCAGACCCTGGACGAAGGCGTCGTACTGATCCTTGTCCATCGGGCAGTTGATATAATCCTTGCCGTCGCCGTCGGGCGAACCCTTGTCCCAGCGGCTCGCTTTCCACGCGATCGACATGTCGATGCTGTCGCCATGGACGATGGGCGCGATCGCGTCGAAGAAGGCGAGTTGGTCCTTGCCGGTCGTCCGCGCGATTGCCTCGGCCAGCGGCGCGGCGGTGAGCGGGCCGGTGGCGATGATCGTCGGGCCCTCCGCCGGAATGCCATCAACGCGCTCGCGCACCAGCTCGATCAGCGGATGCGCTTCGATGGCAGCGGTTACGCCCTGCGCGAAAATGTCCCGGTCCACCGCCAGCGCGGAGCCCGCTGGCAGCTTGCACTTGTCCGCCTGCGCCATGATGAGCGAGCCGAGCGCGCGCATTTCCTGATGGAGCAGGCCGACGGCATTGCTGTTGGCATCGTCGGAACGGAAGCTGTTGGAGCAGACCATCTCGGCCAGCGCATCGGATTCGTGAGCGGGCGTCTGCTCTCCGCTGCCCCGCATCTCGGAGAGGCGCACGCGCACGCCGGCCTGGGCGAGCTGCCAGGCCGCCTCGCTGCCGGCGAGGCCGCCGCCGATGATGTGCACCTGATGGGTCATGGTCCTTCAAATCCTGCCGGGAATGCATGTTTCCCGTCCGCCCCTAGCCGCAGCTTGCTGTGACCGGCAACCGCGCTCATCGGGATCGGCCCATAGACGTGCGGGAACAGAGCGCCGCCGCGCGAAACTTCCCAGCGCACGGTGTCGCCCAGCGGCGGCAGATCGACCATGACGAGGATGGCCGGATCGATATCGGCAAACCATTTGGCTGCCGTTTCCCGCACCTGTTCGCGGGCGGAAAGGTGGATGTAGCCATCGGCCAGATCGACCGGCGCGCCGGTAAAAACACCTGAGTCGCGCCATGCCGACCATTCCTCGGGGCGCAACAGCTTGAAGGCGAAGAGTTCTGTCATGAAACGACGCTACGGCATGGGCGGGGCGCCGTCCAGCGCTTGCCTTGAGGCGGGAAACACGGGCATTCCAATCGGTGAATCGATTGAAACAGAACGGGATATGCTCTTCATGTCGAGCGACGCCACGCCCATGTCCATGCTCACCGCAGGGCTTATTCGCCTGCTCGATGTCGAGCCGGCAGGAGAGCCCGGGCATTTCCTCGGCCATCGCAAGCCCGGCGGAGCAGGGCGCGTCTATGGCGGGCAGGTGGTCGGCCAGGCGCTGGCGGCCGCGGCCAAGACGGTGGCGGCGGACCGGCCCGTGCATTCGCTGCACTGCTATTTCATGCGACCGGGCAGTGAGGACTACCCCATCGACTATCAGGTTGATGCGGACATGGATGGCCGCGCCTTCTCGAACCGGCGCATCGTGGCCTGGCAGCAGGAGAAGCCGATCTTCAACATGATCGCGTCCTTCCATAAGGCCGAACGTGGCCCGGCGCACCAGAGCGACATGCCGCCGGTGCCGGACCCCGATGATCTCAAGGATCTCGGCGATCTCATCGAGCAGCATGAACTCCCGGCCGGCCCGGTGCTGCGCTGGATCGCCGGGCGCAACAGCCCGGTGCGCTTCCGTCCGGTGGGAGATATCCAATCCGGCATCATCAAGACGCACGATGCCGCGCCGCAGCTGTGCTGGATGCGCGTGGGGGAGGGGCCGCTCGGCCTTGAGCAGCCCATGCAGCGGGCGATGCTGGGGTTCATGAGCGACATGCTGTTGCTTGCGACGGCCTACCGGCCGCACGGCCTGCACATCGGTAGCCCCGGCGTGGCCAGTGCCAGCATCGATCACAGCGTCTGGTTCCACGACGATGTGGAGTGCGGCGACTGGCTGCTTTACGTCACGGACAGTCCCTGGGCGGGGCATGGACGGGGCTTCGCGCGCGGGCATTTTTACGCGCGGGACGGTCGCCTGGTGGCCAGCGTGGCGCAGGAAGGGCTGATCCGCTTCCGCGACCCCGAGTGACGCGCGTCCCTTGGGACTGTCGGCCCCCAATATTCCATGCCATCAGGACATCCGTTGCGTTCGAGCCGCGCTGACGGCAAAGTTCATCGCACGAAAGCAGCATTGATCCGGGCCCGACGAAGGCACACCCCGGGCGGAACGGAGGAGTGGATGACCAGAATTCGGGCTGATCGGCCATCTGTGACGATCAACTATGTCGCGCGCACCGACGAACGGCCGCGTTATTATGCGAACGATCACAGCCGGGACACGGTGGTGATCGAGGAGCACGGCATGGCCGCCAGCGATGGACGGCATGAGGTGCTCGGTCTCGACACTGCCGGCGTAGCGCTGGTTGAGGCGCCCACGGCGGTCACCGACTTTGCCGACAAAACCAATTTCCCGGCCTATGCCAAGGAGATCGAAGCGCTGCTGCTGCGCGAGACGGGGGCGGATGTGGTGATCGTCACCGGGCCGCCGATCCTGCGCTTTTCGGAACGCTCCGGCAAGGCCGGCAGCAGCGATAACAGCCATCCCGCGCGCTTCGCCCATGTCGATGTCAGCGACGCGACGGCGCGCGGTTTTTCGGCGCAGCGTCAGCCGGCCGGGGAGGGCATTGCCCGCGCCGCGCACTATAATGTCTGGCGCGTGCTTTCGCCCGCCCCGCAGGATGTGCCGCTGGCGATCTGCGATGCGCGGTCGGTCACCGGGGAAGAACTGCTGCTGGCGGATGCAATTTTCGACAGTCCCTCGGGCGACTGGAGCTTCGAGGGCTATGTCGTCGCGCACGACCCGGCACATCGCTGGCTATGGTTTCCCGATATGACGACGGACGAGGCGATCATCTTCAAGACGCATGACAGCCGCGCAGGCGTCGCGCGCTGCGTGCCGCACGTCGCGTTCGATGATCCGCTGTGCGATGACGAGGCGCCGCCGCGCATCAGCGTCGAGGCGCGCGCCATTGCCTATTGGCGAGAGGGCGGAGATCGCGGTAAAGGTAAATTACCGTAAACCAAAATTATCCCGATGGCTGACCGTATCATCATCAGCTCTTAACCTTGTTCGGGTTAGGCGCAGGTCAAAGAGCTGAGAGTTCCAATGGCGACGAATGCACCTGTGATTACCGAAAAGAAAACCCGTTTCGAGCTGCTGAACTGGTTGATGGCCAACCCTGTTCTGGGGGCGGGTATTCTCGCGGTGCTCGTTCCGACGCTGTTGCTCGTGGCAAGGGAAAGCTGGTCGACGGAGCAGGGCGCGCATGGTCCCATCGTGCTGGCCACCGGCCTGTGGCTGCTGTGGCGGGAATGGCAGAACGCCGCGGTCGTCGCGCGCCCGGCGCCAGGACTTCCGATTGCCATCGCCTTCGCGATTCTCCTGCCGCTCTACTTCGTCTCGCGGGTCAGCAACATTGTCGAGACAGAGGGCTTTCTCATGTATGGCCTGGTCGTTGCGGCGCTGTTCAGCGCCATCGGCTGGGAGGCGCTCAAGCGGCTCTGGTTCCCGCTCATCTACCTGCTGTTCGTGCTGCCGCCGCCTGAGACGCTGGTGGCCATGGTCACCAATCCGCTCAAGATCATGCTGTCCGAATCCGCCGTCGGCTTCCTGTATCTGGTCGGTTATCCGGTCGCCTCGTCGGGCGTTACCATTCAGGTGGGCCAGTATCAGCTGCTTGTCGCGGAGGCCTGCGCGGGCCTCAACTCGCTCATCTCGCTCTCCGCCATCTCGCTATTCTACGTCTATCTGCGTCACCACGCGAATGTGCGCTATGCGCTGCTGATGATCGTGGCGATCGTGCCGGTCGCCGTGTTCGCCAATTTCGTCCGGATCGTGCTGCTTGTGCTGCTGACCTATCACGGCGGCGAGGCAGCGGCGCAGGGCTTCCTGCATGATTTCGCCGGGCTGACCATGTTCATGACCGCGCTGATCACCATCTTCGCGATCGATCATCTCTTCGGGCTGCTGTTCCCGCGCCTGAAGGGCAGCAAAAGCGACCCCGTCGCGAAGCCAGCGGCTGAGCCCGCCCAGCCTTAAGGCCGGGCGCGGCGTGCCTCAGCTGCGCTGCTGGGCGATCAGAGTGGACATGTCGTCCAGGATCGCCAGCCTCTCCTTTTTTAGGTCCTCCAGATGCTCGTCGCAGGCCGGCTCGATGTCGGTTTCGATCCGGTAGATCTGGCGCGTGAGCAGGTGGTGGCGCTCGGCAAGCGTGCGGAAATGCGCGTTGTGGAGCTTCAGGGCGTGAAGCACCTCATGGTCATGCGGGAACAGGTCGTCGAGCGTTTCGCGGGTATCAAGGGTCATGTTGCTCTCCTGGGTCTTATCCGGCTGGCAATGATCCGATCGTGCCGGGCGGAATGATAGCGCGCCTTGCGCAAGATCAATTCATCGCCCACCCCTGGCGCATGGGCGGCGGGATTGCCCGCGCCCCTTGCCGTTGCGCGTCAACACGGCTAGAGGGCGCACCGGCTCTTTCCATCCTTGAAATAGACAGGCGCGACCCATGAAGATCAGCGGCGTGGATATTCGTCCCGGCAACAATATCGAATATGAAGGCGGCCTGTGGCGCGCCGTGAAGATCCAGCACACCCAGCCCGGCAAGGGCGGCGCCTATATGCAGGTGGAGCTGAAGAACCTGATCGACGGGCGCAAGAACAATGTGCGCTTCCGCTCTGCCGAGACGGTCGAGCGCATCCGCCTCGACACCAAGGATTTCCAGTATCTCTATGCCGAGGGCGACATGCTCGTCTTCATGGACACTGAGACCTATGAGCAGATCAACCTGCCCAACGATCTCGTGGGTGATGCCGCAGCGTTCCTGCAGGACGGTATGATGGTCATGCTCGAAATGTATGAAGAGCGCCCGATCAGCGTGCAACTGCCCGAGACGGTCGAGGCGACCGTCGTCGAGGCGGACGCCGTGGTGAAGGGGCAGACCGCATCGGCGAGCTACAAGCCAGCGATTCTCGACAATGGCGTGCGCGTGATGGTGCCGCCGCACATCACCACCGGCACCCGGATCATCGTCGATGTCTACGAGCGCGAATATGTGAAGCGGGCCGACTGATGCGCGCCCTCCGCCTCGTCGCCGGGTCCGCGCTGGCCCTGTCCCTTGCCTGGTCCGCGCCGCTGCTGGCGCAGGCCAAGCCGGCCAGGCCTGCGGGGCAGCCCAGCGAAGCCCAGCTTCAGCACGCGGCGGAGAATTTCCGCATCATGGTCAGCGGTCTGCAGTCCGACAAGATTCCGCAGCCGGTGAAGAGCATTCTCTTCACCTGCGCCTACGGGAATCCGTTCAGCAAGATCAGCGAGAATACCGACAAGCTGATGACCGAGAAGAAGCTGGACCGCAAAAATCCGACCCAGGTGCTCAGCGCCATGGCGGCCGTTTGCGGTTTGCGGCCCGAGATGGTCGCACCGCCCAAGAAGTGATTTCATTCCCTGACCGGCCGCTCTTCCGCGCCGGAGGAGACAGATTGACATGGTATCCCATTCCGGCCTGCTGACGGTCATCGAGCGCGCGGCCCGCAAAGTGGCTCCGCAACTGCGGCGCGACTTCGGCGAGGTTCAGCATCTTCAGGTCAGCCGTAAGGGGCCTGCCGACTTCGTGACCGTCGCCGACAAGAAGGCGGAGGACACGCTGGTCGCCGAGCTGAGCAAGGCGCGGCCGGACTGGGGCTTCCTGCTCGAGGAAGGCGGCGAGATCGCCGGCGATCACATGAAGCCGCGCTGGGTGATCGATCCGCTCGATGGCACCACCAACTTCCTCCACGGCATCCCGCATTTCGCCATTTCCATCGCCGTCCAGGAGCCGCATCGCTCCGGGCAGGGCTGGGGCGAAGTGACCACCGGCATGATCTATCAGCCGATCACGGACGAGAGCTATTGGGCGGAGAAATCCCGTGGCGCCTGGCGGCATGACCAGCGCTTGCGCGTCTCGGCGCGTCGCGATCTGACCGAGGCACTGATTGCCACCGGCATTCCGTTCATCGGCCATGGCGACTTTACCGAGTGGAGCCGCATTTTCGGCGCCATTGCGCCGTCCGTCGCGGGTATCCGCCGCTATGGCTCCGCTGCGCTCGACCTCGCCTGGGTGGCCTCCGGGCGCTATGATGGCTTCTGGGAGAGCGGCCTGTCGGCATGGGATGTGCAGGCCGGCATTCTCCTGGTCCGCGAGGCCGGCGGCTTCGTCACCGATTTCCGGGGCGGCGCCGAGCCTGTCGAGCGGCGCCAGGTGCTGGCGGCCAATGACGTGCTGCACAGCAAGCTCCACAAGCTGCTTGCAGGCGCGCTGCGCAACATGTGAGGCGGATCGGTGCGGCGCCGGCGACTATCGCTGCCGCCGTTTACCGGCCAACAAAAAAAGGGCGCCCGCTGCTCGCCATTCGGCCAGCAGGGGCGCCCTTTTTGCGTCTGAGCGGTGCGTCAGCCTTCGACAGCCTCGCTGTTCAGCTGGATATAATTGGCCAGGCCCATGCGCTCGATCATCTCGAACTGCGTCTCCAGCTTGTCGACATGGTCTTCCTCGCTGTCGAGGATATGCTGGAACAGGTCGCGGCTGACATAATCGCGCACGCTCTCGCAATGCTGGATGGCATCGCGCAGCAGCGGGATCGCTTCCAGTTCGGTATCGAGATCGGCCTTGAGCACTTCCTCGACCGTGCTGCCGATGCGCAGGCGCCCGAGCAGCTGGAAGTTGGGCAAGCCATCGAGAAACAGGATGCGCTCCGCCAGCTTGTCGGCGTGCTTCATCTCGTCGATCGATTCCTCATACTCGAACTTGGCGAGCTTCGAGATGCCCCAGTGATCGAGAAGACGGTAGTGGAGGAAATACTGGTTGATGGCCGTCAGCTCGTTCTTGAGCGCGCCATTGAGAAATTCGATGACCTTTTCGTCACCCTTCATGTTCTGTCTCCATGTCGTCAGTCGATGGAGCGGAACTAGCAGCAAAGCGGCAATAATTCACGCGAGAACGTCTCGCAACCGTGGGTGCGATAGGTTCTTAATAGCGGTGCACTTCTTCGCTAATGCCAATGATAGTCAGGAATGGAGCTTGGCTGGTCGGCTCAGGCCGTTGCCCAGGTGCCGGTCTGGCTCGGCGCATTGAGGCTGCGGCTGCAGCGCGCCCGGCAGGAGGATTGCTCTTCCACCATCACGTCTTCCGCATGATCGAGGCAGATGCGACATTGCGGCGTTTTGCCGAGCGCCCGGTAGGCGCTTTCGGGACACGTCACACCCTGGCGAGCAACGCTGCGCAGTTCCTGTTCCGTGATCGCATTACAGATACAGACAAGCATGATTCGTTGATAGTGTTGTTGCGAGGCATTTGCAATCTCCGACGTGATCGAATGCGACGAATGGTTGGGCATCCGGCCGGTCTGAGCCCATAGGGGAGGGGCTGACGCTGGGCTGATTTGTTGCGAATCATTCTCAGCCCGTCCAAGGGTTGCCTCGCAGGTGCAGCAGTCCTAAAGCGCCCCCATCAAAGGCTATTAAGCCTAGGGGATTCAAGTGGTCGATCTGTCGCAATATCTGCCGATCCTGCTGTTTCTGGTTGTCGCATTGGGCTTGTCGTGCGCGTTCGTGTTCCTGCCCATGGCCGTCGGCCGGCTGACGGGGTCGCACAAGCCGGACCCGGAAAAGCTGAGCGAATATGAGTGCGGCTTTCCCGCATTCGAGGATCCGCGCAGTCAGTTCGACGTGCGCTTCTATCTCGTCGCGATCCTGTTCATCATCTTCGATCTGGAAGCGGCGTTTCTCTTCCCCTGGTCGGTGAGTCTGGCTGAGATCGGCTGGGCCGGCTGGGGCGCGATGATGATCTTCATTTTCGAGCTGGTGCTCGGCCTCGTCTATGCCTGGAAGAAGGGAGCACTCGATTGGGAGTAGAACTTGAACGGCCGGGCACGCTGGGCGCTCCGCTGATCGGGGTTCCGCCGGCCACGCAGCCAGATCCCGAATTCTTCAAGGCGCTCTCCACCGAGGTGAGCGACAAGGGCTTTCTCGTCACCTCGACGGAAGACCTGTTCAACTGGGCGCGCACCGGCTCGCTCTGGTGGATGACCTTCGGTCTCGCCTGTTGCGCGGTCGAGATGATCCACGTGAACATGCCGCGCTATGACATGGAGCGCTTCGGCGCTGCCCCGCGCGCGTCTCCGCGCCAGAGCGACGTGATGATCGTCGCCGGCACGCTGTGCAACAAGATGGCTCCGGCGCTGCGGAAGGTTTATGACCAGATGAGCGAGCCGAAATACGTCATCTCGATGGGCTCGTGCGCCAATGGCGGCGGCTATTATCATTACAGCTACAGCGTCGTGCGCGGCTGCGACCGGATCGTGCCCGTGGACATCTACGTCCCCGGCTGCCCGCCGACCGCCGAAGCACTGCTTTATGGCATCATGCAGCTCCAGCGGAAAATCCGCCGGGTCGGCACGATAGAGCGTTGAGGGGGCGGATATGGTGACAGCCGTTCATTCCGCACCGCGGGTCGAGCCGATCGAGGGTCTGGCCGATGCCATTCGCGCCGCGCTTGGCGATGCCGTGCTGGCGATCAAGGACGCGCATTTCGAGCTGAGCGTGGGCGTGCAACGCGAGGCGCTGGCCGATGCGTTGCAGCTTCTGCGCGATCGCTTCGACTATCAGCAGCTCATGGAGATCGCCGGGGTCGACTATCCCGAGCGGGCCGAGCGCTTCGAGGTCTGCTATCACCTGCTTTCGGTGACCAAGAACCATCGCCTGCGCGTCAAGGTGCGCACCGATGAGGATCATGCGGTGCCGACCGTCACGCACCTCTGGCCGGTCGCCGGCTGGCTCGAGCGTGAAGTGTTCGACATGTATGGCGTGCTGTTCGAGGGCAACACGGACCTGCGCCGCATCCTCACCGATTATGGCTTCAAGGGCTATCCGTTCCGCAAGGACTTCCCGCTCACGGGCTATGTCGAGCTGCGGTACTCGGAAGAGCAGAAGCGGGTGGTTTATGAGCCGGTGAAGCTGGCGCAGGACTTCCGCAGCTTCGACTTCATGAGCCCGTGGGAAGGCGCGCAATATGTGCTGCCAGGCGACGAGAAGGCCAAGGGCGAGGCGCCGGGTGCGCCCACGCCGCCACCTCCTCCGCCGCCACCCCCGTCAGCATCCGCTTCCCCGGACGCCAAGACGCCCAAGACGACGGACGAGCCTGCGGATACCGGTGCCGGTGCGCCGGCCGACAAGGCTGCGACCAAGCAGGCCCGTGCGCCGCGTGCCAAGAAGGCTGAGGTTGCGTCTGCGCCGGTGGAAGACACGCCCCCGGTGGAAAACAAGCCGAAGCGTACGCGCAAGCCCAAGACGCCCGAGGGTGACGCCTGATGTCCGAATATCTCGACAAGCTGGAGCATCTTGTTGACGACGCCGATCCGGCGCTCGGCGACACCGCGATCCAGAACTACACGATCAACTTCGGCCCGCAGCACCCGGCTGCCCACGGCGTGCTGCGTCTGGTCATGGAGCTCGAGGGCGAGATCGTGGAGCGCTGCGATCCGCATGTCGGCCTGCTGCACCGCGGCACCGAGAAGCTGATCGAGTATAAGACCTATCTGCAGGCGCTGCCCTATTTCGACCGGCTGGATTATTGCTCGCCGCTCGGCATGGAGCACAGCTATGTGCTGGCCATCGAGAAGCTGCTGAACCTCGAAGTGCCGCTGCGCGCGCAATATCTGCGCGTGTTCTTCGCGGAACTGACGCGGATCAGCAATCACATGCTGAACCTTGGCTCTCATGTCATGGATGTCGGCGCGATGACGCCGAACCTGTGGATGTTCGAGATCCGCGAGGATTGCCTCAACTTCTTCGAGCGCGCATCCGGTGCCCGCATGCACTCGGCCTATTTCCGGCCGGGCGGCGTTCATCAGGACGTGCCGCTCAAGCTGCTCGCGGACATTGGCGACTGGCTCGATACGCGCCTGCCACGTCTCTTCGAGGATGCGATCAGCCTGGTGGCGGACAACCGCATCTTCAAGCAGCGCAATGTCGACATCGCGGTCTGCTCCAAGGAAGACGCGCTGCGCTGGGGGTTCTCCGGTCCGATGCTCCGTGGCTCGGGCATTCCGTGGGACATCCGCAAGGCCCAGCCTTACGATGTCTATGATCGCATGGAGTTCGACGTGCCCGTCGGCACCAACTTCGACTGCTACGACCGGTTCATGGTGCGCGTGGAGGAGGTCCGCCAGTCGGCGCGGATCATGAAGCAGTGCTTGAATGAGATGCCCGACGGCCCGGTCGCTTCGCTCGATCGCAAGGTCGTGCCGCCCAAGCGCGGCGAGATGAAGCAGTCGATGGAAGCGCTCATCCACCACTTCAAGCTCTACACCGAGGGCTTCCACGTGCCCGAGGGCGAAGTTTACGTGGCGACCGAAAGCCCCAAGGGTGAGTTCGGCGTCTATCTGGTGAGCGACGGGACCAACAAGCCCTATCGCTGTAAGATCCGCCCGACCGCGTTCAGCCATCTGCAGGCGATGGACTTCCTGATGAAGGGCCACATGCTCGCCGACACCACCGCCGTACTCGGCGCGATGGACATCGTGTTCGGGGAGTGCGACCGGTGAGCGTTGCAACCATGCTGTCCGCTGACGAGCGCATCGCCATCACCCGCGAGATGATCGCGCGCTACAATCGTCAGGATGCCGACGCCTATGTCGAGCTGATGACGGACGAAGCCTGCGAGGCGAATTATCGCGGTGCCGTCGTGCGCGAAGGCAAGGAAGGGACCCGCTCGGGCCTCGCCGCCGCTTTCGCCAAATGGCCGCAGAACCATGCGGAGATCGTCGAGGCGCAGGCCATCGGCAATTACGTACTGATGCGCGAGCATGTCACGCGCGGCCCGGCCAGCGATGGCTCGGAGCTGGTCGAGCCGTTCGATGTGATCGCAGTCTATTCATTCGAGGGCGACAAGGTGTCGCGCGTGGAGTTCATTCGATGAGGGGCGACGCAACACCCGTCTGGTTGCATATCCTGGTGCTGAGCCTTGCCGGCATGGTGCTGATCGTGCTGGACCGCATGGCCGATGTTCCTGATGGCGTGGTCGCCGGGCTGGCATGCGCCACGGTCTATTTCTGGCTGACCTTCGGCGCGCCGGCCTACAGCAAGCGGATCCGCGAGAATGGCTGACGCGCCCCAGATCCCCGATGAAGCCGAAGTCCGCGCCCGCTGGGGCGGCTTTGCCTGGACGCCGGAAAATGCCGAGCAGGCCAAGAAGGTCATCGCGCGCTATCCCGAGGGACGCCAGCAGTCGGCAGTGATGCCGCTGCTCGATCTCGCCCAGCGGCAGGTCGGTGCGGAGACGAACACGCAGGGCTGGCTGCCGATCCCGGTGATCGAATATGTCGCCGCCCAGCTCGAAATGCCGTTCATGCGCGCCTATGAGGTCGCGACCTTCTACACCATGTACAATCTGGCGCCGGTCGGCCGGTTCCATGTGCAGGTCTGCGGCACGACGCCGTGCATGCTGCGCGGCAGCGACGATGTGCTGGACGCCTGCGCCAAGCGCGGCCTCAAGAAGGGCACGACCACCGCGGACGGCCTGTTCACGCTGACCGAGGTCGAGTGCCTCGGCGCCTGCGCCAATGCGCCGATGGTCCAGATCAACGACGACAATTACGAAGACCTGACCTTCGACAGCATGACGGCGATCCTCGACGATCTCGCAGCCGGCAAGCAGCCTAAGATCGGGCCGCAGATCGACCGGCAGACCAGCGCGCCCGAGGGCGGGCCGACGGCGACGAAGGCGATGGTCACCGAGAATCATGATTATCGGGGGGAATGGTAATGGCTGACGAAACGCCCGCCGCGCCGCCGCCCTTTGTCGGCCCGCTGGAAGACAAGGATCGCATCTTCACCAACGTCCATGGCTATCAGGACTGGCGCATCGACGCCGCCATGAAGCGGGGCGATTGGGACAATACTAAGAAGCTGCTTGAAATCGGACAGGATGGCATCATCGACATCATGAAGGCCTCGGGCCTGCGTGGTCGCGGTGGCGCCGGCTTCCCGACCGGTATGAAGTGGAGCTTCATGCCCAAGGAAAGCAAGGACGGGCGTCCGAGCTTCCTGGTCATCAATGCCGACGAGTCCGAGCCGGGCTCGTGCAAGGACCGCGAGATCATCCGCCACGATCCGCACAAGCTGATCGAGGGCGCGCTGGTCGCCGGCTTCGCGATGCGCGCGCGGGCGGCCTATATCTATATTCGTGGCGAGTTCATCTACGAGGCGAAGGTGCTCTTCGCGGCGGTGGAAGAGGCCTATGCCAAGGGGTTCCTCGGCAAGAATGCCTGCGGCTCGGGCTATGATTTCGACGTGTTCGTCCATCGCGGGGCAGGGGCCTATATCTGCGGCGAGGAAACCGCGCAGATCGAGAGCCTCGAAGGCAAGAAGGGCCAGCCCCGCCTCAAGCCGCCATTCCCGGCGGGCGCGGGCCTCTATGGCTGCCCAACCACGGTCAACAATGTCGAGAGCATCGCGGTTGCGCCCACGATCCTGCGGCGCGGCGCGGCATGGTTCTCCAGCTTCGGGCGTGAGAATAATCGCGGCACCAAGCTCTTCCAGATCAGCGGCCATGTGAACAAGCCATGCGTGATCGAGGAGAGCATGAGCATCCCGTTCCGCGAGCTGATTGATCGCCATTGCGGCGGCATTCGCGGCGGCTGGGACAATCTGCTGGCGGTCATCCCCGGCGGCTCTTCGGTGCCGCTGGTGCCGGCTGCCGAGATCATGGACGCGCCGATGGATTTCGATGGCCTGCGCGCGCTCGGCTCCGGCCTCGGCACGGCAGCGGTCATTGTCATGGACAAGTCGACCGACATCGTGCGGGCGATCGCGCGGCTCAGCTACTTCTACAAGCATGAGAGCTGCGGCCAGTGCACGCCCTGTCGCGAAGGCACGGGCTGGATGTGGCGCGTGATGGAGCGGCTGGTGCGCGGCGATGCCGAGGTGGAAGAGATCGACATGCTCTTCCAGGTCACCAAGCAGGTCGAAGGCCACACCATCTGCGCGCTCGGCGACGCAGCCGCCTGGCCGATCCAGGGCCTCATTCGCCATTTCCGCCCCGAGATCGAGCGCCGCATCGCGGCCAAGCGCGGCGGCGCCCCTGTGCTGGAGGCAGCGGAGTAATCATGCCCACAGTCAAAGTAGACGGCATCGACATCGAAGTGCCCGCCGGAGCCACCGTGCTTCAGGCGTGCGAGCTGGCCGGCAAGGAAATTCCGCGCTTCTGCTATCATGAGCGCCTCTCCATTGCGGGCAATTGCCGCATGTGCCTTGTCGAGGTGAAGCCCGGGCCGCCCAAGCCGCAAGCGAGCTGCGCGTTGCCGGCCGCTGACGGTCAGGAAATCCGCACCGACAGCGAGATGGTGAAGAAGGCCCGCGAGGGCGTGATGGAGTTCCTGCTCATCAATCACCCGCTCGATTGCCCGATCTGCGATCAGGGCGGCGAGTGCGATCTGCAGGACCAGTCCGTCGCTTATGGGCGTGGCCAATCGCGCTACGACGAGAACAAGCGCGCGGTCACCGAGAAATATATGGGCCCCATCGTCAAGACGGTGATGACCCGCTGCATCCAGTGCACGCGCTGCGTGCGCTTTGCCGAGGAAGTGGCCGGCGTGCCGGAGATCGGCGCGATCTATCGCGGCGAGAACATGCAGATTACCACCTATCTGGAGCATGCCGCCAAGAGCGAGCTATCCGGCAATGTGGTCGATCTTTGCCCGGTCGGCGCGCTGACGTCCAAGCCCTATGCCTTCGAAGCACGGCCCTGGGAGCTCAAGAAGACGCTCGCCATCGACGTGATGGATGCGGTGGGCACCAATATCCGCATCGACAGCCGGGGCCGCGCCGTGCTGCGCGTGCTGCCGCGCGTCAATGATGACGTGAACGAGGAGTGGGCGAGCGACAAGACCCGCCACGCCGTTGACGGGCTGATGCGCAAGCGGCTGGACAAGCCCTATGTTCGCAAGGACGGTCAGCTCGTCCCCGCGACGTGGGACGAGGCCTTTGCGGCCATCGCTGCCGCGGCGAAAAGCGCCAACGGTTCGGTCGCGGCGATCGCCGGCGATCAGCTCGATTGCGAGACGATGTTCGCCGCGCGTGAGCTTGTCCATGGTCTTGGCGGTTCGCTGCTCGAAGGCCGCCAGGGCGGCCTCGACTATGAGGTTTCCAGCCTCTCGGCGGTGAACTTCAATTCGACGCTCGCCGGCATCGAGACGGCGGACGCGATCCTGCTGGTCGGCACTAATCTGCGTTGGGAAGCGCCGCTGATCAACACGCGCATCCGCAAGGCCATCAAGAAGGGCGCCAAGGTCTGGTCCATCGGGCCGGACGTGGACCTGACCTACAAGGTGATCTCGCTCGGCAACGATGCCGCGCTGCTCGCGAACCTGCCCAAGGACGTGCTTGATGCCTTCGCTGCGGCCGACCGCCCGGCGCTCATCATGGGCGGCGGTGCGCTGGCGGCCGCGGGCGTACACGGCGCCGCACTGGCGGCGGTGAACACGCTCGGTCTGATCAAGCCTGACTGGAACGGCTTCAACGTCGTCCACATGGCTGCCGCACGGATGGGCGGGCTGATGCTTGGCTATGCGGCACAGGGCGGCGTGAAGGCGATCGCGCAGAGCGAGCCCAAGCTGCTGTTCCTGATGGGCGCGGACGATGTGCCGTTCGATCTCTTCGGCAAGAGCTTCAAGGTCTATGTCGGCCACCATGGTGACAAGGGCGCCCATGCGGCGGACGTGATACTGCCCGGCGCGGCCTACACCGAGAAGGCCGGCACCTATGTGAACACGGAAGGTCGCGTGCAGCGGGGCGACAAGGCCGTGTTCGCGCCGGGCGATGCCCGCGAGGACTGGACGATCCTGCGCGCGCTTTCTGATGTGCTGGGCAAGACGCTGCCGTTCGACAGCTTCGAGGCGCTCCGTGCTGCCATGTATGCCGCCGTCCCGGCGCTGGCACAGGAAGGCCTGGTCGAATTCGGCTGGTCGGCCCCGTCGCTCGCGAGCAATGCGAGCGGCCCGATTAGCCTGCCGATCAAGGACTTCTATCTCACCAACGCCATCTGCCGGGCCAGCCCGACGATGAAGCGCTGCTCGGCGGAACTGGTCATGGGTGAAGAATTCGCGGAGGCCGCGGAATGACCGAGTTTTTCCAGACCTATCTGGGCACGGGCTTCGGCTGGTTCGTCGCCAACCTGATCCTCATCCTGCTCATCGCGCTGCCGCTCATGCTGGCGGTGGCGATGATCATCTATGCCGACCGCAAGATTTGGGCGGCGATGGCGCTGCGCCGCGGTCCCAACGTCGTGGGCCCCTTCGGCCTGCTCCAGTCCTTCGCGGACGGCCTCAAGGTCTTCCTGCAGGAAACGATCATCCCGAGCGCGGCTAACAAGGGGCTGTTCATCCTCGCGCCGATCATCACCTTCACGGTGGCACTGCTGGCCTGGGCGGTCATTCCGTTCGATGCCGGGATGGTGCTGGCGGACATCAATGTCGGCTTGCTCTATATTCTCGCGATCAGCTCGCTCGGCGTTTACGGCGTGGTGATCTCGGGCTGGGCGTCCAACTCCAAATACCCCTTCTTCTCGGCGATGCGCGCCAGCGCGCAGATGATCTCCTATGAGGTCTCGATCGGCTTCGTGCTGATCAGCGTCGTGCTCTGGTCGGGCAGCTTCAATCTCTCGACCATCGTCGAGACGCAGCGCAGCTATTATGGCTTCCTCAACGGCCATGGCTTCAATCCGCTGCTCTTCCCCATGGCGGTGGTGTTCCTCATCTCGTCCATGGCGGAGACGGCGCGGGCGCCCTTCGACCTGACCGAGGCGGAATCCGAGCTCGTCGCCGGTTACCAGACCGAATATTCGTCGATGAGCTTCGCGCTCTTCTGGCTTGGCGAATATGCAAACGTCATCCTGATGTGCCTGCTCAACGCGTTGCTCTTCTGGGGTGGCTATCTGCCGCCGATCGACTGGGCGCCGCTCTACGTTGTGCCGGGCATCATCTGGCTGCTGGGCAAGACCTTCGTGTTCTTCTTCATCTTCTCATGGGTGAAGGCGACGGTGCCCCGCTTCCGCTATGACCAGCTGATGCGGCTGGGCTGGAAGGTCTTCCTGCCGCTCTCGCTCTTCTTCGTATTCCTCGTGTCCGGGTTCCTGATGTTGACCCGCTATGGAGGCGGCGCATGATTGCGCATCTCGTCAAATCCTTCACCCTCTGGGAGTTTTTGAAGGCGCACGCTTTGACCTTGAAGTATTTCTTCAAGCCCAAGGCGACCATCAACTACCCCTATGAGAAGAACCCGATCTCGCCCCGCTTCCGCGGCGAGCATGCGCTGCGCCGTTATCCCAATGGCGAGGAACGCTGCATCGCGTGCAAGCTGTGCGAGGCAATCTGCCCGGCGCAGGCGATCACCATCGAGGCGCAGCCGCGCGACGATGGCTCGCGCCGCACGACGCGCTACGATATCGACATGGTGAAGTGCATCTATTGCGGTTTCTGCCAGGAAGCCTGCCCGGTCGACGCGATCGTGGAAGGCCCGAACTTCGAGTTTGCCACGGAAACCCGTGAAGAACTCTATTACGACAAGGCGAAACTGCTCGCCAATGGTGACAAATGGGAGCGGGCAATCGCGGCGAACCTTGCCGCCGATGCCCCCTACCGTTAAGGCGCCGCGAAGGGACCAGAGGGGGACGTTTTGACCGTTCAAGTTTTCGCCTTCTACCTGTTCGCGAGCATCGTCGTGGCATCCGCCACGATGGTCATTCTCGCGCGCAATCCGGTGCACAGCGTGCTCTGGCTCATCCTGGCGTTCTTCAACGCGGCGGGACTCATGGTGCTGCTCGGCGCCGAGTTCGTCGCGATGCTGCTCGTCATCGTCTATGTGGGTGCGGTCGCCGTGCTCTTCCTCTTCGTGGTGATGATGCTCGACATCGATTTCGCGGAGTTGCGAGCGGGATTCGTCAGTTATTTCCCGCTGGGCGGCGCCATCGCGCTGATCCTGCTGGTCGAGCTGGTGCTCGGCATCGCCATCTGGCAGGCCGGTGAGGTCACGCTCGCGCAGCGGGCCGCGCCGACACCGACGGACATGCCGAACATCCAGGCGATCGGCGCGCTGCTTTACTCGCGCTACATCTTCCTGTTTGAGGCGGCCGGGCTCATCCTGCTCGTCGCGATGATCGGCGCCATCGTGCTGACGCATCGCGCCCGGGGCGGCGTGCGCTCGCAGGACATTGGCAAGCAGGTCCGCCGCCGGCCCGAGGATGCCGTGCGCAACATCGATCAGCCGGTGGGCAAGGGGGTAGAGCTGTGAGCCTCTTCCGCATCAACGCTCCGTTCGTGTCGAGCGTCGTCGAGACACTTGGCGCACCCCGCTTCTCGACTTCGCTCGAAGCGAACGGAAAGGGAGGTCTTTCCGCATGATCGGCCTTGGTCATTATGTCGTCGTCAGCGCGATCCTGTTCGTGCTCGGCGTGCTCGGCATCTTCATCAACCGCAAGAACATCATCGTCATCCTGATGGCGATCGAGCTGATCCTGCTGGCGGTGAACATCAATCTCGTCGCGTTCAGCGCCTATTTGGGCGATCTGGTCGGGCAGGTCTTCGCCATGTTCGTTCTGACGGTGGCCGCCGGTGAAGCGGCGATCGGTCTGGCGATCCTCGTCATCTATTTCCGTCAGCGCGGCACCATTGCCGTTGACGATGTCAACCAGATGAAGGGCTGATCGCGTGATCTCAATCATCGTCTTCGGTCCGCTGCTGGCCGCGATCATCGCGGGGCTGGGCCAGCGCGCCATCGGCAATGTGCCGTCCAAGACCATCACGACGGGCGCGCTGTTCCTCTCCTGCGCGCTGTCCTGGCCGATCTTCATCTCCTACCTCACCGGCAATGCGCAGCCGCAGATTGTCGAGCTGTTCACCTGGATGCGCTCCGGCACGCTGGACGTCAGCTGGGCGCTGCGGGTGGATTCGCTCACGGCGACGATGCTCGTGGTCATCACCAGCGTCTCCGCGCTCGTTCACCTCTATAGCTGGGGCTATATGGACGAGGACCCGGATCAGCCGCGCTTCTTCGCCTATCTCTCGCTGTTCACCTTCGCGATGCTGATGCTGGTGACCGCCAACAACCTGCTGCAGATGTTCTTCGGCTGGGAAGGCGTCGGCCTGGCCTCCTATCTGCTGATCGGTTTCTGGTACAAGAAGCCCTCGGCGGGGGCCGCGGCCATTAAGGCGTTCGTCGTCAACCGCGTCGGCGACTTGGGCTTCATGCTCGGCATCTTCGGCATCTATCTGGTGTTCGGCACGATCGACATTCCGGCGATCCTCGCGGCCGCGCCGACCATGGCCGGTTCGACCATCGGCTTCCTCGGCATGCGCCTCGACACCATGACGGTCCTGTGCCTGCTGCTGTTCATCGGCGCGATGGGCAAGTCGGCGCAGCTCGGCCTGCACACCTGGTTGCCAGATGCGATGGAAGGCCCGACGCCGGTCTCCGCACTGATCCACGCCGCGACAATGGTCACGGCCGGCGTGTTCATGGTCTGCCGCCTCTCGCCGCTGTTCGAGACGAGCGCGACGGCCATGGCGGTGGTTACCATCGTTGGCGCGGCAACCTGCATCTTCGCCGCCACCATCGGCACAGTGCAGACCGACATCAAGCGCGTGATCGCCTATTCGACCTGCTCGCAGCTCGGCTACATGTTCTTCGCCGCTGGCGTCGGCGCTTATGGCGCCGCCATGTTCCACCTGCTGACGCACGCCTTCTTCAAGGCGCTGCTGTTCCTTGGTGCCGGCTCGGTGATCCATGCCATGCATCATGAGCAGGACATGCGCTATTATGGCGGCCTGCGGAAATCGATCCCGATCACCTTCTGGACAATGTTGCTTGGCACGCTGGCCATCACCGGCGTCGGCATTCCCGGCACCTATTTCGGCTTTGCCGGCTTCTTCTCCAAGGATGCCATCCTGGAGAGCGCCTTCGCGGCGGGCGGTCATGGCACGGGCGCGTTCTTCGTCGGCGCCTTCGCGGCGCTGCTCACCAGCTTCTACAGCTGGCGCCTGATGTTCCTGACCTTCTGGGGCAAGCCCCGCTGGGCAGGCAGCGAGCACATTCAGCACGCTGTGCATGATGCCCATGGGCATGATGCCCACGGCCACGGTCACGACGACCATGCCCACGCCGAAGCGCACGGCCATGCCGAGCATGGCGCGGAGAATCCGCCTGCGCAGGAAGATGCGGGTCATGATCCGCACGGCCATGGCGTAGATGCGCAGGCGACCGGCACGGCAGGCTATCACCCCCATGAGAGCCCGCTGGTCATGCTCATCCCGCTGATCGTGCTGAGCCTTGGCGCGGTGCTGGGTGGTTATGTGTTCTACTACAGCTTCTTCGGAGTTGAAGAGGGCGCCCGCTTCTGGGCGGCCAGCACGCTCTACTTCAACGAGCATCTGGTCCATGCCGCGCATGAAGTGCCGTTCTGGGTGAAGGCGACGCCGGCCGTCGTCATGCTCACCGGCCTCGTCATCGCCTGGCTGGCCTATATCCGCCACACCGACTGGCCGGCCAAATTCACGGCGCAGTTCTACATGCTCTACGATTTCCTGCTGCATAAGTGGTATTTCGATGAGCTGTACGATCTCATCTTCGTCCGCCCGGCCATGTGGCTTGGCCGCGTCTTCTGGAAGGGCGGCGACCAGGGGGTCATCGATCGGTTCGGTCCCAATGGTGCGGCGGCAGTCGTTGTCGCCGGCAGCCGGGTCACGCGGGCCATGCAGTCGGGCTATCTCTATTCCTATGCGCTGGTGATGCTGATTGGCCTCGCCGCGGCAGTCACCTGGGCGATCATGCCGAAATGAGCCAGAGCTTCCCCATCCTTTCGCTGATGCTCGCCGTTCCGATGATCGGCGCCATCGCCTGCCTGTTCGTCTCGGCGCAGTCGGCGCGCTGGATCGCGCTTGCCGCGACCCTGACCGACCTGGTGCTGGGCGCTATCCTCTGGCTGAGCTTCGACATGACGCCCGGTGCGGCGGAGTGGCAGTTCACCGAATATGCGCCGATCTTCGGGCGGTTCGCCTGGGCGCTGGGCATAGACGGCATCGCGCTGATGCTGATCGCGCTCACGGTGTTCCTGATGCCGATCTGCATCGGCGCGAGCTGGGAATCCGTGAAGGACCGCGTCGGCGAATATATGGCGGCGTTCCTGTTCATGGAGACGCTGATGATCGGCGTCTTCGCGGCGCAGGACATCTTCCTCTTCTACATCTTCTTCGAGGCCGGCCTCATCCCGATGTATCTCATCATCGGCATATGGGGCGGCGCGGACCGGATCTACGCCAGCTACAAATTCTTCCTCTATACGCTGCTCGGCTCGGTGCTGATGCTCATTGCGATGCTGTGGATGGTCCGCACGGCCGGCTCCACCGCCATTCCGGAGCTGATGGCCTATGACTTCCCGCCGCACGCGCAGACCTGGCTGTTCCTCGCCTTCTTTGCCAGCTTCGCGGTGAAGATGCCGATGTGGCCGGTCCACACCTGGCTGCCGGATGCGCACGTGCAGGCGCCGACCGCAGGGTCGGTCATCCTCGCCGGCGTGCTGCTGAAGATGGGTGGCTATGGCTTCATCCGCTTCTCGCTGCCGATGTTCCCGGTCGCCTCGGCCGAACTGGCCTGGCTGGTCTGGGGCCTGTCGATGGTCGCGGTGGTCTACACCAGTCTCGTCGCGCTGGTGCAGAGCGACATGAAGAAGCTGATCGCTTATTCCTCGGTCGCGCACATGGCGATCGTGACGGTCGGTCTGTTCGCCTTCAACCAGCAGGGCGTCGAGGGCGCCATGATGGTGATGCTGGGCCACGGCCTGGTTTCCGGCGCGCTCTTCCTGTGCGTGGGCATCATTTATGATCGCCTGCACACCCGCGAGATCAGTCGCTATGGCGGCCTTGCCGTCAACATGCCCAAATATGCGCTGCTGTTCATGCTCTTCACCATGGCCTCCGTCGGCCTGCCGGGCACGAGCAACTTCGTCGGCGAACTCTTGTCGCTGATGGGCATCTATCAGGCATCGAGCTGGGTCGCACTGGTCTGCACCACCGGCATCATCCTGGGCGCCGCCTACATGCTGTGGCTCTACCGGCGCGTCGTGTTCGGCGATCTGGTCAAGGACGACGTCCGCGCCATGCCGGACCTCTCGGCGCGCGAACTGGCGCTGCTGGTGCCGATTGCCGCCGCAGTCCTGTGGATGGGCGTCTATCCCGAAAGCTTCCTCGCGCCGATGCGCGGCAATGTCGCCAGCATCGTTGCCCGCACCGAGGCTGCGAAGCCCGCCGGTGACGCCCATCTCACCAAAGGCACCGGCAAAGCCGTTGACACACATCACGAAGAACACGCCGAGGGGGCGCACTGATGGATAGCCTGGGCGTATTTGCTTCGGTCCTGCCGGAAATCACGCTGACAATCTCGGGCCTGGTCCTGCTGATGGTCAGTGCCTTTGCGGGCGACAGCGCCGGTCGCACGGTGAGCTGGCTCTCGGTGCTGGCGCTGGCCGTGGCCGGCCTGCTGCTCGCCACGCCGGCGGTGAATGCCGGCGGCCTGATCTTCGAGGGTCTCTACCGCGCCGATGCCTTTGCGAGCTTCGCCAAGGCACTGATCTTCTTCGCGGCTGCGGCCTGCATCGTCGTGGCCCCGCGCTTCTTCGATGGCGACGGTGGCCTGCGCGCCGAATATCCGGTGCTGATCCTCTTCTCGTCCATCGGCATGTCGATGATGGTGTCGGCGGCCGATCTGCTGACGCTCTATATCGGCCTCGAGCTGCAGAGCCTGGCCGCCTATGTGCTCGCGAGCTTTGCCCGCAAGGATTCGCGCTCGGCAGAAGCGGGCCTCAAATATTTCGTGCTCGGCGGCCTCGCGAGCGGCATCCTGCTCTATGGCATGTCGCTGCTCTATGGCTTCTCGGGCACGACCAGCTTCACCGGTGTCGCCGCGGCGATGGCCGATGGCCTGAGCACCGGCGAGATGTTTGGCATGGTGTTCGTGCTGGCGGGTCTGGCCTTCAAGATCAGTGCCGTGCCGTTCCACATGTGGACGCCCGACGTGTATGAAGGTGCGCCGACGCCGGTGACCGCCTTCTTCGCCAGCGCGCCCAAGGTGGCCGCGCTCGCGCTGACGGTGCGCGTTGCGATCAGCGCGATGGGGCCGAGCGGCGTCGCGTGGCAGCAGATCATCATCTTCATGGCCTTGGCCTCGATCGTGCTGGGTGCCGTTGCGGCGATCAACCAGCCCAACATCAAGCGGCTGCTGGCTTATTCCTCGATCAACAACATCGGTTTCGCACTGATCGGCCTGGCGGCCGGCACGGCCGAAGGCGTTGCAGCGGTGATGAGCTATCTGTTCATCTACATCATCATGACGGTCGGCAGCTTCATCTGCGTGCTGCAGATGCGGGATGAGGACGGCAATCCGGTCGAGACGATCGCGAGCCTCGCGGGCCTGTCGCGCTCGCGGCCGGGTCTGGCGGCTGCGCTGGCGATCTTCATGTTCAGCCTTGCGGGTATTCCGCCGCTGTTCGGCTTCTGGGCCAAGTTCCTTGTGTTCGATGCCGCCGTCGGTGCGGGCCTCACGCCGCTGGCCGCCATCGGTATTGCCGCCTCGGTCATCGGTGCCTTCTATTATCTCAAGGTGGTCAAGACGATGTACTTCGACCAGCCGGCCGAGCCTTATGGCACCGCGCGCAGCCCCCTGGAATATGGGCTTATGACCGCCTGCGCGGCGATCATCGTGGTGGGCTATCTGCTCAACCCCTGGCTCGACCGGGCGAGCGCAGCTGCTGCAGCCTCGCTGTTCTGAGACCGCCGCGCGTCGCCTCCCGTGCAGGGCCACGCGGCGGTGCCCAATGGGCGCGTCGATGACCCTGGATCACCGCATGGCGTCACAGGGGCGCGGCTAGTGGTGCACGCGCGCATCCATGTCGTGCCGGAAACCGGCTCCACCAATGCCGATCTGCGCGCGCAGGCTGATCGCTGGCCGGATGGGCACTGGCTGCGCGCCGAGCGCCAGACGGCGGGGCGGGGGCGGCTCGGCCGTGCCTGGCAGAGCCCAACCGGTAACCTCTACGCCTCCACCCTGATCGCGCTGCAGCCGGACGATCCGCCAGTCACCGGCATCAGCCTGATGATGGGGATCGCGGTCCATGACGCGCTTTCAAGCCTCGCAGAGAAGGCGCCGATCCTGCTGAAATGGCCCAATGATGTTCTTGCGGATGGCGCCAAGCTGGCGGGCATGTTGCTGGAACGGGAAGGGCAGGCGATCATCGCCGGGATCGGGGTCAACATCGCCACCGCGCCGTCGCTCGCCGACCGCCCGACCGTGGCGCTGAATTCACTGCCGGGCATGGCCGGCCTCACTGCGGAGACAGTCCTCGACGCGCTGGTTCTCGCGGTCGACCGCTGGCTGCTTCTTTGGCGCGCCGAGGGAATGGCCGCGCTCGTGCCGGCCTGGCTTGCGCGGGCGCATCCCATCGGCACGCCGCTGGTGGTGACGGGCGCGGGAAGCGCCCCCGTTCACGGGCGCTTTGCTGGCCTGCGCGAAGATGGTGCGCTGATGCTGGCCCGTGAGGATGGCACACAGGCCGTCATCCACAGCGGCGATGTCGGCATATTGCCTTGAATTCGGCGCTGGAAACGCGCAACGCCGCCTGAGAGGATCAGCCCATGTTGCTAGCCATCGATGCCGGAAATACCAATGTCGTCTTCGCGCTGATCGCGCCCGATCGCACGATCCGCGCGCGCTGGCGGATCGCCACCGATCCGCGCCGCACCGGCGATGAATATGCAGTGTGGATCAACCAGCTGCTCCAGCTCGAAGGGCTGGGCATGAAGGATGTGACGGCGGTGATCGTCTCTACCGTCGTGCCGCGCGCGATGCACAATCTCGATACGCTCGCCCGCAAATATTTCGGCGTCGAGCCGCTGATTGCCGGCAAGCCGCCGGTGGAGTGGCACATCAATGTGGACGTGCCGATGCCGCAAACGCTCGGCGCGGACCGCGCGCTCAATGCCATCGCCGCCCATGACGCTTATGAGGGCGATCTGATCGTCATCGATTTCGGCACCGCGACCACCTTCGATTATATCGATTATACCGGCGCCTATAAGGGTGGGATCATTGCGCCGGGCATCAACCTGTCGCTCGATGCGCTGGTGAACAATGCCGCGAAACTGCCCCGCATCGCCATCGAATCCCCCCACAACAATGATTCCGTGATCGGTCGCACCACGGAGGACCAGATGCTGATTGGCGTTTTCTGGGGATATGTGGCAATGATGGAGGGGCTGGTCATGCGGATGCGCAAGGAGATCGGCCGCCCGGCGACTGTCCTTGCCACCGGCGGCCTCGCCATTTTGTTCGACCAGAAGACCGATCTCTTCGATGCCATTGTGCCGGATCTCACATTGACCGGCCTGGCACTCCTCTATGAACGCAGCGGAAAAAGTGCATGACGCCAGGCGATGAACTTCTCTTCCTGGCCCTTGGTGGGTCAGGCGAAATCGGGATGAATCTCAATCTCTATGGCTGTCGTGGCAAATGGCTGATGGTGGATCTGGGGGTGACCTTCTCCGATCCGTCCTTCCCCGGCATAGATCTCATCATGCCGGACACCGCGTTCATCGAGGAGCGGCAGAAGGATCTGCTCGGCATCGTGCTCACTCATGGGCATGAGGATCACATCGGCGCGGTGCCCTATCTTGCGGCCGATCTCGACGTGCCGATCTATGCAACGCCGTTCACCGCCAGTCTGGTGCGGGGCAAGCTTGCCGAGGAAGGTCTGACGGACAGCGTGACGCTGCATGTCATCCAGGAGGACGAGAGCTTCACGCTGGGCGACTTCCGGATGCGCTATCTGCCGCTGGCGCACTCGATTCCGGAAGGGAATGCGCTGCTGATCGAGACGCCCTTTGGCCGCATCTTCCATACCGGCGACTGGAAGCTCGACGACGAGCCGCAGATCGGCGTGCCCTCCACGGCGGAGGAGCTGAAGGCCGTGGGCGACGAGGGCGTATTGGCGCTCGTGTGCGACAGCACCAATGTCTTCAATCCCGAGGCCAGCGGCTCGGAAGGCTCAGTGCAGGCCGATCTGCTGAGCACGATTGCCGGCGCCAAGGGCAGGGTGGTGGTGACCACCTTCGCCAGCAATGCCGCACGCTTGCAGACGTTGGCCAATGTGGCGCGGCTCACGGGGCGCAAGCTCTGCGTGGCGGGGCGCTCGCTCGATCGCATCATCACCATCGCCAAGAGCTGCGGCTATCTGCAGAATCTCCCGCCGATGCTGGACTTCGACGCGATCATGGCGGTGCCGCCGCGCGAGGCGATGATCATCGCCACCGGCGGCCAGGGCGAATCCCGCGCCGCGCTCGCCCGCATCGCGACCGATCAACACCCGATCAAGCTGGATACCGGCGACACGGTGATCTTCTCGTCGCGCAAGATTCCCGGCAACGAACTGGCCATCGGCCGCATCCAGAATGCGCTGGCGGCCAAGAATGTGGTGATGATCACCGAGAATGACGCGCATATCCACGTCTCCGGCCACCCCGGGCGGCCGGAGCTGGCGGCGATGTATGGCTGGATCCGGCCCGAGATGATTGTGCCGGTGCACGGCGAATTGCGCCATATGGCGGAGCAGGCGCGCTTTGCCGCGGAGCAGGGCATCGAGCGCGGCATCGTGCAGACCAATGGCGACATCATCCGCCTCGCGCCCGATGGGCCGCACAAGATCGGCGAGACGCGCGCCGGGCGCCTCGTGCTGGATGGCGATGTGATCCTGCCGGCCGATGGCAACACCATGAACGAGCGCCGCAAGATCATGATCCACGGCCATATGAGCGTGGGCCTCGCCATTTCCGCCAAGGGCAAGATGCTCGGCGCGCCGGACATCCGCACCAAGGGCGTGCCGGTCGAGGATGATCGCGAGCAGTTCCTGGCCGATGCGGCCAAGGCTGTGGGCGCAGTGGTTGCCAAGGGCAAGGCGAGTGGGGACGTCGAATCCTTGCGGGAAGCGGTGCGCATCGGCGCGCGGCGCGTGGCGTTCGAGTGGACCGGCAAGAAGCCGATCGTCGACGTGACGATCGTGCAAGCCGGCTGAGGGAGGCGAGGATGCAAATCGGCTCCGCGCTGGCGATCTATTTTCTGATCTGGTTTCTCAGCCTGTTTCTGGTGTTGCCGTTCGGCGTGCGCACCAGCGACGAGCTTGGGAAGGAGAAGGTGCCGGGGCAGGCGGACAGCGCGCCCCACGAGTTCCGCTTCTTCCGCATGATCCTGCGCACGACGGTGCTCTCAGCCCTGTTCTTCGCGCTGTTCTACGCGAACTGGGAATATGGCTGGGTGACCATACGCAGCTTCGACGGGTTTTTGAACGCGCCGGAGAGCCTCCGGCAATAAGCGGGAGGCGGGCGCGCGGTTTCAGCCGCGCGCCCCGCTCAGTTCGGCCTCAATTTGGCCGAAGCCGGTCGATGCCCTGGGCAAGCGCCACGTAGAGCTTGCCGATATCCGACGAGATCATTGTCAGCGCCAGGGTGCTGCCGTCCTTGGCGGCCATCACCGTGCGCAGCAGCATTTCGAAGTCGCGGATGTAGCGGTTCACATGCTCGCGGAAGGTGGCATCGTCCTGATAGAGGGCGTGGATCTGCTTCGCCTCTGCATTGTTGACCAGCTTGGTCGCGCGCCGTGCGAATAGGCCCTGGTCGCCCTTGAGATAGGCGTTCCAGTCGCTGTCCGAGACATCCTTGTCGAACCACTTGCCGACATCGATGGCGTGCTCGCCCAATGCGCCGATGAGCATGGCCGATCGTTCGGAGATCAGATCGCGGTCCTGCGTCTCCAGCTTCTCGCGATGTGCGCTGATGGCGAGGTCGAGCGTCTTGCCGGCTTCGGCGAGGGTCAGCATGTCGCCGCTCAGCTTGTGGGTGGCCTTCTGGGCGGTCTGCGCAGCCTCGTCGGCCGCCTGAGCCAGCCGGGCCAGTTCGCTCGAGACGGTCGCCTCAACCACCTGCCGGATGGCCTTGTCGCTGGCCACTGCGAGCCCCTGCGCGGCTGCCGGGATCACGTTGTCCATCGCTTCTCGCGCGCGTGAGGCAGCAGCGTCGGCGGCATTGCGGACTTCGCCCAGCGCTTCCGCCAGACGCGGGCCGACCGTCTCGCCAAGCACCTCCATGCCACGACCTGCCTGCTCGACCGCATCGGCCAGCGCCGCGATTTGCTGGCGCTGCGCGGAAAGGGCATCCTGAGACTTGCACAAAGCCTCGGTAAGCACGCTGAGCTGGGTGTTGGTCGCCCTGTCGGACTCGCGCAACTGGCTGACGACTCCGGTCGCCACCGCTTCCACGGCTTCAAGCGCAGGCCCTGCCGTGCGGATGCGTTCGTGCATCGTGCCAAGCTGGCTTTCAACCCGGCCGATCGCGGCAGGCAGGCTCTCGTCCAGCTCGCGCACGCTGCTGTCGAGGGCGAGCAGCAACGCTTCAGTGCGCTGGATAAGCTGACCGGCATGGCCATCGCCGCGCCCCAGAGTCTCGATCAGGGCCTGGGTTTCCCCTGACAGCCGGCTGAGCGTGCCGGAAAGCTGCTGGGTGCGGGCGAGCGAGGCCTGCTCCAGCGCATCGAACGAATGGGCAAGCGCGACTGCTTGCTCGCTCGTCTGGGTCAGCCACTGCGTGCTCCTGCCGGTCTGCCCTTCCAATCGGGCATCGAGACCGTCGAGCAGGGCTTCCATCTCGCGGCAGGTGGAAGCGAAGCGATCCAGGCCGCCGCTGGATGCGCGGTCGATCGCCGCGGCGCTCTGTTCGACGAGCGCGGCCAGCGCGGCGTTCTGCGCATCGAGGCGCTGCTCGGTCGCATCGAGCACGGATTTCACGCGGTCGATGGTGAGGTCGAGACGGGCGGAGGAGAGTTCGGAGAGATTGGTCAGCTCTTCTCCCGCGTCATGCGCGCCGTCGCGCAGCCCGGAGATCTGCGCCGAGAGCGCCTTGCCGGCATCGGTGAGCTGCAGGCGGACTTCCTCCGCCACCAAAGCTGTCGCTTGCAACTGATGATCGAGCGCGTCGTGGCGCTGGCCCAGATCGCCACCGACCCGTGCGAGCGTTTCGCCCAGTGTCGCCAGCCGGTCCTCCAGCTTGGGCAGCGTATCGACCATCGCGGCGAGACGGTCGCCGACGGCACTCACGCGCGACAGCGAGGTCGTGCTGTTCTGGCCGAGCAGGTCGGTTTGCGCGGCGATTTCCGTCATGGATCGGCGCAGGGACTCGCTCGCCGCCTCGGCTGCCCGGGCGGTTTCGCGGGTCTGGCCGGCAAGCTGGCCGTTCACGTCGGTGAGCATGGTCAGGGCCTGGCGCGCTTCGCTGGTGATCAGCGCGGCGTCGTCGGCGCTGAGCGAGGCTACAGCCGCGGCCGGGCGTCGCATCAGGACCACGGCGAGACCGCCAAGGATCAACAAGGGGGCCGTCGCGACCGCGATCAGGTTGATCAGCCATGCCGAGCGCGCGCCGATGTCCGGATCGGTCCCGCTGGCGACCACAAGCGCGACCCAGCCGACGGCAATGACGCCCAAGCCCCCCAAAGCGGCTTTCCGCGCCGGGCTGAGCGGTTCGCGCTCTTCGGCGCCGCTGGCGAAGGATGTGGCCATGCCTTGATCTCCCTCAGAGGAACGATCGGGAAAGGCGGGCGCGTCCCAGCCTGCATCCGACTCGTTGCGGCGCGAGACGCCGTCCTGTTTCACGTGTTCTGGCCCCTTGTTGATGCCGCTAATCTGGTCGATATCCCGCCCATCCGTACCGTTTTGGGACGGATTTTCGACTTTTCGGGCGTCGGACATGACATTTCCTTAACATGTTCCCTCTGAGGGGGAACCCGGTTTTACACTCTGTTCACCTTTCAGAGGGTATCAGATTGCCATGGCATATGATCCTGGCACGCTCGAAGCAGCCCTTGCTGCGGCAGTCGGTTCCGACCGTGCGCTCATCGCGGATTTGCGTCGTGCATTCCTCGAAAGCGCAGGCCGGCAGGTTGATCTTCTCGCCCGTTCCCGCTGCGATGCGAACTGGACGATGGCGGCGCTGCGACTCAAGGGGCTGTGCGCCAGCTTTGGCGTCAATCGCCTGATGAACCTTGCCGACGAGGCACTGGTCGGCGCGCCGGGCGATCCGGTCATCCTGCGGCGCATCACCCAGGCGCTCGCGACGGTCGGGGCGGAAAACGAAGACTGACAGCCCGACCGTATGTGTCGGCTGATTACTCTCCAGGCAGCCCCATGTGTCGAAACGGGGGCCTTGCAATCGGGCCACCGCATTGCCAGACAGATGGTCTGTGTCGAATGTCGGTCTCTAGGTAGCATCCATGGTGCTGGTCGCTCTGCTCAGTGCGCGGAATGCCGCACGGGACGGTCTGCAGTCGCCCGTGTCATCGGCGCTGCTGGACTTTGGCGGCCAGAGCCTCATCGAATATCAGGCGCGGCTGGCGCTGGGCGCGGGCGCGGAAAAGCTCATCATCCATGCCGATGCGGCAGCGGCCGAGGCGGACTTGCCCGGCCTCACCCGCATGGCCGATCATATCGCGCGGGAGACCGATTGCCCGGTGAGCGTTGTGCGCGACATGCCGGAACTGGCCCGCACGATTGCGCCGGAAGACCTTGTTCTGCTGATGGCGGAAGGGGCGGTGATCCCCTCAGAAGCGCTCGACGCCCTGACGATCAGCGGCGGCGAGGCGGTGCTGGTGCTGCCCTCGGGCGCGAGCACGGCCAGCTTCGAGCGGCTGGATGCCAGCAGCATGTGGGGCGGGGCGTTCTGTGTTTCCGGGGCACGGCTGCTCGCAACGCTGGACATGCTGGGCGAGTGGGATCTGGTGCTCACCTTGCTGCGCCGCGCCGTTCAGGATGGCGTGGAGCGGATCATGCTGCCGCCCGAGCCGGTGCTGCAGGGGCGGCTGGCCTTCCTCACCGATCAGTCCAGTGCCGATCTGGCGCTGAATGCGCTGAGCGATTACGCCCCCGACGCAAGCTGGCGCGATGGCGGTGGCGTTGCGGCCTTGCTGGCGCCGCTCTCGCGCACGTTGCTGCGGGAATTGATGCACCGGCAGGCGGAACCGGGACATATCGCGCTGCTCGCCGTGCTGCTGTGCGCGGGCAGTGTGGCAGTGGGGCTCAGCGGATGGGCTTTCCCGGCGCTGCTCCTCATGCTGCCGGCGCTCGGCATCGCGGCGCTGGCAAATCGTTATGCCCAGCTGACCCTGCGCGCGACCGGCCGGCGCTGGCCGCTGGCGCTGGTGCAGGGCGGCGCGCTGCTGCTGTTGGGCATGACCGGTTTGCGGGCGGCAGGAGCGGACCCGCTGGCGCTCACCACGGTGCTGTTCGTAACGCTGTTCCTCACTCTTTTCACCTTCGGGTCGGAACGAACCACGCCCACCGCGCTTTGGGAAGTGCAGCTTCGCCCCGGCGTCCCGGCGGCATTGCTGATGGTGCTGGCCGGCGTTATCGTCGGCTATGTGGGAATAGCCTTTGCGCTGCTCGGCTGGGTTCTGGCCGGTCTGCTGGCCGCGCGACTGTTCCATGTGGGAAGGTCCGAATTTTAGGGCCTGTTAAGCCTGTTTGGCTAGGGATGGGGCATGACGGGCGTGGGTGAACCGGTTCAGCAACGCCATGGCGGCGAGCGGGAAGGCGCGGTGTTTGCCGCGCGCTTTGCTCGTGGGCTGGCGCTGGAGGTTCGCCATGGCGCCGATCTCGCGCGGCTGGCCGACGATGCGCCGGGCCGCTGGACTGATGCCTTGCTGGCCGAAACGCGCATCCATCTTGCCGGGCTGATGAACGCGGTCGAGCAGGCGCTGGTCGCCGGACTGGCCCGAGAGCCCGTGGCTTCGATCTCCGCTATGCCCGATGCCGGTTATGCGCGGCAGGCGATCGAGCGGGACATCGCCGTGCTTTCGCCGGACTTGCTGCGCCATCTGCGTCATCGTGCCTGCGTGTCGCTGCTGATGCGGCAATATCGGCTCGAGGGTCGCCATGGTGATCGCTCGCGGCTGGAGAGCGAGGCCAGTGACAATGGCCGGTATCTCGATGCCCTGGCTGGCCTCGCGCTGGCGGAGCGCAACTGGTGCGGGCCGATGCTGCTCGACGCGACGATGCTGCCGGATCTGCCGGCCGAACTCTATCACGATCTCGTCTGGACCGTCGCGGCCCTGCTGGTAAACGGGAGTAGCGCACAAGCCGCCGGCGCCGATCCCATGCTGACGACGGCCATTGCGCGCGCCGCCGAGGGGCTGATTGCCCGTCATGATGAAGGGCAGGGCCCCATCGCACAGGCCCGCCGCTGCGCGCGTGCGCTTAATTCGGATCAACGCTTCGCCATCGCCCCGCACGCGCTGGCGGAAGCACGGCTGCTGCTCTTCGCCGCCATCGTGGAGTGCGAGGGCGGCATTGCGCTGGACGAGGTGCTGGAGGCGCTGATCGGCCCGCAGGATCGCGATCGCTTCGCCCTGTTGCGGGTCATGGGCGTGGACGATCCCGGCGCTTTTCAGGTCGCAGAGATGCTCGGCCCGGTCACCGGTCTCGCCGAAGGGGGCGATGCCGCGCTCGTCGCTTTCGTCGAGAGCTATCGCGCGTTCGATGCGGAACAGGCCATGCAGTGGCTGCTCGACCGGATGAACCCGCGCGCGCTGGCGGACAAGCTCGCTCTGCTGGACGGCCGATGACAGTCGCGCCCCCCGGCACGGAGCCAATCCTGGCGCGGCTGGACGGCGACGGCCGCATCATCTCGGCCGACGCGCCGCTTGCGCGGTTGCAGGCCGATGCAGGCGGCGATCCGCATGGGCCGCTCGCCATTCCTGCGCTGGCCGCGCTCGTCCGCCTCGCCGCGCGGCTGCGCATACCGATTTCCCGCGCGGTGCAGGCTGCACAGGGCGAGGCCGATCTCAGCATGTGGGTACAAATCCGTCCCGAGGCGGACGGCTACGCCATGTCCATTGTCGATTGGCAGGTGCGCGCCCCGCGCCAGTGGCCGGGCGAATTGGGCGTGCTGATGGCGCGGCGTCTGGCGCCCGCCGAGCCGGGCTGGCCGTGGCAGGTGGATACGCAACTGCGCTTCCGGCAGGTTGCGGCCGACGCCGCCGCCATCGGGCATGAGCCGCCCCGCGATGGCGAGCCGCTGACGGCCTATTTCCGCCTCGATGCGATCATTGCCGACGATGTGTCGCCGATGCCGCTGGTCGAGGCGTTGGCGCTGCGCATGCCGTTTACGGACCAGCATGCGCGCCTGCGGGCCGACGATGCGGTTTCCTATCGCATTTCCGGCGAGCCGCTGTTCGATGAGCATGGTGCGCTGATGGGCTATCGCGGCCGCGCCGTGCCGCAAGAAAACCAGCCCGCACAGGCGCCCCGTGTGGAGGCAGAGGCGCCGTCGGCGGAGATCCACGATCTCTTTGGCGATGGCATGTTCGATGCCGGCTTCGCCCCCCGGCTGGACCGCGCCCTGCGCCAGCCGATCGGGCGGATCATCGCCAATGCTGGCAGCATTGCCGCGCAGGCCCATGGTGAACTGCGCGAGGAATATGCAGGCTATGGCGCGGACATCGCCCAGGCCAGCCGCCATCTGCTCGATCTGGTCGATGACTTGTCCGATCTTCACGCCATCGAGCGCCCCGATTTCCGGGTGGCGAAGGAGCGCGTCGATCTGGCCGATCTGGCGCGCCGCGCGGCCGGTCTGCTGCATGTCCGCGCCGGCGAGCGCGGCATCCGTATCCAGACACCGCCGCTGGGGGAGAGTGCCATGGGCTGCGGTGAGTATCGCCGCGTGCTGCAGATTCTCGTCAATCTCATCGGCAATGCGGTGAGGCACACGCCGCGCGACAGCACCATCTGGGTGCGCGTCGATAGCGAGGGCGGGCGCGCCCGCGTCGTCGTTGCGGATCAGGGAGGCGGCATCGACCCTGCCGATCACCAGCGCATTTTCGAGCGGTTCGAGCGACTGGGCCTCTCCGGCGGGGATGGCAGCGGACTGGGGCTTTATATCTCGCGCCGCCTTGCCCGCGCGATGAGCGGCGATCTGACCGTCGAGAGCGCGCTGGGGCAGGGCGCCCGCTTCACGCTCGATCTGCCGGTGTGGGCGGACGCCTAACCTGAGGCGTAGCGCTCAGGGCATCCGCAGACCTCGCAATTCATAGCCGATCGACTGTTCGATCTCGCAGGTCTTGCGAACGGCTGGCAGCGCCATCATCCGGTCATAATGAGCGGTGAGGCCCGGCCAGTTCTCCACTGGCAGGGCGAGCGTGTGTCGCATCCGCCAGAATAGACGGAAAAGGTGGATGTCGGCCACCGAAAGCCTGCCGCCGACCGCCCAATCCTGACCCGCCAGCCGATGCTCGGCATGTCCGAGCGCTGCCTCCGCGCGCTCTTGCCCGGCAATGAAGGAGGGATGCAGCGTCGACGCGGCGAACGACATCCAGGACAGAGCCTGCGCGGTGCCCATGGCATCGTCGGGCAGCAGCCCTGCTTCAGGAAAACGCCGCGCGAGATAGAAGAGGATGGCCGCCACTTCGGTCAACGTGCCCTCCTCGGTCACCAAGGTCGGCACCTTGCCTTCGGGGTTGATCGCCAGATAGGCCGGCTCGGCCTGCTCGCGCTTCGCGAAGGAGAGCGAGCGCAATTCAAACGGCGCGCCGATGTGCAGGAGCGCGATATGCGGCGCCATCGAGCTGGCGCCCGGGGCGATGTAGAGCGTGAGCATGGGTGATCCTCCCTGATGCCGGCAAAGGCTGTGACAAGCTTAATCCTTCTCCCCTTGAGGGAGAAGGATACGGAGCCTTGCCGCTATGAGCGGCTAGGCGCAGTTGGATGAGGGGTGGCGGATCCATGATCCGCGCGATCCCGTGGATCGCCTACCCCTCTCCCAGCTTCTGCCAGGCAGCACGCTGCCAAGCCTGCGCATCCCTCTCCCTCAAGGGGAGAGGGTACAGGGCGATCCGGCTGCTCGGCCGATTATCCTCTCAGGCGGCCTTCACCTGCGCGCCGTCATAATAGCCATGGCCGCTCCCTGCCATCTCCCGCAACTGCTCAGGCGGCGCGAAGCGTTCGCCATGTGCCGCGGTCAGCCGATCCAGCACCTCGACCACCTTCGCGGGGCCGATCGTGTCGATCGCGCTGAACGGGCCGCCTGTATAGGGCGCGAAGCCCCAGCCGAAGATCGCGCCGATGTCGCCATCCTGCGGCGTCACCAGCACGCCCTCGGCGAAGCAGCGGGCACATTCGACCAATTGGCGGTAGAGCAGCCGCTCACGCACCTCGGCCGGCGTCGGCTGGTTGAGAGCGCGGGGGAACTCCGCCGCAAGGCCGGGCCAGAGCGCCTTTTTCCCGCCGTCCGCCGGGTAATCATAATAGCCCTTGCCGTTCTTGCGGCCGAGGCGGCCGATCTCGACCATATGCGCGACGACATCATCGGCCTTCGCGGGCACATAGGCATCGCCCAGTGCGGCCCTCGCGGCGAGCGTCACCTTATGGGCCAGCTCGATGGAGACCTCGTCCGAGACGGCGAGTGGGCCGACCGGCATGCCGAGCTGGCGCCCGACATTCTCGATCAGCGCGGGGTTGATGCCCTCGGCCAGCATCTGCGCGCCTTCCTGCACATAAGTGCCAAAGCAGCGCGAGGTGTAGAAACCGCGCGAGTCATTGACAACGATGGGCGTCTTGCGGATCTGCGCGACGAAATCGAGCGCCTTGGCGACGGCGGCATCGCCGGTCTGCTTGCCGAGGATGATCTCGACCAGTGGCATCTTTTCCACCGGCGAGAAGAAATGCACGCCAATGAAGTTCTCGGGCTTCGACCACGCCTTGGCGAGGCCGGAGATCGGCAGGGTGGAGGTGTTGGAGCCGAAGATCACGTCCGGCCCCAGCACGGATTCGACCCGCTGGGTGATCTCCGCCTTGATCGCCGGGTCTTCGAACACGGCCTCGATCACGAAATCGCAGCCCTGCAGCGCGTCCACGCTGTCCGCCGGGGTGATGCGGGCGAGGGCTTGTTCCATCTTATCCGGCGTCATGCCCCGGCCGATGCGCTTTTGCATCTGCGCCTGTGCATGGGCCTTGCCCTTGTCCGCTGAGGCGAGATCGCGGTCGAGCAGCACCACGTCGATACCGGCCTGCGCCGCGACATTGGCGATGCCCGCGCCCATCATCCCGGCGCCGAGCACGGCCAGCTTTTTTGTGGGGGCCTTCTCGACGCCAGCGGGGCGCCGCGCGCCGCGTTCGGCGGCCTGCTTGGAGACAAACAGCGTGCGGACCATGTTGCCCGCCTGCGGATCGGCCACCACCTTGGCGAAATATTTGCTCTCGACCCGGATCGCCCGGTCCATGGGCAACTGGATGCCCTCATAGACCGCGCTGAGCAGCGCATGTGGCGCATGGATGTTGCGCTGGGTCTGCTTGGTGGTCATCACCGTCGCGGCCATCATCGTCTGGATGAAGCCGGGGTTGAACTGCCCCGATCCGCCGGGGACCTTGAAGCCCTTGATGTCCCATGGCTGGGTGTGGGCATCGGGATTGGCCTTCACCCAGGCCTTGGCGACATCGACAGTCTGGCCCGGGTCGGCCAGTTCATCGACGACCTTCATCGCCGCCGCCTCGGCCGGGCGCCAGCTCTTGCCTTGCAGCATGTACATGAGCGCGCCCTGGATGCCGATCAGGCGGGGCAGGCGCTGTGAGCCGCCACCGCCGGGGAACAGGCCGACGAGGATTTCCGGAAGGCCGATCTGCACCTTGGGATTGTTGCTGAGCACGCGGTGATGGCAGGCGAGAGCGAGCTCCAGACCACCGCCCATGGCCGTGCCTTCGATGGCAATGGCGACCGGCTTTCCGCAGGTCTCAAGTTTGCGCAGCAAGTCGTTGAGGGTGAAGACATTGTCGAACAACTGGCTCATGTCCGCGCCGCCGCTCGTTGCCTCGCGCAGCATGGCCGAGAGATATTTGAGGTCCATGCCCGCCATGAAGCCACTGTCCTTGCCGGAGCAGATGACGGCGCCCTTGATGGCCTCCTCGCTGCCGATCCGCGCGATGGCGGCAGCGAAATCGGTCAGGAAGTCGGGCGTGATGACATTCATCGACTGCCCCGGCACGTCGATGGTGAGAAGGGCGATGCCGTCGCCGTCGATCTCGGTCGTGATGGTTGTAGCCATGTGTGCCTCCTGACTCGTTCAATTTTTTCCCTCCGTTCATCCTGAGTAGCCACTGAGCTTGTCGAAGTGGCGTATCGAAGGATCGAGCCACGGAAAGACCCTTCGATACGGGTCTTCGGCAGGCTCAGCCCCTACTCAGGGCGAACGGACTTCTGGATTCAAACCCGCTCGATAATGATGCCCGTGCCCATGCCCGCGCCCACGCACAGATTGATCAGCGCTGTGCCCTTGCCGGAGCGTTCCAGCTCGTCGAGCGCGGTGCCGAGCACCATCGCGCCGGTCGCGCCGAGCGGGTGGCCCATGGCAATCGCGCCGCCGTTCACGTTGATCTGGCTGTGATCGAGCCCCATCGCCTGCATGTAGCGCAGCACGACGCTGGCGAAGGCTTCGTTCAGCTCCCACAGGTCGATATCGCCGACCGACATTCCAGACTTTTTCAGGAGCTTGTCGGCAATGTTTTCCGGGCCCGTGAGCATGATCATCGGCTCGGAGCCGACCGAAGCCATGGCCTTCATCCGGGCGCGCGGCTCGAGCCCATATTTCTCGCCCATGGCCTTGCTGCCGACCAGCACGGCCGCAGCGCCATCGACAATGCCGGAGCTGTTGCCGGCATGGTGGACATGGTTGACGCGTTCCAGCTCCGGGTATCGGAGCAGGGCGATGGTGTCGAAGCCCGGCATCTCCTCGCCCATGGCGAGAAAGCTGGGCTTGAGGCTAGCGAGGCTCTGCATCGTCGTTTCCGGGCGCATATGCTCGTCATGGTCGAGCAGCACCTGGCCGATCACATCCTTCACAGGAATGATCGACTTGCCGAAGCGCTTGTCGTCCCAGGCAGCCTTGGCGCGCTTCTGGCTCTCGACCGCATAGGCGTCCACGTCGTCGCGAGAGAAGCCGAACTTGGTCGCGATCACGTCCGCGCCAATGCCCTGCGGCGCGAAATAGCTGGCATAGGCGACATTGGGATCGGAGGCCCAGGCGCCGCCGTCCGCGCCCATCGGCACGCGGCTCATGCCCTCCACGCCACCGCCAATGGCCAGCTCCGCCTCGCCACTGATCACCTTGGCGAGGGCCATGTTCACCGCTTCCAGGCCCGAGGCGCAGAAACGGTTGATCTGCACGCCCGGCACGGTTTCGGCATAGCCGGCGGTCAGCACTGCCATGCGGGCAATGTCCGTCCCTTGCTCGCCGACCGGGGCGACGCAGCCGAGGATCACGTCGTCCACGTCCGCCGTGTCGATGGCGTTGCGATCGCGCACCGCCTGGAGAACCTGGACCGCCAGCTGTACCGGCGTCACCTCATGGAGCGACCCGTCCGGCTTGCCGCGTCCCCGCGGTGTGCGCACGGCATCATAGATGAAGGCTTCCATGGTCGCTCTCCTGTAGGTCTGGCGGGGCCTTTGGTGCGGGCAATATGGGCCATGCGATCGCCTTCGCGCAAGGGCTCGCTGCCGGCTTCGCCACTTGCGTGGTCCATGCAAGCCCAAGAAATCCGCCAATCCTCGGCCTTACCCTAACGTCAACGGAAGGTGCGCGGGCGGGGCATAATTTCCCTATCTTTAGCGCCAGGGCGAGCCGTGCATGCCGAGTCCGCGCTGCCCTTTTGGGCGCAAGCGGCCCGACTCGGGCGTCTGCGGTTGAATAGAAAGTTCCAACGGCCTATCTGCGCCGCATCAGCATATCGACATGCACACCCGCGTGTCTTCTTGTCCTTTTCCCGGGGGTAGGCATGGCCAGCCAGAACGAACTCAGTCCCAAGCCGGCAAAGCCGGACGTTCCCAAGGATGTCGAGGAGGCGATCCGCACCCTCATCCGTTGGGCTGGCGACGATCCAGAGCGGGAAGGCCTCATTGAAACGCCCAAGCGCGTGGCGCGCGCCTGGCGGGAATATTGCGAGGGCTATGCCGAAGACCCGGCCTATCACCTCTCGCGCATTTTCCACGAGGTTGGTGGCTATGACGAGATCGTGCTGCTCACCGACATCCCGTTCCAGTCGCATTGCGAGCATCACATGGCGCCGATCGTCGGCAAGGCGCACATCGCCTATCTGCCGCAGGATTATGTCGTCGGCATCTCCAAGCTGGCTCGCGTGCTGGAGGCGTTCGCCCGCCGCCTGCAGGTCCAGGAGCGGCTGACGGCGCAGGTCGCCGACTGCATCTGGGAGAATCTCAAGCCGCTCGGCGTGGCCGTGGTGATCGAGGCGACCCATGGCTGCATGACCGGGCGGGGCGTCCGCACCCATGGCACGATCATGCGCACCAGCCGGATGATGGGCGTGTTCAAGCGCGACGAAAAAAGCCGAGAGGAAGTGCTGCGCCTCATGGGCGTAAAATGACGGCGCAGGCCCCGCTCGCGCTCGTCACCGGGGGGCACCGCCGCCTCGGCGCGCGCATCGCCATGCATCTGGCGCGTGCCGGCTATGCGCTGGCGATTCATGGCCGGCATGATGCGGAGCCGCATCGCTTCCTGTCCGAATGCCTCGCCGAAACAGGCGTGCGCTGGCATGGCTTCGTCGCGGATTTCCTGACGCCGGGGGCCGCCGAAGGGCTGATGCCGGCGGTGATCGATCATTTCGGCCGTGCACCGGATCTGCTGGTGAACAGCGCCTCGCTGTTCGGCGAGAGCGAGCTGGAAAATGTCAGCGCCGGCCAGCTGGCCGATTATCATCAGGTCAATACGGTCGCACCGGTGTTGCTGACCCAGGCCTTTGCTGCGGCGGCCCGGCCCGATGGGGCTGGTGCCTCGATCGTCAATATTCTCGACCAGCGCCTGGCCCAGCCGCATGGCGACCAGCTTGCCTATACGCTGGGCAAGGCGGGGCTGGAGGCGTTCACGCGGATCGCCGCGCGCACGCTGGCGCCTGCGATACGGGTCAATGCTGTCTCGCCGGGGCTGACGCTCGCGACCTATGATTATACGCCCGAGCAACTGGAGCGGCTGGCCAGCCACGCGCCGCTCGGCGTGTTGCCGACGCCCGAGGCGGTGGGCGAGGCCGTGCTGTATCTGGCGCGGGCGGAGTCGGTGACCGGCCTGACGATCATTGTCGATGGCGGTGCCCATATGCGCAGTTACGCGCGGGACTTCCTGCATCTGGAGACCTGAACCGCCCGGCAGCGCCCGGTGACGGCCGATCCGATCTCCCACAAAGCAAAACCCCGCCGGACGATCTGTCCGGCGGGGTTTCTAAAGCTTGCGGAGGGAAGGGGCTCAGGCCTCTTCCGTATCCTCGTTGGCAGCCGGCTCGGCAGCCTCGGTCGCGATTTCGCCCGGCTCGGCATTGGGATCGTAATCCTCGGTGAAGCCGGCTTCGTCCTTCTCGAACATGGAGGCCATGACGTCCACGCCGTCCTTCTGCAGGTCGGCTTCCTCAGGCGAACGTGCGACGTTGGCCTGAACGGTGACGGAGACTTCCGGGTGCAGAGAGACGCGCACGTCGAACAGGCCGAGCGTCTTGATCGGGCGTTCCAGCACGACCATCGACTTGCTCACATTGGTGTGGCCGGCTTCGTGGAGCGCTTCCACGATGTCACGGACCGAGACCGATCCGTAGAGCTGGCCGCTGTTCGACGACTGACGGATCAGGACGACCTGAACGCCATCGACCTTCTCGGCCGCCTTGGCAGCGTCGTCACGACGGGCTGCGTTGTCGGCCTCGATCTTGGCGCGGTTGGCCTCGAACACCTTCTTGTTGGCGTTGTTGGAGCGAAGCGCCTTCTTGTTGGGCAGCAGGTAGTTGCGCGCATAGCCGTCCTTGACGGTTACGACGTCGCCGATTGCACCCAGCTTCTCGATACGCTCGAGCAGAATGATTTCCATGGGTCCGCCCTCCTTACTTCACGATGTAGGGCAGCAGGCCCAGATGGCGGGCGCGCTTGATTGCCTGGGAAAGCTCGCGCTGCTTCTTGGCCGAGACGGCCGTGATGCGCGAGGGAACGATCTTGCCGCGCTCAGAGACGAAGCCCTGCAGCAGGCGCACATCTTTGTAATCGATGCGCGGTGCGTCCTTTGCGGAGAACGGGCAGGTCTTGCGACGGCGGAAAAATGGGCGTGCCATGTGTCAGGTCTCCTTATTCGCCGTCCGAGGCTTCTTCGCGGTCCCGGCGGGGCGCGCGATCGCCGCGATCCGGGCGGTCACCACGGTCGCCGCGCTCACCACGACGCTCACGGTCGCGCTCGTTCTTGCGCATCATCACCGAAGGGCCACCCTCCAGCTCTTCAACGCGGACGGTCATGAAGCGGATCACGTCTTCGTTGATCTGCGTCTGACGCTCCAGCTCGGCGACCACGCCAGCCGGCGCGTCGATGTTGAGCATCACGTAGTGAGCCTTGCGGTTCTTGGCGATCTTGTAGGCGAGGTTGCGGAGACCCCAGCTTTCCACCTTCGTCACCTTGCCTTCATTGGCCTCGATGATCTTGGTGGCATTTTCCGCGAGCGCATCGACCTGGGCCTGTGCCAGATCCTGACGCGCAAGGAAGACATGCTCATAATAGGGCATGGTTCATGCGTCCTGTCTTTTGGCCGATTGCTGACATACGCCCCATGCGCATGCCCCTCCGGCTGTCGTCTCAAACAAAGCTTCGCGGCGGGCGCAGCGAGAGCCTGCCCGGCGAAGGGGCGGCCTATGGCTGAAAAGTGCCCGCAAGGCAAGTGCGCAATGCCAGCTCTCGCCGATAAGCGATCAGGGCCGGAACTGCCGGGCCAGCGCGTGATAGAGCTTGGGCTTGCAAATCTGCCCGCTCACCCAGTTGGCGAAGATCGCCGTAGCGAACAGCGGCAGGATCATGGTGCGGTCTGCGGTCATTTCCATCATGATGATGGCGGCGGTGAGCGGCGCCCGCACCACACCCGCGAAATAGCCGATCATGCCGAGCAGCACGATGGCGCCGTGCGGCTGGTCCGGCATCAGCAGCCCCAGCAGCTGACCAAGGCCGGCGCCGACGGAGAGTGATGGCGCAAAGATGCCGCCGGGGGCTCCGCTCAGCGCCGTGGCCAGTGTGGCGACGAGCTTGGCGGGGCCGAAGCTCCAGGACACCTCTTCACCGGCGAGCAGCGCGCGGGTCGTCTCATAGCCGGTGCCCCAGCTGATTCCGGCGGTGAGAATGCCCGTGATGGCGACGACGAGCCCGCAAATGCCCGCGACGAGCAGCGGCTTGGCCCGCATCGCGCGGGTGAGCGGGCTGCGGGACCAGGCAAGAGCGATCAGCGCGCGGGAGAACAGGCCGCCCGCCACGCCGCCGACCAGCCCGGCGACGGGCGTCAGCAGCAGCATGGAGGAGATCGGCATCGATTGATGCATGGCGCCAAAGTAGATGTAATCGCCCGAGAGCCACAGGCTCGTGATGCCCGCCATCATCACGGCGGCCATCACCACGATCGCAATCTTTTGCTCGAAGGCAGCGGCCAGTTCCTCGATGGCGAAGGCGACCCCGGCGAGCGGGGTATTGAACGCAGCGGCAACGCCTGCCGCACCGCCGGCAATGATAATCCCGGCCGAAACCGGCACGCGCAGCCAGCGCTGCACCGCGGCCATGATGGCGGCGCTGATCTGCACGGTCGGTCCTTCGCGACCGACTGAGCCACCCGCGAGCAGCATCCCCAGCGTGCCGAACAGCTTGAACAGCGCGGTCCGCAGCGAGAGCAGGCGGCGGGATTGTGGGTGATCCGGCATACGCGCCGCCGCCATTGTCTGCGGAATGCCCGATCCGCGCGCCTCCGGGCACCAATGCCGCGTGACATAGGTCACCGCGACGAACAGGCCGGGCGTGATGACCAGCGGCGCATAAGGAAAGGCATCGGCCACGCCGGTAAACACGCCTTGTGCGGCCTCGCCCAGCTTGGCGAACAGCACCGCGACCAGGCTGAGCAGCAAGGCGCCGCCGATCGCGCCGATGCGGCCCCGCATCACGCGGGCATCCACGCGGCTGATCGCGTTGGAGAACCGTGGCTTTAACATCCTGGCTTCCCCTATGCCCCATGAGCAGGGCGCACAATGGCGAATGTCCATCCAGGCGCGCCGTCGTGCCGGTCAAGCCAACAGGACTTGCCCGGGGCGCCCCCCCGGACTAGGGCGCAGGCCTTCACAGACCAAGCAGGGATCAGGGCCGTGCGTGCATTCATCTTTCCGGGGCAGGGCAGTCAGGCCGTGGGCATGGGGTCGGCGCTGGCCGCTGCATCGCCCGTGGCGCGCGAGATTTTCCAGGAAGTCGACGAGGCGCTGGGCCAGCATCTCTTTCGCATCATGACCGAAGGGCCGGAAGCGGACCTGACCCTGACCGAAAATGCCCAGCCGGCGATCATGGCCAACGCGCTTGCCACTTTGCGCGTGCTGGAGAAGGAGGGCGGCATCGTGCTCCGCGACAAGGGGGATGCGCTGGCCGGCCACAGCCTCGGCGAATATAGCGCCCTGTGCGCGGCGGGCGCCTTCGATCTCGCGACCACCGCCCGTCTGCTCAAGACGCGCGGCCGGGCGATGCAGGCCGCCGTGCCGGTGGGCGAGGGCGCCATGGCTGCCCTGCTTGGCGCCGACATCGAGAAGGCCGAGGCGCTCGCCGCTGCGGCGGCCGAGGGCGAAGTCTGCGCCGTCGCCAACGACAATGATCCCAGCCAGGTCGTCATTTCCGGCCATGTCGGTGCCATCGAGCGCGCGATCGGGCTGGTGAAGGACCATGGCATCAAGCGCGGCGTGCTGCTCCCGGTCTCCGCGCCCTTCCATTGCCCGCTGATGCAGCCGGCTGCCGATGCGATGGCGGCTGCGCTAGCGGACACGCAGTCGCCCGGCGCCTTCATTCCCGTCTATGCCAATGTCACGGCCGCGCCGGTGAGTGACGCGGCAACGATCCGCGATCTGCTGGTCCAGCAGGTCACTGGCCGGGTGCGCTGGCGCGAGAGCATCGCGGCCATGTGGGCGGCGGGCATTACCGATTTCGTCGAGCTGGGCGGCAAGGTGCTCGGCCCGATGGTCAAGCGCATCGCGCCGGATGCGACCGTGACCAGCGTGATCTCGATGGACGACATCGAGGCGCTGCTCGGCCGCGTGTGAGAGACAGGAGGGACTGCATCATGTTCGATCTCAATGGAATGACCGCGCTGGTCACTGGCGCGAGCGGTGGCATCGGCTCTGCCGTGGCCCGGGCGCTGGCCGCGCAGGGCGCGCGGCTTGCGCTCTCCGGCAGCAATGTCGGCAAGCTGGAGTCCTTTGCCGCCGAGCTGGGCGGCGATCATGTCTGCGTGCCGTGCGATCTGAGCGATGCGGCTTCGGTGGACGCCCTGGTGCCCGCCGCACTTGAGGCGCTGGGCGGCAAGCTGGATATCCTCATCAACAATGCTGGCGTCACGCGCGACAACCTCATCCTGCGCATGAAGGACGAGGAGTGGGACACCGTCCAGAAGATCAATCTGGAGGCGGCCTTCCGCCTGATCCGCGCGGCGGCCAAGCCGATGATGAAGGCGCGCACGGGGCGGATCATCTCGATCACCAGCGTCGTGGGCGTGACCGGTAATCCGGGCCAGGCCAATTACGCCGCCTCCAAGGCCGGTCTGATCGGCATGAGCAAGAGCCTGGCGCAGGAACTGGCCAGCCGGGGCATCACCGTGAACTGCGTCGCGCCCGGCTTCATCCGCTCGGCGATGACCGACGCGCTCAACGACGCCCAGAAGGACGCCATCCTCTCGCGCATTCCAGCCGGCGCGCTCGGCACAGGCGAGGATATCGGCGCGGCGGTGGTCTATCTCGCCAGCCGCGAGGCGGGCTATGTCACGGGCCAGACCCTGCATGTGAATGGCGGCATGGCGATGATCTGAGCTTTGGCCGGTCTCTGGCGAGATCGGCTCATCTGGAGCTCGTCATCACGGCAGAGCGAGATTTTTTATCGGCAGGCGGAACCCGATGCCGCGCCGATCATTCCCTCACTGACTGGCTCCCGCCGGTCAGCGGACCCCCTTAACGGCGGCCTTTCAGAGGCCGCCGTTTTTTTGGCGAGGGTTGGTGGGCTGGCCGTGCTGAGGTGGTCTCAGTTGACGCTGACGCTGTCTAGTTCTGAACCCACGAACCCGTGGCGGCTGGTCCCGCCAGTCGATTGTCCGCCCCATACCGATAAAACGCGGGATACCGGTGGAAAATGGTGAGCCCTGCTGGGTTCGAACCAGCGACCTACTGATTAAAAGTCAGTTGCTCTACCGACTGAGCTAAGGGCCCCCAAGCGGGTGTCGCGATCCCCTAAAGGTGCGGGCTCTGGCGGTCAACCGGCTTGGCGGCTTTTACAGCCGCGATCATCTGGCTGGGGTGGGTTTGCGCAGGCGGGAGGTTAGATGGCGGATGGTGAGGCCGGACACAGGATCTTGTGCATCCGGAGCGATCGCGCACAGCGGTTCGAGGACGAAGGCACGGTCTGCGATGGCTGGATGCGGTACGGTTAGACGTTTGCTGCGCACGTTGCCGCCCGACCATAGCAACAGGTCGAGGTCCAGCGTGCGCGGGCCCCAGCGGCGGTAGCGGCGGCGATGGAAGGTGCGCTCGATGGCCTGAAGCTGGTCGAGCATCGCCAGCGGTGGCAGCGTCGTGCTCACAATGACTGCCGCATTAGCGTAAGTGCGCGCGGACGGGCCCAGGGGGCGCGAGTCGATGATGGGGGAGGCTCGCACAAGGCGGAGGGGCGCGAGGTCGAGGGCATCGAAGGCGGCGCGCACGATGTCGCGCGGGCGCATCCCCGCCATCGGACGATTGGCGCCGATGCCGACAGCGTAGATCTGCTCGCCGGTTTCCGGCGACCGATGGTCGCGCGCCAGAGGGTGGATGCTTGCCTTGTTCATCCGCCAGGGCCTATCCGCAGGGCATGTCCATGACCAGTCCTGTTATAAGCCCCGTGCCCGGCGCCGAACCGGCGCGCGATTGTCCCCTATGTCCGCGTCTGGTCGCCTTTCGCCAGGCCTGTCGGATCGAGTATCCGGACTGGTGGAACAGTCCAATCCCCGCCTTTGGCGATCCGGATGCACGCATTGTTCTGGTGGGACTGGCGCCCGGCAAACATGGCTCTAACCGCACCGGGAGGCCGTTCACCGGCGATTATGCGGGCGACCTCCTGTTCGCCACGCTCGACAAATTCGGTCTTTCGCGTGGCACATATGACGCGCGTGTGGATGATAGTCTTGAGCTGGTGGATTGCGCGATCCTCGCGAGCGTGAAATGCCTGCCGCCACAGAACAAGCCGACCCCCGAGGAAATCCGCACGTGCCGTCCGTTTCTGGATGCGGAGGTCACGTTGCTGCCCAAGGCGCGCATCTTCATCGCGCTCGGGCAGATCGCGCATCAATCCGCGGTGAAAGTGCTGGGTGGACGGCTGCCCAAGGCCCGCTTCGCGCATCTCGCCGAGCACCGGATGCCCGATGGGCGCATGCTGATCGATAGCTACCACTGCTCGCGCTACAATACGAACACCGGGCGGCTGGCGGCGGAGATGTTCGAGGCGGTTTTCGATCGGGCGCTGGCTTTGCGGGATAGCCTTTAAGCGACGCGGTGATAGGCAGGTTTTATCCGTCGGGCATTGCGCCCGTTGGATGAAGTTCGGGCGGCAACCTTGCGCGCGGGTGTTCCTTCACGACGCAGCGATGGTCGTGAGAGAACGCGCATGCCAAACAGGTTCCAGGGTGCAGACATTGCTGACCGGCCTTATCTCGCCAAGCGAAAGGCCCGGCTCAAGAGGCTGGTGAACGCGGGGACTGAAAGCTACCGCCGCGCTCGCCGGGCTTATCGCAGCAGATAATCGTAATAAGCGCCATCCGGCGGTCCACCGGCGGCAGCCTGCACGCCATCCAGGGCGCCCTCCGGTAGAGAGGCGAGCGACTTGGCATGATGCTCTTCGCTGGCCCATTTCTCGATGAAGATGAAGCGGTGCTCGTTGCCCAGGTCCCGCATCAGCTCGACGCCTTCACAGCCATCGGCAGCCTTCACCGTTCCAGAGAGGGCGATGAGGGCCGCTTCCATCTCGGCGCTTTTGCCGTCTGCGGCGGGAATGATGTAGAGGCGAGCCACGGTCATACACATCTCCTTATGCAGCGATGGTTACACATCCTGTGCCAGCCGTCCATAAAGCTCGGGCCTGCGATCGCGAAAAAAGCCCATGCCGGCGCGGTGCTTGCGAGCGCGATCGAGATCGAGCGTGGCGATGAGCGCGCCGGTCTGCCAGTCCTCCGCCTCCGCCACCAGATCGCCCCATTCGTCCGCGATGAAGCTGTGGCCGTAGAAGCTTTGTTCGCCGGTGGCGCCGGCGATCTGCTCGCTGCCGATGCGATTGGCGGCGACGACCGGCATGCAGTTGGAGACGGCATGGCCCTGCATCGCCCGCCGCCACATGCGGCTTGTATTCAGATCGCCATCATAAGGCTCCGAGCCGATCGCCGTAGGGTATAGCAGCACTTCTGCGCCCATTAGCGCCATGGCGCGGGCCGTTTCCGGATACCATTGGTCCCAGCAGATGCCGACGCCGATGGTGCCATATTTCGTTTCCCACACCTTGAAGCCGGTGTTGCCGGGCCGAAAATAATATTTCTCCTCATAGCCCGGCCCGTCCGGGATATGGCTCTTGCGGTAGACGCCCATGATCTCGCCCCGATCGTCGATCATGGCGAGGCTGTTATAATGGTGTTGGCCATCCCGCTCGAAGAAGCTGGTGGGGATGTAGACGCCCTGCGTCTTGGCCAGCTTCTGCATCGCCAGCACGGCAGGATGCTCGGTGAGCGGGCGGGCGCGGGCAAACAAAGCCTCATCCTCGACCGTGCAGAAATACAGTCCCTCGAACAGTTCGGGCGGCAGGATGATCTTGGCGCCGCGGGCCGCGGCCTTGGCGACATGTTCCTCCACCAGCGCGATATTGGCGGCCTCATCGTCCGAAAAGGCGAGCTGAAGCGCGGCGACCGTGAGATGAGACATGGCGTGATCCTGCGGCGGAAGGGGTCAGACGGCGGCCGGCAGATGCATGCTCATGCAATGGAAGCTGCCGCCGCCGCGCAATATGGCATCGGACGGCAGGCCGACAATAGCCCGGCCCGGAAAGAATGGCGCGAGCGCATCCAGCGCGGCCTGATCATTGGCCGCGCCATATTGCGGCACGATGACGGCGCCGTTGGTGATGCAGAAGTTCATGTAGCTCGCTGGCACGATGTGCCCGTCAATCTCGTATCGACCGACCGACGGCATTGCGGCGACCTCCAGCCCATAGGCGCGGGCGCGCGCTGTGGCATCGGCATAGATGGCGGTGTTGGGGTCATCCTCGGTGCTGGCCTGCGGCACGGCAAGAATGCCGGGCGCGACGAAGCGGGCGAGATTGTCGACATGCCCATCGGTGTGATCGTTCAGCAAGCCATCACCCAGCCAGAGCATGGACGACAGGCCAAGGGTGCCGGAGAGGATCGTCTCGATCTGCTTGCGATCCAGCGTGGGATTGCGATTGGGGTTGAGCAGACATTGCTCGGTCGTCACGAAAAGGCCGGTGCCATCCGTATCGAGCGCGCCGCCTTCCAGGATGATGGGGACGTGACGGCAGGGCAGGCCGGTCGTAGCGGCAAGGCGTGCGCCGATATCCTCATCGCCCGGCATCTGGAATTTGCCGCCCCAGCCGTTGAAATCGAAATCGACGAGGGCGCGGGAGCCATTCGGGCCGAGGAGGCCGATTGGGCCGGTATCGCGCAGCCAGATGTCGCCGAAGGGTTCGTGGCGGACCTCTACGGCGGGGGAGACAAGGGTGCGGGCGTGGAGGGCATCTGGCTCGGTGCGCGCGAGAAGTATGACGCGCTGGCCCTGGGTTGCAACGGCGCTGGCGAATGCGGCTCCCTGCAATTGACCCTCGGGAAGATCCTCTGGCCACTCCGCTACATCGCCAGGAAAGCCGATCCAAATATGCTCTTGCGGCGCCCATTCGGCGGGCGTGAGACGCGGCATTCTATAGGTCATTTCTGTCGATTGCTCCTGACGATTTAGTCCCGACGTCATAACAGTTTCACCGCCTCCAGGCCGCCGCGATACCGTTTTCTCCGATTAGCATGATCCGGAGACTGACGACTCCCACACAACCCTCAACCCATGCCTGAAGTTCTAGGCTAGAACGGCGCCCGTGTGGGGAAGGTTGCAACAGTCGCTCGGCAGGAATTTGGCCAACTTAACCGTTGTCAGACCGGAACAGCGGATGGTTCTGGTCGTGCCGAAGAATGCTTCAGCGATCTTCATGATCGTTGTAGGGGCGGGAGGCCATAGAAGCGGAAAACAATCGTGCTCTCATGCGGCGAAAGTTGAAACCCCATTCGCTGCTCACCAACGGACCAATCGGTCAGTAAGCTGATCATCCGTTTGGCGCCGCCAATAATGTGGTGGCTAATTTGCCGCATGGGAGGTCCTCCGCATAAGTCCGTACCGCCGGAGCAGATTTGTCCAATAAGAAATGTTTTTTAAATTCAGCGCGAGTTTGGTAATATAAAGCGGCACGACATTAACATTGAACGATGTTGATTGAGAAGAAGAATGGGCAAATTAATCGCTCTCATAGTGGCCAGCGTAGTGCGTGGTGCAAGCTGGACGCGCCAATCCTGTCAGGTTCGATGAGGGGGGATAACACGTTCCTCGGTAGTTAGGTATTAACCTGTTGGTGTAAATTCACTAGCAGTATGGCAGCATAGGGTTGTCTGCGGGCGGCGCAACATTTCTCCTTAGGTCCGCCATGCGTGAGCGATCACTCGATGGGTCGCGCCTTTTGAGGACTTGCGTATACCATTGTTGAGAGGGTGCCGTTTTGACGACGATATAGTTGTAAAGGTGCTGCGCTTAAAGCCAAAATTGGCTAGCATGAGGCGGAGGGCCGGAATGTTGGGCGCCCAAAAATTCGTTATATCCTCTCCCAGTTCGCCTGGTTCATAGAGCCGCATGGCCGGCAGAACCTCGCGGGGGAGGGCGATAGCCGTCTCAATAACTAACTGATCGCTGCACATGGCTGCAGCAGCTTCCAGGCCGGCATAAGGGTCTTTAAGATGGTAAAAGACGCCAAGGAAAAGTACAATATCGAACTGGCCGAGGCCGGCCTCGGGTAACGCAGCCAGATCACAATCGAAGGCCTCCACTCTTGATGCTAGGCGCCGGTGAATATAGTCGAAGCCGAGCCGATTTCCCCAGCCTTCGCCGGACCAGCAGAAATGGTCGGAGGCCACCACGCGCGCCGCACCGCGTCGCTCTGCTTCGAAGGAGAAGAAGCCATCCCACGCCCCGATATCGAGGACCGATTTTCCAGAAAGGTCCTGCGCGAAGATTAGTTCAGCTTCCTTCTGCTGAATGTCGAGGGGTTTGATTCCGTTAATAATATCTCCATCGCCTAGGTCGAATGAGTGAAACCACTCGATTTCTGGGCGCTCGGCGTCTGTGATCATATCTGTGTCTCTTACGGGCATCTGCGGGTTCGGGGCGGGTTAGAAGTCTGGCATCGATAGGTGCGGCCTTTGGCCTTATCCGAAAAGCGGGAGCTGATGCCAGTCTCGGCTCACCATTTCGCTTTCGCATTGCAATGTCCGCGATACATAGGCATTGCGTGGCGGCTCGCGATTTAGGTTCTTACCGCGATGCTGCAAGTGTGTCCGGCATGGGGTTTTACCTCACACCATCCCAGATAACATTCGCTGGGACGTCATTTTTCTGGTTGGAATAGCGATGAATAAAGTCCGAAATTTAGGGGTTCTTTTCTTTCTGACTGTTATACTGCCGACGTCCGTTGCGATTGTTTATTTTTGGTTTCTAGCCTCTGACATTTATATATCTGAGTCTAAATATGTGGTTCGTAGTCCGGAAAAGTCTTCGAGTTCAATGTTCGGGGGGCTCCTGAAATCAGCGGGATTTTCGAGTTCCGGCGATGAAATGTATGCTGCGCACGACTATCTCATTTCCCGGGATGCGCTCCAGGCACTGAATCAGAACGGGGCGGTGGTTAAAGCCTATCGAAATCCCAGCGTATCCGTGTTTGACAGATTCGACACGACGTTCACAGGCGGCAAGTTTGAAGATCTGTACCGCTACTATAAGCGCAAAGTTGACGTTCAATTTGAATCTACTACCTCGATCACGACACTGACGGTCCGCGCCTACACGCCGCAGGAAGCTCAGTTGTTCAACGAGCGTTTGCTGGAAATGGTCGAAGGTACTGTGAATCGTCTCAATACCCGAGGCCGGCAGGATCTGATCCGGTTTGCAACGGCGGAGGTGGAGGAAGCTGAACGAAAGGTACGCGATACTGCGCAAGCCGTATCGATCTATCGTAATCGGGAGGGCGTGATCGATCCTGAGCGGCAGGCGGCGGTGCAGTTACAGATGATTTCTAAGCTGCAGGACGAACTCATCACGGCGCGAAACCAGTTGCTACAGCTTCGCGCCTTCGCGCCGCAAAACCCGCAGGTCGATGTGCTTAGCACCAAGATCAGCGGCTTGTCTGAACAGATCGATGTCGAGTTGGGTAAAGTCGCGGGCGGCCGGGCGTCGCTTTCATCGACGGCCGCTCAGTATCAGCGGCTTGCGCTCGAAAATGAATTCGCTGAGAAGCAGCTTGCAAGTGCTATGGTAGCTTTGACCGAGGCGCGAAATGAAGCGCGGCGCAAGCAGACCTATGTTGAAAGGATCGTACAGCCCAACCTGCCGGACGAGCCGCTAGAGCCAAGGCGCTTGCGCGGTATCTTTGCGACCATCGCCTTGGGACTGGTCGCTTGGGGCATCTTGTCTATGCTGCTGGCAGGCATCAAAGAGCATCAGGACTAAAGCGTGATCCGGAGTGCTGATTTCAAGGGTATGATGAGCGGACTGGTCATCCAGCGACGTGTAATAGGCGCGCTGCTGATGCGGGAGGTGCTCACGCGCTTCGGCCGACACAATATTGGATTTCTGTGGCTCTTTGTTGAGCCGATGATGTTTACACTGGGCGTCACCGCGCTTTGGACGGCGACCAAAACTGTCCACGGATCGGACCTCCCGATCGTAGCCTTCGCCATCACTGGATATTCCAGTATCCTCCTCTGGCGAAACATGCCGAGCCGTTGCATCTTGGCAATCAATCCGAATCTGTCACTGATGTATCACCGCCAGGTCCGTATCATCGATATCTTTCTGGCACGCATTCTCTTGGAGGCGGTCGGAGCGACGATCTCCTTTGTAGTGTTGACGCTATTCTTTTCTTTCCTTGGTTGGCTCTCGCTCCCAGAGGATGTGCTGCAGGTCATTTTTGCCTGGTTGATGCTCGCCTGGTTCGGGGCTGCGCTCGCGTTGTTTCTTGGAGCATTGTCTGAGATATCGGAGACTACAGAGAAACTTTGGCATCCTGCCTCCTATCTGCTCTTCCCTCTTTCCGGCGCAGCCTTTCTCGTTGACGCCCTGCCTAAGGCTGCGCAGGAGTATGTGCTTTATCTGCCTATGGTGCACGGCGTAGAGTATCTGCGTGAGGGGTATTTCGGCTCTGGTTTCAATCCCCATTATGACATGGGCTATATGGCGCTTTGCAACCTTACTTTGACCGTGCTCGCCTTGGCGCAGACGCGGATCACCGGGCGCAGGATCATTCCGCTATGATCGTCGTCGCAAATGTTAGTAAGAGTTACGCAACCCGAGCCGGTCCAAGGCTCATTCTCGATCAGGTAAATCTTACGGCGAAACGCGGGGAGAAGATCGGTATTCTTGGGCGGAACGGTTCGGGCAAGTCAACCATGATCCGCATGATATCTGGCGCTGAGTTCCCGGACAAGGGCCGCGTTACCCGGACGATGACAACATCGTGGCCGTTGGCCTTTAGCGGTGCTTTTCAGCCCGCGCTCACGGGTATCGACAATCTGCGCTTTATTTGTCGCGTCTATGGTGTTTCAGTCGAAGACAAGGTTGACCAAGTCGATCATTTCGCGGAACTGGGACGCTATCTACGCGAGCCCTTGCGGTCCTATTCGGCAGGCATGCGCGCTCGACTAGCTTTCGCGCTCTCGATGGCGATCGAGTTCGACTGCTTTCTGATCGACGAGATTATCGCGGTCGGCGATGCCCGCTTTCACCAGAAATGCCATGAGGAGCTATTCGAGAAGCGCGCCGATCGCTCGATGATTATCGTATCCCATGACGCCAGCTATGTGCGGGAACATTGCGACCGCGCGGCTGTTCTGTCCCAAGGACGTATTCATCATTTCGACGCTGTCGATGAAGCCTATGAGTTTTACATGGCCAGTGCGTCCTGACCGGATGGTCGGCGGGTTGCTTCACTATTGCCGATCCTTGGTTGGCGGGGCGCCCCGGAACTGTGTCGCGCCGTCGCATGGGCCGGATGGCACGATCCGCCATCTGCTTGTGGATGTGTCGATCATCGCGCGTCACGACGCGCGTACGGGTATACAGCGCGTGGTCCGCGCAATCTGGACGCAACTCGCGCAGGCCCATCTCCACAGCATTGAGGTAATTCCAGTCATCGGGAGCAAGCGCCGCCCCTATGCTTATGCGCCGAAGGATTTTCTGGAGAGTCCCGTCGACGTTAGAAAATGGCGCGGTGTTAAGGTGGACCCGCATCCCGGGGACATCTTTTTAGGGCTTGATCTATCGAGCCAGATTATTCCGCGCCGACGGCGTCAGATCGCGCAATGGAAGCGCGCGGGCCTCAAATTTCACGTCGTCGTCTACGATCTTCTGCCCTGGACGGACCCGCAATGGTTCACCCGTCGCGCGGTCCGGAACTTTCGGAAATGGCTCGACATGATCTCGACCTATGCCGATGGGGCGCTGTGCATCTCCGATCATGTCCGCCGGGAATTCTCCCGCTGGTTGCAGGTGTCGCGGCCGGGGCGGGCAGGGCATGTCGCGATTTCCCGGCTTGCGATGGGGAGCGAGTTTGATGTGCGGCGTGGATTGCCGGAGGCCACGGCCATGTCATCCGGTCTGCTCAAGGCAATGGCTGGCGCCCCGACCCTGTTGATGGTGGGCACGGTCGAGCCGCGCAAAGGGTATGATTGTGCGCTGGCGGCATTCGATGTGCTCTGGCGGCGGGGCCCGCAGGATGCCCCGAATTTGATGATCGTGGGCAAGCCGGGTTGGAAGACTGCATCGCTGCAGCAAGCCTTGCTTGATCATCCGGAATTCGGGAAGCGGTTGTTCTGGGCTCGGAATGTCAGTGATGAATGTCTGGAGCGGCTCTATGGAGGTTGCGCTGGCCTGCTGGTCGCCTCGCGCGCTGAAGGGTTCGGACTCCCGGTGCTTGAGGCTTTGGCGCGGGGGTGCCCGGTATTGGCGAGGAACCTGGCTGTGTTTCAGGAGCAGGCATCGCCGGGCCTGTCTTATTTTGACGATGATGACGCCACCGCATTGGCGCGGTCGATCGAGGCTTTTCTGAACTGTACCTCGCGGGCTTCCAGCACTATTTCGGGGCACCCTGTCCGACCGGGCGGCGTGTTTTCGGGATGGAAAGAAGCGTGCTCGGATATTTTGACTGCGCTGGACGTGGGACCTCAAACAGTCCGGAATGAGGCATCGGTATCTTCGGGCTTGAAGATGCCCCGCGGATCATGACTATTATTCTGCATGGCTCTTGCTTTCGCTTTTCTGCCAGAGCAATGATTTTGGCGGGCGGAGTGGCTTCAATCCGGGGTTGGCAGGCCCGGGATCCGGTCAATAATGGAGAAACAGAGTGGCAGATTTAGAATATCATTCTGCGCTGGGCGGCATGTGGATTGATCGGTTTGACTGGCGCGAACAGATGGTGACGCGCGGTCTGTCCGGAGAGCAGCGCGATCAGGTTACCGAATTTGTCGATCGGGGCTACATCATCTTGAGGAAGGCTGCCGATGAGGCCGCGATTGATGCCTTCCAGGACCGCATTTCCAAGGCCTTTGCCGAGGGCGATGCCCAAGTCAAATATCAGCCGCATGGCAGTTGGAGCGTTCTCAGCCTGGCAGGTCCGATCGATCGATTCGGCACGCGCATCGTTGATTCCTTCGTGCCCTTCGAGGAAGCTCTGGATCTCTTTTCCAGTCCAAGGCTTCTCGATTTTCTCGAACTTGTTTTCGACGACAAGGCCTTGTTGTTCCAGAGCCTGAGCTTCGACAAGGGTTCGCAGCAAGGGCTGCATCGCGATACGGCCTATGTCGTGGTCGATCGCCCCATGGAAATGGCGGCGTGCTGGATCGCGCTTGAGGATATCAAGGTCGGTTCAGGTGAACTGGTTTATGTGCCGGGCAGCCATCGTGATCCGGAGTTTCTGTTTGAAGGCGGGCGGAAACACTGGATCTCGACCGAAGATGGTCCGGATCCGCATGATGCGTGGAGTCGCCAAATTCAGGCCTGCGCGGCGTCCAATCCGGCCGGGCGGGAGACCTTCCAGGCTCGCAAGGGTGATATTCTGATCTGGCATGCGGATCTGGCGCATGGCGGCTCGAAGGTCACGGATGACAGTCTGAGCCGCCAGAGCCTTGTCGGCCATTTCTGCCCGAGCAGCGCCAGGCCGCATTATTTCAATCTCGGTATGAATCGTGAGACCGTGAAGGCTTATGGTCGCTTGAATTTTGCCAGTATCCACTACGATCTCGCTACTTTTGATCGTGTTGAGCGGGAATAAATATTCGGGATTAAAGCGCTTCCGGGCGGTCAGAGGGGTGTGAGAATATCATGATAATCACGGAATCTTATAGTCAGTTTAAAGAAGATGTTATCACTGCGTCGATTTTGGGTGCGTCGACTTCGCCTTATTCCAAGCTGTTCGTGGACGTCGGCGCGAATGATGGACGGAGCTGGAGCAACAGCTACTTCTTCGGCCAGCTGGACTGGCCCTTGCTCCTTGTGGAGCCGATCCCGCAGTTCGCTCAGTGCGCGCGTGATCTTTATGCCGGGAATTCGGCTGTTATCGTCGAGGAGAAGGCTATTTCGGCGAGCCGGGGATCGGTCGATTTCTTCCTGACTTCCGAACCCGATCGCGATCTTCTGCAGATGGGATCCTCCCTGTCGGAGGGGGCGGTTCCTTTCGGTCTGAAGTCGGTCAAGACTGTCGTGGAGACATGCCCGCTTACCGATCTATACGAGGCGCACAATATCCCGACCGATTATGGCGTACTGTCTGTCGATGCGGAGGGGCATGATCTGGAAGTTCTCCAGACTGCGGGGCTGGATCGTTGGCGTCCTCTGCTCATCTGTGTTGAGATGCTCGGCGGTGCAATGCAGGATAAGGCGTCGAGGGAAATCGACCAATATCTCACCGGATCAGGTTATCGGTTCGCCGTGCAGAGTCCTGCGAACTGCTTCTATCTTAGGCGGGACTGACCGCGCCGCGTATCGGTGATTTTCGATGTGTTGAATTCAGGGCGTGATCCGGTTGTTGGATCACGCCCTGAATATTAGTCGAGGCAAGGGGAGCGAATACGACTCCACGTGCGGCGTATAGCCTTTGCCCGCCATTCTTGCAGCCTCCCGAAAGCAGGGGGTGCAATAAACTGTCAGGACTCGTCGGCCATGGCAGTCGCTGAAATGGCTTCCAGGTGCGCGACTCTTTGCCGCAAATCTCTCACCTCATCTGCCATTGCTCCCATCTGACCCTTTAGTTCGGCCAGTGTGCGTGCGAGGTCAGTCGGCGAAAATGGCGGGAAGGAGGCGTCGGCATCTCCGGGCGTGGGAACGGACGCAAAGGGCTCGTTGGTTTCGTCATGGCCATCTTTGTTGGCAAGCTGTGCCGCACCCGCCAGCAGCATGGCGCGCCGGGTGCCGCGTTCGGCCACATCGGTGATGATGGCGATGCCATGATCGGGCCAGAAGTCTTCCGTCTGCTGGAACAGTGTCGCCTCGTCCCATAAATAGGCCGAGCCGGCATGGAAGCCGTCATATTGCACATGCCAGCCCATGGCGCGTTCGTCGGGCGACCAGCGGCCCTTGCGTTCTTTCATCACCTTACGACGGCCATGATCGGCCGAGCGAATGGGGTAATGGCGCAGCAGGAATTTATAGTGGAAATCGATGGCGCCATCGAAATGCGCGATGTGCCCGCCCACGGACACGAGGTCCACCTTCTGCTCGCCTTGCAGCCATGCCTTCGTCTGGACGGAGTGCTCAGGCTGAATGCCATAGTCGAAGAAAAGACCGTCGGCAGTCAGGCCGGCGAGCAGATCTGGCCCTGAGGCCGTCGGTCGGAAATTTAGGAGCGTAAACGGGATGCGATTGGCACCGGCATGTTGGGCGAGCGCCAGTCCCTGCGCCATGGTGAGCCATGGAAAGGGTGGCCGTCGAAGCTCATCGGCATCTGAGTGGATGATCCAGCGGCCGGGGTGAGCGGAGGCAATCATTTCCTTGCGTCGTAGGAGGTTGCGCCATTCATAATTCGCAGCCGGCTCCTCGGGAAAACGTTCGATCGTCACCCGGTCGGCAAACTCGGCCCGGATGCCCTCAAGCAGGTTCCAGCTTCCATCATCAGACCAATTGTCGATGACGTGAACGTCGCAGCCTTGTTCGATCCAGTCGCGCACGACTTGGTCGAGAATGTCCGCCTCGTTATAGGCTGCGATCACGGCGAGAGGACGCACGCCCAGTTCTGCAGGCACTGCCAGCGCGAAGCCATCGTGGACGGTGATGATGGTGGCCAGTTGCATGTCTGCGGTGTTGTCGAGGGTGTAGCCGGCATAGGCGACCGGCAGGCCGGCCTCGGTAAGGCAGGCCGCATATTCCGGCAGCGTCCATTCCCGCACATGGGCAGGGTTGGGAGGTGGACCCATATGGTCCGGGCCCCATGTGCGGGCACGGTCGGGCGTGCTGGTGATGATGATCGCGCCGCGGACATAGCAAGCGGCGAGCAGGGCCAGGAGGTGCGCAGGATCCACGAGGTGCTCGATAACATCGGAGCAGATGATGACGGTGTCGGGTCCGGCTAGCGCGGTAAGGCATAGGCAGTCGGGAGACGAGAAGTCGGCTTCGATCCATTCTCCCCACGCACCGTAGGCTTCCCGACAGGCGACGAGATTGCCGCCAAAATCGACTCCGATGTGTCGCTGAGCAGCGACGTCCCTGAGCTTTTCGCCATTTCCGCAGCCCAAGTCGATGACGGTGCTGCGGCGAGCCTGCCGCGCGAAATAATCAGCGACCTCATAGACCTCGGGTTGATAGACAATCGTGCCGCCCGCAAACTCGGTATCGTCGAAATAGGTGGCCGTGTCGCGGGAGGTGTAGGCCGGATCCAGATGAAGGTTCAGCATGTCCGTCTCTCGATTGCGTTCAGCGCGGCTTCGTTGGGTGGGTCTGCCTGCTTACGTCCGTCTATTTCCGCATGACCATAATTGATCCCGACGATGTGTCGTTCCCGAACAGCATTTGCAGCACGCGCTTCACCTGGCCCATGCCGGCCCGGCTGAATAGAGGGTGCTTACGGCCGTAGAACAGCGAATGAAGATCATGCTGCATCGGGTGGATACGGAAATCGGTAAAGCCCACCCTCCGCGCATGATCCATGATCACGCGCGGAGGCATGTCCCTCTCGGTAACTCCGTAAATCTCCATAGCTTGGACCGACCAAGGTGCCGTCGAATGGCCATCCCCCGGCTCGTGCGTCACCAGCACCCCGCCGGGCTTGAGCGCGGTATATGCGGAGCGGAGGGCTGCCTCGGTATTCTCTGCATGGTGTAAGCTGTCGAAGAAGACCGCACAATCGAACAGGTCAACATGGGGCAGGTCTTCATAATCTGACTCAACGAACATGAGTTCGTCTCCAAGGTTGCTGGCCGCTTTGTTCATATTCGCCAGCTCAATCATATCCTCAGCAATGTCTTGGCCAACGACATGGTAGCCATGTTTCGCGAAGAAGACGCTCGTCCAACCGCTCCCGCATCCAAGGTCCAGAACCATGGCCGGGACGGGGGGCATAAGCGTCATCACCGAGCCGATGGACGCCAAGGTCAGGCCGCAATCGTGGTTCGAGAATGGCTTTTCCAACGAGTGGGTTCGGCCGGCCTCGCCGATTAGCGAGAGGTAGCCCTGTTCTGCTTGTTTGCTCATCTTGCGCCTTATGGGTCATTCCAAGCGCTAGCTTTGTCGGAGGGCGTCGTCAACGCTGACCCCTAGTTAAAACTACAAAGTCTCGAGGGTTTCCGAATTTGGCGATCGCTTTGAAGCTTAACGCGATTCTCTTCGGGTCCGTTCCAATTTTTGGCTAGAATTTGATCAAGGAGGTGCTAGACCCTTGCCTAGAAGATTGCGAGATGCGTAAGTGTGGTGAAAAGTGAAGCAGGATATGATGCATAGCGCCACATAGATGCAAATCTATGTCCAATCGCCGTGCGTCTATTTGTTAGAAATTAGGATAAACTGCAGGCGAAATTATGAATGATATTTCCAGAATATTCGAAAAATTGCGCGATAGTCAGATGAATGACTGGATTGGTGGTTCTGATCCGGAAGTTGTAGGCGATGCTATGGCGGATATTATTCGCCGATTAATACCGTTCGACGAGAATTCCCGAATGCTAGATTTTGGCTGTGGCATCGGTCGAGGCATGCTCGCGCTCTATAAGGAGGGCGTCGTTCCTGCCCAGTCTGTCGGGGTGGACATCATGCCGCCGGTTATTGAGTTCTGTCGCGAGAATATCGAATCCGCTCTTCCCGGCACCAGTTTTGAATTGATTGAGGGTTCTAACGATCACTATGACCGGTTCATCGGTGACGAACCGCGCAAGTCGATTGACCAGTTCACTAAGGATTATGAAGGTCGCTTCACGCACGGCTATGCCTTTTCTGTTTTCACTCATATTGATCGTAAGGACTTTGAGGATGTACTGTCCACCGTCTCGAAGGTGCTGGCTCCCGGCGGAAAGTTCTTGTTTACCTGCTTCACACTCACGCAGTTTTCGCGCTACATGATCGACCGCGAACAACCGGTATTCCCGCTATCCGACAGGGTTCTAGTCGATAATGGTGAAGTTTTGTGGGGGCACAAGAGTGACCCGCTTGCGTTCATCGCCTTCGATAAGAACCTGCTTGAGCAGATGGTATGGAATGCCGGTCTCGCCATCACGAAAGTGGATTATGGATGTTGGATGGGTGGTCAGATTGGTTCTTCGCTTCATGATCTGATTGTGGTGACTAAGCCCCTCCCTCTCGCGACGCAGGAAGAAATTGTTTACACCCCACTGGTTGACAGAAACTCATTTGGTTGAGTGGCATACTGAGCCACATATCTCATGTCATTAACAAGAGAGTTCTATGATTGACGCAATCGACATTTTAGTTCCTGTCTACAAGAACGTCGATCTGGTTAAGGCATGTGTTGATTCTTTAGTGGCGATCAAAGATGAGGTTGCTGCATATCGCCCCAGGATCATTGTGATCAATGATTCTCCAGATGATGTGGCCACATCGCGTTATCTGGAGGAGGCGGCCCAATCCGGACTTATCGATCTGTTGATCGTCAATGAGTGCAATGTAGGGTTCGTGAGAAGTGTAAACACGGGCTTGGCGGAAGCGCGCAAACGCAAGGCTGCTGCGCTGCTCGTGAACAGTGATACAGTCAGCTTCCCGGGTACATTAAAGGAAATAATCGAAGTCGCCAATCTTGACGACCAGATCGGCTTTGTATGTCCGCGCTCTAATAATGCGTCTATCTGTACCTTTCCTCAGAGCCCGCACTATCGGTCTGGTCGCACTACAACGGCCGAGGATTGTTATCAGACCTGGCGGTCAGTCCAAGGCTTCCTGCCTCGCTACACCTTCGCCCCGACGGCTGTCGGTTTTTACATGCTGATCAAGTACAATATTCTCGTAGATTTCGGTGGCCTGGATGAAGAATTCGGCCTTGGCTATGAGGAAGAGAATGACTTCGTCATGCGCGCCAACAAGGTCGGCTTTCGGGCGGTGCTAGCCAACCACGCTTATGCTTACCATGCCGGTTCTGCCTCCTTCATGCTGCAAAACATCAATCTCGACAGCCAGCGGCGAGGAAATTTCCTTAAGATGAAGGAGCGGCATCCCGAGTTTTTGCCGCTTGTTAAAGCGTATGAATCTTCCTCCTCGTACCGCGTGGAGAGGGCGCTTCGTAACTTGGTCCCTGATCAGGACGGCAAGTTAGGGCTCGTGTTGAACTGTCTTGCCATAGGTCCCTATTTTAACGGCACGAATGAACTTGTCGTTAATGTAATTCGGGAGATGGGGAAGGCACGGGACGGCCGTTTCAATGTGACGATTCTCATGGAAGCCGAGGCTGCTGCCTTCTTCGGGCTTGATAAGCTTAAGAACATTCGAATTACAGAGGAAATCATCGATCAATATGCGGTCGCGATCGCCTTTGGTCAGCCTTATGATCTTCATTCCCTCAATGTTTTGGAGGTTCTCGCGCCGATCAATGTCGTTGGGATGCTGGATGCGATCTCGCTCGACTGCGGCTATCTTCGCGTTGAGCAGCAGATGGAGGATGTTTGGGCCTCAACTGTTCGACACTCTAATGGGCTATTTTTCATCAGCGAATTTGGCAAGGAAACGATCCATAGGCGTTTCAAAGTCGGGCCTAGTACAAGAAGTTATGCGCGGCTGCTCTCAACCAAGGTCGCCGATTACGAAGAGCGTTATAAAAACGTACGCGATGGCCAGCGGCACGTCTTTATCGCCGGTAATCATTTCCGCCATAAAGCGTCGAATCGCTGCGCACAGATTCTGTCGAAAGCCTTTCCAAGTCTGTATTTTCACGCCTTAGGCGAGGGCTCCTCTGAGGGCAATGTTCATTATATGAACTCGGGCAATCTCAGTGACGACACGATGATCGATATGATGGCGGGTAGTAGTGTTATCGTGTTGCCCTCATATTATGAGGGGTTCGGGTTTTCGATCATGCACGCTTTAGCGCTGCGAAAGCCGGTGGTCGCTCGCGACATCCCGGCGACGCGCGAAATCATGGCGAGCTTTGCTGCTGTTGAAGGCGTGTTTGTCTATGCCGATGATTCGGAGCTGCCGGATGCCCTTAGCAAGGCGTTGTCGGTAGCTCATTCCCGTGTAGATGATAGTTCGGCAGGAGATTGGGCCGAATGGACCAATGGTCTGCTCGATTTCCTGAGCGATTTGGTGGATCCTGCAGCGGTATATGAGCAGGCTTCCGAGCGGATGAGGGAGCGGGATTGGCTCCGCAGACTCTACCATCTCGAAAAATCATCCGCAGGGGGGGCTATGGCGACATTCTCCTTCGACGAGTTGTCAAGGCTGGATGACTATGCGTTCGTGGAATTTATCTATAAACATATTCTCGGTCGCGAGCCGGATGCAGCCGGCATCACGCACCATCTCACGCTTCTTGCGCAAGGAGCCTCAAGGCAGGGCATTATCAATGCCTTCCTAACATCAGAGGAATACTTGCGTTCAGAGCGGCAGGTTGAATTTTCTGGTCTGAAAAAAAAGAAAAATTTCTGGGCGCGAGTTGGTCGCGCACTCAAGGCATAGTGGGCAAGGCTAAACATGAAGACGGCGATTGTTACTGGTGTTTCCGGCCAGGATGGAGCGTACCTTGCGAAGTTTCTTTTGGAAAAAGGCTACCGCGTTTTTGGGACTTTCCGGCGTACTAGTAGTGTGAATTTCTGGAGAGTGGAGGAGCTTGGGGTCAAGGATCATCCGGGCCTGACGCTCGTTGAGCATGATCTCACGGATATTTCGTCATCCATTCGTCTGCTTGAAAGGTCCGGCGCGGAGGAGGTTTATAACCTAGCTGCACAGAGTTTCGTGGGGGTATCCTTTGATCAGCCGATTACTACAGCGGAAATCACAGGAGTTGGCGTCCTTTATCTCCTTGAGGCAATCCGTTTAGTGAACCCGAAAATCCGGTTTTACCAAGCCAGCACGTCGGAGATGTTCGGCAAGGTCCAGGAAATCCCTCAATGCGAAGAAACGCCGTTTTGGCCCAGAAGTCCATACGGTGTTGCGAAGCTATATGCGCACTGGGCTACCGTCAATTACCGTGAAAGTTTCAATATTTTTGGTGTAAGTGGTATTTTGTTCAATCACGAGAGTCCGCTGCGGGGCAAAGAGTTCGTGACGCGCAAGATCACGGATGCAGTTTCACGTATTAAACTTGGCCAACTGGATTGTCTCAGCCTCGGCAATATTGATGCGAAGCGAGACTGGGGCTTTGCGGGTGATTATGTCGAAGGCATGTGGAGAATGCTTCAGGCGGACGAGCCGGATACCTTCGTTCTTTCGACAGGGAAAACTCAGACAGTTCGCGAGTTCGCTAGAATGGCCTTTAAAGCTGCGGGGATAGATGTAGAATTTTTAGGTACGGCTGAGGAGGAGATTGCGAGAAATACGGCAACCGGAAGGACGGTTTTGCGGATCGATCCTTCTTATTATCGGCCGGCTGAGGTGGATCTACTCATCGGCGACGCTTCGAAAGCGAAGGAAAAGCTGGGCTGGGAGGCACGCATGCCTGTTGCTGAGATGTGCAACTTTATGGTCGAAGCCGATCTGCGACGCAACGAGCGTGGCAATTCGTTCTGATTAGATCGAGGTGGCGATGCCGTCCTTATTGGGTTAATACAAGCATCCTTTCAAGAAATAATGCTTTGGATGGTGGCCAGGTGCGAACACGAAGTAGATGGCTTATGCGATGAGGCGGATATTGATAACCGGCGCAGGGGGGTTTACCGGCCGGGCCTTGGCTAAGGTTCTGGCGGATAAGGGCATGACCTTGATAGGTGTCGGCGCATCCGATCATGCCGAGCACCTCGTCGGTCTGTCTTCTTATCATCAGGCTGATCTTTCGAATGCTGCAGCGCTGACGGCGATATTGCGAGAAGAGTCCCCGGACGGCGTCATTCACCTAGCCGGCATCGCCTTCGTTGGTCATGCGGATATTTCGGCGATCTATGACGTGAACGTCGTCGGAACGCGCAGGCTTTTGCAATCAATCGTCGAGAGCGGTATCGCTTGCGCGTCGGTGATTCTCGCAAGTAGTGCCAATGTCTATGGTAGTGCTCGGGAAGGCGCGCTTGATGAGACGACGCCGCTCAATCCTCAGAATGATTATGCTGTCAGCAAGGTTGCCATGGAGTTTGTGGCGAACGTGTATCGCGAGCGGCTGCCAATTACCATTGCCCGGCCGTTCAATTACACCGGGGTTGGGCAGTCCACCGAATTCCTGATTGCCAAGATCGTTGATCATGCACGCCGCCGCGCGCCTATAATCGAGCTCGGCAATCTTGATGTCGCGCGCGATTTTTCCGACGTCAGAGTTATTGCTGAAGCTTATGCACGGCTACTAAACGCGGCCAGTCCGTCGGGTAGCGTTGTCAATCTGTGCTCCGGACGCTCATATTCTCTCCGCGAAATACTCCATCTAGTGTCTGACCTGAGCGGCCATGAAATGGAGGTTGTAGTGAATCCGGCGCTGGTGCGGCCAAATGAGATAAGGGTTATGAGTGGAGATCCTGCGCGCTTAGAAGCTCTGATCGGGCCGATCGTCTCGCCTTCATTGGAGGAGACACTGGCCTGGATGCTGAAGGATGGCCATTGAGGATCGTCTTGTGTGTTGAAGCCATCACTGTTCGACCAACGGGGATCGGCCGCTACAGCTTGGAATTAGCAAAACGTGTAGGTTTCGATCCTAGAATTTGCGAGGCATCATTTTTGCGCCAGTCACGTTGGATCGCAGATCCGACCGCGCTAATTGAGGGCGAGGTCGAAACAAGGCGGAGGAGGAAGTGGCGTCGTCGCTTTGATGCTTTCATGACGCGGCGGGCGATACGTTCTGCCTTGGTCCATGGCCCCAACTATTTCCTGCCAGATCAGGCAGATACGGGGGTGGTAACTATCCATGATCTGTCAGTCTTCAAATATCCTGAAACCCACCCGACAGAGCGCCTTCAGGATTTCGATCGGCGGTTTAGTCGAACCTTAGCTCGGGCGCCGCAGGTGATTACTGACAGCAAGACGATGCGCGGAGAGATCATCGCTTTTTCCGGCCTGCCACCAGAAAGAGTTAGCGTTGTTAATCTCGGCGTATCTGACGAATTCACGCCGCATCTGTCCGATGTTTGCAGTTCAACTTTGAAAAAATACGGCCTGACTTATGCCCGATATGCATTGTCTGTCGCGGCCTTTGAACCGCGCAAAAAGTTCCTTGAGCTTGTAGCGGCCTATCGCCTGCTGCCCCTGCACATTCGCCTGCGTTATCCGCTAGTCATCGCGGGTGGCGCCGGATGGTGCAACGAACGAGCTTTCGAAGAGGTCAGCCGTGCTCAGGCAGAAGGATGGGTCCGCATGCTCGGCTATGTGCCGGAGGCTGACTTGCCATATCTTTATGCGGCGTCTTCGCTGTTTCTCTACCCTTCGATTTATGAAGGCTTTGGCTTACCTCCTATAGAGGCCATGGCATCCGGCGTTCCCGCGATCGTCTCGGACCGTTCTTGCCTATCAGAGGTCACCGGGGGGGCAGCTTTGCAAGTCGATCCCGACGATATCGAAAAGTTCTCTGTCGCGATTGAACGCGGATTGACCGATGACTTATGGCGAACCAAGGCTATAGAAGCTGGGCTGAGAGTGGCTAAGTCTTATAGCTGGAAGCGCTGCGTTAAAGAGACTGTTGATGTATATCAGATATTTTGGAATCGGTAATATGAATGCTGCGTCCGGATACGGGCGCGCGCGTTCCTTAGTTGGGTTGTTCGGCGCGGCTTCCCTTGCCGCGTTTCTGCCTGGATGCGCGGTTTTGCCTGCGGCAGGCCCATCTCGTGGTGCAATCACGCACGCGGCGGATGGTGCAGTCGCAGATTCTAAAATCAAGATTGTAGATGTGACCAGTGATGTTGCGCAAAGGTTACTCGACGCAAATCATTCACCGGGTTTTGATGAGGTTTTCGGTCAAGGTATAGTGCCAGGGATGATTGTGAATCGCGGGGACACCCTCGATATCGCGATATGGGAGGCGCCACCAGCTGTGCTTTTCGGCAGCTTTGCGGGTGCCCAGTCTTCGGAACCTCAACGCGGGGTCACGCAAGCACAAGGATCGGCATTGCCGGAACAAATGGTGAGCCACGCTGGCACAATCAGCGTCCCATTCGTTGGCAGTGTGTACGCAGCCGGACGTACCACGGATGATATTGCGAGTGATATTCGGAGTGGCCTTCAAGGAAAAGCTCACGATCCTCAAGTTATTGTACGTTTATCTCAAAACTTTACATCCAGCGTTACGGTGGTTGGGGAGGTGTCAAACAGTATTCGGATGCCTTTGACTGCAAAGGGTGAGCGTCTTCTGGATGCTCTTGCGAGTGCTGGTGGTGTTCGCCAACCTGTCGGCAAGATGACGATCCAGGTCACTCGAGGTGCGATTGTGAGCGCGATGCCCCTCGATTCGGTCATCCGGGACCCGGCGCAAAATGTGCGGTTAAGGTCTGGCGACGTAGTTACTCTGTTATTCCAGCCTTATAGCTTTACAGTCCTTGGCGCAGCACGAGCAAACCAGGAGATTGTTTTTGAGGCGACCGGGTTGACCTTGTCACAGGCTCTCGGCCGAATGGGTGGTCTTGATGACCAGCGGGCCAATCCCCAAGGCGTCTTCATTTTCCGTTTTGAAGATATTGGGACAATCACTGAGGCTGAGCGGCATGAGTTCATAACCACTAAGGATGGCAAAGTGCCTATCATCTACCGCGTCAATATGAAAAACCCTTCAACGCTTTTTGTCGCTCAGTCCTTTCCCATTAGAGACAAGGACATCATTTACGTCAGCAACGCGCCGCTCGTCGATTTCTCAAAATTTCTGCAGGCCGTTTCCCAGATCGTTTATCCGATCGCCACGATTCAGAATACGAATATTTTTTAACTAATCAGCCGATTGCGATGAAGGACAAATCCCGCGTTTCCTATCTTTTAGATGTAAGTCGATTGGTGTGGCGGGCCTGGCGTGGGCAGTTACCAACTGGCATCGATCGAACCTGTCTGGCCTATGTGCGTCATTACCGGCGCGACGCGCGTGCGGTCGTGCAGCGTGGGAATTTCACACGGATACTGTGTGCTGATGCGTCAAGGCGCTTATTCGATTGTTTGCTAGCGCCGGGTCGGGAGAAGAAAGCGGCCCTGCTTCACTTGGCTGCTTCCGCATTTTTAACGTCTCGTGCGAACGATGTACAAGCGCAATTCTATCTCAACGTGGGGCATACAGGTTTGGATCGGGCTGGACATATGGCATGGATCGCCCGTACCAGCGTCAGGCCGATTTATTTCGTGCACGATCTCATCCCTCTAACTCATCCGGAATATTGTCGGTCCGGCGAGCCTGAAAAGCATCTCAAGCGCATGACGTCTCTGCTGACCCACGGAGCAGGGATTATCGCGAACAGCGGTGATACACTTGATCAACTGGCGATCTTCGCTGGGCACCAGAAGCCGCTGGATATGGTTCCTACACTGGTAGCGCTCCTTGGTGCAGACGGGCAGTACAGTACCGAAATGGCAAGCAGTGGAGACTGGGTCCTACCCGCCCGCCCTTATTTCGTGTTACTCGGCACAATTGAGGGGCGAAAAAACCATCTGCTCATCCTCAATATCTGGGCGGAGATGGTGCGCCGGCTGGGGGCGGAATGTCCTCTTCTTATCATTATCGGCCGTCGCGGCTGGGAGTGCGAGCAGGTCGTCGATATGCTGGAGCGCTGTGAGGTGCTCCGAGGCCACATCGTCGAACTGCCACACTGCTCCGACGCGCAACTTAGCGCCTATCTCGTCTCCGCAAGGGCATTGCTGTTTCCGTCCTTCGCAGAGGGCTATGGGCTCCCGTTAGTTGAAGCACTGAGCCATGGCACCCCCGTCCTCGCAAGCGATCTGGCGGTTTTTCGTGAGGTGGCAGGCGACGTTCCAGATTACCTCAGTCCGATCGACGGCCTCGGCTGGATGCGAGCTATTGAGGATTATACCGTTGATGGTAGTGTCGCGCGATCCGCTCAGGTCGAGCGGATTTCCGGGTGGACCGCTCCGACGTGGCAAGCGCATTTCGACTTGGTCGATTGCTGGCTTGCTCAACTCAACTGACGATCCCGTCGACCGGGGCAGACGCCCAATGGCTAATTCGATCGCCGACAAGCCGTTCTACCGCTGATTCGACCAGAGTATGGACGGCGCTCTCGCTAGCGAGGCCGCCGTAGATCAGGCAGCGGTCATAGAGCACGCGCCGAAACGCGTCGTAAATGGCGCGGTCCGGCGCATGGGGGCGAGCCCAGAAATCATCGAGCCGGCCCTGATGGGTAATGCCCATGATATTATAGATCGCCTTACCAAGCGCTATTGTCGGTATACCGGCCGCAAGCGCCAGCGTCGCAGATGTGCTGTTTACCGTCACCATCCCGCAGCTACTCACGGCGAGCTTCGAGAGATCGCCGCCATCTATATGAACAATCCGGTCTGTCACGCTGCAGCGGCGAGCTAGTTCGGCAATCCGGCCGCGCCAGTTGGTGAAACTGGCGTCGAGTGGATGCTCCTTGATGACAAGCAATGCGTTGGACGGGGCGCGGTGGGCGAAGCTGTAAATCACATAGTCGACCGCTTCCACCATGTCTTGGAAGGGAGAGTGCTCGCGGATCTGATAATCGTTAGATAACTGAAGCGGGAACAAGAAATAGGGCTGCCGGTCCAGACTATCGACCAGCTTTGCGGTCCGTCTCGATTCTCGGTTTTCGGTAGCGAAGCGCCGCAGCCATCCCAGCCCCTCCAAAAAGAGAGATCCTCGACGGTGGGACTGATAGAATGGGAAAAGTGGGCGGGTGAGAAAGACACGCGAATAATAGTAGAAGGCATCACGAGCGCGTCGCCTGAAGCTCGCAGTGATTGCCGGGCGATCGGGTAAGAGCGGCAAGCTGCGCGCTTCTTCTAGATACCATTTGGGATCGCGTGGAAGCGAGGAGTGGCCGTTGACACCGCTCGGTTCTAGGGTGAGCCAATCGGGTCGGATATAGCCTTCCTCGAAGACGTGCACATCGATCTTGCGCAAATGCGCCATGCGGTGTGCTGCAACATGCAGAGGACGGCAATCGCCGAACAGAATAACATCTGTGATTGCATTGTCACTCAGGAAGCGGTCAATGAAAAGCGTCCATTTGCGGCGGGTGCCGCGGTAGTTGGTGGCCTCTCCCGTCCAATCGGCCTGATCGCCTCCGTTCAGATTGATGCGAAAGATGCCACACTCCAGTTCACGGAGGCGCTCGGACAATTGCCAAAAAAATGGTCCAGGAGGGCCCTGAAGGAAGAGAAAATTTCGATGGGGGATCGGTTCGAACTTCATTGCCCGTTCGGTAACTGTTTCATTGCTCGTTTAGTCCACCCTAAGAAGCGGCGCATCGGCACCAGTGCATCATTCTGACGTTTAACACCAGAGAGTAAACGCATGATCATTATTTCGGCATTACATGGGAGGTTGGTTAAGGGATCGAGATAGCGAGGATAGACGAGTAGTACGGCAGCAGCGAGTGCATCACGCGTGCAGCCGGGCCGTCGTCGATCAGGCGTCATTGCGAGGTCGCGCGTGAGTCCCCATCCGGCGAAGAAGGGAACGCCATGCGTGGTTACAGTTTTGCATTGCAGCAAGGCTTCAAAACCTGCGAGGGAAGTCATCACATGAACCTCATCCACCATGCCTATTAGCGCGCTTATCGGACTCGAAGGGTCGATAGAATCGGCGATCGCAAGGGCCTCTCTTTTCGGGATGGCGCCTTTGCGATGGCCGGCCTCGACATCAGGATGGGGGCGATAGACAAGATGAGCATCCGGCGCGAGCGCGCGCACGCGACGCAGCAAATCGAAATTGGAGCGGACCGTTGGACTACCGAAAAGCACCGACCGGTCGTCCTCAACTTGGCCCACTACCAAAATGTGGCGTTTTGTGCCGCCCGGGCGAGGCAGCGCGCTGCCAGTGCTAATGCCATATTTGCTAATGCCCTCCCGCACCAGCCAATTGCGTAAAGCCCGGGCACGGGTTAGCAAATCGGTCGAAAAATCGTCTGAAGCTAGCATCGCTTCCAGACGGCAAGGACGTGTAGGGTCGTAATGGACGCCCAAATCGTCGACAACGATGGACAACGGGGGTACGCAATCCGCGCCGAGACCGGCGGACCGAATGAAGCCATCTTCCACCTCAAGCACGCGCCACGGGCCGGAGTCGAGCGCAGCGAGGAAGTCAGCGGGCACGCGCGACTTCCACACGGCTACAGACGCGCCTTTGGGTAGCCGATTGAGCTCAGCCAGATGGGAGGACCGGAAAGGCACGGGCCTCCCGCCCCAGAGCAAGGGGTCCACCGTATCGCGCTTCCAATGCGCGAAACCGAATGCCGCGGCGATCGGGCGGTTGGCGTCGATCAAGCGCCGCCAGCTCGCCAGCGTTTCGATCAAATCGAGTGCGCTGGTTGGCTGGCCGGTGAACGGGTCTGCGTAGGCGACGTTCTGCACTAGATGCCGCTCAACCAAAGCGGCGATGATGGCCTCAGTCTCGGGGGCGCCGGGCGCGCGGTCGGCAAGCGCAGCGAACGCGCCTTCACCGTTAAGGCAAACGCGCTTGCCTGCGATGGCGCTGAGCAGCATCAGCGGATCGTCGGCGGACCCTGTCACGCTTTCTTGTGCGATTGTCCAAGGATCGTCCGGCGCCCAGAACGGACCACCGACGCGATGTTGTCGCAGGGCCGCGAGGATTTGCTCCGCGGTTGCCGAGCGGACATGGCTCTCGCCCCCCGCAGCGCTGAGGACGACCGGATAGGGTTTTCCGCCGGGAAAAGGAGGAACGGCGAGGATCGTCTGTGCGGCGAGCGTCATGGGCGATGCACTTTCTCCAGCCAGCCCGTCGGCGGCTTGGGCACGGCGGCGTGGGGATCGGCACGCATCGCTTCGATCACGCGGTTTAGCCAGGGCGACAGGAGGGCCATGTCGGGATTATGACGGGAGGCCACCCCTGTGACCAGACTGGAGGGGCCGGAATAAACCGCAAACAGCGTATCGGCGCTGGTCTTCGGAACGAGGCGGTCGAGATCGCCTTGGACGAACAACACAGGGACCTTGATGGCCTTCAACGCCTCCCGATTGTCCCATCGATCCGGGATGAAGGCGCGGCTGATCTTTGGCGCGGCGGCAGCAATGCGAACGAAAACGCTCATCGCGATCACGCCAGCGATATCCGGTTCTCTTGCTGCGGCATGAAGCGCCACGGAAGAGCCCAGCGAATGGCCGATCAACCAGACGCGCGCGCCGGGCCCGGCCAGATCCCTCGCCTTTGCGATGAACGCGCTCGCATCGGTCATCAGGCCGTCTTCGCTCGGTCGGCCCGGATTGGCGCCGAAGCCGCGGTAAGACGCAGCCAGAACCGCATTGCCTGTCCCGGCCAGATGCTGGGCAGCATTCGCATTCATTTCGGCATTCCAGTTGCGGCCGTGGAACATGACGAAGATGTCGGGGTCGCCCGGCGCGCCCGGCCAGTAATAGCCGGTGAGTGCGAGATGATCCGTCGTGGTGACGCTGATGGTCTGGGGTGGCGCGCCGTCCCATTGGGTCACGCCGGCTTTGTTATGGGGAGAATAGAGGACGTCGCGAGACAAAGACGCACAGCCCGGCGTCATCCCCAGCAACGCCAACAGCACCATGGTCTGCCGCGCACGCCCCCGCCTGGTATGGCACGGCTTGCCCGGACGATCCTGTGTCTCGCGCACGATCCTCACCTAGGGCAAGGCGCGCGCGCTGAGAATCCCTTCGACCAGCGGAACGTCGCTGCGGTTGTTCACCTCTACGATGGGATAGCCTTGTTCCTCAAGCGTGACGACCGAGACCGGTATGCCCGCGACGAGGAAGCGCAACTGTTCGAGGCCCTCGACTGCCTCCAGCATCGTCGGCCCCAGCGCGACATAGCGCTCAAGCGCGGCGCGGCGATAGGCGTAGAGGCCAAGATGGAGCAGGACGGGCATGTCCTCGTCCGGCATGCGGCCGTCCGGCAGATAGGGGAGGATGCGCTTGGAAAAGTACAGTGCTTCGGAACGGTTGTTGACCACGACGGTGGTGCCGCCGACCCGGCCTTGCGCGGCATCCTCGGCAAGGTGGCGATAGGTTTCGGCCGAGCAACGCACCGCGACGGTCGCGACCTGCGCCTCCGAATTGGCGTTCATATGGTCGATCAGGGCAGTGACGAAAGCCGGCGGGGTGAGCAGCGCATCGCCCTGGAAGTTGACGAGGAGTTGCGCATTGGGCAGCGCGTCGAGGCAGGCCGCCACCCGCTCGGTGCCATTGCCGCAGCTTTCCGGCGTCATCAGCCACTGGCCGCCAAAGCCATCGACTTCGTCGGTGATCCGCCTGTCGTCCGTCGCGACGACGACGGCCGCGTCTCCGCAGACGGCGAGTGCGCCATCATGGCTCCACCCAATGAGCGTCTTCGTGATGCCATCAGGGCCCATGATGGGCGCCAGCGGTTTGCCGGGATAACGGCTCGATCCATAGCGGGTCGGGATAATGATGACGGTCCGGGCATCAGCCAGGGCAGGGCGCTCACTCATACGGCTTCCCGTCGTCTAATCTCGGGCCGAATGCAAGCCGGGTTCCATCAGCCTCGCGGTCAATCTGGGCGTGACGTTGACCGGCGATCATGGCGCACCCGCTCAGGGCGCGAGATCGTGAATATGCGCTATGCCGACGGGCTTTGCGCGGTCATCCTGCGCCGTGACGAACAGCACCGTGATCTTGGCATCGTTCATGAGGGTGAGAACTTCTTCCACCAGCGTGCCCACGGGCACAGTGATGGGGGCGCTGGTCATGATATCGGCCGCACGGGCGGTAAGCACATGGTCGAAGGCGCGGCGCAAATCGCCATCGGTGATGATGCCGACCAACGAGCCATCATCGGACAGGACGCCCGCCACGCCCTTGCCGCCGCTTGTCATCTCGAAAACCACGTCGCGCATCGGCGCGTCCCAGCGAACCAGAGGAAGCGGGTCGTTGACGTTGATCACTTCTTCGATCGGCGCGAGGCGGGAGCCGATGTCTCCGCCGGGATGCCATTGGGCAATATCGGTCCGCGTGAGGCCGCGACGCTCCATGGCCGCCATGGCCAGTGCGTCGCCAAGCGCCAACATCATCGTGGTGGAGGTCGTCGGCGCAATCCGCACCGGACAGGCCTCTGGCGCGTTGGGCAGTTGCAGGACGATATCGGCTGCGACGCCCAGCGGCGAATGACGCCGCGAGACGATGCCGATAACTTGCACGCCCCGCCGCCCGGCATAAGTGAGCAGCGGGCGCAATTCCGGCGAAAAGCCGCTGTTGGAGAGAATGATCAGCACATCGCCTTGGCTCAGCATCCCCAGGTCGCCATGGGCTGCTTCCCCGGCGTGAAGAAAGAAGGAGGACGTGCCGGTCGCAGCAAAGGTCGCTGCAATCTTGCGGGCAATATGCCCGGACTTACCGACGCCTGCGACGACGACACGGCCGGGCGTATTCAGGATGACGTTGACGGCATCCGAAAAGGACTGATCGAGCGACGCAGCCAAGGCTGCGAGACCAGCGGCCTCTTGCGTGATAACGGAAAGGCCCGCCTCGAGCGTTCTTTCATGGTCTACCCGGGAAGGGTGAAAGGAACGCGGGTGAACAGTAGCCATGTCGACGGAATTTCCCTGATTTGCGCTTTGGGCTAGCTTTGGCTGCGCTTTCGCGCAACTCATTTTTGCACCGCAACAACTCATCGCTTTCTCAGAACAACTGGCCTTAGCAAAGCGATGATTTAAAGTTTTAACACCAAGGCTCTTAACAACCTGTTCCGTCTACTTTAGCGCATTCGCTCCACTCCGGCTCTCGTCGCGAATCGTCCGGAATTCTGCGGTTGAGAACCAGTTGGGCCACACGTCGCTCTGCGCCAGTTCGCGGCCGATGCGATAGTGAAGCTGGAGATCGCTTGCCGCGCCGGCCCAGGTCCAGCGGGGATCATATTCGTCCTGCGGCTTGTGATAGCGGTGCACCGTGTAATCTTCGGCCGCGGCCTGGCCGGCCGTCACGCCGCCATCCACCAGGTCCTCGCCGCTCTCGGCATACAGCATGGGCACGCCCTGCTTGGCGAAGCTGAAATGGTCGGAGCGGTAGAAGCTGCCTTTTTCCGGCGCCGGCTCGGGCTTGATGACGCGGCCCGCATCCTTGACGGCGCGTTCGAGGAACAGCTCCAGCTCGGATTTGCCGCCGCCGATGACCACCACGTCGCGGGTCGGGCCCGCCATGTTCAGCGCATCCATGTTGATGCCACCCACCGTCCGCGCGAGCGGGAAGACGGGGTTCTCGGCATAATAAGCCGAACCGAGCAGGCCGGCTTCCTCCGCCGTCACGGCGAGGAACACCAGGGTGCGCGCAGTGGGTCCGGCGTCACGGTGAGCCTTGGCCAGCGCAATCAGTGCGGCCGTGCCCGTCGCGTTATCGACCGCGCCATTGCAGATGTCGTCGCCATCGATCGGTTCGCATCGGCCCAGATGATCCCAGTGCGCGGTGTAGAGCACATAATCATCGGGCCGGCTGGTGCCGGGGAGGATGCCGATCACGTTGCGCGAGCGTTGGCGGCGGATCGTATTGTTGATGGTGATGCTGGCCTTGAGGTCGCCTAGGGGGACCGCCCGGAAGCCCGAGCGCTTGGCCGCGGCGCTGAGCGCTGCGAAATCCTTGCCGGCCGCAGCGAAGACGCGCTTGGCAGCATCGAGCGTCAACCAGCCGGCCGCGGCCGACTGATCCATATGATCGCCCGGCACATCGATGTTGAGCTGCGGCCCGGTCCAGGAGGAGACGACCACGTCCCATGGATAAGCGGCCGGGAATGTCTCGTGAACGATCAGCGCGGCAGCGGCGCCTTGCCGCGCGGCTTCCTCATATTTGTAGGTCCAGCGGCCATAATAGGTCATGGCGCGACCCTCGAAGGGACCGTCGAGACCTTCCATCTCGTAATCGGGATCGTTGACGAGGATAACCACAGTTTTGCCGCGTACATCAACGCCGGCATAATCGTTCCAGCCCCGCTCGGGCGCGTTGATGCCGTAGCCGACGAACACCATGTCGCTGGCCGCCACCGTGCTGGCCGGCACCACCCGATAGGTGCCCGCGACCATATCCGTCTTGTAGGCGAGGTTGATGGCGGTTTTTGCCCCGGCGATCCGCAAGGTCATGTCCGGCGAGGGTGTCAGTTCGACCAGCGGCACGTCCTGCGTCCAGCTTCCCTTGTTGCCGGGTTTCAGGCCAACCTTGCGCATCTGGGCGATGAGATAGGAGACGGTCTTTTCCTCGCCAACAGTCCCGGGGGCGCGCCCTTCGAAAGCGTCCGAGGACAGGGTGCGCGTGACGCTTTTGAGCAGGTTGATGTCGATGAGGCGGCCGGGTTGCGGAGCCGGAAGGATGAAGTCGGATGTCGGCGTCTGGGCGATCGGCGCGGGCGCTGTCGTCGCACTGCTCTGCACAACGTCTCGGGAATGACATCCTGCCAAGGCAATGAGCGGTAAGGCGAGCAGGGCAAGAACGGGGCGCATGACAGAGCTTTCAAATTGTTAGCCCTCCTCATGGCATCGCCTCCGGGTGCGTTCAAGCGGCAGGGCGCCGGTTCAGAATAATGAAAAAAGGCGGCCCGTTGCCGGACCGCCTTTTTTTGAAATCTGCCTGAGAGGCCGATCGATCAGCGCGAGTAGAACTCGACGACCAGGTTCGGCTCCATCTTCACCGGATAGGGCACCTCGTCCAGCGTGGGCACGCGGGTATAGGTGATCTTGGTGGCGCCATCGGGGGCGAGATAGTCGGGGATGTCGCGCTCGGGCAGGCTCTGGGCCTCGAGAACGAGCGCCATTTCCTGCGCCTTCTTGCCGAGCGTGATCTCGTCGCCCGGCTTCACCAGACGCGACGCGATGTTGCACTTCACGCCGTTCACATAGATGTGGCCGTGCGAGACGATCTGGCGAGCCGAGAAGATCGTCGGCGCGAACTTGGCGCGGTAGACAACCGCGTCCAGACGACGCTCGAGCAGGCCGATGAGGTTCTGGCTGGTGTCGCCCTTCATGCGGCTGGCTTCGATGTAGCTCTTCTTGAACTGCTTCTCGGTCACGTCGCCATAATAGCCCTTGAGCTTCTGCTTGGCGCGCAGCTGGATGCCGTAGTCGGACATCTTGCCCTTGCGGCGCTGGCCGTGCTGACCGGGGCCATATTCACGCTTGTTGACCGGGCTCTTGGGGCGACCCCAGATGTTCTCGCCCATGCGACGGTCGAGCTTGTACTTGGCGCTTGTGCGCTTCGTCATGATGACTTTCCTTCAATTGCGAACAACGTCTGCCGCGCCCTGAAAGGGTTTGGCGTCGATCCCGGTCTTTCGCCTGACACTCATTTTCAGAGGCAGGGCCGCCGCTGCACCGGGGTGCGGGGCCGATTGCGAAGGCGCGCCTATGGCGGGCGAGGGGCGGAAAGTCAAGGTGCCGTCGCGGTGGCGGTCTTTCGCGCGGGGGGTGTGGTCAGGCGCGGAAGCTCCGGCCCCACGCCGTCATACAGCAGGCGCAGGGTAGGGGAGGCCTGGACGATGCGCCAGCAGCCCCAACTGAGTGCCATGGTGAGCGCGGTGATCACGCCCGCCTTTACGACCACCGGCATCGGGATGTGCTGGCCGAGGACGACGAGACCGGCCGTAATGGGCAGATGGACGAGATAAATCACGAAGGCCCCGCTCACCAGCGCCTGCACCGCCGGGCTTGGCCTGTCGGCCAGTCGCTTCATCGCGGCAATGAGGGCCTGCGTCATGGTGATCGCCGCGATGGCGCCGATGAACCGCTCGGTCATCGGATGCACGTCTCGTCCGATCTGGAGGTAGAGCAGGGTGGCGGCGAGGGCGATGAGCGCAAGCAATGCGGAAGGCTTGTGCAGTTCTGCGCGGAACTGGGGGGCGCGGCAGACCAGCCAGCCGAGCGCGAACCACGGCGCGAACTGGATCAACTGGTCGATCCGCAGGATTTGCTGGGGCAGGTTGGTGGCAAAACCCCAGGCATAGAAGAGCTCGATGGCCCCGACCTGCCAAGCGCCGATCACGACGCCGAGGCCGATCACGGCCGCTGCCATATGCCGGCCCAGCCAGTCATCGATACGCGTGGGAAGCATAGCCTGCCCGGCGCGCGGCGCGAGATGGCAGAGCAGGGCGGCCGCACCGCAAAGATAAAGCAGCACGATGATGAACCACAAATGCCGCACCCAATATCCGCCGGATTGCAGGCTGTTCTTCTCCAGCGAGCCCAAAGCGCCCCAGAGGCTGAAATTGGAGAGTTCGCAGAACAGGTTTAGCAGTGGATTGAGGGTGAACAGCGCCGCGATGAAGGGCAGGCCGAGGCGGATCAGGCGGTTCTTCATCCACGCGCCGGGCGCGCGGCGCATCAGTAGCAGCGCGGCGAAATAGCCAGCGATCACGAAGAAGGCCGGCATTCTGAACAGGTGGATGATCCCAGCGATCCACGTGAAGATGAGATCACCTTCGCCCGCATTAACGATCCACACGTCATTGGCGCGGTAGGCCATGGCGACATGATAGGGAATGCCGAGCAGCATGAGCAGGGCGCGCATGGCGTCCCAATGATGTTCACGACCCGAAACGTCTGTTCTCATTCTTCTTCCTGACGCGCACCAGCCTTGAACAAGAAAGCGCTCGGGCACCAGAGCGGTGGCACGGCTGGCCGCGATGGCAGGGAGGTTCGTCGGTTTTGACCCGCAAGATGGCGGCAATGGGCCGGTCGCTCGGTGTCGGCTTCCCTGATTGTCAGCGGGGACGCGGATTGGCCAGCGCGGAGAGAACGCCGCGCAGGGTGCGCACTTCGAGGCTGTTCCAGCCGGGCTTGGTGAGCACGCCGCGCAGGGTGCGCCGTGTCGCCGGGGCGCGATCGGGCGGGTAGAAATAGCCGGCTTGCTCCAGCATTCCATCGAGCTGGGCGATCATGCCCTCCAGCTCTTCCTGGGGCGCGGGGGGCAGCAGGTCGGTGTGGGTCGGCTGGCTGAGCGCCGCCTGCTTGGACCATTCATAGGCGCACAGGATGACGGCCTGCGCGAGGTTGAGCGAGCCGAACTCCGGGTTGATCGGCACCGTGAGGATGGCCCGGGCAAGCGCGACATCGTCGGTTTCGAGCCCGGAACGCTCCGGGCCGAAGACGATGGCACTGCGCCCCTGCGCAAGGTGGATATCCCGCGCGGCTTCTTCCGGCGTCACGACAGGCTTGGTCACGCCGCGCTTGCGCACGGTGGTGGCATAGACATGCGGACAGTCCGCGACGGCATCGGCCAGCGTTTCAAAAACCTGTGCGTTGGCCAAAACCTCGTCCGCGCCCGCGGCTGCGGGGCCTGCCGCCGGATTGGGCCAACCATCGCGCGGGGTAACCAGCCGCATCTCGGTCAGCCCAAAATTGAGCATCGCCCGCGCCGCCTTGCCGATGTTCTCGCCGAGTTGAGGGCGCACGAGGACGATGACGGGGCGTGGGGAAAGCGCGCCTGGCTCATCCGCCTCCTCCGTTCGCCCTGAGCGAAGTCGAAGGGCCGAGCCGAGCGTTGGCGAGGCTGGTGCACTCACAGACACGGAAGCCTCCTTAAGCCCCTGCCAGTCTCCAGCGATCAAGGCTTCCTTCTTCCTGCGCGACCAGCCCTTGATCTGAAGCTCGCAAGCCAGTGCTTCGGCACGCGTGGCGAACTGCTTCGACCACATGAGTTCAAGCGGGCGCCGGTCGGCGGTATAGCCTTGGACCTCGCCAGACTGATGCTGGGCGAAGCGCAGATCCAGATTGTCCGTGTGACCCGTATAGTAGGTGCCATCAGCGCAGCGAAGGATGTAGGTGTGGAAACTCATCTCTCTTCAGATCTCGTTTCGCTCGATCATGCCCTTCGACTTCGCTCAGGGCGAACGGAAGGTGGGAAACCTCTCTTAGGGGAGGCCGCACCGCTGGAAACTCTAGGACTGCTCAGTACGAACGCAGGTACAGCTACTCAGGGCGACGTGGTGCCTCACTCCCGGCCAACCTCACGGATCGACCCCGCAAAGGACTCAAAATCCTTCGCCTCGGTAAAATCACGATAGACGCTGGCGAAGCGGATGTAGGCAACGCTGTCCAGGCCCTTGAGGCCTTCCATCGCCAGTTCGCCGATGCGGGCGGCCGGGACTTCCGTCTCGCCGCTGGTTTCGAGCTGGCGCTGGATGCCGGAGACCAGCCGCTCGATGCGCACCGTGTCGATTGCCCGTTTGCGGCAGGCGATTTCGATGGAGCGCGCGAGCTTGTCCCGGTCGAAGGGCTCGCTGGTGCCGTTCGATTTCGCGACGGCGATGTCGCGCAGCTGGATGCGCTCGAAGGTGGTGAAGCGCGCGCCGCAGCCTTCGCACTGGCGGCGGCGGCGGATCGCGGCGCCGTCCTCGGTGGGACGGCTGTCCTTCACCTGGCTGTCTTCATGGGCGCAATAAGGACAGCGCATTTAGCGGCGAATCCTCTGCCAGAAGGCGATACCGGCGCCGGCCACGAGGCCGAGCGGCAGCGAGACCACCGGCAGGACCAGCCCGGCCACCGCGCCAATCGCGGCACCTGTCAGCACTGGCTTGGTGGAGGGATGGGCAAGCCCCTGCTTGGCCATGCCGGTGGCTTCCGCCTTGGCGCGCTGGGCGATATCGTCGGGCTTGCTCATCGGTCGCGGTCCTTGCTCAGTAGATCGGGAAGGCGGCGGTGAGGGCCTTCACCTTCTCGCGCACATGCGCCTCGATCTGGCCATCGCCTTCATCGCCATTGCGACGCAGGCCCTCGACCACTTCGGCGATCCAGCCGCCGATCTGGCGGAACTCCGCCTCGCGGAAGCCGCGCGTCGTGCCCGCCGGCGTGCCGAGGCGCAGGCCGGAGGTGACGAAGGGGCTCGCCGTGTCGAACGGCACGCTGTTCTTGTTGCAGGTGATATAGGCGCGATCCAGCGCCTTCTCGGCGGCCTTGCCGGTCGTGTTGCGCGAGCGCAGGTCGATCAGCATCAGGTGATTGTCCGTGCCGCCCGAGACGACGGCCACGCCGGCATCAGCGAGACTGGCGGCCAGCGCCTTGGCATTGGCGACGATCTGGTGGGCGTAGGCCTTGAATTCCGGCTGCAGCGCCTCGGCGAAGGCGACGGCCTTGGCGGCGATGACATGCACCAGCGGACCGCCCTGCAGACCGGGGAACACAGCCGAGTTGAACTTCTTGGCGAGCGCCTCGTCATTGGTGAGGATGATGCCCGAGCGCGGGCCGCGCAGCGACTTGTGCGTCGTCGTCGTCACGACATGGGCGTGCGGGAAGGGCGAGGGATGCGCGCCACCAGCGACGAGGCCGGAGAAGTGCGACATGTCGACCAGCAGATAGGCGCCCACTTCATCGGCAATCGCCCGGAAGGCCGCGAAGTCCCACACGCGCGGATAGGCCGTGGCGCCCGCGATGATCAGCTTGGGCTTGTGCTCGCGGGCCTTGGCGATCACCTCGTCCATGTCGAGCAGCTGGTCTTCCTTGCGCACGCCGTAGGACACGCAATTGAACCACTTGCCGGACATGTTGACCGGCGAGCCGTGGGTGAGGTGGCCACCCGCGGACAGATCGAGGCCCATGAAGGTGTCGCCCGGCTGGAGCAGCGCAAGGAACACCGCCTGGTTCATCTGGCTGCCGCTATTCGGCTGCACATTGGCGAAGTCGCAACCGAAGAGCTTCTTGGCGCGCTCGATGGCGAGGTTCTCCACCACGTCGGCCCACTCGCAGCCACCATAATAGCGCTTGCCGGGATAGCCCTCGGCATATTTGTTGGTAAACACGCTGCCGGTTGCTTCCAGCACCGCCTTGCTCACGATGTTCTCGGAGGCGATCAGCTCGATCTTGTCCTGCTGGCGCTTGAGCTCGCCCTGAATGGCGGCGAACACCTCCGGATCGGCGTCCGCAAGGCCGGTCGAGAAAAAGCCCTGAGCGCGGATGGCGGGCTGGTTGTCGAGATCGGCAGCGGCTGGCGAGGCAGTCATGAGCGGATGTTCCTTGTTATCAGACGTCTGTGTTCAACGGATCGGGCGCGGCATCACGCCGTCGTGGCGAGCGCCGGCGGATTGCCGAGCTTACCGACGCGACGAGCGTGGCGATCGCCGCCGAAATCGGTGGTGAGGAAGGCGGTAAGGCAGGCCTTGGCCATTTCCGGGCCGATCAGGCGGGCGCCCATCGCGATCACGTTCGCATCATTATGCTCGCGCGAGAGCTGGGCGGAGAGCGGCTCGCTCACCAGCGCGCAGCGGCAGGCCGGATCGCGATTGACTGCAATGGAAATGCCGATGCCCGAGCCGCACAGCGCGACGCCGCGCTCGGCGCGGCCGGCCGCAATCTCTGCGGCCAGCTTGTAGCCATAATCGGGATAGTCGACGCTCTCGCCCGCGGCCGGGCCAAGATCGTTCACATCATGACCCTGCTCGCGCAGCCAATCGGCCAGCGCGGCCTTGAGGTCGGTTGCGGCATGGTCGGAAGCGATGGCGATATGCATGGCAGAAGGTCCCCGGCCCAACTCTGAATCTGAACGAGTCGGCTTTGCGCCGCTATCTAGTATCCGCAGGCCCAGAATGCCACCGTGGATTGCGTGGCCGCGCGGCTGGCGCTATCGGGCGGCCATGAGCGGGACCATTCTCTCCATCCTCATGCTCGCCGGCATCGCGCTGGGCGTGGGCGGCATCTACATGATCGGCTGGCGGCACGATGCCAAGCGCGGCTGGCTGATGATTGTCGCGGCGATGGTGATGTTCATGAATGTGACGATCTGGACGATCCCGGTGGCGGAGCCGGGTGCGGCGGGCGTAGCGAACGCCGCGGAGTAAGCGTTGCCTGAAGTCCAAAGCTGACTGGTTGCAGGTCGGCCGGCATTATATGCCTAGCCATTCCAGTCCGCCTTTGAGTTCGTCTGCCGAGTAATCGATCTGTAACACGCGCCGATGTCCCGCGGACTTTTTGGCGGCGGAAGCGTGTAGAATGGGCGTGGCGTAAGCCCAGACATCGCCAGCTTGAGCTAGGCAGGCCCGCACCCCACATTTCTGAACGACGTTATCATACTGGGTTATGGGAAGCCGGCCGGCGCGATGTGAGCCTGGCGCAACCAGAAGTGGCGCATTGTCTTCTGGAACATCATCGATGTGGCAGCGTAGGGTCAGCATCCGTTCAAGGAGGGCGAAGGGCGGCTCAACATGTTGCATCCCGCTTTTCTTGCTCCAAGGGCCATAGCCTTCGACCTCCAATCGGCGTTGCACGCATATTGTCCGATCTTGATGCCACGCGAGCGACCAATTCGTCTCGTTGGTTTTGTCGAACAGGATCGCTCGAACCGGTTGGCAGCGCTCTCCGAGAACCGAAGCGGCCAAAGATCCTACTGGTCCTGTGGATGCCAAAAGAGGCCGGAGGCCCGCTACGTTACGAAGACGCAAGCCGGCTTGCCCTCCGGGAAGCGTGCTCAATATTTCGCAAATTTCTCCAAGGCAATTTGAAGCGGCGCCATGAAAATGCTCGGCGCCGTCTCTTGCGAGTGTGAGGGAAAAGGGCTCTGCAGGTTGCGTCATAAGTTCAGATCATCGCTAAAGCATCAGGCAGCCGGGGCAGATGCGGCAACAACTTTAGTCCCCGACGAGCGCATTGTCGGGTGCCGCGATTGGGATCACAAATCCCGGATCAGCCGTAACGGCAGGCCGATCCAGGCAGGGTCGTTCACCACTTGCTGGCGCATGCCAATGCCGAGCGGGAGGAGGTGGAGCATGGCGCCGTCGCGGCCGATGAGGCGGCCGAAGAGGAAGCGGCCGGCGGGGCGGGGCACCAGCACGTCGCGGTTGAGTGCGTCGGCGAACCGCTCCGGCGGCAGGGGTTCACACCATAATTCGTCTCCGGCGCGGTAATCGCCCAGCGCGGCGGTCATACGGATGCCGAGCGCGCCCTTGGGCACGGCGGGCGGCACCAGCGTGAGCGGGCGGCTGGGCGCGCCGGCGCCATCTGGGCCGACCAGCGCGGCGACGGGCACTTTCTCGCTGGCGGGCAGATCGACGAGGTCGCTGGCCTGCACGTCCAACGCGGCGGCGATACGGTTGAGCCATTTTACCGATACGGTTCGCGTGCCTGTTTCGAGGCGACCGATGGTCTGGGCGGTGGTCGGCGGCTCGCAGCGTGCGGCGACTCCTTCTAGCGTGAGGCCCCGCGCCTTGCGGACTTCTCTGATCCTCGTAATCATCGGCTCACCTGATTTGTTAACCTCATCGGTTCGCTATGTCCTACATTTGTCGCCACATGGCAATGGTCTTTGCGACTCGAAGCGGGAGACGCAGGCATGGCTGAACGGCGCGGTAAGACAGTGGAACGAGTGATCGAAGGACCCGATGGGCGGCGCGAGCGCGTGATGGTCAACATGGCAGAATCGCCGACGAGCTGGCTCCATGCCCGTGGGATGCTGAGCCAGCGGCAGTTCGATGCCGCCGAGGCGCTGCGCCGCGATTGGGAGCAGGCCGGCATGGGCGCGCGCGTGACGATGAACTGGGATCTGGCGGCCGTACCGGTTCGCGCTGGGCCGGGCGGGGCGCCGGGGCAAGCGCCGACGCTCGCAAGAATGAGCGCGCGCGACCGGCTGAATGGCGCGCTGGCGGCGGCCGGCCCCGGCCTGGTGGATATCCTGTGGCGGGTCGTCTGCGCGTGCGAAAGCCTCGTCGCGGCCGAACGCGCGCTCGGCTGGCCGGCGCGGGCCGGCAAGCTGGTGCTGGGCTTCGCGCTGGATCGGGTAGGGGATTTTTACCGGGTTCGATAAGCCAGCCACCGCTTCACGGTTGCTTGCATAGCGCCCCTCATCCTCGTCATTCCCGCGAACGCGGGAATGACGGAGGAAGGAGAAGGGCGCGTTCGTTCGTGGGGGCTAAGTTGTCCGCGCCTGGGCTTCCGATCCGCCCCAGCCCGCCGCCACCTCAAACCCGATCCGCTCTGGCTCAGGCGCATTTTCTTCCGCGCGCGGGGCTGATAAGGCGCCGCCATCATGATCACCGATCCCGCGCGCGCGCTGGCCATTGCCAAGTCCATTTTCCTCGAACGCTTTCCCGGAGCCGATTACGCCTTTGTGGCCGGTTCCATCATGCGCGGTGAAGGGCGCGCCTGGTCGGATATCGATCTGGTGGTGGTCTATCGCGCGCTGCCCCTGGCGCACCGGGAATCGGAGACGGTCGACGGCGTGCCGGTTGAAATGTTCGTGCATGATTCCTCCACGCTCGCCTGGTTCATGGAGCAGGACATTGCGAAGGGGCGCCCCTCCTTGCTCTCGATGGTGGCCGAGGGCGAAGTGATCGGGCGGCGGATCGCGCTCGGCAAGGTGCTACAGGCAAAGGTCGCGGCGCGGCTCGCGGCCGGACCAAGGCCGCTGAGTGCCGAGGCGCTCGAAGACCTCCGTTACCAGATCACCGACGCGCTGGACGATCTGCGCGGCGAGCGCAGCCGCGCCGAGAAGCTGGCCATCGGCGCGCGACTCCACCCGCTGCTGGCGGAACTGAGCCTGCGCACCCGCGACTGCTGGAATGGCGCCGGCAAATGGCTGCCCCGCCAGCTGGAGGCTGCGCAACCCGGCCTCTCGAGCCGCTACGAGACCGCCTTTGCCGACTTGTTCGGCGCTGGGCGGGCTGACGCCGTGCTGCAGCTGGGCGAAGCAGAACTTGCGCAGGTCGGTGGGCGCTGCTTCGACGGGTTTCGGCGCGACGCGCTGGCTGCGCAGCGCATCGACACGCGCTCACCCCTTGCGGCGACGAAAGACCGGGTCTAGGGCCGGCGCATCCGATCACCATCACCGATCAACATGACAAGGACAGTCCCGATGAAAGCCCGCGTGTTCGTCACCTTGAAATCCGGCGTGCTCGATCCGCAGGGCAAGGCGATCCAGCACGCGCTGGAAGGGCTGGGCTTTGGCGGCGTCAATGATGTCCGCGCCGGCAAGCTCATCGAGCTCGATCTGGCCGACGGCACCAGCGAGGACGAGATCGACGCGATGTGCCGCAAGCTGCTCGCCAATACGGTGATCGAGAATTACCGCATCGAGGCGATCGGCTGAGCCGACGACAGGAAGGACGTTTCCGATGAAAAGCGCTGTCATCGTCTTCCCGGGCTCCAATTGCGACCGCGATCTGGCCGTGGCCTTCGAGGCCGTGAGCGGCGCCAAGCCCGAGATGGTCTGGCATCGCGAGACGGAACTGCCGGAGGGTCTGGACCTTGTCGGGGTGCCCGGCGGCTTTTCCTACGGAGACTATCTGCGCTCCGGCGCCATGGCGGCGCGCTCGCCGATCATGCAGGCCGTCGCTCAGGCGGCATCGCGTGGCACCTATGTGCTCGGCATCTGCAACGGTTTTCAGGTGCTGACCGAAGCGGGGCTGCTGCCGGGCGCGCTGATGCGCAATGCCGGCATCCACTTCGTTTGCCGCAGCGTGGCGCTGACCGTGGAGAACAGCCAGAGCGCATTCACCAGCGGCTATGAGGCCGGCCAGACGATCAACATCCCCGTCGCGCATCATGACGGCAATTATTTTGCCGATGCGCAGACGCTGGATCGACTGGAAGGAGAGGGCCGCGTTGCGTTCCGCTATGCCGAGGCCGTCAATGGATCGGCGCGGAACATCGCGGGGATCCTCAATGAGGGCGGCAATGTGCTCGGCATGATGCCGCACCCCGAACGCGCGATCGAGAAGACCCATGGCAGTACGGACGGGCGCCGGATGTTCGAGGGATTGACCGAAGGCCTGCTCGCGCGCGCCTGAGGGTTTGCGGGCGCCGGTTGGAGCGACGGGCGGGCTTGCTCCCCATTCCTCGTCACCCCGGACTTGGTCCGGGGTCCCGCTGCTTCAATGCAGCCGAAGGTTCAAGCATCCCACCAAGAAAGCTGGACCCCGGATCAAGTCCGGGGTGACAAAGGTGGGATAGGCTGGTGCTCGATGCTCGCTTCCTTGCCTTACGGGGCAATGCCGAAGCGCGCATAGTCCGCGTCGATGCGGGGCTTGATGCGGCGGGCGATGGCGAGATCGGCCTGGCCCTCCGCGCCGCGGTCCATGCGGGCGAGGACGACGCCGCGCATGAAGCGGCTTTCCGCGAGATTGGGGACGGCATTCAGCACGGCATTGAGATCGCGGAGCGCATCCTCATAGCGGCCGAGGCGATAGGAGACGACCGCACGGCTATCCAAAATGCCATAGGGACTGTTGCTCAACTCCAGTGCCGATGTGCAATCCTTCGCGGCTGTTTCGATCTCGACCTGCCGCGTCCCCTTGATCCAGCAGCGCATGTTGAGCAGTGACGGCGTGCCCGGCCGGTCTTCCAGCAGCGTGTCGACAAGCGCAAGCGCCGTGGCCGGGTCGCCATAAGTGCCGATGATGTCGGCCTTGCCCTCCTGGAACGTTCGGCGGGATTCGCCGCCCAGCGCAATGCGTTGATCCAGCAGTGCGACGGCCCCATCCAGATCGCCGCTTTCGGCGCGCAGGTTGGCGACCCTGAACACCGCACCCACGGATGCGGGGTCGAGTGCGCGGCCCGCTTCGGCATCCGCCAGCGCTGCCTTGAGGTCGCCCATTTCCTTGTGGATCTGGCTGCGCATCAGATAGAGGTCGATGTCTGGCTCGATCGTGATGGCCTTGCCGAGATCGGCAAGGGCGCCCTTGCGATCGTTGATCGCGCGGAGGAATGTCGCCCGATCGCGATAGGGCGCGGCCTTGTCGGCATTGGCGGCAATGGCCTTGGCGTAGACGGCTTGCGCGGCGGCGATCTGGGTCGCGCCGGTAGGGTCCTTGCCGGTGATGTCCCACGAGCGCAGGGCATTGGCCGGCGCGATCAGGCGCGGCGCCTGCGATTGCGCGGTGGCGAGACGGTCCTTCTCGGCACCGATCTCGCTGGCTGGGATCTCGATGCCGGTGGAATCGACATTTTCATCGATGGTGAGCACGCCTTTCTCAAGGCTGAGCGCGCGCTTGAAATCATAGCCGGCAATGCGGGCGGCCAGCGCAGGCTCGCCCTCAACGCGGAAGCCCGCGCCCTGCTGGGGCAGGCGGATGGTCGTGCGAACATGGCGGCCCTCGGGCGCCGGCGTCGCGACCGGGATGGCGGACCAGGCCGCACGTGCGCGATCCGGCGCGAAGCTGATCGACGAGATGCTTTTGTCGACCGCGCGGCGCATGGTCTTGTCCGTCCACGCCCACTCAGAATCGGTGACGCCCCGCGCCTTGATCGTCACGATCCCGGCCTGATCGTCTCCGGTGAGGCTGATGTCCGCAAACTGGGAGTCGCCGACCACGCTGGAGAGGAACTCGCCAAGCACCTCCTGCTGCTTCTCGCTGTCCAGCTGGGTGCGCACGACGTTGAGCTGCATGGCGGCGAGGCCGCGCAACACCAGCGAGAGATCGAACACGCTCGGCAGATCGATGCTGGCGGTCTCATCCATGGTCATCGTCAGGTCGAAGGCGGGGCGGCCGGCGTTGCGTGGCTCGATCAGCAGGAGATCGGCGCCTTCCGGGCGCAGGGGCAGCACATAGCGGAAGGGCGGCGTGTCGTGGATATCCTCGATCCGCGAGCCGATGCCGGTGCCGTCCAGCCACAGGGATTCGCCATCGATCTGCGCGCGCACGAGAATGTGGTTGAAGGCAGCCGGGCTGGCGAGGCGCTTCACGACGGCGTCACCGAGCTGGGCATGGGCGAGCACGGGCTCTGCCGTGATGCCCATTTCCCGCAGCATCGCGAGCAGCATCAGTGTCTTGGCCTTGCAGTCGCCATAGCGCAAAGCCCAGCTCTGCTCCGGCGTTTGCGGCACATAATTGCCGCCATCCATGGAGACGGCCAGGTAGCGGATCTGGTCCTGAACGAGCCGCAGGGCGCGCTGGGCGCGGCCGAGCGGCGTGCGCTCAGCAGCCATGATCGCCTGTACCTCCTGCAGCAGGGCGCTGCCGGGCTTGAGCAGGCCCTGCGTCGCGAACAGCGGGGACATCGTCTTGGAGACGTCAGCCCAGTCCTTGAACGTGGAGACCTCGAGCAAAGGCAGCGGCTGGAAACGGACAGGCGCATCGGAGGGGATCTCGGTCTGGCGCGGGCCGGGCAGGGCAAAGCTAAGCTCAGTGAAGCGTGGGCCGCGGACTGGCTTGGCCTCGATGCCGGTGATGCCGACCTTCCATTTGACCGGGCTGTCATTGTCCCACAGGGTGCGGAGGCGACCCTGACCGAGCGTGACCGGCGCGGTGATCAACGGCGTCAGCGCCTGGACGTGGCCCGCAAGCGCGGCGTCCTTGCCGGTGGTGGAGGCACGCAGGCGCAGGATGTCGCCCACGCGCAGGCCTTCGACGGCCATGGTCGCGGTCAGCAGCCCGGTGAGTTCGCGCCGCTCCAGCGCCTGCTCGCGCCGGATGACCGTGAACGTGCGGCCACCGGCCAGCAGATCGATGCTTTGGCCATCGCGCACGATTGCCAGCTCATGGATGATGAGATCGCCCTTGTCCGGCAGCCAGGGCAGGGTGAGGTTGGCGAGCTGATTGAGCTGTTCGGCCGAGGTGATGCGCTGCGCGCTGTCTGAATAGGTCCACAGGCTGCCGTCTGCGATGCGCTGCTGGCGGTCGAAGATCAGGATGGCGGGGCCGCTCGCGGCGAGCGCGGACGGCGCGGGAAGCTGTGCGGGGATGACCCAGTCCGGCGAGGGCTGATATAACGGCGTCTCTCCCGCGCGCGCCACCGCAGAGAGGGCGAGGCCACAGAGCAGGGCTGAAGCAAAAATACGCCGTTTCAATCGTCTCTCCTCATCGCGCAGGCCATGAGGCGTTAGCTGATCGCGACGAATGGCTCAATCGACGCTGTCGATGCCGCGCATTATTCTTCGGGCTGGTTCGGCGTTCCTTCCCGCTGCAGGCGGCGGGCAGTGCGCTCATGCAATATAGCGGCCTCGCGCAAGCGACGGGCAACGTCTGCATCGCCACAGTTGTCGGCCTTCAAGCGCGCCACCCGGGCGAGTTGCTGATAGTAAATGGCATCACGCCGGGTTTCCATGTCCTGCGGAATAGCACGACATGGCCTCGCGCGAAGCCGTTTTGCGACAGCTTGTCTTGCAACGGGACAAGTGAGGCACTTGAAGAGGACCGGAACTTTTCGACCAAGCCACCGATTTGACATCCCGATAGCCGGCCCTCAGGGTGCGGTCACTCCACAGGAGGCCATGTGGCTTTGAACGGCGCCGATGCACTGCTGACCCAACCCATCGCCTATATCGGGGCGTCCGGGCTCACCATCGGCGCGATCATCTCGGCCATCGTCGTCTTCTCGACGGCGCTGCTGGCGGTGTGGCTGCTCAAGAAGTTCGTGCGCCGCGCGCAGCAGACCATGGGGGAGGAACGCTCCCACGCCATTCATATCGGCGGGCAGATTGCGCGCTATGTCATCGTCGCCTTCGGGCTTGCAGCGGCGGTGTCGGCGCTGGGAGTCGATCTGTCCGCGCTCTCCCTGTTCGCCGGTGCGCTGGGTGTCGGCATCGGCCTGGGGCTGCGCGATATCGTGCGCAACTTCGTGGGCGGGCTGGTGCTGCTGTTCGACCGGAGCATCGAGGTTGGCGATTTTGTCGAGCTGGAAGACGGCACCATGGGCGAGGTGCGCTCCATCGGGCCGCGCGCGACGGCGGTGCTGACCAATGACGATGTCGACATGCTCGTGCCCAATGCCAATCTCATCGACGGCAAGGTGACCAACTGGACGCGCAACCGCATGACCCGCCGCGTCCATATCCCGTTTCGCACGGCCCTTAACGCGGACAAGGAGAAGGTGCGCGACGCCGTGATCGAGGCGGCCAAGGCCGTGCCGCTGACTTTGCCCGATGCCGGGCGCAAGCGCACGCAGGTCTGGCTCGTCGGCTATGGCGAGAACGCGCTCAAGTTCGAGCTAGTCGTCTGGCCCACCCTGTCCGCCGTCAAACGACCGGGGCGCACGCTGGCGACCTATTGCTGGGCGATCGACGATGCCCTGCGCCAGAATGCCATCGAAATCCCGCTGCCGCAGCAGGAAATCCGGGTGCGCGGTCTGTTCGGCCAGGAGGGCGAGGCTGGGCTGGACGCCTTGCGGCCGGTGCAGGGCGCGGCAACCGATGGGGCAGGGGCGCGTTCTTCCTCCGAAGGCTGAGGGCTTGGTCCCCGGCATTATAGGAGGCCTATCCATGACGCAGAGTCAGAAAACCCCGCCGCTGGACTTCAACGATCCCGACAAGGACAATGCCGAGCAGGATGAGAGCGGCACGCAGGCGCAGGATGTCGCCGCCGATGCGCAGGCCAATCCCTATCGCGGCGAGTCCGAAACCGAACATGGCGGCAAGCCGAATCCCGCTCAGGTGATGCCCATCGATGCGCCGGACCTGGTGGACACGATGAACCAGATGGATCGCAGCGGCCTCATCGACATGGGCGCCTATGAAGGCGAGGAGAATATGGACGACGAGGACGGCTCCATCCCGGAATAGCCCCGACACCGTTTCCCTCTCTTGAGGATCGTCGCGGACGATCCGCCCGATCATCAAGCGCCCGAGCCGGCCACCGCCGGCTCGGGCGCTTCCCGTTTCCGTAGCGTCCGGACTGCGCATGGCTGCTCTTCATGCCAGCATGGCGCCCCTCCTTCGCGAGCACAGATGCGCATTTGCAACGCATGTCGACAAGGCGCGGGGCGGTTTGACGTGGGTCAAAGCGAGCCGTGGCGCAAAGGCTACACCTGTGTCTCGAATGAACGATATCGCTGCCCTTTGGGGCAGTCGGGTCTTGCATTCAGTGAGTGCGGGCGCATTGAACATGCATGCCCATCCCGCAGGGCCAGCATAACAGAAACGGAAGAGAGAGAATGAAACGGATTTCCCTGTCCATCCAAGCGTCCATCCCCGCGCTGCTCCTCGCCTCGACGAGCGCCCTCGCCCAAACCCCGCAGGCCGCCCAGACCGCGACCGCCGCCGATGACGGCATGGAGATCATCGTCACCGCCCAGAAGCGCGAGCAATCGCTGCAAGATGTGGGCGCCGCCGTCAGTGCCTTGGGCGCCGACCGGATCGCCAGCGCTGGCGTCAACAGCATCTCTGACCTGCAGACGATCGTGCCGTCGGTGAACTTCGGCAGCGATTTCAATCAGGCGAAGATCTTCATTCGTGGCGTGGGTGCCAACACCTCGACCACGGGCAGCTCGACCGGCGTGGCCTTCCACGTCGACGGTGCTTACGTGGCCCGCGCCGAGGCCCAGCTCACCTCGCTCTTCGATCTGGAGCGCATTGAGGTGCTGCGCGGCCCGCAAGGCACGCTCTATGGCCGCAACGCGGTGGGTGGGTCGATCAACGTCATCACCGCCCGCCCGACGGACATCTTCTCCGGCTATGGCCGCATCGGCTATGGCAGCTACAATGCGTTGACGACCGAAGCCGCGATCAGCGGCCCGATCACCGAGGGCATTCGCGCCCGTCTGGCGATCAAGACCGAGAACCGCGATGGCTATGGCATCAATCCGGTTTCCGGCAAGGACGTCGACGACCTCAACCGCCGCATGGGCCGCGCCTCGCTCGAGTTCGACCTCGGCCGCGAGGCGACGCTGCTGGTCTCCGGCGAATATTTCCGCCAGAGCGATGCCTCCGGCGCGATCCACTATCTGCGCGCATCCTTCCCCGGCGTGGCGCGTCTGGCGCCGCTCGGCGTGGGCGGCTATGCGACCAACCCGCGTGATCTCGCAACGGAATCCAGCCCGGGCACCGAGACCGAGACCTATGCCTTCACCGGCACGCTCAACGTACCGCTCAACGATGCGCTGACGGTCACCAACATCGCCAACTATCGCTCCTTCAAGAGCTCGCTGTTCCAGGATCTCGATCTTTCGGCGGTGATCGACAGCCTGCCCACCAACGGTCAGGCGACGACGGTGCAGGAGCGCCGGATCGACAGCAAGCAGTGGAGCAACGAGCTGCGGCTTGGCCTTCAGTCCGAATGGGTGAACGGCACCATCGGCGTGTTCTTCTTTCATGAGCGCCAGCGGCCGATTGACAATGTCGGTCTCGCTAACCGGACCGGCATGGCGCAGAATATCGGCGTGCTACAGGCTGCCGGCATCGATCTCAACGAGGCCTATGGCCTGTGCGGATACTCGCCCAACGGCGTGACCGGCGGCAGCAACATCATCGCGCCCAAGCGCGTCTGCACGCGCTCGAACCTGCTGACCGAGGCTTTCTCGATCTTCGGCCAGTATGAGATCGGGCTTGGCATGTTCAGCGAGGCGCTCGCGGGCCTCAGCGTGAAGCTCGGCGGCCGCTGGAGCAGTGAGCATGTGGAGTCGGAGAACCCCTCCATCATCATCACCCGCAACGGGGTGGGGCCGGTGCTGCGCTACACCGCCGCGGGCACGCATGTGGAGAAGACCTTCCGCGACTTCACGCCGGAAGCCGGGCTGGTCTGGAAGGCCAATCAGGACATCCTGCTCTATTACACCTATTCGGAAGGCTTCAAGGCCGGCTCGGGTGAGAATGCCGCAGGCAGCACCACGATCGTGAACCCCGAGAAGATGTTCAACCATGAGGCCGGCATCAAGGCGAGCTTCGGCCGCATGCTGACCGTGAACCTCGCTGGCTATGCCTATACGCTGAACGGCCTGCAGCTGAACAAGACGATCGCGGGCGGCCCGACCGGCTACACCACGATCTTCCAGAACGCGGCCAAGACCCGTGCGAAGGGCATCGAACTCGACGCAATGCTGCGCCCGATGCCCGGCCTGCGCCTGAGCGGTGCGCTCTCCTACACGGATGCGCATTTCGTCGATTATCTGACGCTCGATCCGCTCAACCCGGCCAACATCGCTGGTGGCACGCCGTATAACGCCGTGACCAACCCCGATCCGACGGCCTTTGGCGCCCCGGGCGGCGGCAACATCCAGCTTGCCGGCAACGACACGCGCAACAGCCCGCGCTGGTCGTGGAACCTGCATGGCGAATATGATGTGATCGCGCCCATCGGCACCTTCACGCCGAGCGTGGACGTCTCCTACAAGAGCCGCACCTACTTCAGCGAGTATATGCGCGAGATCGAAAGCAGCGCGGCCTACACCATGGTCGATGCCTCGCTGGCCTACGAGACCAACGACGGCCGCATCCGCGCGCAGCTCTGGGCCAAGAACCTGTTCGACGTATTCCGCCCGAGCAGCACCTTCGCTCTCGCCACGGGCCGCCTGCTCGGTGTGACCTGGCTTCCACCGCGCACCTACGGCCTGACGGTCGGCTACAAGTTCTAAGGGGTTTCGCGGCGGCTGAGGTCGCCGCGCGACCGGTTGAACCGATCAACATCGCGCCCGGCAGGCTCAGGCTTGCCGGGCGCAATTGCGCTTCCGGTGATATTGTTCGTTGCTGTCGTCATCGCTCGCCGCCATTTGCCACCAGCAGGCTCGAAGCCAGCAGTCATAGCTGCGTCTGCCTATAGCTAGCCGAAATAAGCATGGATGTACTGAAAGAGGAACGGGCCGAGGGGGGCGTTGGTTGACGCGGAATTGCCCTTAAGATAGCGCGAATGACCGTGGAGAATTCAGATACATCGGCTTCGGGTCGCCATCGATATGTCGTGCTCGATAGCCTGCGCGGTATCTTTGCATGCGTGATCGTGTGCATCCACATCAAAGGCGAAAATCACATCTCGCAGCTTGAGGTCGTCAAGAACGGATATCTGTTCGTCGATTTCTTCTTCGTGCTGTCCGGATTCGTAATTGCCTCCAGCTATGGCCGGAAACTCGCGGATGGGTTTCCGGTGGGCAAGTTCATATGGCTCCGTCTCGGCCGGATCTTTCCATTGCATCTGTTCGTGCTACTGCTTTTTCTCACCTTTGAGATCGTCTTCGCCACTATCATGCCCGGTCTGGGAGGCCGGAAACCCTTCGCTTTCCCGTTTACCATCGATGCTTGGTTCGCCCAGCTCGCTCTGATCGGCATATTCGTGGGGCCAGACGACCTGACATGGAACGGGCCTAGCTGGTCGATCGCGGCGGAGGTGTGGACCTATCTCATCTTCGCCCTCCTGATGCGCTATGCGTCTCGCTTTATGATCCCAATATGCATTGCGATCGCGATCTGTGCTCCGCTGGCCCTTCCATTTCTCACCGACCGTTACATGCAGGCGTTCCATGATGGTGCGCTTGTGCGCTGCCTGTACGGCTTCTCACTCGGCGTTGTGGCATGGCATCTCATAGCGCAGGTGGAAAAGCTCGATTTGAGGGGGCGTGACACGTTGATCGAGCTGCTGATTGTGGGGGCGATCATCGCATTTTTGGCATTCGCCGGCGTCGGGGCGCTGACATTGATCGCACCCTATCTGTTTCTCATCGCCCTGTTGATCTTTACGCGGGAGCGAGGCGCCATCAGCGCGCTTTTGCGCAAGGCTGCCTTTGTCAGGCTCGGTTTACTGTCTTATTCGATCTATATGGTGCACACTTTCTTGCTCTACAGATACGTCAACGTCCTCAGCGCGGTGGAGAAAGCCACGGGAGCCGATCTCGTCGTGTCGATCGATGGCATTAATTATGTCGGTGGCGGGGCGTGGATGGCTGACGTGCTTGCGCTGATTTTGTTTGCTGGGGTCATCGCGTTCGCCGAGATCACTTACCGCTTCGTGGAAAAGCCGGGGCAGCTTTGGGCTAAGAGCGTGCTGAGCCGACGCGTTTCAGGACAACAGCGCGAAACTGCTCCTGAAGGCGCACCTCGCCCAGTGCCATCCGACTAAACGTTGCGGCACCAGCGGGGGCGAAAGGGGGCAATTTGCTGGACGTGATGAAGCATGATGGCCTGAGGTGGTAAAGCGCGCAGTACTGCTATGCGGCTGGGTGACATCGCCAGAAAAGTTTGAAGCTCCGGTGTCGCCGAACGATGTGTTGACGATAATCCTTAGGCGCTATCCTAATAGCGCGGCTGCTCAATGAGCACTGTGATGGACTATGTGAATGCTAGGCTAATTTCAGCCTGCCTGGCCGTCCGGGGAAACGGCGAAAATTTGGTCGGGACGAGAGGATTCGAACCTCCGACCCCCACACCCCCAGTGTGATGCGCTACCAGGCTGCGCTACGTCCCGACCGGAGGTGCGCTCCTAGGCGTATCGCACGGAAGTTGCAAGGTCCGTTGGCGCCTCCTTGCGCATGATTTTTCATTTTGCTGGGGACCGGCAGGCGGGGCGGGGTGACGGGGCGATTGTTCGGCGCGCTTTGCTCGGCCGGCGCGCGACGCGGCGGCAGCGCGGGGGAAGGGTGCCCGGCGATCTCGGTTGCCTGCACCGGGGCGATATGCTAGCCGCGCGCCCTTGAAACAGTGTGCGTGAGGCCGCATCTGCGGGGCGCGCTGTTCATCCATCTGCTGATTGCCCTGCTCAAGGATCGCAATGTTCACAACTTTTGCACTCGCCGCCGCTGCACCGGGCTCTTCCGGAATGGCCAGCTTCATGAGCTTCGTCCCGCTGATCCTGATCTTTGCGGTGTTCTACTTCCTGCTCATTCGTCCGCAGCAGCAGCAGATGAAGAAGCATCGCGCCAAGATCGGCGCGGTCAAGAAAGGCGATCAGGTCGTCACCGGCGGCGGCCTCGTCGGCAAGGTGACCCGCGTGGACGACACCTATGTGGATGTCGAGCTCGGCCAGGGCATCAAGGTGAAGGCGGTCAAGGCGACCCTGAGCGATGTCGTCGATCCGATGACCGCCAAACCCGCGAACGACTGACGGGCCATGCTCGACTTTCCCCGCTGGAAGATCTGGCTCGTCCTTGTGGCGCTGGTCGTCGGCAGTCTCTATGCCGTGCCGAGCTTCCTGCCCGACCAGACCTATTCGCAATTGCCGCGCTTCATGCAGGCGCGCGTCAATCTGGGCCTCGACCTCTCCGGCGGCAGTCACATTCTGCTTGAGGCGGACACGAAGGACGTGGCCCGCCAGCGCATCCAGAATATCGAGGAAGCGATCCGCGTCGATCTGCGGCGGGCTGATAGCCGCATCGCCATTGGCGAGATGTCGACGCAGGGCAACGCGCTGCGCTTCATGGTGCGCGATGCCACGCAGGTGGATGCCGCCGTCGAGCGCATCCGTCCGCTGACGCGCGGTGCCGGCCTCACGGGCCAGCGCGACTTCGATGTGCAGGTGCGTGATGGCAGCACCATCGTCGTGACGCCGACCGAAGCCGGCATCAACGCCGCCGTCGAGAGCGCCATGGAAGTGGCGACGGAAGTCATCCGCAAGCGCATCGACGAGATGGGCACGCGCGAGCCGACCATCATCCGCCAGGGCAGCAATCGCATCGTCGTGCAGGTGCCGGGCCTTCAGGACCCCGCTCAGCTCAAGGATCTGCTCGGCCAGACCGCGCAGCTTGAGTTCAAGCTGGTCGACACGACGGCCAATCCGGCCGACTTGGCGCGTGGCATCGCGCCGGTGGGCAGCGTGCTTGTGCCGTATCCAGACAATCCACTCGGCCAGCCGGTCATCGCGGTGAAGCGGCAGACCATGGTGGCGGGCGATGAGCTGATCGACGCCCAGCAATCCTATGATCCCAAGACCAATGCGCCGGTGGTGAGCATCCGCTTCAACAGCTCGGGTGCCAACAAATTCGCGCGCACTACGCAGCAGAACGTGAACAAGCCGTTCGCGATGATCCTCGATGGCACGGTGCTTTCGGCGCCCAACATCAACGAGCCTATTCTGGGCGGATCGGCGCAGATCAGCGGCAACTTCACCGTGGAAAGCGCCAACCAGCTGGCGATCGCGCTGCGCTCCGGCCAGCTGCCGGTGAAGCTGACGGTGGTAGAAGAACGCACGGTCGGGCCGGATCTTGGCGCTGATTCCATCCGCAAGGGCATTATTGCCGGCGGCGTGGCAACGGCTGCGGTGCTGCTGATCATGGTCATGGCTTATGGCCGCTTCGGCATCTACGCGAACCTGGCGCTGATCTTCAACGTGCTGATGATCGTCGGCATCATGGCGCTGTTCAATGCGACGCTAACCCTGCCGGGCATCGCCGGGTTCGTGCTCACGGTCGGCGCGGCGGTGGACGCCAACGTGCTGATCAACGAGCGCATCCGGGAGGAGCAGCGACGGGGGCGGAGCATCATGCAGACCGTCGAGACAGGCTATAAGGAAGCGCAGCGCGCGATCTTTGACGCCAACACGACCAACGTGATCGCTGCCGCTTTGATGTTCTACTTCGGCTCCGGGCCGATCAAGGGCTTCGCAGTCGTGCTCACCATCGGCATCTTCACCTCGGTCTTCACGGCCGTGACGGTGACGCGCCTGTTCGCTTCCTTCTGGCTGCGCAAGCGGCCGACGACACTGACGATCTGAGGCACAAGACCAATGCGCTTGCTCAAGCTTGTCCCGGACAACACCAACATCGGCTTCCTCAAATGGCGCCATGTCGCCATGGCGATCAGCATGATCTCGATCATCGCGTCGATTGCCCTGGTGGCCACGCGCGGCCTCAATCTGGGCGTCGATTTCGTCGGCGGCCAGATGATGCGGGTCACTTTCTCGCAACCCGTCAATCTCGATGCGCTGCGCGGCACCGTCGACGCAGCCGTGGCCGGTGAGGTGAATATCCAGCAGTTCGGCTCGGCCCAGGATGTCTCGATCCGCACGTCGCTGCCCGAGGGCGGCGAGGATGCCGCGAACCAGGCCGCCGAGCGGCTCAAGGCGGCAATCCTCAAGAGTCACCCGGACGCCAAGTTCGGCAGCGTCGACACCGTGTCGGGCAAGGTCTCGGGCGAGTTGTTCCAGACCGGTGCCTGGTCGATGTTCTTCGCGATGCTGGCGATCTCCATCTACATCTGGTTCCGCTTCGAATGGCAGTTTGGCCTCGGCGCGCTGTTCGCGCTGTTCCATGACGTGGCGCTCACCTTCGGGTTGTTCGCGCTCACCCAGATGGAGTTCAACCTGAACATCGTCGCGGCCTTGCTGACGATCATCGGTTATTCGCTGAACGACACCATCGTGATCTATGACCGTATCCGCGAAAATCTGCGCAAATATCGCAAGATGGAGCTGGTCCCGCTGCTTGACCTATCGATCAACGAGACGCTCGCGCGCACGGTGATGACCTCGCTGACGATCATCATCACACTGGTGGTGCTGCTGCTCCTCGGGCCGGAAGTGATCTTCGGCTTCACCGCCGCCATGTTGTTCGGCATTTTCGTTGGCACCTATTCGTCGATGTACATGTCCGCGCCGCTGCTGGTGTGGACCAAGGTCGGCTCGGACAGCTTCGTTGCTAAGGCGGGCGGTCAGGTGGCTGGCGCCGAGCGGACCCTCAAGAACGAGACGATGCCGCGCTGATCTCGCGGCATCCGTCGGGCGGGGAGGAAAGAGCATGGAACTGCTCCGCGACGAGAAGCCCGCGGGCCCGGTCATCACCGGCTTTGCCGGGCGCGGCTTTCGCGTGCGCGATCATGTGTTCGACAGCGGCATCCTGATTGATCCGTCTGGCGTGGTCCCGTGGGACGCGCCGGCGACCATCGACCAACTGACTGTCGAGATGCTGCGCCCCATCCTGGATCTCGACCCGCCGGCGGAATTTCTGCTGCTCGGCACTGGATCCAGGCTGATCAGGCCCTCGGCAGCGTTCGTCCGCGCCATCGAAGCCATGGGGATCGGCGTAGAGGCCATGGACAGCCGCGCGGCGGCGCGCGCCTGGGGCGTATTGCGACAGGAAGACCGGCAGATCGTCGGAGCGCTGCTCCCGCATCGGTGAGCGACCCACCAGCCTGCGCCCGAAGGGCCGGGCATGACGCGAAATCTTAACCTCAGTCCGCTAGACCTGTTTCCAGGATCAGAAAAGGCAGGAACAAAATCCGGCAACGGGCGTCCTGTACGGGTGAGGATGGAGCGTGATGGGGCAGCTCCTTATGTGAGTATGTCGCATGGCCGTCATCGCCGTTGATTTTGAAGCGTCCTGCCTGCCGCAATATGGCCGGTCTTTCCCCATCGAAGTCGGCATTGCCAGCACCGAAGGCTGGAGCCGATCCTGGCTTATCCGCCCCCATGCGGACTGGGCGGATTGGCAATGGAGCGAGGAAGCCGAGAGCCTGCACGGCATTTCGCGCGCGCAGCTTGAGCGGGATGGGCTGGATGCCCGATGCGTCGCACGACAACTGCGCGCGGCCGTGGCTGGGCATGAGGTGATTGCCGACAGCTATTTCGATGATGCGTGGTCGCGCACGCTCTTTGCTGCAGCGGGCGAACCCACATATCTGCCGACCCGCTGTCTCGCCGAGCTTCGCCTCTTTCACGATACGGACCGCACCGTCCTGACGCGGCTGCTCGATGCAGCCGATCGTCAGCGCGCGCGGCGCCACCGCGCCGAGGATGATGCGCGCTGGCTGGCACAGGTCATGGCGGGTCTGATTGCCGAGAGCGAAATGGCCAGGCCAGCGGCGCGCGCCGCTTAAGATCGCGTTAGGCCGGCCGCCGGCGAACCTCGCGGCAGCCGCGGCCTACTGCTCCAGATCGTCGGCCAGTGCCTCGGGCGGATGCAGGCGCACCCGCGCGACATGGCGCGGATTGGCCTCGACGATTTCGATGCGCCAGCCACTCGGCTCATGCTCGATGATTTCGCCGGTCTCCGGCACGCGCCCCGCGATCACGAAGGCGAGGCCGCCAATGGTGTCGACGTCGGAATCGACCTCGGCAAGGCGCGGATCGATGGTTCGGGCGATATCTTCGAGCTCGGCGCGGGCGTCGGCATCCCACATGCCATCTTCCAGCGGCACCAGCAGTGCCTCCGGTTCCTCGTCATGCTCGTCCTCGATATCGCCGACGATTTCCTCGACGAGATCCTCGATGGTCAGCAGCCCGTCCGTGCCGGAATATTCATCGAGCACGATGGCGAGGTGCGTGCGCTTGGCGCGCATTTCGGCGAGCAGGTCCAGCACGCCCATGCTCTGCGGCACATAGAGCGGCTGACGGATCAGCGTCTCCAGCGACTCCGGATGCGCTTCTCCGCGTGCCAGAATGGCGAAGGCATCGCGAATGTGGATCATGCCGGTGACATGATCGAGCGTGTCCTTGTAGACGGGGATGCGGCTGTGGCCGGCCTGCGCGAAAAGCGCCATCAGCTCCGTAAAGCTGGCGTCCTGCGAAATGGCGATGATGTCCGCGCGCGGCACGGCGACATCGTCCACCGTATGCTCGCTGAAATGCAGCATGTTGCGGAGCATCTGACGCTCGATCGGGGTGAGGTCGCCCTTGCGGGACGTCTCATCTTCCTGATCGTCATATTGCTCGATGACGCTCTCAAGCTCGTGCCTGAGGCTGGTCGATCCATTATCGCCGAAAAGCAGGGCTTTGAGGCCCTGCCATATTCGTCCGCCTTCGCTGCTACTACTACTGTCGCCCTCTTTGGAGGGGGACGGTGCGGATGTCTCCGACATCTTCTGGATCAATTCCCTGTTTCGTCAATCGGCCCGGTCATGCCGGGCTCGCGATCCCCATATGGATCATCAATGCCCAGCGTTTCAAGGGCTCGTATTTCAAGGCGCTCCATCGCCTCGGCCTCGGCATCATTTTCATGATCGTGGCCGAGCAGGTGGAGCGTGCCGTGAACGATGAGATGTGTCGCGTGATTTTCCAGCGAAACCGCGCGTTCCAGCGCCTCGCGGGCGCAGGTTTGGTAGGCGAGGATGATGTCGCCGAGCAGCACCTCACCATCGTCGCTATTTTCGATGGATTCTATGAGATCGCTCTGGATCATCGGAAAGGAGAGGACGTTGGTCGGCTTGTCCTTTCCCCGGAAGGAGGCGTTGAGCTGCTGGACTTCGGCATCGTCTGCCAGCCGGATGGAGAGTTCGACGCAAGCATCGCTGTCGATGATTACCGATTGCGAAGTTTGCGCGAGCGCGGCCCGCACCGCCCGATCAGCGAGCGCGTTCCAGTCGGTCTTCTCGGCCCATTCGGGGCTGGCCTCGGTCAGCACCTCAAGCATTCGGACCCTCATAAGCCGCGACGATCCGTCCGACGATGGGGTGGCGCACCACATCCGCCGTGGTGAAGCGGGTGACGGCGATGCCTTCAATGCCCTCCAGCCGCTCGACCGCATCGGCGAGGCCCGAAGCACCCGGCTGCGGGAGGTCGACCTGCTTGGGGTCGCCGCAGATCACCATGCGGCTGCCTTCGCCAAAGCGGGTGAGGAACATCTTCATCTGCGCGATGGTGGTGTTCTGCGCTTCATCGAGGATGATGAAGGCATTGGCGAGTGTGCGGCCGCGCATGAAGGCGAGCGGCGCGACCTCGATCTCGCCCGAGGCGATGCGCCGCTCGACCTGCTCGGCTGGCAGCGTATCGTAGAGGGCGTCGTAAAGCGGGCGGAGATAGGGGTCGACCTTCTCCTTCATGTCGCCGGGCAGGAAGCCCAGTCGCTCGCCGGCCTCGACGGCGGGGCGCGAAAGAATCAGGCGGTCCACAGAGCCGGTGATGAGCTGGCTCACTGCCTGTGCCACGGCGAGATAGGTCTTGCCGGTGCCGGCCGGCCCGAGGGCGAAGATCAGCTCGTTGCGGGCCAGCGCGTCCATATAGACGCCCTGATTGGCCGAACGCGGCACGATGGTCTTCTTGCGGGTGCGGATCATCACCTTGGGCGGCTCCGACACATCATGCCGGATGATGCCATCGAGCGTCGGCTCGGCGGACATGGCGATCACCGCCTCCACCGCGCCGCTGTCGACCGTCTGGCCGGCGGCGAGGCGATTATAGAGCCCCTGCAGGACATCGCGCGCGCGGGCGGCGCCTTCCGCATTCCCCTCGATCTGCAGCTTGTTCCCCCGTGCGGAGATGTACACGCCGAGGCGGTTCTCGATGGCCACGAGGTTCTGGTCATATTCCCCGAACAAGGCGCCGAGCAGAAACGGCTTGTCGAAGACCAGTTCGAGGCGGGCCCGTTCTCCGGCCTGGGCGGGCACGGGGCGCTTAGGCAAGCGGGCGACCAAGCGGTCGACTCAGGGCGCGGGGCGCGATGAGAGTGTCTGTCATTGCCAAGCTTCATGCCAGAAGGGCGGGGGGAGCGACAAGCGGGAAGTCTCGACCTTGAGGTGAAAAGAGGGGCGGCGGTTTGGGTGAGGGCGCGGGTGTGATCTTGCGGCGGGGTCGGTTTCCCTGGGAGGTGTGAGGGGGGACGAGTATTTCTCGTCATTCCCGCGCACGCGGGAATGACGATGGAAAAATCCAAAGTCGGCGCTATCGCCGTTTCGAAATTTTGATCTTGAATGGCCGGCACTCGCTTCTTTGCGGCACGCCCCTTAGCCGTGCGCCGAATCCCAATGCTCCACGATCAGGCCATCGCGAATGCGATAGGTGTCGTACCACCAGACCGGCGTGAGCCGCGCGGGATCGTGCGGGTCCGGCAAATGCCGCTGGAACATGAGCTGGACGAGGTCGCCCTCGGCGAGGACGAACTCGAACCGGGTCAGCGGATAGGGGCCGGGCTCCAACGGCTGCATGTCTGGAAATTCGGTGCGCAGGAAGGCGATGAGTGCTGCCAGTCCCTGGCCGATGCCGGGCGAATGCTGGATGTAATCGGGCGCGACATATTTGCCCGCAGCCTCGATGTTGCGGCCGTCGATGACGTCGTGCCACATCGCCAGCACAAGTTGCTTGTTGGCCGCGAGCGCGGCGGCTTCCGTGGGTTGCGCCATGTCCTCTCCCCAGCAGTGTCGCCCAGGACTAGCGGGTTCCACCGACAGCTAAAATGGCGATTGGAAGGCGCGCCGGCACCTGCTCGGACGCAGAGCCTCAGGCGGGGGCGAGCACGCCGTCGTAGATCGAATCTTCCAATGCCCGACCAGCGCCCATCGCCACGCACATCAGCGGGTTTTCGGCGATCTTCACGGGCAAGCCGGTCGCGACCGCAATGGCCTCGTCCATGCCCCGCAGCAGCGCGCCGCCGCCTGTGAGGGTGATGCCCTCGTCGATAATGTCGGCGGACAGCTCCGGCGGGGTCTCCTCCAGCGCGGTCATCACCGAGCCGACGATCTGGTTGATCGATTCGCGCAGGGCCTCGGCGATCTGGGCTTCGCTGATCTCGATTTCGACCGGGCGGCCATTGACCAGATCGCGTCCGCGCACGCCCAGGGCTATGCCGGCGCCGTCGGGCGTCATGGCATTACCGATCTGCTGCTTGACGCGCTCGGCCGTTATCTCGCCGATCATCAGATTATGATGGCGCCGGACGTAGGAGGAGATGGCTTCGTCCATCTTGTCGCCGCCGACGCGGACCGAACCGCTATAGGCGATGCCGCTGAGCGACAGCACGGCCACCTCAGTGGTGCCGCCGCCAATGTCGACGACCATGGCGCCAATCGGGTCTACCACCGGTAAGCCCGCGCCGATTGCCGCCGCCATTGGCTCCTCGATGAGCTGCACGTCGGCAGCGCCTGCGCGCGAGGTGGCGTCGCGGATTGCGCGGCGCTCCACCATCGTCGCGCCCGAGGGCACCGCGACTACCACGCGGTTGCGGCCCATGCGGGCACTGCCCAGCGCCTTGTCGATGAAATGCTTGATCATCTGCTCGGCGATTTCGATGTCGGCAATGACGCCGTCACGCAGCGGACGCAGGGCGCGCACGCCTTCCGGCGTCTTGCCCAGCATCAGTTTGGCCTCATTGCCGACGGCCTTGATATGGCCGACGCCCGCGATCGTCTCGATCGCGATGACGGACGGCTCGTTCAGGACGACGCCCTTGCCGGCGACGTGAACCAATGTGTTGACGGTGCCCAGATCGATGGCGAGATCATGGCCGGAAAAGCTGAAAAAGCGGGAAAACTTCATACCCTCGAGATCGTCACTGAGTGAAGCCGTTCACATGCCGCGCGGGCACGGTGGCGTATTCTGCAAAGAGGTGAAGCGGTGTTTTCAGGGGACCGTTGCCCGCGCCCGCCCACCTCAGGCGGCAAGCGGACTGGCGAGCGCGCCGGCGAGGCTGTTGGGGCCGGCCGAGAGAATATCCACCGCGATCAGATCGCCGATGGCCGCGCTCGTGCCATCGATGTGGACCGACTGGAGCCAGGGCGTCTTGCCGATGAGCTGGCCGGGGTGCCGCCCCTTCCGCTCCAGCAAAATGGTCGTGCGCTGGCCGACGCTGGCCTGATTGAACGCCAGTTGATGAACGTTCAGCGTGGCCTGCAGGCGCTTGAGGCGTTCGTCCATTACCTCTGGCGCGATCTGGCCTTCCATATCGGCAGCGGGCGTGCCCGGGCGCGGACTGTATTTGAAGCTGAAGCACTGCGCATAGCGCGCCTCGTTGACGATGCTCAGCGTCTCCTCGAACTCGGCATCGGTCTCGCCTGGAAAGCCGACGATGAAATCGCCCGACAGGGCGATGTCCGGCCGCGCGGCGCGAACACGCTCGATGATGCGCAGATAGGAGTCGCGGCTGTGGCTGCGGTTCATGGCCTTGAGGATGCGGTCCGAGCCGGCCTGCACCGGCAGGTGGAGGAACGGCATCAGCGCCGGCACCTCGGCATGGGCGTCGATCAGCGCCTGCGTCATGTCGTTGGGGTGGCTGGTGGTGTAGCGGATGCGTGCAAGGCCGGGCAACCTGTCCAGCGCGCGGATGAGGCCGTCCAGCCCCTGCGGGCGACCGGCGTCGTCTTCGCCGGACCAGGCATTCACATTCTGGCCGAGCAGGGTGATCTCGCAGGCGCCAGCATCGACCAGCGCGCGCGCCTCATCCATGATGGCGTTCCAAGGGCGGCTGACTTCCGCGCCGCGCGTATAGGGCACGACGCAATAGGTGCAGAACTTGTCGCAGCCCTCCTGGACCGTCAGGAAGGCGGATGGCGCCGACCGGCGCGCGCGGCCCGGCAATATGTCGAACTTGGAATCGGCCGGCATGTCCGTATCGACGGCCTCGCGACCCGCAACCACATCGTCGATGAGGCCGGGCAGGCGGTGATAGGCCTGCGGGCCGACGACGATATCGACGGCCTTGGTGCGCCGGGTGATTTCCGACCCTTCCGCCTGCGCCACGCAGCCGGCGACCGCGATCATCGGGCGCGTGCCATCCTCCCGCCGCAGCCTGCCAATGTCTGAATAGACCTTCTCGGCCGCCCGCTCGCGGATGTGACAGGTGTTCAGCACCACCAGATCCGCCTCCGCGCCATCGCCTGCCGCTGTCATGCCGCGCGCCGCCAGCAACTCGCCCATGCGCTCGCCATCATAGACGTTCATCTGGCAGCCGAAGGATTTGACATGGTAGGTCTTGGGTGGGGTCTGGGTCATGCCCGCGCCTATACAGCCGTTAGGACGAGGGGGGAAGGGCAGGGCGCTGCGGGGCCTGCCGTTCAGCCGGGCAGGCCCATGGCCTCGGCAAGCCTCGCGCGTGCGCTGGCGGCCAGCGCCTTGCGATCGGGATGATCGCCGGGATCGAATGGATCGAGGAATCGCAGCGTCAGGGTGCGCCGGCCACGCGCGCCGAGGATGCGGAGCGCATTGGCGATGCCGCTCTCGCCCTCCTTCCAGGCGACGAGATCGGTTCCCGCGCCATAATCGATGACGACCGGCTGGATGAGGATCGAGCGGGGCGGCGGGAGAAGAACCGAAAAGAGCGCCGGCTTGAAGGGCAGTAGAGACTGGCCATCCCCCGTCGTCCCTTCCGGGAACAGCGCGATGGGCTGATGCGCGGCCAGTGCGGTGCGCACGGCGTCGATCTGCCCGGCGACGGCACCGCGCCGCTCGCGGGTGATGAACACGGTATTGTTCTGCGCGGCGAGCCAGCCAACGATGGGCGCGCGCGCGACATCATCCTTGGAGATGAACGCGGCCCCCGTGGCGCCGCCCAGCGCCAATATGTCGATCCAGCTCACATGATTGGCGATGAAGAACACATCGTGCAGCAAGGGCGTGCCCTCGATGCGGACGTCAAAGCCCGTCGCGTGCGCGGCGCGCGCGAGAAAGCGCTGGGGCCAGGGCGAAACGCCGCGGCGCCGGGCGAGAAGATGCGGGATGACGTAGGCAATGACGACGCCGATCAGGCGCGCAAGCCTCGCGAGCGCGCGCAGGCGGCTCACTTAGTCCTTGCTGCGATCGCGATCGAGCGAGACGCCGTAGAGCTCCATGCGGTGATCCACGAGCCGATAGCCCAGCTTCTCGGCAATCTGGCGCTGGAGCTGCTCCAGCTCCGGGTCCACGAACTCCACGACCTTGCCCGACTCTACGTCGATCAGGTGATCGTGATGGGCTTCTGGCGCCGGCTCATAGCGCGCGCGCCCATCCCCGAAATCATGACGTTCCAATATGCCTGCCTCTTCGAACAGGCGCACAGTGCGATACACCGTGGCGATGGAGATATTGCTGTCGATCGCGGAGGCGCGCTCGTGCAGCTTTTCCACATCGGGATGGTCTTCGCTTTCGGAAAGCACGCGGGCAATTACGCGCCGCTGCTCGGTGATGCGCAGGCCGCGCTCTGCGCACAGCGCTTCTATGTCGATCGTCCGGGACATGGGGACTGTGTAGCTGAATTTACCCGTTCTGGAACCCGCAATTTCGGCTTTTTGACGATTGGCAGACAAGAAAAATGCCGCCCTTGTGCAAAGGCGGCATCGTTCGATTTTTGTATTCGCGCGCGGGGCGCGGGATTATTTGCGGCCGCGCTTGCGCGTGGTGCCGAGACCGATCTTCTTGGCCAGCGTGCGGCGCTGTTCGGCATAGTTGGGCGCGACCATCGGATAGTCAGCGGGGAGGCCCCACTTGGCGCGATAGTCTTCCGGCGTCATCTGATAATGGGTCATGAGATGCCGCTTAAGCATCTTCAGCTTCTTCCCGTCTTCCAGGCACACGATGTAATCGGGCTTGATCGAAGAACGGACAGATACGGCCGGCTCCTGCTTGGGCTGCGGCGGCGGGACGTCCTGCTGAAGACCGGCCAGCGCACTGTAAACATTCTGGATCAGCGTCGGCACGTCCGACACAGCCACGCTGTTATTGGATACGTGGGCAGCCACGATATCCGAGGTGAGCGTGATCAGCACTTCGTCTTGAGCGTTAGTATCGGACATATGAAGTTCCCATTATCAACTTGCGACCCGTAGAATCGCTATTCTTAGGCTATATTCTACCATTAAACATTATGGGGATTGAACGATGAGCGCAAGAGAAGTTTCGGACTCAGGGCGCTGACTGTCCCAAAACGAGTTTCAAACTCAAAGCATCAAACCGGGAACCGTTCGATCCACAATAGTAGTTAAGTCGAACATTATACTGATGAAAGCCGGCTTTGATATAAAGATGAAGAGCTGGATTCCCTGATCGCACTTCCAGAAAAATTGTTTCTGCGCCGGTTCCCTCGGCCTCTGTCATACAGCGATCAAGTAATCGGCGGCCATGTGTCCGCCCACGATGATCCGGATGGACGGCAAGCAAAAGAAGCTCCGCTTCGCCGGCAATACTGCGGATCAGGCCGAAGCCGACCGGTTCGGCATGGGTGTAGCCAGTCACCAGAATGGAGCCGGGCAACTGCATCATGCCCATCAATTGCGCAGAGGACCATGCTTCGCCAAATTCCGGTGGGAAGGCGGCCGACATCACCTGCATGGCGGCGCCGATCTCGTCCACACAAGGATCGAGACTGGCCACGATGCGGAGCGCCTCCTTGTCCTGCATCAGCGAACCGGCGCTGGTCTAGGCTTGCTTGAGGCAGCCATGGGCTTGGCATCTGCGCCGCGCCCATAATCCGGCACCGGCGGGCGGGTGCGCTGCGTGACCGGCAGGCGGAACACCGCGCGGGCATCGGGAAGCAACGGAACGGCCTGACCCCGCGCGCCGGCATCGACCAGCGTCTGGGCGCCCGAGCCGACGAGCAGGCCGACGTTGAGAGACGCCGCCAGTTCGTCGATTGGCGTGGATCGGACGGTGAGGGGCGGCCTGTCGGGTGTGACGGGCGATGCCGCTTCCGCCCAGAAGATTTCGCCATGTCCGCCGACCATCGTTACCGCGAACGGCTCTGTCGGCCCGAGCTGGGCACGGGCGATGGCGGCAACCAGATCGAGGCAGCCATAGCCGGAAACAGGCACCTGCCATGCGAAGCCCAGCGCGCGCGCGGCAGCCAGCCCCACGCGCACACCGGTGAAGCTGCCGGGGCCAATGTCCACGAGAATGGCGTCAGCGCGGCCGCCCTCGGGCAGCGCAGCGATAGCGGGCAGCAGCGCTTCGGCATGACCGCGCCCCAACTCGCGATGCGTCGCCTCAATCAACCGGTCGCCATCGAAAAGGGCGATGGAGAGCGCCGGCGTGGCGCAATCGATAATGAGCGTGCGCTGCGCCAAGGGCTGGCTCATCGTGCGCGTGGGGGAACGATCCGGCGCATCGATCGGCTCAGACGGCCCGGACTTCGGTCACTTCCGGCACATAATGCTTGAGCAACTGCTCGATGCCGTTCTTGAGTGTCGCGGTCGAAGAAGGGCAGCCGGCGCAGGCGCCCTGCATCCGCAGGAAGACAGTGCCGCGCTCAAAGCCGCGATAGACGATATCGCCGCCATCATTGGCGACGGCGGGGCGCACGCGGGTATCGATCAATTCGCGAATCTGCGCGACAATATCGGCGTCGGCCGGGTCGTCGCCGGGCATCGCGCCATCGTCCTCATTCTCCGCCGGAACGCGGATATCGTGCGCCGTGCCCGGCGCGAACAGCGGCATGTCCGCCGAGAAATGGTCGAGCAGGATCGCGATTACGTCGGTGCGCAGCGAACTCCACGCAACGCCCGGCGCTGCCGTGACCGAGATGAAATCCCGGCCGAAGAACACCCCGGTCACATCCCCGAGGTTGAACAGCGCTTCGGCGAGCGGCGAGGCCGTCGCCTCGTCTGCGCTTGCGAAATCGCGCGTGCCCGAGGTCATGACCGGGCGCCCCGGCAGAAACTTCAGGGTTGCGGGATTGGGGGTCTGCTCGGTTTCGATGAACATGCTGGCTCTCGCGCGAAGGACGGAGGCCGGCTTGAACGCGCGCCGGCCAAGGATGCGACTGGCTCCCATTTGGGCCGTCACCGGCGCTCGTGCAAGGGGCGAGTTGGCGCCTAGCGCGTCGGAGCGGATGCCGATCCGGCCGATGTGCCGAGCGCCGGGGCCGGCGCGCTCTCGGGCAGAACCACCGCGGACCAGCTTTTCTCCGGCACGAGATAGCGGGCAGCGAGCGCCTGCAGGTCGGCCGGCGTGATGCTGGTGAGGTCGCGTCCAAGGGCGCGCGCATAGCCAAGCTGGTTCTCGTCGCGGGAGAAGCCCTGCAACTGGTCCATCCAGAAGGCATTGCTGTAGGCCGCGCGCGTCAACAATTGACGCACCGGCGCGATCTGTCGATTGAGTTCATCCTCCGTCACCGGATTGGTGGTCAGATCGCGCACCAGTTCATCCACGAGCTGATAGAAATAAGGGATGCGCTCGGGCTTCAGCTGGGTCTGCACGACCAGGAAGCCACCGCCGTTCATCCGTTCGGGCCAGTTGCTGGATGCGCTGGGCGTGTAGGCCGCACCGTCGATGGAGCGCAGCCGCTCGAACAGCCGGTCGGTGATGATGCGGGCCAACATCTCAAGCTGGCGGCTCTCGCGAATGTCGGCGACGCCACTGCCGGTCGGCCAGGCGATGATCGCGGCGGCCTGTTCGTCCGGCCCGTCATGGACGATGCGAACCGGGGTCGCCACATGAGCGGGGAAGTTGAGCGCGAGGTTACGGGCCGGCGGCGGCGCATCGGCGCGTTTGGGCAGAGCGCCGAAGCTGGCGGCCACAGCGGCAATCGCCTGCTCGACATCGAGATCGCCGAACACCTGGATTTCAATGGGGCCGTTGGCGAGGCGGGGCGCCCAAACCTTGCGGAAGGCATCCAGCGTCAACGCCGTGCGATCATCCGGAGAGGCCGGGCTGAAGCGGGCATCCTTGTCCCGCAGCATCCATTCAAGATCGCGGCCAATGGCTTCCGCAGCGGAGGCCGGCACCGGATCATAGCTGGCCTCTAGCATTGCCATGGAGCGGCGCAGCGGTGCCTCGTCCCAGCGGGGGAAAGCCAGCTTGGAGGCGAACAGGCGCAGCTGATCGGGATAATCCTGCGGGCTGCTCGTGCCGCTGAGCGTGAACGCATCGTCATCAATGCCGAAGTTCAGCGACAGGCGGCGGCCGCTCATTAGATCGTTCAGCTCTCGCTGGCCGAGGTCGCCGATGCCGCTGGCGGTGAGCGCATAGGGCACCGCCCACAAGGCGGCGCGCTCGTCCGGCGCGAAGCTCTGGCGGCCATGGCCCCAGCGCACATTGATATGCACTTTGCCCGGTTCGGCCTGATTGCCGGCGACCAGTAAGCGAACGCCATTCTCGAACGTGACGTTCTGGATGCCCAGTACGCCCAGGTCAGTGCGCGAGGCCACCTTGCCCGGCGCGGGCAGCTTGGGCAGCGCGGCCATGGTCACCCGCGAATCGCTCAGGCGCGCGCGGGAATTGGGCTCGACCTGCGCGCTGAAGGCAGTCTGCAGGCGCTGTTCGGCATTGTCCTGCGGCGCGCGCAGGCTGAGCAGGGCGCGTTCCACCGTAGCGGAGAACAGCCGGTTGGTCGCCGCGAGCAGTTGCTCGGGCGTCATATATTTCTTGGAGGACTGGTAGATGGCGAGCTGGTCCTGCGGCGAGACGACCGTCTCGCGAATATCCACCGCCTGCACGATGCTCTCGACTTGCTGGGGACTACCCTCAATGGCGGCACTGGCCACCAGCGCGGCAAAGCCGGCTTCCATGCCCTGAAACTCGCGGTCGATATCGACCTGGCTGGGGGCGACCCGGCGGGCATCCTCGATGATCGCGCGCACTTCCTGCAGCGCCTTCTCCCAGTCGCTGCCATTGGGCACGATGGTCACATAGGTCGCATTGGCCGAGCGCATGCTGTTATCCAGCGACACATTGGCCTGCACGAATGAGGCACCGTCGCTGGCCACGGCTTCGAGGCGCCGATTGATCAGCTCCAGCGCGACCATGTCGGCCAGCCGCATCTGGTTGAAGATGATCGTATCCTCGTTGAACACCCATGGCCGCAGATAAGCGAGGCCCACGCTATAGGGCACGCTCGGCTCGACGATCACCTTGGTGGCCGGGGCGGAGGGATCGGGCTCGCCGAAGTCGGGCAGCGGCGTCGCGCGGCCCTTGGCCTTCCAGCCGGAGAAATGCGCGCGGACCATCGCTTCGAGCGCGGCCGGCTCCATGGACCCGGAAATGGCGATCACGGTGCGGTCGGGGCGATACCAGCGGTCGTGGAAGGCACGCAGGGCCTGCGGCGTCGCCTTGAGCAGCGTCTGCTCGGTGCCGATGGGGCTGTGGCTGGCGAGGCGCTGGCCGGCGAAATAGAAGGCGCGGATCTCGTCTCCCAGCCGGGCGCCGGGGCCAAGGCTCTCGCGCCGCTCGGCGAGGATGACCGCGCGTTCGGCCTCCACGGGCGCCTTGCTGATGTTGGGCTGCTGCATCATCCCGGCGAGAATGCGCAGGCTCTCGTCAATGCCTTCGTTCGTCGCGCGCGGCAGATCGAGCGCGTAGGTGGTGCCGGTTGGCGTGGTCTGCGCATTGCTGTCGCTGCCGAACTCGGCGCCCAGCCGCTGCCAGATCCGCTTCGATTCGCCATCGGGCACATCGCGCGATCCGCGGAAGGAGAGATGCTCGATGAAGTGCGCAAAGCCGGCTTCGGCAGGCTCTTCCATCAGCGAGCCGACATCCACCCGCACGCGGATCGATACCTGTCCGGCCGGCACATCGTTGCGGCGGACCGCATAGCGCAGGCCGTTGTCCAGCACGCCGAACTGCCATGCCGGGTCGATGGGCACGTCGCTCTTCTCGTAGAGCCACGGGCGCTCGGCCGGAACGGTGGGCTTGAGCGTCGGCTCGCCCGCCTTGGATTGCGGCTGGAGAAGGCCGGGCACCTCGCCCTGTGCGGCCAGTGGCGCCGAAGCGATCAGGCCGAGGACAACGGTCGCGGAAACGATGGGCCGGAAGATATCGGAAAAGGTCATGATGCCAGTCTATTGCCCATTGCGTGCGGGGTCACCCTGAAACTCAGGGCAATGATGGTCGGGGGAGGAATGCCGGCCTTCGCGGAAGATGAGCGCGCGGGTTGGTTGCGCGTACAGGCGGTCGGTCGGCACGCCGCAGGTATCGCATCCCAGCCTGAACGCCAGATGACCGCGCTTGCGGCGAACAGCCGGAAAGGTCGCTGCCCGCAAATCCTCTCCGACATTTGGCATTTGGCGTCGCGCGCCTATCTACCAAGCCGACGACCCACTCTGAACCCTGGAGTTACCGGCTATGCCTGGCATTGGCGACGTACTTTTTCGGCCTTTTAAGTTCAAATCGCTCTCCCTCCCCAATCGCATCGTGATGGCGCCGATGACGCGGGCGAAGGCGCCTGGCGGCATCCCCGGCCAGCCCAACGCGGACTATTACCGGCGACGGGCCGAGGGCGGGGCAGGGCTCATTCTCTCGGAAGGCACGGTGATCGACCGGCCAGCCTCGCGCAACGATCCGGGCATTCCGTTCTTCCATGGCGAGGCGGCGCTGGCCGGCTGGGCGGGAGTGATCGAGGCGGTCCATGCCGCCGGCGGGCGAATGGGGCCGCAGCTCTGGCACACCGGCTCGACTCGCACCGGTAGCGGCTGGGAGCCGGACGCGCCGGTTGAAAGCCCCTCCGGTCTGCTCGCCCCCGGCGAACCGCGCGGCGTCGCGATGACCGAAGAGGATATCGCCGATACCGTGGCGGCCTTCGCCAAGGCAGCCGCCGACGCCAAGCGCCTCGGCTTCGACACCATCGAGATCCACGGCGCCCATGGCTATCTGATCGATCAGTTCTTCTGGTCTGGTACCAATGTTCGCGAGGATCGATATGGCGGATCTACCATCCGCGAGCGGGCGCGCTTTGCCGGTGAGGTCGTCGCCGCCATTCGCGCGGCCGTCGGGCCAGATTTCCCGGTGATCCTGCGCGTCAGCCAGTGGAAGCAGCAGGATTATTCCGCCCGGCTGGCCGCGACGCCTGCCGAGATGGAGGACTGGCTGCAGCCGCTGGTGGATGCCGGCGTCGATATCCTCCACTGCTCGCAGCGCCGCTTCTGGGAGCCTGAATTCCCGGAGATCGACGGCGAGGCCGGCCTCAATTTTGCTGGCTGGGCCAAGAAGCTAACCGGCGCGCCGACGATCAGCGTCGGGTCCGTCGGCCTCTCGGGCGAGTTTCTGGCGGCTTTCGGCGGTGAAAGCTCGACAAGCGTGGAGCTCAATCGCCTCATCGAGCGGATGGAGCGCGACGAATTCGACCTCATCGCCGTCGGCCGCGCGCTGATCAGCGATCCGCAATGGCCCCGCAAAGTGCAGCAGCAGGCGTGGAGCGACCTCAAGGGCTTCAGCCCGGCAGACCTTCAGGAACTCGTCTGAGCAGGGGAGGGCGCGCCACGTCTACGGCGCGCTCTTCCAGCCTCGGCGTTGCGATCTACGTTGCTGGAAGGATGGTAGCGGAGGAGGGACTCGAACCCCCGACACGCGGATTATGATTCCGCTGCTCTAACCGGCTGAGCTACTCCGCCCCAAGGGCTTGCTGCCGCCTTGCGGCGTCAGGCCGGCGCGCTATACGCAGGCGAAATCGGATGGTCAATGGTTGACCGTTCGATTGCGGCACCTTCGTTTCTCTGGCAAGGCCGCGGGGTAATTTGCATTGGGGAGATGACGTGCAGCATTTCGACTGCTTGATCGTGGGGGGAGGCCATGCCGGTGCGCAGGCGGCGATCCTGCTTCGCCAGCTCAAATATGAGGGGTCCGTGGGCCTGATCGGCGATGAGCCGGAATTTCCTTACGAGCGTCCGCCGCTGTCCAAGGACTATCTGGCCGGCGAAAAGACCTTCGAGCGCATCCTGCTGCGCCCGGGCAACTTCTGGACGGATCAGGCGATTTCGCTGTTCCTCGGGGAGCGGGTCAAGACGATCGATCCGGTCGCGCATCAGGTGGTCACGGCCAAGGGCACGGAATTTTCCTATGGCAAGCTGATCTGGGCGGGTGGTGGCTCGGCACGGCGTCTGTCCTGTCCGGGCTCGACGGCGAGCGGCCTGTTCACCGTGCGATCGCGCGCCGATGTCGATGGGTTGATGGCCATCCTGCCCACGGCGGAGCGGTTCGCCATCGTCGGCGGCGGCTATATCGGCCTTGAGGCGGCTGCGGTGCTGAGCAAGCTCGGCAAGCAGGTGACGCTTCTGGAGGCGCAGGAGCGCCTGCTGGCTCGCGTTGCAGGGCCGGAACTGTCCGATTTCTTTGCGCAGGAACATCGCGCCCATGGCGTGGACGTGCGCCTCTCGGCCTCGGTGGATGCCATCGAGACCGGTGATCAGGGGCAGGCCACCGGTGTCCGGCTGGCCGATGGCGAGGTGATCCCGGCAGATGCGGTGATTGTCGGTATCGGCATCGTGCCGGAGACCGGGCCGCTGATTCTCGCGGGGGCGAGCGGCGGCAACGGCGTGGATGTCGATCAATATTGCGAGACCTCGCTGCCCGACGTCTACGCGATCGGTGATTGCGCCGCGCATGAGAACCGCTTTGCGGCGGGGCGCCGGATGCGGCTCGAATCGGTGCAGAACGCCAATGATCAGGCGCGCACGGCCGTGCAGCATATCATGGGCAACCCCGCCCCTTATGAGGCGGTGCCGTGGTTCTGGTCCAACCAATATGATCTGCGCTTGCAGACCATCGGCCTGTCGCTGGATTTCGACGAGTGCATCGTGCGCGGCGATCCGGCTTCGCGCAGCTTCTCGGTCGTCTATCTGCGGCAGGGGCATGTCATTGCGCTCGACTGCGTCAACCGCACCAAGGATTATGTGCAGGGCCGCGCCCATGTCGTCGCGGGGAGCCGCCTGGACCGGGCGCAACTGGCAGATGGCGAAATTCCGTTGAAAGAGGTCGGCGTCGCCTAGCGGCTGAGGTCGGGCGCGTCCGAGGGGGACAAGCCCTCGGTGCCCACCGGCCTGATCTTGCGCAGCAGATCGATCAGCAGCTGTTGCTCCTGTGTATCGAGATGCGCCAGAAGCTGGGTTTCGTGGCGGTGGATGCGTGCGGCGGCCTGGGTGAAGGCGGCGGCGCCCTTGTCCGTCAGCGTGAGGGAAAACGCCCTGCGGTCCGAGGTCGAAGGCCGGCGCGTCACGAAATCGAGCGCGACGAGCTGATTGACCAGCGTCACCATATTGGTGCGCTTGATGCCGAGCGCTGTGCCCACCCGGCCCTGGCTGATGCCGGGATTGGCGGAGACGACCGACAACACAGCAAAGAGCACTTGCCGCATGTCGCTATCGGCAAAGGTGCGGGAGAAGTCGGCAGACATTACCGCGAAGGCGCGGCGAAGATGATAGCCGGCCAGATCGCCCAGAAGACCGAGCGAGAGAGCATCGGATGGTTCGGCAGATTGGTCTATGGCTCCCCTCCTCATGCTTGCGGTCCCCTCATGGCTGAGGGTTGCCGCCCGAAAATCATTTCCCAGCTAACGGTGTGTTGCGCGTATATCACAGCCCCGCACTGATTGTTATGTCGCATTGCTAGTTGCGCATGGTGGGCTTATTTTCCCGGCCAGGTCAATGCCCTGCGGGGCACGCGCGGCATCGCTGCGCCGGCCAAGAAACCACAGGGAGGATATCATGAAAGCCCCATTTCTCATTGGCGCAGCGCTCGGCGCGCTGATCTCCACGCCGCTCTTGGCCCAGGATACGGCCGCGACCCAGACGCCCCAGGCGATGGATACGGAATCGGAAGCCGGCACGATCATCGTGACCGCGCGTCGCCGGGCCGAATCCCTGCAGGATACGCCTGTCGCGATCTCCGCCTTCGATGCGCAGGTGCTCGAAGATCGCCAGATCAACCAGACGTCCGATCTCGAGACGATCACACCCAACCTCCAGTTCAAGACAGCCGGCCAGCTCTCCGGCAACTCCGCCGCGACGGTGGTGTTCATCCGCGGCATCGGCCAGCTGGATCCCACAGCGGCGGTCGATCCGGGCGTGGGCATCTATCTGGATGAAGTCTATGTCGGCCGCGCTGTCGGTGGCGCCATCGACTTCGGCGATATCGCCGGCGTTGAAGTGCTGCGCGGCCCGCAGGGCACGCTCTTTGGTCGCAACACGATTGGCGGCGCCATTCTCGTGCGCACCAAACAGCCGGAGCTGGGCCGGTTCGGCGCGGATGTGCGTCTGCGCCTTGGCTCGGACAGTCTGATGGAAGGCTTTGCCGCCCTCAACATTCCGCTGGGCGACACATTGGCGGCGCGCGTCTCGGGCGGTTTCCGCAAGCGCGATGGCTATGTGATCCGCGAATATGATGGCATTGATCTCGGCAATGACGATAGCGCGACGCTGAATGGCGCGCTCTATTGGGAAGCCAGCCCGGACATCAAGGTGAACATCCGCGGTGACTACACCAAGCGGGACGAGAACGGTGCGCCGTTCGTCTTCGCCGGCGTGAACCGGAACGCACCGGTCGCGGCGATCGCAAGCGTGGCGGCCGGCTGCCCCGGCGCGACCATCCCGTTCGCGCCGCTCACGCCGGGCGATCCGCGCTTCGGTGCGCCGAACGTGCCGCAGATCAACGATGCTCGCTGCGCCAACAATTTCCAGGACAAGGGCCCGTTCGTCAATGGCGGCACGGCCCCGGTGCTGAGTACTTCGGAAGTCTGGGGCGTCTCGGGCACGGTCACCGCGAATGTGACCTCCAATGTCCTGCTCAAGTCGATCAGCGCCTATCGCTCCACCCAGTCACGCGGCGTGCGCGATGCGGACAATACCCCGCTGCTGCTGATCACCACGGATGTGGGCTCGCAGTCCGACCAGTATAGCCAGGAACTCCAGCTGCAGTATGAATCGCCGGTGCTCAACGGCATCATCGGTGGCTATTACTTCAATGAGAAGACCAACGAGCGGGCGACCGTGCCGCTGGCCTTCCCGCCGTCGCCGCCGGTCATCGGGTCCCTGCTGGCAGGCGGCCCCGGCTCGCGCGACCTGCAGGTTTCTGATCTGGAAACGGATTCCATCGCGGTATTCGGCGAGCTTTCGGTCAAGCCGATCCAGAATCTCGAGATTTCTGGCGGTCTGCGCTACACGCGGGACAAGAAGAAATATCACGGCATCGTGTTCAACCTGTTCCCAGCCACGCTGCCGGACCCGGATCCGCTGCCGACGCTGGCGATCCCGCAGGGTGGCCCGCTGTTCATCTATCCGGGCCCCTATTCGCAGAGCTTCTCTGCGCTGACCGGCTCGGCGAGCGTGCGCTATTCGTGGACGCGCAATGTCAGCACCTACATTTCCTACTCGCGCAGCTTCAAATCGGGCGGCTTCAACACCCGCTACAATGCGGCGCCTCCGGGCAATGTGCCGACGCCGTTCGACGAGGAGAAGGTGGATAGCTACGAGATCGGCGCCAAGTTCGATTTCGGCGATTTCCGCTTCAACGCGGCGGCTTTCCAGGCGGATTACAGCAATATCCAGCTGATCTTCCGTCAGGGTGTCGTGCCGCTGCTGTTCAACGGCGGCAAGGCGCGTATTCGCGGGCTTGAAGGCGAGCTGAGCTATCATCCGCGCGCTTACGGCCTGCGGATCGACATTGCGGCGAGCACGCTCAACGATGAGATCCTGAGCATCACGCCTGTTCCGGGCGCGACGGCGACGGTGCAGCCGGGCGACGACCTGCCGTTCACGCCTTCGTTCCAGGGCAATTTCGGCATCGGCTATGAGATCCCGCTCAATGACGACGTGACGCTGACACCGCGCTTCGACGGCAATTACAGCGCCAGCATCAAGTTCATCACCGGCAGCGTGCCGGAGATCGAGCAGGATGGCTATTTCGTCGGCAATGCATCCGTCACGCTCGCCAACAAGGCGACCGGATGGAAGCTGACCGGTGGCGTGCAGAACCTGTTCGACGAGCTGTATCTGGTGCAGGGCAATGCGTCGCTCGGCACGCTTGGCTATGCCGAGAAGATCTATGCCCGTCCGCGGAGCTGGTACGTGCAAGCGTCGATCTCGTTCTGATTGTCACAAAACGGCCGGCAAGTCCCGGCTGATGCAGCGGCCTGCTTCCTCGTGAAGCGGGCCGTTTCGTTTGGCGCTCAGCGGCGAAAGCGGTGCTGGCTCAGCGGCGACCACGGCCCGCCTTCATAAACCCATACCGCAAGGCCAGCGATGCCGAGAGGGGCGGGGCGGTGCTGCGTCCGCAACAGCGCCAGCGTTTCCTTCGCCACAGACGGGGCGACCTTGTTTTGGACCGTGATGTGCAGACGGTTGAGTGCGCGATCTTGCGGAATGAGGTGCCGCGCGAACCGCTCGGCGATCGCGGCGCGCATCTCGAGAAGGCCGGCGCTTTCCACTGCCAGTGCGACAAGGCCGCCAGACCCGAACGGCTCACCCAGACTGGCCGAGGGCGCGGGACGATCGACCAGTCCCTTCAGCATCGTCCGCAGTTCCGTATGCAGGGATGGCGGGAGATGGTGGAACAAGGTGATGTGGGGGGGCACCTGATTGCGCGCGGCGGGATAATGCGCCTGACGCAGCCTGTCGGCCCAGGCCTGATCGGCATCCTTCAACTGGGCGGTGATAATGAGGGGGCCGCGCGGTGGTTCAAGGGTGCTTTGCGTCATGTCACTGCCGGGCTAGGATAGCCGCGCAACAAGGCATGCGGAGGGGGTGTGGGATGACAGGCGGAGACGATCAGAGCAGCGGAAAATCGGCCCGGATTCCGGCCATGCTTTTTCTGATATGGAGCCTGATCGGCATCGCCGCCTTCATCGTCCAGTCGACCGCCAATCTTGAAGAACTGGCCATGGCCGATCCTTATCAGGCGGAAATCTGGGCGAACATGCCGCGCTGGGCCTGGCTGAGCTATGGCGTGGCCGTTGCATCCGCGCTCGTCGGTGCCATCGCCTTGCTGGCACGACGCGCCGCCGCCGTCTGGTTCTCGCTCCTCGCGCTGATCGCCATACTGATCCAGTTCGGCTATTCCTTCCTCGGCACCGATCTGCTCGCGATCAAAGGCGTGAGCGCGGCGCTGTTCCCCGCGTTGATCGTGCTGATCGCGCTGCTGCAACTGGGCTATGCACTTCGATTGCGCGGCAGAGGCCTGCTGCGCTGAGCAAGGCTCACATTTCGCCGCGTTGACGGCGGATATCGTACCATTTGCGCACGTTCGCATTATGCTCGGCCAACGTCTCGGCGAAGATATGCCCGCCCTTGCCATCCGCGACGAAGTAGCGCGCGTTCGTTGCCGCCGGCCGCAGCACGGCCTCGATAGAACTGCGTCCGGGGTTCGCGATCGGCCCCTTGGGCAGGCCGGTCATTGCGTAGGTATTGTAGTCGTTCACCGCGCGAATCTCCGACTGGAGGATGCGGCGCCCAAGCGGCTTGCCCTTGGTGATCGGGTAGATGATCGTCGGGTCAGCCTGCAGCATCATGCCCTCGCGCAGGCGATTGGCGTACACGCCTGCGACCGTCGGCCGCTCGGCGGGGATGGAGGTTTCCTTCTCCACGATGCTGGCAAGGGTGAGTGCCTGCTCAGGTGTCTTGACTGGCGTTGCAGCCGAGCGCTTGGGCCACTGCGCGGCAATGAAGCTCGTCATCGCGGCCTGCATCCGGCCGAGCACTGCCGCGCGGGTCTCGCCCTTCTGATAGCCATAGCTGTCCGGCATCACCGAGCCTTCTTCGGGCACGGGAATGTCTCCGATCAGCTCGGCATTAGCCATCAGCCGCTCATGCACGAGGATGGAGGGCATGCCCTCTGGGATGGTGACGAGGTGGACGAGGGTCTTGCCGCTCTGGAGAATGCCCAGAATGTCGGCGCTGCTCGCCCGCCGGGGAATGCGATATTCGCCCGCCTTGATCGATCCATCGCCGCCCAGCACCCGCGCGCGGGCAAGGAAGGCGGTGGCGGAGCCGACGGCGCCTTGCGCCTCCAGCTCATCGGCCGCCTTGCGCAGCGTCGCGCCCTCGGGAACGATGATCGTCGCGTCGGCCTCAAGCGGGCCGGGCCTCGACCAGCCATGGACGAAGAGAAGCGCCGCAACGGCCAGTCCGGCCAGCAGCAGAGCAGCGACCGTGAGGACGATGCGGCGCATTGCAGCCGTCAGAGAGCCTTGAGCACAAGGCTGGCGTTGGTGCCGCCAAAGCCGAAGCTGTTGTTGAGCACGGCCTTGACCTTCCGCTGCTTTGCCGTGTGCGGAACGAGATCGACGCCCTGGCAACTGTCGCTGGGATCATCCAGGTTGAGCGTGGGCGGCACGATCTGGTCACGCATGGCGAGGATGCAGAAGATCGTCTCGACGGCGCCGGCACCGCCGAGCAGATGGCCGATGGCCGATTTGGTGGACGACATCGACATGGTCTCCAGCGCCGGGCCGAACAGCCGCCGCACCGCGCCCAGCTCCAGCTCGTCGCCGAGCGGGGTGGAGGTGCCATGGGCGTTCACATAATCGATGTCGGCGAGCGAAAGCCCGGACCGGCGCATGGCCATTTCCATCGCGCGATAGGCGCCAGAGCCTTCCGGATGGGGTGCCGTCACGTGATAGGCATCGCCCGAGAGGCCGTAGCCTAGGATTTCGGCATAGATCTTCGCGCCGCGCGCCTTGGCGTGCTCATATTCTTCGAGCACGACCACGCCGGCACCTTCGCCCATGACGAAGCCATCACGCGCCTGATCCCACGGGCGGCTGGCACGCCAGGGTTCGTCACGAAATTCGGTCGAAAGGGCACGCGCCTGACCGAAGCCGGCAATGCCGATCGGGCAGATGGCGCTTTCCGCGCCGCCGGCGAGCATCACATCGGCATCGTCGAGCGCGATCATCCGCGCCGCGTCGCCGATCGAGTGAACGCCCGTCGCGCAGGCCGTAACGACGGCGTGATTAGGGCCCATCAGGCCATATTTGATCGAGACCTGACCGGAGATCAGGTTGATCAGGCGACCGTGGACGAAGTGCGGGGAGACCCGCTTGGGGCCCTTATGCTCCAGCACCAGCGATTCGCTCTCGATGCCTGGCAGGCCGCCGATGCCCGAGCCGATCGAACAGCCGGTGCGCAGCCGCTCGGCTTCGCTCATCTCGGTCAGGCCGGCATCTTCTATGGCCTGGCCGGCCGCGTCGATGCCGTAGACGATGAACGGATCGACCTGACGCTGGACCTTGTGGTCCACGCGCTTGTTGGGGTCGAAGCCGAATTCATGATCCGGTGCCTTCACTTCGCAGGCGTAATTGGTGTGGAAATCGGTCGCGTCGAAACGGGTAATCGTTTCCGCGCCCGACCGGCCGGCAATGATGTTCTTCCAGCTTGTCTCCACGTCGCCGCCAAGGGGCGAAACCATGCCGAGACCTGTTACGACGACACGACGCATTTCACTCTCCTGATCCAGTCACCCGGCCAGTTGCCCGGAACGCCAGGCGCTGATCAAACACGAACGGCCCTCCCATGGCGAGTCAAACCCGCAACCGGAGAGCCGTATCCATGTGTATTCACTGGCCGGTGCATGTCCGCGACGAGGCCGCGAACCGGGCTCCCGCTATCTTACTGCTTGCCGTCGATGAAATCGATCGCGTCCTTGACGGTGGCGATCTTCTCGGCAGCATCGTCGGGGATTTCGACGCCGAACTCTTCCTCAAAAGCCATGACGAGCTCGACGATGTCGAGGCTGTCAGCGCCCAGATCGTCGATGAAGCTCGCGTCTTCGGTCACCTTGTCCGCCTCGACGCCGAGGTGCTCGACGACGATCTTCTTCACGCGATCCGCGGTCTCACTCATGAGAGGTCCTTTGCTTTACTTTGGTCTTCAATCTGGAGATGCCCTAGAGCCTAGGGCCGGGCGTGACAAGAGGCTAGCGATAGCGGGCGCAATTGCCCCGTGCGCGGCGCCTTTCCGTCCACTCACAGCGTTGCGCGGCGCCGGAAGACGTAGCGAATCTGGTGGCGCCCCTCGCAAAATTGCTTTGCGCGCGGTGCGCTCACGCCCATATGCGCGGACACGATCAAGATAATCCGAGGATCTCTCCTGATGAGCGACTATGACTTTGACCTGTTCGTAATCGGTGCGGGGTCGGGCGGCGTGCGGGCTTCGCGCATTGCGGCCGCGCATGGCGCCAGGGTCGCCGTGGCGGAGGAGCACAAGGTCGGCGGAACATGCGTGATCCGGGGCTGCGTGCCCAAGAAGCTGCTCGTCTACGGCGCCCACTTTGCCGAGGACATCAAGGATGCCCGGCGTTTTGGCTGGAATGTCTCTGATTGCAGCTTTGATTGGCCGACCCTGCGCGACAATGTGATCGGCGAGGTCTCCCGGCTCGAAGGGCTCTATCAGCAGACACTCGACAATAACAAGGTGACGACCTTCCATGAGCGCGCAACGGTGGAGGGGCCGCATGAGGTGCGGCTGGCCAGCGGCAAGCTGATGACCGCCAAGGTCATCCTCATCGCGGTCGGCGCCTGGCCGAATGTGCCCGATGCGCCCGGCGCGGAACTGGGGATCACCTCCAATGAGGTTTTCCATCTTGAAAAGATGCCCAAGCGCGTCGCGATCTTCGGCGGCGGCTATATTGCCAACGAGTTCGCCGGCATTTTTCACGAGTTCGCCTGTCAGGTGACGGTGGTGCTGCGTGGCGACCAGATCCTGCGCGGCTATGACGAGCAGATCCGCGACCGCCTGCTGCAGATCAGCATGGCCAAGGGCATCAACTTCCGGTTCAACGCGCCGCTCGAAAAGATCGAAAAGCAGGAGGATGGCTCGCTCAAGGTCTTTATCGATGGTGGCGACCCCATCGAGACCGATCTGGTGCTGTTCGCCACCGGCCGCAATCCCAAGATCGACGGGCTCGGCCTGGACAAGGTTGGCGTGGAGACGGTGAAGGGCGCGATCAAAGTCGACGAGTATAGCCGCACCAATGTCGAGAGCATTTACGCGGTGGGCGACGTGACCGACCGGGTGCAACTCACCCCGGTGGCGATCCGTGAAGGCCATGCCTTTGCCGACACCGTGTTCGGCGGAAATCCGCGAACGGTGGATTATGGCTGCATTCCTTCCGCCGTGTTCAGCCATCCGCCGATCGGCGCGGTCGGCATGACCGAGGGCGAGGCACGCAACACGCTGGGTGCCGTCAAGGTCTACACGTCCGATTTTCGGCCGATGAAGAACACGCTCGCCAATCGCAACGAGCGCAGCCTCTACAAGCTGATTTGCGAGGAAACGACCGGGCGGGTGGTCGGCATCCATATGATCGGCCCGGATGCGCCCGAGATCCTGCAGGCGGCGGCCATCGCGGTGAAGGCGGGCCTGACCAAGGACGATTTCGACGCCACCGTGGCGCTGCACCCCAGCATGGCGGAAGAGCTGGTGCTGATGCGCTGAAGGTTCAGGCCGGCACGCCCTTCAGCCGATGCTGTAGGGAATGACGTGCCGGCCATCCCGCTCGACATGGATGGGGCGGTCGATGGGCGGGAAGGCGCGCTGGGGGCAGCCTTCGCGCGGGCACAGGCGACACCCGGGCCCGATGGGGGTGACTGCGGTATCATCGGCGAGGTCCAGCCCGTCCGCCCAGGCGAGATGGGCGGCATAATCGCGTTCGCAGGCGAGCACGATGGCATGGCGGCGGTCCGGCCGTGCGATGGCACGGGCGAGCAGGATATAGTGCACGCCATCGGGCATTTCCGCGGGCTGCGCTCCGCTGTAATCGGGCCGCGTTGGCGCCTCGTGCAGCCTCAAGCGGGGACAGAGCGGGCCATAGCTACCAAAGTCGAGCCGCGTCGCGCTGTGCCGCTTGGTGATGTTGCCGGCCGGATCGATGCGACAGAAGAAGAAGGGAATGCCGCGCTGTCCCGGTCGCTGTAGCGTGGCGAGGCGATGCGCGACCTGCTCGATGCTTACGCCGAACCAGTCCGCCAGCGCATCGACATCATGGCGGAGCGTCCGGGCCGTCTCGCGGAACAGGCCATAAGGCATGAGCAAGGCGGCAGCGCCATAATTGACGAGCGCGTGATGCAGCAGGGCATCGGCAGGCGCGCCGACCGGATGCTGGGCGATGACGGCGCGCATCGTGGGATCGGCCAGCTCGCGCAAATGCACGATATGACTGGCGAGCTGGAAGGCGATGCTTGCGGCGGGCAGGCGATCATTGACGTGCAAGGTCCGGCCATCGGGGGAGGGCGCGCGCAACAGCGTGGTCTTGAGTGGTTCGCGACTGACGGTGCAATCATGCTCGTCGCGCAGTGCCGCGCTGAGCGCCGCTAAGGTGCCTTCCGCATCGGAGCGCGCGCCGATGCTGAGCTGCGTGGCGAGATCCTCGGCGGCGGTGTCGAGATCGTGGAAATAATTGTCGAACAGCCGCAGCCGATCGCTCACCTGATCGAAGGTCGCGCGTGCGCCCGGCAGCAGGCCGTTCCCGAGCGCCTGTTCGGCCATGGCCAGTCGACCCTCGGTCTGTCGGAGCGCGTGATGTAACTCGACATAGCGCGCTGCAAATTCGGGGTATTGAACATGCAGCCGCTCAGTCCGCTCGGGATCGGGGGGCGGTGAGCGATACCCCGGATTGGCAAGCGCCCAGTTGAAGGCGCCGAGCAACTGCTCCTCAGGCCGCGCGTCGAAATCGGACCAGTCGAGCGGAAAGGCCGCCGCCAGCGCGGCCTTTACCCGTGCGGTCAGGGGACGGTCGTTATTCTCCAGTTGCGAGAGATAAGAGACGGAGATGCCCAGCAGTCGGGCCATGTCCGCTTGATCGAGCCGGCTCTGCAGACGCAGGTCGCGCACTTTCTGGCCAACGAACAATCTGTTTCCGCGTGGCAAGGACTGTCTCCGGGGTACGAGTCGGGGTGAGGGATCGCCGCACTGGCCGGGACAGTGGGCACGATCCGCAAATTTTTCATCCGCGGGTTAGCGCCTGTGCCGATAAACCAGGACGTCCTTCAAGACGCCCGCACCGTAGCGGAACCAGCTCATTTCGCAATTCCGCAAATTGCTGCTCGTGTTTGCCGATCCATACTCGCTCTGGCGCGACGCTTGCCGCGCGCGGGTACGATGCTAGCCTGCGCCCAGTCAGAACAGCGGTCGGCAACCGCGCCGCAAGGGAGGATCGATTGAGCGAGATCGTGCTGTCCACGCTGGACGATGGGGTGCTGACCCTTGCCCTTAACCGCCCCGAGCGGCTCAATGCCCTTTCCACCGGCCTGCTGGCAGACCTGACCCGCAAGCTCGATGAGGGCGCGCGTGCAGGTGCGCGGGCCGTGTTGATCACCGGGACGGGCAGGGCGTTCTGCTCCGGCGCGGATCTGGCCGATAGCGAAGGCATCGGCGCCGATCTCGGGGAAACCCTGGCGACCTATTACCATCCTCTGTTCCTGCGGCTGGCCGGGCTCGATATCCCGGTGGTGAGCGCGATCAACGGGCCGGCGGTTGGCGCCGGCGTCGCCTTGGCGCTGGCCGCCGACATCGTGGTGATGGCGCGCTCTGCCTATCTGCAGCTTGGCTTCGTCAATATCGGGCTCGTGCCCGATGCCGGGGCGACATGGCTGGTCGCGAAGAGCGCCGGGCGCGCCAAGGCGCTCGAACTGGCGCTTCTTGGTGAGCCGATGAGCGCTCAGGAGGCGCAGGACGCCGGACTGGTCGCCCGCGTGACCGACGACGAGAGGCTCGGCGAAACCGCACGCGGTCTTGCTCTCAAACTCGCGCAAGGGCCGACCCGCGCCATCGGCATGATCCGTAAGCAGGTCGCTGCCGCACTCAATCACAGCCTGTCGGAGACGATGGGCATCGAAGCCGCCAATCAGGCAGCGGCCGGCCACAGCGCGGATTTTCAGGAGGGCGTCGCGGCCTTTCTGGAGAAGCGGGTGCCGCGCTTCCAGGGGGATTGAGCGAGAAACGCTACGGAATTCGGCTCGTCGGTCGAGCCGAAAAATGCGATTTTTCTTTGCGTCATCTTTCCTGCTTTGTGAGCACCATTTGATCGATCTGACGATAGCCCGTTCGTTTCGTCCTATGGCAACGTTTTACTAACCTTTGAACGCTTAGCACTCTCCTAAACTCAGAGACGATTGGACGGCGTGGAGAGCTTTTACCATCTGGTCGTGGTTGATCAGCAGATTCGGGGCATGCTGATCATTGTGGCGATTTGCGGGTCTGGCATTTTAACAGCCACGGCCATTCTCGGTCATACGTTCAACATGAAATCGCAGAGCGTACGTCGGGCCTGGCTTGTGATGGCCGGGCTGGTGACAGGCGTTTCGTTTTCGGCGATCCTGCTGACAGGGGTTGCGGCCTTGGGTGCGCGTGCCGGCACGACTACTGGGCCTGACATGGATCGTATCATCGTCGAAGGCGTGGCGAGTCTGCTCTTCATGACCGCCCTTGTTCTGGCCTGGCGTGGATTGATGGGTGGCAGTGCGGCATCGGCGGATGACGGCCAGCTTGCCGAGGCGCTCGATGAACTTGCCCATGTGCAAGCGCATCATCGCGCCTATGTCGAGCTCAATCCCCAGATCGCCTGGATGGCCGATGCGGAGGGACGCATCACCGAAATTGGCCCGCTTTGGGCTGAACAGGTGGGCCTCGATCTAGAGGCCGGGCTAGGATATGGATGGACGCAGGCCGTTCATCCTGATGACCTTCCGACCGTTCAGGCCTTATGGGCGGACGTTGTCAAAAATCAGTCGGATGCCGCCGATGTCCGCTATCGCATCCGCATGGCGAACGGGATGTACCGCTGGTACCGGGCGCGGGCGCGGCCTCACCGGGGTGAAGATGGCAAAGTCCTCGCCTGGTATGGCACGCTGGAAGACATCCACGACCATGTGATCGCCGAAACCGCGCTCAGGCAGAGCGAGGAGCGCTACCGCCTGGCTGCGGAAGCTGGGAACGACGTCATATGGGACTGCTCCCTGCCAACCGGCATTACGACCTGGAGCGGGGCGTACAAAAAAGTCCTGGGTTATCCAGAACTGGATCAGGCCACGCATTTCGATTGGTGGATCGAGCGTATTCATCCCGATGACCGGGAGCGGGTCCTCGCCAACCAGAGGAGGGCCCTGGAGAGTGGCCAGAAGTTCTGGCTCGAGGAGTTTCGGTTTCGCACGGCCAAAGGGACGTTCATCGATACCAAGGCGCGAAGTGTCATCGTGCGCGGCGACAAGGGCGTAGCAGTCCGGCTTGTCGGATCGATACTGGATATCACCAAGCAGAAGCAGGCGCAGGCCGAGCTGAACTGGGCAGCGTATCACGACCACCTTACGAGGCTCCCGAACCGGGCTCTTTTTGGCGTTCGCATCCAGGCCGCGATCGACGCGGCATGTGATTCCGGTGATCCGGTGGCGCTCATGATCCTGGATCTCAATGGGTTCAAGGAAATGAACGATTCGCTTGGCCATGCCGCAGGCGACCGGGTGTTGGTGGAGGTCGCTCGGCGCCTGTCCTCCTGTATCCCCGAGGGGGCGACAGCGGCTCGGCTGGGCGGCGATGAATTTGCGATCATCTTGCCTGGCCTGTCGGCGGCGGACGAATATCGCGCGGTAGCGGACGCCTTGAAGCGCTGCTTTGAAGTGCCGGTGCAGATCGAAGAACTGCGCATTCCGGTCAACTTTTCCGTCGGTGTCGCCGTCTGGCCGCGCGATGGCTTTGAGCCCGGGGACCTGCTGATCGCGGCGGACCTCGCTCTCTATGCAGCCAAGGCCGACATGCCCGGCTCCGTCCGGGAGTTCTCTCCGTCACTCAAGGTGGCATCCGAGCGGCGAACCCGCATGCTGGTCATGGCGCGCGCAGGGTTGGACGAGGACCGCATCGTGCCGTTCTACCAACCCAAGGTGAACCTCCAGACCGGGCAGATCGACGGCTGGGAAGCGCTGTTGCGGGTGGCCGAGAACGGCCAGGTTCTGCCGCCTGCGGCCATCGAGGCGGCGTTCTCGGATGCCGAAATGTCGGTGCGGCTGACCGACCGGATGATCTGCGGCATCTTTGCGGACATCGCGCGCTGGCGGACCGATGGGCTGGAGCCGGGGCGGATCGCGGTCAACGTGTCTGCGGGCGATTTTCGCGCGCCGAGTTTGCCAGCACGTCTGGAAGATGCCGCCCGGACCCATCGGCAGGGTCTTGCCCAGATCGACCTCGAAGTGACGGAGACTGTGCTCATCGGGCAATTGGGGCCAGAAGTCGCGCGGATGCTCGAGGAACTGCGCGGCCTAGGCGTGATGGTCGCGCTCGATGATTTCGGCACGGGCTATGCTTCGCTCAGCCATCTCCAGCAATTTCCCGTCGACGTGATCAAGATCGACAAATCATTCATCGACCGGATCGAGGACAGCACCCCCGGCGCGACCGCTGTCATCGACGCCGTGTTGCAGATGGCCCGGCGCTTGGGGATGCAGACGGTCGCGGAAGGCGTCGAAACCATAGCGCAGGCCCGCTATCTCCGCGCGCGGGGCTGCACGCTGGGGCAGGGCTTTTTGTTCAGCAAGCCGGTTCCGGCGTCGCAGGTGCCGTCACTGCTGCGCGGGAAAGCCTATGGTCACTGGGAGTTCGGCGGCGTCGGCTGACCAGCAGTCGCCGCGGTCGGCTCATCGCCCCCGCCCAGTGCACGGTAGAGGCCGGCGGCACTGGAGAGCTCCTGACGCCGCAATTCCAGCAGCGCGAGCCGCGCAGCATATTCGCTGCGCTGCGCATCGAGCAGTTCCAGCCGCGCATCGACCCCGGCCTGATAGCGCAGGCGGGAAAGCTCGGCGCGCCGCGCGGCCGACTGGGCCACGCCCCGCTGGGCTTCGATCTGGTGGGTATAGGTCTCCCGCCCGGCCAGCCCGTCTGCGACCTCGCGGAACGCTGACTGAATGGCCTTTTCGTAGTTTGCGATGGCGATCGACTTGCGAACCTTCGCCAGATCGAGCTGGCCTTGCAAACTGCCGCCGTTGAAGATCGATTGGGTGATCTGCGGCGTGAACGACCAGTTGCGGTTTGCGCTATCGAACAGGCTGTCCAGCGCCATGCTGGTGAAGCCGAACAGACCCGTGAGCGAAATACGCGGGAAGAAGGCAGCACGCGCCGCGCCGACATCGGCATTGGAGGCGACCAGTTCATGCTCGGCCTGACGGATGTCCGGCCGGCTGGCAAGCAAGGCTGAGGGCAGGCCGACCGGCAGCTGGGTGCGGATTGGCTGGTCCATGAGCGCGATGGGTACGGGCAGGTCGGCGGGCAGGGGCGCCCCGACCAGCAATTGCAGCGCATTGCGCGCCTCGGCCAGCATCCGCGTGCGCATCGCCTGGTCGGCCTGGGTCTGACTGACCTGGCCCTCCGCCTGCGCAACATCGAGCCCGCTGACCTGCCGGGCCTGCTGGAGACGGCGGGTGATCGCGAGCGAATCCTGCCAATCGCCCAGCGTGCGGTCGGTGAGGGCCAGCTGCTCCTCGGCGAGCCGTTCGGCCAGGTAGGCATCGACGATCGACCCGATCAGCGCGATGCGCGCGGCGCGGCGGCCTTCGTCGGTGGCGAGATAGCGCTCGAAGGCGGCCTCGCTCTGCGAGCGGAGGCGGCCGAACAGATCGATCTCGAAGCTGGTCAGCGCGGCATTGGCGGAGAACTGGCTGAACTCCGCCCCAGCGCCGGTTTGTGAGGCGGCCGCCGAGACGCGCTGCCGGGAATAAGCGGCGCTGGCATCCAGCGTCGGCAATTGCGCGCCCCTGGCGACGCGGAACTGCGCGCGGGCGGCCTCGACGTTGAGCGTGGCGACGCGCAGATCGCGGTTGTTCTCCAGCGCCAGCTCGATGAGCCGCTGCAAGCGCGGATCGCCAAACATCTCGCGCCAGTCCAGTGCCGCGGCACTGGCTGCCTCTTCGGGAGAGGCGAGCGGGTAGACCGGCGCAACCGGGGCAGGCGGTGTCTCCAGCCGCGGGTTCATCGAGCAGGCGCTGGTCAGCAGCAGCGCTGCGAGGGCAAATTTACGCATCTCAATTCTCCGATGCGGGGTAGGCGGCGGGCGTCTGCGATGAACCATCGACATGCTTCTTGCGCTTTTGCCGCTCGACCAGCTTCATCACCACCACGAAGAAGACCGGGACGAAGAAGATCGCGAGAATGGTGGCACTGATCATGCCGCCGAAGACGCCCGTGCCGATGGCCCGCTGGGTCTCCTTGCTCGCACCGCCCGCCAGCATCAGCGGAACGACGCCGAGCGTAAAGGCGAAGCTGGTCATCAGGATCGGCCGCAAGCGCAGGCGCGCGGCGTGCAACGCGGCGTCGACCGCAGACATGCCGTTGTCATAAGCGTGCTTGGCAAATTCCACGATCAGGATTGCGTTCTTGGCGCTGAGGCCGATGATCGTGATCAGGCCCACGTTGAAGAACACGTCGTTGGGCATGCTGCGCAGCGTGACCGCCAGCACGGCGCCGAGCACGCCGAGTGGGACGACCAGCATCACCGCCGCCGGGATCGCCCAGCTTTCGTACAGCGCGGCCAGCACCAGGAAGACGACCAGCATGGAGAGGCCCAGCAGCAGGATCGCCTGATTGCCAGCGAGCACTTCCTGAAGCGACTGACCGGTCCATTCGATGGCGAAGCCGGGCGGCAGCTGGCTCGCAAGACGCTCCATCTCCGCCATGGCCTCGCCGCTGGAGTGGCCGGGCGCGGGCTGGCCGGCAATGCGCATGGCGGGATAGCCATTATAACGCACCAGCTGCAGCGGCATGGTCTCCCAGCGCGGCGTGACCAGCTCCGAGAGCGGGACCGTGTTTCCGGCCGCGTTGCGGACATACAGCTTGAGCACATCCTCAAGGTTCATGCGGAAGGGGGCATCCGCCTGCACGATGACCTGCTGCATCCGGCCATTATTGGGGAAGTCGTTGACATAGGCCGAGCCCATGGCCCCGCTCAGCGTGGAGGTGATGGACTCGAAGGGCACGCCCATGGCCTGCGCCTTCTGGCGGTCGATCACCATCTCGACGCTGGTGCCGGGCATCAAGCCTTCCGGATAGACGCCGGCAAGGGCCGGGTTTTTCGCGGCCATGCCGAGCAGTTGGAACTGCGCGGCCATCAGGGCATCGAACCCACGGCCCGAGCGGTCCTCAAGGCGCGCGGAGAAGCCGCCGGTGGTACCGAGGCCATCGATGGAGGGCGGGATGAGGCTCATCACGAGCCCTTCGCGCACGCCGGCACCGGTGGCCTGATTTGCCGCGCCGGCCTCGCCAAATGCGGTCGCGCCGTCACGCTCGCTCCAATCCTTGAGCATCGTGAAGCCAAGGCCGACATTGGCGCCCGCGCCGGAGAAGCCCCAGCCCAGCACAGAGATGGTATCGGCGATGCCGGCGCGCTGCGCGGTGTGCTTCTCGAAGACTTCCAGCGCTTCCAGCGTCCGGCCGGACGTCGCGTCCGAGGGAAGCTGGAAGACGGTCATGAAATAGCCCTGATCTTCATCGGGCAGGAACGATGACGGAAGGTTTGTATAGCCGACGATCATAAGCACCACGATGACCGCGAAGCTCGCCATCATCCGCGCGCTGCGCTTCAAGGCGCGCGTCACCCAATTGTGGTAGCCGTGCGTCATCGTGTCGAACTTGCGGTCGAACCAGGCGAAGAAGCCCTTCTTGGTCTCATGGCCCGTGACCGGCTTGAGCAATGTCGCACAGAGCGCCGGCGTCAGGCTCAGGGCAAGGAAGGCCGAGAACAGGATGGAGACCGCCATGGAGATGGTGAACTGCCGGTAGATCGCGCCGACCGAGCCGCTGTAGAATGCCATTGGCACGAACACGGCGGTGAGGACGAGGCTGATGCCGATGATCGCGCCCGTAATCTCGCCCATGGCCTTGCGTGTGGCTTCCTTGGGCGGCAGCCCTTCCTCGGCCATGATGCGCTCGACATTCTCGACCACCACGATGGCGTCGTCGACGATGATGCCGATGGCGAGGACCATGCCGAACATAGTCAGCACGTTTACGGAATAGCCGGCCAGCATCATCACCGCGCAGGTGCCGAGCAGGGCGATTGGCGCGACGACTGCGGGAATGATGGTGTAGCGGAACTTCTGGAGGAAGACGAACATCACCAGGAAGACGAGCACCATCGCCTCGACCAGCGTCTCGATCACCTTCTCGATGGAGATCTTCACATAAGGCGCGGTGTCAAACGGAATGCGGTATGACATGCCGCTGGGCATGGCCCTGGAGAGCTCGACCATGCGCTCATGCACGCGGGCGGAGGTGGAGACCGCATTGGCGCCGGGCGCGAGCTGGACGGCCATCAACGCCACGGGCTTGCCGTTGAGGCGCGTCTGGAACCAGTAGGACGCGGAACCAAGATCGACCCGGGCGACATCGCCCAGCTTCAGGGCGGAGCCATCCGTTCCGGCGCGCAGCACGATCTCCCGGAATTGCTCGGGGGTCTTCAGCTGGCCCTCGACGGTGATCGGAACCTTGACGCGCTGGCCTTCGGCAATCGGCTCGCCGCCCAGCACGCCGGGCGAAACCGGCGTGTTCTGTGCAGCAATCGCCGCCGTGATATCGCTCATCGCAATGTCGTATGACGCCAGTTTTGCCGGATCGACCCAGATGCGCATCGCGCGCTCGGCGCCGAAGAGCTGGACACGGCCGACGCCGGGGAGACGCTTGAGCTCCTCGACAACATAGCGCGCCGCATAATCCGACAGTTCCTCGAGGTTCTGCTGGCCGTTGGACGATTCCAGGCTCACCAGATTGAGGAAGTTCCGATTGGCGGAATCGACCTGGATGCCGAGTTGGCGGACGATCTGCGGCAGGCGCGGCTCGGCGGCCTTGAGTCGGTTCTGCACGTCCACCTGCGCCAGTTCCGGGTTGGTCCCCGGCTGGAAGGTGGCGGTGATCGTCGCCTGCCCTGAGGTGTCCGTCGAGCTCTCGAAGTACAGCAGATTGCGCACGCTTGAGAGTTCGCGCTCGATCAGGCTGACGACGCTGTCATTCAGCGTCTGCGGCGTGGCACCGGGATAGGTCGCGGTGATCTCGACGCTTGGCGGCGCGATGCTCGGATAGCGCTCCAGCGACAGGCGCGGGATGGCGATGACGCCCGCAAGGATGATCGCGATGGCGACCACCCAGGCGAAAACGGGCCGATCGATGAAGAAACGGGGCATGGGTTCGCTTTCGTCTTCAGCGCGCGGCCGCGGGCGCGGCGGGCTTGGCGGCGGCGGCAGGGCGCCATGGCTTGGCCGAAACGGTGGCGCCGGGCTGGACCCGATCCTGCCCTTCGACAATCACGGTTTCACCAGCCTTGATGCCCTGCGTGATCAGGACGTTTCCGTCGCGCACATCCCCGGTCTGCACCGGCCGCAGCTCGACCTTGCCGTCTTTCCCGACGATCCGGACGCTGGCCTGACCGGCGGGATCGCGCAGCACGGCCTGTTGTGGCAGGGTCAGCGCATTGGGAAGGACCATGCGGGGCAGACGCGCACGCACGAACATGCCGGGCAGCAGCGCCCGCGTGGGATTGGGCACCTCGACCCGGGCGATCACTTCGCCCGTGCCGGGATCGACGCTGATGCCGGAGAAGAGGAGGCGTCCGGTCGCCGCATAGGGCTTACCCTCGGACGAGAGGATCTCCACGGGCGCGCCCTGGGCGGAATTGCCGGCACGCGCCGCCTCGCGCAGCGTTTCGAGGCGGGCGGCCGGCTGACGCACGTCCACATAGACGCGGTCAATCTGTTGGACGGTGGCGAGCGGCTCTGCGCCGCCGACGGCGGCAAGGGCGCCCTCGGTCACCATGGACTGGTCGATCCTGCCACTGATCGGCGAGCGGATCGTGGCGAAGCCGAGATCGACCTGCTGGCGTGCCAGCGTGGCGCGACTCTGGGCGAGGTCTGCAGCGGCCTGATCGCGCGCGGCGACGGCATCGTCATAGGCCTGTCCGCTGATCGCATCGACCTTCACCAGCGGCGCCAGGCGCTCGGCCTGGATGCGAGCGCGGTTGAGGGCGGCCTGGGCGCGCTGCACGGCGGCCGCGGCGCTCTGTGTATCCGCGCGGAACGGCGTCGCGTCGATCTGGAACAGGGGCTGGCCGGCCCGCACTTCGGAGCCCTGCTCGAACAGCCGGCGCTGGATGACGCCATTCACCTGCGGGCGGATTTCCGCCACACGGAAGGCCATCACCCGGCCCGGCAGTTCGTCCGCCACGTCGACGCGCGAGGGGGAGACCTTCACGACCGATACCTCTGGCGGCGGAGGTGAGGATGGGGTCTCACCTCCTGAGCAGGCGGACAATACAAGCGCCATCGACGCGATAACGATATAGGCGCCGGAGCGCCTGGGGGGGCATTTTGTCATCATGTCCGACTCTTGATTTTTGCTTGTCCGCGCTGGCCCTTTGGGACTGGCTTGTCGAGGCAGTGTTGGTCAAGTGTAGAGAAATTGTGGAGGCCGGTGGCCCCCCGTTTGGAACTGCGGTAACGGCTTGAAGGCAGAAGGATATGCTATGGATGCCGAAAACGCGCTCGTGCTGGTCGCGGAAGACGAACCGGAAATCGCCGATGTCATCGCCGCCTATCTGGAGCGGGAAGGCTTCCGGACGGTTCGTGCCGCTGACGGGCGCACCGCGCTGGAACTGCACCTTGCCCTCAAGCCGGACCTCGTGATGCTCGATGTGCAGATGCCGCGGCTCAACGGCTGGGACGTGCTGGCCGAGTTGCGGCGTCGCGGCTCGACCCCTGTGATCATGCTGACCGCGCTTGATCAGGATATCGACAAGCTGCAAGCGCTGCGCATCGGCGCAGACGATTATGTCGTCAAGCCGTTCAATGCGCTGGAGGTGGCCGCAAGGGCGCGCGCCGTGCTGCGCCGGTCGGGTGGCAGCCGGGGCTCCACGCTGCGGGTCGGGCCCATCGAAATCGATATGGACAGCCATCTGGCCAGCGTGATCGTCGGGGACGATCCGCAGCGCGTGAGCCTGTCCCTCACCCTCACCGAGTTCCGCATTCTTGCGCACATGGCGCGCGCGCCCCGGCGGGCGTTCTCGCGTGGCGAGCTGGTCGATGCCTGCCTGCCGGGCGGCGATGCGCTCGACCGGACAGTGGATACGCATTTGAGCAAGCTGCGGCGCAAGCTGGAGGATGCCGGTGCGCATGGCTTCATCAACAATGTGCGCGGCGTCGGCTTTCGCCTGGCAGATATTTCATGAAGAAGCCGGCAGGCGGTCTGGGGCGGCAGATCGTGTTGTCCACGGTGATTTCCACGGTCGCTTCCGTGCTGATCACGATCATCGGCCTCTATATCTTTTATGGCGTCATCATCCGGGTGGCGCCGCATATGCTGTTTCCGCTGACGGACGACTGGCGCCCGCACGGCATTGAATGGCTGCTCATCGGGCTGTTCTGCGTCGTCTCGACCGGCATTGCCGTGCTGGTGGCGACGCGGCTGGCCCGGCGGATCGTTCAGCCACTGGTTTCGGTTGCGCAGACCGCGCGGATCATTGCGGACGGCAATATCAAGGTCCGTGCACGCAGCGATGACCGGGCGCCCACCGAGGCAACGATGCTGGTGGAGGACTTCAATCTCCTGGCCGACCGGCTGGAGCAGGCGGGGGAGGCCGTCCGCCGCTGGAACGCGACCATTGCCCATGAACTGCGCACGCCGGTGACGATCCTCTCCGGGCGTCTCCAGGGCCTTGCCGACGGGGTGTTCGCGCCCGATCCGCCGCTGCTGCGCTCGCTCGTCACGCAAGTGAATGCCCTGACCCGCTTGATCGAGGATCTGCGCACGGTGAGCCTCATGGAAGGCGGCCGGCTGGACATGCGCTTCCAGCAGGTCGATCTCGCCGAAGAAATGGAGACGGTCGTCCGGCTGATGCAGCCCGAGCTGGAAGCCGCGGGCTTCAGCATCGTCACCGCCTTCGACCGCGGCCTATGCTATGTCGATACCGCCCGTATTCGGCAGGCCCTGATGGCGCTGCTCGAGAACGCCCATCGCCATGCCGATCCCGGTCAATTGGCCGTGACGCTGCGCATCTCCTCGTCCAGCGTGCTCCTGAGCGTGATCGATGAAGGGCCAGGGATGACGGAGGAATTCGCCCGCCATGCCTTCGATCCGTTCCGTCGCTATATGGAGCAGGGCGGAGCGGCGAAAGGCAGCGGTCTTGGCCTCTCCGTGGTGCGCGGCATCGCCGAGGCGCATGGGGGCGCAGCGACCTACCGCACGGTCAATGGCGGCTCCTGCTTCACCCTCACCCTGTCGCGATGGAAGCCGCGCGGACCATCGGCGCCCATGGAAGGCGATTTCGCCTGATCCTGCGCGTCAGGCGGTGATGGCCGCAACCGTCGCGCCGAGCGCGGCGATCGCCTGATCTGGCGCCAAGCACAGCTGCAGGCCGCGCTGGCCGCCATTCAGATAAATGTGCGGCTGGGCCAAAGCGCTCTCGTCGATCACCGCGCGGATCGGCTTCATCTGGCCGAAGGGGCTGATGCCGCCGACCTTGTAGCCGCTCAGGCGCTCGGCATCGGCCGGCTTCATCATGGCAGCGCTCTTGGCGGAGAGGGCCGCGGCAAACTTCTTCATCGCCACTTCGCTGCTCGCCGGAACGATGGCGCAGGCCGGCTTGCCATCCACCAGCGTCATGAGCGTCTTGAAGACGCGCTCAGGTGGCTCGCCCAACGCCTCGGCAGCCTGCAAGCCGATATGGGCGGCAGCCGGATCATAATCGTAGAGATGGATGGTGAAGGCGATGCCGGCCTTGCTCAGCGCGCGAGTGGCGCGGGTTTCCTTTGCCATGCGCGCTGCGTGCTGCGTCCTGTTCACGATGTCAATGCAGCGCCGTTTCGTTCCTGGCCGCAAAAAGGCGGACAATCATGGTGCATGGACAAGGCGAACCATTAAATAACCATGGCTCTTAGCCGTTCAGTATCGTGCGGGCGCCATCGTCGTCGCTCGTACCCGACCGGCGGAGTCCAGATGCTCAAGAGAATCGATGTTGCTGACGTGAAACTCGGCATGTTCATTCACAAACTTGAAGGGCCGTGGCTCAAGCATCCGTTCTGGCGGACGAAATTCCTGCTGACCGACCCCCAAATCCTTGCCGACCTGCGCGCCAGCGAGGTCGAGGGCGTGATGATCGACATCGACAAGGGTGAGGACGTCGCGGGTGCGGGCGGTCCGCGTCCGCCGGCGACGACGCTGCGTCGACCGCTCGTGGCGGCGGGCTCCTCCGCCCCCTCGGGCGGTGTCGGTCTTGCCGAGCGGGTGCGCATGGAGCGGCTGCGCAAGCTGGTGCCGGAGCGCGCGAGCGGATCGAACGTCGTTCCGTTCAACCCCCGCTCCACAACGGCCTTGAGCGTCGGCGCGGAGGTGGGCCATGCCAAGGCCGTGGTGGCGCGGTCCAATCGCGTGATGAGCGCCGTCTTCGAGCAGGCGCGGCTGGGCAAGGCGATCTCGCGCGGGCAGGTGGAACCGGTGATCGAGGATCTCTTCGCCTCCGTGCAGCGCAATCCGCACGCCTTCAACGGCCTGATGCGCATCCGCCGCGAGAATAGTTCGCTCTACGCGCACGGCCTCGCCGTCAGCGCGCTGATGATCGCGCTGGGCCGGCAGATGGGCCTCGATGATGCTCGAGTGAAGGAAGCGGGCCTTGCCGGGCTGCTGATGGACGTGGGCATGGGCCATCTGCCCATTGACGTGGCGACGATCAGCGATGATCTGAGTGAGGGCGAGCGCAAGATCGTCGAGACGCATACCACGCTCGGCTATGAGTTCCTCCAGATGGGCGGCGAAATCGCCGAGGATGTCGCACTGGTCTGCCTTGAGCATCACGAGCGCTGCGATGGCTCCGGTTATCCCAACCAACTGACTGGCGAGAATATCAGCCTGTTTGGCCGCATGGCGGCGGTATGCGACGTCTATGACTCAATGACTTCCGACCGGCCGCATCGGCCACGGATCGACCCCAATGCTGCGCTCGGCCTGATGCGGGGCATGGAAGGCGAGCTGGATGACGAGATTCTCGATCACTTTATCGAGAGCGTGGGCGTCTACCCCATCGGCTCGGTGGTGCGCCTGAGCAACGGGCGCCTGGCGCTGGTGGTGGAGCAGAATGTCGGCGAATATACCACGCCGCGCGTCTGGAGCTTCTACGACATCGCCGCGCGCCGGGTGATCAAGCCGGAGGATATCGACCTGCGCCTGTGGAAAGGCCGCGTCGAGATCGCCTGCAGCGATGACGCTGCCGACTACGGCATCGACGATTTTCCGGCACTGCGAGAGATGGTCTTCAATGCGGCGTGCAAGGCGCTGCAATAAAAGATGTTATAGCTCGGATTATCGCCGGGCCATCTCCATCAACCGAACGAGATCGGCCATCGTCTGATTGCTGGGCGCGGGGACGCTGACCGCTTGGGCGCGGTCGCAGATGGCGCCGTTGATGAAGTCGATCTCGCTGGCACGGCCGGCAATCATGTCCTGCAGCATGGAAGCCTTGTGACCGCGATGTTCGGCCAGGGCATGGTCGATGCTGGCGGTGATGCGAGCATGGTCGACCGTCACCCCATGGGCCTTGGCCGTGGCCACCACCTCGTCGACGATCGCTGCGATGATGCGGCGGCCGGGGGCGTTGTCCACGCCGGCATTGGGCTGGCCGGTGACGGCGCCGAGCGGGTTGAGCGCGGCGTTGAAGGCGACCTTTTCCCAGATCGCGACATCGATGTCCGTGCTGTAGCGCGCGTCGAAACCGGCGCGGGCGAGCAGGGCGGTCGCGGCCTGCGCCGCTTGCGCGCCGGCCGGCGTCATCGCGCCCAACTCGACATGGCCGGTGCCGTGGGATTCCACACCATTGAGGCCATGGAGGTCGGCCGGAAGTGCGGCAATCCCCTTGAGGATCTGGTCCTGAGGAAAACTTTCCGCCACAATCTCCGGATTGCCAAGACCATTCTGGAGCGTGAGCACATAGGTGCCGCTGGCCGCGAGATGCGCGATCGACTGGATCGCCGAGCGGCTGTGCATCCCCTTGGTGAAGAGCAGAGCGAGATCGATGGGCGGCTGGGCATCGGCCGCAAGCCCGGCCCGCAGCGAGATGGTGCGCGTGCCATTGTCGTCGGTGAGGTGGATGCCGTCCCGGTCGATCGCTTCGATGCGGGTCTTGTCGACATCGATGAGCAGCACGTCCGCGCCGCTCTCGGCAATGCGCGCTGCGAACAGGCAGCCCATCGAACCCGCGCCGATCACCAAAATGGACTGCACCTGCGTCTCCTTATTCCATCGCTGCCCGGCAGCCTTCACGCGCCGCCCTGATGGCGTCCGGTCCGGCATGGGTCAAGCCGCTTGGCGCTGGTCATTCGGCGGGTTACCCTGTTTGCAATGCGTGGCGCTCAAAGGCGCACGGACCATGAGGAGAGGCGGGCATGAAGAATTTTGCGGGCAAGGTGGCCTTCGTGACGGGCGGGGCGAGTGGCATTGGCCTCGGCATGGCGCGCACGTTTCTGGCCGAGGGCATGAAGCTCGTTATCGCCGATTACAATCAGGACCATCTCGATGCCGCCCGCGAGCTGATGACGGGCAACAATGCCACGCACTTCATCAAGGTGGACGTGACCGACCGGGCCGCCCTGCGCGCAGCGGCGCAGGAGGCGCTGGACGTGTTCGGCAGGATCCACCTGCTGGCCAACAATGCTGGCGTCGGCGGCGGCGGTGCGGCGGATGATCCCGACTTTGAGGATTGGGACCGGACCATCGGCATCAATCTGGGCGGGGTGGTCAACGGCTGCAAGATCATCGTGCCGATCATCAAGGCGCAGGGCGAGGGCGGTCATGTCATCAACACAGCCTCCATGGCCGGCATGGTGCCGCTGCCCGGCGCCGGCGCCTATGCCGCGAGCAAATATGCCGTGCGTGGCTATACCCAGACACTCCGGCTCGATCTGGCGCCGCATGGCATCGGCGTGTCTTGCCTCTATCCGGGCGCGGTGCAGAGCGCGCTGATGCCGGTGCCGGAGGATGACAGCAGTGCCCCGCCGGGCGAGGAGGGCGTGTTCGTCAAGCGCTTCTGGGCTGCGATGCGCGCCGCCATGGACCCTCTGGAAATGGGCCGGCTGGTTGTCGAGGCGATCCGCGAGAACCGCCCGCACATCCTCACGCACAGCGAATTCCTGTCGGAAATGCGCGCGATGCATCAGGATCTGGAAGCGGCGTTCGTGACAGGTCTGCCGGTGCCCGAGGCACGGAGCAGTTTCGAGCGCTTCCGGCACGAGACGGTCGCGCGGCTCACGGCGATGGACGTGATCGACTGACCGTCGCCCATCGGGCGGGTCAGCCCGCCTGATGCGCCTGTTTGGCGTGGCGCGCGAAATTGTCGAGGATCGCTTGCCAGCCGTCCCGCTGTAAATCGCGGCTATGTTCGTCCTCCGGCTCGAACTGCACCTGAACATGGGTGCCATTTGCTTCGGACGCGAACGTCACGCGGGCGGCGCGCTCCCCGAACGCATATTCAATCAGGCGTTCCGGTTCGATGCGGGTGTAGGTGCCCGCGAAATCGAAGCCGACGCTGCCATCCTTGGCTTCCATGCGTGAGGAGAATGCGCCGCCTTCGCGCAGGTCGACGCTTGCTGCCGTCGTATGCCAGTCATCGGATGCCGCGTTCCACTGCATGATGTCTTCAGGCGTCGTGTAGCACCGCCAGACATGATCGATGGGCGCTTCCACAAGCGCTTCGACGGTGATCATCTCGCTGGTCATAATGGCTGATCTCTCCTTGCCGGCAGGCGTTCGCCCTCTCACCGGTTTGCGATGCCCTTCCGCTCCTTCTCCGGCACGGCCGGGCGCCCTGTCAATGCAGCATGAGGCAGGGATCGATCCGGAAAGTGGCCATCGCATGCTTGCGCCTTCGCGTGCCAATCGCCAATTAAGGCGCCACGAAGAGGACGTTCGATCTTAGGAGATTCGGCATGGAAAATTTCAACAAGACGATCAAAGGCATAAAGGATCGCGGCGCGGCGCAGCTGTTCATCGATGGCGAGTGGCGCAAGAGCAGCGGCACCAACGAGCTTTCGGTCGTCACCCCGCATGACGAGGAAACCGTCCTCACCTATTTCGAGCCGACCACGGCGGACGTGGACATCGCTGTCGCCGCTGCTCGCAAGGCGTTCGACACCGGCCCGTGGCCGCGCATGGCGCCCGCCGAGCGTGGCGTCTACCTCAATAAGGTCTCCGACATTCTGATGGCGCGGATGCCCGAGCTGGCGGAAGCCTGGACGGGCCAGGTCGGCGCCGTGATCGGCTTCTCCAGCAAGGCCAGCTATCAGGTGCCCGGCCTGTTCAAATTCTATGGCGAACTGTGCGACAGCTACAAGTTCGTCGATGAGCGCATCGGCTCGATGGGCGGCAACAAGGTGCGCGTGGTGAAGGAGCCAGTCGGCGTCGTCGCAGCGGTCACGCCGTGGAACGCGCCGCTGGTGCTGCTGGTCTACAAGGTCGCGGCCGCGCTCGCCGCAGGCTGCACCATGGTCTGCAAGCCCTCGCCGGAAACGCCGATCGACGCGCACATCCTCGCCGAGGCGATCAAGGAAGCGGGCATCCCCGCCGGCGTGTTCAACATGCTGCCGGCCGGGCGCGAGGTGGGCGATCACCTCATCCGCCATCCGGGTATCGACAAGATCAGCTTCACCGGTTCGACTGCGGCGGGCAAGCATATTGCCGGCGTCGCATCCGAGCGTCTGGCCCGCGTCAGCCTGGAGCTTGGCGGCAAGTCGGCGGCGATGATCCTCGACGATGCCGATATGGACCATGTGCTCAAGAGCCTTGTGCCCTACTCCATGCCGATCACCGGGCAGGTCTGCTTCTCGCTGACCCGCGTGCTGGTGCCCAAGAGCCGCAAGAGCGAGATCATCGACGCCTATACGAGCGCCGTCTCCAAGGTGAAGGTCGGCGATCCGTTCGAGGCCGATACCGGCATGGGTCCGCTCACCATGCAGCGCCAGCTTGATCGCGTGCAGGGCTATATCGCCAAGGGCAAGGCCGAGGGCGCCAAGCTAGCGCTGGGTGGTGGTCGCCCGGCGGACCTCAATCGCGGCTTCTTCATCGAGCCGACCGTGTTCACCGATGTCGATCCGAGCATGACGATCTTCCAGGAAGAGATTTTCGGCCCGGTCGTCTCGTTCGTGGATTACGACAATGAGGCGGACATGATCGCCAAGGCCAATGACACCGTCTACGGTCTGCACGGCGCGATCTACACGCAGGATGCCGAGCGCGGCTTTGCCGTCTCGCGCGAGTATCGCGCCGGTTCGGTGACGATCAACGGCATGATGGTGGACATCCACATGCCCTTCGGCGGCTTCAAGCAGTCCGGCCTCGGTCGCGATGGCGGCATCGAAGGTCTCGAAAACTACACCGAGACGAAGGCGGTTTACTTCGCCTGATCTGGTAGGACGCCCGCCCGCGATTGTTGCGGGCGGGCGCTGGCATCAGTTCTAGCTCAGCCAAGACGCTCTTGTGCTCCTGCGAAGGCAGGAGCCCAGGGCGATAGTGTGCTGCGGTTGGGCCCTGGGCTCCTGCCTTCGCAGGAGCACGGGTGGTACCGGTCGGGAGGTTCGGTCCTCAGGCCCGCGCCAAGCTCAACGACATCTCCCGCCGCCTAATCATCGCACCCACCAGCGCCAGGCCTCCCATCATCATGGCCCAGCTTGCGGGTTCGGGGACGAAGGAGCCGAAGCGGATATAGGGGAAGGGTTCGGCCGGCCAGCTCTCATCCTGCCACATGCGCGCGCTGGTGATCGTCAGATCAGCGCGATCAAACACCTCGTAGCCGGACATGAAGACGCCGCCGCCCTGCGTGGCGTGAAACAGCCCATCGAAGGGATCAACCGTCTCCGGCCCGAACGAAAAGCCGATGTCCCAGCGCGTCACATGGCCGAACAGGGCGGAATAGGTGAAATCGCCGGGCATGGTGCCACCGCCATTGCCGCCCACCGCGAGATCGCCGCTCGCGAAAAACGTCGTCTTGCCCAGATAGGTCGTGGTCTGCGCGACCTGATCGATCCGGTACACATCGGCAGTGCCGCTGATCTCGAATGGGGTGATGGCATGAGCGGGGAGAGACAGGGTGGCCAGAGCGGCCGCGAGCACAGGCTTCAACATGGAACGCCTCCCTAAAGGATGCGCCAGACTGTCTCATTTTCGAACATGCGCCTAGAGCGCGGCAGGCCGGGCGGCACCGGCCTGCCTTTGTTTCGAGTTACTTCAGCGCATCGCTCAGGCCCGGCAGCATGTCTGCGCCGGCCAGCACCTTGGCGCTCGATTCCTTCACCGTGGCGCCGATCGGCTCTGCACGGCCGCCGAGGCAGGCCGAGAGGAAGCTCTCGGTGATCGCATTGAAGGCGATATTGTTCTGCGGCTTGGCGAAGCCGTGGCCCTCGTCCGGGTAGAGCACATAGGTGACGGGAATGTTATTGGCTTTCATCGCCTCGACGATCTGGTCGCTCTCCGCCTGCTTCACGCGCGGGTCGTTGGCGCCCTGGCCGATGAGCAGCGGCTTGCTGATCTGGCCCGCCTTGTGCAGCGGCGAGGCCGCCTTGAGCAGCGCCAGCCCCTCGGGCGTATTGGGATTGCCCATGCGCTGGTGAAATTGCTCGATGCCGGCGGTCCAATAGGGCGGGATGGTGTTCAGCAGCGTCTCCAGATTGGAGGGGCCGACGATATCGACGCCACAGGCAAAGGCGTCCGGCGTGAAGGCAAGGCCGGCGAGCGTCGCATAGCCGCCATAGCTGCCGCCCATGATCGCGACCTTGTCCTTGGCTGTGATGCCCTTGCTGACTGCCCAATCGACCGCGTCGATCAGGTCGTCATGCATCTTGAGGCCCCATTGCAGGTTGCCCGCTGTGATGAAGCTTTTGCCAAAGCCTGTCGAACCGCGGAAATTGACCGACAGCACAGCATAGCCGCGATTGGCCAGCCACTGGTGATAGCTGTTATAGCCAAAGCTGTCCCGCGCCCACGGCCCACCATGGACGAGAAGGACCATCGGCGCCGGCTTGTCCGGCACGCCGTCGCCATCCGCGTCGCTGCCCGGCGGCAGGGTGAGGTAGGAGACCAGAGTGAGGCCGTCGCGTGCGGGGATCTCCCGCGCATGCATGGGCACCAGCGGCGCGCCTTCCAGATCGGGGCGGCTGACATAGAGCTTGGTGAGCGCGCCTTTCTTGCGGTCGTACAGCCAGGCGGCGGCCGGCGCCGTGACCGGATCGTTGTAGATCGTCCAGACGCTATCGTCGCGGGTGCGGGAGGTGACCTGGAAATCGCCCTTCAGCCGCTCGCGCAGCCAAGCCAGCGACTGGCCGACATCCGGGTCGATCGCCGTCCATTCGGTGGTCAGATACTCCACCGAATAAGCCTCGATCTCGCCGGTTACGGGATCGGCCATGGCGCCGCCGACATCGGCCTTGTCATTGGCGGCCAGCACCTGGCTCTTCCCCGTGGCGACGTCCTGCGCAATCAAAGCTGCGGTGTCGCGGCCCCGGCTGTCCAGCCAGTAGAGCGTCTTGCCATCCGTGGTGAAGCCGGCGGGCTGGGTGGTCAGGGCATCTTCCAGCGTGGTGCGGGAGAGGGGCTTGTCTTCCACGACGTTGTTCGTGACCCGGAAGAAATCATAGCCACCCTCGGCATTGGGCCGCAGTGCCATGCGCAGCACGAGATTATTGTCGGCGAGGAAGCCGGCATAGCCATCACCCCGGATGACCTCGGTCAGCGCCCCGGTCTTCAGGTTGAGGCTGTAGACATCATGCCAGCGCTCGTCGCGGTTGTTGATGCCGACGAGAATGCGGTCGCTGATCGTGGTGGAGGTGCCGACGATCATCACGCGCGTTTTCTCGAAGGGCGTGAGCAGCTTCTCGGCGCCGGTGGCGACATCGACCCCGTAGAGCAGGTAATTCTCGTCCCCGCCCTTGTCCTGCACATAGAGCAGCATGGCGGAATCGGCCGTCCAGTAGTGCACGCCGATGGGCCGGTCCTTCTCCGCCGTCATCGGCTTGGCCTGATCGGGATGGTCGGCCGGGGCGACCCAGATGTTCATCACGCCATCGCGCGGCGCGAGCCAGGAAAGATATTTGCCATCCGGGCTCACCCGCAGCTGGGCGCGATCCGGGTTGCCGAACAGGCGCTGCCGCTCGATGATCGGCGCATCCTGCGCGAAGCTCGCCGTCGCGGGCACGCCGCCGGCAGCCAGCATGAAACCAAGGGCAAATGTCGTCACGCAGGTCGGCCTCTTCATAAAGCATGTCTCTCGATGGGCCGGTCATCCGCTAAGAAAGAGGGGAGCCGGCTGTTTCGGAATAGCGCGAGCATATCGAATGGTTCCGCGACGGGCTAGCCGGCTGAGGCTTTTGGATGGCGGGCTAAGGCGTGCGGCAACCGTCCGCGGGGTTTGCCGACTAGAATTTGTGCGCCATGAGCCTATGGGCTTTGCCGGGATGGCCCTAAGGGTGCCTGCCAGACATTCATCCGATTGGGGGATAGCAATTGAAAAAGACCGGTCGCCTTGCCTGGCTGAAGATCGACCGCTTCACGCTGATGCTGTTGGGCACGCTGTTGCTGGCGAGCTTTTTGCCGGCGCGCGGCAGTCTGGTGCCGGCGGTGGATCTGCTCGGCAAGGTGCTGGTGATTGCGCTGTTCTTCATTCACGGCGCGCGTCTGCCGCGCGAGGCGGTGGTCGGCGCCATTGGCCAGTGGAAGCTGCAACTGCTCATTCTTGCGGCGACCTTCGCGCTGTTTCCGCTGATCGGCATCGCCCTCAAGCCGCTCTCCGGGCCGGTCATCGAGCCGATGCTGTTCACTGGCATTCTCTTCCTGTGCTGCCTGCCCTCGACGGTGCAGTCGTCCATCGCGCTGACGTCGATTGCACGGGGGAACGTGCCGGCAGCGGTGTGTGCGGCGGCGGCCTCCAATCTTGCCGGCGTGGTTTTTACACCGCTGCTGACCGGCCTGCTGCTGGCGAGCAGCGCTGCGATCAACATGGATGCCGTCTGGGCAATCGTGGGCCTGATCCTGATCCCCTTCGCCATCGGTCAGGCGCTGCACGGCTGGATCGGCGCCTGGCTGCTGCGCCACAAGATGCTGACCTCCTTCGTGGATCGCGGCGCCATATTGGTGATGGTCTATGGGGCGTTCGGCAAGGCGGTGACCGGCGGCCTTTGGCAGGCGATCTCCGGCATCGACATCGCCATTCTGCTTGGCTTCTGCCTGCTCATTCTGGCCGTGGTCGTCATCGTGCTGCGGCTGGCGGCGCGGCTGACCGGCCTGGCGCGTCCTGACGAGGCTTCGCTGGTCTTCTGCGGCTCGGTCAAGTCGCTGGCAACGGGCGTGCCGATGGCCAATGTGCTTTTCCCCGCAGCCATGGCCGGCGCCGTCGTCCTGCCGGTAATGATGTTCCACATCGTCCAGCTCGTGACCGGCGCGTTCCTGGCACGCGCTTATGAACGCCGCGCGATTGCGGCGGCACCGGACGAATCCTGACTGGTCAGTGAGCCAAAGGACGGGCGAGGGCGCGCCATTGCCCGGGCGTCGTCTCGAACCGGCGCTTGAAGGCGCGGGCGAAATGGGCCGGGTCTTCGAAGCCGTTGGCAAAAGCGATCTGCGAGATCGAGGCGCCCGCCCAGCGTGCATCGCGCAGATCGTCGGCAGCGCGCTGCAGGCGGCGATTCCAGATTTGCCCGGTGATCGAGACGCCGAGCGCATCGCGCATCAGCTGATCGAGCCGGCGGCGGCTAATATGCTGCGCCTGCGCGATCTGTTCGGCGGTCAGGCCGGGGATCGAGAGATTGAGCTCGATATAGTCGAGCGCTTTCTGCACACGCCAGTGGACGTTCTCCAACTCCACCGCGAGGCCGGAGGTGGCGCCAAGGAGCTGGATGACGGCATTCATCGCCGCGTGCTGCTGCGCCTCACGCAGGTCGCCCGCCACGCGCAGCAGGTGCAGCACGGTATGAGCGAGCAGGGAGGTGCCGGCATCACGCCCGGGAATGAGCGTGGCGACGAGATGCTCCATGTCCGGAAAGCGGCTCATCACCAGCGCGCGGGGCATGCGCAGCAGCAGCAGCTGGCTGTAATCCAGCCCGCACAGGCGGAATGGGTAACGCTCGTCGATAAAGCAGATGTCGCCCGGCGCCATTTCGCACTGGCGTTGCCGTTGGGTAGCAAGAGAGCTGCCTTCCGCCTGCAACATCATGGTAAGAAACTGGTGGGATTCCGGGCTGCCGGTGGGCGCGTATGTCACCTCGGCCGGGGCGGAGGACACGGCGAACAGCGCGCCCGGGCCAACACGGCGATGCAGGATTGCCCCGATTGTGGGATTGGCCTCGATCGCCTGTACGCACAGGCCGGGAAAAACATTAGGCGCCGCGCCAGCCCATATGTCCGCGCGCTTGGCCCGATCAAAGCCGCTCAGGTCGACAACCGAGGATAGACCCTCGAGATTGACTGCTTCCATCTCCTCAACTCCAATCCTGTATTGAGACAGGTGCCGAGCCTTGTCAAAGCAAATGGTCAGACATCCCCGCTTATTTATCGCGGCGTTGCCAAGGCCGGGCCGATCCGGCATGGCCCGGCCCCATGATGACCCACTATCGCTTTATCGTGCTGCTCAGCGGCACCAGTCTGCTGCTCTCCATGCCCCTTCACGCGCAGGAAACCGGCCCGGATGTGGTGGTGCTGGGGCAGGGGCTCGCGCTGCCGCCGGGCACGCCGGCTTATGGATCGGTGACGCTCGAGAAGACGCGGCTGGCGGAAGATGCATCCGGCACCATCGAAAATGCATTGGGCGATGTCGCCGGCTTCCAGCAGTTCCGACGGTCGGACAGCCGCTCGGCCAATCCTTCGGCGCAGGGCGTCACGCTGCGCGCGCTGGGCGGCAATGCGACCAGCCGGGCGGTCGTGCTGCTCGATGGCGTGCCGCTGGCCGATCCCTTCTTCGGATCCATTCCGTTCAATGCCCTGCCGCTCGACGGGATCGGCGCAGCGCGGATCACCCGGGGTGGTGGTGCGGGGAGCTTCGGGGCCGGCACGGTCGCCGGCAGCATCGAGCTGTTCAGCGCTGATCGCACGCAATTGCCGCGCTATAGCGCCCGGGCGCTCTATGGCTCGCGCAATGCCCAGCAGATCGAGGCGAGCCTTAGTCCCGATCTCGGCAGCGGCTTCGTCTCCATCTCCGGCAGCTATGCGCGGGGCGATGGCTTCTGGACGACGCCTGCGAACCAGCGCGTCGCGGCCAGCGTTCCGGCGGGCTACGAGACATGGGCGGTGAGCGCGCGGGGCGTTGCCGCCGTGGGCGAGACGAGCGAGATTCAGGCGCGGATCGGCCTTTTTCGCGATGACCGGACCTTGCGCTTCGCCGGGGCCGATAGCGCGCAGGAAGGGCAGGACGCCAGCCTCCGTTATGTGGGGCGCGGCGACTGGCAGGTCGAGGCGCTGGGCTATGTGCAACTGCGCAACTTCAGCAACATCGTGGTCAGCGCGACGAGCTTTCGCCCGACGCTGAACCAGCGCAACACCCCGTCGACAGGGCTCGGCGGCAAGCTGGAGGTGCGCCCGCCGGTGGGCGAGGATCATCTGCTGCGGATCGGCGCCGATAGCCGGTTCGCGAGCGCAGACATGTATGAGGAGGCGCTTAACGCCACGACCGGCGCCGCGACTGCGCGGCGTGAAGCCAGCGGGCGGCAGGTCACGAGCGGGATCTATGTGGAGGATGACTGGTCGCACGGGCGCCTCATCCTGACCGGTGGCGCGCGCCTCGACTATTGGCGGATCAGCGGAGGGCGCTTCACCGAGCGAACGCCGGCCTCCGGCGCAGTCAGGACGGTGACTTATGCCGACCGCGAGGATTGGGAAGGCAGCTTCCGCGCGGGACTAATCTGGCAGGCGACGCCGGGAGTCGCTTTGCGCGCAGCGGGCTATACCAGCTTCCGCCTGCCGACGATCAACGAGCTGTATCGCGGCTTCACGGTGTTTCCGGTGACGACGCAGGCCAATGCCGATCTCGCACCCGAGCGGCTGCGCGGTGTCGAGGCCGGGTTCGATCTGACCCCGGCGCCCGGCCTGACGCTCTCCGCCACCGCCTTCTACAATCATCTGGCCGATGCCGTCGCGAACGTGACGATCGGCACCAATCTGCGCCAGCGCCGCAATGTCGATGCGATTGTGGCGAAGGGCGTGGAAGTGAGCGGGACGATGACGCTCGGGGATTTCGATCTCTCGGCATCCTATGCCTATAATGACAGCCGCGTGGAGGCGAGCGGCGCGGCATCCCAACTCGATGGCCTGCAACCGGCACAAAGCCCGCGCCACGGCGCCAGCGCCACGCTGGGCTGGCACGCGCCCGGCATTGCCCGCCTCGCGCTCACCGTCCGCCATGTCGGCCCGCAATATGAGGACGATCTGCAGGCCGACCGGATGCCCCCTGCGACGACACTCGACGGCTATGCCCGCGTGCCCCTGACCGGCCGGATGGCGCTGGTCGGCCGGGTCGAGAATCTGTTCGACGAGCGCGTGGTGACCCGACAGGTGACCTCGACCAACGGCGCCGTGAGCACAGACCTCGGCACGCCGCAGACCTTCTGGCTCGGCATCCAGATCGCGGGATAGCGCCTCCGTCGCCCTCGCATATTTGAGCGGCCTCTTGCGCAGCGGGGCCCTTGTCCGCATTCTGCCCATTGTTGGGCATGTTGGAGGACGTGATGGGGACTTACGCGGGGGTGCGCTATTCCATGGTGGCGATCTGGCTGCACTGGATCATTGCGCTGCTGATTATCGCCAATATCGCGATCGGCATCGGGCACGATCCGCTGGGTGCGGTGATCCCCGGCGTCATGAATATCCATAAGTCGATCGGGCTGACCGTCCTCGTCCTGTCCGTACTGGCGCTGCTCTGGCGCCTGATGAACAGCCCGCCGCCGCTGCCGACGACCATATCCAGACGCACCAAGCGCGCGGCGGCGTTGATGCACCGTTTGCTCTATGCGCTGATGATCCTCATGCCGCTCACCGGCTGGATCATGTCCTCCGCCGGTCCGCGTCCGCTTAACTGGTTCAACGTCTTCGACGTGCCCAAATTCGCGGTGGCGCGGGGCGATGCCATCGTAACTGTGGCCGGTTCGCATGAGGTGCTTGGGCTCATCTTCGGGGCGCTGGTGATCGGCCATATCGGCGCGGCGCTGTGGCACCAGTTCATCCGGCGGGATGGGCTGATTATCCGGATGGTGTGAGGCTGCGGGCCTAACCTGTGCGGGATATGAAAAACCCGGCCGGAGGATGCTCCGGCCGGGTTTATCGATGCTCTGAAGGATTGGGCCGGTCAGGCAGCCTTTGCTGCAGCATTCTGGCGGCGGTAATAGGCGTTCACGACCGACAGCACGGCCTTCACCGATGCCGTCGCCACGTCTTCATCCGTGCCGACCCCGAAGAATGTGGTGCCATCATCGGTGCGGCATTCGACATAAGCGGCCGCGCGGACGTTGCCGCCGGTACCGATGGCGTGCTCATTATAGTCGACCACGTCCAGCCCGATGCCGAGTTCATCGCGCAGGGCCGAGAGGGCCGACGAAATCAGGCCATTGCCCCGGCCAGATATGCTGCGCTCCGTGCCATCATGGACGATCTTGCCGGTGAACACGCGGTTCCCGGCGGGCCCGCTCTCGACATAATCGACCAGCGCATAGGGCTGCGCGCCGGTGAGGCAGTAATGCTGCTCGAACGCCTCCCAGATGTCGGCGGCATGCAGCTCACGGCTGGACTTGTCCGCCATGTCCTGCACCACCTTGGAGAAATCGCCCTGCATCCGCTTGGGCAGCTTGAGGCCCTTGTCCTGCTGCAGCACCCAGGCGACGCCGCCCTTGCCGGACTGCGAGTTGACGCGGATCACGGCTTCATAGGAGCAGCCGATATCCGCCGGATCGATGGGCAGATAAGGCACGTCCCAGATCTCGTCATTGCGCTGTTCCTGCGCGGCGAAACCCTTCTTGATCGCATCCTGATGGCTGCCGGAGAAGGCGGTGAACACCAGATCGCCGGCATAAGGATGGCGCGGATGGACGGGGAGCTGGTTGCAATAGGTCACCGTCTGCACGACCTCCTCCATGTTGGAGAAGTCGAGGCCGGGCGAGACGCCCTGCGTGTAGAGGTTGAGCGCCACGGTCACCAGATCGCAATTGCCGGTGCGCTCGCCATTGCCGAACAGACAGCCCTCGACGCGGTCGGCGCCGGCCATCAGGCCCAGCTCCGCCGCTGCCACGCCAGTGCCCCGGTCGTTATGCGGGTGCAGCGAGATGACCACGCTGTCGCGGTCCCGGATATGGCGGCAGAACCATTCGATCTGGTCCGCATAGATATTGGGCGTCGCGGCCTCGACCGTGGCGGGCAGGTTGAGGATCAGCGGCTTCTCCTGCGTGGGCTGGAGAATGTCCATCACCGCCTCGCAGCACTCCAGGCTGAAATCCAGCTCGGCGGTGGAGAAGGTTTCGGGGCTATACTCGAAGCGCCAGTCGGTGTTCGGCTGCTTGGCGGCCTCGTCGCGAATGATCTTGGCGGCATCGACGGCGATCTGCTTGATCTGCGGCCGCTCCATGTTGAACACGATCCGCCGCCACGCCGGAGAGACGGCGTTGTAGACGTGGACGATAGCCTGCCGTGCACCCTGCAGGCTTTCGAAGGTGCGCTCGATGAGGTCGCGGCGGGCCTGGGTGAGCACCTGGATGATCACGTCATCCGGGATGCGGCCCGATTTGACGAGGCCGGAGATGAAATCGAACTCGGTCGCGCCGGCCGAGGGGAAGCCGACCTCGATTTCCTTGAGGCCGACGCGGGTCAGCAGCTCGAAGAAGCGGGTCTTCTTCTCGGTATCCATCGGATCGATCAGCGCCTGATTGCCATCGCGCAGATCGGTCGAGAGCCAGCGGGGCGGCTGCGTGATCGTGCGCGAGGGCCACTGCCGGTCGGGCAGGTCCACTTGCGGGAAGGGACGGTATTTCTGTGACGGGTCGCTCAGCATCATGGTTCGGACATTTCATTGTTCACAGCCAAATGCACGCAGGCGCTATCCATTTGCACTGATGAGGATCTGATTCTGTGGCTAAAAGGCCCTTAGGCGCAGCGGGCCGCCTGCGGCAACCGCTTGGGTATCGCGCCTAAGGGCGCGTAAGTCGCGTAAGGCGAAGGGCCAGCCAAAAGTCCATGCGCGCTCCCATGCACGGAAAATCACCATCCGTCCAGCATGAAGTAGGAAAACGGCGGTAATCGGCCATATTTTTCGCGGTGCGTCAATCCGCTGCAGCGCCTTGCCCAGATATTTTTAACCGCGCGGAACGCGATCGTCCCTCCCGCGATTTTTACTCTTGATTTTGAATTTCCCCGGCTCACTATGCTGCAATGCACAATAAGATAGAGAAACGCATACGCTGATGACATGTTCCGAGATGCTGGGTGAGGCTGGAGACGTTCGCGATTGTTACGCGGTGGTTCAGCAATGGGTGGATGAGACCGGCATCGAGGGGTTGCACCGACGATTGAGCGAGGCGGAAGCGATCTTCCGGCGCATCGGCATCACCTTTGCTGTGTACGGGGAGGGCGGCGACCCAGAGCGGCTTATTCCCTTCGATCTGCTGCCGCGCATCTTCACCGCTGCGGAATGGGCGCGCCTGGAAGCCGGCATTCGCCAGCGCGCGGCGGCGCTCAATGCCTTCCTGCTCGACGTCTATAATCGCGGCGAAATCATCCGGGCCGGGATCGTGCCGGGCGACATCGTCTATCAGAACAAGGCCTACAAGCCGGAGATGGCCGGCTTCACCCCGCCGGGCAGGGTCTACAGCCATATCGTCGGCATCGACATCGTTCGCACCGGTCTCGATGATTTCATGGTGCTGGAGGATAATTGTCGCACGCCCTCGGGCGTCTCCTACATGCTGGAAAATCGCGAGATTATGACGCGGATGTTCCCGGAGCTGTTTGCCCGGCAGCGGGTTGCGCCGGTGGACGATTATCCGAGCCAGCTTCTGCGCTCGTTGCAGGAGGTGGCGCCGCCCGCCTGCAAGGGCGTGCCGCAGGTCGTGGTGCTTACCCCCGGTTCGTTCAACAGCGCTTATTATGAGCATAGCTATCTGGCCGACCTGATGGGCGTCGAGTTGGTCGAGCCGGCCGATCTCTTCGTGGAAGACGGGCTGGTCTTCATGCAGACCACGCGCGGCCCCCGCCGGGTGGATGTGATCTACCGGCGCATCGACGATGATTTCATCGATCCGCTCGCTTTCCGGCCCGATAGCCTGCTGGGCGTGCCGGGGCTGTTCAATGCTTATCGCGGCGGCGGCGTGACGCTCTGCTCCGCGCCGGGTGCGGGCATTGCGGATGACAAGGCGATCTACGTCTATGTGCCCGAGATGATCCGCTTCTATCTGGGCGAGACGGCGATCCTCCAGAATGTGCCGACCTGGCAATGTTCCAAGCCGGACGATTTCGCTTATGTGATGGACCATCTCCCCGAGCTGGTCGTGAAGGAAGTCCACGGCTCGGGCGGTTATGGGATGCTGATTGGCCCCAAGGCCAGCGCGAGCGAGATCGAGGCTTATGCCGGGCGGATCCGCGCCAATCCCTCCGAATTCATTGCGCAGCCGACGCTCGACCTTTCGGCCGCGCCCACACTCGGGCCGGTCGGGCTGGTACAGCGCCATGTCGATTTCCGGCCCTTCTGCCTTGTTGGCAAGGAGATCAGGCTGGTGCCGGGAGGCTTGACGCGGGTTGCGCTGGCGGAAGGATCGCTGGTGGTGAATTCAAGCCAGGGCGGCGGCGTCAAAGATACGTGGGTGCTCCGGTGAGGGGGGCTGAGATGATGCGCGAGGCCGCTTGCGGCATGCAGGTCCAACCAAAGGGAGGCCGCCCATGCTGAGCCGAACCGCCGAAAATCTGTTCTGGATGGCCCGCTACATGGAGCGCGCCGAAGCCACCGCGCGATTGCTCACCATGGGCCAGCGGATGACCATCCTGCCCGGCGCGACGATGCGCGACGAGTGGCGCTCGGTCGTGCAGGTCACCGAGTGCGAGGATGTGTTCGGCAAGGATGCTATTATCCGCGAGAGCGACATCGTCGAACATCTTATCCTGAATGCCGATAACCCTGCTTCCATCCGCGCCTGTCTCGCGCGGGCACGGCAGAACGGCAAGTCGGTGCGCACCGCGCTCACGCAGGAGATGTGGGAAGCGCTCAACGAGGGCTGGCGCAAGCTCGAAACCTATGGCGTCAACGATGCGCGCCGCGAGTTCGCCGAGATCATCGACTGGGTGAAGACCCGCGCGATGATCTTCCGGGGCGCCACCGAGAGCGGCCAGTTGCGCAACGAGGGGCACGATTTCCTGCGCGTGGGCGGCGCGCTGGAACGGGCGCAGATGACGTTGCGGTTGCTGGACGTCAAATATTACGTCCTGCTGCCGGAGACCGAAGTGGTCGGCGGCCACCGCGACCATTATCAATGGACTTCGGTGCTGCACGCGCTGTCGGGCAGCCGCGCCTATCACCATGTCTATGGCGGCTCCTACACGCCCGCGCAGATCACGGACTTCTTGATGCTCAACCGGCAGTTTCCGCGCAGCACGCTCTATTGCTTCGATCAGATCGCCTATCGGCTGCAGCGGCTGGCCAGTTGGCACGGCCAGCGCACGCCGGCCAATCTGCGCAGCGAGGAGATGGTGGAGACGCTCGCGCAGGCCAATAGCGGAGATATTTTCCGCCGGGGCTTGCACGAAACCGTCCAGAGCAAGATTGTCCAGTGCAACATGCTTGGGCACGAAATCGCACAAGCCTATCATTTCGGCTGAGCGGGAGGCGACCGGGCCATGCGGATCACGATCCGTCACGAGACTGTCTATCGGTATGAGGAGGAGGCTGGCGGCGTGGTCATGCGCCTGCGCCTGTTGCCCGCGACCAGCAATGCGCAAACCGTCGAGCAATGGACGGTTACGGTGAACGGCCAGCCCATCGAACGCTGGATCATCAACGGTTATGGCGATGCGGAGGCCGTGTGGCGCGCGCCCGGTCGCGTCGACAGCGTCACGATCCTGTCAGAAGGGACAGTGCGGACAGTCGATTGCGCCGGTGTGCTCAAGCCTGCCGATGGGGCAGTGCGGCCGCAGCTGTTCCTGCGCGCGACGCCGCTGACCGAGATCGACGCGGCGATTGCCGATCTGGCCCAGCGCGCGCGTCGGGAGGAGGGCGTGCTCGCCAGCCTGCACGCCCTCTCCGACCTGGTGCACGAGGAGATCGAATATCGATCCGGCAGCACGAGCATGGAAACCACGGCCGCGCAGGCCTTTGCCCAGAAATCGGGGGTGTGCCAGGATCAGGCGCATGTCTTCATTGCGGCGGCCCGCAGCCTGTTGATCCCGGCCCGCTATGTGGTCGGCTATCTGCGGGACGACGAGCGGCCGGATAGCGACCATGAGCCCCATGCCTGGGCGGAAGCCTGGGTAGAGGGGCTAGGCTGGATCGGGTTCGATATTACCCTGGGCCTCTGCCCGGTGGAGGGGCATGTGCGCCTGTGCTGTGGCCTTGATGCCGCAGATGCCGCGCCGATTCGGGGCGTGATGATCGCAGGGGGCGAAACCGCATTGTCGCACGACGTGCAGATTGCCAGTCTGCCATCTGAGGATACCGCACAATCCCAGACGCAACAGTGAGTCGGGCGGGCGGCTCAATGCGGGCATGAAAAAGGGGCATAAAATGACGTATTGCGTGGCATTGCGGGTCGAGGCCGGCCTGGTGATGCTCTCTGACACGCGGACCAATGCCGGGCTCGACAATATCGGCATGTTCCGCAAGACCTTCACTTATGAGCGCCCCGGCGAGCGGGCGATTGCGCTGCTGTGTTCCGGAAGCCTTTCGGTCACGCAGGAAGTGCGCACCAAGCTTTCCCGCGCCATGAAGGACGCGGTCGACAATCCCGAGGTCGAGACCCTGCTGAACTGCGCCACCATGCACCGCGCCGCCCATCTGGTCGGCGAGGCGATGAAAGCGGTTCAGAAGGAAATGCGAGAGGGGATGAGCGGCACCAGCCCCTCACTGAGTGCCAGCATCCTGCTGTGCGGGCAGCGCAAGGGCGGCAAGCCCCGCCTGTACCTGGTCTACTCGCAAGGCAATTTCATCGAAGCGACGGCGGACACGCCCTTCTTCCAGATCGGCGAGCACAAATATGGCAAGCCGATCCTCGACCGGATGATCAAGCCGACCACGTCGCTGTCGGATGCTGCCAAGGCGGTATGCGTCTCCATGGATTCGACGCTGCGCTCCAACCTGTCGGTCGGAATGCCGCTCGACCTGAGCATCATCCCGCGCGATCAGTATGAGTTCAGCGTCCGTCGCAGGATCGAAGCGGACGACCCGGAATTCTCGACCATTTCCCGGCAATGGGGCGAGGTGCTGAAGTCCGGCTTCGATTCGCTGCCCTCGATGATCGGCGCGGGATCCTGAAGACTTTAGCCCCTCCTCTTCAGAGGAGGGGTTGGGGTGGTGCAGCAACGCTTCTGTTATCCACCGCGGGTGTGATGCTGGCGCATCGCCACCACCCCCGGCCCCTCCTCTAAAGAGGAGGGGAGGTTGGAAAAGCCCAACCTCGTCGCCCAAGCATTGAGTTCCGCGTCGCACACCCTAAATGCGAATGACAATCGCCACCCCGTGCTGGCGCATAAACAACCCTATCTGTCCGCGAAGGAAGACATCGACCCATGACCGCCACGCACAGTTCGCGCATGATCATTCTCGGTTCCGGGCCGGCCGGTCTTTCGGCCGCCATCTACGCCGCGCGCGCCGGCATGGCGCCGATTGTCGTGCAGGGGATGCAGCCGGGCGGTCAGCTGACCATCACCACCGATGTCGAGAATTATCCCGGCTTCCGCGAGGTCATTCAGGGCCCGTGGCTGATGGAAGAGATGCAGGCGCAGGCCGAGCATGTCGGTACGCAGATGATGTACGACCAGATCGTCGACGTCGACCTCAGCAAGCGCCCGTTCAAGCTGACTGGCGACGGCGGCACCGAATATTATGGCGACACGTTGGTCATCGCGACCGGCGCGCAGGCCAAGTGGCTGGGGCTGGAGAGCGAGCATCTGCTGCAGGGCAAGGGCGTCTCGGCCTGCGCCACGTGCGATGGCTTTTTCTATCGCGGCAAGAAGGTGGTGGTGATCGGCGGCGGCAACACCGCAGTCGAAGAAGCGCTGTACCTCACCAATCACAGCCATGATGTGACGCTGATCCACCGCCGCGACAGTCTGCGCGCGGAAAAAATCCTGCAGGATCGCCTGTTCGCCCATCCCAACATCAAGGTGGTGTGGAACAAGGCCGTCGAGCGGTTTGTCGGCGGTGGCGATCCGGAAGGTCTCGTCGGTGTCGATCTGATCGATACCGAGACGGGCGAGAAGAGCCATATCGAGACGGACGGCGCGTTCGTCGCCATCGGGCACAAGCCGGCAACCGAGCTGTTCGAGGGCAAGCTGCCGCTCGATGAAGGCTATCTGGTCGTCGAGAAAGGCACGAGCCGTACCAGCATTCCGGGCGTGTTCGCGGCCGGCGACGTGACGGACAAGATCTACCGTCAGGCGGTGACGGCGGCCGGCATGGGCTGCATGGCGGCGCTAGATGCCGAGCGGTTCCTCGCGGAAGCCGACTTTGAATCTCAGCGCGAGCATGTGCCGGCCTGAGCGCGGCATCACGGTGAACTAGAATGTGAAAAGCCGGGCGACCGCGAAGGTCTGCCCGGCTTTCCTTTGTACTGAGCCTGAGCGCGAGCCCAGACGGGTCACGTGTCGCGATTAGCGCGAGGCAACCTTGGTCAGCGGCGTCTCATTCAGCAGGACCGCATCCTTCACGCGGAAGGATACCGGCATGCCGTTGGCGCTGCCGATCACGCGGCCCTTGGCGACGGTGAGACGGAAGGTCGAGCCGGGCGTTGCGCGGCCCTCGATCACCCGGCGGCTGTCGCCGAGTTCGGTGACGGTGTAGGTGTAGCTGACGCCTTCATGCGTGAAGGTCTTCTCAGCCTCTTTCGCGTGGCCGGGTGTGACGACGGCAAACGAAAGCAGTGCGGCGGCAAAAAAAGCATTTTTCACGAACAGTCTCCTTTGTCAGTTGCAAAAGAGCCTTGCTCGGCATCCCATGTTCTTCCGTGGTCATAGTGCTGCGCTGCACCATGGCTCACAAACGCAAAAAGCGGCGGAGCGATTGCATTTGATGCAAACCGATGACGCGGTGCAGCGCTACGTGCGAAAAGCGGATACGGAGGAGTACGCCTGTCAGGCGGCGCGGCTGTCCAGCTTGCGGCTCAGCATGGCGGCCAGACTGCCGAATGTCTCGAAGCTGTCCATATCCACATCATCATCATCGATGACGATATCGAGCCGATCCTCAAGATCGGTCAGCAAGGTGGCGACAGCCATGGAATCCAGTTCCGGCAGCGACCCGAACAGACCCGTGTCGGCGTCGAACAGATCGACACGCTGCGGGGAGAGCCCGAGCACATCCACGAGCGATGCGCGCAACGCATCGCTGGCCGCGCTGTTGGAGGCGCCATTGCCCTCTCGATCCTGGCTCGTCTGCATCATCCGGCCCCTAGCGGGTCGATATCATTTTGGAAAGCATGGCGATGCGGGGCCGGGCCGATCTTGCCCGACTGTTGCGGCCGATCCACGTTCGCCACGTGCGCGCCTATTCATGCCTTGAAAGAACGTGATATGGGCGGAGGATGCCACCGCCCCTCGACCATCTGACGCAGCAGGGCGAGCCGACTGCCATTGCTCTGGCGGGCAAGTTCGGCGCGATCGATTATGCGACGATGGAGCAGTTGGTGGGGCGGCTCGCGCACCTGCTCGCCGCGCGTCTCGACGGGGCAGGCGCGCCCGCCGGCAGTCGGGTGGCGGCGTGGCTGCCCAAGGGCCTTCTGGCAGCGCTGCTGCCCCTGGCCGTGGTGCGGGCCGGGCATGTCTATGTGCCGATCAATCCGCTGCTCAAGCGTGCGCAGGTTGCCCATATCGTGCGGGATAGTGGCGCGGCGATGCTGATCTCACAGCCCGCGCGGCTGGGGACGCTGGAGCCGGGCGATATGGCCGAGGCTGTGGCAGGCGTGGAAGAGGCCGCGCTGCTCGGAGTGATTGAAGATGCGGACGCCGAGACGTTGCCGCCCGGCACGGGACGCCCCGACGATCTGGCCGAGATTCTCTACACATCGGGTTCGACCGGGAGGCCCAAGGGCGTAATGCTCAGCCACGCCAATCTGATGATTGGCGCGCGGTCAGTGGCCGGCTACCTCGGTCTCGACGCGACGGACCGTACCCTCGCGCTCCTGCCGCTCAGCTTTGACTATGGGCAGAACCAACTGCTCTCGACATGGTGGGCCGGCGGATGCGTGGTGCCGCTCGATTATCTGCTGCCGCGGGAGGTCGCGAAAGTCGCAGCTCGGCACGCCATCACGACGCTGGCCGGCGTCCCGCCGCTCTGGGTGCAATTGACCGAGATCGACTGGCCACCAGAGGCGCGCGATGCCTTGCGCCGTCTCACCAACAGCGGCGGCGCGCTCACCCGTCCGTTGATCGCCCGCCTGCGCGAGGCGTTTCCCGGTGTGGACGTGTTCGCCATGTATGGGCTGACCGAGGCGTTTCGCTCCACCTATCTCCCTCCCGACCTTCTGGATCGCCACCCTGACAGTATCGGGCAGGCGATACCGGACGCGGAAGTGCTCGTCGTGCGGGCAGATGGCACTTTGACCGACGATGATGAGCCCGGCGAACTGGTTCACAGTGGCCCGCTGGTGGCGCAAGGCTATTGGCACGATGCGGCACGGACGGCGGAGCGCTTCCGCCCGGCGCCGGCTGCCTCCGCTTATGGCGGCGTGGCGGTGTGGTCCGGCGACACCGTGGTGCGCGATGGCGAGGGCTTGCTGCGCTTCGTCGGCCGGGACGACGCGATGATCAAGAGCGCCGGCAATCGCATCAGCCCCAGCGAGGTCGAGGAGGCGGCGGTGGCCGTCGCGGGCGTGGCCGAAGCATGTGCGCTTGGTCGCGCGGATGAGCGCCTTGGCCAAGCCATCGTGCTGTTCGTGCGGGCGGAAGCGGCATTATGCGAGACCGATCGCGACGCGCTCGGCGAGCGTCTGTCCGCGCAGTTGCGGCAGACGCTGCCCAATTTCATGCAACCGGCGGAGATCAGGATTTTGTCGCAGATGCCGCGTAACCCCAATGGCAAGATCGACCGCGTGGCGCTCGCCGCGCTGGCCGGGGAGGGCGGCGCATGACGCCCCTTAAGCCCAAGCCGATGGGGCCGATCCCGCCCGGTTATGAGAGTGAGGGCGGCATGCTGCTGGTCGGCGGACAGGGCGTGGCCGCGCTGATCGATCAGGTCGGGGAGACGCCGGCCTTTCTCTATGACGCCGGCAAGCTCCGCCAGCGCGTGGCGGCTCTGCGGGCGGCCATGCCGGCCGGGGTCGACCTTCATTATGCGATGAAGGCCAATCCCTTCGCGCCGCTTCTCTCACTCATGGCGGGGCTGGTGGACGGGTTCGACATTGCCTCCGCCGGAGAACTGGAGATGGCGCGGGTAGCCGGGATGGCCGGCAGCCGGATCAGCTTCGCGGGGCCGGGCAAGACCGACCGGGAGCTTGTCGATGCCCTTGCGGCGGGCGTGACGATCAACCTGGAGTCGGAAGGCGAGGCTGAGCGCACACTCGCGCTGGCTGCACGCGCCAATGTCCGGCCCCGGCTCGCGGTGCGCGTCAATCCCGATTTCGAGTTGAAAGGCTCGGGCATGCGGATGGGCGGCGGCGCGCGGCCCTTCGGCGTGGATGCCGATCGTGCGGCCGCACTGACCCGCCACCTGATCGCCGCAGGAGCGGAATGGCGCGGCTGGCATGTCTTTGCTGGCTCGCAGTCGCTGGATGCGCAGGCCATCGTTGCGGCCCAGTCGGCCACCATGGAGCTTGTCGCGCGCTTGTCGGAGGAGGTGGGGCTAAGCCCGCCGCTGGTCAATCTCGGCGGCGGCTTCGGGGTGCCCTATTTCCCCGGTGACTTGCCGCTCGACATCTCCGTCATCGGCGACGGGCTGAACCGTCTGCTGGCCGACCGCCCCGCCATCCTGCGCGAGAGCCGGTTCGCGCTCGAGTTGGGACGCTTCTTGGTGGCGGAGGCCGGCATCTATCTCAGCCGCGTGATCGACGTGAAGCAAAGCCGCGGCGAGACTTTCGTCGTGGTGGATGGCGGCCTGCACCATCAGCTTGCGGCCAGCGGCAATTTCGGCACCGTGGTCCGCCGCAATTACCCGATAGCGCTGGCAAACCGCTTCGATGAGCCGCCGGCGAGCGAGCCGGTCCATGTGGTCGGGTGCCTCTGCACGCCACTGGATCGGCTCGGCGATGCCGTGATGCTCCCGCCTGTCGCGGTCGGCGATCTCGTCGCGCTGTTCATGGCCGGCGCTTATGGCGCGAGTGCGAGTCCGGCGGCCTTCTTGGGCCATGCCCCGGCCGCAGAGTTGCTGGTCGAAGAGGATTGATGCGCGTCAGGCGGCTGATGCCTGATCGGGCGCAATCCCGATCCCACTCAGGCCCTGCGACTCCAGATAGGCCGGATAGAGCATCTGCTCTTCCCGCTGGATGCGGTCGACCAGAGCCTCCAGCGCGGGCCTGAGGGCGGCGCGAAAGGCTTCGGGTTCCTGGAAAATCCGACAGTCCGGCCAGGCCTTCATCAGATCGGCCCATAGATCCCCCAGATGGCCGGTCTCCGCGTGATATTGCGAGGCGAGCGTGGCGATCCTGCCGTTGCCGCTTGCGCGCAGGGCCGGATAGACGTGCTTATCCTCCTTGGCCAGATGGCGGATCAAGATGCGGTTCAACTTGCTGCGCAGCGCGATCAGTTCGCCAACCTCTGCGCCGGATCGCTGCGTCGCCGGGCTCGTAACTTGGTGGCACAGCTCGAGCAGCGCCATATGTTCAGCCTGAAGATACCCCAATTCCATGTCTTAGCCTGCCTCGCGACACCGCTCGCATGTCCATCTGAGCATCCAGTCTGCGCCCGGGAGCTTTAACAATGTGTTGTCAGGCGGTTAGGGGATAGTCCGCCGCAATGAAATAAAGGCCGTCCGGCGGGGCGTTGTGCCCCAGCGCGGCGCGATTGCGCGCGTCCAGCGCCGCCTTGAGGTCGTCGGGTGACCATGTGCCCGTGCCGACCAAGGCAAGGCAGCCCACCATCGAGCGGACCTGATGATGAAGGAAGCTGCGGGCCTTGGCGTGAACGGTGATGCGCTCGCCGACGCGCACGACATCAAGCCGGGCGAGGGTGCGATGGGGGCTATCCGCCTGACATTGCGCGGAGCGGAAGGTGGTGAAATCATGCCGGCCGACCAGTGCCTGCGCGGCCTCGTGCATCCGCTCGGCATCCAGCACTTGCGGCACACGCCAGACAAGGCCGCTCTCGAAGGTGAGCGGCGCGCGGCGGTTAAGGATGCGATACTCATAGGCGCGCGCGACGCAGGAGAAGCGCGCGTGCCAATCCTCCGGCACGATTTCGCAGGTCAGAATGGCGATCGGCTCGGGCCGTAGATGGGCATTGAGCGCTTCCATCAGGCGAAAAGGCGTGATCGCCTTGTCCAGATCGACATGCGCCCGCATGCCGAGGGCATGAACGCCTGCGTCGGTGCGCCCGGCGCAATGGACGATCGGCGCGCCGCCGGCGATGCGGCCCAGCGCCTCCTCGATGCATTGCTGCACGCTCGGGCCATGGGCCTGGCGCTGCCAGCCCATATAGGGTCGCCCGTCATATTCGACCGTGAAAGCGAAGCGGGTCATTCCAAAAGCGTGCCGGCCGGAATGGCAGTGCCACGCAGCAGATCGGCGGTTGCCATGGCGCCCTTGCCGGCGCGCTGGATGAGGGTGGGGCGCAGCGAGCCCTGCTCGCCGCACCCGATCAGCAGACCCGCGTCGAGCACGGTTCCCGCGGGGCCGGGCTGAGAATCGACTGAGGCAGCCAGAACCTTGTAGCGCTCGCCCTTGTGCGCGAACCATGCGCCCGGCGCGGGATTGAAGGCGCGAACCTGCCGTTCGGCCGCGACCGGCCCGGCAGTGAAATCGAGGTGGCTCTCCGCCTTGTCGATCTTGGCCGCATAGGTCACCCCATCCTCGGGTTGGACGATCGGCGGATAGGCCCCGATCTGATCGAGGACCTTGACCATCAACGCGGCGCCGGCATGCGCCAGCTCCTCGGTCAGCGCGCCGGCGGTCTTGCCGTCCACGGGCGTGCTGACCTTTGCCAGCATCGGCCCGGTGTCGAGACCCTTGGCCATCGCCATGATGGTGACGCCGGTACGCTCGTCGCCGGCGAGGATGGCACGCTGGATCGGTGCCGCGCCGCGCCAGCTGGGGAGCAGGGAGGCGTGGACGTTGAGGCTGCCGAGGCGCGGGGCGTGGAGGACCGGGATCGGCAGGATCAGCCCGTAGGCGGCGACCACGGCGACGTCCGCCTCGAAAGCGTCGAAGACCTCCTGTTCGGCCGCGTCATTCAGGGAAAGGGGCGTCCGCACCGGCAGGCCTAGCGCCTCCGCTCTGGCTTGCACCGGGCTCGGGCGAGGCGCCTTGCCGCGACCTGCCGGACGTGGTGGCTGCGTATACACCGCCACCACGGAATGACCGGCATCAATCAACGCATCGAGCGTCGGCACCGCGAAATCCGGCGTTCCCATGAAGACGATCCGCAAAGGCTCTTTCATGCGGCCCTCTGAAACGCTTGTATCATCGCAGCGCAAGCCCTTATTTGGCGGTCATGTCCTCGCCAGAGATCGACGCGCTCACGCAGGCGCTTGCCCGGCTGCCCGGCCTTGGCCCCCGTTCGGCGCGGCGGGCGGTGCTGCATCTGCTGCAGCGGCGCGATGCGGCGATGGTGCCGCTGCTGCGCGCGCTGGAAAGCGTGAGCGAGCGGATGGTTCATTGTTCGGTCTGCGGCAATGTCGATACCATCGATCCCTGCGCCATTTGCGCCGATCCCCGCCGCGATGCCCGCGCTTTGTGCGTGGTGGAGGATGTGGCGGATCTCTGGGCGCTGGAAAAGTCGCGCCTGTTCCCGGGACGGTTCCATGTGCTGGGCGGGCGGCTCTCCGCGCTGGATGGCGTGCGGCCCGAAGACCTTTCGATCGCCAGCCTTGTCCAACGCGTCGCCGATGGCGGCATCGATGAAGTCGTGCTGGCGATGAACGCCACGCTGGAGGGGCAGACGACGGCCCATTACATCGCGGAGCGGCTGGAGGCCTATCCGGTGCGGCTGACACAACTGGCTCATGGCGTGCCCGTCGGGGGCGAACTCGATTATCTTGATGAGGGCACGCTGGCGCAGGCGCTGCGGGCGCGGCGGCCGATTGGTTGAGGGGCGGATACGCGGGCAGATCCTGCCGCGTTCGATCAGCCTGATCGGAACAAAGCGTTAACAACGGCTTGATCTCGCGCCTTGGCTTTCATATCTGGACAGCATGGCCATTAGACCGATCCTTGAGACCCCGGACCCGATTCTGCGGACGATTTCGACGCCCGTCGAGGCGATCGACGATGATTTGCAGACGCTGATCGATGACATGTTCGACACCATGTACGATGCGCCGGGCATTGGGCTGGCGGCCATTCAGGTCGGCGTGCCCAAGCGGGTGCTGGTGATCGATCTGCAGGAGCCCGAGTCCGAGGAGGAAGGTGCCCCGCCGGTCAAGAATCCGCTGGTATTCATCAATCCGGAGATCCTTGATGGCTCCCCGGAAAGCTCGGTCTACAACGAGGGCTGCCTCTCCGTGCCGGACCAATATGCCGAGGTCGAGCGGCCAGCGCGCATCCGCGCCAGCTGGATGGATCGGCAGGGGCGGATTCATGAGGAAGAGCTGGAAGGGCTGCTCGCGACCTGCCTGCAGCACGAGATGGACCATCTCGAAGGCATTCTGTTCATCGACCATCTGTCTCGCCTGAAGCGGGACATGCTGCTCAAGAAGCTTGCCAAGACCCGCAAAGCCGCCTGAGCTTCCGCGCCCATTGCGGCGCGGCTTGGTTTTCGAAATTGACCGGCAAGAAAAAGGGGCGCTTCGGGCGCCCCTTTTTCTAATCCATGAATAAGCCAGCTGAGGCTCAGCGCTTGTCCATCGGGACATAATCGCGCTGCGTCGGGCCGGTGTAGAGCTGACGCGGACGGCCGATCTTCTGCTCTGGGTCCGAGATCATCTCGTTCCACTGCGCGACCCAGCCGACGGTGCGGGCAAGGGCGAAGAGCACCGTGAACATGTCCGTCGGGAAGCCGATCGCCGACAGGATCACGCCCGAGTAGAAGTCCACATTCGGGTAGAGCTTCTTCTCGATGAAATATTCGTCGTGCAGTGCGATCTGCTCCAGCTCGCGGGCGACGTCGAAGATGGGGTCGCTGACGCCCAGCTTGTCCAGCACTTCCTTGGCGGTCGCCTGCATCACTTTCGCGCGCGGATCGTAGTTCTTGTACACCCGGTGGCCGAAGCCCATCAGGCGGAACGGATCGTCCTTGTTCTTGGCGCGGGCGATGTAGGACGGGATGCGATCTACGGTGCCGATCTCGCGGAGCATGTTGAGCGCCGCTTCGTTGGCGCCGCCATGCGCCGGACCCCACAGGCAGGCGATGCCCGCTGCGATGCACGCAAACGGATTGGCGCCCGAGGAACCGGCGAGGCGCACGGTCGAGGTGGAGGCGTTCTGCTCGTGGTCGGCATGCAGGATGAAGATCTTGTCCATCGCCGCTTCGACGACGGGATCGACCACATACTCCTCGGCGGGCACTGAGAAGGTCATGCGCAGGAAGTTGCCGGTGTAGCTCAGGTCATTGCTCGGATAGACGAAAGGCTGACCGACCGAATATTTGTAGGCCATGGCCGCGAGCGTCGGCATCTTGGCGATCAGGCGATGGCTCGCGATCATCCGCTGGTGCGGATCGGTGATGTCCGTGGAGTCGTGGTAGAAGGCGGACAGCGCGCCGACCACGCCGCACATGATCGCCATGGGGTGGGCATCGCGACGGAAGCCGCGGAAGAAGGTGGAGAGCTGCTCGTGCACCATCGTGTGGCGCGTGATCGTCCGCTCGAACAGCTCGAACTCGTCCTTCGAGGGGAGCGAGCCGCGCAGCAGCAGATAGGCTACTTCCATGAAGCTCGACTGCTCCGCGAGCTGATCGATGGGATAGCCGCGGTGAAGGAGCACGCCCTCATCACCATCGATATAGGTCAGTGCCGAGTCGCAGCTCGCTGTCGAGGTGAAGCCGGGATCATATGTGAACATGCCCGTCTGGGCATAGAGCTTGCGAATGTCGATGACCTTGGGGCCGACGGAACCTTCGACGACCTTACATTCGAGATCCTTGCCCTCGACGGTCATTTTGACTGTGCTGTCGCTCATTCCTTCACCCCTTATTGCTCAAATTTGCGGCCCGGACCCGGAAGCCTGGAGGAGTCCGGCCTGATCCTGCAGGCGGCCCAAGGTTTCGTCCCGACCAAGATGGAGTAGCACGTCGAAGATACCGGGCGACGTCGTCCGTCCCGTTAAAGCAACGCGCAGTGGCTGTGCAATCTTTCCAAGGCCAAGGCCAGCCTCTTCCGCGATCGCGCGGATGGCCGCCTCAAGCGACTCAAGTGACCAGTCGGGCAGCGCCCGCAGCCGCTCGACCACCGTGCCGAGCAGAGCTCGGGCATTCTCGTCGAGCAGCTTGGCGGCAGCCTCTTCGACCGCGAGCGGCCGTTTGGCAAACAGGAACGCGGCGCCGTCGGTCAGCTCCAGCAGCGTCTTGGCGCGGGGCTTGAGCGCGGGCATGATCGCCGCAAGCTGGTGCAGCCGGGCCTGGGCCGCGGCATCGTCGTCCAGCGGATCCATCCGCTCGGCGACGAGCAGAGCGAGGCGACCATCATCGGCCTCGCGAATGTAGTGGCCGTTCAGATTTTCGAGCTTCTTGAGGTCGAATCGCGACGGCGAGCGACCCACGCCCGGCAGATCGAACCATTCGACGGCCTGCTCGCGGCTGATGATCTCATCATCGCCATGGCCCCAGCCGAGTCGCAGCAGATAGTTGTTCACCGCCTCGGGCAGCATGCCCAGCTCGTCACGATAGGCATCGACGCCCATGGCGCCATGCCGCTTGGAGAGCTTGGCGCCATCCTGCCCGTGAATCAGCGGGATGTGCGCATAGACCGGCTCGGGCCAGCCCATCGCGCGGATGATGCCGAGCTGGCGGAAGGCGTTGTTGAGATGGTCATCGCCACGGATCACATGAGTGACGCCCATGTCATGATCGTCCACGACGACGGCCAGCATATAGGTGGGCGTGCCGTCCGAGCGGAGCAGGATCATGTCGTCCAGCTCGGCATTCTGCACGACCACACGGCCCTGCACGGCATCTTCGATGACGGTTTCGCCCTCGCGGGCCGCCTTCAGGCGAATGACATAGGGGGCATCGCCGCCTTCGGAGGGATCGCGGTCGCGCCAGCGCCCGTCGTAGCGCATCGGCTGACGCGCGGCGCGTTGCTGCTCGCGTAGGGCTGCCAGCTCTTCGGGAGTCGCGAAGCATTTATAGGCATGGCCGGCGTCGAGCAGGGCGTTGGCGACCTCGGCATGGCGTGCCGCACGCGCGAACTGGAAGACCGGTTCGTCATCGCCTGCAAGGCCCAGCCAGCTCAAGCCGTCGAAGATCGCCTCGATCGCGGATTCGGTCGAGCGGGCGCGGTCGGTATCCTCGACGCGCAGTAGGAACTTGCCGCCGTGGTGACGGGCGAAAAGATAGTTGAACAGCGCCGTGCGTGCGCCGCCAATGTGGAGATATCCCGTAGGCGAGGGGGCAAAGCGGGTGACGACCGTGCCTGTTTGTTTCCGTCCTTCTGCCACGCTATGCCTGCTTTTCCCTTATGTCGCGGGTGGGTTTCCTAGTGAACGAGAATGCCCCTAGCACGCCTTTTCCGGCTCGACAAATACCGTTGTTGCGCCGCAGCAGTGTCTGGTTGGGACGGCTTCATGCGTGGACGGAATCGGTGCTGGAGGCCGAGCGGGCGCAGCTACCGCTGTGGGTGCCGATCCTGCTGGGCGCCGGGATCATCGCCTGGTTCACCTTGCCTGCGCCACCGCAGTGGATGGCGTGGATCGCCTTCTGGCTGGGCGTCGCCGCCGCCTTTGGCGCCGTGGGGCGCGGAGGACGCTTGCCCGCTGCGCTCGCCGTTGGCGCGGTGCTGCTGGCGGCGGGCTGTCTGCTGATCTGGGCCAAGGCCCTGCTCGTCGCGCAGCCGCCGCTCGCGCGTGCTGCCGTGGTGGAGATGGAGGCCCGCGTCCTCACGGCGACGCCTTTGGCTGCGCGAGGGCTGGTGCGGCTGGAGGTCGCGCCGCTGTCCCGTCCCGATCTGCCGGCGCGGGTCCGCATCAACGCGGCGCCCGTTCAGATGGGCGAAGAGATTGCCGCTGGCGACCGCATTGCCCTACGCGCGCGGCTGATGCCGCCTGCACCGGCTGCCCTGCCGGGCGCTTATGATTTTGCGCGGACGGCCTATTTCTCCGGTCTCGGCGCTACCGGGCGGGCGCTCGACAAAGTGCAGCGCCTCGATGCGGCACCCCCTGGCGGGGATGCGCGCGCGACTCTCGCCCACCACATCGCCGCGCGGTTGCCGGGACCGGAAGGGACGATCGCGATCACGCTCGCCACGGGCAATCAGAACTGGATCAGCGAGGCGGATGCGGACGCGATGCGGCGCAGCGGGCTTGCCCATCTGCTCTCGATCAGTGGCTTGCACGTCTCCGCGCTGATCGGCGGCGTGATTCTCATCATGGTCAGTCTGCTTGCGCTGTCGCCGGCCCTCGCGCTGCGCTGGCCGGTGCTGATGATCGCCGCCTGCGTGGGCGGCGCGGCGGGCATCGGATACACTGTGTTCACCGGGGCGCAGGTGCCGACGATCCGCTCCTGCATTGCCGCTCTGCTGGTGATCGCGGGCATGGCTCTGGGCCGCGAGGCAATCGGGCTGCGCTTGATCGCGACCGGCGCGCTGATCGTGATGATCTTTTGGCCCGAGGCTGTCATCGGCCCCAGCTTCCAGATGAGCTTCATGGCCGTGACCGCAATCGTGGCGCTTTACGAATATCCCCCCGCACGGCGGCTGTTCGAGCGACGCGATGAGGGGCGGATAAAGCGCTGGACCCGCAGCCTCGGCGCCTTGCTGGCGACCGGGCTGCTGGTCGAGCTGGTGCTGACGCCGATTGCCTTTGCCCATTTTCATCGCTCGGGCCTGCTTGGCGCGGCGGCCAATATGATCGCCATTCCGCTCACAAGTTTCGTGGTGATGCCGGCTGAGGTGCTCGCGCTGGTGCTCGACGCTGTGGGGCTGGGGGCGCCGGTCTGGTGGGTGGTCGGTGTGGCGCTCAAGTTCCTGCTGTGGATTGCGCATACTGTCGCCAGTCAGCCCTTTGCGACGCTATCGCTGCCCGTCTCCAGCGGACTGGCCTTTGCGCTCGCCATGATCGGCCTCTTGTGGCTGATGCTCTGGCACACGGCGCTGCGTTGGTGGGGCCTGCCTCTGACGGCGCTAGGCTTTTTCCTGACATTTCTGGCACCGTCCGCCGACGTGCTCGTCACCGCCGACGGCCATCATGTGGCGGTGCGCCTGCGCGATGGGCGCATGGCACTGCTGCGGGACCGAAGCGGGGACTATGTTCGCACGACTCTGGCTGAAGCGAGCGCCTATGACGGTGAGTTTGCGTCCCTCGCGCAGGCGCCGGACACGCGATGCACGCGGGACATGTGCGCGATGACATTGCCGGGCCGTGCTGACCAGCCGCCGGTTCACCTGCTGATCAGTCGCTCGCGCCTGCTTGTTCCCTATCCCGAGCTGGTGGCCGCCTGCGCACAGGCTGATCTGGTGATCGCGGACCGGCGCCTCCCACCCGGATGTGTGCCGCGCTGGGCAAAGCTGGATCGGCCAGCGCTGAGCGCTATGGGCGGCGCACTGATCCTGCTCGACAGTCGAGAGATCGTGGCGGGCCACGATCCGCGCAGCCGCCATCCCTGGATCGTGGGTACCGGCTCGCGCTAGAGCCGGCGTCCCATATAGCCCGCCTCAGTTATAACGCCGCAATAGCCCCGCGAGCCGGCCCTGAATGCGCACCTGCCGCGCCTCATAGGTTTGCGGCTCATGGTCGCGATTGGCAGGATCGAGCCGCACCTTGCGGCCCTCATGATGGAAATATTTGAGCGTCGCTTCATTCTCGTCGATGAGGGCCACGACGATCTGGCCATCCCGCGCCGTCTCGGTCCGCTGGATCAGCGCGAAGTCACCGTCGAAAATCCCCGCTTCGATCATCGAGTCACCGGAGACTTCCAGCGCGTAATGATCGCCGGCACCCAGCAACGCGGCCGGGACCGGCAACATGGTGTCGCTCTCCATCGCCTCGATGGGAAGACCGGCAGCGATGCGCCCATGCAGCGGAATTTCGATCACGTCATTGGCGGCGATGGGGATCGTCCGCGCCGGCGCGGTGGGCGCCTTGTGCAGCGGGGTCACGTTGGTGGCCGCCGCCGGCTCTTCCGTCCGCTCTGCCACGGGCATACCATCCGGCAGTTTGAGGATTTCGAGCGCCCGCGCGCGATTGGGCAGCCTGCGGATGAAGCCGCGTTCTTCCAGCGCGCTGATCAGCCGATGGATGCCGGACTTCGATTTGAGGTCCAGCGCCTCTTTCATCTCCTCGAAACTGGGCGAGACGCCACCCTGATCGAGATGCTGCTTGATGTAGCTGAGCAGTTGCTGTTGCTTGGCGGTCAACATGAGTGGTTCCCCAATATGGAACGGACGGAGAACGTTTAGGAAACGAATCGAGCCACGTCAACACGGATCGGCCAAATATCTCAGGTTTCGGTGCGCTCCAGCCTCGCGCTAGCAAGCAATCAGGTCAGGATGTGCTGATCGGGCGCGATGGGTGCGGGGAGGTCGGTCGCGCCGAGGCGGGCGAGCATTTCGCGTTCCACCGTCCGCGTCATCGCATCGAGCGGCAAATCGTTGGGATCATAGCCGAACGGGTCTTCCAGCTGATCGCCCAAGGCGTCCAGCCCGAAGAAGGTATAGCTCGCCACCAGCACCGGAATGAGGGCCCACCAGCCCAGCGAGCCAGCCAATGCGAAGGGCAGCAACAGGCAGAAGACGTAGGTCGTGCGGTGGAGAATGAGCGAATAGGTGAACGGCACCGGCGTGCTGGCGATCCGCTCGCAGGCCGCCTGCACATCGCTGAGCGCCTGGAGCTGCGCCTCGATGAGTGAGTGGTGGATGGGGTTGATCTTTTCATCTGCGGAGAGGCGCAAGCAGCGCGCACCCATCTCGTAAAGTACGGTGTCGGTCGGGTTCGGGGAGGTGCGCCATGGTCCATCGTTCACCCACCGGCCGATCGCGGCAGCCTCATCGTGCTGACGCAGGCGGGCAGCAAGACCGTTGGTGAAGCCGCAGATGCCGCGGAGCAGCGGGGTGCGTTCCTCCTCAGGCAGCGAGGAGGTGAGCCGCGCGAAGGAGCGGCTCGCGATGATCAGCGCGCCCCATTGCTTGCGGCCCTCCCACCAGCGATCATAACAGGCACTGTTGCGGAAACTCATGAAGATGGAGAGCGACAGGCCGATCAGGGCGAATGGAATGCCGCTGATCTGCGCGAATAGCCCTGGCCAGGCGCGCGCTGCCAGAATGGCCGCCACGCTGGCCACGGCGATGCCTGCCAGCCGATGCTGGATATGCGGCATGATCGTGCCGCGATAGGCGAACAGCACTTCGAGCAAGCCAAGGCGGTTGCGAACGATCACGGGCGGACATCTCCTGCCAGGGCACGCGGCCACCGGACATGGGCCGGGCACCGGGCGCGCTCGCCATGCGGAGGATGCGCGCGCAGATCAAGGATTAAGTGGCCGCAAGGGGAAGCGCGCAATGGGCGCTGAGGGAACCGGCGGAGATAAGAGCGGTTCAGCTCGAGAGACGATCACCACAAGAGGACCGTGCCATGCCCCTCAAGCTCGAAGGTTCCTGTCGATGCGGCGCCGTGCGTTTTTCCGTCAACAGCCGCGCGCCGGTGCCATTCCTGCGCTGTTATTGCTCGATCTGCCGCAAGACCGCCAGCGGTGGCGGCTATGCCATCAATCTCCACGCCGACAAGCGCACGCTCAAGGTGAAAGGCGAGACCGCCGTCTATCACGCAACGCTGGACGATGGCGGCGGTGGGGGCGAGGGCGGATGCCGCGTCAGCACCGGCGAGCGGCACTTCTGCCCGTCCTGCGCGAGCGCGCTCTGGGTGTTCAGCCCAGAGTATCCCGACCTGCTCCACCCTTTCGCTTCCGCGATCGACGGCGATTTGCCCAAGCCGCCGTCGCTGGTGCACATGATGCTCGGATCAAAGGCGAATTGGGTCGAGCCGCAGATCGGGTCGGATGACCAGTGCTTCGACGGCTATCCAGACGAGGGGCTGGAAGACTGGCACCGGGCGCATGGGCTATGGATTGAGTAGGACGGTTCGGGCGGGACGCTTCCAGGGGCGGCCGTGAAGTGGGTTGGTGGCAAGAACGTCAGCTATCATCGGCAATCTTAAAACCTGCCTGTCCAGATACCATGTCATTGCAGTCAATATTGAATCCCTTATTTGACGTTAAATGCACTCTGCACCTCGCCCTCTTAAGCCTGAAGAGCGGGCGTTGGTTGCCTACCTTTGGGAGGTGAACGAGTGCAGTAACGCCCTACCGCCTGAGCTTCTCGTTGAGGAGATGGATGATGGCGGGATGGGAGGCCTGTCATTTGTATCGCAAAAGCTCGAACGCACATATGGAGGCGAGGCTGGCTCTTGCGCCTTTTACGACGAAGATGGGATGCAAGTTAGGGTTGGGTTGATTCTGGACCAAGACGGGGATCTGTACGAACTTGATCTTTGGAAGGTTGATTTCAGCCCACTTATCAAAATCCCTGAGCCTTGTTCATTCTTCGACAAACGCGCTCCGGCTTGAGCGGCCGCTTCCCACGCTAGAACATGTCGTTCACCGATCCTTCGTCACCGCTTCAAAGCGGCTACGGCTGTGGTCCGACGTTGGTGTTGAACACGGACTGATCAGGCGCGACGCCATTGTCGGAATTCCCTCCGTTCGTCCTGAGTCGCTGCTGAGCTTGTCGAAGCGGCGTATCGAAGGACCGGCCCGTGCACTGGGATGCTTCGATACGGCTCTTCGATACGCGCCTGCGGCGCTCCTCAGACCCTACTCAGCACGAACGGGAACGGTTGAAGAAGGCCGGTTTCCATAGCTTGTTCGCAGGCGGGGAGCTTTTATCGACAGCAGCCATGATGGCTCCTCAGTGTCGAGGAAAGCTCACAATCCGGATTCTCTGCTTCGTCCCTCCAGCGCCGCCCCAACACATGCTCCACATCGCGCGCCGTCGCGGTAATCCACCCCTCAACCAATACTCTTCGCCAGCCCCTGGCTCAGCTTCAGCGCCCCATTCAACCGTGCCTTCGGGTCGCCCCAGGCGCGCTGGATGACCAGCTTGCTGTCGGGCCGCAGCTTGGCGATGGCGCCGAGTTTCTGGACGTAGCCGATCAGGCCGGGAAGATTGCGGCACTGGTCGTTCTGGAAGCTCACCAGCGCGCCGCGCGGGCCGATGTCGATCTTGGCGATGCCCGCCTTGCGGCAATTGAGCTTCACGTCGATCAGGGTCAGTAGATTCTGGGTCGGGTCCGGCAGCGGGCCGAAGCGGTCGATCAGCTCGGCGGCGAAGGCCTCGATTGCGCCCTTGTCCTCCAGCTCGTTGATGCGGCGATAGAGGCCCATGCGCAGGTCGAGATCCGGCACATAATCCTCCGGGATCATGATCGGCGCCTCGACATTGATCTGCGGCGAGGACTTGTCCGGTGCCGGGGCGAGTGCGGCACCGCCGGCCTTGGCTTCCATGATCGCCTCTTCCAGCATCGACTGGTAAAGCTCGAAGCCGACTTCCTTGATGTGGCCGCTCTGCTCGTCACCGACGAGATTGCCGGCGCCGCGAATGTCGAGATCATGGCTCGCAAGCTGGAATCCTGCGCCCAGCGTATCGAGATCGGACAGGACTTTCAGTCGCTTTTCTGCCGTCTCCGTCGTCAGCCGGTCGGCCGGAGTCGTCATATAGGCATAGGCGCGCGTCTTCGAGCGGCCGACCCGGCCCCGCAACTGGTAGAGCTGGGCGAGGCCGAAGCGATCGGCGCGATGGATGATGATGGTGTTGGCGCTCGGGATATCGAGACCGGATTCGACGATGGTCGTCGAGAGCAGCACGTCATATTTGCGCTCGTAGAAAGCGGACATGCGCTCCTCCACCTCGCTGGCCGACATCTGACCATGAGCGGAAATGGCGCGCACTTCGGGCACCTTCTCGCGGAGGAAATCCTCCATGTCCGGCATGTCCGAGATGCGCGGCACGACAAAATAGGTCTGCCCGCCGCGATAATGCTCGCGCAGCAACGCCTCGCGCAGCACGACATCGTCCCACGGCATGACATAGGTGCGCACCGCGAGGCGATCCACGGGCGGCGTCTGGATGACGGACAGTTCGCGCAGGCCGCTCATCGCCATTTGTAGCGTGCGGGGTATCGGTGTGGCGGTGAGGGTGAGGACGTGGACGTCCGCCTTGAGCTGCTTGAGCCGCTCCTTGTGGACCACGCCAAAGCGCTGCTCTTCATCCACGATCACCAGCCCGAGCCGCTTGAACTCCAGCCCCTTGGTCAGCAGGGCATGGGTGCCGATGACGATGTCGATGGTGCCGTCGGCCAGGCCGTCCTTGGTCGCCTTGGTCTCGGTGGTGCCGACAAGGCGGGAGAGGCGCCCGACCTTGAGCGGGAAGCCGCGGAACCGCTCCTCGAAATTGAGGTGATGCTGGCGCGCAAGCAGGGTGGTCGGGCAGATCAACGCGACCTGCGCGCCGGCCATCGCGGCGACGAACGCGGCGCGCAGCGCGACCTCAGTCTTGCCGAAGCCCACGTCGCCGCAGACCAGCCGGTCCATCGGCTTGCCGGCGGCCAGATCGTCCAGCACATCGCTGATTGCGCGATCCTGATCCTCGGTTTCCTCATAGGGGAAGCGGTCGACGAAGGCGGGATAGCCGGCGCTTTCCGCCTCATAGGCAGGGGCAGCGCGCAAAGCGCGCTGGGCAGCAGTGGCAAGCAGCTCTCCGGCGATCTCCCGGATGCGCTCCTTCATCCGCGCCTTGCGGCGTTGCCAGGCCTCGCCGCCCAGCTTGTCCAGCGCGACCGCATCCTCGCCCGAACCGTAGCGGGAGAGCACGTCGAGATTCTCGACCGGCACGTAGAGCTTGTCGCCGCCGGCATAAGCCAGCGCGACGCAATCATGCGGCGACTTGCCGACCGGGATCGAGGTCAGGCCTTCATAGCGCCCGATGCCATGATCGACATGGACGACAAGATCGCCGGGGGTGAGCGTGGCGAGTTCCGCCAGGAAGGCATCCGCGCTCTTGCGCCGCTTCTGACGCCGCACCAGACGATCGCCGAGCATGTCCTGCTCGGTCAGCACTTCCAATTCGGCATTGGCAAAGCCGTGATCGAGCGGCAGCACGGCCAGCGCGACGCGGCCTGCGGGCGCGCCAAGCGCCTCTTGCCAGCTATCCACCAGCATGACGCCGCGCACTTTATGATCTTCCAGCAAGCCCTTCAGCCGCTCGCGCGCGCCGATGGAATAGCTGGCGATGATGCGTTTGCGGCCCTTGCGCTGGCTTTGTTCCAGATGCTTGGCCACTGCCTCATAGACATTGCCGCCCTGCGCCCGCTCCGGCGCGAAGTCGCGGGCGCTGTCCACGCCGAAATCGAGCACATGGGCGCTCTCGGGCTCGTGGAAGCTGGAGGTGAGGTGGATCGGCAGCGCCTCGATACTTTGCGCCCATTGATCGGCAGTCAGATAGAGCTGATCCGGCGCCAGCGGGCGATAGCTGCCCGGCGAGGCGGCTGCGGCGGTCGTGCGGTTGGCGTGATAGTCACGGATCGCCTCGAAGCGGGCCTCGGCCGCGCCAGCAGTGCCGACCTCGCGAATCCACAGCGTGCCCTCCGGCAGATGTTCGGCGAGCGGGACGAGCCGGTCCTCGAACAGCGGCAGCCAATGCTCCATGCCGGCCAGACGTCGGCCATCGCTCACCGCCTGATACAGCGGGTCACCCGTGGCGGTCGCGCCAAACATCTCGCGATAGCGACTGCGGAAGCGCTTGATGCTCTCCTCATCGAGCAGCGCTTCGGAGGCGGGCAGGAGCATGAAGCCATCGACCGCACCGGTGGTGCGCTGCGTCGCGGGATCGAACCGGCGCAGCGTCTCGATCTCGTCGCCGAAGAAATCGAGCCGCAGCGGGCCGGGTTCGCCCGAGGGATAGAGGTCGACGATGCCGCCGCGCACGGCATATTCGCCGGCATCATGCACCGTATCGGTGCGGACATAGCCGTTAGACTGGAGCAGGCTGACCAACCGGTCGATGGCAATCCGCTCGTTCGGAGCCAGGCGCGCGACCATCTGGCGGATGCGGAAGGGTGTCAGTGTCTTCTGCGTGACCGCGTTGACGGTGGTGATGACCAGCTGCGGACCCTTGGGCTTGCCCTGCAGGGCGTGCAGGCCCGCCAGCCGCTCGGACGCGGCGCGCAGCGAAGGGGAAGCGCGGTCGTAAGGCAGGCAATCCCAGGCCGGGATGCTCACCACCTCCAGCTCTGGCGCGAAATAATGCACGGTCTGCGCTATCGCGTCCGCCATCTGGCCGTCGGCGGCGATGAAGCAGGCGCGCTCCTTCGCCGCGCGGGCGAGGTCCGCCAGCAGAACCGGCAGGAACCCTGCAGGCACGCCGGACAGGGTGAGCGGCGCCTTGGCCGAGAGGATGCGGGATATGTCGGTCATTAGTGTGTTCGACTCTGCCTTCCGTTCGTGTCGAGCCCTTCGACTGCCCGCAGGGCGGGCGCTCAGGATAAACTTCAGCCAGAGGCTGAAGTCGAGACACGGGTAGCGCTTTGGGATTGGCGTTGGCCCGCTGGTTCTCGACTACGCTCGAACCGAACGGAGGTTGGGAGGGTCAAGAGAGGGGAGGGATCACTTCGCAATCGGGACATAATCAAGCCTGCGCATCGCTTCCATCATCGCGCCTTCGTAATGCGCGGGGCAGGGAAGAGTGCCGATGGCCCAGGCCATGATGTCGACATCCTCTTCCTCGAGCAGCGCCTCGAACAGATCGGCTTGTTCCTGCGTGAAGCTGGCGGCGTGGGCATCGAAGAAGCCGCCGATCATCAGATCCGCTTCCTTCGTGCCCCGGTGCCAGGCGCGGAATTTGAGGCGGCGCAGGCGGGTCTCGTCGATCATGTCCGGTCCTTTTCGCGCGGCGCTCGGGTGCGCGATTTATCATGATTGGCCGGCGGGCACTTTTCCGGCCCTCCAGCTTCGACTAGGGCAGATAGCGATGCGGCCCGATATTCTCAATCCGCTGTTCACGGAAAGCACGGCGCTCAAGGGCGTGGGGAGCGCTTCGGCCAAGCCGCTGGAGCGCCTGGGCCTTACGCGCGTGGTCGACCTTGCCTTCCATTTGCCGGTGAGCTGGATCGAGCGGCAGCGCGTCCGGCGGCTCGCGGAAGCCGAGACGGGGCGGATGGTCGCGCTGGTGCTGACGGCGCAGGAGTATCGCGCCTCGGGCACGGCACGGGCGCCGTTCCGCATCCGCGCCGTGGATATGGCCGGCGACCCGGTGAGCATCGTCTATTTCGGCAAGAACAGCGGATGGCCGCGCAAGCTCTTCCCGCTCGGTGAACCGCGCTTTGTCTCCGGTCGGCTCGATCAGTTCGGGGAGGAGTTGCAGATCGTCCATCCCGACCATGTGGTGCCGGTGGAAGAGGCGGGTCAGATTGCCGATTGCGAGCCCGTCTACGGTCTTTCGGAGGGCATCACCAATGGCCGACTGCGCGATCTTGTCGCGCAATCGGTCGAGCGCGGCCCGGCTCTGGATGAGTGGATCGAGCCGGGGCTGCGCGCCCACAAGGGCTGGCCGAGCTGGCAGGAGGCGCTCAAGGCCACGCACGAAACGCCGGGCGCAAAGGCCGCGCGCGAGCGCCTGGCCTATGACGAGGTGTTCGCCAGCCAGCTTGCGCTGATGCTGCTGCGCGCCTCGACCCGCCGCCGGCGCGGGCTTCCGCTGGCCGGGGACGGGCATCTGCGCAACGCCTTGCGCCTGCCGTTCGCGCCCACCGGCGCCCAGCGCCGCGCGTCGGCCGAGATCGAGGGCGACATGGCGCAGGCTGTGCCGATGCTCCGGCTGCTGCAGGGCGATGTCGGTTCGGGCAAGACGCTGGTGGCGCTGATGGCGCTGCTCAATGCGGTGGAAGCCGGCGCGCAGGCGACCTTTCTGGCGCCGACGGAAATTCTCGCCCGCCAGCATTATGCCAGCCTCCAGACAATGCTGGCCGGCCTGCCGGTGAACGTCGCGATCCTCACCGGGCGAGACAAGGGCAAGGCGCGTGAGTCGACACTGATGGGGCTGGCGGATGGCAGCATCCATATCCTCGTGGGCACCCATGCGATCTTTCAGGAGGCCGTGACCTATCGCAATCTCGGCCTCGCGGTTATCGATGAGCAGCATCGCTTCGGCGTGTCGCAGCGGTTGATGCTGACCGCCAAGGCCGAGCGCACGCCGCATCTGCTGGTGATGACGGCAACCCCGATCCCCCGCACGCTCTGTCTGGCGCAATATGGCGATATGGACGTCTCAAGGCTCGATGAGATGCCGCCGGGCCGCCAGAGCATCGACACGCGGGTGATCGGTGATGATCGGCTGGAGGATATCGTCTCCGCACTCGGCCGCCATATTGCGGCGGGGCGTCAGGCCTATTGGGTGTGCCCGCTGGTCGAGCAAAGCGAGGATGGCGACGAGGCGGCAGCGGAAGCGCGCGCTGCGATGCTCAAGGCGCGGTTCGGCGCGGATGTCGTCGGCATGGTCCACGGGCAGATGCCCGGTCCGGAGAAGGATGCGGTCATGGAGGCCTTCTCGCGCGGGCAGCTCAAGCTGCTGGTTGCGACGACGGTGATCGAGGTCGGCGTGGACGTGCCCAATGCCACGCTGATGATCGTGGAAGCGGCGGAGCGCTTCGGCCTTGCGCAATTGCACCAGTTGCGCGGGCGCGTGGGGCGCGGCGACCAGCGCAGTTTCTGCATGTTGCTGCACGGGAGTAATTTGTCCGAAACAGCGCGCTCGCGTCTCGCCCTGATGCGCGAGACCAATGATGGCTTCCGCATCGCAGAGGAAGATCTGAAATTGCGCGGGGCTGGCGAAATCCTCGGTACGCGCCAATCGGGCGAGCAGCGCTTCCGGCTGGCCAGCCCGGAACAGATCCAGTCTCTGCTGGATGCAGCGCATGACGATGCCCGGCTGCTCATGGACCGCGATGGCGGGCTGGCCTCCCCGCGCGGGCAGGCCGCGCGGCTCTGCCTCTATCTGTTCGAGCGGGATGCGGCGATCAGTCTGCTGGCCAGCGGCTGAGCGTCAGCCCTCGGTCTGGGGCCGGGTGATGCATGCCAGAATATCGAGATAGGCCCGCGCATCGATGGGCTGGAGGAATTGCGCGCCAAAGCATCCCCGCAGGCTCCAGCGGATTTGCGCATCCTGCGTGGTGATGAGCGGCAGGCGAAGGGCGACCGGCTCGCCGCGTTCGAAGCGTGCGAAACCGCAGCGGGCCTGAAATCCCCAGACCTAAAAGTCGATCAGCTCGACCTCAATGGGGTCCGCGCCGCGCGGCCGCGATACATGGGTCTGGAAGGAGATGGCATCGCGTGAAACGACGCGGCGCCGGCTGTGACTCAGCTCGGATCGGACAGCCCGGCTCCACGCTTCGTCGCCCATCGTTCAGGCTCCGGCGCGGCTGGCGTGAGGGTCAGCGGCCGGGATGATCGGGGCCCTTCAGCCGCAGGAGCATGATGTCATACTCCTTGTCCGCGATCGCGGACTCGAATTCGACACCGAGGCGCGCACTATTCGCCCAGATCGCGCGCCCCCGCAACATACCGATCTGCGGCACATCGATGGTGAGGCTTTCGCCGATCGACACCAGTTGATCGCAGCGGATCATGCAGCCGCTCGGCGAAATGTTGATGAGCACGGCCGGCGATGGCGGGAGGGTGCCCCCCCAGATCTGCACGGGGCTTTCCACGGCGTCCCGTTCGTAGCGGCGCGGCTCGTCCATCGAGAAGGCAAACGTCATGGATCAGACTCCCAGTCGGAGTCTGATCCTGTCAGGGACCGGTAAACATCTGATAAACTCGGCGTAATCGAGGCGCGAACGCCCCGCTCCGGCAGCTTAGCGGCTGAGCAGAGCGTGCCGCTTCTTGCCGAGGCTGAGCTTTACCGGCGTCTCGCCAATCGCAATCAGATGCTTTTCGTCGCGCACAGGTTCGTCATCGACGCGGACAGCGCCTTCGGCGATCTTGCGGCGCGCCTCGCCATTGGAGGCAGCCAGCCCGGCCTGGGTGAGGGCGGTGACCAGGGCGATGCTGCCTTCGGCTACGTGAACGGTGGGCAAATCCGCCGCCGCTGCCGCGCCTTGCTCGAAGGTGAGGCGGGCGGTTTCCGCAGCGCTATCCGCCGCGGCTCGGCCACGGCAAAGCGCCGTTGCCTCATTGGCGAGGATCTTCTTGGCCTCATTGATCTCCGCGCCTTGCAGCGCTTCGAGCCGCCGGATTTCGTCCATCGGCACATCGGTGAACAGGCGCAGGAACCGCCCGACATCGCGATCATCCGTGTTCCGCCAGAATTGCCAATAGTCGAAATGCGGCAGCATCGCCTCGTTCAGCCAGACGGCGCCCGCCATCGTCTTGCCCATCTTGCCGCCATCGGCTGTGGTGATGAGCGGCGTGGTGACGCCGTAGACTTCCGTGCCATCCACCCGGCGCGAGAGTTCGATACCGTTGACGATATTGCCCCACTGGTCCGATCCGCCCATTTGCAGCCGGCAACCCGCCCGACGGGAAAGCTCGAGGAAGTCATAGGCCTGGAGGATCATGTAATTGAACTCCAGGAAGCTCAGCGATTGCTCGCGATCCAGCCGCAGCTTGACCGAATCGAAGCTGAGCATCCGGTTGACCGAGAAGTGCTGGCCGTAATCCCGCAGGAACGGCAGATATTCGAGCGCGTCCAGCCACTCGGCGTTGTCGGCCATGATCGCGTCAGTTGGACCATCGCCGAAGGTCAGGAAGTTCTCGAACACCGTCTTGATGGACGCGATGTTGCTGTTGATCGTCTCGACGGTCATCAGCTTGCGCGCTTCATCCTTGAAGCTGGGGTCGCCGACCTTGCCGGTGCCGCCACCCATCAGCACAATGGGCTTGTGGCCGGTCTGCTGCATGCGACGCAGCAGCATGATTTGCACCATCGAGCCGACGTGCAGCGAGGGCGCCGTAGGATCAAAGCCGATATAGCCCGGAACGACCTGCCGGACGGCGAGCGCATCCAGCGCGCTTGCGTCGGTAATCTGGTGGATATAGCCCCGCTCTTCGAGCAGGTTGAGCAGGTCGGACTTGTAGCTTGTCATGATCGCCCTTTGGGAAGCGCGGGGTTATTGAAACGCGGGGGCGCTTAGCATGGGATGGGAAGGATGAGTAGTATTTTGGCCCGCGCCGCTCTGGTCTGCCATCCGGATACGCCCAGCGATGCGCTGGCGGCGCTGGGCATGCAGATTGAGCTGACCGACGATCATGGTTGGGAGATCGGCTTCGTGGCCATGGGCCGGATTGCCGATCTGCGTCTGCCCGAGGCCGCACCAGGCATTCATACCGATGAGCTATGGCGCACCACCTGCTTCGAGCTGTTCGTGGCGGAGGACGATGATGCCTATGCCGAGTATAATTTCTCGCCCTCCGGCGCCTTTGCGGCCTATCATTTCGACCATTATCGCACCGGCATGAGGCCCTTCGACATCCCCGCGCCGCATATCCTGCAGGCGGCAGATGCCGAGCGGCTGTCACTGTCCATTCGTCTCACCGAAGACGCGCTGGTGTGGGATCGATCAGGGGCGATCGCCGCCAGCGCGGTCATCCAGGAGGCGAACGGCACTTTGAGCTATTGGTCGCTGGCCCATCCCCCCGGACGGCCAGACTTTCACCACCGGGATTGCTTCGCGCTGCGGCTTCCGCCAGTGGACCGGGCATGAGCTTTCTGACTGGTCTCGATCGCCTGCTGGCCGACCCCGCGCTGCGTGCACCGCTTGCCGGCCAGCGCGTCTGTCTGCTGGCACATCCCGCTTCGGTCACTGCGGACCTCACCCATGCGCTCGATGCGCTGGCGGCCTGTGGCGACATCCGGCTGACTGCTGCCATGGGGCCGCAGCACGGCCTGCGGGGTGACAAGCAGGACAATATGATGGAATCGCCGGATTTCATCGATCCTGCCCACGGCATTCCTGTGTTCAGCCTGTATGGCGAGGTGCGCCGGCCGACGGCGCAGATGATGGACTCGGCCGATGTATTCCTCGTCGACCTGCAGGATCTAGGCTGCCGCATCTACACCTTCGTGACGACTTTGCTCTATCTGCTCGAAGCAGCGCAGAAGACCGGCAAGAGCGTGTGGGTGCTGGACCGGCCCAATCCCGCCGGGCGGCCCATCGAGGGCCTGACGCTGAGGTCTGGCTGGGAGAGCTTCGTCGGTGCGGGGCCCATGCCGATGCGTCATGGCCTCACCATGGGCGAACTGGGGCAGTGGTTCATCGCACATTTCGGCCTGAACGTGGATTATCGCGTGATCGCGATGCAGGATTATGCGCCCGAGGCGGCCCCCGGGTTCGGCTGGCCCACCGAGCGCATCTGGGTCAATCCCAGTCCCAACGCGCCCAATCTCAACATGGCCCGCTGTTATGCCGGCACGGTTATGCTGGAAGGCGCGACGCTATCGGAAGGGCGGGGGACGACGCGCCCGCTTGAGCTATTCGGCGCGCCGGATATCGATGCGCGCAAGGTGATCGGCAAGATGCAGGCGCTGGCCCCGCAATGGCTGGACGGATGCATCCTTCGCGACTGCTGGTTCGAGCCGACCTTTCACAAGCATGTCGGCACTCTGTGCGCGGGCGTCCATATCCATGCCGAAGGGCCGGCTTACGCGCATCAGGCCTTCCGCCCATGGCGGGTGCAGGCACTGGCGTTCAAGGCGATCCGGGCACTGTACCCGGACTATCCGCTCTGGCGCGATTTCCCTTATGAATATGAGATCGGCAAGTTGCCCATCGACGTCATCAATGGATCGCCCTTGCTCCGCGAGTGGGTGGATGATGGCGCCGCGACGGCGGCGGACTTGGACGATATTGCCGAGGCCGATGAACGTGCCTGGGCGGAGACCCGCGCGGCCCATCTGCTTTACTGAGCGGTGGGAGGATGAAGGGTGGCCCAGAACCGGCGGCGGGGCTGGCGCTGTTGCCGGTGCTGGCTGTGGTGGGTTCGACGGCTTGTTTCCAGTTCGGGGCGGCTTTCGCCAAGGGACTATATCCCTTGGTCGGGCCGATCGGGGCGTCAGCCCTGCGCATCCTGTTCGCGGCGCTCATTCTGCTGGTGTTGGTCCGGCCGTGGCGGGCGTGGCCTGCGCGGCCGGACTGGCTGGCGCTGCTGGGCCTTGGTACCTGCGTTGCGGGGGCTATTCTCTTTTTCTACCTCGCTATCGCGCATCTGCCGCTGGGCATCGCAATCTCCATCCAGTCGCTAGGGCCATTGACGCTCGCCGCCTGCATGGCGAAGCGTGCCGTCCACTTGTTATGGGTCGCGCTCGCGGGTCTCGGCATCTGGTGCCTGGTGGGTGCCGATGGCGCCAAAGGCGCGCTGGAACCGGTGGGACTGTTGTTCGCGCTCATCGCTGCAGCCTGCTGGGCAGGCTACATCCTGTGCGGCCGCAGGGTGGCCACATCCTTCGGCGCTGGAGGTGCGGCCTTGTCGCTCTGCGTGGCCGCGCTTCTCGTCGTGCCGTTGGGCATGATGCAGAACGGGGTGGGTCTCTTCGCGCCCGCCTTGCTTCCGCTCGCGCTGCTGGTGGCGATCCTGTCCGCCGCCATTCCCTTGTCGCTGGAGCTTTATGCGTTGCCGAGGTTGCCAGCGCGTAACTTTGCGGTGCTGACCAGCCTCGAACCGGCCTTCGCCGTTCTGGCGGGGCTGTTCATGCTGGGCGAACGTCTCAGCACCCTCCAGCTCGCCGGCATCGCGATGGTTGTGACGGCCAGCATGGGCTCGGTGATGAGCCGGAAAAAAGCCATGCCGGCATATGCCCGGCGTTCACTCGATCTTACTGGCTGCTCTGTCGCGCGCCGGCCCTGGCCTTGAGCAGGTTCCACATGCCGCGATGCTGCACGAGCAACTGATCGGCGCCGAATTGCACGGCACGCGAGAAGCGCTCGACCTGGGGAAGGTCGTCCAGCAGAGCCACCGTATCGGACTGGCTGGGGAGGGCGGTTTCGGCCGGCTCAATGCCGAGGCTGAGCGCACCGACGTCGAGGATCTTGCGGATGGCCTGCCATTCCAGCACCAGCGTGATCGCCGTGCCGAGCGCGCAACCGCGCCGTTCCGACTGGGCAAGCATCTCAATGGCATGGCTTTGCTGGGCGATGGCCGCAGTCGCCTCACTATGGCGCGGCGTGCTCGGCACCGGCCCGGCCGCAGCGCAGAGGCGATGCATATAGTCGCGTTCTTCGGCAAAGGCGCTGGTCGAGCGGATCAGCCAATCGCGGGCGACCGGCTCTGCGGTGTGAACAGCGGCATGATCGACAACGCCCGGGATCTGGCCGTGGAGCAGAACGAGAAGGTGGATGAAGTCAGCAAAGTCGGCCGAGTGCCGCGCAAAGGATATCCGCTCGCCGGCCAGCACGGGCGCGCAGTAGGAATGTGTCGCGGACCCTTCGCTCTCCACAAGCGCAAGCACTCGGGCGGAAAGGCCGGTCTCAACGAAATCAAGCGGGCGCGGGTCCATATCAAGCCTTAGAATGCCGAACCGACGGGCCGGCAATTTTCCCCGCGGCGATGTAACGCGCAGGAAGTTAACAAGATGTTGAAAACGCTCCAACCAAGCAACGCGAGCCTGTTTTATTTCAGAGTATTAGCTCGGCCGCGCAGGTCGCTCAGGCTCATGCTAGGGTTCTTGCGGCTGGCAGGTAATGCGCGCACGAAAAAGGCGGCGGAAGCGCGCAACGCCTCCGCCGCCTGATCTGATTTCGGACCTTACTGGTCCAGGAAGCTGCGCATCTTGCGGCTGCGGCTCGGGTGCTTGAGCTTGCGCAGCGCCTTGGCCTCGATCTGGCGAATACGTTCGCGCGTCACCGAGAATTGCTGGCCGACTTCTTCCAGCGTATGATCGGTGTTCATGCCGATGCCGAAGCGCATGCGCAGCACGCGCTCTTCACGCGGGGTGAGGCTCGCCAGGACGCGGGTGACCGTTTCCTTGAGGTTCGCCTGGATCGCCGCGTCGACCGGGATGATCGCGTTCTTGTCCTCGATGAAGTCGCCCAGGTGGCTGTCTTCCTCGTCGCCGATCGGCGTTTCGAGGGAGATCGGCTCCTTGGCGATCTTCATCACCTTGCGCACCTTCTCGAGCGGCATGCTCAGGCGCTCCGCCATTTCCTCGGGCGTGGGCTCGCGGCCCTGCTCGTGGAGGAACTGGCGGCTGGTGCGGACCAGCTTGTTGATCGTCTCGATCATGTGCACCGGAATACGGATGGTGCGGGCCTGATCGGCGATCGAGCGGGTGATCGCCTGACGAATCCACCAGGTCGCATAGGTGCTGAACTTGTAGCCGCGGCGATATTCGAACTTATCCACCGCTTTCATCAGGCCGATATTGCCCTCCTGGATCAGATCCAGGAATTGCAGGCCGCGATTGGTGTACTTCTTGGCGATGGAAATCACGAGGCGCAGATTGGCCTCGACCATTTCCTTCTTCGCGATCCGCGCCTCGCGCTCGCCCTTTTGCACCATGTTCACGATGCGACGGAACTCGGGCAGGGACGTGCCGGTCGACTGCGCGATCTCGGAGACTTCTGCGCGGATGCGCTCGACAGCATCGACCTCATTGGCCGCAAAGGCCGCCCATTTCTTGTCGAGCTTGCTGACCTTCTCCAGCCAGCCGTCGTCCAGCTCCTGGCCGACATATTGGTCGAGGAAGTCCTTGCGCGGCACCTTGTGGCGCTCGGCGAGGCGCAGCATCTGGCCACCCAGCGTCGTCAGGCGCCGGTTGAAGGCGTAAAGCTGATCGACGAGATATTCGATCTTTTGCTGGTGGAACTGGACGCTCTCGACTTCCGCGGTCAGGTCCTCGCGCAGCTTGTGATAGGTCGCTTCGTCCTTGGCCGGGAATTCCATGCCATTGCCGAGCGCGACCAGCCGGGCCTGCTGGATCTTGCCGAATTTGCCATACAGCTCGGTGATGTTCGCGAACTTTTCGAGCGCGGCGGGCTTGAGCAACTCTTCCATGGCGGCGAGCGAGAGGGTGTTATCCTCCTCGTCGTCCTCTTCCTGGCGCGCCGTGCGGCGTTCGACCATGGAATCATCGTCGTCACCGTCGGCTTCCGGCTCGTCCTTCACCTCGTCCTCGTCCTTGAACGAGGGGCCGGCGGTCTTTTCGGAAATCTCGCCATCGTCGTCCTCGCCGTCTTCCGACAGGCTTTCCGGCGCCGGGTCTTTGGAAAGCATCGCGTCGAGATCGAGGATCTCGCGCAACTGCATCTCGCCGTTGTTGAGCGCGGTTGACCAGCCGATGATCGCGTTGAACGTCGTCGGGCTCTCGCACAGACCGAGGATCATGGTGTCACGACCGGCCTCGATGCGCTTGGCGATGGCAATCTCACCCTCGCGGCTGAGCAGTTCCACTGCGCCCATTTCGCGCAGGTACATGCGCACGGGGTCGTCGGTGCGGTCGGTCGTCGTCTGCTTCTTCTCGGCGACGTTGCCTGAGCCGTCTTCCTCGTCCGAACCATTGTCGATGGACTCGACTTCGGATTCGGGCTGCTCTTCGCCGTCATCGCCCTGTTCTTCGTTCTCGACGATGTTGATGCCCATATCGCTGAGCGCCGAGGTGATGTCCTCGATCTGGTCGGAGGACATCTCGCCTTGCGGCAGGGCGCTGTTCAGCTCGTCATAGGTGATGTAGCCACGCTTCTTGGCACGGGCGATCAGCTTCTTGATGGACGCTTCGTTGAGATCGAGAAGGGGGGCATCGCCGCCTTCTTCGCCACTCTCCGGGTTTCCAGCGTTTCCATTGATCTTCGTCGCCATGCGTTGCCTTGCTCCGGGCCAAGCGCGATGCCGCGCGGGCCAGTTATTCACTCTTCGAGGGGTTGGGCCAGCTCGGCGGCTCGTGCCGCCAGGTCTTCCTTGAGCTTGCGCAGGGCTTGCTGGCGGGCGAAACTCGCCTCGTCCAGATTCTCCGCCATCGCTCTCGTCGCCGCCGCCAGCTCCGCTTCGATTCGCGGCATCGCCACCAGCACCCCGATGGCTTCCGCCAGATCGCGCTGTGCACGCCATCCGTCGGCTTCGGCCTGGGTGAAGGTGAAATGCAGCGCGTCGGCGCGGAGCAACCCCTTCGCCATATTATACAGCTCAGTGCTGCCCAATATGGTAAGGAGCGCCTCGGTTTCAACAGTTTCTTGGCGATCGGCCGCTTTGAGCAGCGCGTCCAGCAACTTTGCCAGCCCGGAGTCGGGCGGCGACAGGCTGTCCAGTGCCTCGCGGTGGACGAGGATCTCGCCCGGAAAGCGCAGGAGGCCGGCCAGAACGGCGCGGAGAAGCAGCATGTCTCCGCCGGTTTCGCGGATCGCCTTCGCGTCCTGCGTGGCCGGTGGGGGCGGGGCGATCCAGCGGCCACCCTTCATCGTGCCGCCCCCGCGACTGGCCGATCGCCCCTCGAAGCGGGCGTTGGACGCGGCGCGCGGCGCGAAGAACAGCGCGTCGTAACGCTCCTTGAACAGGCGAGAATAGAGCGCCCGGATGTCGCTATCGGCGATTGTGGCGGCGAGCGCATTGAGACGCTGCTTGAGGCCAGCGCGTTCTTCCGGTGTGGCCAGCGGCGCGGCATCATGCTCGCTGCGCCAGATGAGGTCCGCCAGCGGGATCGAGCTTGCGAGCACGGCCTCGAAGGCCTGAAGCCCCTCGGCCCGCAACAGGTCATCGGGATCCTGCCCGGCCGGCAGCGTCGCAAAAGCGAGGCTATGACCGGGGCGCAGCAGTGGCAACGCGCGGTGGGCAGCGCGGATTGCCGCGCGCTGGCCGGCGCCATCGCCATCGAAGCAGAGGATGGGCGTCTCCACCATGCTCCACAATTTCTCGATCTGCGCCTCCGTCAGCGCCGTGCCGAGCGGGGCTACGGCCTCGGCAATGCCGGCCTGGGCAATGGCGATCACGTCCATATAACCCTCGACGACGATGATGCGGCCCGCTTTGCGCGCGGCAGGCGCCGCCTTGTCGAGGTTGAAGAGCGTGCGACCCTTGTCGAACAGCGGCGTCTCGGGCGAGTTGAGATATTTGGGCTCACCCTGGCCCAGAATCCGTCCGCCAAAGGCGATCACGCGCCCGCGCTGGTCGCGGATGGGGATCATCAAACGCCCGCGAAAACGATCGTAACTGTCTCGCTCGCTGTCTTCCGGCCGGATGAGCATGCCGGCCTCGACCAGCATGTCCTCGGGGAAGTCGCGTAGCGCGGTCTTGAGCTTGCCGCGACTATCCGGCGCGAAACCCAGCCCAAACGCGCGGCGGGTCGCGTCCGTAAGCGCGCGCTTATGCAGATAGGCGCGCGCCTCGGCGCCATCGAGCCCGCCAAGCTGATCCTCAAACCAGTTCTGCGCCGCGGCGGTCACGTCATGCAGCGATTTCGCCTGCTCGGCCCGCTTGGCGGCGCGCGGATCGGGCGCGGGCACCTCCATCCCGGCGGCGGCGGCAAGCTCCTTGACCGCATCCAGGAAGGGCAGGCCGCGCTGATCCGTCATCCAACGGATCGCGTCACCATGCGCCCCGCAGCCGAAGCAATGGTAGAAGCCCTTCTCGTCGTTGATCGTGAAGCTGGGCGTCTTCTCGTTGTGGAAAGGGCAGCACGCCTTATATTCGCGCCCGGCCTTCTGGACCTTGATCGTCTTGCCGATGAGCGTGGAGAGGGTGGTGCGGGCGCGGAGTTCGTCCAGCCATTGCGGGGTGAGGCTCATGGTATTTGCCCCTGAGCGCCGAGCTGCTCCCCTCCACGTGCCCCTAAAACTCCGTTCGTGTCGAGCGAAGTCGAGACACGCTCTGAGGGCGGGCGGGAGAAGTGCGATAATCTGGCCCAGTCGCTGGCGGCCAAAGCCTCCTTTTTGGCGCGCGACCATTTTTTCACGATCAGTTCCGCTTGTAGGGCTTCTTCGCGCGAGCCGAAGCTTTCCGACCAAATCAATGTCACCGGACGGCGCGTGGCTGTAAACGCGCAGAAGCCGCCCGTCTGATGCTCGCCAATGCGACGCTCAAGGTCGTCGGTATGCCCCGTATAGTATCGGCCGTCGCGGCAGCGCAGAATGTACGTCCAGAAGGCCATCCAAAACCTCTATCCGTGGTGCCCAACTCTTCCCGTTCGTGTCGAGCGAAGTCGAGACACCTCAGCGCCGTGCCAGCCGTGTCTCGACTTCGCTCGACACGAACGGGGAGGGAGTAATGTCAGAGAGAGCAGGTTGAAACTCCCGTCCCCCCAATCACCCCAGCGCCGCCTTCACCAGCCCGCTGGCCTTGCTCATGTCCAGCACCGTCCCGTGGCGGTCCTTGAGCAGGGCCATCACCTTGCCCATGTCCTTCACGGACGAGGCGCCCACTTCGGCCTTGATGGCCTCGATCGCGGCGCGGGTTTCGTCCTCGCTCATCTGCTTGGGCAGGAAGCCTTCGATCACCTCAAGCTCGGCCTGCTCCTGCGCGGCGAGTTCGGCGCGGCCGCCCTGTTCGTACATGGTGATCGATTCGCGGCGCTGCTTGACCATCTTCTGCAGCACATCGACGACAATCACGTCGTCATCGGGCGTGCTGGTGGCTGTGCGCAGCTCGATGTCGCGGTCCTTCAGCTTGGCCAGGATCAGGCGCACAGCGGCCAGCCGGGGCTTGTCGCCGGCCTTCATCGCCTCAATCTGGGCAGCCTTGATGCCGTCGCGAATCATCACGTAATCTCCGAGTCACCGTGCGGGAAAGGATCAGATATAGCGGCGACGCGGAATTTTTAATAGATTGACCGTGCATGTGCGAACCCATAGTGAGCCGGCCGTTTAGCCGGGCGCTTGGGGCGCCTGCCAGAAAGCAAAAAGCGAAGGACCAGACAGCCATGGCGAACGCCAAATACCCGACCGTGCCCAAAGGAGCGACGGGGGTATTGGTTCTAGCCGATGGCACCGTCGTCTTCGCGCGCGGCTTCGGTGCCGAGGGAGATGCGGTCGGCGAGCTGTGCTTCCACACCGCGATGACCGGCTATCAGGAAATCATGACCGACCCGAGCTTTGCCGGGCAGATCATCACCTTCACCTTCCCGCATATCGGCAATGTCGGCACCAACGCCGATGACGTCGAATGCCAGCAGCCCTGGGCGCTTGGGTGCATCGTGCGTGAGGATGTGACCGCGCCGTCCAACTTCCGCAACGTCCAGCCCTTCGATGCCTGGCTGAAGGCCAACGGCCGGATCGGTCTCGCCGGTGTCGATACGCGGGCCCTGACCCGCCTGATCCGCGAGAAGGGTGCGCCCAATGCGGTGATCGCCCATGATCCGCAGGGCCAGTTCGATCTCGCGGCGCTGCATGAGAAGGCGAAGGCCTGGCCGGGCCTGGAGGGCATGGACCTCGCCATTGAGGTGACCGGTGCACAGCGGGAGTGGACCGGCGGCGCCTGGCGCCTCGGTTTCGGTTATGAGGCGATGGAAGCGGGCGAGCGGCCCCATGTCGTCGCCATGGATTTCGGCGCGAAAGACAATATCTTCCGCAACCTCGTTAAGGCCGGTGCGAAACTCACGGTGCTCCCCGCCACGGCCTCCTACGATCAGATCAAGGCGCTCAACCCCGCCGGTGTTTTCCTGTCCAACGGTCCTGGCGATCCCGCGGCGACAGCCGACTATGCCGTGCCGGTTATCCGAAAGCTGCTCGACGAGAATGTGCCGATCTTCGGCATCTGCCTTGGTCATCAGCTGCTGGCGCTGGCCGCCGGTGCGAAGACCACCAAGATGCATCAGGGCCATCGCGGCGCCAATCACCCGGTCAAGCGGTTGGAAGACGGCGTGGTGGAAATCACCTCGATGAACCACGGCTTTGCGGTTGATACTGCCACGCTGCCGGCCAATGTCGTCGAGACCCATGTGAGCCTGTTCGACGGCTCCAACTGCGGCATCGCCTTTACGGACAAGCCGGCCTTCGCCGTGCAATATCACCCCGAGGCCTCGCCGGGGCCGCAGGACAGCTTCTATCTGTTCCAGCGGTTCGTGGAGGGGCTGGCGTGATTGCGCTCGCGCTCCTTGCGGCGGGCGCGGCGGGCGATCAGGGCCAGTTGCAGCGTCAGCTCGATCATATGGTCGCCACCTGCCGCGCCGATCAGGTCGTCCGGCTGGTGGCTCATGGCACGGATAGGGTGAGCTTTGACATGCTGCGACGCGAGGCCCTGCCATCGGTCAGCGAGACCAATGCCCTTCAATGCGCGCTCGACAAGGTGCGATCGCGCAAGGATCTTCAAATCGGTTCCACCGGGAACGAGGCTCGGAACAAATAATGCCAAAAAGAACAGACATCTCCTCGATCCTCATCGTCGGCGCTGGCCCGATCATCATCGGCCAGGCGTGCGAGTTCGATTATTCGGGCACGCAGGCCTGCAAGGCGCTGAAGGAAGAGGGCTACCGGATCATTCTGGTCAACTCCAATCCCGCGACGATCATGACCGATCCGGAAATGGCCGATGCGACCTATATCGAGCCGATCACGCCGGAAATCGTGGCCAAGATCATCGAGAAGGAGCGCCCTGACGCGATCCTGCCGACGATGGGCGGACAGACCGCCCTGAACACGGCGCTGGCGCTGTTCAACGACGGCACGCTGGAGAAATACGGCGTGCAGATGATCGGCGCCGATGCCGAGGCGATCGACAAGGCCGAAGACCGGCTCAAATTCCGCGATGCGATGGACAAGATCGGCCTTGAAAGCGCCCGGTCGCGCATCGCGCACACCATGGACGAAGCCATGGCCGCGCTGGAGTTCACCGGCCTGCCGGCGATCATCCGCCCCAGCTTCACCATGGGCGGCACCGGCGGCGGCGTCGCTTATAACAAGGAAGAGTTCGTGCGCATCGTGACCTCCGGTCTCGATGCGTCGCCGACCACCGAAGTGCTGATCGAGGAATCGCTGCTCGGCTGGAAGGAATACGAGATGGAAGTGGTTCGTGACCGCGCGGACAACTGCATCATCATCTGCTCGATCGAGAATGTCGATCCGATGGGCGTCCACACGGGCGACTCCATCACCGTCGCGCCGGCGCTCACGCTGACTGACAAGGAATATCAGATCATGCGCAACGCCAGCATTGCGGTGCTGCGCGAAATTGGTGTGGAAACAGGCGGTTCCAACGTACAGTTCGCAGTCAATCCCAAGGATGGGCGGCTGATCGTCATTGAGATGAACCCGCGCGTGTCGCGCTCCTCGGCGCTGGCGTCCAAGGCCACCGGCTTCCCGATCGCCAAGGTCGCGGCCAAGCTGGCTGTCGGATACACGCTGGACGAGATCACCAATGATATCACCGGTGTTACGCCGGCGAGCTTCGAGCCGACTATCGATTATGTCGTGACGAAGATCCCGCGCTTTGCCTTCGAGAAGTTCAAGGGGGCCGAGCCGCTGCTCGGAACCGCCATGAAGTCCGTGGGCGAAGTGATGGCGATTGGCCGCAATATTCATGAATCCATGCAGAAGGCCCTGCGCGGACTCGAGACAGGCCTCGCCGGTTTCAATCAGGTCGATCATCTGGTCGGGGCGCCCAAGGAGCATATTGTTGCGGCGCTGGGTCAGCCGACACCGGACCGGCTGCTGATCGCAGCGCAGGCGCTGCGTGAAGGGCTGAGCGTGGATGAAATCCATGCCGTCGCCAAGTTCGACCCCTGGTTCCTGCAGCGCCTTGCCGAGATCGTCGAGGCCGAGAAGGGTGTGCTGGCCAATGGCCTGCCGCGCGATGCAGAGGCCATGCGCAAGCTCAAGTCCATGGGCTTTTCGGACAAGCGTCTTGCCTGGCTGGCGCTGCAGTCGGCCAACATCCCCGGTGGCATGGACAACGCGATCAAGCGCGGCTCGGGTCTCGTCCGCGATGCCGTGGTGGCGATGACTGGCGGCGTGACCGAGAAGGAAGTGCGCGCGCTGCGCCACAAGCTCGGCGTGCGTCCGGTGTTCAAGCGGATCGACACCTGCGCGGCCGAGTTCGAAGCTAAGACGCCTTATATGTACTCGACTTACGAGGCGCCGAGCTTCGGCGAGCCGGAGGACGAGAGCCAGCCGAGCGACAGCCGCAAGGTCGTGATCCTGGGCGGCGGACCCAACCGCATCGGCCAGGGCATCGAGTTCGATTATTGCTGTTGCCACGCCTGCTACGCGCTTGAGGATGCGGGCTATGAGACGATCATGATCAACTGCAACCCGGAGACGGTGAGCACCGATTATGACACGTCCGACCGCCTGTATTTCGAGCCGCTCACGGCGGAAGACGTGCTGGAGATCCTGCATGTCGAGAAGTCGAAGGGCGAGCTTGTCGGCGTGATCGTGCAGTTTGGCGGGCAGACCCCGCTCAAGCTGGCGCAGGCGCTGGAAGAAGCCGGCATTCCTATCCTCGGCACCTCGCCGGACGCCATCGACCTTGCGGAAGATCGCGAGCGGTTCGCGGCGCTGATCGAGAAATTGGGCCTGCTCCAGCCGGCCAACGGCATTGCTCGCAGCCGGGAAGAGGCCATCGCGGTGGCCAATCGAATCGGCTACCCGGTGCTGATGCGGCCCAGCTATGTGCTGGGTGGCCGTGCGATGGAGATCGTCGACGGCCAGGCGCAGCTTGAGGAATATATCGCCACGGCGGTGCAGGTCTCGGGCGACTCGCCGGTGCTGATCGACCAGTATCTGCGCGACGCTGTCGAGGTGGATGTCGATGCGCTGTGCGATGGTGAGGATGTCGTCGTCGCCGGCGTGCTCCAGCATATTGAGGAAGCCGGCGTGCATTCCGGTGACAGCGCCTGCTCGCTGCCGCCCTACAGCCTGCCGGATTATCTCATCGCCGAGATCGAGCGGCAGGCCGATGTGCTGGCCCGCGCGCTCTCCGTGCGGGGCCTCATGAACATCCAGTTCGCGGTCAAGGATGGGCTGGTCTACCTCATCGAGGTCAATCCGCGCGCCTCGCGCACGGTGCCGTTCGTGGCCAAGGCCATCGGCACGCCGATCGCCAAGATCGCCGCGCGGGTGATGGCCGGCGAGAAGCTCGCGAGCCTGCCCAAGATCGACCGCAATGCGATCCGCCACATCGCGGTCAAGGAAGCCGTGTTCCCGTTCAATCGCTTCCCTGGCGTCGATCCGGTCCTTTCCCCGGAGATGAAGTCGACGGGCGAGGTCATGGGCATCGACAGCGATTTCGCGACTGCTTTCGCCAAGGCGCAGATCGGCGCGGGCACGGTGCTGCCCAAACAGGGGACGGTGTTCATCTCCGTCAAGGATAGCGACAAGAGCGTGATCCTGCCGGGCGCGCGCAAGATTGCCGATCTCGGCTTCAAGATCGTCGCAACCGGCGGAACTGCCGATTTCCTTGCGGAGAACGGCCTGCCGGTGGAGAAGGTGAACAAGGTCGCGCAGGGCCGTCCGCATATTGTCGATCGCATTGCGGATGGCGAGGTGGACCTCATCTTCAACACCACGGAAGGCTGGCAGTCGCTCAAGGACAGCAAGGCGATCCGCACGAGCGCGTTGCGCGGCAAGGTGCCGAGCTTCACGACCGCGGCGGCAAGTCTGGCTGCCGTGGACGCAATTGAGGCTTTGCGTGCGCGTCCTCTTGAAGTGAAGTCGCTGCAATCCTATTATCATGCGTCGCACGACTGATCTTCCAGAACACAAGAAATCAGTTGCGGGCCGACCGGATCCCCGGCGGACTAGGGAGTTCGCGCATTGTTGCGCTGGAAATAGGGAGTCGAGATGGCGACCGTTGAGAAGATGCCGATGCTGCAAGTCGGTTATGACAAGCTGACCGACCAGCTCCGCGCGCTCAAGGCCGAGCGTCCCAAGATCGTGGATGCGATCGAGGAGGCACGCGCCCATGGCGATCTTTCGGAAAACGCCGAATATCATGCCGCAAAAGAGCGTCAGGGCCAGGTCGAGGCGACCATCGCCGATCTGGAAGACAAGCTCTCGCGCGCGCAGGTTATCGATCCCACAACCCTGTCGGGCGACAAGATCATCTTCGGTGCCACGGTTACCTTGCTGGACGAGGATGACAAGCCGGTGCGCTACCAGATCGTCGGCCAGGCCGAGGCGGACGCGAAGCTGGGCATGATCAGCTACAACAGCCCCCTTGGTCGCGCCCTCATCGGCCGTCAGGTCGGCGAGGATGTCGAGGTGACGGTGCCGTCCGGCGACAAGTTCTATCTGGTCAACAAGATCGAATTCATCTGATCCGCAGCCGCGCCATGATTATGTCTTTTCTGGTTGCCGCACCGGCAGCGTTCACGCTGTCGGTTCGCGCCGCAGCCGGCTGACATCGCGATGCAGCTTCCCAAAGGTCCGGCGACCAACATTCTGGCGGCGATCATCGTTATCGTCTTCCTGCCGTTGTATCTCACCGGGGAGATGGGGCGCGCGGCGCTGATTGCCGGGTTCATTTCCGAGCGCGTCACGTTGCTCTCGTCGTCCGAAGCGCTGACCTTCAACGTGCCGTGGCTGCCGCTGTGGATCACGCCGCTCACCGCCACGCTGCTGCATGGCGGGTGGATGCATCTGGGCTTCAATGTGCTGATGCTGATCTTCTGCGGCCGCTTCGTTGAAAATCTGCTCGGTCCAGGTCGGCTCGTGGTGATCTATGTCGTCGGCGCCTATGCCGCAGCGCTCGGGCAGTGGCTTTCGAGCTTCTTTTATGCGCAAGGGGAGGGCTGGGTGCCGATGATCGGCGCAAGCGGCGCGATTTCCGCCGTGCTCGGAACCTATGCGTTCATCTACAGCCAGCGCGGCGTGAAGGCCATCGGGCCTGTTCCGGCCTATATCGTCCGCATGGTCTGGCTTGGCGCGGCGTGGACCATCCTGCAATTGCTAATCGCGCTGGCCGGCGGGTTTGACAGTTTCTTCGGCGGGATCGCCGTGGGCGCCCATATCGGCGGTTTCATCGCCGGTCTGCTGCTCGCGCGCCCGTTGCTGGCCCGGCGGTTCCGGGCGTCCTGACAGGCGCGTGCGAACGTTAATCTAGCACCGTCGCCCGAACCAGTCCGTTAGTGAGCGTGATCCTCGGCATCATCCGCGCTCGGATCGAGCAGGCGATGCAGATGGACGATCACATAGCGCATTTCCGCGTCATCCACGGTCCGCTGCGCCGCGCCGCGCCACGCCGCTTCGGCACTGGCATAGTTCGGGAAGATGCCGACGATGTCGATGGCGTTCAGATCTTCGAATTCGAGTTTCTGCGGGTCTTTGACGCGACCGCCCATCACGAGGTGCATGAGGCTCAAGAAAGTGCTCCGGATTTATGCCCGGCAAGAGGCGCCTGGGCGTTGTCGATTTGCTAGCAGCCTCGGCCGGTTCTGCCAAGAATGGCGACACTGGCCTTGCGATCCTAGGCGTCCGATTTCTTGTCCGAACGCGGCTTCTTGATGCGCTTGCCGATCAGGCGGGCGGCTTCGACCGCCGCCGTTTGAAGCGCGGCCTTTTCCGTCTTTGCAAGATTGGCGAACATGGTCTGCGCCGCTTGGCGTGCGCCGGAGTTTCGCACGGCCCGCTGCGCGGCGCGCCCGGCCTTGCCCGCAGCTGACCCCAGGGCGAGCTTCGGCAGGAAAATGGCGATGACGGCCCCGGCTGCGGCCGCCGCGGCCACCGCCGCGATGGGATGCTCCTGAAACATCCGGTTGGTTTCATTGGCCGCGCGATAGGCCTTTTCGCGCGTGTCAGCGACCACGTCCTCGCCCCGTTCGCGCACGGTAGCGAGCGTGCTCCCGACCTTGTCCTTCACCTGATCAAGCGTAGAAGCCGTCGGGCGGCCTTTCTTCATCTTCGGGGCGGTCATCGTCTGATCAACTGTCCTCTTTCTGGCTCCACAGAGCGCGATTCAACCAGACGAGCCAAGCACCACGCATCACGTAGAGCAAGATGAATCGCACGGGGCGCCAGAAGAGAAGGCCGACCGCACCGGTCGCGCCCAGCGTCGTCAGGACGGGATGGCGACGCAGCGTTCCGCGCGCGGCCTGTTTGGCCTGCGAAACTTTATGCTGAACCGCTTCGACGACGTCGTCCTTCAGATGCGCCGGGCTCAACCGTTCGCGAACCCCGTCCAGTGCAGAGCGGAAGCGCTCTCTCGCACCATCCGCGCGCTGGCGTGCCTCGGCCAGTTCGAGAGGGGAGGGCGCACTACTCATGGCCGGTCTGCCTTGCTGAGGGGAGAGAGGGCACGCTTGACCATCAGGCCGCAAAGTAGAGCGAGCAGCAGGAGGACTCCGGCTACGATCAGAGCGGCGCCGAGCCAACCGACAGAAGGCGCGAGCGCGATCACGGCTGCCGCGACCAGCGTAACAAGCGCCAGGCTGACGAACAGAAAGGCGAGGACGCCGAACAACGCCGCGCGTCGGGCCGCAGCGGCGATCAATGCCGCTTTGAGCTTCGCCCACGTCAATTCCGCCTCGGCGAGTTCCCGGCCCGATGCAATCAGCCGCGAAAAGCTCTCGCCAATGGTCTCCTTTTCAAGCGCGTCTTCAGGGTCCGGCGGGGTGCCCGCCGCAGTGTGCATGGTGTCGGGATCACTCATCGATCAATGCCGGCCGGTCCTTCCAGCCTCAGCTGTCACTCGACGAGCCCCGCATCATGCGCATGAGCACAAAGCCAACCACGGCCGCCGCGCCGATCGCCACCGCAGGGCTCTTGCGCACGAAGTTGCGCGCTTCCTCGGTGAGCTGGTCGATATCCTTGGCGTCCAACGAGTCCGCCGCGCCGGCGACGGTTTCCGCGGCCTTGCGGGCATAATCGCCATATTGCGGGCCGAGCTTGGAATCGACGGTCTCGGCGGTCTCGGCGATCAGCTTGGAGAGGCCATGAAGGGCATCGCCCGTCGTGTTCTTGGCCGTCGTGGCGGCGCCGCGTGCGGTCGCCTTGGCCTGCTCGGCAAATTCGCCGGCCTGCTCGCGCCAGTCGGAGCTCGATCCGGTTTCCGCGCCCCGCGCCTCTGCTGCCGTGGACAGCGCAGCCGACTTCGCGCTCGTCGCATCAGATGCAGCCTTGCGCGCCGACGTCGCCTTCGAGGTGCTCTTGCGGGTCGTTCCAGTGCTATTGGTCTCGGCCATGGCGGGTTCCTCTTTTGATACAGAACAGGCTTGCCTGTTATAGCAAGGCTCGCCCTCTTTAACAGACCTGCGGCGGCAAATGTTCCCGCCATTGCACAGAAACAGCAAGATAAGCCGAGCCGCCCGCCATTGCCATGAGGGAGTCCGCTCGCTAATCCGCGCCGATAATTTGCCAGACGGAAGGGGAAGGCACAGCCATGACCGCAATTCTCGACATTCACGCCCGCCAGATCCTGGACAGCCGCGGCAACCCGACGGTGGAAGTCGACGTGTTGCTGGAAGACGGCAGCTTCGGCCGCGCCGCCGTTCCCTCGGGCGCATCCACCGGCGCTTATGAAGCGGTCGAGAAGCGAGATGGCGACAAGTCCGTCTATCTCGGCAAGGGCGTTCTCCAGGCCGTCGATGCAGTGAACGGCGAGATTGCCGAAGCGATCACCGGCATGGATGCCGAGGATCAGGGCGATGTCGACGCCGCAATGATCGAGCTGGACGGCACGGAGAACAAGGCGCGGCTCGGCGCCAACGCCATTCTCGGCGTAAGCCTCGCGACGGCCAAGGCGGCTGCCGATGCGCGCGGCCTGCCGCTGTACCGCTATGTCGGTGGCGTCTCCGCCCATGTGCTGCCGGTGCCGATGATGAACATCATCAATGGCGGCGAACATGCCGACAATCCGATCGACTTCCAGGAGTTCATGATCATGCCGGTGGGCGCGGAGAGCATCGCCCACGCCGTGCAGATCGGCTCGGAAATCTTCCACACGCTCAAGAAGGGCCTGCACGACAAGGGTCTTGCGACCGGCGTGGGCGACGAGGGTGGGTTTGCGCCCAACATCGCCTCGACGGTCGAAGCGCTCGACTTCATCATGCAGAGCATCGAGAAGGCAGGTTACAAGCCGGGTGAGAATGTCGTGCTGGCGCTCGATTGCGCCGCGACCGAGTTTTTCAAGAATGGCAGCTATGTGATCTCCGGCGAGGGCAAGACGCTCTCGCCGGCGGAAATGGCCGACTATCTCGCCGACCTCGTCGCGCGCTACCCGATCAAGTCGATCGAGGACGGCATGAGCGAGGACGATTTCGAGGGCTGGAAGATCCTGACCGACAAGATCGGCGACAAGTGCCAGCTGGTGGGCGACGATCTGTTCGTGACCAACCCCAAGCGCCTTGCGATGGGCATCGAGAAGGGGCTGGCCAACTCCATGCTGGTCAAGGTCAACCAGATCGGCTCGCTGACCGAAACGCTGGCTGCCGTCGATATGGCGCACCGGGCGCGCTACACCAATGTAATGTCGCACCGCTCGGGCGAGACCGAGGACGCGACCATTGCCGATCTGGCGGTGGCGACCAACTGCGGTCAGATCAAGACGGGCTCGCTGGCGCGCTCCGACCGGCTCGCCAAGTACAACCAGCTCATCCGCATCGAGGAAGAGCTGGGCGACCGCGCTTATTATGCGGGAACGTCGATTTTCCGCTGAGGCTTTAACGGTCCGGGTGGAGGCGAACGATCCGTTGCGCATCCCCCGGGCCGACGGCTTGTCTACAAAGTTAATGCAATTTGTCGCATCCGTTCATTTTGGGCTTGCATTGCGACGGTCGGCGTGATTCCAAGGGCCTATGGCGCATCTGGCAAAATTGAGGTTTCTTCTTGGTTCGGCGTTCACGCCGGCCATTGCCATTTTCCTGCTCCTGCTCTTCATCGGCTATGCCATCATTGGCCCGAACGGCATTCTCGCCTGGTCCGATTACAGCCGGCAGCTCAAGCAGCGGCAGGCCGAGTTGTCGGCGCTGCACAAGCAGAAGGCCGCGCTGGAGAATCGGGTGAAGCTGCTCGATCCGCGCCATGCCGATCCGGATATGGTCGACGAGCTGGTCCGCAAGCAGCTCGGCGTCACGCACCCCGATGAAGTCGTCGTTCCGATGAAATGACTAAGGGTGCGGTCGACTAACCAGATTTCGCCACCCATTTAACCTATCTGGACATTGCGCTCCTGCCGGTGCCGTGCCTATAGCTGGCTGTAACAGCCACGCGAGAAGGACCTGAAACATTGGCGAAGCCAGCTTCCAGACGCGCGCAAAATGCCCCTGCATCCACTGCCACGGCGCCGTCTGCGGACCATAACCGGGAGCGCCCCGGTGAGCCCAATCCCTATGACGCGAGCCAGGAAGAGCTGCTCGAATTCTACCGTCAGATGCTGCTCATCCGCCGCTTCGAGGAGCGGGCCGGGCAGCTTTACGGTCTCGGCCTGATTGGCGGCTTCTGCCACCTCTATATCGGTCAGGAAGCGGTTGCGGTCGGCATCCAGTCGGCGTTGACGCCCGGCAAGGACAGCGTGATCACCGGTTATCGCGATCATGGCCACATGCTCGCTTATGGCATCGATCCCAAGATCATCATGGCCGAGCTGACGGGCCGGGAGGCCGGCATTTCGCGCGGCAAGGGCGGCTCGATGCACATGTTCAGCGTCGAGCATAAGTTCTTCGGCGGCCATGGCATCGTCGGCGCGCAGGTCAGCCTCGGCACCGGTCTGGCGTTCGGTCACAAATATAACGAGGATGGCGGCGTGTGCGTCGCGTACTTCGGCGACGGCGCGGCCAATCAGGGCCAGGTCTATGAGAGCTTCAACATGGCCGAGCTGTGGAAGCTCCCGATCATCTATGTGATCGAGAACAACCAATATGCCATGGGCACCTCCGTGGCGCGTTCCTCCGCCGAGGATCAGCTCTATCGTCGCGGCGAGAGTTTCCGCATTCCGGGCATCCAGGTCGATGGCATGGACGTGCTGGCCGTGCGCGGCGCCACCGAGGCGGCGCTGGAATATGTCCGCTCCGGCAAGGGGCCGATCCTGTTGGAAATGAAGACCTATCGCTATCGCGGTCACTCGATGTCCGATCCGGCGAAGTATCGTTCGCGCGACGAAGTGCAGCACATGCGCGACACGTCCGATCCGATCGAGGGCCTCAAGAAGATTCTCGCCGATGCCGGCGTGAAGGAAGAGGATTTGAAGGCCATCGATACGAAGATCCGCAAGGATGTGAGCGAGGCGGCGGACTTCGCGGAAACTTCGCCCGAGCCTGACATGGCTGAACTTTATACCGATGTGCTGGTGGAGCAGTATTGATGGGTCTCGAGATCAAGATGCCGGCCCTCTCGCCGACGATGGAAGAGGGGACGCTGGCCAAGTGGCTCGTCAAGGAAGGCGATGAGGTCAAGGCCGGCGACATCATGGCCGAGATCGAGACCGACAAGGCGACGATGGAGTTCGAGGCTGTCGATGAAGGCACCATCGAGAAGATCCTGATCGCCGAAGGCACCGACAATGTGAAGGTCGGCACCGTGATCGCGATGCTCTCCGGCGAAGGCGAAGAAGCGCCCGCACCGGCTGCGCAAGCCCCCAAGGCCGAAGCGCAGGCCGCGCCCAAGGCTGCGGACGAGGCTGAGGCGCCCAAGAAGGCCGAGAGCGGCACCGCCAATCTCTCCGGCAGCAAGGCCAGCGCGGTGACGGACCCGGCGATCCCGGGAGGCACGCAGATGGTCAAGACGACCGTCCGCGAGGCGCTGCGCGATGCCATGGCCGAGGAAATGCGGCGCGATCCGCGCGTGTTCCTGATGGGCGAGGAAGTCGCCGAATATCAGGGCGCCTACAAGGTCACTCAGGGCCTGCTGGACGAGTTCGGTCCCAAGCGCGTGATCGACACGCCCATCACCGAGCATGGCTTTGCCGGCATCGGCGCGGGCGCTGCGATGGGCGGCCTCAAGCCGATCGTCGAGTTCATGACCTTCAACTTCGCCATGCAGGCGATGGACCAGATCATCAACTCGGCCGCCAAGACCAATTACATGTCCGGGGGGCAGATGCGCTGCCCGATCGTGTTCCGCGGCCCCAATGGGGCGGCGAGCCGGGTTGGTGCGCAGCACAGCCAGAATTACGGCCCGTGGTATGCAGCGGTACCGGGCCTGATCGTGATCGCGCCCTATGACAGCTCGGATGCTAAGGGCCTGCTCAAGGCGGCCATCCGCAGCGAAGATCCGGTGGTGTTCCTTGAGAACGAGCTGGTCTACGGGCGCAGCTTCGAGGTGCCGCAGCTTGAGGATCATGTCCTGCCGATCGGCAAGGCACGCATCGTCCGCCCCGGCAAGGATGTGACGCTGGTGAGCTATTCCATAGGCGTCGGCGTGGCGCTCGAGGCAGCCGAAACGCTCGCCGCCGATGGCATCGATGCCGAGGTGATCGATCTGCGTACGTTACGCCCGCTCGATACCGCGACGGTGCTGGAAAGCCTCAAGAAGACCAACCGCCTCGTGGTGGTCGAAGAGGGCTGGCCGGTCTGCTCCATCGCCAGCGAGATTGCGGCGGTCTGCATGGAGCAGGGCTTCGACGATCTCGATGCGCCGGTGCTGCGCGTGACCAATGAGGATGTGCCGCTGCCTTATGCGGCCAATCTCGAAAAGGCGGCGCTGATCGATGCGGCGCGGGTCGTGAAGGCTGCCCGCAAGGTCTGCTATCGGGATTGAGATAGGGTGGGGCGCTCATATGGGCGCCCCGCGACCTTTGATGGCGCGAGAGGTCTTGGCTGCCCTGGGCTCCTGCCTTCGCAGGAGCACAAGCCTTTGTCCCTCCATTCTCTGTCTTAACTCAGGGAAGGCGCGCGGCGCGTCCCGGATTTTCGGCACCGGCGCGACGGCCCGGCAATTGCTCGTTGAAGATCTTGCGGCTAACGAACTTCCAGGCGCCATCCACCTTGCGCATCTTATCCTCATAATGGCCGTAGCTGCCGATATGCGGGGTATGTCCCGTGCCGTTATTGGCTACCTCGAACCAGTAGATCACGCCCTTGGCCGTATCGCCATGCACATAGATGGCCTGATTGGTGATGAAGTGGCGCAGGGTGACAGGCTGGCCTGAGCCATCGTCGCCATAATATTGCTTGATGGCTTCCTTGTAGACGCCGATTTCCTTATAGATTTCCTCCGGCCCGACGGCGGTGCCGCCTGCCCATTCCAGCACGCCTTCGGGCGCGAACAGGGCGGCGTAGCTTTCGGCATCGCCCCAATCGAGCGCCATGAGATACTCGGCTTCAAGCTGCATGATCGCGGCGCGATCGGCGGCATAATCCTCCTGCGCCGCTGTAGGGCGCCCGGTTTCGTTCGGCATAATGATGTCCTCTCCTCTGCCTGTGCCATGGCGCAGGCTCGCAAGAGGTTAGACGAGGGGCTTCGCCTGTGCAATTAAAGCTGGACAGAATCAATCTCAGCGGTTGAAACTGGCAGGATAACGAGCCGCAGGAAATGGAACCGGTGCGGCGCCAGGGCGAGCAGAGAGGAATTCACGACATGGCAATGGCACCTCAGGCGGCACACTCCGTGCCGGGCGACGATGCTGGGGCCGCGTCGCAGCAATGGCCCTCCAGCCCGCGTGCCTATTTTGCGCTGACTGTCATCATCATCGCCACCTTCCTGAGCTTTTTCGATGCCACCGTGTTTGGGATGCTGGCGGAGCGGATCAAGGTCGATTTCGGCCTGTCCGATACGCAGCTTGGCATATTGGGTGGTCCGGCAAGCATCATCTTCTACGTCTTCGTCGGCATTCCGCTGGCCCGGCTCGTGGATATCTACCCGCGCAAGATGATCCTCGCGATCAGCGCGGCGGTGACGGGCGGCGTCACCATGCTCAGCGGTCTGGCGCAGGGCTTCGGCCAGTTCATCGCGGCGCGGATGCTGTTGGGCGCGGGCGGATCGGCCCATGGCCCCGGCTCCTATTCTCTCATCGTCGACATGTTCCGGCCGAAGAAAATCCCGATTGCCTTCGCGCTGCTGCAGTTCGGCTTCATCGGCGGCACCACGCTTGGCGTGCTGTTCGGTGGTATGATGATCGGCGCGGTATCGCATTGGGATACCAGCTATGTGTGGGGCCTGCGCATCTTCAACTGGCAGTGGATCTTGATCGCCCTCGGCCTGCTGTCCTTCCCGGCGGCGCTGCTGTTCCTACTGGTGAAGGAGCCGGCGCGGCGGGCGGCTGTGGCCGACCCGATCGCAGTGCCTCAGAAAGCCAGCTTCGGCCGCAAGATCGCCACGTTCATGGGCTTCGATGCCATTCGCGGCATTCAGGCGAAAGGCATGGTCTATTACCCGCTGTTCATCGCGCTGGCGCTCAGCGCGACGGAAAGCCAGGGCATCGGCTTCTGGCGCGTGCCTTTTCTTGTGCGGACCTATGGCATGGACGAGGCGCAGATTGGCGCGGTGCTCGCGCCCATGCTTCTGGTCGCGCAGCTCGCCGGCCTCGTGCTCGGCGGCCTGATGGTTTCGTGGTTCGGCCGCAAGTATAAGGATGCGAACGTTCGCACGGCGGCGATCTGCTTCACCGCGGTCACCATCTGCACGCTGGCCGCGCCGCTGATGCCGACCGGGCACCTCGCCATGGGCGCGATGGCCGTGGCGACGCTCTTCGGCCTCGCGGGCGCGCCGGCGCAGAATGCCGCCGTGCAGCGGGTCGCGCCGCAATCCATGCGCGGGCAGGTCACGGCACTGTACCTGTTCATGTTCACCTTCTTCGGCGCGATGGGCAGCCTCGTGATCGGTGTGGTGGCGCAATATGTCGTGCGGGATGAGGCGCGGCTGTGGCAGGCGATCTTTATCACCGCGCTCGTGCTGCTGCCGCTCGCCACGATCAGCATGTGGCGTGCCTGCAAGCCCTATCGTGAGGAAATCGAGCGCCTGGAGGCAGCAGAAGCTGCGGCTGTGAGCAAAGCAATGCCTGCGGGGAGTTGACGACTCATCATTGAGTTCTCACAGGGGATATTGCGCGACGCCGGGCTTTGGTCCGGCGTCACTCTGTTTTGCTGAGAGTCCCGAGAGGATGGCTATGACCAATTATCCTGCCCTGCACATGATCATCGATGGCGAGGCCGTGACCGGCGGTGATCGTCGAACGCAGACCATCGTCAATCCTGCGACGGGCGAAACCCTCGGCGAGCTGCCACTGGCCACCACGGCGGATCTCGACCGCGCGCTGGAAACCGCGCAGCGCGGGTTCAATCGCTGGCGCAACTCCACGGCGCAGGAGCGTGCTGCGGTACTCTCCGGCGCGGCGCGTCTGCTCATGGAGCGGCAGGAGACGCTGGCCCGTATCGCCACGATGGAGCAGGGCAAGACCCTGCCTGAATCCCGCATCGAAGTGATGATGGTCGCCGGCCTGTTCAATTTCTACGCCGGCGAGGTCTCGCGCCTTTATGGCCGCGCGCTGGTGCGCCCGGCCGGCATGCGCTCGACGGTGACTTATGAGCCGGTCGGCCCGGTTGCGGCCTTCTCGCCCTGGAACTTCCCGCTCGGCAACCCTGGCCGAAAGCTGGGCGCGCCGATTGCGGCGGGCTGCTCGGTGATCATGAAATCTGCCGAAGAGACCCCGGCGTCCGCGCTCGGCGTGCTGCAGTGCCTGCTCGATGCCGGCCTGCCCAAGGACGTCGCGCAGGCCGTGTTCGGCGTGCCCGATGAGGTGTCGCGCCACCTGCTGGCCTCGCCGATCATCCGCAAGCTCAGCTTCACCGGCTCGACGGTGATCGGCAAGCATCTCGCCAAGCTGGCGGCCGAAGACCTGAAGCGCACCACGATGGAACTGGGCGGTCACGGCCCGGTGCTGGTGTTCGACGATGTCGACGTGGACCGCGTGCTGGACGTCATGGTCGGCCACAAATATCGCAACGCCGGCCAGGTCTGCGTCTCGCCAACTCGCTTCATCGTGCAGGAAAATGTCTACGAGCGGTTCCGTGACGGGTTCGCGAGCCGCGCCAAGGCGCTCAAGGTCGGCAACGGCCTTGAGGATGGCATCCAAATGGGCCCGATGGCCAATGAGCGTCGCCCGGACGCCATGGAGCGCCTCATCGGTGGCGCTGTCAGCAGCGGCGCCAAGCTCAACGCGGGCGGCGAGCGCATCGGCAATCAGGGCTTCTTCTATGCCCCGTCCGTGCTTAGCGAGATCCCGCTCGATGCCGAGATCATGAACGAGGAGCCGTTCGGCCCGGTCGCGCTCATCAATCCGTTCGGCAAGGTCGACGACATGATCGCGGAGGCCAATCGCCTGCCTTATGGCCTCGCCGCCTATAGCTGGACGGACGACGTCAAGCTGCAGCGCCGCGTGGCGCGGGAAGTCGAGACCGGCATGCTCGGCGTCAACAGCGTTGCCATCGGCGGTGCGGACTCGCCCTTTGGCGGCGTCAAGTGGTCGGGCCACGGCCATGAGGATGGCCCCGAGGGCCTCCACGCCTGCCTCGTGACCAAGGTCGTCCACGAAGGCTGATCCAGAATACAAGCCCCGGTGCCCGTGCAGGTGCCGGGGCTTTCTTTCCCCATTTCTCAGGAGAGTAACATGACTCACGCGCTCAACACCGGCGGCGATCGCGGCTATCTTCGCATTGCGACCGAAGAGGCTTTTGCGACGGCCGAACAGCTCGACGCCTTTCTGAAGCTGGTCAAAGAGGGCCGGGCCGACAAGGCGACCACATCGCTCTGGGGTTTCTACGGTACCTCGCCTTCCGAGCGGACCCAGTTCATTCGCGATCGGCTGCTCGATCTGGACGATCTGCGCATCCAGGCGATGGACGACACCGGAATCGACGTCGCCATTCTCTCCCTGACATCGCCCGGCGGACAGGCATTCGAGACCGATGAAGCCAAGACGCTGGTCCGCAATGCCAACGACGTTCTGAAGGCCGCCTGCGAGCGCCACCCGTCGCGCTATGTCGGCATGGTCTCCATCGTCCCGCAGGACGTGCAGTGGTCCGTCGAGGAAATCGCACGCGGCAAGAACGAGCTCGGCTTCAAGGGCGTGATGGTCAACAGCCACACCAAGGGTCACTATCTCGATGAAGAGCAGTTCGACCCGATCTTGAAGGCCTGCGCCGACAATAATCTGCCGCTGTACATCCACCCGCAGTCACCGCCGGATGCGATGATCGCCGGCATGGTCGAGGCTGGCCTCGATGGCGCGATCTTCGGCTTCGGTGTCGAGACCGGCTATCATCTGCTGCGCATCCTGACGACGGGTGTGTTCGACCGCTATCCCAACCTGACCGTGTGCGTCGGCCATGGCGGCGAGGCGATCCCCTACTGGCTGTTCCGCATGAACTACATGCATCAGGCAGGCGTCCGCTCGAAGCGCTATGAGCGCCTCAAGCCGCTCAACCACGACCTGTTCCACTACATGCGCAACAATGTCTGCGTGACGACGAGCGGTATGGCCTGCCCGCTGGCGATCAAGCTGTGCATCGATCAGCTGGGTGAGGACCGGGTGATGTACGCGATGGATTATCCCTATGAATATGTCGCCGATGAGGTGCGCACGCACGACAATCTCGACATTTCTGCAGAAGCCAAGAAGAAGCTGATGCAGACCAACGCCGAGCGGGTCTTCAACCTGTGACGACCCCGCCGGTGTCGGGCCGGGTGACCGGCACCGCCTGGTATGCGCTGGCGTTGGTGGCTCTCACCAACGCCATGTCGCTGCTGGATCGCAACATCCTCGCCATTCTCGCGCCGCGCATCAAGGCGGACCTGCAGATTGGCGATGCCGAACTGGGGCTGCTGTACGGAACGGTGTTCGCGCTGTTCTATGCGTTGTTTTCCCTGCCGCTCGGTCGCCTGTCGGATGGCTGGATTCGCACGCGCATTCTGGCTCTCGCCATCGGCTTCTGGTCCTTTTCCGCCGGTCTCGCTGCCTTCGCCAGCGGCTTTGCCATGCTTGCCATTTCCCGCCTCGGGGTCGGGATCGGCGAGGGAGCGACGTCGCCGGCGGGGACATCGCTGCTGTTCGATTATTTCCCTAAGCATCGGCGCGGTCTCGTGATGGGCACGATTGCTGCCTCCATTGCCGTCGGCCTTGGCATGTCCAACGTGGTCGGCGGGGTCGCGGCGGGCTGGTGGGAAGGGCTTTATCCTTCCGCTCAGTCAGCGCCGCTGGGCCTTGCCGGCTGGCAGTTTGCGTTCCTGGTTGCCTCGGTGCCCGGATTTCTGCTCGCATTGCTGCTGTGGCACCTCAAGGAGCCTCAGCGCGGCGCGATGGATGGCATCGCGTCCCGGCCCGATCCGGCGCCGTTCCGCTCGAGCCTCGCGCTGCTCGGTGCGGTGACGCCCGGCACCAATTTGCTGAGCCTTGCCGCCAGCAAGGCCAGTGCCCGCCACTGGACCGCCAATATCGGCGTCATGGTGCTCGTGGTCGGCCTGATGACGCTGTTCGTGCATCTGGCTTCGGCTTTCTCGCCGCGCCCGGCGCTCAGTTTCGGTGGCGTGCCGCTCAATCCCCACATCCTGCAATGGGGCGTGATGGGTTTTGGCATCATCGTGATCTTCAACCTGTTGCAGCGGCTGGCGCTTGCCGATCCGCCGACCTATCAGGTGACGGTGCGCTCGCCGGCCCTGATGATCGCGATTGCGGTCGGCGCGCTGCAGACGGTGATCAATTACGGCATCATGGGCTTCACGCCCGCCTTCATCATGCAGACCTATGGTACTTCGCCCGCTGAGACGGGCGTCACCTTCGGCCTGCTCTCGCTAGTGATTGGCGTGATCGGCCCGATGATTTCGGGGCCTCTGGCTGACTGGTTCGACAAGTCCATGCCGGCGACCGGGCGCGTGTATCTCACCCTGTTCGCGCTCGGCGTCTCGCCGCTGATCGGGGTCTGGACCTATCATGCGCCGGACGCGTTCGGCTTCTACAGCCGCTTCGTGCTCTACAGCGTCATCCTCACCTGCTGGATGCCGCCGCTCTACTCGCTGATCTACGGACTTGTGCTGCCTCGCATGCGCGGCATCACCGCGAGCACCTATCTCATCATCTCCACCATTTTCGGCCTCGGCATGGGGCCTTATCTGGTCGGGATGATCTCGGATGCCACAGGCGATCTGCGCACCGCGATCCTCAGCGTCAACTGGATGGCGATCCCCATCATCATCCTGCTCATCATTCTCCTCACCCGCATCCGCAAGGACGAGAGCCTCATTCTGGTTCGTGCCCGGGAAGCGGGGGAGCCTGTCTGATGCTTTGACCTGCTCAGCATCCTCGCATTGTTGACTTTGTTCGAAATGGCGCTTTGTGTCATAAGAACTGAGTCGAGCCGCGCGGGGGACGTGCGCGGTGCAATGAGAGGATGACAAGAGCATGACGGACGAGAGAACTGTCGATTACGTGATCGTCGGGGCGGGCAGCGCGGGATGCGTTCTCGCCAACCGGCTCTCGGCGGATCGGGGCACGGAAGTCGTCCTGCTCGAGGCTGGTGGCGATGATCGCCCGACGCGGGAATTGAGCCAGTTCCGCTCCAACATGATGATCCATATACCGATCGGTTTCGGCAAGACGCTGAACGATCCCAAGGTCAACTGGCTGTACGAGACCGAGGTCGATGAGGGCTCGGGCGGGCGCCCCCACAAATGGCCCAAGGGCAAGGTGCTCGGCGGCTCGTCGTCCCTCAACGGCATGCTCTATGTGCGCGGCCAGTCGGCCGACTATGATGGCTGGCGCCAGATGGGCAATGAGGGCTGGGCATGGGACGACGTGCTGCCCTATTTCAAGAAGAGCGAGGACCAGACCCGTGGCGCCATGGAAGGCCATGCGCAGGGCGGTGAGCTGGCTGTCTCCGACTTCCCCGAGCATCACCCGATCAGCAAGGCAGTCATCGATGCCTGTGTCGAGGCTGGCTATGCCTATAAGGATGATCTGAACGACGGCGATCAGGAAGGGACGAGCTGGTTCCAGATGACCGCGCGCAACGGCAAGCGTTGCTCGACGGCGGTGGGCTTCCTCCATCCGGTCATGGATCGGGTCAATCTCACGGTCGAACTGCGCGCCATGACGACCCGCATCCTCTTCGAGGGCAAGCGCGCGGTGGGGGTTGAGTTCGTCCAGCATGGTCGCCTGCGCCGCGTGAAGGTGCGCAAGGAAGTGATCCTCGCCGCCGGCGCGGTCGAGAGCCCCAAGCTGCTGGAAATCTCCGGCATCGGGCAGGGCGGGGTCGTCCGGGAGCTGGGCGTGAAGCTGGTACACGAGCTGCCCGGCGTCGGCGAGAACCTGCAGGACCACTATATGATCGGCTGCCAGGCGCGGCTGAAGCCGGGCACGCCGTCGGTCAACTCAATGGCCAGCGGGCTGCCGCTGATCGGCCAGGTGCTCAAATATGGCATGACCCGCAAGGGCCTGCTCTCCTACGCGGTGGCGCATGGCTGCACCTTCCTGCGCTCGCGCGAAGGGCTGGAGACGCCGGACATCCAGATCCACACCATGGCGGCGTCCATGGATCTGGAAGTGCTGAACGCCAAGCAGCAGCTGGCGTTGGAGAAGGAGCCGGGCATGGCCTCGAACCCCTGCCAGCTTCGCCCGGAATCGCGTGGTCACATTCACGCCCGCTCGCCCGATGGCACGCAGGCCCCCAAGATCACGCCCAATTATCTGCAGGACCCGATCGACCAGCAGATGGCCGTCACGCAGCTCAAGATCATCCGCGAAATCTGGCAGCAGCCGGCAATCGCCAAATATCTGGCCGGCCCCGATCCGTTCGGCGAGACGGACGATCAGATGTTCTTCTATGCGCAGGTCGCCGGCGGCACGCTGTATCATGCGGTCGGCACGGCGCGCATGGGCAGCGACCCCAAGGCGGTGGTCGATGCGCGTCTTCGCGTCCACGGCGTTCAGGGCCTGCGCGTGGTCGATGCCTCGATCATGCCCAAGATCGTCTCCGGCAACACCAATGCCGCGACGATCATGATCGGCGAGAAAGGATCGGAAATGATTCTGGAAGACGCGAAGAAACTCGCACCGGCCTGAACGGGCCAGCGTGCGGCTTCAATGCTGAACGAAAAACGAAGCCGCCTGCGCGTCAGGCGGCTTCGGTCATTTCATGGAAGGCTTGCGCGATCAGCGTGAGCGACTTGGTGCGGGCCTGCGGATCGAAAGCGGGGCTGTGGACGATCACCTCATCCACCCGCGTCCGCTGGACGAACTGGCGCAGGCCGCGCGCGACATCATCGACCGTGCCGAACGCGCTGCATTGCATGACATGCCCCAGCGTCGCGCTGAGCGATGGATCGAGGCTCGCGACATAACTCTCCACCGGCGGCGGCAACTTGCCGGGGCGACCGGTGCGCAGCGCGACAAAGTTCTGCATCATCGAGCTGGCGACATATTCCGCCTCCGCCACCGTGTCGGCAGCGACGACGCTCATCGCCGCCGCCGCATAGGGTTCGCGCAGAGAGGCGGACGGGCGGAAATCGCGGCGATAGATGGTCAGCGCTTCATCCAGCAGATCGGGCGCGAAATGTGAGGCAAAGGCGTAGGGCATCCCGAGTGCCGCCGCGAGTTGCGCGCCGAACAGGCTGGAGCCCAGAATCCACATGTCGATCTGCGCACCGCGCCCAGGCACGGCCAACAGGCCGAGGTCAGGCTCACCGGTAAAGTGGGCGCGCAGTTCCACCACGCTGCGGGGAAACTCCTCGGCCTCCTGCCGGGTGTCATGGCGGATGGCGCGGGCCAGCCGGCCATCGGCGCCCGGCGCGCGACCCAGGCCAAGATCGACACGGCCGGGGAAGAGCGCATCCAGCGTGCCGAACTGCTCGGCGATGATATAGGGCGAGTGATTGGGCAGCATGATGCCGCCCGAGCCGACGCGGATGGTCTTGGTGGCCCGCCCGGCCTCGGCGATGATGAGCGCGGTTGCCGCTGCTGCCACGCCTGCCATGCCGTGATGTTCGGCGATCCAGTAGCGATGATAGCCGAGCGCTTCGGCATGGGCGGCGAGCGGGCCGACGCGTTTGATCGCATCGCCGGCGCTCTCGCCTTCGACAACGTTGACGAGGTCGAGGAAGCTGAGTTTGGTCATCAATCCAAGATGGGATCGGCATCCCCGCTACGCAACCGGTCGCAGGCGGGGGGCTTGGGGATCAGGTGACGCGCCAGACCCACAATTTGATGCCCGCCTTGTAGCGCGCGCCCGAGCAGACGAAGATGCTGCGGTTCATCCAGTCATATTTGCCTTCCGGCGCGATGAATTCCGGCACGGTGCGGAAATAATAGTCCGCCGGATCGACCTCCTCGCCTGCCGCCAGTCGCGCCATCACATCGGGCGGGCCATGGCGCAGACCGCGATTGCGGATCTGGATGACGACGCCGTCATCGGTCTGCAGCGCGTAAAGGGCATCGGCGACGGTGACGCCGTCCGGCCGGGTGAGTTGGAAGTCGGCGGCATTGCCGAGCAGCTTGCCCTTGATGAGCGGGCCTTCGACCCGGCCGCCCTCGAAGATGGGGATGATGCGGCGCGTGCCATCGACGGTGTTGCCGAGCGGCACCGGCGCGCCGAGATCGCCGCCGGCTTCATAGACGAATTCCAGCCCGGGCTGAATCATGAACGTGCTTCCTTGAGACTTGAAGTTTGAGGCGGCAACCCCGGCGCGCCCGCATAAGCGCGCGCCGGGGCTGTGGCTGGATGATCGCTAGGGTCAGGCGGCTTCGCGTTCCAGGCCGATCTGGTCCGCGCTGGCCCAGTTGCCGTGCAGGCCAAAGCGCAGCGCGAAGGGGATATGGATCGTGGCGACCGGCCCCTTCTCGATGTCCAGCGCTTCGAAGATCAGCAGGTCGCTCTTGTGGTCGGCCAGGCGATTGCAGACCTGCACGATCCAGCCGTCGCCTTCCGGCGCGTCCTTGGAGCGCGGCACGAAGGCCGGCTCCTGCAGCGAAGAGGTGGGGCCGCACCACCAGTGCTGCTCCTTGCCGGTCTGGTGGTCGATCAGGAACAGGCAGTTCATCAGGAAGCCGCCGGCGCTGCCGCCCTTGAGCTCGACCGGACGCTTCATGTCCATCTCCAGCATCCAGCCATAGCGATAGGGCAGGCCGGTGACGCGGTCATCAATGCGGGGGAATTCACCCGACGTCTCCGTGAGGCGGGTGACGCTGTCGAACTCGTCGCTGTTGGACGCCATGTCGACCGTCCAGCGGGTGAGGTAGCTCGCCGCCTGCTGCGGGTTGAAGGGCGCGCCATGCACGTCCGGGAAGAAGGGGAACATGTTGTTCGCCGCTTCCGGCACGTCGATGTGGACCTTGGTGCCGTCCTGATAGGCGTTCATCACATGCGACGCGAAGCAATTGTCGCGCTTGAACCAGCGGATGTCTTCCTGTTTCACGTCGTCACGGCGGGGAATGATGCCGAGATAGACGGGCAGGGTGGTATCGAAGCCGAAATGCGGCAGGCCCTTCTCGAGGCGCTCCCAGCTGCCAATCGAGGGCACGATGTGCAGGACCAGATAATCCTTGGTCACGCCGAAGTCGTGCATCATGCAATAATAGGGCGCCTTGAACCACAGTTCGCGGACCAGTTCGCCCTCAGGGCTGACCTCATACAGGCACACATCGTCGGAGCACAGGCCGCTTGCGGCATAGCCGATGGCGACCATGTTGCCCGTGTGCGGGTCGATCTTGGGGTGCGCGGTGAAGGTCTGGCCGGTCATCTTGCCGCCGAACTTCTCGAAGCCGATGGTCTCCATCGTGTCCGGCTCCATGACGAGGGACGGGCTGTCCTCCTTCATTGCCCAGAGCTTGCCTGCGAACACGAAGGCGTTGGTGTTCGCGGTCGAGCGATACTCGCCCTTGACGGATTCATCGTCCGTCAGCGGATTGCGATAGGCACCGAAGAGCGCCTTGCCGGCCTCGTTCTCCAGCTTCCACTTGGCGGTCTTGGCCCAGCGCTGCTTGATGTCGCACTGGCCATCATGAATGTGGAAGCGCGTGATCATGCCATCGCCGTTGAAGCTGATGTCATCGCCCAGGCGGGGCGGGAATTGCGGGTCCGGCTGCACGCGGAAGAAGGCGCCATTCAGCTCGGGCGGAATCGTGCCCTCATGCACGAGATTCGGAATGTCGCATTCGATGCGCGACGGGCTGTTGAAACCTGTGAAAGCGGGGGTATTGGGGAATTGCGCCATAGCTTGCTCCTCTTGCGCAGGTTTGTATGCTATGCATACCAATTGGGCAATTCCCATTGCTTAATCAATGGCCGAACCGTTCCGGTTCTCGGGGGTAAAGATTTTGGAAGCACGCGCACGTCAACGTCCTCTTGTGGCCGCCAAGGGTGGTGGAAGTGCGACGCCATCGCCTGCGCCCGCGCAGATCGACGATGATATCGGCGCGATTGACGACATTATCGGCTTCCATATCCGCCTTGCCCATGGCGCGGCCTACCGGCATTTCACCGAGACCTTTTCCGAGCTTGGCCTGACGCAGAAGATGGTCTCCGTCCTCTGGCTGATCAGCGATCATCCGCACATCGCGCAGGCCGATATCGGCCGCCGCCTGCAGATGGACCGGGCGACGACGATGGCGATCATCAACCGGTTGGAAGCGCGCGGTCTGCTGGTGCGCGGCGCCTCCACGCTGGACCGGCGCCGGCAGACGCTGACGCTGACCGCCGACGGGCAGGCGGCCCTGAGCGACGCGCGGCGCTGCATCGACGAGCATGAGCAATGGCTCAAGTCCCGTTTCACCAAGAAAGAAGCCACGTTGCTCATCGAGTTATTGCGCCGTATTCACGAGTAGATTCGGCCTGTGAGGTCGCCGATGCGGTCCACTGCCTGGAGAGGAAAGCCCAACCATGTCATCGTCTGATCCTGTTGAGATCATTAATGAGTCGCCGATGTCCGTTCGGCAGTGGATTGTCGTGGTCTTGATGATCCTGCTGAACGCGCTGGACGGTTTCGACGTGCTGTCGAGCGCCTTCGCGGCGCCGGGCATTTCGGCGGAATGGGGCATCCCGCGCTCGGCGCTGGGCATCGTCCTCTCGGCCGAGCTGGTCGGCATGGGCTTCGGTTCGGTCATCCTCGGTGGTGTCGCAGACCGCATCGGCCGCAAGGACACGATGCTGATCTGCCTCGTCGTCATGGCGATCGGCATGTATCTGGCCCATGCCGCGACCGGCGTGACGCTCCTGACGGTGTGGCGCTTCGTCACCGGCCTCGGCATCGGCGGGATGCTGGCGGCGACCAACGCCGTGACGGCGGAATCGACCAGCAAATCCTCCCGTAGCCTCGCCATGGCGCTTTACGTCATTGGCTACCCGATTGGCGGCGTGGTGGGCGGCTTTGCCGCGCAAAGCTGGCTGCTGGTGGAATATGATTGGCGCGCGGTGTTCATGTTCGGTGCCGTGGTGACCGCGATCATGATCCCGCTTGTCTTCTTCCTCGTGCCGGAGACGCCTGCATTCTACGCCGCGCGCCGGCCCGCGAACGTGATCGAGAAGGTCAACCGCTCGCTCCGCGCGCTGCGCAAGCGGACCATCGAGGCGCTGCCCCCGCTGCGCACGGAAGGGCCGCAGCCCAAGGTCACCGACATTCTGTCCAAGCCGGGCCTGCGCAAGGTCACTTGGCTGTTGGCCTTCGGCTACATGTTCCACACGCTCACCTTCTACTACATCCTCAAGTTCGCAGTGCAGATCGTCGCGGATTCCGGCTTCTCGCAGGCCGATGCTGCCAGCACGCTCACCTGGGCCAATATCGGCGGTGCGATTGGCGGCGGCCTGTTCGGCTTCCTGCTCAAGAAATGGGACATCAAGGGGCCGACGATTGCCATGATGATTGCCGGCGTGGTTGCGGTGGCATGGTTCGGCATGGGGCATGGCGAGCTTGGCGAATGGCGCGTGGCGGCATTCCTGTCGATGTTCTTCCTCAACGCGGCCATTGTGGGCTTCTATGCCGCCTTCGCGCGGGGCTTCCCGGCCTATGCTCGCGCCACGGGTACGGGCTTTGTTCTCGGCGTGGGGCGCGCCGGCGCGGCTGGCTCGCCCATCGTGGCTGGCCTGCTCTTCGACGTGCTTGGCAAGGGCGAGTTGCTCACCGTATCGCTCATCATGAGCCTTGGCTCGGTATGCGCCATCTTCATGCTGCTGTTGCTGCCGATGCGCGATGGCGATGCGATTGCTCAAGCCGAGGCCAAGGCCTGAGATCTGGGTCCGCCGCCCCCTCTATGCGGGGCGGCGGATCGTCAGATACTGACTGATGTGACGAGGGCAGGGGGTCGAGGCGGTCAGCCCGCCGTGACGCGGAGCACTTCGTCCGGCCGGGCCAGCGCATAGAGCGAGAGGCCCGCAGCCTCGGCCCGCGCTGCCGCCATGCTGGTTGGGACCGAGATGGTCACAAGGGTGTGGGCGCCGGCGCGGACCGTTTTCTCCACGATCTCATAGCTGCAGCGCGCCGTGGAAAGCACAAAGCCGGTGTCCATCGTCTGCCCTGCGCGGGCTATGGCGCCGACGAGCTTGTCCAGCGCATTGTGCCGGCCGACATCCTCGCGGGCCATCAGGATCGCCCCATCCGGTGCCACAAAGGCAGCGGCGTGCATCCCCCCGGTGGCGCGATTGCCCGGCTGATGCGCACGCAGGCCCTCCAGCGCGGCGAAGATCGCCGCTGGTGCGAGCGCCTCATGCGCGGCGACCCGGGGGAGGGCGCGCGAAACGGCTTCCAGATTATCGATGCCGCACAGGCCGCAACTCGACTCGGCCACGCGCGTGCGCACGCGCTCTTCGAGTTTCTCGAGTGCTAGGGAGGTGATGGTCGCACGCGCGATCCAACCGAGATCGGTCTCGACGATATCGATGCCAGTGACATCGCGCGGTTGCGTGGCCAGACCCTCGGTCAGGGCGAAGCCAGTGATGAAGTCGTCCAGATCGAACGGACTGGCCATCATCACGGCATAGGAAAGGCCGTTATATTCCAGCGCGACTGGCACTTCCGGCGCAAAAGGGCGCGCGACCGGACGGCTGGAGCCATCCGGTCGAAGGGCGACGAGGTCAGCCGGCGTCGTTATAGCCAGGATCGTTCTCATCCGCGCTCGCGAATTCGGTGGCCCGCGTCATGTGCGGCACGGGTCCGTCCACCATGGCGATCGCGCGCGCGGCGAGCGGCGACATGTCGGTGGGGTCGACGGCCTTGATCCCGGCGAGCATCCGCGGATCCCAATACATCTTGATATGGTCGGCGGTGGCGAGGGCCGCCTGGTCGTGGCCCAACGCTTCGAAATTCCGCGCGATCTGGTTCGCCATGTAGATGAGGCGGCTGGCTTCCATGATGCTTACTCCGCCGCTTCAGCCGTGAGGCTGGCCACGATCCGCCGCGAGCGCTCGGACCAACTGTTATAATCCTCCTGCCAATCGGTCGGGCCGTTGGAAGGCGTGATCTGGACAGCTGTCACCTTGTATTCGGGGCAGTTGGTGGCCCAGTCCGAATATTCGGTGGTTACGACATTGGCCTGCGTGGCGGGGTGGTGGAAGGTGGTGTAGACCACACCCGGTGCCACCCGCTCAGTGATCGTCGCCCGCAGCGTCGTCTCGCCGGTGCGGCTGGAGAGCTTTACCCAGTCGCCATCCTTGAGGCCGCGATTCTCGGCATCCGTCGGGTGGATTTCCAGCAGATCCTCAGGGTGCCAGGCGGTGTTGCCGGTGCGCCGTGTCTGGGCGCCGACATTATACTGGCTGAGAATGCGGCCGGTGGTCAGCAGCAGCGGGAAGCGTGGGCCGGTCTTCTCGTCCGTCGGTACATAATCGGTGACTACGAACTTGCCCTTGCCGCGCACGAAACCGTCCACATGCATGATCGGCGAACCCTCGTGGGTCTCGTCCTTGACCGGCCACTGCAACGATCCCTCGCGCTCCAGACGCGCCCAGGATACGCCTGCGAAGGACGGGGTGAGACGGGCGATCTCGGCCAGGATTTCGCTGGGATGCTCGTAGTTCCAGCCAAGCTCCATGGCGTTGGCGAGAAGCTGGGTGATCTCCCAGTCGGCATAGCCATTGGCGGGCTCCATCACCTTGCGGACCGGCTGGATGCGCCGCTCTGCATTGGTGAAGGTGCCGTTCTTTTCAAGGAAGGTCGAACCGGGCAGGAAGATATGCGCGTAGTTCGCCGTTTCGTTCAGGAACAGGTCCTGCACGATGACGCACTCCATCGCCTTGAGGCCTGCAGCGACATGCGCGGTATTGGGGTCGGACTGAAGGATGTCCTCGCCTTGGATATAGATCGCGCGGAACGTGCCGTCGATCGCGGCGTCCAGCATATTGGGGATGCGCAGGCCCGGCTCGGCATCCAGGGTGACACCCCAGTCCGCCTCGAACAGCGCGCGGGTCTCATCGTCGCTGATGTGGCGATAGCCGGGCAATTCGTGCGGGAAGCTGCCCATGTCGCAGGCACCCTGCACGTTGTTCTGGCCACGCAGCGGGTTCACGCCCACACCGCGGCGACCGATATTGCCGGTCACCATGGCGAGGTTGGCAATCGCCATCACGGTCGAGCTGCCCTGGCTATGCTCGGTGACGCCGAGGCCATAATAGATGGCGCCATTGCCACCGGTGGCGAACAGGCGGGCGGCGCCGCGCAGTTCCTCGGCGGGCACACGGGTGACAGGTTCCAGCGTCTCGGGGCTGTTGCGCTCCTGCGAGACGAAGGCGGCCCAGTCCTGATACTCGTCCCAGTCGCAGCGTTCACGGATGAACGCTTCGTCGGCCAGGCCTTCGGTCACGATCACATGCGCCAGGGCGGTGAGCACGGCGACGTTGGTGCCGGGCTGCAGCGCGAGATGGTGCTGAGCGGCGATGTGTGGCGACTTGACCATGTCCGTCCGGCGCGGATCAATCACGATCAGCTTGGCGCCCTGACGCAGCCGGCGCTTCATGCGGCTCGCGAACACCGGGTGGCCGTCCGTCGGGTTGGCGCCGATGATCAGGATCACGTCGCTGTCCATCACGCTGTCGAAATCCTGCGTGCCGGCGGACGTGCCGAAGGTCGTCTTCAGGCCATAGCCGGTCGGCGAGTGACATACGCGGGCGCAGGTGTCGGTATTGTTGGAGCCAAAACCTGCGCGGATCAGCTTCTGCACCAGGAAGGTTTCCTCATTGGTGCAACGCGACGACGTGATGCCGCCCAATGCGCGCGCACCGTGGGCGGCCTTGATGCGCTTGAGTTCAGAGGCGGCGTAGGAAATCGCCTTGTCCCAGCTCACCACCTGCCAGGGATCGTCCACGCTCTTGCGGATCATCGGCTGGGTGATGCGGTCCTGATGGTTGGCATAGCCCCAGGCGAAGCGGCCCTTGACGCAGCTATGGCCGCGATTTGCCTTGCCGTCCTTCCACGGCACCATGCGCACCAGCTGTTCGCCGCGCATTTCTGCGCGGAAGGTGCAGCCGACGCCGCAATAGGCGCAGGTGGTGACGACGGCCCGCTCGGGCTTGCCAATCTCGACCATCGCCTTTTCCTGAAGCGTGGCGGTGGGGCAGGCCTGCACACAGGCGCCACACGACACGCATTCGGAAGAGAGGAAATCGTCGGACGCGACACCCGCAGACACCATGGAGCCGAAGCCGCGGCCATCGATCGTGAGCGCGAAGGTGCCCTGCACCTCGTCACAGGCGCGCACGCAGCGCGAGCAGACGATGCACTTGCTGGGGTCGAAATCAAAATAGGGGTTGGACGTGTCCTTCTGGAGACCCAGATGATTATCGCCCGTGTAGCCATAACGCACATCGCGCAGACCGACGGCGGCGGCATTGTCCTGAAGTTCGCAGTCGCCATTGTCCGAGCAGGTCAGGCAGTCGAGCGGGTGATCGGAGATGTAGAGCTCCATCACGCCCTTGCGCAGCTTCTGCAGACGCGGAGTCTGGGTGTGAACGGTCATGCCGTCCATCGCCGGCGTGGTGCAGGAAGCGGGGGTGCCGCGCATCCCGTCGACCTCGACCAGGCAGAGGCGGCAGGAGCCGAAGCTCTTCACGCTGTCCGTGGCGCAGAGTTTGGGAATGTCGCCGCCGCATTCGGCAGCCGCGCGCATCACGCTCGTGCCTTCCGGGACGGTGACGGAGCGACCGTCGATGGTCAGCGTGACCATCTTCTCCGATGTGGAAGCGGGCGTGCCGAAATCGGCCTGAGGTTCATAGCCCATGTCGTTCAACTCTCTCCAGGTCAGCAGCAGTGTTGATATTAACAGGTTCGCGCGGCAATTGCACGGCGCGCGCGGAAATACGGTTCGCGAAGGCCTTCATCGAATGCACGCCCTCGCTCTTGAGGATGTCGAGCGCGTCGCCGGCCGCCGAGGCGGGCCACAGGCCGATCACCGGCAGGCTCTCGACATAAGCTGGATATGGCGACAGGCGCTGCAAGAGGTCTTGCGGCAGATCGATGGCATCGCACGGCACGCTCAGCACGGCGGGGAGCCCGCGCGCCTGCGCTTCGAGCAAGGCCGCAGCGAGGCCGGCAAGCGGCCCCATATGCGGTGCGGGCTGGTCGGCAATGCTGGCCACACCGTCATGCTCACGCCCCACCACGATTGTCCGCGCGCTATGCACGGCCACGGCGTCGATGGCATGGTCGATCAAAGCGCGACCATGGAAGGTCGCCACAGCCTTGTCGCTGCCAAAGCGCGTCGACTTGCCGCCAGCGATCACTGCGCCGAGAACGGCCGCGCGATCGATGGGAAGCAGGCCGACGCAGCAGCTCATTCAGCCGCCTCGGGGAGGATCTGGCGGGCGCCGAAATCCTCGGGCCAGTGCTTGAGCGCGCTCATCACCGGGTAGGGCGTGAAGCCGCCCAGGGCGCAGAGCGAACCGAACTTCATCGTCTCGCAGAGATCTTCCAGCAGGACGATCTCGTCCTCAAGGCTGCGCGGCGCGGTGGGGGCGTTGTGCATCTGGGGCAGGCCCTCGAGCGTATCGCGCTGGCGCGGTACGCGCGCCATGATCCGGTCGATCAGTTCCTTGCCGCGTACCGAGCCGATGCGGCAGGGCGTGCACTTGCCGCAGCTTTCCGCCGCGCAGAATTCCATGGCGAAGCGCGCCATGCCGGCCATGTCCGCACCTTGGCCGAACACGGTGATGCCGCCATGGCCGATGAGCGCATCGACGGCGGCATAAGCCTCATAGTCGAACGGAATGTCGAACTGGTCCGGGTGCAGATAGGCACCGAGCGGACCGCCAACCTGCGCGGCCTTGACCGGCGAGCCGTCGTCCGTGCCGCCGCCAATCTCGTTGACGAGCTGGCCAAGCGTGATGCCGAACGCCGTTTCGTAAAGGCCGCCATGCTTGATGTTGCCAGCAAGCTGGATCGGCATCGTGCCGCGCGAGCGACCCATGCCATAATCGGCATAGGCCTTGGCACCCTCGGCCAGAATGTAAGGCACAGCCGCAAGGCTGAGCACATTGTTGACGATGGTGGGCTTGCCGAACAGGCCGACCAGTGCCGGGATCGGCGGCTTCGCCCGCACTTCGCCGCGCTTGCCTTCCAGGCTGTTGAGCAGCGAGGTTTCCTCGCCGCACACATAGGCGCCGGCACCGACGCGCACTTCCAGCACGAAGGGCGCAACGAGATGCGCGCTGCGGCGGATCGCTTCTTCCAGCTTGGCGATGGCGTGGGGATATTCCGAGCGAACGTAGATATAACCCTTGGTCGCGCCGGTCGCGAGGCCGGCAATCGCCATGCCCTCGATCAGGCAATAGGGGTCGCCCTCCATCAGCATGCGGTCAGCAAAAGTCGCGCTGTCGCCTTCGTCGGCATTGCAGACGATGTACTTCTGGTCCGCTACCGCCGCCGCGACGGTGCGCCACTTGATGCCGGTGGGGAAACCAGCGCCGCCGCGACCGCGCAGGCCCGAGGCCACGACTTCCTCGACCGTCGCCTCGGCGCCGATCTCGCGAGCGCGGGCAAGGCCTTTCCAGCCGCCGGTCGCTTCATAGTCCGCAAGCTCGGTCGGGCGCGTCTTGCCGGCGCGGGCGAAAGTCAGCCGCTGCTGCTTGGCAATGAACGGATGCTCGGCAATCACGCCGATGCCGAGCGGCGACGAGCCGTCCAGAATCGCCGCAGCATCATCGGCCGTTGCCGGGCCGAAGCCCTTGCCGTCGATTTCCACCAGCGGTTCCAGCCACTGCATGCCCCAGCTCGAAACCCGCTCGACGGTTGCGCCCGCCCTTGCGAAGGCCTCGGCAACCGCGTCGGCACCGCAGGCGACGGCCAGCGCGTCGTCGGAAATGCGCACCATGACCATGTCAGGCAATCTCCCGGATCAGCTTGTCGAGCTTGGGCGCGTCCAGCCGGGCGTGAACGGCATTGCCGATCATCGCATTGGGGCCGACGCTGCACAGGCCGAGGCAATAAATGGTTTCAATCTTCACGCGCTCGCCGGCCGCGGCAACCGCGCCATCGACCAGAGCTTCGACGCCGCGTGCCTTGCAGGATTCCGCACGGCACAGCTTGAGCACCGGCGCCGCCTTGGGCTCGGCGGTGAAATCATGATAGAAGCTCACCACGCCATGCACTTCGGCGCGGCTCAGATTGAGCGCGAGCGCGATCTGGCGCTTGGACGCCTCGTCCACGCAGCCGAACTCGGCCTGCACGTCATGGAGGATGGGGAGAAGAGGCCCTTCGCGGCGGCTATGGCTCGCGATGATCTCGTCCAGCCGATCGGCTTTGGCGTCTCTCATGCGCGCGGGTCTCCCAAGTCTTCTTTCGTTGCTGAAATTCGTTTGTGTTACTGCCTATTTTTTGCGCGGCTGGCAAGCGCAAACCGCTGGATCGCGTTGTTGCGAGAGGCTTGCAAAAGGCGGCGTGCACGCATGGCTCGCGCGCTGGTCAGACTGGTGATGTGGGGATCACGCGGGCTCCATCACGCGGGCGCTTTCAGTCCCGCCAGCCAGTCGCCGAGCATGGCGCGCCCGGCGGAAACGGCCCCAGGTCCGAGCCGATCATGGGCGGCGCGCAGGCTGTCGTTGCAGCCGCCGGATTCCGCCGCCGCCTCCGGCCATTCCTCCATCCATTGATAGAAGCGCGCATCCTCGCCCATCTCGGCATGGAATTGCAGGGCCAGCACATGTTGTCCCCGCCGGAAGGCCTGATGCGTATAGCGGTCGCTGGACGCAAGCAGTTGGGTGCCTTCCGGCAGGGTGAACGTGTCGCCATGCCAGTGCAGAACCGGCACGTCGACAAGATGAGAGAGCGGGCCGGTGCGGCCGGCATCGTTGACCTTGACCGAATGGAAGCCGACCTCCTTGACCGGGCCGGGATAGACCTTCGCGCCGAGCGCCGCCGCGATCATCTGCGCGCCGAAGCACACGCCCAGCGTGGGGCGGTCGGCCGCCAGCCGCAGCGCCAGGCGGCGCAGCTGGCATGCGATCCACGGATAGCGATCCTGCTCATACACCCCCATCGGCCCGCCCATCATGATGAGCAGATCGGGTTCTCGCAGGTCGAGCGTGGCGAAGGCGGGGTCGGTCACATCGATCCGGTCGATCGCATAGCCGGCCGCTTCCACCGGCTCCCGATATCCCGCCATGCCCTCATGGGGGACGTGCCGAATCACAAGCGCGCGCTTCATCGTCATTGGCCTCTCGAAATGAGCGTCAGAGGCCGAGGCGCGACCAGAAGTCACTGGCACTGGCGAGGGGCGGCGAGTCGTGCGGGGCCGCAGGCGCCAGTCGCCAGCTCGGGTGCGGAAGCGGCGCCAGCGCGCGGCCGGCTCGCTGGGCATGATTACGGCTACGGCGGGGAATGGAACGGATAGCCATATCGTTTCTCCAATACGGAGCACGAAGCCGGCGTTGTCGCGTGGGATTCGTGCGCTTTAGCGGTTGGTGACGCGGAGCAAGCTGACAAACATCAAAAGCCGCGTTCCGGGCTGGAGGCGGCAGGGCCGCCCGTCATTCCGGACAAGAGGGGTTTAAGCCGGGAGGCATGATTCCGGCAATCAAGCGATCTTTGCAGGGGTGATAGTTTAGCTCGGCCGGCTACGCGGTCCGCGTGTCAAAGCACGCCGAACGTCCAGCCTTCCGTCCGCGCCAGTTCCGGCGTCAGCGTCTGCGGTGCCCACAGGGCCGGCTCGCCGTGCACCAGCCGCAGCCAGGCCGCGCTGAGCAGCGCGTCGGTCGCATGGTCGCTATAGCGACCCGTGAACGGCACATGCGGCCCGCTGGCGAGACGCGCGAGGCAGGCATCCAACTCGGCCTCGCGAACCTTGGTCTGGCCCTTGCGCTTGCCGGCGGCGAGCGCGGCAAGGCTGGTGTAAATTTCCACGATCAGACTGCCCGAGCCGGGGTCGGCGTCGAACGGCCAGACCGGCATGTCCGCCCGGATACGGTGCAGCACCCGCATCCCGGTTAGACTGGATTTGCCGACCTGGGCGGCACCCACAAGATTGAGGTTGCTGCAGGGGTTGAGGCCCTGCGCCTGCTGGGCCAGCTCCGTCTGGCGCAGCCGCCCGCGTCCCCCGCCGAACAGATCGCCTTCCCGGCCCCCATGGCGCCGGAAATGCCGCGCGGCCTCCGGGTGATCGACAAAGGCGCCAGCCCCCAGATGCGGCTCGTCGGCGCAGATGTCCTCGACAAGCGCCCAGAGTTGGCGGGCGTTGGGTGGAGTGCGATCCCAGCCCGGGAAGAAGGCGCCCTTGTCGGCGAAGGGCAGGGACGGGCCGAGATCAAGGCCGACCAACGTCTCGCGCGGCATGTCGCGGCGCATCCAGTCGAGCACGTCGGGGCGTGACCAGATGTGGCCGGGGCGGACCAGCGCCGGGCCAGCGCCGCTATCCGCGTCGCAGATGGCGACGGCAATGCCCGGCTGTCGCGGCCCCTGTGCGCCCGACCAGTCGATTGCGGCGAAATGGCGGAAGCGGCTCACGGGTGGCGGGCGGGATCAGTCACCGCGCAAGTCGCGCCGACGCTCATCCCACCAGGCGATGCGCTCGGCGATCCGCTTCTCGAACCCGCGCTCGGTAGGAGCGTAGAAGGTCTGCGGCGCCATCTCCTCGGGCCAGTAATTGTCGCCGGAGAAGCCGCCTTCCACATCATGATCGTAGCTATAGCCCTTGCCATAGCCGATTTCCTTCATGAGCTTGGTCGGCGCATTGAGGATGTTCGCGGGCGGCATCAGCGATCCGGTTTGTTTGGCGCTGGCGAAGGCAGCTTTTTGCGCCTTGTAGGCGGCGTTGGATTTGGGTGCGGTCGCGAGATACAGGCAGGCCTGCACGATCGCCAACTCGCCCTCGGGCGAGCCAAGGAATTCATAGGCGTCCTTGGCAGCCAGGCATTGGATGAGGGCCTGCGGGTCGGCCAGGCCGACATCTTCGCTGGCAAAGCGCACCAGCCGCCGCAGGACGTAAAGCGGTTCCTCGCCCGCGACCAGCATCCGCGCGAGATAATAGAGCGCGGCCTGCGGATCGGAGCCGCGCAGCGCCTTGTGGAGCGCGGAAATCAGATTGTAATGCCCGTCGCGATCCTTGTCATAGACGGGCATCCGGCGGTGAAGAAGGGCCGCAAGGCCCGCCGGATCCAGCGGCTCGGTGAGGCCGATGCCCTGCAGCGTCTCCACCTGATTGAGCAGGAAGCGGCCATCACCATCAGCCGAAGCCACGAGCGCGGCGCGGGCATCGTCGGTCAACGGCAGCGGCGCGCCGGTCAGAACTTCCGCACGGAAGATCAACGTATCGAGCGCGGTCTCGTCCAGCCGGCGCAGGATGAGCACCTGCGCGCGGCTGAGCAGCGCCGCGTTGAGAGCAAAGCTCGGATTTTCGGTGGTGGCGCCGACCAGCGTGACTGTGCCATCCTCGACATAAGGCAGGAAGCCATCCTGCTGCGCGCGATTGAAGCGATGAATTTCATCCACGAACAGAAGCGTGCGCTGCCCTGCACGGGCGGCGTCGCGCGCGGCCGCAAAGGCAGCCTTGAGGTCCGCCACGCCGGAAAAGACCGCGGAGATCGGCGCGAAGCGCATGTCCACCGCTTCGGCCAGCAGTCGCGCCAGCGTGGTCTTGCCGGTGCCCGGCGGTCCCCACAGAATCATCGAGGAGAGCCGTCCCGCCGCGACCATGCGCCCGATGGCGCCGTCAGCACCGGTGAGGTGGTCCTGCCCGACCACGTCATCGAGCGTGCGCGGGCGCAGACGGTCGGCCAGCGGCGCATCCGCGCGAGGCTCGGCAGGGCTGGAGGCGCCGGCAAGGCCGCCGAAGAGATCAGACATGCGGACTCATATAGGTCGGCCCGTCACCGGTTGCACGGGCCAGCTTGCACCGCATTGCGGGCCATTCGCGGGTACGCTCAAAAAAATTGCAAAAGGGCCTTGTGGAAATCAGTCTAAGATATATCTTAGATCAATCTGAATTCTGGAAGGATTGAATCTTTGATGTTTCACACACGCACACATGGACGGTGCGGCCCGAATGGGCACCGTCACGCGCTCAAGGCCATGATGGGCCGGGGCGGTCGTTTCGGCGGCGGCTGGGGCGGCGCAGAGTGGGACGGGCAGGGCGGCCATGGGGGTTCGCGCGGCGGCCGTCGCGGACGCCTGTTCGATGGCGGCGAGTTGCGACTCGTGTTGCTCAAATTGATCGGCGAGGGGCCGCGCCACGGCTATGACCTCATCCGCGCGATCGAGGAACTGACCGGCGGCGCTTATGCGCCCAGCCCCGGCGTCGTTTATCCCACCCTCACCCTGCTGGCGGAAATGGACCTCATCGCCGACAGCGAGAGCGAAGGGGCGCGGAAGCTGTACGCGATTACCCCCGCAGGCGAGGCCCATCTTGCCGAGAAGGCCGACGAGATCGGCGGCCTGATGAACCGGCTCGCCGGTCTTGGCGCCGAGCAACATCGATCCAACAGCGGCCCGGTCCGCCGCGCCATGGGCAATCTCAAAACGGCTCTGATGGGCCGGCTGCGCGAAGGCGAGACCACAGACGATCTGCCGCACGAGATCGCCGCGATCCTCGATGAGGCAGCGCGGAAGATCGAGCGGTTGTAAGACTGCCCAGCATAATTCCATTCGCTCCACCGCCGACGGTGGAGCCACCAACAGAAAGACAATCTCATGAACAGCGCAACAGCCAAGGTGCCCACGCAGAGCGGCAGCCGCTACCTCCAGCAACTGTGCAAGCACTGGTCGCACAACCTCAAGGTGGAGTTCACACCCGAGCGCGGCACGATCGTGTTTCCGCGCGATGCGCGCGGCGCCGATTGGCCGGCTGACGCTCTGGTGACGATGGTCGCGCAACCCGACACGCTCGACGTGACGATCGACGCCAGCAGCCCGGAGCATCTCGAAGGCCTCAAAAACACGGTCGCCCGCCATCTCGATCGCTTCGCGTTCCGTGAAGCGCCGCTCAGCTTCCCCTGGTCTTGAGAGTTTGAACCGGCGCGATCAGTCCGCCGGTTCGGTCTTCAGTTCCGCAAGAGCGGCCGCGATCTGTGCCGTGCCATAAGGCTTGGTGACGATCGGCACGGCGTGGAAGCGCGAGGAATCGAGGCCGCTGCCATAGCCCGTCGCAAAGACGAACGGGATGCCGCGTTCGGCCAGTGCCCTGGCAACCGGCTCGCTCGTCTCCGCGCCCAAATTATAATCGAGCATGGCCACATCGAGCGGGACGGTCGCACAGGCGCGCAGGGCAGCGGTGACGCTGGAGGCGACCTCGACCTTCTCGGCGCCGAGTTCCATCAACGCGTCCTGCCCGTCGAGTGCGATGATGAGGCTGTCTTCCACGAGCAGCACGCGCTGCCCGGCAAGCGGCAGCTTCGCCGGCTCGCGCAGATCGGCAGACGCGCCGTCCGTCGCGTCGATTCGGTCCTCCGGCGCGACGCCGGCCACGAAGCGGGAGGGAATGCAGAAATGCGCCTTCACACCGCTCAGTCGGTAGTGAATCTTCGCATCGCCCCCCAGATCGTGCGGGACGGTCTTTTCGATCACCGTCGACCCAAAGCCGCGGCGGGAGGGCGGGGTGACCGCCGGCCCGCCGAGTTCGGACCAGTCGATCAACAGGCTGCCATCCTCGTCCTGCTGCCAGCTGATCAGTACCGTGCCGCTGTCGGAGAGCGCCCCATATTTGGCAGCATTGGTCATGAGCTCGTGGAAGACCAGCGAGAGCACGGTGAAGGCAACCGGCTGCAACAGGATGTTGGAGCCTTTGGTCTCCACATTGGTCCGCTTGTCGCGCAGGAAGGCATTGGCCTCGATGTCGATAAGATCCCGCAACCGCGCCGGACCCCAGCGATCGCGCGTCACCTGGTCGTGCGCACGGGCGAGCGCCTGCAGGCGATCGTCCAGATTGCGCGTGAAATCGTCGACGCTGGCCGCCCCGTCGCGGGTCTGCGACACGAGTCCGCGGATGAGTGAGAGGATATTGCGCACGCGGTGATTGAGCTCGGCGATCAGCAGTTCCTGCCGCTCCTGCGCCCGCTGCCGCTCCTCGCCCGCGCTCTCGGAAAGGCGGATGAGCACTTCCAGCATCCCGACCCGCAGCGCTTCGGCAACGCGGCGTTCGACCGTGGTGAACGGCAGGCTGCGGCCCTTCACCAGTTGCGACCAGCTTTCGAAGCTTTTGCGCGGCGTTAGCCGGTCGCCATTGGGGCCGAGCTCGACCGGCTTTTCCGGGTTGCCGCCCCAGCGCACCGAGCGCATCTGCTCGCTGCGGAAGAACACCACATAGTCACGCGGCTTACGTGACAGCGGGATGGCGATGAGGCCGGCCGCGACATCCGCATAGGCGGCCGCCTCGGGCAGGACGGATGTAATGCAGTCCGTCGCAAAGACCTCGCCGTGCGAAAGCTGATTGAGGATGGAGACGAGGCTTATGAACTGCTCGCGTGAGGGCGTCAGGCCGCTGAGCGAGACAGAGCCATCGACATAAGCCCCGACGCCGTCCGCGGGAATGGTATCGAACACAACCTCGCCAAGCCAGTCCGCGTCTCGCAGCAGATTCCCATCCTGCGCGATGGAGGCCATCAAGCGATCGGTTGCGCCGCGCGCGCGCGACTCATAGCCGGCATTCTCGCTGCGTTCCCGGCTCTCGAGCATCAGCGAGAAGATCTGGCCGAACAGTTCGGCAGCCGTACGCATGGCGAGGCCAGGCAGGCGCGGCTGATAATGGTGGCAGGCGAAGAGGCCCCAGAGCTTGCCTTCGACGATGATCGAGATCGACAGCGACGCGCTGACGCCCATGTTGCGCAGATACTCGACATGGATGGGCGAAACCGCGCGGAGCAGGCAGAGCGACTGGTCGAGGACCGCGCCGCTGGGATCGGTCTGCGGCACGATCGGCACCGGCTCTGCATTCACATCAGCGATGATGCGGAACGGATTGCGCACATAGAGCTGGCGCGCTTGTGCCGGAATATCCGACGCGGGGTAATGCAGGCCAAGGAAGCTGTCGACGCCAGCGCTCAGCGCCTCGGCAACGACCTCGCCCGAGCCCTCGGCATCGAAGCGATAGACCATCACGCGATCGAAACCGGTGATCGCCTTCACCTGCCGGGCGCTCTCGCGAATGAAGGAGGTGAGCGTGTCGGCCTGGGCGAGGCGCGACATGAGCGTGCGGACCAGCGTCGCCGCTTCGCCTGGATCTTCGAGCGCGGGCTCGCATTCGATGACGATGCTGTTGCCCGAGAAATGCACGGCGACATCGTAGAGCTTGCCATCATCGAACAGCGGCTGCGAGAACAGGCGTTCTACGGAATCATTGCCGCGCAGCATCGAGATCCGGTTGCGGATGTCGTGCTGGGCAGCGGGCGTGATGAGATCGGTGAGCTTGGAACCGAGCAGCGCATCCGCCGATTTACCCGTGAACGCGGCGATATTGTCCGAGACGCGACCGATCATCCAATCGGCGCTCACCGCGAGCAGGAAACCGAATGGCTGGATCGTCCCGAGAATATGGATCGGTTCGCGGTCGCAGTTGGTGAGATCGACCCGAAAGCCGGCAGGATCATTGGCCAAGTCTGGCTCCCATCGCGATGGCGCAATTTCGGTAAAGGGCGAAGGTCCGGGTCGCTGCTGCGCGGGTTTCCCGCTGCCAGACGGGGCCGTGAGTCAGGGCCTGATCTTCCAGAGCGGCGATGAAGGCGCGCCACGCGCCTTGGGGATGCACGGCGCTCAGATATTCACGCGGAAGATCGTCAGGCACGCGGCGTGCGAGCATCGCGCCGCCAAGGCGGGAGCCTTCCGTCACATAGGCGGCACCCCAATGAGCCGCCGTGCTCGGGGCCCATGTCAGCGGCTCGGCCTCGGGAACGGCCTGGCCCAAGGCGTTCAAGTCGGTTGTAAGGGCCTGTACGCGCGCGGCCGTGTCGATACTCGGCGAGGCTGAGCGCAGCCAGCGCTCGAGCGGCACCAGCGCCGCTGCATGGGCTGACAGAAAACGGCCGTAACTCGCACGGCTCGTCAGATCGAACTGGCTGAACAGGCTGTCGACTTCGTCGTGGTAAGCACGCGTCTCTTTCTTCAGGACTTGATGGAAGGCCACTGGCTGAGCCGCGGCTGTTGTCGGGATTTCCGCCACGCCGGGATCAGTATCGAAAGACATTGCCGTGAATTTACAGCGCGTGCCGGCAATATACAACGCGTGATCTTGCGAGCCGCGGCGAAAGGAATGGCGCAATTCGGGGCAGGGGCGGCCTTTGTCTCATCGGACACATAACGCGCCGAGAGATGAACGGTTGCAGGCCGTCACACTCAGTCTTCGTCGCGGTGTGGTCAGCCGGCCCGGCGTTTCGCCAAGCCGCAATATGTTTCGATCATTGCGGCGTTCACCTGATCCCATTTGTAATCCTGTACCCGCAGATGCCCAGCTTGCCCCGCCGCTGCGCGCAAGGCGGAATCTTCGATGAGGCGCTGAATGGCGTCGGCATAAGCCTGCACGTCGCGCGGCGGAACGAGGAAGCCGGTCACACCGTCCGCGACCAGATCAATCGCGCCGGTTGCGCGGGCGGCGACCACCGGCACCCCCGCCGCCATGGCTTCGGTCGTCACATTGCCAAAAGTCTCGGTGACCGAGGGCATGAAGAAGATATCCATGCAGGCGGCCGCCCGACCGAGATCGTCGCCGCCCTGAAAACCCGCAAACACCGCCTCCGGCACCCGCTCGGCAAACCACTGGCGCGCGGGTCCTTCACCGATCACCAGCACCCGGTGGCGAACGCCGCGCGCCTTGAGCGCCGCGATCACATCGGCAAAGACGCCCAGGCCCTTTTCCAGAACAAGCCGCCCCAAGAACCCGATGGCGATCTCGTCATCGGCGATGCCGAGCGAGCGCCTCCAGCCATTGTCCCGCCGCTGCGGGTTGAATCGGGCATGATCGATGCCGCGCGACCAGATGCCGATCGGCGTCGTCACGCCCCATTCGCGCAGCAGCGTCGCCATGCTGCCGCTCGGCACCATCACCTGATCGACGCGATTGTAGAAGCGGGTCTGCAGGCGCACCAGCAACGGCTCGATGACGCCAAGGCCATAATAGCGCGGATAGGTTTCAAAGCGGGTGTGCAGGGAGGCGACACAGCGAATGCCCTCCCGCCGCGCCCAACTCGATGCGCGATGCCCCAGAATGTCCGGCGCAGAGACGTGGACGATATTGGGGGCGTAAGCCGCAAGGTCCGCCCGAGTCTGCGCTGAAAGCCCCTTGGCGAGCCGATATTCGCCCCGGCCGCCCGGCATGGACCAGCTCGGCACCGACACCAGCTCGCCAGCCGGCTCGAACGCCGGCGGATCGATGGTGGGCGAATAGACACGCACGCTGGCGCCGCTCGCGAGCGCAGAGGCCATCAGATTGTTGAGGGCCTGATTGGCGCCATCGCGGACGTAATTATAGTTGCCGCTGAACAGGGCAATGCGGAGGTCGCTGGGGAGCATCGAGGCCCTATAGCGAGGCGCGCCGTGCGGTCAAAGTGCTGCTGCACCGTCGGCGGGAACATGTCCGTCCGTTGTTGCACTGGCGCGACTCACAGGGGTCGTGTCATGACAGGACATGGACGAGCTTTCCCTTTCCCTTTCCGTCGAAGCGCTGCTGGTCGGGTCGCCGGCCTTGCTGGCGCCGGGCGTGATGAGCGCCATGGGCAAACGCGCGGTGCGCGGGCCTGTCCGGATCGGCTGGCTGGGGCTGGAGGGCGATAGCGTCGCCGACCCCCTTCGTCATGGCGGGCATGACAAGGCTGTCCACCTCGTGCCGCATGAGCATTATGCCTGGTGGCGCGGCGCGCTGGACGATCATCCGCTGCTCGACGCGCCGGGGGCGTTCGGCGAAAATCTCGCGACGCGCGGGGCCACCGAAGCCAATCTGTGCTTGGGAGACCGGTTCGCGCTGGGCAGCGCTGTGCTGGAGATCAGCCACGGCCGCCAGCCCTGCGCCAAGCTCAATGCGCGCTTCGGCCGCAAAGACGTGCTGGGTCAGGCCATCGCGAGCGGCCATTGCGGTCTCTATCTGCGCGTGATCGAGCAGGGTGAGGCCAAGGCAGGCGATGCGATGATCCTGCTGGAGCGCCCCTTGGAAGACTGGCCGATTGCGCGGGTGTTCAACCTGCTGATCGCAGGCGGACATAAGGCCGATCCGGCGGGCGTCGCACAATTGGCCGAGACCCGCGTCCTCGCCGACGCGTGGCGGGTGCGGGCGGAAAAGCTGGCGCGCTGAGCTACGCGTTGGAGCGCACGCCTGATTCATGCTGGCTGTGCGAGCGGCCATTGGGCGCACGCATCGAATGGCATCATCCCGTGCCCAAGGCCAAGGGCGGCCGGGAGACGGTGCCGCTGCATCCGATCTGTCATCGCGCGATCCACGCGCATTTCAGCAATGGCCAGCTGGCGCGCATGGGGCGCGATCAGGCGGCGTTGCGCGGTGATCCCGCGCTCGCTGCCTTTCTGCGCTGGGTTGCCGGCAAGCCGGCGGACTTCCATGCGCCGACGCGCAAGCCCCGCCGTTAAGGGCGGGGCTTGCACCGGCTCAGCGCATCGCCTTGACGTCCTCGGCGGTGATCGCGTCCTCATAATGATTGCCGAAATGCGTGCGGACATAGTTCACCACATTGGCGACCTGCTGGTCCGTCATCATCTCCCCCACCGGCGGCATGCCGTTCAGGCCCTTGAGCGTCACCAGCATGGGATAGCCGCTGGCGGCGAGATTGGGGTTGTTGGCGAGCGCGGGATATTTGCCAGCGCCCGTTGCGCCGGCTGCGTCCGGCATGTGGCAGGCGGCACAGACCCGCCTGTACATTTTTTCGCCGTCGGGTTCGCTGAACCGCCCCGGCATCACGAATGCCCCGTCGGCATCGCCTTGCTGGGCGACCAGAGCGGCGGGATCGCCCTGGCGTGGCTGGGCAGCATCCTGCGCGAGTGCGACGGAAACCGAGCCGGTGAGAATGACGGCGGCGAGGCCAAAGGCCAATGTGCTGATCTTCATGATATTAGCTCGCGGTGACACGTTGATGGAGCCGCGTAATCGCATCGATGGCGGAGGTGATACCGCCTTCCTGCCATCCGCCAATATAGGAGGTATGTTCGCCCGCCAGGACGATCCGCCCGTCGAATTCGCACATATTCCGGTAGTGCTCGGCGCGCGCTTCCTCCGTCCATTGCCCGAAGCAGCCGAGCACCCAGGGCACCCGGTGCCAGCCGACGGCCACGCCGTTCATGAACTCGGCCTTATATTGCGGATGGATCTGCGCGCCCCATTCGAGCGCGCGCTTGACCCGCTCTTCCGGCGGCAGCGCGGTCAGTTCGAAGCCGGTCGAGCCGCCGGTATAGGCGCCCAGAAGCACGCCCGGGCCGCTGGCGCCATAATTGCTGCTGGGGTAGCTGATCTGCGAGATCGGCAGATCCGTGGTGGTGATGCCGCCATAGATCTGGTCGTCTTGCTCCCAGAAGCGCCGCTTGAACTCCAGCCCGACCTTGACGCTGGTCGAGTAGGGCACGGCACGGATCGCCCCAGCCAGCTTGGGGCCGACATTCATGTCGATCTGCGCGAGGATGGGCAGCGGGATCGTGCAGATGCACCAGTCAGCCTTGGCCTGCGCGGCGGCACCGGACTTGGTGTCGACATAATCGACCGTGACGCCTTTCGCGCCCTGCTTGATCGCCGTGACCTTGCTGTTGAGGCGAACCAGATGGCCGACCGCCCGCTCAAAGCCCTTGGCGACCATTTCCATGCCGCCGACCGGCTGGAAGATGGCGAACTCATGATCCCAGGTGAGGTTGCCGCCGATCGAGCGCCACAGGCGTGAGCGGAGCACCGTTTCGGCGGTCATCGGCTCGGAGGGGATGGGCTCGGCAGTCAGGCCGCCGCCTGGCTGCTTCTCCCAGCCACGGCGGTTGCTGGACTCGCGGCCCTTTACATAGCGCATATCCTTGTCGAGCGCGCCCCAGCTCCGCAGGGATTCCAGCAGGATGTCGCCATCCTCCTTGCTGAGCGTATCCGCCAGGGCATTCTTGTTGACTGCCTTGGCGAGCAATTCGCTGACATGGCCGTAGAAATCCGCTTGCACATGCCGGTAGCGCTGCGGGGCCCCGCCGAACGCCTTGGTCGAGTGAACATAGGCGTTATAGTTGACCTGCATGAACGGCTCGAGGGCCACGCCCAGTTCTCGGCAATAATGCATGATGCCATGGTGGTGCCATGGAATGCGCCACGGGCCGGGATTTATGTAGTTGCCGGGCGCGAAGTCGCACTTCTGCGTCGCGCCGCCGAGTTCAGTGTAGGTGTCGCCGCCCTTGAGCGTCCAGGAGCGGCCGCCCACGCGGTCGTTATACTCCAGCACCTGAACCTTGTAGCCGGCGCGGCTGAGTTCCAGCGCGGCGGTCATCCCCGCGACGCCGGCGCCCAGAATGAGCACGCTCGCGCCCTTCGCGCCGCCCTCCAGCTTGATCGGTCCCTTGAACGTCGAGGCCTGAGCCTGGCCGAGGCTCGACATCGCCATGTACATCGCCGATGCGCCCGCCGTGGTTCCAATGAGCGCCAGCAGATCACGCTTGCTCATGCGCAGCGCGTTAGTGTCTGTCATATGTGGTTATATCCCATGTCACCCCTTTGCGTGAGGGGAGCCATGGTGGGCGAACCGGGCCTTGACCCGACTCGCACCAACCTGTGCAGCACCTCGTCGCGAAGCCAGTGATCGGCCTGCGGCTCGCTGCTGTTGATACGAGGTTTTGCGTATTTGCGGTGGGACGCGGCTCGGGCAATGGGCCGGATCTGCGCCGGAGTCGTGGACGATGCGTGCCGTGTTGCCCAAGCACATCCCGCTGTTGAATTACGCGAAGTATTCAGGGCCGGATTTAGCCCCTCCTCTTCAGAGGAGGGGTTGGGGTGGTGCAGCAACCTCTCGGTTATTCACCGATAGAGCGATGCTACGCATCGCCACCACCCCCTGGCCCCTCCTCTGAAGAGGAGGGGAGTATGTCGTCTGTCGCCTAAAGCGTCGCCTCGATTTCGCGTGCCGCCATATCAGGCTCGGGCGACTGGGTGATCGGGCGGCCAATGACCAGCAGCGATGCGCCAGCATCCACCGCTTCACGCGGCGTGACCGCGCGCTTCTGATCGCCCTTGCTGGCACCGCTCGGGCGCACGCCGGGCACGACAAAGAAGCCGGCGGGCCACAGCTTGCGCGCGCGGGCGACCTCATTGCCGGAGCAGACGATGCCGTCGAGACCGGCCTCCTTTGCGAGCAGGGTCAGCCGCTCGACCTGTTCCTGCGTACCGCCGCGGACGCCGGTTTCCTCCAGATCGGTCTGGTCAAGGCTCGTGAGCGTCGTCACGGCGACGACCTTGGTGTGGACCCCGGCCGCGGCCTTGGCGTCTTCCAGCATCGCCCGTCCGCCAGAGGCATGGACGGTGAGGATCGACGGTTCGAGCGCGTGCAGGGCCTGAACCGCCTTGGCGACCGTGTTCGGAATGTCGTGAAGCTTCAGGTCGAGAAAGATCGGCAAGCCGAACTTGCGCATCTCATGCACGCCATGGTGGCCATTGGCGCAGAAGAATTCCAGCCCCAGCTTGATGCCGCCGACATGGTTGCGGACCTTCTGAACCAGCTCCTGCGCATGGGGCAGGGAGGGCGTGTCGATGGCGATATAGATAATGCTGGTCATGGAGTGTCGGTTCTGCCTGCCGGTTTGAGATCGTCGTCCACCCGCACATCGATCGTGCGAACGGGCGGTGCGGGGTCGAATCCCGCGGGGGTGATGTGATCGGGCGTGGCGGTTGGCGCGGGGTGGTCCAGGGTGTGAACCACCGGCGCCGTCGCAGCCGGCGCGGAAGCCGCGAGGGCGCGCTCGGCGCTGTCGAGCCGCCGGCGCATCCGATATTTGGTGGCCTTGTGCAGCGCCCAGAACGGCAGCGAACCGGCGAGAAACGCGACGATCACGAGAACCGGCAGCTTGGTTTCAAGCTGGAGACCGCCCCACAGATTGATCATTACGGGGGTCCAGTTGGCGAAGCTGAAAATGACGATGATGATCGCCAGTACGACCCAGAAGGCTGTCCGGAGGAACTGCATGGCTTCTCTTCCTCTGCTTGGTCCGTAGAGCCTGACCATAAGCGCGCCGCGACGGCTTGCCTAGGGGCGCAGTTCAACGCCTCCCTGCGGACATGGGAGCTTCCGGAACGGGCGTGTCAGCCAGCGGTTCCGAACACCCGCGTGAAGATCGTGTCGACATGCTTCAGATGATAGTCGAGGTCGAACAGTGCCTCGAGCTGTGGACCGGAGAGGTGCGCGGAAACGGCCGGGTCGGCCTTGAGCAGATCGAGCAGCGAATGCGCACCATCCGACTGCCACACCTGCATGGCGTTGCGCTGGACCATCGCATAGCTGTCCTCGCGGCTCACGCCAGCCTGGGTGAGGGCGAGCAGCACGCGCTGCGAGTGGATGAGGCCGCCCATCCGGTTCATGTTCTTCATCATCCGCTCGGGGTAGACGAGCAGCTTGTCGATCACGCCGGTGAGCCGACCGAGGGCGAAGTCGAGCGTGATCGTGGCGTCCGGGCCGATGAAGCGTTCGACCGAGGAGTGGGAGATGTCCCGCTCATGCCACAGCGCGACATTTTCCAGCGCGGGCAGGGCATAAGCGCGCACCATGCGGGCCAGGCCGGTCAGATTCTCGGTGAGCACCGGGTTGCGCTTGTGCGGCATCGCCGACGAGCCCTTCTGGCCCGGCGAGAAATATTCCTCGGCTTCCAGCACTTCGGTGCGCTGGAGGTGGCGCACTTCGACCGAGAGCCGCTCGATGGAGCCCGCGATCACGGCCAGCGTCGAGAAGAACATGGCGTGGCGATCGCGCGGGATGACCTGCGTGCTGACCGGCTCGACCGTGAGGCCGAGCTTGGCCGCGACATGCTCTTCTACCTTGGGATCGATATTGGCGAAGGTGCCGACCGCGCCGGAGATCGCGCAGGTGGCGACGTCTTCACGGGCCGCGATCAGGCGCGCCTTGCAACGGTAGAACTCGGCATAGGCTTCCGCCATCTTGAGACCGAAGGTCACCGGCTCGGCGTGGATGCCGTGGCTGCGGCCGATGGTCGGCGTGAGCTTGTGCTCGAACGCGCGGCGCTTGATCGCTTCCAGCAGCGCATCGAGATCGGCGATCAGCAGATCGGCCGCGCGGGCAAGTTGCACGTTGAGGCAGGTGTCCAGCACGTCCGAGCTGGTCATGCCCTGGTGCATGAAGCGGGCTTCATCGCCGACCTGCTCGGCCACCCAGGTGAGGAAGGCGATCACGTCATGCTTGGTGACAGCCTCGATGGCATCGATGGCGGGCACGTCGATGGAGGGATTGGTTGCCCACCAGTCCCACAGGGCCTTGGCGGCGCTTTTGGGCACTACGCCCAACTCGGCCAGCGCTTCGGTCGCGTGAGCCTCGATCTCGAACCAGATGCGGAAGCGAGCTTCCGGCTCCCAGATCGCGGTCATTTGCGGGCGGGCGTAACGAGGCACCATGAGGCGGGTTCCTGATGAGACAGATTGGAGACGGCCTGCCCCTAGCAGGCTGCGGCGAAACGGGCAAATCACGCGGGTGAGGGCGGCGGTTGCAAATCAAGACACTGCGATATATAAATAAAATACAACGATCCCTTTGATGGGTGGTTGCGGAAACATGAGGCGAATCGTCTGCGACGGTGCGCGTGTCGATGGGCTGACCAGAGCCTTGATCAGCCCGCCGCGACCTTAGATCAGCCCCATGGCCCGCATCGAACGGTGGCCTTCCGTCGCGACGATGACATGATCGTGCACGGTAACGCCGAGGGGCTTGAGCGCGGCGATGACGTCGCGAGTCATGAGGATGTCCTGCCGGCTCGGCTCGGGCAAACCGCTGGGATGATTGTGGACGAGAATGACGCCGGCCGAGCCGAATTCCAGCGCGCGACGGGCAACTTGCCGGGCATAGATGGCAGCTTCATCCACCGAGCCGTCCCCCATATGGTCGTCGCGCAGCAGGATGTTGCGGGCATTGAGATGAAGCACGCGCACGCGCTCGATCGAGAGATAGGCCATGTCGGCGCGCAGATAATCGAGCAGGGCCTGCCATGATGCCAGCACCGGCCGTTCCGCCACCTCGTTGCGGAGCATCCGCAGGGCGGCGGCCTGTGTCGCCTTGAGCGCGGCGGTCGTGGTCTCGCCCATGCCGTCGACCTGCATCAGCGTGGCCCAATCGGCGCTGAGCACGGCGCCCAACGAGCCGAAGCGGGCGATCAGGGCCTTTGCCAGCGGCTTGGTATCCCGGCGCGGCAGGGCGAGCGCGAGCAGATATTCGATCAGTTCATGGTCGAGCAGCCCATCCGGTCCGGACGCGAGTCGCTGCCGCAGGCGGGCGCGGTGGCCAACGCCATCATGACTCGTCTCGCTCTTGCCCCGGGATCGCCCTTCGCCCATGAACATTGTAGCTAAGCGCGAGCCGGCAGAGCGGCAAGCGGGAATGACGGGGATAAACGTCTGACCGAGTGGGTCGAAGAGGATGACGGACTAGAGGCGGGTGCAGCAGAGCGGCTGCACCGGCGCCGTCAACGTGTGCGCTGGATTGCCGGCGGGAGCGCGACGGCGCTGCTGCTGGTCGCGGGCGGCCTCTGGCTGGCGCGCGAGCCGATTGCCGACAGCTTCATCGCGCGGGAACTGGCCAAGCGGGGCGTACAGGGCCGATATGAGATCACGCGGATCGGTCCGCAGCACCAGCGGCTGGACAATCTCGTCATTGGCGACCCGAAATCGCCCGATCTCACGGTCCGCTTCATCGAGCTCGAACTCGCCTGGGGCCTGACCGGGCCTTATATCGATCGCCTTGAAGCCAGCGGCGTTCGGCTGCGTGGGCGGATTGCCGATGGCACGCTGGACTTGGGTCAGGTCAGTCGCTTGCTGGAAGGCGGCACGGGCGATCCCAAGCTGCCCGACTGGACGGCGGTGATCGAGGATGCACAGGCGCGGATCGTTACCAACAACGGCACGGTCGAGCTGGGGCTGGATGGCAGCGGGCCGTTATCGTCGGGGTTCAATGGTCAGCTTAATCTCGCGAGCCCGGCGCTAGCCTTTGGCGATTGCAGGCTGCGGGCGCTGCGGGCGCCAGTGGACGTGGCGACCGAGAATGGCGAGATTCACCTCAAAGGCCCTGCCCATGTCAGCGGCGTTGGATGCGAGGCGGCGAAGCTCCGGCTGACGGCCCCCACGCTCGATCTCAACATCCGCACAAATTTGGCGTTGGAACCCTTGGGCGGTGCAGTGAGCCTCGCAGCGCCATTGGCCGAGCAAGGGGACGGGCGGGGCAAGCGCGAGTTCAAGGAACTGTCCGGGCTCATTACCTTTAAAGGCGAAGGCGATACCCTGCGGGGGAGCGCTTCGCTTGCCGCCGTTAGCGCGCTTGTCGACGGCCTTGAAAGTGACGCGGCGAAGCTGGGCGGCAATTTCGCGGTGCAGCTCGATTCCCGCAATCGCGCTTTGGCGTGGCAAGGCACCGGGACCATCGAAAATGCCCGGCCGGCTCGCGGGATCAATCTTGCGCGCCTCGCTTCGGCGGCCGATGGCAGTCCACTGGAACCGATCGCGCACAAGCTGGCGCGCGCAGTCGAGGCGATCGGCCGGCGCAATCACATCGAACTGGCAGGCCAGGTCAATATGCTTGGCGCGCAAGGTAATGCCCGGCTTGACCGCTTCGCGCTGCGCTCGGCGAGCGGCGCGCGGATCGAGAATTGGGAAGGCAGCGCGGTGCGCATCGACTGGCCCGGTGGCCTGCGCGCGTCGGGACGGCTGGACATCGCCGGTGGCGATCTGCCGGAGGGCCGAATCGAGTTCGCCACGCTGGAGCAGGGCGGCGTGCTTGGCACCGCGACGTTGAGACCTTATAATGCCGGCGGGGCGCGGCTCGCGCTCACCCCGCTGCGCTTTGCCATGGATGGCGCGGGGCACGGCAGCGTGCAGACCCAGGTGACGCTGGACGGTCCCTTGCCGGGCGGCGCGGTCAAGGGCCTGCAGATGCCGCTGGATGCTCGCATCGGGGCAGGCGGGTCGGTCAGTCTATCAGGGACTTGTGTGCCGTTGCGCTGGGCTTCGCTCAGCATGTCCGGCCTCGTGCTCGATCCTGCGGCGTTGCAGGTTTGCGGGCTGGGGGAGAGCGCGGCCGCGATCCGCGATGTGGCATTGCGCGGCCGGCTGGGCGACAATCCCTTCGCATTTGATGCCAGCGCCGCGCGTTACGGCCTCACCACTGGCCGCTTCGAAATCCAGCAGCCGAACGTGCGCATTGGCGCGGCCGAAGCCCCGGTCCGGCTCGCTGCCGATCGCCTGACGGGCGGACGTGGGTCGGCGGGTGGCCTCGCCGGGACGATTTCGGCGGGGCGTGGGCGGATCGGCTCTGTGCCGCTCGATCTCACCGCCATGGAAGGGCAATGGCAGTTCGCCGACGGACGTCTGGCCGTCGATGGCAATCTGCGCGTCGCGGATACGCAAGCCGATCGGCGCTTCAATCCGCTGGCCGGCGAGCAGGTGCACCTGACCCTGGCCGATAATCGCATCGAGGCGACCGGTGTGCTGGTGCACCCGGAACGAAAGGCCAAGGTCGCCGATGTGGTGATCCGGCACGACCTCAGCCGTGGCGCAGGCCGCGCCGATCTGACGGTGAAAGACTTGCGCTTCGGCAATGCGCTTCAGCCGGACGATCTCACGCCGCTCTCGCTGGGCGTGGTCGCCAATGTCGCTGGAGTTGTGAACGGCGCCGGCCAGATCCGCTGGACCGGCGACAAGGTGACCAGCGACGGGACATTCTCGACCGAGAACATGGCTTTCGCGGCCGCCTTCGGCCCGGTCGCCGGCCTGTCGACGACGATCCGCTTCACGGACCTGCTTGGCCTGCGCACCGAACCCGGCCAGGTGGTGACGGTGGAGAGCGTCAACCCGGGCATCGAGGTGCGCGACGGCACCATTCGCTATCAATTGCTCTCCAGCGAGGTGGCGGAGATCGAGGGCGGGCGCTGGCCGTTCTCCGGCGGTATGCTGGAGCTGATGCCCGCGCCGCTCGCGCTGGATTCGCGCCAGCCGCGCAATCTCACCTTCCGCGTCGTCGGGCTGGATGCGGGCGCCTTTATCAACACGCTGGAGCTGGAGAACATTTCCGCGACGGGCACCTTCGATGGTCTGCTGCCGATGGTGTTCGACAAGGATGGCGGGCGGATCGTTGGCGGCCTGCTGGTTGTGCGGCAAGAGGGCGACGAGCCACGCTACCTCACCAGCACGCAAGGCCTGACGATCCCATGCGATCCAGAGCGCCGGGCCGGACGCCTTTCTTACGTGGGTGAGGTGTCCAATGCGCAGCTCAATGCAATGGCGCGGCTGGCCTTCGATGCGCTCAAGAATTTGGGCTATCGCTGCCTCGCAATCCGGCTGGATGGCGCCATCGATGGCGAGTTCGTCACGCAGGTCAGCATCAACGGGGTCAATCAGGGCACGGAAGAAACGCGCCGCAGCTTCCTGGCGCGACCGTTCCTTGGCCTGCCCTTCCTGTTCAATGTGCGGATCGAGGCGCCCTTCCGGGGGCTGCTCAACACTGCGACTGGGCTTTCCGATCCGACCAAGCTCATCAATGGCAGTCTGGGCGACCAGTTTGTGCCCGTCGGCAGCGGGGCGTCCACGCGGGGTTCCGGGGTGGCCGTTCAGCCGGCGGACAGCGACAAGAGGATAGAAGGGGACAGGAAATGAGGCACCGACGATGGATATCGCGCGCAACGCGACTGGGCTTGGGGCTGGCGCTTGCCGGAGCGGCAGGCGGCTGCATTCAGGTGCGCGCGCCCGAAAAGCCGATCGAGATCAATCTCAACGTGAAGATTCAGCAGGAAGTGGTCGTGCGCCTGCAGCAGGACGCCAAGGACCTCATCGAGAACAATCCGGAGCTATTCCCGAAATGACATATATGCACAGCATTCGCGCCGCAGCGCTTGCGGCAGTTTTCGGTCTCAGCGTCGTCGGAGCGGCTCCGGCCGTCGCGCAGGACGCCGTAGTGAGCGCCGCCAAGTCGGCCGGCACGGTCGGTGAGCAGTCGGATGGCTATCTGGGCGTCAACGGCTCGGTGAGCAGCGATGTGCGCGCCGCCGTGGATGCGCTCAACATCAAGCGCCGCGCGGCCTATACCGATCTGGCGGCCAAGCGTGGCGTGACCGTGCAGGACATGGCGGCCGTGACCGGTTGTCAGACGCTGGCCGGGCGCGTCTCGGAAGGGCAGATCTACCGGATCGGCAATGGTCCGTGGCAGACCAAAGGCGCCGGGCCGATTGCGCTGCCGGATTATTGCGCCACCGCCACACGCTGAGCGATTCGCGCCACTGAGGGCCTAATTTTCCTCGAAAATCCGCCTGATCCCTCCGGCGCGGTCACCAGTGTTGACTTGCACGCCAACGCTTTCTACACGGGCCGCGCCTTGACGGGGGCGGCTCAGGCACGTCATGCAGCGCTGGTTTTTACGTCTCTTGGCGTGAACGGGAGTTGGCACGATGACAGAGACCGAACCTGGGCGAGACCCGATTGCCGAAGATGAACGCATCAAGTCGCTCAGCGAGCGGTTGGAACGTGCCGAGGCAGTCGAAAAGGTCAGGACCGGAGCGGACCGGGAAGTTGGCGGCGATAAGAATTATCGCCTCGGCAACCGGGTTCTTGCGGAGCTGATCGGCGGTCTTGTCGGCGGCGCGCTGATTGGATGGGTCCTGGACCGGTTCATTGGCACATCGCCCTGGCTCCTGCTGGTTTTCCTCTTTCTGGGGATCATCGTAGCCTTCAGGAATATTTGGAAGATTTCGATGAAGCGTCCTGAGAAGTAAGGGCGCTTTCGTCATAATCGCAGACGGCTTTTTGGGAATCAGACGTGGCAGAACCCGGCAAGATCGATCCTATGCACCAGTTCGCCATCGAGCCGCTGTTCGGTACCGAACAGTGGAGCCTCGGTGGTTACAACATTGCGTTCACCAACAGCGCGCTGTGGATGGTGATCACGGTCGTCGTTCTGTGGGGCTTCATGCTGCTCGGCATGAAGCGCGATCTGGTGCCGGGGCGCTGGCAGGCGGCTGTAGAGTCGATGACCGGCTTCATCGCGAAGCTGACTGATGACAATATCGGCAAGGGCGGGCGCAAATATGTGCCCTACATCTTCTCGCTGTTCATGTTCATCCTCTTCGCCAATCTGCTCGGCCTGCTGCCCATCGGCATTTTCGGCCTGCATCCCTTCACCTTCACCAGCCACTTCACGGTCACCGGCGTTCTCGCGATCCTGAGCTTTTCGATCGTGCTGATCGTAGGCTTCTGGAAGCATGGCCTCAAGTTCTTCTCGCTGTTCGTACCGCACGGCACGCCGCTGTGGCTGATCTGGCTGATCCCCATCATCGAGTTCGTCTCGTTCATGGTGCGTCCCTTCTCGCTGGGCCTGCGACTGTTCGTCGCGATGATCGCCGGTCACATTCTGCTCAAGGTGCTTGCCGGCTTCGTGATCAACGCTTCGGCTGCCGGCGTGGCGCCCGGCCTTGGCGTCGGCATCCCCAGCTTTGCCCTGATGGTCGGCATCTCCGCGCTGGAGATCCTGGTCGCTGGCATCCAGGCCTATGTTTTCGCACTGCTCACGTCGCTGTACATCCACGACGCCGAGCATCTGCACTGAGTTTCAACCAACGACCAAATCGAGTTTCAGAAAAGGAGTTAAGTAACATGGACGCAGAAGCCGCAAAGCTGATCGGTGCCGGTCTGGCTGCTATCGGTGCCGGCGTGGCCGCGCTCGGCGTGGGTAACGTCTTCGGCTCGTTCCTTGAGAGCGCGCTGCGCAATCCGGGCGCTGCCGACGGCCAGCAGGGCCGTCTGTTCATCGGCTTCGCCGCCGCAGAGCTTCTCGGCCTGCTGGCGTTCGTCGTCGCGATGATCCTGATCTTCGTCGCCTGATCGCCCGCAAGACGACAGACGATGATGTGGAGCCGGCGGCTGCCCAATGACGGGCTGCCGCCGGACCGCGCAAACGGACAGGTGATATGCCTCAGATAGCCCAGCTCGCCGCAACCTACTCGTCGCAGATCTTCTGGGTTCTGCTGACATTCGGGTTCGTGTTTTTCGTGATCGGTCGCGGCATGGTGCCGAAGATCCAGTCCACGGTGGATGCGCGCGACAAGAAGATCGCCGACGATCTCGAAGCGGCCCGTGCGAATTCGGCCAAGGCCGATGCGCTCGAAGCCGACTGGCGGGCGAAGGAAAATGAAGCGCGTGCCGCTGCGCAGGGCCGTCTGGCCCAGGCAAAGGCCGAAGCTGCTCGCAATCGCGAGGCTGCGCTGGCCAAGACCGACGCGGCGCTCAGCGAAAAGCTGGCCGCAGCGGAGGGCGAGATCGAGGCTGGCCGCGTGAAGGCGCTGGCGCAGATCGAAACCGTTGCAGCGGACGCCGCAGCGGACATCGTGCAGAAGGTCGCCGGCACGCAGGTGTCGCCGGATGCGGCGCTCAAGGCAGTGAAGGCGGTACTCTGATATGGCCAATTCCCACATGGCACAGGCCGCCAATGCGGCATCGGCGAGCGACAATGGATCGCAGGCCGTCCAGTTCAATCTCGAGAATGCCGACAAGGTCCAGGCCCTGAGCGGCGACGTTCATGCCGCGACAGAAGCGGTCGGCGGGCCTGAGGAGCACATCCAGGACCCCACAGCGCTGTGGATGGACGCGACGGGCTGGGTCAGCCTTTCGATGTTGGTCTTCATCGCGGTGTTGATCTGGAAGAAGGTGCCGGCGCTCATCGCCCGGTCGCTGGACGCCAAGATCGCGACGATCCGCAATCAGCTCGACGAAGCCGCGCGGCTCCGCAAGGAAGCCGAAGCGCTCAAGGCCGAGTATGAAGGCCGGATCGCCTCCGTCGCCAAGGAAGCCGATGCGATGCGCGCGGCCGCCGAGCAGGAAGCGGCCGATCTCATCACCGCAGCGCAGGCGGAAGCTGAAGCGCTGGTCGTCCGTCGCCAGAAGATGGCGGAAGACAAGATCGCCGCAGCTGAGCGCGCGGCCATTGCCGATGTGCGCGCCAAGGCGGCTGCAGCGGCGACGGCAGCAGCCGGCGTGCTGATCCGCGAGACCCACAGTGCCGCGGCCGACAAGGGCCTCGTCGACGACGTGATCGGCAAGCTCGCGCACTGAACGACCTACAGATTGATGGCTTAGAAAGGCCGGGCCGAGCGATCGGTCCGGCCTTTCTGCTTTTGAAGGGTCGTGGTTCGGTCGGTTGAGGCAGGAGGCCGTTGTCCTGTTCGCCTCGGGCGCCTAAATGGCGCGGATGACCGAGCGGCCATCGTCCCCCAATCGCTTCAACGAAGAAAAGGCGACCTCCACAATCCGTGGCAGTGAACTGCCGGACGTGGACGCCGGCGTCGCGGCGATTCGCGAGACGCTGAAGACCTTGGGCACGCGACCCGGCGTGTATCGAATGCAGGATGCGCGCGGCGACGTGCTGTATGTCGGCAAGGCGCGGGCGCTCAAGAATCGGGTGTCCAACTACACTCAGGTCGATCGCCTGCCGCGCCGGCTGCAGCGCATGGTCTCGCAGACCCGCTCGATGACGATCGTCACCACCCAGAGCGAGGCCGAGGCGCTGCTGTTGGAAGCGCAGCTCATCAAGCGCTTTCGGCCACCCTACAATGTGCTGCTGCGCGATGACAAAAGCTTCCCGTTCATCCTGCTGCGCGAGGATCACGCCTTTCCGCGCGTGCAGCTTCATCGCGGCGCGCGGCGCTACAAGGGGCAATATTACGGGCCGTTCGCCGGGGCAGGGCAGGTGCGCAAGACGCTCAATGCGCTGCAGAAGCTGTTTTTGCTGCGTAGTTGCACGGACAGCTTCTTCGCCAATCGCTCGCGGCCCTGCCTGCTCTACCAAATTCGCCGCTGCTCCGCGCCCTGCGTCGGGCGGATCAACGAGGCCGATTATGCGGCCCTGAAGCAGGACGCGCAGGACTTTCTCGGCGGCAAGTCCACGGCGGTGCAGGCGCGGCTCGGTGAGGCGATGAATGCGGCGGCGGAGTCGCTCGATTACGAGATGGCGGCGGTCTACCGGGACCGGCTCAAGGCGCTGACCTTCATCCAGGGCAGTCAGGCGATCCACGCCGAGGGGTTGGGCGATGCCGATATCTTCGCGCTCGCCAGCCGCAATGGCGGCATGTGCATCCAGGCCTTCTTCATTCGCGGCGGCCAGAATTGGGGGCATCGCAGCTTCTTCCCGGTCCACACCGCCGAGGTGGGCGAGGACGAAGTGCTGATGCAGTTCATGGCGCAATTCTATGAGGATGTGCCGCCGGCGCCGCTGGTGCTCTGCGACCGCGAACCATCCGAGACGCTGCTGCTCGCCGAGGCGCTGAGCCAGAAGCTGGAGCGCAAGGTGCGCATCGAGGTGCCGCAGCGGGGCGGCCGTGTGAAGCTCATCAAGCAGGCCCAGCGCAATGCCGAGGAAGCGCTGGAGCGCCGTCAGGCCGAGAGCAGCGCGCAGGGCAAAATTCTAGCCGACATGGCCGAACTGCTGGGTCTGGAAGGGCCGCCCAATCGCATCGAGATTTACGATAACAGCCATATCCAGGGCACGAGCGCGCTGGGGGCCATGGTGGTGGCGGGGCCGGAGGGTTTCCGCAAGAGCGGCTATCGCAAGTTCAACATCAAGCGCCCGGAGACGGTCGCGGGCGACGATTATGGCATGATGCGCGAAGTGCTCGGCCGCCGCTTCGGCCGCGCCGCCGAGGAAGATCCCGATCGCGAATCCGGGGAATGGCCAGACCTGGTGCTGATCGATGGCGGCCGGGGCCAGCTCAACGCAGCGCGCAAGGCGCTGGAAGAAATGGGCATCGAGGATGTGCCGATGGTCGGCGTCGCCAAGGGGCCGCATCATGGCCGCGAGGGCAGGGAAGTGTTCCACCTGCTGGACGGGCGGGACTTCCAACTGCCAGTCAATCACCCGGTGCTATTCTACCTGCAGCGGCTGCGCGACGAGGCGCATCGTTTCGCAATCGGCGCGCACCGGCAGAAGCGGGCCAAGGCGATCACTGTCAGTTCGCTGGACGAGGTCCCCGGCATCGGCCCCGCGCGCAAGAAGGCGCTGCTCATGCATTTCGGCACGGCGCGCGCCGTGCGCAACGCCAGCCTCGAGGACCTCCAGCGCGCGCCCGGCGTTTCATCGGCGGTCGCGCAGACGGTCTATGATTATTTCCACGGCTGAGCGGATTTGCTCCGGCCTGCCGCAAAGGTTGATGCCCGGCGCAATGCGCGCTAAGGGCGCTGCTTCAACACCCGTCGGGATGTCCTAACCGCTCATGCTGTTCACCTTTCTCCTTGTCGTCCAGGCGATCATCGCCTTCGCGCTCGTCACTGTCATTCTGATGCAGCGGTCCGAGGGTGGCGGGCTTGGGATGGGTGGCGGTGGCAGCCCGTCCGGCCTGATGTCGGCGCGTGGCGCGGCGGATTTCCTCAGCCGGGCGACCAAGATTCTCGCGACTTTGTTCGTGGGCATGAGCATTGTGCTGGCTGTGATTGCCGCCACGCAGCACCGGGCAGCGACGATCGATACCTCGCTGGTCGGCCAGTCCGGCACCAGCGACATGTCGGCGCCGATTGCCGATGGTGATGGCATTTCCGGCGCGGCCAACAGCGCGGCAGCACCGGCCGGTCCGGCCTCGGCGCCTGCCAATGGCGCTGCTGGCGCCCCGCTCGCGCAGTAACGATCCACCAGTTTTTTTCACCGGTAGCGGATTCGTTCGCTTGCCCTTCCGTTCGAGTTCAGCGTAAGCCTCCTCTCCCATGGCGCGGTTCATATTCATCACCGGCGGCGTGGTCTCCTCGCTTGGAAAAGGCCTTATGGCTGCGTCGCTTGCGGCGCTCCTCCAAGCGCGTGGCTACAAGGTCCGCACCCGTAAGTTCGATCCTTACCTCAATGTCGATCCCGGCACGATGTCGCCTTATCAACATGGCGAAGTCTATGTGACGGACGACGGGGCGGAGACCGATCTCGATCTTGGCCATTATGAGCGCTTCACGGGCGTTGCGAGCCGGCAGGCCGACAATGTGACGCAAGGGCGCATCTACCAGACGATCATCCAGCGCGAGCGGCGCGGCGATTATCTGGGCGCCACCGTGCAGGTGATCCCGCACGTGACGGACGAGATCAAGCGCTTCGCTCTGGCCGAGACGGACGATGTCGATTTCGTGCTGTGCGAGATCGGAGGCACGGTGGGCGACATCGAGAGCCTGCCGTTCATGGAGGCCATCCGCCAGCTCCGCAATGAGCTGGGCCACGGCCAGACCGTGCTCGTGCATGTGACGCTGGTGCCCTATATTGCGGCGGCCGGCGAGTTGAAGACCAAGCCGACCCAGCATAGCGTGCGCGAGTTGACTTCGCTCGGCATTCAGCCCGACATTCTGCTCTGCCGCACTGAGCATCCGCTGCCGGACAGCGAGCGGGCGAAAATCGCCTTGTTCTGCAATGTGCGCACGGAAGCCGTGATTCCCGCGCTCGACGCCAGCAGCATCTATGCCGTGCCGGTGCAGTATCACCGCGAAGGGCTGGACCGCGCCGTGCTGAGCGCCTTCGGCATCGAAGGCTCGCGCGAGCCGGACCTGACCCGCTGGTTCGACATCATGGACCGGCAGGTTCACCCCGAAGGGGAAGTGACCATCGGTGTCGTCGGCAAATATGTCGGCTTGCCGGATGCCTACAAGTCGCTGCACGAGGCGCTCGTGCATGGCGGGCTGGCCAATCGCGTGAAGGTGAAGGTCCAGTGGCTCGATGCCGAGCTGTTCGAGGCCGAAGACAGCGACATCGCGGCCCAGCTTGAGCCGATGCACGGCATTCTTGTGCCGGGCGGCTTTGGCGTGCGCGGTTCGGAAGGAAAGATTGCCTCCGTGCGGTTCGCGCGCGAGCGGGGCGTGCCCTTCTTCGGCATCTGCCTCGGCATGCAGATGGCCTGCATCGAGGGTGCGCGGAACACCGCCGGGATCGAGCGCGCCTCGACCACCGAGTTCGGCGAGACCAGCGAGCCGGTTGTGGGCCTCATCACCGAGTGGATGAGCGCCGAGGGGCTGCAGACCCGCAATGTCGATACCGACCTTGGCGGCACCATGCGCCTGGGTGCCTATCCGGCCAAGCTCAGCGGCAACAGCGTCGTTTCCAGCATCTACGGTGCCGACGATATCAGCGAGCGCCATCGGCATCGCTACGAGGTGAACGCAGCCTATCGCAAACCGCTTGAGCAGGGCGGCCTCATCTTCTCGGGCATGTCGCCGGACGGCACGCTGCCGGAGATCGTCGAGCGGCCGGATCACCCATGGTTCATCGGCGTGCAGTTCCATCCGGAGCTCAAGTCCAAGCCGTTCGATCCGCACCCGCTGTTTGCCAGCTTCATTGCGGCGGCGCTCAAGCAGAGCCGGCTCGTCTGATCCTGCACGAGCCATGGACGGCCCGTTTCCGGATCGTTCATGGTGAAGGGCGTAGACGAACCGCTTGCCGCATCCTATGTGGGGTGCGTCTTACCGGCCGGGATGCCTGCGACTTGCAATTGATGATCCTCCTGTCTGCGCTTCTTGCGTCGCTCTCCGGCCTGATGGTCGGCGAGAGCCGCGTGGCGCCTGCGCAGGTGGAACTGAGTGCAGAATCGCAGCTGGCCCCCTCCAGTGAGCAGGCGATTGCGGTCGCGCGAGTCTTGTCTCGTGCTGACACGCGGGCCGAGGCCGTCCTTGTACGGGCAGATCAGGCTACGGCACTCGCGCTGCCGGCCCGTAATGGCCGCACCCATCTTTCTCTGAAGCAGAGCTGGCTGATCTAAGCCCGCCGCAGGCCGCCATGTTGCCGGTCTGCCATTCTGCTGTTCGCGCGCTGGCTCCCGGCGCGTTCGCTTGCCGGTGTGTGAACCGGCGCCCGACCTTTCCGTTTTCAGACAGGAATTTCCGATATGCTCGGCGGCGTTGCCAAATTCTTCTTCGGCTCTTCAAATGAGCGTTACGTCAAGTCTCTCAGCAAGACGGTCAATCAGATTGCCGCATTCGAGCCGACGATGGTCGCCATGAGCGATGATGAGCTGAAGGCGCAGACGGCCAAGTTCCGCAGCCAGCTCGCTGACGGCGCGACGCTCGACCAGATCCTACCCGAGGCGTTCGCGACGGTGCGTGAGGGCGCGAAGCGCGCGCTGGGCCAGCGCCATTATGACGTTCAGATGGTCGGGGGCATCGTGCTCCACCGCGGCGAGATCGCCGAGATGCGCACCGGTGAAGGCAAGACGCTGGTCGCTACGCTCGCGACCTATCTCAACGCGCTGCCCGGCAAGGGCGTCCACGTCGTCACCGTCAACGACTATCTCGCCCGGCGCGACTGCGAGTGGATGAGCCAGCTCTATAACTTCCTTGGGCTGACCACGGGCGTGATCGTGCCCAACCTCTCCGAGCCGGAGCGTCGCGCGGCTTATGACGCGGACATCACCTACGCCACGAACAACGAGCTCGGCTTCGATTATCTGCGCGACAACATGAAGTATGAGCGTGACCAGATGGTCCAGCGCCCGTTCAATTACGCGATCGTCGACGAGGTGGACTCAATCCTGATCGACGAGGCGCGCACGCCGCTGATCATTTCCGGCCCGACGGACGACAAGTCCGAGATGTACATGTCCGTCAACGCGCTGGTGAAGAACCTCGCGGATGAGGATTACGAAAAGGACGAGAAGCAGCGCTCCATCGTGCTGACCGAGGACGGCACCGAGAAGGTGGAGCGGATGCTGGAGGACGCAGGGCTGCTTCAGGGCGCCAATCTCTACGATTTCGAGAACACACAGGTCGTCCACCATGTGAACCAGGCTCTGCGCGCCAACTTCATGTTCCGGCGCGACATCGATTATATCGTGAAGGACGGCAAGGTCGTCATCATCGATGAGTTCACCGGCCGAATGATGGACGGGCGCCGCTGGTCCGACGGTCTGCACCAGGCCGTGGAAGCCAAGGAAGGCGTGAATATCGAGCCGGAGAACCAGACGCTGGCTTCGATCACCTTCCAGAATTATTTCCGCATGTATCCCAAGCTCTCGGGCATGACCGGTACGGCGGCGACCGAGGCGGCGGAATTCTACGACATCTACAAGATGAACGTGGTGACCATCCCGACCAACCTGCCGGTGCAGCGTCAGGACGATCAGGACCTGTTCTACAAGAGCCTTGAGGACAAGTTCAAAGGCATCGCCCGGACGATTGGCGAACATGCCGCCAAGGGTCAGCCAGTGCTGGTGGGTACCGTCTCCATCGAAAAGTCCGAACTGCTCTCCAGCTTCCTCAAGGAAGAGGGCGTCAAGCACTCGGTGTTGAACGCGCGCTTCCACGAGCAGGAAGCCGGCATCGTGGCTCAGGCCGGGCGGCTCGGCGCGGTTACCATCGCGACGAACATGGCCGGGCGCGGCACCGACATCAAGCTCGGCGGCAACCTGGAATTCCGGGTTGAGGACGAGCTCAAGGACATGCCGGAAGGCCCGGAGCGCGATGCCGCAATTGCGCGGATCGAAGCGGAAATCGAGGCAGAGCGCCAGCAGGTGCTCGCCGCCGGCGGCCTGTTCGTGCTCGGCACGGAGCGGCATGAGAGCCGCCGTATCGACAACCAGCTGCGTGGCCGCTCGGGTCGTCAGGGCGATCCGGGTCTGTCCCGCTTCTACCTCAGCCTCGATGACGATCTGCTGCGCATCTTCGGCCCGGACACGCTGTTCGCGCGCATGATGCGCTCCAGCCTTGAGGATGGCGAGGCGCTTCCGCCCTCCAAGTGGATGAGCAAGGCGATCGAGACCGCGCAGAAAAAGGTCGAACAGCGCAACTACGAGATCCGCAAGCAGGTCGTCGAGTATGACGACGTGATGAACGACCAGCGCAAGGTGATCTACGAGCAGCGCAGCGAGATCATGGATGCCGAGACGGTCGGCGACGTCGTCACCGAGATGCGCCATGAGACGATCAACGACATCGTCGGCGCCGCCTGTCCTCCGGGCACCTACCCCGAGCAGTGGAACATTCCGCAGCTCAAGGAGCGCCTTGAGGCGGTGATGAGTCTGACTCCGGACATCGATGGCTGGCTGACCGAGGACGTGGTCGATCCGGAGCTGTTCGTCGAGCGCCTCACCGCGCTGTCCGATGCCGCGCTGGCGGAGAAGGTCAATGATCTCAAGCCCGAGACCTGGGCGCAGATCGAGAAGAGCATCCTGCTGCAGAATCTCGACCATCACTGGAAAGAGCATCTGGCGACGCTCGATGCCCTCCGTCAGGTCGTCCACCTGCGCGCTTATGCGCAGAAGACGCCGATCAACGAGTATAAGCAGGAGGCGTTCGCGCTCTTCGAGCGGATGCTCGAGAACATCCGCGAGGATGTCAGCCGCACGGTGAGTCATGTGCAGTTCCAGATGCAGGACCCGGCACCGCCGCCGCTGCCTGAGCTGCCGGACTTCCTCACCAGCCATATCGACCCGTTCACGGGCGAGGATAACAGCGCGGACATCGATGCCGGCACGCGCGGGTTCATCACCACGACCATTCCGCGCGCCGCGACGGCTGCGGCGGTGGGTGAGGGCAATCCCTATGCGGGTGAGGAAATCAGCCGCAACGCGCCGTGCCCCTGTGGTTCCGGCGAGAAGTACAAGCATTGTCACGGCGCGCTCGCCTGACAACGACCCTGACGAGGATCTGATGGCCGGGCGAAAGCCCGGTCACGTCCGCCCGGCGGCCGTCAGTCGGGCTGCGAGTCCTTGGGCGCCAGCCACACCAGCCCGATGAGGCTGATCACCGCCGCGCCAGAGAGGTAGAGGCCAACGGCGCCCACGCCATGCGTGCTCACCAGATATTGCGCGGCAATGGGTGCCATGGCCCCGCCGATGATTCCGCCCACGTTGAAGGCGAAGGACGAGCCGGAATAGCGCACGCGCGGCGGGAAGAGAGCGGTCAACCATTCGCCGAGCGGGCCGTAGGTAAAGCCCATCAGCAGCAGCGACATGGCGAGGATGAGGAAGAGCGCCAGCGGATTGGCGGCGTCGAACCCGGCGCCGAAGACGATGCCGAGCGGCACCGTCGCCGCGCACCCGGCGATCAGCACACGGCTCGCCGAGCGCATGTCTGACCACCAGCCGGCCACGATGATCCCCAGCGCGAGCATCAGGATGGCCGCAAGCTGTATGGTCAGCACCTCGCTGCGCGCCATGCCGATGTTCACCGTGGCATAGCCCAGCGCGAAGGCCGTGGAGATGTAGAACAGCGCGAAGCAGCAGACGACGGCGAGCGTGCCGGCCACGGTCGCGCGCACATGGCGGGTGAGCAGTTCCGCCAACGGAACGGCTGCCGGTGGCTCGGCCTCCAGGGCCGCTTTGAACTCGGGCGTCTCACCCATCTTCAAGCGCACCCACAGGCCGATGATGACCAGCAGCGCGCTAGCGAGGAAGGGAAGGCGCCAGCCCCACGCCATGAATTGCGCATCGCTCAGCCAAAGGCCAAGTAGCAGGAACAGGCCATTCGCGGCGACAAAGCCCAGCGGTGCGCCAAGCTGCGGCATCATGCCGAAGCGCGCGCGCCAGCCCGGCGGGGCATTCTCCACCGCCAGTAACGCAGCACCGCCCCACTCGCCGCCAAGGCCGAAGCCTTGGCCAAAGCGCAGGATGCAGAGCAGCAGCGGCGCGACCCAGCCGATCATGGCATAAGTAGGCAGGAAGGCGATGAGGAAGGTCGAGCCGCCCATCAGCATCAACGAGGCGACGAGCGTCGATTTGCGGCCGATCCGGTCGCCATAATGGCCAAACACGGCAGCGCCGAGCGGGCGCGCGAGAAAAGCGAGGGCGAAGCTGGCATAAGCCGCCATCAGCTGCGCTGTCGGCGATGTGGCGGGGAAGAAGAGCGGGCCGAAGACGAGGCTCGCCGCCGTCGCATAGATATAGAAATCGTAGAACTCGACCGTGGTGCCGGCCAGACTCGCGACGAGCACGCGGCGGTGCTTCACCATGGCGGACAGGCCGCTGGGCGCCGGCGTTCCGGCGGTTGCTGCGTCGTTCAAAGTCGGCCCCCCCTCACATATGACGGCGATGCCCTAGCTCAATTCCGGGCAGCAGCGCTAGATGGCGCGAATGGGGGGTGACAGGAGAGGGATCAGCGCCGGCGCTGTTGGTTCAGCACTTCATAGGCCATCACGGCCCCGGCGACGGAAGCATTGAGGCTGTCCGCACGGCCCATCATCGGGATTTTGACCAGCAGGTCGCAGGCGGCCTCATAATCGGCGGGCAGGCCTCGCGCCTCATTGCCGATCACCAGAAAGGTCGGGGCCTCGTAGTGCGGCGCCTGATAATCATGCTCGGTGTTGAGGCTGGTGCCGACAAGCTGGCCCGGCCCCGTGCGGAGCCAAGTGAGGAAGTCAGCCCAACTTGCCTGTGCGATGGATTGGGTGAAGAGGGCGCCCATCGAGGCTCGCACCGTCTCGACGGAGAAGGGATCGACACAGTCATCCACAAGGATCACGCCGCCCGCGCCGACCGCATCGCCGATGCGCAGCAGCGTGCCCAGATTGCCGGGATCGCGCATGGCCTGCGCGACGAACCAGATTGGCGCCGCGCTGCGATCGAGCGCGGAGAGGGGTGTCAGCCGGTCAGGATAGACGCCGACGAGCGTCTGCGCATTGTCCTTGCCAGAGATCTTGCCGAGAATATCCGCGCTGGTGAGGATGACATCGCCGCCTTGCGCCTCAACCGCCGCGATCAGCTCGTCGGCCAGCGGATGCGGGCGGGCATCGCTCGCCATGAAGAGCATCTCGGGCAGGATGCCGCGCTCGCGCGCTTCGGTGAGGATGCGCAGGCCCTCGGCCAGAAACAGGCCTTCGCGCTTGCGCAGCTTCTTTTCCCGCAAGCCGCGCACGCGCTTGACGAGCGGGTTGGAGAAGCCGGTGATTTCGCGGGGCATGGTCAGCAGGGCCGCACAGGATCAGTCTTCGCCGAAGCGATTTTCGACCAGCTCGATGACGGCAGCCAGCGCCGCTGGGGCATCGTCACCGCTCACCGAGACGGTGATATCATCGCCCATGGCGGCGCCCAGCATCATCAGGCCCATGATCGAGGTGCCGACCACTTCCTGCCCATCCTTGCGCACCATGATGGTCGCCGGCAGGCTGCTCGCGAGGGTGACGAACTTGGCGCTGGCCCGTGCGTGCAGGCCACGCCGGTTGGCGATGCGCACGGTCGCGCTGGCAGTCTCGCCGCTCAAGTGGCGTCTCCGAGCAGCTCCGAGGCGACGCTGATATATTTGCGGCCCGCTTCCCGTGCGGCGGCGACCGCTTGCGTGACGCTCATATTGCGGCGGGCGCTTTCGAGACGGATCAGCATGGGGAGATTGACGCCGGCGATGACTTCCACGCGCCCGGCGTCGAGCAGGGAAATGGCGAGGTTGGAGGGGGTGCCGCCGAACAGGTCGGTCAGCAGGATCACGCCCGAGCCATCATCGACGCGCTGCACGGCGGCGGCGATGTCGGCGCGCCGCACCTCCATATCGTCATCGGGGCCGATGCAGACGGTTTCTATGGCCTGTTGTGGCCCTACGACATGTTCCATGGCGACGCGAAATTCCGTCGCGAGCCCGCCATGGGTTACGAGCACGAGTCCAATCATGGTGAGTGTGCGCCCCGCCCTTCGATTTCCGTTGGTACGATTTCTTTTTTGCCCTGGCGCCGGTTCTCATAGGCGTCCAACTGGACTGAATCCAGATTGCGGTGCGCAATGGTGGGCGAAAAGCCCGCCCGGCGCAAGCGTTCTGCGATCTCTTCCGTCACGCATACCGAGCGGTGGCGACCGCCGGTGCAGCCAAAGGCGATGGTGACATAGGCTTTCCCCTCCTCGCTGTAGCGCGGGAGGATAGTGACCAGAAGCTTCTCGATCTGGCCCACGGCCGCCTCGAACAGCGTGTCGGCCATCACATAATCGCGGACATCGGGATCGAGGCCGGTGAGCGGGCGCAGCGTCTCGTCCCAATAGGGATTGCGCAGGAACCGCATGTCGAACATCAGGTCGGCATTGCGCGGAACGCCGCGCGCAAAGCCGAAGGACAGCAAGGTCAGGGTTGATTCGAAACTGCCGGCGAAGCGCTGGCGGATCGCTTGCTGCAGGCCGTTGCTGGTGAGGTCCGAGCTATCGACGACATGCTCGGCCGCGCGGCGCAGCGGTTCCAGCAGCTCGCGCTCCCGGGCAATCCCGTCCGCCGCCGGGCGATCAAGGGCGAGAGGGTGGCGCCGCCGCGTCTCGGCATAACGCTGCTCAAGCACCGTGCCCGAACAATCGAGGAACAGCATCTCGACCTCATAGCCAGTGCGCTCGCGCAGGGCGGCAATTGCAGAGAGGATCGTATCCGCCGCAAAGCCGCGCGTGCGGCTGTCGATGCCGATGGCGACGGGGCGGCCCGCCTGTTGCTCATGACCGGCCGGCAGCGGCGCAGCGAGCAGCCGATCGAGCAGCACCAGCGGCAGATTGTCGACCGTCTCCCAGCCGGCATCTTCGAGCGTGCGCAAGCTGGTCGATTTGCCGGCACCCGAAAGGCCGGTGACCACCAGGATGCGCTTGGCGCCGGGAGCATGGGAGACAGGTGACAGGGCAGGGGGCTGGTCCATGCCTACCCCTTCGCCTGCCCATCGAGACTAAGCAATGCCCATTCGGCCTTGATCGGGGCGGAAGGCTCCAGACCGGCCAGCACGACCAGCGGTAGTTCGACACCCAGAAGGGAGAATGTGGACCCGATGTCAGGCATGCGCACGGGCGCTTCATCCAGTCTGATCGCAAGACACGCAATCACGCCACCGACATGGGGCGTTTCGACAATGCCAAGGTGGCGAATTTCCAGCTTGCCCGCAATGGTTTCCGGCGCGTCAAGGATCAGCCTGCCGTCCCGCTTTGAGGCGCGGGTGTAATCGTCGCTGATCAGCATCGCGCCGCGATCGATCAGGCGCAGGGCAAGGTCCGACTTGCCGGACCCGCTGCCGCCGATCAGCAGCACGCCCTTGCCCCCGATGGCGACGCTGGTAGCGTGGATGGTTTGGCAATGGGCGGGATCGTCGCTCATGCGCCGCTGCGCGCCTTCGCGCTGTTCGGCGGGGCCACATCCTGCTCGGCCAGCGGCAGGGTCACGACAAATCGCGCACCGGCCTTGCCATCGAGGCGCGCCTCGACATGGATGGAGCCGTGGTGGCCCTCCAGAATTGTGCGGGCGATGGCGAGGCCCAGGCCGCTGTGATTGCCAAAGCCGTCCCGCTCCGGGCGCACGCTGTGGAACCGGCGGAAGATCGCTTCCCGCTCGCTCTCCGGCACGCCCGGACCTTCGTCTTCCACCGCCGCGATAGCCTTGCCGTCTTCGGCTGACAGCGTCAGGCGAATCCGCCCGCCATCGGGTGAGAAGGAGCGGGCATTGTCGATGAGATTATCCACCACGCGGACCAGCTTCTGCGGGTCACCGGAGACGAACACGGCGCCACGGCCCGGCCCTGCATAGCTCAGCCGAACGGCGGGACCATCCTCCCGCGGCGCATGGTTGCGCACCATCCTTCCGATCATGCGCCCCAGATCGATGGTCTCGAACGGCGTGCGCGAGAGCTGGGCGTCGATGCGGGTTGCCTCGGCAATGTCGCTGACCAGCCGGTCGAGCCGGCGCACATCGTCCTGTGCGATGGCGAGCAACTTGGCCTGCAGGGCCGGGTCCTTGATCTGGGCCAGCCCCTCGAGCGCCGAACGCAGCGACGCGATGGGGTTCTTGAGCTCATGGCTCACATCTGCCGCGAAGGCATCGGTCGCATCGATGCGCTGGCGCAATGCCTGGCTCATGTCGGAGACGGCGCGGGCCAGCATCCCGATTTCGTCGCGCCGATCCGGCAGGCGCGGCACGATGACTTCCCGCGCGCGCCCCAGGCGCACGCGCACCGCAGCCCGCGCCAGTCGTCGCAGCGGGAGCACGATGGTCCGGGCAAGAAAGAGCGAGAGCAGCACGGACACGAGAATTGCCGCCGCAAAGACGAGCGCAATGCGCAGGCGCTCCGCCCGGACGATATCCGTGATGTCCCGCGTGTTGGCTGTGGCGAGCAGCACGTCGCCGCGCCCGGCTTCATCGAGCGGGCGGGCGACGCTGAGGAAAGGGGTGCGGTCCGGTGCGAACCGATAGGCCGAAGCGGGCGCGCGAGTGCGGGCGGCTTCGCGGGCTTCCGGCCAGGCGTCGCGGCGATCCTGTGCCGGCTCCTTCACATAGGCAGGGCGGTCGGCCAAGGCGATGGTCTCGACAATGCGGTCCAGCACGCGCGCCAGCTGGATGTGGATTGGATCGCGCATCGGATCACGCAGCGTGTAGCTGGGTGGGACGAGGCGAAAGCTATCGGCCAATTTGGTCCCGTCCGCATCATAGATGCGCAGCCGCAAACCCGTGGTCTGCGCTGTGCGCAGCAGCAACCGGGCGCGATCGCTGGCCGGGGCTGTCTCCATCGCAGCGGCGATCAGGGCGGTTTCCCTGCTGATCGACACCAGCCGGCCATCGATCAGCCGCGCCCGATAGCTGTCGAGATAGAAGAAGCCGCCAGCCAGAATGGCAAGCGCGAAGATGTTGACCGCGAGGATCCGCCGGGTGAGCGAGATGCGCGTGGTCCATTCGCCGCTCGCCAGGCGTTCCTCATTCCTCGTTGAAGCGATATCCGGCGCCATAGAGCGTATCGATTGCGTTGAACTCGGGGGCAACTTCGCGGAATTTCCGGCGCAGGCGCTTGATGTGGCTGTCGATGGTGCGGTCGTCCACATAGATGTCGTCCTGATAGGCGGCATCCATCAGTTGATTGCGGGTCTTCACGATGCCGGGCCGCTGGGCGAGCGCTTCGAGAATCAGGAACTCGGTGACGGTCAGCGCGACGTCCCGGCCCTCCCATTGCACCCGGTGGCGGGCGGGGTCCATGCTCAGCCGCCCGCGTGCGATGGTTTCGGTCTCGCCTTCGCCGCCATTGTCATCGCGCGGCTGGCTGAGTGCCGTGCGGCGGAGCAGCGCCCGCACCCGCGCAATCAGCAGCCGCTGCGAGAAGGGCTTGGCGATATAATCGTCCGCGCCCATCGCAAAGCCGAGCGCCTCGTCCAGCTCGTCGGTCTTGGAGGTCAGGAAGATGAAGGGCAGATCGCTCTTCTCCCGCAGCCGGCGGAGCAGCTCGATGCCGTCCAGATTGGGCATCTTGATGTCGCACACTACGATATCCGGCGGGTTCTCGATCAGCGCCTTGAGCGCAGCCTGACCGTCCGGATAGAGGCGCGTCATGAACCCTTCCGCGATCAGGGCGATGCTGAGCGAGGACAGGATGTTCCGATCGTCGTCGACCAGGGCGATGGTAGCGCTCATCGAGCTTTGCGCCGATCCTCTGACTATTGCTGGTCATTCGGCCTAGACGAACGCGGGACCGGGTGCAACCTGGGCCGGGCGGACGATAGGGAATCCGCTGATTTGTCCCGCCACCGGACGAAAGCGGCAGATGCGCGGCACTGCACAACGGGTGGCGTTTGACGCTGGGCCATCAAACCCTTATGCGCCGGGGACGGGGCTGAATTTGAAGTTTTCTCGCGGAGGACGGCCGTAGGAGCCCGCCCTGCGTTTTTGCTTAGGAGACAGGTGTGCAGGTTATCTCTTCCTTTGGTCTTGGCGACCAAGGCATATCGACGTCGGCTGACGTCAAATGGAATCTTCTGACCGCGCCGTTGGTGGAAGAAGCGGTTCGCAACGGCGAGGGCGTGCTGGCCAAGGATGGGCCGCTGGTTGTCGAGACCGGCAAGCACACTGGCCGCAGCGCGAAAGACAAGTTCATTGTGCGCGATGGTACGACCGAGGACACGGTCGCCTGGGGCGACGTGAACGTGCCGATGACGCCGGCGCAGTTCGCTACGCTCAAGGCAGATTTCTTCGCGGCACTGGGCGAGAAGAAGCAGCTTTACGTCGCCGACCTTTTCGGTGGTTCGCAGCCCGAGCACCGCGTCAACGTGCGCGTGATCAACGAGTTTGCCTGGCACAACCTGTTCATCCGCACGCTGCTTGTGCGCCCCGAGCGCGATGAGCTGGCCGGCTTCAAGCCCGAATATACGATCATCGATCTGCCGACCTTCCGCGCGGACCCCGCCAAATATGGCTGCCGCAGCGAGACGATTATCGCGGTCAACTTCACCGAGAAGCTGATCCTGATCGGCGGCACGGCCTATGCCGGCGAGATGAAGAAGTCGGTCTTCTCCATCCTCAACTATCTGCTGCCGGCCAAGGGCATCATGCCGATGCACTGTTCGGCCAATATCGGCCCGAATGGCGATACGGCGGTGTTCTTCGGCCTCTCCGGCACCGGCAAGACGACGCTCAGCGCCGATGCCAGCCGCACGCTGATCGGTGATGACGAGCATGGCTGGTCGGATACTGCCGTCTTCAACTTCGAGGGTGGCTGCTATGCCAAGATGATCCGCCTGTCGGCCGAGGCCGAGCCGGAAATCTTTGCCACCACCAAGCGCTTCGGCACGGTGCTGGAAAATGTCGTGATCGATCCTGACACGCGCGAGATCGATCTGGACGATGCGACGCTGGCGGAGAACAGCCGCGGTTCCTACCCGATCGACTTCATCCCCAATGCCTCGGCCGACAATCTCGGCCCGGTGCCGAAGAACATCATCTTCCTCACCGCCGATGCCTATGGCGTGCTGCCGCCGATCGCGCGTCTCACGCCCGATCAGGCGATGTATCACTTCCTCTCGGGCTATACCGCGCGCGTCGCGGGTACGGAAATCGGCGTGACCGAGCCGCAGGCGACCTTCTCGACCTGCTTCGGCGCGCCATTCATGCCGCGTCGCCCGAGCGTCTACGGCAATCTGCTCAAGGAGCGGATCGCCAAGGGCGGCGTGAAGTGCTGGCTGGTCAACACCGGCTGGACCGGCGGCAAGGCAACCGATCCGGGCATCAGCCGTATGCCGATCAAGGTGACGCGCGCGCTGCTCAACGCAGCGCTCGACGGCAGCCTGAATAACGCCGAATTCCGCATCGATCCCAATTTCGGGTTCGAGGTGCCGGTGGCCGTGGGAGATATCGACCCCAATATGCTCGACCCGCGCGCCGCGTGGAGCGACAAGGCGCGCTATGACGAGACAGCCGCCGAACTGGTCGGCAAGTTCGTCGCCAACTTCGCGCAGTTCGAGGCCGACGTGGACGCGTCCGTCCGCGACGTGCTGAAGGCTCCCGTCGCGGCCTGACGCGCGCCGATTGACGCCTTTCGAGGCTTATGAGCGGCGGCTGCCCATGCTAGGGTGGCCGCCGTTCTCATATCTGCGGGGGGTACGCATGAGCATATGGAATGGCCTGTCGGTCGCAAATGATGCCGCGCAAGCTTAGGGCGCCGTCGTGACGACAGATAACAATCATCGCTTGTTCAGCGATGCCGCCCCCATCCACGCAATTGGAGCGGGGCTGCTGGATTGCACCTTGCCGCGCGAGCGCTGGACGCATGAGGCCCACCTTGCTGCCTGCTTCTGGCTGATGGTGGAGCGGCCGGACATCGATCTGGATCATGAGATCGCGCCGATCATCCGTCGCTACAATGCCAGCGTGGGCGTGCCGAACGATGATCGCCACGGCTATCATGAAACGATCACGCGCGCGTTTCTCGGGGGAGTGCGGCTTTATCGGGCCGAGCATATCGGCGGTGACCTGCTCAATGAGGTCAATGGCCTGCTGACCTCAGCACAAAGCGCGCGGGACTGGCCGCTCAATTTCTGGTCGCGCGAGCGTCTCTTCTCGGCCGAAGCGCGGCTGTCCTACACGCCGCCGGACCTGAATACGCCAGCATTGGCGGCGTTGCTTCCCTATCTGCCGCGGGAACCGGATCGCGCCTGAGCAGTAAAAGGGACATGTTTCCCGACCATTGGACCCTGCCGCCATTATTGGAATCGCTGATGCTGGGCGTTCTCGCCGTTCTGGCGGCTCTGGTTCTGCACTGGATCAGCGTGAGGGTGCTGCGCCGTTTGCTGACCCATGCGCATTCGGAAGGGGGCCTCGCCTTGCTCCGCCGGGCGCAATGGCCGTCGCGCTGGCTGCTGGTCGCCTTCGCGCTGGCGTTCCTCCGTCCGTCGCTAACGTTGGGAGAGCGCGGTCACCTGATCTGGAGCCAGGCGGCGGCCATGATCGTGCCGGGATTGATCGGCTGGCTGGCCGTTGCCCTCATTCGCGGCACGCAGGATGTGGTCGAGCAGCGGACGGATATCAGCGTGGCCGACAATCTCCGCGCCCGGCGAAAGCGCACGCGGACGGGCATTCTCGGCAGGATCGCCGTGGTGCTGGTGATCTTCATCACCCTTTGCCTCATGCTGTTCAGCATCCCCTCGGTGCGGGCGGTGGGCGTGACACTGATGGCCTCGGCCGGCCTTGCGGCCTTGGCGGTCGGCGCGGCTGCGCAGCCCTTGCTCAAAAATGTGATCGCCGGCATTCAGCTAGCCTTCACCGAGCCGATCCGCATCGATGACGTTGTCATCATCGAAGGCGAATGGGGCAAGATCGAGGCGATCTACATGACCTATGTGGTCGTGGCGGTGTGGGACGAGCGACGGCTGGTCGTGCCTATCTCCCGCTTTCTCGAAGACAGTTTCCAGAACTGGACTCGCTCAACAAGTCAATTACTTGGCTCGGTTTTCTTCCATCTCGACCCAACGGCCGATATCGATCAGCTGCGGGTCCGCTATGAAGCGATCGTGGCTGCCTCGCCGCTCTGGGATGGGCGCGTGAAGGTCCTTCAGGTGACGGAGGTGCGCCCGGACGCTATCGAGGTGCGCGGTCTCGCCAGTGCCCGCAATGCGGGCGAGGCGTTCGACCTGCGCTGCGAAATCCGTGAGAAGGTGCTCGCCTTCATCCGCGATGAGATGCCTCAGGCGCTGCCCCGCCATCGCGGCCTGCTGGCGCGGGATGTAACCGAACGCGTGAACGCGGGGTGATCGCTAGGCGGTGCGTGGCCCAAAGAGAATGATCGCGGCGCCGCATAAACAGACAACGCCGCCCAACAGATCCCAGCGATCCGGCCTGGTGCCCTCCGCAAGCCAGAGCCAGAGGAGGGCGCTGGCAATATAAACACCCCCATAAGCGGCGTAAGTCCGCCCCGCATAATCGGCTTCCACCAGCGTGAGAAGCCAGGCAAAAACCGCCAGCGAGGCGAGGCCGGGGAGCAGCCAGAGCGGTGATTTGTCGAGCCGCAGCCATGCCCAGAATGCAAAGCAACCGGCGATCTCTGCCAGCGCCGCGCCGATAAAGGCGAAAGCGGTCATTCCGGCTCCGGCATGTCCTTGCCGTCACGGGCCAAGTCGGACGGGGCGAGGGGAGTGGGCAGGGGTTCGACGATCAGCGCCGCGCCCTTGGTGCCCGTCACCCGCACATAGCTGCCGGCATCTGCATCCGGCCCGGTCGCCGTCCAGCTTCCGTCATCCACCTTCACCCGGCCGACGCCATGATTGATCGGTTCGACCACCAGCAACTCGCGGCCGACAAGGCGCGCGGCCCGGTCATTGAGCATCGGGTCTTGCGAGGCGACCGGGCGGGCGAGATACCAGAGCCGTCCGCCGCTTACCGAAATGGCCGTGAAGATGGCGAAGGCGAGCAGTTGGAACGCCGGATTGATCGGCAGGACCAGACTGAGTCCGGCCGTGAGGGCCGCAGCCACGCCCAGCCAGATGAGAAACACGCCGGGCACGATGATCTCCGCCCCGGCGAGGATCACCGCAAACACACCCCAGAGGATGGAAGGATGCATGCCGTCGAGCATCGGCGTCACGGCGTCCGCGTGTGAGGCACGCCGGTGCCGGACACGGGCCGTGCAGGCGGCGTTGCTCCATGATCTCCCAGCGCTTCCTTGGCGAGCTGGCCGATGCCGCCGAGCGTGCCGATGAGCTGGGTAGCTTCCACCGGGAAGAGGATGGTCTTGGCGTTGCTGGAGGTCGCGAACTTCTCCACCGCCTCGACATATTTCTGCGCCACGAAATAGTTGATCGCCTGGGCATTGCCGCCCGCGATGGCCTCGCTCACCACTTGCGTCGCTCGTGCCTCGGCCTCCGCCTCGCGCTCGCGGGCCTCGGCGTCGCGGAACGCAGCCTCACGCCGACCCTCGGCTTCGAGGATCTGCGCCTGCTTCGCGCCCTCGGCGCGGAGGATCTCGGCGCTCTTGAACCCTTCGGCATCGAGGATATTGGCACGCTTCTCACGCTCGGCCTTCATCTGCCGGGCCATCGCGTTCACGATGTCCTGCGGCGGGCGGATGTCCTTGATCTCGACGCGGGTGATCTTGACGCCCCAGGCATTGGTGGCGTGATCGACCACGCTCAGCAGCCGGGCGTTGATCTCATCCCGCTTGGAGAGGGTCTCGTCCAGATCCATCGACCCCATCACCGTGCGCAGATTGGTGGTCGAGAGCTGGAGCAGTGCCGTATTGAGGTGGCTCACCTCATAAGCGGCCTTGGCGGCATCCAGCACCTGGAAGAACACCACGGCATCCACGGCCACCATGGCATTGTCGCGCGTGATGATTTCCTGCGACGGGACATCAATCACCTGCTCCATCATATTGATCTTGCGGCCAACCCGGTAGAAGAAGGCGGGGTAGATGTTGAAACCGGGAGACGCGACTTCGGTAAACCGGCCGAACCGCTCAATGGTGTAGCGATGGCCCTGTCGGACGATCTTCACGCTGGCAAACAGATAGAAGATCACCAGAATGGCGATGAACATTGCGAACGTGACCAGATCCATGGTCGATAGCCTCCTGCGCTTGCGGTCGCTACTATGGCCCTTCAGAACAGTGCCGGAAAGCGGAATCGGCAGGATAAGAGGATTGAAAAGGCATGCAGAAGCGTCGTCCGGTCGAGAGAATTGATTTGCCTTTGCGCCTCGTGCGGACGCTGCTGTTCGTACCAGCCTCGCGCCCGCGCGCGATTGAGAAAGCGCGCCAACTCGACTGTGACTTCATTATTCTCGACCTTGAGGATTCGGTGATCGCCGAAGACCGCGACGCGGCCCGGCAGCGCGCCGTGGAGGCTGTGCAGGCCGGGTTCGATGGGCGTCCCTGCGCCATCCGCATCAATGCCGAGGGGCGGCCCGAGCATGGGCTTGACATGGTCGCGGCGCGCAGTGCTGGCGTGCCCTATGTCATCGTGCCCAAGGTGATCGAGGCGCGGCAGGTTCACGACGTCAATCGCGTGACGCAACGGCCGGTCATCGCGATGATCGAGAGCCCGGCGGGGATCATCAATGCCTTGTCCATCGCGCGCGAGCCGGGCGTCTCGGCGCTGGTCGCCGGGACCAACGATCTGCGCCGGGGCCTCGCTGTGCCGCCTGATGCGCCGCGTAGCGCGATTTCCTATTCGCTGCAGTCGATCGTGCTGGCAGCGCGCGCCGCAGGAGTGGCCGCGTTCGACGGGGTCTACAATAATCTGGAAGATCCGGCCGGTCTTGCCGCGGAGTGCGACGAGGGGCGGCAGATGGGGTTCGATGGCAAGACCATCATCCACCCCAGCCATATCGACATCGCCAATGATGCCTTCTCGCCCAGCGGCCCGGCGGTGGAACAGGCCCGCGCATTGGTCGACGCCTTTACCGGCGGCGCCCAGCGCTATGATGGGCGCATGATCGAGGCGATGCACGTCGAGGAAGCCAAGGCGATCATCGACCGGGCCGAGCATCTGCGCAGCTAGGCTTTGGATCGCTTCGTAACGGATCGCTAACCTGCTTTCTTTACGAATCGCTACATGGATATTCCCGCCGCTTATGTCGCCCTGACGGAGGGGAGCCTGCGCTTTCTCGCTATTTCGCACGAGCGCGCGCACCTGATCGGCGGCTTGCTGCTCTATGCTATGGTCGCTGTCTGGCCGCTCACGCGCCGCCATCCGGCGTTGCCATTGGCTGTAGTGGCGCTGGCCGAGTTAATGAACGAGAGCTTGCAGGCCGCTTATTACCGGTCGCTGCGCCTCGATGATACACTGTCCGATCTGGTCTGGACGCTTGCCGTGCCCGCTCTGCTCTTCGTGCTGACGCAGATGTTGGGCCGCAGTGTTCGCGTAGGACGCGGGGTGGTCCGTCCCGCCCTCGGATAGGCGCAAACCAGCCTTCGCGCCCTTCTCTTTGACGACCCCCTAGCCCTGCACGGGGGAAATGGTTACATGGGCCGCCACTGATTCCCCCAAGGGGTCTCTCCAGATCAGGTGGCGACATATATGGACATTCGGCTCGGCCTCACTTTCGACGACGTGCTTCTTCAGCCGGGCGAGTCCGATGTGCTGCCGAGTCAGGCCGATGTGTCCACGCGGGTCAGCCGCAACATTTCGCTGAATATCCCCATTCTTTCCTCGGCCATGGATACCGTGACTGAGGAAGACATGGCCATCGTGATGGCGCAGCTTGGCGGCATCGGCGTGTTGCACCGCAATCTCTCCATCGAGGAGCAGTGCGCGGCGGTGCGCGCGGTCAAGCGGTTCGAGAGCGGCATGGTCGTCAACCCGATCACCATCGGCCCGGATCAGCCTTTGTCCGAGGCGCAGGCGCTGATGGCGCGGCACAAGATCAGCGGCATTCCGGTTGTGGAGTCGACCGGCAAGCTGGTCGGCATTCTGACGAACCGCGACGTGCGCTTTGCCGAAAACCCGGCACAGCCGGTGCGCGAGCTGATGACGCATGAGAATCTCGCGACCGTGCGCACCGGCGTTTCGCAGGACGAGGCCCGCCGCCTGCTGCATCAGCGCCGGATCGAGAAGCTGCTGGTGGTCGATGATGCCTTCCGCTGCGTGGGCCTCATCACCGTGAAGGATATTGAGAAGGCCGTCACCTATCCGCAGGCCACCAAGGACGCTTCCGGCCGCCTGCGCGTCGCCGCGGCAACGACGGTCGGCGACAAAGGTATCGAGCGCACCGAAGCGCTGATCGACGCCGAATGCGACCTGATCGTGGTCGATACCGCCCATGGCCACTCCAAGATGGTGGCCGAGAGCGTCGCGCGTATTCGCAAGCTTTCCAATGAAATCCAGCTGGTGGCGGGTAATGTCGCGACCGCCGAGGCCACGCGCGCGCTGATCGACGCCGGCGCTGACGGCGTGAAGGTCGGCATCGGCCCCGGTTCGATCTGCACCACGCGCGTGGTTGCCGGCGTCGGCGTTCCGCAGCTCACCGCGATCATGGATGCGGCGCAGGAAGCGCTCAAGAGCGGTATTCCGGTGATCGCCGATGGCGGCCTGCGCACCTCGGGCGACGTTGCCAAGGCGCTGGCGGCTGGCGGCGCTGCGGTGATGATCGGGTCGATGCTGGCCGGCACGCAGGAAGCACCGGGCGAGACGTTCCTCTATCAGGGCCGGGCCTATAAGAGCTATCGCGGCATGGGTTCTGTCGGCGCGATGGCGCGCGGCAGCGCGGACCGCTATTTCCAGCAGGACATTAAGGACCAGATGAAACTGGTGCCCGAAGGCATCGAAGGGCAGGTGCCCTATAAGGGGCCGGCGCGCGATGTCATCCATCAGCTCGTCGGCGGTGTGAAGGCTGCCATGGGCTATACCGGCAGCAAGACGATCCGCGAACTGCAGGAGCGCGCCCGCTTCGTGCAGATCACCAATGCCGGCCTCTCCGAGAGCCATGTGCATGACGTGACGATCACGCGTGAAGCGCCGAATTATCCGACACGATAAAGATATCAGCCCTGCATTGGGGGCAGCGGTATGACTCCCGCCGCGCGGGTGCAGGCCGCCATCGATCTGCTCGATGTCATCATCGCCAGTGCGCGCGATGATGGCGCCGCCGCCGATACGCTAATCGCCCGCTATTTTCGCGAGCGCCGCTATGCCGGATCGAAGGATCGCCGCGCGGTGCGCGACCTCGTCTATCGCGCTGTGCGGGCCTATGGCGATCCGCCGCTGTCCGGCCGTGCGGCCATGGTGGGTCTGGCGCGCGCGGATGCGGCGCTGGCGGCGCTGTTTGATGGCTCGGTCCATGCGCCGACGCCCTTGGGCCAGGCGGAACGGGGGCCGGATGGCTCGCGTCTGCCGGGCTGGACCGCCGAGGCTTTCGCGGAACTGGTCGATGAGGCCGAGCAGGAAGCACTGCTCGATCGTGCGCCTCTCCACGTTCGGCGTAACCCGCTGAGGGCAAGCGATGCGGATATTTTGGCGCGTTGGCCTGACGCCCGGCCGATCGAGGCAACGACATATGGCTATGCGCTGCCGGCCGGGACGGACGTGCCCGATGATGGCATGGCCGAGGTGCAGGATGCCGGGAGTCAGCTGATCGCGCAGGCCTGTCACGCCACGCCCGGCCTGACCGTGCTCGATCTGTGCGCCGGGGCAGGGGGCAAGACGCTCGCCCTGGCGGCGGACATGGTCAAAGACGGCGCCCTTGCCGGGCGGCTGGTCGCGGCCGATGCGGTGCGTGACCGCCTCGCGCGGTTGACGCCGCGTGCCGAGCGCGCCGGCTATGACGGACAGATCGAAACGCTGCTGCTCGATTCCGGTCGGGAGGAAGCGGCGCTCAAGCCGCTCGCCGGGCAGTGCGACATCGTGCTCATCGATGCGCCCTGCAGTGGATCGGGCACCTGGCGACGCAACCCCGAGGCGCGCTGGCGGCTAACGCCGGCGCGGCTGGACCGCGTGGTTGCGCTTCAGGCGCGGCTGCTGCGGCTCGCGCTACCGCTGGTGAAGCCGGGCGGGCGCTTGGTCTATGCGGTCTGCTCGTTGATCGACCAGGAAGGGCGCGATCAAATTCAGCAAATCGTCAGGACCGATCCCCTATGGCAGCCGGTACACTCTGCCGGGTCGGAACAGGCGTCGGGTCGTTCATGGGGCGAGGGCACATTGCTTACGCCCGCACATGACGGAACCGACGGCTTTTTCTTCGCGGTGCTCGAAAAACCATGCTAGCGTCGTCGACCATGGCGTCTGTTGCGCAGGGCTCGATCTGGGAGACAATCATGCGGTTTACCCCCGCCTCCATTTTACTTGCGAGTGCGCTTGCCCTGTCGGCAAGCAGTGGATTTTCCCAGCAGAGCGCGACGCCCGCGCCCAGCCCGCGCGCAGCCGAATGGATGGCAAAAGGCAAGGCCGCCGCAGATGCTGGCGATCTCACCAAGGCCCGCGATGCCTACGAAACCGCGCTGCTTCTGGCGCCCGATCAGCCCGGCATCTTCATGTCGCTGGCCAAGATCGCCCGCGCCCAGAAGCTCCCCGGCAAGGCCATCCGCTATTATGGTCGCGCGCTAGATCTGGAGCCCGGCAATCAGGCGGCCCTGCAAGGCGAAGGGCTCGCGATGCTGGACAAGGGCGCGGTGGAAAGCGCCCGCGAGACGCTCGCCAAGCTGCGCCTGCTCTGCAAGACGCAATGTGCCAGCGCGGATCAGCTGGCGTCCGCGATCGCCACGACCAAGCCGCCGGTGACGACGGCTGAGGCGGTGACCAACGCACCGAAGGTCGAGCAGCAGTAAATTTCGCGCTGTGAACTTGCTCAGCGCCCCATCAGGCGCGCGAGCATCACGAAATCGTCCACGCTGAGTGTCTCGGCGCGGCGGCTGGGGTCGATCCCGGCTTCCGCCAAAGCATCGAGCGCGCCCGGCAGCCCCTTGAGGCTCTGCCGCAGCATCTTGCGCCGCTGACCGAAGGCGGCGGCCGTCAACCGGCTGAGCGTTGCGACCTCGACCCCGCCGGGCGCGTCGGCCGGGACGAGATGGACCACAGCGGACATGACCTTGGGCGGCGGCGTGAAGGCCGACCGATGGACTTTCATCGCGATGCGCGCACGGCTGCGCCACTGGGCCAGCACCGCCAGCCGCCCATAGGCATCGCTGCCGGGCTGCGCGACGATCCGCTCGGCCACCTCAGCCTGGAACATGAGCGAGGCGGAGAGCCACCAGGGCGGCCACACGCCGCTCTCCAGCCAGCCGACGAGCAGAGCCGTTCCGATATTATAAGGCAGGTTCGCGACGATATGCGCCGGTCCGCCGCAGGCCTCCACGGGGTCGACCCGCAAAGCATCATCCTCGATGACGCGCAACTGGCCAGGAAACGCCGCTGCAACTTCGGCCAACGCCGGAATGCAGCGGGCGTCACGTTCGACGGCCGTGACCTGGGCGCCGGCGCGAAGGAGAGCGCGGGTCAGCCCGCCGGGACCGGGGCCAACCTCGAATACGCGCGCGCCTGTCAGATCCACCGGAATCGCGGCGATGCGATCCAGCAACTGCTCGTCCAGCAGGAAGTTCTGGCCCAGCGCCTTGCTGGCCCGCAGGCCATGCGTGGCAATGACCTCGCGCAGCGGTGGAAGTGGGGTCATGAGGGCTGGCAGGGATCGACCCAGGCGCGGCGATTGAGCTCGGCCTGTTGCGCCATGCGAATGGCGGCGATCATCGCGCCGGGATGCGCCTGATCCTTGCCTGCCAGATCGAACGCCGTGCCATGGTCGGGCGATGTCCGCACGATCGGCAGGCCCAGCGTGATGTTCACGCCCTCATCGAAGTCCAGCGCCTTGATCGGGATCAGCGCCTGATCGTGGTAGCAGCACAAGGCTGCATCGTAGAGCGCACGGGCGCGGGGCGTGAACAAGGCATCCGGCGAATGCGGCCCGGAAATGTCGAGGCCGTCTTCGCGCAATTGTTCGAGCATCGGCGCAATCAGCGTTGTTTCTTCCGCGCCGAGCATCCCGTTCTCACCCGCATGGGGATTGAGGCCGGCCATGGCGAGGCGCGGGTTCTCGATGCCGAACAGGCGCTTGAGACCGCGCGCGGTGGCCAACGCGCGGGAGCGGATGAGCGCGGCAGTGAGTGCCTCCGGCACCTCTGTATAGGGAATATGGATGGTGAGCGGCACAACCCGTAGCGAAGGGCCCGCCAGCATCATCACCACATTGCCGCGCGAGACGCCGCAGCGCTCGGCCACGAACTCGGTTTGACCCGGGTGCGTGAAGCCGACTTGGGACAGCTGGGATTTGGAGACGGGCGCGGTCACAAGGGCGCTGGCGCTTTCCGCCCTCACCAGCCCCGTGGCCGCTTCCAGCGCTTGGAACGCGCAGCGCGCGCCATCGATCGAGGGCTGGCCGGGGATGATCTCACCGGCGTCGGCGACCTGCAGGCAGGGCAGCGCCTTGCCGAACACCGCATCGGCTTCGATCGGGTCGCCGATCATCGCTACCGGGCCTTGCCAGACCGCAGCGATGGCGGCGCTGTCACCGACCGCAAAGAAAGGCGGGAGAGTGTGCGCGTCCCGCGCTTCCCAGGCTTTCGCGGTGACCTCCGGGCCGATCCCTGCGGGATCGCCCAGCGATATCGCGATCGGCCGCGGCAGCGCGGACGCGGAATACATCGTGCGGAAGACGTCAGTTATAGTCGATCACCGCATCGCGACGGAGGTCGCGGAGATATGTGCGTGCACGCTTGTTCACGCGGTCTTCCTCCATCTGCGCCATGATCGACTCCACCGAGGGTGCGCTCGCGTCTGGCGGATCGTCCCGGCCGCATAAAACAAGCGCGCGGACGCCTTCCGTTGCCGAGCCAAAGGGCGGCGTGGATTCGCCGACCTGCATCGAGAGCAGAATGGACTGGAGCTGCGGCGGCAGGTTGCGCGCCTGAATATCGTTTTCGATGACTGTCGCACCGACGCCCTTGGCCATCGCCTCTACCGATCCACAGCCCTGAAGCTTCTTGAGGGCTTCCCCGAATGCGTTGGCCCGGCGCTGGGCTTCGGCCGCCGATGTGCCGGCGGGAAAGTCGATGGCGACCTGCTTGAGGCTCAGAACGGCGTCGCGTGCGTCGGCCATCAGCACCTGGCGCTTGTCGATCAGATAGACGAGCGAAAATCCGCCCGGAATAGCAATCGGGCCGGCGATCTGGCCGACCTGAAGCTGCTGCGCAGCTTCGGCCAGTGGCTCGGGCAACTGCGCGGCGCGCACCCAGCCAAGGTCGCCGCCGACCGCGGCGGTCGATGCTTCCGAATATTGCCGCGCATAGGCCTGGAACGAGCCACCCTGGCGAATCTGCGCCATGATCTTCTGGGCGTTTTCGGCCACCTGCTGGCTGTTCGACGGGTTGGCGGAGAGATAGATCTCGCCGATGTGAAACTCTTCCTTGCCCTTGGCGGCCTGGAGGCGCTCATAGGTCGAGCGGACCTCGTCCTCGGAGACGTTCACGAAAGGCTGGACCTGACGCCGCAGCAGGCGGCTCCAAGCAACCTCGCCTTCGATCTGGCGCCGGATGCTGCGTGCGGACGAGCCCTGCGCGGCAAGATACTTCGCGAAATTGTCCGGCGTGTAGCGGAAGTTCGCGGCGACGCGGGCGAAGTTCTCGTCAAGCTCGGCGGCGGGGACGCGAATGTCCTTGGCCGCTGCCTCCTGAATCTGCAGCGTCTCGTCGATGAGGTTGCGCAGCACCTGCAGGCGCAGGCGGTCCTTTTCCTCGGCGCTGACATTGCCGCCATTGGCGAGAACCACCAGTGCGAGCCGCTGCTCCACATCCGTCTGGGTAATGACCTCGCCGTTCACCAGCGCCGTCGCAGTGCGGACATTGGGGTCGCGCTTGCCGAAGAGCACCACCGAGGCGGGAATATCGAGCGCGGACGCGGTGGCTCCGGCGGCATCCTCGGTCTGGCCTTCCGGCGCTTGAGCAATGGCTGAGCACGCCAAAAGGCCCGTCGCGGCGCCTGCAAGAATCCGGGCGGTGAAACGGGAGGAAATCCTTTTCACGCTGTTCACGTCAGTCAAACTTGCTCTCCATTCAGAAGCAGGCGGCCTCAAGAGGCCGCGACCTGCCCGGCGGATTAATGCGCGGCGGCTGAACCGGGCCTGAGCGACGGATGACGCCCGGCCTTCACACCCTTTGCGAAGCTGGAGTCTTTACAGGCCGAGATTCTTAAATACCAGCCGCAGTTGAAACGAATTGCCGCGACGGGCATCGCCGACCGTCTGGTAATCGCGCCGCCAGGTGAAGCCGAGTTCCAGGCAGTCATCCTCATAGGCGATGCCGAGGCGGTGGCGCACCGGCTCGAAGCCGGACAGCGTGCTCGTCGGATCGTCCCGCTGGCCGGTCAGATCGATGTTCGTCGAGCCGAAGACCGACCAGAAGCGCGCAAAGGCGACGCGCGCTGCGAGGCGGATTTCCTCGACATCGCGCAGATCCTCGACGCCGGACGTGATGTTCCGGTCCAGCCGCAGATAGCCGACCTCGGCATAAGTGCGGCGCGTACCAACCGTCGCCTCGATCTCGTTGCGGCGGACGGCAAATCCATCCTTGTCGAGGCGGAAGCGGTGGGTGAAGGACAGGAAATCCTTGTAACGGATTTCCGACCGACCAACGATGTCCGACAGCCGATCGGACAGGCCGGTGCCATTGGGCAGCAGGGACGGGCGGTCATCGATGCGGTAGCTCTGGCCGACGGTGGTATCGAACGAGAAATTCGGCACGTCGAAGCGGTAGTCGAACCCATAGGTGATGCGGGTCGAATCCTCGAAGCGGTCATAGCCGGGGAAGCGATTGAGCGCGAAGAGGTTGGAATCCTCTAGGTCAATCGCGCGGGCATCCTCGTTGGGTACATTCAGGTTGGCGAGGCGGGGCGCGGCAACCAGCTGGATGCGTGGTGTCAGGCGCTGGGTGCCGCCAAAAGCCTGCCCGATGAACGGCCAGCGCACATCCAGCGCCAACGCGGCGATTCCTCGCGTCTGCCAGCCTTCCTCACCGCGATAGACCACCGTTGGCGAAAGATCGTTCTGCGCGCTGTTGTAGACGTCGCCGCGGGCATAAGCGGTCAACGAGACTTCCTGTCCCATGCCGGTCAGCCGGCTCTGCTTCCAGGTGAAGCCGACGAACGCGCGCTGGGTATCCTGCCCATCCGTGCGGAGGATCGACAGGCTGTTGGCCTGCAGTTCCACCCGTCCGCCGAACAGCGGATCGGTGGTGCGCAGGCGGTAATCGATGGCGGGAATGGCGATGGGAACCTGACCGGCCCGGTCCCCCGAGCGCAACGACTGGAAGGCCCAACCGGCAATCGAGAGATAACTGCGCCTGCCGATCCGCTCCAGATTGAGCGTGGAGCGCAGACGATCCTCGTGGCTCAGGTCATAGCGATTGAGGAAGGTACGGTCGGACGCGTAACGCAGCGATCCGGTCAACGACCAGAGCGGGTCGAACTGAAACTTGCCGCTGGCAGCGATGTAGCCGCGCAGACGCTCATCGCTGGTGACATCGGTTTCGCCCGTGACCGGCGTAACGGCGCTGACCGTGCCATAGCCGGTGATCTGATAGGCACCCTTAGACAGCAGGGCGCGATAGCTGGCGCCGAGCATCGGCAGCACCGCGCTGTAGACATAGGGCGTGAGCGTCAGATCGCGATTTGGCGCAAGCCGCCAGTAATAAGGCTGCACATATTGCACCCCGTTGCGCCGATCATAGCCGATATCCGGCACCAGCAAGCCGCTGCTTCCTTCATCGCCAATGCTGTGGCGCAGGCCCGGCAGGGGAAGCAGGGGCAGGCCGAACATGCTGACGCGCGCATTCTCATAACGCACCCGCTGGCGAGCCTCGTCCAGAATGACGCGATCGGCCTGAATCTGCCAGGTCGGCTCCTTGGGGCAGCCCTTGACCGTCTCGACCTTGCAGGGCGTGAACGCCGCCTTGTCCAGCACGTAGATATTGTCATTGCGCTGGGCTTTCACCGCCGCCAGACGATTCTCGCTGTTGGTGACGATCAGCAGATTGTCGATGATGCCGTCCCGCAGGCTTTCGGTGACGTCCATTTCATCGGCATAAGCGCGGTCGCCACGCTCGTTGACGAGCAACACGTCGCCGCGGGCAATGACGGTGCCGGCCTTGCGATCCCACTCGACCTGATCGGCGGACAGATTGGCATCGTGCCGGGCAACGCGGACATTGCCGGATGCGCGCACGATATCGGCATTGCTGTCGTAGTCGATCCGGTCGGCCTGGAAATTGATCTCGCTCTTGGAGACCGGCGCTGCCGGCATGGGGACAGTCTCGGCCTCTGCCTTGGCCGGGCGGTCTTGAAAATCGGGTTCAGCGCCGGCGGGAATATCCTGAGGCGCCACATTGTCGATGGTGAGCGGGGGTTCGCCCTGCGCAGGCGGCTCCGCCTGCGTCTGGGCGTAGGCCGGCGCGGCCATGACCATCGCCAGAATCAGAGCTGGCGCGCTGATGCACAGGTGCACGCGCATCATGGTCCGCTCGCGCGTGTCACGGCTCATCGTGGCAACCAATCGTCATTCTCCCAGCGCGGCTCGCGGTCTGCGCGCGCCGTGTGCAACGCTGCCCTATTGCACTGCAGCGCCCGCTCCGCAATTGCCTTCCCAAGCGTGAAATCGCGCTTAACGGTCCCTTTGCCGTGGCATACCCCCTGGCAAGGCGCTATTCCGCTTCCATATTCACACCAGGTCATCTGGCCACATAATTCCTTTCCAGGAGCTTGTATCCATGCACATCGCCATTTCCGCCAGTCGCCCTGCCGACATGGACTGCCTCGTTTTCCCGGTCGCAAAGGGCGCCGCCGTGTCGCCGGGCATCGAGGCGCAGGCTCTGGCGGCGCAGGCGGCGGCGGCATCGCGCTTTAGCGGCGAGGCAGGCGCCGTGGTGGAACTGTTCGTGGCCGAGGCGGGCAAGACTCTCCGCGTCCTGCTCGTCGGGACGGGCGAGGGCAAGCCGGCCGATCTGGAGAAGGCAGGCGGCGCGGTGACGGCACGGCTGCAGACCTCCGGCGTCAAGCATGTCGCGATCGATAGCGCGGGGCTTACCGCCGACGCGCTCGCCCGGATCGCGCTGGGCGCGGAATTGCGCGCATGGCGCATCGACACCTATCGCACGAAGCTGGCGGAGAAGGCCAAGCCGACGCTCGAAACCGTAACGCTGGTTCATGAGTCCGGCGATCTGGCGGCGCTCGTAGATGATGCCAAAGCCGTCGCACAAGGTGTTGCATTCACGCGCGAACTGGTCGCCGAGCCAGGCAATATCATCTATCCCGAGAGCTTCGTAGAGCGCTGTCGGCATCTGGTCGATCTCGGCATTGAAATCAGCGTGCTGGATGAGACGGATATGGCCAATCTCGGCATGGGTGCCTTGCTGGGTGTGGCACAGGGCTCGGTGCGCAAGCCGCGCATTCTTGCGATGCGCTGGGACGGCACCAATGGCGCGCAGGCCAAGCCGCTGGCGCTGGTCGGCAAGGGCGTCACCTTCGATACTGGCGGCATTTCGCTCAAGCCCGGTGCGGGCATGGAAGACATGAAGTGGGATATGGGCGGCGCTGGGGCAGTTGCCGGCGCGATGAAGGCGCTGGCCCTGCGCAAAGCACCCACGCATGTCGTCGGCATTTGCGGGCTGGTCGAGAATATGCCGGACGGCGGCGCGCAGCGTCCCGGCGATATCGTCAAAACCATGTCCGGCCAGACCGTGGAAGTGCTGAACACGGACGCCGAGGGGCGTCTGGTGCTGTGCGATGCGATCTGGTGGACCCAGCAGACCTACAAGCCCGAGACTGTGATCGACCTCGCGACCCTCACCGGGGCGATGCTGATCTCGCTCGGCAGCGAGCATGGCGGCCTGTTCAGCAATGACGATGACCTTGCCGAACAGCTCCTCGCGGCCGGTCGCGAGAGCGGTGACAAATTGTGGCGCTTCCCGCTGTCGCCAGCTTATGACAAGCTGATCGACAGCCCCATTGCCGACATGAAGAACATCGGCCCGCGTTATGCCGGCTCGATCACGGCGGCGCAGTTCATCAAGCGCTATGTGCAGGAGGGCGTAAAATGGGCGCACCTGGACATTGCCGGCATGGTCTGGGCCGACAAGCCCGGCGCGACATGGGAGAAAGGCGCTACCGGCTATGGCGTGCGCCTGCTCGATCAGTTGATCCGCGATCACTATCAGGCCGGTTGAGGTCTTGCGCATATTTCGGCCCGGCCTTCGCAGCCGGGCCGGATCGCGCTAGAGCCGCAACATGCAGGTGGATTTCTATCAGCTCAGCCGGGATCCCGTCGAGGCGACGGTGCCCGCCATCGCGCGCAGGGTGCTTGATGGCGGCGGGCGCCTGCTGGTCGTTTCCGCCGAGCGCGACCAGCTCGACCGTATCTCCGAGGGTCTGTGGAGTGCTGGGCCGGAGAGCTATCTGGCCAACGATCATGCGGATGCACCCATGCCGCAGGTCCAGCCGATCCTCCTCGCGCCGAGCTGTGATGCCGCCAATGGTGCGCGCCATGTCGCGCTGGCCGATGGCCTGTGGCGGGATGAAGCGCTGGGCTTCGAGCGGGTTTTCTACTTTTTCGATGATGCCACGGTGGCCGGTGCGCGGCTGGCCTGGAAGGCGCTGAGTCGATCCGAGGGCATCACGCCGCGCTTCTGGAAGCAGGATGGCGGGCGGTGGCGCCAAGGGCCTTGAGGCACCGCCGGCGCGCCGGATTCGCTCACCGCATGTGACGCGGCTTCTTGCTGGTATCGGCGCGCGCTTCTGCATGACGACTCTTGAGGGACGTCGGTGCGCTGGCCTGAAGAAATTCACGGCCGCTCAGCCCGTCTCCGCCGCGTCGGTTGAGCGGCGGTTCGAGCGTTTCGATCAACAGCGCTTCCATGGTCCTGAGCATATTGGCTTCGCTCCAGCACGCGCTTTGCGCGAAAGGCAAATGCTGACTGGCGTCTCGCAGGCCGAACCAGGAAAAGCGATTCCACCGGCCGGCAAGTCGGTCGGTCGTATGCGTCTTGAGTCGCGCATAGAGATCGTTGCTCGCACGCCCGACATAGACGGTCCGCGCGCCATCCTGTAGGAGGTAGAGGCCCACCTGACGGGCAAAGTTGAACAATGGCGCCCCCTTCGTGCGCCGGCCGAGGAGGAGGGGTTGTCCGGACCAGGACACCAGTTCGCGTTTCCAGAACATGCCAAAGGCATTCAGGCTCTCGCCCGGTCCGAGATCCGGCCAGCAAATCGCCGGATATTCGGGAGCGCGGTTGCAGGAGCTTTTGCGCGCGGCGGCTCGAACCAGTGCTGGCTTCGCCGCCTCTGCTGGTAAGGTCAGGCAGGGCGTCGTCACCGTCGCCACCTCCGGAAAGCAGCGCTGCTGTTCCGGTGCAATGCTGTGAAAGCGCAGCGACCCGTCATCATGCCTGTCGATCCGATAAATGGATTCCTTTGCCTCCGCGCCCTGCATGTTCCCATTCCCCCTTTGCGCACCCAATCATGGCAAACTTTAACAATGTGAACTCAAAGCGCTTAATTGATCGTAACCCGTGGACGCCTGCTGCTCTTGATCGGCCGTCGCTTCGCGGGTAGAGCGCGCGCGACCTCAACTCTTTCGTTTTCTTTACCGGAGCATTTCTCATGGCGGCGACCCGCACCTTCTCGATCATCAAGCCCGACGCGACCCGTCGCAACCTGACCGGTGCTGTCACCAAGATGCTGGAGGAAGCCGGCCTGCGCGTCGTGGCGTCCAAGCGCATCCACATGAGCCGCGAGCAGGCCGAGGGCTTCTACGCGGTGCACAAGGAGCGTCCCTTCTTCGGTGAGCTGGTCGAGTTCATGATTTCGGGCCCGGTCGTCGTGCAAGTTCTGGAAGGCGAAGACGCCGTGAAGCGCAATCGCGACATCATGGGCGCCACGAACCCCGCCAATGCCGAGCCGGGAACCATCCGCAAGGAACTGGCCGAGTCGATCGAAGCCAACAGCGTTCACGGGTCGGACAGCGAAGAGAATGCCGCGATCGAGATCGCCTACTTCTTCAAGCCGGAAGAAATCGTCGGCTGATCGGATGGCCGTCTAACCGTCGGCCTTCTAAAAAAGGGCGCCAGACCATCGGGTCCGGCGCCTTTTTGTTTGATTTAACGCTGCCGGCCGGAGGCTGCGTCCGCCTTGAAATAATCGAGCAAGGTCAGGGCCGATTTGAACAGATCGTGCCGCTCTTCCACCCGGCGCCGCGCCTCGGCGCCCAGCGCAGCCCGCTGCTCTGGCGTGGCGCGCATGATGCCGCGTAGGGCCTCGGCAATGGCGTCCTCATCGCCAGGCGCGAAAATCCAGCCACAGCGCTCGTCAAGCAACTCGGGGATGCCCGCGATGGTCGTGCTCAGCACCGGTCGGCCGATGGCGAAGGCTTCCATGATCCCGATGGGCAGGCCCTCGGCATAGCTTGGCAGCAGCATGGCGCGACCGGCCAGCAATTGCTCCCGTACATAGGCACCGGTGCCCCAGCCGTGCAGGATGACATGATCCTTGACGCCATGTGCCCGGATCGCCTGCCGTAGCGCGTGCTCGTCGTCCCCGCCGCCGATCAGCTCGACCACCAAGTCGGGAAACTCCCCGATCACGGCAGCGACGGCGGGCGGAATATGAATCTGGCCCTTGTTGGCGCACAGGCGGCCGATGCAGATCACTCGGCTGCTCTCGGGCGGGGCAGGCTGATAGGGGAAGTCGGAGAGGTTGATGCCGCAATGGACGATGCGGACCTTCTGGGCCGCCTCTGGGGCCTCCGCTACGATGCGATCGTGGCAGTAACGGGTGATGGCGACGATGAAAACCGCATCGCGTGCCTTCTCGCGGATGGAGAGGCGGGCCGGCTCGCCGGGCACCAACTCATCGGGACCATGGACCGTGAAGCTGTAGGACGGCCCACCCAGCCGCCGGGCCAGCATCGCCACGGTGGTCGCGTTGGTGGAGAAGTGGGTGTGGACGTGATCGATCCCTTGCGCATTGGCGCGGCGGGCGAAAGCCATGGCCTCCAGCAGATAGGCGACATGGGCGACAAGGTTTCGCCCCGCGTTGCGCCACACCCGCCACCAGAGCGGCAGCACCCGCAGCGTTCTGACCGGATGCAGCAGGCAGGTGAGCAGCACGTCCCACAGCAGCGCCGCCTTGCTGCCGGTGATGATATAGTGCGTGCGCGCCTGCTCGGCGATATCCTCAGGGTCGACCAGCTCGCCATCCCAGTGCCGCAGGGCAAAGCGCTCGACCGGCTGACCAAGCGCCTCGATCGCCCCGATCTCGCGACGGATGAACGTCGTGCTGATCAGCGGATACATGTTGAGAAGATAAGCAAGTTTCATGGCCGACCGCTCATGGGAGCGGAGAGGCGAGCCTGTCAACGCGGCTAACCCTTTTTGCGGCAGTGCGGGCCGGCAGGTCCGGCCGAGCAGGCCGGCGATCTGTGGAAAGTGGCTCCCCGAGTAGCAGCATCGGGGCCTGCTCCTCTCTTCCCACAGTTTCTCACAACTCTTGCCAAATGCATGAAATTAGGCAATTCGCCTTCCCTTGCTGTCTCGGGCTGTCCCGGTGCAGCACTGTCGAATTGGGGGCTCCGTTGGGGGCCAGTGGGGGCCTGTTTGCTGACAGTTTTGGCGTGCCGAAATGCCGTGGCGCGGGAGAAGCCATACAAGCTTGCGGACGCGAATGGGCTTTATTTGCACGTCCTGCCTTCAGGGACGCGCAGTTGGCGTTGGAAGTACCGTATTGGCGGCGTCGAGAAGAAACTCTCGTTCGGCCAATTCCCCGAGGTGTCGTTGGCGAAGGCGCGCGAGCTGCGCGACGAAGCGCGCAGGACATTGCGGGCAGGCGGCGACCCGGGCACCAAGTCGGCGCAACTGGAAGCGCTGCCGACCTTCGAGCAGGTTGCCCGGGACTGGCACAAGCATCAGTCTCTTGTCCGGGCGCCTCGTTATGCCGGCCAGATCCTCGACCGGCTAGAGACGGACGTCTTCCCATCCATCGGCGCCATGCCACTGGCCGACATCACCGCAGCGACGGTTCTCAAAGTCATCCGGTCGATCGAAGCGCGCGATGCGCTGGTGATGGCCCAGCGCGTCCGGCAACATATCTCGTCGATCTTCGTCTTCGCGATTGGTGCCGGATTGGCCGAGACGGATCCAGCAAATGTCGTCCAGCCGGCGCTGAAACCGCGCACGCGGACGTTGCGTCCTGCCGTGCTCAGGATCGAGGAGGCGCGCGCCCTGATCACCGCAGTGGAGGCGACGACCGACGCTTATGTGGGGACCAAGCTCGCGTCGCGGCTGCTGGCGCTGACAGCGGTCCGGCCCGGTGTGTTGCGGCTGGCCGAGCCGGGCGAGTTCGAGGATCTCGACGGGAATGCGCCACTTTGGCGCATTCCGGCCGCGAAAATGAAGCTGTCACGCGAGAGCAAGGCCGACGCGGCATATCAGTTCGTCGTACCGCTAGCGAGGCAGGCCGTGGAAGTGGTCAAGGCCGCTGCTGTCGTCTCGGACGGCCGGCCCTATCTGTTCCCGAATACGGTGAAGGCAACCAGGCCGATTTCAGACAGTACGCTGAGCAAAATCTATCGGGATGCGGGTTATCAGGGGCGACACGTCCCGCATGGCTGGCGCGCGACCTTCTCAACCATCATGAACGAAATGGCCGCGCAGAACGACAACGTCCTCGACCGCGCGATCATCGACCTGATGCTGGCCCACATGCGTGGCGACGTCGAAGCCGCATACAATCGGGCCGCCTATATGCCCCGCCGGCGCGAACTGGCGCAGATTTGGGCGGACATGCTCCTGAAGGACGCGCCGCCCGCAGCATCGTTGCTCCCGATCGACTGAACAAGCTCGCTGGAGCGCGAGCATGATGCTCCCGTCCGTGGGAGCGCGCCTCGTCCGAGATCCCGTCATGCGCTGCAGCTATGACGTGGATGACCGACGCGCAAAGCCAGGTCGAAAGATCGGCAACGGCTCCGCCGAGCATGGCGGCGCATTCAAAAGCGCATTGCTTGCGGCCGCCAAGCGCGAACTGATCCGGCAGCATCGAGAGGGCTACCGTGACTACGGCAAGCTGCAGTGGACGGACATCGCCGTCCTTGAACGTGCGCTAGATTTCCTGCGCTACGACAGCGGCGACTTCTATGTCGATTACAGCACGATGGCACGCAGAATTGGAAAAGACCGAAAGGCAGCAATCCGCGCCATTGAACGATTGGAGTATTGGGGATTCATCTCTCGTGTCCGGCGCAGCGAGAAGCGTGACGACGTCATTGATGGACAACCCGGTCCCCGACGCAAGCAGGCGCCGAATGCCTACTACTTCGACTTGCGCCGCCGTTTGTCCAAGGCAGCTTGGCAAGACTTCTGGTGCACGCTCAAGCGAAACTTGGCCCGCATCGGACAAGCAGCGCGGAATCAAGCGCACATCTTCCTGGGCGTATTTAACCAGAAGGCTGCGGATTCTCCCCGCCGTGTCGTCCAAGGCCAAAGTGAAACCGAGGCAAGCATTGCCGGGATCAAGTGCCCCATCACCCGCAACCTGCTGTTGAATCTGGGGCGGCTCAACGGGCATCTTGGGAAGGGGAGTGCGAGTCCATAAACGGCTCACTATTCTCGGTTCCCAGAAGATAAAGGATAAAAGGACTGCCTTCGGCAGGCGCAATTTAAGCGGTCATCCCACCAGAAGTGTCCATGAGGCGATGTCATCCTGCCACTGCAATGGCGGGACCGAACCGGCTTGGGCCGGCCCGGGGGGTATCCACGGGGGATACCGGGCATGAACTGTGCCAATCCCGCAGCGGAGTCGCGGGACGACAGAGCGCAGACGCCCAGGCTCATTGTTGGGATAAGAAGATCAGTCCTTCGCCGGAAGGGCACTCTCGACCAGCTGGCGGAGCGCCTCGGAACGCGGCACCTCATTCGCTGCGGCGAATTTCTCGATCCGTTTGATCAGATCGGCCGGCGCCCGGAACGTCAACGTAGGATCCTTGCCGGTAGCCGGACGGCCCCTCTTTTTAGGCACACCTTTTATATTTGACCCGCTCATGATTTAGGTGTACTTAAAAAAGCAGAGCGGCGCAAGGCGGCAACCTTGCACCGCTCCTAACTCAGATCAGGGATAGGACCCCATGAACCAAGCTGTGCTAGCGCCTATCACGCGCGTCTTCTTTCCGGAACCCCGACTTGCCACCGCCGCTGCTATGCTGGCGCCGCCGCACCTGTGGCGTTTGACTGATGACCAGCGCGCTATGATCGACTGGGCGCGTTCTGAGTTGATGCTGCTTATCGACGATTTCTCCGAACTGGCGCCGACGGAAGTGTTGAATATACTCGGATCATCGACGGCCTATCAGCGCTGCATTGTCGAAGGTCTAATTTCCCCGCTGGACCGGACAAGGCTGACCGCTGCAGTAGCCCGGTGTGAGGCGTTACTCGGGGAGTTTTACGACCGGTCACCGCATGAACTGTTGCAGTCATTAATGCTCGCAGCGACGCTGCTCGTGACGGGCACCGAATATGATCGCCCCGACGCACCGGAGGATTATCACCAATGACCGATTACACAGATCAATGGCGGGACAATTTGAGCGCCAACGCCGCGATTGGGTGGAATGCCGTCACTGAGGGCGAACCGGGCGTGATTGAGGCAATGCGCGGCGTCGTCCTGTCGGAGTATGATTTGTGCGCGCACCTGCCCAAGAGCGGTTTCGAGAAAGCGAAGCGCAGAGTTGCCACTGATTTTGCTGAGGCTGTCGAGGATGTTGCTGCGCTTACATGGGAGACTGCAATCGCAGGTGTTGAAGCGCAGCTTCAAAATTGCACGGAAGCTGGCCGCGCCGGCTTGATCCAGCTGCGAGATCTCATGGTTATACAGGCAACCTGGCGGGGCCGCTGACTAATTAATGAGCAGCTTTGCCCACCGGCAAAACAGATCGCGTCGGCGCGCCAGATGCTCCGCGCGGTTGTAGGCAGCCTCGACCTTGTTGGTCGGCGCATGCGCGAGGGCCTGGTCGATGACGTCCTTTTCGGTGGGGCACTGCTCGTTGAGGATGGTCGAGAAGCTCGCGCGCCAACCGTGCGGGACATGCCGGCCGGCATAGCCGGCCCGATTGTAGAGATCGCCGATCGCGCCGGCGCCGATCGGAAAGATCGGAGAATGGGTATCGTACCCGTTCTCGGCGGCAGCGCGCAGCAGCTCGGCCGCCGGCAGGCTCAGCGGGATCAGATGATCATTGGCCGCGTCCGCCTTGCGCACGCGGGTCAGCTTCATGTGCGCGGCCGGGATCCGCCAGAGCGGGGCAGGGCCGTCCAGGCCCTCGATCTCAGCCCAGCGCGCGAGGCGCAGCGCGCCAATGCGCACGGCGGTCAGGGCAAGGAACCGCGAGGCCAGCTGGACGCGCGGCGCCGCGTCCAGCGCGTCAACGGCGACCTGCAGCGCCTTCAGCTGTTCGATATCGACCAGCGCTGGGTGCCGCTGCACGCTCGGCGGCGGCGCCAGCTCCGCGCGCAGGGCTGCGGCCGGGTTCGTCGTGCAGAGCTCGCGGACAATCGCATAGGAGAAGATCGCGTCCAGGCGTTGCCGGATCCGACGCGCGGTTTCGATGGCGCCTCGCGCCTCGATCGACTGCACGATCTCGAGCAGCTGCACGGCCTCGATTCCGCCGATGGGGTTTTTCGCCAGGAGGGGAAAAACGTCGCGCTCGAGGCTCAAGATCACATCGCGAGCATGTTCGGCCGACCAGCGTCCGCGCCGGTCCTCAAACCATGCGCGGGCAACAGTCTCAAACTGGTCGGAATGCGCCGCGGCCTCGCGATCGCGAGGATCAAGCCCGGCCGCGATCAGCGATCGCGCCCGATCGGCGCCGGCGCGCGCCTCGACCAGAGACATGTCGGGCCACCGGCCAAGGGAGAGCAGCTGCTCCTTTCCGCCGGCGCGGTACTTGAGCCGCCAGGACTTGAGGCCGCTAGGCGCGACAAACAGGAAGAGCCCGCGCTCATCGAACATTTTGTAGGCGCGCGGCTGGATCCGCGCGGCCTTGACCGCTGCGTTGGTGAGCATGACTATCTCGCTTGAGGAGGGTGACGCCATGAAAGACGACATGATGGTGTTTCTGGAAACACAGCAGAGCGACTGGGTGGCTGGGGCCACGAATCTACCCCTTTCCGCAATCGCTCAGCGGATAGCGATGATCGCTGACGACTGGGCTGGGTTTTGGATAAAGGTTGATGGGTGGGCGCCGGCAGAGGCTGCAGCGGCGTTGGCTGAAGCTAATCTTCGGCGAGTGGCCAGTCTTGCACACTCAACTCAACAATGGATTCGGGACGAGCCGCTGTCGGACGGGGACCTCGTTCTAGCTTGGACCAATTTAGGCGCTGTTCTCGAAGGCGCATTGCGCCTTTTTCTCACCGTCTTCCTGGCGGACTATCTTAAAGATAAGAAAATGCTGGAATCACGCGCATTCAATAAAAAGTATCAGGTGCTGACCTTGCCCAGCAATTTGACGTTCGACAATATGCTCGATGCGTACGAGAAGAGCGAACTGTTGCCCAACAACCAATTGGCCCTCTGCAGGCGGCTCCAACATAACCGAAATGCGATTCATGCCTTCAAGCTCCGCGACGTTGAAACGGATGAGGCCTTTCAGGTCGCCCTCAGAGAGTTAGCAGCGCTTATGCGGTCTCTAGATGGTAGAATGCCTCGGCCCTTTTAGCTTGTATAGGACGGATATTCCCTCCGCCCCGGCCGCTCATTTCGGCGCTTTGCGACGAGCCGATACCCCAATCGGTACCCCAACTATTGACCGACTCGGGGTCTAGATGTTCTCCATTCGTTCATGCCCTTGCACACCGGCCCTGATTGCATTTTCGAGGCAGCTGCGTTCCAGTACACCGTCACGATCCGTTGTCGGCATTGCGGTCATTTGAAGATCTACGATCCCCACGCTCTCTGGTGGCTGTTTCAGCGCAAGGGTTGGAACGATCATCTAAAGCAGCTCGGGCGACATTTTCGCTGCACCCAATGCCGCTCTAAGCAGATACAGGTCAGATTGACGCGTGAGGACCCGACTGGCGAACAGCCACCGCTTCCTCCGAAAAGCGAATGGCGACGCGCCGCAAATCGGTTCAGGGGGTAGGGGGCACCAATGTGCAATCTGTACAGCGTCAAAGTCGGGCTGAAGGACTATCTCGCGCGGTTTGACGCCCTGCCGGATCCTGCGGATCGCCTCGTTGTCGAGAAGGATTACGTGGCCCCGGGCAAGCCGGGTTACGTTGTGCGTGAGCAAGATGGCGAGCGCCTTCTCTCGGTGATGAACTGGGGCTTCCCCTTTCAGGGCAAGCCGGTCACCAACGTGCGCAACTACACCTCACCATTCTGGAAATCGGCGCTGGCCAATCCCGCGCGGCGCTGCCTCGTCCCGGTCAATGAATTCCAGGAGTGGAGCGTCCAGGCGGACCCGGAGACGGGCAAGAAGCGCCCCTATTGGTTCACAGTGCCCTCACAGCCCACATTTGCCTTTGCGGGCATCTGGCGGCCGACCGAAGCCGATCCGGTCTATTCCTTTCTCACCTGCGGCTATGAGGGCGACCCGGCGACGCATGTTGTCGGCGCCATCCATCCGAAGGCCTGCCCCGTGATCCTTCACCCCGAGGACTATGACCGTTGGCTTCGCACCGATCTGGACGATGCACTCAGTCTCGCGGCCCCTTATCCGAGCCAGTTGATGTCAATTGGCCGTTACGCGCCGCCGGCGCCTTGAGCGGCTTACCGTTCAGCTGCTTCGCTTGGTTCCAATCGATCGAGGCCTGGCGGGCCGCCACATAGGCGTTGACCGTCGCGGCATGGCGCAGGCGGCAGTCATGTGATTCCAGGATCGCGTCGATATCGCCCTGCGCCAGTTCACCGATGCTCTTGTCCGTCAGCTGCGCCGGCGCCGGGCAGGGGGCAGACAATGCCGCCGGCAGCGGTGGAGGCACAGGCGCCAACCGCTCCCCGGGCCCGATTGACTTCACGGTACAGGCCGTCAGTGAGGCCAGCAGCAGGATCGGAAAGACGCGGCTCACGGATGATCTCCTTCGTGACGGTGGGCTGGATGATGGTTCTGGTCGCCTGCAGGGCGGAGCGTCCCTGCTCGTAGCGCGCGCTTGCAGCGTTGATCTGCTCGCCGATCGCCTGCTCGGTCTCGCGCGCGCTGCGCGTCAACATGACGGCGGTGATCATGCGCTCGCGTTCGGCGTCGGCCTGGCCGCGGACATATCCGCGGTTATCGAGCCACCAGAGCGCGCCCAGGATCGCACTGACGCCCAGGACATGCGGCAGCGCGCGGATGAGGAAGGACATGGTCAAGCGCCTCCGAGCTCGGCCGGTACCGCGCCGACCATGCAAAGCTCATACTCACCGACGCGGCGGTCTTTGCCCTCGCGGCGATACACTAGGCCGGCGACAACCTTGCCGCCCGCATATTTGTAGAGCCGCATCGCCCGGCATGCTTCCACATAGCGCCCCTGGACAAACAGCCGCCGCACGCTCGAGCGGGCATAGGCCGAGATCCCGATGTTGGACGCGAATGTGGTGTGCGATGCCCACTGCCAAGGCTCGCGATCGATCCCGGCCGCGCTGGCGCGCACGCCCTCACCAAAGTCCCGGTACTGGGCGAGGGTGATCTCGCGACACTCGGCTTCGGTGTAGGGACGCATGGGAACGTGCGTGGCGCCGCCGCAGACGGTCCAGACCCCGACGAGATCCTTATAGGGGTTGAGCTTCATGCCCTCCCAGCTGATCCCGAAGGGCACGGCGATCGCCAGCATGGCGCTGGCCACGCCAGTCGCGAGCATCTTTGCGTCTGCCATCTATCGTCCTTTCCTCAGCCAGGCATTGAGCCGCGCGATCGTGGCGCGGGCGCGGCCGAGCTGGCGCTGGGTGGTGTCCATCTCGTAGATCCGCAGCACCATCCAGATGATCGAGAGACTGGTGGCGATGGCTGGCAGCATCTCGATAAGGCCTCCAAAGGCGGTGGCGATCGCGCCGGCGTCGAAGCTGCGCTTGATGAGGTCGTGGCGATCGATCATCGCGGCGCTCCCGTGCTGGCCATCACAGGCCCGTCACCAGCGTATCCCAATAGGGGCCGGCGAAAGATGCGACATAGCTACTCAGGGCAGGCGTCGGATGGCCCACATTGTCCGCGAAATAGGGGCCGTACGGGCCCGGCTCTTCAGGGCATGCGCCTTCTAAGCCAACGGTGGCGTCACCGCTGATCGGGATCAACACCTCTCTTGCCGTCGTGGCCGATGCCATAGCTGCATTAGAGGCTGCCCGGTTATCCCGTGGCCCCTGTCCTACAGGACGTGCGTTGTCCCATGCGTCGAGCCAGCCCCTGCGGATGCCTGGGACGATCGCCTTGACCTCGTTCAGATAAGCAATGTAACTGGCTGAAGTCGCATCGGCCGAATTGTAGAACTCGTTGGCGAGAAGCACGATTGGAATACCAAGTTCGTCGGCGACACCCGCGAAGTTCGCATTCACAGCACCGCGCATTTGCGAGATCGTGCGGCCTGAAATTGCGAGATTGCTCGACGCGCCGAATGGCACCCCTTTGTTATTGAGCAGCAGCGCCGCCCAGTTCTTCCGGCCGGAAGTATAGCTATTGCCGTCAATGAAGGTATAAAATGAAGCCCCAGCCCAAGGCAGCGGCTGACCGAATTTAGCGTTCATCGCTTTGATAAGCCGGAAAATCTCCGCGTTGGTCAGGGCTTTGTTATAAAAGCCGAAATCCATCAGGTCGCCACGGAAACCCCATTCGTCTGTCGGGTTGACGCCGTCGTACCCCTGAGAGCTGTGCCCATAGGCGTAGTTATTGGAGCTATGCGGCGACAAGGGGCCCGTCGCACTGAAGTGCGCGTTCCCCTGATCGAAAAAATGTGCGTTCAACAGGCTCGATTGGCGAACGACGATAATCGCGTAGCCGACACGGTTGGTGAAGTCCGCCGTACCCCCTCTGGTGGTTACCTTGGTCTTCGATGCGATGAAGCTACGGTCGCCGTCGTTGACGTTCCTTGGACCCCAGAACACCCGGAAATCGTCGACTGTGCTCTCTGCGATGTTGAGGACGAAGAACGCCGTGCAGCCAGTGTCGGTGGTTGCGTTGTTCATTGCCGCGATCATCGCAGCCGGCCGGCCCACGCTCAGGTAGCTCGTGCCGTTGACCTGTAGCGCAGGCTTGCCACCCGAACGGCTGGTCCGGTAAAGCGGTTGCCACGCCGTGGTTGCTTGCGAAATCGCAGCGCCTGAAACGCTGTCTACCCAGTTGCCGGCAAAGGCCGTATTGTCCGCTTGTGCCGGAATATCCTCGACACGGAAGTGCATGACGAGATTGCCGACCGCCGGCATGGAAGGAACAGCTGCGACGGGTGTGGCATTAGCGACGTTCGACCACGTTGTTTGCTGGCCCACACTGTTCACCGCGGCAACGCGGAAATTGTAATCCTGTGTGTTCGTCAGACCCGTGATTGTCGTGCCCGGCGTCGCCGAAGCGCCATCGCTGAAAGTCGTCCACGTCGACGCGGAGTTCAGCTTGTACTGATACACATAGTCGGTGATCGCGGCGCCGCCATTGGCCGGCGCTGACAAGGTGAGCACCACCTGACCATCCCCGGCTGTCGCGGTCAGACCGGAAATGACCGCCGGCACCGTGGGGTTGACCGGCCCGACAGGGTCGCCGTCGTTGGAGCCGCTACCGCCCGGTCCAGACGCCAGCTGGCGCGGTCCGACCAGCGCCGCGAGATCGTCAATCGTCAGCACATATGTCACTCCTGTTGCGCCGGAAATCAGCGCGCCGTCTCTGAGCCAGCGCCATCCGGCATGATCACCATTGAGGATTGTTCCGCCGTTGGCGGTCAGCACATCGCCGACGCGCGGCGGGGATCCAGCGCCGCTTACGGAGGGCGGACTTGTCCAGTTCGGCGCCGGCGTCGGGGTGGGCGGGATGAAGCTGGCGCCGACGTCGCCGATCGGCTCCAGGTCGACGACATTCGCCTGCCACTGGAAGCCGGCGTTGGCGCGCGCCCATATGGTCCCGATGTCGCCGATCAGCGGCCCGAAGTAGATCCTGTTCTGCCGTTGTGCATGCGGATCCGGATCGGTCACAAGCAGGATTGGATCGGTCGCGCCGACCGCCGCAAGGATCGGGTCGACGAGATTCTCAATTTCGTCGCGGTACAGCGAGGCGAAGGACAGGCCTGTGCTGCGCAGCTTTAGACCTCGGCGACGAAGAAGAACCGCCCTGGTCGACCATTCGGCCTTGCCGTGATCGCGGATGCCGAACGCGGCGCCGAAGGAAAAATTGCGCTCCGGCTGCAGGCGCTGCCCGATCACCACGCGTGCAACCGTAACCGGCGTGTTGTTCGCCGGCGTCGTGATCGTGACGCGCCAGTAGCGAGCTGCGCTAGGTCCGGTCGCGGGCTTTTCCCAATAGGAGCGGCCACGTCCGCTCGGGAACATGACGCTGCCGGCGAGGAGGGGAACCGCCGGCCAAGCGTGGCTGGCGCCGGTAAACGCACCTTGTGCGTCGGTCGCGGCACTCACCTGCAGCAGCCAGCTGCTTGCCGCGCCGGAGAGGCCCAGCAGGGCAATAGTGTCAGCCGGTAGGTCTTCCCGCAGGTCGACGATGAAGGACTGACTGGCGGTCCCGGCCGCCTGCCCCTTCCACACCATGCCGAGCCAGTCGTTGGCGATATTGGATGGCTGATACCCGGGTAGGCTGTTCGTCCCGCTCAGGACGGCGACCGGCAGCGGCCGCATGATCATTGCGTTGCTCATCGGTCGGTTCTCGCGATGTTTGCTTAGGGGAGGCGGTAGGGCAGGTCGCTGCGATCCCGGCGTTGCGGATCGCTGCCGCCAGAGGCGCGTTTTCGGAGGCTTATTCGCTCGGCGGCCAACCAGCGAAAATGTCGATTGCCATCAACGCTGTGAAACTCGCGCCGGGGTCACGCAGGGCAGCTTCCTTAGCTTGTCGGACGGCCATTTTGGCTTGGAAGCCCCCATCCATTGCGTAGCCCATGTCTTCCAATTCTGTGAGACTGTGCGGCACTTGTGACCGATCCCACATCGTCCAGTTGATTGAAGATACCGGTTCGCCCCGCCTGATCGCGCCGTTCAGATATCGCAGGGTGCTGTCGAAGCGAGACTGCGCCTGATCATCGCAGCAGATCCGGCCGAGCGGTGATGGACAGCCGGCCTCTACCTCCAGCGCAAATTGCCTCGACAGCTGTGCAAGCAAGGCATCGCGAACGTCCTCAGCCGTCCAGTTTGCGTTTTTGATCCAGGCAGACTGATCGACCGGAACCCCTCTTAATCCATCCGTGAACTGCTGGCTTCCAAAGTCGCCTGATATGCCGTGTCCCTTGCTCACGACACTGCCAGAAGCATCGGACCACACGAGCCAGAACTCTCGCTCCGGTGTCATCTTTTCACCTCTCCATAACGAAGATTGGATCCGCCCAGAACGGTGAGCGCGTTGACGAAGTCGCCGCCATTGTTCGTGTAGAGGAGCTGCCACGTGTGGGTGCCGGCAGCGAACCCGCCCAGGCTGATGCCCCAGCTGAACGGCATCCCAAATCCGGGGCCCGTTCCGCCAGCTCGCATCGGCACGACATATTGAAAGAGTGGCACATTATAACCGAAATACGGGTCGAAGGTTTCTGCTGCGGTGCGCAGAACAACAGTGCCGTTCAGATCGTCATTGGTCTGAACGAACAACGTGACATCAAAGTCGAGGTCAGATGCGGATTCGATCTTCGTCTTGGTGAGCGTCATCAAGGTTTGCGTAGCAAAGCGAGCCACCGTCACGCCCGACACCATCTGGACTGAGCCTTTGTCGGTCACCGAATTCCCGGCAATTTTGATGGTGTTGACTTCGAGGTTGCCGATCTTCGCGTTCACGACGACGGCGTTGCCGAGAAATGCGCTGTCAGCGACGACGTCGAGCGCTGAAATGGCGCCGAGGATCCGCTCCCAGTCGCCGCCCGTCCACCGGAACCATTGTTTTGACGTTGGGCGGTACCAGGTCTGTGAGACGAACTGGCCAGAGCCTGGATGGTCATCCTGCACGAAGCCGATCGCCGAAGCGCCGGCAGGTCCAGCGGCGCCGGGCGCCCCATTTTGGGCGAGAATGCGCGGCGTGCTCCAGTCAGAGGCCTCGACCGTATCGGTCGCGAGCTTCGAGCGTGCGGTCGCCGATATCATGTACAGCGGCTCGCCGCCTGGCGGCGGCTCTTGTGACCAGCCGCTATTATGACCTGTGAGAACACCGGTCGCGAACGTGTAGGTAGCGACCGTGGACGGGGGAGGAGGAGTGCTGGACGCTCGCCTGAAGAGGAACACGACCGCTGTATTGTAACCGTCGACGCCCGGCGGCCCCTCTGGCCCGGGATCACCCGGAAGGCCACGTACCGCACTCTCCAGAATCGCGACAGTCACGCTCGCAGCGTAGAACAGCGCATCGAGTTCCGGCCCGTTTACGGGGCTGTCGACGCCGGCATTATCCCAGTCGGGCGTGATTGCCTCGAGGAAGTCGAGCAATGCCTCCATGTCGGCCTGTGCGGTAGCGCGTTCGGATGCTGCCACGCCGAGATCCGCAGCCTTGTCATAGGCGGCGGTGAATCGGGTGGTGAGCGAGTCATGCTCGCGCATGAGGCCTTGCTTGTCGGCGCCGGCGGTCAGCCATCCGTCCGACGTGATGCGGCCGATACGCACGCTCGCTGCGTCCGCTGCTTCCTGGGCAGCGATCGCGGCGGCCAGTGCCGGGTCGTTCAGTGCCATTTCGCCAAGGGTGTGAACGCGATTGGTCACCGCGGCCTTCTGCGCCAGGCGCCAATAGGGCGTGCTGACCGACATCTGCTCCACCGTTGCGACCGGCGGCCAGCTGCTGCCATCCGAGGCGAGCGTGCCGATCGGCGTCCCGATCTGCACCGCCTTCACGCGCAGGCGGCCGAGCCAGTCGATCAGAGCCGTGGCATTGACGCTCTGCGCAATGCTCAGAATGACATCGCGGGCGGTGGTCTGCGAGGTGAGCGCCAGGGACAAATTGTAGGGGCAGGCGGCATCGAGGGCGTCGAGATCCGCAACCACGACGCGGTCCAGCTTCCCGAGGCGCTCGGCGATGCGATAGATGATCGACCCGGGCCGGCGCACCCAGGCGCGCGCGCCGCCATTATCGCCCAGCGCATGGAAGGTGAGCAGGCCGGCCGGCGGTGCGCCGAGCCGGACCAGGCCGAGCGTCGCGCACGTGGCCCAGTCGCCATTGGCGATCGTCGCCGCCTTCAGCGCGGCAAAGCTGGCATAGTTGGCCGCCGGCGGTCCGAGACGGCTGAGCCGGTCGAACGCCATCTGGCCGCCCGCCATGCTGCCGCCGCTGAGCTGGTAGATATTGTCGACCGCGTCGATCAGGACGCCCTCGACGAAGCGCGGCGATCCGATCAGCCAGGGGATGACATTGCCCTTGAGCTCGATGCTGCCCTGGACGCCGCCGGTGCCGGCATAGGTATCGAGCAGGGGCTCATCCAGCCAAGCGTCATCGCAGCCGATCGACAAGGGTACGGCACCTTCGCCGCTGGGAGGCTGCTCGCGCACGCGGCCGTCAAAGATCAGCGTGTAACTGCTCCAGGAGGCGCCGATCTCGCCCTGCCACAGGCGCACGCGGCCATCGTAGAGGTCCAGCGCTGGCAATTCGGGCCAAGCTGCGAGCTGGACGGCGAGCTCGCCACTCGGTGCCGTCAGCTGGCTGCCAAATGAACCATCGAAGATATCGTAGCGCAGCTTGGGGAGACGCGCGATCGCCGGCCGCCAGCTGGCACCGTCCAGATGGCAGACGCGTTCGTCGTCGACATTGGAAAGCCGCAGAGTGGTCGGCGTCGCACCCGACCAGGCATCGATCCTGCAGACGGTCGCCTTCATCCGAACAGCTCCAGGGTGCTCATCTCTTCCTCGAGATCGATCTCGAGGCGGCCGACCATCATCGGGGTGTCGACCAGCTGCTCGTCATCGGTCAGGCGGAAGCAGGGCACGCCGCCATCGAGGCTGACGTCCAGGACCGCGGCGATCTTGACGGCGAACCGCCGGCGCCCCTGCTGTCCGATCAGCGCGGCCCGCGCATTGAGGATCGTCTCGGTGTCGGCTGCGCTGTCGCAATAGCCCTCGGCCGGCGCCTTCTGGCCGTCCCGAGCCGTGGGAAAGCGGTCCAGCAGCGCGGTGTCGGACACGATGACGATCGCCGCCGCCCGCGATGAAGCGGCGACGTCTTCGGGAAGTGCTGCCATGGATCCTCGTCAATATCCGCGCTGGGCTTGCCACCAGGCATCGAGGTTGCCGCCGCCGCCGGCGATCTGCTTCAGCAACTGGGTCTGTTCGGCCAGCATGGAGCTCTGCTGCTCGAGGATGTTGGCGGTCGCTTCGCTGTTTTTCGCGATCGCCTTCTCGAACGGGTTTTCGGTGCCGGTACCGGTGTTGGCGTTCTGCTTGTCGATCGCGCTGATCGCCTGCTCGGTGAGCTTGGTGATCATGTCGTACTGGGCGAAATACTCTTTGGTCGAGCCGTTGATGTCCCGCTCGATCTGCAAGAAGGTCTGGGCGGCCTCCTGGAACTTGGCGGTGTCGACGTTCTTGCCGGCGTTGATGTCAGTGATGAACGGATCCAGCGCGGCCCGGGCATTGGCCTGCTGCTCGCGCAGCGACAGGGGCGAATTGCTGCCTGCCTTCAGCGACTGCAGGAAGTCCTTCAGCGCATCGGTGGCGACGCCGGCCGCCTTGACCGCCTCGTCGCGCTGCAGTTTGTAAAGCTGCTCGAGCTGCCGCATTTCCTCGTCGGTTGCGCCGGCTTCCTTGGCGATCTTCACCAGCTGCTTGAACTTGAGGTTTACCTCGTCCAGCGCGGCGCCGACCGGGTCGGTGTAGCGCTTCAGATCCTTGAACGCCTGTTCGAAGCTCAGGGCCTTACTCAGGCCGGTCTCGATATCCCCAGCCTCTCGCAGCAGCTTCTGGGTGCCTTCGCGGACGCCCTTGATCGCGCCGTCCTGCAGGGCGTTGAGCACCGCGAGCCGCATGGCCGTCTCCGGATCCTCGCCATCGTAGAGCAGCTCGATTCCCGGTGTGCGTGACGGGTGCTTGTTCCCGACCGCATTGGTCGCGGTGCCGGCAACGCGGTAATAGCTCCCCCGCTGACCGAAGCTCACCGCATACTGGCCGACTTCCGCACCCAACTGGTCGGCGATGCGCTGGATGTTCTGCTGCAGACCCTTGGACATGCCCGTGAGGGAATCGATGACGCCGGCATCCTTGGTCCCGGAGATGACGGGGTTCGTTGTGTTGGCGGTCACGATGGTCGAGCCCATCGGCGTCTTCTTGAACAGCCCGCCGATCACGCCGCCAAGCAGCCCGCCGGCAATCGATCCCAGCGGCCCTGCTATCGAGCCGAGGGTCTTTCCGAGCACGTCTGTCAGCGGTTTCTCAAGGCGCTTGCCGATCTCCCCGCCGATCGCGCCCCCGAAGGCACCGCCAAGGCTGTTGCCGCCGGCCATGCGCGCGGTCGCCGCACCCACGCTGGCATTGCCGCTGATCTCGCGGAGCGTCGCCGGGCGATTCCTGTTCGGCCTGCAGGTTGATCGACCAGCGGTCGATCGGCAGACCCTTGCGGTTCATGAGGAAGGCGGGATTGGGCTGGTTGACCCCCTGGACGAGCATGGGCGCGGCGTGTGCGGCCACCGAAACAACCGGCACCGCGGCATCCGTGCGCCCGGCGAACACGCCCATGAGCTTGACGGTCATGAAGCCCGGCTTGGCGGTGTCGCCACCCCATTCCTGGACAATGCCGCGGCACCCGACGAACTTCAGCAGCACGCCGTCCTCGTAAAGATAGAGGGTGCCCGACGGGTGGTCCGTAAGCCGTGCGGCCGCGTCAGCCGGAGAGGTGCCGGCGTAGGTCCAGTTCGGCGGGATCGCAGCCTGCGTGGTTATGGTCAGCGGCGTGTCGAACGTGTCGACCAGCGTCGCGACCTTGCCACTCGTGTAATCGGCGATCAGGGTCGTGCGGCCGTCGCCGGGTCCGCCGGAGAGGACCAGCGGCATGCCGCGATAGAGCTGCGCGGTGGTCGCAAAGCCCGTCCCGAGGGTCGCACTGGTCGCGCTGCCGGCGGTCAAAGCTGCCGCCGCGATCGCGGCCTGGAACACGCCGCGCAGGCCACACGAGGCCAGGAGATCATGATGCGGCGGCTTGACGCTCGCCGTGTACGCAGCAGCTGCGCCCTTCATCCGGAAGCGGATCGTCACCTCGGCCGGCTGCCCAACGATCAACGGCGCGCCACTGACCAGACTGCCGGTGGCTTCGTTGCTCTGCTCCTCGGTAAACGGCGTGTTGTAGCTGAAGCCATCAGCCTCGAAGGGAAAGGCGTTCGCGGCGGTCGGGCCTGCGTCAACGCCCTCGTTGGTTTCCAGCTTGAACAGCATCACGCTGTTGGCCGGACGGATCGTCTGGTCCATGTCGGTGTCTCGCTTCTGGTCGGAGGGTCAGGTTGCGGTCGGGTCGCCGCGGCGGGTCGGGAATGTGATGAGGAAGTCGATCGAGAAGGCGAGGCGGTGGGTGCTGCCGAGCGGCACGCGATTGATCCGCATGTCGCCTTCCTCAATGTCCTCGATCAGCAAAGAGGCGTCGGCCATCGCAAAGATCGCCCTCACGGTTGCGGCGTAGAGTGCATTGAGGCGCGTGAGCGCGGCTCGGCCGCCAGCGTCCTCGACAAAGCCTTCGATGCTGAGCGTCATGCCTTGGCGTTGCGTCCCGGTTTCGGTGCGCTGGTCCGGCCGCTGCCCGTCATCGTAAATGTGGAGCGCATCGAACTGCATCGGATCGCCGCTCGGCATGACTTCGATCTCCGCGGCTTTACCTTGCAGGCACGCCTCCGCATCGGTCATGATCTGGTCGCGAATGGCGATCATGCGGCCGCCACCGATAGGATCCACGCGCCGACGCTGTCGTCCTTGCCGCGATCGATCACGGCCCAGCGTCCCGTGGAGTGGACAATCACGTCGCCCTTGGCCGGGATGCCGGGCAGATCGACAAACTGGATCTCGAAAGAGACATGTCGGGCCGTGGCGCCGGCGCCCGTGAACGTGTCGGCCGGCACGTCGCTATGGATGCCGGTGATCGGTTTCTCCACGACGCCGGCGCCGGTGTAAATAATGGGATCGGCCAGGGTGCGATGGATGGTCGCCAGACCGGCGGTTGGCAGGCCCATGGCGATCTCCACGCTGGCTGAAGAACAACGGCGCCGATCGGAGCGATGCGGCGCCGCCTTGTCGTTGTGGGGTCAGGCGATCTGGCCGGTGAGCAGCACGAGGCCGCTCTCGTCGCCGGAAGCCGCCACTGCCAGCGCGACGCCGACCAGGGTGTTGGAGGAGGCTGTCTTGGTCAGCACCTTGTTGGTGTTGTCCCAATAGAGCTTGTCGCCGATCGCCCACGCCGCGCCGGTGGCTTTGGGGAGGGTGATCGCGCCGCGGCGCTTGCCTCGCACGAGCTCGCCGGACTTGGCCGCGCCGAGGGCCACGGCAAAGAGCGCGCCGACGAGGAAGGCCCCGCCAGATGCGACGTCATAAGGGGCCGGGACTTCGATCGTCTCGGCATCCTGCACGAAATTCTTCATGACGGTGTCTCCATCAATATGAGGGGAAATAAATCAGCGGCCAGTGAAGCCGGTCGCTGATCAATCGAGCCGTCCGATCAGGCGCCCGGGTTCTTGTCGAGGCCGCGCCAGTCGATGGTGGAGGCCGCGAAGTCGAGGCTGGCCTTGAACTCCATGCCATCGACGGTGAAGCCCGGCCGGGAGCTCAGCTGCACGCCCTCGGCGCCGTCGAGATAGGTGTACTCGATCGTGTCGACCGCGGTGTTGCTCGCAGCGAGGTACCAGGCCGTGGTGCTGACCCCATCGAGAACCGCGTCGATGACGGGTTCCACGGACGTGCGGCCACCGGCACGGAATTCATTCGTGTCCGCGGCCTTCGCCGGGACATATTGCGCGCTGGTGTACTGATAGGCCTTCTGCTCCTGCGTCGCCGGCGCGATCAGATAGGCAGGCGCAAGGTTGAGCTCCTCCTTCTGCATGCCCTTCTGCAGACGCATACGGGTGCGACCGGCCCCGAGCGTCGTCTCCGAGATCGCGCCGCCAGAGCCGGCGAGATTTCCATGGTCGGCATGGAACAGCGGAGTTCCATCGTTCATGGCAGGATTTGACGTCAGCTGCGCGTAGACAGTGCGGTTCTCGAGCCGCGCGGCCGCTGCAGCGTAACCGACGGTGATCCGCTCGAGCGCGCGCAGATCGTCGTTCACGAGCAGCTGCCGCGATACGCCGATGATGCGACCGTAGGTCAGCAGACCATAGCTGGTCTTGCCATCCGAGGCGGTGCCGTACTTGAACTCGCCCGCTTCGTTGGTCCGCAGCAGTTCGGGCATGGCCGACATTTGTACGACGTCGACCTTGCGGAAGTCAGGCGCATTCGGCGCCCGGCGCGCCCAGATGCGATAGGTCGGCTGATTCTCCTCATAGGCCATGCGCAGCCGGCGACGGAGCGTCTCGCCCATCAGTGCCGAGAAATCGCTGGTGCTGTGAAGCGAGCGCTCGACAATCTCGAGGCGGGAGAGCCCGCGCGTGTTCACGCCGGACTGCGCGAGGATCTCCTCCGCCATGCGATACATGGACAGGCCACGGAATTCCCGGCCGGCCTCACTCAGTTGCGCGTTGGGCGCCATCTGATGGACGAGGCTGTCGGTCATCGCACGCACCATCGTCACGCCGCTACCCGCGCGGGCAGGCACGCGGCCGTTGGTCGGGGCGGGGGCGTCGCGCGCCACAAAGCGCTCGCCAAGCTCGGCCATGAGAGCCGCGCGAGTGAACGGCGTCGCGACATGCGCATCGACCAGGGCGGTCTGTGCGTCGGCATCGAGGCCGGCATTGCGGCACAGCGTCAGGACGGTCGCCGAGGTCAGAACAGCCGAGCGCTGCACTTCGGGAGCCGGTGCGCCGGCGTCATCCTCGTTGCTGCGCTCCTGGTTGGTGTTGCTCTGATTGCCCTGGTCGCCGCCCTCCGGCGCGTTTCGGGTCTGGTCGTTCTGGTTGGCCGGCTCGTTACCGGCCTGCGAGTTGCGTGCAGGCATGGATTCGTTCTCCACGGTGGGTGCCGGCGAAATGCGGCGGAAGGTGCAGGGGGAGCCGCCCTGCGCGGTTGTCTGGCTTCGCGACTGGGCGCCGTGATCGAACGGCACCGGCACGAAGCTGATTTCGGAGGGTTCCCAGTCGATCGCCCGGTAGAGCGCGCGCTGGCCGTCGCGCTCGGTGATTTCGTAGGTGTGAACGATGTAGCCGACCGAGACGTTGCGGATGATGCCGGCGGCAATATCGACGACGATCCCGGCAACTTCCTGTCTATCGGACAGCCGCAGCGTGGCGATGCCTAGGCCGTTCTCCATGCGGGCACTGCCCGGAACCACCACGCCGATCTGGTCGCTGAGCTGGTAACGGGCGTGCGTGTTGAGGACAGGGGCGCCGTTGTTGAGCCGCTCGAGGCGAACATTGGCCGGCTCGGTCGCGAGCTCCTCGTCGATAAACTCCCAGCGATTCCAGTCGAACCGCGCGCCCCGCGCCCCGGTGGTGAAGACCACCTCGATCGTCCGCTCGGCCTCGTTCCAGGTGTCGGTCCGGAGCTGAAGCTCCCGAGTGACCATCGGGATATCGTGGGTGCGCGTCTCCTGCGCCGGCACGGGATCCGCGCCAGTATTGCGTTGGGACATGTCGGTCCTTTCCGGGGGTCAGGCGGCCTTTTTGCCGCTGTCCTGATTGTTCTCGCTGTTGGCGCTGGCCTGGTTGGGTGCGGCCTTCCGGGGGTCGCCGTCGAAATGGACGCCGGGACCGAGTGCGTTGTCGGCTGCGGCCAGATCCTGGGAGAGCTGCTCCAGGAATTCGAGATAGTCGTAGCCATTGGCCTCGACGAGCTGGCTCGGGGTCACCTTGCCCAGGCGAAGGTCGAGGAGGTCGCCCTGGGCGTCCTTGTACTTATCGACCGAGATGAACCCGGGAGGCGTCCAGCGCATGCTGAAATCCTGCGCCGGCAACAGCCCGGCGGCGAGGCTCGCCTCGCGAAAGCGCGCGCCGATCGGCTTGCAGGCGCGATGGATCATGATGTGCCACTGCTTGCGCTCCATGCGACGCCGGAAGCCATGCCCGCCGGCGCGCCAGCTGGAATAGTTCACGCGGCTGAAGTCGCCGGTAACGTGCTCGTACATGACGCCGGCGCCGGCCGCGATCTCGCGCAGGTAGAGCGTCGCGAATTCCTCCACCCCTTGCGAACTGCCTGGCGTGCTGACAGTGACTTCTTCGCCATCGCGCAGGCGATAGAGCATCCCAGGCTCGAACTTCTCGGCGAGCTTGCCAGGTCGCACACCTTCGGTCTGTGTGCCGATCGGCCCGTCCGCGCCATCGAGGCCCGGCTTGATGAAGGCCGCCAGGCAACTCTCGATCCGCTTGCGGACCAGTTCCGCATCGAAATAGCCGCGCAGATCGTGCAGCGGCATGACCGCCGGCGCCAGCAACGGCATGCCGCGATCCTGCCCCGGCCGCAGCTTGTCATAGAGATACACGATCTCGCTCGCCGGAATCCGCTCGCTGGTCATGGCGCGGCTGCGCCAGCTCGCCATGTTTCCCGGGTGGCCCGGGTAGAGCCACCATGCACGAACGCGCCCCTCGCTGTCGTATTCGATACCGCGGTCGATATAGCCGTCCGCCAGCATGGTCGTTTTCGTGACGTCAATCAGATCCGGCTCGAGCAGCTGCAGCTTGAGCGGCGTGCGGGTCGTGCTGGCGTCGAAACGCTGCCGGCGGAACCGAATGATCGCTGCGCCCGATTCCGCCATGGCTTTGCACGCCAGCCAGAGCAGCCCGTCGAGATCATGGTCGTTGTCAAAGTCGCACTCGTCCTTGAAGGCGGTCCAGAGGCCCGCAACGATCTTCTGGTTGCGCTTGGACAGCCCGGTCGGTGCGCCAACGATACCGGTCCCGACAACATTGTCCGCGAACGTGTCGAGGATCTGCACCGCATAGCCGCTGTTGCGCGCGAGCTCCCGGCAACGGTTGCGCACAGTCTCCTCGGCCGCGCCGATCTCGGTGTTGGCGTCGGTCCCACCCGCCTTCCAGCTCATGGTGCGATGATCGCGCCGTGCAGCATCATAAGCCCGGGTGGCGAGCTGCAGCGCTGCGCGCGCGCGGACACGCCGCAACGCCGAGGTGGGTGAAACCCACCCAATTGAGCGATCGAGCCAGTTCACGTCAGAACCCTGCCACGCTGGTGCGGCTCGCCGGGCGGCCAGCGGACGATGAAGCGGCGATGTCCTTCTGCGCCATGCGGAGGATCCGCTGCATCTCGTCGAGCGTACGGTACTGGATCTCGCGGCCGTCCGGATAGCGCACGCGCGTGGCGCCGGTCGCGATCGCTGATTTGAGGGCGTCGATATCGCTCTGCTGCAAGGCCATGCTCAAATCCTAAAGCCAGCTGCCGCCGTCAGAGCGGCCGCCGTTGATCCAGTCGCTGCCTTGTTGGGACTGCGCTGGAGGGGTTTCAGTCGGTTGGGCCGGTTGTTCGGCCGGCTTTGCTTGCGGGACTGCGCCCGGGTCGCTGATCTGGCCGCGAACCCTGGCCCAGTGTCGGGCTGTCCATCGATCGATACCGACCGCATAGGCCGCTGCGCGGGCATACACCCGCATGTCGATCGCCTCGTTGCGGGTGCCGCTGGTGATTTGCCACTCAAGCCGGCCAAAACCAGATCTGCTCTTCACCCTGACCAGCTGCTCGGCGACCAGCTGCTTGATCCAGGTCTCGTTCGTGCCCTGCGGCAGGTGGATGTAGCCCGGCGGGTGCGGTTGTCCGTCGACCGGAGCATCAAGGTTCAGCCAGGCATAGGTCTCGGACTTGAACACCGAGACGGCGATCGTCCAGAGCTGCACGCCGCGGCGTAGCTTCCGGCCATTGACCGTGGCATCCACCCAAGTCGGGCCGGTGACTGGCGATGAACTGTCGAACTTGCCGGTGCCCTTGATCGCCATGACGTGGCGCGGATATTTTCGTGCCCAGGCATAGACGGTGGTGGTCGAGTAACCGTCGCCAGTGTCGATCGCCCAGCGCAGCGGCCGCAGGCGCCGTCCGGAGGCGGTTTCCCACTCGCGCCCGAGCAGCGCGTCCATTTCCTCCCAAATTTCGGCCTTTGCCGGATCGCCATCGATGACGATGTGGTCGACCAGGGCACTTTCGAGGCCAGGCCCCCAGGCCCAGATATCGCACTCGATGCGATTGCGCTGAATGTCGATGCCGGCGGTAATGGCGCCGGCCCATTCCGGGACCTGTTCCAACACCAGCTCCCTCGATCGACGGTCGTAGAGCCTCTGCCAGTCCGGGGCCTCGCCCTTTTCCTGCCATGTCTCGCCGAGCGCGGTATTGGTCCACGTCTTCAGCGTTTCCGGGTTGCCCTTGGCATCCAGAAACGCCTTCACCGTGTCGGCCAGCTTCACCCAGGAGGAGTAAGCCTCCCAAATATGGAAGCCGGCGATGCCGTTGAACGGTGCCGTTGCCCGCCATTCGCCCCTGCGGACCGATTCCCAACGTTCGGCGTCGGTCCAGTGGTGCTGGCAGAGCTCGCCCGTCTCAGGATCTGCAGCCGCGCATTCGTAATAGGCGGTCTCGTGCAGGTGTTTGCCTGCCTCGTCCTTCTCCCATTTGACCTGCGACCAGCTGAGCCGCTGTTTCGTGCCGCATTTGGGGCACGGGATGAAGTAATAGCGCTTGTCGGACAGCTCGAAGGCTGCCTCGATCCGACTGGCGCCGGCGACGGTCGGGGTCGATCCAGCGAGGCGCTTGCGATTCCAGAACGTCGTGGTGCGCTTGAAGGCGAGGCTGAGTGGATCGCCTTCGGCGCCGGCCGATGCCGGGTAACGGTCAACCTCATCCGCCAGCACCACCCGGATCGGACGCGAAGCGAGCGAAGCCGGGCTGTTGGCACCGGCGATCGTGCAATGACCGCCGGCGAACTTCTTGTGCAGGATGGTGTTGCCACTATCCCGCGCCTTGCTGTCCGAAATCTTTGCCGTCAGGCACGGCGTGTCCCGGATCATCGGTGCGAGCCGGTCTTTCGACCATGCCTCGCCCATTTCCAGCGTCGGCTGCATGACCAGCATCGGCGCCGGATCCTGGTCGACGAAATAGCCGACCACGTTTCCGATGATTTCGGTCCACCCGACCTGGGCGGACTTCATCACGACGATGTCCTGGATCAGCGGATCGCTGACCGCATCCATGATCCCGCGCTGGAACTCCGCGCGGGACGTGTCCCATTTACCCGGCTCGGCGCTTGCTTCGGCGCTGAGTTGCCGGTTTGTGTCCGCCCACTGGCTGACCGTCAGTTTCGGCGGCGGCGTCAGGACCGGCCACCAGGTCGCCACCGTGGCCGCCATCGCCGCGCTCGCCACCACCATCGACGTGATGGTCGGGATCAGCGGTGGCGATTTTCGTCGACGCGAGCTCGAGGAGCGCTTCATGCACCAGCTCCGTCAGCTTGTCCTGCACGGCTGCGATCGTCGGCTTGGCATGGACGAGAGGGGCGCACTTGGCGGGCAGGCTGAGCAGCTTCGCCCGCACGCGGGCAAAGGCGGATTGAACAGCGCTCGAGACTTCATGGCGCGGCAGCAGCTGCTTCCTCATTTCCTGCGCCTTGGCCTCGGCAATGTCGGCCTGGGCGCGGAGGATGCGCGCTTCGTTGACCTCCTTCTCCTTCGGCTTGCCGGCGCCGACCTGATAACTTGTCCAGGCCTGGACCCATTCGGTCAGCGTGGCGCCATCGCCGGGCAATTCGCCTTCAGCGCGGAGGTTGGCGATCCAGCGGGAGGATTTCCCCACCAATTTGGCAACTTCATTCAAAGTTGGCCGATATTCAGCCAAATTCATGAGTTTAGCGCCCTAGGATGATGAAGTAGGGAAAATCCCTATATCTAGAAAACTCCCGCGCCTTCGCCCCCCGTATAGCCAGCGGCGCCGGAAGGACCCGCGAGGGGGGTGGGGGGAGGGACGTGCGGCCTCGACGGTTCAGCCCGCCGCTATGTCGATCGATATCGCCCGCCATTGGCCATCCCCGGCGTCGCGCTGATAGAGGCGGATGTACCGCTTCGAGCCCACCACGCGGAAGCTGTCGCGGATCGCCTGCATCGCCTTCTTCCAGCGCTCGTCCGCAAACTCGAGGCGCAGCAGTGAGAGCAGGTCGTTGCGGTTGACCCGGCCATGATTGTCCACGTCAAAGGCCCGATTTATGATTGCGCGGATCTCCGGCCCGCTGGTGGCGGACCATTCCACGAGGCACTCATCGATGATGCCCTTGGCCACCTGCAACTCTGGCCCGAACACGATGTGCTCGGATACCTGCACGACGATCTTCAGCAGCCCGTCATAGCTGGTGAATGTCAGGTTGCCCTTCGACCCGCCACGTCGCGCGCCATATTCCTGCTCGAGCAGGGAAACGAAGTCATCGACATCACCGAAGCTGTGCTGGCGGAAGCGCGTCACTTGGGCCGAAAGGGGCAGGGCGAAGCCGATGATCTTGCGGACCAGCTCGTCCTGCAGCTTGTCCACCGGCTTGACCACGCTCTCGGGGATCAGCCCGCCATCGGCGTTGACCATGTAGCGGGCGCCATCGATGACGCGGACGGGATCGGCCAGCTCGCTCATCGCGTAATACCGCCAGACGGATCGTGGTCGAGCAGATCAGCAGTCACGCGGCTGCGTGCTTGCTCCAGCTCGACCAGCACAGCCTTGAGCCAACGTCGCGTCACACCAACCTGTTCATGGCTGTCGCGCGCTTCTTTGCGCAGCTTATCGATGTCGATCACGGTCTGCCTCCCGCTATGCGCTCAGGTCAGCCCCGGCGGCGCCCGTAAGCCATTTGGCGCAGATCCAGCGCGATGACTTCAGGGCTGGCCGCTTCGGCGGTGATGTGGTGGAACTCGCTCGGCCCGGCCGCAATGATGCGGTCGCATTCATGGATCACGCGGGTCATGCCAGTAATGACCGGCGCTTTGTCGCGACTGGCGCCGCACAGCTTGCGCAGCGAGAGCGCCATCAACCGGATATCGGCGGCGATCTGGACGTCTCGGCGGTTGATCACATGGGTGTTCCCCGTAGGAGCCCATGGCCGGGGGGACATGCGGCCATGGGCTCCGGACACAATTGTGGCGGGGTCGTTTTGCGCCCTTGCGTGACCGTTTGGCAGTCCCGCTTTTGTAACGCGTGAGGTCGAACCTGGATTTCCGAAGTGCGCGGACGCCGGAGCGGTCGACCAAATGACGGTTGCGATTGAGTACCCATCGGGCGAGCGCGACCTTGCAAATGCGCAGAAAATGTGTATATAATCCGCATTATATGTGTGTAAATGGAGTCGCTCTATGTCAAAGGTTCGGATGAATATCGAGGTAAGTCAAGATGTTGCTTCATTTCTCGAGCAGATTGCCTCCGAGGAAGCAACCACAAAAACGGAGATCGTTCGGCGCGCAATCTCGGTTTTGAAGGCTTACAAAACACAGAAGGGCAAAGGCCGAAATCACATAGGCTTTACGAGCGATGCAGATAAGCTCGATGCTGAAATCGTAGGAATTCTTGATAGTTAGGAGAAGAATTGATGCAAAGGGGGGAAGAAAAAGAGATTATAATCTCAGACAGAGTGATCCCTGATAATGAGGTGCAGAATGTTCACATTACCAAGACTAAAGCTGCACTTGTCATTGTTTATTTGTGTCTAGCAATTGCAAGCACAATTCTTGCTCTATCTTTTATCACTGATGATGCGGCATTGAGAGCATGGGCGACAGGTATTATTTCGTCCATAGGTGGTGCAGCCCTCTCATATGGCTTTACGAAGGGGAATAATCAGTGAACGCCGCGGGGAGTAGTGCGGTGCTAGCTGATCGCAAATCGACGTTGGCCGAATGCCTCGTAGGCCGCAGTTTACAGGGGATGAAATCCAAGAAAATATGGACCGTAGAAGAGAGGTTGTGGGTCGAGGAAGAAAAATCGAACGCGAAATGCTCCGTTGGTTACCGTGTTCGAAGCGCTGACGGGCGGCAGGCCTTTTTAAAAGCCAGCGACTTGTCTCTACTTACGATTGAGGAAGGAAGTTACGTCGACCGTATTTTCGCCGCGACCCTAAGCCATAAATTTGAGCGAGAACTATTAGAATACTGTCGCGGAAGCAGAATGGATAGAGTCGTTCTTGCTATAGACTACGGGGAGACGATGCTCCCATTTGACGGCCGAGACGAGTTTCTTTTTTTTATCATTTTCGAGCTCGCAGATCACGATATGCGGGTTCGTACAGATAAAGCGCGAGATTTCAGTTTGGCATGGTGCCTCAGCGCCATGCACGAACTTGCCGTAGGGGTTAAGCAACTGCATTTAGGCAACGTAACTCATAACGATATCAAGCCTGCTAATTGTTTAGTTTTTGAAAAGATTTTCCACAAGATCGCAGATTTGGGTTGTGCCACGAGGGCCCACGAACAGAGTCTCTATGAAGATAGCCATGATGCTGGTGATCCGAAGTATGCTGCACCGGAAATCATCTATGCTGCCAATGAAGGAGAGAAAGCTGCATTGTGTCGGTTTGACGAGAGACGCGCCGCCGACCTCTATAATTTGGGCAGTATGATTTATTTTTTGATGACCGGGACGATGATGACCCCCCAGGTTCTCAGCCGCTTGGCGCGCGAACATCGGCCACCACTTCACTCTGGCGGATGGAACGGCAGTTACAAGGACGTAGAGCCATATTGGCGCGAAGCTTTTGCTCGCCTGATGACTGACTTTAGTGAGAGGCTGAATTCGGTGGTGCCTGAGCACCTTGCAGATTTAAGGCATCAACTGTTCAAAGTTGTGTCGGAGTTGTGCGAGCCTCAGCCAGAGTTGCGAGGGCATCCTCTTAGTAGAAGTTCAACGCAGAACCGGTACAGCGTTGAACGGTACATTTCCATGTTCGATAGCATGCGAAGGAAAGCCGAGCTGAAAATAGATGGATGATTCTTCTCAATCTAATGAACGACAGGTTCTTCCTCGGTGGCGCACGTTGCCGAATACGCCGGCTCATGAACTGAAATCTGCTCAGCGGAGGTCTTTACCTACTCCTGTGGTGGATATTCACCGCTCGTCTGAGTCGCGAAGATGGTCAGGCGCAAAGACCGTCGAAACCGCCTGCGAGATGATGGAGCTGTCAATACTGCTCGGCAATGAGGCAACTGGCGAAGAAGCAGCGATATGGATTTTGCGGAATAAGGAACGCGTTCAACCTGATGCGGTCCGGCTAGCCCGATGCATAACGGGTGAAGTCAAGCCGCACGAAGCTACAAATTATTCTGGTTCTTGGATTTCCAATCACGCTGGCCGCTCGAGGCTAATTGGATCGCTGAAAAAGTTGCTGCTAGAGCATCCTCGCGATGCTATTTCGTACACAGAACTCTCGCGGTTGTATTTTCTCTCGGGTCAGCATCGGCAGGCACAAGCAGCCCTCGAGATGGCGCTCCGATTGGCACCCGACAATAGGTTCGTGCTGCGCAGTGCGGCACAACTGTTTGAGAGTTTGCGTGATCCAGAAAGGGCTCTCGCGTACATATGGCGGAGTGATGCTGTTAAGGGAGATCCTTGGGTGCAAGCGGCAGAGATCGCCTTGGCGGACCGATGCGATAAATCCCCGCGCCACGGCACCAAACGTCTTAACGAGCTTCTCACGGTGGAAGAAGGACAGCTTTGGACCAGCGAGCTAGCGGCTGGTCTCGCGTCTCTCGAATTCAAAAATGCCTCAAAACTGCGTCGTGTTAGGCGGCTTCTTCAAAATAGCGCCAACAGACCGACTGAAAACTCGCTGGCACAAATTTTGTGGCTTGAGGAACATTCAGGCGTTTCTGTCCATGCGCAGTCGCTGGCCACTCAGATTACAGCGGCTCATGAAGCGCAAGCTCGGGTCTATTACGACGAACGGAACTATGTCGGGGCAAGGAAAGAATCGATGGCTTGGTTGAATGACCAGCCTTTTTCGATCGATGCCGCACGTGAAGTAATGTTTACATCCGGTATCCACCTTGGGGACTATTCAACGGCGGCCAGTGTCGGAATTGACGCGCTCAAGATTCACCCTCGCGATCCAAGCCTGATCAATGCGCAATTTCATGCGCTCGCAATGGCCGGGGACATCGACGGCGCCACTCAGATGTTCGCAAAGCTAGAAGAATTCAGGTCAAACCGCGACATTGTGCCTTACATTCATGCCGGTCGAGGATTGCTCGCGTTTTTGACCAAGGATCCTATCCATGGGCGTTTGCACTATGAGAAGGCGGTGGAAGCTGCCCGCGATTATAAGAAGCCCACTTTGGCAACAAACGCTCTGATCTTTTGGCTCGAGCAAGAAGTGATCTGTGGGTCGATTACCCCTGAAGACGCAACTTTCGCGGTCTCGAAAATCGATGAAGCTCTTATGAAGGGAAAAAAGGCGGAGAGACGCGAACTCGCGCCCACTTGGGAGACGAAGCGATCAGCTATTTTGGGAATTCCGAAGGAGCCGACATTTATCACCTTGGGTGATGCGCAAACTAAGGATGGGAAAAGAGTGCGCTTTGGTCTCAACCGCGATGTCTTGCCTGATCATCTTGCACGCAACCTAGTCACTTTCGACGCGTAATCACCGGCACGTTGTGGCCGGTCCGAATGGCTGCTGCGCGATTTGAAATCCGCAGTCGGTCCCCGAGGGCGCGACGCGCGATGGCGGCTGAGGGGGCTACTAGGATGATAGAGCAGGAGCTCGATGATTGCCCGGCCGCACTTCGTGACGACGCAATGGCGTTGTGGCCGTGAACTGCATACCAGTGCGCCTCCTCATCGCCGAAGCACACGGCCCATTGGGACTCGCCCAGGTCGAGATCCGGGCCGAGATGCCCGCGTCGCTCGGTCACAGGATCGCCGCCTGCGCACGCGCAAGCGCTTCCTCGTCGATCTCGCGCCGGGTCTGCCGGAACATGTCGATCCAGATCTGCAAGCCCGCCACCACCAGCGCCCGGGCACGCCGAGCAGCCATATGGTGCCGGGCGGCGGCGGCCGCGATACCGAGGTCCTCATGCACCACGCTGAGCATCAGTGGCCCATGCACGCGCGGATCGGCGCGCCACTGGCTATAGGTGGCCTCCATCCAAACGCGGCCGAGCGCCTCGTGGAACACCTCCCCATGCGGGCTGTTGTCGATCCGGGTTTCGAGGCTGGCTGTTCGCACCGCCACATCGCGCATGATGAGCGTCGAGGCGGCAGCGATCTCGGTGCCGGCCGCGAGCAGCTCAGCGTCAATGGCGCCGCTCATGTACAGCCGCGCAAGCGCGCCCTGGCGCACCCGGTTCGCATGTTCGTGGGTTTCCGGCGTGCCGTTGCGCTTGTGACCCCAGCGCGCCCGCGCCGCGATATTGGCTTTGCGCAGCCGGCGCTCGTCGGCAGCGCGCTCGGGATGCCGCGCCGCCCAGTCCGCGCGGATCGCGGCCGCGCGCGCGTCGAGCGCTTTTTCCAGCCCGCTGCGTGTCTTTCGCTCAGTGCTGGGCGTGAGGCGCAGTGCCGCCCGATTCCTGGTTTTGCGTTTTGCCATGCCGAGCGGGATCATGGTCCAGCACTGCCGGCGGGAGCAGGCCCGCATTTGTCACGATATAGCCGGCCGCCTGGAGACGGCGCAGCGCTTCCTCTTCGGCCGAGATCGGGCGGATGCCGCGCGGCACGCCCGGGAAGTACCGGATGCGGCCTTCACGCGCGAGCTGGCGCACATGCCCCTGCGCCCGGGATCGGTTCGAGTTGAGCGCAGCGGCCAGCTCGGACAGACTGGGGCCGATGCCGCGCACGGCAAAGAACTGCTCGATGAACGCGAGCGCCTGCAGCTTGCGGCTCGCCATCAGGGGCGAAAGCCGAGGAACATCGTGCATAATGGAACCTCACCCTCCGCTTGTAGACATAAAGGGAACAGGCAGAAAATGCGAGGAAGTTAAGAGGTTGCGCGCGATGTTCGGCGTGACGACGGCTTGCGCTGGGCGGCCGAGATTGTATTCCCGAGCCGGGGTGTTCGGCGCGTCGCGCAGATCGGGGCAGATGAAACTGAAATCTCTGGATTGGTCCGGCTTCCGCAGCGGAGTGGCTAAGTTCTCTGCTTGGAACAAGCGCTGGCTCGCAACATGGTGGCTATGGGGTCCTTTGCTCTTCGCCTCGATGGCATACCTCAACCCTCACAATGACCGGGCAGACATGTACGATGTTGCCCGATCTGCGCCGCGCATTGTGCGAGAAGGTGTGGTGGACGTTGGAGGAATTGGCACTCGGTGGATGACGCTCCATATGGCGAATGTCAGCCGGCAAATAAGCTGCGAAGCCGCCCGATGGAGATCGCGGGATATCTATTGCCTTCCCCAAGAGCGCTTCCCCCTCCGTGCCAAATTGACGCTGGTGGACTACAAAGGGCACTGGTTGATTATCAGCGCCGCTGACAAAAATGGCGTGATCCTCAGTGAGCAAAAGCAACTCGGCTATCTGAAGCTCACTTCGGAGTTCAGTAAATCAAGGACCCCCGGCAAAGCATTTATCGAGATGTTCATCTTGGGATCTGCAGTCGGCGGCCTGATTACGCTCCTCGCGTTCCGCCGACGCAGGAAGCTTCAACAAGCGGCAGACGCTGCCAGCCAGCCCGAATGACCGACGTGCGCTTTACCGCGCCACCGGGATCTGCCGAATATCCGTCGTCCATGATGGGCTCTTCTGCCCCCGCTTGGTGTCGAAGCTCCGGCCGCCAAAACCCTGCGCCGCCAGGTGGATTGTCCCCCGGCCGAACCGGTCGTTGAGCCCGTCCATCGCCGCCAGCAGGCCGCGCACACGCGGATCGGCCTGGACAAACAGATCGCCCTGGCCTGTCCCTTCCGGCACCAGCTCCTCGAGCAACACCCCGCACTTGGTATAGACCGCCCCCGGCTGATGCATCGCCTCCATCATCTTGCCGGCGAGGGCGGCGATGATGCGCGGATCGTTACTCGGCGGCGAAAGGCGCGTCTGCCGGCTCGCCGAGGGCGCATTGGCGCGGAACCGCGAACCGTGCGCAAAGGCGATCAACCGCGTCGCCATCAGGCTCTGCTCCCGCAGCTTCTCCGCCGCGCGCACCGCGCGCCGCACCATGGCCTCGCGCAGCTCGCTCAGATCAGTGACCGGCGCGCCGAACTGGCGCGTCACGGCCGTCGCCTTGCGCGCCTCCGGCTCGGGCTTGAAGTCGTCGCAGGCGATGCCGTTCAGCTCCAGCACCAGGCGCTCGAGCACGACCGTGCCAACCGAGCGCGCCACCGCCGGGGGCAGGGCGACCAGATCAGCGACTGTGCGCACGCCCAGCGGCTGCAGCCGCGCCGCCAGGGCCCGCGCGATGCCCCACACCTCCGTCACCGGCCATTGCGCAAACAGCCGCGCGCGCAGCTCGCGATCGTGCAGATCCACAACGCCGCCCCAAACCTTCTCGGTGGCCTTGGCGAGTGCATTGGCCACCTTGGAGAGCGTGCGCGTCGGCCCTAGGCCGATCCGCGTCGGCAGGCCTACCGTGCGGAGGATCGCGGCGCGCAGCGCGTGCGCGGCCGCCACGTCGCCCCGGCCGTCCGCCAGCGTCGGCAATCGGTAGAAGCTCTCGTCGATCGAATAGATCTCCACCAGGTCGCTATGCTCGCCGATCACCGCGTTGAACCGGCGGTTCATGTCGGCATAGAGCTCGTAATTGGAGGATCGCAGCTCGATGCCGTGCCGCTTGATCACGTCGCGGATCTTGAACACCGGATCGCCCATCTTGATGTGCAGGGCCTTGGCCTCGGCGCTGCGCGCGATCGCGCAGCCATCATTGTTGGAGAGGACGATCACCGGCACGCGCCGCAGGCGCGGGTCGAACACCCGCTCGCTGGAGACGTACATGTTCTCCACATCGACGATCGCCCAGCTCACCGCTGATAATCGCGCACGCCGGCGCGCACGACGCCCCATATCTCCGTCGATTCATCGGCGAGGTGAGTGGCATAGTTCTGCCGGCTGTTCCGCGCTTCCAGATAGGGCACGCCGCCGCGATAGACGAGCTGGCGGCATACAAAGCCGCCGGCTACGATCGCGATGACGATATGGCCGTTGCGCGGCGTCACATCGCGATCCACCACGACGACGTCGCGGTCGGAAATGCCGGCATCGATCATGCTGTAGCCATCGATGCGAAAGACGAAGCTCCCGGCCCGGTTGAGCCGCAGCAACTCCGCCAGATTGATGGCGTCCTCCTCCCAATCCTGGGCGGGGCTTGGAAAGCCGGCTCCCGCCACGCCGATCGGCTTGAACCGGATGCCCGGCGCCATGTCGGCGAGCGGGACCGGCTGCGCGATAGGCAGCAGCATGATCAGATTCCCTGGCTCGTCAGCTCACATAACGCCAAAGAGAACAGATTGGGAACATCCCAAACGTGCAACTCGTCGCTTTCTGCTCGATGCGGGCCGGCAGGCTATCCGCCGGCGGGCGGCGTGATGTACGTCCCCGTGGCCAAGCCGACGGCGACAAACCCGACATTGAGCCACGATAGCCAGCAGATCAGCAGCGCGCCCAAGCCGTTTCCGATGGCGAAGTTCATGCCCATCGAGATGAATACGCCGACGAAATAGGCGATTGAGCTCATCTCCGCGATCTGCTGCGCAGAGTTGGCGGTGGCGCTTCTGATCGCGCGCAGCTCCGTCAGAATCTCGGAATTATCCACGGTAGCGAGTATCTGCCCCGGTACCGCAGTTGCTGCTGGCGCAGCGATTGATCCGCCAATGCGGCCCGCATAACCGCAGCCGCCACAGGCTTCGCAAACGGATCCCGACGATCTGTACCCGTTGCCATAGCACAGCTTGCAGGGTGTGGCGGGCTCGAGGACGTGTACAGACCCCGCTCCACCGCAGCCCTCGCAAATCGACCCAGACGACCGGTACCCATTCCCGTAACAAAGCTTGCAAGACACAGCTGTCGTCATCATTCTCCCCCCGACGTCTCTGGGCCGACGGTCCCGCCTAGTTTCGCGGCCGCAGCGTCAGCGCGTCTAAATCTTTGCGCTCATAAGTGTTGAGATAGACCGGCCTTTCAGCCGGCTGCAGCACGCCGCCTGAGAACTTGAACTCCTCGAACTCGCCGCCGTGCGTTTCGCCTTTTTCATCGAGCCGCAGGGCGTAGCGGTAACAGAATTCATGTCCCATCACGCCTGCCCAGCGCTCGCGCAAATCCTTCCGCCACGTCTCAAGGTTGGCCGCATTCGCGCTGATGTCCGTGGATTGAATTTTGGCAACATTGTCGACCGTGATGTAGTAATTGGCCCGCTCGACTGACCACTCGTCCGAGGTCACGCAGATGGCGTCGCCTTTGAGTATCTGCCGATCCCTCATGACATGCTTCTCGGCACTGTCCCATTTATAGACGGTGATCGTGTTCACTTGGGTCGGGCTGACGACAGTTTCGGCATATTGCACGTTGTCGCAACTGTCCCCGTCGCCAGGGCGATAGCAATACACAACGCCATTCTTGAATTTGTCGAACATGGTCTGGGCCGAGACATACAGCCTGCCATCGGGCGTTTTGGTCGGGGCCTCGGTCTTCGCTTCAGCGGCGAGGGCAGCGCTGTTCCCGGCGGCGGTGCTGTCGGGCGCTCTTTGCTCCGAGCATCCCGACAAAACGAGCAGGGCCGCAATGACGACCTGCGCGCGAATACGATTCTTATTTCCCACGATGACCCCCCACAAGGTTTACGCAGTGTTCACCGAGTCTTTGGATGTGGCAAGGGTGAAAACGACCGCGCGATCATTGGCGCATCTATAGGTGTCTAGCGAAGTGATGGTCTAAGCCGGCTCGGCGCAGGCACCCAGGTCAAATGCGGTGCCCCCGCAGACAGATCTGCTGCTCGTCACAGCGCAGGTGCTGCATCATCATCTGCCTTACTCTGATGATCTTTGAGCATGGCGCCCCAGCGTCGAAGTCGAGGCTGACTTTCGTCTGCCGCCCGAACCCGGTCAGCTGGTCGAGATAATCATCAGCGACTGCCTCATAGCCACGCTCAGTGACATCGATGCCATTCCAGAGAACGCGCCCGGAGCGGGTGACTTTGATGATATTCGCGGGCAGCGGCTCGACAGAATAGCCCTCGCTGTCCCTTATCCTCTCGTCGTGCCATGAGTAGAACCAGGGCCAAGGGACTGCGCAGTTCTGAGCTTTTGTAGGTCCGCATGACGCCAGCAAGGATAGGCTGAGCAACGATAAGGTGCGAAGCGCCGCGGCGCTAGGTATCATCGGGGTGACCGTCATTGTGAGTGACTTTGACACTCCAATGGGGCGCGATTGCCATAAAACTGTTTCCCACCTGCTCATACCAACTCACCTGCACGGTAAAATAGCTCGTGTAGATGCGAGGCCCAACGGAACGGTACTTAATCCAAAGAACAGTCGATACCGGACTGTCTTTTGAAGGGACCGGGAAAGCTGGAATGAGGACCTTCTGTCCGGCAGGAACCACAGTCCATTTTTTTGCTGTGCTGTCGCCCTCGGTGCTGTCAGGATACTGGCGGCCCATTTCAATTATACGGCCGGCGGATCGACCTTTGTTTTCAATCTCAATGCCTACAACATCCCCTTCATGGCCGGATTTGTTACCAATTTGCCCACTCACGGCATGAAGGGTAGCACGCTCTGATTCGTAATAAGCGTCGAGATTCTCTTGGGCGACTTGCGCCGTGCGGCGGGTTTCGCGGAACGTAACAAAGATCAGACTGAGGCCGAACATCCCGAAAGCCGAGCCTATGACCGTTGCAATTCCGATGGCCCGCGTCCAGGCCGCCATAATTTGTTGAGCCTCGAGGTCGCGCTCATTGCGTTGGCGTTCATAGGAGGCCTCACGTACTGCCGCTACGCAGCCAGCGCGCTCAGGAAGGGGCAGGCTGAGGCATTCGCCTTTTTCGCCTATGTGGCGTGGGTCTGCATAGCGGTTGGCAGCTTCGGTTGCATGATGCTCAATTTTGAGCTGAAGCGCTTCGGTTGACATCCAGAGCCAAGCGCCGAAGGCCACTGTCACCACGGCCGTCACGATCAGCCCGATCATGTACCGTCGATCCCAATTGACGGGCGCTTTCTCGCGCGACCGCGGGTCGTTCGATTTCTGTATCATTCCGCCCCCCGGGCAGCACTATTGGTGTCGATAATCCTGCCGCTGATCGTGCATGGTCGCCTGCTGCTGGTCGCTCTCAGGCGGAGGCGGCGTGTCCAGATTTTCGGGAGGGATTTGATCGGCCATGACGCGCACCTGGGCGAGGGCGATCGATTTGAGAAAGTCGGGTAGCGTTTTGTAGAGCTGGACGAGCTGGGCCGTCTGCGAATCGAGTGGATCGGTTTCCATGTGCTGGCCAGTGATGATCCAGAACCAGTCTGCCCCCGCTGCCCCGATCCGCAACAGATACTCGACAGGCGGTGAAGTCCCGCCTTCATAACGGTTCTGGGTATTGAGGCTCACGCCGCCAATTTTGGCCAAATCGCTTTGCGTAAGGCCAAGGTCGCTGCGGGCTTGGCGTAGCCTCAGCGAAATATCACCAGTATTGGTGTTCCTATCTTGACCGATCACCATAATTGGTGCATTCATCACTCACAAACTTCAACAAAGGTGACATGGCACATGTCAGGCCCCGGAGTCTCGCGTTCTGAAAGCTTCACCCAGCGCATTTATGCAGTGCGGAAGCAGTTTGCGGCGTCGGGCATCTCCGTGACGAAATGGGCCATGGATCGCGGGTTCAACCCCACCCAGGTCCACAATGTCCTGTCTGGAAAGCGTCGCTGCGTTCGTGGTGAATCCCATCGCATCGCGGTGGCCCTCGGAGTAAAAGAGGACGTTCCTCCGCCCGGTGAGCCACTGCGTGCTGTGCCTGAGCGGATCGAAGGCGTCCGGGGATGATCTTTCGCGGCATCCCCCCCAGCGAAGCCGCGATGGCCGAAGGAGGTCGGGGCGTTTCCGTCCCGATCTCCGGAGGCGATCTTAGGCAGGCAATCGGCGCCCGTATCGGGCAGACGACCTTGGCTTTTGCCATGTTCTGTTTTGGTGCAGGGCCGATGCGCAAGTGCGCGTTCGTCGGGCTGAATGGTGGGTCAGTGATATGACGAAACCCTGCCTATTGCACGACGTCGTCCGAGAGACTCTGCGTGCGGGCGCACTCAGCGAAATTCGTCGATCAGTGCCTCGAATGCCGGCAGATGAGGATGGTCTGCCGACAGTGGTTTCATCCCGTCCTCGATCAGGTGGCGAACCTGCTCATTCGTCGCCACACCTTTGTCAACGAGCAGGCTCAGCGTCAGTCCGCAAAGGCGCAGGAGCGCCAGATCGGCCTGCGCGAGCAGCGTTGCCGTTTTACTTAAATCCATGGATTCTTCTCACAGTCGTGGTTGTTGGAATAGCGACTGTAGCCAAAGCAGGGGCGGCCTCAAGCCGTCCCTGCGGAGGATTGACTGCGCACGGTCGCGCTCCCGGCCGTCCGTCGCGCGACCGGCGCCAGTCCGGCAAGGGGCGCCCTTGCGCCCCGGCTCCCACAACAAAGGGACTGGCGCCGGCTTGCGCACTGCAGGCGCCGGCATGACGAAGGTCCGTCGCCCGCTCAGCATCGATGCTGCGCTGGCCCGCATCGCCGGCCAGGTGCCCGGTGGCTGGAAGGCCATGGGCGAGGCCGTGGGTTATGAGGAGCGCACCGTCCGCAAATGGGGCGATGAGGATCAGGATGGCGAGGTCAATGTGCCCGCTGCCATCAAGCTCGATCTGCTGTATCAGAAGCACGGCGGCGAGGGCCGCCCGATCTACGATGTTTATGGTCTGATGCTCGGCGCCGCGGTCGCGGAAGCCTACACCGACCAATTCGAGATCCTCCGCCGCGTCATCAACGTGGTGAAGGAGACAGGGGAGGCGAAGGCCGCATTGGTGCGTCTCTCTCTCCCCGGTGCGACTGAAGCCGATCGGCGTGCCGCGCAGCGGGAAGTGATCGAGGCTCTTGATGAGCTGAAGAACATTCTCCCGCTGCTCGAGCACGTCGAGAGGGCCAAGCAGGCGCCCGATGCCATCGGCGCCGTCCAGTCGCGCGCACCGCCCTAAGCGCCGCCCACCGTCCACTGCATCCTGTCCACCGTCCGTCCCGCAGCATCGCTTCCGGGAGCGGCTTTCTGCTGTCTGGAGCCTGCCCATGCACTCGTCTGCGCCCATGAGCCCCGGCACCTATCTCGCCCGCCGCCGCGCCGCTGCCGGCCTCGAAGTCGAGGACGTCGCGCTCCGCATTGAGACGACACCCTATCCAATGAACCTGCGCGATCGCGTGGCCTGGTTGCGCAATATCGAGCAGGATGTTTCACCGCTGACCATCAGCACGGCCGTCGCGCTGCAGCAGCTCTATCCCTTTGACGGCGAAGTGCTGATCCAGCTTTGCGTATGCGTGGACAATCCGGCGAAGCCGCCGCCCGCCATCTGCCGGGTCTGCGCCTGCACCCAGCACGATGCCTGCCGCAACGGCGACATGACATGCGGGTGGGCGGAGGACGATCTCTGCACCAGCTGCGCGGAAGAGCCGCGCTTCGCCACCGCGCATCAGTGCGCGCCGGCCGATGCGGCCGGGCAGGCCGCGGTATGAGGCGCGCTCTCTCGTTGCGCGCGCAAGCGCCGCGCCCGCGCCCCGCGCGCGTCCACCCCATCGCCTGCCACTGCGAGCATTGCGATCCGCACCGCACGTCCGAGGCCATGCGCGCCCTCAACCACTGGGCGCGCCTCACCCTCATCGGCCTGGGCCTCGGCCTCGGCGCCGCCTGGCTCCTCGATCTCGCGATCGGCGGGCCGGGCGTCCTCTCGATCTTCGGAGTTTGAACATGAGCGACAACATTGCCGCCGACCAGCTGCGCCTGCTTATCGAGCGCATCGAGCGTCTCGAGGAAGAAAAGAAGGGCATCGGGGACGACATCAAGGATGCTTACGGCGAGGCCAAGGCGACCGGTTATGACGTCAAGATCATGCGGCAGATCGTCAGCCTGCGGAAGCTACCTAAGCATGATCGTCAGGAGATGGAGGCGATCCTCCAGACCTATCTCGCGGCGCTGGGGATGGAATGATGATCGCGGGGGACATCATCGCCGAGATTCTGCCACCCGAGGGCGCAGGACCGTTTCCGCAGGCGGCCGATCCGCTCGTCATCGATGAGCGCGGGTTCGGTTGGGTGCCGCACGCTTTCCGGCGCGGCTTCTGCTCCTACACACTCATCACACGCGGCATGGGCATCGCCTGGTGGCCGCTGTCGGAGATCGGCGGGGCCATCATTGCAGTCTACGGCGGCAACCCCGCGCAGCCGACCGACGAGAGCGTCGTGTTCAGCATTTCCCGCGACGGGCTCTCCGGCCTGATCGCAGACCTGCAGTCCATCGCCGACCAGCTGGAGCGGCTATGAGCGCCCGCTCGCACCTGTGCCGCTGCGCAGAGTGCCTGGCGCTTGATCGTGCTTTCCCAGGGCAGGGGCAGCAACTGCTGCTGCCTGCGACCACCAGGCCGAGGCGAGGGCGTCAGGCATCCAGGCCCGGTCTTGCCAGAGAGGACAGCCGGGCATGATCTGGTTCGTCATCGCCGTGGCGGTCACGGCCGCCGGCATCGCGTGGCTCAGCCGCATCCCGCCGCCCGTCTGCGATGAATGCGGCGAGGAGATCGGCGAGAACGACGATTGCGAGTCCCGCGTGAGCTTCCGGACTTATCCGTGAAGACACGCCCGTGATCGGAGATCGCGCAGCGGCGACCGCGACTGCGGTCGTCGCTACCCGCCCGCTGCTGCCGCTGATGTGGTGCTGCTCGACGATTCGAGGAGAAGATGATGGTTGCCCTCCATATGGCGGGCGCGCGTTCGGCTGCATGCCGACGCGCGCCGCCCCGGCGCGCGGCATGGAGCCGCGAACCTTGCCCGCGTTGCGCGGTGCGCGGCGATGTCGGCTGCGCACATCAGGCGCCGTTCGCCGAGGAGGCGCCGCGCCATGTCCGGTAGATATGCAGCGCGCACCGAAGTGCCGATCGCGAAGACGCGCGCGGAGATCGAGGAATTGGTCGAGCGCTATGGGGCCGCTCAGTATATGAGCGGGTACGACGCTACGCGGGCCTTCATCGGGTTCACGATGGCGGATCGGCAGGTGCGTTTTCACCTGCGGCTGCCTGACGCGGCCGAGAAGGACTTCACGACCTATCGGGATGGCCATGGCAAGGAGCGCCTTCGCACGGCCGATGCAGCCCAAAAGCAATGGGAGCAGGCCTGCCGCTCGCGATGGCGCGCGTTGCTGCTCGTCATCAAGGCCAAGCTCGAAGCAGTCGAGGTCGGCATCAGCACATTCGAGAGCGAGTTCCTGGCGAACATCGTGATGCCCGACGGCCAACTCGTTGGCGAGTTGGTGCGGCCGCGAATCGCTCATGCTTACGAAACGGGAGACATGCCGGCCTTGCTTCCACCGCCGGCGCACGAGGGAGGAGCATCATGACGACTCACAGCCACAGCGGCGAGGCGCTCTGGCGCCTCCCACGCGTCCGCGAGATGACCGGCCTCGGTCGCGCGACGATTTATCGCCGCATGATTGCCGGCACTTTTCCGCAACGCAGGGATCTCGGCGGGAATCGCGTCGGTTGGCGCCGTTCGGAGGTCGAGGCCTGGATCGTGTCGCGTGAATCGAAAGACAGCGCTTCAAACTGAAACGGGGGCCACGCAGGGGGCCTCAAATAACCACGATGGGGGTAATATGTTGAATTTCACCGAAACTTCGCGGTGTAGTGGCTCCCCGAGTAGGATTCGAACCTACGGCCATTCGATTAACAGTCGAATGCTCTACCGCTGAGCTATCGGGGAGCAGCCGGGCTTTCGTCCGGCGAGGCCGCGCCTATAGCAGCGGGTTTGAAAGAAACGCAAGAGCACTCATGAGATAAATTGTTCAGCCGCGATCCGATCGTCCAGCGTGTGCTCAGGATCGAACAAAAGCGTAAGCGGCATGGCGAAATCCACGGCGATCTCGACCTGCGAGACATCGCGCACTTCGCGCTGGTCGGCCACGGCGGAGACCGGGCGCTTGACGGGATCGACCACACGCAGCCGAATCTTGCTGCGTTCCGGAAGAATCGCGCCCCGCCAGCGGCGTGGACGGAAGGGGCTGATCGGCGTGAGCGCGACGAGGCCGCAGTCGAGCGGGAGAATGGGCCCGTGTGCCGATAGATTATAGGCCGTAGAGCCGGCCGGCGTGGCCACCAGCGCGCCGTCGCAGACCAGTTCCTGGATCACGACTCGCCCATTGACGGAAACTTCGAGCCAGGCGGTCTGGCGTGTCTCGCGCAGCAGGGAGATTTCGTTGATCGCGGGCATCGCGAAGGTTTCGCCGCTCACTGTCACGGCGTGCATCCGCAAGGGGTTCACCTTGAACGCCTTGGCCTTGTCGAGGCGCTGGTCCAGCCCGTCCTGCCGCCATTCGTTCATCAGAAAGCCCACGGTGCCCAGGTTCATACCGAACACGGGCACCCGACGATGGCTCTCCAGCAGCGCATGGAGCGTCTGCAGCATGAAGCCGTCGCCGCCCAGCGCAATGATGATATCAGCCTCGTTGAGGCTGACGAACGGGATGACCGCCTGCAGCCGCCGCGCGGCTTCCTGCGCAGCGTCCGTGGGCGAGGCGAGCAGGGCAAGTTTGCGATCAGCCATGAGGTGGCGTTATCCGCCCGTCACGCTCATGTGGCGGCGCGTGGCGGGCTGCGCGCCAGCCGCGACGCTGAAGTCATGTGCCAGCGGCTTGGCAGCCAGCGCCCGGTCGAGCAGGGCGTCGATCCCCGCGACACCCTGTTCGCGGAATGCGGCCTTGAGATCGATATGATCTTCATGCCCCAGGCACATGTAGATGCGTCCCTGGCAGGTGAGGCGCATCCGGTTGCAATCGGCGCAGAAATTCTGGGAGAGCGGCGTGATGAGGCCGAGCCGGGTCTTGAGGCCGGAGAGGGCAAAATAGCGCGCCGGCCCGCCGGTGCGGTCATCCAGCGGGATGAGAGCGTGCCGCTCGCGAATCGGAGCGATTGCCTCGATCAGCGGCAGGAAGCGATCCGAGCGATCCTCTGCCACTTCGCCGAGCGGCATCGTCTCGATCAGGGTGAGGTCGAAGCCCTGCTGCGCGCAATAATCGAGCAGCGGCAGCATCTGGCCTTCGTTGGTATCCCGCAGCGCCACAGTGTTGAGCTTGACCTTGAGGCCCGCCTGCCGCGCGGCCTCAAGACCGCCGAGCACCTTGGCGATATCGCCGCCGCGCGTCACATGCGCGAAAATGTCCGGATCGAGCGCATCGAGGCTGACGTTGATGCGCCGGATGCCGGCATCGAACAGCATATCGGCATAGGTCGCGAGTTGCGTGCCGTTGGTCGTCAGCGTCAGTTCGTCCAGCCGGCCGGCCTTCACATGGCGCCCCAGCGCACGAGCGAGATCGCCGAAGTCGCGGCGCACCAGCGGCTCGCCGCCTGACAGGCGAATCCTGCGGACGCCCCGGGCAATGAAGCGCTCGGCGATGACCGCAATTTCTTCAAGCGTCAGGATTTCCCGCCGGGGGAGGAACTGCATCGTCTCGCTCATGCAGTAGCGGCAGCGCAGATCGCAGCGATCCGTCACCGAAATCCGCAGATAGTCGATGCGGCGACCGTGACTGTCGCGCATGGCCGGAGCTGCGTCGGGGAGGCTGTCGATTGCGTTCGCCATACGCATTAGCTAGGCGATGCGGGGGGAAGGCGCAACCATCGCGCGTCGGTTGCGCTCGATCCCGTCCGCTAATCCACAAGCCTGAACGGATCGCGACCATTGTGAGAGAGCCTGCCGCAGCCCGGTCCCATGAAGAGGGCGACCAGTCATCCGGCCTGTCCGGGGACATGGGCGGGCTGCCGCTGTTCATTCTCTCGGCCGCGCACCGTGACGCGCTTTCCGCCTGTGCTGCGCAGGCCGGGTGGAAGCCCATCGCGGCGCGGCGGTTGGACCGGGCCGAGAGCCGCTATCTCGGGAGCCTGGCGCGCATCGCGGTCATCGATCTGCGGGGTGTGACGCCGGATGATGCCCTCGAAATGGTGAAAGCCCTGGCGGCCGCCGTCGAAGCCTCCGGGGGCGCCTTGCTGCTGCTCGTTGAAGACGTCGGCGCGCCGCACGTCCCCGGGCTGATCGGGGCCGGTGCCACCCATCTGCTCGATGGCGAGATCGACGAGGCCCGCTTCACCATCGCGCTGCGCACCGCCGACAAGCTGGCCGAGCGCCTGATCGGCAGTCTTGCCGCGGCGGGCAACCGCCATGCCGTCGCACGCAGTGATGGCCTGTTCTGGCGCTGGAATGGCGCGGAGCGGACCCTTGCGATCAGCCCGGCGCTTGGCGATCTGCTGCGGATCATGGTGCCGGATGCCGACCATGCCCGGCTGGGCATTGCCGATCTGGTCCGCGCGCTGGATCGGGCGGACCGGGCAGGGGCCGTGGCCGCGATCCGCCGCGCCGTCGACGACCTGATGCCCTCCGCCTTTGCCCATGCCGTCCCGTCGCAGCCGGATCGACGGCTGGTCCAGCATCTCTATCCGGATGCGCAGGGCTTTAGCGGTGAGGTCGAGGAACTCGATGTGCATCATCGCGCCAACCGGCGGGATCGGGACCCGATGACGGGCCTTGCCAGCCGCCAAGGCGCGATCCGCTGGCTCGACCATCATTTGGCGCAAGGGCGGCTGCCGGCGGTGCTGCTGATCGGGCTTGGCGATTTCGACCGGGTAAACAGCGCTTATGGGCGGTTGGTCGGCGATGCGATGCTCTCTCGCGTCGCGATCCGCCTCCAGCGGCTCGTGGATGCCATGGCGCCGCGCGACTCGCTGGTGGCGCGGATCACCGGCACAGAGTTTGTCATCGCCGTGCTGGGCGGGCCTGAAACCGCGCTGCCATCCGTAGAGCGGGCAACGCTGCTTGCGCAGCAAATCGTCGCGGAAATCAGTCGGCCTTTCAACGCGGGCGACTATCTCATTCGCCTGACGGCGCGCTGCGGCCTTGCGCCCGGTCAATCGGGCGATGCGGCCGAGACGATCCTGCGCCGCGCAAGCAATGCGCTCGCGGACGCCCGACGCGGCAGTGCGCAGGGCGGCATCCGCATCCGGGTGGCGGACGAAGCCAGCCGCATCGTGGATGATGATCGCTTGCAGAACGACCTGCGCCACGCGCTCGATTCCGGCCAGATCCAGCTCCTGTTCCAGCCGCAATATGCGATGGAGGATGATAGCATCGTCGGCGTCGAAGCACTCGCGCGCTGGCAGCACCCTCATTATGGCGAGATCGGCGCCGGCGCGCTGTTTGCCATCGCCGAGCGATCCGATTTCATGCTGCCGCTCTCCGATCATATTCATGCGCGGGCACTGGCGGAGGCGGCGGCATGGCCCGAGGAACTGCGCGATCTGCGGTTAGCGATCAACGTGACCGCGGCTGATATCTCCGAGCCGGATTTCCTGCAGAACTTCCTCCAGACCGTCGATGCATCGGGCTTCGCGCGCGAGCGTCTGACCGTCGAACTGACCGAAAGCGGCCTGGTCGAGCATCTCGTCGGCGCCTCGCTGCTGCTCACGCAATTGCGAGAGGCGGGGCTCAAGGTCGCGGTCGACGATTTCGGAACCGGCTATTCCAGCCTTGCCTATCTCAAGGCGCTGCCGCTCGATTATCTCAAGATCGACCGGAGCATCGCGCGCGATATCGAGGGCACTGCGCGTGATCGCGTGATCGTCCGCGCGATCATCGATATGGGGCGCTCGCTCGGGCTGGGCGTGATTGCCGAGGGTGTGGAAACCGAACAGCAACTCGCGCTTCTCGCCCGGGCGGGCTGCACCTGTTATCAGGGTTTTCTGCGTTCACCGGCCATCGCCAGCGACAAGCTCGCCGATCTCGTGCGCGCAAGTCAGCGTTAGCGCCACCTAGCGCGGCGCGCTCAACCGTAACGCAGTTCACCCCGGAAGGGCAGATTACGACGGGCAATTTCGGTGTTCACCGCCTGTTGCAGCGGCGTATTCGACTCGCGCGCAGCCGCACGACGGGCGATTGCGTACAATTCGGCATCCAGCATGGCTCTCGCCATGTCCGTGCATTCGTCGGTTAATTTTCTCATCGGATGTCCCTCCTATCGAGGGGCAAAGCGGAATTCCGCGCACCGTCAGCCGCAATGCACAGCCGACTCGATGATAAACAGCGAAACTCCCCGCCTCAACGCGAGAAGTGTAACACAGCTGGCAAAAAATGGGTAGGAAATCGGAACCGCTCGCCCGATTTCCCGTGCCGCGGGTCAGGCCGCCTTGCGGAACTCCAAATCCAGCCGATCCCAAATCTCGACCAGCGCGGAGACAAGCTCACGCATCATCTCTTCGCTGTGGGACGGGCCGGGCGTGAACCGCAGCCGCTCCGTACCACGCGGCACGGTGGGGAAGTTGATGGGCTGCACATACACGCCATATTCGGCGAGCAGAATGTCGCTGATCCGCTTGGCCTTCACCGGATCGCCCACCATCAGCGGCACGATATGGGTGACCGACGGCATGACCGGCAGATTGGCATTGGCCATCTCGGCCTTGAGGAACGCCGCTGCAGCCTGTTGCGCGTCGCGCTCGACCTGGCTCTGCTTGAGGTGACGCACGGCCGCGAGCACGCCGGCAACGAGCACGGGCGAGAGGGAGGTAGTGAAGATAAAACCCGGCGCATAGCTGCGGATCACATCGATGATCACCTTGTCGGCAGCGATATAGCCGCCCATCACGCCAAAGGCTTTGCCCAACGTGCCCTCGAGGATCGTGATGCGGTGCGCCGCCTCGTCCCGCTCGGTGATGCCACCGCCGCGCCGGCCGTACATTCCTACGGCATGCACTTCATCGCAGTAGGTGAGCGCGTTGAACTCATCGGCAAGGTCGCAGATGTCGTGGATGGGCGCCACGTCGCCGTCCATCGAATAAACGCTCTCGAAGGCGATCAGCTTGGGCGCATCCGGATCGGCCTCGGCCAGCAGTTCGCGCAGATGGGCCACGTCATTATGACGGAACACGCGCTTCTCGCAGCCCGAATTGCGGATGCCCGCAATCATCGAGGCGTGGTTGAGCGCATCAGAAAAGATGATGCAGCCGGGCAGCAGCTTGCCCAGCGTGGCGAGTGTCGCCTCGTTGGAGACATAGCCGGATGTGAAGAGCAGCGCGCTCTCCTTGCCGTGCAGGTCAGCCAGCTCGGCTTCCAGATCGATATGATAATGGGTGTTGCCGCCGATATTGCGGGTGCCGCCGGAGCCGGCGCCGACATCGTGCAGCGCCTCTTCCATGGCCGCGATCACCTTGGGATGCTGGCCCATGGCGAGATAATCGTTGGAGCACCAGACGGTGATCGGCTTCGGACCGTTATGCCCGGCAAAGCAGCGCGCATTGGGGAAGGCGCCCTTGTTCCGCAGAATGTCGATGAAGACCCGGTAGCGGCCCTCGCCATGCAGGCGCTCGATCGCCTGCGTGAAAACATGCTGATAATTCATGGTCGGCAGCTTGTCCCGTCTCGATACCGCGCCTCTAGCGGTCTATGGCTCGCAATTCCACTGATAATGGCTTGCAAGTCGATATTGGCGTCTAATGATGTGGCGCCGCTACGCTTTGATTTGGCTCAAAGTAGTTCGGTTTTGGTGATGCCGTAGGTCTGCAGCGCGGGGCTGAGTGCTTCGATGTCCGGTGAGGGGCCGGTGAAGACGGCTTTGCCCGGCGCCGGGTCGGCCGGCCAGGGCGCATCGCCGTTCAGCCAGGCGATCCGCCGCGCGATTCCGTCGCCGCCGTGGAGGAAGGTGATGGGGTGCGGCGCGGCCTCGGCCAGTTCAGCTTCCACCAACGGAAAGTGCGTGCAGGCGAGGACCACCATGTCCATCCGGTCTCCGCCCGGCTGCTCGAGCAGGCCGGCGAGAGCAGTAGCCGGAATTTCCGGGTCGGCCGGTGCACCGCGCAGCCGCGCCTCGGCATAAGCGACCAAAGCGGCGCTGCCATGCCGCAAGACCGTACAGTCCGCGCCATGCTCGCGGGCAAGCCGATCGACATAGGGCTGTCGCACCGTGGCATCCGTGCCCAGCACGCCAATGACTCGAGTTTTCGAGGCCAGAGCGGCCGGCTTGATCGCAGGCACCGTGCCGACAACGGGAATATCGAGCGCCGCGCGCACCGAAGCGAGGGCGATGGTCGAAGCGGTATTGCAGGCGATCACGGCCATGCGGGGGCGATAGCGCTCCACCAGCCGGCCCAGCAGCGCCGGGACGCGCGCCGCGATCTCCGCCTCGCTCTTGATGCCATAGGGAAAGCCGGCATTGTCGGCGGCGTACACGATGGGCATCGTCGGCAGCAGGGCCATGGCGGGGCGCAGGATGGACAGCCCCCCCACGCCGGAATCGAAGAACAGGACGGGAGCCGCTTCAGGCGGGCGGGTCGGTTCAGCCATGGCGCTTCTCTTGACGCTGCGTGTCCGCACAAGTCAATCGTCGATGATGGGCGCGGTTGAGCGCTGATGGCGGCTCTGCCATCATGGCATCCGATAACGGAGGAAGAGGATGGACGGCACAATCGACCGTGAAGAGCGGCATCGGCTTATCGACATGATCACGGCGGCCTGGAAGACCAAGGTGATTGGCGAGGCGGTTGGGCTGGGCCTCATCGAGGAACTCGCTGCCGGACACCACGATAGCGCGGCTATCGCTCAGTCATTGGGTTGCAGTGAGGACGGGGTCATGCGCCTGCTGCGCGCACTGGCGGTGCTTGGCCTTGTCACGCATGAGGGCTCGGATCGCTTCTCGCTTACGCCGCTCGGGGACTGCCTGCGCAAGGACGCGCCGGATTCGCTTTATGGCATGAGCGGACATTGGAATGAGCGGATGTGGAACAGCTTCGCCAATCTGGGTATCAGCGTGAAGAGCGGGGAGCCCTCCGTGCCCTCCGGTCCTGATCATTTCGTCCAGCAGCAGGCTGATCCGGCGCGGGCGGATGTCTTCAACCGCGCCATGGCAGAAGGGAGCCTGCGTGTCGGCCGGGCTCTCGCTCGGGCTTATGACTTTTCGGGTGTGAAGACGGTGCGGGACGTCGGCGGCGGCTATGGCGCACTGCTCGTTGGCCTGCTCGAAGCCCATCCCCATTTGCGCGGCGAAATTTTCGACCTAGCAACGCTCGGCGATGCTGCGCTCAAGTGGCAGGACGGGCAGCCCGTTCGAGATCGCATTGCCTATCTCGGCGGCAGCTTTTTCGATGCTGTTCCGCCCGGCGCGGACCTCCTTCTCCTCAAATTCATTCTGCATGATTGGAACGACGCGCGGTGTCGGACAATCCTGTCCAACTGCCGGGATGCGATTGGGGACGGACGCATCCTGATCATCGAGCGGATCGTGCCCGACCGTGTCGGCCCGGGCGATGAAGACGTGATCCGGGGCGACCTGATCATGCTCAGCGTTGGCGGCAAGGAGCGAACGGAGGCCGAGTATCGCGCCTTGTTGAGCGCGGCGGGGCTCGAAATGACCGGCATCACCCCGATCGATGACCGTTATGCGGCCATTGAAGCGCGGCGCGTCGGCTAATTGATGAATGCGGAGCGCACCGGCGGGCAATCCGCCAGTGCGCTGAAAGGCTGATCAGCCTTCCTTATTGGCCGCGATCCGCTCGGCTGACTGGATGGTGTTCTCCAGCAGCATGGCGATGGTCATCGGGCCGACGCCGCCCGGCACGGGCGTGATGTGGCTCGCCTTTTTGGATACGCCCTCGAAATCCACATCGCCGACCACGCGGCCATCGGGCAGGCGATTGATGCCGACGTCGATCACCACCACACCGGTCTTCACCATCTGCGGCACGATCAGGTTCGGCACGCCCGCAGCGACGACGAGAATATCGGCGAGGATGGTCCACTGGCCGAGATCCCGCGTCTTGGCATGGCAGATCGCGACCGTCGCATCATTGGCCATGAGCATCAGCGCCATCGGCTTGCCGACGATGTTGGATGCGCCGACCACGACGACATTGCGCCCTTCGATGGGGATGCCCTCATGCTTGAGCAGGTTCATCACGCCATAAGGCGTGCAGGGCGGGAAGACCTGGCGCCCCACCACCAGCGCGCCGACATTGTAAAGGTGGAAGCCATCGACGTCCTTCTCGGGCGCGATGGTCTCCAGCACCTTCTCCATGTCGATATGCTTGGGCAGGGGCAGCTGGACGAGAATACCGTGGACATTGGGATCGGCATTCAGCTTGCCGATCAACACCAGCAGTTCCTCATTGGTGATGGTGGCCGGGTGACGATGGCTGATCGACTTGATGCCGACCGCCTCGCAGGCCTTCACCTTGCGGCTGACATAGATGGCGGAGGCGGGATCCTCACCCACCAGCACAACCGCAAGACCCGGCGTCACGCCGCGCGCCTGAAGCGCCTCGACCCGCGCGCGCTGCTCGTCGCGCATCTTGAGGGCGACGGTCTTGCCGTCGATCAGCTTGGCGCCGCCCACTGGCCGATTGTCCGTTGCGAGAGCGTTCACGCGATCCTGCCTTTCTGATGCGGCCTGTGATGTCGGCCCATTTGCTGTTCGTCCCGATCCCATGCCCGGCGGTCGCGCGCGTCACGCTTGATCTCTCCCAGGTGGAATGCCCTCATAGAGCCTTCTGCTCTTTAAGGGCCGCGACGCAGCAGGTGCAGCCAAGCAATTGATCTTTGGCGCCGTCCATAAGTGGCGGGATAATTCAAGTCAAACGAGGCCAGGCCTTTCTCAGGAATGCCTGATCGGCCCGGCGTGAGCCTTACCGCGCTGGGCCATCGAAGCGATAAAGAGTGGCCCATTTTAGAACAGCAATGGTTAATATCGTTGTTAATCAATTTTAAAGGTCTGCTATGTCGCTCGCTGTCAGCTGCAGAGTCGCAGCGACACATGTGGGAGACTATCATGCGTAAATCACTTTTGGCGGCGGCTTCGCTCGGTGCGATGCTGCTGGCGGCAGCGCCTGCCTCTGCAGCAATCACCTTCACGCTGGATGACGTGAACTTCATCGGCGGCGGTGCGCTGACGGGATCGTTCACCACCAGCGACGATCTGTCGACACTGCTCGATTTCTCGATCAGCACCACGGCAAATAATTACGGCTTCTTCGGCAATTTCCCGGGTGACACCTACACGCTTGCGGATGCGACGAGCGTCGCCTGGTCGTCCACCCTCGGTCTGGGCGCTACCTTCGTTTCGCCGATCTCGGCGATCGCGCTGGTCTTCGAAAGCCCGCTGACGGCTGATGGCACGTCGCTGGCGCTCTCGAACGAGACCGTCGTGAAGTGGAATGGCGGCACGCGCTTCGCCCTGTCCGGCAGCGTTTCGCCGGTTGCTGCGCCCGTGCCTGAGCCGGCCACGTGGATGATGCTGATCGGCGGGTTTGCGATTGCCGGCACGATGATGCGTCGTCGTCGCACGACTGTCAGCTTCGCCTGAGTCGAACGCTCGATTTCAAGGAAGCCCGGCTGGAAACGGCCGGGCTTTTTTGCGTGCCAATCTAGCCGGTCCGGCAACGCGCCCGGTGCGCTTACATGTCGATTTCGCGCACGCCCTTAATCCTGCGCGCGCGCTCCACGCGGTTGCGCAGCTCCGTGCGGATATGGCGCGCATTTTCCAGGTTGCTGATGCGCAGCACGGTGCGCCGATCGACGCCTTCGCCGGTCAGGTCCGAGGAGATGATCTGCAGATTGCCGACGTCAAACAATTGCTGGATGATCGAGAAATCCGCGCGCACATCCTTGATGCGGTAGAGTTCGATCTCCTCTTCCGTCCGGGCGAGGATGCCCTGCCGAATGAACAGGCGCTCGCCGCTCAGCTCGTACCATGTCATGCGATAGCGCAGCGCGACCACGCCCACGGCAATAAACGGAATCCCGAGCAGGAGGATCGATCCGGCCAGGGTCAGCCAGCCCTTGAAGGATTTGAGCAGGAAGGCGGACATGGTCGGGCGAAATCCGATGACATGCTCGGTCTGCCATCCCGCCATCTGAACTGCTCTGCCGGTCATGCTCTGCTCCATCCTCGCCGCGCTCTAGTCGGCCGGGGCAGGGGGCACGTCAAGAGGGGTGAATGGTCGCTTTTGCGACGAGCCCATCTTGCGTCTCGCAGGGCAGCGGGCGCTGTAGTATTCCGGCCCGCTAGAGACATCGGGCGGCGCGGTCGCCGACGATCGGATCGAAGGCGAGGTAGAACATGCGCAAGAAACTGCTCGGCTTTCTGGCGTTGGGATTGCTGGGTGCGGTCAGCGCGACTGCGCAGGGGCGCACACCCTCCGCCGCGCCGGGCGCATCCTATCGGCTGGCGCCCTTTGGCGCCGTGCATGTCGACCGGCCGGCCGGTACGCCGCAGGGTGCCGTAATTTTTCTTTCGGATTCGCCGACGGCCGCCCCGATCGCGCGGGGCTTGAGCCAGCGCGGGCTGCTCGTTGCGACGATTTCGGCCGCTACGTTGCTCAAGACCGTTCAGGCTTGGCATCAACGCTGCCTCAACCTGAATGCGCCGATCAACGACCTTTCCAAGGACCTTCAGCATCGTGCGGGAATTGAGGCCTATCTCAAGCCCGTGCTGATCGGCCAGGGTACGGGAGCGGCTCTGACCTATGCCGCGCTGTCGCAATGGCCCAACGCGCCCTACCGTGGGGTGATTTCGATCGGTTTCACGCCGCAGGTGGTCAGCGCCAGCCCATGGTGCACGACCGGCGGCGCGTCCTTTGCGGGAGTCGGGCATACCGGCCGCTGGTCGTTGCACCCGAACAGGCAGATTGGCGTGCCCTGGCTCGTCATGGGCACGGCGGCGCAAGTCGGCCGGACGCAATCCTTCGTGCGCGCGGTGCCGGGCGCCAACCAGAGAACGCTGCCCCCAGCCGCGCAGGCATGGCCGCAAGCCATCGGCGATGCGACGATGGCACTGCTGCCGCGCGACCAGCCGCGCACTCCCGCCGGCGCGCTCCCGCACCTCACCATGCCGCTCACATTGGTGCAGGCAGCGCCGACGCCGATGAACCGCGATCTGATGGCGATCATCTATTCGGGCGACGGTGGCTGGGCGAGCATCGACCGCGACGTGGCGAGCCAACTCGCGGCGGCAGGGATAGCGGTGGTCGGCGTGGACAGCCTCGAATATTTCTGGACCGCGCGCACGCCTGCCGGGACCGGGCGCGATCTCGCGGCGCTCATCGACACGTTTAGCGAGCGATGGGCGCGTCCGCGAGTTCTGCTCATCGGTTACAGCTTCGGCGCGGATGCCCTCCCGTTCATGGTCGATGCTCTACCGCCGGCCATCCGCAGCAAGATCGAGCGCGTGTCCCTCCTGGGCTTGAGCAGCACGGCGGATTTCCAGTTTCACCTCAGCAGCTGGCTGGACGTGGGCGATAGCGGCGGGCTGCCGACCATTCCGGCGATTACCCGGCTGCGCGGCCTGGCGGTCCAATGCGTGCGCGGGCAGGAAGAAGACGAGAGCGCCTGCGGCAAGATCCCGCAGGGGCTGGCCCAGCAATATGTCGTGCCGGGGGGTCATCATTTCGATAGCAATGCGGCGTTGCTGGCGCAGATCATCCTCGCTCGCAAGCGCCCCTGAAGCGCTGACAATGGATCAGGTCTGGGGGCTGCCGCCGATGAGGCTCTGCAGGTCGATCAGTGCGCGGGCGAGCGAGATGCCCTGAGGCCCGGCGATGTAGCGCGGCTCCCATTCGGGCGAGAATTTCTCCTTATAGGCGCGCAGCCCCTCAAAGCCGTAAAAGGCATTGCCATGCTGATAGAGAAACGCCCCGAGCTTTGACCACAAAGGCGCGAGGCGGCGCGCTTCCAGCCCGGAGAGCGGCGCCATGCCGATGTTGAACCAGCGGTAGCCCTGCTGCTGCCCCCATTGCATCAAGCGGATGAACAGAAAGTCCATGGTGCCATAAGGTGCGGCGTCGTCATGGCGCATGAGGTCGATGGAGAGTTCCGAGCGGGTCTGTGTCGGCCAGATGTTGGCGAAGGCGACAATCTGCCCCTGACTGCGCACGACGGCGCAATCGAACCTTGCCAGATAGGCACGATCGAAACGACCGACACTAAAGCCTTTCTCGCGCTGGCCCTTGGCCTTGAGCCAGAAATCGGAGACGCGTTCGAGTTCGCTCATGTGGGCGGGCACGTCGGTTGCAGGAATCACCTCGAACGTTGCGCCCTCGCGCGTCGCCCGGCGCTCCGCATGGCGCAGCGATTTGGCGCTGGGGCCATCGAGCGAGAAGGTCGCGAGGTCGACATGGGCTTCCTCGCCATATTTGGTGATGCGCAGGCCCAGCTCAATGGCCATGGGCAGGGCCACAGGGCTGATCTGGTAGAGCAGCAGGCGCCCCTGGGCCGCGTCCGCCTTTTCGCGCAGGTCCCAGAGCAAATCGGACCATTCGTCTTCGGCGCCGACGGGATCGCCCATCACGATCCAGCTCGCTCCCTTGATCTGATACATCAAAAAGGCGCGGCCGCTTTGCGAGTGGAGGAAGCGCTTGTCTCCGGAGAAGGCAAGATTTGCGTCGGTCCGATCCGCCAGCGCGAGAGCGGCGGGGGACGGCTCATCTACCCCAGCTTCTCCGGCGCGTTCGGCCCGGGCCGGCTCGAACAGTCGGGCTAGGCCGACGCCCACGAGCAACACCGCGACGGCAAGACTGGCGCGCAGGAACCGCGCGGCATCGGCGCGTTCGGCAAAGCGCCACCACAGATCGTTCTGATAATCCACATGGCGGTAAGCGAACAGCCCGATCCAAATCGACAGGCCCACCACCACCGCAATCGTCGCCAGCCAGCCGGGCGAGAAGGCCTCCGCCAGCAGGCGTGTGCGCCGGTAGAACGCGGGCTTGGACCATTGCAGCGCGGCCGCGATGAGCAGCATGACGCCCGCTTCCTCATAATCCAGGCCCTTAACGATCGAGAAGACCGCACCAGCGAGCAGCAGGAGCCGCGTGAGCCAGAAGGCCCCGTCGAGGCGACGGTAAAGGCCGGCGGAGAGCACCAGTAGAGCCGCGCCGATCAGGCTCCCGCCCATGTGGGAAAGCTCCACGAACGGCAGCGGCACAATGTCGGACACGGTGTTGGCGCGCCAGGGGATGGTCGGCAGCGATCCGGAGATCAGCAGCACCGTGCCGCCGAAAAACACCAGCGCGGAGATCATCAGTGGCGCCATGCCGGAGGCGACGACCTGAGCGCCGCGCAGCGTTCGTCCGATGGGCTTATGCCAGCGCGCGCCCTCCTGCACCACGATCAGAATGGCCGCCACAATCAGCGGGGCGACATAGTAGATGAGGCGATAGGCCAGCAGGGCGGCGACCAGCTCCGGCCGGTCCACATTCGGCAAGGCAATCAGCATGATCGCCTCGAACACGCCAATCCCGCCCGGGACATGGGTGATGAGCACGGCGACGATTGCCAGGGTATAGCCGATGAAGAAGGCCGGCCAGGCGCTGATCTCGATGCCAGGAATGAGCACGAACAAGGCCGCGCTGGCCGCTGCAAGATCGAGCGCGCTGATCCCAATGAGCGCGATGATCTGCTTCGCCGGCGGCAACGGGAGCGACCAGCGACGGACGTGCAACGTCCGCCCCTGTCTTCCGGACCAGAAGAGGACCGCAACTGTCGCCAGCAGCAAGGCGAACCCGATCGCACGCAGCACGCCAGGCGGGATGACCATCCCGTCAAAAGCCAGCGCTTCGGGCCGCCAGGCGAGCATGGCACCGGAGAGCACGAACACACCGCTCCAGAAGGTGAGGCTGGCGATCAGGATCACGCGGGCAATATCCCCGGCGCCGAGCCCAGCGGCGCTGTACACCCGATATCGCGCCGACCCGCCGGTCAGCAGCGAGAGGCCGAGATTATGGCTCAGCGTGTAGCTGGTGAACGAGGCGATCGCGGCGGTGCGGTAAGGCAGCGGGCGCCCAATGGTGCGCAGAGCCATCACATCATACAACGTCAGCGCGGCATAGCTGCACGCGGTGAGGAGCGCGGCAGCCAGAAAGGCGAGGGGAGGCAAGGCGTGGAATGCCGCCCGCACGTCGCGCAGATGGACCTCGCGCAGCAAGTGGCTGAGCGCCACGAAGCCGAGCACGGCCAACAGCAAGGCAACGCCAATGGTCAGGATTGTGCGATGGCGCTGAGTCATGGTCTTCATCTGCCCCCCGGAGGCCATCGGGCGCTAATCGGCCTGAACCTGGCGGACCCAGATCTGGCTTTTGCACAGCCAGCCGCCGATCAGGCAACCGGAAATCTTCACCCGATCCCGGTCGAGCTGCTCGATGGTGGACGAGAAGGTGCGGCCAAGGTCCGGCACATAAACGCGGCCCGCCCAATGCCCCGGTGACTTGGCATGATAATCCTGCAGGAGTTTGGTCCCGATCAGCCTGGAGACCCCGGCGTCGGCGGCATCGGCAAGGGCAGTCGCGTTCGCCCAGCTCACCCAGCCGCACAGGCCGCCACCGCAATCGCCCGTGGTGACGACCACCGTGCCGCGCGGATTGATCCAATGCCCGGCAATGGCATTCTCGGCATGGGCTGGCGTGAAGGCGCCGATCATGGCGGCAAGGCCTGTCGCGAGCAGCTTACCCATGAGGATGGATCCCGACCGAGGTCATCGCGTCGAACAATAGTCCCGTGACCGCCTCGACATCCCAGTTCAGCTGATGCCCACCGGGCAGACCCTGACTGCGCAAATTAGGCAGGTGCAGGCGCGGACAGAGGCTGTGCGGTTCTTCCTTGCCGTAGACGCAGAGCAAGGGGAGCCAGCTGAGCGTGCGCGCGGTAGGCAGGGCATCATGCTCGGTCTCCCAGAAGCTCAGCACCTCGCTCGGCGATGCACGATACTCGACCGTCGCGCCGGGCACGAAGAGCGCGGCCAGCGCGATATCGCGGCGCTGCGCCTCCGGCAGGTTGGCGAGGCCGACATGGAGCATATCCGCGCCAAAGGACTGGCCGATCAGCACCACGCGCCCCTGCGGGTTCACGGCGCGCGCCTGCGCCAGCGCCTGGATGATGAGCGCAGCAGCCTCGGATGGGGTGCGGGTCTGGCGATAATAGGTCAGGCTGTTGACGCCCACTACCGGGGTGCCAGCCGCCTCAAGGCGCTCTGCAATCTTGGGGCCCATGCCGACGCGAAAGCCCATGTCGCCGGAAAAGATGATCGCCACGGGCGTACCGGCGCGCGGCTGGTAGCCGGCGGGCCGTGAGACCGTGAACGGGTCGCTGCCCAGATAGCCCAGCCAGTCGAATGCCATGAGTACCAGAGCCATGAGGGCCGCGAGCGTGATTGCCGTCTTCCGCATCCGTCCTCCGCGCCTCGTCATGCTGCTCTCATGTCCATGATCGTCCGAGGGTTATCCTCTGGCAGCGACAGCCGGTCAACGCGGTGGCCGCTTCATGAACTTCATGTCATGTGGCGGTCAGCCGCCCGCCATTCGCGATGGTCTAGGCGGGATGTCATGGGCCTCTCGAACCGCCTCCTCTACTTCTTTCTCGTTCCGCTGGCGGGCGCGCCGCCCTTGCTGTCCTCCCATCTCGTGCCACCGTCCGTGGCCGCGCCTCGCCACGCTACGCATGCCGGGTTCACGCTGGGCAAGGACAAGGCTGGCCGGATCGTTGTGACCAGCCTGCGGGACGGGCAGGCAGGGGGCGGGCCGATTGCGGTGGGCGATCAATTGCGCGCTGTGGATGGGCATGCAGTGCGAAGGCTCGGCGTGGCGCGGCACATGATCGACGATCCCGCCCATTGCGACATTCCGCTATCGCTGGCGCACGGCGCCGTGCGATATGAGGCCCGCGCTCGGCGATGCGGCAGTTGATGGCGGCAGGGACGTTGGAATGGGCAGAAAAATACTCCTGGTCGAAGATGATCGTGCGACGGCCGAGTTCATCCTGAAGGGGCTGGCCGAGCATGGCCATGTCGGCGATCACAGCGCGGATGGGCGCGACGGCCTCTTCATGGCGACCGATGGCGGCTATGACGCGATCATTCTCGACCGGATGCTGCCGGGCATGGATGGCATGGCCGTGCTGGGTGCGCTGCGTGCTGCCGGAATCGAAACACCAGTGATCCTGCTTACTGCGCTCGGCTCCGTCGACGACCGCGTGACAGGGCTGACGGCCGGAGCCGACGATTATCTCGTCAAACCCTTCGCCTTTGCCGAACTGCTCGCCCGGCTGGAACTGCTGATGCGCAAGCGCGGCCATGGTACATCCGTGGAGACGACCCTTGCCTGCAGCGATCTCCACATGGACCTGCTCAAGCGCACGGTACAGCGCGGCGGCCGACGCATCGAGCTGCAGCCGCGCGAATTCCGGCTGCTCGAATATCTGATGCGCTACGCAGGGCAGGTCGTCACCCGCACGATGTTGCTCGAAGGCGTGTGGGATTATCATTTCGACCCCGGCACCAACGTCATCGACGTGCATGTCAGCCGCTTGCGCCGGAAGATCGATGTCGAGGGCGATGCCCCCCTGATTCACACCGTGCGCGGCGCGGGCTACCGGCTGGGCGAATGAGTCGACCGGTTGTCGCATCCGGGGCGGGCCTACGCTGGCTGCGCTCGTCGCATGTCCGCTTCATGGGCTGGATATTGCTGCTGGAGCTGGTCTTCGGCGCGGCATTGCTGGCCTCGGTCACGCAGTTCGTGCGCGCCGACCTCGCGGCGGCCGACCGCAGCATCGCCGTTGAGGATCGCGACAGCCTGCTGATGATCGGCCGGGACGAAGGTGCGCAGGCGCTGAACCGGGCGATCGCCGAGCGAACGGCGGAAGATGACGATGCCCTCATTCTGCTCGTGGATCGCAACGGGCGCAAAGTGGCGGGAAACCTCTCGGACTGGCCGCCCAATGTCACGGCCGAGGCGGGCTGGACGCGCGCCGAGCTTTATCGGCTGGGAGATGCAGAGCCTGCCCCCTTCGGCATCACCGCCGCGCGGCTGGGCGATGGGCGCCGCTTGCTCGTCGGCCGCCGCGCCGAGGCCAGCGATCAAATCCGCCAGACCGTCCACGAGGCCCTGCTGACCGCGCTGGCGCTCGCTTTGCCGCTCGCGCTCGCCGGCGCCTGGTTCGTGGTGCAGATCATCGATCGGCGGATCGGACACATCGCCGCGACGGCAGAGGGCGTCAGCGCGGGTGATATCGAGCAGCGCGTGCCGCTGCACGGTTCCGGGGACAGCTTCGACCGGTTGGGGGAGGCGATCAATGGGATGCTGGACAGGATCGGCAGCCTGATCGGCGAACTGCGCACGGTCACCGATAGCATGGCGCACGATCTGCGCTCGCCATTGACCCGCCTGCGCGCACGAATCGACCGGGCGCTGGAGACGGACGATCCGGCCGCGATGCGCGCGACCATCGAGGGCATCAGCCGCGAGGCGGACCAGTTGCTCGCCATGCTCACCACCGCGCTGGAGATCAGCCGCGCAGAAGCGGGCATCGGGCGCGAGCGCTTCCGGCCCACGCTGCTGGGCGAGATGCTCGCCGATCTGGAAGACTTGTACGCGCCGCTAGTCGAGGAGCAAGGCCGCAGCCTTTCCATCGCAATCGAGCGGCCGGTCGAGGCCAGCGTCCATCGGGAGTTGCTGGGTCAGGCGCTGGCCAACCTCCTCGACAATGCGCTCAAATACGGCGCGGGTGCGATGACGCTGTATCTGGATCGCGAGGGCGCAGACGTGCTGATCGGTCTTGCCGATGAAGGGTCGGGCATCGCGCCGGATCGGGAAGCAGAGGCCCTGCGGCGCTTCGGTCGGCTGGATGCCGCGCGGGGGCAGGCCGGGGCAGGCCTTGGATTATCGCTGGTCGCGGCCGTGGCGCGCATGCATGGCGGTCAGGTCCGTTTCACCCGCCGCCATGGTCTGTTCGCGGTTGAAATTCTCATCGGCGTGGGAGGCTGAGCGGCCTTCGGTCTGCTTCCGCTGCCGACAGGATCATGCCTGTTCGATGAAGCGGTCGACCGGAGCCATGCGGGCAAGGGGAGGGACGGCATGGCTCCGGTGACGGGGGTCACTTCTTGTCGGTCGTGCTCTTGGCCGGGGCAGCGAGCGATGCAGTCGTCGTGCTCTTGGCGGGCTTGGCGGGCTTGGCCACCTTGTGATGGCTCTCCTTCGCCGGTGCCGTCTTGGCCGACGCGACAACCGGCGTGGCGATGGCTGCGAGGGATGCCAGGCCGGCAATGATCAGGCGACGGTTCATGAGGGTATCTCCTTCAACAAGCGACCCTTCGTGGATCGCAAGCCCCTTATGGCCCCGCGCACCGAACCGGAGCATGGCGCCTGCATGAACTTTTGGACATGTGGGGAATCGGGGTGGCGCAAGATCCATTGCCGCCAAAGACTAGCGACCGGAAGAGAAAGCCCGCGTGAGAAGATTTGGCGGACAGGGTGGGATTCGAACCCACGGTGAGCTTCCACCCACGGCGGTTTTCAAGACCGCTGCCTTAAACCACTCGGCCACCTGTCCGTTGTCCCGCGCCCTAGTCGAAACTGTTCGGCAAAGGAAGCCCGCGCGAACCGAGGATTGTAGCGCGGGCGGTTCGTCGCAGGGGCGATGCGCCCAATTGCGGAGGCTTGCCTTGCGCGCCCTGCGTCAACTCTGCCAATATGCATCGATGACAACGCATTCGCTTCGCCGCCGGCTCCTGCCGCTATGCGGTCTCGCTCTTGGTCTTTCCCTCGCGGCGCAGGTTCCTGCAAATGCGCAGGCGCTGCCATCGTCGAACGATCCGGTGGATGGGCAGACGGCGGCCGGGTTTACGGGCTATCTGGAGAGCCTGCGGGGCAAGGCGCGGGCGCAGGGCGTGAGCGATGCGACATTCGACCGTGCAATTGCCGGGCTGAGCTTCAATCCGCGCGTCGCGGCGCTGGATCGCGGTAATCTGCCGACAGCCGACAATGCCCCGATCCCCGATTTCGAGCCCTATCGCCAGCGCCATATCGATGCGCGGAAGATTGCCCGCGGCCGCGCGGTCTATAATGCCAATCGCGCGCTGCTGGTGGCGATCGAGCGCGATACGGGCGTACCGGAGGAGATCATGGTCGCGATTTACGGCCATGAGACGAATTACGGCACGATCAGCGGCGATTTCGACCTGCTCCGCTCGCTGGCGACGCTGGCTTATGAAGGGCGCCGGCGTGCGCTGTTCGAGCCGGAACTACTGGCTGTGATGTCGATGATGCAACGCGGCGTTCCGCGTGAGCGGCTGGTCGGCAGCTATGCTGGCGCGTTTGGCTATCCGCAGTTCCTGCCCAGCGTCTATCTGCGCGATGCGGTGGATGCCGATGGTGACGGGACGCCCAACATCTGGTCGAGCGAGCCCGATGCGCTGGCCTCCATCGCCAATTATTTCCAGCGTGCCGGCTGGCGCAAGGGTGAGCCATGGGGCGTCGCGGTGCGGCTGCCGACCGGGTTCGACCGCGGGCGGATCACCAGCACGCTCAATCCGACGCGCTGCCCGCGCGTGTTCGGTCGTCACAGTCGCTGGCTCTCGATGCGCGAGTGGCAGGCGCTCGGGATCGTGCCGGAGGGCGGCTCCTGGCCGGATGGCAGCATTCAGGCGACGCTGATCGAGCCGGATGGCCCGGGCAAGACAGCCTATCTGCTCACTGGCAATTACCGCGTGATCCTCGACTACAACTGCTCGAACTTCTACGCGCTGTCCGTCGGCCTACTGGCTGATGCGGTGCGGCCCTGATCCGGGGCTAGGCAGAGCCATGGCGGATGGCTAAGGACGGAGCGAAGCCGCGATGCCCGCAGGGCGCGCGATGACCTGTCAACGACCGGATTTTCCCATGCGCGCACTTCTGCCGATTGCCCTCGTCCTGCCGCTCTTCCTGTCCGCCGCGCAGGCGAACACGCCAAGCTACACCTCCGAGGCCTCCGTGGCCTATATGGTCGATCTGTCGTCCGGCCGGGTGCTGTTCGACAAGGATGCGGACCGGCGGATGCCGCCGGCCTCCATGGCCAAGATGATGACTGCGCATGTGGCGTTCAATCTCATCAAGCAGGGCAAGCTGCGGCTCGACCAGAAGTTCACCGTCCGTCCGGAAACCTGGCGCAAGTGGCACAGCCAGGGCTCGACCATGTTCCTCTCCGTCAACGAGGAGGTCTCTGTCGAGAACCTGCTGCACGGCATCGTCACGCTCTCGGGCAATGATGCCTGCGTGGTGCTGGCCGAGGGCATTGCTGGCTCGGAAGAGGCGTTCACCGATCTCATGAATGCCGAAGCCAAGCGGCTGGGCATGACCAACAGCCATTTTGCGAACACCACCGGTTGGCCCGACGAAGGCCGCACCTACACCACCGCGCGCGATCTCGCGACGCTGGCCCGCAACACGCTGGAAGAGACGCCGGACCTCTACAAGCAGTTCTACACGGTCAAATCCTTCACCTGGGGCCAGACCATGGGCGGATCGGAGATCAGCCAGGCCAATCGCAACCCGATTCTCGGGCGTGTGGATGGCGCGGATGGCCTCAAGACCGGCCATACCGAGGAGGCGGGCTACGGCTTCACCGGCTCGGCCCAGCAGAATGGCCGCCGTCTCGTGATGGTCGTCGCGGGCCTCACCAGCTTCAATGGCCGCGTCGAGGAATCGGTGCGCTTCATGGATTGGGGCTTCAAGGCCTGGCGGTCCAAACCGCTGGCCAAGAAGGGCGTTACCCTGGGGCAGGCGCAGGTCCAGGGCGGCTGGGCCCGCTCGGTCGATCTGGTGACGCCGCGCGATCTCGTCGCGACCGTGCCGATTGCGGCGGCGAATGGCGAGATCAAGGCGCGTGTCGTCTATCGCGGCCCGATCAAGGCGCCGATCGCGCAGGGGCAGGAGATCGCGCAGCTCGTGGTGGATGCCGGTGACGGGACTACGCAGACCTTGCCGCTTGTAGCCAAGGAAGCTGTCGCCGAAGGCGGCTTCTTCGCTCGCCTGTGGAACGGCTTCCTCTCCTTCTTTAGCTGAGTACCGACATGACGCGCGGCCGCTTCATCACGCTGGAAGGCGGCGAGGGCGTCGGCAAGTCCACGCAGGCCCGTCTGCTCGCAGAGGCGCTTGAGGCGCGCGGCATCGAGACAGTGCTGACCCGCGAGCCCGGTGGCAGCGAGGGCGCCGAGGCCATTCGCGGGTTGCTGCTCTCCGGTGCGGCGGATCGCTGGAGCGTGCGCGCCGAGGCGCTGCTGTTCGCTGCGGCCCGGGCCGATCATGCCGAGCGCACCATTCTGCCGGCCGTGGAGGCCGGCAAATGGGTGATCTGCGACCGTTTTCTGGACAGCAGCCGTGCCTATCAGGGCGTGGGCGGCGTGCTGAGCGACGACGACATTCTGACCCTCCACCGCATCGGCTCGGGCGGGCTGTTGCCGGATCGGACCCTGCTGCTTGCCCTGCCGCTCGATGAGAGCAGCGAACGGGCCGGCGCGCGGGATGCCGGGGCGGCGGACCGGATCGGCGGGCGCGATGCTGAGTTTCATCGCGATGTGGCCGAGTCCTTCCGTCGGTTCGCAGCCGCTGAACCTGCGCGTTTCCGGGACATTGATGCCAGCGGATCGATGGAGACGGTGCGCGACCGGCTGCTGGCCGCGCTCGCCGACTGGCTGCGATGACGCGCTGGCTCGGCCATGACGAGCAGATCGCGACGCTGATCGAGGCGAGCGCGACGACGCGTCTGCATCATGGCTGGATCTTCGCCGGCCCGCGAGGCCTGGGCAAGGCCGGGATCGCCTATGATTTCGCCCGGCGGCTGCTGGTGAGCGGGGCGGGGCGTCCCGTCCCGTCGGATCGGCTTGCGCCGGACCCCACAGACTCGGCTATGCGCCTGTTCGATGGCGGCGCCCATCCCGATTTCATGCGGCTCGAACGACTTGAGCGTGACAGCAAGACTGACAGCGGCGCACTCGCCCGCAACATCACCGTCGATCAGGTGCGCAGCCTCTCGCGGCTGCTGCACAGCGCGCCCTCCATGGGCAGCCGGCGTGTCGTGCTGATCGACAGCGCGGATGATCTGGAGGCGGGCGCGGCCAACGCCCTGCTCAAGAGCCTGGAAGAGCCGCCGACGGGTGCGATCTTCCTGCTCGTGGCGCATCGGCCCGGTCGCTTGCTGCCCACCATCCGCTCGCGCTGCCGGGTGATGCGCTTCGCACCGCTGGATGATGCGAGCATGGCACAGGCGCTGGCGACCGCGCTGCCGGAGGTGCCAGAGCCTGAGCGCGCCGCGCTGGCGGCCAGTGCCGAGGGATCGCCGGGGCAGGCGATCGCCAATCGCGATCTGGATCTGCCCGGGCTGGAGCGCGCGCTCGATGCCATCGCGCAGGGTGGACGCGGTGGGGAAGGCGCCCGCGCCGGCCTGATGAGCGCGCTCTCGGGTGTCGCGGCGCGCCCACGCCTCGAAGCCTTTGTCGATCTTGTGCCGCGCTACATTGCCCGCCGTCTGCGGGGTGCGCCCGCGTCCAGCCTCGGTCCCGGCATCGCCGCCTATGAAGAAGCCCAGCGCCTCGGCGCCGGCGCTGTCACCCCGCTGCAGCTCGAACCCGGCGCGCTGGTCTACACCCTGTGCGAGACCGTGGCGCGCGCGGTGCGATAGGCGCTCGCTGGCCTTTCTGAATAGGGTGCTCCTGCGAAGGCAGGAGCCCAGGGCCAAACCGACGAGCCTAGCCGCCCTAGGCTCCTGCCTTCGCAGGAGCGCATCCAAGCGTACATCATCGGCTCGCTCCGCAGGAAAATCACCACACCGCCAAAATCGCGCTATACCCCTCGCGGACGGCAAGTGTGGGGGACTGACAGGATGGCGAGCGAGCACAGGCAAAACCGAGATGCGCGCGACTTGCCTTCCACACCGATAGACGAAACCCCGCCCGTCGGACTGGAGCGCTGGAAACGGCTCGGCCCCGGCATCGTCGTGGCCGCGACCGGCGTGGGCGCGGGCGATCTTGTCGCCACGCTCGTTGCCGGCGCGCGTTTTGGCTATGCGTTGCTCTGGGCCGCCGTCATCGGCTGCATCATCAAGATCGCGCTGGCCGAGGCGACCGGGCGCTATCATCTCGCCACCGGATCGACGATGCTGCAGGGCTGGCGCTCGCTTGGCCATTGGACGAGCTGGTATTTCGGCATCTACATCCTGATCTGGGGCTTTGTGTATGGCGGCACGGCGATGAGCGCGACGGCGCTGCCGCTCGCCGCGATGTTCCCGGGGTTATTGCCGTTCTGGGCGTGGGGCATGGCCTCGGGCCTCGCCGGCGCGCTGTTCGTCCTGTTCAATCGCTATGCGGCGTTCGAGGCCGTGATGAAGCTGCTGATCGGCGTCATGTTCGTCGTCGTTGTCGGGCTTGCGATCCTCGTCATGCCGGATCTCGACGCAGCACTGGTCGGCCTCGCGCCCACGCTGCCGGAGGGCTCGGCCATTTACACCTTGGGGCTCATCGGCGGCGTCGGCGGCACGATCACGCTCGCGGCCTATGGCTATTGGGTCAACGCAAAGGGTTGGCGCTCCCCAGCCTGGATCCCGATGATGCGGTTCGACAATCGCGTGGCCTATGTCGCGACAGGGGTCTTCGTGATAGCCATGCTCATCGTCGGTGCCGAACTGCTCTACACCGCGCAGATCGCGCTTTCCGGCGGTGATCGGGGCCTGCTCGATCTGGGGGCGGTGCTGGAAGCGCGCTTCGGGCGCACCGTGGCGACCTTGTTCCTCATCGGGTTCGCGGCGACGACCTTTTCGTCGGTGCTCGGCGTCTGGCAAGGCGTGTCGCTGCTGTTCGCGGACTTCGTCCGCAGTATCCGGGCGGAGCGAGCGGGGGAGACTGCCGTGCATGATCCGGCCATCGCGGCGACGCTGGACCGGACGCCGGCCTTCCGCTTCTATGTCCTCTGGCTCACCTTCCCGCCCATGCTCCTGCTGTTTCTGGGCCAGCCTTTTGCGCTCATCATCGCTTATGGCGCGTTCGGCGCCTTCTTCATGCCCTTCCTCGCCGTCACGCTCATGTGGCTGCTGAATTCGAAAGCCGTGCCAGCGCAATGGCGCTCGGGCTGGTGGTCGAACCTGATGCTGGGGCTGGCTTCGCTGTTATTTGCGGTGTTGTGCGTGGATCAGATCCGCTCGCTGCTATAGGTCACGGCTTTCCGCGCGGCGCTGTGCTGGGAGGTCGGAGAGGAGTCTAGGCATCCTCCCTGTACCCGGCTAGAGAAGCCGCAAGCGAAAGCCGCGCCTCAGACGGCCCTTATCCAGCAGGACATCATGCCCAAACCCTTCACCATTACCACGGCGATCAGTTACCCCAATGGCCGCCCGCATATCGGCCATGCCTATGAAGCAATCGCGACGGACGCCTTCGCCCGCGCGGCCCGGATGATGGGGCGGGACGTGTTCTTCCAGACAGGCACCGACGAGCATGGCCTCAAAATGGCGCAGGCCGCCCGTGCGCGCGGCGTTGAGCCCGTCGTCCTGGCCGATGAGATGTCAGGCTATTTCAGGGAGATGGATGATCTTCTGAACATCAGCTATGATCGCTTCATTCGCACTAGTGAGCCTGCCCATCATGTCGCAAGCCAGGCCATTTGGCAGGCGATGGTCGACAATGGCGACCTGTATCTCGATCGCTATGAAGGTTGGTACTCGGTCCGCGATGAGGCCTATTATGATGAAAGCGAGCTAAGTGTCAGCGGTGGCGGGGAAAAGCTCTCTCCGCAGGGCACGCCGGTGGAGTGGACCGTGGAGGAAAGCTGGTTCTTCCGCCTCTCGGCCTATCAGGACCGCCTGCTCGCGCTGTATCTCGATCAGCCGGACTTCATTCAGCCCGAGAGCCGCCGCAACGAAATTCTCCGTTTCGTGGAGGGCGGGCTGCGCGATTTGTCCGTCTCTCGCACCAGCTTCGATTGGGGCGTGAAGGTCCCCGGCTCGCCGGATCACGTCATGTATGTGTGGGTGGATGCGCTCACAAACTATCTCACAGGTTGCGGCTATCCCTCTGATCCAGAACGCATGGCGCGCTACTGGGCGGAAGGGGGCGATATCGTCCACATCATCGGCAAGGATATCGTACGCTTCCACACGGTCTACTGGCCGGCCTTCCTGATGAGCGCGAAATTGCCTTTGCCGAAAACGGTGTTCGGCCACGGCTTCCTGCTCAACCGCGGCGAGAAGATGTCCAAGTCGCTGGGTAATGTTGCCGATCCGGTCGAGCTGGCCGAGGCCTACGGCGTCGATCCTCTCCGCTACTTCCTGCTGGCCGAGGTCGGCTTCGGCAATGATGGCAGCTATAGCGCGGAAGCCATTGTTCATAAATCGAATACCGAGCTTGGAAACGCCTTCGGTAATCTCGCCCAGCGCGTGCTGAGCTTCATTGCCAAGAATATGGAAGGCCGTGTGCCCACACCGGCACCCAATGCCGATGACGAGGCCTTGCTGGCGCAGGTGCGGCAGATTGCCATGCAGGATGTTCCCGGTGCATTCGAGCGCTTCGCCCCGCATGAGGCGATCCAGGCCTGGCTGCGCGCGGCCTATGCCTGCAATGCCTATGTCGACGCGCAGGCCCCTTGGGCGCTCCGCAAGACCGATCCAGCCCGTATGGAGGCCGTGCTGGCGACGCTCTACGTCTGTATTGCCACCCTGGCCGTCTCGGCACTGCCGGTCATCCCGCGCAGCGCAGAGGAACTGCTCGACCGCATGGGGCTGCCCCAGGATGCGCGCACCTTCAGCGCCATCGGCACGGACTGGTACACGCCGCTGCGCGCGAGCGGCCATGTCGTCGGCCCGCAGCAGCCGCTCTTCCCCCGCCTTGAACCCCCGCAGCGGAAGCCTGATGCTCGTCGATAGCCATTGTCACCTCAATTATGAGGGGCTGGTGGAGGATCAGCCCGCCGTCCTCGCCCGTGCGCGTGCGGCGGGGGTGGGCACGATGCTCAACATCTCCACCCGCGAGCGGGAGTGGGCCGCGATTATCGGACTGGCCGAGCGCGAGGCGGACGTCTGGGCGAGCGTCGGCATTCATCCGCATGAGGCGGACAGCCATGCCCATGTCGATACCGCCAAGCTTGTGGCCGCTGCGGCCAATCCCCGTGTCGTCGGTATCGGCGAGACCGGGCTAGATTATTATTACGACCATAGCGATCGCGCCCAGCAGCAGACGAGCTTTCGCGCCCATATCGCCGCCGCGCGCGAGACCGGTCTGCCGATCATCATCCACACCCGGGATGCCGAGGCGGACACCGCCGCTATTCTGCGGGACGAAATGGGGCAGGGCGCGTTCACCGGGGTGATCCACTGTTTCACCGCCAGCGATGCCTTTGCCGATATCGCGCTGGATCTCGGCCTGTTCATTAGCATTTCCGGTATTGTGACCTTCAAGAACGCCAAGGCGTTGCAGCAGACGGCGGCGCGCATCCCGGCCGACCGCTTGCTCGTGGAGACGGATTCGCCCTTCCTCGCGCCGGTGCCGCACCGCGGACGGCCCTGCGAGCCAGCGTTCGTCGCCGATACCGCGCGCTTCCTGGCCGATCTCCGTGGCGAGCCTCTGGAGGCGCTGACGCAGGCAACGACGCGCAACTTCTTCACCCTTTTCTCCCGCGCCGCGCCGGTCGCGTGACGCCATGACGCTCAAGCTGGTCATGTTGGGGAGCGGCACCTCCTCGGGGGTTCCGCGCATCGGCAATGATTGGGGGCAGTGCGATCCCGCCGAGCCGCGCAATCGCCGCACCCGCGTCTCGATCCTTGTCGAGAGCGCGACCACGCGGTTGCTGGTCGATACCTCCCCGGATTTCCGCGCGCAGATGCTGTCGGCCGATGTCGTGCATCTGGATGCCGTCTTCTGGACCCACGACCATGCCGATCACTGCCACGGCATCGATGATCTGCGCCAGATCATGCATCATCGCGGCACCCCTGTGCCCGGCTATGGTCACAAGGCGACCATGGCGGCGTTGCGCAGCCGTTTCGATTATGCGTTCGACGGGCGAGAGGGCTATCGCGCGACCATCGCGGGCCATGATTTGCCCGACCAGGGGGTGACGGTGGGTGACGTCGCGGTCACCCATGTCGATCAGCCCCATGGCTTCATCTCCTCAAGCGGCTTCCGATTCTCGTGCGGGGGTCGGTCGCTGGCCTATGCCACGGATTTTCATGAGATGACTGATGCGATGGTCTCGCTCTATGCGGGCGTGGATTGTCTCGTCATCGATGCGCTGCGCGAGCGGCCGCACCCGACCCACGCCCATCTGGCTCTGACGCTGGAGGCGATCGCGCGGATACGTCCCGGCCGTGCCATCCTCACCCACATGGATAACAGCATGGACTATGCACGTCTGCGCACCATGCTTCCCGAAGGCGTCGAGCCCGGCTACGATGGTCTGACCGCCCTGATCTGATCTCCCTTCGCGGGCGTCCGTTTCAGCAGGAGAGTTGGCCATGGCCGATATGATTGCGCACAGCCTCTGGTTCGTCCTGGCCTTCGTCCTCGTCGGCAGCAGCCTGGCCCTGCGCCGCCTCCCGCTCCACCATCTGGTGAAGATGATCCTCATCTGGATCGCGATTTTCGCGGCTGTCTGGATCGTCGTTCTGGCCTTCCGCGGCCTCTCTGGCTGACCCCGACACAATATTTTGCATCAATCCCATCTTATCTGTTCGAGGCTGTTGACACCCCCGAACAGCCCCCCTAAAGCGCCGGTCCTACCCCGTGCCCAGATGGCGGAATTGGTAGACGCACCAGCTTCAGGTGCTGGCGATCGCAAGGTCGTGGAGGTTCGAGTCCTCTTCTGGGCACCATTTTTCTGACACCCCAAATAGCGATCATTTCGCTCTTCCCGCGCTCGGGAAGGGGTTTGGGCGCTGTGACTTTTCCCTTGTAGCCTGCCCTCTGGGATCGCGCGAAATTTCGCGGTCGCGAGCCATACATGCGCGTATCCGATCACCGAAGGGATGATCGCAGGTCAAGAATCTGTTTTGGGAGATGAAGGGCTTTTCCAAGCCTGCCCAGCCGGGAAGGATGGTGACCCCTACGGGAATCGAACCCGTGTTTCAGCCGTGAGAGGGCCGCGTCCTGACCGCTAGACGAAGGGGCCACTGAGCGAGCGATGTGTATCGCTGCCGTGAGAGGGCGCCTTTACGGGGATGGTCTGGCGCGGTCAAGGCCATTTGCTCAGGCGATGGCAAGATCCTCGATATGCAGCTCGGCGGCGGGGCGTGGACCCCAATCATCGATCTTGGCGCGGCCGGCGAGCCAGAAGCGCGTGCCGGGGCGGGAGGAGAGCAGCATCTGCCCCAGCTCGGTCTCTGCCTGGCGGAAGGCCATGGCCTTGAGCGAACGGCCATCCTCGCCCGCCACGATGGCGCGCACATGGCTTGTCCCGACGATATCCGCGCGCACGACGCGCACCGGACCCAGCGCAACGCGGGGCGCGGGCCAGCCATTGCCGAAGGGGCCGGCCTGTTCCATCGACTGGATCAGCGCCGGCGTCAGTCCGGCCGGCGCGACCAGCAGGTCGATGAGGAGGGCGCGGGCGGTGGCGGCGCGGGCGACATCCTCGCGCAGCCGCTCCTCCAGAAACTCCGCCAGCGCGGTCACATGCTCGCGGCGAACGGTAAGCCCAGCCGCCATGGCATGCCCGCCGCCTGCCATGAGCAGCCCGTGGTCCTTGGCGGCCAGAATGGCCGCGCCCAGATCGACACCGGTAATGGAGCGTCCCGAGCCCTTGCCGATGCCGTCCTCGTCAATGGCGATGACGATGGCCGGGCGGGTGATCTTTTCCTTCAGGCGCCCGGCCACGATGCCGATTACGCCCGGATGCCACAGATCGCCGGCGATCACGGCGACGGAGCGCTCGCCCAGCTCTGCGAGAAGGGCCTCGGCTTCCTCCTGCACGGTCGCCTCGATCGCACGCCGCTCCTGATTGAGGTGGTCAAGCTCTGCGGCGAGCATGGCGGCTTCATCGAGGTCGGTGGTGGTGAGCAGGCGCACGCCCAGATCCGAGCGGCCCACACGCCCGCCGGCATTGATGCGCGGTCCCAAGGCAAAGCCCAGGTCCGAGCATTGCGGAGCACGCTCCAGCCGGCTCGCGGAAAGCAGGGCGTTGAGGCCGATATTGCCGCGCCGCGCCATCGTCTTGAGCCCTTGGGCGACAAAGGCGCGGTTGAGGCCCCGAATGGGCGCCACATCTGCGACGGTGCCCAGCGCGACCAGATCGAGCAGGTCCAGCAAGCGCGGTTCCGGGCGGGCGGCGAACCAGCCCCGCGCGCGCAAGGTGCGGACCAGCGCGGCACCGAGCAGGAAGGCGACGCCAACCGCGGCGAGATGGCCATGGCCGGCGGCCTCGTCGGCCTCATCGAGCCGATTAGGGTTGACCAGCGCGAGGGCAGGGGGGAGCGAGGCGGCGCATTTGTGGTGATCGACGACGATGACATCCAATCCCACGGCGCGCGCGGCCTCCAGCGCGGCAAAGGCCTGGGCGCCGCAATCGACCGTGACGACAAGGCTGGCACCGCTGCGTGCCAGTGCCACCAGCGCCTCTCCAGATGGGCCATAGCCCTCCATCAGTCGGTCGGGGATGTAAACGCCGGCATCAAGCCCGAGCTCGCGCAGCAGCCGGACGAGCAGGGCCGCGCTCGTCGCGCCGTCCACGTCGTAGTCGCCAAAGATAGTCACCGATTCCCGGTCTATGACGGCCGCGGCGAGCCGCTCGGCGGCGCGGTCCATATCCTGGAAGATGGACGGATCGGGCAGGAAGCTGCGGATGGTCGGCGCCCGTTCGCGCTCCAGGCTGTCATGCGTGCACCCCCGCGCGCGCAGCAGATCGTCCACGAGATTGCCGCCGCTGCCGCACGGCTCAGGCCCGCGCCAACGCCAGGCACGGCCGGTGAGCGAGCGATCGATATCCAGAGCAAAGCGCATGGCGCCACCTTAGCCGAGCTTATGGGGGAAAGGATAGGAGCGTCGTGATAGGGGCGGGTTAGTCTTCGCCGCGTGCTGGGTAGGGTCTGAGGTGCGCCGCAGGCGCGTGCCGAGGAGCCGTATCGAAGCATCGAATCCTTCGATACGCCGCTTCGACAGGCACAGCAGCTACTCAGGACGAACGGAGAAATCGTCCGAAGTGGGTCATTTTGCGAACGGCGTCTTTCGAGCTGAACCGTTTATCCGCACGCCGCTCTTTGCAAGTCCTGACCGATGGAGTAGCTGCGCTATCATGACGGCTATCCTCTCGCTCCGTGGCGTCACCAAGCAGTACGCCAGCGGTCACAAAGCACTCGGCAGCGTCGATCTCGATGTGGAGGAGGGCGAGATATTCGCGCTTCTCGGGCCGAATGGCGCTGGCAAGACGACGCTCATATCCATCATCTGCGGCATCGTGCGCGCCAGTGGCGGGACGGTGCATGTCGGCGGGCACGATATCGTACGGGATTATCGCCAGACGCGCGCCACCATTGGTCTGGTGCCGCAGGAACTCTCGACCGATCAGTTCGAGCGCGTGATCGATACGGTGCGGTTCAGCCGCGGCCTGTTCGGCAAGCCGCGCGACGATGCCTATATCGAGAAGGTGCTGCGCGACCTGACGCTGTGGGACAAGCGCCACTCCAAGCTGCAGGAGCTTTCCGGCGGCATGAAGCGGCGAGTGATGATCGCCAAGGCGCTCGCCCATGAGCCGCGCTTGCTGTTTCTGGATGAGCCCACTGCCGGCGTCGACGTGGAACTGCGCCGCGACATGTGGGCACTGGTTCGCCAGCTGCGGGACAATGGCGCGACGATCATCCTCACGACCCATTATATCGAGGAAGCCGAGGACATGGCCGATCGCGTGGGCGTCATCACCGGCGGCGAGCTGATTCTGGTGGAAGACAAGGCGCGGCTGATGAAGAAGCTGGGCAAGAAGACGCTGCGGATCACGCTCAACGAGCCGATGTCGGCGGTGCCTGCTGCCCTGTCTGACTGGCGTGTGACGCTGGAGAGCGAAGGCGCAGAGCTTGAATATGTGTTCGATAGCCAGGCCGAGCGCACCGGCATCTCCGCGCTCCTTGGCCAGCTGAGCGCCCTTGGCATCGGCTACAAGGACCTCAACACCAAGGAAAGCTCGCTGGAGGACATTTTCGTGGATCTTGTCCACAAGCCCGCGACCCGGTCGGAGCAGGCGGCATGAGCGGCATCAACATCCATGCGATCCGCGCGATTTATCTGTTCGAGCTGCACCGCTTCCAGCGCACGCTGATGACGGGGCTGGTCGTCCCGGCGTTGACCACCACGCTCTATTTCGTGGTGTTCGGCAGCGCCATCGGCTCGCGGATGACGGAGGTCGACGGAATTCCCTATGGCGCCTTCATCGTGCCGGGCCTCATCATGCTGTCGATGTTCACGGAGAGCATCTTCAACGCCAGCTTCGGCATCTACATGCCCAAATATAGCGGCACGATCTACGAGTTGCTCTCTGCGCCCATTTCCGCGCTGGAGACGATCATCGCCTATGTGGGTGCTGCAGCGACGAAGTCGATGATCATCGGCCTGGTGATTCTCGCGACCGCGCATTTGTTCGTCGATCTGCCGATCGCGCACCCACTCGCCATGATCCTGTTCATGATGGTGATCGCGATCAGCTTCTGCCTGTTCGGGTTCATCCTGGGCATCTGGGCGCAGAGTTTCGAGCAGTTGCAGGTCATCCCGCTCATCGTCGTCATGCCGATGACCTTTCTGGGCGGCGCGTTCTATTCAATCCATATGCTGCCCGAGCCCTGGCGGACGATCACCATGTTCAATCCGGTGGTCTATCTGATCAGCGGGTTCCGTTGGACCTTCTTCGGGAAGGGCGATGTCGCGATGGGCGTCTCCGTGGCGTTCGTCAGCGCGATGTTGGTCATCTGCCTCGCGGTGATCGCCTGGATGTTCAAGACCGGATATCGTCTCAAGAAGTAGAGCGAACTGGCGTCAGATACCAAAACGCCCGCCATGCGCGAACGCAGGCGGGCGGTTCAATCTCTGAATACTCGGTACGTCAGTCGCGGGCGCGATGCTCGCCCTTGACCCAGCGGACCGTGCCGGACGAGGCCCGCATCACGACGCTGTTCGTGGTCATTTTGCCGCCGCGCAGGAGCTTGACGCCCTCGAGCAGCGAACCATCGGTGACGCCGGTTGCAGCGAAGATGCAGTCCCCCTTGGCGAGGTCTTCCAGCTTGTAGATGCGGTCGAGGTCGGTGATGCCCCACTTACGGGCGCGGGCCTTCTCGTCCTCGTTGCGGAACAGGAGCTTGCCGTTGAACTGGCCACCGACGCAGCGCAGGGCCGCACAGGCGAGCACGCCTTCAGGCGCGCCGCCAGAGCCCATGTACATGTCGATGGTGGTGTCCGGGTCCGTCGTCGCGATCACGCCGGCCACGTCGCCGTCGCCGATCAGCACCACGCCGCAGCCGATACCGCGCAGTTCGGCAATCAGTTTCTCATGGCGCGGGCGATCCAGCACGCACACGATGATCTCGGAGGGCTTCACACCCTTGGCCTTGGCGACCGCCTCGACATTCTCCGTGGCGCTCTTGCGCATGTCGATGATGTCCGGCGGATAGCCGGGGCCAACCGCCAGCTTCTCCATGTAGACGTCCGGCGCGTTGAGCAGATTGCCTTCCTCGGCCGCAGCGAGAACCGCAAGCGCATTGGGGCCGGCCTTGGCGGTGATGGTCGTGCCTTCCAGCGGATCGAGCGCGATGTCGATCTTGGGGCCACGGCCCGGCGCGCCGCCGACCTTCTCGCCGATGTACAGCATGGGGGCTTCGTCGCGCTCACCTTCGCCGATCACCACCGTGCCATCCATGTACAGGCCATCGAAGGCCTTGCGCATAGCTTCGACAGCAGCAGCGTCAGCGGCCTTCTCGTCGCCGCGCCCCACGAGCTTTGACGCGGCGATCGCGGCGGCCTCGGTGACGCGCACCATCTCAAGAACAAGTACCCGATCGAGTACGGAACTGGCTTCGACGGTATTCGACTTCCCCATCCTGCGGCATCCTTTGCTGAATTGATGGGACGCGATAGGCGAGGATTGTTGCAATGTCGATAATGAGCCAGCGTCTTACCGGTGCGGCCGGGCGCATATCGCATCCCGGCCTCTAAGCGCGGGGTCGCGACTGTCAGTCGAGGATGTGCATCAGCATCGGTGCGCCCAGTAGACTGTCCGATCCGCCGAGCCTGCGCAGCAGATCGTCGATGGCGGAGAGGGCGCCTGGGTGCGTGACGATGGCGACGAGAACGCCCTCGTCCGCGGTGGCGGCCCGCTGGATCACGCTTTCGATCGACACGCCCGAATCCCGCATCGCCGCCGTGATTTCCGCCAGAACGCCGGGGCGGTCCTGGACCTGGAAGCGCAAATACGCACGGCCGGTGCGCTGGCCGGCATCGGCCTTGACCTGGCGCTGCAGCCATTCGGCCGGCATGGCGAAGGCAGGACCATATTCATCGCGCGCCACGTCGATAACGTCTGCGACCACGGCCGAAGCGGTGGGGCCTTCACCAGCGCCGGCGCCCTGGAAGAACAGGCGGCCGACGAAATTGCCCTCCGCCACAACCGCGTTCAGCGCGCCATCGACATGGGAAAGCGGGTGATCGAGCGGCACCAGCATGGGGTGGACGCGCTGGAAGAGGCCGACATTCTCGCTGCCGTCCGCCTCGCACTCTGCCATGCCGACCAGCCTGATCTTGAAGCCGAGCGATGCCGCCTCGCGGATGTCGGCAGCCATGACATTGCGGATGCCAGTGATGTCCACCGAGCCGAAATCGATCTCCGTGCCGAAGGCGAGGCTGGCGAGAATCGAGAGCTTGTGCGCGGCGTCGATACCGTCAATGTCGAAGGTGGGGTCGGCCTCGGCATAGCCTTTGGCCTGCGCGTCCTCCAGCACCTGGTCGAACGGGCTGCCATGCTGCTCCATGGTGGAGAGGATGTAATTGCAGGTGCCGTTGAGGATGCCATAGACCCGCATGATGCGATTGGCAGCGGCGCCCTCGCGCAGGCCCTTGATGACTGGCACGCCGCCCGCGACGGCCGCTTCATATTTCAGCGCAACGCCGCTCCGCTCGGCTTCATGTGCCAAATCGAGACCATGATGAGCGATCATCGCCTTGTTGGCGGTGACGAAAGGCTTGCCCTGGCTCAGGCATTGGCGGGCCAGCGTCAGGGCCGGGCCATCCGCGCCGCCGATCAGCTCGACGACCGTATCGATGTCCTCGCGCTGCGCAAGGGTCGCCATGTCGTCGACCCATTCATAGGCGGAGAGATCGAGCCCGCGATCCTTGCTGCGGTCCCGCGCGGAAATGGCGACCACCTCGATCGGGCGGCCTGCACGCCGGGCGATCAGATCCCGGTTGGTCTCCAGCAGGCGAATGACACCGGCGCCCACGGTTCCCAGGCCGACGATGGCGAGGCGAAGGGGGCGGGAAGAGGCGTCGGTCATGATCATGTCCTGCAAAAAATGTTTGAGCGGCGGTCGCATGGAGGTCCGCCGCCGCTCATAGCGGGTAATCCCGTTCAGGAAAGAGCCCTCTGCCTAAATGACCGGCGTTTGGGTGCGGTCACATGGTCCGAGCGCGGCCCGGAATGCGTTGTAATCGCGACTGGCGGCTTCCGCATCGTTGCGCGCCAGTTCGGTGAGGGCCAGGGCCGGAAGCTGATCGGGCAAGCTGCACGCGAGGCGATACCACAGCAAGGTGTCCCGCTCGGGGAGCTTCGCCGAATCATCCACAACCTCGCCCAGCGACACGCTGAAATGCGGTTGCTCCTGCGGTCTGCGGATCACCGACAGCGAAATCGGCGAGCCGTCCGCCGTGCCGAGGAAGATCTGGGTCTCCCCTTCGCCCACAATCGCGCCTGGCACATGGAAGGCGGAGGTAATGGCGGTGATCGGACCAGGTGCCCCCGGCGCGTAAAGATCTTCGATGACCTTTCGCGCCAGCGCCTCGTTGGCGGGGGTCCAGGGCACGAGCGCCGTGCTCGCGCTCAACTGGAACTCGCTCACCTGCTGGCCGACTTTGCCGAAAGCGAGAAAAATCTTGTTCTTGAGGTTGGGGCGTCGAGCATTTTCCGCCGACCCGTCCACGAGGAAAGAGATTCGCTTGGACATCACGCCATCACTGCGAATCAAGCCGAGCGTTTCAGCCTGGACGTAAAAACGGCTCCGCGTTTCCGGCAGATCGGGCGCGCGCTCACGCTTGAGGGCGACGATAGAACGCACGGTAATGCGCGCCACCGTGGGGGATGACGATACCAGTTCGGCCATCCGCGCGTAACTCAAGCTTGCAGGCTCTGGCGATTCTGCCACCTGTGCCGTAGCGGAAGTGCAAATAAAGGGGAAAGCGGCTGTCAACAGGGCGCTGCAACCGATTGCCACCAGTTTGAACCGGGCCTTTGGGCGTCGGATTGTGTCGGTCATACGCAATTCTCCTGATAGGCCTTCCTCAGCCTCTAACATAGGGGGTTAAGCAGAGGTGACCACCGTCAACAAAGCGTTTGCTTCACACGTTTTGCCACGATAGGACATGCCTCGGAATTTAGGAGCCCGAGCGATCAGTATCGCACGGAAGACGTCGTGCTTTACGGCATTTCGTCGATTCGTGGTCTGATTGTCAGCGCTGTATCGAGCTAGGGAGTGTCATTGCTGAATGGCCTATGCTGACCAGTCACAATCGTCCGGTAGGACGGTTTCTCTTATCATCGTGGCAATCATTCACGCGATCCTCGGTTATGCGTTTGTGACGGGGCTTGGCATCAAGTATGTCAAGCAGGCTGCAGAACAGCTGAACGTCATCGACGTGGCAGAGGAGCCGCCGCCGCCAGAGGAGGAGCCGCCGCCACCGCCTCCGCCTCCGCCAGACATGCCGCCGCCACCGCCGCCGCCGCCCACAGCGCCGCCGCCGATGATTTCGCTGCCGAGCACGGCTCCGGTTCTGGCGCCGCCGCCGCCTCCCACGCCGCCTCCGCCGGCTCCGCCTGCACCGCCGCCGCCGCCTGCGCCGGTGGTCAGCAAGGCCGCTGGCGCCAGGGGTAACCCTGCGAGCTGGATTACGTCTGACGACTATCCTGCAGGCGCCCGTCGTGACGAAGCCGAGGGTTCCGTGACGATCGCATGGGAGATCAATGAGCAGGGTCGGGTGGAGAATTGCCGAGTGACCGCGTCGAGCGGCCGTCGGGATCTCGACGAAACCGCTTGCAGCCTGATCGTTCGCCGGGGACGTTATTCTCCCGCGCTCGATCAAGCCGGCAACCCGATCAGGTCCAGCAGCTCGCGTCGCGTCGTCTGGAAGCTTGAACGTTAATCCTGATTTCGGCCGTCCCGAACCGGGGCGAGGGACGGCCCATTCACCGACTGGTTTGAGAGGAATACACGAATGTTGATTTATTTGTCCGCAGCCGCTGCGCCGGCCGATAACCCTTACGGTCTCATGGAAGCCCTCGAGCAGGGCGGCGTGATCGCCTGGACCGTTTTCATCATTCTTTGCGGCATGTCCGTGTTCTCGTTCTTCATTCTGTTCTCGAAGCTCATCGAGCAGCAGAAGGTGATCGGCCAGGCCAAGAAGGTCCGTACGACGTTCTGGCGTTCGGCGACCCTCAAGGAGGGTTCGGCCAAGCTCGAGAAGAACAGCGCCTACAAGCAGCTGGTCGACGACGGCATCATGGCGCAGGAACAGCATGCCAAGCTGACCGATCCGGTCGAGGCACATGACTGGATGCACGCTTCGCTCGCGCGTTCGGAAGCTGCCATCAACTCCAAGCTCGGCGGTGGCCTCGCGTTCCTCGCGACCGTCGGTGCGACCGCGCCGTTCATCGGTCTGTTCGGTACGGTTATCGGTATTTACCGCGCGCTCATCAAGATCGGTGCGTCCGGTCAGGCCTCGATCGACGCCGTTGCCGGCCCGGTCGGTGAAGCTCTGATCATGACCGCGCTGGGTCTGGCCGTGGCCGTTCCGGCGGTGCTTGCCTACAACTGGCTGCAGCGTCGTAACAAGTCGATTGCTGAGGACCTGAGCGGCTTCAACAACGACCTGCTTGGCTACATGGTGTCCAACGGTGCGGTCCGTCCGACCGTGGTTGCTGCCCCGGCCGCGCCCGCTGCCAAGCCGGCTGCCGCCAAGGCCTGAGCTATCAAATGAAGCAGGTGTGGCGATCCTCGAGCGGTCGCCACATCAAGCCTCCGCAAGGACGTGCGTGCTTCCAAAGCCAAGAGTTAGGATTTTGATCGATGGCAATTAGCTCTGGGGGTGGTGGTGATGACACCCCGATGTCGGACATCAACACGACGCCTCTCGTGGACGTCATGCTGGTGCTTCTCATCATCTTCCTCATCGCAATTCCGGTGGTGATCCAGACAGTGGACGTGAAGCTGCCGAAGATCGCCTTCGAGCCAACGACCACGAAGCCGGAAAATGTGAGCCTTACGGTTCGCGCAGTGGATGGGCAGTGCGAAGTGTACTGGAACGTGACCAAGGTCACGGCCGGCGATCTTCTCAACCGCGCTGTCAAGAAGCTGGAAGCGGATATCGAGAAGGCCGGTGGCGTGGAGAACATGAACCCCGACGATCTGCCCGAAGCGCACATCCGTGCAGACATCGATACGCCGTACCGGTGCATCGGCGGCACGATCTTCACGATGCAGCGCGCTGGTTATCCGAAGGTTGGCTTCATTTCCGAGCCCGACCCGGCTTCGATTTCCGTCCGTCGCCTCTGACGCCCAAGTTTAGGAGACCAGTCCCATGGCAATGAGTGGTGGCCGCGACGACGGCGAGCCGATGATGGAAATGAACACGACGCCGTTGATCGACGTCATGCTCGTGCTCCTCATCATGTTCATTATCACGATCCCGATCCAGACCCACGCGGTGAAGATCGACCTTCCGCAGAATGCAGACGCGCCGCAGAACACGATCGACCCGGTCAAGAATCGTCTGACCATCGATCCGGCAGGCACGATCTACTGGAATGGCGCCCCGGTCGACCGGGTGACGCTGCGCCAGTATCTCGATCAGACCAGCCGTATGGCCCCGGAGCCTGAGCTGCAGTTCGAGCCTGACCAGTCGGCTCGTTATGTGGTGGTTGATGAGGTGCTCGCCATCATCAAGCGCGCTGGCGTGACCAAGCTCGGCTTCGTCGGCAACGACCGCTACGGCGGCGTGTTCTGATCATAGCGGAAACGCGCTTCGTCGCGGATCTGGATGTGTTTGGAAAAGGGGGCTTCGGCCCCCTTTTTTGTTGGACTTCCGGGGGTAACGTGCCGGGCATGGTGATGGGCCTCGGAGGGGCTTCGCCCCCCGCGTGGGCGTGGGGTAGTCGGCCTTCAAGACCTTGATCCTGCGCACCGCGTGCGAACACTGTTGTTGGTCTGGTGAGGCCAGCAAGCGCCAGTGGCGGAAGCACACACGTCAGATCAGCATAACGGTTTTAGGCCTTCGATGGCGCCGGTGACACCGTTCTGGAATTAGCCGTCGCTCTGACACTGAACTCGGCGCTGCTGATTTTGAGCGATCAAGATAGGCAGGTGGTCGTTCGTCGAGGCCCATGTACGTTTTCGGGCCCTCATCTGCGGGGCCGGGCGGAACTCCTATGATTAGGACGATGGTAAGCTTCCCTGTCGTATCGTGCGATATTCCAGGCAGGCAGGTCGATATGGGCGCAGTTCCAGACAGAATGAATGAGCCGTCCGCTCGTTCGTCAGCGCGACAGTCGGTGTTGATTGGCGTCCGTGTGCGCCGCAAGGGCGAGAGCTGGTTCAAGAGCCGGATTTCGGACATGTCGCTCACGGGCTTCCGCTTGATGAGCTACGTGAAGCTTCAGGTCGGTATGGAAGTGTGGGTGATGTTTGCCGGCTTTGAAGGACGCAAGGCGTTCGTCACCTGGGTGTGCGACCATGAAGCGGGGTGCGAGTTCGAGACACCGATGCATCCGGCGATTTTCGACCATATTCTGCGTGGGGCGAGCATGGACTGACGACCTCGGGCCAATCAAGCGCGCGCGCTCGACATGATGCGCTTCGCCGGCAAAGGGCAAGAGGGCGCACTGAGGCTTGCTCGCCGGGATCGTGGGACACGCTCGGTCAGTTCCGTGCCGCGCTGCAGACCCATTGCCGGTTTACTGCACACGACAGGCAGCACCGAAAGGGACCTCGCTTCCGAGGTCGACGGGGCGTGGCTCGCGAACCTGCTAAAGACTTGGTCGATACCTCGATGCCATTCTGCACGCGTTCTTAGGATCTGGAAGTGCATGGGCGCGTTGCCGGTCTCGGTGCTCCCATGTGAGATCCTGAACACCGACGCAGCCGACTTATGTGAGCGTCGCTCATTTGGGCAAGCGGCAGCCGGGCCAAACATTCGCGAGCTAAGCAGCTAAGAGCTACCGCCGCATCATCAACAGCTGACCGCCGCGCCCACCTCCGCCAATCCCCTGGCGATCAGGCCGGTTCGTCGAACTGCAGCGATGCGAGCCGCGCATAGAGGCCACCGCGGGCAATCAGGTCCGCGTGGGTGCCGATGTCCGCGATCCGGCCCTGATCGAGGACGACGATGCGGTCGGCGGCGCGGACGGTCGCCAGGCGATGGGCGATGACGATGGTCGTGCGATCCTTCATCAGCCGGGCGAGGGCATCCTGCACCAGGCTTTCGGATTCCGCGTCCAGCGCGGAGGTCGCTTCATCGAGCAGCAGCAGCGGCGCGTCCTTGAGAAGCGCGCGGGCGATCGCGACGCGTTGGCGCTGGCCGCCGGAGAGGCGGGCGCCGCTCTCGCCGAGTTCGGTGTCCAAGCCCTGCGGCAGCGCCTTGAGAAAGCCGTCGGCATTGGCTGCGCGCGCGGCCTCCATCAACTGCTCGTCGGTGGCATCCCAGCGTCCGTAACGCAGATTGTCGCGCGCACTGGCGGCGAAGATCACGGTTTCCTGCGGTACCAGCGCGATCATGCTGCGCAGGCTCAGCAGGTCTGCCTGCCGCAGGTCGACGCCGTTGAGGAGGACCCTCCCGCGGGACGGATCGTAAAACCGCTCTGCAAGCTGAAGGAGCGTGGATTTGCCCGCGCCGGATGGGCCGACGATCGCCACGGTCTCGCCCGGTGCGACATCCAGCGAGAAATCCATGAGGGCCGGCAAATCCGGCCGCGTCGGATAGCGGAAGGCCACGTTCTCGAACGTCAACCGCGCCTGACCGGGCTGCGGGATGGCGACCGGCCGGGCCGGTTGGCGGATTTCGGAGACGGCGCTGGTCAGTTCGCTCAGCCGGGTGGCGGCGCCGGCCCCGCGCAGCAGATCGCCATAGACCTCGGTGAGCGCCCCGAAGGCACCCGCGACTAGGCCGCCCGTCATCACGAAGGCTGCGATGCTGCCGCCGGACATCCGGCCCGCTGCGACGTCGAGTGCGCCCTGCCACATGATGAGCGTGATGGAGCCGAAGATCACCAGAATGATCGTCGCGGTCATGGCTGCCCGCAGCGTGATGCGTTGGCGGGCCGTGCGGAAGCTGTCCTCGACCGCGCGCCGGAATCGTCCGGCCTCGCGCTCTTCCTGACCGAAGGCCTGGACGATCTTCATGGCGCTCAGCACTTCGTTGGTGATGCTGCCGACCGCAGCCAGCCGATCCTGACTGTTGCGCGAGAGCGCGCGAAGGCGGCGACCGACCAGAATGATCGGCCCGAGCACGATGGGAATGCCGAACAGCAGCATCGCCGTAAGGCGCGGCGCGAGCATGAACAGATAGACGATGCCGCCAAAACCGGTGAGCAGATTGCGCATCGCCACCGAGACCGTCGAGCCGACGACCTGCTCGATGATGGCGGTATCCGCCGTCATGCGAGAGGCGATCTCGGAGGGGCGGTTATGCTCGAAAAAGGCCGGCTCCTGCCGCAGCAGATTGGCTTGCGCGGCGATCCGCAGATCGGCCACCACGCGCTCGCCCAGCCAGGCGACGAAGTAGAAGCGCATGGCGGTCGCAAAGGCCAGGATGACCACGATGAGCAGCAGATACTGGAACCAGCGGCTGATGTCCCCGTCCAGTCCCGAGGCGAAACCGCGATCAATGACCAGCTTGAAACCACTGGGGATGGCAAGCGTTGCTGCAGAGGCGAGAACCAGGGCGAAGCCGGCGCCGGCTATGCGGCCGGGGTAGCGGAGCGCGGCGCGCCAGATCAGTCGCAGATTGCCAAGATCGCCCGCTTTGCGCCGATCGTCATTGTCTGGGGTGGACGCCGAGGTAGCCATGGTCGCGCCCTAGACCAACTTTGCAATCAAGGGGAGGGCTTTTGCACCTGCGCTGTGCCTTCTGGTGTGGCAAAGGAGACGCGTCGGCACTATTTAATGCTTCTAAGCTCGGCATCGGCGCTGGCGTCAGGGCGTTGGATGTGCTGGTTTAGACAGATGGCCCCGAGTAAGGAAACACATGCTCTATAGTGCCTATGAAATTCAGCGCAGCTTTCTGGCAAGCGCCAGTGCCATGGCGACCGCGAGCGTAGAACTGCTCCAAAATCCCGCAAATCCCTTTGCTTATTTCGGTGGCGGTCCGATGCTCGCCTCCGCGCTGGATGTGTTCGCGCATGCCGCCGCGCCGCGCGGCAAGCCCGCCTTCGATCTGCCGACCACCGAGGTGGATGGGCAGACCGTAGCGGTGCACGAAGTCATCGAGGCGCGCCAGGTCTTCGGCCAGCTGCGTCATTTCGTGCGGGAAGGGCAGGAAGGCCGGCACCCCAAGCTGCTGATCGTCGCGCCGATGTCCGGCCATTTCGCGACGCTCCTGCGCGGCACGGTGGGCCGGATGCTGCCGGGGCATGACGTCTACATCACCGACTGGCGCGATGCCCGCGATGTGCCGCTCTCCGACGGGACGTTCGATCTGGATGATTATGTCGATTATCTCGTCGGGTGGCTCGAGCATATCGGACCGGGCGCACATATGCTGGCGGTCTGCCAGCCGTCGGTGCCCTGTCTGGCGGCCGCGAGCCTCATGTCGGCCTCCAAGCATCCGTGCCGTCCGCGCACATTGACCATGATGGGCGGCCCGATCGACACCCGCGAGGGGCCGACGGCCGTCAATCAGCTGGCGCAGGAGCGGCCGCTGAGCTGGTTCAGCCAGAACGTCGTGACCTCGGTTCCATTCAATTATCCCGGCGCCGGGCGGAAGGTCTATCCCGGCTTCATGCAGTTGGCCGGTTTCATGACCATGAACCTTGGCAACCACCTGATGAGCCACTGGCAGATGTTCCGCCACCTCGTTCAAGGAGATGACGAGAGCGCGGACGCGACCAAGAAGTTCTACGAGGAATATCGCTCGGTCTGCGACATGACTGCGGAATTCTACCTGCAGACCGTCAATGAGGTGTTCAAGAAGCACAGCCTGCCCAAGGGCGAGTTCATGCATCGCGGCGTCCGCATCGACACGGCGGCGATCACCGATGTCGCGCTACTCGCGGTCGAAGGTGAGAACGACGATATTTCAGGTATCGGCCAGACGAGGGCGGCGCTCAAGATTTCCCCGAACCTGCCGGACGAGATGAAGCAATATTATCTCGCCGAGACGGTCGGTCACTACGGCATCTTCAATGGCTCGAAATGGCGGAACCGCATTGCGCCAGTGGTCGAGGCATGGATCGCCCGCCACGATGATCTGCCGCGCGGCTGATCGCCCGTTTTTCATGAGGTCGGATTTGCAGTGATCGACATTGGCCTGCAGCAAGTCGCGGTCGAGCGCTTCGCCGTGCGCGACGCTTTCACCATCAGCCGTGGCGCCAAGACGTTTGTGGATGTGGTCATGTGCCTGGTCACGGATGGCACGTTCACCGGGCGGGGCGAGGGCACGCCGATCTATTATCATGGTGAGACGGCCGAAGGATGTGCGGCGGCGATCGAGGCGCTCGTGCAGGCGCAGGGCGGCGTGCCGGACCGCGAGACGTTGCGCACCCTGATGCCACCGGGCGCCGCACGCAATGCGCTGGATTGCGCACTGTGGGATCTGGAGGCAGCGCGGACCGGCAAGCCGGTTTGGGCGCTGGCCGGACTGAAGGCGCCCCAGCCGGTCCGGACGGCCTATACGATCAGCCTCGATACGCCGGAGAAGATGGCGCAGGCGGCCGCAGACGCGCGGGCGCGGGGGTTTACGCTGCTCAAGTGCAAGCTCACCGGCGACGGCGATCAGGCCCGCATCGAAGCGGTGCGCCAAGGTGCGCCGGATGTCGACCTGATCGTGGATGCCAATGAGAGCTGGGCCGATCTGGACGTGCAGGCGCAAGCCCGTGCATTGGCCGATCTGGGCGTCGCATTGATCGAGCAGCCCTTGCCGGCACAGGCTGATGCGGCGCTGGCCGGGCTGGCTCTGCCGGTGCCGATCTGCGCGGACGAGAGTTGCCAGTCGCTGGCTGATCTGGCGCGGCTCGGGGCCTATCAGGCAATCAATATCAAGCTCGACAAGGCCGGAGGACTCACCGAGGCGCTCGCCATGGCGCATGCGGCGCGGGCAGCGGGGAAGCGCATCATGGTCGGCTGCATGCTCGCAAGCTCGCTCGGCATTGCGCCTGCCTTTCTGCTTGCACAGTTCGCCGATTGGGTGGACCTCGACGGCGCCTTGCTGCTAGCTCATGATCGCGAGGGCGCCATGAAAGTCGCCAACGGATATCTTTCGCCCGGAACTTTATGGGGCGAGGCGATTATAACGGATGCTCAACGAAGTTGAACGACAATAGGGTTTTGAAGCGGTCGTAAAGGCCGAGGACCGGCAATTACCGGGTCGCGATTGGAGGAGGCTGTACGTGCGCCTAGCACGAATTCTCGCATTATTGGTGGTACTCGCGACTGTCGGCGTGTCGGCCTATTTCCTCTATCGCATGCCCTTTGCTTGGCTGCAGATCGTCCCTGCGGCGATTGGCGTCGGCCTGTGCCTCTGGTTCTGGCGCACGGCACCCAAGCGCAAGAAAGCTCGCAAGCGCGCCGCGCTCGCGACGGTTCTGTTCGTGCCGCTGCTGATGGCGAGCGCCGTGCTCAGCCTGACGGTTTCGCCGGAATCGGTCTGGCCGGTGTTCACCGCGCTGGCGCTGCTCGCGATGATGGTCGCCGTGCTTGCGCTCATGCGGATCGAGCGCAAACAGAACCATGTGTGGGCCGGCTATTATTCCGACGTGGCCTGATCGGCGCTCCCGATACTGCGCGGGGCCAGAGCGCCCGGCAGTTCGTGGAGGACCGGGTAGGGCATGATCATCTTGCCGGCCGGATCGGCGGTAAATGTGGTCTGCGTGGGATAGGCAAATTCCAGCCCCAGATCATTGAAGCGGCCGAGAATATCGAGGCCGATCGCGTGGCGGATCATGTAAACCTCATCCCAATCATGCGAGTGCACATCGAACTCCAGCTCGAAATCCAGTGAGCTGGCCCCAAAGCCGATGAAGCCCGAGCGCACGAAGTCGCCGCCATGCGCGTTGACGATCTCTCGCAGCAGATCGGGAATCTTCGCCGCTTCAGCGGGTGCGGTCTGGTAGATGACGCCGATGGCGAACTTGACCCGGCGGCGATCGAGGCCGGTGTAGCTCGTGATCTCCTTGTTCAGCAATTGCGCATTGGAGACGATCATGCGTTCGCCCGTCACCACGCGCAGGCGCGTTGATTTGAGGCCAATGCGCTCCACGACGCCGGTCTGCGTACCGAAATTGATCGCATCGCCGACCTTGAACGGCTTGTCGAAAATGATCGAGAGGGACGCAAACAGGTCCGAGAAAATGCCTTGGGCGGCAAGACCAATGGCGATGCCGCCTATGCCGAGACCGGCCACAAGACCGGTGACGTTGACGCCCAGATTGTCCAGCACGACGATGGCCGCAACGGCGAAGATCGCGATGGAGAGGAGGACTTTGATAAGACCGCTGGCGTTGGCCAGGGCTTCGCTGCCGCCCAGCTCCGGGTCCGAGCGCATCTGGATGAAGCCGAGCGCCATGTGGCGCACCCAGACCGCGATCTGCCAGGCCGTCACCACGATGAACAGGAAGTTGATCGCATTGAACAATGCCGGCGGCACCGGGAAATAATTGACGACGAGGCGCGCCGCGATGAGCATCATGAACAGATGCCCGGTTTTCCCGACGGTGCTGGCGGCGACGCCCATGATCGGGGCGCTGTGGGCCGCCCTGAGCAGCAGGCGCTGCACGATCCGCTTGAGCAGCCCCAGCGCAAAATAGATGGCGATGCCGATGGCCACGGCGATCGCCACCTCGATCCAGTTCTCGCCCAGCCATGTCATGGCATGTTCGAGACCGCGGAGGGGATTGGCGTGGGATGAAGTTGTCGTCGGGGCAGCAGTCATCAGGCTGGCTTGCTCGCAGATGGGGGGATGTCGTGCGATGAGAACGCCGCAGAGAGGATGTAGTTCACGGACAGATTGTCACTGAGCACGAAGCCATATCGCGGATCGGCCATCAGGCCCTTGGTCGTCATGACGTGCAGGCCACGGTCGGACAGCAGCGCTTCCATTTCCTCCGGGGTGATGAAGCGGGCTGCGTCATGCGTGCCCTTGGCGATGCGGCCGAAGCCCTCTGCCAGCGTCACCACCATCAACTTGGAGAGCGGCGTCCGGTTTGGCGTCGAGATAATCAGCAGCCCATTCGGCTTGAGCAGCCGCGCGATGGCGGAGAGGAACATCGCCGGATCGGTGACATGTTCGATGACTTCCAGCGCCGTGATCAGGTCGAATTGCGGATCGGCCAGCGTCTCCACCCCGCAATTGCGATAATCGATGGGCAGGCCCATTGCGGCGGCGTGTTCACGGGCGACGGCGATATTCTCCGGCGCCGCATCCACTGCCGTCACGGCGCCGCCCATGCGGGCGAGCGGCTCGGCGACGAGCCCGGCCCCGCAGCCGACATCGAGAACGCGCTTGCCGGCCAGCGGGCGCAGATCCTGGGCCGATCCACCCCAGTGCGCGTCGATGGCGGCGCGGATGAAGCCAAGGCGCACCGGTCCCAGCTTATGGAGCATGGCGCTGGAGCCATTGGGGTCCCACCAATCGGCCGCGTGCGCGCCGAAATGCGCGGCTTCTTTGGGGTCGATGGTGCTGCTGTGCGGTTCGCTTGCCATTGCCGATCCTGCTGACTAATAGGGCGCCGGCTCGAAGGCCGGTGAATACCGATCCGTCGGCATTTCATGCCCCCTTGATAGTCCAAGAAAGGTCCGCGGCAAGTCCATGGCGCGTATTGTGATGAAATTTGGCGGCACGTCGATGGCCGGCATGGAGCGAATCCGCAACGTCGCGCTTCGGGTGAAGCATGAGGTTGGCTTGGGCAACGAGGTCGCCGTCGTCGTTTCCGCGATGGCCGGCGAGACCGATCGTCTGGTCAACTTTTGCAAGGAAGCCAGCCCACTTTACGACCCCGCCGAATATGACGTGGTTGTCGCGGCAGGCGAGCAGGTGACGTCCGGGTTGCTGGCGATGACGCTCAAGGCGCTGGGCGTCGATGCGCGCAGCTGGCTGGGCTGGCAGTTGCCGATCCGCACGAGCGAGGCACATAGCAAGGCGCGGATCGACACGGTCGAGACCGAAGGCCTGCTGGCGGCGATGACCGCCGGGCAGGTCGCGGTCATTCCGGGCTTTCAGGGGCAGATGGAGAGCGGCCGGGTCTCGACCCTGGGTCGTGGCGGGTCTGATACCTCCGCCGTGGCGGTCGCGGCCGCCGTGCAGGCCGATCGGTGCGATATCTATACAGATGTCGATGGCGTCTACACGACCGATCCGCGCATCGTCAGCCGGGCCCGCAAGCTCGACAAGGTTACCTATGAGGAAATGCTGGAGCTGGCCAGTGTCGGCTCGAAAGTGCTGCAGACGCGGTCCGTCGCGCTGGCGATGAAGGAGAAGGTGCGCGTGCAGGTGCTCTCCTCCTTCGACGCGCCAGGGGACGATCCCGAACCCGGCACGATGATCGTCAGCGAAGCAGAAATTGAGGAAAGCGACATGGAACGGCAGCTCATCACCGGCATCGCTCATGACAAGAACGAAGCCAAGATCATCGTCACGCGCGTGCCGGACAAGCCCGGTGCGGTTGCCAGCATCTTCGGCCCGCTGGCCGATGCGAGCATCAATGTCGACATGATCATCCAGAATGACAGCAAGGACAATGCCGAGACGGACGTGACCTTCACTGTCCCCCGCACCGACCTCGCGCGCAGCGTCGACATTCTGGAGAAGCTGCAGAACGAGATCGGCTTTCGTCGCATCATCACCGACGATCAGGTCGCCAAGATCAGCGTCGTGGGTGTTGGCATGCGCAGCCATGCCGGTGTTGCGGCGACCATGTTCAAGACGCTGGCCGAGCGCGGCATCAATATCGAGGCGATCTCCACCAGCGAGATCAAGGTCTCGGTACTGATCGACGAGGACGAGACCGAACTGGCCGTTCGCGTGCTCCACACCGCCTACGGTCTCGATGCGGAGCAGGCGCCCGCTTGATCTATTTGGAGCCGCTTCCGTTCGGGAGAGGCTCCGAGGCAGCGTGCCGGCATCCGGTCGGCCGCTGATCTCCTCTTTGCCGTCGCTTCCCGTTGGGAAGGGTCAGATTGGGTATCGTGATGACCGACCGTCTTTCTTCCCTCATGGCCCGCGGCACCGCATTTCTCGGCAGCGAGACCGCGATCATCTGTGGCGCGATGAGCTGGGTGTCCGAGCGGCATCTCGTGTCAGCCGTCAGCAATGCCGGCGGCTTCGGCCTGATCGCGTGCGGCGCCATGACGCCCGAGCTGCTCGATATCGAGATCGCGGCGACCAAGGCGATGACGGACAAGCCCTTCGGCGTGAACCTCATCACCATGCACCCGCAGCTGTTCGATTTGATCGCAGTCTGCGCACGCCATTCGGTGACGCATATCGTGCTGGCCGGCGGCCTGCCGCCGAAGGGCAGCATCGAGGCGATCAAGGCGAGCGGCGCCAAGGTGATCTGCTTCGCCCCAGCCTTGTCCTTGGCCAAGAAGCTGCACCGGTCGGGCGTCGATGCGCTGGTCATCGAAGGCATGGAAGCGGGCGGCCATATCGGCCCGGTGGCGACCAGCGTACTGGCTCAGGAAATCCTCCCGATGATGGCAAGCGAGCTGCCGGTCTTCGTTGCCGGCGGCATCGGCCATGGCGAGGCGATCGCTGCTTATCTCGACATGGGCGCGGCCGGCGTGCAACTCGGCACCCGCTTTGCCTGCGCCAGCGAGAGCATCGCCCATGCCAATTTCAAGAAGGCGTTCTTTCGGGCCTCGGCGCGCGATGCGATTGCCAGCGTACAAATCGATTCGCGGCTTCCCGTGATCCCCGTGCGCGCCCTGCGCAACGCCGGAACCGACGCCTTCACCGCCAAGCAGCGCGAAGTCGCGCAACTGCTCGACGACGGCAAGGTCGATATGGGTGAGGCGCAGCTGCAGATCGAGCATTATTGGGCCGGTGCCCTGCGCCGGGCGGTGATCGATGGCGACATCGAAAATGGCTCGCTGATGGCCGGCCAGTCCGTGGGCATGGTGACGAAGGAAGAACCCGTCGCCGAGATCATCACGACCCTGATGGCAGAGGCGCGGGCAGCATTGACCCGCCGGGTCGGCTGATCGCGGCGCTGCTCTCGCAGACAGCCTGTCGTTCATTGGTTAACGGGTAGCGATATCACGGCGTTCCGGTTACAGCGGTACGAACGCGCCGACTGGTGCGTCGAAAAGAACAAGACATCGGGAGAGACGCCGTGCTGCAGGGCCGGTCCAACGACAGGTGCATAAGGGGCGCGTTGTTGCGCGTTTCAACGCCTGCTTGCGTGTCTGCCGCGTCTCCTTCTTTTCCGACTGGCTTTCTTCCTCTACTGCTCACCATTCCATCATCGTCTTTGCCGGGTTTCTCGCCCGGAAAGATCGAGACGAGGTTGGTTCCCGGCGGCAGTTTCTGATAGCAGGAACGCATGGATCAAACGCGGCGCCCGGAATCCCCATCGAGCAGTGCGGCCACGGCCGCGCGCAGAATTCTCTCTCGCCTCCATGAGGTGATGGCGGCGCGCACGCAAACCCAGGTGAAGCTCAACAAGGTCGTCGAGATCGTCGGTCAGGAGCTTTCCAGTGAGGTTTGCTCGATCTACCTGCTGCGCGATGGCATGCTGGAGCTGTTCGCGACGCGCGGCCTCAAGCAGGAGGCCGTTCACGTCACGCGCCTGGCGCCAGGCGAGGGACTTGTTGGCACGATCGCCCAGAATGTCGAAACGCTCAACCTCGAGGAAGCCTCCGGCCATCCAGACTTTGCCTATCGGCCGGAAACGGGCGAGGAGCGCTTTCACAGCTTCGCCGGCGTGCCGATCGTCCGCCGTGAAAATGCGATTGGTGCATTGTGCGTCCAGCATCTTGACCCGCGCGGCTATGAGGAAGTCGAGATCGAGGCGCTGCAGACGGTGGCGATGGTGCTCGCCGAGCTGATCAATAACGCCAATCTGGTCGATGAAAATCCCGGCGAAGATCGCCCGCTCGAAACGGGCGCGAGCATCCTCTCGGGCTTGCAACTCGTGATGGGCATGGCGCGCGGCCACGCGGTCTTCCACCAACCGCGCGTGACCATCGAGCATACCGTCGCCGAGGATGTCGAGGTCGAGCGGCAGCGCGTCTACTCGGCGTTCGCCAAGATGCGCGAGCAGATCGAGCGGATGGCCGGGCAGGCCGAGTTCGGCATGGACGGCGAGCACAAGGAGGTGCTCGAGACCTACAAGATGTTCGCCTATGATGAAGGCTGGTCGCGGCGGATCAACGAAGCGATCGACTCCGGCCTCACGGCCGAGGCGGCAATCGAGCGGGTGCAGCAACGCACCCGGATGCGGATGCGGCAGATCGATGACCCGCTGCTGCAGGACCGGATGCACGATCTGGAGGATCTCTCCAATCGCCTGCTGCGGATCGTGGCCGGGCAGCTCGGCACGGCGGCACAGCTTGGCCTGCGACAGGACACGATCCTGATCGCTCGTAATCTCGGGCCCGCGGAACTGCTGGAATATGACCGGCGGCGGTTGAAGGGCGTCGTGCTGGAGGAAGGATCGCTGACCGCGCACGTCACGATCGTGGCGCGGGCCATGGGCGTGCCGGTGCTGGGCCGGGTCAAGAATACCCGGGCGCTGATCAACGAGGGTGATCTGGTGCTGCTCGATGTCAATCAGAACCGCCTTTACATCCGCCCCTCCGAGCCGATGGACGAGGCGTTCGAGAGCGGCCTGGCGCTCACGCAGAAGCGGCGCGCGGCCTATGCCGGGCAGCGCGATCTGCCGGCGGAAACGAAGGACGGTCAGCGCATCGAGCTGATGGTCAATGCCGGCCTGCGCGACGATGTCGCCGCGCTGGATGTGACGGGCGCCGATGGGATCGGCCTGTTCCGCACCGAGTTCCAGTTCCTCGTCTCGGCCACCCTGCCGCAGCGCGAGCGCCAGCAGCGGCTCTACAAGGAAGTACTCGACGCGGCGGGCAGCCGCCCGGTCATTTTCCGCACGGTCGATATCGGCGGGGACAAGGCGCTGCCTTATCTGCGCAAGAGCGATTCCGACGATGAGGAAAACCCCGCCATGGGCTGGCGCGCGGTGCGCCTCGCCCTTGAGCGAGACGGCCTGATGAAGGCGCAGGCCCGGGCATTGCTGGAGGCCGCAGCCGGACGGACCTTGCATGTCATGTTCCCGATGATCTCCGAACCTTGGGAACTGACGCAAGCGATGACGCTGTTTCGCGAGCAGAAGGACTGGCTCGCAAAGCGAGGCCGCAAGCTGCCGAAGAGCGTCAAATATGGCGCGATGCTGGAAGTGCCGGCGCTTGCTGAAGCGCTCGACTTCGTGCTGCCGGACCTGGACTTTCTCTCCATCGGCACCAACGATCTCACCCAGTTCCTCTTCGCTGCCGACCGCGCCAACCCCAAGCTGGCCGAGCGTTACGATTGGCTGAGCGTCGCGATCCTTCGCTTCCTCGCCCGCGTGACGCGGACCTGCTCCGAACATGGGGTGCCGGTGGGGGTCTGCGGCGAAATGGGCGGGCGGACGCTGGAAGCCATGGCCCTGCTCGGCCTTGGCATTCGGCGCCTTTCCATCACGCCGGCCTCGATCGGCCCGGTCAAGGCGATGGTACGCTCGGTGGATCTCACGGCCTTGTCGCAAGTCACGGTCGATTTGCTGAAGGGCGGGGTTGCCAACCTTCGCGAGCCACTCTCGCAGTGGGCCGACGATAACGGCGTCGATCTCGGTTGAGAGCCTGTGCGGTGCCGCGCCAGCGAATTCGCGCGTTGACACCGCATAGCGACTGATGAAACAAAGGAACTGGCAAAAAGACCGAAAATAGACGGAAAAAGGCCTCAATGCGCGAAGATGCGAACGAAAATGAGACCGTCGCGCGCAGCGGGCTGAGTGCATCGGCGCAGATGCGGCAGGCACGTGAGGCTGCGGGCATGTCGCTCGATGATGTGGCGAACCGCACGCGGATTACCCTGCGCCATCTCACCGCGCTGGAAGCCGGTGACTATCAGGCCCTTCCCGGAACGACCTATTGCGCAGGTTTCTCGCGCGCTTATGCCCGCGCGGTCGGCATCGACGAACATGCCCTTGTCAGCAAGGTGCGTGAAGAAATCGCGGAAATGGGCGTCGAGCAGGACCCTTATGAGATTGAGGAGCCGGTCGATCCCAGCAGCGTTCCACCGCGCTATCTGGTAATCGCCGCCGCCGTCATCGCGCTGTTGTTTGCGGGCGGTTACGCGATTTGGCGGACCCAGTACATCACGCCGCCGACCGACGACCAGCTTGCGATCGAACAGCGAACCGAGCCGCGCATCGCCGACCCGCGCAACAAATCGGCGGCGCCCGCGCAGAACCCGGCGCAGGCGCGTCCCAATGGCCCGGTGGTCCTGACTGCGGTGAACGAGGTTTGGCTGCGCATCTATCAGCCGGACGGAAAGCGTCTCTTCGAAGGGACGCTGGAGAAGGACAAGAGCTTCACCGTCCCGGCCGAGGCGCAGGACCCGATGATCCTCACCGGACGTCCGGACGCGCTGGCGGTGACCGTTGGCGGGCAGGCCATCCCGCCACTTGGGACTGCCGAGCGGACGATATCGGACGTTCCGCTAACGGCTGCGGCTTTGCTTGAACGCCGCGTTCAGCCCACAGACACCGATCCGGCGGCATCGCAGACCAGCAATGGTGATGCACCGCCGGCGGGTTGATGCTAGCAGGCAGGGCCTCGCCAACGGATGGGGCAGCGCTCATTGCGCCTCCGCCACCGGCCAACATGATTTGAACATATCAGGAATTTCACCATGGCAGCAGAGCTTTCCCCCCACGAGATGACCAGCAAACGGACCGGCGGCGGGATTGTCCGCGCCCTGCTCCTTGCCGGCGCCGGCCTGCCGCTGCTCTTCAGTGCCCCGGCAAGCGCCCAGCGCACGGTGGAAGGCCGCGTCGATCGGCTCGAGCAGGAAATGCGGGCCGTGCAGCGCAAGGTGTTCCCCGGCGGGGCGGGCCAGATCATGGCGCCCGAAGTCACGCCGCCTGCGCCGACGCCCGGTGTCGCAGCCGGTGCGCCCGCGACGACGCCGATTGCGGATCTGACGGCGCGAATCAACGCCGTCGAGGCGCAACTCGCTCGCCTCACCGGACAGGTTGAGGAGAATGAGCACCGGCTCCGTCAGCTGGAAGAGAATTTCAAGACGATGAGCGCCGCGCAGGCTGCTCCGGCGATCGATCCGGCTAGTCCCTTTGGCCCGCCCAGCGCGCCGCTGCCCGACCGCGCGGCCCAGGCTGCGCCGGCGGCGACCCCGCGTCCGGCCGCGCAACCGTCCCTCGTGGCCCGCACCGAGGCGGTGGCGGCAATCGAGCGCCCCAGCACCGGCAATGCCGCGCTGGATAGCTACACCTATGGCTTCCGCCTCTGGACCGCGAAATTCTACCCGGAAGCGCAGGTGCAACTGCAGCAGACCGTCGACAAATATGGCAAGGACCCGGTCGCCAGCCGTGCCCATAATCTGCTCGGCCGCGCGTTTCTCGATGACAAGAAGCCGGCGGCTGCGGCAAAGATCTTCTACGAAAACTACCGGCAGCGCCCTGCTGGCGACCGCGCGGCCGAGAGCCTCGCCTGGGTCGGTGAGTCGCTCATTCAGCTCAACCGGCTGAAGGACGCGTGCCTCGCCTATGACGAGCTGAACGAGGTGTTCGGCGCCAGCATGCCGGCCAGTGTCCGCGACATGATGACCAAGGGCCGGACCCGCGCCAAATGTAGTGGCTGACACGCTCGCGCAGCGTCTGCCCCAGGCGGTTCACCATCTGCTGGGGCGCGCCTTGCGAACGTCTGAGCGCATCGGCATCGCGGTTTCGGGCGGGGCGGACAGCATGGCGCTGGTCTCGCTGGCAGCGCGTTGCTGGCCCGGGCACGTCGAGGCGGCGACGGTTGATCACCGATTACGAGCCGATTCCGCAGCGGAAGCAGCCATGGTCGCGCGCTGGTGCGAGAACGAGGGCGTCGCCCACGCGATTTTGACGGTCGCGCAGCCCCTTGAGGGCAATCTTCAGGCGGCGGCACGCGCGGCGCGCTATGCGTTGCTGGAGGATTGGCGGCAGGCGCGGGGCCTCGACTGGCTGATGACGGCGCATCAGGCGGACGATCAGCTCGAAACGCTGGTCCTGCGGCTCAATCGCGGGGCAGGGGTGGCGGGACTGTCAGCCATCCGGGCCCGGCGCGGGACATTGCTGCGGCCGCTGCTCAATGAGCGCCGCGCTGATCTGCGCGCGTGGTGCCAGAGCGAAAACGTCCCGTTCATCGACGATCCGAGCAACGAGAACCAGCGGTTCGACCGCGTAAGGGTTCGGCAGGCGCTGGCTGGCTGCGATCTCATCGACCCGAGTGGCATGAACCGCGCGCTGGAAGCGCTGGGCGAAGCGGAGGACGCCATCGCGTGGATGCTGGACCGGCTCGCCGCCGAGCACCTTGTGCTGGCCGGGGATCGCGCCGACCTCACCCGAACGGACCTGCCGCCGGAGCTCCTTCGCCGCCTGATCTTGCGCATGGTTGCCCATCTCAATCCGCAGGCAGAAAAACCGCGCGGGCCATCGCTGGATCAAGCGCTTGTTCAACTTTTCGATGGTAAGACCGTCACCTTGGCAGACTGCCTTGTCACCGGAGGGGCGCGATGGACGATGCGGCGGGCACCACCGCGCAGGTCGTGCTGAGCCCAAAGCCGTTCCGGGCATTGTGTTCCGGGCAGGAAGTCCTATTTTGGACCGCGAAAGCGAGTGGTTGATGAACGATAACAAAGAGCCGCAAGGCAATCCATGGATCAAGAGCGCCCTCATATTGGCGGGCGTGTTTCTTGCGCTGCTAATGTTCGTGACGGTGTTCGACAGCAAGGGCATGAGCAACAACGGCACCGCGATTGCCTATTCCGATTTCCGCGATCGGGTTTCCGCCGATGCGGTGAAGGAAGTGGCGATCGGTCCGGACCGGATCAGTGGCGTGCTCAAGAACGATCAGCGTTTCGTCACCTACGCCGTGCCGGACCCGCAGCTCACGGCGCTGCTGGACGAGCATAAGGTCAAATATAGCGGCCAGCCCGAAGAACAGCCGAACTTCTGGATGATCCTGCTCTACCAGTCGCTGCCGTTCATCCTGATCCTCGGCATCGCCTTTTTCGTTCTGCGCCAGATGCAGAAGGGTGGCGGCGCCGGCGGCGCGATGGGCTTTGGCAAGTCCAAGGCCAAGCTGCTCACCGAGAAGCAGGGCCGGGTGACGTTCGACGACGTGGCCGGCATCGATGAAGCCCGTGAGGAGCTTCAGGAGATCGTCGAGTTCCTCAAGGACCCGAGCAAGTTTGCGCGACTGGGCGGCAAGATCCCCAAGGGCGCGCTGCTGGTCGGCTCGCCGGGCACCGGCAAAACGCTGCTGGCGCGCGCGATCGCGGGCGAGGCGGGCGTGCCGTTCTTCACCATTTCCGGCTCTGACTTCGTCGAAATGTTTGTGGGCGTCGGCGCAAGCCGCGTGCGCGACATGTTCGAGCAGGCCAAGAAGAACGCACCCTGCATCGTCTTTATCGACGAAATCGACGCGGTCGGTCGCCATCGTGGCGCGGGCCTGGGCAATGGCAATGACGAGCGCGAGCAGACGCTGAACCAGCTGCTGGTCGAGATGGATGGCTTTGAATCGAACGAAGGCATCATCATCATCGCCGCGACCAACCGGCCTGACGTGCTAGATCCGGCTCTGCTGCGTCCGGGTCGTTTCGACCGTCAGGTCGTCGTGCCTCGCCCGGATATCGAGGGGCGCATCAAGATCCTCGAAGTCCATATGGCTAAGGTGCCACTGGCGCCTGACGTCGATGCGCGCACGATCGCGCGTGGTACGCCCGGCTTCTCCGGTGCCGATCTCGCCAATCTCGTCAACGAGGCGGCGCTGATGGCCGCGCGGCGTGGCAAGCGTCTCGTGGCCAGCGCCGAGTTCGAGGCGGCCAAGGACAAGGTGATGATGGGCTCCGAGCGGCGCTCCATGGTCATGACCGAGGACGAGAAGAAGATGACGGCCTATCACGAGGCCGGTCACGCCATCGTCGCGATTCACGAGCCGGCGTCCGATCCGATCCACAAGGCGACCATCATCCCGCGCGGTCGCGCGCTGGGCATGGTGATGCGTCTGCCGGAGCGGGACAGCTACAGCTATCACCGCGACAAGATGCACGCCAATCTGGCGGTCGCCATGGGCGGGCGTGTGGCTGAGGAGGTGATCTTCGGCCACGAGAAGGTGTCGTCCGGTGCCTCCGGCGATATCCAGTACGCCACGCGGCTCGCGCGCGACATGGTCACCCAGTGGGGCATGTCCGACGAGCTGGGGCCGCTGCAATATGAGGAGCCGCAGGGCGAGACCTTCCTCGGCTACTCACAAAGCCAGCGCGTCCACATGTCCAATGAGACCGCGCAGAAGATCGACGCGGAGATCCGCAAGGTTGTCGAATCCGGTTATGATCGGGCCAAGACGGTGCTGAGCGATCATCTCGATCAGCTTCACCTGCTGGCCAATGCGCTGCTGGAGTTCGAGACGCTTTCGGGCGACGAGATCAAGACTCTGATCGACAAGGGCGAACTCGTGCGTCCGAGTGGTGAGAAGATCCGGCCCTCTCCGGTCCCGGTGACCGGCACGTCGATCCCCAAGACGGGCAAGCGCAAAGGCCCGATCAGCGATCCGACGCCGCAAAACGTCTGACCTTCATGAGGGTGGACACGAAAGACTGATTGTCGCCGCGAGCCCACGGGCTTTGCGGCGACATTCATTTCAACAGGCGGCCATTTCAAGAAGCGGTGCAGGAGGACGGATGCCCATCTATATCGACGAGAGCGGCAGCCTGCCCGCGGGTGCCATGATCATGGCGGGGGTCGAGATCGAGGCGGATGCCGCCGATCGGCTGCTGGCGCGGTTTCGGGCAGTTGTGGGTCTGCGCGGTGAGCTCAAGGGCAGCCGGATCGGCCTTGTCGAACGCGCCTTCTTCTTCGAACTGCTCGACCGGTTCGATGCCCGGGCCAAGGTTTGCATCATCCGCGCCGACCCACAGGATGCGGGCCGCCGTCCCGAAGACCTCGACGTCTATGTCGCGCTGCTCACGCAGCTGGTGGACGAATGGCGACCGGACGCGGAGGAGGATTGTCTCCAGGTCTTCATCGATGCGGGTCGTTACGACACGCTGGTGCTTGAATCCGTGCGGCACGACATTGCCAAAAGACTTGCGCGATGCGGCAGCGCGCAGATGATCGACAGCAGGCGCTCGGCAGGGGTGCAGATTGCCGATGTCGTCGCCAACAGTTTCTACAACATCGCGATCCGGTCTGGCCGCTCCGCGCGGATCGAAACCATTGTCGACCCCTTTCTTACAGGCGGCGTGCTGCAAACCAGCGATTTGCGCCACAGGCCGGCACCCCGCGCGCCGCATCCGGTCGCGGCAAGGCATGATTGACGCTAAATCCAGGCCCTAGCCGCCTCAAAAAAGGCGGCTTCGACTGTGCCGAAACCGCCTTTCAATCTGATGTTCTGAGGCTTAGCCGTCGTAATCGGCACCCAGGCTGTGCGAGCGCGGCGGCGTCGCAGCCGTGAGGCGCAGCGCCTCGGCAGAGCGTGCGATCGAGCCGATTTCGTCCGGCGTGTCGTCGTCGTCGATCTGCATCTTCTGCATCGAGCCGACGAGGTCGTGCTTGAGGTCGTCCGGCATGATCGTCTCTTCGGCGATCTCGCGCAGAGCCACGACCGGGTTCTTGTCGCGATCCCGATCAACGGTCAGTTCGGCGCCACCGGAGATGGTCCGGGCGCGCTGCGCCGCCAGGAGAACGAGGTCGAACCGGTTGGGAACCTTGTCGATGCAATCTTCGACAGTAACGCGCGCCATGCTTGGCTCCTGAGCAGATTAAGGAGAATGCGGGAAAGGCTGTCGGCTAACAGTCGAGGGAGCGAAAGTCAAGAAAATCGCAGGGGCGATGGGAGGCTCGCGGCGCTGCGATCATGGAAACAATAGTGTCCATCCGGCATTGAAAGGGTGGGATGCGCGCGTGATGATTGGCAAGGCAGGGTGGTTGACGCATGAGGGGGGCATGACAGGCAACGTCTCTACGCTGGCACCGCGTGTGCAGGATGATCGCCTGCACGAGGTGGCCGGTAACAAGCTCAGGTTGATGCCCGGCGGGCAGGATCGGCTCGATACGCTGCTCGACCTGATTGGCAACGCGCGCGAGACACTCGACCTCTATTTTTATATTTTCGCGTCCGACGACTGCAGCAGGCTGATCCGTGACGCTCTGGTCGAGGCCTGCAAGCGCGGCGCCGCTGTCACACTGATGATCGACGCGTTCGGATCGGCGCGGACGCCCGATGGGTTCTTCGATGCCTTCATCGGTGCTGGCGGGCGTTTTGCGCGGTTTGGTGCACGCCGATCGATGCGCTACCTGATCCGCAATCATCAGAAGATCGTGATCTGCGACGGTCGCCGGGCGATGATCGGCGGGTTCAATTGCGAGAACAGCTACTTCGCCGGTCCCGAGGATGCGGATGGCTGGTGCGACCTCGGCCTCGCGCTGGAAGGACCGCTCGTCGGGGATCTCGCCCGATGGTATGAGGGATTGGCGAAGTGGAGCCTGGAGAGCCGGCAGCGGTTCAGCCAGTTGCGGCGGTTGGTTCGCACATGGCAGCCCGGCGAAGGAAAGGCGCGCTGGCTGATCGGGGGACCGACGCGCTTTCTCAACAGTTGGGCCAAGTGCGTGAAGACAGATTTGCACCATGGCCGCACGCTCGATCTGGTCGCGGCCTATTTCTCCCCGAGCCCCGGCATTATGCGCCGCATAGCCGGCATCGCCCAGCGCGGGAGTGCCCGGCTCATCACGCCGGAGCGATCCGACAACACGACCACGGTCGGTGCTGCCCGGCACTTGTATCGGCGGCTGCTGCGGGCCGGAGTGCGAATCCTGGAGTATCAGCCGCAGAAGCTGCACATGAAGCTGATCGTCATCGATGACGTCGTCTATGTCGGGTCCGCAAATTTCGATATGCGCAGCCTGTTCCTCAATCTGGAGCTGATGCTGCGCATCGAGGATGCCGAATTTGCCCGCGCCGCGCGCGCGCTGGTCGACACGATGGCGAAGGACAGCACGGCCATCGACGGCCGCACTTATGCGGCGCTCGCCAGTCCATTCAGTCGGTTTCGCTGGTGGATTGATTATCTTCTGGTCGGCGTGGCCGACTATACCGTTACGCGACGGCTAAACTTTCGGCGTCGCTAAGCGCCGCGCCCGCTTCGTTTCCCTTGCGGGCCCAGAATAGGCGGGCAGGGGGGATGCACCGCCACACCATGCCCTGCGCCACATTCGCGAAATTGGCCTCAAGGCGCGAGAGCACGAAGCGCGAATATTGATAGACGAGAAACTGGCCGCCCGGACGGATGGCACGCGCCGTCGCGGCCGCGATGTCGTCGGCGACGGCGGGGGGCAGGGTTGAAAAGGGCAGGCCGGAGATGATGTAGTCCACCGCCTCGAAGCCCTCACGCGCGAGAATGGCTTCCACGTCGGCGGCCGATCCCTCCACGCAGATGAGCCTTGGGTCCGCAATATGCTGGCGCAGATGGCTCACGAACATGGGATTGGTGTCGATGGCGATCAGCCGCGCGTCCGGCCCAAGCCGCTCAAGAATGCGCCGGGTGAACACGCCCGTGCCCGGCCCATATTCGACGACGCAACGCACGTCCTGCCAGTCGACCGGATCGAGCAGGGCGTGAATGGCGATGTCGGATGTGGGGATCACCGATCCCACCATCCGCGGATGGCGGATGAACTGTTGAAGGAACAAAAATTTGGGAGACATTGCCAACGTCGTTGCGGTCACTTTCCGGACTTCCCTCTCTTTGACGTGACAAATTAACGCGCGACGCGCAAGGTCGTTTCTTAAGCCTTGAAAAATATTGCTAAAATTCTTCGGCCGACACCAATTCTTATCGCGCGCTTGTCTTAGGCTGTTGGGCCGCTCTGCTTGTCGCCCAGCTCCAGACCGTGCTTCATGAGCATGGGGACATTGGCCATGGCGAACAGCATCGAGGCAGCGGTGACGCCCCAGACCTTGACGAGCAGCCAAGTATCGAAATCGAGCGACATCCGCATCAGTTCATTCGCCACGCCGAGCGCCGCGAAGAAGAAGCCCCAGTTGCGCGAGAGCTTGAGCCAGCCCGTTTCATCCAGCCCGCTATAGGCCGACTGCAGCAGGTAGCGCAGCAACGGACGCCCACCCATCCAGCCACCGATCAGCATCAGCGCGAAGAAACCGTATATGATCGTCGGCTTGAGCTGGATGAAGGCCGGATCATGGAAATACAGCGTCAGGGCGCCGAAGAAGAGGACCAGGATCGCCGAGAGCCAGAGCATCGGCGACACTTTGCCCAGCCGCCATTTACTGACCACGACGGCCACCGCAATCGCGGCCATGAAGGCGGCCGTGCCGGCAAACATGCCGATGACCTTGGTGGCGAGGAAGAAGACGAGCAACGGGCCGAAATCAAGCGCCATCGGCAGCCAGCTTTCACCCTTGGGGCCGGGTGCTATCGGCGCGGAATCGATGGTCGCGTCGACGCGGGGCGGGGCTTTGTCGTCAGCGTGCATAAGCCGCTCCTGCAATGGCGTGGGCGAGTTCGCCGGGGTCGAAGGGGCGCAGATCGTCGATCTTCTCGCCTACGCCGATGGCGTGAATGGGCAGGCCGAATTTCTCGGCCGCCGCGACCAGAACGCCGCCGCGCGCCGTGCCATCCAGCTTGGTCATCACCAGCCCGGTGACGTTAGCGACATTCTGGAAAATCTCGATCTGCGACAGCGCATTCTGGCCGGTGGTTGCGTCGAGCACGAGCACGACATCGTGCGGCGCGGCGGGATTGAGGCGTCCCAGCACGCGGCGGATCTTGGCCAGCTCGTCCATCAGCTCCGTGCGGTTCTGCAATCGGCCGGCGGTATCGACGATGAGGATATCCGTGCCCTGCGCGGTCGCCTGCTTGACCGCGTCGAACACCACCCCCGCCGCATCGCCGCCTTCCGGCCCGGTGACGATGGGCACGCCCAACCGCTCGGCCCAGATGCGCAACTGGCCGATGGCCGCGGCGCGGAAGGTGTCGCCGGCCGCCAGCATCACGCTGTAGTCCTGCTCCTGGAATAGATGCGCGAGCTTGGCGATGGTCGTCGTCTTGCCCGAGCCGTTGACGCCGATGACTAGGATGACCTGCGGGCGCGGGAAAGCCTCGATCTCGATGGGCTTGGCTACCGGGGTCAGCACCTTCTCGATTTCCTCGGCGAGGATCTCGCGCAGATATTCCTCGGTCAGTTCCTTGTTGAAGCGCCCCTCGGCCAGCCGGTCACGGATGCGCGCGGCCATCGCCGGCCCGAGATCGGTGGTGTAGAGCGCTTCCTCGAGTTCATCGAGCGTCTGCTCATCAAGAGCCGCCTTGGCAAAGACGCCGGAAATGCTCTCGCCGAGCCGGTCGGAAGTGCGTTTGAAGCCGCCGAAAAGGCGATCGCGCCAGGAAAGTTCAGCCATGCTCGGCTCCATGCGCGATGAGCGTGTTTCCCTCAAGCCCTGTGATGCGGGCGCGGACAATCTCGCCGGGCTTTTGGGGGGCAGCAAAGCGGACCGGTGCGAAGCTCTCGCCATGGCCCATGAGGCCGCTGGTCTCGGTCAGCACGCTCTGGGTGGAGCCGACGAGGGCGCGAAGCCATGCCATCCGTTCCGCTTCACAGGCGGCCCGAAGGCGCGCGGCGCGCTCGCGAATTACGCCCCGGTCGAGCTGGGGCATCCGCGCAGCCGGGGTGGTGTCACGCGGAGAATAAGGGAAAATATGGCCGTGAACGATGCGGCAATCGCGGACCAGCGCCAAGCTGTTCTCGAACATCGCATCGTCCTCGGTCGGGAAGCCGGCGATGATGTCCGCGCCGATGGCGATCTCCGGGCGCCGCGCGTGCAAGCGCTCGACCAGATCGACGGCCTGGGCACGGCTGTGCCGACGCTTCATCCGCTTGAGGATCATGTCATCGCCCGCCTGCAGCGAGAGATGGACATGCGGCATGAGCCGCGGTTCGCCGGAGATGAGGTCGAACAGCCGGTCGTCGATCTCGATGCCGTCGAGCGAAGAGAGGCGCAGGCGGGGCAGATCGGGCACATGGCGCAGGATGCGCTCGACCAGCAGCCCGAGACTGGGCGTGCCGGGCAGGTCCGGGCCATAGCTCGTCACGTCGACGCCGGTAAGCACGATTTCCTGCACGCCCTCATCGACCAGCGCGCGAACCTGATCCACGACGGCGCCGGCCGGCACCGACCGGCTCGGCCCACGGCCGAAGGGGATGATGCAGAAGGTGCAGCGATGATCGCAGCCATTCTGCACCACGACGAAGGCGCGAACCCGCTCGGCAAAGGCGGCCAGCAGGTGCGGCGCCTGATGTTCGAGGGTCATGATATCGGCGACGCGGACCCGCTCGGGCGATGGAATCTCTCCTCCGTTCGTGTCGAGCGAAGTCGAGACACCAGAGGACGAGCCTGGCCGTATCTCGACTTCGCTCGATACGAACGGAGAGGTCCGGAGATGCTCTGCAAAGGCTGCTTTCTCGCCATTGCCGATGACGGCAGTCACCTCCGGCATAGCAGCGAACATTCCGGGGTCGGTCTGCGCCGCGCAGCCCGTGACCACGATGCGAGCTTCCGGCCGGGCGCGGTGGGCGCGGCGAATGGCCTGGCGGGTCTGGCGAACGGCCTCGCCGGTGACCGCGCAGCTATTCACCACGACAAGATCGTCCCGCCCGCCCAATTGCTGGCGAATGGCCTCACTCTCGGCGATGTTGAGCCGGCAGCCGAGCGTGATGACCTCGGGGCCGGTCATGCGGCGGGTGCGAACTCAGCCGGATCGAGCGTGCCATCGAACACATGGGCAGCCGGGCCGGTCATGCTGATATGGCCACCCGGCGCCCAATCGATGAGAAGATCACCGCCCGGCAGACTGACGCGCACCGGACCTTGCGCGATCCGCCGGCGAAGCGCGCTGACTGCCGTCGCGCAGGCGCCGGTCCCGCAGGCCTGGGTGAAGCCGGCTCCGCGCTCCCAGACCACCAACCGAATATGGTCGGGCGCGAGCATCTGCGCGAAATTCACGTTCACGCGGGCGGGGAACAGCGGATCATGCTCGATCAACGGCCCGAGGCGCGCCATGTCGATATCATCCAGCGCATCGACGAAGAACACCACATGCGGGTTGCCAATGCTCACCGCGGACGGCGCCGGCAGATCGTCCCAGCTCACCGGCATGGTGAGCGTGTCCATGGCATAAGCCAGCGGCACCTGCTCCCAATCCGTCCGCGCCTCGCCCATGTCGACGCTGACCAGATCGCCCTGGCGATGGGCCTCCAGCAGTCCGGCATTGGTCTCGATGGTCACGTCTCGTCCCACGAACAGCGGCACGCAGCGGGTGGCATTGCCGCACGCATCGACCTCGCTGCCATCCTGGTTGAAGATGCGCATGGAGACATCGGCGCGCTCGGAGGCGCCGACGACGATCAGCTGATCGCATCCCACCCCGGTCCGACGGTCGGCAATGGCCCGCGCCAGTTGCTCGGTCATGACGACCGGTCGCTCGCGGGCATCGATGACCACGAAGTCATTTCCAAGGCCGTGCATCTTGGCGAAGGAGAGAAGGGCGGGGTTGGCAGACATGCGGCGCGTTTAGGCGCGTGAGGCAGGGAAGTCCATGTTTTGCGGAAAAATGCAGCTGCTCGGGGTTGTCACTGCGGCCCCCAACGCCCATTCTCTATCGAAGCTGATGAGATGGAGGAGGCATGATGAGACGATTGACCCTGGTGGCGGCACTGGCGCTTCTTTCTGCCTGCGGCCAATCCGGGTCAAATCTGTCGGAGGACGTCTCGAACAGCCTCAACGTGCTGGAAGGCGACGTCGGATCGCAAGCCAAGGCAGCCAATGCGATGAACAGCGCCGGCAATAGCGCGGCGAATAGCACAGAACCCGGTAAAGTGCTCGTCGGTGGCCTGCCCTTGCGGCTGGGTTATTATGTCTCCAATGAAACGGCCTGCGAGTCAGCTTCCAAAGCCACGGTCACGCTGATCGGCCGGAATGGCTATAGCGGGGCGCGCTACAGTTGCACCTTCGGCACCATCGAGAAGACCGGCGCCACCACCTATCGCGTGACCGAGACATGCCGGGAAGGCGATGCCATCGCGAACCGGCAGGAGGTGCGCACCAGCACCCGGACCTATGACGTGACCGATGCGGAAAATTACGCCGCCCAATCGGACAGCGGCTGGGCCAACAAGGCGCGCTACTGCCCACAGAGCAGCCTGCCTGCACCGTGGAAAGACGAGGATATGCGCGCGCTGACCGGCGCGCCGCCACCAGAAAAGCCCTGACGCTTCAACGGCGGGGCACAAGTACCCGCCACAAGATTGCGCTTTTGCCTCTGCGGCCCTTTTGCGGTATCCGGCCCGCAGTTCCCCTCATTCAACCGCTGGAGAAGCCCCTGTGGGATATCGTGTCGTCGTCGTAGGCGCCACCGGCAACGTCGGTCGCGAAATGCTCAACATTCTTGCCGAGCGGGAGTTTCCCATCGACGAGATCGCGGCCGTTGCCAGCGCGCGGTCGACTGGCGACGAGATCGAGTTCGGCGAGACCGGCAAGATGCTCAAGGTCAAGAATATCGAGCATTTCGATTTCACGGGCTGGGATATGGCCCTGTTCGCCGCCGGCTCCGGACCGACCAAGGAATATGCCCCCAAGGCTGCTGCGGCCGGCTGCGTGGTGATCGACAACAGCTCGCTCTACCGCATGGACCCGGATGTGCCGCTGATCGTGCCGGAAGTGAATCCCGAGGCCATCGAGGGCTACAAGCGCAAGAACATCATCGCCAACCCCAATTGCTCGACAGCCCAGCTCGTCGTGGCGCTCAAGCCGCTGCACGATGCCGCCAAGATCAAGCGCGTGGTCGTGGCGACCTACCAGTCCGTGTCCGGTGCCGGTAAGGAGGGGATGGACGAGCTGTTCGAGCAGAGCCGTAACATCTTCGTCGGGGATTCCGCTGAGCCCAAGAAGTTCACCAAGCAGATCGCCTTCAACGTCATTCCCCACATCGACGTGTTTCTCGACGATGGCTCCACCAAGGAAGAGTGGAAGATGGTGGTCGAGACCAAGAAGATCCTCGATCCCAAGATCAAGGTCACCGCGACCTGCGTGCGCGTGCCGGTGTTCGTCGGCCACAGCGAGGCCGTGAACATCGAGTTCGAGGACGAGATCAGCGCGAAGGAAGCGCAGAAGATCCTGCGCGAGGCGCCGGGCGTGATGCTCGTCGACAAGCATGAGGACGGCGGATACGTCACCCCGGTCGAGTGCGTGGGCGATTATGCGACCTTCGTCAGCCGCGTACGCGAGGATTCGACCGTCGAGAACGGCCTGTCGCTCTGGTGCGTCTCGGATAATCTGCGCAAGGGCGCAGCGCTGAATGCGGTGCAGATCGCCGAACTGCTCGGCCGCAAGCACCTGCAGAAGGGCTGAGCCTTACCTGCCAAAGCCCGGCGGCGACTGTCCGCCGGGACTGGCGTTGCACCTCACTCGCTGATCGGCGGTGGCGGCGGTGATCCGGGGCCGCGCTTGGGCTTGCGCAGGAAGAAGGCGGCCGGGATGATCAGCGTGCTGACGATGGCCATGGCGTAGAAATCGTCGAGGAAGGCGATCATCGTCGCCTGCTGGTTCACGATCCCGTCGATTGTCGCGAGCACGGTCGTGCCGAAGCTGCCGAAGCGCTGCAACTCGCTCGGGTCCACCGGCAGATGGGCAGACGAGATATGCTGCGTGAGATCGGCATGGCTGACCTGGCTGTTGCGCGCCAGCAGCGCCATCACCACCGCGATGCCGATGGAGGAGCCGATGTTCCGGGTGAGGTTGAGCACGGCGGCGCCCTCGGTGCGGGCGCCGGGTGGCAATGTGCCGAAGGCGAGCATCTGCAGGGGCACGAATACGATGCCGATGCCGGCCCCCTGAACCACGCCGGTGACCACGAACGGCACCCAGTTCTGCTCCAGTGACCAGCCGGTCATCATCCACAAGGAACTGGCGGTCACCGAGAAGCCGCCGGCAATCAGCACGCGCGGATCGATGAGGCTGGTCAGGCGGCTGGAAAGGGCCATGGCGACCAGCAGACCGGCACCGCGCGTCGCCAGGATCCAGCCGGTGTCGACCACCGAATAGCCATAGAGGCCCTGGAGCAGCGGCGGGAGCAGCGCCATGGCGGCGAACATCACCAGCCCGATGATGAACATGAACGCAGCGGCGCTCAGGAAATTGCGATCTGCGAAGAGGGCAGGGGCGAAGAGCGGCTTGCGGGCGGTGAGCGTGTGGACTGCGAACATCCACAGGCCGCTGACGGCCAGAGCGGCCTCGACCCAGATTTCCGTCGAGGAGAACCAGTCGGCATGTTGCCCGCGATCAAGCATGAGCTGGAGGCTCGCCAGACCCAAGGCGATCAGCGCGAAGCCGAACAGGTCGAAGTTCCGCCGCTGGAGCGGCTTCTCGGGAAGTAGAGCGTAAAGTCCGACCAGGCAGACGATGCCGAAAGGGACGTTGACGAAGAAGCACCAGCGCCAGTCGATCCACTCGGTCAGCCACCCGCCGACCACCGGACCCATGATCGGGCCGATCATGACGCCCATGCCATAGACGGACATCGCCTTGGCGTGCTGGGACGGGCGATTGATGTCGAGCATCAAGCTTTGCGCCAGCGGGCCGACAAAGGCGCCGCCGACACCCTGCAGGGCGCGGAACAGCACCATCTCCGTCAGGCTCTGCGCAATGCCGCAGAGCACGGAGGCCACCACGAAGACGAAGACGGAAATCAGCAGCAGGCGCCGCGTCCCGATCCGGTCGGCCAGCCAGCCGGTGATGGGAATGGCGATGGCGGCGGCGAGGATGTAGCTGGTGAGTACCCAGCTGATCGTCTCGTCACTGGCGCCGAGCGATGCGCGCATGTGCGGCAGCGCCACGTTGGTGATCGTCGTATCGAGCACCTGCATGATCATGGCCGACATGATCGCCATGGTCAGCAGCGCCTTGTGGCGCACCTGCAGTTGCGGAAGATCCGACGCGGGAGCCATGATGCCGGTTTGCGTCAGCGGGCGGAGGCGACTGCGGCGCCAGCTTTGGTCGCGTGAATGTCCACCGTCACCTTCGCGCTCAGGCCAGCGATCATCGGCCGCTGCGGATGGCCGTCTATGGCAATGCGCACCGGCACGCGCTGCGTCACCTTCACCCAGTTGCCATTGGCATTCTGGGCCGGGAGCACCGAGAATTCAGAGCCGGTGCCCGCGCCAATGCTATCGACATGGCCACGGATATGCGAGCCGGGATAGGCATCGATCTTGATGTCCGCGCTCTGGCCCGGGCGCATCCGGTCGAGATCGGTTTCCTTGAAATTGGCGGTCACCCAGATCCGGTCGCTGGCGACGATGCTGACGAGCGGCAGACCTTGCACCGCCATCTGACCGACTTGCAGGCGACTGGCCTGGCTGATCCGGCCGGAGACCGGGGCATGGACCACGGTGCGATCCAGATTGAGGGCGGCCTGATCGCGCTGGGCTTGTGCCGCGGCGATTTCAGGATTGACGCCCGGCACCTGCGCGCCGTTGGCGAGCGCCGCCTTGGCCTTGGCGGCATCGGCCTCCGCCGTGCGCAGCCGCGTGCGGGCATTGTCGAGCGCCTGCTGGGATTGCTGGAGACGGGCGCGGGTGGTGAACCCGTCCTTCATTAGCGCCTGCTGCCGGTCGAGATCCTGCTGGGCGTAATAGACATCCTCACGCGCACCGGTGATGTCGACATTCGTTGCCTGAAAATCGGTGCGGAGGCGCCCGACCGCGACCTGCGCGTTGGCGATTTGGGCGTTGGCCTGCTGGAGCGCGACCTTGTAAGGCTGCTGGTCGACGACGAACAGCACGTCTCCGGCCTTCACCATCTGGTTCTCGCGAACCTTCACCTCGATGATCCGCCCTGCGACATCACTGCCGACCGCCACGATGTCCTGCTTCACATAGGCATTGTCGGTCGACACGGTGCGCCCGCTCGTCGCCCAGAACCACGCGCCCACCGCCAGAATGATCAACGGTACCGAAATCATGAGCAGGCGGTTGCGCAAACGCTTGCCGCGCGGCTCCGCTGCGGCTGATTCATCGGGCGCGGCCACGGTCTCGGCAGGCGCAGGCGCCTGAGCGGTCGGACGCAGGGCAGGATCGGCTTCAGACATGGACTGCCGCCTCCTTTGCGGCCTCGTCAGTGGCAGGCTGGCTATCGCCGGAAAGATTGTCACGGATGCGGCAGAGCACGGAAAGCACGGTTTCCTGATCCTCCGCTGAAATGCCGGCGAGCGATTCATTGAGAACCCGCTGGCCGATCTGTTGCAATTCGGCGGCGAGCGGCTTGGCCGCCTCGGTCAGGAACAGCTGCCAGGCGCGGCGGTCCTGCGGATCGCGACGGCGCTCGACCATGTCGGCCTGCTCGAGGCGGTCCACCATCCGGCAGGTCGTGATCGGCTCGACATCAAGCCGCTCGGCAAGTGCGCCTTGGTTGATGCCGGGAAAGCGCATGATCTGCGCGAGCGCGCGCATCTGCGGCCCGGTAATGCCAAGGCTGCGGGTGCGCTCGTCAAACCTGCGACGATACAGGCGCCCGAGGTCGCCGATTGCAAAGGCGAGATGATTGCCGTCCATGATGCCGGCGCATTTAGTAAGCGGGCTTATTAAAAGCAAGTCCAGACTCTGTCACCCATTGGCGGGACAGGGCGCTCATCTCCCGCGCATTGGCCTTGCCTTTCGGACCCGATCTCCGCCACAATCGGGCGATGACAGAGACATCGACGATCCGCATCGACCATCTTCAAGGCCATGACGGCACGCGCATCGCCGTCCATCGGCTTGGCGATGGGCCGGCGGTCATCATGCTGCACGGCCTAAGTTCCAGCGCGCAAATCAACTGGCAGCGATATGGCACCGCCCAGAAAATCGCAGATGCCGGTTTCGAGGCGATCATGATCGATCAGCGCGTGCATGGCAGCAGCGATGCGTCGACGGATGCCGATGCCTATCCGCAGGACGTGATGCTGCTGGACGTGGAAGCGGTAATCGGCGCGCTGGGCGTCACCCAGTTCGATCTTGTCGGCTATTCCATGGGCGCGCGGCTGTGCCTGGGGTTGATCGACCGGGGCATGACACCACGGCGACTGGTGCTCGGCGGCATGGGGCTGGAAGGCCTGCTGGAGTGGACGCGCCGCCGGCAGTTCTTTCTCAACGCGCTCGATCATTTCGAGACGGTACGGCCGGGTGACCGCGACTATATGGCGATCCAGTTCATGAAGACCATGAAGATCGACCCGGTGGCGCTGCGCCTGCTGCTGATGAGCATGAGCGATATGGATCGCGGGGTGCTGGCCAAGGTGACGATGCCGACGTTGGTGCTGTGCGGCGAGGATGATGACGATAATGGGTCGGCCGATGCGCTGGTCGCGGCTCTGCCCAATGCGCAACGCGGGACATGCCCCGGCACCCATATGACAGCGATCACCAAGCCCGAATTCGGGCAGGCCATCGCCGATTATCTCGCCGGTTGACGAACCTAGCCCTGACAGGCCAGCTTGGCCGCAATCCACAGGCTCAGGCCACAGGTTCAGGAACACCAATCATGCTCAACCCCGTTTCGCGCCTTGCCGTAGCGGCAGCGCTCTCATTGGCCGTTTGTGGCGCGCCGGCTTTGGCCCAGGCCGATTCGGCTCCGGCGCAGGCCACGCCCACGGCGGCTCAGGCCGATGCGCTCGTGGCGCAGGCCGAGAAGGAATTCTTCGATTATTCGCTGGAGGCCAATCAGGTCTATTGGGTCAACGCGACCTATCTGACCGAGGATACCGATGCGCTTGCCGCCCGCGTCGGCGCCAAGGGCACCGAGATGTCGGTCCGCTATGCGCTGGAGGCCGCCAAGTTCGAGAAGGTGCCGGGCCTCTCCTACGACACCAAGCGCAAGCTCGACATCTTGCGGGCAGGCATCGTGCTGCCGGCGCCGACCACGCCCGGCGCTGCCGCCGAGCTGAACGCCATCGCGACCAAGCTGCAGTCCGATTATGGCAAGGGCCGCGGCACGTTGGACGGCAAGCCGATCAACGGCAGCGATATTGAAGCGGAGATGGGCAATCTCAACCACACGCCGAACGAATATCGCGAGATGTGGACGAGCTGGCATGACAATGTCGGCAAACCGATGCGCGGCGAGTTCGAGCGGCTGGTAACCATCGCCAATGAAGGCGCCAAGGAGCTGGGCTTTGCGGATGCAGGCGCGATGTGGCGCTCCAATTACGATATGCCGCCGGACGACTTCGCCAAGCTGACCGAGAAGCTCTGGCAGGATGTGAAGCCGCTCTACGATTCGCTGCACTGCTATGTCCGGGACAAGCTGAACGCCAAATATGGCGACGCGGTCCAGCCCAAGACCGGGCCGATCCGCGCCGATCTGCTCGGCAACATGTGGGCGCAGGAGTGGGGCAATATCTACCCGCTGGTCGCGCCGGCCGGAGCAGGGGATCTGGGCTATGACATCGGCGCATTGCTCAAGGCCAAGGGCTATGTGGAAACCAGCCCGACTGAGGCGGACCCCGCCAAGCGTGGCAAGTGGGAAACGCAGATGTTCAAGTTCGGCGAGGGCTTCTTCTCCTCCCTCGGCTTCGACCCGCTGCCGGAAACCTTCTGGACGCGCACCCAGTTCATCAAGCCGCTCGACCGGGAAGTGGTCTGCCACGCCTCTGCCTGGGATATCGACAACAAGGACGATATCCGCATCAAGATGTGCACCAAGGTGGACAGCGGTGACTTCGTCACCATCCACCATGAGCTGGGGCACAATTATTATCAGCGCGCCTACAAGGACAAGAGCTTCCTCTATCTGAACGGCGCCAATGACGGCTTCCACGAGGCCATTGGCGACACCATCGCGCTGTCGATCACGCCGCAATATCTGGTCGACATCGGCCTGCTCGATCCGTCCAAGGTGCCAGGCACGGACAAGGACATCGGCCTGCTGCTGCGGCAGGCAATGGACAAGATCGCCTTCCTGCCTTTCGGCCTGCTGATCGATCGCTGGCGCTGGGGCGTGTTCGACGGCTCCATCCAGCCGGCGGACTACAACGAGGCGTGGAATGCCATGCGGCTGCAATATCAGGGCATCGTTCCGCCAACGGACCGTCCGGATGACGCGTTCGACGCCGGCGCGAAATATCACATTCCGGCGAGCGTGCCCTATACCCGCTACTTCCTGGCGCGGCTGCTGCAGTTCCAATTCTATGAGGCTGCCTGCAAGCAGTCGGGCTGGAAGGGGCCGCTCCACCGCTGTTCCTTCTACGGCAACAAGGCCGTCGGCGAAAAGCTGAACGCTATGCTGGAAATGGGCGCCTCCCGCCCGTGGCCGGATGCGCTGGAGACCTTCACCGGCTCGCGCGAGATGAGCGGCAAGGCGCTGGCCGCCTATTTCTCGCCGCTGAAGACCTGGCTTGACCGGCAGAACAAGGGAAAGAGCTGCGGCTGGTGAGCCGCCAGCGGGGCAGGGCGCGCCGGCTCTGCCCCGTCCTTACACCGAAGCCTTGATAGTCCGCTGATGCGCTAGGCGCGGGCGAGGCGAGCGGAGGTGCGAATGATGGTTAACGCAGCAGGGAATGCGCGCAATGCTTAGATAAACATGCTATTTGACAGCATGTTAGATGGTCTGGTGGGCATATGGTCTGGCTTCTCCTGTTAATCGTCTCGGCCGGCATTGGCTTGCTCGCATCGTCCCTTCCCTCGATCCATTCGATCCTCAAGGCCCTCAAAGGTGGCGATTTGTACCGCCGCTGGAATCGCCTTCGCTGGTTGGTCGTCGGCTTCATCATGGCCTATGCCGTGTACGGCAGCACCCGCTTTGCCACGGTGTCGGAGCCAACGGATTTGCTTGGCAGTCTGATTCTGCTGGCGGGCGGGTTCTTCGTGCTCGCCGTGGCCCGGCTCTCCGCGCTGACCACGCAGGATCTCGTGCGCATCGCCATACTGGAGCGCGACGTGGTGCGCGATCCGCTCACCGGCACGTTCAACCGACGCTATCTCGACACAAGGCTGGACGAAGAGATCAGCCGCTCCCGCCGCTCGGGCCTCCCCCTTTCCACGCTGATGATCGATCTCGACCATTTCAAAGGCGTCAATGATTTCTATGGGCATCTGGTCGGGGATCAGGTGCTGCGGCATGTCAGTTCGTTGATCCAGAGCCAGGTGCGCCTGAATGACATCGTGGTGCGCTATGGTGGCGAAGAGTTCGTCGTCATCACCCCGGACAGCAGCCTGGAAGATGCGGCGCGGCTGGGGCACCGGCTGCTGCGGCAGTTGCGCCACCACAGCATCGACTTGCCCAATGGCGACACGCTGGCGGTCACCGCCAGCATCGGCGCGGCCACGCTGGCGGAGGCGGAGGGGCGCACGACCTTCCTGCGCCGGGCGGACGATGCGCTGTATGAGGCCAAGCGCGGGGGCCGCGATCGGCTTTGCGTCGCCGGCCGGCTGGCGGAGGAGAGCCCGGCCTGACGCCTGTTCGAGCCGTCAGCGAAAGGGCGGCTCGTTGAACGCGCGCAGCTTGCGGCTGTGCAGGCGGTCGCCCTGCTGGCGCAGGCGTTCGCAGGTCTCGATGCCGATGGCGAGGTGGCCCGCTATGGCTTCCTCGTAGAAGCGATTGGCCTGGCCCGGCAGCTTGAGTTCGCCATGGATCGGCTTGTCGGAGACGCACAGCAACGTGCCATAGGGCACCCGGAAGCGATATCCTTGGGCAGCGATGGTCGCGCTCTCCATATCCACCCCGACCGCGCGGGATAGGGAGAAGCGCAGGGCCGAACGCGAGTAGCGCAGCTCCCAGTTGCGGTCGTCCGTCGTCACGATGGTGCCGGTGCGCAGGCGGCGCTTCATGTCGCCGCTGGCGCCCAGAATATGCTCGCACGCCTCGGCCATGGCCACCTGCACCTCGGCAATGGCGGGCACCGGAATTTCCGGCGGTAGCATTTCGTCGAGCACATGGTCGTCGCGCAGATAGGCATGGGCCAGCACATAATCGCCGATCCGCTGACTCGGGCGCAGGCCGCCGCAGTGGCCGATCATCAGCCATGCCTCGGGTCGCAACACGGCGAGATGATCGCAGATGGTCTTCGCGTTGGCGGGGCCGACGCCGATGTTGACCAGCGTGATCCCCGTGCCGTCCGGGGCGATCAGATGATAGGCCGGCATCTGGTGACGCCGCCAGGCGCTGTCAGCGATCGCGCTTTCCGGATTGGCGGTGTCGGCGGTGACCTCGGCGCCCCCGGCACCGGAAAGCGCCGTGAAGCGCGTGCCCGGTCGCTTGAGTTCGGTGCAGCCCCAGCGCACGAACTCATCGACATAGCGGTGATAGTTGGTGAACAGGATGTAGCGCTGGACGTGCTCGGGCGGCGTGCCGGTATAATGCCGCAGACGCGCCAGACTGAAATCCGTGCGCAGCGCATCGAACAGCGCCAGCGGTCGCTCGCCTGATGGGCCGGGCAACAGCAGCCCGTCTGCCACCTCATCACCGATCTGCGCCAGCTCCGTCGAGGGGAAATGGCGCGCCAGCTCGCTGGGCGGAATCGCAGCAAGTGTGCCGGCGGGCAGCGAATCCAGCACATAGGGGAACGGGATCGCCTGATCGCTCCGGCCGACGCTGACTTCCACCTCATAGTCGGCCATCAGCAGATCGAGCTGTTCGGTCAGATAGCGCGCGAACATCTGCGGCCGGGTGATCGTCGTCACATAATGGCCGGGGCGAGAGAGGCGCGCGAAGGAGCGGCGGCTCGGCACGCCGTCATTGGTCTGATGATAGTCGATGATCAGCGAGGAATAGCAGAAATCCCGGTCCGCCACCGAGCGGGCGGAAGGCACGGTGCCATCCTTGGCATAAGCGAAAATGGCCTCGCGCAGATTGGCGGTCGCGGTTTCATAGCCCGCGATCAGCGCTTCGACGATGTGGGTGCTGGAAGCTTGGTTCATGCCCCTTCATAGCTGGCCTGTATGACAGGCGGAAGAGGGGCGGGGTGCGGGGCAGCAGCGACCTGTGCCGCCGCCCCGCTCGCAATGGTCTTAGAGCTGCTCGAGCATGAAATCGGCGCTGGAAACGCGGAATTCGCCCGGCGCTTCGACATGGAGCTGCTCGACCACGCCATCATTGACCAGCATCGAGAAGCGCTGGCCGCGCGTGCCGAGACCGAACTTGCTGCCGTCCATGGTGAGGCCGACGGCTTCGGCGAAGCTGCCATTGCCATCTGCGAGCATTGTCACCTTGCCGTCAGCCGACGAGGCCTTGCCCCACGCGCCCATGACGAACGGATCGTTGACGGCGGTGCAGGCGATCTCGTCGACGCCCTTGGCCTTGAGGTCGCTTTCCTTCTCGATATAGCCCGGCAGGTGCTTGGCCGAGCAGGTAGGCGTGAAGGCGCCCGGAACGGAGAAGAGCGCGACCTTGCGGCCAGCAAAATAATTCTTGCTGTCAACCGGTTCGGGGCCGTTTTCGGTCATCTTGACGAAGGTCGTTTCGGGCAGCGTGTCGCCAACTTTGATCGTCATCGGTGTCTCCTGTTCTGGGGGAAAGGGCTCGGCTGGTGAACCAGCGCGCAGCGAGCAAGTCGGTGTTCGGCCTGCGCCTGTCAAGGTCGATGCTGTGCGGGGCCGGGCGGCTCTGCGGTACGATGGCCGCTCAGCCGGACGGGTCAAGCGCCTGCGGGGTGGACGCATTGTCCCCAACAAGGCATGGTCGCGCTCAGGAGGCCCATCGCATGAGCGCGCCCGCGCAACCGAGACTCTCCCTCGCCGGCAAATTGTTGCTGGCCATGCCGGATATGCCGGACGCGCGGTTCGAGCGCGCAGTCATTCTCCTGTGCGTGCATGACGAGGGCGGCGCCCTGGGCATCGCGCTGCACGAGCCGATGGAGGGCATGGGACTGCACGGTCTGCTTGGGTCATTGGGCATCGACGCGCAGTCGGTGGGCGATGAGCCAGTGTTGCAAGGCGGCCCGGTCGAACCGCGCCGCGGCTTTGTGCTGCACAGTCGGGACTGGATGACGGCGGACAGCCACCCCATTGATGACGAGATTGCGCTCACCGGGTCGATGGAGGTGCTGCACGCCGTTGCTTCGGGCGGCGGGCCGGCGCGGTGGCTGGTCGCCTTGGGCTATGCCGGGTGGAGCGCGGGACAGCTGGAAACGGAGCTGGCCGCGCCGGGCTGGTATCTCAGCAAGGCGCAGCCTTATCGGCTGTTTTCGATGGCGCCGGAGAACCGCTGGGCGGGAGCATTTTCGCTCGAAGGCATCGATCCCGCGATGCTGACCGGCAATATGGGGCACGCCTAACACGGCAGGGCTGACTTCCTTCATCCCTCCCGCCCGACCCCAATCACATAAAGATATCTTTATATTTGCGAGGGAGCGATAGCCTTGGTAAGGCGCCGCGGTGTTACCGGTGGCGTGCGTAGCGGCCCCGGCTCAGGCAATCAGGAGAATCATCAGTGGCGACCGTGGCCCAGGACTATATCGTAAAGGACATCTCCCTCGCTGGCTTCGGCCGCAAGGAGATCGAGATCGCCGAGACCGAAATGCCGGGCCTGATGGCGCTGCGCGAGGAATTCGGCGCATCCAAGCCGCTCAAGGGCGCGCGGATCACCGGCTCACTGCACATGACGATCCAGACCGCCGTGCTGATCGAGACGCTGGCCGAGCTGGGCGCCGAACTGCGCTGGGCCACCTGCAACATCTTCTCGACCCAGGACCATGCCGCCGCCGCGATCGCCGAGCGTGGCATCCCCGTGTTCGCCATCAAGGGCGAGACGCTCGAGGAATATTGGGACTATGTCATCAAGATCTTCGATTGGGGTCAGGACACGACCTGCAACATGATCCTGGACGATGGCGGCGACGCGACAATGTTCGCGCTGTGGGGCGCCCGTGTCGAGGCCGGTGAAGAGCTGTTCGCGCCGTCCAACGAGGAAGAGACGATCTTCGTCGCGACCCTCAAGCGCTTCCTCGCCGAGCGTCCGGGCTACCTCACCAAGACCGTCGCGGCGATCAAGGGCGTGTCCGAAGAGACGACCACCGGCGTCCACCGGCTCTATGAGCTGGCCAAGAAGGGCAAGCTGCCCTTCCCGGCGATCAACGTGAACGATAGCGTCACCAAGTCCAAGTTCGACAATCTCTATGGCTGCAAGGAGTCGCTGGTCGATGCCATCCGCCGCGCCACGGACGTGATGCTGGCCGGCAAGGTCGCCTGCGTCGCCGGCTTCGGCGATGTCGGCAAGGGCTCGGCGGCCTCGCTCCGCAATGGCGGCGCCCGCGTGCTGGTGACTGAGATCGACCCGATCTGCGCTCTGCAGGCGGCGATGGAAGGCTATGAGGTCGTGACCATGGAAGAGGCTGCGACCCGCGCCGATATCTTCGTGACGGCGACGGGCAATGAGGACATCATCACGCTCGACCACATGCGCGCGATGAAGAACATGGCCATCGTCTGCAACATCGGCCACTTCGACAGCGAGATCCAGATCGCGGCGCTCAGCAACATGAAGTGGACCGAGATCAAGCCGCAGGTCGACGAGGTCGAGTTCCCCGATGGCAAGAAGATCATCATGCTCGCCAAGGGCCGTCTGGTGAATTTGGGCTGCGCGACCGGTCACCCGAGCTTCGTCATGTCCTCCAGCTTCACCAATCAGGTGCTGGCGCAGATCGAGTTGTGGACCAAGAGCGATGCCTACAAGAACGACGTCTATGTTCTGCCCAAGCATCTCGATGAGAAGGTCGCAGCGCTCCACCTTGAGAAGCTGGGCGTGAAGCTCTCCAAGCTGACCGACAAGCAGGCCGCTTACATCGGCGTGACGCCCGAGGGTCCGTTCAAACCGGATCACTACCGCTACTAAGCCGCATGAGGCTGAGAAGACGTGAGAAGGCGCGGGCTAAGTCCGCGCCTTTTTTCGTGATCCCGGCCGCGCCCCTGATCCGTTCCCGCCCTCTCGGGCAACTTGACCTGCAGCGGTGGGGTCGTGAAGACAGGGGGCATGGATAATCTCACACACAGCATGGTAGGCGCCGTGCTGGGCCAGATCGGGCTCAAGCGCACCTCCGGCCTTGCCATGCCGACGATTATCATCGCGGCGAACATCCCGGATATCGATGCGACCTGCACGCTGTTGGGAACACAGGCGCTGGCACTGCGGCGTGGGCTGACGCACGGGCCGATCGCGATGATCGTGTTGCCATTGATCCTCACCGCAATCATGGTCGCGTTCGACCGCTGGCAGGCGAAGCGTGGGACACGGCCAGAGACGCGGCCCCCGGTGAACATAGTCTGGCTGTGGGTCGTCGCGCAGATCGGGACGCTCAGCCACCCCGCGTTCGACTGGCTCAACAGCTATGGCATCCGATTGCTCTCGCCGTTCAGCGACCAGTGGTTCCATGGCGATACGCTGTTCATCATCGATATCTGGCTCTGGGCGCTGCTGATCGGCGGCTATCTCTGGGCACGGCGCGGCGAGCGCACCGGGCCTGCCCCGATGATGCATCGCGCGCTGATCATCGCGACGGCCGCCTGCGCCTATATCTTCGTCAACGGGCTGATCACCGGATCGGCGGAGGCGAAAGCCGCCGCATGGCTGCGCGCCCAAGGCCGCGAGCCGGACCTGGTGGTCGCCAATCCGCGTCCGTTCGCACCCTGGTCACGCGAAATGCTCTGGCGTGGGGACGGGCGCTTCGGCGGCTTTCCCTACAACCTCGCCACCGGGCTTGAAGCCGATGCAGGCGCAGCGGAAGGGATGCCGACCGGCATGGACGATCCCGGCGTCGAGCGGGCGCGGCAGCGCGATGAGGATGCGCGGGCTTTCCTGTTCTGGTCGCGGATGCCGGTCGCGCAGCGGGCGGAGAATGGCGACCTGCTGATCTCCGACCAGCGCTTTGAGGGGCGTGGCGCCAGCGCGAGCTTTTCCGTGCAGGTGCCTGCGCAAGCATTGCGGTAGGGCGATGTCGGCAGCGAGCATCTTGTGGTTCCGGCGGGATCTTCGCTTGGCCGATCAGGCCGCGCTCATACAGGCGTGCGCGGAAGGGCCGGTGATCCCGGTCTATATTCTCGATGATGAGACGGCGCGGCACCGGGCCATGGGCGGCGCCTCGCGCTGGTGGCTGCATCATAGTCTCGAGAGCCTCGACGCCGCCCTTCGCGCGCGCGGTTCGCGGCTGATCCTACGCTGCGGCAAGGCCGAGGCGGTTCTCGCCGCGTTGGCCACGGAGACCGGCGCCGCCCGGATCCATGCCTTGCATCATTATGAGCCCTGGTGGCGCCAGGCAGAGAAGGCGGTTGCGCGCTCCCGCGCGCTGATATTGCACGATGGCAATTACCTCATGCCGCCGGGCGCCCTGACCACGGGCAGCGGCGGCCCCTACAAGATCTTCACGCCCTTCTGGCGTGCGCTGCGGGAGGTCATGCCGCCGGGTCGGCCCGTGCCGGCGCCTGATACCGTTCCTGCTCCCCAAAAATGGCCGGTGAGCGATCAACTCGAAGACTGGGCGTTGCTGCCGACTTCGCCTAATTGGGCGGGCGGGTTCGCGCATGACTGGTCACCTGGCGAAGCAGGCGCCCACGATCGGCTCGATGCCTTTATGGACCAAGTCGGTGACTATGACGAAGGCCGCAATCTGCCCTCAATAGAGGGCTCCTCGCGCTTGTCGCCGCATCTCCATTTCGGCGAGATTTCGCCGGCAACACTGTGGCACGCACTCGACCGTGAGGGTGGCGCCAGCGAGGTCTATCTGCGTGAACTGGGCTGGCGTGATTATGCCCAGAATGTGATCGCGCAGATGAGCGATTATGGCAGCCGCAACGGTCGGGCGCAGTTCGATGGCTTTCCCTGGCGCTCGGGCCATGAGGCGCGGGACGACCTCAAGGCCTGGCAGGAGGGTCGCACCGGCTACCCGATCGTCGATGCGGGGATGCGCCAGCTCTGGCAGACCGGATGGATGCACAACCGGGTGCGGATGATCGCGGCGAGCTTCCTCATCAAGCATCTGCTCATCGACTGGCGCGAAGGGGAGCGCTGGTTCTGGGATACGCTGGTCGATGCCGATTATGGCAACAATGCCGTCAACTGGCAGTGGGTCGCGGGCACCGGGATCGATTTCAACATGTTCGTGCGGATCATGGCGCCGCTCACCCAGTCCGAGAAGTTCGACGCGGCTGCCTATATCCGGCGCTGGGTGCCTGAGCTGGCGCATATGAAGGACGGGGCGATCCACGATCCAGAGGCGGCGGGCGTTAGGCCAGCACAATATCCGGCCAAGTTAATCGAACATCGCGCCGCGCGGGAACGGGCGCTCGCCGCTTATGCCCGCGTGAAGGGCTGAGCGCGGCCCGGTTGTCTTTGCGTGAGGAATGCGTTCATATGGGCGCATGACCATTCACAATCCCAAAGCCAGCCGCCAGCGCGCCATGATGCGCCGGGCCGGCGCGCAGGTGGGTGGGCGTTTCTGGCGGGCTTTGCCGACCCGGATGTTCGAGCCGATGCTCGTGCGGGTCGACCGGGGTCTGATGCGGGGATCACTCGAACTGCATCTGCCGGATGGATCGGTGCGCTTGCTCGGCGGGCGCAAGCAGGGCTTTTCGGCGATCGTGCACCTTGCCAACTGGCGGGCCTTGATCCGGCTGGCGGCCTCCGGCTCAACCGGCTGGTATCGCGCCTGGGCGGATGGCGACTGGTCGAGCCCCGATCCGGTTGCGCTGTTCGCCCTGTTCGGCGCCAATGCCCGTTCGCTGGGGAAGTCGGCGCGCTCGACTGGCCTGCCGCGCCTGATGGGCCGCTGGAAGCTGGCGCGGCGGCATAACAGCCGGCGCGGCGCGCGGCGGAATATCGCCGAGCATTATGATCTGGGCAATGATTTCTACCGGCTGTGGCTGGACGAGACGCTGACCTACTCCAGCGCCCGCCCGGCGCATCCGCATGAGACGCTGGACGCCGCGCAGATTCGCAAGATCGACGAGCTTCTGGCGAGGCTCGATCTTAAAAATGGTCAGCAACTGCTTGAAATTGGATGCGGCTGGGGCGGACTGGCCGAGCGTGCGTTGGAGCGGGCCGATATCGGCTACACCGGTCTCACGCTCTCCACTGAGCAGCAGCAGATCGTCCGGGGCCGGATCGAGGGATTGGGCGCGCAGGACCGGGCTCAGGTCCTGCTGCAGGATTATCGCGACTGTGCTGGCCCGTTCGATGCGATTGCCAGTGTGGAAATGGTGGAGGCCGTCGGCGAAAGCTATTGGCCGACTTACCTCGCCTGCATTGCCCGGCTGCTCAAGCCCGGCGGGCGCGCGGCCATCCAGTATATCAGCATCGATGACGAGATTTTCCCGGCCTATGCCGCACGGGCCGACTTCATCCAGCGCTACATCTTCCCCGGCGGTTGCCTGATCGCCGAGCGTCGCTTTCGTGACCTTGCCCAGCGCGAAGGGCTGGAATGGGCAGACCAGACGCGCTTCGGCCTCGATTATGCGTGGACACTGCGACAGTGGCGCGCGCGCTTTGACGCAGTGGTGGATGCGGGGCGTCTGCCCGCCCGGTTCGATGCCCGGTTCGTGGACATGTGGCGCTACTACCTCATGTATTGCGAAGGCGGTTTCGCAGGGCGGAGCATCGACGTATCGCAAGTGACGCTGATTAAGCGCTAGGCGCCGATTTGCGCGATCTCGGCGCGGATCGTCGCGATCTGACCCGGAATCAGGGTCAGTCGGGGCTCTTCTTCATCTAGAATCGCTTCGAACGCCGCGCGCTTCCAGGCCGCCTTGCGCGCGTCATCGGCGGCGATTTCCGGCGGCATGGTGGAGAGCAGGATGTCGATCAGCCGGTCGGCACCGTGCAGGCGGCCCCACAGATAATCATTTTCACGATAGGCCCGGCTGAAGAACGCGCCGAAACAGTTGAACTCGATGCCGCGCAGCGTCGCCGGTGCGCCGCCCTTGCGGATCGCCACGGCATCTTCGGGAGATATCCGATCCACCTTGATGGGGTCGTACTCGTCCAGACCTTCTCCCTGCAGCAGCGGAAAGGTCGCGATGTCGTAATAAGGGAAGCCAAGATAGGCCTTGAGCAAGGTGCGCCGATCTTCGGCCGGGAGCGCCACACAGGCGGCCGCAAAGCGCGCGTCGATCTGCTGGTCCAGATCCCGCAAGCCCCGCGCTTCCGCGATGATCGCGAGGGACGACATCAGATCGTCGCCACGCGGCCGCAGGGCTTCGCGTGTGCCCGCGCCAAACCATGCCGGCGTCTGACGTTCGGCATAAAGGCCGATGGCTTCGTAGAGCATATCCTGCATGGCGGAGAGGGCGGCGCCGTTCCCCTCATCCTCCTCGCTGGCGCCTTCCACAGTCTGCTCACGGAGCTGGACGAGGCGCCGGGCGAGGAAGCGCAGCCGGCGAATGCGGAACGCAATGTCGTGATTGCGATAGAACAGAATGAGCGCCGCGCTTGCGCCATCGCCCGATCCGGGGTCCATCTGGTCCACGCCCGCCGCATGGAGCTGCGCACGCAGCGGCTCCCGCAGGCTTTCGCGTGTGGCTGCGCGAGAGCCATCGCGCAGTTGGCTGAGCAGATCGGCTAGGTCATCGATGATGCCGGCATATTTGAGATAGCCATAAGCGGGATAGGCAAAGCCCGCCGCCCGCGAGGCCTTTTGCTGCAGCTTCGCGCGCAGATGCGCCAGACGGCGCGGCGAGGGCCGGCTGAGCAGTAGGCTGAGGCCGACAGTCTGGTCCACGGTCCGCTCGATGTCAGGCCGCAAGCGCTCGGTGATTTCCAGCATCCGGTGAATGCGGCCGGAGCGTGCGCCAATCGCCTCCAGATTGTCCCGGATCGGCTGTTCGCGCGGAATATCGCTGACCGCGCCGAAGATCGTGCGGAAGAAGCCGGGGACAGGGCGCTCACCATTTTGGGCGTGGTGGGAAGGGGAGGTGAGGCGAAAGCCGGGCGCACTCGGCGTCGGCTCGATGAACACGAAGCGCCGGTCGACCGTCCGCCGCGCCGGGCGATTCTTGAGCGCATCGATCGCTTGGGCGAAGGGCGCATTGGCCAGCACCGATCCGTCGATCAGCACGGCATCCTCCGCATCGCCGGTGGCGCTGTGACCGGGGAGCACACGGCGCAAAAACGCATCGCGACCGGGCCAAGCGCGACTGCGGTCGGCCAGCACCTTGTCCATTTCCCGAGCCGTGAACGGCGGAAAGGCGCCCGGAAAGCTGGCCGTCGCGCGGGCGGCAAACGCGAGTTCGGCAGGGTCGGCGAGGGTGCGCGGTTGCCCGCCACGGGCATGGAAGCCTATCGTGAGCCGGTGCTCCGTCTCGCTGATCTCCGGCGGACTGTTGAGGCGCAGCCGTTCCTCATGGCCGGTGAAATCCGTGGCGGTGACGAACAGGTCCAGCGGATGCCCACGGGGCAGCAGCGATCCTCCGCTCTTCTCCGGCTCTGTCTCGCGAGCCTTTTCCATCGCATCGAAGGCGTTGAGCAGCAGCTCGGTAAACCCCTTGCCGCCGAAGGGAGGCGCGAACCAGCGCGCCCGGATGAAGTTGGAGAGCTTGCGTCGGACTTCCGAGCGCGTTTCCGGAGCCACGGTGCGGGACACCGTGTCATTGCGGCGGCGCAGCAGCAGCCAGAGCAGCGGCGCGGCCCAGAATTTGGTGAAGCGCGAGAGCGGGCGCGCGTCCGGATCGAGCAAGATGTCGACATCGGCGCAGCGCAGCCACAGTTCGGTCAGCGGGTTGAGCGACTGACCGCTTTCTATGGCCTGCGCCAGATACACGCCGTTGATCCCGCCCGCACTGGCCCCGGCAATGATGTCCGGCAGAATCCGCACTCGCAGGCCGGTCTCTGCAAGGCAGGTCTCCAGAATGCGCTGATAAACAAGATTGCCCGGCCGACCGCTGCGGAAATCCCGGCTGGCCTGCGCCAGATGCCAGATCTCCTTAGTGACCCCGTGCATGTAGACGGCGAGGCTGACTCCACCATAGCAGACCAGCGCCAGCCTCAGTTCCTTCTCCCGCATGAGGGCAGATTGGCGCGCCGCAGCCGGCTTGTCGAGTCGTTGCGCGGATTATCCGCAAATCAGCGGAGGTCGAACGTGGCCCAGACCGGCAGATGATCGGACGCGCGCCGCGCCAGCACGGAGGAATGGACGCCGCTGTCGGTCAGCGTCAGGCCGCCCCGCCACATGATCCGGTCGAGTTCGGCAATTTGGCGGCGGGCGTGGAAACTGCGGCCGCATGGCGCGATGTCATAGTGGCGCGAGAAATCCTGCAGGCACCCGCGATTGGCGGTCCACTCGTTGGTGTCGCCCATCAGGATCGTTGCATCGGCAGGATGCTGGACATCGACCATATCGACATAATGCTGAACGGCCGCAGCCTGCCGCCGCCGCCAGAGGCCGGAGAGGTCGAGGTGCATCCCCACCGTCCGCAGGCGAATGCCCTTGATCTCGATACAGGCCATCACAGCGCCGCGCGGCTCCAGGCAGGGCAGATGGATCACGCTGGCATCGGCATGGCTCTGGTCGCGCCGGACAAGGAGCGCGTTACCGTGCCAGCCCATGCTCTCGACTCGCGTCGGCAGCTCGATGGCGCGATAATCCGAATGCATCTCCAGCAGGCGATCCGGTAGCACGGCATGACGGATGCCGAAGCGGCGGTCGGCTTCCTGCAGGGCAATCACATCGGCATCCAGCTCGTTCAGCACATCGATGATGCGCTCTGGCATGCGGCGCCGATCGGTACCGACGGCTTTGCGGATGTTGTAGGAAGCGACCTTGATCATTGCGCCGTAGATTTGGCCTTATCGGCCGCAAGGCAACCCCATGGCCAAGAAAAAGGCAACTCCGCGCCGGCTCAGCCATTCAACTTATATCGCAATCTTGGAGGATGATGATGAAAGTTGCTCATGACGCGCTCGTGATGGTGGTCGATGGCAGCAAGATGCTGCTGTTCCGTAATGCTGGCGACGAGGAGTTTCTCAACCTTCAGGTCGAAGAAGCGGTGGAGCAGAAATCTGAGCAGGATCAGGATCTTTCGACCGATCGGCCCGGGCGCAGCTTCGCTTCGGCACCCAACAGCCAGGATCGCAGCGCGATGGAAGAAACCGACTTCAAGCAGCAGGCGGAGGATCGGTTCGCAGCGGATGCGGTCGCGCTGCTCAACAAGCGCGCCATGGAGGGCTCGTTCGATCAGCTTGTCATCGTCGCGGCACCGATCACCTTGGGCGAGATGCGCCGCCATTATCACAAGACGCTCAAGGATCGGCTCGCCGGCGAAATCGGCAAGACGCTCACCAGCCACCCGGTCGACGAGATCGAACAAATCCTCATGAAGAGCTGATCTCGCCTCTAGCGTTCCCTCTTCGTTCTGCTAAGAGGGCACATGGCGAAAGTAAAACGTCGATATGTGTGCCAGGCCTGCGGGGCGGTGGCGTCCCGCTGGCAAGGGCAGTGCGACGACTGCGGAGAATGGAACAGCCTCGTCGAGGAAGCACCGCCCACGGCGTTCTCTGCCAAGCACGATCTGCAGGCCGGCGGACAGGCGATCAATCTGATTGGCTTGGACGCGGATATCGCACTGCCCGAGCGGATGACCACCGGCCTGCCAGAGTTCGATCGCGCAGTCGGCGGCGGGCTGGTGGCCGGGTCCGCCAGTCTGATCGGCGGCGATCCGGGCATCGGCAAGTCCACCCTGCTGCTTCAAGCTGCGGCGCGAATGGCCAAAGCGGGGCGTCACGTCGTTTATGTGAGTGGCGAGGAAGCTGCCGATCAGGTCAGGCTGCGCGCCCGGCGGCTGGGGCTGGGCGATGCGCCGGTGCATCTCGCCAGCGCTACGTCGGTGCGGGATATTCTGACGACCTTGGGGCAGCGGGAAGAACCCGATCTGCTGATCATCGATTCGATCCAGACCATGCACAGCGACCTGATCGAAGGTGCGCCGGGCACCGTCAGTCAGGTGCGGGCGAGCGCGCAAGAGCTGATTCGCTTTGCCAAGCGGGGCGGGACCGCGCTCATTCTCGTCGGCCATGTCACCAAAGATGGGACCATCGCCGGTCCGCGCGTGCTGGAGCATATGGTGGACACCGTCCTCAGCTTCGAGGGCGAGCGCAGCCACCAGTATCGTATCCTGCGCGCGATCAAGAATCGCTTTGGCGGCACGGACGAGATCGGCGTGTTCGCAATGGTTGAGGAGGGACTGCAGGAAGTCGGCAACCCCTCGGCGCTGTTCCTCACGGACCGTGAAGAGCGCGTGGCGGGCACGGCCGTCTTCCCCGCGCTTGAAGGTACGCGGCCGGTTCTGGTGGAAGTGCAGGCGCTGACGGTGCGGCTGGCCAGTGGCGCGACCCCGCGCCGGGCCGTCGTGGGTTGGGATAGCGGCCGGCTGGCCATGGTGCTGGCCGTGCTCGAAGCCCGCTGCGGCTTGAGCTTTGCGACTTGCGAGGTCTATCTCAATGTCGCTGGCGGTTACCGCTTGCAGGACCCTGCCGCCGACCTTGCTGTCGCTGCCGCCCTGATCTCGGCGCTTTCCGAAAAACCCGTGCCGCATGATGCTGTGATGCTCGGGGAAATTGCACTGTCCGGCGAGTTGCGCCCGGTCGCCCATAGTGCGCTGCGCCTGCGGGAAGCTGCCAAGCTCGGCTTCGGGCGTGCCTTGTTGCCGGCATCCAGCGCGGCGCAGGCCAGTGGCATTTCGACGACCGGATTCCGCCGGCTCGGCGATCTTGTTGACCATCTGCTTGGGCGGGACTAGCCAGCCGGCATGACCGTGCTGGATTTTGCCGTTCTTCTGCTCATCGGTGGCCTGGCCGTGCGGGGCTTCCTGCGCGGTTTCGTGACCGAATCGCTATCGCTTGCGGCGCTGATCGGCGCCATCGTCGCGGTGCGGCTGTTCCACGCGCCGTTTACCGCTCTGCTCGATACCATCGTGGGGGCGGAATATGTGGCGGCGCTGCTGGCATTCGTCGCGGTGTTCGGCGTCGTCTTCATGCTGGGCACGCTGCTGGCGCGCTGGATCGGCGACAAGACCAAGACCTCGCTGCTCGGCCTGTTCGACCGGACGCTGGGCCTTGGTTTCGGTGCCATCAAGGGCCTGCTGGTGGCGACCATCGCCTTCGTGCTGTTCACGATCGGTTATGATGCTATCTACGGCGTTCAGACCAATCGGCCGGACTGGATGCGGCTGTCCCGGTCCTATCCGCTCCTGAGCGCGAGCGGCGCGGCGATGAGCGGTTGGATGGCGGAGAACAGCCGCCGCGGTGGCCTGCTCGGTATTCTTGAGGATGATGGCGCTGAGAGTAGCAACGCGAGTGGCGAGGACAGCAATGCCGCGCAGTGAAGGCACCGGCGCATGAGCAGCGCGCTCTACAGCATGGACGTGCTGCGCCGCGCTGCCGGCATTTCCGCCTATCCGCCGCTCGAGCAGGCTGATTTCGTCGAGGAGCGGCGCTCGCCGACCTGCGGCAGTCGTGTCTCGGTCAGCCTGCGGGTGGATGAGGCCGGCCGCATCACCGCCTTCGGGGTGGATGCCAAGGCTTGCGCGCTGGGGCAGGCCGCCTCGGCCATTCTCGCCGCGCAAGCTGTCGGCGCTGATCGGGCAACCATCGAGTCGGTGAGCGAGGCATGGCGGGGCTATCTGGCCGGGGAGCAGGATGCCCTGCCGGACTGGCCGGATCTCGCCTTGCTCGCGGCCGGTCGCGATTATCCCGCCCGGCACCCCTCAATGCGACTGGCATTCGAGGCCACGGTCGCCGCCCTTGCTCGCGCGCAAGGGGATACATCGTCATGATCGGCATGCTGGCCGCGCTGAGCGCCGCCTTGTCCATCGGCGCGTCGGCATTCGGCGCTCATGCGGCCAGCAGCCCGCAGGCCGCGGAGTGGTTGCGGACAGGTGGCGTCTATCAGCTTGTCCATGCCGTGGCGGTGATGGCGTTGCTGCGGCTGCCGGTCAGCAATGGTCCTTCATGGGCATTGCTGAGCGGCAGCGCCCTGTTCGCCGCCACGCTCTACGCCATGGCGCTGGGTGCGCCGCGCTGGCTCGGCGCGGTCACACCGATTGGCGGCGTGGTGATGATCCTGGGATGGCTCTGGCTGGCCTGGCAACTCGCGCGCGCCGACTGAGCAAGAACTGACTGGTTCAGGCGCCGTCGAGATAGGCGGCGACGTCCGCCAGATCGACATCCTTGGCGAGATAGGTCTTGCCGATGCCACGGGCGAGCAGGAAGGGCAGGGTGCCGCTGCTCATCTTCTTGTCATGCAGCATATGCTCGACGAGCCGCGCGCCGGACGCGGAGACACCCGCATCCGCCAGCGAGGCCGGCAGGCCGACGGCGCGCAGATGCGCGACGACCCGCTCTGCATCCTCGGGCGGGCATTCGCCCCGCCGCACGGAGTATCCAAAGGCCAGTGCCATACCCGCCGCGACACCCTCGCCATGCAGCAGTCGATCCGAAAAGCCGGTTTCCGCCTCCAGCGCATGGCCGAAGGTGTGGCCAAGGTTGAGCAGCGCCCGGCGACCGCTGGTCTCGCGCTCATCCTCGGCGACGATGGTGGCCTTGGCGGCGACGCTGCGGGCAATGGCGTGGGCGCGGGCCTCGGGGTCACCAGCCATCAGCGCCGTGCCGTTCGCCTCGCACCATGCGAAGAACTCGGCATCGTCGATCAGGCCATATTTCACCACCTCGGCATAGCCGGCGCGCACTTCGCGCGGGCCGAGCGTGTCGAGGGTGTCGGGGTCGATCAGCACGAGTGATGGCTGATGGAACGCGCCGAGCAGGTTCTTGCCTGCCCGGCTATTGATGGCGGTTTTGCCGCCGACCGAGCTATCCACCTGCGAGAGCAATGTGGTCGGGATCTGCACGAAGTTGCAGCCCCGCTTGACGATGGATGCCGCGAAGCCGACCAGATCGCCGATCACCCCGCCGCCTAGCGCGATCACATGGTCGCGCCGCTCGATGCCATGGGCGATCATCCGGTCGGTCAGGGCTTCGAGATGCTGCCAACTCTTGGTGGATTCGCCCGCCGGAAGCGTCACCAGCTCGGCTGACAGTCCAGCCCGCTCCAGCGCGGCCGCAAGGCGCGGCCATTGGGCCGTCGCAACATGCGTATCCGTCACGACTAGAAAGGGTCGGCTGCTGGCAAAGGGCGCCAGCGCCTCGCCCGCGCGCTCCATCAGCCCGGCTTCGATGCGGACATCATAGCTGCGCTCGCCAAGGAAAACGGGGACGGTGGTCATGGGTTGAGCGCTTTCACGATCTTGTCGATGGTCGCCTCATGCGGCGAGTCCGAGCTTTTGATGTGGATGGGGGCTTGCTGATAAAAGGGCGTGCGCGCCGCAGCGAGGCTCTTGAGCACTTCGCGCGGCTCACGGCCCTTCAGCAGGGGGCGGCCATCGCGCCGGGAAACACGGTCAACGAGAATGTCGATATCGGCATCCAGCCAGACGGCCGTGGCGTGCGCCAAGATCAGCGCCCGCGTCTCGTCATTGACGAAAGCGCCGCCACCGGTGGCGACAACCTTGGGCACGCCGTCGATCAGCCGCGCAATCACGCGCCGTTCGCCATCGCGAAAGGCCGGCTCGCCATAGGTGTCGAAGATTTCCTGAATGGTCATCCCGGCCGCCCGCTCGATCTCGTCGTCGGCATCGACAAAGGGCAGGTTTAGCCGGGCTGCGAGGCGACGGCCGATGGTGGACTTTCCCACGCCCATCAGGCCCACCAGGACGATGGATGGTCCTGCGGATGACCCTGTGATGGCCTCTTCGCGATATTTATCGTTTCGCCCCATGATCTGCGCGGCTATACAGCCGCCAACGTCTGAGGCAACGGCGTTCGAACGCCATCAGGCATATGTCACTGCAACGGTAAGGCCCGATCCCCCATCATGAAACTCAGCCGCCGCGACCCTTATCAACAGTCCTATCGCTCACGCCGTCCGCGCAATCCGCTGTCGCTGATCGGCGTCATTCTGTTGGTCGTCATCGTGCTGCTCCTCGTGCTGTCCTGGTGGAATGGCGCTGAACGACCCGTCACCGAGATCGAGCTGCCGGTTTCCGCCGAGCAACTTGCCGGTTAGGGCAGGGCAGTGCGAGGCAGACAGATTGGCTTGCTGGCGGGGATGAGCGCGCTGGCGCTCAGCATCCCCGTGCTGGCACAGAGCGGCCCTGAATCGCTGCTGCCGCCCGGATTTGGCGATGCTGCGCCGACGCCGTCCCCCAGCGGGCCGCAGCCGGCGACACCGCAGCCCACGCGGCCGGCCGCACCCGCGCCAACGCCGCTACTGCCACCCGGCGCGGTGATCGACCGCGCCGCCAATGCCATGGCAGCCGACGAGGCGGTGAACGAGACGGCTGCCGACGAAATCGCCGAGAAATACGATCTGCCCCCGTCCGCACGCCGGTCTCTCGACCGGATCGGTCCCCTCAAGGTGGCTCAGGGTGGCCTTGGCGAGAGTGCCTTCGGGCAACGCAATGGGCAGGCCCTTGCAGGCGTGATGCGCACGATGCGCGCGCCGATCATGTCTCGCTGGGCGAGCATTTTGATGCGCCGGGCGTTGCTTTCTCAGGTCTCCACGCCGTCGGACATCGGTGGTGCGGACTGGGCCGCCGAGCGCGCATGGCTGCTGCTGCGCATGGGTGAGGCGGATAATGCGCGCCTGCTGATCCAGCAGGTCGATGCCGATCAGTATAGCCGTCGGCTCTATTCCGTGGCGATGCAGGTGCAACTCGCTACCGCCGATCCCGCCGGCTTCTGCCCGCTGCTACCGCGCGCGCGGGATATGAGCGACGAGCCGGGCTGGTTCATGGCGCAGGCCATCTGCGCGTCGTTCTCGGCAGATCAGGGCACGGCGAGCGCATTGCTCAGCCAGGCGCAGCGGCGCGGCATCGCCCGGGGCATCGATTACCGGCTTGCCGAAAAGGTGGTCGGCGCCGGGCCGAACAGCCGCCGTTCGGTGAAGATCGAGTGGGATGGCGTGAGCCAGCTTACGACATGGCGCTATGGCTTGGCGACGGCAACCAATGTCGCCATTCCGCCCGCGCTGTTCCAGACAGCCGGGCCGCAGGTGCTCGCCTGGCAGGCTCGCGCGGCCAATCTGTCGCCGATGGATCGTCTTGCCGGCGTAGGAGTCGCCTCACAGCTGGGCGTCTTCTCGGGCGCGGCAACATTGGGCTTCTTCGCTGCCTTGGCCGAGGACGATTCCGCCGAGGCTACCGCGAATGATCGCGTCGACTGGTTGCGGACGGCCTATGGCTCGGGCGATACCGGCGCGCGAATTTCCGCGATGCGCGATTTCTGGCAGGCCCAGCCGTCAGGTGGCTGGAGTGCCGGGCCGGGCGGCGTTTACTATGGCGCTTTGCCCGCTGTCGCGCGCGCGGCTGCGGCGCTGCCGGTCTACGCCGAAGCAGGCGAGGATACGCCCTGGCTGATCGCTGCCATGCTTGCGGGCGGCTATGATCGCAGCGCGGCGCGCTGGCGCAGCGTGCTCGAGGGGCTGGATGGCGATGCGCAGCAACGCAGCTGGGCCCTGTTGGCGACCGGCCTGCCCGATGCAGCGGTGGACCTGTCCGCAAATCGTATCGCCGCATTTGTCGACGCCGATGAGGCAGAAGACAAGTTGCTTGGTCATAGCCTTGTCGCCGTGCTGGGTGGGCTCAATCGCTTGCCTGCGGGCGAGCGGGCGCAGCTTTTGCAGGATGCCGGGATCAACCTGTCCTCGCGGCGTCCATGGGTCCGGGCAATCGTTGCGGCGGCGGCACGCCGGGAACAGGGCACGGTAGCGCTGCTGGCGGGCGTCGGGATGCAGAGCCTCAATTGGCGCAACATGACGCCCGAGCAACTCTATTACATCATATCGAGCCTGAACGCTGTCGGTCTTGAGGCTTATGCACGGATGATCGGCGCCGAGGCGATGGCCCGGCTCTGATGGCCGGTGCGGACGAGCGCGAGTCGGTCGTCGGTTCGCGCGATGCCACGCTGATCAGCCGCTATCTCACCATGATGGCGGCCGAGCGCGGCGCCTCGCGCAACACATTGCTCGCCTATCGAACCGATCTCGAAGACGCCGCGGTGCGCTGCCAGGGGTTGGCACATGCGGACGCTACCCGGCTCACCTCGCTGGCTGCATCATGGCGAGATCTCGCGACATCGACGGTCGCGCGCAAACTTTCGGCGCTACGAGGTTTCTTCGCTTTTCTAGAGGCAGAGGCGGTCCGGGCTGACAATCCCGCCGCGAGTCTGGCAAGGCCCAGCCTGCAGCGTCCGCTCCCCAAAATACTGTCTCATCAGGATGTCGATGCGATTTTTGCGGTCATCGCCGAACGGATTGCGCGCGTGCCGGTCAATCCGCTCGACCTACGGCTCGCGGCGCTGATCGAGTTGCTCTACGGTTCCGGGCTGCGTGCGACCGAACTGGTTTCGTTGCCCGCCAAGGCCATGGCGACCGATCGCCCCTTTCTCATCCTGCGGGGTAAGGGCGGGCGCGAGCGGCTCGTGCCGATCTCCGACCGGGCGCGCGCGGCCGTGGCCGCTTGGCGGGCGCATGTGCCGGAGGACAGTGCCTGGCTCTTCCCATCAGGCAAATCCTATTTGAGCCGCGTGCGCCTCTTCCAGCTGGTGCGCGCTTTGGCCGCCGAGGCTGGTATCGATCCGGCGCGGGTCAGCCCGCATGTGCTACGTCATGCCTTCGCGACCCATCTGCTGGAAGGGGGCGCAGACCTGCGCGCACTGCAGGCGATGCTGGGCCACGCCGACATCGCGACCACCCAGATTTATACCCATGTGGACGCCGCGCGACTGGTCGCCCTCGTTAACGCACGCCATCCGCTCGTTGACCTCAAGCGACGCGGCGTATAGCGCGCGAGCATGATCAGTTATCTCGACTTTGAGAAGCCGGTAGCGGCACTCCAGGCCCGGATCGACGAATTGCGCGAGACGGCGGACAATGATTCCATCGATATCGATGCGGAGGTCGAAAAGCTGCAGCAGCGCTCGACGGCGATGCTCGGGGATCTCTACGCGCGGTTGACGCCTTGGCAGAAGACGCAGGTCGCGCGCCATGCGCAGCGGCCGCACTTCCGCGATTTCGTCGAGGGCATGTGCAGCGACTTCATGCCGCTCGCCGGCGACCGCGCCTTTGCCGACGATCAGGCCATTCAGGGCGGCTTTGCGACCATCGAGGGCCGCAAGGTGATGCTGATCGGCCATGAGAAGGGCAATGATACCGCCAGCCGGGTGAAGCATAATTTCGGCATGGGCATGCCGGATGGCTATCGCAAGGCGATCCGCCTGATGCAGCTGGCCGATCGTTTCGGCCTGCCCGTGGTAACGCTGGTCGACACCTCAGGCGCCTTTCCGGGTGTGCAGGCCGAAGAACGCGGTCAGGCCGAGGCAATCGCGCGTGCCACCGAGGCCTGCCTCACGCTCGGCGTACCGCTGGTGGCGGCCGTGGTCGGCGAGGGCGGATCGGGCGGCGCCGTGGCGCTGGCGTCTGCCAACCGCGTGCTGATGTTCGAACATGCGATCTATTCTGTGATCTCGCCTGAGGGCTGTGCATCCATCCTCTGGCGGACTGCCGACAAGGCGGCCGACGCGGCGCAGGCGATGCAGGTCACCGCGCAGCAGCTCGCCGGCCTGGGGGTGATCGACCGGATCGTTCCGGAGCCGGTGGGCGGCGCTCATCGCGCACCCGACTCGGCCATCGGGAGCCTCAAGGGTGCGATCCTGGAAGAGCTTGGTGCCCTCGCCAGCGAAGATTCGAATGCCCTGCGCACGCAGCGAGCGCAGAAGTTTCTGGCCATGGGCGCCTGACAACGGGAACAGCCCAAGGCGATTTGCATTCCCTCAACGTCTGTCTATTTTCGGTTCGTCGCAAAATAGACCTGAATGAGAAGGGGAGGCCATGGGCCGCAAATATCTGATGCTGTGGTTGAGCGGCGCCCTCGTGGCAGGCTGCGCAACCACGCAATCGAGCGAGGCACAGCAGGGCGGTATCCGCACCGCGACCTCGATGAGCCAGTCCGAGCGCCAGCAGGGCGCGAAGGCACACCCGGAGCTTCTGGCGGAATTCGGCGGGGTCTATAATGGTCCGCAGGCCACCTATGTGACCAGCGTCGGCAAGCGCATCGCGGTTCAGTCGAGCCTGTCGAACCAGCAGAATGATTTTACGATCAGCCTGCTCAATTCATCAGTGAACAACGCGTTCGCGATCCCCGGCGGCTATGTCTATGTAACTCGCCAGTTGCTGGCACTCATGAATGACGAAGCCGAGCTGGCGGGCGTCCTTGGCCACGAAGTCGGCCACGTGGCAGCCCAGCACGGCCAGCGCCGCCAGAGCGCAGCCACCCGCAACTCGATCCTCGGCGTGCTGGGGCAGGTGCTGGTTGGCGCTGTCGCGGGCGACTCCGGGCTGGGCCAGCTCCTGCAACGCGGCATCGGCACGGGCACGCAATTGCTGACCCTCAAATTCTCCCGGTCGCAGGAATATGAGGCGGACGATCTTGGCATCCGCTATCTCGCGAGCGCGGGCTACGACCCCAAGGCGCTGTCCTCCATGCTCGCCTCGCTAGCCGCGCAGAACACGCTGGATGGGCAGGTGCGCGGTCAGGGCACGGCGGTGCCCGAATGGGCCAGCACACACCCCGATCCCGCCTCCCGCGTGCGCCGCGCGCTCACCAATGCGCAGGCGACACGCTCGACGAACACGCTGCGCAACCGCGACGTGTTTCTCAGTCAACTGGGCGGCATGATTTATGGTGACGATCCCAAGGATGGGATCGTGCAGGGCAATCAGTTCCTGCATCCGGTGATGAAGCTCAAGTTCACGGCGCCCCAGGGTTTCTCGATCCAGAACGGCGCTAGCGCCGTGGCGGTTGTCGGCCAATCCGGCCAGGCGCAATTCTCGATGGCGCAGTTCAATGGCAATCTCGACGGCTACGTCCAGTCGGTCTTCAATCAGCTGGCAGGGCAGGGACAGGCGCCGGATATCCGCGTCCAGCGCACCACCATCAACGGCCTGCCGGTCGCTTCAGGGTCGGCCAGCATGGCCAACAGCCAGGGGACACGGCTCGACGTGACGGTGGTTGCCTATCAGTTCGGCCCGTCGACGGCCTATCACTTCATTACGGTCACGCCTGCGGGGCGGGGACTGGGATCGCTCTCCACGCTGATCAACTCCGTGACGCGCATGACGGACAAGGAGGCGGCGGCGATCAAGCCGCGTCGCTTGCAACTGGTGACGGTGCGTCAGGGCGATACGGTACAAACGCTCGCTAGCCGCATGGCGTTTGACGATTACAAGGTCGAGCGGTTTCTGGTGCTGAATGGATTGTCGTCCAACACCGCCTTGTCCGCAGGCAGCCGTGTCAAGATCGTCACCTACTGAGCAGGCAAGCTGTATCGGGAACGTAACAAAAACGGGCGACAACCTGTCGGTTGTCGCCCGTTCTGTTGAGGGAGTCGTCGAAACTACCTCGAAGGATTATGCGGGGGTGTTAGCTGCAGGGGTGGTCGCTGCTGGCTTATCAAGCTTCTCAGATACACCATTAAACGTGTTGCCGAGGCTTCCGCCAATGGCGCTCATGCCCGCGATGGCGGCGACGGCGATCAGGGCAGCGATCAGGCCATATTCGATGGCGGTCGCGCCCTTGTCGTTCTTGAACAAATTGCGAAGGGTCTTCATAGGATGTCTCCTCAATTCCTTGGTATCAATCACACCCGGCCACTGAATGGGGTCAGCAAGCAGGCTACCGATACGGCGGATTGATTTCCAAATTCCTAACCTAGGGCCCAGTTGTAAAAAAATGGTGGTTAATGGCTGGTCACTTCGTTCGATACTTCATTCCAGGTACGGGTCGTCGATGAACCCAGGTGCGATACGCCTGTGACGAGCGCCAGCACGATCAGCGAGAGGATCAACCCATATTCGACGGCGGTGGCGCCTTTTTGGGATGCGAGAAGGCTGTGGATGAAGGCCCGCACGAGGGTTTTCCTGAAAGCAGATGTCGGTCCAACGCGGTGTAAAGCGCAAGCTGTTAACAATTTGTAGGATTATTGCCCGAGCATGACCGGAATGAACCAAAGCAAACCGCCACTGGTCGTCGTCGCCGCGGCGCTGGTGGATGGGCAAGGCCGGGTGTTCGTGCAGCAGCGCCCGCATGACAAGGCCATGGGCGGCTTGTGGGAGTTTCCCGGCGGCAAGGTCGAGCCCGATGAAACCCCCGAAGTAGCGCTGATCCGCGAGCTGCGCGAAGAACTCACGATCGAGACTGAAACCGCCTGCCTCGCGCCGGCGAGCTTTGCGACCGGCATGATCGGCGAGCGACCGCTGCTGCTTCTGCTATACGTCTGCCGCAAATGGCAGGGCGTCGTTCAGCCGACAGAAGCGCCGGACAGCCGCTGGCTCCACACCAACCAGTTGTTTGCGCTCGACATGCCCCCCGCCGATGCACCGCTCGTGGCGATGCTGGACGCGCTGCTCTAGCGACTAGGTCTCGGTGGCGCGGGAGGGGCGCAGCGCCTCCGCCAGCGACACCGTGGCGCTGCCACGCCTTGCAGGGCGAGGCTGGTCGGGATCGGGCGCCCATCCGCTGCCATGCAGGACTACGAAGCGTTCCCGCGTCCGCCCATCCGGGTCAGCGGCCTGCGCGAAGTGCGCCGCTGCCAGCGACAGCCCTGCGCGCGTCAGCGGCGGCGGCGGCGAGGCGAGGCACTGCGCCGCGCCCATGCCGCGCAGGTCCGCCATCAGACCGAAGATCGAGCCATAGCGGACATCCAAATTGTCGCTATCCGCCACCGGCATGGTGAAGCCGGCGCGGGACAGCAGATCGCCGAGCGCGCGGACGTCGATCTGCGGATGGATGCGCTGGGCAGGCCGCTCCCCGTCAGCCGCCAGCAGCGCCGCCTTGAGCCGCGCCAGCGATCCCGCGCCGATTATCGTCAGCAGCAGCAATCCATCGGGGCGCAACGCGCGGCGCAGCGCAATCAGGGCGCCCGGCAGATCGTTGATCGTATCGAGCGTGCCGCAGCACAGGATGAGGTCGAAGCTTTCCGGCGGGTAGGGGAGGGCATCCTCCCGAAGAATGTCGCCACCGCAGGCCTGCGCGAACCGCGCGCCGGGATCGGCTGCTGTTACCGAGCAACCCCGCGCGGCGAGGGCATCGACCAGGCGGCGGTCCGGGCAGCCGATGACGAGTGCGGACTCGAAGGCGCGCGTCACGTCGTCCAGTCGCTCCAGCATGGCGTCGGCCATCGCGGCGTAAAGAAAGTCATGCGCTGCGAAATTGCCGGCGGCGCGGTCGCGGCGCTGGGCCCGCAAAGCCTCGTTGAAGATCACCGGGACAGTCATGGCCGGGCTTGTGCCGACTCCCGCTGCGTGGAACAAGCCGCTTATGGCCGTTCGGACGATTTTGCAGGCTGCACTCGCGCCTCTGCTCGATTATGCGCTGCCGCCACGATGCCCCGGCTGCGGCGTCGTGGTCGACGCGGTGGGGACGTTCTGCGCGGACTGTTGGCTGTCCATCGATTTTATCGGCGAGCCGATCTGCGCGACATGCGGGGTCGACCTTCCGAGTCCGCTCGGCGGGGACATGACGTGCGGGGCCTGCCTATCCGTGCCGCCGCCCTATGATCGCGTGCGCGCCCTCATGACCTATGGCGAGATTGCACGAACCGTGGCCCATCGCCTGAAATACGGGCGGCGGCTCAGCCTCGCGCGGGTCATGGCGGAGCATATGACGCGACTGGTCGCGCAAGACGAAGCCGCAGGATCAGCCGATCCACCCCTCTTCCTGCCCGTCCCGCTGCATCGCTGGCGACTCTGGTCACGCGGATTCAATCAGTCCGCGCTGATTGCCCGCCATATCGCCCGCCGGACCGGCGGCGTGCTGGAGCCGGAGCTTTTGCACCGCGTGAAGGCCACGCCGCCGCTCCATTTGCTGAGCCGGCGGGAGCGACAAAAGATCGTGAAAGGCGCCTTCGCGCTCGCCCCCGGAGCGGCGGCGCGTTTGGCGGGCCGCCATGTGATCCTGATCGACGATATCTGGACGACCGGGGCCACCGCGAGCGCCTGCGCGCGCGTGCTGCGGTCTGCGGGCGCGCGGCGGATCGAGGTGCTGTGCTGGACGCGGGTGGGCATGGGCGAACATTGACATTCGTTTCCATGCGCACGACATCCGGTCTTGAGACTTATCACAAGGGAAACAGCCACGCATGGCGCATGTCGAAATCTACACGCGAGCCTTTTGCGGATATTGCGCGCGGGCAACGGCGCTGCTGCGGGAGAAAGGCGTCGACTTCGAGGAATATGATCTGACCATGGGCGGCGAGAAGCGCGCCGAGATGATCGAGCGCGCCAATGGCCGCGCCACCTTTCCGCAAATCTTCATCGACGGCCAGCATATTGGCGGCAGCGATGATCTGATGGCGCTCGAACGGAGCGGCAAGCTCGACTCGTTGCTGAACGCCTGACCCGGGCCATCGTCGTGCGTGTCGCCATTTTGCAGATGAATGCCGGCATTGATCCGGCCCGCAATCGCGAGACACTGGTCACGGCGGTGCACGATGCAGCGGCCGGCGGCGCAGCCATGCTGTTCACGCCGGAAATGAGCGGCCTGCTCGATCAGGATCGCACCCGATCAGAAGCCGCGCTGGCGACCGAGGATGAGGACGAGACGCTCCGCGCTGTCCGGGAGGCCGCGCAGGCTTCGGGCTTGTGGGTGCATCTCGGATCGCTGGCTCTGCGCGATCCGGAAACTGGCAAACGTTTCAACCGCGGCTTTGTCATCGACGCCGCCGGCGATATCCGCGCGCGCTATGACAAGATCCACCTGTTCGACGTTGATCTGCCGAGCGGCGAGCGCTGGCGCGAGTCCAGCGTGTACCAGAGCGGCCACGAGGCGGTTCTGGTGCAAACGCCGTGGGGCGGGATCGGCCTCACGATCTGTTACGACCTGCGCTTTCCTGACCTTTTCCGTGCGCTGAGCAATGCCGGGGCGGACATCATCTCGGTGCCCGCCGCCTTCACCGTGCCGACGGGCGAGGCGCACTGGCATGTGCTGCTGCGTGCCCGCGCCATAGAATCCGCCGCCTTCGTCATTGCGAGCGCCCAATGCGGGCTGCATGAGGATGGTCGGCGGACCTACGGGCACAGTCTGGTCATCGACCCTTGGGGCACTATACTGCTCGATGCGGGGGAGGCGCCGGGACTGTATTTCGCGGATCTTGACCTTGATCGCATTGCCGAGGTCCGCTCGAAAATCCCGGTACTGGCTCATAGAAAGTCTATTCAGGACGTTGTTTTCTCGTGATTTCCTTCGATCTTAAATGCGGCCACGATCATGTCTTCGAAGTGTGGTTCCGGTCATCCGCAGACTATGAAACCCAGCGGGGAGGGGGGCTTCTCCTGTGCCCCACCTGCGGGGATGACAGGATCGAGAAAGCGGTGATGGCCCCCGCCGTGGCGGCCAAAGGCAACCAGAAAGCATCGTCTGGCACGGATCTCGCCATGCCCGAGGGCGCGGGTGCCGTTCCAGTTATGTCCAAGGCGGATGCTGAGCGGATCGGTGCGTTGATGACAGCGCTGGCCCAAGCTCAGTCAGAAATGATCGGACAATCTGAATGGGTTGGCGAACGTTTTGCGGACAAGGCCCGCGCGATGCATTATGGCGAAACGGAGAGCCGCTTGATCCATGGGACGGCCAACGTCAGGGAAACCCGCGAGATGCTGGAAGAGGGGCTGCCCGTCGCCCCCTTGCTGATTCCGATCGCCCCGCCCGATCAGGTCAACTGATCGGCGCTGGAGGGTGGTGCGCCCGACAGGATTCGAACCTGTGGCCCCCAGATTAGGAATCTGATGCTCTATCCTGCTGAGCTACGGGCGCCCACTGCCCGAGTATGACCGTGAAGCGCGCCCGTCAATGCGGGAAGCTGTCAGGACCGCGCATGAGCGCCCAACGAAGGCGGCCCTCGCAAAACCGTTATGCTCTACGATTAACCATTTCAAACCCAATATCCATCTATAAGAGGAAACTCCCTCAGATCCCCGAATGCGGAACAGAATGACGGATATCCGGACAATCCAGCGCTCCAATGGCCAAACGTGGCGCAAAGTCAGGCTGCTGAACATCTGGCTCGATGACCTGTCAGTCGAAGAAATTGTCGCCAATCTGGATGACGATGTTCTCTTCACCGCCAATGTCGATCACCTGTATCAGCTCCAGCGCAATGCCGCCTTCCGCGAAGCCTATTCGGCCGCGACCGTCATCTCTTGCGACAGCAAATATGTGAAGGCTGGCGTGGTCTTCACTGGTCGAGGCCCGATGAAGAAAGCATGCGGCTCGGACATCGTGCCGGCATACTGGCGCCACCATGCCGACAATCCCGAGGTCACGATGTTCCTGCTCGGCGCGAAGCCGGGCGTCGCTCAGGCGGCCCAGGAGCGGATCAATCGCTTGGCCGGGCGCCAAATCGTCGTGGGCGCGCATGGTCCGTCCATGAATTTCGTCGACGACCCAGCCGAGTGCGACGCAGCGATCGACATGATCAACCGCTCAGGCGCGACATGCCTGGTGGTGGGCTTGGGGGCCCCGAAGCAGGAAATCTGGATCAGTCGCCACAAACACCGCATGCCAGGTGTCAAGCTTTTCATGGGCGTAGGCGCCACAATTGACTACGAAGCGCAAGTCGTGAAGCGCGCGCCGGTATGGATGCGCAAGCTCGGTCTCGAATGGTTTCACCGCGTCGTATCCGACCCACGACGCTACGCCATGCGCTACGCCCGCAATCTGGAATTTTTCTGGCTGATCACGAAGGACAGGTTAGGGCGATATAACGGGGCGGGTATCGGTGGTCGTAATGATCAACCCACTGCTGGCTGACGGCATAGATTTAACATAATATATATTATCGAACTTGTGCCAAGGCGGTGGGGTTCGCTTCACGAGTTGGTACGCTCTGCCCCCACGCGCGCCGGGACGATCTGAACTGATCCGTTCCATTCCGTCATGCCCGCGTGTCGGGCGTCCGCTCGCTCCAAGCGGTTTCGGACAAGTGCGGTAACGTGCAGGACGAAATTCTGTCATCCTGCACGCCTGCCAAAATTATCAGGATCCGCCCTGACAGGATATGTTCAGTCCCTTCATGCTCCCGTCGAACAGGCTGCCGACCTCGGCTTTGGATATCGGAAACTCTTCCAGCGGGTCGTTCGTGAGGTCGTAATAAGCGCAGGAGGGATTGCCCGTTTCTGACTTGATATACAGCAGCTTATAGCGCTTGTTGCGGATGGCGACCTGCCGCTCCCTGTCTTTCAGAGGGATTACGGTTTCGGATATGATGAAGTCTTTCTCCTCGTCACGGACGCTGTCCTTTCCGTCGAAGAGGACAGGCGCGAGAGACACCGAGTCCAGCGGAATCATGTCCCCGGCGCGATTGGGAACCTGCTGCGGCTTGGCCACATGCGCCAGATCGAGGACGGTCGAGTAGATATCGACGACGTGAGTCAGCGCATCGCTATAGCCCGGCGTGATGTCCGGCCCCAGCATCACCAGCGGAACGCGCATGCCACTTTCATAACCGGTGCCCTTGGCCCTGCCCTTGGCCGTCAGGTACATATTGTCGATGAAATCGACCGCCGGGCGGCCATACATGGGCGTGCCGTTATCGCCCAGAATGATCACATAGGTTTCCGGGCTGAGCTTCTTGAGCTCCTTGAGGAATATCCCGAGGACCGTATCGGTCGAATTGACCCAGGACCGGTTCAGGGCCGGCGGGGAGCAGTTGCCGAGCTCGGTGGTGCCGAACTTTCCGCCACACGCCTCAATCTCGGCGCGAGACTTGGCATCGAGCGTATCTGCGTTCGGCACGAAGGATGGCTGCGGTCCTGCCGTGATATGGACCATGTTGAAGGCGAGCCAGGCGAACCACGGCTTGTCGGGCGCTTCAGCCTGGTTGCGCTTGATCCAGTTGAGCGTGTCGGCGGCCCGCACGACCGGCTCGAAACTGGTCGGCGCGATGCCTGGCAGTGAGCGGACCGGCGCCGGCTCGGTTCGCCATTCCGAGTCAGGGCTGGCAGAATCCTGCACTTGATAATCATGATGCCAGTAGTCGGTGATCGCCCCGTTTAGATTGCCTTCGAACAGCGCGAAACCGGCTTCCTTGGGCTTCAGGCCGGGATATTGGTTAAGGCCAGCCATGTGCCATTTGCCGAACACCGCGGATGTGTAGCCGGCGGCCTGCAGATCCTCCACGAAGGAATGCTGCGTTTGCGACAGCCAGTCCTCATAATCCCGCAGGCCCGTGTTGTGGGCATAGAGGCCCGTGAGCATGGATGCGCGGGTCGGTGAGCAGAAGGGCTGCGCCCAGGCGTTGGTGAAAGTGCGCCCCTCCCCCGCCAGACGATCGAGAACCGGCGTGGAGGCCGGACGCCCCTTGATCGCGCGGTAATTGGGATGATTGAGCCCGGACGGTCCGTACTGCGCCACGAGACGATCGATCATTCCAGGATACATGTCGGACACCGCGTCAACGCCCACATCGTCCAGGATGACGAGGACGATGTTCGGTCGGGCCTTGGGCGCATCTTCGGTTCGCGCGACGCCGGGTTGTGCCCACAGCATCAGCGAGAGGCCCAGCGCGCTTGTGGTGGCCTTGAAAGCGGCTGCCGAGACTTTGACGAATGTTTTCATGCGCTTGTTATCCTAGATTCGGCCAGGATAAGGGAGGCGGCAGCTGGCCGCGCGCCCCCTCCCTCTCAGTTCACTTGGCTGATTTCTCGAAGGTGACGCGGTCGATCGCGAGTTCGGACATGACCGGCTCGGCCATGTTCTCCAGCAGGGTGCGGACATTGTACCGGCCAATCACACCGCTGCCCCGCAGCGGATAATAAACTGCGACGTCCTGCGACTGCACCACCTTGCCATCTACGATCATGGCGATCGTCGCGGCGCGGGGGCCGACCTTGGGCGCGGCCGTGACCGAGATGCTGACATCATGCCGCCCAACGGAGACTGGCTCGCCCTCCAGCCGCACACGTTCGGCTTCCCGCCCGCTCGGGTTGTAGAGATAGGTGGGGCGACCATCCTGCATGATCAGTCCCCCGCCCCCGGCCTCATCGCCGATGATCACGATTGGCCCTTTCGCATTCGTGCTCGCGGTGGTGATCGCGGCGCGCATGGTCCAGTCCATGGCGAGGGCCGGGAACGTCCCCTGCGGATAACGGGTTGGCCCAGGATAATAAGTGAACTGGTTGCGACCATCGACGAGCGAGGGCCGCTTCCCCGCCCCCACACGCCCGATCAGGTCAGCCTGGATCGGATTGACCTGATAGCGCCGTGCTGCCTCCTCAAAATCCTTCTGCAATTCGGCCAGCTTCTGGGGATGCTGAGCGGCCAAATCGCGCGACTGCGAGTAATCCTGCGTGAGGTTGTAGAGCTCCCACTTGAACGTCGACGGGTCCAGCGGGGTGGTAGACCGGTCGAAGGGCGCGCGGGGCGGCGTGGTCGAGGCCAGCCAGCCGTCCTTGTAATAGGAGCGATTGCCCAGCATCTCGAAATATTGCGCGCGGCGGGTGGAGGGCGCGGTCGCATTGCCAAAGCTGTAGACCATGCTGACGCCATCGATCGGCTGCTGCACCACGCCATCTACCTCCGTCGGCGGCACGACGCCCGCTGCCTCATAGATCGTCGGCGCGATATCGATCACATGGTGGAACTGGCTACGGACCCGCCCGGTCGCCTTGATGCGCTGGGGCCAGCTGATGACCAGCCCATCGCGCAAGCCGCCGAGATGCGAGGCGATCTGCTTGCCCCAGGGAAAGGGGGCGTTCTGCGCCCATGCCCAGCCGGCATTGTAGTTCGAGTAGCTATGCGGGGTTCCGTTCTGGTCCGATGTTTCGATCAGTTCCGCTTCGGTCGGCTCGATCCCGATGAGGCTCTGCAACTCCTGCACCGCGCCGCGCCGGCTATCCATGCTGGCGCCATTGTCCCCCTGCAGATAGATGATCATGGTGTTGTCGAGCTGGCCGTTGGCCTCGATCTCGCGGATCACCCGGCCAAGCTGGTCATCGAAATATGCGAGCTGCGCGGCCGCCACCTCCATCTGATGGGCATAGGTCCGCTTGGCTTCCGGACTGAGGCTGTCCCAGGCCGGCACCGCATCGGGCCGAGGCGTCAGAACCGCATTGGCCGGGATCGTGCCTGACTGCTTCTGCCGGTCGAAGATCTGCTGACGCATCACATCCCAGCCCATGTCGAACCGCCCCTTGAAACGCGCGATCCATTCTGCCGGCGCCTGATGCGGGGAGTGCATGGTGCCGGGGGAAAGATAGACGAAGAAAGGATTGTCGGGCTTCTGGCTCCACTTCACTCGCAACCAGTCCACCAGATGGTTGGTCATGTCCTTGTCGAAAATGTAATCGCCATCCTTGGGAGGCTCGATGGCGTTGCGGTTCTCGATCAGCTCGGGGCGAAACTGGTCGCTGGCGGCGGCATTGAAGCCATAGAAATAGTCAAAGCCCATCCCGTTCGGCCAGCGATCGAAGGGGCCCATGGGCCCGGTCTCCCAGACCGGTGTATTGTGGTTCTTGCCGAAGAACGCCGTGTCATAGCCATTGTCGCGCAGCACGCGCGCGATGGTCGCCGCGCTTTTAGGCATGACAGAGGTATAGCCCGGCTCATCGATGGCGACATTGGTGATCGAGCCCGACGCGACGGCATGGGCATTCCGGCCCGTGAGGAGAGCCGCGCGGGTGGGCGAGCACATCGCGGTCGTGTGGAACTCATTGTACCGCAGCCCCCGCTTGGCAAGGGCGTCGAATGTGGGCGTCGGGATCAGGCCGCCGAAGGTGCTCGCGGACCCGAAGCCTACATCGTCGGTCATGATCAGCAGCACATTCGGCGCGCCCTTGGGGGCGCTCGGTGCCTTGGGATAATAGCGCCATTCCGGCGCTTGCGTGCGGTCTGCGGGCTCTTTCGCCATCGCTGTGCCGGCGTGGGCCAGAACCAGGAGCGAGAGCGCCGTCGATCCTGCGATGCGGGCGATACGGGATTTCATGGGCATGATCGGTCTTTCCTGGTTTACCGGGCGTTCTTGCTGATCGTGACGGATGCGATGTCGCAGGTGCAGCGGCTTGCGATTGGCGCCACGGACGGAGTGTAGGAGAGCGGCGCCGTACCGGCGCGCCCGATATAGGCATCGCCACGGCCGCGGAGAGCCTGGCTGACCGCCGTGGACGCGGCCTCGGCGCCATCGACACTGAGCCGTACGGTAGTGCCGCCTGCGGGGACGGGTTCGAAATCTACCGCAATCTTGTAACGCCCCGCTGGCAGCGCCTCTCGGGGAGAAATCTCCACCGGCGTCCCGGCACTGCCGGGATTCACGATGAAGGTGGGGCGCCCTGCGTTCAGCACCAGCGCCATGCCGCCAAAATGGTCCCCCTGCACGTAGATCGGCCCGCTGGAGCTTGGGCCCGCAGTCGATACGTCGGCAGTCACGGTCCAGCCGGCCGCGATCGTCGGGAAGGCGTAGTTGGTGTAGCGCGTATCGCCGGGATAGTAAGTAAAGCTGGTCCTCTGCCCGAGCAAAGACGGCCGGAACTGCGGAGCCATCCGCGTATGAAGGTCGGCATTCAGGGGGTAGACCGCGTATCGACGCGCGGCGGCGTCGAAATCCGCTTTGAGCTCTTCCAGTTTCGCCGGATGTTGGGAGGAGACATCCTCCGTCTGGGACCAGTCGCTCCGAAGGTTGTAGAGCGCCCATTTGAAATCGGCCGGCTGCGTCTTGGCTGCCCCATCCCACGGGGCCCGGCCCGGCAGGGTCGATGCCATCCAGCCATCCTTGTAATAGGCCCGGTTGCCCAGCATCTCGAAATATTGCTCGCGATGCCGCTCTGGCGCCGCCGCGTCGCTGAACGTGTAGAGAAAGCTCGTCCCATCAATCGGCTGCTGCTGGACGCCGTTCACGACGTCGGGCGCGGAGACGCCTGCGGCCTCGAAAATGGTCGGCGCGACGTCGATGACGTGGGTGAATTGCTGGCGGATCGCCCCGCCCTTCTTGATGCCCGCCGGCCAGCTCACCACCATCCCATCGCGCAGGCCGCCCAGATGCGATGCGACGCGCTTGCCCCACTGGAACGGCGCGTTGGTCGCCCAGGCCCAGCCGGCCGGATAAGCGCCGAAGGATTTGGGGCCACCATAGTCGCCCATCGCGGCAATCAGGTCTTGGTCGGTCGTCGGATTGCCGGCGATCACCCGGAGCAGGTCCGCGCTGCCGCGCAGGTCTTCCTCGCTCGCGCCGTTATCGCCCTGAATGTAGACGACCATGGTATTGTCGAGCTGGCCGTTCCGTCGCAGCGTATCGAGCACGCGCCCGATCTGAAAATCGAAGAAAGCAAGCTGCGCTGCCGCCACTTCCATCTGCTTTGCGTAGGCGCGCTGAACCTCGGGGCTGACCTGATCCCAGGCCGGAATTTGCTCCGGGCGCGGAGAGAGTTGAGCGTTGGCCGGAATGATGCCCTGCCGTTTCTGCCGCTCGAACGTCTGCTGGCGCAGCACATCCCATCCCTGATCGAACTGGCCCCTGAAGCGCGCGATCCACTCGGGCGGTGCCTGATGCGGCGCATGGGTTGAGCCAGAGGCGAAATAGGCGAAGAAGGGATGCTCCGGCCGCAGGTTATGCTGCACGTCAATCCAGTGGATAAGCTTGTCGGCAAGATCCCGATCCAGAATATAATCGGGGTCCTCTGGCGCCCGCACGGTGTTGCGGTTCTCGATCAACGCTGGATTGAATTGATCAGCATAGGGCGCGTTGAACCCATAGAAATAATCGAATCCCATGCCGTTGGGCCAATTGTCGAACGGCCCGACCGGGGCGTTCTCCCAAACGGGCGTATTGTGATTTTTGCCGACAAAGCTGGTGTCATACCCGTTCAACTTGAGCACTTGTGCGATAGTCGCCGCGCTCTTGGGAATGACAGACGTGTAGCCGGGCGCATCGAGCGACACATCGGCAATCGATCCGCTTCCCACCGCATGATGATTGCGCCCGGTCAGGAGTGCGGCGCGGGTCGGGGAGCACATCGCGGTCGTGTGGAAGGCATTGTAGCGCAGTCCGCTCTGCGCCAGGGCATCGAAGGCCGGCGTGGGGACAGGTCCGCCAAAGGTCGAGGCCGCGCCGAAGCCGACATCGTCGGTCATGATTAGCAGCACATTGGGTGCGTCCTTGGGAGCGACCGGCTCCTTGGGATAGGCCTGCCATGTTTGCGCCGGCTCATCGGCCGCGACGGCCGGCACCGGTTGCATGGTCAGGACCGGCAATGAGGCGACAAGGAGAGAGAAGCGGAGCTTGGCAGAACGGGGTGACATTGGGGCAGTCCTCTTATTCTGGCTCACGCATCCCGCGCGCAGCGAACTCTCACTTTCCGGGCCGGCGCTTCTTCCGGATCGTGATCGTCAGGCCCCATTGTGAATGTTGTGCCGGCGATCAGTTGCATCAGGGAACCCTCATATTCCCTGCCGCCCGGCGCGTGTCCGGGCGGCAGGAACCGATCAGAACGCCCGCCTGACGGTGAGCGACCATTCACGCGGCGCGCCGGGCGTCCCGATGACGAGGCCGATCGGCAGGCGTGTCTTGTTCTGGTAGTAGAATTTGTCGGTAAGGTTGGTCACGGCGAGCGAGACCTTCCAATCCTCATCGGCGGACTGCCAGGTCAGTCGACCATTCAGCATCGTATAGGCCGGCACCAGGGACGCCGGGTTATTGTCCGAATTGGTGTAGAAGGACGACTGATAGGCGAGATCGAGGCGCGGAGTCAGCGTGCCCGCGTTCCCGACGAGGATCTCATATTGCGCACCGGCGCTGACTTTCCACTCGGTCACGAAAGGCGCGATCGAATTGAGCGTGATGCCGGCAATCGTGGCGCCCGCCGCGCCCAGCTTCGTGAGCTGGAAATCGAGGTAGCTGACACTGCCGTCGAACGACAGACCACGGAGCGGATTAACGGTCAGTTCCGCCTCGAACCCCTTGAACCGGGCGTCGCCGGCATTGGTGGGGGTTGCGTTCTGCGGTGTCAGGACAACCCCGTTCACAACGGTTGGCGCCGTGTTCGAGAAGATGATGTCCTTGTAATTGTTGATGAAGGCAGACGCATTCAACCGCACAGCACGATTCAGCAGATCGCTCTTGAAGCCGATTTCATAAGCTTCCAGCGATTCGGGATTGAACGGCACCACCTGCTGAATGACGAACGGCCGCGGATTGACGCCACCACCGCGGAAGCCCGTGGAATATTGCGCGAACACCATCAGATCGTCGGTCAGGCGATAATCGATATTGGCGCGATAATCCCAGCGCTTGCCGCTGTAACTGCCCACCGCACCGTCGATCAGGCGCTGTGCGGTATAGCTCACCTGGCTCGTGTTGAACGGGTTGAAGCGACGGAAGTTATAGTCCTTCTTGTCGTCAGTGTAGCGAATACCGCCGGTCAGGTTGAGGCGATCCGCGAGATGCGCCGTGACATGGGCAAATCCGGAAACGCTGCGTGCCGGAATGGTGTCATCCGAATAGAAAACGGAAGAGGTCGCAGCCCCCGGCGCAATGATGCTGCCGCCTTCGATATAGCTGGTGGCCTTGTAATAATAGCCGCCCAGCGTCCAATCCAGCAGCCCCGAAATGCTCGTGCCATTGAGGCGCAGTTCCTGGGTGAACTGGTGGTGGGTATTGGTGATGTTGTTGGTGTTGATGCCATAGGGCGTCGTGTCAAAATCCGTGCCATAGCGGCCGGATATGCTTTGATACGAGGTGATCGACTTCAGAGCCAGATCAGGGCCGAGCTTCCAGTCGATCGAACCAGAGACTTCCCAGGTGCGAAGACGCGTATTGGGCTGCCACACGACCGTATTGTGGCTGCCGCCGGCATCGGTGAATGCGGGCGTCGTGTAATTGGCGTAGTTTGTGTACGATTCCGGCCCGGTGATGAAAACGTTGCGGTTGGTGATGCCGGGCGTCAGCGTCGGCGCCACCGTAATCGCGAGCAGCTTGGTTGCGCTCGGCTCTGAATCGTCCACCAAACGGCTGGCCGCCACATTGACCTCGATGTCGTCACTGGCGATCCAGCGCATAGCGACACGCCCGGCGGTGTACTTCGTGCCGCCTTCCTGTCCGATCACGCAATCTTTGCCAACCGCGGCAGAGGCCGTGAACACGCCGTTAGTCGGGTAGACGCAGCCGAAATCCAGCCGGTCGAGATAACCCTTCTTGCTGCGCGTGGCGCCCGATACACGCACGAAGAGCCGGTCCGGCACGAGCGCGAAATCGCCTGCACCGCGCAAGTCGAGGCGGTCGAAGCTCCCCGTCGTCGCCTCGATGAAGCCGCCTTCGCCCGAGGGTTTCTTGGTGAAGAGCTTGACCGCGCCGCCGATGGAGTTCTTGCCCGCCAGCGTTCCCTGCGGCCCGCGCAGGATCTCCACGCGCTCGAGATCGAGCAGGTCCAGCTGAGACCCGAAAACCGTGCCATGATAGACATCGTCGACATACAGGCCGACGCCCGGCTCATAAGCGAAGTTGGTATCCGCCTGTCCGACACCGCGCACATAGATCGCCGCGCCAGGGCCGAAGGCCGAGGTCGTCGGCTTCAAGACGACGTTGGGCGCGCTGTTCGTAAGATCAGTGACGGTGTTATAGCTGCGCGACTCCATCATCGCGCTATCCATCGCGGTAATGGCGATCGGCGTGTCCTGAAGACGCTGCGAGCGGAACTGGGCGGTCACCACAATATCGCCGACGCCCCCATCGGCCTCCTGCGCGCTATTGTCGATTGTGGCTGGTCCCTGTGCCATAACAGGCGTGACGGCAGATAATGCGACGGCCGCAACGCTGGCACGTGCGAGCAAAGTGCGAATCTTGGACATGATTCCTCCCCCTTATAAACATTGATCCGTCCGCTGTTGCGGGACGGTTGATCGTCAGTTCGGTGGAAATCGCTTGAGAAGCAACGTACCGGAGGGCTATCACCGTGATAACCAATTGGTTATCGGCACGGTGTGGGTATGGCGACGACGAGACAACTCGAGATTTTTCTGGCGGTGGTGGAGGCTGGCGGATTCCGCCGGGCTGCGGATAAGCTCGACATCAGTGAAGCCTCCGTCAGCAAGCAGATAAAAGCTCTGGAGCGCGCGTGCGGGGCGGCCCTCTTCGACCGCGCCGCTGGAAAATCGCCGGAGCTCACGAGCGGCGGTCAGCGCACGCTGAAATTCGCGAACGAAACCCTTCAGCTTAAAAAGCAAATCCAATCGCCAAAATTAAACGCAGGCATCGAAGAGGATCTGGAATTTATAACGAGACCTTATTTCTTCGAAACATTCGTGAAGCCTAAAATAAAAATTATCAATGAAGCCGTTTATCCGAGCAAATTACGGTTGACGATTCTTGAATCGACAACGGAGATCGTGAATCGTCTCTCCACAAATCACAGTGCATTCTGCATCGCGAGATTATATGTTCAGCAGAACGATCAGGTGAATTTTCATTATATCAAAAAGTCTCTAGCCTCGGTCTATGTTCCTACGAACATTTATAAAATGTGCGTGGATGGAAAAATAAACATCGACGATTTGCCTTATGTAACTCCGAGCTCCAATCATGGCGTCAACGAGATTTGCATCAAGGAAATTCAATCCCGTGAATTTAATCACAACATAATCCAGTCTCAGGTTTTTTCAGACCAGATTATTGCGGAAGCTATCGAAAGGGGCGCGAAGACGTTCCTGCTCGATCATCACGCCCGCTCTGCCGTTGAGAGTGGTGACATCGTGAAATTATCTCATGAAGAAACGACCTTCTGGATTACGTTCGTCTGCAGCAAGAAAAGCTCGGACGATATCCAAAAGAGAGTTTTGAGCTCGATCAGGAAAGTCTTTGATCAGGAGGTGTTCTAAGTCGGTCGGGGCGTCGCATTCTCATCCGTGCCGATGCTCTTCCGCGCAGGTAAGATCGGGCGCTTCGGTCTGCACCGTCACGTGGTGAATGGCGAAGCGCGATGCTATGGCCTTGGTCACCGCCATGCGGACGGCATCTGCCCGCCCCTCCCCGCTCAGGGTGACATGACAGGTGCAGCTGATGTCATCGTTCGACATCGACCAGACATGGAGATCATGGACACCGGCGACACCGGGCACATCAGCGATAACGCGGCGGACCTCGCCCAGATCGAGCCCTTGGGGCGTGCCTTCCAGTAGGATGTTGGTCGTATCGCGCAGGAGGACCCATGTCCGCGGCAACACCCACAGGCCGATCGCGATCGCCACGGCCGGGTCAATCCATGTCGCCCCGGTGAGGCGGATGGCTATGGCACCCGCGATTACGCCGATCGAGCCGATCATGTCGGCCCAGACCTCCAGATAAGCCCCTTTCACGTTGAGGCTCTTGTCCTTGCCGGCCGAGAGCAGCCGCATCGAGACGAGGTTCACCACCAGCCCGATCACCGCCACAATCATCATGCCCAGGGACTGCGTCTCCTGCGGCGCGTTGAAGCGCGAGATCGCTTCGGTGAAGACATAGATTGCGATCATGAAGAGTAGAACCGCGTTGAAGGCGGCCGCCAGAATCTCGAACCTTCGATAGCCGAACGTCCGCTTGTCATCGGCGGGCCTGCGGCCGATGCGGATGGCTAGCAGCGCGATCCCCAGAGCTGCCACGTCCGTCAACATGTGCGCTGCGTCGGACAGCAGGGCGAGGCTGTTGAAGACGAATGCGCCCACCACCTCCGCGACGAGATAGATCGAGGTGAGGATGAGAGCCAGGATCAGCATCCGGGCGCTGGCTCCGGCGGTATGATCATGGGCGTGCCCACCACCGTGATGATCATGCGCCATGTCGGACTCCTTCCATCGCCAGCTTGTGGGCTTTCTCTGCCTACGCCATCCGTGCGCCGTAGCGCGCATATAATGTCGGCAAAACGAACAAGCTCAGCAAGGTTGCCGATATGGGGTCGCCAGGCCAGCCCGCCCGCGCCCAAAAAAACAGGCCGCACCAACCCACTGGTGCGGCCTGCCCTGTTTTTGCTTTCGCCGCGGTGGCTCAGATCTTGAAAAGCTGCTGCGCGTTGGTGCCCAGGATCTTGTCCCGCTGCACCGGCGGCAGCGCGCTGACCCTTGCCTTCACGCCGACCATGTCCTGAATGGAGAAGGGATAGTCCGAGCCGTAGAGCACCCGGTCCTCGCCCACTTGCTTCACAAGAAATTCGAGCGTGGGCTGGTCGTAGACGATAGCGTCATACCAGAACTTGCGGAAATAGGCGCTCGGTGGCTTGTTGACGAGCCGGCGGCTGGTGGTGTTCTCCCACATCTTGTCCATCCGCGCGATGAGATAGGGCAGCGTGCCGCCGCCGTGGCAGGCGATCAGCTTTAACCCTTCGAACTTGTCCATGAAGCCGGTGAGGATGAAGCGCGCATACACCAGCGCAGTGTCGCTGGTGAAGCCGATGGTGTTGGCAAGGCCGAAAGATTCCACGCCCCACTTCTTGATGTCGACCATCGGCACCGTCGGGTGAATGAACGCCGGCAGGCCGGATTCCTCCACCGCCTTCCAGACCGGATGGAAATGCTCATTGTCCGGCAGCATGCCGACCATGTTGGTGATCAGGCAGAGGCCAGCGGCGCCCATGCCGCGCACGCGGGCGAGTTCCTCGATGGCGGCGTCGGGATATTGCCAGGGCAGCGAGGCCATCCATTTGATGCGGCCGGGATATTTCTTCTCCGCCGCCGCGAAGTCGTCATTCACCTCGCGCGCGGTCTGGATCGCAACCTCGCGCGTGCTCCAGAACACGTTCGGCGCCGTAAGGCTGATGATCGCGATATCGACCCCTGCCTTGTCCATTGCGGCGATGCGCATGTCGAGATCGGTCATATCCGGCGCCAACCGCACGATCGGCGCGCCACGATAGGAGATCGTTTCGTCCGGCTTGGTCGGGAGGAGGCTCGTGTCCGCATCCGGGTGCTTGCGCAGCATTTCCACCCAGCGCGGGGTGAAATTGTGGGTGTGAACGTCGATGACAGGCACTTTCGCGCCGCCGCGTCGCTGTGCGCCGGCACTGCCGGCCATAGCAGCAAGGCCGAGGCCCGCCGCGCCGGTCAGAATATCTCTGCGTTCCAGGGTCATCTCTTTCTCTCCTCTTAAAATTTCAGACGCACGCCGGCGCGGTAGCTGCGGCCGGTCTGGTCAAAGAAAACAGGGTTGGTCACCGAGTTGCCCGGCGCGATGGGCGGGGCCGTATCAAACAGATTATTGATCGCGGCATAGATCTGCATCGTGGAATCCCCTGCCCCACCGATGGTGTAGCGCAGCGAGAGATTGAAGGTCAGCATGTCGTCGACGACATTATTGTTGATGCTGTTGGCCAGGGTGTTGCTGTAATTGGGATCGTCCGGCCCGATCAGGCTCGCATCGTAGCTGCCCTTGGGAATGTAGTGCCCCTGCACCGTGGCACCGAACGGTCCCTTCTCGAAGGTGAAGGTCCCATCCAGCGTGTATTTCGGCACGCCGATCGGGCCGCCGACCTGACGGCCGGTCTGCCCAGCGCGGTCCAGAGACCCGGTGGCATCGACCTGGATCAGATCGAACACGCGGGTCGCCAGCAGGTTGATGGCGACGCGGTTATCGGCCCCGAAGCGCTTCGAGAAATCCAGCTCGAAGTCGATGCCGCGAGTCTTGATCTGGTTGACGTTGAGATACTGGTCCACCACGTCCGTGATCAGGCCGCTCGGGCCGGTGTCGCGCGTGATCAGCGCGCAATAGCTGGCCCCGCCCGCATTACAGCGATCCGTGATCACCTGCGCGCCGACGAGATCGATCGCGTCGCGGATCTTGATATCGTAATAATCCGCGGAGAAGCGCAGGCCCGGGATCATCCGCGGCTGAAGCACGACGCCGGCGGTGGTGGTGTCCGCAATTTCCGGCCGCAGTGCTTGGTTGCCGCCACGGAACACGCGGGCAAGCACCTGACTGCTGTTCGATATGTCGAAGATGGAGCCTTGGGAGGCGACCAGCGGCGTGTAGAGTTCGGCGGCGTTGGGCGCCCGGATGTCACGCGACCGCGTGCCACGAAAGCGCACGCCCTCGACCGGCTCGTATATGCCACCGAGCTTCCAGGTCGTCACAGAGCCGCTGGTGCTGTAATTCGTGCGGCGGATCGCCCCGTTGAACTCGAGCAGTTCTATGCCGGGCATGTCGCGGAGCAGCGGAACGACGGTTTCCGCATAGCCTTCCACGATGTTGATCGTTTCCGGCCCGAAGGACGAGGCGTTTGCGATGTAAAAGCCGTTGGTCAGCGAGATCGGGTCTGCCGTGCCGCTCACACGCTCGCTGCGATACTCGCCGCCCACCGCGATGGAAACCGGGCCGGAGCCGAAGTCGAACAGATCGCCCCGCAGGTTGGCGGCGACCACATGCTGCTGAAAGCGCGTGCGCTGCTCGGAAGTGCCGAAGCTGTAGGCGCGCGCCGCCTCCGAGAAGCGATACTGGCCGAACAGGTTGAGCGGCTGACAGCCCGTCGCGGCCGCGCGGACCGCAGCATTGGGGCTGAGGGTCGCACGGCACACGATATTGCCATTGTCTACGCCGGTGCGGAACCGGCCTTCGTCCACGGCATCCAGCGCCCGCGTGAAGTTGGCGGTGATGCGGTTGTTCTCGACGATCTGGCTCGCGTCGGTCTGGCCGAATTGATAATAGGCATCCGCCTTCCAACCATTGCCCAGATCGGCATCGAAACCGCCGACGATGCGGAAGGTCTTGGTGACATTGTCGCCGACGGCCACGCCAAGGTCCTGCCCGACGCGCCCGAAGGTGAGCGTCTGCGCGCCAAGCGTGGTCATCTGATTGACGATCGACCGCGGCAGATAGGGGTTGTCGCGATTGATGGTCAGATTGGTGTCGCGGGTCTGCGCGCCCGGCGTGATGACGCGCACCCGGCCATAGGACACATCGATGAACGGCGTCACCGCGCCCATTTCATATTCGGTGCGCCCGTACAGCGCATATCGCTCCACAGGCACTTTCAGGACGCCGGCGGACCGGAAGGCGTTTTGCCCCTGCCCGCTCCCGCCCTGCATGAACAGCGTGGCATATTGGCCGCGCACGAACGGAACCGGGTTGCCTGCATCATCGAACTGGATCGTCGCCAGCGCGGTCGGGGCGTTGATCTTGCCGGCGTAGGTCTGCGTCGCCGTGCGCACGTTCGGGCTGATGATCCGCGCCGCCTGGCCGTTGGTGCGGTAGGCGGTGTTGGTCAGAACCTGCCATTCCTGCGCGCACAGATCGTAGCTGTAGCAGCCGCCCATGCCGCGATTATTGTTATACTCGCCGCCGATGATGACGTGGCCGCGTCCACCGGCAAAGCTGGTGCCCGCTGCGGCGGCAATCAGCTGATCGCTATCCTCGCCTCGCTCGGAGATGCCAGCCTGCACATTGACCCGGAAGCCCTGCAGCTTCTTGTCGAGGATGAAGTTCACGACGCCGGCGACGGCATCCGAGCCATAGGCCGCCGAGGCACCGCCCGTCACGAGCTCGACGCGATTGATGAGGATGCCGGGAATGAGATTGGTGTCGACAGCGCCGGCAATCGTGCTGGGCACGAACCTGCGCCCGTCGACCAGAACCAGCGAGCGCTGCGCGCCCAAACCGCGAAGATCGACCGTGCGGGCACCACCGGCGCCGATGGTCACGCCGGAGGTGGTTGGCGAGGTCGTGGCGCGAAAGGCCGGAAGCTGGGCAAGCGCCTCACCGACGCTGGCCGCCGAGGTATTCGCCAGGCGCTCGCTGCCGAGCTGCGTGACAGGCGTCGGCGCGGTAAAGCCGGAACGGGCGATACGCGAGCCGGTGACGACAATCGCATCGCCCTCTTCGGCCTCCGGCGCCGGCTCTGCCTGAGCCATAGCTTGCGGCGCAGGCGCGGCGGGCGCTGGTGCAGCCATGGCGGCGGCAGGCCGAGGTTCCATGCGCACGACGGTGAAGCCGCTGCCGCGCTCCAGCGGCTGCAGCGGCGCGCTTCCTAGCAGCCGGGCCAGCGCTTCCTTGGGCTCATACTGCCCCTTGATCGGCACCGAAGGGCCATAGCCCGTGGACGAGGCGGAGAAGACGATCGACGTGCCGCTTTGCAGCCCGAACGTCCGCAGGGCTGATGGCAGAGGCTGCGATGGAATATCGAAATCGACCGGCTTGGCCTGCGCCGCCGAAGCGACCAGCGCGGTCGCCGCCGCGCCGAGCATCAAGGCGCCGCGCGTGTTGAAACCAGACATGAACATGAAAATCCCCTCACCTGTTTTTAGACTTCTCTACCTGATGAGGCGGTTCGCGCGATTTACCTCAGTCGTGCGTTCAGATTTCTTTCACGGGCGATGTCCAGCAACCGGTATTCCCCGTCGGAAACCCGCGTCCACCGGGCCACGCCCATGGCATCAATGGCCGAAAGAAATGTGGAGACGTCGCCGGCGCGGAGCACGGCACTCATCCGCCGCTCGGCAATGGCGGGCGTGCCAATGAGGATCTTGGCCGGGAGATAGCGATTCATCTCGGCCACGATGTCGCCGAGCCGGGCCTCGTCGAAAATCAGGACACCCTCCCGCCAGCGCGAGACGTTGCGCAGATCGACCGGGGCGAGTGTCCAATTGCCGTCCCCCGCGACGAGGCGGTAGCCCGGGCGCATAAAGACGGTCGACGCCGTGTCCGACTTTGTCTTGAGGCCCTGCACGACGACATGGCCCTCCATGAGCGTCAGCTCGACACTGCGCTCGACGAGATTGACGTCGAACTGGGTGCCGAGCGCCTTGATCCGCTCACCACCGGCCATCACGACGAAGGGCCGCTCGCGATCTTTCGCCACCGCAAAGTTGGCGCGACCGCTCAGCAGCTCGATGCGCCGGGTCGTCTCCCCCATGCTCGCCTTGAGCGCGCTGCTCGCATCGAGGAATACCTTGCTACCATCGGGCAGGACGATCGCCGACGTCTTGCCCTCCGGCGTTTCGTAATAGGCTGTGACGACGGAGGCTCGCTGCTCTCTGCTGGTGGGGAGCAGATCGAGCGCAACGACGGCTGTCACGGCACCAGTGAGCAGCAGGCCAAGAGCCGCCGCGATGGCGAGCCGGCGTTTGCCCCGAGGCGCCTGGCGCGCCTCTTCGCGCAAGGCCATGATTTCCGGATGAGAGCGGAGGCGGTCGAGCTCGAGAAACTGGGCGACCAGTGCGTCATAGTCGCGGCGGTTCTCGTCGCGTTCTGCCAGCCAACGCTCGAACTGGCGAACCTCTTGCGGAGGCAATGTCCCTGAGCGCACACGGGCCACCCATCCGGGGGCATCCACGGGGGTCGGCCGGTCGGCGACCCGAACGAGGCGAGGCAGAAACTTCATTCCGTCCCCCTGGCATTGTCGTGCAATGCTTTCAAAGCCTGCATGATGTGCTTTTCGACCGCGCTTGCCGAGATGCCCAGATGCGCGGCGATCCGGGCGTAGGTCATCTCCTCGAAGCGATGAAGAACGAACACCTGCTGGGTGCGCGGAGGCAGCGTGCGGATCACCTCCAGAGCGGCGGTGAGGCTTTGCTGCCCGATCAGGATGCGTTCTGGCGAGAAGGGATCGATCTGATCCGGCACCTCTTCGTCGGCATAGCGCAACTGGGCATTTTTATGATGCCGCCGCGCCAGCACATGGGAGGCGATGGTGAAGAGATAGCCCTGCACATTCTCGATTTCCGCGCTTTTCTGGCGGCTGTGCAGATTGGCCAGGACTTCCTGCACGAGATCCTCGACCTCGCCAATGGGCACCCGTTTGCTGAAATAGCGATGCAAAGCGCGCCGGTGCAGCGACACGCGTTCGTCATCCAAAACAGGTACGGATTTATCCTGCACCTATGCCATCTCCGTGAGAGGTCCATTTGTTCTGTTTTCTATGAGCGCCGTTACCCGGGATTCCTCAGCGCATTCATAAAAAAAGAAAATTCGGGTCCACTTTTAAGGTGGCTCCCTGCCCGATGGCGGCTCTGTCCGGTCGACGCTGGAGTTTGGACATCGACCTGTCTACCGTCTTGCGAGCTTTCCTATCGTGACGGAACCTTCATTGAGCAAGACACCCGCAGACATCGCACCGCTCCAGGACATCATGGCGCGGCTTCGCAATCCGGATGATGGCTGCCCGTGGGATGTCGCCCAGACCTTCGCCACGATCGCGCCTTACACGATCGAGGAGGCCTATGAGGTTGCCGACGCCATCGAGTCCGGCGATATGGCGGCGCTCAAGGATGAACTGGGCGATCTGCTGTTTCAGGTCGTGTTTCACAGCCAGATGGCTTCGGAGCAACAGGTCTTCGATCTTTCCGATGTCATCTCCGCGATTTGCGAGAAGATGTTGCGGCGCCATCCACATGTGTTTGCGGCGCCGGGGTCGGTCTCGCCCGGTTGGGATGAGATCAAGGCTGCAGAGCGCGCCGGCAAGCCCTCGGAGGACCGCTCAGCCTTGTCCGGCGTTGCCCTCTCCCTGCCCGCGCTCTCGCGTGCGGAGAAAATCCAGAACCGTGCCGCGCGCGTCGGGTTTGATTGGGATGACATCGCAGATGTGCACGCCAAGGTGCTGGAAGAGCTGGAGGAGGTCGAACAGGCCACCGGGCAGGCCGAGCTTGAGGACGAGATCGGTGACCTGTTGTTCGCGGTCGTCAATCTCGCGCGGCATCATCATGTCGATCCCGAGACCGCGCTCCGCCGGGCCAGCGGGAAGTTCGAGCGGCGGTTCCGCGCCATGGAAGCCGATGCGGGCGAGGCATTTCCAGGCTTGTCTCTCGATGAGAAGGAAGCGCTCTGGCAGAAGGTCAAGCGCGCCGAGCGTTGAGAGCGAGCCTCAGGCGATCAGTCCGGCCTGGTCGCCGTGCAGGCGCACGAAGCGATCATAATCGGCCGGCTCCATCCGCACAGAGACGTGGATGGTGACTTCGCCCCCATCGGCCTCTGCCGTTTCGGACAGCACTTCGCCATGGGCATGAAGCCAGGCAAGCGCCGCGCCTTCGCGCCCGCTCAGATCGAACTCGTAGCGCCGATGGCTCTTGCCGAGGATATCGGAAAGGCGCCGGCGTAGCGCCTCGATCCCCTCGCCCGTCAGCGCGGAAACAAGGGCGACATCGGGCTCATGCTCGGCCCGGTTGCGGATCGCGGCCTGATGGTCGGGATCGTCGATAAGATCGACCTTGTTCCAGACTTCCAGCACCGGCACGGCGCTATCTACGGGCGCATCGTCGTCCTCACTGGCGACGGCCCCCAGATCGGCCAGCACGTCCAGCACATCGGCTTTCTGCGCGTCGCTGTCAGGGTGCGCGATATCACGCACATGGAGGATGAGATCGGCGGAGAGCACCTCTTCCAGGGTGGCGCGGAACGCTGCGACGAGCTGGTGCGGCAGGTCCGATACGAAGCCCACCGTATCCGACAGAATAGCCTTGTCGATGCCGGGAAGGCTGATTTGCCGCATCGTGGGGTCGAGCGTGGCGAACAGCATGTCCTGCGCGACCACAGCCGATCCGGTCAGGCGATTGAACAGGGTCGATTTGCCAGCATTGGTATAGCCGGCGAGCGCAATCACCGGCCAGGGGGCGCGCTGGCGCCGGGCACGATGGAGCCCACGGGTTCGCGTGACCTGCTCAAGCTCGCGCCGGATGCGGGCCATGCGATCGCGGATCATCCGCCGGTCGGCCTCGATCTGCGTTTCGCCGGGGCCGCCAAGAAAGCCAAAGCCGCCGCGCTGCCGCTCAAGGTGGGTCCAGCTGCGCACGAGCCGGCCGGCCTGATAATCGAGATGCGCCAGCTCGACCTGCAGTCGCCCCTCGACCGTGGCGGCGCGCTCGCCGAAAATCTCCAGGATAAGGCCGGTGCGGTCGATGACCTTGGCGGCGCAATTCTTCTCTAGATTGCTCTGCTGGACGGGCGTCAGATTATTATCGACCACGATAAGCTCGGCCCGCTCACGCACGGCGAGCGCGGCGATCTCTTCCACCTGCCCGGAGCCGAACAGCGTGGCCGGGCGGGATTGTCGCACGCGGAACGCCGCGGTCCCGCACACGTCCAGTCCGATGGCGAGCGCGAGGCCTTTGGCTTCCTTCAGCCGGGCCGAGACGTCCCGCCGCTGGCGTCGCCCGAGATCGGCGTGGACCACGATGGCCCGCGTTCCACGCGTCACTTCTTCCTGATCGAGATGAAAACTAATGGGTCATCCCCATCTGTTCAGTCCTCATCTTCATCATTTTCGCCCGAGAGATCGAGCGGATGGGTGGGCTGAACGGTCGAGATGGCATGCTTGTAGACGAGTTGCACGAGACCATCGCGCTGGAGCAACATGCAGAACAGGTCATAAGCCGCGATCTCGCCCTGAAGCATCACGCCGTTGACCAGAAACATAGTCACCGGGTCGCCGGACTTATGGACCGCCGATAGGAAAATTTCCTGCAAAAGCTTCGGCTTGCGCTCATTTGATGAGAAGGCGGATTCAATCTTGGCGAGATCCATCGGATGCGCAGGCATGACCGTGGAAATGGCGTGCTTGTAGACCAGTTGGGTTTGACCGTCCCGCCGAAGCAGGACCGAGAAATTATCAAACCAGGTGACGATGCCCTGAAGCTTGACGCCCTTGACCAGAAACATGGTCACCGGGGTCTTGCTCTTGCGAAGGCTGTTGAGAAATATGTCCTGTAAGTTATTGAGTTTTTCGGCCATTTTCTACTCCATTATTGGCGGCTCGCTGTCCGCGTCGCGCTCTGTCAAAGCGTCGATATGCCCCATGAGTGGGGTGACTGGTGCACGCTATGTGATTCCCAGGGAGAAATCCAGCCCCGGTCTGTTGCGCTGCACAAAGGTTCTGAGTGCTCAACTATCGCGTTCATCTCCCAAGCCAAGCGACTTCAGCTTGCGGTGCAAGGCCGACCGCTCCATGCCAATAAACGCAGCGGTCCGCGAAATGTTGCCGGAAAAGCGCTTGATTTGGATGCGCAGATACTCCCGCTCGAAATTCTCGCGCGCTTCCCGCAGCGGCGCCCCCATGATCGCGGTGGACATGCCGCTGTCGTCGCCGCCGCCAGTGGCCTCCGCCGGCAGCATCTCCAGCTCGATGACGCCGCCCGAATTCATCGGCGCCAGAATGACGGTGCGCTCCACGACATTGCGGAGCTGGCGGACATTGCCCGGCCAATCAGCCGATTGCAGGGCGGCCATCGCATTGGGCGCCATGTTCGGCGAGGCCATGCCGCGCTCGGCGGCAAAGCGCGCCAGATAATGCTCGACCAGCCCAGGAATGTCGTCCCGCCGTTCTGCCAGCGGTGGCAGGGTGAGCGGCACGACGTTGAGCCGGTAATAGAGATCTTCCCGGAACCGCCGCTCGGCAATCTCTTCCTTGAGATCACGGGCCGTGGATGAGATGACCCGGATGTCGACCTTAACCTGCCGCTGGCCGCCGATGCGCGTAAAGCTTTGGTCGGTCAGCACCCGCAGGATCTTGCCCTGCGTGGTGAGGGGCATGTCCGCGATTTCGTCGAGGAACAATGTGCCGCCATGGGCCTGCTCCAGCAGGCCGGGCCGGATCACCCCGTCCGAACCCTCAACGCCGAACAGCGCTTCTTCGGCGCGCTCCGGCTCGATCCGCGCCGCCGTGACGATCACGAACGGACCGCTCGCCCGGGTCGACCAATTGTGGAGCATCCGCGCCGCCACTTCCTTGCCGACGCCGGCCGGTCCGGTAATCAGCACCCGGCTGCCGGTGCCGGCGACCTTCTTGATCGTGGCACGCACCGTGTTGATCGCATTGCTGGTGCCGGTCAGTTCCTCTTCCTGTCCGAAGCGCGCGCGCAGCACCTGATTTTCCCGGCGCAGGCGCTCGGTTTCCGTCGCCCGGTTGACGATGTGAAGAAGCTGGTCGGATTCAAACGGCTTCTCGATGAAATCGACCGCCCCGCGCCGGATCGCCGCGACGGCCGTATCGATATTGCCATGGCCCGAGATCATCAGCACCGGAATGCTGGGGTCTCGCTCCTTGATGATGTCGAGCAGTTCGAGGCCATCCAGCTTTGACCCCTGCAGCCACACGTCCAGCAACACCAGCGATGGGCGCCGCGCGGCAAGCGCTTCCAACGTCTCGTCACTATTGGCGGCTAGGCGCGTCTCGAACCCCTCATCCTCGAGGACACCCGCGACCAGTTCCCGGATATCGGCTTCGTCATCGACGATCAGAACATCAAGCGCCATTCAACGTCTCTTTCATATTGTCTCGGCCCTCTCGTCGCCCTCTGCGAGGCGCGACAGCCGTTCCACGTCGAAGCGGAGAGTCACGACCGTGCCTCCGCTTTCGGCATCGCCGAAGGTGATGGAGCCGAAATGCTCCTCGACGATCTTCTTCACGATCGCGAGCCCAAGGCCAGTGCCCTTGGCGCGCGTCGTCATATAGGGTTCGATGATCCGCTCGCGCTGCTCCGGTAGGCCGATGCCGTCGTCGGTCACGGAAATGGCGAGCTGCCCTTCCTCACGCAGCACGAGCATCCTCACATGGCCATGCTGGGCATTGGCGGGCTGTTGATCGCCCTCCCCCTTAGGCGCGTCCGCAAGATGCCGCTGCTCGATGGCCTCGACCGCGTTCTTGACGATATTGGTCAGCGCCTGGCCGATCTGCCGGCGATCGCAGACCAAGGCCGGGTCGGCTTCCTCGCTGGCGAAGGTGAAGGTAATCTCGGGGTGCGCGACCTCATGCAGGAACATCGCATGGCGGGCGATGTCGATCACCGCTTCCTCCCGGAAGACCGGCTTGGGCATGCGCGCGAATGAGGTGAACTCATCGACAATACGGCGCAGATCGCCGACCTGTCGCACGATCGTCTCGGTCAGGCGGCGGAAGGTGCTGGGATCGGACTCGATCTCCTTGCCATAGCGCCGCTGCAGCCGCTCTGCGGCGAGCTGGATCGGGGTCAGCGGATTCTTGATTTCATGGGCGATGCGGCGGGCGACATCCGACCAGGCGGCGCGGCGCTGATCGAGCAATTGCTCGGTAATATCATCGAAGGTCAGCACCTGATTGCCATCCTCGACCACGACGCGGACGGCCAGCGTTCGCACTTCACCCCGGGCGCGGATCTGGATGATGTCGGCACCGGTGCCGGCCTCCATCAGCGCTGCCAACTCCTCGGAGACGTCGGCAAGCCGTTGGCCCACCGCCTGTTCGCCGGGGCGCACGAGCAGACCCGCTGCCGAGCTGTTCAGGATCTGGATGGTCCCGTCGCGGTCGACGGAGACCACGCCCGCGCTGACACCGGATAGCACGGCCTCGATCAGCGCCCTACGATCGGCGAGCTGATTATTGGCCGAGACGAGCGCGCCGGTCTGCGCCTCCAGTCGCTGGGTCATCCGGTTGAACGCGCTTGCCAGCGTGCCCAACTCGTCGCGGGAATGGGAATCGGTGACCCGCGCCGAAAGATCGCCTGCCGTCACACGCCGGGCGGCATCCACCAGTTCTCCCACCGGTCGAACGAGTCGATCCGCCACGGCCAGCGCAATCCAAACCGCCGTGCCGACCAACATCAAAGTGCCGATGAACAACGCGATGTTGAAGCGCAGCTGCAACTGTCGGGACCGGGCGGCAAACTCATCATAATCGGCGAGCACGGCCTGTGCGCGCTCCATCTCGCTGAAGGCGGAGACGGCCGAATCGCGGGTGGCGTAGAGGAATGTGTTGGACTCGGGATAGAGCAGCACAAAGGCTTCGATCTGGTTGGGCTTGGCCTGTACCACGACGGGCTGGCCATTGCGCAAATCGCGGATGATCTCCGGCGTCAGCATATCCGTGGCCGTCTGCCGTTCCGGATCGACCGTCGCTGCCGTCCGCGCGACGCCATCCTTGCCGATCTCGATGATCGCTGAGCGGTTCAGTTTCCGCGTGACCACCTGATAGATATAACCCTCCGCGAAGGACGGGCTGGAAATGCTTGATTGGGAGAGATAATTGCGCAGGTCTCCCGCCATCGTCACGGTCTCGTCGCTCAACTCCTTGAGGTTGGACTGATAATAGCCGCGCGCAAGATCGGAGGCGTTCTGGAGCATGCCGCGCGCATCAGCCGAGAACCAGAACTGCACGCCATATTGGAAGAGCAGCGAGGCAAAGATCACCACCAGCAGCAGCGGCAGACTCGCGATCACCGAGAACAGGGCGACGAGGCGGACGTGCAGACGCCCATTGCCGCCCACGAGGCTGCGATTGGCGCGCCGCCGGGCGATCCTCTGGCCGAGCAGAACGAGCAGCAGAATGGCCGGCAGAAGATTGAGGACCAGCAGCAGCGCCACCACGGCGGCGCTGAGCAATGTGTCATCATCCTGGGGACGCGTGACCAACCACCAGGTGAACCCCGCCGTGGCGACAAAGACCCCCGCTGTGAGCGGAACAGCCAGACGACTGAGCCGCTGCCAGATGCGCAACGGCCGCGACGGATCGCTCACATTGTCCAGCACGGTCGATCTTTGATCCATCGTGGCACCGATACAACATCGGCGTGGCGGAGCAAACACGCTTAACACGCGACGGTGGAAGTTACGGCGCTGGCCGGCCCCGGTCTATCGCACCGCAATCAGCGATGGCGCAGCGGCATGGTGGGGTCGATATCATAGTGATTGAGCTTCTTTCGCAAGGTGTTGCGATTGAGCCCCAGTGTGGCCGCTGCCCGGATTTGATTGCCATCCATTGCGGCAAGCACTTCGCTCAAGAGCACAGGTTCGATGACGTCGAGCAGCCGGTCGTAAAGCTCGCAGGGGCTGGCATTGCCGCCGACCGCGAGGTGATCCCGCGCCCAGCGCCGCGCCGCTTCCGCCAGATCGGCGGCGCTGCTGTCGGCCGGGTCGCCCACGCTGTCCTGCACGCGCAGCACCTGCCGGACATGCTGGACCTGAATTTCCTGATCGCGCGTGAGCACGGTCAAGCGCTTCATCAGGTTCTGGAGTTCGCGCACATTGCCGGGCCAATCATAGCGCTCGAGCAGCGCTGCGGCCTGCTCGGAGAGCAGCTTGCTCGGCAACCCCTCGAAGACCGCCTGATCGAGGAAATGCCGTGCGAGGATCGCGACATCACCCGTTCGCTCGCGCAGCGCCGGCAGGCGAATCGGCACGACGTTGAGCCGGTAGAACAGGTCTTCGCGGAACCGGCCTTCGCTGATCAGCGTCGGCAGATCCTGATTGGTGGCGGCGATGATACGCACGTTGACCCGCACCGGCCTTGTCCCGCCCACCGTCGTGATTTCGCCGGACTGGAGCACCCGCAGCAGCCGCGTCTGCGCATCCATCGGCATGTCGCCGATCTCGTCGAGAAACAGCGTGCCGCGCTCGGCCTGCTCGAACCGGCCCGCCGTTCGGGCGAAGGCCCCCGTAAACGCGCCCTTTTCGTATCCGAACAGCTCCGCCTCGATCAGCTCGCGGGGAATGGCGGCCATGTTGATCGCCACGAAGGGTTCATTGCGGCGCGGCCCCAGGCTGTGGATCGCCTCGGCCACCAGTTCTTTGCCGGTGCCGGATTCGCCTAAAACCAGAATGTTGAGATCATTGCCCACCACCCGCGCGATGGTGCGATAGACCTCCTGCATCTGCGGCGAGCGCCCGATAAGGGGCAGGCCGTCGTCCGTGCCCTCACCAGCCGCGGGTTCCGCCAGCTTGCCCTTGGCCCGAACACTGAGGGCTTCGGCTACCGCGCGGCTAAGCTCATTCAGATCGAACGGCTTGGGCAGATATTCAAATGCCCCCTGCCCCGTGGCGCGTACGGCCGTGTTGAGCGTGTTCTGCGCCGAGAGGATGATGACCTTGAGGTCAGGCTCGGAAGCCAGAATATTGCCGACATCATCGAGACCATCGCCGTCCGGCAGGATCACGTCGGTAATCAGCACATCGGGCGTGAAGCTCGCCAGCGCCTCATGGCGCTCGGCTATCGAGCCGGCGGTGCGGATGATGTGGCCTTGCCGCTTGAGCGCCTCGCTGACGACCATGCAGATCGCCGGATCGTCATCGACCACCAGAACCTTGCCGGTCAGGCGCGTCATAGGCTCCCTCCCATGGGCAGGAGAACCCGGAAGATCGACCGCCCGGCCACCTTGTCCCGCTCATACTGCACCAGGCCGTTCATATCGCGCACCAGCTTGTCGACCAGCGCTAGGCCAAGGCCCTGTCCGCTGCGCTTATTGGAAATGAACGGATTGAACAGCACATCGCGAATATTGTCCGGCACGCCGGGGCCGTTGTCGATCACCTGGATCTCGATCTGAAGCGGTGCGGCGCCCTTGCCGCGCGCGCCCATCACCGACAGGCCATGGCGATAGGCCGTCGCGACCTGAACCGCGCCATCCGCCATGCCGTCCACGGCCTCCACCGCATTCTTGACCAGATTGAGCATGATCTGCACCAGCGCATCGCCATTCACCTGTGCGAACGGGAGAGAAGGGTCATAGGTGCGGGTGATCGTGCAATTGCGGGCGAACCCAGCGCACGCCAGTTCCACGGCCCGGTCGAGCAGCGGATAGATATTCTCCGGCCGGCATTCGAGCGGCTGGTTGCTGGTGAAGTGCTGCATCCGGTCGATCAGGGCGGCGATGCGGTCCACCTCGTCGCAGATCAACTTGGTGAGCGGACGGGTTGCCTCCCCGGCATCGCCCTCCAGCAATTGCGCCGCGCCGCGAATGCCCGAAAGCGGGTTCTTGATCTCATGGGCGAGCATCGCGGCCGCGCCGGTCGCCGAGCGCACGCCCATGGATGTGCGCCGCGTGCCGAGTGCCTGCGACTGGCCATGGACATGCAGGGCGACGATCCGCCAGCGATCGTCCTCCAGCAGCGGATGAATGAGAATATCCATCTCCAGCGCTTCATTCCGCCCGGCATGGACCTGAATATCATAGGCAGACAGCGGCTTGTCCGTCATCCAGATCGCCGCATCGACGCGTGGATCGGCAATGCGCAGCACCCGCCCGATAGCACTGCCGACCAGTGCCGAGCGCGCCATGTTGAGCAGATTCTCTGCGCGGGCATTGGCCAGGACGATCCGGCCGTCCGGATCGATCATCAATGTTGCGACCGGATGCGCGGAGACGATTTCGGCGGCGGCAGGCAGGGATCGGGTCGGTGCATTCGCATCCGCCCCAGCCCTGAAATCGGCCTCAGGCGGCATTCCTGGCCTGTTCCGGTTCCTGATCGAGCCGTTCGGGGTGCGTCAGGAACGGCGTGTAGAAGCGCTCCAGCATATCCAGCACGGTCGCGGCATCCGGCACCTGATTGACCATGTTGCGGAACTCGGCCGAGCCGGGCAGGCCCTTGGTGTACCAGCCGAGATGCTTGCGGGCCATGTTGACGCCGGTCGTCTCGCCATAATGGTCCAGCATCGCGCGATAATGCTCGACGATCACGGCATATTGCTCGGCAATGCCGGGGTTCTCGACGGTCCGGCCGCTCACCAGACCCTGTATAACCTGCCCGAGCAGCCACGGCCTGCCATAGGCACCGCGTCCGATCATCACGCCATCGGCGCCGCTCTGCGCCAGCGCGGTGCGCGCGTCGTCGGGCGAGCAGATGTCACCATTCACGATGACGGGCAACTTCACCGCATCCTTGACGCGGCGCACGAACGCCCAGTCCGCGCTGCCCTTGTACATCTGGTTGCGGGTCCGCCCGTGAACCGTAATCAGCTTGGCACCCAAATCCTCGGCGATGCGCGCCAGCTCCGGCGCGTTCAGGCTGTCATGGCACCAACCCATCCGCATCTTGACGGTGACCGGTACATCGACCGCCTTCACGGTCGCCTCGATCAGTCGGGCAGCGAGCGGCAGGTCGCGCATCAGCGCCGAGCCGGCATCGCCATTCACGACCTTCTTGACCGGGCAACCCATGTTGATGTCGATGATGGCCGCGCCGCGGTCGGCATTGAGCTTGGCTGCCTCAGCCATTTCAGCGGGCTGGCAGCCGGCGAGCTGAAGCGACACCGGTTCCTCGACCGGGTGCCAGGCGGCCTTCTGCAGCGATTGCCGCGTCTCGCGGATCATCGCGGGCGAGGCGATCATTTCGGTGACGTTGAGGCCCGATCCATAGCGCCGCACGAGCGTGCGGAACGGCATGTCAGTCACGCCCGTCATGGGCGCAAGAACGACCGGTGTCTCGATCCGCACGGGACCGATCTGGATGGGTTTGAGCAGCGTCATGACCGGAATGTTGCCTAAAAAACAGGCAGCCCTTACCGCGAATGACGCTGGCGGGCAAGCAAGCCGTGCGCTAAGCGCCCCTCCATGCCCGATCAAGCCCCTCGCGCAGGCCTGTCAGCCGCAATTTTGCTCGCTGCCGGTGCCGGCGTGCGCACCGGTCACGAGACCCCCAAGCAGGTGCGAACGCTCGCCGGCAAGCCGGTTGTGGCCCATGCGCTGGATGCGTTGCGCGCCCATCCCGGCGTGGGCCCTGTGGCGCTCGTCGTGATGCCGGGCAGCGAGGATGCGATGCGTAGCCTGCTGGGCCACCGCGCGGAAAGTCTGGCGATCGTTGCAGGTGGCAGCAGCCGGCGCCTCTCCGTTCTCGCCGGTCTCGAGGCGTTGGCCCGCAGCGAGCCCGGTGCAGCCCATGTTCTCGTTCATGACAGCGCCCGACCGCTGCTTCCGGTTGCCGTTATCGACCGACTGCTCAAAGCACTGGTCGATGGCGCCCGATGCGTGGTTCCGGTACTCCCGGTGGTCGACACACTGGTGCGCTCCGGCGGCGACGAGGCCGGCCAAGTGGTCGACCGATCGACCCTCGCACGGGTGCAGACCCCGCAGGGCTTCGATTTTGCCGCGCTCATGGCTGCCCATCAGCATTGGTCAGGGCCGGAGCCGACCGACGACGCCCAGATGTTGCGGCGCGCGGGCATCGACGTGGCACTGGTGCCAGGCGACAGCGCGCTTGAGAAGATCACGGGACCGGGCGATCATGAACGGATGGAGCGAATATTGACGGTCGGCATGAGCACACGCGTGGGCATGGGTTTCGATGTGCATCGCCTCATGGAAGGCGAAGACCTTTGGCTGTGCGGCGTACAAGTCCCACATAGTCACGGCCTGTCCGGTCACAGCGATGCCGACGTGGCGATTCACGCGCTGGTCGATGCAATGCTCGGCGCGCTGGCCGAGGGGGATATCGGTAGCCATTTCCCGCCCAGCGATCCGCAATGGAAGGGCGCGGCTTCGGATCGGTTCCTCGCCTTCGCCTGCGATCGCGTCTTGGCGCGTGGCGGGCAGATCGAGCATGTCGACGTGACGATCATCTGCGAGGCGCCCAAGATCGGGCCGCATCGCGGGACGATGCGCGCCCGCTTGGCGGAGATCATGATGTTGCAGGAAGCCCGGATCAGCGTGAAGGCCACCACGACCGAGCGACTGGGGCTGACCGGCCGCGGCGAGGGCATCGCGGCGCAGGCGGTCGTCACCCTGCGCCTGCCGGACGACGATGCTGAAGCGGCATCGTGACGCGGCCCCAAGGCAACCAAATGCGGCCCACCACCGTTCCCGCTCATCAAGGCCGTCATTATTGGCGTTGGCTTTTCACCCCGATGCGATCATGCGTGGACGATTATGAGTGAGTCGACCCTGAACCAAGCCGATGGCGTTCTACCGCCCGAACTCGTTGCCTTGGCCCGCCGCGTTATCGCAGAGAACCGCGCCATTGGCCGCACTGTGGCGGTGGCGGAGAGCTGCACCGGGGGACTCGTCGCGGCTGCATTGACCGAAATTCCGGGCTCGTCCGCCGTGTTCGAGGCAGGCTTCGTCACCTATTCGAACGCGCAGAAGGTCAAATTGCTCGGCGTCAGCGAAGATGTGATCGATGCCTTCGGGGCGGTCTCCATCGCCACCGCTTGGGCGATGGCGCATGGCGCCCTCAACCGGACGGGCGCCGATGTCGCCGTCTCGATCACCGGCGTGGCCGGTCCCGATGGGGGAACGGAGTTGAAGCCGGTCGGGACGGTCGTGTTCGCCCGCGCGGAAAAAGGCATGCAGGATGCCGATGCCGTCGCCGACTTGCGGAAATTCGAGGATGAAGGCCGCGCGAAAGTGCGGCTTCAGGCGGCGCTATGTGCGCTCGAACTGCTGCTGCCCGAGGCATCGGCGCCGTAAAGGGCCGCCGCCCGCTCTTCAAAAGCGCCGATCATCTTGCGCAGCGCCCGGTCGAACACTTGGCCGGCCAGCATCTCGAACATGCGGCTCTTGAACGCGAAATCGACTTCGAAGTCGATCAGCACCCCGCCCTCCCCGTCCGGCCGGAAGCGCCAGTCGTTGGAGAGATGGCGCAACGGCCCGTCGACATAATCCACATGCACATGATGCGGCCGCTCCTTCACGACGCGCGAGGTGAAGGTCTCGCGCAGCCCCTTGAAGCCGACCACCATGTCCGCCAGCATCTCCGTGTCGCTGTTCGAGCGGACCCGCATGGCGCTGACCCAGGGCAGGAACTCCGGATAGGACGCGACGTCAGCCACCAGATCGAACATCTGTTCGGGCGAGTAAGGCAGATGGCGGGTTTCGTTATGCTTGGGCATGGGGGTTCACAGGCTGCTTTTCATCGCGGCTTTGGCGAGCGCGGTTTCGCGCGCGGCGCGCATCTGGGCAAAGTCGTCGCCGGCATGATAGCTTGAGCGGGTCAGCGGGCTGGAAGCGACCTGCAGGAAGCCCTTGGCCCGCGCGATGGCGGCATAAGCCTTGAACGCCTGCGGGGTCACGAACTCCGCGACGGCAGCGTGCTTTGGCGTCGGGCGCAGATACTGGCCCATGGTCAGGAAATCGATATCCGCCGAACGCATGTCGTCCATCACCTGATGGACCTCAAGCCGCTGCTCGCCAAGGCCGAGCATGATGCCGGACTTTGTGAAGATCGAGGGATCGAGGCGCTTCACCGTCTCCAGCAGCCGAAGCGAGGCATAGTAGCGCGCGCCGGGGCGGATCGTGGGATACAGCCGGGGCACCGTCTCGAGATTGTGATTATACACATCCGGCCGCGCCGCGACGATGGCCTCCACGGCGGCCTCATGCTTGTTGCGGAAATCCGGCGTCAGAATTTCGATCGTCGTTTCCGGCGTGGTGCGGCGCAACGCCTCGATCACCTTCACGAACTGCCCTGCCCCGCCATCGGCCAGATCATCGCGGTCCACCGACGTCACGACGATGTGCTCAAGGCCCATTTCGGCGCAGGCATCGGCCAGATTCTGCGGCTCGCGCGGATCGACGGGCCGGGGCATCCCGGTCTTCACATTGCAGAAGGCGCAGGCCCGCGTGCAGGTGTCGCCGAGGATCATCACCGTGGCGTGCTTCTTGGTCCAGCACTCGCCGATATTCGGGCAGGCCGCCTCTTCGCAGACCGTCGCCAGCCCCTTGTCGCGCATCAGCTTGCGTGTGGCTTCGTAACCGGCGCTCACCGGCGCCTTGACGCGGATCCAGTCGGGCTTGCGCGGGCGGAAGCCTGCGGGATCGGACGAGAGATCGTTCATGCCGCCCAGATAGCGACCGCAAAGCCCGCTTGCCAGCCCCCACGATCATCGGCAAAGAAATTGCCATGGTACAGTTTTCAGACATGCTCGAAGGATATCGCCGGTTTCGCGGTCAGGACTGGTCTGAACAGCGCACGCGCTGGGCGGAACTGAGCGAGGGCCAGAGCCCGCGCGTGATGGTGATCGCCTGCTCGGATAGCCGCGTCGATCCGACCCAGATTTTCGACACCAGTCCCGGCGAAATCTTCGTCGTCCGCAACGTCGCCGCGCTGGTCCCTCCGTTCGAGACCAATCCCGGGCGGCACGGCGTCTCCGCTGCCGTCGAGTTCGCCGTGCAGTTCCTCGGCGTGGGGGAAATCCTGGTGATGGGCCACGGCATGTGCGGCGGCTGCAACGCCGCGCTCACCCGCGCCATGCACGATGCGGCGCCCGGCGAGGGCGGGTTCATCGCGAACTGGATATCCCTGCTCGATGATGCGCGGGCCGAGGTCGTCGCGACGCATGGCAGCGATCACGGCGGCGCGGCGGGCCGGGCGATGGAACTGGCCGCCGTCAAGGTCAGCCTCGCCAATCTGCGCACCTTCCCGTGGATCGCGGAAAAGGAAGCCAGCGGCGCGCTGGCGCTCCGAGGCGCATTCTTCGCCATATCGGATGGCGTCCTGCACGTGCTCGATGAGCAGAGCGGCGACTTCGCTCCGTTCGAATAGGCGATGGACACAGAAGTCGCCTTCTTCGTCTACGGACTGTTGATGACAGGCGGCCCGGGCTTCGCTGCGCTCGGCATGGAGGGCGGCGTGCGCCGGCTCGGGCCGGACCGGGTGGTCGGCCGGCTCTATCATCTGGGTGATTATCCCGGCCTGGTAACGGGCGAGTCCGGCGTGGTGCATGGCGAACTGATCGGCATCCGCGATCCACTGCTGCTCGAGAAGATGGATGTCTACGAGTTGTACGATCCCGATAAGCCCGGCGCGTCAGAGTATCGCCGCATCGAGGTTGACCTGCTGGATAGTGGGCGCCGGGTCTGGACCTATGAGTATAATCGCAGTGTTGAGGGTTTGCCGGTGATCGCCACCGGCCAGTGGCGCAACGCGTAGTCTGGCGTCACGCCGACATCCAGCGCTCTAGCCACATTGGGTCGATCCGCGCCGAGTCGGCGGACGCTGGTGGAGCTGTTGGTCCAAATTACCAGCACGGTGACGACCCCTTGTCCGTCAAAGCCATCCGCCGCAACACCAGATCGGCTCCAATGCTGCAGTAAGGGGCAGCCGAGCGGCCTGGCGGGAGCGGCGATGAGTCTCTGACTCACCGAGCTCCCCGCCCTGCTCCGCAACCTCGTTACCTGGTCAGCTTCTTGTAGGCGAGTCGCGTCGGGCGATCCGCCGCGTCGCCCATGCGGCGGCGCTTGTCTTCCTCATAGGCCTCGAAATTGCCTTCGAACCATTCGACATGGCTGTTGCCCTCGAAAGCGAGGATGTGAGTCGCCAGGCGGTCGAGGAAGAAGCGGTCGTGGCTGATGACCACGGCGCAGCCGGCAAAGTTCTCGAGCGCGTCTTCCAGCGCGCGCAGCGTCTCGACGTCGAGATCGTTGGTCGGTTCGTCGAGCAGGAGGACGTTGCCACCCTCCTTGAGCATCTTGGCCATGTGGACGCGGTTGCGCTCACCGCCCGAGAGCTGACCAACTTTCTTCTGCTGGTCCGGCCCCTTGAAGTTGAAGGCGCCGACATAGGCGCGCGTCTGCAACTCATGCTTGCCGATGGTCATCAGATCATGCCCGCCGGAGATTTCTTCCCAGACGTTATGATTCGGATCGAGCGCATCGCGGCTCTGGTCGACATAGCCCAGGCGCACGGTCGGCCCGACTTCGATGCTGCCCGAATCGGGCTGTTCCTGCCCGGTGATGAGCCGGAACAGCGTAGATTTACCCGCGCCGTTCGGGCCGATCACGCCGACAATGCCGCCCGGCGGCAGCGTGAAGGAGAGATCATCGAACAGCAGCTTGTCGCCATAGGATTTGGTGAGGTTCTTGGCCTCGATCACCTTGCCGCCAAGGCGCTCGGGTGTCTGGATGACGATCTGGGCCTTGCCCGGCGCGCGATTCTCCTGCTTCTCGACCAGTTCGTCGAACGCCCGGATACGCGCCTTGCTCTTGGTCTGGCGCGCCTTGGGCGACTGCCGGATCCACTCCAGCTCCTCCTTGATCGCCTTCTGGCGGCCCGCATCCTCACGCTCTTCCTGCGCCATGCGCTTGGCCTTGGCGTCTAGCCAGCTCGAATAATTGCCCTCGAAGGGGATGCCCCGGCCGCGATCCAGCTCCAGCACCCAGCCGACGACATTGTCTAGGAAGTAGCGGTCGTGGGTGACGAGAATCACGTTGCCGGTGTAGTTGATCAGGTGTTGCTCCAGCCACTGGACGCTCTCGGCATCGAGGTGGTTGGTCGGCTCGTCGAGCAGCAGGATATCCGGCTTTTCCAGCAGAAGGCGGCACAGAGCGATACGGCGCTTCTCACCGCCCGAGAGATTGTCGACGCTCCAGTCGCCCGGCGGGCAGCGCAGCGCCTCCATGGCGATCTCAAGCTGATTGTCGAGCGTCCAGCCGTCGACCGCGTCGATCTTCTCCTGAAGCTCGCCCATCTCCGTCATCAGCGCATCGAAATCGCAATCTTCCGGCGGATCGCCCATGATCGCGCTGATCTCGTTGAACCGGTCGACCAGATCGGCGACAGGCCGCACGCCGTCCTTCACATTTTCGATCACCGTCTTGTCGGGATCGAGCTGCGGCTCCTGCGGCAGATAGCCGACGCGAATCCCCTCGGCGGCCCACGCCTCGCCGGTATAATCATTGTCGATGCCGGCCATCACCTTCATCAGCGTCGATTTACCGGCGCCGTTGACGCCGATGATCGCGATCTTCGTTCCCGGCAGGAACTGAAGGTGGATGTTGTTGAAAAGCGGCTTATTTGCGCCGGGGAAGGTCTTGGTGAGACCCTTCATGACAAAGCTGTACTGGACGGCCATCGGGAAACGGTCCTCTTGAGCGGAATGGAGTGTCTTTGAATTGGCGCCCGGTTAGCTTACGGCGGGTCCATTGGCAAATCCCGGCTTGTCCCGCTCCGCCGCTCTTCGCGCCATCACCATCAAAGCGCTGTCCCACACGAAAAACCGTCCCTTATTGCCAAGCACTTTGGTTGATAAGGCTATTGATTTCCCTGCGGCATGCGTTAATTGGGCCGCTCGTGCCCTTTGCTGTGCACGACCTTTGCTATGGGAGCCTAATAATATGAAGAAGTTTGCTGTGGCCGGCGCCGCGATCGCGCTCATGAGCCTTGCAGCGTGCGGCGAGAAGCCGGCTGCTGAGACCAACAACGTCTCCAACGAGCTGGTTGTGAACGAGCTGGACGCCGCTGCCAACGCTGCTGACAATGCTGCGAACGCGATGGACAACCTCGCCAACGTCTCGAACAACGCGGCGAACGCAGCAGAGTAATCTGCGACTGCGCTTCTGCGCATTGTTCAAGGGCGGCGTCGATCATCGGCGCCGCCTTTACATTTGGTGGTATGGTCGCCGGCTCTGCCGTTTAGATCGTGCCAGCCAATTACAGGCACCGGTGATCGTCTTGCGATCATCCCTGCGCCTCCACCGGGTACATCCGGGATCGGCGCGGCCTTTGTGCTTGCATCAAGGGCAAAGCGAAAGCTAAGGCCCGCCCTGGATCGGGGAGTAGCGCAGCCTGGTAGCGCATCTGCTTTGGGAGCAGAGGGTCGCAGGTTCGAATCCTGTCTCCCCGACCACTTTTCCCTTATTTTCTGAATAGTGTGATCGGCATTGCCACGGCCGAGCCGGGCGGTCGCTCCGTCTCTGGCGAGGAGCGCAAGGCGCAGCAACGTCCGCTCTTCGATGGATGGTGGGCCCGGCAGGACTCGAACCCGCAACCTAGCCGTTATGAGCGGCCAGCTCTAACCATTGAGCTACAGGCCCCATTCTCCACCGCAGCGCGCAAAGCGCCGGCTCTCGGCGCGTTAGCTTGCGGCGATCCCGCTTGGCAAGTCTTGATGCATGGTGGGGAGCGGAGCGAACAGGCGTCGGATCAGCCGTTATGGCCCTGCTCGCGATAGGCCTCGGGCGCGGTCGGCAGCACGATGCCGAAGGCCTGTGCCGTGATGGCGAACTCCCCGCCGAGATGGCGGACGATTCCTCGCACCAGTTTGAGGGTGAACGCAAGGCCGAGCGGCGGCGTGTCGCCATAGAGGCGCTGCTCGACCACATAACCCTGTTCGAGAAAGGCGCGCGCCTCGATGCCGCGCAAGGCCGTCGGGCGACTCATCGTCAGGCTCACGGAGGCCCGCTCCGGCGCCGGGCAGACGCATAGGACAAGCTGTTCGCCCGCAGCCAGTCCGGCATGGCCGATGCGGATCAGGTGATTCAACATGCGTTCGATCTGGTTGCGGTCGCCATGCACAAGGCTGGAACCGCTCTGGACCGAGAGATTGACGGCCTGGCCGAAGCCGGCCGCGTCCACCACTCGGTGCAGGGCAGCGGTCAGATCGACATCATCCTGCTGGGCAGAGAGGTCTCCCCGCTCCAGTCGGCTCGCCGCGTCGAGATCGTCGAAGGTCGTCAGCAATGCCCGTGCATCCGCCAGAATGGCGCGCGCAATGTCGCGATAGACCTCAGGGACCGGGCCCAGGATCTGCGCCTCGATCATTTCGCCATAGCCCTGCACGGCGTTTAACGGCGTGCGCAACTCATGGATCAGTTGCCGCGTGCTGGTGGCAGAGAGCGTGGCGCCCTCGTCGCTCGGCTGCGTGTCGATGGGGCGAACCGGCGCCTCGAACCGCCGCTCACGCCGGGCGATGCCGGTATAGCCCCGGAAGCGACCGCTCTGCCGGTCAAAATGCGGTTCGCCGGAGATGCGCCATTCGCCCGCCAGCGCACCGTCCTGCAAGGTCAGGCGGCTATTCTCGAATGCGGCGCGGTGCCGAAATGCCCCAAGCGTGGCGCCATCCACTCCATGGCTGACATCCACGCCCGGCGTCGCAATGCTCAGGCCAATGATCGCTTCGGGAAATGCGCCGTCGGTCAGGCGAACGAGGCCCGAAGCATCGGTCTCGAACTGAAAGCTGTCGACATCGGCGTCCGGCGTGCTCTGGACCCGAGACTCTTGCTGGACTGCATCCGGCACCGGGTCAGCGGCGCCGGCCGCCTTGAACGGGTTCGCCTTCTTGAACCGCTCGATTTGCGCAACGAGACGGCCGATCTGGCTTGCCTCGTCTGTGCTGCCCGAGCGATCAAGCTCCTCGGTCGCAACGACCCGGTCCGCACTCGGCGTCCCGGCTTCCGCCTGCCGAACCTCAGTTGGGGGCAGCGACAGATCGACTTCGCCGAAGCGTCGTAACGCGGCCATTGCGGCTTCCGGCAGATCCGGACGGCGACGGAGCACGCTGCGGGCCAGCGGGCCCAGATGGGGTATCATCGCGGCCCAGTCTTCGCCGGTCAGGCGGACAGATTTCATCATCGCCACGACAACCGAAGGATGATCGCCCGCCAGCCACTGCACCAGCGTGGGGGAGCGGAGTCTGGACCCAAGTTCCACGACGGATGCGATGCGGCCTTCCAAGCTCACCTTCGGCCGGGCTTCCTGCAGGATGGTCAGGATGGTGTGGGCCTCGTCCGGCGAAAGCTTCTGGGTTTCCGCGCCGGAGACATCATATTGGGCAAGCAGATCCATGCACTGGCGCCAGCGCGTCACGGCGGCACCTGTGCCCTCGCCGCCATTGGCCAGCACCGTCCGCAGAAGATCGTTGAAACGCATTCAGTTGGCCCCTGTAACGGAACCGCGTGTACTGATGGTAAACCGACCCGCCTAGCGTTAAAAAATGGGACGTTGCATTGTGGGACAATTACGTTGCAGCGACATTATATGTCTGCAAGAACATCTACCGTGAAAGGAAATGTCCTCTATGCCCGGTAGTTCGCTGGATGAGACCGACGTCAAATTGCTCGACCTGCTTCAGGAGGATGGTCGCCTGACCAATGTCGAGCTGGCACGGCGCGTCGGCCTGACCGCCCCGCCCTGTCTGCGCCGGGTGAAAAGCCTGGAGGATCGCGGCTTCATCGCCTCCTACCACGCCCATCTCGATCCGGTCGCCTTGGGCTACACGACGACAGTGTTCGCCATGGTCAGCCTGAAAAGTCAGGCGGAAGAGGATTTGCAGGCATTCGAGGCCCATGTCGCGGCGCTGCCGGAAGTCCGCGAATGCCACATGCTGAACGGCGAGATCGATTTCATCCTCAAGGTGGTGGCGCAGGATCTGCGCAGCTTCCAGCAGTTCCTCACCTCGCAGCTGACGCAAGCGCCCAATGTGGCCAGCGTGAAGACGTCGCTGACGATCCGCACCTCCAAGAACCTGCCGGGCGTGCCGGTCGGCCGCTGAGCGCGCGCGTGGCCAAGAGCTGAGGCAGTCCGTCCAACGCCCAATAAAAATGCCGGCGACAAAGCCGCCGGCATTCTAACTTTTTTCGATCGAACCGCAGGTGTTCAGGCGTTGGGGCTGTTCAGCCAAACCGTCCAGAGGTCGGCGGTCCGCTTACGCACGCCGGTGCCGCTGACCTTGCCGAATGCCTCGAGAGCGCCGGCCTTGTCGCCCGAACGTGCCAGCGCGATGCCGAGGCGCGTGTTCACCTCATCCGCATCCACGCCGCCCTTCTGCAGCGCGAGGCGATAGAGGGTGACGGCCTTGGCATTGTCGCCATAGCTCATGAAGGCACTGGCGGTGTTGGCTGCGGGCTTGCCGGTGGCGGCAGAAGCGGCACTCTTCTCAGAGGTTGCCAGCGATGCGCGATCCTGCGTGATCCCGCTGGTCGCGACCTGATAGAGGTCGGACAGCGTGGTGCCGCTCAGAACGCCGCTGGAGCGGCCCTGATCGATCACGGCCTTGACCTCGCCGGGCAGGCCGAGGCGATTGGCCGCCTCTGCATATTCATTATAATTATAGGCGCTCTTGAGCGACTTGGTGGCCGCCATCAGACGCATGATGTCGATGCTCTCGTCGCGGGTGGCATTGGGATATTCGTCCTGCAACATCCGCAGCACCAGCGCCCAGTTGTCCGGCGTGCCGCTGACGGGCAGTGCCAGCTTGGTCCAGTCGGAGAGCGTCGGCGACTTGGCGAACACCGCCATGCTCAGGCCCTTGTTGTACCAGCTCGCATCGACAGGCTGGCCCGATGCCTTCTGCAGTTCGATCGCGCGCTTGAGGTGCGGCAGGCCCTGCTCCACCTTCGCCTTGCCGGCATCGGTGAACTGGTTGTTGACGATCTGGTCCTGCGCCTCGTTGAAATAGGTGTTGGCGATCAGCACGTCGGGCGTGGGGCCGCCGTAACCGCCGTCGATGGCCGACTGGAAGTGGGTGCGGGCCTGATCGTACTGCTTGGCGTTGAAGGCGAACTGGCCGACGAAATAGTGGAACTTCGCTACTTCGGTCGCCGGCGTCATGCCGGAGTCGATCATCGCTTCCAGAGCCTGGCGCTGGATGGCCTCATCCTTCTGGTTGATGCCCACCTGCAGCAGCAGGCTGCCGAAGAAGTAGCGATCGTCGGGCTTCGTCGCCGTGGACTGGATCTCATCCAGCTTCGCCTTTGCGCCCGCAAAATCCTGCTTCTTGACCAGCTCCTGGGCTTCGACCGCTCCCTTCTGGAAGCCGCGGCTCAGCGAAATCTTGGGTGCCGAACTCTGTTCGGCCTGCTTGCCATCCCGGCTCTGCGCCGATGCGGGAGCCGTTGCAAAGGCGCCCGCCGCAAACGCGGCCAGGGTGATCGTAAGAGCAGTGGTATTGAACAGACGCATCAAATATTCCTCCAGAACTAAGATCTCGGCCCCCAAGTCGCGGATCCCGCTGACTTCATGGCCCTGCACTGCAGGATCACGCGTGAACGGGAATTGAATGTCGCTATAACCACCGTTCCGGGGCTTGTCATGAGGGCGCGATGCCGGTTGGCACGGGAAATCCGCAAGCCGTCGCGCTCCCGCCCCCATTCGGCTTCGACCGGTCCGAGGCCGCGTGCAAATTTGCCCTTTTCTCTGGCCTTTTCTGCAGTCGCGGGCTAGTCACACCGCTTCGAGTTCCCACCACGTAATCATAAGAGAAAACGCTTGAGCGACGAGACAATCCTCGCCGAACCCTCGGATATCAGCCCGATCAACATCGTCGATGAGATGAAGTCGAGCTATCTCGACTACGCCATGTCGGTGATCGTGTCCCGCGCGCTGCCGGATGTGCGCGACGGGCTGAAGCCCGTACATCGCCGCATCCTGTTCGGCGCCCACGAAATGGGCTTCACCTATAACAAGCCCTATCGCAAATCGGCCCGCATCGTCGGCGACGTGATGGGTAAATATCACCCGCACGGTGACAGCTCGATCTACGACGCATTGGCGCGCATGACGCAGGATTGGTCGATGCGTGTGCCGCTCATCGACGGCCAGGGCAATTTCGGCTCGATGGACCCGGATTCGCCGGCGGCCATGCGCTACACCGAGGCGCGCCTCGCCAAGGTCGCCAACGCACTGCTCGACGATCTCGACAAGAACACGGTCGATTTCCTACCGAACTATGATGGCAGCGAGAGCGAGCCGCAGGTGCTGCCTGCCCGCTTCCCGAACCTGCTGGTCAATGGCGCCGGCGGCATCGCGGTCGGCATGGCCACCAATATCCCGCCGCACAATCTCGGCGAAGTCCTGCGCGCCTGCAAGGCGTACATGGATAACGGCGCGATCTCAGCCGAGGAGCTGATGGAAATCGTGCCGGGGCCGGACTTCCCAACGGGCGCCCTCATCCTCGGCCAGTCTGGCGCCCGCTCGGCCTACACCACCGGGCGCGGATCGATCATCATGCGCTCGCGCCATGTGATCGAGACGCTGCGGGGGGACCGTCAGCAGATCGTCCTCACCGAAATCCCGTTCCAGGTCGGCAAGGCCGGCCTCGTCGAAAAGATCGCCGAGGCGGCCAAAGACAAGCGGATCGAGGGCATCTCGGACATTCGCGACGAATCCAACCGCGAGGGCGTCCGCGTCGTCATCGAGCTGAAGCGCGATGCCACGGCGGATGTGGTGCTCAATCAGCTGTGGCGGCACACGCCCGCGCAGTCGAGCTTCCCGGCCAATATGCTCGCCATCCGTGGCGGGCGGCCGGAACTGCTGACGCTGCGCGACATCATCGAGGCGTTCGTGCGCTTCCGTGAGGAAGTGATCACGCGCCGGACCAAGTTCGAGCTGGCGAAGGCACGGGATCGCGCCCACATCTTGCTTGGCCTCGTCATTGCGGTCAGCAATCTCGATGAAGTCGTGCGCATGATCCGCGGGGCGAGCAGCCCGGCGGCGGCCCGCGAGGCGCTGCTGGCGCGCGCCTGGCCGATCGGGGATATCGCGCCCTATCTCAAGCTGGTCGAAGCCGCGGATGATGAGCCCTCGGGCAGCGTCTATCATCTGTCGGACGCGCAGGTTCGCGCCATTCTCGATCTGCGCCTGCACCGGCTGACGGCGCTTGGCCGCGACGAGATCGGCAACGAGCTCAAGGGGCTGGCCGATGCGATTGCTGGCTATCTCGAGATCCTCGCCAGCCGCGTTCGCCTGTTCGAGGTGATGCGCGCCGAGTTCGACGCGATCGAAGCCGAATTCGCGACGCCGCGCCGCTCCACCCTCGCCCCTGCTGCCGACGGCATCGAGGATGAGGACCTGATCGAGCGCGAAGACATGGTCGTGACCGTGACCATGTCCGGTTACATCAAGCGCACGCCGCTCGATACCTTCCGCGCCCAGAACCGCGGCGGCAAGGGCCGCGCCGGCATGGCGACCAAGGAAGAGGATGTCGTTACCGAGCTGTTCGTGACCTCCACGCACACGCCGGTGCTGTTCTTCTCGACGCTGGGCAAGGTCTATCGCCTCAAGGTCTGGCGCTTGCCGGAAGGCGGGCCGGCCACACGCGGACGTCCGATGGTCAACCTGCTGCCGCTGGCCGAGGGCGAGACCATCCAGACGGTGCTGCCACTGCCGGAAGATGAGAATGAATGGGCGCAGCTCCATGTCATGTTCGCCACCGCCAAGGGCAGCGTGCGCCGCAACAGCATGGATGCGTTCGCGAATATCCCCTCGAACGGCAAGATCGCGATGAAGTTTGAGGGTGAGGACGCCGACGACCGCCTGATCGGCGTCGCGCTCCTCAGCGAAGAAGATGACGTGCTGCTGGCCTCCCGCCAGGGCAAGGCGATCCGCTTCCGCGGCGATGATGTGCGCGAGTTCCAGAGCCGCAACTCCACCGGTGTGCGTGGCATGACGCTGAAGGAAGGCGACGAGGTCATCTCGCTCTCCGTGCTCCAGCGTGCCGGTATTCAGGACATGGAAGAGCGCGAGGAGTATCTGCGCTTCGCTCCATGGAAGGGCGAGAAGGAGGGCGAGCCGAAGATGGCTGCCGACCGTTTCGAGGCCCTGCGCGCCCGCGAGCAGTTCATCCTGACCGTCTGCGCCAATGGCTATGGCAAGCTCTCCTCGGCCTTCGAGTATCGCCGCACCGGGCGTGGTGGCCAGGGCATCACCAACATCGACAATATCGAGCGTAACGGCCCGGTCGTGGCGAGCTTCCCGGCGACCCGCGAGCATCAGCTCATGCTGGTGACCGATCAGGCCAAGCTCATCCGCATGGGGCTCAGCAGCCTGCGCGTGATCGGCCGTGGTTCTGCGGGCGTGCGCCTGTTCGACGTGGCGCAGAACGAGCATGTCGTGAGTGCCGCGCGGATTGAGGAAAGCACGGACGAGGTCGAGGCGGACATGCCGGCGGCCGACAGCGAAGCATCCGACACCGCGGAATGAGGAACAGGCCCGTCAGCGTTGCCTTGAGCGCGCTGGCGGGCGGTTCATAACTAAACCCAGCGCCGCTCGAACCGCTGGCCGAGCCCGGTCAGCAACTCATATTGCGACAGACCGGTGTGCGCTGAGGCGCTGGGCAGATCATACGCCACCTCCAGCCACGCCCCTTCCTCCAGATCCGGTGCCGTGCTGACATCGACGGCGATCAGGTCCATGGAGACGCGCCCCAGCAGCGGCAGCCGCTCTCCGCCATGGAGCATCGCCCCTCCCCCGGCAAAGGCGCGCAGATAGCCGTCTGCATAGCCAAGATTGACGATCGCCGTCTCGACGGGCGCCTTCGCGGTGAAGGTCGCGCCATAGCCCACTGTTTCGCCAGCTTCGACCCGGCGCCGCTGGAGGATCTGCGCATGGGGACGCACGACCGGGCGGATATGGCCGGTCGCAGTTGGCGTCGGCAGGCCGCCATAGAGCGCGAGCCCGGGCCTGGTGAGATCGAAAGCGTAATCGCTCCCAAGCAAAATGCCTGCGCTGTTGGCCAGGCTGTAGCGCCGCGCCGGCACCTGCTGCCGCACGGCCTCGAAGCGCGCGCGCTGCACCGCGTTCAGATCGGACGTTTCATCGGCGCAGGCAAGGTGGCTGCAGAGTGTCTCGATCTCCAGCCCGTCCAGCACGCCAGCGCCAAGTTCATCGGGGCGTAGGCCCAGCCTGTTCATGCCGGTATCGATCATGACATCGCACGGGCCGCCGCCTGCAGCTTTCCATCGGGCGACTTGCGCGGCGCTGTTTAGCACCGGTCTTGCCGGTGCTGTCAGCGCAAAAGCCAAATCTTCGGCGCGCACCCCGTGCAACACACTGAGCGATGCGCCTTCCAGCAATGGCAGCAGAGCCGCCGCTTCCTGCCATGTCGCGACGAAAAAATCACGGCACCCGGCGGCCAGCAGATGCTGAAGAGCCTCGGTCGCGCCCACGCCGTAGCCATTGGCCTTGAGAGCCGCCCCGCAGGCTGCCGCCCCACTCTGCCCTGCGAGCCACCGCCAGTTGGCGATCAGCGCGTCACGATCCAGATGCAGGGCCAGCGGCGATGAGGGACAGTCGATCATGTCGGCGGGGTAGCGTGCTCGCCCCTGCCCGTCGAGAGCAATCCGGCCACCCGCGCCCTGCTGGAGGGCGCGGGTGACATCGGGTCAGAATGCCTTGCGGACCGTCAGCGAGACAAACCGGCCGAGGGGGTTCGCCACAGTCGAGTCATAGACCTGATTGTTGGCGATCGCCGCGAAGGGTGGCGCGGCGTCGAACAGATTGAGCGCACTCAGCGAGAAGGACAGGCCGCTCAGCACGCCATCCGCCTTGGGCACGTCGTAGGTCAGCGTCAGATCGACCGTCGTGTAGGAGTCGACGGACTGCGATGGCGCGATGGTGCCCACCGTGTTGGTGTAGGCATTGGTATAGTTCACGAACATCGTGGCGCCGAAATTGTCGCCCCGCCACCCGAGATTGGCGCGGCCACGGAACCGCAGCGGGAAGTTGGCCAGGTTCAGTCGGTCCACCGTTGGCGAGGTCGGGCCGGTCGCTCGCCCATAGCTGAGCAGATAGGTGCCCGAGACGCCGATATTGGCCGATCCACCGCCCAGATCGAACGCATAGTTGGCGAGGAAATCCAGCCCGTCCATCTTGATGCGCCCGACATTGTTGCGGCGGGCATCGACAATGGCATCGACATCGGAAGCTGCAATGATCGCCGGCGGCGCCCAGGGCAGATCGTAAATCGCGTTCACCTGCGCGACGGTCGGGTTGAAGGTCACGAACGGCGCGTAGGCCGGGTCGGTGAAGACCTGCACGCTGAACACCGGCGCTGTCTCGATCACGTCCTTATAATCGATGTTGAAGTAATCCAGCGACGCAGTGAAGCCGCTGCTCGGCGGGGTGAACTTGACGCCAACCGACCAGGTCGTGGCCTTCTCAGGCTTGAGATCGGCATTGCCGCCGACATATTCGATCACATTGCCGAACGGCCCGAAATTGGGGATCGAAAAGACCGTCGCCGTACTGGCGGGGTTGGTATCGGACAGCGTCGGCGCCCGGAATGAGGTGCCGTAGCTGGCATGAGCCGAGACGCCCGGCACGGGATCGTAGCGAATGCCAAACTTCGGATTGGTCGTTCCGCCGACGTCGCTATAGTGATCATAGCGGCCGGCAATGTTCAACTCGAGCCGATCGATGCCCGGCATGGCATTGGCCGCACCGACCAGCGGCACGTTCACCTCCGCAAAGGCCGACCAGACGTCGCGAGAGCTGGCGGTATCGCCAAAGAGGTTGATCTGCGAGAGCGACGGCCCGTTGATATTCTCGGCGGCGGTGTTGCGGTAATAATCATGGTGGAACTCGCCGCCCACCGCCATGCGCACCGCGCCGCCGCCGATGTTGAAGAGCGCACCGTCCGTCTTCACGTTGACGAGGTCGACCGTGTAGAGGCCGGTCACGTCGAAGAAGGCGACAAGGCGGTCGATCTGATCGCGGCTGTTCTGCCCGGTCCCGTAGACGTTCAGGGCCGTCGCGGGGTTGGAATCAGCCAGCGCGGCGGAGAGCAAAGCCGTGTTCAGGAAACCGTCCGTCTTGGCGCCGCCTTCCGTGGCGCCATGGGAGCCGTAGATGGAAAGCTGCCAATTGCCATCCAGCGAATAATCGAACCCGGTCGCCAGCTGGTAGGAGCTTTCGTAGATGTTGCCCTGGATCGGCCCATATTCGTTAAAGGCATATTCGACGATCTGCGAGGTCTGCCCCGGCGCGAACTCGATGAAATAGGGATTGCTGCTCGGTACGGGCGTCGCGGCGCCCAGCGTCAGAGACCCCGCGCGCTGGTTCAGGGTCCGCTTGGAGTAAAAGCCGCTGGCCCACATCTTGAGCGCAGGCGTCAGTTCCTGATCGAGGCGGCCAATGACGCTCCAGCGCTTGAGCTGCGGCAGAAGATCATTGTTCACATAGCTTTGCTGGAAGTTGGGCGTGGTCGAGAGGTTGGCAGGCGTCAGATTCTCACCGCTGCCACCCGGAAGTCCGTAGCGGGTGAGGGTCGCGGGATCGATCACATTGCCCGGCGAGCTGGTGAAGGCGCAGTTGTTCAACCCGCCAAAAGCACGCTGATCGCACTGGAACAGCTCCGCGCGATCTTCCTGGCGCAGGCGGCTGTGGTAATAATAGTCGCCGGCAATCATCACCGAGCCGGTGTCCCACTTCTTACCGAGAATGGCATTGCCCTGCCATTCGTCATAGCCATCAGCGAAGCCGTAACGCGCGCTGGCCTCTAGCCCGTCAAAGTTGCGGCGCAGGATCAGGTTGGCGACGCCCGCGACAGCATCCGAGCCGTAAGTGGCCGAAGCGCCGTCCGCCACGATGTCGATCCGTTCGAGCGCAATGGCCGGGATCACCGAGGCATCGAAGAGCTGGCCGGCAACACCGCCCGGAGGTGCGCGGCGCCCATCGAGCAAGGTGAGCGTCGCCTGCGTGCCGAGGCCGCGCAGGTTAACGCCATTGGCGCGGGTGCTGTTGAGCGTCGCGCTGTTGACGTTGGTGCCCAGCGTGGCTTCGCCCGGCCCCAAGGCAGAGACCTGCGGAATGGTCTTGAGGATATCCGATGTCGTGGCCAGCCCCGTGTCGCGGATTTCTTGCTGGCCGACCGCAATCACCGATGAACCTACCGGCGCAACGCCGCGCAGCTGGGTGCCGGTCACCACGATGTCGGCGGTGTTCGCGGCATCATCCTCGGACTGATTGTTCTGTGCGGTGCCCGTCTGAGCGCTGACACTCTGCGATGCAACAAGCGCAGCAAACGACACGAAGCCAAGCGCAGATGCGCGCCGGAAGCCATTTTTGGCCATGATCCTCCCCAATATGTCAGCGCGATCGGCCCTACTGTCGATCGTCAATATCGACTTACGAAAATGAATACACTTTGTCTAAACATTTTTGCAATCGATTGCTCCGACAAATGCAACTGCTTTAGATTATGTCGGATTCTGCGGGTCGGTCGTTCGGTGCGCTCCTTCCCGATGGCTGAGCGAAGGGGAACGAGTCGAACTGCGTCGAAAGTAGATGCCGGCAATTCTATCAGCCCTGCATCGGCAAGCCCGCAGAAATCGGAGATAAGCGAGATTCAGGACATTCGTACGATTTCGACGATCACTCGCAGGCGAGATCTTGATATCAAGCCGCGCTCTATGGCGCGCTCGGGGCGTGGGAAACCGATTGCAAGTTTGCGAGACTGGGCACTACCCATCGGGCTGCGGCTTCCTCTGCCAGCACTGCCGCGATGCGTGCGGCGGCTTGGCCATCCCCGAAAGGACTATGGGCATGGGCCATGGCGGCATAGGCCTGCGGGTCGTCCAGCAACCGCGCGACTTCAGCGACTATGCGATCAGGGACGGTGCCGATGAGACGGGCGGTGCCTGCCTCGATGCCCTCTGGCCGTTCGGTCGTCTCGCGCATGACCAGCACCGGTTTGCCGAAGCTGGGCGCTTCTTCCTGGATGCCGCCACTATCCGTCAACACCAGGGAAGCTGCATCCAACAGGCCTACAAATCCTGGATAATCCAGCGGCTCAATCAGCGCGACATTCTCCAGGCCGGAAAGCGCGGGCTCCAGCGTGGCGCGGACCTGTGGATTGGGGTGGACCGGCCAGATGATGGCCACATCGTCGCGCTGGGCGAGGGTGCGGATGGCGGCGGCAATGTTCGAAAGCCCCTGCCCCAGATTCTCCCGCCTGTGGCTGGTGACGATAACGATCCGGCGCCCTGCAAAGCGCCGCAGCACGGGTGCGATCGAGCCCGCCAAAAAAGGCTGCTCCCGCAGCCTGACCTGAGTCGCGAGCAAGGCATCCACCACCGTGTTGCCCGTCACGATGATCCGCCCTTGGGTATGCTCGGCTTCCAGCGCTGCCGCCGCCCCCGCCGTCGGGGCGAAGTGCAGATTGGCCGCGCAGGCGATGATGCGGCGATTCACCTCTTCGGGCCATGGGTTGTAGATATCGCCGCTGCGCAAGCCCGCCTCGACATGCCCAACCGGAATGCGGCGGTAATAAGCCGCAAGGGCGGCCATCATTGCAGTCTTGGTATCGCCGTGGACCAACACCCTGTCGGGCCGTTCGGCGTCGAACACGGCACCCAAGGCGAGGATGAGCCGCGCCGTCAACGTATCGAGCGTCTGGTCCGGCGCCATGATGTCGAGATCGAAGTCCGGCACAACCCCGGCGAGGTCGAGAACCTGGTCGAGCAAGGCCCGATGCTGTGCGGAAACGCAGACCTTCGTCTCGATCTGCGGTAGAGATTTCAGCGCATCATAGACAGGAAACATCTTGATGGCTTCGGGCCTCGTGCCGAAAACCAGCATCACTTTATAGCGCACCATCGTTCGCTTGCCCCCCACAGACAAGGACTGTTTAACCGATGGTTAATACGCGGTAAATACTTGTTAACCGGAAAAGAAAATGGCCCGCCAGCAACGCCGACGGGCCAATCTCTCAAAGCAGGAGGCCGCTAGCCTCCTTCAATCTTAATTGATCAGAACAGACCTTCGATCTGACCCTTGTCGTCCAGACGGATGAAGTCCGCCGACGGCGTCTTGGGCAGGCCGGGCATGCGCATGATATCGCCGCACACCGCAACGATGAACTCAGCGCCTGCCGACAGGATCACGTCGCGCACCGGCACGACGTGGTTGGTCGGCGCGCCGCGCAGGCTCGGGTCGGTCGAGAAGCTGTACTGCGTCTTGGCCATGCAAACCGGCAGATGGCCATAGCCATCGGCTTCCCAGCCCTTGAGCTTGTTGCGCACGCTGCTGTCGGCCGTCACTTCGCTGGCGCGGTAGATGCGCTTGGCGATCGTGTCGATCTTGTCGAACAGCGAGAGGCCGTCCTCATAGATCGGCGCGAAGTTGGACGAACCGCCCTCGGCCAGGGCGACAACCTTGCGGGCCAGCTCTTCGGTGCCCTTGGAGCCATTGGCCCAGTGGCTGCACTCGACCGCTTCGGCGCCCGCGGCTTCCGCGATTTCCTGAACGACAGCCATTTCCTCGGCCGTGTCGGTGACGAACTGGTTGATCGCCACGACCACGGGCACGCCGAACTGACGGACGTTCTCGATGTGACGGGCGAGGTTGACGCCGCCCTTGCGCACCGCGTCCGGGTTTGCCGTGCCGAGATCGGCCTTGTCGACGCCGCCATGCATCTTGAGCGCGCGGATGGTGGCCACGATGACGGCTGCGGAGGGCTTCAGGCCAGCCTTGCGACACTTGATGTCGAAGAACTTCTCGGCGCCAAGGTCAGCGCCGAATCCGGCTTCGGTCACCACATAGTCGGCGATCTTGAGCGCCGTCTTGGTGGCGAGCACCGAGTTGCAGCCATGCGCAATGTTCGCGAACGGCCCGCCGTGGATCAGCACGGGGTTGTTCTCGAGCGTCTGCACGATGTTGGGCTGCAGCGCGTCCTTGAGCAGGACGGTCATCGCGCCCGATGCGTTCAGCTCGCGGGCCAGCACGGCCTTGCGGTCGCGGGTGTAGCCGGCGTGGATGTTGCCGAGGCGACGCTCCAGATCCTTGAGGTCCGAAGCGAGGCAGAGGATCGCCATGACTTCCGACGCCACGGTGATGTCGAAGCCGTCCTCGCGGGGGTAGCCGTTGGACACGCCACCGAGCGAGTTAACGATCGAGCGCAGCGCGCGGTCGTTCATGTCCAGCACGCGACGCCACGCGATACGACGCGGGTCGAGGCCGAGCTTGTTGCCCCAGTAGATGTGGTTGTCGATCAGCGCGGCGAGCAGGTTGTTCGCCGAGGTGATGGCGTGGAAGTCGCCGGTGAAGTGGAGGTTGATGTCCTCCATCGGCACGACCTGCGCATAACCGCCGCCGGCAGCGCCGCCCTTGACGCCGAAGCACGGGCCGAGCGACGGCTCACGCAGCGCCGCAACCGTCTTCTTGCCGATGGCGTTCAGGCCGTCAGCAAGGCCGACCGTCGTCGTGGTCTTGCCTTCGCCAGCGGGCGTCGGGTTGATCGCGGTAACAAGGATGAGCTTGCCATCCTGATTGCCCTGGACGCTGTTGATGAAGTCCCAGGACAGCTTGGCCTTGTACGGGCCGTAGTTAAGCAGCGCGTCCTGCGGGATGCCGACCTTTGCGCCGACCTCGGCGATGTTCTGCATCTTCGCTTCGCGTGCGATTTCGATGTCGGAGCCTTGAGCCATGATTCTCCTAGCCTTTCCATGATACGGCCCGGAACGGGCCGACCGTCTTTGTCCGGAATTAATTGAGCGGCAACGGACGCCGGAGCGTCAGATGCCCTGCTTGCCCTTGAAGTTCACGATCCACTCATTGGTCTTCACCAGACCGCCGAACGGATAGAAATGAAGGTGGACCTTGCCATGCTCTTCGCCCAGCGCGGGGACGAGGTCGGCGATCACCGGGTCGGGACCGGCACTGCCGATCAGGCTGGTGATCGAGAGGCCGTATTTCTTCACAACCTTGGCGGAGGTGCCCACACCGCAGCGCGCCGCAAAGCGCAGCAGCGTCTTGATCGAGGCCGGGCCGGCAAGGCCGATGCGCACGGGGCCATCAATGCCCTCGGCGCGGATCTGCTTGAGCCAGTCGAGCACCGGATCGGCATCGAAACCGAACTGGGTCATGATCGAATAATCGATCCCCTGCTCCTTGAGCGAGGCGACCTTGTCATGCATCGCCTTGACGAGCTTTTCGTTGGTGATGTCCGGGTGACCTTCGGGATAGCCGGAAATGCCGACATGCTGGATGCCATATTCCTTGAGCGTGCCCGAGGAGATCACGGCCAGCGCGTCGTCATAGGGCCCGAGCGGTTCGGAAGGATCGCCGGCGATCACGAAGACATGCTTGAGGTCGATCTGGGCGGCGAGCATGTCGAGGAAGCGGTTGAGGTCTTCCTTTACCAGCAGGCGCCGGGCGGAAATGTGCGGAACCGGCTTGAAGCCGAGGTCCTGGATGGCCCGAGCCGCGCGGACGCGATCCTCGAACTCGGCACCCGGCAAAAAGGTGCAGGAAATGAGCGTACCCTGCGGGATCATGTGCGCGGCATTCTGCAGCGCTTCCACGTCCTTGGGCGTGATTTCGAGCGAGTAGTCTTCAAACAGCCGCGCCAGTGCGGTCTTGTCCAGGGTTGCCGTAGCCATGAAAAGTCCTCGCCTCGATTAGGGCTTATAGTGTCTTCGGAAGGTCGTCGGGGCGGCCACCCCGGAGGATGGCCGCCCGCAACGGATCAGGATCAGGCGTCGACGCGAGCGCTGCGCCAGCCGCCTTCGTAGGTCTCGCGCGCGGTCACCGAATAGGGAACCGGGCTCACGACGGCACGAACAGCGATCTGCTTGTGCGGCTCGACGGTGGACTTGCGCGTGCCACCATTTTCCTCGCCCCACAGAACCGTCAGCTCGGTGCCAACCGGGATCTCATGGTCGATCGTCGCGAGCGAAAGCGCGCGCTTCTCGTTGTACGAGTAGCCGGTGAACATCGAGATGCCGACCGTGTTGCCAGCGGCGTCGAGGACGGCGTCGGCATTGGTGTTGGCATAGTTGGCCAGCGGCAGGTCGAAGAACTTGTAGTGCGAGTCGGCGTCGGCATCGAACAGCGAACCATAGATCTTCGCCATGTCGTCGCCGTTCCAGGCCAGCGTGACCTTCTTGCGCTGCGTCGAAGCATCGAGGGCTTCAAGCGCTTCGCGGCCGATGAAGTCGTGGTCGAACTTCACGAACGGACCGTAACCGATCTCATAAGGATTGGTGTAGTAATCCTCGATGTTGTTCGAGACGAACGAACCGCCGATCGCGCCGGTGGCTTCGTAGCTCTTGGCCGGCAGCCACTCACGATAGGCCTTCAGCTTCTCGCCGGTGTAGATGGCCGGCAGCGGGCTCGGAATCCAACCGGATTCCAGCGTGTTCGAGGGATAAGCGCGCGAACCGACCTGCACCAGGCCGAGATCCTTGCCAGCCTCGACGATGGCGCCGCGGATGTCTTCCATCTCTTCGTACGGACCCCAGATTTCGAGGCCCGGCGCACCGGCCATGCCGTGACGGAGCGTGCGCACCGAGCGGCCAGCGATGTTCATGGTGGACATGTTGAAGAAGCGGAGCTGCTCGAGCTTGCCGCCGTGCAGCTTCTCGATCACGTCCCAGGCGTTCGGACCCTGGATCTGGAAGCGCCAGTAGCTGCGGTTGACGGGCTTACCCATCGGACGCGAAGGCGAACGATCGTCATAGACGATCTCGACGTCGTAGCCGCCGGTCTCGGCATGGTACTGCAGCCAGTTGGCAGCCGGCGCGCGGCCGACATAGCAGAACACTTCGGGCTCTTCCCAGAAGATGATGCCGTCGCCGATGACGTGGCCATAAGGCGTCACGGGCACATACTGCTTGGCCTTGTTGACTTCCCAGCCCTTGGGCGAGTTGATCATCGTGTCGGTCAGGAGCTTGAGCGCGTCCTTACCCTTGATGAACAGGTTGACCATGTGGTGCGACTGATCGAACAGCACGGCAGCGTTGCGCCAGGCCCACTGCTCGGAGCGCCAGTTGGAGAATTCCGGAGCAACGACCGGATACACATAGGCGCCGATCTGGCTGTTGCGCAGCATTTCCACCGGATTGCCGGCGGCGTTGAGCACTTGCTCAAGATTGGTAGGGTTGGACATCAGAGAGCCTCTCCATTTGGATCGCGAGAAACAAGGGTCTGCGTTCGACGAGAAAGTCGAATCGATGGACGGGCGGAACATACGAAATTTTGTATGTTACACAAACGAAAAATTGGAAGGCCGCCCAGACCCTCTGGCGCAGAAATTAGCGAATTGATAGGGATTTATCACCTCGCAACGGCGTCAAAAAACTACGCCTTCATGCTGCAGCAGCGAACCAGTTTCCGGCCCCATCGGAGCCGGTTCCCACGGATCGCCGGTTCATGCCATTTCCACAGCGCGGGGTATCATGCGTGGCCATGTTGCTGCGCAATATGATTGAGGCCGCGCGGGGCCTAAACCGGCTCACAGGAAGGGCCGGACGGGGTCCCGACCATCCCAGTCCTGCGTCTGCTCCCAGAAGGCGGTGAAGCCTGCATCCATGCCAGCCGTCGCAGGAATCAGTTCGACGAAGCCCGGCGCCCCCGGCCCGCCCTCGAAGAACGCCACAGAGCCACCGGTCGGAACGGGCGCCCGCTGGACCAGTGTTTCCCCGCGGGCAACCCGGCGCGCCACCTCGTCCTCGATGTCCTCGCGCGCGACACCGAAGTGATGGAAGCCATAGCCCACGCGATCGATGGTCTCCTTGTAGACCGATGGATGGTCGTCCAAAGGCTGGATCAGCTCGATATTGGTCGAGCCGGCAAAGCTCATCGCAATGGCGCTGCTGCTCTTGCAGGTCTCGCCGCGATAGACATGATCCGGCCCCCCGAAGCTCGGCAGGACGAACCAGGGCCCGACGCCCGTCCGCTCGATCCACCAGTCGATCGCCTGATGGATGTCGCGGACCACATAGGCCATCTGGCAGATGGTGCCGATGTCCCCGCCGAAGCCAAATTTCCTGGTCATCCGTCTCTCCTCTTCATTCTTGTTCTGCGATGGTCGCCAGAGCACCCGCGAGGGTTTCCGGCATGGAAATGAACGGGCTGTGGTCGCTCTCGAGCGCGGTCACGCTGCGGCAAGGCAGCACCGCCTGCATCGCGCGTTGCACGTCCAATGGAAAGGTCCGGTCGCGAGCGCATTCGATGTAATCGCGCGGCACCCGGCCAAAGCGATCTGCAGTGAGGCCCAGCGCCGTGCCGAATGGCCTGACCGGCTCATCGATAAGCTGCGCGGCCGACTGCCGCTGGTCTTCAGCACTGCACAGCTGATAGAAGAATTCCGCCGCAGCCGTTGGATCGAACCGCAAGCCAAGGCCTCCATGGACCGGGCTGAGCGCGGCGCCGAAACGGCCCGTCTCCATCGAGCGCCCGATCACGTCATACAGGCTTTGCCCATCGGGGATGAGCGCGCCGCTGATATAGACCAGCGCCGCGAACGCCTCCGGCGCCAGCTCGGCGGCCTGGCTGGCGATGACGCCGCCGCGGCTATGGGCGCACAGGATCACCGGCTCAGCCTGGCGGCGGGCCTCCCCAACGATAAACTGCGCCCAGCCCTCCAACGAGACCTGCGCCATGGCGCGCGCGTCGCCACCGGCACCCGGCAGGTCCGGCGCGATCATGCCGTGCCCGGCCCGCTCCAGGGGCGCGCGCAGGCGGTCGAAGCACGACCCGCTATGCCAGGCCCCGGGTATGAACATGAAGCGGGCCACGCGATCTCAGCGAACGTCGATCACCACCTTGCTGAAATGTTCCGAACCGCTGCCATGCGCAAAGGCCGCCTTGGCATCCTCGAACGTATAACGGGCGCCGATGACCGGCTTGATGCCGTTGACGTCAATTGCCGCAGCCAGTCGTCGCGCCATGCCGCGCGAGCCGACGAAAATACCCCGCAGCGTGCCGCCGACGAACATCAGGCCTGATGGGTTAGGCCCGCCAACGGGATTGAGCACGCCGATCAGTGCAACTTCGCCATTGTGGCGCAGTGCGGCCATGCTTTGCTGCACCGTGCCGGCACCGCCGACCTCGACAACCTTGTCGACGCCGCCCAACGTGGTGGAGACATGCTGACCCCAGTCCTCGATCTCGCGATAGTTGATGAGATGATCGGCCCCCAGCGCCTTGGCGCGCTCCAGCTTGGCGTCGCTGGAGGAGGTGATGATGACCTCACAGCCGGCCGCCTTGGCGAGCTGCAGGGCGAGGATCGACACCCCGCCGGTGCCAAGCAGCAGCACGCGTTCGCCGGGTTTGACCGGCCGTGGGCCTTCAAACAGCGCATTCCAGGCCGTCACACCGGCGCAGGGTAGGCAAGCCGCCTCGGCATAGCTGAGCGACTTGGCGATGGGGACCACGCCCTGCTCCGGCAGAACGACCACTTCGGCGAGCATCCCGTCAGCGCCGGCCGCGCCGAGCGCAAGGCCCGCAGCCGGATTGGGCGGGCCATCGTCCCAGCTCTGGAAGAAGGTGCCGGCCACCCGGTCGCCCGGCTTGAACTGCGTCACACCCGCACCCACGGCAATGACTTCGCCCGCCCCGTCAGACAAGGGAATGGTGGGGTTGGGCACCGGACCGCCGAGATAGCGCCCGAGCACCACCGCCTGATCGCGATAGTTGAGCGAACAGGCATGAACCCGGATCGCCACCTGGCCGGGGCCGGGCGCGGGCTGATCGCGCTCGACCAGATGAAGATCGTCGATCGAGGTGGCCCCCGCCGCCAGTTGCCATGCACGCATCGTCAAACTCCTTCACTCATCTCAATTCACTGTGTCGCCGGCTACAGCGCCTAGCGGTCGCCAGACCAGGTCCGCAGGCCCGGCGCGGTGCGGTCTTCGCTGGCCAGCGCCTCGGCGACGGCCGGGCGCGCCCTCACCCGCTCGCGCCAATCGACGATCCGCGGGTAGTTGGTCGTAACATCCAGCTCCGGGAACATCCGCTCCACCATCGCGCCGCAATGGCTGAAGAAATTGATGTCCGCCGTCGTGTACATCTCGCCGGCCAGCCAGGGCGTCTCACCAAGCTGGGCCTCGATCTTGCGCAGTGCATAGATGATCTTATCGGTCGCGTTGGCGAGGTCCGTCTCGGAAAAGCCAGAGCGCGCGGTCGCCCATTTCTTGCGCTGATCGGGGAGCGGAATATGCTCGAGCAGCTTCTCGAACTCGCCATTCTCGATGTTGCGCGCGATCACGCCGACGAGCCGGTGCCAGCCATGCATGGAGACATAGTTCATGACATGCTCGTCCACAAACTTGTTCCAATAGCGCACCTTGGTCTTGCCGAGCGGATCGTAGGGCATCAGCGGGACTTCGGGAAAGACGTCTTCCAGATACTCGTTGATGACGGTCGTGTGGGTGATCACGGCGCCATTATGGACCAGCACCGGCACCTGCCCTTCCGGGTTGATCGCCTTGAACCAGTCCGAATGCTGCTCGAACTTGTGGAGATCGACATAGATCGATTCATAAGCCAACCCCTTCTCCTTCAAGGGGATCATCGACTTGAGCGAATTGGCCAGCGGCTCGGCGTGGTAATATTTGAGCGTCATCCTGAGGGTTCCTTAAACTTCGAGCGTATCGAGCACGCCGCCATCGACTGCCCAGTTCTGCGCCGTCACATGACTGGCAGCCGGTGAAAGGAGGAAGCAGGCGACCTCCGCCAGTTCATCGGCGCTGCCCATCCGGCGCTGGGGCACGCGCTGATTGATGCGCGCGGCTTGCTCGGGCGGGATCAGGTCAAAGGCCGGCGTTTCGATGAAGCCGGGGACGATGCAGTTGCACCGCACACCCTGCGGCGCCAGTTCGACGGCGATGGCGCGCGAGAGCCCAAGTACGCCATGTTTGGACGCGACATAAGCCGGGTTCATCGCCATGCCGCGCTTGCTGGCCATCGATCCGGTGACGAGGATGCTGCCCTCGCCCGCTTCCACCATTCCCGGCGCGAGCGCCTGGATCGCCCAGAAGACGCTGGTCAGATTGACACGGATCACCTCGTCGAACAGCTCGGGCGAATAGGCCAGCGCCGGCGCGAAATTGCCCGCCAGACCGGCATTGGCGAACAACCCATAAGCCGGCCCGAAACGCCCCACGGCCTCTGCCAGCGCGGCTTCAAGCGCGGCTTTGTCACCGACATCGGCGGCGAAGGCAGCGGCATGATCGCCAATGGCCCGGGCCTGATCGGCCAGCGCCTCTTTGCGTCGCGCGAGCATGGAAACCCTCGCGCCACGGGCGGCGAGCATCCGCGCCGTCGCCAGTCCTATGCCGCTGGATGCGCCCGTGACGATCACATGCCGCCCCGCAAAGTCTGTCATGGCCTCTCTCCTCTCCCTGCGCACCGTCTAGCGCGGCGCGATGATCTCGGTCCACGGCCCAAGGTCTGGGCTGCTCCCGGCCTTCGCCGCGTCGGCAGGATCCCATATCTGCGTCATCAGCGCCCGCGCTTGTTCCTCGGCGACGCCCAGCACATCCCGGCGGTAGCGATAGACGAAGGCCGAAACGCGCCAGTTCATGATGCAGTGGATATGCACCGGCGCGTCATCGGCCTCCAGCGCCGCGACGAACGCCTGATAATGCTGCTCGGTCGGCGCATCGAACGGGATGGGGATATGCGTGTAACGCAGCCCTGCCCCGGCCATCTCCGCGGCTTCATTCGGCAGGGCCTCCGGGTGACTGTCCAGCGCGAGATTAATGACATGGCGCACGCCAATCTCGGCAAGGCGCGCAGGATCGCCCGACTGAAGTCGCCCGGACGTCGTGATCCGCGCATCGACGCGCAGAAAGTTCCGGATGTCGTCCGGGTCCGCCATGTCCCTCGACCGATCTCGCCCCCTCCCAGGCTGAGGAGGGGGCGCTCATTTGTGAGTTAGAGGGCGATGATGACCGACTTCAACTCGGTATAGGCCTCAACGCCCTGACGGCCCTGCTCGCGGCCAAGGCCGCTTTCCTTGTATCCGCCGAACGGCAGCGCGGGGTCGATCATCGAGTGGCAATTGCCCCAGATCGTGCCGGCCTTCAGCTTCGCGGCCAGCTTGTGCATGGCCGAGAGATCCTTGGTCCAGATGCCCGCCGCAAGGCCGAAGCTCGTATCGTTCGCCTGCCGCGCGACTTCATCCAGATCATCGAAGCGCTGGGCCACGACGACGGGGCCGAAGATCTCCTCGCGCACCACGCGCATGTCCGGCTTCACGTCCACCAGCACGGTCGGGTTGACATAATAGCCGCCCTCGCTCGCCGGCGCATCACCGCCGACGGCGACAGAGGCGCCCGCCTTCTTGCCGTCCTCGATATAGCCCATCACCCGTTGCATCTGCTCGTCGCTGACCAGCGGCCCCATATGCGCATCGGGATCGAGACTGGCGCGCGGCTGCCAGAATGCGGAGGCTTCCACGAAGTTCTCCAGCACGCTGTCGAACACGCTCTTGTGCGCATAGAGCCGGGAGCCGGCCACGCAGACCTGTCCGGAATTGAAGAAAATCGCCTGCGCGGTGCCGGGGCCGACGACCTTGGGATCGACATCTGGCAGCACGATCACCGGCGACTTGCCGCCCAGCTCCAGCGTGACGCGCTTGAGGCTGTCCGTCGCGGTGCGATTGATGATCTTGCCCACTTCGGTCGAGCCGGTGAAGGCCACCTTGTCGACATCGGGGTGCCGCACGAGCCGATCGCCAGCGGTGTGACCATTGCCGGTGATGATGTTCACCACGCCCGCCGGAATGCCTGCCTCGGCGATGAAGTCGGCCAGCCGCAGCGCGGTGAGCGAGGTCTGCTCGGCCGGCTTGAGCACCACCGTGCAACCAGCGGCCAGCGCCGGGCTGATCTTCAGCACCGCCATCAGCAGCGGGAAGTTCCACGGCACGATCTGCGCGGCGACGCCAATCGGCTCGCGGCGGACATAGCTGTGGAAGGCACCCCGCGGTGCCGACATGGGCTCGATCATCTCGCCGCCCAGCTTGGTTGCCCAGCCTGCCATATAATGCATCATGCCGATGGCGCCGGGCACGTCGATGGCACCGGCCATGCCCTTTGGCTTGCCATTGTCGATGGCTTCCAGCTCGGCCAGTTCATCGGCATGGGCGCCCAGGATATCGGCGAGCTTACGCATCATCGTCTCGCGAACGATGGGCGGCAGGTCGGACCAGCGGCCATCGTCGAAAGCGCGGCGCGCGGCTGCCACGGCGCGATCGACGTCGGCATCACTCGCATCGACAAACCGGCTGATTTCCTTGCCGGAGCTGGGATCGATCACGCCCAGCGTCTCGCCGCCGGTGGAATCCACCCACTGCCCGTCAATGAACAGCTGCGGCTTGCGGGCGAGCGCCTTCTTGGCCGCTTCCGAATAGGGGAATTGCTCGAGCTTCACGTTGCTCATCTGGTTCATTCATCCAGCTCCTCTGTGAACCCGGCTCAGCGTGCCGGGCATATCATCTGCCCAGCGCGCTCCGACGCTTCTTGGCGGCGAAGGAACGCGCATGACCCAAATCATCGATCTCGACGACAGGTTTAGGACAAAGTCATGATGAGAGTCGATGGGGTGATTGCGGGAGCGTTGCGATAACCGTCATCGCCGCCATTCATGCCGGGCGAACGCATCTAATAGGCCAGCCCAAGGGCCGTCTGATTGGTGTCAGATGGCCCCTGTGGCTGCGATCAGATTTGATTGGTCCGCGCGAACCGGGCGATATGTTCGGCCGCGCGGAAGGCGAGGGCCTCGATCGTCTGCGTGGGCTGACCGCGCCCGGACGTTACCATGCTCGATCCATCGCACAGGAACAGGTTCCGCACGTCATGGGTCCGGTGATATTTGTCGATGACCGACGTCTCCGGGTTGTTTCCCATGCGGCAGGTGCCGAGCAGATGCACGCCGCCGCGCCCTTCGCCCACTTCACTGCGGACGACCTGCGTCGCGCCGGCGGCATCCATGATCTCCACCGCCCGATCGGCCTGCCAGTTCGCATGCTTGGTATCGTCGGGGTGATCCTTGTAGGTCACCCGGATGGCCGGAATGCCCCACTCGTCCTTGAGTTCGGGATCGATGTCGACGCGGTTGGTCTCCTGCGCCAGCGACGTGCCGTGGCCCGAGCAGTTCATCCAATAGGTGTAGGATTCCAGATATTCCTTGAACTCCGGCCCCCATGTCGGCGTGCCCTTGGGAACGCTCTGCCCCCAGGTAAGTGGCCCGCCCGAGCGCGCGTCGAACCCGCCGCCACCGTAGAAACCGCGCTTCTCGTCGGCGTCATAGAAATCGTGCAAGATGCGGGTGACGTTCGCGCCCTTATATTCGTTGAGCGGCTGCTCGAACCGGGCCATCGCCCCGCCGCCCTTGTTGCACATCAGATAGCGCCCGACCTTGCCGCTGGAATTGGCCAGCCCATCCGGGAAGGCATTGGTCGCGGAGTTGAGCAGCAGCCGCGGCGTCTCCGCACCATTGGCGCAGACCACGACGGCTCTGGCATTCTGGAACTGCTCCTTGCGATCCTTGTCGAAATAATGGACACCGGTCGCGCGCCCGGCATCGTTCATGCCGATGCGGAACACGTAGCTTTCCGAGCGGATCTCGCAATTACCTGTCGCCTCGGCCTCGGGGATCACCGTCCAGACCGAGGAGGACTTGGCCATCACCTCACAGCCAAAGCCGCCGCACAGGCCGCATTGCGCGCAAGGCGGACGATCCTTGTAGATTACCGAATTGATCGCCAGCGGCGCCGGGAAGGGATGCAGGCCGAGCTTGCGGGCGCCGCGCTCGAACAGCACGCCGGAAGATTTCACCGGCAGCGGCGGCATCGGATAAGGCTTGCTGCGCGGCGGGTCGAACGGGCTGGCACCGGCCAGGCCGGACACGCCGACTTCCCATTCCACCATCGTGTAATAGGGTTCCAGTTCGGCATAGGTGATCGGCCAGTCGACCAGATCGGCGCCGGGAATTGAGCCCCACCGGCTGCCTTCGATAAAATCGATCTCGTGCAGTCGCCAGAAATTGGCGTTGAAATGCGCGCTGCTGCCACCGACGACGCGCGCATAGGTCAGCGCATTACGATCCATGCGCTGCGCCGGCTTGCTCGGGTCGCTGCGGAAGGTTTGCGGATTGGCCGTCGGGCTGTTGGTGATGCCGGACAGGTGCCGGTACTTCAGTTCGTCATGCTCGAACTCGTAGGCCTCCAGCCGAGGCCCCTGCTCCATCACCACGACGCTGTTGCCGGCGCGCGCCAGTTCCCGCGCCATGATGCCGCCCGAAGCGCCCGAGCCGACGACAATGAAATCGACTGTTTCGCTGGTCTTGTATGTCTTGCGATCCATGGGGCGCCTCCGTCAGGCCATGTAGGGCTTGGTGCCGGGATAGGGCTCGAACCCCGGATAATCCTTGTCGTAATAGCCGAAGGGCGGCTCCCAATAATGGCTGTCGATCACGCCGATCAGCTTGGTACCAACCCCCTCAAAATTGCCGCCATATTTGGGCATGGCGATGAGGCCGAGGACCGTCAGCCGCCGCACCGCCAGGAAGAAGGGCGTCTTATCGACCTCCTTGAGCCAGGCGATCTGCTGGGCGTCCGGCGCGGCGGAGAATGGCGCCTGCGTTCCATATTTTGCGGCATAGCCAGCGTTGAACTCGGTCAGACCGGCCTTGAAGGACGGCCATTGCTCAGCAAAGAAACTGCCCATCGCATTGTCGATGAAGTAGACGATATGCGCATCGCGCGCGCCCGGCATGGCGCCGCCCGGCACGATCTGGTTGGCGATCGCATCAACATTGGCCGCTTCCGCAGGGCTCAGCGTCGTAAAGCTCGTATGCCCCTCGCCCGCTCCTGCGCTGCCATGACCATGCCCGACATGCTCTGCGGCGGATGCGATCTGTGGCCAGTTCAAGGTCACCCAGGCCGCGCTGGCCAGATTGCCGACGGCAGCGAGAAACTGGCGGCGTGAGGGGGAAGTCTGGGTCATAAGGCACTCCGAAACCGGCCGGAAAGTGCCATGATTGAGCGCTGCGAGGGGCTCGGAGGGAATACGTCAAACTACGCATTGCGAGGTCGCGCCGGGCTAGCGCAAATGCGCGTCCGCCCCACGCAGCCAGCGCTTCCCGTCCTTCCCATTGAATTGTCCGGTCATCGCGGGCACCATGCGTCCATGGGTAATTTGGTAGGCAAGACGGCAGACGCATTTCCGCATGGCACCGTCCATCGGGCCGCAGACGATCTTCGGCACGCGCTGACCGCAGATGCCGACCTGCTCGCTCTCTGGGAGAAGCTGACTCCGCTCGGCCGGAACGAATTCATCTGCTGGGTGGAGGACGCTAAACAGGCGAAGACCCGCGAAAGACGGATCCAGCGAACCTGCGAGGAACTGCGCGAGGGCAAGAAGCGGCCCTGCTGTTGGGCCGGGTGCATTCACCGGACGGACAAGGCCCCCGGGCGATGGCAGCAGGCGGTGCTCATCGATAGCAAGACCGGCAAATCGCCTCCCGCCTAGGCCCGCGCCATCGGCGTCTTTAGCCTCTGCTAGCTGGTCAGATGAAAGGAACGGTCAGCCGGCGGCTCGCGTCACATCGAGCAGCAGCGTGCGGAATTGCTCATCGCTAGCGTGGGCATGCGTGCGCATCGCGGTCAGAGCCTCCTGCGCACGATCATGGGATAGCCTGTTCGCAACGGCGATGGCGGTCTCCAGGGAGACGGCATCGGCCGCCACGGCTTTTCGCACGGCGCCAATAATGGCGATGTCGCGTAACGCCCCCTGCGGGATCGTCTCGGTATCGCGGTGGGCATCCTTGACGATGCCGCCCATCCAGAGGTTCTCAGCGGGATCGTCGATCGGCTCGAGCGCGTTGATCGCACGCGCCTGATCCCCCCAGCTGCGCGCCAAGGCATCGACAAGCTGGGAAACCGGCAGGCCGACGGCAGCAGCGATTGAGGGCAAAGCCTCGGCGGCGAGAACCCGTCCCGCATACAGGTCTTCCAGACAGACGGTCAGCAAGCTGGTCAGGTCGCGAGCTTGGGTGCTCATGCTGCTCCTCTCCGATGATACAGCGGCGCGACAGGCGCCGCCGATCATCCAACGAGAGAGCGCGGTGGACGTTCCGCCCTAGCCCCAGCGATTGATTTCCGGGCCGGGCGCAAAGGCGTGAGCCGGCTGCGGGCTGCGTGCCTGCGCGAGCGCCCGCTGCACGCTGGGCCGCGCCTCTACGCGCGCAAGCCACGCCGCAAGGCGCGGCTTGTCGGTGAAGGCATCGGAAAGCAGATCACGCATCGGCGCCACCCAGGCGTAGCTTTCCAGATCGGCGATGGAGAAGCTGCCCATGAGCCAGTCGCGCGCCTCAAGGCGACCCTCGATCTTCTGCGTGGCCTCCCGGACCCGCGCCTCGCTGGCAGCACGATGCTCGGCCGAGAGCTGGCCGCTGCGCGTCTCGCGCCAACGCTCGGCCAGATCCTGCGAGGCAATGGGGGCGATCAGCGCATCGAAGCGCGCGTCATCGAGCGCAGCCAAGCGCGGTGTCGTCCACGCCAAGTTGGCCAGGGCCGCCGCGCCGGGCGCGACGCGCTCGATCATCCAGCGACACCAGGCCATCATTTCCCACCGGGCATAGGGATCAGTGGGGCGCAGGCCACAACCGGGCGCGGCGTCATCCAGATAGCAGGCGATGAACACGCTATCGCACAGCGCGTGCCCGTCGACGACGAGCACGGGACCTTCCCCTTCGACGCTGTAATCCACCTCGAAAGCGCGCGGCACAGTCCCGCCATGGCGCTCGGCCATGCCGAGGTCGATAGGGCGAAGCTCCGCGTTCAGACCGCTCTCGAACAGCGCGGCGAGCACCGTGAGCGAGGGGCCGGTCGGCTCGCCATGATACAGGGTCATCGCCATCACGCTGCCTCCTCGATCAAGGGAATGATGCGCTCGGCAAAACGGGGCACGCGGCTATAGGCCCAGGTCTCCCGCACCGCAGGGCGCCGCGCAATGGCGCGCAGCCAGCGCATGATGTTGGGGGTTTTTGCGTCGTTCACGTCATCGGGCTGCATGGAGGGGAGCCCGTAAGCCGAATTGAAGCAATTGATATCCGCCAGCGAGTATTGATCCGAGCCGAGATACTCGCGCTGCCCCAGCGCCTCCTCCAGCTTGGTGATGCCCAGCTTCACCCGCCGCGTCGACTCTGCCAGTTCCGCCTCGCTGAACAAGCCGTAGATCGCCTTGCGCCAGGCAGTGCGGCGCTCCGGCAAGGGAATGCGGTCGATCGCTGCCTTGAGTTCTTCCGGGTCGCGCGCCCGGACTTGCGGGCCGATGAAGATGCTCCAGCCGATCATGCTGAACGACGGGCAAAGCCACTGGTCGAGATATTTCATCCACCAGCGCACACGCCAGCGATCGACCGGGTCTTCAGGCATCATCGAGGGGCCGGGAAAGGCCTCCTCCACATATTCCATCATGGCTGTCGATTCATTGAGCAGCCGGCCGCCATGGGTCATCGCCGGGATCGTCCCCATCGGGTTGATCGCCAGATAGTCCGGCTTGTGCTGATCGAACGAGAGCAGGTCGAGATAATGGCTATTGAACGCCACACCTTTCTCGATGAGGGTGAGCATGGGTTTGCCCGAATTGGCGTTGGGCTCCCAATGGTACAAAGTGACGTCGTTGCTGCTGCTCATCGTAACGCGGGCCGCTGCCCTCTCCTCTCGATCAATTTCAGGCCATCGTCCAGACGATGAGGTCGTGTGCCGTGTCGCGCCGTTCCGAGCGCAGACGCAGGCCGCGGTCCTCAAGCCAGGTCCGGGCGGCGACATAGTCGTTCCACCCGGTCAGACCCGCCACCGGACCAGACATCGCGCCGCTGCGACGGATCGCGCGGACGCCGGCCCAGTTGCGGCTGTGCTCTCCGGCAAGATCGATCTGCTGCACGCCGAAGAACTGCCCGGCGAAGGACCGGCTTGCGGCTCTGCGGCTGTCATAGACGACGATGCGGGCTGCCTTCTCCGGCCCAGCGACGGCCCGGGCGCCGAATAAGCCGACAGCCCCTGCAACCGCCGCGCTGCCCAGCAATTGCCGCCGGGAGACGCCGCTCATTTACCCTTCCCCAGATAGGCCGCCACGGCTTCCAGTTCGGAATCGGTGATGTCCACGCGCGTCTGGCGCGGCATCGCGCCCTTGCCCATGCGCACGACCGCTTTGACATAGTCAGCGGTCAAATCGTCCCGGTTGGCGATCAGCCCCATGGCGGGCGGGTTGCCCATCATCACCTGCTGCTTGGTGATCAGATTGGTGCCCATCCCCCAGTCGAAATGGCAGGCGCCGCACCGATTGGAGAACAGGGCTTCACCGCTATTGGCATTATGCTGCCGGTCACCTGGCGCCATCTGCGCCCGCATGCCGTAAGCGGAGGGTGGCGGCGGGCCACCTGCCGGAGCGCCGCCGGGCTGGGCAGCCCGCGCGTCCCTTGTCCCCAGATCATAGGTCGTCATCAGCACGCCGACCGCCATCAGCGTCATCAGGCTCGTGACCTGCCCTATCCTCATGCCAGAGCCTTTCCACGCTGGTCGGCATAGGCGCTGGGCCAGATGCCGTTCTTGCCGGGAGAGAGAATGCCGTTCGGGTCGAGCGTGTTCTTCACCTGCTCGGTCATCCGCCGCATGGCGTGGTTGTTGAACCCGAAGGTATCGGAGATCGCGTCCATCCAGCCGAGGTGGGTGCGATATTCGGCATAGCCATGGGCGGCAGCGTCGGCGATCAGCGCGTTGAACAGCGTCTTGATCGTCTCGACCTGCTTGTCGTTGTCGCGATCGTACATCAGCATGTTCACATTGTTGCAGAACCGCCCGCCGATGGTGAAGCTGGCGTAGAAATCCACATCATGATCGTTGATGATCTTGCGGCTGCGGCGCATCTGGTCGAGCACATGCTTGCCGGTGGCCGGGACGACCGGCGAGAAACCCATATGGGCACTGCGCCCGCCAACCCAATCGCCCATCTGCAGCGGAACGGCCGATGGTACGCCGAGCGTCAGGTCCATCACATTGGTCGCATCGCCCTTGCGCCACCAACGCTCGCCGATCGGCGTCTTGAGGTGCGGCGCGAAGGCGGCCTTCACGACAGCCGCCTTCGCCTTCGTCACCGATTCCTCGCCATAGAGGCGCAACTGCATGTTCCAGTAGCTGAGCTTGTGCTCCTTGAGCAGCTCCTGCACGCGCCAGTCAGGAATGGCGCCGGGCTTGTCCCAGAAGTCCTTGCGTTGCCCAAGGATCGTCATCTTGCCGAGCCAACTCGGGATGAAGATCGACTGATCGATGATCCGGTTCAGCCGCAGGGGCGTGAGCGTGTCGATCACCCAGGCGATGTCTTCCGCCTGTGGGATTTCAAGGTTCAGCTCCACCGAGGTTTCCGGCTCCGGCATCAGCCACATGCCGGCCTTGGTCACGACGCCCAGGTTGGACTGGGTGAACATCTGGTCCCAGCTCGGGCCATAGCTGAACGGGAAAAGATGCGCGGCCTTGTTGTTCTCCATGGCACCAAGGCCCGTGCGCACCACATCGCCATTGGCGAGCACGACTTCCATGCCGCACAGGTTGCTGGCGTGGACGCCATAAGGCGTGTAGCCGATGCCGTGATCGAGTGCGTTGCCAAGCACCGAGCCCCAGCCATTGCCGGGCACGGACATCATCAGCGGCAGCTTCTCGCGCTGGATATGCTCATAGAGATCGATGAAGCCGACGCCCGGCTCGATGACGCAATAGCCCAGCTCCGGATCGACCTCGAGAATGCGGTTCATCCGCCCGAGATCCAACACCATACAGCCCGGCATCCGCGGCGCCGCCGTGCCATAACCAAGGTTCTTGCCGCGCGCGACCGTCCAGAGGGGCAGCTTGTGCTCATTGGCGATGCGCACGACCGCCTGCACTTCCTCGACCGTGCTCGGGGCCACCGCGCCCGATGCGCTCCAGAGCGTCTCGGGGCCCGGCGCATAGATATCTGCATAGGCGTCGCGATCTTCATCGCTGGTCATCACCCAGCCCGCACCGACCGCAGCCTGCAACGCCTTGACGGCGGCATCGAAGCGTTGCGGTGACATTCCGGGCGGCAAAACTAGCTTCATGCGCTCACCTCTCCTTGCGGGCCTGTGCGGCCTCTCGCTCTTGCGACTATTGCTATTGTGGGATCATGGGGCGGTCAAAGGAAATGAGGGCGACCACGCGGCCGCCCTCCTCAAGTTTATCTCGCCCTAGGGCCTCAGAAGTCCTTCTTGATCGACACGCGCCATTCGCGCGGCGCGCCGACATTGGCATAGGCCGTGCCCGCGAAGCCGTAGACGGCGTCAAACCGCGACGTGTAGTAATATTCGTCGAAGAGGTTGGTCACTTCGAACGACACGGCGAGGTCGCGATCCTGATTGCGCCAGGTCAGCCGGGTGCTGCCGAGCACGTAGGACGGAAAATATTCGAAGTCCGGATTGACCGCGTTCAGCGTTCTGCTGGCCAACTGCCGGCCGCGATAGGCGACGTCCAGCCTCGGTGTAATCGAGCCGGACCCGCCCATGTCGATCTCATATTGAATGCCTGCGCTCCACTGTGTTTCGGGCGAAACGATGGGGCTGCCGGCGGTGATCGTGCTGCCGACGGCGGGCGAGATCGACTTGTACTCCGAACCGATCAGGCTCAGCGACGCGTCGATCATCAGATTGTCGACCGGGGTTGCCGAAACCTCGGCTTCAAAGCCCCACATCTTGCCGTCGCCGGCATTGGCGATGACCGCGCAGGGCCCGCCACCATAAGCCGAACAGTCGGAGAGGGGCAGCTGGATCGCCTTATAGTCGTTATAGAAGCCCGCGAGGTTCACCCGCAGGCGACGGTCCAGCAAGTCCGTCTTGAGGCCGATCTCGTAGGCTGTGACGGTCTCCGGCCCGAACGTGCCTTGGGTCGCGTGCGTCGGCAGGAACGGGCGCGCGGTGACGCCGCCACCCTTGAAGCCCGTGCCCACGGTTCCATAGAGCAACACTTCCGGCGAGAAGCGGTAATCGACGGACAAGCGCCAGTCGACCCGGCTGCCGTCATACACGGCCTTCAGATTGTTGAGAGCCGAGAGGCCGAACGGATCGGGGAAGAGCGGCGCGGTATTGTCGAGGTTCCGCCGGATGAACGTGTAGTCCTTATGCTCCTCAGTGTAGCGGATACCGCCCGTGATCGTCATGCCATCAACCGGACGGACGATCGCAGTGCCGAACACAGCCTTGCTATCCGCATTGATCGGATCGTTGCCGAGGAACTGGAGCGGAACGCCGGGGATGATGTAGCGAATATCCTGAATGGTGAAGTAGGTGCTACGCTGGTCGGAATAGTATCCGCCCACGGTCAAATCGGCCATGTCGCCAAGCTTGGCGTTGACCCGCAGTTCCTGGCTCACGAACCAGAAATCGAGATCGTTGAAGCCGCCGGCAGCCCGCGTCAGCGTCGGCGTGAAATCATCGTCCGTGCCCCAGCGGTTATTGTAGGAGCGGTAGGCCGTGATCGACTGGACCTGGAGATTGTCGGTCACGTCCCAATCGATATGACCAGACACGCCCCAGCCACGGAACTTGTTGCGATTGCCCGTATTCCAGTTGCCGGCCTGACCGCCCGCCGGCAGCCCCCAGCTTGCATAGGTGCACCACGGTCCGCACAGGAAGTTCGAGGCATCGCCCTGCGCGACGATCGGCACTTCCGCAGCGCTCGGGCGATCGGAATACTGATAGTCGCCGATGATCTGGATATCGAGCTTCTCGCCGGCATAACGCAGCGCGCCGCGTACGCCTGAATAATTGATGCCGCCCAGATCCTCGACCACGCAGTCGGTGTTGGTCGGCACGGCCGGCAGGATGCCCTCGGGGTTGCCGGGGTTGGCGCAGCCATAATCGATCTGCTGGACATACCCCCGCTGGCTCTTATGGACGCCGGAAACGCGGGCGAAGAGCATATCCGTAATCGGGAAATTCGCCCCCGCCCGAACTTCCACGCGGTTGCGCGAGCCGTAGCTCACTTCGGCAAAACCGCTCGGATCGGCCTCCGGCTTCTTCGAGAACAGTTTGATCGCGCCCCCAATCGAGTTGCGACCCGTGAGCGTTCCCTGCGGGCCGCGCAACACCTCCACGCGCTCCAGATCGAGCAGGTCGAAATTGGCACCGGTGAGGGTCGGATAATAGACATCATCAACATAAAGCCCGACGCCCGGCTCATAAGCCGGGTTGAAATCGAACTGCCCGATGCCGCGGATGGAGGCGCCCATGGAGTCGCCGAACGCGCCACCCATGGGGGTGAGGGTCACGCTGGGCGCCTGCCGGGCGACCGCAGCGATGTCATCCTGATTGCGCGCCTCGAGCAGCGCCGCATCCACCGCCGTGATCGCCAAAGGCGTATCCTGCAGGCGCTGGGACCGAAATTGTGCAGTAACAATGATATCGGGGGTGCTGTCGGCCTGCGGGGCGGCATCTTGCTGGGCGAAAGCGGGCGTCGTCGCCGCGATGGCCATCACCATAACCGAACCGGCGCATAGCAATGGGCGGATTCTGGACTTCCTGTTCATCACATCTTCTCCTCACCTGTGCGGCTCAGTGCAGCCTCACATTGCGCGGGTCTTTGCGACCTCTCGCAGAGCATACAGGAGCCGTTTTTTTAGGCTCGTTGATATAGGCAGGAATTCCGGACAGGATCAACTTAAAGGAGACGGCGGCGGCGCGACGGCCGAACTTTTGGTCCCGGCGTGGGACTTATGCATCAGCGCGCTTGTTCAAGAGCGCAGAAACATGTCTCGTTGTGCATCTTGAAGCACGGAGAAGGCGAACGGCCGCCGCGATGGAGGCGGAGGCCGGCTAAGGTCCCAACTTGAATGCGCGAATCGTTGCCGCTGCGTTCGTGAAAGCAGAATGCAGCGAGTTAGCGGTCACCCTACCCGGCTCACTTAACGAGTGCGGGCCTCATCAAATCTCAGGCGAGCGGCGTCGATGTCTTGCAGATGATCCTCCGCCCAGGTCCACACGCCACAAAATGCTTCGCCCAGACTGGCCCCCAGCTCCGTCAGCCGATAATCCACATGAGGAGGCACGACCGGATGCACCGTGCGGTGGACCAGACCGTTGCGCTCCATCTGCCGCAGGGTCTGCGTCAGCATCTTTTGGCTGATGCCGGGCATCTTCTCGAAGATGCGTGTGAAGCGCTGCTCGCCATGGTCATGCAACACCTCGATCAGCAGCATGGTCCATTTGTCCGCGACTTGGCCGATAAGGTCATTGACCAGCGCTTCCACGCGGGGATCGATCTGATCGTAGCGATCGGGGCTGGCTGGCACGCTTGGGCGCTTCGCTTGAGTTGTCATTCACACTCTCTTTCCGGTGAGTATCAATCTTTCCGGTGCCTTCTTTCGTTCTGAAAGCTAGGACTTAAATGAGCAGTCGTCCACCAGCAGAATTTGGAGCAGACGGCATGAAGACCACGGGCAACACCATTCTCATCACCGGCGGCGGCTCGGGTATTGGCCGCGCATTGGCGCGCCATTTCCACGAGCTCGGCAACACGGTGATCGTCGCGGGGCGGACCGCAGCGACATTGGCTGAAACCATCGAGGGTCGCGCGGGCATGCACATGCTCACCGTCGATGCGAGCGATCCGGGAAGCATCGAAGCATTCGCGGCCGAAGCGATCGCCCGCTTCCCGGCGATCAACATCCTATTCAACAATGCCGGCATCATGCAGCGCGAGGATCTGACGCGACGTGGCCACACGACTGTGGCGGAGCAGACCTTCATCACCAATGTGCTGGGGCCGATCCGTCTCACCAATGCCTTGATCGAGCATCTGACGGCGCAGGAAGACGCCGCGATCGTCAACACGACCTCCGGCCTCGCCTTCGTGCCACTGATCGGCACGCCGAGCTACAGCGCGAGCAAGGCGGCCCTGCATAGCTGGACGGTCTCCCTGCGGGAACAGCTGCGCGGCAAGGTGGAGGTGATCGAGCTGGCCCCGCCAGCTGTGCGCACCGAGCTAACCCCGGGACAATCCACGCGGGAAAACTATATGCCGCTCGATGATTATGCTGCGGAAGTGATGGCACTCTTTCAGCAAGTGCCCACGCCCGAGGAAATCCTCGTCGAGAATGTCCGCTTCCTTCGCTCGGCTGAGCGCGAGGGACGGTTTGACGAGACTGTGCGGATGATCAGCACGCTTTGATCGCCAAGTTGGTATGACGAAACATCACCGCCGTCCAAGGGGGCAGGCTCTAACCCCTGCGCCCTCGGGCGTGCGAAAGGATCAGGCCGCTTTCGCCGCCTGATAGGCCGCCATCGGCACCCACCAGCCATGGACCTGAGGCCGCATGCGGGTGGGCACGGGCACCTTGGCGACCGGCCCCGCCGGCAGGTCGCCCGCGTTCCAGATCCACACCGCATGCTCGAACTGGTCCGGCGCGGTCTCATGGTCGACGACGCCGACCAGCCAGCCTTCATGACCGGGCTCGCTCGACGGCACATGCACGGTCTCGCTCATCCCATGCGCCGGCGGCAGATTATAGCCGACGATTGCGCCGGTCTCAAAATCCTTCCGCAGGAGCGCGGTAAACATGGCACCGACGACGCCGCCCATCAGCGGCGGCCCCATGGGCTGCGGGTTCATGCTGCAATACCAGCCCCGCTTATACGGGCGACCCTGATCGGCATCGGCAATACGCGGCATGTCTCCCGGAGGCCCGAGCGGCGTGACCTCCACACCGTCGCTCTCACCCTTCATATCGACTGTCCAGCGCTGAAAACCGCCGCCCAGTTCCCAAGGCTGCACATCGATGCCGCTGTCTGCGCGGATATGCGGGAAGGCGATGGTGTCGGTGATGTGATGATCGATATGGACCTTGCCGTCCGGCGTCTCAAAGGCGTTCATCATGTGGAAGCTGGAGGCGCCCTTCGGTCCCTTGAACCAACGGATCTCGGACACATCGCCATAACGCGGCATCACCCCGATGTGATATTCCAGATCTTGCTGGTGAACCCAGTGCGCGCCCTTCGCCTTCACGCGTTCAAGATCGGCGGTGGTGGGCTGCAGCGGGAAGATCGCGTAGTTCTCGGTGATCACGAAGTCATGGACAAGGCTGCAGAACGGCGCCTCGAACGACTGTTCCTTGACAAGTTTGCCGTCCTTGTCGGTCCACCAATAAGCGATGGTCTTAGAGCAGAGGCCATCCGCCTCATAGCCATAGACGAACATCTCCTTGGTCTCGGGATCGATGCGGACATGGGCCGTCATCGTCTGCGACTTGAGCGCGCCACCGAAATCATAGGCGCCGGTGGTCTCCAGCGTGTGCGGATCGACCTGATGACCCGGCCCATCCTCCTTGGTCATGATGAGCTTGCCCGCATGCCAGACCGGCGTGGTGTTGGAGACGGTCCCCTCCACGCCCTCGGCCGACGCGTCATTGGTGAAGGGGTTGCGATAGCGGCCGAACAGACGCTTGCCGGCGGCGTTCTCGGCCTTCCAGCGCGGGGTCTGGACATATTTGATGTCATAATCGACCGTGCCGTCCTCATTGAAGAGGATGCGGCTGATCATGCCATCATCGGAGAGCGCGGTATCGGGCTGGAAGAACGGCTCGAACTGCGGATCGGGCACTGCCCGGAAGAAAGCGCCGCGCACATCCGCCGGAATGGTGCCCTCGGATGCCGTGAGGCCCTTGAGCGAAACTTCCTGACGGACTGGCGTGTTGAGGCCCATATAGTCCGGCGTTGCGGGAAACGGCATTCTTCTCTCCAGTCAGCTTGCGGTTTCGGGCCTGTTTGGTCTCTCGTTATCGAACTGGCTATGACCCAGCGCGAAGTTCTTCAGGCCAGTATAGACGCATCGGGTTGGTCACCAGCATCTTGCGCTGCAACGCTTCCGTCGGCGCGATGCGTGGGATCATGTCCACAAGCAAGCCATCGTCCGGGATGGCATCCTGCATGTTGGGGTGCGGCCAGTCGGTGCCCCAGATGACCCGATCCTGATAATCGGCGACCAGCGGCGCGACGGCATTGGCAAAATCATTCCAAGGCGCACCGGCGGGATCGAGCCGGTCCGGGCAGGTCGCCTTGAACCAGATGTCATCGCGACTATCGAGCAGGTTGCGGAAGGCCTTCATGTCAGCACCGTCCGGTCCCTGGCGTACATCGGGCCGGCCCATATGGTCGATCACCAGCGGCACCGGGATCGCATCCATGAACGGGCGCAGTTCTTCGAGAATGTCCGCCTCGAAATAGATGACCACATGCCAGCCCTCCGGCAGTCGGCTCGCGACCTCGAGGAACTTGTCCTTGGGAGCATCGTCGACCAGGCGCTTGAGGAAGTTGAAGCGGATGCCGCGCATGCCGCCGGCGTGCAGCGCCTCAAGCTCGGCCTCGCTGATCGCGGGATCGACCACGGCGACACCGCGCGCCTTCCCGTCAGAAACGGCAATGCCGTTCAGGGTCGCGGCATTGTCGGTGCCATGGCAACTCGCCTGGACGATCACATTGCGGGAAAAGCCCAGATGATCGCGCAGGGCAAAGAGCATGTCCGGGCCTGCATCCTGCGGCAGATATTTGGCCTTCGCGCTGAACGGGAACTGCGCCATCGGCCCGAACACGTGGCAATGCGCATCCACGGCGCCCGGCGGCGGCGTGTAGGCGGGCTTGCTCGGGTTGCTATGCCAGGAAAGGATGCGGTCGGTCATCTCATTGGTTCCGTTCGGGCTGGGCCTGTCGAAGCCCGGTTCTCACTTTCCGTTCGATTGTTCCAGATGAAACAGCCCTTTGACAAGTTCAGGGCGAACGGACTTGTTCTGAGGTGCAGGGAGCCTGCCATAGACGCAGGGGATGTTCAGCCGAACACCACCCCGTCCATCAGCTTGCGGGCGGTGCGCAACATGCCGGCTTCCACCGGCTGTCCGTCAGCGTCCACGGTCACGACGCATTCGGTGACGCCGGTCGGATGCTCGACCCCCAGCGTCTTCGTCGCACCCTCGGGCACCTTGGCGACGGAGGCGGCGGGAGAGCCTTCGATAAGGCATGCCGTCGCCACGCTCACCGCACCCAACACCCCGATGGAGGCATGGACACGATGCGGGATGAGCGAACGCACGGTAACGGCCCCACCCTCGCGCGGCGGCGCCACCAGCATCATCTTGGGGACGGACTTTTCGGTTACGTCGCCAAGGTTCATCATCTCACCGACCTTGAGGCGGATGGCCTCGACCTTCGCCTTCATCTCGTTATTGGCGTCAAGCGTGTCACGATCCTCATAGCCGGTCACGCCGACGTCGCTGGCAAGCATGACGACGCAGGGCATCCCATTGTCGATCATCGTCACCTTGATGCCATTGATCTCGTCGACGCCATTGCCCGTCGGCAGCAGGGCGCCGCAGGATGAGCCAGCGGTATCGCGGAACAACAGCGGAATGGGCGCCGATGTACCCGGCACGCCACTGATCGAGGCGTCACCATCATAGCGAACCTGGCCGCCGGGCGTCTGCACCGTGGCGACGGCGACCTGGCCGGTATTCTCCATGAAGATGGCGACGCGGGTTTCATCGCCGGTTGGCTGCACGAGACCGCGCTCAATGGCGAACGGACCGATGCCCGCGAGGATATTGCCGCAATTCTGCGCGTCGGTGACAATCGCCTGATCGACGAACACTTGCAGGAAGAGATAATCGACATCGACCCCTTCGCGGCTCGATTTCCTGACCACGCCAACCTTGCTGGTCAGCGGATCGGCGCCACCCATGCCGTCGATCTGGCGCGGATCGGGCGAGCCCATGACGCGCAGGAGGAAGGCATCGCGGGCGGCGGTATCCGTGGGCAGATCGTCTGCCAGGAAATAGCCGCCCTTGGAGGTGCCGCCACGCATCCACATGCAGGTAATGCCGTCCATCACAGCCTCCCGTTCGAAGCGAACTGAGATGCATTCCGAGGCCGACGTGCCTCACACATATTTCAGGCCTTCCTTCTCCAGGCGCTCGCGCATCTTGTACATGTCGAGGCCCAGCACGCCGGAGGCCAGCTTCTCGCGCTTCTCGCCTTCATTGGCTTCCCGCGCACGGGCCGCTTCCAGCACCTTGGCGGCGTTGGCGCGGAGGACGACGCACACGCCGTCATCATCAGCGACGATCACATCGCCCGGATTGACCAGCGCATTGGCGCAGACCACCGGGATGTTCACGCTGCCCAGGGTGTTCTTGACCGTGCCCTGCGCGTAGACCGCCTTGGACCAGACCGGGAAGTTCATCTCCGTGAGGTCGCGCACATCGCGCACGCCGGCATCGATGATCAGGCCGCGGCAGCCGCGGGCTTGCGCCGAGGTCGCCAGCAGATCACCGAAATAGCCGTCCTCGCAGGGGCTGGTCGGCGCCAGCAGCAGCACATCGCCGGCCTTCAACTGCTCGATGGCGACATGCACCATCCAGTTGTCGCCCGGAGGCGCGCTGATCGTCACCGCACTGCCCGCGATCCGCGCGCCGGCATAGATTGGCCGCATATAGCTTGCCAGCAAGCCCGTGCGGCCCTGCGCTTCATGAACCGTCGCAACACCGCACGCCGCCAGACCGTCAATCACCTCAGGATCAGCACGCTCGATATTCTGTACGACCACACCCATGATTGCTCCTCTCGATCAACATTAACTGGCAACAGCCTTGCTCCCGTATAGAATAGGGGAACGGCGTCCGGTCAATCCACCCCGAACTTTGCGCAGATCATAAGCATCTGCTAAGTCTGGCCCTCATGGCATCGGGCCTCTCACCCTTTTCGTTTAATCTGCGCCACCTCGCCGCCGTTGCGGCGGTGACGCACAAGGGAAGCGTGTCCGCCGCCGCGAGCACGCTCCATCTGACCCAGCCCGCCGTGACGCAAGCCATTGCCCGCGTCGAGAGCATCATGGACGTGCAGCTATTCGAGCGGCGCACGGACGGCATGACGCCCCTCCCTCCTGCGATGGCGCTGGCTGAGCGCGTTGAGCAAGCCGCCGAAATGATCGGCTCGCGGCGGGTGACCATGGCGCAATTGCGGGCTTTCCTCGCCGTCGCGGATAGCGGAAGCTATGCGGCTGCAGCGGCGCATAGCGGCCTCTCGCAGCCGACCCTGCATCGCGCCATTGGCGATCTGTCGCTGATCCTCCGGCGGTCGCTCGTCGAGCGGCGCGGACGGGGGATCGCGCTGACCGACGCGGGCCGGCGCACCGCCCGCAATTTCCGCCTCGCCCGGACAGAGCTGGAAGCAGGCCTCGACGAAGCCCTGGGCCAATCCGGCGGCGTGCCGGCGCGGATCACCATCGGGGCGATGCCGCTCTCCCGCGCTCGGGTGCTGCCGCGCGCGCTGGCAAGGTTCAACACCGCATTTCCGGCCATAGAGATCGTGATCGTCGAAGGATCGCATGGCGAACTGGCGGAATCCCTGCGCGACGGCAGCATCGACATGATGGTCGGCGCCATGCGCGATCCGCCACCCGGCCCGGACCTCATGCAGCGCCCCCTGTTCGAGGATGAGGTGATTATCATCGCGCGGGCCGGTCATCCTGAGGCCGGTCCGGCACGGGATCGCCCGTTGAGCGATCTCGCGCGCTATGCCTGGATCTTGCCGTCGCCCGGCGCGCCCCTGCGGGCGCGCTTCGACGAGATGTTCCGCACGGCCGGACTTGCCCCACCGCCCGTGCCGATCGAATGCGGGTCGGTGATGATGATCCGCGAAATCCTGATGCAAACCGACTTCCTGACCCTGCTCTCGCCCGATCAGGTCTCGGTCGAGCAGGAGGCGGGCTGGCTCGTCTCGCTTGGCGCCCCGCCCGGGGGCTTCTCTCGCGCGGTCGCGCTCACCACCCGGGCGCAGTGGCGACCGGCCCCGGCACAAGCAGCCTTCATTGCCGAGCTGGACCGGGCCGCGACGGAACCATTCGCTTCTGCTTATGGCACGGAGCGGGAACAAATTTGCGATTCTGATTGATAGGCGGCACAGCGTCGATCATGAGCGGGAGAATTGCCCTTATCGGCTTTGGGGAAGCGGGCCGGACCTTCGCCGGTGCTGCCGGATGGCGCAGCGACGCGCGCGCATTCGACCTCAAGGCAATCGAACCGCAGACGGCCGGCCCGATCCGCGCCGCTTACACCGAAACGGGCGTCACGGGCTGCGAGTCCCTGGCGGACGCGCTAGCCGGCGCGGAAATGATCCTGAGCCTCGTCACCGCCGATCAGACCGAGGCGGCAGCGGCCGCGGCCGCGCGGCACCTGCCCCCCGGTGCGCTGTTTTTCGACATGAATTCCGTGTCGCCGGGCGCCAAGCAGCGCAATGCTGCGGCGATCGAGCAGGCTGGCGGGCGTTACGTCGATGTAGCGGTCATGTCGCCCGTGCAGCCCGCCGCGATGACTGTGCCGCTGCTGATCAGCGGCCCGCACGCTGCGCAGGGCGAAGCGGCTTTGCATGCGATCGGCTTCAGCAAGGTTGCGATTGCGGGCGATCAGGTCGGCGGCGCCAGCGCGACGAAGATGGTCCGTTCTGTCATGATCAAGGGCATCGAGGCGCTGACGGCAGAGATGATCCTGGCGGCCCGTCGCGCTGGCGTGACCGAGAATGTGCTGGGCTCACTCGGCGGAGACTGGCCCGAAAAGATCGATTATAATCTCGACCGCATGCTCGCCCACGGCACGCGCCGCGCTGCCGAGATGGACGAGGTGGTCGTGACGCTTACCGAGCTGGGCATCGAACCGGCCATGACACGCGGGACAGTGACACGCCAGCGGGCGATGGGCGCCTTGCTCGGTTCGGTCGAGATGCCGCAGGGGCTTGAGGCAAAGCTGGCCTTTCTGGATGCCATGCATCCCGAAATGATCGCGAAGCCCGTGTCCGCTGCGCAGCCCAAAATTACAGAAACAGAAAAGTCTGGAAGGTGACGGAATGACGATGATCATCGACTGCCATGGCCACTATACCGTGCTGCCCAAGGCGCATGATGAGTGGCGCGAGCAGCAGAAGGCGGCGTTCAAGAATGGCACGCCCTGCCCGCCCTATCCCGAGATTTCTGACGACGACATTCGCGAGACCATCGAGCAGAACCAGTTGCGCCTCATCAAGGAGCGCGGCGCGGACATGACGATCTTCTCGCCCCGCGCCTCGGCCATGGCGCCGCATGTCGGCGATCAGTCGGTGGCGGTCCCGTGGGCGCAGGCTTGCAACAACCTGATTGCCCGCGTGGTTGACCTCTATCCCGAGACCTTCGCTGGCGTGTGCATGTTGCCGCAGTCGCCAGAGGCGGACATGACCAGCTCGATCGCCGAGCTGGATCGCTGCGTTAACGAGCTGGGCTTCATCGGCTGCAACCTGAACCCGGATGCGAGCGGTGGCCACTTCAAGCAGCCGCCGTTGACCGACAAATTCTGGTATCCCTTCTACGAGAAGATGGTCGAACTGGACGTCCCGGCGATGATCCACGTCTCGGGCAGCTGCAATCCCGCGATGCACGCGACGGGTGCTTATTATCTGGCGGCCGATACGATCGCCTTCATGCAGCTGCTGCAGGGCAATCTGTTCGCCGATTTCCCGACGCTGCGCTTCATCATCCCGCATGGCGGCGGCGCGGTGCCCTATCACTGGGGCCGGTTCCGGGGCCTCGCGGACATGCTCAAGCAGCCCAGCCTTGATACGCTGCTGATGAACAACGTGTTCTTCGACACCTGCGTGTATCACCAGCCCGGCATCAACCTGCTGGCGGACGTGATCGACAACAAGAACATCCTGTTCGGTAGCGAGATGGTCGGTGCCGTGCGTGGGATCGACCCGACCACAGGTCATTATTTCGACGATACGAAGCGCTATATCGATGCGCTCGACATTTCTGACGAGGAGCGTCACGCGATTTTTGAGGGCAATACCCGCCGCGTCTTCCCGCGTCTCGACGCCAAGCTGAACGCCCGCGGGCTCTAAGAGAGGATATCATGACCGAGAAGAAAGAGAGAATCGACGTTCACGCCTATCTTGCCGAGTTTGACGACATTCCCGGCACCCGCGTGTTCACCGCCCAGCGCGCGCGCCGGGGCTACAATCTCAATCAGTTCGCGATGAGCCTGATGAAGGCCGAGAATCGCGAGCGGTTCAAGGCGGACCAGAGCGCCTATCTCGACGAGTGGAACCTGACGCCCGCCGCCAAGGCGGCCGTGCTGGCCCGCGACTACAATGCCATGATCGACGAGGGCGGGAATGTTTACTTCCTCTCCAAGCTCTTCTCGACCGATGGCAAGAGCTTCCAGTTCGCTGCCGGATCGATGACCGGCATGACGCAGGAAGAATATGCACAGATGATGATCGACGGTGGTCGTTCGCCTGAGGGCGTGCGCTCGATCAAGGGAGGATTTTGATCATGGCACGCGTTACCACGGGCATTACGTCCAGCCACATTCCCGCGCTCGGCGCGGCAATGCAGACCAAGACCAGCGACAACGATTATTGGGGTCCGGTCTTCAAGGGCTACGAGCCGATCCGGGAGTGGATCAAGCAGCCGGGCAACACCCCCGACGTTGTGATCCTGGTCTATAACGACCACGCCTCGGCGTTCGACATGAACATCATCCCGACCTTCGCGATTGGCTGCGCCGAGAGCTTCAAGCCGGCGGACGAAGGCTGGGGCCCGCGTCCCGTGCCCGACGTGAAGGGCCATCCGGACCTCGCCTGGCACATCGCCCAGAGCCTGATCCTGGACGAATTCGACATGACCATCATGAACCAGATGGACGTCGACCATGGCTGCACCGTGCCGCTCTCGATGATCTTCGGGGAGCCGGAAGAGTGGCCGTGCAAGGTCATCCCCTTCCCGGTCAACGTGGTCACCTATCCGCCGCCATCGGGCAAGCGCTGCTTCAGCCTGGGCGACAGCATCCGCGCCGCGGTCGAGAGCTTCCCGGAAGACCTCAATGTTCACGTCTGGGGCACCGGCGGCATGAGCCACCAGCTTCAGGGGCCGCGCGCCGGCCTGATCAACAAGGAGTTCGACCTGAACTTCATCGACAAGCTGATCAGCGATCCGGCAGAGCTGAGCAAGATGCCGCACATCCAGTATCTGCGCGAGAGCGGATCGGAAGGCATCGAGCTGGTCATGTGGCTGATCATGCGCGGCGCGCTGCCGGAGAAGGTGCGTGACCTCTACACCTTCTACCACATCCCGGCCTCCAACACCGCGCTCGGCGCGATGATCCTGCAGCCGGAAGAAACGGCCGGAGCGCCGCTGGAACCGCGCAAGGTCATGAGCGGCCACAGCATGGCGAAAGCCTGACACGCGCAAAGGCCCCTCCTCTTCAGAGGAGGGGTTGGGGTGGTGCTGGTCATCACCCCATTTGAAGTGACTTCGGGGGCATTGAGCCCCCGCCGTTCGTTTAGATACCTCTCACCCACCCCTTGCCCCTCCCTTGAAAGGGAGGGGTTAGCTGGAGAAAGGACTCCCCCTCATGAGAATCGCACTCGCAGGCGCCGGCGCATTCGGCGAAAAGCATCTCGACGGCCTCAAGAACATCGATGGCGTGGAGATCGTATCGATCATCAGCCGCCGTGCCGAGCAGGCCGCCGAAGTCGCCGCCAAATATGGCGCGAAGCACAGCGGCACCGAACTGGACGAAGCGCTTGCACGTGATGACGTGGACGCGGTGATCCTCTGCACGCCCACGCAGATGCACGCCCAGCAGGCCATTGCCTGCATGAAGGCGGGCAAGCATGTGCAGGTGGAAATCCCCCTGTCGGACAGCTGGGCCGACGCCCAGGCGGTCATCGACACGCAGAAGGAAACCGGACTCGTCTGCATGGTCGGCCACACCCGCCGCTTCAACCCGAGCCACCAGTATATCCATAACAAGATTACGGCGGGCGAACTCGCGATCCAGCAGATGGACGTGCAGACCTATTTCTTCCGCCGCAAGAACATGAATGCCAAGGGCGAGGCTCGCTCCTGGACGGACCATCTGCTGTGGCACCACGCCGCGCACACGGTCGACCTGTTCGCCTATCAGGCCGGCAAGATCGTGCAGGCCAATGCCGTGCAAGGCCCGATGCACCCGGAGCTGGGCATCGCGATGGACATGTCCATCCAGCTCAAGAGCGAGAGCGGCGCGATCTGCACCCTCTCCCTCTCGTTCAACAATGATGGGCCGCTCGGCACCTTCTTCCGCTACATTTGCGACAATGGCACCTGGATCGCGCGCTATGACGATCTGGTGACCGGCAAGGAAGAGCCTGTGGACCTGAGCGGCGTCGCCGTCTCCAGCAACGGCATTGAACTGCAGGACCGCGAGTTCATCGCCGCGATCCGCGAGGGCCGCGAGCCCAACAGCTCCGTCGCACAGGTGCTCGATTGCTATCGCGTGCTCGGCGATCTGGAAGTTCAGCTCAACAAGGCCGGCTGATAAAGACTGGCGGTGTGCGGCCTGTTTCGCGGCTGCACACCGCTTCATTTCCGGCGACGCTCAATCATCGGCGTCATGCCCGTAGTCATTTCTCAAGCTTTGCCGTTTAAGGCGCCGCTCTACCGTCAGACCATAGGCGGCGGGAGAGATGCATGTCAGTGGCGACCGGGCTAAGTTCAGATCTCGCGGACCTGCTGCGCGCGTTTTCTGCCACCGAAACTGAAATCGTGCAGTTAGGCACGATCGCGCAAGCGGCGCGGATGCATGAATTGCTCCAGCTCCGTCGGCAGTTCGTCGAGCAATTCGGGCTGGTAAGCGCCGCGCTCCAGCGCGAACCCATCCTGCTCGCCTCGCCAGCACTGATGACGCAAGCCATGCGCCTGCTGGCGGCTTTCCGCTCACGCAATGCCATCAATCAGGCGGACTGGCCGGTCATCCGTGTCCGGGACGATCCCATCGCCTATCGCGAGGCGTCCCAGCATGTGAAGGATGCGTCCCGGGACTTCTGGGACTGGATCGAAACCGCCGTCGGCTTTCGGCGATAAAGCACGCAATCCTCGCCAAAAGCGCCGCGAGGATTGATTTTTGATGCCCGGGGCGACACAAGCCGGGCCATGACTTCGCCATCGACACCCCTCCCCACCCGCCGCATCGCGGACATGGCCGTCTCCGCCATCAGTCTGGGCTGCATGAACCTCTCTCACGCTTATGACGCCCCTCCGAGCGAGGAGGAAGGCGCGCGCCTGCTCAATCATGCGCTCGACATCGGCGTGACGCATCTCGACAGCGCAGCGCTGTATGGCGGTGGCAAGAATGAGGGCCTGATTGCCCGCGCTGTCGGCCATCGCCGCAAGGACTTCGTACTGTCGAGCAAGTGCGTGCTCGATCTGATCGATGGCGAGCGTGTGCTGGACGGGCGGCCGGAGACGATCACCGGATCGCTGGAACGCTCGCTCAAGCGGCTCGATACCGATTTTATCGATCTCTATTATATGCACCGGCTCGATCGGAACGTGCCGATCGAAGACTCGATGGGCGCTCTGCTACGCGCGAAGGAAGTCGGCAAAATCGGCGCTATCGGCCTGTCCGAAATGTCGGCGGCGAGCATCCGCCGCGCGCACGCCGTGCATCCGGTCGCCGCCATCCAGTCCGAATATTCTCCCTGGGTGCGCAATCCGGAAGTCGCTGTGCTGGACGCCTGCCGGGAACTCGGCATCGCCTTCGTCGCCTTCTCGCCCGTCGCGCGCGGCATGCTCGCCGGCGCCATCAGCAGCATCGATTTCAAGGCCGGCGACATCCGTATCCCGATGCCGCGCTTTCAGGAACCCAATTTCAGCCACAATCTCAAGCTTGCCCAACGATTCAATGCGGTCGCGGACGACCTCGGCATCACGCCTGCCCAGCTCAGTCTGGCCTGGGTGCTGGCACGCGCGCCGGAGATCATCGCCATTCCCGGCACGCGCTCCATCGCGCATCTTGAGGAGAATGTGAAAGCGGCCTCCATCGCCCTCGCACCGGAATCCATCGCGGCCGTGGACGCAATTTTTGCGCCTGGCGCGGTTGCCGGCGCGCGTTATCCCGCACCGGTGCAGAAGCAGATCGATACCGAATTGCTGCCTGAAGAGGCGGACGCGGCATGAGCGTGACACTGGACGACGCGACGCGGCGGGCGATCGAGTGGGACTGCACCACGCTCATCAATCGTTACACGCTGCTGAACGATGCCGCCGATTGGGATGCCGTCGCGGCCCTCTACACCGAGGATGGCCAGATGGCCCGGCCGAGCGCACCGGATCAGCCCATCAAGGGACGTGACGCCATTCTTGCGACCTTCAAGAGCCGGCCGGCCCGTGCGGCGCGCCATGTGGTTTCCAACGTGGTCGTGGACGTCGTAAGCGAGACCGAAGCGACGGCGCTGTCGGTCATCGTGCTGTATCAGGGCGTCGCGAGCGACACTGGCGGGCTGCCTGTGCGCGATCCCAAGGGGCCGCTGATCGGAACCTATACCGATCGCCTGCGCAAGACGCCGGAGGGATGGCGCTTTGCAGAACGGCGCGGCGGTCTGGATTTCGCGGCATGACCGGCGCCCCTGCATCGCAGCCGGATGACTTCCAGGCGTTCCTCTCCCGACCCTATCGCATCGAATGGGGCCATTGCGACCCGGCGGGCATCGTCTATGCGCCGCGCTTCCTCGAGATGTTCGGCGAGAGCACGATCATGCTGTTCGAGAAGGCGCTTGGTGTTCGCAAGCGGGACATGCTGAAAACCCAGGGCGTAGTCGGCTTTCCGATGGTTGATGTGTCGGCTAAGTTCCAGCGCCCCGCCGCCTATGGCGACGATGTTGTGCTGGAGGTGGAAGCGCCCGATTTCGGCAATTCCAGCTTCACCATTCGCCATCGCCTGCTCAAGGACGGCCATGTCTGCGTAAGCGGCACGGAAAAGCGGGTCTGGACCGTGCGGGACAGCGAGCGCCCGGGCGGGATGCGCGCCGAGCGCGTGCCCGATGACATTCGGGCCCGGTTCGCTCTGCCCTGAGCGTGATGCCGCCGACCTATCGAGGGCGCACAGCCATTCGATAGAGGGCTATCCATTTGCCAAAGCCTGCGCCATGATGCCCTCATAACAAGAGGACTCATGGAGGGGCCTATGGTGATGGGGGAAGCGGGCACGCCGCGTCTGCGTAGCGGCGGCTATCAGGCTTGGCTGGTCGGACTGCTCAGCCTGAATTTCGGCATCGTCTTTTTCGATCGGCAGGCACTTAACGTGCTGATGCCATTCGTCCAGCCCGAGCTCGGGTTGTCCAATGCGCAGATCGGTCTGCTCGCCGGCGGCCTCTCCTTTACCTGGGCCATTGCCGCCTTCGCCATCGGGCGCCTGTCGGACACGATCGGCAATCGCAAGCTGCTGCTCGTCGGCGCGACGCTCGGCTTCTCGCTCTGTTGCTTTCTCAGCGGCATGGCGACAAGCTTCCTCTTTATGCTGTGCGCACGGATGCTGATGGGTGCGGCGGAGGGCGGGGTGATGCCGATCAGCCACGCCATGGTCGCCAGCGAAGTCGATCCGCGCCGTCGCGGCCTTGCGCAGGGGATCGCCCAGAATTTCGGGTCCAACCTGCTGGGATCGTTTCTTGCGCCGGTCTTGCTCGTGTGGTTCGGCCTGGAGTTCGGGTGGCGCAACGCCTTTTTCCTCGCATCCATTCCCGGCATCATCTGTGCCTTGCTGATCTGGTTCACGCTGGAAGAGCCGGCCGCTCCTGCTCGGCCGCAGGCACAAGATGGCGAAGCGCAAGGTGTCCTCAGCGTGTTGCGGACTCGCAATGTGCTGGTCTGCGTGCTGCTAGGCGTGCTGATGGTCAGCTATTTCGTCATCTGCCTGACCTTCCTGCCGATCTACCTCACCAGCGTCAGAAGCTACACGCCGACGGAAATGAGCTGGCTGATCGCAACCCTGGGCATTTCCGCGACTATCGGCAGCTTCGCGATCTCGGGCCTGTCGGATTGGATCGGGCGGCGACCCGTCATGATCGCCATGCCCCTCCTCGGCATCATCCTGCCGCTGGGCGCGCTCTATTGGAGCGGGTCGATCTGGGGGCTGGTCCCGATCTTCTTCTTTGGTTGGGGCCTGAACGGGATCTTCCCATTGTTTATGGCAACCGTCCCATCCGAAAGCGTCGATCCGCGCCAAGCCGCGACCGCGCTGGGTCTCACCATGGGATCGGCGGAAATTCTTGGCGGGGTCTTCGCGCCTTCGCTGGCCGGTGTAGCGGCGGACGCGACCAGCCTTGCCGCGCCCTTATGGATCATGGTGGTGCTGGCGATCCTCGGCGGGATCGTGGCGATTTTCCTCACCGAAACCGCCCCCTCGCAACGCGCCAGGATGGCGGCCGCGCCCTGACAGGATCGGATGCCGGGCCACGCATCTGAACAGCGCGGCCCGGCGTGGAGCTTTTAAGTCAGGCCGGCACGCTCGCGAGGCGCTTGGCTGCAATATCGGCGCCTTCGCGCAGGGCCTGCAGCTTCTTCCACGTGACGGCGGGATCGATCTTGCCGTAGCCGGCAAAGGTACCAAAACCGCAATCCGTGCTGCCGATCACGCGCTCAGCGCCGACGATGCCCGCAAAGCGCTCGATCCGCTGGGCGACCAACTCGGGATGCTCGACATAGTTCGAGCAGCTATCGATGAGGCCCGGGGCCAGCACGAGATCGTCGGGCAACTTCGCATCCCGCCACACGGTCCACTCATGCTCGTGGCGCGGATTGGCCGATTCAAATAGCACCACGCCGGGGCGGGCCCGCAGGATCGTCGGCAGCACCTTGGCAAGATCGATGTCGCAATCATGCGGGCCTTCATAATTGCCCCAGCAGATGTGCATCCGCAGCCGGTCGCGGGGGAGGCCTTCGGTGGCGGCATTCAGCGCCTCGACATTGGCCTCGGCAATCTTCACGAACTCCGCATCGCTCACGTCCTGATAGCCGGTGTGGCGGGACATGGCGAGGTCGGGGCAATCGAGCTGCAGGTCGAAGCCCGCATCGATGATCGCCTGATATTCGGGGCGCATGGCCGTCACCAGATCCGCGAGATAGGCCTCGTGGCTGGGATAATAGGCATTGGGCTGGAAGGCCGTGATCAGGCCGGGCGACGCGGCATTCATGAAGCCGCGTGCGCCCTTGCCCTGCGCCTTGAGCGCCTGATCGAAACGGCGAATGTCGTCATGGCAGGGCTGCAGGTTCTTGAGCTTCACCGGTGCGATGCACGAGGCGCGGGTGAATTCCTGATCGCCCATGATCGCGGCGAGCTTCTTGCGCAGCTCCGGCAAGGGCGCGAGGTCGAGCGCCGGCTTTCGATCGGTGTGGCCGCCAAAGCCCTCCAGACGCTCGATGATATAGGTGGAATAACCGACCTTACCGAGTTCGCCATCGGACACGATGCTGACTCCGGCCTCGACCTGCTTGGCAACGGCATCGTCGATGGCCTGCTGCACAACCGTCTCGAACTGCGCGGCATCATAGGGCTCGCCATGATCCTTCGCGAGCAGCAAGGGAACAAGCTCAGGCCCGCGCGGCAGACTTCCGACATGTGTCGTTGCGATCACAGTACTCAACCCTTTCTTCAATTCAACGCTATGCCGCCGCCCCTCGCACGACCGATGCAATCAGGCAAGCCCGAGAGAGGTCGGGCCAAAAACGCAAGGCTTACCGCCATTTGCGGAGACAGTCATTGTTGACAATATCCAATTATGTCTCAGCATCACCCGGGCAGCCGCCCGGCCCGCCGCTGTTCACACTATTGCACATATTGCTGGTGCCAAACCCTCATGTTATGCCGCCGCCACGCCGTTGCATGTCCGCTACGAGACATGAAAATCAGCAACGGCAACATGGAGAGGAGATTGCCCATGCGCAGATTTTGCGCGCGATCCGTTGCGTCCTATGCCCTGGCTTGTGCGTTAGCCGCACCGGTTTATGCCCAGAGCGGCGAACAGCCCCAAAGTACCCAGAACACGGACGTTACCGGCGATATCATCGTCACCGCCCAGTTCCGCGAGACACGGCTTCAGGATACGCCGATCGCCATCACGGCGGTCAACGCCGCCCTCCTGGAGCAGCGCGGACAGACCAGCATTGCCGACATCGCCAACCAGTCGCCCAACGTGACCTTGCGGCCACAACCGCAAAATGGCGGCGCCGGCCTCATCGCCTTCATCCGCGGCGTGGGGCAGACCGACTTCAACTATGCCCTCGACCCCGGCGTGGGCGTCTATATTGATGATGTCTACATTCCGACCCTCTCCAGCTCGCTGCTGGACCTCATGGATCTGGACCGGGTGGAGATCCTTCGCGGCCCGCAGGGGACGCTTGCGGGCAAGAATTCGATCGGCGGCGCTATCAAGTTGTTCAGTGCCAAGCCCGATGGCTCTGGCGGCGGCACGCTCGAGGCCACCTACGGCTCCTACAATCGTCTCGATCTGCGCGGCATGGCCGACTTCGCTGTGACGGACAATCTGTTCGTCCGCCTATCTGGCGCCGCGAAGAGCCGCGATGGCTACCTCAAACTTCTGGATTATGGCGCGACCCACCCCGGCTCAAACGTGCCGGCCAGCAACAATCGGGGCGCCGACCCCGTTGTCGGGACGCAGGGCGGCCAGTCCTATGTCGCCGGGCGGATCGCTCTGCGCTGGCTGCCGACGGATGCGCTCGAAGTGAACCTGTCGGGGGACTATACGTCGGATAAGTCGGAGCCGGCGCCAACCGTCCTAGTCGCGGCCGGTCTGCCGGGGCCGACCTCGACCAACCCCAATCCGTTCAACCCGGCCATCCCCAACCCCGGCACGAATGCCAACGGCGGTGCCTGGCTGCCGGGCAAGAATGGCAGTCCCGTGCCAGTAGGCTGCGCCTTCGTGCCTTATGGGGTCTATGGCTGCGATTCCCTGGCCAGCTCGGCCTATGGCGGTGACCGCCGCTTCATCAGCTACGCCAATTTCGTCGATGGAATGCTGCCCACGTCCCAGTCCCCCTACAAGCCCTACACGGCCTTGCAGAACCAGGACTTCAAGGGCTGGGGTATTCACGGCAATGTGACGTGGACGTTGAGCGACAGCGTCAATGTCGTGTGGATTTCCTCCTATCGCCAATATCAGTCGAACTTCGGGCAGGATCAGGACGCGACCCCTGTGCCCGTCGCGCAACTGGATAACCAGCTCAACCATCATGCCTGGAGCCAGGAACTCCGCCTGAACGGCAAGGTCGGCACGTTCGCCGACTTCACCCTCGGCGGCTTCTACTTCGATCAGAAAGGCACCTACTCCGCCCGTGTCGACCTGAACTATGCCGGCATCGACTTCCTGCACGGTCCCGACACCACGCCGTCCACCTCGAAAGCGCTGTTTGCCAATGGCGTAATCCGGCCGTTGGAAGGATGGAGCATCTCGGGCGGTCTGCGCTACACGCGTGATGAAAAGACCTACACCTACTTCCGCCGCAACCCGGACGGTACGGTTCCGTTCGGCAACTGGACGCCGGCGCAATTGCCGTCCCTCCCGATCTGCGAGTTCTTCCAGGGCGCACCGACCGCAGGACCGACCGGCATCGGCAACACGCCCAACTGCCTGCTCTCCGGCCTCTACAATGTCAGCGACAGCTTCAAGGGCGATCGTTGGGACTGGCGGATCTCCACCGACTTCCGTTTCTCGCCGGAACTGCTGGTTTATGGTTCGGTCGCTACCGGCTTCAAAGGTGGCGGCGTCAACCCTCGGCCGTTCTTCGGGCCGTCGGCGGGTTCATGCACGGCACCGGGCTATGTCGCTCCGGCACCCTGCAACCAGCTCGGCAGTTTCAACCCGGAAACGCTCACCACCTATGAGCTGGGGTTCAAGTCCGACCTGTTCGATCGGCGCGTGCGGCTGAACGGCGCGGTGTTTCTGAACAAATATAATGACATGATCCTCACGCTCTCGGCCTGCCCGTCCGTGCCGTGCCTCAAGCCAACCAATGTCGGCAAGGCGGACGTCAAGGGCTTCGAGCTGGAAACGACCATTCATCCGTTCGCGGGCTTCACCATCGATGGCAGCCTGAGCTACATCAACTTCCAGTATAAGGAAGTCGGCACGTCCGGCATTTCACTGGATGCGGTGACGCCTTACACGCCGGAATGGACCTACAGCTTCGGCCTGCAATATGATCACGAGATCACGCCCGGCACGGTGAGCGTACGGTTCGATGGCTCCTATCAGTCCGATGTCTTCACCGAGACATCCAACTCCGAATGGAGCCGGGTCGAGGGCAACTTCCTCGCCAATGGGCGCCTCTCCTTCACCACGACGGACAAGGACTGGCGTGTCTCGCTGGAAGTGCAGAACATGTTCAACAAATATTATTTCCTGACCAAGAGCGATGTCAGCGCGTCGCTTGGCGTCGTGACGGGCGTGCCTGCGCCATTGCGGACCTGGGCGGTCTCCGTGCGCCGCAGTTTCTGACCGCTTCGTCAAGCGAGCGGATCGGGAGGGGCGCACCGTCGCCTCTCCCGATCTTATTGTGCGCACAATCGCCGCACAAAAAGGTCGGAAGCGGTTGCGCCGCAGATACTTTGGACACTATCAATAAGCCGACCGCCTGCCTTCCCACGAACAGGACTCGTACATGCTCATCAAACGGCTCGACCACGTCAACATCCGCACCCGTGAACTGCCGCCGGTGGTGGCGTTTTACCGCGACATTCTGCTGTTGGAGGAGCGCGATCCGCCGTCCAATCTGGACCGGACGATGGTGCGGTGGATGTACGATCACAAGGACGATCCGATCGTCCACATCAGCACGCCCGGCGCGCTGTCCGAACATGGGGTTTATGACAATATCACCGGGACGACGGGCGGCCTCGATCATGTCGCCTTCCAGTGCGTCGGCCTCGGTCCGCTGATCGAGCGGCTCGAGGCGCATGGCGTGCCCTGGCGGGAGAATCGGGTCGAGGTGATCAAGATGACACAGGTCTTCCTGCACGATCCCACGGGCGTGCAGATCGAACTGAACGTGTTCGACGAAGACCCGGCCTGAACGCGCCTAACCGGAGAGGACCGCACAGAATGACCGACGCCGGCACGGGACAGCCGCCCAAGGCACTCGAGCAGTTCGACATTGCGGGGCGCAGTGCGCTCGTGACAGGCGCCGCCTCCGGCATCGGCCTCGCTTATGCCGAGGCGATGGCGGAAGCCGGAGCACGGGTCACGCTGACGGATGTCGATGGTGCCGCCGCCGAGCGGGAAGCAGCACGCCTGCGCGCGCAAGGCTATGAGGTGCGCGCCGACCAGCTCGATGTCTCCGACCGTGCCCGCACCACCCAGGTGTTCGATGCGCACGAGGCTGCTTATGGCGGACTGGACATCGCCTTTGCCAGTGCCGGCCTTGGGATCGGCCCCGGCTTCTGGAAGCCAGAAGGCGGCCGCGACCCGCAGGGCCAGATCGACACCTACGATCCGGCGCTCTGGGACCGGATCATCGCGATCAACCTGACCGGCGCCTACAATACGATGCGCGATGCTGCGCGGCTGATGAAGAAGAGCGGCAAAGGCGGCTCGATCATCGCGACTTCATCCAACGCCGCCGTGATCTGCGAGCCGATTGTGCCGATGCCCTATATGCCGTCCAAGGCCGGGGTCAGCCACATGGTGCGCCACCTCGCGCTGGAGCTGGGGGCCTATCAGATCCGCGTCAACGCCATCTTGCCCGGGCCTTTCGTGACGAACATCGCGGACGGATCGCTCAAGGATCCCGTGGTCCGCAAGGCGTGGGATGACGCGACCTTGATGGGGCGGATTGCCGAGACATATCAGATCAAGCCGCTGGCGTTGTTCCTTGCCTCCGATGCATCGAGCTATGTAACCGGGGCGCAAATGATGATCGATGGCGGCATGTCGCTCGGCCGGCTCGGCTGAGCAATATCGCGCCGCCTCAAGCCAAGACCAGAACAGGAGTGACACGCATGACCACATCAGCACAGGCCGCCATCTGCAAGGGCGGTGAAGCGCCGTTCGCGATCGAAGCCGTGATGCTTGACGAGCCCCGCGCTGACGAGGTGCTGGTGCGCATCCACGCCTGCGGCATCTGCCACACCGATATGGCCGCACGCGATGGGCAGCTCCCGACCCCGCTCCCCATGGTGCTGGGCCATGAAGGCGCCGGCGTGGTCGAGAAGGTCGGGTCCGAGGTGACGCATGTGAAGCCCGGTGACCGGGTGCTGATGAGCTTCAACAGCTGCGGCACCTGCCCGAGCTGTGAAGTCGACAAGCCCACTTATTGCTACAATTTCGTGCCCGAGAACTGGATCGGCACGAGGCCGGACGGCAGCCACACGCTGCATCGCGATGGCGAGGGCGTGAATGCGAATTTCTTTGGCCAGTCTTCCTTCGCCACTCACGCCATCGGCCATGCCCGCAACGTCGTGAAGGTGCCCGAAAGCGCCGCCCATGTACCCCTCTCGACCCTCGCGCCGCTCGGCTGCGGTTTCATGACCGGCGCCGGTGCCGTGCTGCGCAGCATGAAGGTGCGCGCCGGCATGCCCATCGCCGTCTTCGGCACGGGCGCTGTCGGCCTCGGCGCGATCATGGCCGCCAAGATCGCGGGCGCGAACCCGATCATTGCCGTCGACATCCACGATAATCGCCTCGCGCTGGCCCGCGAACTGGGCGCAACCCACACGATCAACGGCAAAACCAGCAATGCGGAGGAGGAAATCCGCAAACTCTGCCCGCAGGGTCTGGGCTATGCGTTCGATACGACGGGTCTGAAGGCGATCATCGAGAGCGCCGCCGGACTGATTGCGCCGCTTGGCATCGTCGGCATCGTCGGTGCATCCGACCCCGCCGCCAATCTGACACTCAACGAGTCAGCCTTCATGGGTGGCGGCAAGCGGCTGATGGGAATCCTGGGTGGCGATTCCGATCTGTTCGGCTTCCTGCCCGAGTTGATCGACCATCATCTTGCGGGTCGTTTCCCGCATGACCGGCTCATCAAGACCTTCCCGTTCGCGCAGATCGATGAAGCCTTCCATGCCGGCGAGAGCGGCGCGGTGGTGAAGCCCGTCCTTGTGATGGATGCCTGACCGGTGGCCTGATCCTCGACAAGCCGCGCCCGTTCTTCTTCGGGTGTGGCTTGGATCGGCCATGCGGTGACGAGCTAGCGTTGCCGCTTCCATCTTTTGCTGAACATGTTAATTACTTTGCGTGGGCTGACGGCCCTGCCGCAGGCGCGATTATGCGTTCGCGTATGTGATAATTTCATATATAGAGAGAATGACAATGACGGCAGCAACAAACATCATGGGAGCGGCGGCATGACGGCGCGGGGTCTGGCAGTCGAGAAGCCCAAGGCAGTCGAAGGGCCGACGGTGCGCGATGCCGTGATGAGCCTGCTGCGCGATCTCGGCATGACGACATTATTCGGCAATCCCGGCTCGACTGAGCTGCCGTTGTTCCGCGACATGCCACAGGATTTCCAATATGTCCTGGGCCTGCAGGAAAGCGTCGTCGTCGGTATGGCGGACGGCTTCGCGCAAATGAGCGGCAATGCTGCGTTTGTTAACCTGCATTCCTCTGCCGGCACGGGCCATGCGCTTGGCAACATCTTCACCGCGTTCCGTAACCAGACGCCGCTGGTGATCACCGCAGGGCAGCAGGCCCGCAGCATCTTCCCCTACGACCCGTTCCTCTATGCCGAGCGCGCCACGGAGTTTCCGCAACCCTTCGTCAAATGGACCTGCGAGCCTGCGCGCGCCGAGGATGTGCCGTTGGCCATCCTGCGCGCTTATCATATGGCGATGCAGGCGCCGCGCGGTCCGGTGTTCGTCTCGGTGCCCATCGACGATTGGGATCGCGCCTGCCAGCCGATCAGTGTCTCGACTGTCTCTCAGGAGTCGATGGCGTCCCCTGCCCTGATCGGTGCCGCAGCGGATGCACTGAACGCCGCGAAATCCCCGGTGATCGTTGCCGGCGCAGGCGTGGGTCGCGAAAATGCGCGCGCCGCGCTCCATGCCTTGGCGACCGCGCATCAGGCACCGGTCTGGGTCGCGCCAATGGCTGCCCGCGCCGTGTTCCCGGAAGACGATGCCCTGTTCGCAGGCTTCCTCCCGGCTTCGCGTGAAGCCATTGTGGGCGCGCTGGATGGCCATGATCTCGTGCTGGTGCTGGGCGCGCCGGTCTTCACTTATCATGTCGAGGGCTTCGGCCCTTATGTGCCGGAGGGCGCGCAGATCATCCAGATTGTCGATGATCCAGCCACGGCCGCTCGTACGCCTGTCGGCACGGCCATCGTCGGCAATGTCGCCGACGCGATCGCGCGCCTTAATGCTGCATCCAATGCTGCACCCCGGACGCCTCTCGCACCGTCCGCGAGCCATGCCGCTGAAAGCCCCGATGGCGCCGCCATTTTCGAGCCCTATCTGATGCAGCGCCTTGATGCCCTGCGTCCCAAGGGCATCATCATCAGCGAGGAAGCGCCGAGCACGCGCGGACCGCTGCACGATCATTTCCCGATCCGGCTCGAGGATGAGTTCATGGCCACCGCCAGCGGCGGGCTGGGCTTTGCGCTGCCTGCGGCCGTCGGCGCAGCGCTCGCGCAGCCAAACCGCACGGTGCTGTGCCTGCTAGGCGATGGGTCGTCCATGTATTCGATCCAGGGTCTCTGGACGGCGGGCGACCTCAAGCTCGACGTGCGTTTCCTCATCGTCAACAACGGTGGCTATGCAGCGCTCGATCAATTCGGCGCGCTGTTCGACATCGAGGTGGTTGGCAGCAAATTGCCGGGCATCGATTTTGTGAAGCTCGGTGAGAGCATGGGCGTGCCCGGCGCGCGCGTTTCCGATCCTGCAGCGCTGGACGGCGCGATCCGGGATCTATTTGCCGGCAGCGGCCCCCGCTTGTTGGAAGTCATGGTGGAGCGGGCGCGCTGAGGCTTATGCTGCGCGCAGCATGAGCGGCGAGCGCCGGTGTCCGATAGGAGAGAATAAATGAGCAAGACTTTCATTACCTGCGCGATCACCGGCGCATCGCCGATGCCCAAGCATCCCAACTTTCCCTTCCGCCCCGAGCATGTGGCGCAGGAAGCGCTCGACGCGGCCGAGGCCGGCGCGTCGATCATCCATGTCCATGTCCGCAATGGCGAAGATGGCACGCCGAGCCAGGAGATGGACGACTATCGCAAGGTCGTGAGCCTCATCCGGGAAAAGAACACGGACGTGATCCTTAATGTCACCACCGGCCCGGGCTGCATGTGGTTTCCCAAAAGCGCCGAGGAGCCGGCGATGCCGGACCTCGAAAAGACCCTGATGTTCACGGCGGAGCGGCGCATCGAGCACATTCTCGACCTCAAGCCCGACATGTGCACGCTCGATATCTGCACCATGAACCTGTGGGGCGGCATCGCCATGAATCTGGAGATGATCGTCGGTAAGATGGGCACCATGTTGCAGGATGCCGGCGTGCTGACCGAGATCGAATGCTTCGAGGCCGGCGATTTCGTCTTCGCGGACGATCTGATGGCCAAGGGCCTCATTCCAAAGAATGCACCCTTCACCTTCGTCCTCGGCACCAAATATGGTCTGCCCGCGACGCCGGAGGCGATGATGTATTCCAAGAACCAGATTCCGCGCGGTGCGCCTTTCACCGGCTTTGGCATTTCCCGCCACAGCTTCCCCATGGCGGCGCAGTCCGTGTTGCTGGGCGGGCATATGCGCGTCGGGTTCGAGGATACCATCTACCTGCGCAAGGGCGTGCTGGCGCAGAGCAATGCCGATCTGGTTCGGCAGGGCGTCGAAATTCTCGAGAAGATCGGCGGTGAGCTTGCCACGCCGGGTGAGACCCGGCAGATGCTCGGGCTTAAGCAGTGAGGCGGGCACAATAGGGCAGGCCCACCGACGGCTATTGGGGGATCGCGGCATGGAAGCGAAGGCGGAGTCCTCGTCGGTCAAATCGGCCACGCGGACGCTCGACATTCTGGAATATGTCGTCAGCAGTGGCCGGCCGGTCAGTGCTGCCGAGATTGCGCTCTCCTTGGCGATTCCCGTCAGCAGCCTCTCCTATCTGCTCGGGACGCTGGTCGAACGGGGCTATCTGCTGCGCAGCGGCCGGCTCCATTCGCCCGGGCCGGCGCTCGCCCGTCTCAACCCGGCACCGGAAGCCATCCCGCTCAAGGACCGGGTCTATCCGGTGCTGCGATCGGTCTCGCGGCAACTCAACGAGACCGTCTCCTTCTTCGTCCGCCATGGCGAGAATATGGAGGCGATTGCAGGAGAAGTGGCGCCGCAAGCCCTGCGCTATACCATCGAGGTTGGCCGCCTAGTCCCGCTCCATGCCTTTGCCGCCGGCAAGGCCATTCTGGCCGCGCTCGATCCGCAGGAGTTGGACGCCTATTTCGCGGCGGCCAGTCGCGCCGCGTTCACGCCACAGACGCGCACTGCCGAGGCAGAGCTGCGCCGCGAACTGGCACAGATCGCGCAAACCGGTATTGCGCGCACTGCTGAAGAGTTCACCCCCGGCATCATCGGCATCGGCCATGCCGTGCATGTGGGCGGGAGTCTGGTCGGCGCGATCAGCGCCGCCATCCCGGTTGCGCGGGCTACATCAGAGCTTGAGGAGCGCGCGGCCGTCCTGCTCACCCAGGCGGCCCAGGCCCTTGGCGGAGAATGAAGGCAAGGCGCAGGGGGTCATCAACCTCCTCGCACCGCTTCCCGATGCCAGCGTCGAGGAAGTCTTCGACCTGATCCTCGAAAAGGCAGGCGCCCGGATCGAGCGGATCGTGTCGCAGGGTCAGACCACGCCCGAGGTCGCGCCATACGATCAACCCCATGACGAGTGGGTAATGCTGATGGCCGGCGCGGCCCGGCTCTGGCTGGAGGACCGTGGCGAGTGCCCGCTGTCACCCGGGGATGCGCTGCTCATTCCCGCTCACGTCCGTCATCGCATCGTCTGGACGCAGGCCGCACCGCCGACCGTCTGGCTGGCGGTGCATTTCGCGCAGGATTGCCCGGCAGAGTGAACCGCCGGGCGAAGCGGGGCGGGATCAGTTACCCCGCGGCTGCTTGGTCATCATCGGCGTGAAATTCTCGACAATGAAAGCGCGGCCGAGCACCGGGTGCGCAAAGCTCATCGGCACTTCGTAGCGGTGCGGCCAGGTCTGCCGCACTTCCTTCTCGGGCAAAATGCGGTCAGGGCCGTTGGGATCTTCGGGGTAAGGCTTCTGCGCCGGCTGCAGGTGCGCGGTGGTGTGCGCCCAGCCCTTCTCATAGTCGCCCTGCCACTGCATCATATAGTCGAGGCGCTTGATCTTCCAGACGCCGTCTTCCTTGACATAGTCATTCTCGTAGATGCCGGATTCCCAGAATTGCTGCGGCACGCCTTCGGGTTTTTCGTGCAACGCGTCGTCATGCCAGCCACCCGCAAGAATGCCGCGGAAGCGACCCTTGGCGGTCTGGCCGTCCTCGCCAATCGTGATGACATCCTGCAACTGGAAATGATCGAGCAACAGGCCATGAACCGGGCCGCGCCGTCCGCCGGTGAAGAGGTTCTGGAACCAGGTTCCATAGAGCCGCATCACGCCCTCATATCCGACATATTCGCCGGAGAGGAACACAACCACACCCTCCTTGGCAAAGAGACCGGCAACCTCCTCGGGGCGGTTATAGTCGATATAATAGCCATAGGCCCATTGGAGCCGACGGATCGCGTTGATGTCTTCGAGTTCCTGGACCTTCTTTTCCAGCTTGGCCAGGCGCGATTCCACCTCAGACATTATCGACTCCTCTCTCTTTGACTGTATGTTTTGCTAACAAAGCACAAATAGCCGGCGAGAGGAAAGAGTCATCATGAGCAGCACGGATTGGTCCGGAAAAGTCGCGTTCATCACCGGCGCGGGCACTGGAATCGGCTTCGGGATCGCGCGGGCTTTCAGCAACGCTGGCATGCGCCTCGCCCTCTCCTACCGCAATGAAGAGCAGCGCGCGCGCTCTACCAAATGGTTCGAGGAGCGCGGGCGGGAAGTGCCGCTCTGGATCAAGCTCGACGTGACCGACCGGGCGGCGTTCCAACAGGCGGCAGAGCAGGTCGTCGACCATTTCGGCGCCTGCCATGTGCTGGTGAACAATGCCGGTGTCTCCGTCTTCGGCCCCACCGATGAAGCCAGCTTTGCCGACTATGACTGGATCATGGGCGTCAACTTTGGCGGAGTGGTGAACGGCATCGTGTCCTTCCTGCCCAAGATCAAGGCGAGCGGCGAAGCCGGCCATGTTGTCAACGTCGCGAGCATGGCGGCCTATCTCTCCGGACCGCAGGCCGGGATCTATACCGCCAGCAAATTCGCCGTGCGCGGCCTGACGGAGTGCCTGCGCTATAATCTGGTGCCCTATGGCATTGGCGTCTCGCTGGTCTGCCCGGCGCTGGTCGCCACGGACGCGGCGCTCTCCGCGCTGAAGCGCCCGGCCGAATTTTCGGGCAGCGGTTTCGCCCCGGTGGACGAGGCGGAAATCCGCCAGTTCGCGACCGCCTTTGAGAATGGCATGGACCCGCTGGAGGCCGGTGAGAAGATTTTTGCCGGCATGGTCGAGAACCGGGGCCTGATCTTCACCCACCCCGAATTTGCGGAAGACTTCAAGGACATCTACGAAACCAGCCTCGCCGCCCTGCCGGATGAAGTCGCGCCGCCGGAGCGCCTTGAGGTCGAGCGGATGCGCCGGGCCGCTAACAAGGCCGCGCTGGAAGGCGCAAAGATCGGCTTGAGCGACCTCACCTAACTAAGGCGGAGCGCCTTGCGTGCGCGACGGCGACGATCCAATAAGACGCAAAGACAGGGGAGAATATATGAACGGCAAATCCATCGCCTCTCTGGCCGCCTTGCTGGCCGGCGCTGCCCTTGCGCCGACGCCCGCAGCCGCACAGGACGCAGCCCAGCGCTGTGCGGCCCTCACCAGCCAGAATTTCGGCGCCGAGGTGAAGATCACCAGCGCCATGCTGGTACCGGCCGGGCCATCCAAGGCGCCGCCGCCACCGGGCGAGCCACCCGCCACGCTAGTGCTTCCTGAACATTGCCGCGTGGATGGCGTCATCAACCAGCGCACGGGCGCTGGTGGCAAGACCTATGGCATCGGCTTCGCCCTTGCGCTGCCGAAGGATTGGAGCGGTCGCTTCCTCCTGATGGGCGGCGGCGGACTGAATGGCAGCATTCGCGAGCCGATCGGCCCTGTCGCTGCCGGCAACCGCCCTGCCCTCGCCCGAGGCTTTGCCGTGCTCAGCCATGACAGCGGCCACAAAGGCGCGGTGTTCGACAACGCCTTCATGGTCGATCAACGCGCGACGCTCGACTTTGCGGAGAGTTCGGTGCGCACCGTCACGCTCCCCGGCAAGGCGATCGCAGAGGGCTTCTACAGCAAATCGGCCACGCGCAGCTACATGACCGGATGCTCGACCGGCGGCCGGGAGGGCATGCTCGCCGCACAGCGTTATCCCGAGTTGTTCGATGGAATCGTGGTCGGCGCGCCGGCCATGCGGACTGGCAACTCAAATCTTGGCATGAGCTATGCGCAGGTGATGTTCAACCAGGCCGCACCCAAGGATGACAAGGGCTCGCCCTTGATCGACAAAACGTTCTCGCCGGCGGACCGCCAGCTCATCCTCAAGGGGCTGCTCAACCAGTGTGATGGTCTCGATGGCCTCAAGGACGGGATGATCGAGAATGTCGGCCAGTGCCGCTTCCAGCCTGCCCGGCTGCAATGCACCGGCGCAAAGGCGGACACGTGCCTGAGTAAAGCCCAAGTCGAGGCGCTTGAGCGCGCCTTTGCCGGGCCGCGCGACAAATCCGGCTACCCGCTCTATGCACCGGTGCCTTATGATACCGGCATCGTCGATACCTCTGGTCCGGTCTCCGGCTACATCACCACCGGCGCGCCGGGCGTGTTCGGCCCGCCGCTGCGCGACCTCACGATCGATCTCGATGCCCGCATCAACGAGGTGCGCAACAACGCCCAGCAGCGGCTTACCGACACATCCTACTGGACCAACCTCAACACCTTTCTCGACAAGGGCAGCAAGATCCTCTTCTTCCATGGCGTCAGCGATCCCTGGTTCTCGGCTTGGGATACGTGGGATTACTGGCTGCGCGCATCCGAAACCAATGGCGAGGCGTGGGACAAGGCGAGCCGCTTCTACATGGTCCCGGGCATGGCCCATTGCAGCGGCGGCAATGCCTTCGACCAGTTCGATCTGCTCGGCGCCGTGGTGGACTGGGTCGAGCAAGGCAAGGCGCCAGAAGGCGTGACTGCGAGCCGGCGCGATGGATCGGCCAGTCGTCCGCTCTGCCCGTTCCCGGGATATGCGCGCTATACCGGCGGCGATGCCACGAAGGCCAGCAGCTTCACCTGCACCCAACCTGACGTGGAGGAAAAGCCATGAGCCGCGGCCTCGGTGCAGTCGCGCTGATATCCGCGTTGGCGCTCCCGGCTCATGCCGCCGACGCTGACCCCAGCAAGCCCAGCCTGGAGTTCGCCTTTGAAGAGGTGGTCACGCTCTCGCCGGCCATGCCGGCCGGGAAGACGCCCTATGGCGAGCGCCTGATCATTCCGATCACCGGCGGGACGTTTGAAGGGCCGGGCATCAAGGGCACAATCATTCCCGGCGGATGGGACTGGCAGTTGCGGCGCAGCGATGGCTGCACGGACATCAAGGCCGATTACATGATCCGTACCGATGATGGCGTGATCATCAACGTGGTCAACAAGGGCACGTTGTGCGGGCCGGACAAGGACGGCAAGCCTCGGCCCGGTCGCACCCACCCGGTGTTCGAGGCACCGCTCGGCAAATATGAGTGGCTGGGGCAGAGCGCGTTTCTCGGCACGCTGGAGCCGGTGATGGCGGGCGGCAAGGTGAGCGCCGTCCGCATCCGCTTCTACCGGGCGATGTAAGCGGGCGTCTGCAGGACGATCAGATGCCGTAGACGTCCAGCATCGTCGGCACCCGGTCGTTCAGCAGACGGATGATCTTGCGGGAGATTTTCCACGCGCCGTCCTCGTGTCGCAGCTCATGCTCGTAACGCCCGAAATAGGCGTGCGAGCGATTGCTGCGCACATCGTGCACATTCACGATAAAGGTCGAATTCACGCGCGCCAGCCCCTCGCCCGCCGGCTCGGCGATGACATTGCCGATCATGTGCGACACGCGCGGCATGACCGCAGACGCCACCGAAAAGCCCGAGCGGATGCGCTGGATCCGGTCCGTCAGGTTGCGGCGACCGCGATAGTAGATCAGCGAGAGTTCAGCCTCAGGGTCTTCGGTCTGTGTGCCGTCGTCGCGCCAGGCGGGCATCCAGAACACGCAATCCTTGGTGAACAGCTCAAGCCAGGTCTCGAGATCGAGACGGTCGAGCAGCAGCGCCTCGCGATAAAGCAGTTGCGCGGCGTCGGCGTGGCTCAGCTGGCTCATGCGATCACCTCCGCCATGCGCTGCGCCCAGGCGCGATAGTAGCTCGCGAACAGGCTTTCGTCGCACAGCTGCGCATCGGCGACGACGTTGCGCGCGGGCTTGAGGTCGATCATGTCGGCATACATGTTCCCGCCCTCTTTCGAGGCGGTCAGGCCGCGGGCGTGGCCTTGCAGCCAGGGACGGTCCTGCTCGGCCATGCCCAGCTGGGCTTCCTCATAGCAGACGGTGTCGTCCGGTGTCGCCATGCCGGTCGGATTGAAGAAATCCTCATACTGCCGGATGCGGAATGTCCGCGCCTGCGCACTCTCGCCGCGCGGCGCGATGCACCAGGTCTGCATCTCGGTGAGGCCGGCGGCCAACGGGCGGATGACCCGCATCTGGCTCGACGCATTCTCCGCGATCTGCAGATTGGGGAAGATCGTGAGGTTGCGCATGTTGAACATCCAGTTGCGCTTGGCCTCGCCATGATCGCGGGCGAGCTGTTCGGCCCGTTCGAACTCCGGAATGGCCGAGGAGACGGGCATGATGCCCCAATTGAGCACATGGCCATGATCGAAGCTCATCGTGCCGCCGCTGGTGCCGCTGGCCTCCTCCTGCCAGAAGTCGGAGGCCCCCAGCGAGGACTGCACGACATCCTCCGCCTGCTCCTTGGCGCGCTGATCGAGAATGCGGATGTAGCTCGGGTGGGTCGAGGTGAAGTGATACTGGTCCGAGCAGTTTTCGAGCTGCATCTTCCAGTTCGCGGCATAAGTGAAGGTGACGCGGCCGGGCACCAGCTCGACCCCTTCCGGGCTCTTGTCTACCACCAGATCAAGCAATTTGCGGGCCTCGCCAAGATGCTCGTCCAGGCTCGGCACGTCGGCATTCAGGCTGGCGAACAGGAAGCCGCGATACTCCCCGAACTTCGCCACGGGTGCCAGATCATGGTTTTCATCGTCAAACCCGGCGCCATAACAACCGCTCTTCTGCCACTTGATGTTCTTGTTCGCGCCGGCGCTGTCGAACGTCCAGCTATGATAGGGGCAAACGTGCCGGCGCGCATTGCCACACAGCTTCTGGATGAGGCGCACGCCCTTGTGTGGACACGCATTGACGAAACAGTGCAGCACCCCTTCGCCATCACGACTGACAATGATCGGTACTCGCCCGATGAAGCCGGTGAAATAATCGTGGGGATTCTCGGCTTGCGTCGCGAGCCCGATGAACACCCATCCGCCTTCGAAGATGTGCTTCATCTCCAGATCGAACAGATCGGGGTCGCGGAACAGGGCGCGGTTGACGCGGAACACGCCGTCTTCCGGGCGGTCGTCGATCAGGTCGCGAAGCGCAAAGCCGGTCATCGTTCACTCATCTCCCAAGGATATGCTGGTCGCGCGACAAGATCCCTGGAGGGCCATCGTGCGCATCATACGAAATCACTTAACATGATAAGCATATCGTCGCAAGCGCAAGCGGGAACGCGCGTGCTCAATCCTCATCGATTGCTGCGCACAATGCGCGCAACTCAGCGGCGAGCCCCTCAAGGCGGGTCGCGCCGAACCGGGTGGAATAGACCCGCATCATCGCCGCGACATGGGCGGAAATCGCTGTCACGATCTGCGCGCCTGCCGGCGAGAGCGCGATGGTGGACCGTCTGCGATCATCAGGATCGGCTGTGCGCACAATCAGCGCGCGCCCTTCCAGTTCGCGCAATATGCGCGTGACGCTCGGTGCGTGGAGCAGCGCGACTTCCGCCAGGTCCGTCGCATCCGTGGTGCCCCGGTCGTTGATCACCCGCAGCACGCGCCACTGCGGCTCGGTGATGTCGAAGTCGCGCAACTTGGTGCGCATCGGGGCGATTACCGCTTCCTTGGCGCTCAACAGGATCGCAGCCAGCGATTGCTCGAATGGCGGGAGTTTCTCGTCTTCGACCATCTTTGCCCCTTGCGCGCACTGCCTGCCCTGCCCGCCGCGTCATTCCACGGCCGGCGCTCGCGCAAAACTCATCGCTATTCACTGAGCCGTCGTCCAGCCCATAAAAAACGGGGCCGCCTTACGGCAGCCCCGCCCTTAAGCTCTTGAGACCGATCAGGCCTTCTTGGTGCGCCAGCTGTCAGCATAGCCGGTGCGGGCAACAGCCGAGTAAGGCACCGGCGCAACGATCGCCTTGATCTCGGTCTGCTCGTGCGGCTCGACCGTCGGCTTGGAGGTGCCGCCATTGGGCTCGCCCCACAGCAGCGAGACTTCCGTGCCGGGCTTGGCGTACTTCGGGTCGATCATGGCGAGCGTGAGCATCTTGCCCTCGTTCGACGAGTAACCCACCCAGGTGGAAACGCCGATGTGCTTGCCGTCGACCATCACCGAGTCATAGGGGTGCATCGAGTAAACCGCGCTCGGGAACTCGAAATACTTCGCGCGGCCGGACTCGGCAAAGTAGCTGCTCATCACGCGCAGCATGTCCTCGTCGTCGAGCGCGAGCGTCACCTTCTCGAGGTGCGGCTCGTTCGCCATCTTCTCAAGGGCTTCCTTGCCGATGAAGTCATGGTCGAACTTGACGATGATGCCATAGCCGACATCCCACGGCGTCAGGCCGTAGCCCTCAAGCGTCTCGGGCACGAACGAACCGCCCGCCGAGCACTTGGCGCCATAGCTGTTCTCGCCGGCCCACTTGCGGAAGTCCGCAGAGCCTTCGCCGAACAGATAGCCCGGGAACGGGGACGGGATCCAGCCCGACTCCAGCGTGTTCGACGAGTAAGCGCGACCGCCGACGAGGGCGAGGTCGTGCTTCTTGCCGGCGGCGACGAGCGCGCTGTGCACCGCTTCGTAATCGGCCCAGGGACCATAAAGCTCATAGCCCGGCTGACCGGCCATGCCGTGACGCAGGGCGCCAACAGTCTTGCCGGCGATCTGGACGTCCGCCATGTTGAAGAACTTGAGGTCCGGCGCGGCCTGGCCCATCGCGTCCGTCAGGATCGCCATGGCGTTGGGGCCCTGCAGCTGGAAGCGATAGTGGCGACGCTTGCCGTCCGTGCGCAGCGCGGTGCGCTCGTCGCGGGTCAGCGTGACATTCCACTTGCCGGTGGAGGCGTGGAACTCGGCCCATTCGATGGCCGGCGCGCGGCCGACGAGGTTGAACTGGTTCTCGGCGAGGTAGAACAGGATCACGTCGCCAATGACATAACCCTCAGGCGTCACCGGGACCCACTGCTTGGCCTTGCCGGGCTTGAAGTTCTTGAAGCTGTTGATGCCGAGATAGTTGAGGAACTCGAAAGCGTCGGGGCCTTCGACCATTAGCTCGACCATGTGGTAGCTCTGGTTGAACAGCACGGCCGTCTTGGCCCATGCGCGCTGCTCGTTGCGCCAGTTCGAATATTCCGCGGGCACGCCCGGATAGACGTTCGGACCGGTCTGCTGGTTGCGCAGGAAGTCGACGGCATTGCCGGCGCCATCCAGCACGTCTTGAAGATTCTTCGCCATGATACTCTCCTTCGGACTGAAGTTGGAAACGCAGTTATAATTGGTCAAGGGTTCGCGGTGGCCGCAGCTTCTTGCTGCGCGACCCGGTCGAGCCAGGTGCGCAACAGGGCGGACATCGCATCGGGCTGTTCGACCGGCAGCATATGCCCTGAATCGGGGATGACAGCATAGGTCGCGCCCGCAATTGCTGCAGCAATTCGCTCATGCTGCGCCGGGGGCGCCCAAGCGTCGTGCGCGCCGGTCGCAACCAAGGCGGGGCAATGGATTTGCGGCAGCAGGCTCTCGACTTCCGGACGCGCCAGCAAAGCGCGGATCTGCCGCTCGAACATGTCGATGCCGGCATCGCTGCACATCTGCCAGAGCATGTCCATCAGCTGCGGCTTCAGCCGGTTGCGCTCCCACACCATCGGCGGCAGCCAGGAATCGATCAGGGCGTCCATGCCCTCTTCCACGCCGCGGTTAAGCAGCGCGAAGCGACCGTCCGCCTCGTTAGGCTTGGGCAGATGAACGCCGGTGCTGATGAGGCCGATGCCGGCAAGCCGCTCGGGCACTTTGCGGAAGATTTCGAGCGCGACACGGCCACCCATTGAATGGCCGACAACAGCAAAGCGTGAGGGGGCTGAGTCGATCACCTGATCGGCCATGGCGGTTAAGCTGTCTGCCTCGCCATATCCATCCACGGCTGTGATCGGCATGATCTGCCCCAAGGCGGCGACCTGCGGCGCCCAGATGCGCGCATCGCAGATGAGGCCCGGCAACAATAAGACCGGCACTGCCAGAGAGGGCGAGTCGTTCATCGCTTCCAATCGTTCGTATATACGAAAACTTCATCTACCCGAAAACGTGGCGCAAGGCCAGACCAATTCGAAGTTCGGACTGCAATTTTGCTGCACGTCAGAAACGCACAGGCACCCAATGCAAGCAACCCTCCCACGCCGGGCGCGGGAGGGTCTACCATAAGGCGGTGTCCTTGCGGGACGAATGGACCTGCTGGTGTTAGTCCACGAGCATCAGCGCGTCGAGTGCGACCACGCCCTGCCCCTTGGGATAGACGACCACCGGATTGAGATCGAGCTCCAGAATCCGCGGCTCGCCGCGCAGCAGACGACCGATGCCGCCGATGAGATCGGCCACCGCGTCGACGTCCAGCGCGGGGGCACCGCGATAGCCGTTGAGCAACGCGGCCTGCTTAAGCTTGCCGAGTTCAGCCACGATGGCCGCCTTGGTCATGTCCGGCGAGAGCAGGCGCACGTCCTGCAGGATTTCCGCCGTCACGCCGCCAAAGCCGGCGAGGATCACCGGACCCCATTGCGGATCGTTCTTGGCGCCGACGATCAGCTCCATGCCGCGCGCGCCCATCGCCTCGATCAGCACGCCATCGAGAATGATGGATGCGTCATAGCGCTTCACGTCCGCGAACATCTTGTCCCACGCCGCGCGGATCGCCTCGGCGCCGACCAGATTGAGCGCCACGCCGCCGGCATCGCTCTTGTGACTAAGCGCGGCAGCCTGCGCCTTCATGACCACCGGCCCGCCAATGGCGTCGGCCGCAGCAATTGCCGCTTCGACGGTCGCGGCAAACTGACCCTTGGGGAAGGGAATGCCGAGCGGTGCAAGCAGAGCCTTGGCCTTATATTCCGGCACGACGCCCTTCTCGCTGGCGAGCGAGGGCACGCTTGCCGGCGCCGCGTCCGTCTTGGTCGCATCGCGCTCCCCGGCAGCGGAGAGCCGCTTGATGGCGCGCAAGGCCCGCTCGGTCGTCGGGAAATAAGGAATGCCCTCGGCGCGAAGCTGCTCGATCCAGTCGGCCGGCACATGCGCGCCCTCATCCACGCCGCCGAAGATCACCGGCTTGGTCGCCTTGAGTTCACGGACGGCCTTGAGGAACGGCGGCAGCTTGATGCCGATCGTCGCCGGATTGGTCTGGATGATGCCGGCGAAGATGGTGCCGACGCGATCATCCTCGAACAGCGCCGCGAGGGTGCGGTAATACATGTCGGGATCGACAAGGCCCTGCGCGGTCAGATCGAGCGGATTGCTGACAGGCACGAACTCCGGCAGCGCCGCGCGCAAAGCAGGCGCGTTGCTGTCATCAAGGGTCGGCAACGCCAACTCCAGCTCTTCAGCGAGGTCGAGCGTCAGCGCCTTGAGCGCACCGGATTCGCCGAGCACGGCCGTGCCGCCGCTCGGCAGCGCCGGGCAACGCGCCGCGATCTCGGTGATGTCGCCCAGCTCTTCCAGCGTCTCGGCGACGACGACCCCTGCCCGCTCCACCTTGGCGCGCATCAGCTTGTAGTCGCCGGCCATGGCGCCGGTGTGCGTGGCGGCGGACTCGCGCGCCGCACTGCTCTTGCCGGGGTGCAGCAAGGCAACGAGCTTGCCGGCGGCACGGGCCTTGTCCATCAGTGCCAGGAAGCGGGCGGGATCACGGAACTGCTCGACGATCATCGCGATGATGCGCGTCTTCTCGTCGGCGATCATGAACTCGACATAATCCTCGACGCCGCTGCCGGCCTCATTGCCGGTGGAGACCGAGTAAGTGAGGTCGAGCGTGCGGCTCTCCAGCATCACCGCGAGCACCGCCGCCATGGCGCCGCTCTGCGAGACGATGCCGACGCCACCGGGGCTCGGGGCCTTGATATCCGTATCGATGAAGGTGAGCGGAATGCGGTCCAGATAGTTCACCGAACCCAGGCAATTCGGCCCCTCGACCACGATGCCGGCCTCGCGCGCAATGCGCCCGATTTCCTGCTGGTCGGCCATGCCCTGCTCGCCGCCCTCAGCAAAGCCTGCAGCAAAGATGATGGCGGCGCCGGCCTTGCGCGCAGCAAGCTGACGCATCGTATCCAGCACGGCGACGCGGGGAATGGCGAGGATCGCGCAGTCCACGCCCTCGGGCAGCGCCTCGACGCTGGGCACCGCAGGGCGACCGCTGATCGTTTCGCGCTTGGGATTGACGAGATGGATGTCACCGGAAAAGTCGTTCCGAACGAGATTGGCCAGAACGCTGGCACCGAGCGAACCCGGCGTTTCGGACGCCCCGACGATCGCGATGGACCGCGGACGCAGCAACCGATTGATCTCACGCGTTCCCGCCTGCGGGCGCTCTCCGGCCTCAACCGTCATAACTCAACTCTCCTTCGCGAAACCAGCTCGTGGCAATCAGACCTTTCGCCCCGGAGGCGGATGCAGCCGGGGCGAAGGATAACACACAGGAAAGGGCGGCCCTGCTTGGGCCACCCTTCCGGCAACTCAGACGTCGGTCTTGGTCTTGTCGTAGTGACCCAGGCCCGGCTTGAAGGTCTTGTCGTCGAGGAACTGCTTCATCGCGACATGGCGGCCATCCGACTTGTCGAACCAGTTGAGGCCTTCCTGCAGGCGGATCAGATAATCCTCCGCATTGTCGTAGGTCATTTCCTTCACCCGGCGGACGGCGTCCTTGGTGTACTTCACCGTCGCCCAGTTCTTGGCGATCAGCGTCTCGGCGACCTGCTTCACGCGGGCCTTGAGCTGGTCGACCGGCATCGACTCGTTGACGAGATTGTAACGGGCCGCTTCCTGGCCCGAAAGGTTCTCGCCCATCATGGCGTGATACATGGCGACGCGCATCGGCATCAGGTCCACCGCCACCTTGGTGGCGCCACCGCCGGGGAGAATGCCCCAGTTGACTTCCGATAGGCCGAACTGCGCTTCGTCAGCGGCAAAAGCGAGATCGCAGGCGAACAGCGGGCCATAAGCGCCGCCGAAGCACCAGCCATGCACCATGGCGATGGTCGGCTTCTGGAACCAGCGCAGACGCTCCCACCAGGTATAGGCTTCACGCTGTGCCTTGCGCGTGCCGGCTAGGCCCTGCGCCTCGGTCTCGCGGAAATATTCCTTGAGGTCCATGCCGGCGCACCAGGCGGGGCCTTCGCCACCCAGAACCACAACGCCGACATCGTCCCGGAATTCGAGATCCGTCAGAACCTTGAGCATCTGGCGGTTCAACTTGGGGCTCTGCGCGTTCCGCTTGGCAGGACGGTTATAATAGACCCATGCGATATTATTCTCGATCTCGACCCGAACGGTATCCTCTTCCCGCTCGACGGACGTATTTTCCTCAGCCATTTGATTTCCCTTCAAGGCAATTTATGCTATGCGCCATAGCATTATCGACCATGGCTCACAAGGGGCTGGCGACTGGTTTTCATCCGGGGGCATGATGGCAAGGGACCAGAGGCAGGGACGCGACAAGGCGCTGGATTCACCGGCTGAACCCCCGGTCGCGACCATGCTCGCGAGCCCGCTCGACGGGACGCTCGGCTATCGGCTGCGCCGCGCTTCCATGGCGATGATGGGCGATGTCATCGCCGCACTGCGCGCCATTGACCTGAGTGTCGGCGAGGCCTCCTTGCTGATTCTCGTCGGCCATAATCCGGGTTGCCGGCAGAGCGATGTCGGGCGGGCGCTGGCGATCAAGCGCGCCAACCTGACGCCACTCATCGGCCGGCTCAAAGCTCGCGATCTCATCAGCGATGCGCCCATTGACGGGCGATCCCTGAGCCTGACGCTCACGCCGCAGGGGGAAGCCCTGCAGCGCGAAGCGATGAAGCGGGTGAAGGCGAGCAATCGCAAGTTCCAAAAACGCCTGACCATCGAGGAAAAGGCGCTGCTCGCCGCGCTGGAAGCGTTGGGCTGAGCGGGGCTACGGCCCCTCCCCTCCCGGGCATCAACCTATCGCGGCTTCGCCCTTCACCGTCACCGGAATGCGCAGATAGCGCACGCCATTGGCCTCCGCCTTCGGGAAGCGCCCAGCGCGGATGTTGACTTGGATCGAGGGCAGCAACAGGCGCGGCGCGGACAATCCGGCGTCCCGCTTGGTGCGCATCGCCACAAAGTCCTCCTCGCTGACATCATCGCGCACATGCACGCTGTTTTTCCGCTGCTGGCCGACGGTGCTCTCCCAGCGATAATCATCCCGCCCCGGCGCCTTGTAATCATGGCACATGAACAGGCGGGTCTCGTCAGGCAGGCTCAGCAAGCGGCGGATCGAGCGGTAGAGGGTGCGCGCATCGCCGCCGGGGAAGTCGGCCCGCGCGGTGCCATAATCCGGCATGAACAGCGTATCACCCACGAAAACTGCATCGCCGATCCGGTAGGCGATGTCCGCCGGGGTGTGACCCGGAAGATGAAGCACCTCGACCTCCAGCGATCCGATCGAGAACCGCTCGCCATCGGCGAACAGGCAATCGAAATCCGAGCCGTTGGTCTGCAAATCGTCCAGCGCGAAGACCGGGCGGAAGATCTTTTGAACGTCCCGGATGTGCTCGCCAATGCCGATCTTCGCGCCCGTCTTCGCTTTGAAGAAGGGCGCGGCGGAAAGATGATCGGCATGGGCATGGGTTTCCAGCACCATGGCAATCGACCAGTTCTGCGCCTGGGCGCGGGCAAGAATGCGCTCGGCTGAGCCGGTGTCGACCTCGCCACTGGCCGGATCGAAATCCAGCACCGGATCGATCACCGCCGCGATGTGCGTCTGCGGATCGACCACCAGATAGCTCACAGTGTTGGTGGGCTGGTCAAAAAATGCCTCAATGATGGGTTGGGTCATAAGGGCCTCCGTTCGATGCTTGACAATATAGAAGTATCCTCTACATTAGCAATATCTAATTTAGAGGATACTCATGTTAAAAGCTGCCATGGATCTCGACACGTTCGAGGCGCGCGCCGGAGAGGTTGCGCAGGTGCTGAAGGAGTTGAGCAACGGGCGTCGCCTGATGCTGCTGTGCAAGCTCGTGGAACATGGCGAGCGCACGGTGGGCGATCTGGCGGACGATGTCGGCCTCTCTCAATCGGCCCTCTCGCAACATCTCGCCCGGCTCCGCGAGGAAGGCCTCGTGACCTCCCGCCGCGAGAGCCAGACCATCTGGTACAGGATTGCCGATCTCCGGATCCAGACCCTGCTTGCCACGCTTTATCAACTCTATTGCACAGGGGACTGACCCCATGACGATCCAGACACTTTCCCCCGCCGACGCCAAGCGCCTCATTGAGGGTGGCGCCACGCTCATCGATATCCGCGCGGCGGACGAACATGCCCGCGAGCGCATTCCCGGTGCCGTCAACGTGCCGTTGGAGCGCATCGACACGGTCGACGCGGGCAATAATGCCATCGTGTTTCACTGCCGCTCGGGCATGCGGACACAGGCCAATGCCGACCAGCTGGCCGCGGCGAGCGATGCCCCTTGCTTCATTTTGGAAGGCGGCATCGACGCGTGGCGGAAGGCCGGGCTGGATGTGCACATTGACAGCGGGCAACCGCTGGAGATCATGCGGCAGGTGCAACTGACCGCCGGCGGGCTGGTGCTCATCGGCGTGCTGCTCGGCTTCCTCGTCGCGCCGGGGTTCTTCGGCCTTTCCGCCTTTGTCGGCGCGGGCTTGATGTTCGCGGGGGCGACAGGCTGGTGCGGCATGGCGACGCTGCTCCAGCGCATGCCCTGGAACCGTCGCAAGGCGGCCTGACCACATGACGATCGCGCAGATCCTCCTCGCGCTGCTCTCGGGCGGTCTCATCGGCATTGTACTCGGGCTAGTGGGCGGCGGCGGATCGATCCTTGCCGTGCCGCTGCTCGTCTATGTCGTCGGTGTTGGATCAACGCATGCCGCGATTGCGACGGCAGCCGTAGCGGTTGCGGCCAATGCGGCGACAGGGCTTGCGGGGCATGCGCGGGCCGGGCGAGTCAAATGGCCCTGCGCGCTGGTGTTCGCGGCGTCGGGCGTCGTGGCGGCAGCGCTGGGGGCGGAGATCGGCAAGGCGGTGGACGGCCGGCGGCTGCTCGCGCTGTTCGGCCTGCTGATGATCGGCGTCGGTATCGCGATGCTGCGCAGGCGCAAGGGCGCTGACGATCCCGACGTCCGTCTCACCCGCCAGTCTGCCGGGCGGCTGCTGCCGCGGCTGATCCCCATGGGCGCCGGCGTGGGTCTGGCGGCGGGGTTCTTCGGGATTGGTGGCGGGTTTCTGATCGTCCCGGCGCTCATCGCGGCGACGGCGATGCCCTTCGCCACGGCCGTGGGCACCTCGCTGGTGGTGGTGACCGCGTTGGGACTGACCACGGCGACATCCTATGCGCTGTCCGGCTATGTCGACTGGCCGCTGACCGGGCTGCTGATCGCCGGCGGTGCCGCGGGATCGGTACTGGGAATGCGCGCGGGGACGGCGCTTGCTGCGCACAAGAAGCTGCTCGAACGCAGCTTTGCGATGCTGGTGATCGGCGTCGGCGGCTATGTGGTCTGGACCGCCTTCTAACCCCATCCGTCGGCGCTGGCCGTGCGGGTCATCATGCTTGCGATGGGGAGAAATGGCGCGCCCGGAACGATTCGAACGTCCGACCCTCAGATTCGTAGTCTGATGCTCTATCCAGCTGAGCTACGGGCGCTTGCCAATCTCACGGTGCCGGTTGGCCGCCGTGGGAGAGGCGCAGATAGTCGGGGGCGCCGTCCGTGGCAACCCCCTTTTTTGCATTCTTTTTGTCCTTTCAACCGCGCGCGGCGAGTGCCGCCTGTGCGGCCGCCAGACGGGCGATCGGCACGCGGTAGGGCGAGGCGCTGACATAATCCAGCCCGGCCTTCTCGCAGAAGGCGATCGAGGCCGGATCGCCGCCATGTTCGCCGCAAATGCCGAGCTTGATGGCCGGGCGCGTCGCCCTGCCCCGATCCACGGCGATCTCAATCAGCTCACCCACGCCCTCGACATCGAGGCTCACGAACGGATCGCGCGCGAAGATGCCCTTGTCGACATATTGGGTGAGGAACCGCCCGGCGTCATCCCGGCTGATGCCGATGGTCGTCTGCGTCAGATCGTTGGTGCCGAAGGAGAAGAACTCGCCGGCCTCGGCAATCTCGCCGGCCTTGAGCGCGGCGCGCGGCAGTTCAATCATGGTGCCGACCAGATACTCGACCGAGGCACCGCGCTCGGCGAACACGGCCTTGGCGGTCTTGTCGACGATGTCCTTCATCAGCTCCAGCTCGCGCTTGGTGGCGACGAGGGGAATCATGACCTCGGGGATCGGCGCGTCACCGCTGGCCTTGGCGACATCCAGCGCCGCCTCGAAGATGGCGCGGGCCTGCATCTCGTAGATCTCGGGATAGGTGACGCCCAGACGACAGCCGCGATGGCCGAGCATCGGGTTGAACTCGTGCAGTTCAGCCGCGCGACGCTTGAGCAGATCGACGCTCACCCCGGCAGCCTCGGCCACATCGGCGAAATCGACATCCTCATGCGGCAGGAACTCGTGCAGCGGCGGATCGAGCAGGCGAATTGTGACCGGCAGGCCGGCCATCTCGGTGAAGATCTCCGTGAAGTCGGCGCGCTGCTCGGGGAGCAGCTTGGCCAGCGCCTCGCGACGGCCTGCCTCGGTCTCGGCGAGGATCATCTGGCGCACGGCGGTGATCCGCGCGGCATCGAAGAACATATGCTCGGTGCGGCACAGGCCCACGCCCTCCGCGCCGAACTCGCGCGCGGTGCGGCAATCGAGCGGCGTCTCGGCATTGGCGCGCACCTTGAGGCGGCGGACCTGATCGGCCCATTCCATCAGCGTGCCGAAATCGCCGGCCAGCTCGGGCTGCACGGTCGGCACTTCGCCGGCCATCACTTCGCCGGTCGCGCCGTCGATGGTGATGATCTCGCGCTCCTTGAGCAGACGGTCGCCGATCCGCATCAGCTTGCCGGCGGTGTCGATGGAGATGCTGCCTGCGCCGGACACACAAGGCCGCCCCATGCCGCGCGCCACCACGGCGGCGTGGCTGGTCATGCCACCGCGCGCGGTGAGGATGCCCTTGGCGGCGTGCATGCCGTGAATGTCCTCGGGGCTGGTCTCGATGCGCACGAGGATCACCGCCTCTCCCAGCTCATTGAGCCGCTCGGCGGTCTCGGCATCGAACACCACCTGACCGGAGGCCGCGCCCGGCGAAGCCGGCAGGCCCTTGGTCAGCACATCGCGCGGCGCCTGCGGATCAAGCGTCGGGTGCAGCAGCTGGTCGAGCGCGGCGGCATCGACGCGCGCCACGGCTTCCTCATTGCTGATCAGGCCTTCATGGGCCATGTCCACCGCGATCTTGAGCGCGGCCTTGGCGGTGCGCTTGCCCGATCGGGTCTGCAGCATCCACAGCTTGCCCTGCTGCACGGTGAACTCGATATCCTGCATGTCGCGATAATGCGTCTCGAGGATCTGGAAGACCTTGGCCAGCTCGGCATAGGTCTCCGGCATGGATTCCTCCATGCTGAGCGGCTTGGCCCCGGCCCGCTCGCGCGCGGCCTTGGTCAGATATTGCGGCGTGCGGATGCCGGCAACGACATCCTCACCCTGCGCATTGATGAGATACTCGCCATAATAAGCGTTCTCACCGGTCGCGGGATCGCGCGTGAAGGCGACGCCGGTCGCGGACGTCTCGCCCATATTGCCGAACACCATGGCCTGCACGTTGACCGCCGTGCCCCAGTCGCCCGGAATATTGTTGAGGCGGCGATAGACCTTGGCGCGGTCGGCCTGCCAACTGCCGAACACGGCGCCGACGGCACCCCAGAGCTGCTCATGCACATCCTGCGGGAACGGCTTGCCCCAGAGCTGCTGCACCAAAGTCTTGTACTCGGCGACCAGCGCCTGCCAGTCCTCGGCGCTCAACTCGGTATCCAGGAAGGCGCCCTTGTCTTCCTTGGCGATCTCCAGCGCTTCCTCGAACTTGCCGTGATCGAGGCCGAGCACGACATCCGAATACATCTGGATGAAGCGGCGATAGCTGTCCCACGCGAAGCGCGCATCGCCGGAGACGGTGGCGAGGCCTGCGACGGTCTCATCGTTGAGGCCGAGGTTGAGCACCGTATCCATCATGCCCGGCATGGAGACGCGGGCGCCGGAGCGGACGGAGACGAGCAGCGGATCGGCCGCGTCGCCAAAGCGCTTGCCGGTCACGCCCTCGATATGCGCGATGCCGCCGGCGACTTCCGCATTCAGGCTCTCGGGATAGGTCTCGCCATCCTCATAATAGCGCGTGCACATCTCGGTGGTGATGGTGAAGCCCGGCGGCACCGGCAGGCCGATTGCGGCCATGCCATCCAGATTGGCGCCCTTGCCGCCAAGCAGGTTCTTGTCACCCTTGCCGCCATCATCGACGCCACCACCGAAACGGTACACATATTTCGTCATTCAGACACTCCACCTGCATTGGAATGCGCGCGCAAGCAGCCGTTATGATCTCGCCGCCGACGCGCGATTATTGCTCGCGAACCTAACCTTCGATTTTCGAGAAGTCGGCGACTTTGTGCACCGCAGCGCGAATACGGGTCAACAGACTTAACCGTGATTGGCGCTTGACCGGGTCCGCATCGTTCACCGTCACCGTCTCGAAGAACGCATCGATCGGCGCGCGAAGCGTGGCCAGCGCGGCCATGGCGCTCTCGAAATCCTCCGCCTCGATCGCGGCCTGCGCGCGCGGCTCGGCCTCGTCGAGCGCGCTCACCAGTGCCGCCTCGGCGGGCTCCAGCGCGTAACCGGGCTCAGCCGCGAACTGTGCCTCATGCGCGCGCATGGCGTCGGCCATTTCCGGATCGGTCAGCGCTTCGCCGGGGTCTTCCTCGCCAAGCTGACTCTGCGGCTTCCCGCCCTCGGGCTGCTCCTTCTTGAGGATATTGGCCGCGCGCTTGTAGCCGGCGAGGAGATTCTTGCCGTCCTCGGTGCTGACGAAGGATTGCAGCGCATGGACGCGGGCGAGCAGGCGAACGAGATCATCCTCGCCGCCGAGTGCGAACACGGCGTCGATGAGATCGTGGCGGACGCCCGCTTCGCGCTGCTGGACTTTGAGGCGGTCGGCGAAGAAGTCGAGCAGCTGGCGGATTGCCGAATGGTGTTTTTTCAACAGGGCCTTGTGTTCATCAGAGAGATCGCGGCCTGCTAGAGCTTGCTGATACAACTGAAGTTCTGGAGCGTCCCCGATGACGTCAGCCAAGCCGAAATAGACGCCCGCACCAATTTCCTCCGCATAGTTGGTCCAACCACGGTTGAAATGAAGCCGGGAGGCTTCGAGCAGCAGGCTGGAAAGCCTTACATGAACATTATTGCTGATAATCAGCTGAATGACAGCGATGGCTGCACGCCGGAGCGCATATGGATCTTTTGATCCGGTAGGAGGCATGTCTTCAGCAAAGAAGCCCACCAAGGTGTCAAGCTTATCCGCGAGCGACACCGCCACCGTCACCGGCGCAGTCGGAACCTCATCCCCCTGCCCGACCGGCTTGTAATGATCGCGGATGGCATCGGCCACCGCATCCGGCAGACCTTCCGCGCGGGCGTAATAGCCGCCCATCAGGCCCTGTAGCTCGGGGAATTCGCCGACCATTTCGGTGACGAGATCGGCCTTGCACAGGCGGGCGGCCTGTTCGGCGAGGTCGGCCAGTAGCGCTTTGCTGTGTTCCTGCGAAGGCAGGAGCCCCTGGCCAGCTTGGGGGACATCGCCCTGGGTTCCTGCCTTCGCAGGAACACCGGGTTGGTTATCGGCGCGGACAATGCCTTCTTCCACCAGCCAGCGGGCGAGCTTCGCGACGCGCTCGACCTTGTCGGCGACGGTGCCCAGCTTCTCGTGGAAGGTGATGCGCGAGAGCTTGCGCGCATGGTCTTCCAGCTTCGTCTTCTTGTCCTGCTCCCAGAAGAAGCGGGCATCGGAGAGACGCGCGGCGAGCACCTTGCCATTGCCTTCGACAATCGCCGTGCCGCCATCGCTGGCCTCGATGTTCGCCGTGCAGATGAAGGCATTGGCGAGCTTGCCATCTCGATCCCGCAGCACGAAATATTTCTGGTTGATGCGCAGCGTGAGCTGGATGACCTCGGGCGGCACCTCCAGAAACGCGGCATCGAAGCGGCCGAGCAGCGGCACCGGCCATTCTGTCAGCCCGGCATTCTCGGCGACGAGGCCGGCATCGGGGATCAGCTCCAGACCGGCCTGCGTTGCCAGTTCGTTGGCGCGCCGGTCGATGATCGCCTTGCGCTCCTCCTGATCGACGATGACATAGGCCGCGCGCAGTTGATCGGCATAGGTCGCGGCGCTCTCGATGGTGATCTCGCCGCTCGAATGGAAGCGGTGGCCGCGCGTCGTCCGCCCGGTCGCAATCCCCTCGATGGCGAAGTCCACCACATCATTGCCGAGCAGCGCGATGATGCCCTGCAGCGGACGCACCCAGCGTAGGCTCTCGGTGGAGAGGCTGGCATCGCCCCAGCGCATCGACTTGGGCCAGGGGAAGGCGCGCACCACCTGCGGGATCGCCTCGGCCAGCACATCGGCCGTCGCGCGGCCAGGCTTCTCGACCGTGGCGAACCACACACCATCGCGATCCTCAAGCTGGTCCTGCGTCAGGCCGGTCTTGCGGAGGAAGCCCTCCAGCGCCTGCGGCGGCGCCGAGGTGCGCGGGCCTTTGAATTCCTCGCTGACGGCCTGCGTCGAAAGCGGCAGAGCGCGCGCGATCAGAGCAAGACGGCGCGGCGTCACATGGACGGTCAGGCCCTCGGGCTTGAGACCAGCCTGTGCCAGTGCGTCGCTGAACAGCCGGGCGAAATCCTCGCTGGCCTTGGCCTGCATGCGCGCCGGGATTTCCTCGCAGCGCAGCTCGAGAAGGAAGTCAGCGCTCATTGATGCTCTCCGTTCGTGGCGGGCGAAGTCGAGACACGCGCGCGCAGCTCTAAACGGTTCTCGACTTCAGCCGAAGGCTGAAGTTTATCCTGAGCGCCCGCCCTGCGGGCAGTCGAAGGGCTCGAACCGAACGGAGTTGTGGATTGCTTCATCATTCCGCCCACCCGTTATGCGTCATCCAGGCCTCACAGCTTCCCTTGGCGAGATCGCGCACGCGGCCCATGTAGCTGGCGCGCTCCTGCACGCTGATCACGCCGCGCGCCTGCAGCAGGTTGAAGACATGGCTCGCCTCGATGGCCTGCTCATAGGCCGCGAGCGGCACGCCGGCCGCGATGCTCGCCTTGCACTCTTCCTCGCAATCCTTGAACCAGCGGAACAGCTTGTCCGTATCCGCCACCTCGAAGTTCCACTTGGAGAGCTGGCGCTCATTTTCGAGGAACACGTCGCCATAAGTAACGGCGGGCCGATCCCCCACCGCCTCGTTGAACACAAGGTCGTACACGCTGTCGACGCCCTGGATATACATGGCGAGGCGCTCAAGCCCGTAGGTGAGCTCGCCCGCCACCGGCTTGCAGTCGAAGCCGCCCATCTGCTGGAAATAGGTGAACTGCGTCACCTCCATGCCATCGCACCAGACTTCCCAGCCCAGGCCCCAGGCACCGAGCGTCGGGCTCTCCCAATCATCCTCGACGAAGCGGATGTCGTGCAGCAGCGGATCGATGCCGATGGCCTTGAGCGAGCCAAGATACAGATCCTGCAGATCCGGCGGGCTCGGCTTCATGATGACCTGATACTGGTAATAATGCTGCAGCCGGTTGGGGTTCTCGCCATAACGGCCGTCCGTCGGCCGGCGCGAGGGCTGCACATAGGCGCAGTTCCACGGGTTCGGCCCAAGGCTGCGCAGCGTGGTCGCAGGGTGGAAGGTGCCCGCCCCGACCCGCATGTCGAAAGGCTGGAGGATCACGCACCCCTGCGCTGCCCAATAGTCATGCAGCGTCAGGATGAGTTGCTGAAAGCTCAGCGGTTTGGAGGCCTTATCCTGCATGGTTCAACCGTTTCACGTCTAAGCTTGAGCGGCTGTGCGCCGCCTGTCTGAACGGGCGCGCTTTGGCCCATGGGACTAACGCGGTCAAGCCGCGCGGTGGCGCCGGGCCGGGCGGGGTTGCGTCCGCGCGTCAACTTGCCCAATGCAGGCGGTGATTTGAGGAGCGCGTGCATGAACTGGAAAACATTGATCCTCGGTTGGGCGCTGCTGCTGCCCCCGGCCCTCACCGGCCCCGCGCTCGCCCAGCAACCCAAGGCGCCGGCCACACCGGCCGCCGCTGCGGAGGCGCCAACCGTTCACGCGCGCCCCGCCCTGTGGGTGGTGCGGGACAGGGACACGACGATCTACCTCTTCGGCACCATCCATCTGCTCAAGCCGGGCATCAGCTGGTTCGAGGGACCGGTGCGCAAGGCGTTCGACAAGGCGGATACCGTCGTGCTGGAGGTCACCGATCAGGATCAGGGCGCCACGCGGGAGGCAATCATGCAGCGCGCGGTGGCGCCGGGCCTGCCGCTCTCCAACAAGCTCGATGAGGCGACGCGCACCGCTTATTTCGCCGCGCTGGAGAAATATGGCGTCTCGACCCTGCTGTTCGACCATGTGAAGCCCTGGTTCGCGGCCACGACCCTGACCGTGCTGCCGCTGGATGCCCTCGGCTATTCGCCGGAAAGCGGCGTCGACAAGGCGGTGAAGGCTGCGGCGATCAGCGCGGGCAAGGCTTTAGTGGGGCTGGAGACCTCCAGCGAGCAGATCGGCTTTTTCGACCAGATGCCCGAGGGCGTGCAACTGACGCTGCTCAAGGAGACGCTGGCGGAGCTGCCGACGCTCGCCGAAACCATCGACGGCATGGTCGCCGCGTGGAGCGCTGGCGACGAAGAGCGGCTCGCGGCGCTGATGAACGAGACGACTGAGAGCAGCGAAGAAATCGAGCGCATCCTGCTCACCGACCGCAATGCCCGCTGGGCCGATTGGATTGCCGCTCGGATGAAGCAGCCCGGCACGGTCTTCATGGCGGTGGGCGCGGGGCATCTGGCGGGAGACAAGAGCGTGCAGGCGATGCTCGAAAAGCACGGCTTGTCGGCCAAGCGGGTGAAATGGCCGCGGTGATGGACGGGGTAGCATAAGGGCTGATCGATGAATGGGCCGCACCCAGCATTGAACAAGCGCCGCCTTGCGCCGCTGCTGCTGCTCGCGCTGGCCTCGCTGGCGACCCTTCTGTGGCTGGGCTGGCGGATCGGCGCGCCGACACAGCCCGATCCTGCGACCGTCACGGCGCGCCCGGCACTGTGGCAGGCCAGCAAGGGCGAGGCGCGGCTCTGGCTGTTCGGCACCATCCATGCCGTGCCGCGCGGCGAGGCCTGGCTCTCGCCGGCCATCGCCAAGGCGGCGGACGAGAGCGACCGCTTGTATCTGGAGGTCACGGGCCTCGAAGGCGAGCGCAAGAGCCGGGCGGTGTTCGAGCGGCTGGGGCGGCGCGCCGGCCTGCCGCCCATCGCCGCGCGCCTCTCGCCTGAGGATGCCGAGCGCTATCGGGCGCTGCAGGCGAACCACGGCGCGGCGCTCGATCAGCTGGACAGCTATGAGAGCTGGGCCGCCGCGCTGCTCCTCAACGCTGCGGCCGCCTCCGGCCTCTCGCTCACCGCCGCGGAGGCGGGCGAAGCAGTGCTGGAGCAGCGCTTCAACAAGGCCTCCCGGCCGGTTCTGGGGCTGGAGACCATCGACCAGCAGCTGGGCCTGTTCGACAGGATGCCGGAGAGCGAGCAACGAGTGCTACTCAGCCAGTCCCTTACCGATGCGGCGCAGGCCCCTGCCCTCTACCGCAGCCTGTTCACCGCCTGGGCGAGCGGCGACGTGGCCCGGCTGGAGCGCGAATTCATCGCCCCATTCGCCCGCGCGCCGGCTCTGCGCGCAAGACTGATTGATGGGCGCAATGAGCGCTGGGCGCGGCATCTCGATGCGGCCTTGACGGCCCAACCCGGCACCGCTTTCGTCGCGGTCGGCGCCGGGCATCTGGTCGGCGATGCCAGCCTGCAGGCCCGCCTTGCCGCGCGCGGATGGCGGATCGACCGGGTGCAGTGAACGCGCGTTCGGTCGCTTCGCTTGCTTTCCCTGCAATTTGCCGCTAAGCGCCCCGGCTTCCGTCATGGTCATCCCTGGAGGCGTGGCGGAGATTCTAGCACTAAGCTTCTGGAGACACGCACATGAGCGATACGCTTACGCTGTCGGCCGAGGCACGCGATCGGGCAGGCAAGGGAGCCTCCCGCGCTCTCCGCCGTGAGGGCCGCGTTCCCGCCGTCATTTATGGCAATAATGAAGAGCCGCAGTCGATTCACGTTGAGGAAAAGCTTCTCAACAAGCTGCTTGGCACTGGCCATTTCTTCAATTCGGTCGTCATGGTCGAAGTGGGCGGCAAGAAGGTCCGCACGCTCCCCAAGGACGTGGCGTTCCATCCGGTGACGGATCGTCCGCTCCATGCCGACTTCCTGCGTGTTTCCGAACACGCCCAGGTGCATGTGAATGTGCCCGTGGTGTTCGAGAACGAAGAGGCCGCTCCCGGTCTCAAGCGCGGTGGCGTGCTCAACGTCGTCCGTCACGAGCTGGAAATGATCGTGGATGCCGCCGAGATTCCGGACAGCATCACGGTTGACCTCACCGGCTTCGACGTCGGCGATTCGATCCACATCAGCGCGGTGAAGCTGCCCAAGGGCGCCGAGCCGGCGATCACCGATCGCGATTTCACCATTGCCACCATCGTTGCTCCGTCCGCGCTCAAGTCGAGCGAAGGCGACACGACGAAGGACGGCGAAGAGGCCGGCGAGGCGTAAGCCTCTCCGCGCGGGGGGAGCGCATCTGTGCAACTCTGGGTTGGCCTCGGCAATCCCGGATCGCAATATGCGCTCCACCGCCACAATGTCGGCTTCATGGCGCTGGACGTCATCGCCGCGGACTACGGCTTTTCGCCGTGGAAGAAGCAGTTTCAGGGCCTCGTTTCCGAAGGCCGCATCGGCCCACACAAGCTGCTGCTGCTCAAACCCCAGACATTCATGAACCAGAGCGGACGCGCCATTCGTGCCGCCTGCGATTTCTACAAGCTCGGTGTCGAGGACGTGACCGTCTTCCACGACGAGCTCGATCTTGCGCCGATGAAGATGAAGGTGAAGCGCGGCGGCGGCACCGCCGGTCATAATGGCCTGCGCTCCACCGACGCGCATCTGGGCAAGGACTTTCGCCGCGTGCGCATCGGCATCGGCCATCCCGGCGACAAGGACCGCGTGACCGGCCATGTGCTCGGCAATTATGCCAAGATCGAGATCGATCCGCTGGCCGACTTGCTCGGCGCCATGTCCCGCGAGGCGGAATGGCTGGCGGCGGGCGACGATGTGCGCTTCATGAACGAGGTCGCGCGCCGCCTGCAGGACTGATAGCTGGCGCGGGCGCCATTACCGGCTGCCGCCATTCTGCGCCTGCGCGGCGCGATAGGCAGCGAGACGGGCACGCCAAGACGCCAGCGTCTGTTGCGGCACGTCCGGCCGGGCCATGGCCGGTTTTCCCGCCCGCAGCCGCGCCCGATCGGCCTCGGGCGGATCGACCCGGCGCACCCGCACCTGCACCGTGCCCTGCTGCCTGATCCCGAGCAGTTCTGCCGCCCCTTGCGACAGGTCGATGATCCGGTTGCGGGCGAACGGCCCGCGATCGTTGACGCGCACCAGGATCGTCCGGCCCGTGTCCAGCGCCGTCACCTCGACATAGCTGGGCAGCGGCAAGGTGGTGTGCGCGGCGGAAATGCCGTGCTTTACAAAGCGCTCGCCATTGGCGGTCTGATTGCCGGACTCGCCGCCGTACCAGCTCGCATCGCCCAACATGTCCAGCGTGCGATCATCGGTGGGCGTGTAGGTGACGCCGCGCACCACATAAGGCGGGCCAAGGCGCACCGGCGTATCGCTGACCGGACGGAACTTGGTGCTGCCGGCGCACCCGGCGAGGGCCGGCACGACAAGCAAAGCGAGCCAGAAAGAGCGCCCCGGCAAGGCCCGCGGCATGGAAGAGCGGATCGCAAGCATCGCCTTACCCCTAACCCACTGCGCTGCCACGGTGAAGAGATGAGTCGCCTGCTAGGGTGCGGGCACAAGCTGGCTGCTTTCGGCAGTGTCGGCTATCCTGCATTGTCGTAGCGATGCAGATATTCCGGACACGACAACTTTGTCGCCGTAACGGTGTGCAAGCTCGCCTCTCTGCAAGGCCCACCAAGCAAGAGCTGTAGGTACGCCATACAACACGCCAAGGTCTACCCACGCGAGTTCGCCGAGACGGTAAAATCCGAGGAAGATGAGCTGGTCGATAGCGTAAAACGTGAGCTTGCCTGCTACAGCACCCCAAATGACAGCGACTATACAGAGCCACCAACTTCCCGCTTTATAAGAAAAGAGCCAAGTGGCCGGTAAACCAAAAATGAGCAAACCTAATGCCACGAAAGGTACAGCGAAAAGCCCGTAGCCGAAGAGGATAACTGGGATTGCCCACAATTCAGAGAAAGAAATCAAGGCGGGCTGGAGCAGCAATAAGACTAGCGATTGCAAAGACATCCCCGCAAAAGCACCGACCAAAACACTCAATCCGAAGGCTCTGGCCGTCAAGCGTCGTTTGTCCGTCATCAAGCGAACATTCCGCTGACGACCTCTATCGTCAAGTCGATTGTCTCCTTACTAGGCCAAACTCACTGTTCGCCAATCCGTCGTCAGTGCTCCAAAGCGACCATGGCTGTCATCCGAACTTTGACTCGCAAAGCGGAGTGTCCGGACACGACGAGTTGCAGTCATTCAAGTTTGTCGGCAGATTAACAGCGTACTTGCCTAGAAAGCCTACAATGGAAAGTCGGTGCCAAACTTGCCAACGATTACTCGGCGTCGACGCTGATCCGTTGTCGGCGAATTGTGGGGGCGATTGCTGGGGCTGTGTGGGCGCGCTCGAAGCAGACGGCTGGCAACCTTCCGCAGAAAAGGTCGCAATAGAAATAGCGACCGGCTTACGGAAACTGGACGGCTCACCAAAGCCCCCTGGTTTGATCAATGGCAACTAACCACACCAAATTCTCTGTTCGCTCATCTGCTGTACGCGATCTAAAACGGTCATGGGGCTATTATCACCCCCATTTTTTGCGAAAGCCGCAAGTCCGGCCACAAACGACACCGTAGACGTTGGCGCGCCTACGGAACTCCTTGTCCAGTGTAAGGAAGATGGCTCCAGACCGCCCGGACACCTTCATCGCAATGCCCTTCTTTGCTGCAATGGAGCTGCGCATCCATTAGGGAGCGAACCTGATCAATTGTGTCGCAGGGGGCTCCCATTTCGGTCTCAAGGACGACCGCTGGTTCGGGGTTCTCTAGCGCGCCGATCATTTTCAATTGCTCCGCAAGAGCGTTTGGGCTCAAGCGCTTACCGTTAAGATATGTTGCTCCGTTATGATCCACAGCGATCGACATCTCAAGGGTGCCCGGCCCAAGGTGCGGGTGGGGTTGCCCCCACGATGCCAGTGGCGGCGTGCACGCTCGCGCTTGCTCTTTGGGTTGCGAACAGGCGGATAGCAGCAATAGGATGAGGATGTGGACACGCATGGCTGATGCTTGCACGTCTCACATCCGCTTTCCACGCCAAATCAGCTGTGCAGACCTCCCTGAACGTTTTCTCAAACCGGACGTCACCTCCACCTGAATTGCCCGTGCCGCTCGGTCCTTCGTCATTCCCGCATGCGCGGGAATGACGAAGTTTTGTAGCTCCGAGCTTTGTGCCTCCCTTTCAGCCCCATCCCTCACCTCACCTAAGTCACAGAACTGACTTGCAGTCTTCATCCCCGTGCCATCGCCTCGCAATCATCATGTCATGCGCCTCTGCGATCAGGCCACGCCTGAGCGGCGAATGCACCTTCCGCGAGCCGTGGCGGAACCAAATCAGGGGAAATCATGTCACATCTTACCGACGAAGCCCGCGCGCCCTACCGGACCGCGATGTCTGACGAGGCCAATCCCAACAGTCTGGAAGGCATTGTCGAGGCCAATCCCTCGCGCCGCACGATCATCAAGAACGGGCTGTTCGGCCTGTCGATCTTCCCGGTCGCGGCGATGCTCTCGGCCTGCGGGGAGGACAAGGACGGGATGGTGACCATTCCCAATCCCACGCCGACACCCACGCCGACGCCGACCCCAACGCCCACCCCGGCGGTCAGCTACGCCATCGAGTTCACCTCCGTCGCCGCCAACCAGGATGACAAGGTGACGGTGCCGGCGGGCTATGACGTGAAGGTCCTGCTGAAGGCGGGCGACGCGATCGAGGCCGGCGTGAGCGGCTATGCCGGCAGCTTCCCGACGCCTGCCACGGCCGAGAAATGGGCCGGCGGCAACCATGATGGCATGGAATATTTCGAGCTGTCGGGCGTCGATCCCAACAAGGGTGGCCTGCTGGCGATTAACTTTGAATATCCCGATTTCAACATTCTGATGAACGGCAATTACGATGCCGCTACCGCCACCGCCGACCAGAAGGCGCTCGCCCTCTCGGCTGTGGGCATCGGGGTGGTGGAAGTCGCCAAGGGCAGCGATGGCAACTGGGCGGTGAAGGCCGGCTCGCAATATAACAAGCGCTATACCGGCAACTCCAATTACCGCGCGGGTGGGCCGGCCGCCGGGCTGCTCTCCGGCACGATCAAGGGCATGCTCAACAATTGTTCGAGCGGCCGCACGCCGTGGGGCACCTACCTCACCTGCGAGGAAACGACGGACAATTATCTCGACCCCACGCGCCCCGAGCGGGACTATGGCTGGGTGGTCGAGATCGACCCGTTGCAGGAGCTGGCTCCGGCGACCAAGCGGACTGCCATGGGTCGGTTCAGCCATGAGAATGTCGCGCACCTCACCAACAGCGATCGCCGCGTGGCTTTCTACATGGGCGACGATTCGACGCCGGGCTGCATCTACAAGTTCGTGCCGGATCAGGCCTACAGCACCACCAACCGGGCGGCGAACAGCAACCTGCTCGACTATGGCACGCTGTATGTCGCCAAGTTCAACGCCGATGGTTCCGGCGAATGGAAGGCGCTGGTGCAGGGTCAGAATGGCCTCGTCGCCAATGCGTCCGATCCCGGCGATGTCAGTCAGTTCACGACGGCCCCTGCGCCGACACCGGTGAGCTTCAACAGCCAGGCCGACGTGCTGATCAACTGCGCCTCGGCCGCGCGCGTTGCTGGTGGCACCGTGATGGATCGGCCGGAGTGGATCACGGTCTCGCCCGATGGCAAGGCGATCTTCGTGACGCTGACCAACAACAGCGGCCGCAAGGTGACGGATGCGGCGAACCCGCGCGTCACCAACCGCCACGGCCATATCCTTAAGTTCCGCGAGAGTGGCGATTCTCCGCTGGCTACCGGCTTCACCTGGGAACTGTTCCTGCTGGCCGGCGACCCCGGTTATGCCGCCGGCGGCACCAATCTGGTCGGCAATATCAATGGCGACACCTTCTCCAGCCCGGATGGCATCCGCATCGATCCGCAGGGCCGCCTGTGGGTGCAGACCGACCATAGCGTGCCGGGCACATCGGGCGCGAGCGGCGTCACCATCGAGCAGGTCGTGGGCCACAATGCGATGTTCTACATCGACCAGACGAGCAAGAAGAGCAAACGCTTCCTCGTCGGCCCGACGGGCTGCGAGATTACCGGCCTTGCCTATACGCCGGATCTCAAGACCTTCTTCGTGAACATCCAGCACCCGACCGGCAACTGGCCGATCGCGGGGGAGCAGCCCCGCTCCTCGACCGTCGTCATCACCCGGACGGACGGCAAGCCCGTCGGCGCCTGACCGGTTCACGATCCGACAATGCACGACCGCCGCGCCCACCCCGGCGCGGCGGTTTCTTGTTGGGCGCTTCGGTCGAGACGGCTGGCCATGGCAGCGACAGGGCGCTAAGGGGCCACATCACGTGCTTCCAGATCGAACGGACAGATTTCCATGGGTTTCAAATGCGGGATCGTCGGCCTGCCCAATGTCGGCAAGTCGACTCTCTTCAATGCGCTGACCGAGACGCAGGCCGCGCAGGCTGCCAATTATCCCTTCTGCACCATCGAGCCGAATGTCGGCCAGGTGTCGGTGCCGGATGTGCGGCTTGACAAGCTCGCGGCCATTGCCGGCAGCCAGAAGATCATCCCGACCCAGCTGGCCTTTGTGGATATCGCGGGGCTGGTGCGCGGGGCCTCCAAGGGCGAGGGCCTGGGCAACCAGTTCCTCGGCAACATCCGCGAAGTGGACGCCATCGTGCATGTGCTGCGCTGCTTCGAGAATGACGACATCCAGCATGTCGACAATCGCGTCGATCCCATTGCCGATGCCGAGACGGTCGAGACCGAGCTGATGCTCTCCGACCTTGAAAGCCTCGAAAAGCGCGTTCCGGCCTTCTCCAAAAAGGCGACCGGCGGCGACAAGGAAGCCAAGATTGCCGCCGCCGTGCTCGGCCGCGCGCTCGATCTGCTGCGCGAGGGCAAGCCCGCGCGGCTCGTCGAGATCAATGACGAGGAGGAAGCGCGCATCTTCCAGCAGGCGCAGCTGCTGACCTCCAAGCCCGTGCTCTATGTGTGCAATGTCGAGGAAGAGAGCGCAGCGGAAGGCAATGCCTTCAGCGCCCGCGTGTTCGAGAAGGCCAAGGCCGAGGGCGCGCAGGCCGTGGTGGTCTCCGCCGCGATCGAGGCCGATCTGGTGACGATGCCGATCGAGGATCGCGCCGAGTTTCTGGAAGCAATGGGCCTCGAGGAAGCCGGCCTCGCGCGCGTGATCCGTGCCGGCTACGATCTGCTGCACCTCATCACCTTCTTCACCGTCGGTCCCAAGGAAGCGCGTGCCTGGACGGTCCATCGCGGCGCCAGCGCACCGGAAGCAGCGGGCGAAATCCACAGCGATTTCCAGAAGGGCTTCATCCGCGCCGAAACCGTTGCCTTCGACGATTTCATCTCGCTTGGCGGCGAGGCGAAGGCGCGCGAGGCCGGCAAGCTGCGCGCCGAGGGCAAGGCCTATGTGGTGCAGGACGGCGACGTGATGCACTTCCTTCACAGCTAGATCGGTGCGATAACCTCGCCATCATGTCGTTCCCCCGCCGACTCCTCTGCGCGCTGCTGACGCTGCTGCTGGCCTTGCCGGCGATGCAGGCCAGCGCATGCGCGCCGGGGAGCGAGGGGACGGGCGTCGCGCACCATGCGAGCGCCGAGATTGCCGGGCTGCATGGCGATCACGCTGCCCATAGCGGCCATGCGCCGTCTGTGCCGGATGGCTCCAAACCGGCGGTGGCGCATCATGATTGCATCGGCTGCGTCGCGCCGATCGACAGTCGGGCCTATCGGCCGGTCGATCGACTGTCCTTGCTGCCCGGCAAGGCGAACTGGTCCCCCAACCCTGCCCGCCTGACCGACTGGCTGGGCTCGCCCGATACCCCTCCTCCCCGACAGGTCCTCTGAACGCTTTTCCCAAACAGCTTCAGACAGGACTTTTATATCATGAGTTTTCGATTGAACGTGGCTGCGAGCCTGCTCGCGGCGGCCTCGCCCGTTGCCCTCTTCGCGCAGGCGCCGATGGCCGGGCATGACCATGCCGGACACCAGAGCGCCAGCCCGCTGACACCGCCCGCCGAAAATGCCGGCGAGACGATGGACCATTCGACCATGGATCATGGCGCGATGGTTCATGCCGGCATGAACCACTCTGGCATGGATCATTCTGGGATGGACCACGCCCGCCACAATGCCGAAGCGCTCGCCTCGGCGCCGAACCACGTCCACCCCTCCGACACCGCCCAACCTTATGTCGATGGCTCCGGCACGGCGCGGCTCCCGGCCGCACAAGCCCCGATGCGCGGCCTTCATGCGATGAGCGGCGACTGGATGTTGATGGCGCACGGCAACATCCAGCTCAACTACACCGATCACAAGGGGCCGCGCGGCGACGATCTGGTCTACGCCACCTCGATTCTGATGCTGGCGGCGGAGCGGGAACTGGGCGGTGCGCGGCTTACGCTCCGCTCGATGCTCAGCCTTGAGCCTACCATGTCAGCGCGGGGCTACCCCAATCTCTTTGCCACGGGCGAGACGGCGGGCGGCGCGGCGCTGGTCGACCGCCAGCATCCGCACGATCTGTTCATGGAGCTGGCCGCGCGGGTGGACGTGGACATCGCGCCCGGCACAAGCGTCTTCCTCTATGGCGGACCGGTCGGCGAGCCGGCGCTGGGGCCATCGGCCTTCATGCACCGGGCGAGCGCGCACTATAATCCCGAGCCGCCGATCACGCACCACTGGTTCGATTCCACCCATATCACTTATGGCGTGGTGACTGCGGGCGTCTCCTCACCGCAATGGCAGCTCGAAGGCTCGGCGTTCCGGGGGCGTGAGCCGGATGAGGAGCGCTGGGGGATCGAGACGCCCAAGCTCGATAGCTGGTCGGTGCGGCTGAGCTGGACGCCGACGACCAACTGGGCCGCGCAGGTCAGCCATGGCTTCCTCAAAAATCCCGAGACGCTGCATGGCGACCAGAACGAGCATCGCACCACGGCGAGCGTCCATTATGCAGACGGCGCCCTCTCGGCCACTGCGGCGTTCTCCGCCAAGAACCGCGACCCCGGCGATACGCTGACCGCCTGGCTCGGCGAGATCAATTACGATCTGACGCCGCGACACAGCCTGTTCGGCCGGGTCGAGAATGTCGCCAATGATGAGCTGATCCCCGATCATGACGATCCGCTCCACGACGTGCCGTTCCGCATCACCAAGATGCAGGCTGGCTATGCGTGGAACACCCCGATCGGTGACGGCCCGGTCCACCTTGCGCTTGGCGGTAGCGTCAATCTCTACGCCAAGCCGGCGGCGCTGGATGCGGTCTATGGGGATAATCCCTGGGGCTACACGCTGTTCGCGCGGCTTTCCTTGGGGCGCTGACAGCCTCCCCTCCTCCTCCTGCTAGGAGGAGGCGGGGGTGGTCGCGATGAGCGAGCATCGCACAGTCAGTGATGAGCCGCGAGGTTGCTGCGCCACCCCAACCCCTTCTCTGAGCCGCAGGCGAGCGAAGCTCAACAGGAGGGGCTAAAAGTAGCCCTTCACGCGTGGCCGATCCAGCCCCGCCATGTGAAGGCGGCGTAGAACAGCGCCACGTCCGCAAAGCCGCCGGCTCTCAAGATTGCTTCGTCTTCGTCAGGCGAGAGGCAGTGGAGGCTGGCGGCGACGGCGGCGCGGGCCTTGGCGGTGTCCGCCGGCTCCGCGCCCATCGCCTTGGGGTAAGCGGCATAGCGGTCCAGCCAGACATTGCGGGTCTCGGCATCCTGCGGGAAGCTGCTATGGGCCGCGACGAAGGGCGCGCCTGCGCGCAGGCGGCGGTGGATCTGCTGCACGGTGCGCGCCCGCTCGGTGGGATCGAGAAAATGAAGGGTCAGGAGGCAGACTGCCGCATCGAATGGCCCGTCCGGCGCGTCATCGATCAGGCCCTTCACAAGTTCGACGCGCTCCATCAGCGGACCGAGCTGCCGTTCAGCCAGTTTCAGCATTTCGCCGGCCGGGTCCACGCCCACGAAGCGCCAATTTGGTTGTGCCTCCGCGAGCGCCTTCAATTCCATGCCGCCGCCCGCGCCGAGCACGAGCACCCTAGCCTCCGATGGGGCGCGCTCGGCAAGCAGCAGTCCGGTCATCCGGTGCAGCGCATCCAGCCCCGGCACGAAGCGGCGCGGGCCGTCCCAGTAGCGCGCCGTGGCCGCCGGATCGTCGAAGGCCTTGATGAACATGTCCGGGTCCACTGTCTCGTCCGGTGCGGTGTCGTGCGTGGTCATGGATGTTCGGTCCTGTGTTGGGCGCCGTAATCGGACGGCAAGATACGGTGGAAGCCGGCGCTGAGACTGGCGAGCGTTACGGTGGCGTAGGAGTCGAGCAGCAGCGTCTCGGCCTGCCGCAGCGGTGCATCGAGCCCAGCGTTGACCGCCCGCTCGACCGCGCAGCCGGGATTGTCGCTGCGATTGCCGATGGCGAAGAGCGGCGGCGCCCCGATGGCCCGATAAATATCGAGCAGTGTGACCACCGCCGGATCGCAGGCGATGGACCAGCCCCCGCCATGGCCCTTTTCCGAGCGCACATAACCGGCGTCCCGCAAGCCAGCCATGACCCGGCGGATCACCACCGGATTGGTCTGCATGATCCTGGCCAGCATCTCTGATGTAACCGGGCGCTGCTGCTCCGCCATGTGGAGGAGGACGTGGAGGACGCCGGATAATTTGCTGCTGTTGCGACTCATGCAACATATCATGTTACATATTCGCCCTCTATTCAAGCCGTATGAGCGCAGCTTGCCCTTCTTGCCCTCGCCGCTTAGGCAAACGGCCATCCGATCCTTGAACCGAAGGCACAGACATGGACTATTATTGGGAAGACCTGGAGCTCGGCCTCACCGAGCATTTCGGCCCGTTCGAAGTGGATCGCGATGAAGTGATCGCCTTTGCCGAGCGCTATGATCCGCAGCCCTTCCACCTCGATGAAGAAGCGGCCGCAAAGACCCATTTCGGTCGCCTCGCGGCGAGCGGCTGGCAGACCTGCGCGATGATGATGGGCGCGATGGTGCGGGCGCGACAGAATAGCGGCGGGTGGCAGGCCAATGCGCTGGGCGCGATGGGTCTGGACGAACTGCGCTGGCGCCGGCCGGTTTTCCCCGGAGACGTGCTGCGCGGATCGAGCGAACTGGTCGAGAAGCTGGAATCGCGCAGCCGGCCGGAGACGGGCATCCTCAAATGGCGCACCCGCCTGCTCAATCAGGACGATCAGGAAGTGCTCAGCCTCGTCTCCGTCGTGCTCCATCGTCGCCGCCCGCAGGCCTGATGCGACAAATGCTGCACAAGATGTATTGATCTCTCAACATCCTTGCTGCACCCTGTGCGCGTCGGCCATGGGGGCGGCAAGGAGAGGATCATGAAGGATGACAAGGCTGTGCCGGTAGCGCTCGCACCATCGCGGCGCACGTTCATCGCCGGCGCAGCAGCGCTCGGCATTGGCAGCACCAGCGCGCTTGCAAGGGCCGCAACGCAGGAGGGCACCGTGCCGTCGCAGCCCTGGTTCGAGGCGTATCTGGCCGCGTTCAACCGCGCCGACGAAGCGGTGTTCAGCGCTTATTATGCCGATGACGTGCAGTTCTTCGGCCAGGCCGCGCAGGTAACCGGCCGACAGGCGGTGATCGATTTCTATCGCGGTGTGCGCAAGCATCTGCACGAGAAGGTCGATCTGCTGACCTATGTGGGCGATCCCTCCGGCGCGCATATCCTCGCGGTGCTCCGCACGACGCTGGTCGCGCACACCGACTGGCCGGACATGCCGACCGGCGCGCTCAAGGCGGGCGACACGCGCTCAAGCGTCAACTTCGTCATGTACGACATCAAGGATGGCCGGTTCACGCGGGTCCGCTCGGCCCGGTTCAGTCCGCAGAAGGGGCGCAGCGCATGACACAGGAAGATCGCTTCCGGGCCTATATCGCCTCGTTCAACGCGCAGGACTGGCCCGCACTGGTAAAGAATTACGCGCCTGATGTGCATCTGGTCATCGGCAATGGCACGGAGCTGATCGGGCACGATGCCATCGTCGCCTTCTACAAGAAGGTGAACCAGCAGACGCGGCGCATCATTCAGGTTCGCAATGTCTTCACCGATGGCAAGCGGCTGGTCGCCGAGCTGGAATCGGAGTTTCTTGCCACGGTCGATGCACCCGATTTCACCTCCGGCCCGCTCAAGAAGGGCGACCGCATCCACATCAACAGTTTCGCGCTGTATGAATATGTGGGCGACGTCTTCACCAACATCCGTTCGGCGGTGTTCCGGCGAGAGTTCATCCCGGCCGGCAAGAGCGAATAAGCAGCGCGAACAAGCCGCGCCGGCTTAATGCCGGCCGAACAGCTTCTCGATGTCGCCATGCGCCAGCTTGATCCAGGTCGGCCGGCCATGGTTGCATTGCCCGCTGTGGGGCGTGACCTCCATCTCGCGAAGCAGCGCGTTCATTTCCGCCACGGAGAGCACCCGCCCTGCCCGCACCGAGCCGTGGCAGGCCATGGTCGCCGCAACAAGATCGAGCCGGGCCTTGAGCGAGGCGGCATCGCCCAGCGCAGCCAGATCATCGGCGAGATCGCGAACGAGGCCGGGCACGTCGCTGGTGCCCAGCAGGGCCGGTGCGGCGCGGACGAGGATCGCCGCCGGGCCGAAGCGCTCGACCTCCAGCCCGAGTTCGGCCAACTCGGCGGCGCGCGCCTCGATCCGGTCGCAGGCCGGCTCATCCAGCTCGACCACTTCCGGCAACAGCAGCGCCTGCCGCGCGACCGCGCCGTCGGCCAAAGCCCGCCGCATCCGCTCCAACACGAGGCGTTCGTGCGCGGCATGCTGATCGACCAGCACCAGCCCATCCTCGGCTTCTGCGACGATGTAAGTCCGCGCCACCTGCCCGCGCGCCACACCCAACGGAAACTCGCGATGCTCGGCCTGTGGCTGCGCAACCGGCGCTTCCGCCCGGCCAGACGGTGTGAAACCGGTGAAACGGGCTTGGCGGTCCGCGAACAGCGGCGCGGCGCCATAAGCACCGCCGGATGACGGCGCCCGCCAAGTTGTGGGAGCCTCGGCTGCCTGCGCTTCTTCGCGCTGCCACAGATCGGCAGCGCTGGCCTCGGGCCGGTTGGCGACGCGCATGCCGGCATCATCGAGCGCGCGGCGCAGGCCGCTGACGATCATCCCGCGCATGAAGGCGGGATCGCGGAAGCGCACTTCGGTCTTGGCGGGGTGTACGTTCACGTCGACGTCCGGCATCGGCACATTGAGGAACAAGGCCAGCACCGGATGCCGGTCCCGCGCAATGAAATCGGCATAGGCGCCACGCACAGCGCCCACCAGCAGGCGGTCGCGCACCGGGCGGCCGTTGACGAAGAGATATTGATGATCGGCCGAGCCACGATGATAGGTGGGCAGCGAGGCGACGCCGCTGATCGTCACCGCCTCCCGTTCCAGCGAGACAATGACGTGATTGTCGGCCAGCTCGCGATCGATGAGCTGGGCGACGCGATCCTCGCGGGTCTGCCCGCCCGGCAGCGAGAACACCCGGCGTCCGTCATGCTCCAGCACGAAGGCGACATCGTTGCGCGCCATGGCGAGGCGCCGAACGATGTCGAGGCAGGCGGCATATTCAGACCGGGCCGAGCGCAGGAACTTGCGGCGCGCCGGAACGCGCTCGAACAGCCCATCCATCTCCACCCGCGTGCCGGGCGCCATCGCGCAGGGGGCAGCGGTGGCCAGCACGCCATTGTCGCACACCAGGCGCCAGCCATCCGCATCGCGCTGGCGGCTGGCGATGCTGAGGCGCGAGACGCTGCCGATCGAGGGCAGCGCCTCACCCCGAAAACCGAGCGTCCTGACCGCCTCAATGGCCTCGTCCGGCAGCTTGGATGTAGCGTGGCGCTCCAGCGCGAGGGGCAGATCGTCGCGGCTCATGCCATGGCCATCATCGGTGACGCTCAGGCCACCGAGGCCGCCCTGCTGCAGCGAGATCGCAACGGAGCGGGCCTGCGCATCCAGCGCGTTTTCCAGCAACTCCTTGAGCGCGCTCGCAGGGCGCTCGACCACCTCTCCGGCGGCAATTCGATTAACAAGGGACTCGGGGAGGCGGCGTATTGACATTGGATTGCGACTAGACCAAGCGAGCCTCCTACGCGAGCGAAAGCCACCCCTTTTTCCGGTGGCTGGAGTCGGCAGGGCGGGCATTCCCCGGAGCATCTGAAAGCCGCGTCCTCACCGGCGCGACCGGCATGAACAGGACAGTCAATGGCGTTCTTCTCCAATTGGTTCAAGTTCACTTCCAGGGACATGGCGATCGACCTCGGCACGGCCAACACGGTGGTCTATGTGCGCGGTCACGGCATTGTCCTCAATGAACCATCCGTGGTTGCGGTGGAGACGATCAACGGCGTGAAGCGCGTCAAGGCCGTCGGCGAAGACGCCAAGCTGATGATGGGCAAGACGCCGGAATCCATCGAGGCCATCCGCCCGCTGCGCGACGGCGTGATCGCCGACATCGACATTGCCGAGCAGATGATCAAATGGTTCATCAGCAAGGTCCATGGCCACCGCCGCTTCCCCCGCTTCCCCGAGATTGTGATCTGCGTGCCGTCCGGCTCGACCAGCGTCGAGCGCCGCGCGATCCGTGACGCCGCGAGCAACGCCGGCGCGAGCCAGGTCTTCCTGATCGAGGAGCCAATGGCCGCTGCGATCGGCGCCGATATGCCGGTCACCGAGCCCATCGGCTCAATGGTCGTTGACATTGGCGGCGGCACGACCGAGGTCGCCGTGCTCTCGCTGCGCGGCCTTGCCTATACCACCAGCGTGCGCGTGGGCGGCGACAAAATGGACGAAGCCATCGTCTCCTATGTCCGTCGCCACCACAATCTGCTGATCGGCGAGGCAACGGCCGAGCGGATCAAGAAGGAATATGGCATCGCCCAGAAGCCGGCCGACGGCGTGGGCGCGACGATCCACATCAAGGGTCGCGACCTCGTGAACGGCGTGCCGAAGGAAATCGCGATCAATCAGGGCCAGATCGCCGATGCGCTGGCCGAGCCCATTGGCACCATCGTGGAAGGCGTGCGCATCGCGCTCGAAAACACCGCGCCGGAGCTGGCCGCCGACATCGTCGATCAGGGCATCGTCCTCACCGGCGGCGGCGCCCTGCTCAAGGGGCTGGACGAGGAACTGCGCGACGAGACCGGGCTTCCCGTCACCGTTGCGGAAGACCCGCTGACCTGCGTCGCCATCGGCACGGGGCGCGCGATGGAGGACCCGGTCTTCCGCGGCGTGCTCCAGACCGCCTAAGCCCGAGGTTGTTCGCATGGCGCCACCCGGCAACAGGCGCCCCGGCTTCAACCGGAAAGCGCAATATGGACTGTTCGCCAGCTATGTGATCGCGCTGCTCGGCGCGGTCGCTGGCCTGCTGATGCTGATCGTCTCCATTGCCGATCCCGCTGGCTTTGCTGGCCTGCGGTCGGCGGCGGCGGAAGTCACGCGCCCCATCTCCAGCAATCTGCGCTCGGTCGTCGTCGGCGTCGGCAATATCGAGGAAGAGTTTGCCGCCTATATCAATGCCGGCTCGCAGAACGCCGCCCTGCGCCGGCAGGTAGAAGCGAACCGCACCCGCCTCATCGAGGCCGAAGCGATCCGCCAGGAGAATATCCGCCTGCGCGATCTGCTCAAGCTGACCGAAACCGATCAGGGCGTGGTCGCTGCCGGTCATCTGATTTCCTCGACGCCGGCCAGCGCGGCCCGCCTGGCGCGTCTCGACATGGGCCGCAGCGAGGGCGTGAGCGCGGGCATGCCCGTGCGCGCGCCGGAGGGCCTGGTTGGCCGCGTGTTGCGTGCCGGGCCGAACACCGCCGACGTGCTGCTGCTCATCGATGAAGGCAATATCGTGCCGGTGCGGCGCACGAGCGACAATATTCCGGGCATCAGCTCCGGCCGGGGTGACGGCACGGTCGAGATCCGCGCGCTCAATGCCGAGCGCAATCCCTTCAAGCCCGGTGATGTGCTGGTCACGTCCGGCATTGGCGGCCTGTATCGCTCTAATATTCCCGTGGCGATCGTCGCGCGGCGCGAAGGCGAGAAGGCCATTGCCATTCCCCTCGCCAACCCCTCGCGCGTGGAGCTGGTCGTCGTGCAGGCCCCCTTCCGCCCGGAAGAAGCCGAGCGGGCCGGCAATGCCGCGCAGCCGCCCGCCGCGCCATGAACAGCCGCTACAGCAACCGGATCGGCCGCAAGCGGACCTGGCTGCACCTGCGCGGCGTGCCGGTTGCGTCCGTCATTCTCGGCTCGATGCTGGCGCCGCTCATGCCGGTCATCGCGCAAACCCCCCTGCTCCCGCCGTTCGGCCTGATGATGCTGATCGCCTGGCGGGTGCTGCGTCCGGACATCTGGCCGCTGTGGATCGGCGTGCCGCTGGGGCTGGTCGATGATCTGATGAACGGGCAACCCGTCGGCAGCGCCGTATTTCTGTGGACGATCGTGCTGCTCGCCTTCGACTTTGAGGGGCAGCGGAACCTGTGGCGCGATTACTGGCATGGCTGGCTGCTCGGCTCGCTGGCCATCGGCTTTGCGCTGGCCGGTGGCTGGCTTGCCGTGCATCTCTCCGGCCATGGCGGGGAAATCATTCAAATCCTCCCGCAGTTCCTCTATAGTGTCGCCTTGTTCCCCTTCATCGTGCGCATCTGTGCCGCGTTGGACAAATGGCGGCTTCCGTGATTTCCTTCCGCAAGATCCTGTTTCCCAACAAAGTCGTCACCCCCGCCAGCCAGGCCTACAGCTTCAACCGCCGCACCTTCGTGCTCGGTGGGGCGCAACTGGCCGTGGGCGGCCTACTGGTGGGACGCATGGGGTGGATCGCGATTGCCGAAAATGAGAAGTACCAGCTCCTCTCCGACAGCAATCGCATCAATCTGACGATCACCCCGCCCCGGCGGGGGTGGATTTTGGACCGGCGCGGACAGGCGCTGGCCTCCAACCGCACCAATTTCCGCGTCGACATCATTCCCGATCGCCTGCGCGACCGGGAGCGGGTGGTGCGCGAGTTGGCCACGCTGCTGGCCCTGACGCCCAATGATGTGGACCGCATCAACGAGCATCTCGACCGCGCGGCGGGCTATCAGCCCGTGCAGGTGGCCGACGACCTGAGCTACGAGCAATATGCGGCGCTCTCGGTGCGGCTCCCCGATTTTCCCGGCGTCGTGCCCTCGCAAGGCTTTTCACGTTATTATCCCGCCGGCCCGCCAGTCGGCCATTTGCTCGGTTATGTCGGCACGCCGTCAGCCGAGGAATATAATGCATCGCGCGACCCCTTGCTGATCACGCCGGGCTTCAAGCTCGGCAAGCAGGGGCTGGAGAAGTCGCTCAATTCGGTTCTTACCGGCAAGCCCGGCGCCCGCCGCGTGGAAGTGACGGCGCGCGGGGCGATGGTGCGCGACCTCGAAACCCGGCCCGATACGCCCGGCCGCTCGATCAAGCTGACCATCGATGCCGGCCTGCAGGAATTCGCCGGCCGCCGGTTGGGCACGCAGAGCGGCGCCGTAGTGATCATGGATTGCCAAACCGGGGACATTCTCTGCTCGACCTCGATGCCGAGCTTCGACCCCAACAGCTTCTCCGAGGGCATTTCGCATCACGAATGGCAGATGCTCTCGCAAGACGACCATGTGCCGCTGCGCAACAAGACACTGGGCGGGCTGTACCCACCCGGATCGACCGTCAAGCCGATGATAGCCCTCTCCTTCCTCGAAGCCGGACTGCCGGCCGAGGCGACGGTGAACTGCACCGGGGCGCTGCGGGTGGGCAATCGCCTGTTCCACTGCCATGCGCGCCGCGGCCACGGCACGACGAACATGCACCGCGCCATCGAGCAGAGCTGCAACATCTATTTCTATTACTTCGCCCAGAAGATCGGCATGGACGCCATCGCCATGATGGCGCGGCGCCTGGGTCTCGGCCAGCGCTTCGACCTGCCCTTCCCCAACCAGAGCTATGGTACCGTGCCGGACCCGGCCTGGAAGATGAAGAAATACAACCAGCCCTGGCAGACCTATGACACGGTCAACGCGACCATCGGCCAGGGCTATATGCTGGTGAACCCGACGCAGATGTGCGTGATGGCCGCGCGCCTCGCCACCGGGCTCGATCTCGATCCGCACTTCATCGTCGACGGCAAGCGCCATCAGGGCGAGCCGCTGGGCGTGTCGCTCGAGCATCTTACGGTCATCCGCAATGCCATGAAGGATGTGGTCAACGGCGGCGGCACCGGCCGTGCAGCGCGGCTGGATGTTCCCGGCGTGATGCTCGCCGCCAAGACCGGCACGGCGCAGGTCGGGGCGATCAGCACCCGCGGCCAGCGCGCGGCAAGCCAGCCCTTCCGCCTGCGCGATCACGCCCTGTTCCAGGGCTTCGCGCCACATGATAATCCGCGCTACGCCATCGCCACGATCATCGAACATGGCGGCCACATGGACCGGGTGCAGGACGCGCCGATGATCTCGGGCGATTGCATCACCTATCTCTACGATCCCGCCAAGGCGATGGAGAAGCTGCAGCGCTTCGAAGCGACCTGGGGCGGCACGCCGCAGATCCGCATGGAGCGCCAGCTCAACGCCTTCCGCATTGCGCGCGGCCTTGAGTCTGCCCCCCTGATGCCGGAGCCCGGCAATGCGGCCTCCCCGGCCGCTCCGACTCCCCCCAGCCCGGCGCAGACCGCGAGCGAAGACGGCGCCAATACAAGCGAGGATGGCGACATCGATGCCCCCGTCGGCCCCGGCCCCCGCGACACCGACTGAGCCGCACGCGGTTTTCTCGCAAAGCAGCATCTTTTTTCGCCACACCTCGGATTTTTTGTTGGCATCCTCAAAACACCATGTTAACGGCCCACCTCCCGACGGGATGTTGATCAAACGATCAACGAGCCGCCGAAGTGGACGCATAGCTCAGTTGGTAGAGCAGCTGACTCTTAATCAGCGGGTCCTTGGTTCGAGCCCAAGTGCGTCCACCACTTTTCTCCTAAATTTCAATCTCTAGAGCGAAGCCGGACGTTGCTTCCGCTTTAGATTCCAGGCGTTCGGCGGCGGCCGCCGTTCGTTGTCCGAAAATAGCATCGGGTTTTCCCGTTCGATATTGACGCGCGCCCATCCTATCGGATATTTCCGATAGATGAACACCAATAACGCCCTCGGCATTCTAGCGGCCCTCTCCCACCCGACCCGGCTGGCGACCTTCCAGTTGCTCGTGCGGCATGAGCCGGAGGGCCTTTCGACGGGGCAACTTGTCGAGGCGAGCGGGCTGACGCAGAGCACCTTCTCGACCCATCTGGCGGTCATGGCGAAGGCCGGACTGGTGATCTCGGAAAAGCGGGGGCGCCAACAGATCCAGCGCGCCAATGTCGCGGCTTTACGCGATCTGATGCTCTTCCTCGCCAAGGATTGCTGCCAGGGCCGCGCAGACCTGTGCGAGCCGCTGCTTGCCGAACTCTCCGGCTGCTCAAGGACGGGACCATGACCACCATCGTCATCTATCATAATCCCGGTTGCGGAACCTCGCGCAACACGCTGGCGCTCATCCGCAATTCCGGGGTCGAGCCGCATGTCGTCGAATATCTGAAATGCCTGCCGACGCGAGCGCTGCTTGCCGAGATGATCGCGCGGGCCGGGCTGACGCCGCGCGCGTTGCTGCGCGAAAAGGGCACGCCGTTTGCCGAACTCGGGCTGGACGATGAGCGCCTGAGCGATGACGCGCTGCTCGATGCCATGATGGCGCACCCGATCCTCATCAATCGCCCGCTGGTGGTGACGCCGCTGGGCGTGCGGCTTTGTCGCCCGTCCGAGCTTGTCCTCGATATCCTGCCCGATGCGCAGCGCGGCGCCTTCACCAAGGAGGATGGCGAGCCGGTCGTCGATGCCGCCGGGCAGCGGGTGAGCTGATGGGCACGTTCGAGCGCTATCTCTCGCTCTGGGTGGCCCTGTCCATCGTTAGCGGGATTCTGCTTGGCAGGGCCGTGCCCGGTGTCTTCGCCGCGATCGCGTCGGCCGAAGTGGCACAAGTGAACCTCATCGTCGCCGCGCTGATCTGGCTGATGATCGTGCTGGTCCAAGTGCCGGTCATGCTCTCCGTTGTCGCCATCGTGAAGCGCAGCCGGCCCTGGTATGAAAGGAACCTCGTTTCGTGAGCCGTGTGCGCATCCTGCCCGATCCTGATCATCTTCCGGCGCTCGACCGGGCCTATGCGATACCCAGGCCCGCCCTCGGGATTGGCGAGGATCAGCCGCCGCCGCGCATCCTGCTGCTTTATGGGTCGCTCCGGGAGCGGTCCTTCTCGCGCCTCGCGGTCGAGGAAGCCGCGCGCCTCCTGCGGTTCTTCGGCGCGGAGCCCCGCATCTTCGATCCCTCGGACCTGCCGCTGCCCGATCAGGTGCCCGGCGACGATCACCCGGCCGTGCATGAGCTGCGCGCGCTGTCGCTGTGGTCGGAAGCACAGGTCTGGTGCAGCCCTGAGCGGCACGGGCAGATCACAGGCATCATGAAAGCGCAGATCGATCATCTGCCGCTGGAGATGAAAGGCCTGCGCCCGACACAGGGCCGGACGCTCGCGGTCATGCAGGTGTCGGGCGGATCGCAGTCCTTCAACGCGGTCAACACGCTCCGCCTGCTGGGCCGCTGGATGCGGATGTTCACCATTCCCAACCAGTCGTCGGTGGCCATGGCCTATAAGGAGTTCGATGAGGCCGGCCGTATGAAGCCCTCCAGCTATTATGACCGCATCGTCGATGTGATGGAGGAACTGGTGCGGATCACCGTGCTCATGCGACCGCATGCGGCGCAACTGGTCGATCGCTATTCCGAACGCAAAGCGCGGGGTGTCAGCGTGGATCCTTCCGCGGACCGCGCGGCGGCGGCGCTGACCGACGGGCGGTGAGCGCCGATTTTGGCGGTCAAGACTTTGCGGCCGATCCCAAGGCGATGCCCGGCGGTGGTTTTTGCTGATACCCAACAGTCCCTTGCCCCTCCGCGTTCTGCCGTGTAGCAGCCGGGCAATCGCAAGGACCCGGTGAAACCCCGGGTGGCTATTCCGGCCGCCGATCCGCCGGACAACATCACACATGCAACCTCCCCCGCGCCCAATGTGCGCCATGTGCCTTGTTGTGGAATCCGCATGACCTCTCATCTGACATCGTACCGCCGCCAGTGGTTTACTGACGGACCGACTGCCCGTCGCGACATCTTGGCGGGCGTCGTCGTCGCTCTCGCCCTCATCCCGGAAGCGATCGGCTTCTCGATCATCGCCGGCGTCGATCCGCGCGTTGGCCTTTATGCGTCCGTCGCGATTGCCATGACCATCGCCCTGATCGGCGGCCGCCCGGGCATGATCTCTGCGGCCACGGCGGCTGTCGCCGTCCTCGTCGTGCCGCTCGTCCGCGAGCATGGGGTCGACTATCTCTTTGCGGCCACCATCCTGATGGGCCTTATCCAGATGATCGCCGGACTGCTGCGCCTCGATCTGGTGATGCAGTTCGTGTCCCGTTCAGTCATCACGGGCTTCGTGAACGCGCTGGCGATCCTCATCTTCATGGCTCAGTTGCCCCAGCTGACCAATGTCGGGTGGCAGACATATGCCATGGTCGCCGGCGGCCTGGTCATCATCTATGGCTTTCCGCGGATCACGAAGGCCATCCCCTCGCCGCTCGTCGCCATCCTCGTGCTCAGCGCAATCAGCATCAGCATGGGCCTGCCCGTCAACACAGTTGGCGACATGGGCAAGCTGCCCGAGGGACTGCCCAGCCTGGCGCTGCCCAACGTGCCCTTGACCCTCGATACCCTGCGGATCATCCTGCCTTATTCCCTGACGATGGCGGCGGTCGGCCTGCTGGAATCCCTGCTTACCGCGCAGATTGTCGACGACATGACCGATACGGACAGCAACAAACGGGTCGAATGCGCCGGCCAGGGCGGCTCCAACATCGTCGCCGCGCTGTGTGGCGGCATGGGCGGGTGCGCGATGATCGGCCAGTCGGTGATCAACGTCACGTCGGGCGGCCGTGGACGCCTCTCGACCTTCGTCGCCGGTGCCTTCCTCCTCTTCCTTCTGGCCGTGCTCGGGCCGTTCGTAGGCCGGGTGCCGATGCCGGCGCTGGTCGCGGTGATGATCATGGTCTCGATCGGCACGTTCAGTTGGAACTCCATCCCCAACCTGCGCCGCCATCCTGCAACCTCGTCAGTGGTGATGCTGACCACGGTCATCGTGGTCGTCGCCACGCATGATCTCTCGCTTGGCGTGCTGGCCGGGGTGCTGCTCTCCGGCATCTTCTTCGCCGGTAAGGTCCAGCGCATGTTCGCCGTCGAGCGTGACGAAACTGCGGACGGCGCGCAGGCCATCTACCGCGTGACTGGGGAGATTTTCTTCGCGTCGGTCGATCGCTTCACCCGCGCGTTCCAATCGGAAGGCACGGCGACCCGCGTCGTCATCGACGTGACCGGCGCGCATTTCTGGGACATCTCGGCCGTCGGCGCGCTCGACAAGATCGTCGCGCGCCTCCGCCGCGATGGGCGCGAGGTCGAGGTCGTGGGCTACAACCGCGCCAGCGCCGACATTGTCGACCGCTTTGCGCTGCACGACAAAACCGGCGTAGAAATGGGGCTCGCGCCGCACCGATAGATACCCCGGCGAATGAAGGGGTGGGCCTGCGGGACTAGCGGGCGCCCTCCCGTTCCAACGCGCGGTCCAGCAGTTCAACGACGTGCAGAACGGGAATGTCCGTGGCGCTGCCGATCTGCATCGCGCAGCCGATATTGCCCGTGGCGATGACATCGGGCCGCAAGGCTTGCAGATTGGCGACCTTGCGATCGCGCAGCTGTGCAGAGATTTCCGGCTGCAGGATATTGTAGGTGCCGGCAGAGCCGCAGCACAAATGGGGCTCGGCGGGGGTCGCGACCTCATAACCAGCACGCTCCAGAAGCGCGCGCGGCTCGTGGTCGACCGATTGCCCGTGCAGGAGCGAACAGGCCGATTGATAGGCGACGCGGATGCCCTGCGGACGTCCCCGCGGAAGCGTAATTTTCGCGAGAAACTCGCTGATATCGCAGGCCAGCGCCGATAGGCGGGCAGCCCTCTCCGCATAAAGCGGGTCGTCGCGCAGCATGAAGCCATAATCCTTGATCGTCGTGCCGCAGCCCGAGGCGGTGATGATGATGGCTTTCAGGCCGGCGTCCATATGCGGGGTCCAGGCATCGACATTCCGACGCGCGGCGTTCAGGCTCTCGGCGTCCTGCCCCATGTGCCGGACCAGTGCGCCGCAGCAGACCTCGCCATTGGCGAACAGGACCTCATAGCCGGCGCGCGAAAGCAATCGGTGCGTGGCAGCGCGGATGTTGGGCTTCAGGGCCGGCTCTGCACAGCCTTGCAGAAGAATGACCCGGCCCAGATTGCCGATGGCGGGTGGCGGCACCCCAGCAGCCGTTGGGCGTTCGGACGGCGCCAGTCGCAACATCGCGGCCAGAGGGCGCGTGGCTGACCAGCGCGCCAGCAGCCGTGCGAAGGGGCGACCGAGCGGTGCGAGGCGCAGGGCCAGGGCAAGGCGGCGCGGGTGCGGCAAGACCGCGCCCAGCAGCCGCCGCATCAGCCGCTCGTGCCAGGGGCGCCTGTAATGCGTCGCGATCCAGCTGCGTGCATGATCGACGAGGTGCATGTAGTTCACCCCCGACGGGCAGGTCGTCATGCAGGAGAGGCAGGACAGGCAGCGATCGATATGGCGCACGGTCTCGCTGGAGGGCACGCGCTCATTCTGGAGCATATCCTGCATCATGTAGATGCGCCCGCGAGGCGAATCCCGCTCGTCACCGAGCAGCACATAGGTCGGGCATGTCGCGGTGCAAAAGCCGCAATGGACGCATTTGCGGATCGCGCGCTCACTGGTCGCCATCGCAGGATCGGCCAATTGCTCGGCCGTGAAATCAGTGCGCATCGGCGGCTCCAAAGCGATCTGGTGAGAGAATGCCCAGCGGATCAAACGCCGCCCGCACCCGCGCCGAGAGTGTGGCAACGCCGGGCTCTTCGACATGGAGGGCCGGCATGCTGGCGCGCAGCGCGGCTGGCGCGCGGATCAGCGTCGCGTGCCCCCACGTCTGCGCGACGACCTGGCGCACGCAGTGCTGATCGGCATCTTCCGGCAAGCTCAGCCAGATCAGGCCCCCGGCCCAGTCATAGCAGCGTCGCGCGCCCAGATGCTGGAGCGCCCGGAAGACCTCCGGCCCACGGGACGGCGCGGTGCTGATCCGCCACAATATGGCCTCGCCCTGCAGGGTGCCGCCGCCCCTCACCGCCGCCCACAAAGGCTCGTCGGCGCCGTCTGTAAGCAGATCCGCCTGCCCGAGCAGCGCCCGCAACATGTCGCTGCGCGCTGCCACCGATGGCGCAAAGCCTTCGACGCGCAGCAGCGTGATCCCCGCTTCGGGCAGATGCGCGGCGCAGGCCACCTCGGCCGGGGAGCCCATGGCGCGGGCCATTGCGGCGATGGCCGCTTCGTCGTCCAGTCCGCGCAACAGCAGCGTCGCGCATGTCTGCGGGCGGGGCATGACCTTCACAGTGAGGCTGGTGAGCGCGGCCAGCCTGCCCCAGCTGCCAGTCATCAGCTTGGGCAGGTCGTAGCCAGTGACGTTCTTCATCACCTTGCCGCCGCCGATAAAGGCCTCGCCCCGCCCCGAGACGGCCTCGAAGCCCAGCATGTGATCGCGCGCCGCCCCGGCCGAGAGGCGGCGCGAGCCTGAGACGCCGGCCGCGATGATACCCCCGATGGTCGAGGCGCCGGATGAGCGCGCGAAGACCGGGCCGTAATCGAACGGGTCGAATGCCAGCATCTGGCCCTGCTCCGTCAGAAGTAGCTCGATCTCGGACAAGCGGGTGCCAGCCCCTACCGTGAGCACAAGTTCGGCGGGATCATAATCGATGATCCCTGCAAAAGCGGACATATCCACGATCAACGCCTGCCGGTCCGGCTGGCCGATATCCGCCTTTGTCCCGCCGCCGCGCAGTTCCGCAGGCATGCCGTCGCGACCCGCATCGCGAATGATCGCGCAGAGCTCAGCGATGTCGGTCGGCGTGACCATATTGGTGGTCATCAAAATCTCGGCAGCTCGGGGAAAGGCACCTGCCCCTTGTGCACATGCATGCGGCCCAGCTCGGCGCAGCGATGCAAGGTGGGGAAGACCTTTCCGGGGTTGAGGCGCAAGGCCGGATCGAACGCGCATTTCACCCGCTGTTGATGCGCGAGATCGGTCTCGCTGAACATCTCCGGCATCAGATCACGCTTCTCGATTCCGACGCCATGTTCGCCTGTGAGCACGCCGCCCACCTCGACGCACAGGCGAAGGATCTCATTGCCGAGCTTTTCCGCGCGGTCGAGCTCGCCGGGCTGGTTGGCATCGTAGAGGATCAACGGATGGAGATTGCCATCGCCGGCGTGAAAGACATTGGCGACGGCAAGGCCATGCGCTGCGGCCAGCTCGGAGATGCGTCGCAGCACATGCGGCAGGTGGCGGCGGGGAATGGTGCCGTCCATGCAATAATAGTCCGGCGCGAGGCGGCCCACGGCGGGAAAAGCGGCCTTGCGCCCCGCCCAGAAGGCGAGGCGCTGCGTCTCATCCTGCGAGACCTGAAGGCTCACGGCGCAATTCGCCGTCGCAATGGCGCTGATCTCCGCCGCGAGATGATCGCATTCAGCATCGACGCCATCGATCTCGACGATCAGCAAGGCCTCGACATCGAGCGGATAGCCGACCTTCACGAAGGCTTCGGCAGCGCCGACGGCGGCGCGGTCCATCATCTCCATGCCTGCCGGAATAATGCCGGCGCCGATCACATCCGCCACGCAGCGCCCCGCCGTCTCGATGCTCGGGAAGCCGATCAGCATTGCTCGTGCCTGCAGCGGCTTGGGGAGAATGCGCACGGTGACTTCCGTCACGACACCTAGCAGCCCTTCCGATCCGGTCACCACACCCAGCAGATCCAGATCAGCCGCATCGAGATGGCGCCCGCCGAGGCGGATGATCTCGCCGGTCATCAGCACCAGCTCGACGCCGAGCACATTGTTGGTCGTGAGCCCATATTTGAGGCAATGCACGCCGCCGCTATTCTCGGCGACATTGCCGCCGATGGAGCAGGCGATCTGGCTGGAGGGGTCCGGCGCATAATAGAAGCCCTGCGCTTCTACCGCCTTGGTGATCGCTAGGTTGGTGACGCCGGGCTGCACGACGGCGACCCGGTTGGCATAATCGATCTCGATGATGCGGTTCATGCGGGAGAGGCCGAGCAGGATGCCATCGGCCAGTGGCAGCGCGCCGCCCGAAAGCGACGTCCCTGCCCCACGCGGGACGACTTTCACATCATGGGCGTGGCACCAGGCCAGTATCTGCGAGACTTGCGCGACCGTCTCAGGCAGCACCGCGGCCAGCGGCATCTGCCGATAAGCGGTGAGCGCATCGGTCTCGAACGGGCGCAGGCCATCGGGATGGGAGACGACGCCCTCCCCCGGCACGATCGCCTGCATCGCCCGCACGATATCCGCGCGACGACCCAGAATGTGTGGGTCCGGGGCAGGCATGGAAATGGTCACGCGAGGCGACCTTGGACCATCATCACCGGCAGCGGGGGCAGCTTGCGACGAAATGGAGAGATCACGACCTTGGCGCTTAGGTCGCCGAGCAGCTGCCTTTTCAAGATATCTTCCTGAGTTCCATCATGCGTATGACAGATACGAGTGTGCCAGAGCTTGGCGGACTTGGGCAGACTAAAATAGTGGCAACAATTCCGAGCGAAAATATAGTTGTCGCTGGCTGAATTTCGCTTGCATAACAAGGATCAGACAGTTTCAATCGGTCCGTAGAGGATCGCATGAACACAGCGGAAAAGATATATAGCGCATCCACCAGCGAGGATGCCGGCACCGCCCGCCTAGCCGAGCGGCTGGCCCGCAGGATCGAGGACGATATCGCCTCCAGCCCCTTGCCCGTCGGTGGCGTGATGGGGTCACTGCGGGGTCTGTGCGAGCATTATGCCGTGGGGCGCGCAGCCATGCGCGAAGCGGTTGCCCTGCTCGAGCGCCGCGGACTGGGCCGGCTGCGCCCCGGACCGAGTGGTGGCTTCATGGTCGCGCAGCCCGACGTGGGCCGGATCGGGCTTGAGCTCGCTAATTACTTCCAGCTGGCTGGCGTGACGTGCGAGCAGGTGCTGGATGCGCGCGAAGCTGTCGACCCGTTGCTGGCGACGGTTGCGGCCACAGCCGATCGGTCAGACCATGGGATGCGACTGGACGCGCCGGACGAACGCGAGGGCGGCCTTGCCTGGCATGTGCGGGTGCGGTCCGATCTGGCGGCGATGAGTGGAGACCCCGTGCTGCCGCTGTTCGTGCAATGCCTCAATGAACTGACGATGCTGTTTGCCGGCGTCGAATCGCATGACCGCGATTGGCTTGGGCAGGCCAAGCAGCAAGCCGAAGCGATCAACCAGGCCGTCGCTAACCGTGACGTGGCGGCCGCACAGCAAGAGGCCGACAGGCTTCACCGGCGCCTTGGCGACTGGCTGGCCGCGCGCGATGCGCCGCTTTCGCCGCCGACCATCGAGGCGTCCCGTCAGGATGCCGACCGGACTCTTGCTCTCCTCGTCGCCCGCCGGCTGGCGGCCGAAATCCTGCCGAGCGGCAATGCCGGCCAGAGGCTGGGCTCCGAATGGGACTTGTGCGAGCGCTTCAGCGTCAGCCGCGTCACGCTGCGTCAGGCGATTCGCCAGTTGCAGGATAGCGGGCTCGTCGAGTGCCGCCGGGGCCGGGGCAATGGCCTCATCGTGCGGGATCTGCGCGGCACCGGCAGCATCCGGCTTGTCCTTGCCTTCCTCATCAGCCGGCAGGTCGATCCCCAGACCGCTGGCACGACCCTGTTCCAGTTGAACCGCTTCGTACCCGCGCTGGCCGTGAGCCGCGCCAGTGCGACGGAGCGAGCAAGACTGCGGGAGCTCCTCGACCGCGCACAGAGCAGCGACCCCATCGATCGCTATGATCTGCTGGCGCTGGTCCAATATGTCTCCAAGCTGGCGAGAAGCCCGATCATCGATCTCTTCTCGCGCTGCCTCGCGGCTTATGAAGCGCGGTTCCATCCCTTCTTGCTGGAGCGCCTGCCAGCCCACAAGCAGGCGGAGTATTTCGCGCTGCTGCGCATGCTCCTCGACCGGCTGCCGATGGGGGGCGATGCGCAATTGGGCTGGGCCAAGGCAGAGGCCTCGCGCGTCATGCTCTCCATGAGTTCGACGCGCCCGATCTGAGCGAGTGTAAGGGGGTAGCTCTTATGCCACCCCTGCCTCGTCTTCCGGCCGGTAGACATCCTTGCGCAGATCCCGCGCGGCGAGAACATAGTGCAGCGCGGCCCAGAAAAACAGCACCAGCACAGTGACCAGCGCGTACCGCAAACCGGTCGATGACGCCGTGAGGCAGGCGGCATCGAGAGCCGTTCCTATGCCATCTGGCCCCCTGCCCCCCGGACAAGATGTCGCGAAATCAGCCGCGCCATAAGCGCGCCTTGCGTAGAAGTCACTGAGCACGCCGGTGACAGTCGGTCCAAGGCCGGCACCCAGCAGGCCGCCAACCAATGCAGTGATCGCGGCGGTCATGGCGCGCATCTGCGGCCCGGCAAGGTTCTGCATCGTGCCCATTGTGGGGGCCATGAAGGTGATCAGCGCCATATTGCCGAAGAAGATGCAGGCGAGCGAGACGTACAGTTCGCGGCTCATGAAGGCGCCAAAATAGATGGGCACGCACAGCGCCATGCACAGCGCCGGCCCCCAGAGCACCCAGCGCATATCTCGACGCGACAGCCAGTCGAAGCCGAACCCGCCCAGCAGCATGCCAATGCCGTTGGAGGTGAAGGTGACGATGCCGAAGATCACCCCGAGCGTCGCCAGGTTGATCTCGAAGCTGCGCAGATAGAAGGGCAGCACGAAGTTGGCGATGGCGTTGAGGGTGAAACCGGCAATGGTCACCCCCGCCAGCAAGTGGATGTAGGTCTTCTTGGCCAAGAGGAAGCGCAGCACCGTCCCCAGCGAGGGCACGGGTGCGCGGGTGATGCGGCCATCCGCCAATCCACGCGGCGGCTCTCGCAGGGTGAACCAGACCAGCATGGAGACCATGATTCCCGGTGCGGCCATGACGAAAAAGGCCGTGCGCCAGTCCCATTGCGTTGCCACCCAACCGCCCAGCGACTGGCCAAGCAGAAAGCCGAACGGCGAACCGAGCGAGATGACGGCCAGCACCGAGGCGCGCCGGTTGGCCTGGTAATGGTCGGACAGGAGCGATGATGTCGGCGGCTGCACCCCCGCCTCGCCGATGCCCACGCCGATCCGCCCCAAAAGCAAGGTCGTAAAGCCCGTCGCCAGGCCGCAGACCGCGGTCATCGCAGACCAGGCGGCGACGCAGATGGCGATCAGCCGCGTCCGGTTGACGCGCTCGGCCAACATACCGAGCGGTACCCCCAGGACGGAATACATGATCGCAAAGCCCAGTCCCTGCAAAATGCCAAGGTCGGTATCGGTGAGCCCGAGGTCTTCCTTGATCGGCTGGGCGAGCACCGCGAGGATCGCGCGATCGGCGAAGTTGAAAATGCTGACGAGCAGCAGCACGAACACGGCCCATTTCTTGTAGCCGGGCCGCAGCAGCGGATGCGTTTCGTCTGCGAGCGGCTCTGCCGGATTATGCTGTGTCGTCGTCGCCATCGTCACCCCCCATTTCGTCGATCGGTTCTACTGTATTTTTGACCGACTGCTATTCCGCTGCCTGCTGCCGCTCGGCATGGGGAACGAAGGTGACATTGTGCGCCTGCAGGCGGGGCAAGACCTCCTTGCCGATACGGCGCACCTGATTCATGTACATGTGGTGGGGCATGTCGCCGCGGTTGCAGACCAGCAGCACATTGTTGGCGCCGGCATCGTTGCACTCATCGATGATGCGCGCGACGATCTCGTCGGCGGTGCCGATCGGCATGTGCTGGGCTGCGCCCCGGACCGTGTCCATCGTCCACTCGTTGAACACCGTGTCATCCTCGGCCAGCGTGCCTTTCGCGCCTTCGCGCAGATGTTCGAACGCCGTGGAGCTATAATATTTCGTCTTGCGCACATCCGACTGCCAGACCTGATCGTAGCGCAGCAGCGTGTTGAACAGATACATCAGGTGGCTGCCATATTCCTCGATGGCCTGCTCCTTGGAATCAGCCACATAGCAGTCGACCATGATGCTGATCTTGTCCGACTGGACCTCGCGTCCATGGCGGGCCTGGCATTCGGCGAAATAGCGGATGGTATCCTCGCGCATGGACCCACGGAAGATACCCGGCGTGATGGTCGCATCATGCTCGGCCGCCCATTCGATGGACTCCTTCGACCCGGTGAGTGGCACCCAGATCGGCGGGTGGGGTTGCTGGAAGGTACGCGGCCACAGGGAGACGTCCTCGAACTTGTAGAACTCCCCGTCAAAGGAGAAGCTGTCCTGCGTCCAGGCGCGCCGCATCACCTCGAAGCCCTCATTGAAGCGACCGCGCGATTCACCCATGGGCACGTTAAAGATCTTGTATTCGCGGGGCGCGCCGCGACCCACGCCACAGATCAGCCGTCCGTTGCTCATGCAATCGAGCATGGCAATCTCTTCAGCCAGACGCAGCGGCTCGTGGATGGGCAGCAGATTGGCGTAGACCAGGATCTTCAGGCGCTCGGTCACCTGCGACAGCGCTGCCGCCATCAGATTGGGCGAATTGCCCAGACCGAAGGGCGTGCCATGATGTTCATTGATCGCAATGCCATCAAAACCCTGCTTGTCCATCTCTGCCCATGCTTCAAGATGGTTCTCGTAAGTCTTTGCAGCGGCCTGCGGATCAAAATGACTTGCACCCAAGCGCGGAAGAACACCATCCTCGCGATACTTATCAACATTCTCTTGATAAGCGGTCCAGTCGAATACGAAGACCTTCATGATTTATTCTCCAACGTAACGCTTGAATATATTGTTAGACTGAACTTATACTGATTCAGTCTGAAAAACTTGAAAGGCGTTCTTATGAAAAAGACCTTCGTTGCTCTGGTCGAGCGAACAGACCTTTGGGACCCCAGCAAGGAAGCGCATGAGCAGCCCGGCTTTGCGGACCACGCCGGCTATATGGGCGCGCTCGAAAAGGAGGGCTTCATCGCCATGGCGGGCCTGCTGGCCGAGTCCGAGGATGTGCTGTTCGTGTTTCTGGCGGACAGCCGCGAAGAAGTGCTCGATCGACTGGCGAAGGACCCTTGGCAGCAGAGCGGACAGGCGAAGCTGACCCGGCTGGAGGAAGGCCATTTCCGCATCGGCGCGCCGGCCGGCGCAGCCTCGGGCTGATCCGACGCGCAGGATGGCGGAGCGGACAGGAGAGCGCTGCGCCATCATGCGTTGAACACCGCGATGGTCCTGACCTCGAAGCTCTCCCGGCGCGGGGAACCCGGCAGGCTGGTCGGATCCTCGAAGGCGGTATGGCCGGTCATCTGCCAATCGGGATTACCGGTATCGTACAGGCGAAAGATCAGCGCCTCATCGGGCTGCATATCCGGATAATAATACCATTGATGCCGGGGATTGTAGGCCATGTTGAGGCCGGCTGGCATGCCCTGGCGGAAGCCGCCTTCTGGCTTGCCCAGCGATACGCTCAAGAAATCGCGCTTCTCGACACTGCGGCTGTCGCAGACCGCCAGCGGATAATTCTCGACCGGCTTGGTGCCACGCCAGACGTTGATGTTGACGAGGCGCTTCGCCGCCAGCTCCTCAGCCCGATCGGGCACGAGCCGCGCGATCCACTGCTGCAGCGCGGGCCCGTTGAAATCCACATGGGCACTCAGCGCCGGGCCGCCGCCCTTGGCATCCTCGCCACCGCGCAAAATGCCCATGAAGGCGAAGACTTCGCTGGCGCCGGTCAGATCCTTCACCAGACGCGCCACCTCGGGATAATAGCGGCGCTCGAAATCATCCTTGTCGGTGAAATCGACATCTGTGGCGTGCTTCACCAGGGTGAAGCCCTGCGCATCGAACGAGATGTCCGCGAGCCGGGCGTTGTGCACGGTCACGTCATGGTCTTCCATGGAGAAGGAATAGGAGCCGTTCTTCTCGATCCAGCCCCCATCGGCCGCGCGCTCCGAATAGCGAATGAAGCTCTCGACCGAGGTCGGGCGCGAGGCGACTGCGGCAGCCTGATTGTTCACGATTCTCTCTCCTCATGGCGGCCAGGGCATCGCAGTCGGCGGGCTATCCGTCCGGTCTGGCAATGCCGCTGCGGCCGCCTTTCGTTCATTTCGGGCCAGTGTGCGGACCGGCCGGCTTGAAAATAGTGCCTACATTGCAAGGCTGAGCCGAGCCGAGTGGCCTCAGGGCAGCGCGGATTCGATCATGTCGGCGGATTCGGTCACGGCGACATGCTGGAGATCATGCGTGAAGGGCATTTCTTCCACGCGCCAGTCCGGCTGAGTGCGCAACCGTTCGGCCACGGGGGCGAACGTGTCGTTCTTGTAGCCGGTGGCGATCACATAGGTCTTTTGCGGGATGCGGTCGCGGGCACCGGTCAGCTCCGCCTTTTGCGAGAAACAGTAGACGGACTGAGGCGTGCGCCTATCCTCGTAGGAGGCGCGGGACGCAGGGTCCATATGCGCATTGAAGCCCTGCAGCAGCAGCCGGGGCGGCGGCACAAGATAATCCCCCTCCTCGGGCGGGAGGTGCGGCTCGCCGGGCACCAGATCGTTCAGCGACTGGCCGTTCTCCGGCATGAAAGCGTCCATATAGAGGATCGACTGGATCACCCCCTCGGGGATCAGTTCGGTCGCCTGCGAGATCGGCATGCCGCCATAGGAGTGGCCGACCAGCAGCACATTCTCCAGTTCCTCATAGCGGATGACATTGGCGATATCCTGCGCGTGCATCGCCAGATTGACGTCGCGGCTGCTGAGGTGGGCGCGCTCACCAAGCCCGGTCAGCGTGGGCGTGAACACATAATGGCCGCGATCACGCAACAGATCTGCCACCTTGCGCCAGCGCCACCCGCCAACCCATGCGCCATGCACGATCACGATCGTTCCACGCTTGTTCGCCATCATTCTCTCCCTCGATATGTGTCAGCTTGCCGGCGTCGCCTCACGCAAGAGGCATGCCGTTGATTTCCCCAGCGAGTGCCGCTGCGCCGGGCGCGAAAATAGTGGCGACAATAGGCAGATGCGGTGGGCGGTTCAGAGCGGCGCGCCATCGGCCCGCATCTCCAGGATGCGCCGGCGATAGGGCTTCACCCCTGCCCAATAGGTGATCGCCGCCAGCGGGAAGGAAATCGCCGCAGAGGTGGCGATGGCATAGCGCAACAGCGCCTCGTTCCCCCACACATATTGGGTGAGGAAGGCGAAGTAGGTCGGTCCGAGCCCGCCGCCGACCGCCGTCATGGTGAACAGATAGAGGGCGGTGATCTGCCCGCGGATTTCGTTGGGCGTCACCACCTGCAAGGCCGAATTGAGCGAGGGCGCCGCCATCAGCATCAAGGCCGTGCCGATACCGCCCATGCCGAGCGCCAGCCAGGGACCGGGCATGAGCGGCGCCGCAATCATGAACGGGGCCGATGCGGTAAAGCCGATGGCCAGCACCCGCATGTTCGCATCGGCATGGCCGCGGTTGCGGAAATGATCGTTGAGCCAGACCGCGCCGAACAGCGCCGGAATGGCGAGGACGAGGCTGAGCAGCCCGGTGTAGAGCCCCGTGCTGGCCGGCGCCCATCCATAGGTCCGTGCATAAAAGGCCGCGCTCCATGCCGCCGTGCCGAACATGTGCATGGCGGTGAAGCACAGGCCCAGGAACATCGGGCCGTAGAGCCGCCAATGGGCGAGCAGATAGCGCAATGTCTCGCGCAGACCGACCTTGCGCGGTTGCATCCCCATGACCGCGGCCGCGCTGAACCCGCGGCGCTTGGGCTCCACAATCGTGGCGACCAGCAGCAGGATCGGGATGCCCATGAGGCCGGTCACCACCCACACGACCTGCCACTCGCGCACGGCACCGAGCAGGGGCAGGTGAATGGCGGACATCCCGGAGAGCAGGTGGATCATCACCGCGCCAAGCAGCAGCGAGAGCGCCGTGCCACCCTGAAAGCCGACATTGTAGATCGCGATGGCGCGGGGGAGCTTTTCCGGCGGAAAATAGTCGGCCATCAGCGAATAGGAGAGCGGGCCGCTGATCGATTCACCGGCGCCGATGCCAAAGCGTGCCGCGAAGAACTGCCAGAAATTCTGGGCAAGGCCGCACGCCGCGCTGGCAAGGCTCCACAGGAAAACGGATACCGCGAGCAGATGCTTGCGATTATGCCGGTCCACCAGTCGAGCGGCGGGAATGCCGATCAGCACGTAGAAGAGACTGACCGAGAAGCCGAGCAGATAGCTCATCTCCATATCGGTCAATTGCAGGTCGCGCTTGATGGGCTCCACCAGCAGCGTCATGACGCCGTTATTGAGCTGGGCGCACATCTGCACGGCGGCCAGCACCCAAGCGACATGATAGGCCTGACGCGCGGCGGGCCAGGCTTCGTCCGAATAATGGGGGCGATAAACGGGGCTGGCGGCGCGATCCGGATCGGGCTGCGCGGCGGTGGTGTCAGTCAAATCGTCTCTCCACGCAGCGTGTCCTCAATCGGTATAGGGACCGGGCACGGTCCCCGGCTTCATCGCGCCGGTCCAATGCTCCGCGAGGCGCCCCATCTCGATCCGGAACATGTTGAACCGGGTTATCGTGTAACTGGCCCCTGCCCGGCTTGGGTGCGGATGCTCATGGCCGGACACCACGACCACGAGATCGCCCTTCGCGACCATGGCGACGAGTGTAGCCTGCATAGCCTGAGCAAGCGGTACCGCAGTGCGACCCTTGGCTGCAGCGAGGATCGCCGGTGTGCCGTCCGTCGCGCGTGGATCATGCTCGATGAAGTCTTTGGCCAGATAGCGCGCGGCGGTCGCCACGTCGCCCGCATCGACCAGATGGCGCCAGGCGTCGAACACGAGCCGCTTGTTGGCTGCCAGCGCCGGATCGTCCGATTGGAGCAGCGCTTGCTGGGCCGGCCCGGTCGCCCCCGTCACCGGTTGCGGCCCGCCCTTGTCTGGAGACGGTAGATCTGGGCCGGGCGGAGCCTCGACCGAGTGCCAATGCTCGGCCAGACGGTCCCCTGCCACTCGGAACAGGTTGAAGTGCGTGCTGGTATAGCGCCCGGCGCCGTCCGGTTCGCGCAGCTCTTCCCGCAACGCCATCACCACCAGATCGCCTTCTGCGACCATGGTAACGAGCGGCGGGGAGACCAAGGCCGGGATATCGCGGCGGGGGACGGCCGAGAAAATCTGCTTGAAGGCCGCGCGTCCGCTCGGCAGCACCGGGCTGTGCTGGATATAGTCTTCCGTCAGCAGATCGTCAGCCCGCTCGACATGGCCGGCATTGACGATGCTGCGCCACATGTCGAACGCGAGGCGCTTGTTCCGAGCCAGGCGCGGGTCCTTGTCCTCCAGCAGAGACAGTGGCGCAGGGTGCCCCATGACCGGCACGACGCTTCCCTCCCTCGCGGCAGCCACGGGCGGTGCGAGCGATGGTGACCCGTCGCCTGAGGAGGCCGTGCATGCCGCGAGCAGCATGCACGTCATCACCCAGCCTAGCGCGCCCCGCCTCAAAAGCGCTTGCCGACCTGGATTTGCATCACACGGCCCAGCGCGCTGCCATAAGTCGGGTCGAAGCGGATCGCGCTGCCCGCGAGGCCCGCCTGATTGACGACCAGCGGCGGATCCTTGTCGAAAACGTTCTGCATGCTGAGGACGATGCTGAAATTGTCCGTCAGCCATGAGCCGCCCCGGTCGCCGGTGTCGAAGCCGATGGTCAGGTCGAAGGTCGTGTAGGAGCCGATCTTGGCATAGGACGGATCGACGCCGACCGGCAGTTGTGCCTGATCGATCTCATAGGAATTGCGGAAGTTGATGAAGGTGCTGGCGAACAGATCGCCCATGCCGATATCGCGCCGCCAACCAAGCTGGCCGCGCGCCTGGAAGGTGAGCGGGAAGCCGAGCTGGTTCACTTCCTGCACAAGGTCCGCGCCGGGCAGCGGGGACACCTTCCAGCTCATCGTGTAGGAGGCCACCGCACCGAGATTGAACCGCCCGATGCCGCTATCGAAGGCATAATCGATGTTGAAGTCGATGCCCCGGCCGACCGTCTTGCCTGCGTTGATCCGGCGACCGCTCACCAGCGCGAACACATTGCCCGGCGCCGTCGGCGGACCGAACAGACCGCCCCGCTCCCCGCCGGTGTTGTAGCAGCTGATCATCGCATCGTAGAGCGCCTGCGTGGTCACATTCTTCCCGAAGGCTGCGGCGCAGGACGGGTTTGCCTGATTGATCGTCGGGAAATCGCCAAAGAAGGCAGTCGGGTTGTTCGCGGCCAGTGTCGGGAAATAGGCCGGGTTGTAGATGATCTGCGAGTTGTAGATCTGCTGGTTGATCGCCGGCACGCTGCCGACGTTAAACGCCGGCGTGGTGATCTGGCCCTCATAGCTCAGCCACCAATATTTGGCGGACATGGTGAGGCCCGGCAGCGACGGTGGTGTCCAGTCGACGCCGATGGCATAGGTCTCGGAGGTCTCGGGTGCGAGATCGCGATTGGCGCCGCCGATCGACTGATAGATCGCGCCCATCGGCACGCCCTGACACGCCGCGCAGATCGCCGGCGAGAGCTGGTTGCCCGCCGTCACCAGCGGGATGACGCCTGTCTGCGAGAAGGGATCATTATCGGCAAGGCCCGGCGCCCGGAAGGACGTGCCCCAGCTGCCGAAGATCTTGAGGCCGCGCGTCGGCCAGAAGTTGAAGCCCAGACGCGGATTGGTCGTGGTGCCGGCGTCGCTATAATCATCGTAGCGGATCGAGCCATTGAGCTCGAGCTTGTAGATGAGGCCGCTTTCCGCATCCGGGCTCACGACCGGCACGAACAATTCGCCGAACACCGAAGAGACGCTGCGGGGATTGAAGTTGTTGCCGCCGAAATTATTCTCGTTGAGCAGCGAGCCTTCATAGCGTTCGACGCCCACGGCTAGCTTCACCTGCCCGGCCGGCAGGGAGAAGAGCGGGCCGTCGGCAGTCGCCGAATAGACCTGCATGTCATATTTGGTGCGGTTGATGAGCGAAGTGCCGCGCGCATTGATGGAATCTGCCGTCGCCTGATCGGTGCACTGGAAGGCGGTGGGGTCGCAGAAGAAGTTGAACGTCGCGAAGACCGGCGCCGGTGCGCCGCCCGTCTGTGTGGTGGTCGACGGCGCATCATGCGTGCCGGCGAAGGCCGACAGGGTTACCGACCAGTCATAGGGCAGCTTGATGTCGACACCGCCGCCATAGGTCCAGGTTTCGGTTTTGCCGAAGCGGCGTGGCGACCCGATGTCGTAGACGGTGCTGTAGGCCACGGAGAGCGCGCCCGTCGCGCAGGCGGCGAGAAGGTTGGCGGGACCGGTGACGACGCCGCCCGCATAATGGCTGGGGTTGCACGGGCTGAACGGATTGCTGTTGGGAATGCGCGGCAACTGGCCAAGATTGGTGACGCGGTTGCTGGTGGAGGAGTTGGGACCGTTGATGGTGAAGTCGCGCCGTACATACAGCGCGTCCGCGAACACACGGAGCCAATCGGCAACATTCTGCTCGAAGTTCATCGCAAAGCGGTCTGCCTCAACCTGCGGAATAACCTCGATACCGCTCCAGGTATTGAAATAGTTGGGCGTGGATTTGAGATCTGCGAGAGTCAGCTTCGACCCGTCCTGACCCGCCGGGATGCCGTAATAAAGGCCGTTGATGACGACATTGCCCGGCGCCGCGTAAAGCGATGAAGGCGCGCCGCCATAAGGCGAGAGATCGTCATTATAGAGATCCGGGCGTGCCGACGCCGCGAAGGCCGTCTGATAGGAATGCTGGTAGGAGAGGATGATTCCGCCCTCTCCCACACTGCCCTCACCCCAGCGCACGCCACCGATACCGGTTACATACCAGCCATCCTGACCGTCATTCTTGCGATAGCCGCCGTGGATTTCGAGCGTGTCCTCCGGCCGCCGCAGGGTATAGTTGACCGTCCCAGCGATCGCGTCCGCACCGTACAGGGCCGAGCCGCCGTCCTGCACCACGTCGATCCGCTGGATCATCTGCGCGGGGTAATTATCCCCGTCGAACGAGTTCATGTTGCCGCCTTCATACGGCACGCGGTGGCCGTTCACGAGGCTGAGCGTCGCGCCGACGCCAAGGCCGCGGACATTGGGCGACTTGTTGAAGTTGAAGGAGTTGATCGTGTTCGCCTGCTGCGCCTGTCCACCGGCATAATTGTCGCCGCCGCCCAGCCGCAGGATGGAGGGCACCGTGCCCAGAATGTCGGCGGTGCTGGAGAGGCCTGTGGCCCTGATCTCCTCCTTGCCCAGCTGAACGAGCGCCGTGCCGACCGGTGCTTCGCCGCCGATGCGGGTGCCGGTGACGATGATCGCGCGCTCATTATCGCCATTGCTATCCTGCGCTCCGACATCCGCACTCGCCGAGCCGGCTTGCGCGCCGGCCGGCTGGGCCAGCCCCAGCATCGAGGCGCTGCTGAGCAGCAGAAGCGCGAATTGCGCGCGCGACGTGAATGAAAGACGATGGCCTGCAGTCATGTTCACCCTCCCGGCCTTGCGGCTGTTTCGGGATGCACGATCCGGTACTGCGCCGCATTGCTCGCGTGTCGCAGACGAGGTCCGGTCGATGACATCCTCTCTTGTCCACTTGCCTTTGGGCTAAGCACGCGGGACGAAAATAGTGCTGTGAATTGGTTGCGGTCCCAAAGCATCATGAAAGCAGCCTCCTGAAAGGCATGAACCCGCCCCCGCAAAAGAACACACTATTTTGAGGGCAGGCGCTCATGCCAGATCGAGGAAGAATGGCATGGCGCGCAGGCAGCACCTGCACGCGCCGGGCTGAGAAAAGAGTGGGATGAGGAATGAGCGGAGCGATGAAGATCAACCAACTGCACCCCCGGTTCGTGGGCGAGATCACCGATCTGGATACCTCCCGCCCCCTCTCGCCCGAGACCGTCGAATTCTTCGAGGCGGCGATGGCGCAATATGCTGTCTGCGTGATCCGCAACGCCAGCCTGTCGGACGAGGATCATATCGCCTTCGCCCGGTCCTTCGGACCGCTGGAACTGGCACCGCCCGGGCGCAAGCGGATCGCGCCGGAGCTTTACGACATCAGCAATCTTACCGCCGAGGGCGAGATCATCCAGCCCAAGCCGGATGGCGCCCAACCGGCCGATTTTGAGCTGTTCCATACCGACAGCCCGTTCAATTCCTGGCCCACGAAATGGTCCATGTTGCTGGCCTATGTCACGCCCCCGGAGGGTGCCGATACGGAGTTCATCGACACCCGCGCCGTTTATGACGATCTGCCGGAAGACATGAAGGTAAAGATCGCCGACCTCAAGGTGGACCACGACCTTTTCCGCGCGCTGCAGCTGAACGGCGTCAAGTTCGAGGACGAAGAGATGCGGAAAAATTATCCGCGCATGGCTCATCCACTGGTCCGCACCTCGGCCAATGGCCGCAAGGCGTTGTACATGGGCTGGCACGGCGTGGGCATCGAAGGGTGGCCGGAAGACGAGGCCCGCACCTTCCTGGACGAGCTCTACCGCTTCGCCACGCAGGAGCGCTATGTCTACGCGCATAAATGGCGGCCGGGCGACATGGTCGTGTGGGACAATCGCTGCACAATGCACAGCGCGACGTCTTTCGAGCGCTATCGCTACAAGCGTGACATGCGCCGCGCGACGATCAACGAATATGGCCCGGAGGTCTCGGCGATCGAGGCCAACACGCGCGCGCCGGACTGATTGCCCCGGCCCCGCACGGCCGCTCAGCCCTGCGGGGGTTGGAACCCGGCGTAAGCCTTGGCGACCCGCTCCCGGATCGCGCAGCCTTCGGCATGGTCGTTGAACAGCCCCATGGCCTGCATGAAGGCATGGACCGTGGTCGGGCCAACGAACTTCCAGCCGCGCGTCTTGAGATCCTTCGACATGGCGATGGATGCGGGGGACGTCGAGGCGAGATGCGGAACCTCGTCTCGGGGTTCGAAGCTCCAGACATAGGCTGCGAAGGAGCCGCTTTCGCGCACGAGATCCTGCACGCGCTGCGCGTTGTTGATGACCGCTTCGATCTTGCCGCGGTGGCGGACGATGCCGGCATCCTGCAGCAGGCGCTCGACATCCGTCTCATCAAAGGCCGCGACGCGATGAAAATCGAAGCCGTGAAACGCGGCCCGAAAATTCTCGCGCTTGGTCAGGATTGTGCGCCAGCTCAGCCCCGACTGGAAGCCTTCAAGGCTCAGCTTCTCGAACAGCCGCCGATCGTCGGACACGGGATAGCCCCATTCATCGTCATGATAGGCGATGTAATCCTCAGACGCTGCGCACCAGCCGCAACGGGCCACGCCATCGGATGCCGCAAAAAGCCCCGCCATGTTCCTCCCCCATCATCCGAGCGGACAGCGCGGCGCCAAGGCACCGGCAAGCTGTGATCTAGCCTGCCGCCGTCCCTGACGCCAGCGCCGGCTCGAGGCTTCTCCCTTATCTGTCGGCAGCGCTGTTGGTGCGCCAATGTTCGTAGAGAGCCGGGATATCGCCGCTGGTCAGGATGGGCATGGCGCGTTGCAAGTCGTCATCGCTCCAATCCCACCAGCACAGCTCAAGCAGGCGGGCGACGTCCGCCTCTGCGAAGCGCTGCCGGATCAGCTTGGCGGGGTTGCCGCCGACGATGGCATAGGGGGCGACGTCCTTCGTCACGACGCTGCGCGTGCCGATGATCGCGCCATGCCCGATGGTGATGCCGGGCAGGATCACCGCTTCCGACCCGATCCACACATCATGGCCGATGACCGTGTCGCCAGCTGGCCGATAGCCATTGTGCGCACCGGCAAATGCCGGCACGTCCGGCATCCAGAAGAAGGGGAAGGTGCTGATCCAGTCACTGCGATGGCCCTGATTGCCCGCCATGATGAAGGAAGCGCCCGACCCGATGGAGCAGAACGAGCCGATGATGAGCTTGTCCGCGCCGTCATCGGGCAGCAGGTAGCGGGCGCAATCGTCGAAACCATGGCCATGATAATAGCCGGAATAATAGCTGTAGCGTCCGACCCGGATGTTGGGATGCGTGACAAGACGATCGAGCGTGATGCCCTTGAAGGGGCTTTCAAAAACATTGTGCATGATTGGTCTGGCCTGAAGATTTGATCGCCAGCATTGAGGGCGTGAGGGCCGCTGGCGCGAGACAACGTGCTCGGGCGATCGCTGGATCGCCCGCCTTCAGCTTCTCACGTCAATGACGCGGAAGCACGATGCAGATGGTACACGGTGCTATCTTCATCCCGCGATGATGGCGCAAATGCTTCAGAATGCCAAGTGAGGCGATGTATTCGCCCTCCCGCAACAGGCTATTGCTGCTCGGGATAATCCTCTGGCTTGACCGAGCCGACCATCGGGCGGTCTTCCACCTTCTCCTGAGACTGACCACCGCCGGTGCGATTGTCATTCTCGGCAGCGTCCGGCCGGGCATCGCCCATGGGACCACGGGGCATCTCGGTTGGATTGCCCTTCTCGCCCTTGTCCTTGGGAGGATTGGCCTTCGCCTCGCGATCCTTATCCATGGGCTTTCTCCTTTCCAGCAGTCTTTGGCTCCTTGCCAAAAGCCTCGCGCAGCTCATCCTTGGCTTTCTCAAGGATCTGGCGTTGCTCCTTGCCAAGATTGTCGCCGGCGCGGTTGATGTAAAAGGTGAGCATGCTCATCGCGGACTGGAGCGCGGTGCCCTTGCGCCGCTTGCTATGCTCCGCCGAGCGCTTGAGCGAGGCTGCGATCTTCGCCGGATCGTCCTGCTTGAAGACGCCCTCATCCAGATCGAGCGCGTCTGAATGTTCGGTCACATCCTGAGACCATTTCTTGTCGGCCATGGCTCAGTCCTCCCCGCTGCCGGGCTCGGCCAGCTTGCGGTGCTGCTCGGCGAGCATGGCCTGCGGGACGAAGCCCGCGGCGGCGACCTGCAGCTTGTTAGAGAGGCCCGAGACGATATGCCCCTTGCCATCCAGCAGCGCCTTCCAGCCATCGCGCGCGACTTTGGCGGGATCGGCCTTGTCCTGCTGGCCGACCTGAGTATCCAGCAGACCGGCACGCTCGAAGAACTCGGTGTCCGTGGGGCCGGGCATCAATGTGGTGAGGGTAACGCCCTCGGCCTCCTTGATCTCGTTGCGCAGCGCTTCGGTGAAATTGTCGATGAAGGCCTTGGTCGCGTTGTACACGGCATTGAAGGTGCCCGGGATGTAGCCCGCGATGGAGCCGGTGACGAGAATCTTGCCGTCATTGCGCGCGACCATGTCGGCCAGCACCTTCTGCAGAAGATAAACGGAGCCCGTGACATTGGTGTCGACAGACCGTCGCCACATGGCGACATCCTGCTCCAGAAAGGGTCCGCCCGTGCCGACCCCGGCATTGGCGCAAAGCACGTCGATCCTCCGGCCTTCCGCTGCGGCCAGAAGCCGGTCCACGCCGTCCAGCGTGGAGAGATCGGCCTCCAGCGATCGCACGTCACGGCCATGGCGCTTGAAGTCCTGCGCGGCCGCATCGATCAGCGGCTCGTCAGCGACGACGAGCAGGTCATAGCCATCCTGCGCGATGAGATGGGCGAGTTCGAAACCGATGCCGGTAGACGCGCCCGTGACGATTGCGAATTTCTCGCCCATCCCATGCCTCCTTATGCGCCCGGCATCTTTGCCAGCATGTCGATATGCTTCTGGACGACCGGAGCGATCTCGCCCGCAGCCGCCTTGAGCGCCGGCGTGTCGCCGTTGGCGGCGTAACCCTGATGGAGCGCAAGCGCCGCTGCATGGGCTTCGCGTTGGGCCGTCAGATAAGCCGTGGTGGCGGCAGTGCCCTCTGCAGCCTTGATGGCGTCCAGCTTGGCTTGCTGGTTGGCGTCAAGCGCCGGCGGCGTGACGGTCAGGCCAGCCTTCTCAGCCGCTGCCTTGAGCTTGGCGGTGGATTGGCCATGCGCATCGACCATCATGTTTGCGAAATCGGCAACCGCGTTGTCCGGATTTTTCGCGAGGATGGCGCGGGACGATTCGATCTCGAACAGGTCGCCGGCGCCTGCCTTGGCCAGATAGCCCGTCGCGTCGGTGGGCGTGGCGGACATCTCGCCCGGTGGCGGCGCGCCCACGGACATGTTCGTGGCATTGCCCGTCATGGCCATGTCGTTGTTGGTCATGGCTGTATCATTCGCCGGTGCGCCGCCCTGGCTGCACCCAGCCAATACACAGGCCGCCAACGGTATCGCATAATAGAGTTTCATCATCCGTCTCCTTGCATGAGTCATGCGGCGACCCGGTCGAGCCCCGGTTTCAGCACCACCTTGGTCACTTCGTTCTGGTGATCGTGGAACATCTTGTAGCCCTGCGGGGCTTCGCTCAGCGGCATGCGGTGGCTGATAAGGAAGGTGGTATCGATCTTCCCCTCCATGATCGCATTGAGCAGGCCCGGCAGATAATGCTGCACATGGGTCTGGCCGGTCTTGAGCGTCAGACCCTTCTCCATGAAGGCGCCGAGCGGAAACTTGTCGACGAAGCCGCCATAGACCGCCGGCATGGACACGCGGCCACCCTTGCGGCAGGCAATGATCGCCTGGCGGATCGAATGGGTGCGGTCGGTGCCTGTAAAGGTGGAGACCTTGATCTGGTCCCAGACATTGTCAGCGAAAAGACCGTGCGCCTCCAGGCCGACCGCGTCGATACAGGCGTCGGGGCCAATGCCGCCGGTCATCTCCATCAGCGCCTCGTAGGTCTTGCTCTCTTCGAAGTTGATGGTTTCCGCGCCGAACTTTGCCGCCAGCTCAAGGCGGCGGGGGAAATGATCGATTGCGATCACCCGCTCGGCGCCCATCAGGAAGGCCGCCTGCACGCAGAACAGGCCGACCGGCCCGCATCCCCAGACAGCGACCGTATCGCCGGGCTCGATCTGCGCGAACTCGGCGGCCTGCCAGCCTGTCGGCAGAATGTCGGACAGGAACAGCACCTTGTCGTCGTCGATCCCGTCGGGAATGACGATCGGGCCAACGTCGCTGAACGGCACGCGAACATATTCCGCCTGCCCGCCGGCATAGCCGCCTGTCATGTGGCTATAGCCGAACAGCGCGCTCATCGGCTGGCCGTAGAGCGTCTGGGCGATATCCTGATTATCGGCCGGGTTGGAATTGTCGCAGGCCGAATATTGGTGCTTGCCGCAATGGTAACAGCTCCCGCAGGCAATGGTAAACGGCACGACCACCCGCTGCCCTTTTTGGAGCGTCGAGCCGGGTCCGGTCTCAACCACCTCACCCATGAACTCATGGCCGAGAATGTCACCGGACTTCATCGTGGGGATGTAGCCATCATAAAGGTGCAGGTCCGAACCGCAGATTGCGGTGGATGTAACCTTGATGATCGCATCGCGCGGATTGAGGATTTCGGGATCGTCCACGGTGTCCACGCGGACATCATGCTTGCCGTGCCAGGTGAGCGCGCGCATCAGGCCGTCTCCTCTTCCAGTTGCTTATGTGTCCACGCCGACGTGGCGATCTCGCCGGTTTCCATGAGTTGCTTGAAGCGCCGCAGGTCGCGCCGGGCCTGAATGGCCGGCTCGCGCTGGAACATCTTGGCGATGACGTTGCCGATGAATCCTGCGGGCGGATCGTAGAGGATCGTCGCCGTAACCACGGTGCCGCGCGCGCCTGCATCGCGAAAATCGATTCGACCGCTGTTCGGCACGTCGGCACCCTCGGTCGAGGCCCATGCGATGAACGCGTCCGGCTGTTCCTCGGTGATCACTGCATCCCACTCGACGGTCCGGCCGCCGGGCGCCTTCACCACCCAATGGCTGGTCACATCATCGATCATGTCGACCCGCACGACATTGTCCATGAAGGTCGGCAGCCGGGTGAAGTCGCGCCAATAGGCGTAAAGCTCCGCACGGGGGCGATTGATCGTCACGGAGCGGCCGACCAGACTGTCGCCTTTGGGTTCCACCAGGGTCGCCGCAGCCTCATCGACCGCGTGGCGATCTTTGGAGGTCGTCAGCGGTGCGTCGTCGCGCGCATCGGGCATTCTACTTCTCCTGTCGCGGGTTGGCTCAGTGAGCGTATGATCAGTCAACGCGTCTCAGCTGGGACCGTTGCCCACATATCGGACGAACTCCTCAGAATAGCGGCGGGTGATCATCGCCTGCTCGCTGGACGAGACGTCCTCCATCAGCTTGGGGAACCAGGTTCCCTCCTCGGAATAGATGTGATGGGCGACCGCGCCGCGGATATGCTCGAGCTTGTCGAGATAATCCTGGCTCATCGGGTCCAGCCGTTCCAGCAAGCCCATCTCCATCTTGGCGGCGGACTGTTCCTGATAGGCAAGCTCGGCATGGCCGACCTGCTTGTCCGCGGCCAGCGCGGGATAGATCGCCGCTTCCTCCGCGATGGAATGGCCTGTCAGGAGCAGCGCCAGCCGCTCCTGCGCATCGCGACGCGTCTCGGCCGTGGTGGCGGCCTTCACGGCTGCGAACAGAGCCTCGATCTGCCGATGATGATCGAGAATATGCGCAAGCCAGCTGCCGCGCGTCGCAAGCTCCTCGGCCTTGGCCCGGGCCTCGGCCCGCGCCTCCTCGCTTTCGGGCGGGGTGACAGCGGCGATGACCTTATCGATAATGGACATGATTAATCTCCTGTTCGAAGGAACTCAGGCAACGGCATCGAGATCGACGAGCGGCTCGCGTGCCCAGAACCGCAGCGGCGCCAGCGCCGCGACGAATGCCGTCGCATCGGATTTGCTCTTGAGGGCGAAGCAGCCTTCATCGAGGTCGGGCATCAGACCGGCCTTGGTCAGCAGCGGCTCTGCTTCCTTGCTCAGGCCCATGAACTTGCAGTGGGCAAAAGCGTCCGTCACGAAGTCCTTCGCCGTGGCATCGAGCGCGAGCAACTGCCCGCCCTCCGCCGAGGCGACGACCGCGACGGCATCGAACAGGACCGAAGGCCCGCCATCCACCTTGTAGTGGGCGCCAAGGATCTTACCGTCTGACAATGTGACCCCGCCGATCTTGGGGGCAATGAACTCGATCATCGCACCGGCTTCATCGACCGCATTGATGATCGCCTGGACAAGCGTCGCATCGGCGCCGTCGGTCACCAACAGGCCGAGCTTGCGGCCGGCAAAGCTCTGCGGCCCACGCTTGATGATGCTCAGCGCATCGGACGGCGCCAGATCGGTCCGCGGCTGTACCGCCGCGGTCGCCGCCTGCGGCATGGCCAGCCCCAGCCCGTTTGCGACGGTCGCCGCGAGGTCCGCATCGATGTTCAGCAGATGCGAAACCATGCGGGAGCGGATGTCCGGCCGCTCAACGCGGGAGAGCTCGAACACCAGCGCATCGCCGATATGCTTTTGCTCGATCAACGTCTGGCTCGCATAGAACTGCGTGGCCTGGCTATAATGATCGGCAAAGCTTTCCGGGCGAATGCGCAGCTTGTCGCCATCGGCCGGCTCCGCATAGCTCTTGAAGCCGCGCTGCGGATCCTCGCGCGGACCGCCGATTTCCGCGCCCCAGCTATTGGGCTCGTAATTGGCGCGACCAACGGGATTGCGCATCGCCATATGCCCATCCTGCTGGAAATGCGCGAACGGGCAGCGCGGAGCGTTGATCGGCAAATGCGTGAAATTGGGCGAGCCAAGGCGCTTGAGCTGCGTATCCAGATAGGAGAAATTACGCCCCTGCAACAGCGGGTCGTTGCTGAAGTCGATGCCCGGCACGACATTCTGCGTGCAGAAAGCAACCTGCTCGGTCTCGGCGAAGAAGTTATCGACCAGACGATCGAGCACCAGACGACCCACGACGCGGATCGGCACCAGTTCCTCGGGAATGATCTTGGTGGCATCGAGCACATCGAAATCGAAGCTGTCGGCGAATTCCTGATCGAAAAGCTGGAGGCCCAGTTCCCATTCGGGAAAATCGCCGGCTTCAATGGCGGCCCAGAGGTCCCGCCGGTGGAAGTCGGGGTCGGCGCCGTTGATCTTGACCGCCTCGTTCCAGGCCACCGACTGAAGGCCCAGCTTGGGCTTCCAGTGGAACTTGACGAACGTCGACTTTCCGTCTGCATCGACCAGCCGGAAGGTATGGACGCCAAACCCTTCCATGAAGCGGAAGGAGCGCGGGATCGTCCGGTCAGACATGATCCACATGACCATGTGCATCGATTCCGGCGTCAGGCTGATGAAGTCCCAGAAATTGTCATGCGCCGTCTGGGCCTGCGGAAAGGCGCGATCCGGCTCGGGCTTGGCGGCATGGATCAAATCGGGAAACTTCATCGCGTCCTGGATGAAGAAGACCGGGATATTGTTGCCAACGAGGTCCCAATTGCCCTCCTTGGTGTAGAGCTTCACCGCAAAGCCCCGCACGTCGCGCGCGAGATCGAACGAGCCCTTGGACCCGGCCACGGTCGAGAAGCGCACGAAGGCCTCGGTCCGCTCGCCTACCCGCTGGAAGAGATCGGCACGGGTGACGTCAGACAGGCTGTCTGTCAGCTCGAAAAAGCCATGGGCGCCATAACCGCGCGCATGAACCACGCGCTCCGGGATACGCTCATGATCGAAGTGGAACATCTTCTCGCGGAAATGGAAGTCTTCCAGCAGCGCGGGGCCGCGCGCGCCCTGCTTGAGGCTGTTCTGGTCATCGGAAACGGGAACGCCCTGCGCGGTCGTCAGCGTCGCGACATCACCGCCAGCGGTCTGCCGCGTCTCGCCACCCTCGCCCATCGGTCCTTCAAAAACAGGCATGTCCTCAAAGGCGGCATCTGCAGAAGGGCTGTTTGCCGATGACCGCTGCTGATCGGATTTCATCGGCGCACGGCCTTTCGCCGCACGCGTTGCCTGTTTCGCCATCGCGGTTCCTTGTCATTGCTGGGATGTGAACGAGTTCGTCTCGTGCTTCACCAACACGCCGTCCGGATGACAGTTGCCTGTTAAGGCTAGGAATTAACATTGATCATAGTGAAAGCCGATCGGTGCTGGATCGCCAGCGCGGCTTATCCGTTAGCCACTCGATGTTGATGGATCGCCTCCTTGCAAACCGCCGCGGCGTTGCCCTGACGCCGGAAGAACGAGCCGCGCTCGAAGACACGATTCTCGAGGTTCGCACCTTTGAGCCCCGCACGACGATTGTCGAAGCGGGTCAGATTGTGGATGTCAGCAGCTTCCTGGTCGAAGGGATCATGTCGCGCTATATCGATGATCGCAAAGGCTTGCGGCAACTCGTCGCCATCCATGTGCCTGGCGAATTCGTCGATCTCCATGCCTATCCCATGCGAGAGCTGGACCATGCCATCGGCACGCTCACGACCGCGAGCATCGCCATCGTGCCGCACAAAGCCTTGAGGGAAGTGCTCGACCCCCGGCCCGATCTGGCGCGCAAGCTGTGGTTCTCGACGCTCATCGATGCTGCCCTTCATCGTGCCTGGTTGTTCCGGGTGGGCCGGCTCGACGCGGTGGGGAGAGTCGCCCATTTCCTGTGCGAGATGAATGCCCGCCTGTATGCGGTGGGATTATCGGACGGACATCGCTTCGTGCTGACCCTGACGCAGGGCGACATTGCCGAGATTTGCGGCTTGACTACCGTTCACACCAATCGGGTGCTCCGCCAATTAAGAGAAGCCGGACTGTGCGAGAGGCACGCCTCACTGGTCCAGATCAACGATTATGCCGGTCTGGCCCGCCGGGGCAATTTTTCATCAGATTATCTGTATCTCGCCCCCTGCGCAGATATCCAGCAAGGAGGACCAGCATGACTGTCCACTCCCCAATCGAGCCTCATGCCGAACCGGGCGTCGCCACGGCCGAGGAGGATCATGTCATCCTCGAGGGTCCGGGCGGGATCGCTGTCACCATGACGGCGGACGCAGCCGTTGCCACGGGCGAGAGTCTGATCGAAGCCGGTGAGGAGGCGCAAAGGCACCTGAAGACGAAGTAACTGCGTGATCTCAGATGCAACGCAAGCTTGGACTGGGACGGTCACGGGACGCGTCGATCGCTTGTCGACTCTTCGCGGAGCCCCCGGCGCCGGGAACGATGTCGACCGGATGGAAGTTTCTCTCCAGCGATGAGGACGACAGGTCGAAAGATGATGTTTCCGCAGCAAAAAGCTTCGCAGGGTGCCGACGCTGAGACCCTTGCACCGGCGTTGCCTGATGACATCATTGCGGCGGCCATGGCTGTGCTCGAAACCGCCAGTCAGGCGGAGATCGGGATCGCCACCGCAGAAAGTTGCACCGGCGGCCTGCTCGCATCGCTGCTGACCGATATCGAGGGCACCAGCAACGCCTTTGACCGGGGCTTCGTGGTCTACAGCGAGGATGCCAAATGCGATCTGCTCGGGCTCAGCCATGAGCTTGTCGAGGATTGCGGCGCGGTGAGTGAACCTGTCGCACGCGCGATGGCTGAAGGGGCCTTGCGCCGATCCAAAGCGCGACTAGCGATTGCGATCACCGGCTTTGCCGGCCCCGGTGCCTCCGACGATGAGCCGGGGCTGGTCCATTTCGCCTGCGCCGCGCATGGGGCGGATACGCGCCACAGCGTCCATCACTTCGGCGACATCGGGCGCGGCGCGACCAGGATCGAATGCCTGCGCGTTGCGCTCACCATGTTGAGCGAGATGCTCGCCGAGGTGGCCGCCGATCCGCAGCGGACCGCGTGAGGCCGCCCATGGCGACACCGGCACCCGATGGCATCACGCAAGAGCATGAGAGCAACAGCCGGCGGGCCAATCCCTGGCCGCTGGTCCTGCTCACGGTGCTCTTGGGCGCCGGTCTGACCGGCCTGTTTGCGGGGCAGGCTCCTGTCGTGCGCAAAAGCTCGAACGACCGCATCACCCTCCTCGTGCAAACGCCGGAAACGCTGCGCAACGGCATGGTTTTTGAGACCATCGTCGAGGTGACGCCGCGCAAACCGATCGGTGATCTGGTGATTGCCGTGTCGGATGACCTCTGGCGGGAGATGACGATCAATACGATGATCCCGGCCGCAAGCGAGGAAAGTTATAAGGACGGCTCTCGTCAGTTCTCGTTCGGCGAAGCAAAGCCCGGCGAGACCTTCCGCTTCAAGATCGACGGGCAGATCAACCCGCCGCTGTTCGCCGGTACACGCGGCAAGATCGCCGCCCTCGACGGGGAGCGCGAACTCGCTGCCCTCCCCGTCCACATCAAGGTCTTGCCCTGATGGATATCATCCTGCGCGCCAGCGTGATGTTCTTCATCATGTACATGCTGCTCCGGCTGCTGGGCAAACGCGAGCTCAGCCAGGTCACGCCGTTCGAACTGGTGCTGCTGGTGGTGATGGGCGATCTCGTCCAGCAGGGCATCACCCACAATGATCTCAGCATGACCGGCGCCGCGCTCGCTATCGGCACCATTGCCTTCTGGGCGCTGGCGCTGAGCTGGATCACCTATCTTTCCCCTCGCGCCGAGCGGCTGCTGGAAGGCGTGCCGCGCGTGCTGATCAAGGATGGGGAACTGATTACCCCCAATATGCGCCGTGATCGGGTGACCCGGGCCGAGGTTGAAATCGAGATGCGGCTGGCGGGTATCGCCAACATATCCGAGGTCGCCTGGGCCATCCTCGAACCCAATGGCAAAATGAGCTTCATCGCAAAGAAGGACGATGGGCCGGCCAAGCAGGAAGATGATGACAAGGCCGTCTGACCGGCTCCACTGAACGCGCGGCCAATCTTTCCAGCTGAGCGAACGCGGCAGGGTTGCCCACAGGCCGGCATCATTGTATCAGCAGGTCCGCCGACCAAACGAACTAATGTATTGGTTCAATCATGCGCATTCACCGTACAGCTGGCCTCACACTATGAGGCCACGCATCGAGACCGTGACTCGTCCCACAGCCCTGCTGCTGCAGCCCGGCGACTTGGCGCTCCCTGCCCGGCCCGAATGGCGCTCGTTCGCGCAGAGTTGGGATGACCTGCCCCGCGACATGTGGATGGCCGATGGCGGAACCTATCGCCGCCGCCGCTACGCTGCCTTTGAGATCGATGGCGACGCCTGCGCGCGCCTGCCGCATCGCGCCCATTATCAGGATCGCGATCACAATCCCTTGAATGGCGGCGTCGAACGCTGGTTTGCGCCCATGGCGGACGAACAGGCCGAGAGCGCGTTGTTGCAAGATCTGATGCGGGATACTGCGGCGCGCATTTCGCAGGCCAGCGGTTGCGAAGAGCACGCATGGATGGTCGAGGCCCATCAGTTTCGCATTGAGGCCCTGCCCGACCTCCCCGGCCTACCGACCCCTGAGGGGATGCATCAGGATGGGCGCGATTGGGTGTTGATCCTGCTGGTCGGCGGTAGCAATTATTCCGGCGGAGAGACCCGCGTCGAAACTGTTTCGGGCGCATGCCTGCTCGAACACCGGCTCGCGCACGCCGGCGAGGCGCTGCTCCTCGATGATGGACAGGTGCGCCACGGAACCACACCGATCCAGTCGGAAGCCGGGGGTCTGCCGGCCTGGCGGGATACGCTGGTCCTGACCTTCGCGAACGCCGCGGGGCGCTGAGCGGCCGGCGTGGATCGCTTCTTCATCGTCACCGGCGGCCCCGGATCGGGCAAGACCACACTGCTCGATGCGCTGGCCCGGCACGGCATCGCGACCATGGCCGAGGCCGGGCGCGCGATCATCCAGCAACAGATGGCCGCAGGCGGCAGCGCCCTGCCCTGGGCCGACCGCGAGGCGTTCGCGGGGAAGATGCTGGCGTTCGACGTGACGTCCTATGAGGCCGCAAAGGGACGATCCGGCCCGATCCTCTTCGACCGGGGCATCCCGGATGTCATCGGCTATCGCGCCCTGTGCGGCCTTTCGGTTCCGCACGATCTGGAGCGGACCGCCAGCGCGCACCGCTACAATAACGACGTCTTCATCGCCCCGCCCTGGGCGGAGATTTATGCGCAGGATGCCGAGCGCAAACAGGACTGGTCAGAAGCCGTGGCGACCCATGAGGTCATGGCCCGGGTTTATTCCGACCTTGGATATAATCTCGTGCCGCTACCGTTTACGACTCCGGACGAGCGCGCGGATTTCGTGCTGCGCAGGATCAGCGCCAACGCGTCAGCCTGACGACGATCGCCCCTCACACAAGCCCCCGCGCGGCGCTGTCGCCGGCGGGCGTCAGCATTTCCACCACCTCATGAAGCGCCTGCTCGAGACGATCCCGTGACGGGATCGCGCCGAGGCACAGCCGCACGCCCGAGGGCGCACAGGGATCGACGGCCGGCGCGTCGGGCGGGGTGAGCGCAATGCCGGCACGAAGGGCGCGGGCGCTCAGGCGCTCGGCATCGAGCATCGGCATCGGCATCCACACATGCAGGCTGCGCGACGCGCCGGGCACGGCCATGGCCTTGCCGAGAATGTCGCAGGCGAGCTGCGTCCGCACCTCCGTCTCGGCGATCAGCTCGTCGGCGATGCGATCGGCCGTGCCATCCTGCTCCCACTGGCTGAACACCAGACCGCCCAAGGACGGCGGCGTATAACCAAAGGCGCGGACACCGAGCAGCAGTCGGTCGCGAATCCCGCCATCCGCCGGCGGCAGCAGAAAGCCGAGGCGAAGCCCCGGCGCGACGGCCTTGGACACGGCGGCCACCATCAGCGTGCGCTCGGGCGCCAGATCGGCGAAACTCTCCGGGGCGTCGCGATCCGCGAACACGCGATAGGCATCGTCCTCGACGATCATCAGATCCTGCGCGCGCGCCACCTCGATGATCTCTGCGCGTCGCGCGGCATCGAGCGTGATGGTGGTAGGGTTCTGCAGGGTCGGGATCAACACCACCACGCGCGCACCGGTCTCGCGGGCGGCGCGGGCCAGTGCTTCGGGCTCGAGCCCGCGTTGATCCATGGCGACACCGCCCAGGCGATAACGGGCATGATCGGCCAGCGTCCGGATGCCGGGATAGGTAGCCGCCTCGCACAAGATCGTATCGCCGGGCCGCGCCAGCGCCGAGAAGGCAAGCGCAAGGCCGTGTTGGCCGCCATTGCACTGGATCACGCGATCCCGCGTGGCGCGCAGAACGCCATGGCGACGGCTGAGCCAGGAGGCGCCGGCCTCCCGGATGGATCCAAGCCCCTCGGGCGGCGCATAATTGACAGCTGTCGCCAGATCCGCGCGCTGTCGCACACGGCTCAACCCTTCACCAATCCAGCGCTCGGCGGGCGCGAGCGGCGGAATGTTGCGCGCCATGTCCACTGGCCCGCCCGCCTCGGCCGGCGATTGCGGCCGCGCTCGGTCCGCGACGAAGGAACCGCGCCCGACATGGCTGGAGATAAAGCCCCGCCGTTCCGCCTCGACATAAGCGCGGCTGACCGTCCCGACACTCAGCGCCAGACGATGGGCAAGGTCCCGCTGCGGCGGGAGGCGATCACCGGGGACGAGCCGCCCCTCGCGCACGTCGCGCTCCAGCGCGGCGACAAGACGCTCGTACATCGGCGCATCGTCGCCCGACACCTGCGGCCGCCAGTCCTTCATCCATCATCCTCGCTCGATTGAACCGGTGCAATATCACATTTGACACATGGATCAATCGCGATCATTTCCGGAAGCGGGAGATCATCATGGATACCAGCCTGCTCGCGCCTTTGGCGCTCTACAGTTTCGTCTGCACGGCCACGCCTGGCCCCAATAACATCATGCTCGCCTCATCCGGGCTGGTGTTCGGATTCCGGCGGACGCTGCCCCATATTTTCGGCATCAACTTCGGTTGTGCGGCGATGCTGGCCTTGAGCGGGTTGGGCCTTGGCGCGATCTTCGAAGCCTGGCCGATCCTGCGCTGGGTGCTGCGCATCGGGGGCGCAGCCTATCTGGCCTGGCTTGCGGTGAAACTCTGGCAGTCCGAAGGCATGGCCCGGCGTGAAGGGGCGCATCCGATGACCTTCTGGCAGGCGGCGGCCTTCCAGTTCATCAATCCCAAGGCATGGGCCATCACCGTGCCTGCCATCGCCACCTTTACCGTGGCGGACCGTCCGCTGGGTCTGCAGCTTGCGGTGATCGTCGCGGCTTTCTCGCTGGTCGGCCTGCCCTCCATCGCGGGCTGGGCGGCCATGGGCGCCGGCGCGCGCGAATTGCTCGAGAGTCGCAAGGCCATGACCATGTTCGTGCGGACCATGGCCATCATCACGGCGCTCACCGCTTTGCTGTTTCTGATCTAGGGAGCTGGACGCGTGACACGCGACGCGATGATGCGCTTTGCGGCCCGGTGGATCGCCAACTGTAACGCGCGCGATCTGGAGGCGGTGCTTTCGCACTTCGCCGAGGACGCGCGCTTCATCAGTCCCTTGGCCAGGGAGGTTACCGGTTCGCGCATTATCGAGGGCAAGGCCGCGTTGCGCGCTTATTGGTCCGATGCGCTTGCGGTCACCACGGACATGCACTTCACCCTGATCGCGGCGGTGTGCGACATCGAGGCACAGGTGCTGGACGTGCATTATCTCGCGCAGCGGAACGGCCGATCCCGGCGCGCGCTGGAGACGATGCGGTTCGTGGATGGCAAGCAGGTGGAAGGCGAGGCCTTCTTCGGCATTGATCTCACAGACTGATAGCAGGCGCGGTTGCCAAAGCCCGCGCGAGCGTCTAGCAGTATCCGTACATCAAGAGTTCGGGCGACGCCCAACGCCAACCTGCCAATCCGGGCAAGGTGGCACTCCGCAAGGAGGATGTGGCCGAACGGCAATTATGCGGATCAAGCCACTCAGCGTCGACCCGGACAAGGACCGACGCACCGTGCCGATCAAGATACCAGACCACCTCCCCGCCCGCCGTACCCTGGAAGCGGAAGGCGTCCTCGTGATGGACGAAGGCACCGCCACGCGGCAGGACATCCGGCCACTACGGATCGGCCTGCTGAACCTGATGCCGGACAAGATCAGCACCGAGACGCAGATTGCCCGGCTGCTCGGCGCCACGCCGCTCCAGATCGAGCTGACGCTGGTGCGGATTACGGATCACGCCACCCGCAATACCTCCGCCGATCATATGGCCGCCTTTTATCGACCGTGGAGCGCGGTACGCCATGAGCGGTTCGATGGCTTCATCATCACCGGGGCGCCGGTGGAGCGGCTCGATTATGAGGATGTACGCTACTGGCCGGAACTGACCGACATATTCGACTGGACGCAGACGCATGTTCACCGCAGCCTGACGATCTGCTGGGCGGCGCAGGCGGCGCTTTATCACTTCCATGGCCTGCGCAAGCGCACCTTGGAGCAGAAGGCGTTCGGGATCTTCCCGCATCGCAATCGCCTGCCGACCTCGCCATATCTGCGGGGCATGTCCGACGTGTTCGACGTGCCGGTGTCGCGCTGGACCGAGGTGCCGCAGATGGAGCTGGAGACAGCGCCGCATCTGCAGATCCTTGCCGATGCGGCCGGAACAGGCGCGGGTCTGGTTTATGACGAGGCCCGGCACATGCTCCACATGTTCAACCATCTCGAATATGATACGGAGACGCTCGCACGCGAATATGCCCGCGATGGCGGGGCCTGTTTGCCTGTCGACTATTTCCCGCAGAATGACCCAACGCGTCCGCCGCTGAACAGCTGGCGGAGTCACGCCCATCTGCTGTTCGCCAACTGGATCAACGAGGCCTATCAAACCACCGCGTTCGACCTTGCGCATGTCGGGCGGGAGCCACTGCCGGTGTCGTGAAGGACATCACCGGTTCCGCGCACGCCGTAGCCTCCAGTTGGCGATGTGCGCCCCCGCGAGCAGCAGGCTGCCCGAGACCGTGATCGCCGTTTCCAGAATTTCCCGGCTGGCGAACAGGATGCCGACCGCCATCAGCGCCAGGCCGACCGCGCCGATCGCCAAGGGCACGGGCGCGCGATGCCTGCGCCAACCACTCACCAGCGCCAAGGCACTGGTTGGTACCGCGAGCGCGAGGACGACGGCGTGGAAGCTCTCGCCCGGATCGATCTGATCGGCGAAGGCCGGGAGGGCTGCCAGCAGCAGCGGCAGTCCCAGACAGTGGATCATGCAGGCGACGGAGGCGCAGACGGCAAAGCCATCCAGCCAGTCGTTTCTGCTCCGGGTTTGCGTGAGGGGAGATGCGGCGGCTGCGTGATTCAATTCCATGCCACTATTATGATATGGTATATCATGTCTTTCAAGGCATGGAGGCATTTAATTGGTCGGAACGCTACCTCTGAAGCAGCCCGCTATTCAAACGCTACGCGCCGTCAATCAGGGAGCGAACGCCTGAACAACGCGCGGCCGCCTACCCTCTCAGTTCCACCAGCATTGAGACTGCGCCAGCGCGCCCGCAACGTGGAAAACTCCACGTCGCGGGCGTTCGCATTCAAGCCTTGGGGATCACCGGCACCAGTAGATGGCTGTCATACTGACCACCGGTGTGGATGATATGTGTGCCGGCGTTGCGCAGTTCTTCGTGGCGCGCGAAGGGCAGCATCGGCAGGCCCTCGCGATAGATATCCATGCCCTTCACGACGACGCGCAATTGCTCGCCCGCCCGGAACAGCGTGGAGGACGGCCAGATCTCGATATCGACAGGCACCGGAACGCCCGGCTCCAGCGGCTCCTCGACCAGATGGCTGTGAACCGGCTGGAACGGCGTCGAGCGTGCCTCATCCAAGGCGCGATGGCTGGCCCGCAGCCAACCCAGTGCCACCGGACCATTTTCGAAGAAGGCGTAGAAGGTCATGCCGACCGGATTGCCATCGGCATCGAGCTTCTGCAGCGCGACGAACAGGTCCATGTCGTCCGCGCCCTGCGCTTCCACCCACAGGCGCAGCTTCATGTAGCCGGTCAGTTCGGTATCCTTGTCGAAGCGGATATCGAAGCGGGCCTCGCCGGCTTCATCGAGCGGCTCATAGGAGGCGCTGGCTGCATTGCCCACGGGCTCGCCCTGCATCGTGCCGGTCGCGGCATCGAGATAGAGCGGCGTGTAGACCGTGCGTGCCAGCGGCCATTCCTGCTCGCCGCGCATGGTCCATGTCTGCGCGCTTTCGCGGACTTCGAGCAGCACCTTGGGCCAGTCGGCAAGGCCGCTCTCGACGCCCTTGAGATAGCGATCGAAGAAGACGCGGGCCAGCTCTTTGCTCTCGGGCATATAATAATGCGCCCATTTCTTGCGGCCATGGCCAATCAGCCATTTGTCCGGCGAGGAGAATTGGCGGAAGGCCTCGAAGGTGCCACGGGTATGCAGTGCCTGATCCGCCCAACTGCCCACGACCAGCGCCGGAATGTCGATGGCCGACAGGTCGACTTCCTTGCTCGCCCAATAGGCATCGTACAACGGATGCGCCTGCACATTGGCGTTGGTATCCTCGTAGCGCTGATGGCCAAAGCGCAGATTGCTGCTGCCGCGCGGCAGGAAGCCCGTCTCGCGAATGCCGCCATGATAGGCGAATTCGCGATACCAGTCCGAGAAGCCTTCCCACGGATTAATGGCGGCCAGATGCGGCGGCTTGAGCTGACCGACGAGATACTGGATCGCCGCGAGATAGGAGACGCCGGTCATGCCGACCTTGCCATTGCTCCAATCCTGCACGCCGAGCCATTCGATGAGATCGTAGCAATCTTCTCCCTCGCCAAGGCCGTTGTGACGCACCTCGCCCTCGGACTGCCACATGCCGCGCGAGTCCGCATTGCACACGGCATAGCCATGGGCGCACCAGAAGGCCGGATCGGGCGCCTCGAAGGCGGTGAAGCGGGACATCCAACCGGCCTCCACGCCTGAATGGGGCGGGAAAAGCTTATCCGAAAGGCCATGCTTGCCATAAGGGCTCCAGCCCAGCAACACAGGCAGCGGGCCAGCGGCGGCATCGGCGGGACGATAGAGATCGACATAGATGTGAACGCCGTCGCGCAGCGTCACCTGGATATTGCGGTCGATGAGGAGGCCGCCCTCTTCCCACTGCTCATGGGCAATCGGCGGCAGCGGCGGCTTGCCCGGCGCTGTCGTGGGATCAATGCTATCCTGCATGATCAGCGTGAAGCCGGCCGTATCGCTCATCGACTATCCTCTCGTCTGGAAATTAAAAATGCCCGGCGATCGGTTCGACCGCCGGGCACATCATTAACGGATCAGAACTTGAACCGGGCACCGATGCGGTAGGAACGGCCAACCACGTCATACAGCACGTTGTTGGTCGGACCGAAGCTGGACGGCGCGTCCACCGGCGGATCCTTGTCGAACAGATTGTTGATCGCGCCGAAGATCTCCATCTTCTGGTCGCCACGGTTCCAGACCGCGACGCTGCCGTTCAGGTTCACATAGGTCCACGGTGCGATGTAGTTGTCGTTGACGCTGTTATCGAGGTTCGGGTCATAGCCATATTGGCCAGGCCCGATCAGCGAGTTGTTGTAGGTGCCGCTGGAGATGTGACGGACCTGCACCTGCAGCGTGGCAGGCTCCGCATTGAACGTCACATAGCCGTTGATGATGTAGCGCGGCATGCCCGACGGCTGCGAAACCGGCGAGCCGTTCATGCCGGCACGATCGACCGTACCGCTGGCCGAGTTGGTGATCAGATCGTCGATGATCGTCGCCATGCCGCGCAGCGAGATACTGCCCCCGAACAGGTTGACCGGCAGCGTGTAAGCGGCCTCGATGTCCCAACCGCGCGTGATCAAGCTACCCAGGTTCACGTTCGTGTTCACGATCGACTGGATATCACCGAAACGACGCCCCGGAGCGACCGGACCGCGGGTAATGAGGCTGCAATATTCCTGGATGCCATCGCGCTCGCAACCATCGACGATGACCTGCGCACCTAGCTGCGACACAGCCTTATCAAGCTTGATGTCGAAGTAATCGATCGAGAAGCGCAGGCGACCGGCACTGCCCAGATCGGGCTGCAGGACGACGCCGACCGTGAAGGTATCGGCTTCTTCCGGCACCAGCGTGGAATCGCCGCCGAGCAGCACGGAGGTGAGCACCTGACCGCCTTCGCTCGGGCGAACGTTCTGGAAGCTGGTTTGCAGCGGCCCGAACAGCTCGAAGAGGTTGGGCGCACGAATGTCGCGCGAGCGCGTCGCGCGCACACGCAGCCAGTCAAGCGGCGAAGCCTCGACACCGACCTTCCAGGTCATGACATCGCCGCTGGTCGAGTAGTCCGTGTAACGCAGCGCGCCGTTCAGATAGACGCCCGGCGCGACGGGAACGTCGAGTTCGCCGAAGGCCTCGAAGACATCGACCTTGCCGTCGATCGGCGCGCCCGGGCCCGTGTAGAACTGCAGCGCCCGCGAGATCGCATCGGCATTGCCGCGCGCGATATCCTGGCGCAGCTCGACACCCGTTGCGGCCTTGATCGGACCGGCCCAGCCCTGGAACAGCGTGCCGTTCATCGATGCGGCAACGACGTTCTGGGTGATCCGCGTGTCCTGCTCCACCGTGCCATGCGTCCACGCCTTGGCGGCGGCCGAGAAGTTGTTCTCACCGAACGGGTTCAGCGGAACGCAGCCAGCAGCCGCCGGGTTGCCCTGCAGGGTTGCGCGGCACACGATGTTGCCGTTGGCAGGACCGCCGTTGAATTCGCCCTGATCGACGGCGTCGATGGCAAACTGCAGGCGCGGCGTGATCGAGGTGTTGTAGCCGCGCTGCCAGTAGTCGGTGCGGCCGAACTGGTAATAAGCATCGAATTTCCAGTCGCCCCACATTTCGGCATTGATACCCACGACCGCGCGGTAGGTGTCGCGCTTCACGGTCGAACGCTGCGGCCCGAGGTCGTTCCACACGCGACCCATGTTGAAGGACGGCAGGCCGACGCTCGCCATGGTGGCTGCGACCGAATCCGGCAGGAAGGCGTTGTCGGCGCGGATCACCAGCGAACCCAGGTCGCGACGCTGCGCCCCGATGGTGGAGCCATTGACGCGGCTGTAGGAGCCCTCGGCGAACAACTCGACGCCGTCAGCCACTTCGAACTTCAGATGGGTGAAGCCATTGAGGCGCTCGACGGGCGCGGCGATCGGGAAGTTTTCGTAGAAAGCCTGACGCGCATCGCCACCACCGCTCTGGAAGATCGGCACGCCGTAATAGGTGCCATAATCATGCGGCACGAGCGTGCCGTCCGGGCGAAATTCCATGCCGCGCAGACCCGACGCATTGAAGGCTGCCGCGTTCGCAGCCGGCCCAGAGACGATGAGACCATTATAGGACGCCGTCGCCGTGCGCGTATTCGGCAGGATCAGCGTGGCGGGCAGCCCCGCGCCAACGCGGCCCAGACTCCGATTGGCGGGGTTAACGAGCGGATTGGCGACTGTGTTGTAAGCCAGCGAGCACCAGTCGCGCGAATAGCAGCCATCGGTGCCCTTATTATCGGAATACTCGACGCCCGCGATGATGTGGCCGCGACCACCGGCAAAGCCCATGCCGCCGGCCAGCGCGAACTGATATTCCTTGCCGTCACCCGCATCGTTGATGCCGTACTGCGCCGAGCCCTTGAGGCCGGTCAGGTTGGTGTCGAGAATGACGTTGACGACGCCCGCGACGGCGTCCGAGCCGTAAGCGGCCGAGGCACCCCCGGTCACCACGTCGACGCGCTCGACCAGCGAGGTCGGGATGATGTTGAGGTCAACCGCGCCGGCATTGGCGAAGGAGCTGCCCTGCACGGTCGAGGCCACCACGCGGCGGCCATTGATGAGCACGAGCGTGCGGTTGGCGCCGAGGCCGCGCAAGTCGGCGGTGGAGGCGCCGATGTTGTTGGCGAAGATCGCGTTGGTGCTCGGCGTCGCCTGCGGACGGAAGGACGGCAGCTCGTTCAGCACCTGCGCGACGTTAACGGCGGCTTGGCGCGCGATCTGCTCACCGCCGACGACGGAGACGGGCGTGGGCTGATCGAAGCCGGTGCGGGCGATGCGCGAGCCGGTGACGATGATCGCCTCGCCAGCCTCATCATCCTGCGGCTGCGCGGCGTCCTGGGCGAAAGCGGGCGTGGCGACAAAAGCCATGCCGAGCGCGAGAGCGCTCAGGCTGGCACCGGCACCGGCCCTCAAAACGCGCGAACGGGTAATGAATGGGGACATGGACAATCTCCTCTCCTGATCAGGCACTAGGCACAAGCATTGCCGAACGACGCGCGCGCAAAGACAATGCCCGCACCGTTCGACATGCTGGAAAAACAACGATGACGGACTATCAAGGGAGAATTGATCCCTCAACACCTTTAGCGCGAGTTAACTGCCTCATTGGCGAGGTGTGACATATCCGTCACAAAACCGGTGCTTTGCGTTGAAAAAGTCCACTCGGATGGGGTTTTCTGAGCACCAGACCCCCCAGCGAGGTCAGGGAGCGAGGGGAATCGTCTCCGCCTCGGCGAGGATCAGGAGGAAGTCCTCCCTGGTGTCGGTCCAAACCTGGCGGGGGGTCCAGCCACCGGCTGAAAGCAGAGCGCGGGCGGACTGTTCAGTATATTTGTGGCTGTTCTCTGTATGGATGGTTTCACCATCGCGCATGAAGAACAGGCGGTCCTCGACCTGAAACGCGACGTCCCGCTGCGCCTCAAGATGCATTTCGATCCGGCTCGCCGCAGGATTCCAGCGGGCGACATGGCGGAAATCGTCCACCGGAATGTCGGCGCCCAGCTCGCGGTTGATCCGGTGCAGGAGATTGAGGTTGAATCGCGCGGTCACGCCTTGCGCGTCGTCATAAGCCGCGATCAGGCGATCGATTGGCTTCACCCGGTCGATGCCGATGAGCAACCACGAGCCATGGCCGAGTGTGTCGCGCATCGAGCGCAAGAGGTCCGTCGCGGCGAAGGGCGCGAGATTGCCGATGGTGGAGCCCGGAAAGAAGCCGAGCATGGCACTGCCCCGCAGCGCGGAGGGCAGCGCCACGGTCTTGGTGAAGTCGGCTTCGACCGGATAGATTGGTAGATCCGGCAGCAATTGCGCGAGATCGGCATTGGACTGGAGGAGAAATTCCCCGGAAATATCGATGGGCACATAAGCAGTAGGGCTGACCTGCCGCAACAAATGCGGGGTCTTGAGCGAACTGCCGGAGCCGAACTCCACAACGACCCGCCCCTCCCCGATCAGGCCTGCGACATCGCCGCAATGGGCCTTGAGCAAGCCGACTTCCGTGCGGGTCGGGTAATATTCGGGCAGCCGCGTGATATCCTCGAACAGTTCCGAGCCGACAAGATCGTAAAACCAGCGCGCCGGGATGGCCTTTTGCCGTTGCGAAAGCCCCGACAGGACGTCCTCGCAAAATGCACTGGTGCCTTCATCCGGTGCGCAGCTGTCCAGCAGATCGAGTTTGGGCATCGTCGCCATGGTCAGCAGTCCTTTGCGAGCCGCAGTCCGGTGAACTGCCAGCGCTGATGGGGGTGAAAGAAATTCCGGTACGAGGCGCGCATATGGCCGCGCGGCGTGGCGCAACTCCCGCCCTTCAGAACGAACTGGCTGCTCATGAACTTGCCATTATACTCGCCGACCGCGCCCTCTGCGGTGCGAAAGCCGGGATAGGGTCGATAGGCCGAACCGGTCCATTCCCAGACATTGCCGAACAGCGAGAGAAGGCCTGGCCCGTCTTCCGGGCATCGCGGCGCGACCGGTCCCGGCCGGTCAAGCTGGATACCAGCGTGAGGATCGGCACCCTGCGCCGCCGCTTCCAGTTCCTGCTCGGTGGGCAGGCGCGCGCCGGACCAGCTCGCAAAGGCATCGGCCTCGTAGAAGCTGATATGCGTGACGGGATCGGCATCATCCACGGCCTGCCAGCCCGAAAGACTGAACTGCTCCCAGGCGCCATCCGACTCCCGCCAGTACAGCGGATGGCCGATCCTCTCACGATTGAGCCAGTCCCAGCCGTCGGACAGCCACAGGGATGCCGTGCGATAACCGCCATCCTCCATAAACGCGCGCCACTCGCCATTGCTGACCGGTCGATTGGCGAGCGCATGGGGCGCGAGATAATGGGGATGACGCGGCTGCTCATTGTCGAAGGCGAAGGTGCCAGCGCCATCTGCATGACCGATCTCGACAAGGCCGCTCGGCCGCTCGATCCAACGCACGGCCGGCGCCTCGCTATGTCCTCGCGGTTGTGCTGGCCACAGGGCGACATCGAGCGGGTTGCACGAAAACAGATGCTTGAGATCGGTCAGCATCAGTTCCTGATGCTGCTGCTCATGATGGAGGCCGAGGGTGAGCAAGTCCGGGCAAACCGCCGCGAGCCGAGGCATCGCGTTCAGGACCGCCTCGTCGACCCGCGCCCGATAATCGCGGATTTCCGCAAGCGTCGGGCGAGTGAGCAGGCCGCGGTGCGGACGCGGGTGTCGCGGCCCCTCCGCTTCATAATAGCTGTTGAAGAGATAGGCCCAGCGATCGTCATGCGCGACATAGCCGGGCACATGGTCGCGCAGCAGGAAGGTTTCGAAAAACCAGGTCGTATGGGCGAGGTGCCACTTGGCGGGCGACGCATCGGGCATCGACTGCACCGTCGCGTCGGCATCGCTCAGCGGCGCCGCCAGATCGACAGAAAGCGAGCGGACAGATTGGAAGCGGTCAGCCAGGTCTGCAGAACATGCCTCGGCGACCTGCGCGCGGCTCGCCATCTCAGGGATTCATGTCCGCAATCGGCTTCCCGTCCTGCTCCTCTTCGAACAGCAGGGCCGCTGCTCCGGTTGCGGACAAGCGCACCTTGTCGCCCTCCACCTCTGCGACGAGCCCGCCCGACAGATAATGGTGGTGCTTGCCATGCGAACCGCTGTCCGCGCGCGTCATCTTGATCCGGTCGCCCTCGACATGGTCGACCGTGCCGATATGCACGCCATCCGCGCCGATGATGGACATATGCTCTTTGACGTTGCTGAGATCGGCCACAATTGCCTCCACGCTTGATCGGGAACCCGATAGCCTAACGCGCAAGGCCAATATTGGATGCAGTCCGATCCGAGCGAATCTTGGGCTCAGACGTAGCGCAACCCGGCGTCCATGATCCGCTGGCGCAGATCGAACACGTCGAGGCTGAACTCTCCGGCTGCAAGGCGCGTGCGCTTGCCAGCCTCGTTCGCCTCCCGTGCCGGAGATGCTTCCAGCACTTTAGCCGCATTGGCGCGGGGGACGACGCACACGCCATCATCATCAGCCACGATGACATCGCCCGGATTGACCAGCGCATTGGCGCAGACGACCGGAATATTGACGCTGCCCAGCGTGTTCTTGACCGTGCCCTGCGCGTAGACCGCCTTGGACCAGACCGGGAAGTTCATCTCAGTAAGGTCGCGCACGTCACGCACGCCGGCATCGATGATAAGACCGCGACAGCCGCGCGCCTGCGCCGAGGTCGCCAGCAGATCGCCGAAATAGCCATCCTCGCAGGGGCTGGTCGGCGCCAGCAGCAGCACATCGCCGGCCTTCAACTGCTCGATGGCGACATGCACCATCCAATTATCGCCCGGGGGCGCGCTGATCGTCACCGCACTGCCCGCGATCCGCGCGCCGGCGTAGATCGGCCGCATGTAGCTCGCCAGCAAGCCCGTGCGCCCTTGCGCCTCATGAACCGTCGCAACACCGCATGCCGCCAGACCGTCAATCACCTCAGGATCAGCACGCTCGATATTCTGTACGACCACACCCATGATTGCTCCTGCCCCTTTTAGCTTGCGATGATTGTTTTGGTCTCCAGAAACTCTTCCAGTCCCCAGACACCATATTGCCGGCCATTGCCGGACCTTCTGTATCCCCCGAACGGCGCCGCCGCCGTCCATGGCGGAAAGTTGATCGACACATAACCGGCCCGCACACGGGCTGCGACGGCCCGCGCCGACGCGGGATCGGCCGACTGCACATAGGCGGCGAGGCCGAAGTCGGTGGCATTGGCGATTTCGATGGCCTCGTCAACATTGCGATAGGTGAGGATGCACAGGACCGGGCCGAAGACCTCCTGCGTGGCGATGGCGGCATCCGGTGCGACCGGACCGAAGATGGTTGGCCTGGCGTAATAGCCGGTCGGCAGATGGGCGGGTCGTCCGAGACCCCCGGTCAATAGGGACTGGCCTTCATCGATCGCCTGCTGGATCAGGCCCTGAACGCGATCGAACTGCGCCGCGTTCATCAGCGGGCCGAAGCTTGTTGCGGGATCATCAGGCGGCCCCACGACAAGGCCCTGCGCGGCGGCCACGGCAAGCGCGGCAACCTCCTCGAACCGGTCGGCCGGGACGATCAGCCGGGTCGGCGCGGCGCAGACTTGCCCTGCCACCATCATGCACGCCGCCACGCTGCGCGGGACGACCGCCGCAAAATCAGCTTCCGGCAGCAGGATATTGGCGCCCTTCCCGCCCAATTCCTGATGCACCCGCTTGATCGTCGGTGCGGCCGCCGCCGCGACCGCCGCGCCGCCCGCCACCGATCCGGTGATCGAGATCATGTCTACATCGGGATGCGCGGCGAGGCGCTGCCCGCAATCCGCGCCGCGACCGTTGACGAGATTGAACAGGCCGGGCGGCAGGTCCGCCTGTGCCATCGCCTCCGCGAGCAGGCCGCCGCACAATGGCGCATGTTCGCTCGGCTTGACAATCACCGTGCATCCCGCAGCGATCGCCGGCACGGCCTTGCACAGCATCTGGTTGACCGGCGCATTCCAGCTGGTGATTGCCACCACCACGCCAATCGGTTCCCGCACGATCTCGAAGCCGCCGGGCATCGTCCGGGCGAAGGGATAGCGCGCGAGAATCTCGGTCATGCTATCGAAATGCGCCCGGCACATCATGCTCTGCCCCTGCGCGACCATGCGCGTCAGGCCGATCTCCCGCATGAGGTGATCCTCAAACGCGGGTGCCAGCACATCGAAGGCGCCGCGCATCCGGGCGAGCACGTCCAGCCTTTCCGCGATGCTGCTCTGCGACCATGAGGCGAACGCTTGCCGGGCTGCTGCGACGGCTCGATCTGCGTCGACCGCATCGCCGAGCGCCGCGCGCCCGAGCAGCGTTCCATCCGCCGGAGACCGAACCTCGACGATGTCCCGGCCGTGCGGTTCGACCCATGCGCCGCCGATGAAGAGACGATCCTGATACAGCGGAGCATTCAAAGTCGTGACACCTTGGCGTGAGGATTGTATAGCACGAGAATATACTATTTCAGAGAGGCGCCGGTGCCGCAATCGGAAAGCGCAGATTATATCATCATCGGCGCGGGGTCGGCGGGATGCGTCCTCGCCAACCGCCTGTCGGCCGCGCCGGAAAACCGGGTTCTTCTGCTGGAGGCGGGCGGGCACGATCGCCACCCGCTGATCCGCATGCCCTTCGCTTTCATGAAGCTGCAGTTCATGCCGTCCCTGACCTGGCCCTATTGGAGCGAGCCGGAACCGGGGCTGGATGGCCGGCGCCTGTGGCTGCCGCGCGGCAAGGTGTTGGGCGGCACCTCCTCGATCAACGGCATGGTCTACGCGCGCGGCCATCCAGCAGACTATGATGAATGGTCGGCACTCGGCGCCACCGGCTGGAGTTGGGACGAGGTGCTCCCCTATTTCCGCCGCTCCGAACGGAGCTGGCGCGGCGACAGCGCGGATCATGGCGTCGACGGGCCGCTGACGGTCAGCCCGGTCGAGACGACTGGGCCTTTGCATGATGCGGTGATGCAGACCGCGCGCGCCCTTGGCCATCCAATTCTCGACGATCAGCATGGGCCAAATAGCGGGCACGGCTTTGCACCGCCCGAGGTAACGGTGGACAAAGGCCGCCGCGCCAGCAGTTCGCGGCAGTTCCTGCACCCCGTCGCGCACCGGCCCAATCTGGCCATTCGGACCGGCTGCACGGTCACCCGGATCGTCATCCAGGCCGGGCGCGCGGTGGGCGTCGAGATCATCGACAAAGGCCGGCCGACTTTGCTGCGCGCGCGCCGCGAGGTCATATTGTGCGCGGGCACCTACAACTCGCCGCAATTGCTGATGCTCTCGGGGATCGGCCCGGCGGACGACTTACGCGCGCTCAGCATCGATGTCGTGGCCGACTTGCCCGGCGTTGGCCGCAATCTTCAGGAGCATCCCCTCACCGGCATTGGCTACACGCTGACCGAGCCCATCGGCTTCGAGAGCAATTTGCGCTTCGACCGGCTGCTGTTGAACGTGGGACGCTTTTTCCTCGGCCTGGGGAACCGGGCGACGCAATTGCCGGTCACCGCCTTTGGCTTCATGCCGACCAAGCCCGGCCTGGCGCGGCCGGATATCAAGGCCAATATCTACCCCACCCGGCTCGATGCCCGCGTCTGGTTTCCCGGTATCCGCAAGGGCGCCGGCCATGCCATGAGCGCGTTCGCCGTGTTGCTGAGGCCTGAAAGCCGGGGCAGCGTGCGCCTGCGCTCGCGCAACCCGGGGGACGCGCCCGAGATCCGGATCAACATGTATGAGGACGAACGGGATCTGGTGACGATGCGCCGGGCGGTGCGCATGTTGCGGGAGTTCTTTGCCACCGCGCCGCTGCGCGATCTTGCCGGAGGCGAGATCATGCCCGGCGATCGCGTGCAGAGCGATGCGGAGATCGACGCCTATAATCGCCGCAGCAGCGTGCTCGCCCATCATGCCTCCTCGACCTGCGCCATGGGCGCCGATGAGCAGGCTGTGGTCGACCCGGCCTTGCGGGTCCGGGGCATTGAGGGCCTGCGCGTGGCCGACGCCTCTGTCATGCCGCGCATCGTCGGCGGCAATACCAATGCGCCGGTGATCATGATCGCGGAAAAGGCCGCCGACCTGATCCTGGGCATCGCGCCGCCACAATCCGGTTGAGCCGACACTCCCACGGCAATCGATTGCATTTTTACTGGCCCTCCCCGCCTCGCTTCGCTACCCCTCCCACCCATCGACCCGCTGGATGCGAGACTCGCCGCAGCCGCACGAGGATGAGGAGGCTTTGAAATGAAGAGATTTTTGATCGCCGGCGCCGCCATGCTGGCCATGGGGACCGCGCTCGCTGCGCCCGCTCAGGCAGAACTGAAAGTCGGCGCCGCCAAGGTCGACTGGACCCCGGCCGCCAAGAGTCTGAAAGAACCCTATACCGGCGTTCTCGACCCCATTTACGTGCGCGCGATCGCGCTGGAGAGCAATGGCGAGCGCGCCGCGCTCGTGACGGTGGATGTGGGCGCGATCCCGACGGACCTGTGGAGCGGCGTCACCGCTCGACTGAGCAGCGACCTCGGCATTGCGCCGGAGCGCGTCATGCTCACCGCGACCCACACCCACAGCGTGCCCTGGGGTCCGCACCCCAAGCTGGAGGACCAGATCGTCCAGGCCGTGCGCGAAGCGGTCGGCAAGATGCAGCCGGGCAAGGTCGCCTTCGGCGAAGGCAAGTCCTACATCAACGTGAACCGCAACATCATCGACCCGGACAACCGCCGTTGGTGGGAAGGCCCCAATGTCGATGGCCCGTCCGACAAGACGGTGGCCGTGCTGCGCTTCGAGAATGCGGCCGGCAAGCCGGTCGCCGTATATTATAACTACGCCGTCCATGCCGTGCTGACCGGCAATCTCGATCTGGTGAGCGGCGATCTGCCCGGCGCCGCCTCCCGCTATATCGAAAATGCGATGGGCGATGATGTGGTGGCCGTATGGTCCGAGGGTGCTGCGGGCGATCAGAACCCCATCTTCTTCCAGCAGACCTACGATCTGCGCGCCATCCGCATCGCCGATTATGCCAAGCGCGGCGAAGACATCAGCAATGCCATGCCGCCCGGCGGTGTCGGCATGGACCGCAAGAACCCGCAGGTCGCCAAGCTCATGGAGCAGCAAAAGCAGATGGCCCAGTCCATGGGCCAGATGCTGGGCGAGGAAGTGCTGCAGACCATCCGCCTGCGCCTCGAACGGCCCGAGAAGGTGAACGGCATCGCCGGCGCCAGCAAGACCTTGGTGTGCCCCGGTCGCGAGCGCACCGACAAGGGCCGCGCAGGCTATGCCGGCACCTATGTCGATGCGGCCGACATCCCCATTCACCTCAGCATGCTGAAGATCGGCGATGTCTTCATCGGCGGCGTGAATGGCGAGGTGTTCAACCCCATCGCGACCAGCTTCAAGGCGCAGGCGCCCTCGCGCCGCACGATGATGGCGACACTGACCAACGGCTTTGGCCCATCGGGCTACATCCCGAACGATGCGGCTTTTGGCCAATATACCTTCGAGGTGGTGTCCTCGCGCCTGAAGCCGGGTTGCGCGGAAAGCGGCATCGTCAACGGCCTGCTCGATCTGGTCGAGCAGACTGACGCCGCCAAGTAAAGCCAAGGGGGCTACGGCCCCCTTCCCGCTCCCGCTCGCTCAATCCTCTTCGCACTTGCAGACCGGCCCGGCGCGCGTCGCGCTGGGCCGGGGTGCGGTCGTCGCGAATTCGACTGGGACCAGACGGCCATCGCGGTTTGCATCGGCGCCCGCGAACCGGGTCGATGTCGCCACGGCCCACTCCTCGAACGAGAGGAGGTTGTTGCCGTCCTTGTCCAGCTTGCGGAACGCGCTCGTTCGGCTTGCCATCATCTCCAGGCGCGTCACCACACCGTCGCGATTGCGATCATAGCGGTCGAAGCGCTTTTGCTCGCGCGTCCGCGCGGTGGCTTCCGGGACGTCGGGCGGCGGCGCCCCGCGTGCGTTGGGATCGCCTGGCGCGGGTAAAGGCGGCGCTTCGGCGCGCAGGCCGCCATTGGCGACGCGCGGCTGCATGTCCGCATCCACGGCGGACTGCCACCAGAACAGCCCCGCCGCGACGAACAGCAGCGCGGAAAGTACACCGGCAAAGAATCGCCCCATCGCAGGCCCCCTGCAGGGAGATTAACCGCGCAGGGCGGCGATCAGCAAGCGGCTGTACTGGCGGGGCGTGAAGCCGCGCGATGGCAACCGTGCGGCGCGAACATCCGGCATGGCGACAGCGGCGAGCAAACGCAGGGGGCGCGGCAGGCTGCGGGCTGATCGTGCATCCCGAGGCAGAAAATCCGAGGCAAGTGCGAGGCTCCGACGCGCAAGAGCCTCCTCGCTGGCGTGACCGGCCAGATCCCACGAAGCCCAGAGCGCGCCCAGCCGATTAGCCGCCTCGCTCTCTCCTCCAGCCAGCAGCGCAAACAGCCCACCGCCCCGAGCAAGCGCATAGTCCCGCAAATCCTCGTCGCTGAGCGGATCGGGCGAGGCAAGCACGCGCCATCCGTCGATCAGCCGTTCTGCCGCCGCGCTGGCGCCAGCGTCCGCTTGCTGGCGCCAGGCATCGACCAGAGGCTCGCCGCGCCCCTTGGCATCATCCCGTTCCACCAACACGGCATCCCACCAGGCAAGGCGAATGGCGGCGATGGTCGGATCGGCCCGCCGACGGATCAGCTCGGCTAACCGGGCGTCCAATTGCCAGCACAACGCATGCCATGAGCGCTCCCCAGCAAGCGTGTGCGCGAGCAACAGGCGCTGCAACGGGGCGGGCTCGTGATCGGCATCGAGCGCGGTAGGCGGCGCATTCACCAACGATCAACCAACCGAATTAGGCATTTGTCCACCACTTCTGAATAAGGCGAGGATCGGGCCGGTGGCGGTGCAATCGTTCGCCGGATGGGTGGCTTCAAGGGCAGTGAGGACAGGAATGCGCAACCGGGCAGGCGCAAGCTTCATGACCAGGCTTGGCCGCGACGTGCGCGGCAACGTCATCGCGATCTCGGCAGCGGCGCTCATTCCGCTGGCGGGGCTGATTGGCGGCGGCGTGGACATGAGCCGTCTCTACCTCACAAAGACGCGACTGCAACAGGCTTGTGACGCCGGCGTGCTGGCCGGCCGGCGCGCGATGGGCGGGGGAAGTTGGACAACGGAAGGCCCCACCAGCACGCGAGGACGCGCGCTCGAATTGTTCAACGCCAATTTCACGGATGGTGCTTATGGCGCGACCCTGCTGAACAATGATTTTTCGGTGGATGACGGCGAGGTCAGCGGCTTCGCGGACGTCTCCGTGCCCATGACCATCATGCGCATCTTCGGAATCACGGAGCGGACCATGCACGTCACCTGCACCGCCAAGATGGAAATTCCGAATACCGACGTGATGTTCGTGCTGGACGTGACGGGATCGATGAATTGCGCTACCGGCGCCGGCTCCTGCCCCAACGGTAATAACAATAACGTTCCGGCGAGCAACGCAAAGCTTTACGGTCTTAAAAGCGCGGTCAAGTGCTTCTATGAAGCGTTGCTACGGGTGAATACTGCGGAAGTATGCGGAAACGACCCGACCGCCACTAGTTATACTGGTACTGCCCAAGTCAGAATAGGATTTATGCCCTATTCGGTAAACGTAAACGTAGGCAAGTTGCTTCATAACGACTGGATTGCCGATACGTGGGACTACCAGTCCCGCGTTGGCGTCAATAATAGAGTCTACACCTGGGAGGCCGGTTCTGAGACTTTCTCGAACTGGAGCGCTTGGTCGAATCCACCGAGCGGTCTAAACAACTCAAGCAGCTACACGGGATGGCAAAACATCTCCGGGAGTGGCTCCGTGACAATAAACAATACTAGCTACAACAAGACGGTATCTAACAAGAACTATACGACGTGTCCTCAATTGAACAATAATGGTGGCGTTCTGACTTACACTGACAGTGGAAATGTGCAGGCGGCAACGAACGAATCGCCCCCCGTTTACTCCGACCCACAACAGACAATCACCTACTCGGAGAACGACGTCCACACGGTCAGAGGATATAAATATACGTGGACGAACAATAGTTGCCGCCTGCAGCAGAGTAGCACTCGCACCTATACATTAACGCGCAATCAAACCTCGACTCGTCCGATCACATGGACAGCGCGGGACCGCGCCAGCTGGACCTATAAAAAACTCCAGTTTAGCACGGCGGCCCTGAAGGCTGGCGGCTGGACGTGGAATAACAGTTTGTCGCTACCTGTTGGCAACTCGGATGTGCAGGCAAAGCTCTCCGGCTCGAACGAGACGATCACCGTCTCGAAGAGAGTCGACATGGATGTGGTGTGGGACGGGTGCATCGAAGAGCGGAAGACTGTCCCGAACAGTGACGGCAATCCAACCGACGAATGGAGCCCGATCCCCAGTGATGCGTTGGACATGAACATCGATCTCGTGCCCGATGCAACGACGGGTTCGCACTGGGGCCCAATGCTGCGCGACGCAGTATGGGGGCGGTACACCGGAACCTCCACGCGAACGATGGCGGACGTGCCAACGTTCGAAAATCTCGATCGCAATAACAGCTATTATTGCACGACCGAAGCCAAGAAACTCCAGACTTGGTATACGCCGTCCGGATTCGAGACCTACGTCAACTCGCTGGCCGCGATCGGCAACACATATCACGACATTGGGTTGATATGGGGCGCCCGCTTCATCTCCCCTACTGGGATCTTCGCCGACGAAAACAAGGAGACGCCCACCGGCGGCGCCATCCAGCGGCACATCATCTTCATGACCGACGGCGCCACGATGACCGACAACACGAATTATACGGCCTATGGGATTCCTTGGTATGAACGGCGCCAAACTACCTATTCTCCGAACAGCACGCAGCTCAATAACATCGTTAATAGCCGACTCGTCGCCCTGTGCACCGCCATCCGTAACCGCAATATCACCCTGTGGGTCGTCTCCTACGGGGGCGGTGTCGATAAAACCACGGAAACGCGGCTGGAAAGCTGTGCCACGCCTAAAAAATACTTCAAGGCGGACGATACGCCCACGTTGATCAGCAATTTCAAGCAGATCGCCTCGGAAATCGCCGATTTAAGGTTGACCCACTGAGATGAGGCGCGCGCCTCATATCTTCGGCGCACACGCCCTGCCTGTCCTGCGTCAGTTCTCGCAGGCGCAGGACGGCGTGACGATCATCGAGTTCGCGCTCATTCTGCCGGGCTTCCTCATCATGCTGCTGGGCGCGCTGGATGTTGGCCACACGCTCTACATGCAGAGCGTGGTGCAGGGCGCCGTGCAGAAGGCCGCGCGGGACGGCACGCTGGAGACATCCGCGGGCACCAACGCGACCTCGCGCGATGCGATCGACGCCGTCGTGGAAAGCCAGATCAAGCAGTTGCACAATGACGCGGAGGTTTCGGTCCAGCGGCGCTTTTATCGCAGCTTCTCGCAAGCCTCCGCTGCCCAGGCCGAGCCCTTTACGGACAGTGCCAGCGGCCCCAACAAGAATGGCGTTTGTGACGGCGGCGAGCCGTTTGTGGATAACAATAACAACGGCGTTTGGGATGCCGACGGTGGCAATGCCATCAACGCCGCGGGCGCGCGTGACAATGTCGTGTTTACCGTAACGGTGTCCTATCCGCGCCTTTTTCCGATCGACAGACTGATCGGCGGGCATGGGATCACACATGTCGTGGCCAGGACTGTGCTTTCCAACCAGCCTTATGGCGACCAGGGCAGTGATGGCGAGCCCACCGTGCGGAATTGCTTATGAACGGTACGACGGCTCGCCTTCGTCCCCGGCGCAAGGGAGCGCCCCATGGCTTCCTCGCGCGTTTGATCCGCGCTCACAGAGGAGTCGCCGCCGTCGAGTTCGCGCTCACGGCCCCGCTTATTCTCGGCTTATTCCTGGCCGGCGCCGAGCTTACCAATTTTGCGATTACGCGGATGCGGGTGAGCCAAATCGCGCTGCATGTCGCCGACAATGCCTCGCGCATCGGCACCAATCAGCTAAACGCGCCACCACTAATCAGCGAATCGCAGATCAACGATCTACTGATCGGCGCCAACATGCAGTCCGGCTCGCTGGATCTCGCCACCAATGGGCGGATCATCATTTCAAGCCTGGAACCGGTCGCCAATCCCAATCCCGAACCAAAAAAATTCCGCATCCACTGGCAGCGCTGCTTCGGCGCCAAGAACTGGGCCTCGACCCATGGCGTGCAGGGCGACACCGATCTGCCGGCGATGGGTGAAACCGGCAAGCAGGTGACGGCGCCTGATGGCGGCGCGGTCATCTTCGTAGAAGTAGCCTATGACTATACGCCGCTCATTTCGGCGAGCATCGTGCCAACGACCGTCATCGTCGATACCGCCGCCATGACCGTGCGCGACGACCGCGACTACGACGGCAATGGCGGAACGGGCGTCGCCAATAACGAGAATGTTGCGGCCTCGACCTGCAGCAGCTGAGGTGACAGCGCGGGCCTAGAGCGCCAGATCCACCCAGCCGTCTTGGGCCCGAGAGGCGGCAACGGCCGTCTCGATGAAGGCCATGCCGCGCAACCCCTCCTGCACGCCGGGCAGCAAAGGCGCCGCATTGCCCTCAAGAACCGCCGCGAAATCGCGATAGAGGGTGGCGAAGGCCTCCATATAACCTTCGGCATGGTGGACGCCCGGCGGACAGGCGATCGCCGGCGCGGCCTCTTCGAATGAGAGCCGAAGGCTGGCACCGTCGATCGGATGCAGCGCGAGGGCGTGAGGATCATCGAGCGTCCAGACCAGACTGGCGGCCTCCCCATCGCAGCGCAGGCGGAGCCGGTTGCCCTCCCCCGCCTCGATCTGCGAGGCCAGAATTGTCCCGCGTGCGTCGTTCTCGAACCGCAGGAGCACGGCGCAGTCGTCGTCCAGCGTGCGCCCTGGCACGACGCTGCCAAGGTCGGCCATGATCCGGCTTACGTGCAGGCCGGAGACGAACTCGGCGAGATGGAAGGCGTGGACGCCGATGTCCGCAATGCAGCCGCCCGCTCCGGAGCGCACGGGGTCTACCCGCCAGGCCGCCTGCGCATGGTCGGCTGCCCTCGCCAGCCAGCCCTGCGCATAGGTTGCGCTGACCTTGCGGATCGCGCCCAGCTCGCCTGCGGCGATCATCGCGCGGGCGGCGCGCACAGCGGCAAAGCCACCATAAGGATAGCTGACCGCAAAGGGGCGGCCTGTCTCCTTCACAAGCGCGGCGAGCCTGCGGGCTTCATCGAGCCGCGCGGTCATGGGCTTGTCGCTCATCACGGCAAGCCCGGCCTTAAGGGCCGCGACGGCCGCCGGATAATGGAGATGATTGGGCGTGACGATGGTCACGAAGTCGGCGCCATCCACCCGGCTGCGCTCGCCCGCCAGCAAGGCGGGGACATCGGCATAGGCAAGGGCGGGATCGATGCCATAGGCCAGGCCGGCCTGCCGGGATCGCGCCGGGTCGGAGGAAAACACGCCCGCAACCAGCCTGATCTGCCCGCTTGCCTCCGCCGCGATGCGGTGGGTCTGGCCGATGGACAGGAGCCCGCCTCCGCCGATCATGGCCATGTTCAACATGACAGGCGTTTCTGCATCGGGACGCTTCCCCAGCGATCAGGCAGCGACCAAGGCGGCGTCGCGCAAGCCGCGCCACACCCGGGCGGCCTGCACGCTTTCCTGCACGTCGTGCACCCGCACGATCTGCGCGCCCTGCCCGATCGCGACCTGCGCCAAGGCGACCGAGCCGCCGAGCCGCTCCTCGACCGGCGCACCATCGGTCAGCGCGCCGACAATGCGCTTGCGGCTGGCCCCGAACAGCAGCGGCACGCCCAGCGCCTGATAAATGGCCAGATTGTTGATGATGCGCGTATCGTCCTGCAACGCCTTGCCGAAGCCGACACCGGGATCGAGGATGATCTTGCTCCGCGCCATGCCGGCATCGAGGCAGGCGGCGATCCGCGCCTCCAGCCAATCGAACACGGCCATGTCCGCCGTCGGCCCTGCCACGGCGCCGGCCTTGTACTTGACCGCCCCGCCATGCGGATCGTCGCCAGCGGACGGGCTATGCATCAGGATGACGGGGCACCCCGCCTTCGCCACCACCTCCAGCCCACGCGGATCGTGGGTGAGACCGGTCACATCATTGACGATGCCGGCGCCGGCCGCGAGCGCGGCCTCCATCACCGCCGCCTTGCGCGTATCGATGGAGACCGCGATGCCGTTCCTGGCCAGTCGCTCGATCACCGGCACGGTCCGGGCGATCTCGTCGCCCTCCCACACGGTGGCGGCGCCGGGCCGGGTGGACTCGCCGCCGACATCGATGATCGAAGCGCCGGCCAGTTGCATGGCAAAGCCGGAATCGGCGGCGCGCTCGGCATCGCCGATGAGCTTGCCGCCATCCGAGAAGCTGTCCGGCGTCATGTTGAGGATGCCCATGACCTGCGGCGTATCGAAGCGAATGACGCGCTCGCCCAGCGTCAACGGTGCGCGAGGCGCCGTCAGCCCCTGCATTTGCGCTGCGACCCGCTCAGCCTGCGCATCGCTCAGGCGGCTTTGCCAATCGTCAAAGACGGAGACGGGGACGATGGCCTTGCCGGCAGCGCCTTCCGCTCCCGCCCAACGGACCTCGAGGCCCTGAAACCAGATCAGTCCCCCGGCAAGCCTGCGGAATTCATGCGCCTCCAGCCCGACAGGCGTGTCGATGAACCAGATCGGGCGCAGATAGAGGCGGGCGTCCGGCGGCGGGGTTTCCATCATCATCGGGCGATATCCTTGTGCATCCCGCGCGCCTTAGCTTGCCCGGCACAAAAGCGGAAGCAGGAGCCCGGACCCGCGGTGGGAGCGCGCCGTCCGGGCCCCAACGACGGTGCCTTATGGCTCCGTCGCGAGCAGGTAAAGCTGGCGCATGGCATCGAGCGGCTTCACGGCGCCTTCGTGCTCGATCTGCCAGAAGGTCCAGCCATTGCAGCTTGGCGCGCCCTGCAGCGTGGCGCCCATCTTGTGGATCGAGCCGGTCTGGCCGTTGCACTCCAGCGAGCCATCGGCGCGGACATGCGCCTTGAAGCGCCCCTTGCTGGCGGTGAGCACAGTGCCGGGCGCGATCATGCCGGTCTCGACCAGGGTGCCGAATGCCACGCGCGGCTGGCTCTTGGGGGATTGCATGATGGTCAGCGCGCTCTCATCGAGCGGGAGCGCTGCAGCAATACGCTCCCGCGCGACCTCGCAATAACTGTCTTCCCGCTCGATGCCGATCCAGCGGCGCCCGAGGCGGCGGGCCACGGCGCCGGTTGTGCCGGTGCCGAAGAAGGGATCGAGCACGACATCGCCCTTGTTGGTGCAGGAGAGCAGCACGCGGTACAGCAGCGCCTCCGGTTTCTGAGTGGGATGGGCCTTGGTGCCACCGCGCTTGAGGCGTTCCTGCCCGGCGCAGATCGGCAGCACCCAGTCCGAGCGCATCTGCAGCTCGTCGTTCAGGGTCTTCATGGCGCGATAATTGAAGGTGTATTTCGCCTTCTCGCCCTGGCTGGCCCAGATCATCGTCTCATGCGCATTGGTAAAGCGCGTGCCCTTGAAGTTGGGCATGGGATTGGCCTTGCGCCAGACGATATCGTTGAGGATCCAGAAGCCGTGATCCTGCATCAGCGCGCCGACGCGGAAGATATTGTGATAGCTGCCGATCACCCAGATCGTACCATCGGGCTTGAGGATGCGGCGCGCTTCGGCCAGCCACTCGCGGCAGAAGGCATCATAGGCGGCATAGCTGTCGAACTGGTCCCAGGCGTCATCCACTGCATCAACGCGCCCGCCCTCGGGCCGGAACAGATCGCCGCCGAGCTGGAGATTGTACGGCGGATCGGCGAAGATCATATCGACGCTCGCCGTCGGCAGCGTGCGCATGATGGCGATGCAGTCGCCCTGCAGCAGCGTGTCGAGTGGCAGGACCGGCGGCGTGTTGGCCGGCAGGACCTTTGCGCGCGCCGGTCGCTTCGTCAGTTTTTCCATCACGCTCATGTCGTCTCACCCCCGTTTGTGCGCCCGGTGTGAGTCACGACGAGTCCACCGTCAAGAGCGGTAACGGACTGGAGTCACGCGAAGAATCCGCGCCGGAAATGAGAACGAAACGAGTCCCACACGAGGGATGGAGTCCTGCGATTCAGGCAGGACTCAACATGTTGTGGTGTTGCGCCGAAGACTCAGGGCCGCGATGGACCGAAAAATATTTTAACCGAGCCTCCGGCGCTATCGATTTTCAGAGGCTGCCCGGTCCCTGGATCAGCAACCACAGGCCGATGACCGCGAACAGGCTGGCCGCCACGATGCGCACCACCTTGAGCGGCACGCGGCGGAGCAGTTCGTGCCCGAGGAACACTGCCGGGACATTGGCGATCAGCATGCCCAGGGTCGTCCCCATCGTCACCAGACCGACCTGATGGAACTGCGCGCCAAGCGCGACCGTCGCGATCTGTGTCTTGTCTCCCATCTCCACGAGGAAGAAGGCGATCGTGGTGGTGACGAACGCGCCGAAGCGGGCCGGCTTGTCCTCCAGATCATCGATCTTGTCGGGGATCAGCGTCCAGATCGCCATGGCAAGGAAGCCCGCGGCGACCAGATAGTGGAACCAATTTTGCTGAAAGATGGACGCCACGCTCGCGCCAAGCAGGGCTGCCAGAAAGTGGTTGGCCAGCGTCGCTGCGAGAATGCCGAGGATGATCGGCACCGGCTTCTTGAACCGGGTGGCGAGCAGGATGGCCAGCAACTGCGTCTTGTCGCCGATTTCGGCGAGCGCGACGACGGCGGTGGAGGTGAACAGGGCTTCCATGAAAAATCCTCAGCCGGGCAACAAGACAAACAATGACACCGCGCCTCCCGCCCGGCCTGGACGGAAGCTCGATGTCATTGGTCTCGCCGGAATGCTTGGATTCCCTGCCGCCACGGCCTCTCGACCGAGTATGTTGACGGGCAGGCCTGCCGGAAACCGGCAGCTGGCTACTCCCCAGATGACCCCAGCGCCTTAGGCCTTCGGCCGTCTCCCGTCAACGGGCGCCCTACAGAAAGGCCAGCTGCGCGACTGGCGCGAAGCTGCGGCGGTGAAGCGGGCTTGGGCCATGCTGGCGCAGCGCGGCGAGATGATCGGCGGTGCCGTACCCCTTGTTCCGCTCCCAGCCATAATGCGGATGATCGCGCGCGGCTTCCCGCATCAAGGCATCGCGATGTTCCTTGGCGATGATCGACGCAGCGGAAATGCAGGGCTCCAGTGCATCCCCTCCGACGATTGCCCGTGACGACCAGCGCCACTCGGGGCGCCGGCCATGCGGCGTGAGATTGCCGTCGACCAGCACCTCGCGCGGATCGCACCCCAGGCGGGCGCACAGTCCCTCGACCGCGAGCGTCATCGCCAGCATCGTCGCGCCAAAGATGTTGAGCCGATCAATCTCGGCGACGTCCACCACGCCGACGGCCCAGTGGCAGCGGCGCTTGATCGTCGCTTCCAGACCCGCGCGCTTGGCGGCGCTCAGCTTCTTGCTGTCATCCAGTCCGGACGGGCGCGGCTTGCAGAGAACGACCGCTGCCGCGACCACCGGCCCGGCCAGCGGCCCGCGCCCGGCCTCGTCGACCCCCGCGATCATCCCTCGACCCGCCAGGGCGGAAAGCGCCGGTTCTCGCCCGCCGAATAGAGACAGACGCGGTTACCGGCGGGATCGACCAGCCAGGCCTCGCGCCAGCCCCATGCCTGATCCACCGGCTCATTATCGAAGACGAGCCCGGCCGAGATCAAAGCGGTCACCCGGGCATCGAGATCGTCGCATTCCAGATAGACGCCATGCTGCTGGCCATGGAGAGACAGCGTCGCGCCGCCCGGCGCCTCGAACCGGGCATAGGGCTGGTCCGGGCTGTCCACGATCAGGGTCAGGCCCAGATCCTCGTAGAAATCGCGGGAGGCGGCATAATCACTGACCGGCACGGAAATCTGGTTGAGCCGGCCGCTCGGCCCCATGTCGAGCCGTACCGCGCCATGCGCCATCGGCCCATGCCCGCGGCCGAGGCCCGGCGCAGTGCGCAACGCCAGTCGCACGAACAGGCGCGCCCGAGCGATCGCTTCCGGCAGATCGAGCCCCTGCCCCAGCCCGGTCGCGATGGCGCTGGCCAGGGTGCAGCCGGTGCCATGGGTATCCTCGGTATGGATGCGTGCCCCTTCCCAACGGGCGATTTCGCCTTCCGAACCGACAAGCCGGTCGGTGATGATCTCGCCGGGCGCGTGGCCGCCCTTGATGAGCAGCATCTCGCCCCGCGCAGTCAGGTCCGCCTCGCCGCCAAGCGCCTCCAGTTCGGGGAGATTCGGCGTCGTGACGAACGCCCAGCCCATCAGCTCGTGCAAGCTCTCGATGGTGGCGGCGTCCGCCAGCACGCCGCCGCTCGTCGCGACCATCACCGGATCGAGCACCACCGGCGCGCCGATGCTCTCAAGTCGGTCGGCGACCGCCAGCGCCGTCTCCGCGGAGCCGATCATGCCGATCTTCACGGCGTCCACGCCGATGTCGCTGACCACGCTGTCGATCTGCGCCAGCACCATCTCCGTCGGCACGGGATGCACGGCCTGCACGCCCAGCGTATTCTGCGCGGTGATCGCGGTGATCGCCGTCATGGCGTGGCCACCCAGCATGGTGACGGTCTTGATGTCCGCCTGGATGCCGGCGCCGCCGCCGGAGTCCGAGCCGGCGATGATCAGGATTCGAGGATAGCTCATGGGGCGCTTTTGCCCCTTACCGGCGCGGAAGTCGAGCCGCTGGCGCTGCGCCTCACTGTTCCTTGCGGACGCAGGCGATGCACAGCGATGCCTCGGGCCGGGCCGCCAGACGCGCCGGCGCGATGGGCTCGCCGCAAAGCATGCAGGCACCGTAAACGCCCGCCTCGATCCGCGCGAGCGCACGATTGACCGAACCGATCTCGCGCGCCACCAGCGCGAACTGCTGCTCCAGTGCGCGATCATCCTGCACTTCGGTTGCCTGTTCGGTTGAATCGGCATTCAGTGGTTCGTCCAGATCGACCGCAAGCCGCTTTTGCCGAGCTTTCAGATCATCGCGCATGGCCAGAAGCCGTGCCTTTGCGTCCATCATATCCATGGTCACACCTCTCCGTCCGACTGCTCGATGCCAGTCTAGGGAGTGATGCGCGCCAATCCATGCGCCAGATCAAATGGGTCGCGGGGGCGCTCAGCCCTTGAAGCGGCGCTCCGTCGAAGCAGGGTTTCGCTTGAGCGCGTCGCCAGTCCGGCTGGGCCGGTCCAGCAACTCGCCCCCGCAATTGGGGCAGCGATCATCCATGTCCTCGGCGCACTCGGCGCAGAAGGTACATTCGAACGAGCAGATGAAGGCGCCGCCGGCATCGGCTGGAAGATCGGTGCCGCAGCGCTCGCAATCCGGGCGCATCTCAAGCATGGGCGGCCGCCGCGCTTGCCACGGCATCGCAGATGCGGTCCACCACGCGGACGACCTGATCGCCATCGTCCCCTTCGGCCATCACGCGGATCACCGGTTCGGTGCCGGACGGCCGAATGACGAGACGCCCCACCCCTTCCAGCTCCGCTTCGGCCTGCGCGATCACGGCCTGGACGCTCTGCGCCTCCAGCGGCTTGCCGCCGGCGAAACGGACATTCTTGAGCAATTGCGGGACCGGCTCGAACTGGCGCAGCAGCGCGCTCGCCGGCTTGCCGCTCTGCACGAGCGCGGCGAGCACCTGGAGCGCGGCAATGGTGCCATCGCCCGTCGTCGCATAATCGGAGAGGATCATGTGGCCGGACTGCTCGCCGCCGACATTGCAGCCACGCGCCTTCATCTCCTCCAGCACATAACGGTCACCGACCTTGGTGCGGATGAGGGGAATGCCCTCGCTAGCGAGCTTTCGCTCCAGCCCCAGGTTGGACATGATCGTGGCGACGACCCCCTCGCCCTTGAGCATGCCCTGCCGCGCCCAGCTCGTGCCGATCAGCGCCATGATCTGGTCGCCATCCACGATGGTGCCGGTCTCATCCACCACGATCAGGCGGTCAGCATCGCCATCGAGCGCAATGCCGATGTCGGCGCCGGATGCCACGACCGTCTCCTGCAGCAGCAGCGGCGCGGTCGAGCCGCAGCCATCGTTGATGTTGGTGCCGTTGGGCGTCACGCCGATTTGGACTAGCTCAGCGCCCAGCTCCCAGAAGGTGTAGGGCGCGGTGTTATAGGCGGCGCCATTGGCACAATCGAGCGCGACCTTGAGCCCATCGAGCCGCAGATGCTGCGGGAAGGTCGATTTGACGAAGTGAATGTAACGCCCGCGCCCATCCTCGACCCGCCGCGCGCGCCCGATGCCCTCGGATGGAGCCAGCGGTATCTCGCCGCCCTCGATCAGCGCCTCGATCTTCAGCTCGTCGGCGTCGGAGAGCTTGTAGCCGTCCGGCCCGAACAGCTTGATGCCATTGTCATAATAAGGATTGTGGCTGGCCGAGATCATCACGCCGAGATCGGCGCGCATGGATGCCGCCAGCATCGCCACGGCGGGCGTCGGGATCGGGCCGAATTGCACGACGTCCATGCCGACGCTGGTGAAGCCTGCGACCAGCGCATTCTCGATCATATAGCCGGAAAGCCGCGTATCCTTGCCAATCACCACGCGGTGGCGATGGCTGCCGCGCATGAAGTGACGGCCGGCGGCCATGCCCACTCGCATGGCCATTTCGGCCGTCATCGTGGACTGGTTGGTGCGGCCCCGGATGCCATCCGTGCCGAAGAAGCGTCTGGTCATCGCTGGTGCTTAGCGGATCGGGGGCCAGCAACGCCAGCCCCCTTGAAGGCTCACCGCACCGGCGCCGTCTGGTCCCGCAGGCCTTCCTCCGGGCGGTCATCGACCGGTTCATCCTCTTCCTTCAGCGTGTCGAGATGCATCAGGCGCTTGACCAGCGGGGAGACCGCCAGCACCGCGACGGCAATGCCAATCGTCCACCAGCCGATGGTGTTGTAGACGGAAAGCGTCGCCTCCTTGGTCATCTCGCCATCATGACCGCCGGTCGCCTCGCCGATCTTGCCGGCGACGAAATTGCCGACCGCAGACATGTAGAACCAGGCGCCCATGATGAGGCTGGCGAGATGCTTGGGCGCCAGCCGGTTCATCGCGGAGAGCCCGACAGGCGAGAGGCACAGTTCGCCGGTGGTCTGGAACAGGTAGACCAGGAACACGAACAGCACCGGCGTCAGCGCCGCCATGCCCGCGGACTGGGCACCCCATACGAAGATGAGGAAGGAGAAGCCGACCTGCGCCAGCGCCAGACCGAATTTGGCCGGTGCGGATGGTTCCCAGCCGCGCTTGCCCAGCCACAACCAAAGCCAGGCGAAGACCGGCCCGAGCAGCACGATGTAGATGGGGTTGAGCGACTGGAAGAAGGTGGTCTGGAAACCGCCACGGTCGACATAGCGATCCGTGTACAGATTGAGGCTGCCGCCCGCCTGCTCGAACAGACCCCAGAACACCGGGTTGAGCGCGACGAGGAAAACGATCGCGAAGATGCGATCGCGGGCATCGGGTTGCAGCTTCATCGCGGCGTAGAGCACATAGCCGAGCAGGGCGACGCCCGCGACGATAAGCAGCGTCTCGATGATGTCCTGATACTGGACGAGGAACCAGATCACGCCGATGGAGGCGACGCCGATGGCATACAGCAACCATTCCGTGCGCAGGGTGAGCGGCTTGGGCGGCTCCCCCTTGCCCATCAGGAACGGTTTGCCGATGACGAACACCGCCGCGCCCAGCAACATGCCAACGCCCGCTGCGCCGAAGCCGTATTTCCAGCCGTAGGTCTCGCCGAGCCAACCGGCCATGATGGTGCCGATGGCCGCGCCCACATTCACGCCGACATAGAAGATCGTGTAGGCGCCGTCGCGGCGGGGATCGGTAAGACCGTAAAGCTGACCGACGATCACGGAGATATTGGCCTTGAGGAAGCCGGAGCCGACAACGATGCAACTCAGCGCCAGCCAGAAGATGTTGATCGTGGGATCATCCTGTCCGCCCGATCCCTCGAATGCCATCAGGCAGTGGCCGGCGGTGAGGATCAGCGCGCCGAACAGCACGGCCTTGCGCTGGCCGAGATAGCGGTCGGCGAGATAGCCGCCCAGCACCGGTGTGACGTAGACGAGGCTGGTATAGGCCCCGTAGACGAGGTTCGCCTGTCCATCGCTGAACAGCCAATGCTTGGTGAGGTAGAAAATCAGCAGGGCGCGCATGCCATAATAGGAAAAGCGCTCCCACATCTCGGCAAAGAACAGGATGTAGAGGCCCTTGGGATGGCCGATAAACTCCTGCTTCTTGCTCACAAGCCCAACCGCGCCGCCGGCAAGAAGCACGACGAGCGCGATGAGGGCGATGGCTGGAATGGTCGCCATAAAGTCTCCTGGTCCGGGCAACGGCGAGGCGCCGGCCGCGACAATATGCCCATGAGACTTAGAGAGTCTGACATTTGAGAAAAGCGCTTTTTTCCGCCGGCCTCGACCAACCAGCCCGCCGATCCGTGATAAGGGCTACCCGAGCGCCGTTGCCGTAGCGAAACCGGCACAGTAGATGCAACATTGCGATCAATTCGCAAACGCGCTTGGCGGATCGACCGGATTTGGCTAGCGATACGGCATGTTCAACGACCGTTCTTCCCTCCCCGCCTATCTCGCATCCCGCCGATCCGGCAAACCGCGCGACCTCGCGGCGCCCGGCCCCTCGCTCGATGAGCAACGCGAGATGGTGCGGATCGCGACGCGGACCCCCGATCACGGCAAGCTCGCTCCCTGGCGGTTTGTGATCGTGCCCGACGACAAGCGCGCGGCGCTGGCCGCGCTGCTCGAGCGTGCCTATCTCGCCGAGAAGCCCGAAGCCGGCCGGCTCGAGATCGAGGCGATGCATCAGTTCGCGCATCAGGCGCCGGCGCTGATCGTTGTCCTGTCCTCGCCCAAGCCTTCCAAGATTCCGGTTTGGGAACAGGAGCTCTCCGTCGGTGCGGCGACAATGAATCTGCTGCATGCCGCCCATGCCATGGGTTTTGCGGGAGGTTGGCTGACCGGCTGGCCGTCCTATAACGAGGCCGTGCGCGATGCGTTCGGCACCAGCGAGGAGCGGATCGCCGGCTTCGTGTTCATCGGCACGCCCTCGCGGGATCTGGACGAGCGCCCCCGGCCGGAGCTGGACGACGTGTTGTCGATCTGGTCGGGCGGCTGACCGCACGCTTCCGGGCCGGCGCCTTGACCGATCCACTGTATTATGTCAGTGATGCAGCATGATCGATGAGAGCCGGCCCGTTTATCTGCGCCTGCGCGACGAAATCGCCGCCGCCATTCTGGATGGACGCTTTGCCGATGGCGATGTCTTGCCATCCGTGCGGGCCTTTGCGGCCCAGCAGGGCGCCAATCCGCTAACCGTCGCCAAAGCCTATCAGAGCTTTCAGGATGAAGGGCTGGTGCAGGTCCGCCGTGGTGTTGGCATGTTCGTCGCGCCGGGCGCATCGCGTCGCCTGCGGGTGATGGAGCGCGAACGCTTCTTCAGCGCGGTCTGGCCAGGTGTCTCCGAGCAGATGCATCGCATTGGAATCACGCTGGAAGAGCTGACCGAACGAGATCGCGTGACCACCGGCTGATCACGGCCCGTCGCCCCAACCCATCGATCTATCGCGTCTGATCTCTCGTTCATCTGCCGTTGCGGTTGGCCTCGCCAGACTTGTCGCATCAGGTTGAACGGAGACAAGACATGATCAAGACCGCCCTTGCTACCCTCGCCGCCGTCGGCGTGATGATGAGCGCAGCCCCTGCGGAAGCCCATAAGAGCAAGCATCGACATGGGCATGGCGCTAGCCGTATGTATGATGAGCGCGGCTATTATCGCGAGCCCCGCCCGATCACTCGCGACACGCGCACATGGCGCGGCGACGATGGCCGCTATTATTGCAAGCGCGCGAACGGTACGACGGGCCTGATCATCGGCGCAGCCGGTGGCGCATTGCTGGGCCGGACCATCGATACGCGGGGCGACCGCACGCTCGGCACCGTTCTTGGTGCGGCTGGTGGCGCCTTGCTCGGTCGGGAAATCGAGCGCAGCGGCGCGCGCTGCCGCTGATCGCCGCTTGAGTTTGGACGTGCCGGAGTGGCCACAAGGTCGCTCCGGCACGGACCGCTCAACTCTGGAGATTATAGCTTTTCATGAGATCGTAGAGCGTCGGCCGGCTCACCCCCAGCATGCGTGCCGCGCCTGAGATATTGCCCTCGGACCGGGCAATGGCCCGCCGGATCGCCGCCTGATCGGCCGCCTCGCGGACCGCGCGAAGATTGACCACCGGCCCATCCTCGCCAGCTGCTCCATCCAGATCAAGATCGCCTGCGGTCACCATCTTGCCCTCGGCCAGGATGACCGCGCGTTTGACGCGGTTTTCCAGCTCCCGCACATTGCCCGGCCAATGCCAGGCATCGATGGCGGCAATGGCATCGCTGGCCAAGCCGCGCACCTGTGCATTCAGTTCCGGAGCGAAGCGGGCGACGAAATGGCGCGCCAGCAGCACGGCATCGCCGGTTCGCTCCGCCAGAGCTGGGATGCGCACGATGATCTCTGCCAGGCGGTAATAGAGATCCTCGCGGAAGCGGCTTTGGGCGATCATCTCCTCCAGATTTTGGTGGGTCGCGCAGACGATCCGGCAATCCACGGCGATCTGCTGGCGCCCGCCGATCCGCTCGATGGTCCGCTCCTGCAAGAAGCGCAGCAGCTTCACCTGCAGGGCGAGCGGAATATCCCCCACTTCATCGAGGAACAGCGTGCCGCCCTGTGCCTGTTCGATCTTGCCGGACGTGGTCTTCACCGCACCTGTAAAGGCGCCCTTCTCGTGCCCGAACAGCTCGCTCTCCAGCAGCGTCTCGGGGATCGCCGCGCAGTTGATCGCCACGAAAGGCCCGGCGGCACGGTCGCTCTTTTCGTGCAGGCCGCGCGCGAGCAACTCCTTGCCAGTGCCACTTGCGCCAAGCAGCATCACGGACACGCTGGCGCTCGCCACCCGTTCGATCATGCGCGCGACCTTGAGCATTTCCGGCGATGCCGTGATCATATGCCCGAGCACCCGCGCATCGGCGGGGACCGCCTCGGCAAGCCGCCGGTTCTCCTGCTCCAGCGTGTGGACGTGGAAGGCGCGGGCGACGATGTGCCCTAGCGAGTCGATGTCGAGCGGCTTCTGGTAGAAATCCCACGCCCCCTGCGCAATTGCACGCCGGGCACTGGCGCGGTCGCCCTGACCGGATGCTACAATCACCTTGGTCGCCGGGGCTTCGGCCAGGATCTGCGCCAGCGCGGCCATGCCCTCGGTGATTCCATCCGGGTCGGGCGGCAACCCCAGGTCGAGCGTGACCACCGGCGGCGCTTCTGCGCGCAGGATGTCCATCGCCTCCTCCCGATCGCCGGCGATCAGGATGTGATAACCGTCATAGGACCAGCGCAACTGGCGCTGCAGACCTGGATCATCTTCGACGATCAGCAATTTCGGGCGACTATCCCCCATCACATCGCACTCCGCATCGGCATGTCTGTTGCGTTTTCACTTGGGCTGGCGACTGGCAGCCGGATCGTGAACTGGCTGCCTTCCCCCTCGACACTCTGGACGAGAAGCCGGCCGCCCATTGCCTCGACCAGCGCGCGTGTCTCATGTGCGCCAAGGCCAAATCCATTGGCTTTGGTGGAGCTGAAGGGGCGGAACAGACGGTCGCGCATGAAGGCGGCGCTCATCCCCTTGCCCCGATCGATCACGTGAAGATCCAGCCCGGCATCGCCTTGCTCGACGACGATCCGCACCAGGGCTCCGTGCGGGCTGGCTTCGATGGCATTGCGCACCAGATGAGTCAGCGCGCGCTGCAGATTATCGGCGTCGACGATCACCTGCTGGTCGAGCGCACCCTCCACGACGACATTGCGCGTGCCGCCGGCCCAGGCGCGGGCGAGATCGCCGAGCCATGGCCCCAGCAGCAGCTCCTCGCGCTCGGACGGGCGCGCCTGCCCGCCGCGCCCGAGGCGCTGGATGAGGTCGTTCATCCGCGACGAGGTCTCTTCCAGCGTCAGGATCATATCCTCCCGGAACGCCGGATTGTCCGCGTGGCGGCGGGCGTTGCCGGCCAGCAACGTCATCTGGCTGACCAGATTCTTGAGATCGTGCAGGATGAAGGCGAAGCGGCGGTTGAACTCCTCGAACCGCTGCGCTTCGGCCAAAGCCTCGCGATGGCGCTCCTCCGCGACACGAGCGGCAGCTTCACCGCAGACGACGCGCAGAACGTCGAAATCCTCCCAGTCGAGCGCGCGAGAGCGTGGCGGTGCCGCGAGCAGCATCACGCCGATGATCTCATCGCGGCAGATGAGCGGCGCGATGGCCCAAGCGACACGGCTCTCCAACATCGAGGCCGGGAGAAGGGCGCCCAGATCATGTCCCTCGCGTGCGATGTCGAGAATCTTTCCGGCCGGGACCATCCGGTCGGCGACGGCAATGGGCAGGGTCAGCGGTGCCGGGCTAGCCTCTGGCCACGCATAGGCACAGACGCGGACCAGACGCTCGTCCTGCCTCAGATACAGCGCACCGGCCGGCGCATCGACCGCCTGGGCAATCGCCCGCGCGATCCGGCAATCGAGGCTGGTGTCATCCGTGTTTCCGCCATCCATCGTGGCGGAGAAGCGGAGCCAGAGGCTGCGATAGTCATATCGATGCGCGAACACATGCTTGGAGATTTCGCCCCGCAACCATGACCGCATCGAGGCCGACGGCAGAAAGGCCAGCACCGCGACGGCAAGGGTGAAAAGCAACGCGAACTGGACGATGCGTGCCATGGGAGCGCTCATGCCGCTCAGCAAGCCGACCAGCAGCAGGATGACGCAAATATAGAACAGCGCGAGACCCGCCGAGACGAGCCGGGTCGTCAGTGTGCGCGAGAGCGCGAAGGCGCGCGTGCCGTCGCTGCGCAGGCCCAATGCGAGCATGATCGCCAGCACCGCCATCACGAACCCGCGCATCGGCGCGAGCGGGGTCATGCTCCCTTCGGCGAACCAGACCAGCAGATAATGGTTGAAATCATAGGCCCACATGCAGGCCAGCGCGGCGGCCAGCCAGCCCTCACGACGGGCCGATTCCGGGTCACCGCGCCCCGTGTTCCAGCGGAAGAGCAGCAGCAGCGCGCCCAGAGCGAAGGCAGCGCGCAACATCCAGGTCATCTCGAAATAGACGAGGATGCGGCGATCGACCCGAATACCCTCGCCCATTTGCAGATCGAAAATGAGCTGAACCGCGAGCACAAGCGCCAAAGCCAGCACCACAACCTTGGGGCCAGTCCGCCCGCCCGGTCGCCAGACCCGCGAGAGGCTGGCCAGTGCTGCCAGCCAGGCCGCGTTGCGCATGGTCTCGGTGACGCCATCGCTCAATTGCCCGAGTGGGCTGAAGCCAACAAAGGCATGACGCAGCGACCATAGCGCCGTCAGCGCCAGCGCCACGATGACGAACTGCGGCGCGGCGATGCGGTGGGGTTGTCGCGAAATCAAGATTGCGAGCGTGGCGAACAGGATCGCCGCGAGCGCGTGACCCAGATGGCCGGCAATCAGCCAGACAGTCATGCGCATCTCCCCCGGCTAAGCGACCGCCCGGCCGTGAAGATCACGCCGCCCACGTCGCAGCCCCGCCATCCCGCTTTACAGGTCAGTGTAAGATGATCCGACACCCGGCCGACTTACGATGAAATAGCAAAAATATGCTGAACGCCGCAGACTGCCGGCGCGCGATGCCGATTTTTACCGGATGCTAAGCCTGTTTGCTTATCGTGCCTGCGTCCGCGAAGACCGGACGAGCCGGAGCCATTCATGCCCAACCGCATCTATCTGCTGATCGCCCTCGCCTTCATCATCGGTGGGCCGATGCTTGTGATGGGCATCAGCAATGCCCTCCCTTCGGACCCGGCGGCAGAGGTGGCGGCGAACGGCGGGCAGGCCCCAGAACCGTCCGTGGAGCAGGCTCAATCCGAACCGGACGCGGAGGCGCCGCCCCCGCCGGTGGTAGAACAGGCGCCCGGATCGACCGATCCCCTCTTCGATGCCAACCCGACGCTTGATGTGGAGTCCGCCCGCGTCTCGCTTCCCGAGCCGGTCGCCGAGGATGTCCCCGCACCGCCGCCCCCGGCCCACGCGGAAAACTTCTCGCCGCAGTCCGGTTTTGGCGGCGACGACGGCAAACCGCATTATTGAGGCGCGCGTGATCTTGACGGACGAAGGGGGAGGCCGGCCGCTCAGCGCGGCGTTGTCAAAATGTCAATCAGGGCGCTCACACCGGCGTCAATCCCGATGCTCATCTGCCCCGCTCGGAAGCGCGGCAATATCCGTTCGGCGATGATCTTTTTGCAAAGTGAGTTGGGCAACTCTTGTTCCAACCCATAGCCAACCTCGATCCGCAGCTGCCGCTCGTGAGGCGCGACAAGAAGAACCACGCCGTCATTATAATCCTTGCGGCCGATCCCCCAGGCATTGGCAAGGTCACGGGTGAAATCTGAAACATCCCGCCCGCCTAGAGATTTGACGGTCACCACAACCATTTGGTGACGGGTGGTCTCTTCAAACCGCGCTAGACGCTTTGAAAGTGCCGCTTCTTGCTTGTCCGGAATGATGTTGGCGAAGTCATTGACGCGGCCAATAGGTGCGACTTCCACCTGCGTTTGAGCGGCGCGAGACGGCGCATCGGTCGTGGACTGGTCGGCTGGCGGCGCGTTAGAACAAGCCGCGGTGAACATGATCAGCAGGGGGAGGATGAGCTTCTTGGTCAGCATTTCGAAGTCTGACCTAAAGGTCCGCATTTTGCTGTTTCGGGCCAACGTATTTCGAACCGAAAAACATAAGCTATGCCCCCCCGCAAAGTCAGCCTACGATTTCCCAAAAATATCCAGCGCCGCCACTATCAGCGCCTTTGCGGCCGTCCCGATCACCGCATGGGGATCAGGCGCCCAGAGCGGGCTGTGGAGCGATGGCAGGCTGATCTCGCCGCGCTGCGCAGCGGCCACCTTGTCAGGGTCCACCCCGCCGACCCAGAAGATCATGCTCTCGATGCTGTCATCGGCGCGGTGATATTGGCCGAAATCTTCGCCGCCCATCACCGAGGGCACCTGCCGCACCCGATCGGCACCGAAATGGGCGCGCAGCACGCCCGCGACATGATCGCTGAACTGGGGCGTGTTGTAGGTGGCCGGCGTATAATCCTGCTCCACCGTCATGATCGGCATCCGGTCCTCCGGCACACCGGCCGCCATCGCCTCGCCCCGCGCGATCCGCTCGATGCCGCCCAGCAGGCGGGCGCGCGTCTCATCGGAATAGCTGCGCACGGTGATCAGCAGCTTTGCCTCGTCCGGAATGACATTGTGCTTGGCGCCGGCGACGAAGCTGCCGACCGTCACCGCGGCCGCCTCCTGCGGATCGCACTCGCGGCTGACCAGCGTCTGCAGGCTGGTGACGATGCGTGCCGCGATCACAATCGGGTCGATGGTCTTGTGCGGATAGGCGCCATGGCCGCCTCGGCCCCGCACGGTGAGGTCCACACTGTCCACATTCGCCAGGATCCAGCCCGGCGTGTAGCCTATCATGCCGGCCGCAAGCTCGGCGCTGTCGTGGAAGGCAAGGACGTGGCTTGGCTTGGGGAAGCGCGTGAACAGCCCATCGTCCAGCATGGCCTTGGCACCCAGGCCGATCTCCTCGGCCGGCTGCAGGATCATCACCAGCGTGCCCGACCATCGCGCCCGCAGCGCCATCAGCGCCTGCGCTGCGCCGGTCCAGGCCGTCATGTGCGTATCGTGGCCGCAGGCATGCATCACCGGGCTCTCGATGCCATCGCGCGTCGTCGCCCGGACCCTTGAGGCGTAGGGCAGACCGGTCTTTTCCTCGAGCGGAAGCGCATCCATGTCGGCGCGGATCATCACCACCGGGCCGGGACCGTTCTCCAGCACAGCTACCACGCCCGTCTGCCCGACCTGCTCGGTAACGGCAAAGCCAAGCGCTCGCATCCGCGCCGCCAGCGTCGCCGCAGTGCGCACTTCTTGGAAGCTCAGTTCCGGATTGGCGTGCAGGTCGCGATAGATCTCCAGCAGTTCGGGAAGCGCCGCATCGATGGTCGCATCTATGTGGGAGGCAGCAGTGGCTTCGTTCGACGCTTCGTTGAAAGACATGTCTGTTCCTTCTGCCCCGTGACGGCCGCGATCATAGGCGCTTTTGCGCGCCTTGGAAGGGCAGTGAGCCGAAGCGCTTTCAACCCGCCTGCTCTCTGCCTATGAGGCGGGCATGAAGCTGGACCGCCCCCCAAAAGCTGTGGTGTTCGATATGGACGGCGTGCTGTTCGACACCGAGACGCTCTATCGCGCGGCGATGTTTGCCGCCGGCGATGAGGGCGGTCACGCGATCACCGAGGCGCTCTTCAATGCCACATTGGGGTGCCCATGGCCGACCGCGCGACAGCACTTGCTCGACCATTTCGGCGGCGATTTTCCGGCCGATGATTTTCGGCATCGCGTGCGAGCCCATTTCGACCAGTTCGTGGCGCGGGATTTGCCGCTCAAGCCCGGTGTGGAAGCGCTGCTCGATGTGCTCGATGCGGCGGGGTTGCCCCGCGCGATCGCGACATCCTCCGGCCATGAGCAGGTCCGGCATCATCTGGCACATCATGGATTGGCGGGTCGGTTCATGCATGTCGTGGCGTTTGGCGATTATCAGGCGGGAAAACCGGCGCCCGATCCCTATCTCCTCGCCGCAGAGCGGCTACGCGTCTCGCCGGCCGATTGCCTTGCCCTTGAGGATTCACACAATGGCGTGCGCTCGGCAGCCGCGGCAGGCATGATGACGGTGATGGTGCCGGATCTGATGGCGCCCACATCAGAAATGCAGGGCCTATGCGCCCACATCGTCGAGGATCTGCATGCCGCGCGCGACATCGTGCTGGCGTCGCTTTCGGAGGGCCACCTGGTCGAACGACGCTAGTCCGCGCGCCCTGTGACTCGCTCGTCGGCCATGGCATCGGCCTCTTGAGCGGCGCTCTCGCCCGGTGCCGGTAACCGCCCAAGCGCCTCGACCGGTTCGATCGCGTCGATCTCCCGCGATCCGGTTTCGACGCTCAGATCCTTGAAGCGACGGCCGGTGACCAGCACGCGGTTCTCGAAGCTGGAGACGAATTTGTTGTAGCTGGAGACCGAGCCATTGAGGCTGCGGCCAAGCGAAGAAAGATGTCCGGCGGCCACCGCCAGCCGCTCGTACATTTCTTTGCCGAGCGCCGCGATCTGCTGGGTCTGTTCGGCCATTTTCTCCTGCCGCCAGACACTCGCAACGGTCCGGGCGATGGCGACCAGATTGGTCGGCGTGGCCAGCAGCACGCGCTTCTCGAAGGCCCATTCCCACAGGCCGTCATCCTGCTCCAGCGCCGCGGCGAGGAAATGCTCGCCGGGGATGAACATCACGACATAGTCCGCCGCATCACCGAAGCGCGTCCAGTAATCCTTGGCGCCAAGCTGCTGCGCGTGGTTGCGGATCGCGCCGGCATGGGCCTTGAGATGCCCGGCCCGCACCACCTCGTCCACAGCGTCGACCGCTTCCAGATAGGCGTTGAGCGAGCATTTGGCGTCGATGATGAGTTGCCGCCCCCCGGGCAGACGCACGATCACGTCCGGGCGCAGCCGGCCATCGGCAGTATCCACGGAAACTTCCGAGCGGAAATCGGCGAACTGGCTGAGCCCCGCCATTTCCAGCACGTTGCGCAATTGCTGCTCGCCCCAGCGCCCGCGCGCCTTGGGGCTAGAACGCAGCGCGTTCACCAGCCGGGCCGTCTCCACCCGCGCCTCTGCACTGCCCAACCGCACCTGCTCGACGGCCTCGCGCAGCGCGGCGTAGCTATCCACCCGCTCCTTTTCGACCTTGCCTAGGCCTTCCTCATAGCGCTTCAGCGTCGTCTCGACCGGCTGCAGCAGCGCCTTGAGGCTCGCCTCGCTCTTCTCATGAGCCTGATGGAAGCGCTGGTCGGCGCGCTCGATGAGCATGCGCTGCGCCTCGTTCAGCAACTTGCCGGCAGTTTCACTGAACTGCGCAGACAATTGCTCGCGCGCCTCACCCAGCGCGCGAATCTGGGCCTCGAAGCCCTCCATCCGCGCCTTCTGATCGGCCTGCACAGCCGCGAGCATCCGTTCGGCCTCGTCCCGCGCGCGATCGGTCTCATCCAATTTCGCGCGCAAGAGGTCCGTTTCTTCCGCCTGGCTCGCCGCCACCGCGAGGTCGCGCAGCGCGGCGTTGCGCATATCCTCAAGGGTGGCGAGTCGGTCGGCGAGAGCCTTGCGCTCAGCCTCAACCGGCGCAGCCATACGGGCGCGCATCAGCCAGCCAGCGGCAAGCCCGACCAGCAGAAGAAGCAGACTAAGAACGAGGCTTTCGACGGTCACGGCAACTCGCGGCAAAACAGGAACGAAATGAGAACTTATCGCCCCTGCCCCACAAGCGCAAGCCCGTCACTCGATATGGCCCTGCTCGCGGAAGAAGCTGTTGAGGGCGCCGAGCATCGTCTGCCACCAATCGACGACATCGGCGAAATTGCGCTGGGTCAGGCCGCCATAGGTTGTCACGTCATAGGTCAGGTCGAGCGAGCCATCCTCGTCCACCGCCATCTGGCTGAACCGGTTCTTGCGGTTCCACAAATTGGCGAGCTCTGGCGTGTTCTTGCCGTCATCCACGAAGCTGGTCGAGAAATGTAGCGAGGCGCAGTTCTTTCCGTCCTCGCATTCGTAGAAATAGATGTTGAAGTTGTAGCCGCTCGCCGCGCTGGTGATCATCGGGTTGCCGCTCGACTCGCTCTTGCTCAGGCTGGCCTTGTAGCCGGCCTCCTGAATCGCCTTCACCACCGTCTCCGGCGCATTCGCGCAGACGAGCCCCTTGCCGCACGGTTCCTCATCGGCCGCATGAGCGGGCGCTGTCATCATCACAAGCGCACATGCTGCAGCCGAAATCCAAGCGGTCGTCTTCATCGTTTTCCCCATTTGCTCGTTGCCGCCACGGCCTTATCGCGATGAAGCGGACATCGCCACACCGCAAAGCCTATTGCGGTTATGTTCTTCATATGTTCTATTGACACATGAGTGCGATCAAGGGGCGCGGCGCCCCGGCTAATGAGGTATCGAGGCGTTTTCACCTGCCCGCGCGCGAGGTGGATGGCGACTGGCTGGATGCGCGACTGGCGGACGGTGAGGACCAGCCGCCACCCCTGCGCACCACCGTGACGCTGGAGCAGGCGCGCACGATCATCACCCGCAACAATTCCCCCGACATTGGCTTTGAGCAATCGGTGAATGCCTATCGAGGCTGCGAACATGGGTGCATCTATTGCTTCGCGCGGCCGAGCCATGCCCGGTTCGATCTCTCGCCGGGGCTGGACTTTGAGAGCCGGTTGTTCGCCAAGCCGGATGCGGCCGAACTGCTGCGGCGGGAACTCGCCAAGCGTGCTTATGTGGTGAAGACCATCGCGATGGGGACGAACACCGACCCCTATCAGCCCATCGAGGGGCGGTATCGCATCACGCGGGCGTGCATCGAGGTGCTGGCCGACTGCCGCCATCCGCTGATGATCACCACCAAATCCAACCGGGTGCTGCGGGATCTCGATCTGCTGGGGCCGATGGCAGCGCAGGGGCTGGTCGCGGTGGCGATTTCGCTCACCACGCTGGATGCCGGGCTGCACCGCAAGCTGGAGCCGCGCGCGCCCTCGCCTGCCAGCCGGCTCGCGGCGATCCGCGGGCTCTCACAAGCGGGGGTGCCGGCCCATGCCAGCCTGTCGCCGATGATCCCGGCGATCAACGATCATGAGATCGAAGCACTTGTCGCGGCGGCCGCAGAGGCGGGCGCTCAATCGGTCTCGTTCATTCCGGTGCGACTGCCCTTCGAGGTCGCGCCGCTGTTCCGGGAGTGGCTCGATGAGCATTATCCGGACCGGGCCGCCAAGGTGATGAGCCTCATTCAGTCGATGCGGGGCGGGCGCGACAATGATCCCAATTTCGGCACGCGCATGCGCGGGTCCGGGGCTTATGCGGAGCTGATCGCCACCCGCTTCCGCGTCGCTCAGGCACGCCATGGCCTTGGCAAGGGTCGCCTTGCGCTGGGGCATGACCTGTTCGTGCCGCCGTTCGATCAGGGCGATCTGTTCAGCATGCTGCGATGAACAGACCGCCCTTCGGCTATGTCAGATCAGTTGAAGGACACGCGCATCGTCGCCTTGCGACCCCTCAACGTGTAGCCAACCGCGCCGAAGCCGATGACCAGCATGGCCCAGACAGCCGGCTCAGGCACCGGCGGAGCGTTGCTTCCGGTCACGGCAATATTGTCGATGTTCGCCGAGGCGCCACCGACGACGAAGCCGAAGACGACCCGATCGACCAGATTGCTGGCGCCGGCGATGGTGGAGAAATCCCCGGAGAAGGTCGAGAGCAGGCTGAACACTGGCACCTGACCCGCAAAGCCGGTCACGCTGTAGAGCAGGTTGCTGTCCACGGTCGCCAGATCGAAGCTATCGAGCGTGAAGCTTGCGCCGCCCGCTGTCAGATCGAACAGGCTGAGCGCCGTCCCGCCGCCAAAACCGACGCTGGGCGCGCTATTGCCCGAGCCGGTATCGACGACCGAAGACCCCAGTACATTCGCGAAGGTAAACCCATCCTGCGTGTAGCTGGTGAACGGATCACCAGATCCGGAGAGACCATCGAAGCTGATGATTGCGGCCTGTGATGGTGCCGCCAAGGCGGCTCCGGCCATGAGCGCCGCTGTGACAAGCGGCAGTTTGTACATAGTTTTCATCGGTAACTCCCAAGTCCTAAGAGTCACCCCCGGCGCCACCCGATGGAACGGGATGGCACCCCCGCCGCTGCGATGGTTAACATTTCGCAAACGCACAATAGCGCTGCGTTCAATTGTGCTCACGAGGCGAGGAAAGCCGCCTCGGCTCGGGCTCCGGCGCGGTGCAGTGCAGCACATCGCGCGTCAGGCACGGTTTAGCGGGAGGCGACCAGCGCCAGCTGCGGCCCGTGCTGGGCCAGCACCACCCTGGTCACGCCCCGCACCGTTTCGGCGCGCTCGCCAAGCTCGGCATCGAGCTGGAAATCCTCGCCGAGGATGACCCGCGCCCGCCCGCCATCGGGCAGCGCCGCGTCCAGCTCCACCGTCGAGCGCGCGCCGCGCCGTTCGCCCAGCATCTGCCGGAGCGAAGGAATAGCGCCGGGCTCCTCGACGGAAATGACCATCCGCATTCGCGCCGTGCCCACGAGGCGCGCGAAGGACTGGACGTTGCGCACGGTGACGCGCGGGGTCTCCTCACCGGGCTGGCGATCCAGCTCCACGGTCAGCAGGGCGCACTCGTTGCTCTCGTGCAGGGTTGCGAGCAGCTTGCAGCTTTCCTCATCGAAGCAACTGGCCTGGAACTGCCCGCTCGAATCCGAGAAGGTCGCCGAAGCATAGCGGGCGCCGCGCTTGGTCTCGCGCCAGCGTATATCCTCGATCAGCCCGGCCATCATCGCGCCCGTGCGGTCGCCCCCGCCAATGCCATCTGACTGGCCGCACAGTTCCGCATAGCTGCGCACGCCCTTGCCGCGCGCGAGGATGCGGTAGCGGTCCACGGGGTGCGCCGAGAAATAGAAGCCGAACGCCTCCTTCTCCTGCGCCATGCGCTCGACGGCGGCCCATTTCACATCCGGCAGCGGCACATCCGCATGGGAAACGTCCTCCCCACCGAACAAGCCGCCCTGCCCGCTCTCGCGCTGCTCGGCGGCTTTGGCGGCAACCGCCAGGAACGCCTCGGCAGCGGCATGGACCACCGCGCGGTCCAGCCCCAGGCTGTCGAAGGCGCCGGCCGCCGCCAGACTCTCAAGCTGCCGGCGATTAAGCAGGCGCGGTTCGATCCGCCCGGCCAGATCATCGAGATCGCGAAACGCGCCGCCTCGGACCCGCTCCTCGACCAGCGTTTCCATCGCCTTCTCGCCCACACCCTTGAGGCCACCGAGCGCATAACGGACGGCATGGCGGCTGGCATCCTCCGGGTCCGGCTCCACCGAGAAATCGGCTTCGCTCACGTTGATGTCGGGCGGCAGGCAGGTCAGCCCCATGCGGCGCATATCATCCACGAAGACGGTCAGCTTGTCCGTCTGGTGGATATCGAACGCCATGGAGGCGGCGTAGAATTCGGCCGGATAATGCGCCTTGAGCCACGCGGTCTGATAGGCGAGCAGCGCGTAAGCGGCCGCGTGGCTCTTGTTGAAGCCATAGCCGGCAAACTTGTCGATCAAGTCGAACAGCTCATTGGCCTTCTTCTTGTCGATCTGGTTATGCGCCTTGCAGCCTTCGACGAAGGTCGCGCGCTGGGCGTCCATCTCCGCCTTCACCTTCTTGCCCATGGCGCGGCGCAGCAGGTCGGCGCCGCCGAGCGAGTAGCCGGCGAGGATCTGCGCGGCTTGCATCACCTGTTCCTGATAGACGAAGATGCCGTAGGTCTCGTTCAGGATCGGCTCGAGCAGATCGTGCGGATATTCAATCGCCTCCTCGCCATTCTTGCGGCGGCCGAAGAGCGGGATATTGTCCATCGGGCCTGGCCGGTAGAGCGAGACCAGCGCGATGATGTCGCCGAAATTGGTCGGCTTCACCGCGGCGAGCGTCTTGCGCATGCCCTCGGATTCCAGCTGGAATACGCCGACCGTGTCGCCGCGCTTGAGCAGATCGTAGACCTTCGCGTCGTCCCAGCTCAGCCCTTCCAAATCGACGCTGACACCGCGCTTGGCGAGCAGCTTGACCGCGCGTTGCAGCACCGAGAGGGTCTTGAGGCCCAGAAAGTCGAACTTCACCAGTCCGGCGCTCTCGACATATTTCATGTCGAACTGGGTCACCGGCATGTCGGATTTGGGATCGCGATAGAGCGGGATCAGCTCCGACAACGGACGGTCGCCGATCACCACGCCGGCGGCGTGGGTGGAGCTGTTGCGCGGCAGGCCCTCCAGCATCATCGCCTGATCGACCAGCCGCTTGATCTGCCCGTCGGCCTTATATTCGGCCACGAACTCGGCGGAGCCATTCATCGTCCGCTCCAGCGTCCACGGGTCGGTCGGGTGATTGGGGACCAGCTTGGCCAGCCGGTCGACCTGATTATAGCCCATCTGCAGCACGCGGCCGGTATCCTTGAGCGCCGCGCGCGCCTTCAACGTACCGAAGGTGATGATCTGCGCGACCTGATCATGGCCATATTTGCCCTGCACATAACGGATGACTTCGCCGCGCCGGGTTTCGCAGAAATCGATGTCGAAGTCCGGCATCGAGACGCGCTCGGGATTGAGGAAGCGCTCGAACAGCAGGCCCAGCGCCAGCGGATCGAGATCGGTGATCGTCAGCGCCCAGGCGACGACCGAGCCAGCGCCCGATCCACGGCCCGGGCCCACCGGAATATCCTGCGCCTTTGCCCATTTGATAAAGTCGGCCACGATCAGGAAGTAGCCGGGGAAGCCCATCTGGATGATGATATCCAGCTCGAAATCGAGCCGGGTGAAGTAATCCGGATAGCGCGCCCGCAGCGCGGCTTCATCAAGCTCGGCCGCGCCTTCGCCATGCGTGTGCTGATGGATCTTGCGCAGGCGCCCGACCAAACCCGCCGTCGCATCGACGCGCAGTTGCGCCTCCTCACCGTCGCGGTCGCCGGCGAGGCTGGGCAGGATCGGCTTGCGCTTGGGCGCCATCACCGCACAGCGCTGCGCCACGACGAGGGTGTTGGCGATGGCCTCCGGCAGATCAGCGAACAATTGCTGCATCGCATCGGCCGGCTTCATCCAGCTTTGCGGCGAGCTTTTCGGGCGGTCGTCGCTCTCCACATAGCTGCTGTTGGCGATGCAGAGCAGCACGTCATGGGCCGGATGGAAGCCGGCATCGGCATAACAGGCGGGATTGGTGGCCACGAGCGGCAGATTGCGCGCATAAGCGAGGTCGATCAGCGCGTCTTCCGCCGCCGCCATGATCGCATCGTCGGTGCGGGACAGCTCGATATAGAGGCGATCGCCGAAGAGGGCGGAGAGCCGGCCCAAATAGCGACCGGCTTCCTCCGGCAGGCCTTCCGCCAGCAACCGGGCGAGTGCGCCTTCGCCGCTCGCCGTCAGGCAGATGAGCCCATCGGCATGGCGCTCCAGCGCCTCGAAGGAGACATGCGCCTCTTCCATTTCCGGCCGCTCGACATGGGCGCGGCTCGCCAGCGCGCAGAGATTGCCATAGCCGACATCATCCTGCGCCAGCAGGACCAGCCAATCGATCTGCACCGGCGCATTGTCCGGCCGGCCGGGGCGCGCCACCGCGAGCGTCGTGCCGATGATCGGCTGCACGCCGGCCTTGGCGGCCGCGTCGGAGAAGGCCATGGCCGCATAAAGGCCGTTCCGATCGGTCAGCGCCGCGGCCGGGAAGCCCAGCTCCTTGGCCCGCGCGGCAAGCTGCTTGGGCGCAATCGCGCCCTCAAGCAGGGTGTAGGCCGACAGGTTACGGAGCGGAACATAGGGCTGGTGCGGCATGACCGCTGTTATGGGGCCTTGGCGCCCATCTGGAAAGGGCCGCGCGCAAGTTACCCACAGGCTTTGCACCACTGAGACCGCCGGCACTGGGTCATCCCCGCAATCCCCCTGAACGCCCGATCTTGCAAGGACTTGCGCCCCGGACCCAAGATGGTTCAATGAGTCGCAGAAACAGGGGACGGGATTATGGACATCGAACCGACGGGTGGCACGGCGCCATCGCTCATGGAACGCGCGAAGGCGATCATTCTCAAGCCCAAGGCGGAATGGCCGGTGATTGCGGCGGAGACGACGCCGAGCGGTGACATCTTCACCAACTACGCCCTGCCACTGGCGGCGATCAGCCCGATCGCGGCCTTCGTCGGCGGCCAGCTCTTCGGCTTCGGCGCGTTCGGCTTCAGCTATCGCCCGTCGCTGATGGGCGGCCTCTCCATGGCGGTGACGAGCTTCATTCTGGCGCTGGTCAGCCTGTTCCTCATCAGCTTCATCGCCAACAAGCTCGCGCCCAAATTCGGCGGCGTCGGCAGTTCCCGAAACGCCTTCAAGCTGGTTGCCTATTCGATGACAGCGAGTTGGCTGGCCGGCATCTTCAGCATCGTGCCGTCGCTCGGCTTCCTTGGAATTCTCGGCCTCTATTCCTTCTATCTCTTCTATGTCGGCGCCGCGCCGCTGATGAAGGTGCCGCCCGAGAAGGCGCTCACCTACACAATCGTCTCGGTGCTGTGCATTCTGGTCATTTATATCGGCATTGCCGCGATTACTTCGACTATCGGCCGCACCTTCGGCTTCTCGCCCTCGGGAAGCCTGGGCGGCGGCACGGTGACGACCGAAGATGGCGATACGATTACCCTGCCCGGAGTCGGCAACATCGATACCGGCAAGATCGAGCAGGCAGCGCGCGACATGGAAGCCGCGCAGACCCGTGAAGCCGTCGCTCCGGCGCAATTGCAGGCGCTCCTGCCCGCCAGCATCGGCGCCTATCAGCGCACGGCGATCAGCAGCATCAAGGCCGGCCCCACCAGCCAGGCCGAGGCAAGCTATGAGGCAGGTGGCAAGCGCTTCACCCTCAAGGTCTCCGATATGGCGGCGATGGGCGCGATTGCCGGCATGGCGAGCGCCATGGGCGTTGAATCCAACCGTGAGGATGGCGACAGCTACGAGCGCACCACGACGGTGGACGACAATATGGTCATCGAGCGGTGGGACCGTGGCGCCGGCAATGGATCGTTCGCAACCACGGTCGACAAGCGCTTCATGGTCGAGGCAGAGGGCGACGCGGGCAGCATCGACGAACTGAAGGCGGCCGTTGCCGCCATCGACATGGCCAAGCTGAATGGCCTAGGGCGCTAATAGAGCGCCGATCCGTTCAAAAATAGCCCGCGCCTGAGCGGATCAGGCGCGGGGCTGGAAGCGGCGGCGATTTACCAGTCCAGCACTTCGCCATCATAGGCCCAGAAGCGGCCGCTATTCTCCATGCTCAGGCCATCGAGCACCCGCCGCAGACCCGCCGCGCTGGTCTCCACGTCGATGTCCGCGCCGGGACCACCCATGTCAGTGCGCACCCAGCCGGGGTGAAGAGAGGCCACTGCAATCCCATCGCCCGCGAGATCGGCGGCGAGGCACTGCACGACCTTGTTCACCGCCGCCTTGGAGGCGCGATAAGCGAGATGGCCCGACTGCGGCGCGGCCATCGACCCCATGCGGCTGGAGGTCACCGCCACGCGCGGATGAGCCGCCTTGCGCAAATTGGGCAGCAGTGCCTGGATCACCCGCAACGGGCCGAGCACGTTAACATCGAGCGTGTGCAGGAAGCCATCAAAGTCCATGTCCGTGCTGCTCTGACGCTCGGGGCCGATTACCCCGGCATTGGCAAGCAGCAGGTCGACCGGCCTGCCATCGAGCGCCGCCGCGAACTTGCTGACCGATTGCGCATCCGCCACATCCAGCGCCATGGTGGTACCGAAGATGGGATCGGCCCGGTCTTCGCCGCGCATGGCGCGGATCACATCATGCCCGTCCTGCGCATATTGCCGCGCCAGTTCCAGGCCGATGCCCCGATTGGCGCCGGCGATCACGATGGTTGCCATGAGTCGTCTCCTGTCGCGTGCCGCCGGCCACCATGGCGCGCCGGCACAAATCGCTAATCGAGAAACCCGTCATGCAGCCGAACGATCCGGTCCATCCGCGCCGCCAGCCGCTCATTATGCGTTGCGATGAGCGCGGCTGAGCCCTGCTCGCGAACGAGCCGGATGAATTCGTCCAGCACCACATCGGCCGTGCGCTCATCCAGATTGCCGGTCGGCTCATCGGCCAGCACCAGCGCCGGGCGATTGGCAAGCGCGCGCGCCACCGCGACGCGCTGCTGCTCGCCGCCGGAAAGCTGGCTCGGCTTGTGCTCGAGCCGGTGGCCGAGACCGAGGCTGGTGAGCAGGCTTTCCGCCCGCGCCAGCGCCTCAACCTTGCTCTTCCCCAGGATCAGCTGCGGCAGGATGACATTCTCGACCGCGCTGAAATCGGGCAGCAGATGATGGAACTGGTAGACGAAGCCGAGCTTCTCGCGCCGCAGCGTCGTGCGGCCATCATTACCTTCGCTTGCAACTTCGACGCCGCAGAGGCGGATCGAGCCGCCAAAGCCGCCCTCCAGCAGGCCGATCGCCTGCAACATGGTCGACTTGCCGGAGCCGGACGGGCCGAGCAGCGCCACGATCTCGCCGGCCTGCACGTTCAGGTCCACGCCGCGCAGCACGTCGATTTTGGCGCCGCCCTGCGTGAAGCTGCGCGACAGGCTGTGAACGGAGAGCACCTCACTCATAGCGCAGCACCTGTACGGGGTCGGTATTGGCAGCCTTGAAGGCCGGATAAAGCGTGGCGAGGAAGCTGAAGCCCACCGCCATGATGCAGATCGCGCCAATCTCGACTGGATCGGGCTTGGACGGCAGCGAGGTCAGGAAGCGGATCGACGGATCCCAGAGTTGCTGGCCGGTGAGCATCTGCACGCCATCGACAATGCCCTGGCGGAAGAACAGGATCACCGAGCCGAGGACAAGGCCTGCGCCGGTGCCGAGCGTGCCGATGGTCACGCCCACCGTCACGAAAATCCGCAACAGGCTGGCGCGCGTGGCGCCCATTGTGCGCAGGATCGCGATGTCGCGTGTCTTGGCGCGGACCAGCATGATCAGGGAGGAGAGAATGTTGAACACCGCGACCAGAATGATCAGCGAGAGGATGACGAAGGAGACCACGCGGTCCACCTGCAGTGCCTCGAACAGGCTGGCATTCATCTGTCGCCAGTCGATCACCTGGCCTTGCGTCGCCACCTGCTTGGTCAGCGGCGCCAGGATCTCGCCGACGCGGTCGGGGTCTTCCGTCTGCAGCTCGACCATGCCGACTTTGTCGCCCATCAGCAGCAGCGTCTGGGCATCCTGCATCGGCATGATCACGAACGCCTTGTCATAATCGTAGATGCCGATCTCGAAGACAGCGCCGATCTCATAGGGGAGCTGGCGCGGCACCGTGCCGAAGGGCGTCGAGCGCCCGGCCGGATTGATGACGCTGATCGACTGGCCAACGCCCACGCCAAGCGCCTCAGCCAGGCGGGAGCCGATCGCGACCTTGCCACTGCCGGCCCGCACATCCTTGAGCGAGCCTGCCAGCACCTTGCCGGAGAGCGACGCATTGTCGTGAATATCGGCTTCCGTCATGCCGCGAATCAGGGCCGCTTCCACCCGGCCGTTAAACGTCGCCAGCAGCGGCTGCTCGATCAGCGGCGTTGCACTGGTAACGCCCGGGGTGGCTCGCGACTGCCGCGCGATCTCCTCCCAATTGTCCAGCCGCCCGCCATAGCCCTGCACCACCGCATGGCCGTTCAAACCCACGATCTTGTCGAACAGTTCGGCACGAAAGCCGTTCATCACGCTCATCACCACGATCAGCGCGCCCACGCCCAGCATCACCGCGACGAGGCTGATGGAGGCGACGAGGAAGATGAATCCCTCGCCCTTGCCAGGCAGCAGGTAGCGCCGGGCGATCATGCGTTCGTAACGATTGAGGATCATGGCAGGGGCAGAAGCCTCGCGGGGGGACAGTCTGCGCACCTCTATGGTGCGGGGGAGGGAGTGGCAAGGCCCTGCGGCCCAACCGGGGACATGGCGCGCCTGTTGCGGATATGGCACAGGGTGCTTAACAATTTCGTAGCGTCGCAACTTGCCTGATGACAGCCGCCGTGCGCCATCCTAGCGTCAGCGGCGAAACACAGGCAATCATAGCAGGCCGTGGTTCAGGGATGTCGCGTCCCGCCTGACTCGCTTGAGGGGGCCGGACAGGTGAGCGGAAGCGACGCCAAAGGGGGAGACGATTAATCGTCCACGGGCGCCCGGATCGGCAACGATCTGGGCGCTTAGTCTTTGTGGCGATCTTCCCCGCACGCCTAGCACCCGATTGTTGCCGGATGATGTCAGCGCGCGCGGCACCGCTTGGCTGTGCAAAAATCATGATCACTCGCCACACCTGCCCCTCTTGAAAGGGCATGGCGCGCGCATATCTCTGCCCTGTCCGGTCGCCCATGATGGGGATCGGCTGATGCACCGGGCGCCGACTTCGGGCCTGGCATCGCAGTTCAAACACGCTCCAATGGAGGATTTGATTATGCGTGGCTTTGATTTGACTCCCTATCGCCGCTCCACTGTCGGCTTCGATCGCCTGTTCGACCTTATCGAGAACAGCGCGCGCCTGCAGCAGACGGACAATTATCCGCCCTATAACATCGAGCGCCTCGATGAGGATCGCTATCGCGTGACGGTCGCCGTCGCCGGTTTCAAGGCGGAGGAAATCGACATCACGGCGCAGCAGAACCTGCTCCAGATCACTGGCCGCAAGGCTGAGGTCGCGGAGAGCGAGCGCGCCAATTATCTTCACCTCGGCATCGCGAACCGCAGCTTCGAGCGCCGGTTCGAGCTGGCCGACTTCGTGCGCGTCGAGCGCGCCGACCTCGCCGACGGCCTGCTCATCGTAGAGCTGGTCCGCGAGGTGCCGGACGCGATGAAGCCGCGCAAGATCGCCATTAACGGCAAGGGCGAGGTCATCGACCTCTCAAGCGACAAGAACGCCGCCTGATCCGTTTCAACCCTCTCTCACCAGTCGGAGAGATGAGCGCCCGGGGAAACCCGGGCGCTTTTTTTTATGGCGGACCTTCGCGCCGCATCATTCCTCGAGCTGCCAGCGAATACGCTGGTTAAAGCCGCTTATCACTGGCTGACCCAGCGCATCGCGCGCCGGCGTGTACCGCGCACGCGTCGTGATCATCACGCATGAGGCCTTGTCCAGCACATCATGGCCGCTGCTTTCCACCAGTCTGCAATCGAAAGGCTGGCCGGTCTCATCCACGGTGAAATGGATGATAGTCGCGCCTTCCCAGCCGTTACGCCGGGCGAGGATAGTCGACGGCTGGCACGGCTCCCTGCAGCCTGGCCCGCGTTGCTGGCGCTTTCAGGGCATCTTTTGCCGGATCATAAGGCGGCGGAACCTCGACATGCGCATAGTCGTCCTCGATGGTTTCGGGTACGCCGAGGACCACAGCTTCCACAACGGCACCGAATGCCGCCCTCGCGCGCTCAAAATGCCCTGCATAATCAACGTCGGCCTGCACGGCCTTCCCAGCCCATAGCAGCAAGGTCCCGAGCCCAGCCACACCGACGAGCGCCAATATAAAATCCTGTGATTTGCGGTTCATGCCCCCATCTCCGTTCCCGCATCATGCCCGAGCAACCCGCCAAGGCGCAACCGGTCACCCTGGCCATATCGATCGCCGCACCAGAAGCATTGGCCCCTGCCGCATCTTGCGCTAATCGCGCGGCATGACTGATCGATCGCCTCTCGCTCGCCCCTTCCCCGCCCTCCCGGATATTGCCGGTGTGACGCCGCGCGTCGCCCGTGCCCGGTACAAGCAGTGGGATCGCTGCGACCTCACTTATGTGGAACTGGCGGAAGGCACCGCTGTGGCCGGCGTCTTCACCCGGAATGTCTGCTGCTCGACCGAGGTCGAGCTTGGCCGCGAAAGCGCCGCGCAGGGCAAGGCGCGCGCATTGATCGTCAATGCCGGGAACAGCAATGCCTTCACCGGCTTTCGGGGGCGCGAAGCCGTGGACCAAATTCGCGATCAGGTGGCCGCGCATCTGGGTTGCACCGCCAGCGACGTGTTTGTGAGCTCGACCGGGGTGATCGGCGTGCCGCTGCCCCGCGACAAGGCCCGCGCCGGCGTCGAGGCGGCATTGGCCGCTACGCCCTGCACTTGGGAGCAGGCCGCCGAGACCATCGGCACCACGGACACCTTCGCTAAGGGCGCCACAACCAGCGCCGTCATCGGCGACAAGACCGTCCGCCTCTCCGGCATCATCAAGGGCTCGGGCATGATCGCGCCTGATATGGCGACGATGCTGGGCTATATCTTCACCGATGCTGCCATCGCGCCCGATTTGCTCCAGCAAATGCTGAGCGCCGCCAACCGGCGCAGCTTCTCGTGCATCACCGTGGATGGCGACACCTCCACCAGCGACACCGTGCTGCTCTTCGCGACCGGCAAGGCCGGCAACGCCCCCCTCACGAGCATGGACGATGCCGGCGCCGACGCGTTTCAGGCAGCGCTCAACGACATTTGCACCCAGCTCGCCCAGCTCGTGGTGCGTGATGGCGAAGGGGCGCAAAAGTTCATCGAGGTCGAGGTGACCGGCGCCGTCAGCGACGAGAGCGCCCGGCGCATCGGACTCTCCATCGCCAATTCCCCGCTGGTGAAGACGGCAATCGCCGGAGAAGACGCCAATTGGGGCCGCGTAGTCATGGCGGTCGGCAAGGCCGGCGAGCCGGCGGATCGCGACAAGCTGGCCATCCGCTTTGCCGACAAATGGGTGGCGCAGGATGGGCTTGCCGTGGACAGTTATGACGAAGCCCCGGTGGCGGCGCATCTCAAGGGGCAGGATGTCCGCATTGGTGTCGATCTGGGGCTGGGCACAGGCCGCGCGACCGTGTGGACCTGCGATCTCACCCATGGCTACATCTCGATCAACGCCGATTACCGGAGCTAAGCCTCATGAACAGCCTCAGCAGCGCCGTGAGCGCGCTCCTGCGTGATGTCGCGCGCGATGTCGTCCTGCCGCGCTACCAGAACCTCGCCAATCATGAGGTGGAGGAAAAGACGGTCGGCGAGCTGGTGACCATTGCCGACCGCGAAGCCGAGTTGCGCCTCAATGAAGGGCTGAGCCGCATCCTGCCAGAGGCGGGCCTTGTCGGCGAGGAAGCCTGCGCGACCGACCCCGGCCTTACTGGCAAGCTCGAAACGGGTCTCAACTGGGTGATCGATCCCATTGATGGCACAGCGAATTTCGCTTCCGGAAAGCCGCCCTTTGCCATCATGGTCGCGCTGGCCGATGCCGGCGTGATCCAGGCGGGCTGGATCCTCGATCCGCTCACCGGGCGGCTGTGCGAGGCGTCGCTCGGACAGGGGGCGTGGATCGATGGCGAACGGGTCGAGGCCCGGACGAGCGGCGCGGATATCCCGGTTGCCGGACTGTCCGTGCTGTTCCTGAACCCCGCAGACCGGCAGGCGATGATCGACCGCGTCGAAGGCCAGTTCGCCATTGCCGACATTCCGCGCTGTGCCGGGGAGCAATATCCCCGCATCGTGCTGGGCGTGCATGATCTCGCGGCATTCGAGCGCACCTTGCCATGGGATCATGCCCCCGGCGCGCTCTTCGTCAACGAGGCGGGCGGTCGTGTCGCGCGCCCGGATGGCTCGCCCTATCGGCTGGCGGCAGATCCGGGGCGCGGCCTACTCGCGGCGGCGTCCCCTGCCCTGTGGGATCGTGCGGTGGCGGTTCTGTACGGTTAATCAATAACCGACATAACGGGCTGTTTTGTAACGATAACTAATAACAAAAAGGGCGCCATTTGGCGCCCTTTTCTTCGGCTCAATGCCAGTGGTGGCCGATTGCCTTAAAGCTCGCCTTCGATCCAGCCCTTGAGCGCACTCTTGGGGGCGGCACCGACCTTGGTCGCGGCCGGCGCGCCATTCTTGAACAGGATCATCGTGGGGATACCGCGCACGCCATAGCGAGTCGGCGCGTCGGGATGATCGTCGATATTGAGCTTGGCGATGGTCACCTTCTCACCCAATTCCTCGCTGATTTCTTCCAGCGCGGGTCCGATCATCTTGCACGGGCCGCACCATTCCGCCCAGAAATCGACCAGAACGGGCTTGTCGGACGCAATCACGTCCTCATGGAAGCTGGCGTCGGAAATTGCCTTGGTAGCCATCGTCGAAACTCCTTCTGTCGAACGTCTATCTAGGTTGCCGAAGCGTCGGCCTCAAGGTCGGTGCTGCCCAACTTGTGCTCCTGTGCCAGCAAGCCGGGCTTGTGCACGGCAAGCAGGGCTGGCGGCAGATCGATGAGCCGGGGCGCGGCCGTGTAGAGCAGGCTGACCCGTTGCGGAAGACCCGGGAAAATCTCGGCCAGCGCAGCCGCATAGGCCGCCATCTGGCGGACATGGGTTGCGGGCAAATCCGCTGCATTGCCAGGGACATGCCGTCCGGTCTTGAAATCAACGATATGAACGAGATCATCCGTCACCAGCAACCGGTCCACCGTTCCCGCGATCACCTGCCCGGCTACGACGGCCGCGATGGGCGCTTCTGCCAGCGCATCCGGGCCGAACAGCGCGGCATGCTCGGGGTCGTCGAGTACGGCGCGGACATGCGCAAGCAGGTCGGTGCGCATCCCGGCATCGGCCACGCCGGCCCGCTCCAGCCAGCGCATGGCGGCGGCAGAGCACTCGGCGGCCGGCAGGTCCGGCAGACGCTCGAACAGCGCGTGGAGCAGCCGGCCCCGCTCTGCGGCGGCACGCATGCCGGCATCCGGCGGCGGATTGGGCACGTCATCCTCGACCAGCGCGGAGGGAGACAGCGGACGCGGCGGCCGTGCTTCCTGCGGCGCCGGCGAGCGCAGCCAGGCGGGCAGCGCGGGTTCTGCGGTGCTGGCATCTGCCTCACGCGCCTTCTTCGGCTTGGCCGGGGCGAGACCCGCCGGGCCGGACCAACGCAGGGATTTGCCCCAGTCGGACACCTCCGCCTCGACAGCCCCGAGCGTTCGCATCGCCAGATCGACAGCCTGATACCAGCTTTCCCTGGGCGGCTCGCCCCTGGCGCGGCTGCCGAGCGATCCGGTCACGATCAGCCGCTCTTCCACGCGCGTGAGGCCCACATAAAGCAAGCGCCAATGCTCCTCCATGTCGAGCCGCTCGGCGGATTGCATGGCTTGCTCGATCGCAGGCGCAGCCTCACCCTTGGCGGGGCGGATGAGCGGCAAGCGCGCGGTCGCGTTGACTGGCAAGCTCACGGCATCGGCGCGCGGACGCTGGCTGGGATCGAAGGCAGCATCGGCGAGAATGACGATGGGCGCCTCCAGCCCCTTGGCGCCATGCACGGTCATCACCCGTACCATGTCTCCGCCCTCGCCCAGTTCGCGCTTGATGTCGGCATCGCCACGGTCGAACCAGTCGATGAACCGCTGCAGCGAGGGATGATCGTCGGCCTCGAAGCCCAGAGCGGCATTGAGCAGCTCGTCAATGGCATCGCGCGCCTCCTCGCCGAGCCGGGCGATCAGCTTGCGCCGACCGTCCATGGCGCCGGAGAGAATGGCCTCGAGATAGCGATAGGGCGTCGTGAAATCGGCCTGCCCCAGCAGTGTGCGCAGCGGGGCCTGAAGCTCCGGCGCCAACGTCGCGCGCAGGTGGCTCCACAGCGAGCTCTCGCGCGGGACCGCGCGCGCCAGCAATTCATCCTGCGTCCAGCTGATGAGCGGCGAGACCAGCAGATTGGCGAGGTTGAGATCGTCCTCGGGCTGCACCGCAAAGCGCAGGGCCGCCAGCAGATCGCGCACGGCGAGCGGGGCCTGGAGCCGCAACCGATCCACCCCAGCGACCGGCACCCCCGCCTCATACAGCCGCGCGACGATGAGGCGGGAGAGCGCGCTGCGGCTGCGGAGCAGGATCAGCACATCGCCGGCGCGCGCCGGGCGACCTTGCGTGGCCAGCGGCGTGCCGATCATGCCCTTGACCAGCCGCGCGATCTTCTCGGCATGGCGGCGCTGATGGTCGGCCAGCCAGTCTTCCTCTCCGTCGCCAGCAGTCTCGTCAGCCTCGCCGTCCTCATCGCTCTCGCTTGGCAGCAATGAGGTCGGCGGGAGCAGCAACACCTCGCCGGGGTGCTGGCGGGCGGCCTGATGCGGCGCGGAGGGCGCTTCCAGTCCGAGACGGTCATGCCCGACCGCGTCCAGCACTGCATCGACGACATCGAGCACCGCCGGCATGGACCGGAAGCTGCGGGCCAGCGGCAATTCAGCGAACGGGTGGCCGACGCGCTCGGTTGCCTCGCGGAAACGCTGCAGGGCGCTGGAAAAGGCCTCGGGACTGGTGCCCTGAAAGCCGAAGATCGCCTGCTTGGTGTCCCCCACCACGAACAGGGTGCGCAGTCGCGCCAGCTCGTCGGGCTCGACCTCAAGGAACTCTTCGACGATGGACCAGACGATGTCCCACTGCGCGTCGTTGGTGTCCTGCGCCTCGTCCACGAGGATGTGGTCGACCTGCTGATCGAGCTTGTAGCGGATCCAGTCCGCCATGCCGGGCTGGGTGAGCAGCGCACTTGCGCGGCCGATCAGATCATCGAAATCGACCGCCCCGGCCTGCCGCTTGGCCTTGGCATAAGCGCGGGCATAAGCACGGCCTGCCGTCAGTCCCTGCGCCGCCGTGCGCGCGAAGGCGGCTTGCTTGCGCAGATCGAGCAAGGCCTTGATCGCCGCGCCGCACGCGCTGGCGAGATCGACATAATCCGGCTCGGCTTCCAGCAGGGTCTTGTTGGCGCGGTTCTTGACCTCGCCTTCCTTCGTGAGCAACACGCCGAGCAGGTCCGCCAGTCCGTCGGCGCGCTGGACCTCGGAGCCGCTCAGCCACGCGGCGATCATATCGGCGCAGGCGAGGCCGGATTTGGCACCCCATGCACCATTGGCCCGCGCGACGGCCTGCAACGCGGCCACCGGAAACACGCCCTCGGCGCAGCGATCCGCCAGATGCGCATCGATATCGCCATCCGGCAGGTCGAGGAAGGCAAGGAGGAAGCCCGCCAGATCTCCCGGCAACATCCCCAGCAGTTGCGCCGCGGGCACGCAGCGCGCGAGATAGGCCTGCGTGCCTTCCTCGCCCAGCCGCAGGGCCAGCATCTCCAGCGCCGCCAGCACCGGATCGTCCTGCGCTTGGCCCGCCTCCTCGATCATCGCGATCAACGCCCGCCGGGCCAGCTCGCCCTGACCGCGCTCGTCGAGCGGGCGGAACCCGGGGACCAGTCCGGCCTCCAGCGGGAAGGCAGCCAGCAGCGCCTGACAGAAGCTGTGGATGGTCTGGATGCGCAGCCCGCCGCCGGTCGCATCCAGCACGCGCGCGAACAGCAGGCGGGCGCGGGCAATTGCCTCCGGCCCCGGATCTTCGCCCAGCGCCACCAGATCGCGCGCCACGTCCACGGACTGCCCCTGCACCCAGCGGGCAAGCCGGCTGTGGACGCGCTCGGCCATTTCCGCCGCACCCGCCTTGGTGAAAGTGAGGCACAAGATGCGCTCGGGCGCGACGCCGCTCAGCAGCAGCCGCAGCACGCGGGCCGACAGCACGGCGGTCTTGCCGGTGCCGGCGGAGGCGCGCACCCAGCGATGGGCAGCGGGGTCCGAGGCGCTGGCCTGCTCGTGCGTCAGCCGGTTGAGTTCGCCCGCCTCAGCCATGGTTCACCTCCGGCAGCCCCTCGGCCCGTCGATCCCGCGCGAACCACTCATCCAGCCGCATGAGCTGGTCAAAGTCGGTGAACACCGGCGCATCGCTGTGCGGGCGTGCGGCGAACGGCTCGTCCCCGGTCAGCCAGCGCGTCGCGGCATCATCGAAGAAACCGGCGACCATTGCGAGGAAATCTGCCGTCACGATCCGCTTGTAGCTGCCCTTGGGGTCGGTCAACGGACGCTTGAAGCCGAAATTGCCATCCGTGCCCTTGCCGAGCTTCCAATATTCAAAGGCGCTCACATCCGATCCGGCGGCAAGACCCGCTTCCTTCGCAAACCCGCCTGCTTGCGCGATCAGCCCGAGCAAACCGAGCTGGAGCGAGAAGCCGGCCTTGACCTGCTTGACCGAGGCGGTCGCGCCGCTCTTGTAATCGACAATGGCCAGCGTGCCGTCCGCAAACCGGTCGATCCGGTCCGGCTTGCCGCGCAGGGTCACGCCTGCCCGCTCGATGCGGCCCCATTTCTCGCCGAACAGCACCTCGCGCCCCTGCCCGGCCTGATCGCGCACCGCGCTCGCCACCCAGTCCAGCGCGGCCAGTAAACGCGGCTGCCAGAGCGTCTTGAGCAGCGGATGGGCTTGCGCCTGCGCGATCATCTCTTGCGCCAGCGCGGAGAGCCGCGCGGGATCGTGCCCGCCTTCTTCCATCCAGCGCTGGAGGACATCATGCGCGCGGGTGCCGCGCCAGGCCGGGCCGGGGTCGGCATCCACAACGTCCAGCGGCGCCAGACGCAGAATGCGCGCGGCGTAGAAGGCATAGGGATCGGCCCGCAAGCGATCAACATCGGTGACGGCGATCTCGCGCGGGCGCAGGTCGGCGCGTGGGCGAGGCGCCGGTGCGCGATAGGCCGGCGCAGGAGCATCGGGCCGGTCGATGGCCCGTGCCAGCGCGATCAGCCTGTCATCCTCCACCCAGCGCGCGCCGGTCATGGCCTTGAGCCGCAGCCAGAAGCGCGAGGCGACGGTTGGCGCAGAGGCATCCCGCCGGGCACGGGAGAGGATCACCTGCGGCGCGCCTAGCCCATTGGCGAAATCATGGGCGGAGAGGCCGATGCGATAATCCAGCCCCGGCAGGCCAAGCGCGCGGCGGATGCGCGGGGCGAGCCATGGGTCAGGCGATGGCAGGCCGGGCCAGACGCCTTCATTGAGGCCGGCGAGGATCATCAGATCGGCCTGCTGCAGCCGCGCTTCCAGCAAGCCCAGGATCTGCAGGCGCGGGTGACCGCCCTGCGGGGGGCGCACGGCCTGCCCGCCGAGGATCTGCGCGAGCATCCCCACGAAGCCGGCGCCATCCGCGCGCGCCGGCCCTTGCGGTGCTGCGGCTTCCGCATCGCCCAGGCATTGCGCGGCGGCATGGCCCTGATGACCGGCCCAGACGCGCTCCTCCGTCAGGGCCGAGGCCGCCTCGCGGACGGCGGCGAACAAGGCGGGCAGGCTCTGCTCTCCAGAAAAGGCGGCCTCCAGAGGCGTCAGCAGTGCCACAACCTGCGCCCACCAGGGACGCAGCGATTCCCTCATCACCTGCTGCCGGCTGCCCTTCTCCGAGAGCAAGGCGGTGACGCCGGCCAATCCAGCCGCGGGCCGGGGGCCGCGCAGCACCAGATCGAGGCGGCGCACGGATTCGAGCCATGCCAGCCGCTCGTCACCAGCCATCACCAGCGGATGCTTGAGCAGGGCGAGTAGTGGCACCGGCGCGAACTGTTCCGCCCCGGCCTGCACGAGCGCCAGCAGCAGCGTGCCGGGCGGAAGCTGGGAGAGAGGGCGGCCGGCGCTGTCATCCGCCTCGATTCCCCAGCGGCGCAGATGCGCGGACACGCGCGTCGCGAGCGCACGATCCGGCGTCACGAGCGCGGCCGTGCGCCCTTCCGTCTCCACCGCCTCGCGCAGGGCGATGGCGATGGCCTGCGCCTCCTCCGCCGGGTTCGCCGCCTCGATGGCGCGGACATCCTTGAGCGAGCGCTGCGCCGTCGGCACATCCGGCCAGCCGCCGGTCAGCAAAGCCGGGAGCAGCGCGTTGCTGATCGCCTTGCCGCGCGCGGCGCGGGCATCATGCTCGCTCCCCCAGCGCCAGAGCGCCACCTCGGCGCGGTGGGCATCCATCCGCTCCAGCAGCAGCTTGAGCGCAAATTGCGGGTGCGACTCATTGGCGGGCGGCGGCAGATCGCGCCCCGGCTCAGGGCGCGCGACGGGGCCGATCGCATCCCATTGCTCATCCGAGAGATTCTGGTCGAGATCGGGCAGCACCACCGCACCACGCGGCAGGCCGGCGACCGTCTTGAGCAGTCCCGCCACGGCTGGCGCATTGGTGACGATACCCGCGGCAACCACGAAGCGCTCCGGCGGCATCTCGCGCCAGCGGGCCGCAACATGATCGAGCAGGCGATTGCGCCGCTCGGCCATGTCGATCAGCCCGCGCGCGGCCAGTTCCTGCTGCCACTGGGCCGCCAATGCATCGAAATCGCTGAACGCGGCTTGCCAGTGGTGCGAGAGGTCATCGGGCTGCAACGCCTTGAGATCGGCCAGCGCCTTGCGCTCGACGGTGAGCTGATCGAAAGCGGCCGCCAGCGCCGTCGCCAGTCGCCAGCCCTCGCCCGTCTCAAGCCGCTCGCCCCGCCGCGCGCGCTGGTCGATCACCAGCCGCGTGAGGATCATCAGCCGCTCGGCCGGCGCGATGGCTTGCGGGATATCCGCTTCCGCCCCGATCGGGCTGAGCGCGCTGCCCAGCGCTTCATCGAGATCGATATCGCCGATGGGCACGAGCCTCGGCAGCAGCAACCCGTTGCCGGAGGCGCGCACGAACGCATCGCGCACCGCCCGCACCGCGCGATTGTTCGGCAGCAATATGATCCCGCGTGCCAGCGCCAGCCCGCCATCGCGCCGGCCATGCTGGGCGAGCAACCCGGCGGCGAGCGCATCCGAAAATGCCCGGTGAGCGGGGATGGTAAAGAGGGCCGGCGCGCGGCGCTCAGCCATCGGCCAATCCAGCCTCGACCAGCGGAATCGCCTGCGGGGTGCCGACATCGAACCATTGGCCGCCATGGCTGAGGCCAAAGGCGCGGCCCTGTTCGATCGCACGGTCCCAGAAAATATTGGTCGAGAAGACCTCGCCCGGCGGATCGCGCACCAGGCGCGGCGAGAGGATTTGCACGCCGGTGAAGACGAACGGCGCCACGCGGCCGGGCTTGCGCCGGCTCAGGCGACCATTGGCCTCCATGTGGAAATCGCCAAGGCCACGATGACCGGTGGCGCGGGCGTGCGGGATGAGCAGCAGCAGCGCGTCCATCGCGTCATCGTCCCAGCGGTCCGCCAGCGCACGGATGGAGTCGAACGGCCCGTTGATCCACAGATTGTCGCTGTTCGCGCAGAGAAACGGCTTGTCGCCAAGCAGCGGCAGCGCCTTAACCAGACCGCCGCCGGTCTCCAGCAGCCGGGCGCGCTCGTCCGAGACAGGATAGCTGGCGCCTGTCCGCCGGGCGCGCGACTCCAGATGCGCTTCGATGGGCGCGGCGAGATAATGCACGTTCACCACCGTGCGGCGAATGCCCGCATCCTCGATACGGTCCAGCGCATGATCCATGAGCGGCTGGCCGGCGACGCGGATCAGTGGCTTGGGCCTTGTGGCCGTGAGCGGACGCATCCGCTTGCCGAGGCCGGCGGCCATCAGCATCGCCGTCTCAAGCGTGGTGCTCATTGCGCCGATTGCCCCGCATCCAGCTGGCCCCGCGCCGAGGCGGGCACATTCTCCGCGAACCAGTCGGCCACCGGCGCGAGCGCAGGATGGGCAAGATCGCGCTCCAGCAGCCCCCACATGCGCGGCAGGAAATCGAGATAGCGCGGCTTGCCGTCGCGCTTCCACAGCCGCGTAAAAATGCCGATGATCTTGGCATTGCGCTGGGCACCCAGCACCGCATAAGCCGCCTCGAAATCCGGCGAAGCTTTCGCGCGCGTCTGATAATGCGCCAGCATCGCCTGCTCCACAGCGGGGCTCACATCGCGCCGTGCATCCTGCAGGAGCGAGACGAGGTCATAGGCCGGGTGGCCGGCCAGCGCGTCCTGAAAGTCCAGCAGACCGAGCCCGTGCGAGCGAGCATGGTCCGGCAGCAGCATGATGTTCTCGGCATGATAATCGCGCAGCACCGTCACCACTGGCGCGACATCCTGCTCGGCAATGGGGAGCACCTTGTCCCACGCTGTAGTGTATCCCGACGCATCGACCGCAAGCCCTGCCGCCGGAGCGAACCATTCGGTCAACAGCGCTGCCTCGCGCTGGTAGACGGCGCGGTCATAAGGCGCGAGGCCACTCTGGGCCGGCTGCTCATGAAGATCGACAAGAAGGTCCACGGCGCGGGTGTAGATCGCCATTTCCTCGGCCGGCGCGGCATCCAGATGCTCGCGCACCCGCGCATCGCCGAAATCCTCGAGCAGAACGAGGCCCTGCGTCAGATCCCGCGCCAATATGGCGGGCGCCGCGAATCCGCTTTCGCACAGCCACTCGCCCACGCTGATGAACGGGCGCGGATCTTCGTGCGGCGGCGGGGCATCCATCAAAATGGCGCGGCGGTCACCCTCGACCACGCGGAAATAGCGCCGGAACGAGGCGTCACCGGCAAGCGGCAGGATCTCGGCCCCTGCCCATCCGGCTTGATCGAGAAACGGGCGCGCGCTTGGCGGCGGGATCATATGACTGGCCATCGGCTCTCCCAAACGCGCGGCACCCTCGCTGTCAAGCGGCGCGTGCCATCCGCCAAAATGTCGATCTGCAGGGCAAGGGCAATGGCATCGTAGCGCCCGGCCAGACGGTCGGGCCATTCGATCGCCAGCGCGCCATCTTCGAGCCATTCGTCCAGCCCGAGTTCGCCGAGATCGCCCGTGTCCTCGATACGATAGAGATCGACATGGCCGACCGGCAGACGGGTCTCGGGCGGCTCATAGCCCTGCAGGATGGCGAAGGTCGGGCTTGGCACATCGCCTTCATGCCCAAGGCCCCTGAGCAGGCCGCGCGCGAGCGTCGTTTTGCCGGCGCCCAGCCCGCCGGTGAGCGTGATCACATCGCCGGGCCGCAGCTTCGCACCAAGGGCCGAACCGAAATCGGTAAGCGCGTCTGCTGAGGAAAAGACAAGGGCCTGATCGGACACGCCGTCATTCTCCACGCGGCAGAGTGAGCGTGACGCTGGTCCCCTGCCCCGGCTCGGAGACGAGGTCGACACTGCCGCCATGCGCTTCCACGAACTGGCGCACCAACGGCAATCCCAACCCCTGATTGGCACCATCGCCATGGCGCCCGAACCGCACGAAAACATCGAACAGATGCGCCTGTGTCTTGGCATCGATGCCCGGGCCGTCATCGGACACGATGATGCGCACCACGTCCGGCGCGGGCTGCACATGCACAAGCACGCGCCCGCCCCGGCTCACGAAACTCACGCCATTGTCCACCACATGGGCGAGAGCCTGCCGCAACCGGCGCTCGTCGCCCGACACGGTGCCCGGCTCCTCCTCGAACGACATGTCCACCGTCACATCGCGCGAGTCTGCCTTGTCGCTCAGGCCCTCGACCACCTGCCGCACCATCGCGGCCACATCGATGTCGCGCCTCTCGATGGGCAGGCCGCCCGCTGCGCCCTGCGTCAGGTCCAGCACATTATCGATCAGCCGCGTCAGCCGCGTCGTCGCCGTCATGATGGCATTCACATAATCGCGCGACTGGGCGCTCAATTCGCCCGCATAGCCGGCTTCCATCATCTCGGCGAAGCCAACGATGGAGGTGAGCGGCGTGCGCAACTCGTAGCTCATGTTGGAGACGAACGCGGTCTTCACCCGGTCGGCATCCTCCAGCGCCTCGTTACGATCCCGCAGGGCCTGTTCGATGTGGCGGCTATCGGTGGTGTCGAGCATGGTGAACAGCGCGTTGCCGTCCGGCAGCGGGATGGCCGCGAACTCGAAGAAGCGCCCGTCGGCAAAGGCGATGCGCCCGCCCCGCTGGCGGCGCTCCATCGTCGCCGCGCGGATGAGTTGGTGGACAAGGCCTGCCTGTTCGGGGCGCGCGAGGCGATCCGCCAGCGCCGACATGAGTTCATCAACGCGCGGATGCGCCGCCATGGTCGTATCGGGCACCGACCAGATCTTGGTGAAGCGGCTGTTCCACAGATGCAGACGACCGTCGGAGGCGAACACGGCAATCGCCTCGAACAGATTGTCGAGCGTGGCCGTGCGCACCCGCAGCAGGGTATCGCGCGCCGAGGCCAGCTGGACATGCTCAGTACGGTCCTCGAAGATGACCAGCAGGCCGCCATCGGGCAGCGGCTGGGCGTAGACGCGCAGATGCACGCCATCACGCAGGCGCCACTGCTCCTCATGCGCGGAGGGCGAGAGGAACCAGTTGCGGCGCTCCTGCCGCCATGCACGGAAATCCGGCGTGTCGGGCACCTGCCCGCTGTCCCGCATGGCATCCAGCACCCGGTCGAAATGGGTATCGAACGCCGCTGTCTCGGGGGTGAGGCCGAACAGGCTGAGGAAGGGCTGATTGCAGAACTGCAGCAGTTGATTGGCGCCGAACTGGACGACGCCGGCCGACAGTCTGTCCAGCATGTCCCGGTTCGCCTGCGAGAGGTGGCGCAGTTCTGCCCGCACCTCCTCCAGCTCCTGCATGTCGATGGCGTAACCTGCAACGCCGGAGCGGCCGAGCGGGACATCGACGACCTTCATCAACCGGCGCTTGCCATCGATGGTGACCGGCAGCATCCGAGCGGTCGGAGCCTTGCGCGCGGCGGCATTGGCGGCGGATGCGCGCGGAGAAATGCCATCGACTGCTTCGACAAGCTCAATGCCTTGCTCAATCACATCCTGCGCGGACTTTCCGTCCACCGCCTTCACATAGGCGCTGTTGACCAGGCTGATCTGATGATCGGCGCCGCGATGCCAGACCGGCATGGGCGCCGCCTCGATCACACCCGAGAGCGCATCGAGGGCCTGGCGATACTGCCCGACCTGCCCGCGCAGCTCCTGGATCTGCGCGAAACTGTCGGTCGCGTCGAAGACCCAGAGTACGACCGTGCCGGCCTTGCCGAGCCGCGTGCCGACAGGGCCGCCGCGCACCAGCAGCATCCGGTCCGACCCGTTGACCCGCACCGGCAGCGTGAAGGGTCGGCCGCCCTGCTGCGCCGCTGAAATCTCCGCAGCGAGCGCGCGGGCATGATCCGGCTCCAGGCCGCCATCAGCATCCAGCAGCGCATCGAGATCGGTGGGCGCGGCCTCACGGCCGAGCCATGCGGCGAGCCTGTCCGGCGCATCCAGCTTGCCATCGGGGCGGATGAGCAAGGGTACCGCGGGCGCGGAATTCAGCAGATCGACCAGTTGCGCGGCGTGCGTGCGCGCCAGCGCCGCCTTGCGCCGCATCGAGAGGCCGGTGAACAGCGCCCAAACCGCCAGCACCAGCCACACGGCCAGCACGGTACCCACGATCAGCGGAAAGAACGGGACATTGGCAATCACGGGAGTGGATTACGGGCCAATCCACCCTGAGACAAGGTCGGCTTGCGCCTTCTTTGGCGTTGGCCGGATAAGAAACGGAACCGGCGCCCTCAGAGCGCCGGGCCGTCCTTCGTCACCGTCCAGGTCTGGCCCTGGCTCACCAGCTTCTGCAGGTCTGGCGTCTTGCCCTTGGCCAGCAGGGCATTTTGCTCCACCACGGCCTGCTCGAAGCTCGCCTTGGGGGCATCGTAGAGCACGCCCAGCGCCATCGGGAACAGGCCGAAGGGCATTTCCACCAGCATGTGCGCAACGGCGCGGTTGGTGACGTCATGGACGATCACGCCGGCTGCCTGCCAGTCGCCATCGACCACGTCCACGACCTTGAGCGTCAGCGCCTCGCGGTCGAGCGCGATGCCCTTAGCGCCCTTATCGAAGAGCAGCGGCTTGCCATGCTCCACCCAGAGCTGGCCGACATCGGCATTCTTCTTCTCGGTGAAGTCGGCGAACACATCCTTGTTGTAGACGATGCAGTTCTGGAAAATTTCCACGAACGCCGCGCCCTTGTGCTCATAGGCGGCCTTGAGCACGTCCGGCAGCTGCTTGGACACGTCATAGGCCCGCGCGATGAAGCGGGCGCCCGAGCCGAGCGCGAAGGCGCAGGGCCGGGCCGGATGGTCGACCGAACCGAACGGCGTGGACGGGCTCTTGGTCCCCTCCCGGCTCGTCGGCGAATATTGCCCCTTGGTGAGGCCGTAGATCTCGTTGTTGAACAGCAGGATCTGGCAATCGAGGTTGCGACGCAGGATGTGCATCGTGTGGTTGCCGCCGATGGAAAGGCCGTCGCCGTCGCCGGTGACGATCCACACGTCCAGTTCCGGATTGGCCAGCTTCACGCCCGTCGCCACCGCCGGCGCGCGGCCGTGGATGGTGTGGAAGCCGTAGCTCTCGACATAATAAGGAAAGCGTGAGGAGCAGCCGATGCCCGAAACGAACACGGTGTTCTTGGGGTCCGCGCCCAACTGCGGCAATGTGCGCTGCACGGCCTTGAGGATGGCGTAGTCACCGCAACCCGGGCACCAGCGCACCTCCTGATCGGTCTCCCAGTCCTTGAGGCTGGTCTCGACGCGCGGCTTGGTCAATGTGGTCATGTCGTTCATGCGAGCATCCCCTCGATGGCCGCCTCGATTTCCGCGATGCGGAAGGGCTGGCCCGAGATCTTGTTGAGCGGGCGGGCATCCAGCAGATACTGGTCGCGCAGCACGGTCTTGAGCTGACCGGTGTTCATCTCCGGCACGAGAATCTTCTCGTAGCCGGCGAGCAGCTCACCCAGATTTTCCGGCAGCGGCCAGATATGGCGGATGTGGATGTGCGATACATCCAGCCCCTTGCGCCGGGCGCGCCGGACCGCCTGATGGATCGGGCCGTAGGTCGAGCCCCAGCCGACGACGACGAGCTTGCCGCTCTCCTCGCCCAGCGACACCTCCTGCCGCACGTCCTTGGCGATGCCCAGCACCTTGTCGCGGCGCAGTTCGGTCATCGCCTGGTGATTGGCCGGCGCATAATTGATGTGGCCGGTGTTCACTTCCTTCTCGATGCCGCCGATGCGGTGCATGAGATCGGGCGTGCCCGGCTTGATCCACGGCCGCGCCAGCTTCTCATTGCGGGCATAAGGCTTGAGCCCGCCTTCCGGCACGGCATCCAGGAACTTGACGGCAAACGGCGTGTAGCCGCTCATATCCGGCACTTTCCAAGGCTCGGCGGCGTTGGCGATATAGCCATCGGTCAGCAGCATCACCGGCGTCATATATTCGATGGCGATCCGGCAGGCCTCGATGGCGCAATCAAACGCATCGGCGGGCGAGCGGGCGGCAATGACCGGCATCGGCGCATCGCCGTTGCGGCCATAGACGGCCTGATAGAGGTCGGACTGTTCGGTCTTGGTCGGCAGGCCGGTCGAGGGACCGCCGCGCTGCGAGTTCACGATCACCAGCGGCAGCTCGGTCATGATCGCAAGGCCCATCGCCTCGCCCTTGAGCGCAATGCCGGGGCCGGACGAGCTGGTGACGCCCAGCGACCCGGCATAGCTCGCGCCAATCGCGCTGGCGATGGCGGCGATCTCGTCCTCGGCCTGGAACGTCGTTACGCCATATTCCTTGAGGCGCGAGAGATGATGCAGGATCGAGCTGGCCGGGGTGATGGGGTAACCGCCGAAGAACATCGGCAGGCTGGCCAGCTGCGCACCCGCGACGAGACCGAGCGAGATCGCCTCGGCGCCCGTCACCGTGCGATACAGCCCCTCTGGGGCCGGCGCCGGGGCGACATGGAGCTGCTTGAGCGGCGCGGCCAGCTCGGCGGTCTCGCCATAGGCATGGCCGGCATTGAGCGCGGCGATGTTGGCATCGGCGATCTCCGGCGCCTTTGCGAACTTGGCCTTTAGCCAGTCGATGATCGGCTGGCGGCTGCGATCGAACATCCACAGCGCCAAGCCGAGCGTCCACATGTTCTTGGAGCGCAGCGCTTCCTTGTTGCCAAGGCCGAAGGGCTTCACGCTTTCCAGGGTCAGCGCGGAGATATCGAACGCCAGCACCTGCCAGCGCGCCAGCGAGCCATCCTCCAGGGGATTGCTCTCATATTTCGCCTTGGCAAGATTGCGCTCGTTGAACTCGCCGGTGTCTGCGATGATGAGGCCGCCCGGCTTCAAATCCACCACATTGGTCTTGAGCGCGGCCGGGTTCATCGCGATCAAGATATCGGGCGCATCGCCGGCCGTCGTGATCTCGGACGAGCCGAAGTTGATCTGGAACGCCGACACGCCGAACAGCGTGCCCTGCGGCGCCCGGATTTCCGCCGGAAAATCGGGGAAGGTCGCAAGGTCATTGCCTGCCAGCGCGGTGGACAGGGTAAACTGCCCGCCGGTGAGCTGCATGCCATCGCCACTGTCTCCGGCAAAACGGACGACAACGGCTTCGGGCGCAGCCTCTTCGCTGCTGTGAGTTATGGTCGATGTGGGTGCGGCAGATGCCATGCTCAGACTCTAGTAATGCAGTGGTTGCATCGCCCCTAGTCCGTCGAGCCCAGCCGAGCAAAGTAGAAAAGCTGCGCGCGACAGAGCATTGCCTTTTTCTCTCCGGCTTGCCATCGCGGCCGTGAACTTCTTTTAACGGATGAAATCGCGACCTCGTCATGACCAAGATCGACCCCGCCTCTCTCCCCTACCGCCCCTGCGTCGGCATCATGCTGGCGAACCGTCAGGGCGAGGTGTTCGTGGGCCAGCGACTCGATTCCAAGGAGGGCGATGCCTGGCAGATGCCGCAGGGCGGCATCGACAAGGGCGAGACCGCCGAGCAGGCGCTGCTGCGCGAACTGGGCGAGGAAACCGGCATTGCGGCCGATCTCGTCGACATCATCGCCCGCTCGACCGAAGAGCATCTTTACGATCTGCCCGAAGAGCTGATGGGCCGGCTGTGGGGCGGCAAATATCGCGGCCAGACTCAACGCTGGTTCCTGCTGCGCTTCAAGGGCGAGGATAGCGATATCGACATTGCCACCGAGCATCAGGAGTTCATGGCGTGGCAGTGGGTCACGTCCGACCGGCTGGTGGATCTGATCGTGCCGTTCAAGCGCCCGGTCTATCGCGCCGTCGTGCAGGAATTTGCGCACCTGCTCTAAAAATCGGGACCGGCAGGCACGCCCGCACCGTCCCATCCTGAAACAACTGCAGCACGCGCCCGCCGCCTGCGATTGCGCATGGTTAACGCAATCCTTACCTTTGCATCTCGCCCTTCGGACTCGCGATGCACAGGACCAGAGATGCGCAAGATCGCCCGCCTCTTCACCATCCGCACCAAGTTCGAGGCCTATCTCGCGATCTTCGGCGTCGCCATGGGCGCGACCGCACGCGGCGCCCATTATCTTGAGGTTTACCCCGGCTTTCCGGGCTATCTGCTCTACGCCAGCTGTTGCGGCGCGGTGATGATCGTGGGAGGCCTGATGATCGATGGCGTGACCCTCAAGCAGACTTATTGCCACTGACGCCAAGGCGCACCCAGTTCGCCCATGTCTTGCGCTCGATTGTTGAACCGTGAATAGGTTTGCGATCCGCCTCCCATGGATCACGAAAGACCTGCGATGACCTCAGCAAGCCAGACTCGCGCCCTCCTCGCGCGCTATTATGACGCCTTCAATGCCGGCGATGCCGAGACCATGCTGGCCTGCCTCGCCGACGATGTGGTGCATGATATCAATCAGGGCGAACGGGAATCCGGTAAGGACGCCTTCCGCGCCTTTCTGGGCCGGATGGACCGCGCCTATCGCGAGCGCCTCGCCGACATCGCGCTGATGGTGAATGAGGATGGCAGTCGCGCCGCGGCGGAGTTCGTCGTCCATGGTGAGTATCTCGTCGGCGAGGACGGCCTGCCTCCCGCGCATGGCCAAAACTATGTGCTGCCGGCCGCGGCCTTCTTCGAGGTGCGGGACGAGCTGATCCGCCGTGTCACGGTGTACTACAATCTTGCCGACTGGATCGCGCAGGTCAGCCGGGAAGACGCGCCAGCGTGAGCAACCTGACCGTCGAGACGCTACGGGACCGCGAGGCACGCCATGCCGCCATCGACGATCTCGCCCGCCTGCGCATCACCGTCTTTCGCGAATGGCCCTATCTCTATGACGGCTCGGTCGATTACGAGCAGCGCTATCTGAGCGCGTTTCTCGACGGCGCCGATGCGGCGTTGGTCATCGCACGGGATGGCAGCGCCATCATCGGCGCCGCCACCGCCTCGCCCCTGAGCGGGCAGGACGAACCGCTGCAGGCGCCATTCCGCGCCCAGGGCATCGAGGTGGATCGGCTCTTCTACTTCGGCGAGTCCGTGCTGCTCGGTGCCTATCGTGGGCATGGGCTCGGCCACGCCTTTTTCGATGCGCGCGAAGCGGCCGCACGCGAGGCTGGCGCGATGGCGACCTGCTTTTGCGGCGTCATTCGCCCTGCCGATCATCCGCTCCGCCCCGCTGAGGCCCGCGACCTTGGCCCATTTTGGCGCAAGCGGGGCTATCAGCCGCTGGAGGGCGTGATAGCGGAATATCGCTGGAAAGACATCGACCAGACGGACGAGACCAGCCACCCGATGCAGTTCTGGTCCCGCAACCTGTAGCGCCTAGAACAGCTTGCGGAAGCTCAGCCGGACGGTGCGGCCCAGCGGATCGATGAAGGCGGGCTGATAGGCGAAGGGCACCGCGCCATTGCCATCCGTGACGCGCTGGCGTGCATCGAAGACATTCTCGACCCCCAGCTGGAGCCGCGCGCCGCGCAGGAACGAGGCTTTCTCGATCAGGCCGGGCATCTGATTGAAGTTCACGAACGCCCGCACGTCCACCTTGGCCAGCGCTCCGAACCGAAGCTGGCTGGCCGGCAGCCCTGCGGTGCCATTGACGCGCGAGGGGCTGCGCCAGCTGCCGGTCAGCCGCAGACCATAGCCGCTCTGCGAAACGCCGGTGCGCAACTCGATCAGATGCCGCGACGGCCCGCTGGTGTCGCCCAGCGTATCGCCATCCAGCAGGTCGAGCACGGGCAGGCTCGGCGCCAACTGCGTGGTGTTGGTCAGCGCCCACTCGTGGTGGATCGAGAAATCGACACGTCCGCCACCGCCTGCACCGCCCCGTCCACCGGGACCACCGGGACCAAAGCCGCCCGGCCGGGGACCGGGTGAATCGCCCGGAGGGGGTCCATCCGCGCCGGGTGGCGTCTCGGCTCCGGCCTGTCCGCCCCTGCCCGGCCGATCCGCACCGCCCGTCTCCCCGCGCGCTGCCCGCTCGGCCTGCCGCCGCTGGAAGGCAGCCCGCATGGCATCGATCTGGCTCTGCGGGGTGGCAAGGCGCTTGCTGAAGCTGAAACCCCAGCGGAGCACTTCCCGCGTCTGCTCGGCGATGTTGATCGGGCGCAGGTCCACCTGCGTGAGGCGGCCGCTTTCATCGCGCAGGAAACGTCCCGGGAAAGCGCCGATGGTGTCCGCCGTCACGCCCGGAAAGGCCGACACGCCACCCTCGGTCGCGCGGTGATTGTAGGATATGTCGAACCGCAGGCGCGGCTCGCGTAGCACCGAGATGTCCGCCCCGAGCCGGAACGTCTTCACCCGCGCCTTGTCGAGATCGGGATTGCCGCCGGTGATTGTTGTCACCAGCACGGATTCGCCGCGCGCGAAATCGAAGATCGGTACGAAGGGCGTAAAGGTCTGCGCGTCGCCGATCTGAGCCACCGTCGCGGCGGAGTCTTCATCGCTGTAACCGGCCGAGAGGGAGAGGAAGCCAAGCGGCGACCAGTTGAGACCCAGCCCGAAGTTCCGCAACGTGCCGGCATCCGAATAATGATCGAGCCCGAGCGTGGCATTGGCGGACATGCGTCCGATGCCCGAGGAGGCGGGCACGAGGGGAATATCCACGGTGAGCGACCCGGTCGCGCTGTCCCGCCCAAGGTCGCGAACCGAAGGGACCAGATCGCGCTCGCGCATATTCTCGATCCGCGTGAGCGCGCCGCCCAGCTTCATCGTGGCCATGACCTCACCGGCCGGCAGCCTGAACAGCGGCCGGTTATGGATGAAGGTGATGTCCGCCGTGTCCGAGGTGCTGCGTGTGAGGTCCGCAGCGGGCGCGTTGAGAAAGGCGGCATCGATCGGCAGGCTAGGGTCGGCCGCCGGATCGCCTGCCGCCAGCGCGTCAGCATAATCTGACAAATCGAACGGGCGGCCCGTGATGACGCGGCTCTCGGCGCGCGCATAATTGGCGGTCAGCGTCCACTGCCCCGTGCTGCGCTCGGCATTGACGGTGAGGCCGACCGTGCCGGTCTGGCTCTTGGAGGCGCGCTCCAGAGCGCCGGCGCCCGCCAGTTGCGGGTAGAAGAGCAGATCGTCGGTGCCCGGCACATAAGGCGATCCGGCGGGAATCGTCACGCCCGGCAGAGTGAGGCCAACCAGACTGTCCCGCCGGTTGGTGACCAGCTCGCCGCTCAGTGTCGCCTTGGTGCGTTCGCCCAGGGGACGGCTATAGCTGGCATTGAGCGTGAGCGTCTCCTGCGCGGCCTGGAGACTGCGCGCCGGGCTCTCTGCACGGTCCAGCCCGCGATCGCTCTCCAGAATCGGATCGATGCTCTCATGCTCGGCACTGATGTTCACCCGCTGGCTGTTGCGGATCAGGAAGAGCCCGCCCTCCAACTCCAGCGAAGCGCCATTGCCAGCGGTCGGCACCCGGCCGTCGACCTCGGCCGTGACCGCGCGGAAGCGCTGGCGCAGGACGATGTTCATCACCTTCTGGTCGGCGCCGTAACCATAGCGAAGCCCAACTTCTTCCGGCAGGATATCGATCCGCGCGATGGCTTCGGCCGGCAGGCGGGCGATCTCGCGGAAGCCGGAAATGCGGTGCCCTTCGAGCAACGTCACCGGCGGCTTCCCGCTCGCGCTCTGCAGCTCAGGACCGAGTTCGGTCAGCAGGTCGCTGATCGTGCTGACGCCCAGGGCCCGGATGTCCGCAGGGCGCAGCTGCAACTCAGGGGTGGCATTGCCGATGACCGCGCCCCGCTCGCGCTGACCGCTCACCACGATCTCCTCGATATCCGTCCCCACGCCCTCATCGAGGTGGGTATCCGCTTCTTGCGCTCCCGCTGCGGGCATCAGGGCAAAGGACGAGGTCGCCAGGAACAGTGCGGCGGCAGTGCGTCGGTTGGCGGGCATAGAAACCTTCAGAACGAGGGAGAGCCGAGGCTCGGCCGGATGAGGATGGCAAACAGCGAAACGGGTTCATTTCTGGCCTGTCTGCCAAGACCGCATTGCAAAATGCCGCCGCCGCCTTCAATCCTCCAATTTGTACTAAAATGTCACCCTGCCCCGCTGCAGGGATGGCACAGCATATGAGGAGAGGCGCGCAATGACTTTGCCGATCGAAGACAGGCTCGGCCTGCAGGATCTTATCGCCAACTATAGCTGGGCGCTGGATACCGGCGATGTCGATGGGCTGGTCGCCTGCTTCACACCCGATGCGCGCATGGTGGAAGAAGTCTTCGAAGATCCCGACATATGGGAAGGCCATGAGGGCATTCGCGGCATTGCCGAGCATTATCGCAATGCGCCCGGCTTTCCGGGCCGACAGCATCATGTCACCCAGACGCAGTTCATGCCACAGCCGGACGGATCGGTGAAGATGCGCTCCTTCGCCTTCGTGACCGAGTGCGAGGGCGAACCGCCCTATCTGCTGCGCTTTGCCGGCTGGTATGACGACCATGCCGTAAAGGGTGCGCATGGGCGCTGGCTGTTCCATCGCCGTACGGTGCGCCTGTGGGATGGGGAAGTGCTGAAGAATTTTCCCGGCAAGGGCGAATGGGTGCCGCGCAAGCGCCCGGATTCGCTGGTCATCAAGCGGTAAGCCCGCCCGTCACCCCGCCTTCGCGCCGACCAGGGCCAGCACCCGGTCGGCATAGTCCGGGCGGCAGATCAGCAGATCGGGCATGTAGACATCGGCCTGATTGTAGCGCAGCGGCGTCCCGTCGATGCGCGAGCAATGCAGGCCATGAGCCAGCGCGACGGCGACGGGTGCGCAACTGTCCCACTCATATTGGCCGCCGCTGTGCAGGTAGATATCCGCCGCGCCGCGCACGACCGCCATCGCCTTGGCGCCGGCCGAGCCCATCGGGACCAGTTCGGCACCCAGCGCCTGCGCAACCGACAGCGCCTCGGGCGCCGGGCGAGTGCGGCTGACGACCATGCGGGGCGTCGCAGGTGCCGGCGGCACGGCGATGGGCCGGTCCGAGCGCATCACCAGCCCCATGTCCGGCAGGGCGACTGCGCCAAGGGTGGCCACGCCATCCACGGCAAGCGCGACATGGACCGCCCAGTCCGCCCGCGCCTCACCATATTCGCGCGTGCCATCGACCGGATCGACGATCCAGACGCGGGACTTGGCGAGCCGATCCTTTGTGTCGCGGCTCTCTTCGGAGAGCAGGCCGTCGTCGGGTCTCTCGCGTCCGAGGGCCTCGCACAGATAGGCATTGGCGAGCGCATCGCCCTCATCGCCGAGCGCCTTTCCTTCGAAGCGCGCTTCATCCCGCAAGGCGAGCAGCCGCCGGCCCGCTTCCTCCGCGAAGTGCGCGGCTAGCTCTGCGTCCGTCACAGATCCGGGCTCCACACGCCCACGATGCGCTCGACGATGAGGTCCGCCGCCTGCTCGGGCGTGAGGGCCTGAGTATCGATGCGGATTTCCGGCTTCTCGGGTGCTTCATAGGGGCTGTCGATCCCGGTGAAGTTCTTGAGTTCCCCGGCGCGGGCTTTCTTGTAGAGGCCCTTGACGTCCCGGCGCTCCGCCTCGGCCAGCGGGGTATCCACGAACACCTCGATGAACTCGCCGGCCGGCAGCATCGCGCGGACCATGTCCCGCTCGGCACGGAAGGGCGAGATGAAGGCGGTGATCACGATCAGCCCGGCATCGGCCATCAACTTGGTCACCTCGCCGACGCGCCGGATATTCTCGATCCGGTCGGCTTCGGTAAAGCCCAGATCCTTGTTCAGGCCATGGCGGACATTGTCGCCATCGAGCAGGAAGCTGTGGCGGCCCAGCGCGAACAGCTTCTTCTCGACGATGTTGGCGATGGTCGACTTGCCCGAGCCGGACAGGCCGGTGAACCACAGCACCGCAGGCTGCTGGCCCTTCTGCGCCGCATGGGCCTCGCGGCTGACATCCATCGCCTGCCAGTGGACATTCTGCGCCCGCCGCAGCGAGAAGTTCAGCATGCCCGCCGCAACGGTGGAATTGGTGATCTTGTCGATGAGGATGAACCCGCCCAGCGTGCGGTTCTCGGCATAAGGCTCGAACACGATGGCCTTGTCGGTCGTCAGCTCGGCGACACCGATGGCATTCAGCTCCAGTGTCTTGGCCGCCAGATGCTCCATGGTGTTGACGTTGACGACATATTTGGGCGGCTGCACCGTCGCGGAGACAGTCTGCGTGCCGATTTTGAGCCAATAGGCCCGGCCCGGTATCAGGGAGTCGTCGGACATCCACACGACGGTGGATTCGAACTGGTCAGCAGCCTGCGGCGGATTGTCGGCGGACGCGATCACGTCGCCGCGCGAACAGTCGACTTCATCGGCAAAGCAGAGCGTCACCGACTGGCCGGCAACGGCTTCGTCCAGATCGCCATCCAGCGTGACGATGCGCGTGACCGTGCTGGTCTTGCCCGAGGGCAGCACGCGAACGGCGTCGCCCGGCTTGATCGCGCCGCTGGCGATCAGCCCCGAGAAGCCGCGGAAATCGAGGTTCGGCCGATTGACCCACTGCACCGGCATGCGGAATGGGCGGGCCTGATCGGCGCTGTTGTCGACCTCGACCGTCTCCAGATAATCGACCAGCGTCGGCCCCTGATACCAGGGCGTGTTGGTCGAAAGGGTCGTGATGTTGTCGCCCTTGAAGCCAGAGATCGGCATGGGCACGAACTGCTCGATGCCGATCTCCTTGGCGAAGGCGGCATAATCCGCGACGATCTTGTCGAACACGGCGCGGTCGTAGCCGACCAGATCCATCTTGTTCACGGCCAGCACGATGTGGCGGATGCCGACAAGCTGCGCGAGATAGCTGTGCCGCCGCGTCTGGGTCAGCACGCCCTTACGCGCGTCGATGAGGATCACGGCAAGATCCGCCGTTGAGGCGCCCGTCACCATGTTGCGGGTATATTGCTCGTGACCCGGCGTGTCGGCGACGATGAACTTGCGCTTTTCGGTCGTGAAGAAGCGATAGGCGACATCGATGGTGATGCCCTGCTCGCGCTCGGCGGCGAGACCATCCACCAGCAGCGCGAAGTCGATCTCTTGCCCCTGCGTGCCGACGCGCTTGCTGTCGGCCTCCAGCGCGGCAAGCTGATCCTCGAAGATCATCTTGCTGTCATACAGCAGGCGCCCGATCAGGGTCGACTTGCCGTCATCCACGCTGCCGCAGGTGATGAAGCGCAGCAGCGACTTGTGCTGATGCTGCTCCAGATAAGCATCGATATCCTGCGCGATGAGGGCATCGGTCTGGTAGACCGGCGTCTCGAGGGTGGCGTCGGCCATCAGAAATAGCCCTCCTGCTTTTTCTTCTCCATGCTCGCGGCACCGCCATCCTTGTCGATGATGCGGCCCTGCCGCTCGCTGGTGGTGGTGAGCAGCATTTCCTGAATGACCTCCGACAGCGTGCTCGCCTCGCTTTCGACCGCGCCGGTGAGCGGATAGCAGCCCAGCGTGCGAAAGCGGATCGAACGCATCACCGGCTCCTCGCCGGGGCGCAGCGGGAAGCGCTCGTCATCGACCATCAGCAGCATCCCGTCGCGCTCCACCGTCGGGCGCGGCTGCGCGAAGTAGAGCGGCACGATGGGGATGCGATTGAGCTGGATATATTGCCAGATGTCCAGCTCAGTCCAGTTGCTGATCGGGAAGACACGGATGCTCTCGCCCTTGGCCTTCTTCGCATTGTAGAGGTTCCACAGCTCGGGCCGCTGGTTCTTGGGGTCCCAGCCATGGCTTGCGGTGCGGAAGGAGAAGATGCGCTCCTTGGCGCGGCTCTTCTCCTCATCGCGGCGCGCGCCGCCGAAGGCGACGTCGAAGCCGTAGAGATTGAGCGCCTGCTTGAGACCCTCGGTCTTCCACATGTCCGTGTGGAGCGGGCCATGATCGAACGGGTTGATGCCCCGCTCCTTGGCCTCGGGATTCTGGTAGACGAGCAGTTCCATGCCGCTTTCTTCCGCCATGCGGTTGCGCAGCTCGTACATCGCCTTGAACTTCCAGGTCGTATCGACATGGAGCAGCGGAAAGGGCGGCGGCGAGGGATAGAAGGCCTTGCGCGCCAGATGCAGCATCACCGCGCTGTCCTTGCCCACCGAATAGAGCATCACCGGCTTTTCCGCCTCGGCCGCCACCTCACGCATGATGTGGATGCTCTCGGCTTCGAGGCGTTCGAGATGCGTGAGCGTACGGGTCATGGAAAGTCCTGGACTGGATGGGCCGGTGGCATTGTCGATCAATCTTGGCCGATTAATCTGGCCACGCTGCTAGCCCAGCACCAGAGGTGGTGCAGCAAGCTTTTCCTACGATCCGCCACAGTTTGGCTTGGGCAGTCGCGCTTGAATCTGCGACTGCCCCGCAAGGAGCGGGCCCTTAAGCCTCTTCTGCCGCCTTCTTCTTGGCCGGTGCCTTCTTCGCGGCAGGCTTCTTGGCGGCGGCCTTTTTGGCTGGCGCCTTGGCGGTCGCGGCCTTCTTCTTGGTCGGTGCCTTCTTGCCCTTCTTCTTGGCCGGCGCGGCGGCCGCGCGCGCATCGATAAGCTGAGCCGCTTCCTCCAGCGTCAGCGCATCCGGCGCAACGCTTTTGGGCAGGGTCGCATTGGTGGTGCCATCAGTGACATAGGGGCCATAGCGGCCTTCCATCAGCTTGATCTCGGCCTCTGTGCGGGGATGTGCGCCCAGCACCTTGAGCGGCTCGGCGGCCTTGCGGGCGCCGCCGCGATTGGCAGCATCCGCCAGCTTGGCGACGGCGGCATTCATGCCCGTCTCGAAAATCTCCACGGTAGAGCCGAGCCGCGCATATTTACCCTCATGCGCCAGATAGGGGCCATAGCGCCCGAGGCTGGCCACGATCGGCTTGCCGGTCTCGGGATGGTCGCCGATCGTGCGCGGCAGCGAGAGCAGCTTGACCGCCCAGTCGAGCGTCAGTTCGCCATCCGGCAGATCCTTGGGGATCGAGGCGCGCTTGGCCTCCTTACCATTGCCCATTTCGACATAAGGCCCGAAGCGACCCGACTTGCGCAGGATAGGCTCACCGGTCTCGGGATGCTTGCCAAGCTCCTCGGGCCCGGTGTCTGCCTCGCCGCTGCCCCCGGGCTGGCCGAATTTGCGGGTGAACTTGCACTCGGGATAGTTAGAGCAGGCGATGAATGCGCCGAAGCGCCCACCGCGTAGCGAGAGGCGCCCGTCCGCACACAGCGGACAGGCGCGCGGATCGCTGCCGTCAGCCCGCTCCGGGAAGAGCATCGGCGCGAGAAATTCGTCCAGCTCCGCGGTGATCTCGGACGGCTTGCGATCCATGATCTCGACCGTCTTGGGCTTGAAGTCGCGCCAGAAGGCTTCCAGCACCGCCTGCCACTGGGCACGGCCGCCGGAAATCTCGTCCAGCTCATCTTCAAGACCGGCGGTGAACTCATAGGCCACGTAGCGCTCGAAGAAGCGCTCGAGGAAGGCCGTCAGCAGCCGCCCGCTCTCTTCAGCGAAGAACCGGTTCTTCTCGACACGGACATAATCGCGATCCTTGAGCGTCTGGATCGTCGAGGCGTAGGTGGACGGGCGCCCGATGCCCAGTTCCTCCAGCCGCTTGACGAGGCTCGCCTCGCTGTAGCGCGGCGGCGGCTGAGTGAAGTGCTGCTCGGCGCGCACGTCGCGCTTGGCCGGCTGGTCGCCTGCGGACATGGCGGGCAGCAGCTTGCTGTCCTCATCCGCCACATCGTCGCGACCTTCCTCATACAGGGCCAGGAAGCCGGGGAAGAGCACGACCTGCCCTGTCGCCCGCAGCGCGTGCTGGCCGGTGCCGTCGGTGAACTCGACCGCCGTGCGCTCCAGCCGTGCCGAGGCCATCTGGCTCGCCAGCGCGCGCTTGAAGATCAGATCATAGAGCTTGGCATGAACGCCCGAACCCACGCTCTCGCGCGTGAACTCGGTTGGGCGGATCGCCTCGTGCGCTTCCTGCGCGTTCTTGGCCTTGGTCTGGTACATGCGCGGCTTGTCCGGCAGATAGCCACCGTCATAGCGGTCCGCGATGGCCTTGCGCGCGGCGGAAATGGCGCTGCCATCCATCTGCACGCCGTCGGTCCGCATATAGGTGATCGCGCCATCTTCGTAGAGCTGTTGAGCGACGCGCATGGTTTCGTTGGCTGAAAGACCGAGCTTGCGCGCGGCCTCCTGCTGCAGCGTCGAGGTGGTGAAGGGCGGCGGCGGATTGCGGGTGGCCGGCTTGGTCTCGACCGAGGCGACCGTGAAGCGCCCGGCCTCCACATCAGCCTTGGCGGCCTTGGCGTCGCCCTCCTTGCCGATGGTCAGCCGGTCGATTTTCTCGCCGCGCCAGCGGACCAGCCGCGCCTCAAAGCTCTGCCCGGCCTGCTCCAGATCGGCCGTGACGGACCAATATTCCTGCGGCGTGAACGCCTCGATCTCGCGCTCGCGTTCGACGATGATGCGCAGCGCGACCGACTGGACGCGCCCGGCGGACTTGGCGCCGGGCAGCTTGCGCCACAGCACCGGCGAGAGCGTGAAGCCGACCAGATAATCCAGCGCGCGACGGGCGCGATAGGCATCGATCAGATCTTCATCGAGCGCGCGTGGCGCCTTCATGGCCTCCGTCACCGCGGCCTTGGTGATGGCGTTGAACGTCACGCGATCGACCAGCTTGGGCAGCGCCTTCTTGTTGCGCAGCACTTCCTGCACGTGCCAGCTGATCGCCTCACCCTCGCGATCAGGGTCAGTCGCGAGGATCAGACGGTCGGCCTTCTTGGCCTCGTCGGTGATCGCCTTGAGCTGGCGCGCCTTGTCGCCATAATTCTCCCAGGCCATCGAGAAGCCATCGTCGGGATCGACCGAGCCGTCCTTGGCCGGCAAATCTCGAACATGGCCGTAGGAGGCCAATACCCGGAAGTCGCCTCCCAGATATTTTTCGATGGTCTTGGCCTTGGCCGGTGATTCGACGATGACGAGTTGCATAGAGTTCCGCTAACGATCCTTACGTGTACGCGCGAGTCTGGAAACGGCTCGGCCGCAACGTCAAGCGAAATGCTCACGCGTCGACATCGGGCTTGTCGGCTGCCACATGCCGGCGGTGCCACGTCGCCTGCCGCCAGATATAGATCAGCACGATCAACAGGATGATGCCCGTCGACAGCGGCCCGAGGAACTGTTCGATATTGCTGAACCGCCGCCCGAGCACCCAGCCGGCGATCGCCAGGCCGGAGCTCCATGCCGCGGTGCCGACCGTCGACCAAACGAAAAAGCGGACCAGCCGCATCCGCAGAACGCCGGCGGGAATGGAAATGACCGAGCGAATGGTCGGGAGGACCCGGCCGATCATCACGATCGGCCCACCGAAACGGTGAAAAAGGCCCTGCGCGCGCTCGACTTCGGGCCAGTCGAGCGTCAGCCAGCGGCCATATCGCTCGATGAGGGGGCGGAAGCGACGCAGGCCGATCATCCGCGCCAGCGCATACCAGAACAGATTGCCGGCCATCGCGCCCGCCGTGCCGGCCAGGATCACGCCGCCCAGCCCCATACCACCCCGCGCGGCGAGCACGCCCGCGACCGGCATGATCACTTCCGATGGGATAGGGGGGAACACGGTCTCCAGAAGCATGAGCAGGAAGACGCCGAACAGGCCGGTGCTCTCCACGATATCAAACACCCAATCCTGCATTGAAAACTCCAGTCCAGCGCGCGTTAGCGTTAGGAGACGGGCGGATCTGCAACACGCAGACCCGCCCTGCCTCAACACCCATCAGCGCAAATAGTTGATGATCGCATAAACGCCGATGGCGCAGAGCAGAACAATTATCGATATCGCCGTATAGCCGAAGGGCGAAATCCGCTCGATATGATCCTTGTAGAAGCGCTCATAGCCCGGCCGCAGGTCATCGCGAGCGGACAGCATCGCGACATCGTAGGAGGAGGCCTCCTTGCGATACCAGTGGAGAAGGCGGCGCAAATCGTCCTCGGTCAGGTCGGGATATGCGGCGATCAGGGCCTCGATGCGCGTCTGCGCAGCGACAGCCCCGGAGTCGGGGGTCGTCAGTTGTTTCATGATAATTGTCCGAAGTTCGGGTGAGATAGGGCGCCGAGAAGGCGCGATTACCGAGCTTCAGACAGAGGGAGGCGGGCGTGGGCCTTGATTGCGGCGGGCCGCCTGACCGGGGGCTGGGTCAGTGCGGTCCAGGCGCGGGAAGAATTGGGGGACAGCCTCTATGCGCCCTGCCGACACGACGTCGGGCGCATCGGGGAGAGGCGGTAGCGCCTGATGCAGCTCCGCCTTGGTAAACTCGCTTCGCCCCGGTGGGACCAGCGCGACTTCAACGGTCGAAGCGCTGAAAGCCGAGCCGTTGCGCGGCTGGAATGTCGCGGCACCGTCGGGCCATGCCTGCACCGCGATGAGCGCAAGGAGCAACAAGGATAGCAGCCGGCGCATCATCGCGCTGGGCAGTCCTCGCCCCTGCCAGGCGGGCGGCGTGTCAGGCGATGCCACCTCAGGCAAGGCTCACCCGTCCCCCGGCATGGCGCTGCAGACGACCGGCAATCTCCAGCTCCAGCAGCGCCGTCTGCACGTTCGCCGGTGCTAAGCCGCTCTGCCGAATCAGTTCATCGACCGCCACCGGGCTGAGGCTGAGCAAGCCCGTCACGCGCTGGCGTTCCGCCTCCCCCAGATCGTCAGATGGCGGCTGCGACAGGAAGTCGCGCTGCCCCGAGCGCAGCGCGCGGGGATCGAGCGACGCGATCGCCTCCACGACATCCTGCGCGCTTTGCACCAGCGTGGCGCCGTCGCGAATGAGGGCATTGCAGCCATGGGCGCGCGGATCGGCCGGAAAGCCGGGCACGGCCATCACCTCCCGCCCCTCCTCGCCGGCCAGCCGCGCGGTCAGCAGCGAGCCCGAGCGCGGCGCAGCCTCGACCACCACCGTCCCCAGGCTCATCCAGGCGATGATCCGGTTGCGGGCGGGAAAGTGGCGGGCAAGCGGCTCAGCGCCGGGCGGCAGTTCGGTGAGCAGCAAGCCCTCGCGCGCAACCCGCTCCTGCAGATCGGCATTTTCCGGCGGGAAATTGACGTCGATGCCGGACCCGATCACCGCAACGGTCCGCGCGATCCCGGCCCCCTGATGCGCGGCGGTGTCGATGCCGCGCGCGAGACCGGAGACCACGACGATGCCGGCCTCTTGCAGGGCATGGGCCAGTTCTCGCGCAAATCGGCAGGCTGCGGCGGAGGCATTGCGCGCACCGACGATGGCGACACAGCGCTCAACGCCCAGCCCCGCGTTGCCCCGGGCGATGAGCACCGGCGGGGCACCTTCGGCCTGGCCGAGCAGAGCCGGGTAATCCGCCTCGCCCAGGAACAGATAATGCGCGCATAGCCGCTCGACCTGCGCGATTTCGGCATCGACGCTGTGGCGGTCACAGGGCTTGAAGCGGCGGTTTCCGCCGCGCGCGGCGAGATCGGGCAGCGCCTCCAGGGCGCGCCCCGCCGTGCCGAAGCGGGCCAGCAACTGCCGATACGCGACCGGGCCGATATTCGGCGTCCGGATGAGCCGCAGGCGATCGTGCCGATCTGCGTTGAGCGACGTCATGCGGCGCGGGAGCGTCCCACGCGCGGTTCCTCCCCACGCAGCAGGCGCGCGATGTTCAGCCGATGCCGCCACAGCACCACGAGCGCCATGCCGGCGATGGGCGCAGCCAGATCGGGCCGGCCGATCAGCAGCGCCCCCACCGGCGCACTGATGGCCGCACTCATGCCGCCCACCGAACTGATCCGAAACAGGGCCAGCGCGGCCAGCCAGACCGCCGCAAAGACCAGCCCGGCGATCCAGGACAGTGCAAGACATACGCCCAGCATCGTCGCCACGCCCTTGCCGCCGCGAAACCGCAGCCAGACCGGATAGCAATGCCCCACAAAGGCCATGACGCCGCCAATGGTGGCGCCGCTTAGGGCCATATCCCCGACCGGCATCAGCCACGCGCCGACCATCGCCGCAACGGCACCTTTCGCGCCATCCAGCAGGAGCGTCGCAGCCGCGAGGCCCTTGCGTCCGGTGCGCAGCACATTGGTCGCGCCGATATTACCGGAGCCGATCGCGCGCAGGTCCCCCGCCCCGGCCAGCCGCGTGAGAATGATGCCGAAGGGGATGGACCCCAGAAGATAGCCGACAAGCGCGACAAGGGCCGGCAACTGCCATTGCATGGACATTCTGCTCCTGTTTCGCCGGTGACCTTTGCGCAGCGGCGGGCGATCTTGCAAGCGGGGATCGCGTGCGAGGGCTCGGCGCATGGCGCGGACGGGCCCATCGCATGACTTTAATTTGCAACATTTCTGTCATCGATCCATCACAGGATCATGGCAGCGCAACCCGAGATGAAGACAATCGCGGTGTTCAGCCTCAAGGGAGGCGTCGGCAAATCCACCTTTGCCGTCAATCTGGCATGGGCCTCGGCAAGCCTCTCGGCGCGGCGGACATTGCTGTGGGATCTCGACCCGCAGGGCGCCGCGACCTGGCTCCTGGCCGCGCAGACGGAAACGCGCGACGCCGCCCGCGCTGTCTTCGCGCGGCAGCTGGAACCGGAAGACATCTGCCAGCCCACCGCCATCCCCGGCCTTGATCTCTTGGCCGCAGACATGTCCCTTCACGGTCTGGAGCGGCTGCTCTTCGATCTGGGTAAAAAGCGCCGGTTGGCGAAGCTCCTCTCGGGCCTCGCGCAGCGTTATGACCGTGTTATCCTGGATTGCCCGCCCGGCCTCACCGAGACGGCCGAGCAGGTGCTGCGGGGTGCTGATCTTGTCGTGGCCCCGGTGATCCCCTCACCGCTCGCGCGCAAATCGCTCGATGATCTGGCCAGCATCCTGATTCGGCGCGGCGGATGGCATCCCCCGATCCTGCCGGTGTTCTCGATGGTGGACCGGCGGCGCAAGCTCCATGCCGAGGCGCTCGAAGCCCATCCAGACTGGCCGATTGTCAGCTATTCCAGCCTTGTCGAGCAGATGGGCTTCCGGCGCGCGCCATTAGCCACCTTTGCAACTCAGAGCCAGCCGGCCGAGCAGTTCGCGATGATCTGGCAAGCCATCGAGCGGCGTCTCGCCAAGGGATGAGCCGAAGGGATTAGGCGACCTGCGTCGCTGAGCGACCAAACAGGCCGATGCTCTCGTCTCGCGACATGGGCCGGCCGAAATAATAGCCCTGGATCTTCGAGCATCCCAGCGCCCGGATGATGTCATATTCCCCCTCGGTCTCCACGCCCTCTGCGGTGGTCTCCAGACCCAGGCTGGTGGCCATCGCCACCACCGCGTTGATGATGGCGAGGCTCTCACGCTGGCCGCGAGCAGCCCCGTGAATGAAGCTTTGATCGACCTTGATGGTGTCAAACCTTGCGCGGGAGAGGTAGCCGAGCGACGAGTAGCCGGTTCCGAAATCGTCTAGCGAAAGCCGGATGCCCATTTTCGCCAACCGATCGAGCGCCTGAGACGCGCCCGTCTCCTCCTGCATGAACACGCTCTCGGTCACCTCCAGCTCCAACCGGCTGGCTGGAAGCCCGGACTGCGCCAGAGCTGCGCTGATCTGCGGGACGATCTCGGGATCGCACAATTGCTGGGCCGACACATTGACCGAGAGGCTCACCGCGTCGGGCCAGTGACAGGCTGTCTTGCACGCCGTCTCCAGCACCCAAGCGCCAAGGCGGGAGATCAGCCTTGTATCCTCGGCGATAGGAATGAAGCGGCTGGGCGGAATCGGCCCAAGCTGGGGGTGCGTCCACCGGCAGAGCGCCTCGAAGCCGATGACATGGCGGGACCGCGCGTTGACGATGGGCTGGTAGACCAAGTGAAATTCGCCGGCCTCGATTGCGTTGCGCAAAGCCAGTTCGAGATTGCGGCGCTCCTCCGCGTCGGCGTGCATCGATGCCGTAAAGCGCAGATGCTTGCCGCGCCCTGCCTCCTTGGCGCGATACATGGCCAGATCCGCGCTGCGCATCAGCATGTCCGCATCCGTGCCGTCCTGAGGTGCCATGGCCGAGCCGATGCTGGCGCCGATGAACAGCGTCTGCCCATCGAGCACATAGGGTCTGGACAAGACCTCGATGATCGCGCTCGCCAGCCGGTCGACATAGATGGGATCGGCCACCTCGCGCACGACCACCGCGAACTCATCGCCGCCAAGGCGCCCGCAGACTTCGTTGAGCGAGCAGACGCCGCGCAACCGTTCGGCAACCTGCGCCAGAAGCTGGTCGCCGACATGATGGCCCAGCGTATCGTTGACTGATTTGAACCGATCGAGATCGATCATCATGAAGGCGCACCGCGTCTGCCACGTCTGCGTGTCTTCGACGGATTTAGCCAGTTCCTCGCCCAGATTGAGGCGGTTGGGAAGATTGGTGAGCGTATCCAGCCGGGCCAGCTGCGAAATGCGCTCGTTCGTCTCCTTCTGTACCGTGATGTCGGAGCCGACGCCGCGAAAGCCCAGGAAATTGCCGGCCTCATCCAGCCGGGGAGATGCGGACAATGACCACCAGCGCCGCGCACCGTCGACCGTGCCGGACAGGCACAGGTCGGAAAAGGAGACGCGGTCCTTGAGCTTCTCGGCCAGCACATGAAGGGCCGGGTCGAAGTCCCCGTTCGTCCAGGTCGATCCCGCCAGCACCTGAAGGATGGACTGGCCGTCCACCTCTTCCACCGTCTTGCCGAGCATCCGCGCAAAGGCCGGGGAAACCCCGGTCAGGCGACGGGCGGTGTCGGTCTGCCACAGCACATCGGCCCCGTCGCGATCATGCTCGCGCAGCAGGAGACTGACGACCTCGCGCTTTTCGGCCAGCGCCTTGCTGGTCGAGACCTGCACGCCGAACTGGTGCGCCTGCCAGAGGCTTGTCGCCAAAGCGAGCAGAGCATAGATCGCCACGACACCCGCCAGAAAGGGATCGGCATGTCGCAGCATCATCCAGACGGTGCCCGCGCCGATCGACAGGATGAAGCCACTGGCGGACAATGGGGTGGACTGGAACGAAATGGCCACCGACGCCATCAGGCAGCAGGCGATGGTCCAGAATGTGACCACTTCTTCCGGCCTGGCTTCGCCGGTGAAGAGCACCATTGCGGCGACCCATATGGCGCCCTGCAGCCAGCAGATCGCGCCATGTCGCAACAATGCGGCCCGCGTCGCATCGGCATAATCCGACGCCACATTGACCCGGCGCAACCGCAGCAACTGCGCTTGTGAAATACCGAGCACCAACATCCAGACAACGAACATCCAGATATTGATATGGTTGTAAAACCGCGCGCCCACGAGCATGGCCGAAATGGCCGTGATCGTAGTGAAGAGCCCCAGCATCCGGTCTGCGGAGCGCAACTGGCTCCCGCATACAAGGCGCCCCTGCGCCCCGGGAAGCGGGCGGAATCCGCACAACAAGCCGAGCGAAACGACTTCCGTGGCGGGCGCTGCGCGCTGGTCTGGGACGGTTGAACGCTTGGTCACGGCGCGGTCATATCGCGCGCAGGTTATCAACCCGCAAGCAAGCGCTCGCAGTCTTTTACCGCATCAACCGCCCCCGATCAGGCTGCGATGTCATAGGGCACGATTTCCCCGGTCAGATACAGGGTCCGCGCCTTCGAGCGGCTGAGTTTGCCCGAGCTGGTGCGCGGCAGCGAGCGCGGCGGTACCAGTTCAACCACGCAGTTCATGCCGGTGATCGAACGGACGCGCTCGCGAATCTCTTCCCGCAGCCGTGCGCGCTCGACATTGTCGGAGACGCGGCAATGCACGAGGACGGCGGGTGCTTCCTCGCCCCCAGCGGTGGTGATGGCGAAGGCGGCAATGTCCCCCTGCTTGAAGCCGGGTAGCTGCTCCACCGCCCACTCGATATCCTGCGGCCAGTGATTCTTGCCGTTGATGATGATCATGTCCTTGGCGCGGCCGACAATGTACAGATAGCCATCAGAGAGATAGCCCATGTCGCCGGTGTCCAGCCAACCATCGGCCATGCAGGCATCGGTCGATTCCTGATCGCGGAAATAACCGACCATGAGCGAGGGACCGGTCGTCCACACCTTGCCGATGGTCCGCTCGGGCAGCGGACCGCCGAATTCGTCGCGGATTTCGACAGTCATGCCCATCACAGGCTTGCCGCAATTGACGATCGCGCGGAAACGCTGCGGGCGATCCTCCACGGCATGGCCGCCGGACAGCTCGGTTTCCTCGACCAGCTCCACCATGATGCCTTCACCCGGCGGCATGATGGTTACGGCCAGCGTTGCTTCAGCAAGGCCATAGCTCGGCAGGAAGGCCTTGGGCGAGAATCCGGCTTCCGCAAAGGCATCCACGAACTGCTGCATCACATCCGGGCGGATCATGTCCGCGCCGTTACCGGCCAAGCGCCAGCGCGACAGGTCGAAGCGCTCGGATGCCCGCGTCTGGCTCGACATGCGGCGGGCGCAAATATCGTAACCGAACGTAGGCGAATAGCTGATTGCGGTGCCCTGATGGCGCGAGATCATATCCAGCCACGCCAGCGGACGGCGCGCGAAATCCTCGGTCTTGAGGTAATCGGTCGAGACCTGATTGGCGACGACCGACAGGAAGCAACCGACGAGGCCCATGTCATGATACCAGGGCAGCCAGCTGATGCAGCGGTCACTCGCGATCAGCTCCATGCCGTGGCTATGGGCCGCGAGATTGCTGAGCAGTGCCTTGTGGGTCACCGCCACGCCATGCGGAAACCGCGTCGATCCGCTGGAATATTGCAGATAGCAGATGTCATCCGGACCCGCCTGCGGCAGCGCACAGGCTGCAACGGGTGCCGCGAGAAAGTCATCGAAACTGAGCGGTTCCACGCCCTTGCGGCGCGCGGCCTCGCCGGCCATCTCGCTCAGCTCGGCGGGAAAGAGCAGCATGATCGGGTCGCAGCTATCAAGCTGGACGCAAAGCTGGTCGATATAGCTTTCCTTGCCGCCGAAGCTGGTCGGCAAGGGCAGCGGCACAGGCCAGGCACCGGCATAGACGATGCCGAAGAACAACTGGGCGAACTCGGGGCCAGTCTCGGCAATCAGGGCGATCCGCTGCTGGGGCTGAACACCCCGCGCAATCAACCGATAGGCGCAGGCCAGTGCATCGCCGCGCATTTCCGAAAAGGGATAAGGACGCGCAAGATTGCCGCGGGCATCGTGAAAGTTAACTCCACGAACACCCTGCGCCGCATAATCAAGCGCGGCACCCAAAGTATCGAAATCGGCAAAGCGCCGCTCAAGCCGATCTTCCGTCGGTGTTGGCTGCATCTTAAATGACCCTTCTTTTTCCGCCAGATATCATCCCCTTAAGTCAAGGCATGGCGGCTGTTCTCTTGCGTCTACGCCTGGCTGGCTTGCGCTTGTCTGAACCGAAAAGCCGCATTCTATGCCTGGCCCTACCCCGTTCTTGCGCGAGTTAGGCGCGTTTACTTTAAGACAGGGAGTGTGGCACAAAAATGGCGCATGACGCCGCGCCCGCAAAAATCGCCGCCAAAACCGCTTGTCGAAGCGAGCCTTGAGGCGCTGGCCATCCACTATGTCGGGCGCTTTGCCACCAGCCGGGGCCGACTCGCTGCCTATCTTGCGCGCAAGCTGCGCGAGCGCGGCTGGGCCGGTGACACCCCGCCCCCGACCGAGCGGATCACGCAAAAGCTGGTCGATCTCGGCTATGTGGACGACCGGGCCTATGCCGAGATGAAATCCGGGGCGATGCAGCGGCGGGGCCTCGGACAACGCCGCATCGCGCAGACGCTGCGGCAGGACGGGATCGACGAGACGACATCCGAGCAGGCCGCCCCCGACGCTGCCGCGCAATGGGATGCGGCCGAGCGCCTCGCCCGCCGCAAGCGAATCGGGCCGTTCGCGGCCGAGCAGGCCGACCGGCCGCTGCGGGAAAAGCAGATCGCGACCTTTTTGCGAGCAGGCCACAGCATGCAGACCGCCCGCAACTGGATCGAAAGCGCGCCGGGCGAGTTGCCCGAGCGACCAGAGACCCTGTCAACAGAGGATTGGGAATGACGAAGAGGCGGCGGATCGGGCATGGTCTGCACATCGGCGCACTGGCGACAGCGCTCGTGCTGTCCGCCTGCCATGGGGCGCCGGAGGACAGCGCTAACACCTCAGTGGTTGCCAATAGCGCGGCCCTGCCGGCTGGCAGCACCGAAGTTCGCATTCGCACGTCCAGCGGCCAGACCCATCGCTTCGTCGCGGAACTGGCGGTGGACAAGGACGCGCAGCAGCACGGCCTGATGGGCCGCGAGGCGCTGGCTGATGATGCCGGCATGATCTTTCCGTTCGCCTACCCAAACATGGCGTCCTTCTGGATGAAGGACACGCGCGTTCCGCTGGACCTGTTGTTCATCCGCACCGACGGTACGATTGCCGACATCCTGCAGGGTGAGCCGAACAGCCTGCGCCCGCTCGCGGCCAATGAGCCGGTGACAGCGGTGCTGGAAATCCGGCAAGGACGTGCAGAGGCGCTCGGCATCGCCAAGGGTGACCGGATCGAATGGGGCGATTGCGCCACGGATGCAGGCGCCAGTGCCGGTCGCGCGCCCGTGTGGCGAGCGGATCGCTTCTGCCCCTCGTCGCAGCACTGAGCGCACTTCATTCGATTCCACGTTGCCAATCCCCCGTGAGTGCGGCTAAGCGCTCTGGCCATGGGACTGCTCGGCAAGATCTTCACCTGGTGGGACGGCGCCACCATCGGCACCTCGCTGTTCACTTCGCGCAAAGGCACGAAAGTGGGCGAGGACCATCAGGGCAATGTCTATTATGAAGGCGGCACGGACCCCAATGGCCTCACGCGCCGCTGGGTGATCTACAAGGGCGCCAATGATGCCAGCCGCGTGCCTGCAGAATGGCATGGCTGGCTGCATCACAGCATCGACGGTACGCCTGAGAGCCATTTGCCGCCGCCCCGCATCTGGGAAACCGAATTCACGCCCAACCAGACCGGCACGCCACAGGCCCATCTGCCTTCCGGCGCCATCGCTGCCGGCGGTCGCCGCCAGATGGCGACGGGCGATTACGAAGCCTGGACTCCGAATACGTGACGATTCTCCGGTCCGCGCGGCCGGGCCGATGGTTGCTCGCGCTCGGCATCATTGGACCGCTGACGGCCTGCGGAGACCCCGAGGCAGCCCGCAATGTCGCGGTCGTGCCGGAAGAACGCACGCAGGACGAGCGCCCCGTGAAGGTCGAGACCGGCTTGCCCGGAACGCCGATGGCAGAGCGCGTCGCGGAGATCGGCCTGCTCAACAAGCGCAACGGGATCACCCAGAAATTCACGATGAAGCCGGGCGTGGCGTTGCGCTCGGGCAATGCCATCATCCGCCTGCGCGCCTGCGAAACCACCGCGCCGTGGGAAATGGACAAGGAAACCGGCGCATTCGTGCAGCTCGACGTGCTGGAAAGCCGCGACAATAAATGGCACCGCACCTTCTCCGGCTGGCTGTTCAAGGAACGGCCCGACCGTAATGTGGTGCTGCATCCGATCTACGACGTCTGGGTGATCAACTGCGCGATGAGCTGGCCGGAGACCGGGCCGGATACGGTGCGCGTGGCGGATCGCAGCGCACGTTCGGCCGGGGCATCCGGCAACGAATCGAGTGCATCGAACGCGGCAGAAGCCCCCGCAGCGCCGTCCGCGCCTGCCGACAGCGCATCGCCGAGCAATCCCGAATAGGCCTGCGCGTCAATCTCCACCGCGCCCAGAGAGGCAAGGTGCGGGGTCATGAACTGGCAATCGAGCAGCGTGAACCCGCCGACCCGCAGCCGGGCGACCAGCCAGGCCATCGCCACCTTTGAGGCATCGCGCCGGCGACTGAACATGCTCTCGCCAAAGAAGGCCCGCCCCAGCGCCAGACCGTAAAGCCCGCCGACGAGATGGCGCTCGCCATCCTCGTGGCTCCACACTTCCACGCTGTGCGCCAGCTTGCCGTGGTGCAGGCGCACAAAGGCTTCCTCAATGTCCCCATTGATCCACGTCGTCGGGCGGTCGCTGGCGCTCTGCGCGCACAGGGCGATGACCTGCTCAAACGCGGTGTCCGCCGTGACCTCGAACCGGTCGGCGCGCACGGTCTTGCGCAGGGATTTGGAGAGGTGAAAGCCATCGAGCGGCAGGGTTGCCCGCCGCTCTGGCTCTACCCAGAAGACAGAATTGGCGGCACGGTCGTCGGCCATGGGGAACAGCCCGACCGCATAAGCGCGCAACAGGATCGGTAAATCGATCGCCATTCCCGGCCTTTAGCATCTCCACCGGTCTTTGTCGCGCCCGTCCCTTGGGGCAAAAAGGGCTGGCGGGCCCTGCGGGGAGACGATAGCGATCCGGCACAGTCTGGAGAGGAGCAAGCCTGTGGCAATTTTCGTGCTGGTTCATGGCGCCTGGGGCGGCAGCTGGGGTTATGGCCCCCTCGCCCGCGAACTGCGGTCCGCCGGCCATGAGGTGTATGTCCCCTCGCTGACCGGCCTTGGGGAGCGTGCTCATCTGGCGCATGGCGGCATTATGCTCAGCGATCATATCGCCGATGTGGTCGGCCTCATCGATTGCGAGGGCCTGCGCGACATCATCCTCGTCGGCCATAGCTATGGCGGCATGGTCATCACCGGCGTCTCGGCCCTGCGCGGCACCCGCATCCGCAGCCTCATCTATCTCGACGCCTTCCTGCCGAAGGATGGCGAAATGCTCTGGGACATCGTCGATGACGCGACACGAGCGATGTACATCGAGAATCAGCGGCAGTCGCCGGGCCTCGTCCAGCCGATCTTCCCGATCCCGCCGGGGCGGGCCGGGCGCGTCTCGGGCCACCCGCTCCTCACCCTGCTCGAACCGGTCAAGCTTGGTGGCGAGGAGGACGCGGTCGCCCGGCGGACCTACGTCTTTGCGTCCGCCAGCCCGCTCGGCTCGTTCGCGCCGTTCCGCGCGCGCTGCACCGCAGACCCGGCCTGGGATGTCCACGAACTCCCCACCAGCCACATGATGTGGGACGACGATCTCCCCGGCGTGACCCGCATCCTCCTCGATGACGCAGCGAAGGACGAATGACGACAAGTTGCGGAAAGCGCCGTTGACCGCTTGCGCCCGCCTTCGGGTCGCGTTAAGGGCAGCGCCTTCACCGGCACAGGGGTGTAGCTCAGCTGGTAGAGCGTCGGTCTCCAAAACCGAATGTCGTAGGTTCGAATCCTATCGCCCCTGCCAAAACTTGCCCCGAGGCGCCCGAGCGCGTAGAGGCAAGGACGGTTGCGAAATGCAGGCGGCGGGCCGGCCGGAGAAAGCTCCGGGTGCGGTCCGCTTTCTTGTGTTTCAAAGAGTTCTGGTTTCATCTGAAAGAGCAGGCTGAGCGTGGCGAAAACCTCCCCCATCGAATTCGTGAACCAGGTCAAGGCCGAGTGGAACAAGGTCACCTGGCCGACCTCGCGCGAGACGGTGATGACCACGATCATGGTGGTGATCCTGACCACGGTGCTCGGACTTTTCTTCTTTGGCATCGACACGTTCTTTGGCTGGATCGTTCGCACGCTGCTGGGTTTGGCCGCGGGCCAGAGCTGATCGCCGCTCTCCCGACCAAGACGAATTGAGGAAACGATAAAATTATGGCGCGCTGGTACATCATCCACGCTTATTCGGGCTTCGAGAACAAGGTCCGCGAGTCCATCCTGTCCGAAGCCGAGCGCATGGGTCTGGCCCAGCTCATCGAGCAGGTCGAAGTGCCGACCGAGACCGTGACCGAAGTGAAGCGCGGCAAGAAGGTTCAGGTCGAGCGCAAGAACATGCCGGGCTATGTGCTCGCCAAGCTCAGCATGAACGATGATATCTACCACCTCATCAAGAACACGCCCAAGGTCACCGGCTTCCTCGGCAATTCCGGCAAGCCGCAGCCGATCAGCGAGGCGGAAGCCGCCCGCTTCTTCGGCGCGCGCGAGGAAGCCGCCGCCCAGCCGCGTCACAAGGTCAATGTCGATTACGAGATCGGCGACAGCGTGAAGGTGATGAGCGGCCCGTTCGCCAGCTTCATCGGCACCGTCGAGGAACTGGACTTCGAGAAGAGCCGCGTGAAGGTCTCGGTTTCGATCTTCGGCCGCGCGACGCCGGTGGAACTGGACTTCGAGGAAGTCGAGCTTTCCAAATAAGGCCTTCGACAGCCAATTTTTCGAGCCGCCGGTCCCTGATCGGCGGCTCTTTTCTTGTGTCGGCCGCGACAACTCGCCCGGCATTTCCGCGAACGCGGGAATGACGGGCAGGAAACGCCGAAAAGGCACAAACGCGCCGCGCCGGTCTTCAACCGTTCTTCCACCTCATCCAACCTGACCATCGCGCAGGGCGATTGCGTTGGTGCGGCGAATAATCCCTTGATTGCGCAAGCACCGCAACGGTGCCGCACCAGGAGAGATTAGACGTGGCAGGGAGCAGGAGATCGTGGATCGCAGGCATGGCGCTGATGACGGCGCCGCTGCTCCTCGCGGGACAGGACGCCCGGTCAGGCGGCATGCAGCCAGCCCATGTCACCAGCGAGCGGATGCGGGCGCCGGACGCACCCGCCAGCGCCGGCAGCTGGATGGCCTATGGGCGCAGCTATGACGAGCAGCGTTATTCGCCGCTCACCCAGATCAACGACAAGACCGTCCAGCGGCTGGGACTGGCCTGGTACGATGATTTGAACACCTATCGCGGCGTGCAGGCGACACCGCTGGTGGTCGATGGCGTGATCTACAACGCCTCCGCCTTCAACATCGTGACCGCCTATGATGGACGGACCGGCCGCAAGCTGTGGACCTATGATCCGCAGGTCGAGCGGCAGTGGGCCCGGCTGGCCTGTTGCGGCCCCTCGACCCGTGGCATTGCGGCGTGGAACGGCAAGATCTACGTCGCCGCGCTCGACGGCCGGCTGATCGCCGTGGATGCGCGGACCGGCAAGGAGGTCTGGACGGTGCAGACCTTCGACCGCGCGCATCCCTATTCCATCACCGGCGCGCCGCGCGTGTTCGACGGCAAGGTGGTGATCGGCCATGGCGGCGCGGACTATGGCGTGCGCGGTTTCGTCAGCGCCTGGGATGCGGAGACGGGTAAGCGGCTGTGGAAGTTCTACACCGTACCCGGCAACCCCGCCGATGGCCCCGATGGCGAAGCCTCGGACGCGGCGATGAAGATCGCCCTGCCGACCTGGCACGGAAAATGGTGGCAATATGGCGGCGGCGGCACGGCGTGGGACAGCTTCGTCTACGATCCGGCGCTCAACCTCGTCTATATCGGCACCGGCAACGGATCGCCGATCAGCTGGCATTTCCGCAGCGCGGGCAAGGGGGACAATCTGTTCCTGTGCTCCATCGTGGCGGTGGATGCCGATACCGGCGCCTATCGCTGGCATTATCAGGCGGTGCCGGAAGAAGACTGGGACTTTACCTGCACCCAGCCGATGATGCTCGCGGACCTCAAGATCAAAGGCAAGACCCGCCCGGTCATCATGCAGGCGCCCAAGAACGGCTTTTTCTACGTGCTCGACCGCAAGACCGGGGAATTGCTCTCGGCCGAGAAATTCGTGCCGAGCAACTGGGCCAGCCATATCGACATGAAGACCGGGCGGCCGGTGCTGTATCCGGGCGTGCACCTGACGACGACGCCCCAGCGGATCACGCCGAGCCTGCTCGCCGCGCACAGCTGGCATCCCATGTCGTTCAGCCCGAAGACCGGGCTCGTCTATTTCCCGGCCATGGAACAATCCATCGTCTATGCCCGGCAGCGGGACGAAGATTTCGCCTTCGTGCCGTTCCGCAACAATGCCGGCTTCGATTATGCCGGCGCGACGCCGGAATGGGCCGCGCAGCGCAAGGCCTTGCAGGCAGAGGCGGATGCCATGGAGAAAGGCTATCTGCTCGCCTGGAACCCGGTGACGCAGAAGGAAGCGTGGCGCGTGCCCTATTCGCTCCCCGGCTCGGGTGGCACGCTGGCGACGGCGGGCAATCTCGTCTTTCAGGGCACCATCGAGAAGACCTTCGCCGCGTATCGCGCCGACACCGGGCAGAAGCTCTGGGCCATGAATGTCGACAATGTCGCCATCGGCGGTCCAGTCACTTACGCCATCGACGGCGTGCAATATGTGGCGGTGAATGTCGGCTGGGGCGGATCGATCGTCGCGGGGCTGAGCAAGATACCCGGCGGCTTCCGGGTGTCACCGGCGCGACTGCTGGTGTTCCGCCTGGATGCCAAAGGCGTGACGCTGCCACCCCTGCCGCCGCCGACGGCCCTGCCCCGCCCGCCCTTTCTCCGCGCCACCGAAGCGCAGGTGCGGCTGGGCGCCCAGCTTTATGGCGAGACCTGCGCCCGCTGCCATGGCGAGAATGCGCGCGGGGGCCTCAAGGATCTGCGCTACATGACGCCCGATACCCGCGCGCACTTCCTCGATATCGTGCTGGAGGGTACCAAAGCCGATCTGGGCATGGCCAGCTTCAAGGGCGTGCTGGATAAGGCACAGGCGGAGGCGATCCACGCCTACCTCATCGCGCGCGGCAATGAGGATTGGCAGGACGATGCCGTGCGGCAATGAGGGGCTAGTTCATGCGGCCTCAACCCCGCCGCTGGGCGAACCAGATGACGTGGCGCGGCCCCTTGCCGTTCTCCCGCGCCTTCACCGCCACCTCGTCGACGATGAACCCGGCGCTTTTCAGCCGGCGGGTGAAGGTTTCGTCCGATCCGGCGGACCAGACCGCGAGAATGCCGCCGGGCTTGAGTGCCCGCATCGCCTGGGAGAGGCCGCGCGCGGAATAGAGCCGGTCATTGGCCGGCACGGTGAGGCCGTCGGGGCCGTTATCGACGTCGAGCAAAATGGCATCGTAGCGCCCCTGCCCGTCCTCGATCAGCTCGGCGACGTCGCTGTGGACGAGATCGACGCGGGGGTCATCCAGGCAGCCGGCCGCCAATTCGGCCATCGGCCCCCGCGCCCATTCGATGATTTCCGGCACCAGCTCGGCCACCGTGACCTTCGCCTGGGCGTCGAGTGCGCCCAGCGCCGCGCGCAGCGTGAAGCCCATGCCATAGCCGCCGATCAGCAGGTGACGCCCCGCGCGGGAAGGCAGCCGCTCCAGCGCCATCAGCGCCAGCGCCTTTTCCGATCCGCTCATCCGGCTGTTCATCAGTTCGTTGCGGTCCAGCACGATCATGAAATCGTCGCCGCGCCGGAACAGGCGCAGATCCTCGCCGCCGGGCACCTTTGCCGTGCCGAGATGTTCGCGGGGCTTCATATCGTTCCTTTCAACCGAGCCGTCCCTCTGGCAGACCCGGAGGCATCGCGCAAACGGTCCCGGCACTGTATGCCTCCGCGCGACTCTCCCCCCAATCCAATCCCCGGAGCTTCATGCGTTACTTTCTCGATACCGAATATAATGGTTTTGGCGGCGCCCTGATCAGCCTGGCCCTGGTGCCCGAATATGGCGATCAGGAGCTGTATCTCTCGCTTCTGCCGCTTCCCGAGCCGCTCCACCCCTGGGTCGAGCATAATGTGATCCCTTATCTGCGCCATGTGCCGACCGGGCTGGATTATGCCGTGGAGCGGGCCAATGCGTCCGAACTGGTCGCCACCTATCTCGCCGGCGACAATGAGCCCATGATCGTCGCAGACTGGCCCGAGGACATCGCGCATTTCGCAACGCTGCTGATGACAGGCCCCGGCGAGATGATCGATGTGCGCGGCCTCCGCTTCGAGCTGGTCAATGCCGCCGGGTTCAGCAGCGCGCGCAACAGCCAGGTGCCGCATAATGCCCTTCACGACGCCCGCGCCTTGCGGGGCTTCGTGCTCTCGACCGATATCTGAACCGGGCGGCGCAGCAGGTATCGCTTGCCGCCGCCCGATAGATTGCTAACCATTAAAAGAATAGTTGCCTTACGAACGATTCGAGGCACAGCCGGAGAGGACAGCCAGCATGGCCAGCGCGCCCCGCTCGATCGATATCGCCACGTTCATCAATGAGCGGAAGCTCGGCCCGTTCAATTTCCGGCTGATCGTTCTCTCCTGGTTGATCACGGTGTTCGACGGGTTCGACATGATGCTGATCAGCTTCACCGCGCCTTGGATGCGCGATGAGCTGAGCCTCTCCACGCACCAGCTGGGCAATGTGTTTTCCGCCGGCCTGTTCGGCATGATGGTCGGCGGTTTTGCCTTCGCATATATTGGCGACAGGATCGGGCGGCGACAGACGATCATCGGCGCCGCCTTCGCATTCGGCATTTTGACCACCGCCACCGCGCTGGCGCAAAGCTATGAAGCCCTTCTCATCCTGCGCTTCCTCGATGGCTTTGCCATTGGTGGCATGCTGCCGCTCGCCTGGGCGCTCAACATCGAATATGTGCCGACCAAGTACCGCTCGACCGTGGTGACGGTCATCATGGTCGGCTACAGCCTCGGCTCTTCGCTGGCCGGGCCGGTGACCGTGTGGCTCGCACCGACCTATGGCTGGGAGGGCGTGTTCGTCTTCGGGGGCCTCGGCACGATCGTCTGCGCATTCGCCCTGCTGTTCTGGTTGCCGGAATCAGTGCGCTTCCTCGCCAGCAAGAACCTCAAGCCGGACCTGATCGCCAAGACGCTGAACAAGGTCGATCCCACGCTCGGCGCGACCGCGCAGGACCGTTTCGTGCTCAGCGACGAGAAGCAGGACACCAGCAACTTCACCGCCGCCAAGCTGTTCAAGGGCGACCTAAAATGGCTGACGCCGCTGCTCTGGCTGGCCTATATCGCCAGCACGCTGGCCGTCTATTTCAAGGCCAATTGGGGCCCGATCGTCTATGAGGATCTCAAATTCTCGCGCGAGACGGCAGCCTATGTCTCGTCCATCGGCGGCATCGCCGGCGCGGTGCTGGGCCTGCTGCTGATGCGCTTTACCGATGGCAAGGGGCCGCTTGCGGTCGCGGTTTATCCGGCCGTCGCCTTCCCGCTGCTGCTGCTTGTCGGCCTGGTGCCGATGGAGCCGACGCTCTTCCTGATCGTCTCGGTCGCCGCGACCAGCTTCGTCGGCGGCGCGCATTTCGGCATTCTCTCGATTGCCGGCGTCTTCTATCCCTCCGCAATCCGGGCGAACGGCGCCGGCTGGGCAACATCCGTAGCCAAGATCGGCGGCATTGCAGGGCCGATCATCGGCGCGTTCGTGCTGGCGAGCGGCCTGCCGATCGTGCGCAGCTTTGCCATTCTGGCGCTGTGCCCTGCCGTTCTGGCACTGTGCGCGCTCGGCATCGGCATGATCGTGAAGCGCCGCAAAGCACCAGCAGACGTGCTCAACATGGCACAGCCCGCGCCGGCGGAATGAGCGGCGGCGCGACGACCTGAAAGCCCGGCTTGATCGGCAAGGGGAAATGCTCGCTGGTCATCTGGGTGAAGCCGCGCCAATAGCGCGCCTCTCTTCCAAGCCGGTGCGACGAAACCCATGACCACAGAGCGCCTCTTCAGACCGATCCTCGCCGGCGCCCGGCTGATGCCGCGCCTTCTGGCGGTGATCGGTGCGACGGCGGGGATCGGGCTGACGATCGTGCTCTGCCTGCAATTCCCGATCGCTTATGCCGATCTGCCGATCATCGTCGCGCCCATTGGCGCTTCGGCAGTGCTGGTCTTTGCCGTGCCGACCAGTCCGCTCGCCCAGCCCTGGTCGGTGGTGGGCGGTAACATCCTCTCGGCACTGGTGGGCGTGGCGGCGGCCCGCTGGATTCCTCCAATGGCGCTGGCCGCCGGCGTGGCTGTCGGCGGCGCGATCCTCGTGATGTCGCTCTGTCGCTGCCTGCACCCGCCCGGCGGGGCGGCGGCGCTGACCGCCGTGCTTGGCAGCCAGGGCATTCACGATGCCGGCTATGCCTTCGCCTTCGCGCCCGTTGGGCTCAATTCCATCGCGCTGGTGTCGCTCGCCATGTTCTTCCATCGCATGACCGGTCACAGTTATCCGCATCACCCGGCTGCACCCGCAATCCAGAGCGCGCAGGTGCGAGAGGCATCAGGGCTGCACAGCGAGGATATCGACAAGGCGCTGGAGGATATGGACGAGAGTTTCGACATCAGCCGCGACGATCTCGCCATGCTGCTCTCCCAGGCGGAGCTTCATGCGCTGGCGCGGCGCACCGCCGGGCAGAAGTGAATCGATAAGACCGCTCTTTCCTTTTGCACCAGTCACCGCTATAGGCGCCGGCTTCCGGACGGTCTTGCAGGCCCGATGGAAGCCCATTGCGGGAGGACGACCCCTTAGGGTCAGCCGTTTGACCGCTAAGCTTGAACCGGGCGGCGCCATTGGCCCCGCCTTCTACAGAGTGAGTGTAATGGCCAAGAAAATTACGGGCTATATCAAGCTCCAGGTGCCCGCTGGAGCCGCCAACCCCTCGCCGCCGATCGGCCCTGCCCTGGGTCAGCGCGGCGTGAACATCATGGAATTCTGCAAGGCGTTCAACGCGGCGACCGAGAAGGAGCAGAAGGGTACGCCCCTGCCCACGATCATCACCGTCTACGCTGACCGCAGCTTCTCCTTCGTCACCAAGAAGCCGCCGGCAACCTATCTCATCAAGCAGGCCGTGAACCTCAAGTCCGGCTCCAAGGAGCCCGGCAAGGTCTCCGCCGGCAAGATCACGCGTGCCCAGCTCGCCGAGATCGCCGAAGCGAAGATGGTCGACCTCAATGCCAACGACATCGAGGCCGCGACGAAGATCATCGAAGGCAGCGCCCGCGCGATGGGCCTGACCGTGGTGGAGGGCTAAGAACATGGCAAAGCTGACCAAGAAGGCCAAGGCAATGGCCGCCGCAGTCGATGCGAACAAGCTGCACGGCGTCGATGAAGCCATCGCGCTCATCAAGAAGAACGCCACCGCCAAGTTCGACGAGACCGTCGAAGTCGCGATGAACCTGGGCGTCGATCCGCGTCACGCCGACCAGATGGTCCGTGGCGTCGTCACCCTGCCCGCCGGCACCGGCAAGGACGTGCGCGTTGCCGTCTTCGCCCGCGCCGACAAGGCGGATGCCGCCAAGGCAGCCGGCGCCGAGATCGTGGGTGCCGAGGATCTGCTCGAGCACATCCAGAACGGCAATTTCGACTTCGACCGCGTGATCGCGACGCCCGACATGATGGGCCTGGTCGGTCGCCTCGGTAAGGTGCTGGGTCCCAAGGGCCTGATGCCGAACCCGAAGCTCGGCACCGTCACGCCGAACGTCGCCGAAGCCGTGAAGGCTGCCAAGGGCGGCCAGATCGAGTTCCGCGTCGAGAAGGCCGGCATCATTCACGCCGGTCTCGGCAAGGCCAGCTTCAGCGAAACCGACCTGCGCAAGAACTTCGACGCCTTCGTCGATGCCATTGTGAAGGCCAAGCCCTCGGGCTCGAAGGGCAAGTATGTCCGCAAGATCGCCCTGTCGTCCTCGATGGGCCCGGGCGTAAAGGTGGACGTGGCTCAGGTCGCCTCGGCCTGATCTCACCCAATTCTAAAAACGCCCCGCCCGGTATCCACCGCGGCGGGGCTTTTTTATTGCCCGATGTTGTGATCTGAGTCGGCGGTCTGATTAGGCGTTTGTTCGTAAAGCGCCTGTTAACCCTGCGATGGCATTGCTTGGCGAGGCACGCGACGATAGAACTCAGATGAAAAACAGGGAAATTGGGGTGAAGAAGCGACATCCAACTGCTGGACAGGATGCCTATGACCGGGTGTCGAAACAGCTCAATCTGGCGGTTCGCCTTCTCGGCTTCTGGATCGCTCTTGTCAGCCTGTTCTTCCTCTTTCAGGCGCTCGATTATCGCGGGTTGATCGCGCGACTGGCCGAATGGCAGTTTCTTCATTTCGATCGTTACTGGCCCACCCTCACCTTCGTCGCGGTGACCGCATTGTTCTCTGCGCCGCTCATCGCTGCCGTGTGGCTGCTGCGTACCCGCCAGCGCCGCACCGAATCCTTCGGCCCTGCCCGGCAGGACGATCTGCGCATCGTGAAGGGCCGCCTTGCCCGCCTCCAGGGCTTTTTTGCCGGCGTTTGCGTTGGCAGTCTGCTTGCGGCGGTCATTGTGCTGATCCTGCGGCTGCAATTGCCATCCGATGAGGGAACCCCGCGCAGCATCGTCGTTGGGTCGCCCGATGCGATCGCGCCGGTGGAAGGCCGCGCCGTCATTACCGGCAGCATCGATCTGCGCGAGACGGCGCAGTTCAACGAGGATCTGCTGCTGGTCAAGCGCTCGCTCTATTTCGCGCCGGTTCGCTCCGGGCCGGACGACCACTCGCCGCTGCGCTACTTCGTCGAGGTGCGGCGCAACGATGTGCCGGAAGGCTATCATCCCATCACCTTCCCCAAGGATGAGGATTTGGTGCGCGTCTGGCGGTTCCGCCTCTCGCACCTCGTCTTCACGCCCTATCTCGACGGCGTTCTGCGGCGCGAGGCCCTGCCGGGCGAGATCGTCAACCTGTATCGCCATGCAGGCTATGACGTCGAGGATGATAACTTCGTACTGTTCAGCGGGCTCGACAAGCTGACGTGGCGCTACAACGTCCTTGCCGCCGAATTCGGGATTTCGGCCCTGATCTCCGGCCTTGCCGCCTTCATCTTCGGCCGCCGCCGCCGCCGGGTGAAGCAGCGGATGGACGAGGAAATCGAGGCCTCGCACACGACGCAGGCGCCCGCCTGACCGCCCTTTCTTAATGCCGCGCTAACTCAATCTCGAAACCGCTTCTTGGGTGAGTCGGGGTGATGATGCGGCATGATCGGCATCCATCTCGAATTCGGTAGCATCATGGCGGCAATGGCATCCATTGCCGTCGCCCTGAGCAACCCGTTCACGGATCACCAGAACATCCAGAAGGAAGCCGCCGCAAACATCGCCGTGCCGGAGGCCGCAGTTCTGGATGCCTCGGCCATCCAACTGCCTGCCAACACCGTGCAGCGCCATGCCGACGGCCTCTTCTATGTCGAGGCGAAGGCCAATGGCCATTCGATCCGCTTCGTGGTGGATACCGGCGCGACGGTCGTCGTGCTCAATCGCGCCGACGCGGCCAAGCTCGGCCTGACTTATGAGAGCCTGCCCGGTCGCGCACAGATGCGCACCGTCAACGGATCGTCCGCGATGCGCTGGGCGAAGATCGAGCGGATGGAAATGGCCGGCAAGCGCATCGAACAGATCAGCGCCGCCGTGGTCGATGGCGCCCTGCCGGTTTCGCTGATGGGCCAGAATGCGCTCCAGCAACTCGGCACCGTCACCCTGAACGGCGACACCTTGACGATCCACTGAACCGGGCTTCCCAGCCAGACCGATCCCGCCGCGTAATCGGCAAAGAAAAGGCCAGTCCCCCCGGACTGGCCTTTTCAGCGGGAAATGCGTGTGAAGCCGGCCATCAGCTGGCGGCGAAGGTAACCTTCACCGGATTGCGGCGGCGCATCATCGTGCCGGCCAGACCGAAGCCCGCGATCATCAGCGCCCAGGTCGACGGCTCGGGAACCGAACCGAACACCGGCGGCACAAAATCGGGCAAGGGAATGGGAATGCCAGGGATGAACCCGCCGCCACCGCCCGTACCACCTGTCGGCGGCGTGAAGGAGGCCATGGAGGGCTCCAGCGTCGGCTGCGTCACGATCAGCGGGCTGTTGAGGTTCGATACGAAATCGGCAGCTTCCGGCTCGGCGAAGAAGGCGGTCGGCGCAACCGGCGACTTGTTCGGCGTCGCGGTCGGCTTCTGCGCGAATGGGCTGCTGCCTTGGTTGCGCGAACGGCCAGGACCGCAATCGGCGCGATTGACCAACTGGGTCAGGTCACCCTTGGAATTGACGAACTCAGGCGCGCAGCCATCGCGAAGATAGCCCATGATCGCGGAGCGCAGCGACGTCTCTTCCGGCGCGGGCACGGCGACGAACGCCGAGGCGAACTCGGGGATGGTGAACATCCGGCGCTCATTGTGCGGCGCGGCTGCGATCAAGGCGCTGGCCACCACGGCCAGACCGATCAAAGCCCGGTGCCGTTCAATTTCACGGCGCGCCCAACGGAGCGAGTCTGTCGATAAGCTTTCCATGAGCCCGTGCTAAACCTGCGGCGGAAAGAATTAAAGCGCTTTAACCTTCTTTTCCCACGCCTTAACCACCTTTGCGCAGATGGCCGAAGGACGTTGCCAAAGGGTCACAAATTAGGCGTCTACCGCCCTCCCCGGCTCCCTCGCCGTGGCGGGATTTGGAAACGACTTGCTTTTCACGGCTGCCCCGCCTATCGGGCCTTCGCTCACCGGGTCCGTCCCGGTGCACCGTCCGAGACAGCTGGTGATGGGATCTGCCCATCTTAATGCCCAGCCGAGACGGGGAAAAGTTCTTGCCGGACGGCGCTCCGCTTCGATGCGCAGCTCAATCCGGGTCTGTCCGCACTCTCGTGCTGGACCAGTCAACCCTTCCCCTCGGACTGCTTCGCCGCTTGCGGCCCCTCTCGGGTCGTGCGCGGCACATGTGTGAACGCGGCCGGGCCTTCCGGGCCTTGCCGCAGAGGAGAATGGCATGGATCGCAATGAAAAGACCGAGGTCGTTTCCGCGCTTCACGAATCTCTGAAGGAAATGGGCGTGGTCGTCGTGACCCGCAATCTGGGCCTTAGCGTGGCCCAGTCGACCCAGCTCCGTCAGAAGATGCGCGATGCGGGCGCGACCTACAAGGTAACGAAGAACCGCCTTGCCAAGATCGCCATCAAGGACACCGATTATGCCAGCATCGAAGAGATGCTGGTTGGACCGGTGGGCCTGGCGACGTCTTCCGATCCGGTTGCGGCTGCAAAGGTCGCGATCGATTTCGCCAAGACGAACGACAAGCTGGAGATCGTCGGCGGCGCCATGGGCACTACGCTCCTGGACGCCAATGGCATCAAGGCGCTGGCTTCGATGCCGTCGCTCGACCAGATGCGCGCAACGCTGATCGGCCTCATTCAGGCCCCGGCGACCAAGCTCGCAGTCGTCACCAAGGAACCGGCCGCGCAGCTCGCGCGCGTCTTCAACGCTTATGCCACCAAGGACGCTGCCTGATCTTCAGGCCGCCTTCCCGGCAGACAGTTGCAATCAATTGACTTGGGCCAGACCCGGCCCCGCTAGAAAATGGAGTGAATTACATGGCTGATATCAACTCGCTCGTCGACCAGCTCTCCGCGCTGACCGTTCTCGAAGCTGCTGAGCTGTCGAAGGCTCTTGAAGAGAAGTGGGGCGTTTCCGCTGCTGCCGCAGTCGCGGTTGCTGCGCCCGCCGGTGGCGCCGGTGGCGATGCCCCCGCTGCTGAAGAGAAGACCGAGTTCGACGTGATCCTCGTCAACGATGGTGGCAAGAAGATCAACGTCATCAAGGAAGTCCGCGCCATCACCGGTCTCGGCCTGACGGAAGCCAAGGCGCTCGTCGAAGGCGCGCCGAAGGCTGTGAAGGAGGGCGTGAACAAGGCGGAGTCCGAAGAGCTGAAGAAGAAGCTCGAGGAAGCCGGCGCGACCGTCGAGATCAAGTAAGCTTGATGGGAGGGGAGCGGCCCAGCCGTTCCCGCCCGACAAAAAGAAGCGCGTCCGGAGCGATCCGGGCGCGCTTCTTTTTTGCTTAGCAGGGATCGTCGCGTGGATCAGGCGTGATCGATGGCGCCCCGATGCCGATCAACGGCGTGTGGCGGCCTCGGCCTTCATCGCCTCGATGGCTTCGCGCAGCGTCGGGTAGCGTGCTCTGTCAGCTTCCTCTCGGGCAGCGGAGCGCTCGGCCCGTCCATAGTCGGTCAGGGCCAGCGGCCCCTGCCGCCCGCGCATGCCCAGCCGCCAGAAGAGCAGACTGGCGAGCAGCACCAAGCCGGCAATGAAGCCGATCTGCTGCCATGGCGCGGAAAGATATTGCGCTAGACCGAGGCCCTCGGCCTTGCCCTGCGTGCGTTGCAAGGTCGGCCCGGCGGACCCTGCGCCCATCGGCACTGCGGACAGCGCGATCGGCACGGGTGGCCCATCTGCGCTATTCATGGAAGGCGCCGTGGCCACGCTCTCATTGGTCGGCGCGACATCCTGCGCCAGGGCCACCGCCTTTGAACCAGAGTCCAGCAACTCGGGCCGCGCCTTGCGCACATCCTCATAGGAGCGCGCCAAGGGATCGCGGCTCTCCGGGCGATAGGCCGGCAATTCGCTCACCGGCCGCGCGAGGCGGTCGCGCGACTCCGGCCGCGCGGAGGGCTGGGCCAGTCGGTCCCGGCTCTCGGGCCGCACCTCATTGGCGATCAGCATCGGCGCCCGCACCTGATTATCCTGCCCGAAGGCAGGCGGGAGCAGCAGGCTGGTGAGCTTCTGGAGATCGAGAAGGCTGGAGCTGGCCCGGGCAAACGCAGTTTCCGCTTGCCCTGCCGCCGGACTCACGGCGAGAAGGCAGGCGATCGACGCCATCCCTGGAAAGACAACAGGCAATCTCATTATGACCCCACCGACCCATTTCGGGACAGACTGCGATCAGCATATCGTCGCGCCAATGTAAAGCGTGAGGGACAAAAGGCGCCCTGTGCCGCCCGATCCTTGCGCCGACACGTGCGGCCTGCGCCAGCCGATTATCGAAGGGACCCATCCTCATGGCCGAGACATCTTCTCTCACCACGACGAACAATGACGACCTCAAAGCGCTGGTGCGGACCGTCCCGGACTATCCGATTCCCGGCATCCAGTTTCGCGACGTTTCGACCCTGTTGCTGGATGGCGAAGGCTTCCGGGCGACGATTGACCGGATCGCGGCAATGGTCGATCCGGCCCAGGTCGACCTCATCGCCGGCATCGAGGCGCGCGGGTTCATCGTCGCAGCCGGGCTCTCCTACAAGCTCGGCAAGGGCAAGCTGATGCTGCGCAAGTCCGGCAAGCTGCCCGGCGCGACGGTCGGCATTGATTATGCGCTCGAATATGGCACCGACCGGATCGAGATGCATCAGGGCGCCGTGCGACCGGGGCAACGGGTGCTGCTGGTGGACGATCTGCTGGCGACCGGCGGGACCGCGCTAGCCGGCGCTGCCCTGCTGCGGGGCGAAGGTGCCATTGTCGATCAGGCGGCGTTCGTCATCGACCTGCCCGAGCTGGGCGGTGCGGCGCGCCTCAGGGACGTGGGCATCACGCCCCTCTCCCTCATCACCTTTGAAGGGCATTGAGCCGCATGCGCATCCTGATGCTCGCCGCCCTGCCCGAGGAGGCCGATGCCTTTCTGCCGGACGTGGGCGACAGGCTGGACGGCGACTGGCCGCTGGTGCGCTGCGTCGACACCGGGCGCCATGTGGTCCACATCGCGACGACGGGCATCGGCAAGGTGAACATCGCCGCCGCCGCCGCGCGGCTGCACGCGCTCCATGACGCAGACCTGCTGATGATCCTCGGAACAGCCGGCAAGCTGAGCGCTCTGGCCGGTGATTGCTTCTGGCTCACCCGCGCCGTCCAGCATGATTATGGCGCGCGTCGCCCGGATGCCTTCGTGCACTACCCCGCTGGCGCCTGGCCAATGGGGCCGGCCAATGTCACGCCTTATGCGGCCATGCCCGATCCCGGCAGCGCCCTGCCCCATGCTTGCATCGCCAGCGGTGACGCATTCATCGAGGATGGCGCCTATGCCGCCCATCTCGTGGCTGCGCTGGAGGCCGACATCGTCGACATGGAAACCGGCGCGCTCGCCCAATATGCCGCCCAGTGCGGTCTCCCCTGGGGCGGCATCAAGGCGGTGACGGACGATGCCAATCCCGACAGTGCCGGGGATTTCCACGCCAACCTCCGCGCCGCCTCCCGCCGGGCCGCGCTTGCCATGGAACGGGTGCTCGACCTGCTTTGACCTCGCCGGACAACACGCTAGATTGAACCGACTGCATCGCCCCAACACAGAGAGACATGATGGCTCATTTTGCTGCTTCCCCCCTCCTCCTCGCCGCCACCGGCTTCTGTCTGGCCTTGCAGGGCTGCGGCGCCAAGGCCCCGGCGGGGCCGATGCCCACGCCCGAGCCCTTCGCCGAGGCGATCCTCTATGATGGCCAGGGCAACCGCACCGGTGTCGCGACGCTGGTGCCGGAAGACGGTCATATGCGCGGCAGCGTGGAGGTGACACGCGGGCTGACGCCGGGTGCGCACGGGATGCACATTCACGCCATCGGCAAATGCACCCTGCCCGATTTCGTATCGGCCGGCGGCCACCTCAACCCCGAGAGCAAGCAGCATGGCACTGAGAACCCGCAAGGCCCCCATGCCGGCGACTTGTCGATGATCACGGCTGACGCACGCGGCGCGGCCAAGATGACGTTCATGGCGCACACCAACATGGCAACCCTGCTGGACGACGATGGCGCGGCGCTGGTGATCCACGCAGACGCCGACGACATGCGCACCGACCCCACGGGCAATAGTGGCGGCCGGGTGATGTGCGGCGTGTTCTACCGCAAGGAATCCTGATCGCAGATCTGGGTCCGTCTCCGATCAGCGCCGCAAAGGCATTGCAGCGGGCCGCAAGCCCCTTGCAATGCCGCGCGATGGCCTTATATCGCTGGTCATTCGGATTGGTCGGGCATCTGCCCGCCAGTCGCCTTCCGCTACCCGGGCAAGCATGACGCGTTGCGCACGACATGCATCACATATGGGGTGACGGCGAGGTTCATATGACGCTCAAGTGCGGATCGGACAGCCCCGGCCCGCACTTTTTTGCGTGCTCGCAGCCCTCCAATCGAGGTGCGCAGCCGCAGCAAAAGGCTGAATTTTCGTTGCAATGCGAAAAATATTATCGGGACCACAACACGCAGGAAGGTCAGGTATCTCTGGCATGGCAACCAAGGCTCTCCCCATCAAGCCCGGCGAAAGCGCCACCAAGCGCATCCGCAAGGTATTCGGCAACATCCACGAGGTCGTGGAAATGCCGAACCTCATCGAGGTTCAGCGCGAAAGCTATGAGCAGTTCCTGCGGTCCAATCCCGCAATCGGCTATGTGTCCGGCCTTGAGAAGACGCTGCGCAGCGTCTTCCCGATCCGCGACTTTGCCGGCACGGCCGAGCTGGACTTCGTCCACTATGAGCTGGAAGATCCCAAGTACGACACCGAGGAATGCCGTCAGCGCGGCATCACCTACGCCGCGCCGATGCGCGTCACGCTCCGCCTGATCGTCTTCGAAGTCGATCAGGACACCGAGACCCGTTCGGTTCTCGATATCAAGGAGCAGGATGTCTACATGGGCGACATGCCGCTCATGACCGGCAATGGCACCTTCATCGTCAATGGTACAGAGCGCGTCATCGTGTCCCAGATGCACCGCTCGCCGGGCGTCCTGTTCGACCATGACCGTGGCAAGACGCACTCTTCGGGCAAGTATCTCTTTGCCGCCCGCGTCATCCCGTATCGTGGCTCGTGGCTGGACTTCGAGTTCGACGCCAAGGACATCGTGAACGTGCGTATCGACCGCAAGCGCAAGCTGCCGGTCACTGCCCTGCTCTTCGCGCTTGGCCTGAACAGCGAGGAAATCCTCGGCGAGTTCTACAACAAGGTCACCTATGTGCGCGGCGAGAATGGCTGGCAGATCCCCTATACGGCGGACGCCTGGCGCGGCCTCAAGCCCACCTTCGACATCATCGACGCCAAGACCGGCGAAGTGGTGTTCGCGGCCGGGCAGAAGATCAGCCCGCGTGCGGCGCTCAAGGCCGCCAAGGACGGCCTGGAAGCGCTCGTGATCCCGACCGAGGAAGTCTATGGTCGCTACAGCGCCTATGACCTCATCAATGAGAGCACCGGCGAGATCTACATCGAAGCCGGCGACGAGGTCTCGCCCGAGAACCTCGCCAAGCTGGATGCGGCCGGTATCGACCGCCTCGAACTGCTCGACATCGACCATGTGAACACGGGTCCCTGGATCCGCAACACGCTCAAGGTCGACAAGGCCGAGGACCGCGACCACGCGCTTTCGGACATCTACCGCGTCATGCGCCCCGGCGAGCCGCCGACGCGCGAGACCGCCGAAGCCCTGTTCGAAGGCCTGTTCTTTGACGGCGAGCGCTATGACCTCTCGGCCGTGGGCCGCGTGAAGCTGAACATGCGCCTTGGCCTCGACGCCGAGGACACCATCACGACGCTGCGCCGCGAGGACATCCTCGCGGTGGTCAAGGAGCTGGTGAACCTCAAGGACGGCAAGGGCGAGATCGACGACATCGACAATCTCGGCAACCGCCGCGTGCGTTCGGTCGGCGAGCTGCTCGAAAACCAGTATCGCGTCGGCCTGCTCCGCATGGAGCGCGCCGTGAAGGAGCGCATGTCCAGCGTCGATGTCTCGACGGTGATGCCGAACGACCTCATCAACGCCAAGCCCGCCGTGGCCGCAGTGCGCGAGTTCTTCGGCTCCTCGCAGCTCTCGCAGTTTATGGACCAGACCAACCCGCTCTCCGAAATCACGCACAAGCGTCGCGTTTCGGCATTGGGCCCGGGTGGTCTCACCCGTGAGCGCGCCGGCTTCGAGGTCCGCGACGTTCACCCGACCCATTATGGCCGCATCTGCCCGATTGAGACGCCGGAAGGCCCGAACATCGGTCTGATCAACTCGCTGGCGAGCTTCTCGCGCGTCAACAAGTACGGCTTCATCGAGACGCCCTATCGCAAGGTCATCGACAACAAGGTGACGGACGAGGTCGTGTACCTCTCCGCCATGGAAGAGGCCAAGCACACGATCGCGCAGGCCAACGCCGAAGTGAACCCGGACGGCACCTTCGCCGAGGATCTCATCTCCGCCCGTGAGGCCGGCGAGTTCCTGATGGCGCCGCGCGACCACATCACGCTGATGGACGTCAGCCCCAAGCAGCTCGTTTCGGTTGCCGCATCGCTCATTCCCTTCCTGGAAAACGATGACGCCAACCGCGCGCTCATGGGATCGAACATGCAGCGTCAGGCCGTGCCGCTCGTTCAGGCCGAGGCGCCGTTCGTCGGCACCGGCATGGAAGAGACGGTTGCGCGCGACTCCGGCGCCGCTATCGCGGCCAAGCGCTCGGGCATCGTCGATCAGGTGGACGCCACCCGCATCGTGATCCGCGCCACCGAAGAGATCGAGGCCGGCAAGTCGGGCGTCGACATCTACACGCTGATGAAGTTCCAGCGCTCCAACCAGGATACCTGCATCAACCAGCGTCCGCTGGTGAAAGTGGGCGAGCATGTGAAGGCTGGCGACGTGATCGCCGACGGTCCCTCGACCGAGCTGGGCGAACTGGCCCTGGGCCGCAACAGCCTCGTCGCGTTCATGCCCTGGAATGGCTACAACTACGAGGACTCCATCCTGATCTCCGAGCGGATCGTGAAGGACGACGTCTTCACCTCGATCCACATCGAGGAGTTCGAAGTGATGGCCCGCGACACCAAGCTCGGGCCGGAAGACATCACCCGCGACATCCCCAACGTCGGCGAGGAAGCCCTGCGCAACCTCGACGAGGCGGGCATTGTATACATCGGCGCCGAGGTGGAGCCTGGCGATATTCTCGTCGGCAAGATCACGCCCAAGGGTGAAAGCCCGATGACGCCGGAAGAGAAGCTTCTCCGCGCCATCTTCGGTGAGAAGGCCAGCGATGTGCGCGACACCTCGCTTCGCCTGCCGCCGGGCGTGGCTGGTACGATCGTCGAGGTGCGCGTGTTCAACCGTCACGGCATCGACAAGGACGAGCGCGCGATGGCCATCGAGCGCGAGGAAATCGACCGTCTCGCCAAGGACCGCGAGGACGAGCGCGCGATCCTCAATCGCGCCACCTTCAACCGCCTGCGCGAGATGCTGGTCGGCCAGACGGCCACGGCAGCGCCCAAGGGTGTCAAGAAGGGCGTCGACATCACCGAGGAGCTACTCTCTGAGGTCGAGCGTCACGAGTGGTGGAAGTTCGCGGTTGCGGACGATGCCCGCCAGTCGCAGCTCGAAGCGGTCAAGACGCAGTATGACGAGGCCGTGAAGGTCATCGTCGAGAAGTTCGAGGACCGTGTCGAGAAGCTGCAGCGCGGCGACGAGCTGCCCCCGGGCGTGCTCAAGATGGTCAAGGTCTTCGTCGCGGTGAAGCGCAAGCTGCAACCGGGCGATAAGATGGCCGGCCGTCACGGCAACAAGGGCGTCATCTCGCGCATCCTGCCGGTCGAGGACATGCCGTTCCTGGAGGATGGCACCCCGGTCGACATCGTGCTCAACCCGCTGGGCGTGCCGTCGCGCATGAATGTCGGGCAGATCTTCGAGACGCACCTTGGTTGGGCCGCCCGCGGGCTTGGCCAGCAGATCAAGCATGCCCTGCGCGACTGGCGCGAGGCCAACCCGAACGCGACCGGCGGTGAAATGCCGGAAGCGGTGAAGGAGCGCCTGCTGACCGTCTATGGCGAGGATTATGCGGACGAGATCAAGTCCCGCTCGGCTGAGCAGGTCATCGAGCTTGCTTCCAACCTCGTGACCGGCGTTCCGATCGCGACACCGGTGTTCGACGGTGCGCGTGAAGCCGACGTTTCGGCCATGCTGCAGCTGGCAGGGCTCGATACGTCGGGCCAGTCCACGCTCTATGACGGCCGGACCGGTGACGCGTTCGACCGCAAGGTGACGGTGGGCATCATCTACATGCTCAAGCTGCACCACCTTGTGGACGACAAGATCCACGCCCGTTCCATCGGCCCCTACAGCCTCGTCACCCAGCAGCCGCTGGGCGGTAAGGCCCAGTTCGGTGGTCAGCGCTTCGGTGAGATGGAGGTCTGGGCACTGCAGGCTTATGGTGCAGCCTACACGCTGCAGGAAATGCTCACGGTCAAGTCCGACGACGTGGTCGGTCGTACCAAGGTCTATGAGGCGATCGTCAAGGGTGACGACACCTTCGAGGCCGGCATTCCGGAAAGCTTCAACGTGCTCGTGAAGGAAATGCGCTCGCTCGGCCTCAATGTTGAGCTGGCGGCGCTGGAAGACGTCTCCGACAGCGATGGCGACGACGAACTGCCCGAGGCGGCGGAATAATGGGACAAGGGGCGCTGCTCGCGCGGCGCCCCTCCCCTTCGCCCCTTTACGAACTTCAGCCCTCTGCAGGGAATTGAGACATGAACGAACTGACCACCTTCGCCAATCCGATGGCCAAGCCGGAAACCTTCGACCAGATCCAGATCGGCATTGCGTCGCCTGAGCGCATCCGCAGCTGGTCCTTCGGCGAGATCAAGAAGCCGGAGACGATCAACTATCGCACGTTCAAGCCCGAGCGTGACGGCCTGTTCTGCGCGCGCATCTTCGGCCCGATCAAGGATTATGAGTGCCTGTGCGGCAAGTACAAGCGCATGAAGTACAAGGGTATCGTCTGCGAAAAGTGCGGCGTGGAAGTGACCGTTTCCAAGGTCCGCCGCGAGCGCATGGGCCATATCGAGCTGGCCGCGCCGGTTGCCCACATCTGGTTCCTCAAGTCGCTGCCTTCGCGCATCGGCCTGCTGCTCGACATGCAGCTCAAGCAGCTTGAGCGCGTTCTCTACTTCGAGAGCTACATCGTCATCGAGCCGGGCCTCACCCCGCTGGAGAAGTATCAGCTTCTCAACGAGGACGAGCTGGTCGAGGCGCAGGACGAGTATGGCGAAGACGCCTTCTCCGCCGGCATCGGCGCAGAGGCTGTCAAGCAGATGCTCATGGACCTCGATCTCGAGGGCGAGCAGAAGGCGCTGATGGAGGAGCTGGCGACGACTAAGTCGGAGCTGAAGCCCAAGAAGATCATCAAGCGCCTCAAGGTGGTGGAAAGCTTCATCGATTCCGGCAACCGCCCGGAATGGATGATCCTCGACGTGGTGCCGGTCATTCCGCCCGAACTGCGCCCGCTGGTGCCGCTGGACGGCGGCCGCTTCGCGACCTCGGACCTCAACGATCTCTATCGTCGCGTCATCAACCGCAACAATCGCTTGAAGCGCCTGATGGAGCTGCGTGCGCCGGACATCATCGTCCGCAACGAGAAGCGCATGCTGCAGGAAGCCGTTGACGCCCTGTTCGACAACGGCCGTCGCGGCCGCGTCATCACCGGCGCCAACAAGCGTCCGCTCAAGTCGCTCTCCGACATGCTCAAGGGCAAGCAGGGCCGCTTCCGCCAGAACCTGCTCGGCAAGCGCGTCGACTATTCCGGCCGTTCGGTCATCGTGACCGGTCCGGAGCTCAAGCTGCACCAGTGCGGTCTGCCCAAGAAGATGGCGCTCGAGCTATTCAAGCCGTTCATCTACGCCCGTCTCGACGCCAAGGGTCTCTCCATGACCCTCAAGCAGGCGAAGAAGTGGGTCGAGAAGGAGCGCAAGGAAGTCTGGGACATCCTCGATGAGGTGATCCGCGAGCACCCTGTGCTGCTGAACCGCGCTCCGACGCTCCACCGCCTCGGCATTCAGGCGTTCGAGCCCGTGCTGATCGAGGGCAAGGCCATCCAGCTTCACCCGCTGGTCTGCGCCGCGTTCAACGCCGACTTCGACGGTGACCAGATGGCCGTCCACGTTCCGCTGAGCCTTGAGGCCCAGTTGGAAGCGCGCGTGCTGATGATGTCCACCAACAACATCCTCTCGCCCGCCAACGGCAAGCCGATCATCGTGCCCTCGCAGGACATGGTGCTGGGTATCTATTATCTGTCGATGGAACTGGCCGGCGAGCCGGGCGAAGGCATGATCCTCGCCGACATGCAGGAGGTCCACCAGGCCCTCTTCGCCAAGGCGGTGACGCTGCACAGCAAGATCATCAGCCGCGTGCCGCAGACGGATGAGAATGGCGAGACCTACATGCGCCGCGTGGAAACCACGCCGGGCCGTATGTTGATCGGCGAGTGCCTTCCCAAGAGCCACAAGGTGCCGTTCGACGCCGTCAACCGCCTGCTCACCAAGAAGGACGTGGGCGACGTGATCGACGAGGTCTATCGTCACACTGGCCAGAAGGACACGGTGCTGTTTGCCGACGCCATCATGGCGCTGGGCTTCCGCCACGCGTTCCAGGCCGGCATCTCGTTCGGCAAGGACGACATGATCATTCCGGACAGCAAGGTGGCTCTGGTCGATGAGACCAAGGCGCTGGTTGCCGACTATGAGCAGCAGTATCAGGACGGCCTGATCACCCAGCAGGAAAAGTACAACAAGGTGATCGACGCCTGGTCGGGCTGCGGTGACCGCGTGGCCAACGCCATGATGGACGAGATCCGCTCGATGCCGCAGGACCCGGATACGGGCCGCCTGAAGCCGATCAACTCGATCTACATGATGAGCCACTCGGGTGCCCGTGGCTCCCCGGCGCAGATGAAGCAGCTGGCCGGTATGCGCGGCCTGATGGCCAAGCCGTCGGGCGAGATCATCGAAACGCCGATCATCTCGAACTTCAAGGAAGGCCTGACCGTTCTTGAGTATTTCAACTCGACGCACGGCGCCCGTAAGGGTCTGGCCGACACGGCGCTCAAGACGGCGAACTCGGGTTACCTGACCCGCCGTCTGGTCGACGTGAGCCAGGACTGCACCATCGTCGAGGTGGATTGCGGCACGCAGAAGGCGCTGGAGATGAAGGCCATCATCCAGGGCGGCAGCGTGATCGCATCGCTCGGCGAGCGCGTGCTCGGTCGCACCACGGCCGAGGACATTGTGGACAGCAAGGATGGCTCGGTCATCGTCCCCGAGGGCGAGCTGCTGGACGAGGCGATGGTCGCCAAGATCGAGGCCATCGGCGTTCAGGCCGTCAAGATCCGCTCGCCGCTGATCTGCGAATCCAAGATGGGCGTGTGCGCCAAGTGCTACGGGCGTGATCTCGCCCGCGGTACGCCGGTGAACATCGGTGAGGCTGTCGGCGTGATCGCCGCCCAGTCGATCGGTGAGCCGGGCACGCAGCTGACGATGCGGACCTTCCACATCGGCGGTGCCGCCCAGCTCAACGAGCAGTCCAACCTCGAGGCCGTCTCCGACGGTTCGATCGAACTGCGCGACATGCCGACCATCACGGACAAGCATGGCCGTAACCTGTCGCTGGCCCGCAATGGCGAACTGGCGATCATCGACGATGAAGGCCGCGAGCGTGCGGTCCATCGCCTGCCTTATGGTGCCGCCATCCTGTTCAAGCATGGCGCCAAGGTGAAGCAGGGCGACCGCATCGCCGAGTGGGATCCGTTCACGCAGCCGGTGATCACCGAGAAGCCGGGTATCGTGAAGTATCAGGACCTGATCGACGGCAAGACGCTGACCGAACAGGCGGACGAGGCCACCGGCATCACGCAGCGCGTGGTGACCGAATATCGTGCCCCGTCCCGTTCCAAGGACGATCTGCGTCCGCGCCTGACCCTGCTGGACGATGCCTCCGGCGAGGCAGCGCGCTACCTTCTGGCACCGGGCGCGACGCTCTCGGTCGAGGATGGTGCGCAGGTGCAGGCCGGTGACGTGCTGGCCCGTGTCTCCCGCGAGGCTGCCAAGACCCGCGACATCACGGGCGGTCTGCCGCGCGTGGCGGAGCTGTTCGAGGCGCGCAAGCCCAAGGACAATGCGATCATCGCACGGGTCTCGGGCCGCGTTCAGTTCCTCAAGGACTATAAGGCCAAGCGCAAGATCGCGATCCTCCCCGAGGATGGCGGCGAGCCGGTCGAGTATCTGATCCCCAAGAGCAAGGTGATCGACGTTCAGGAAGGCGACTACGTGAAGCGTGGCGACAACCTGATCGGCGGTTCGCCCGATCCCCACGACATTCTCGAAGTGCTCGGCATCGAGCCGCTTTCGGAATATATGGTCGCGGAGATCCAGGAGGTCTATCGACTGCAGGGCGTGAAGATCAACGACAAGCACATCGAGGTGATCGTTCGCCAGATGCTGCAGAAGGTTGAGATCACCGACGGCGGCGACACCACGCTGCTGGCAGGCGAGCAGGTCGATCGCGAGGAAATGGACGAAGTGAACGCCCGCCTGGCGCCCGGCCAGCAGCCGGCCTTCGGCAAGCCCGTGCTCCTCGGCATCACCAAGGCGTCGCTGCAGACCCGCAGCTTCATCTCGGCTGCCTCCTTCCAGGAAACGACCCGGGTCCTCACCGAGGCGGCCGTTCAGGGCAAGAAGGACACGCTGATCGGCCTCAAGGAGAATGTGATCGTCGGGCGTCTGATCCCGGCCGGCACCGGCTCCTCGATGAACCGGATGCGGATCGCCGCGAACAGCCGCGATGCCGCGCTCCGCGCCGCCATGCGGGCCGCCAACGAGGTTCACCTCGTGGCGCCGCAGACCGCCGCCGAAGAGCATGAGGCGGAGCTGCGCCAGCCCGTGGAAGCTGCCATCGGCGACGATCCGCTCGGCAAGGTGCAGGGTGAGGACTTCACCACCGAGGACATGAACTAAGCATCAGGTCCTTTTCGGAAGAAAATAGAGAGGCCCGCCGGAGCGATCCGGCGGGCCTTTTGCTTGGATGTCAGGCGCGATATCCTGTGGCATCGACTCCCCTGGCCGCAGGACATATGATGCTGAAACTGAGGTTCTGCCGCCTTGCCCTGACTTTGGGCGCCCTCGCCCTCTCTGCCAGTGGCGCGCTGGGCCAGACCAATCCCTATCAGGAGGATGCCCGTGCACTTCCGGGCATCATCGCGGAAACCTATGCCTATCCCGAGCGCCTTGCAGGCGGCGAATATCGCCTACCCTCCCGGCTCCAGGCGGAAGCCGAGGCGGTGCGCGATGAGGATGGCCTCATCCGCCTTGCAGAACGCGCCCTCATGGTTCTCGCCGATCATCATGCGATCACGGGCGCCTCCTTCTCCAACAGCTGGGCGGTTTTCCCAAGCTTCGGTGACCTGTGGATCGAGCGGCGCGGCGCTGGCTATCGTATCGAGCAGGTCCGGGCCGGCAGCCCGGCGGAACAGGCCGGTGTGCAAGCCGGCGACGAGCTGATCGCCATTGCCGGAACGCCTGTACAGGCAGCGGTCGACGCGCTCTGGACCGACCTCGGCGTCGCGCCGGGCGAAGGCGATGGCGGCTATGCCGCGCGCGTGCTCGCGGCGGGCCGTCGCGACCGGCCGCGACAGCTGACCGTGAAGGCCGGCGGCAGGTCAGCGCGCACGGTCGAACTGCCCAATCTGTACGCCCTCAAGCATCCGGATATGCCGCCGCTCTCGGTTGCCGAGGACGCCAGCGGCGCGGCGATCATCCGTTTCCACGATTCCCTCGGGCGCGATGACACGATCCCGGCCTTCGATACGGCCATGGCAGCGCTGACGCCGGGCAAGCCGATCATTCTCGACCTGACGGACACGGCCAGCGGCGGCAATACGACGGTCGCTCGGGCGATCATGGGCTGGTTCGTCACCCAGCCCACCGCCTATCAAATTCACAACCTGCCCGTCGAACAGCGCGAGACCGGCATTGCGCGGCAGTGGATCGAGCAGGTGCTGCCACGGGCGGGGAAGCATCATGCCGGCCCGGTCTTCGTGCGCGTGTCACGCTGGACGGGGAGCATGGGCGAAGGTCTGGCGATTGGCCTGCATGCCATAGGCGCGCGCGTGCAAGGCAGCAGGATGGCGGGGCTCCTGGGCGCGATCTACGATCATGCGCTGCCCAAATCCGGCGTGATCATCAAATTGCCGACCGAGCGCCTGTACGCTGTCGATGGGACGCCGAGGGAAGCTTTCCAGCCCGAGCCGATCCCGACGGATACAGCGCGCTGACTGTCGCCAGAATGGGGCGTAGTCACGCCTTCATCGGCGCTGACGATAAAGAAAAAGGCCCCGGAAACCGGAGCCTTCCTCTGAAACCTTGGGTTGAGCCCGCTCAGCTCTTCTTGAGCGTGAGGCCACCGAAGCGCTTGTTGAACTGGGCAACACGGCCGCCCTGATCGAGCTGGCGCTGACCGCCGGTCCATGCCGGGTGCGACGTCGGATCGATTTCCAGCGTCATCGTGTCGCCTTCCTTGCCCCAGGTCGAGCGGGTCTGGAAGCTGGTCCCGTCCGTCATCTGCACGGTGATGAGATGATATTCGGGATGCGTGTCTTTTTTCATGTGTCGGCTCCTGAAATGACCGGTTTCCGACCGGTCCGGGGCGTTAGGGAAGCGCGGCCCTTAGCGGGAAAGGGCCGGCTTGGCAAGGCTCCCCGGGGTTTGTGTCCCGCTCAGTCCTTCGGCGGATCGGCGATCATCGCGACGCAGTTTGTTTCTGCGCACAATTTGCCGTCGATGCTGGCCTTGCCGGAGAATTTGCAGACCGAACCGCGCAGCTGCGTGAACTCGACATGGAGGTCCAGCAGATGCCCCGGCTCGACAGGCGCACGGAACTTCGCGCCCTCAATGGTCATGAAATAAACGAGCTTGCCCGTGCCGGCGAGCCCGAGAGACTCGACGGCGAGGATGCCGGCAGCCTGGGCAATCGCCTCGACGATGAGCACGCCCGGCATGATCGGCCGGCCGGGGAAATGCCCCTGGAAGAACTGCTCGTTCATCGACACCGCCTTGACCGCGTGGATCGAGGCCTTGGGAACCATCGAGACCACACGGTCGACCAGCAGCAACGGGTAACGATGCGGCAAGGCTGCCAGCACGCCACGGATATCGAGTCCGCCGCTCTGTTCAGCCTCTGCGCTTTCCGTTTCGCTCATCGGTGATTAGCGCCCTTCGCCAGCCGTCGGCGTGCGCGCAGCCGGCGCGGCAGCGGCAGGCTGCTGCTGCTGCTGACCACCGGGCTGCCAGCCCTGCGGCGGCGTGATGCTGACGGACGGAACCAGCGCGTTGATCTCCTGCACGAGCAGACGGGTGACGTCCGCCGTGGGCTGGAAGGCTTCTGCAGCTTCCGCCTTCACCAGCAGGTCGATCTTGTTCTTGGTCATCACGTTGCGCATGGCCTCGGGCAGCTTGGCGCCGATCTGCTCGAGCACATAGGCGCGGGCGAGCTGGAGCGGCTGCTCGAGACGCTGCAGTTCGGCCTGCGCTTCCTGCGCGCGACGCTGCAACTCGTTATACTGGTTCTGCAGGGTGGTCTGCGTGGCAGGGGGCGGGTTCTGGCCAGCGGCCTGCGCCGCGGTCTGCAGCGCCGTCTGCTTCTGCTGGATCTCGGTCTGCAGCGCGGTGCGACGTGTGTTGATCTGATCGATATTCGACTTGTAGGTCACCTGCATCTGCTGGCTGGCCGTGGTGGCCGCGCTGGACTGGCCGATCGCCTCGTCGATGTTGACGACGGCAATCGCCTGCTTGACCTGTGCGGAAACCGGCGCTGAAACGCTGAGGGCGGCGACCGATGCCGTTGCGAGCGCAACAGCGGAAAAGATGGAGTTACGCATCAGAATTGTGTCCCTATGTTGAAGGTTACAAGCTTGGTATCATCGCCGTCGACCTTCACCAGGGCCTTGGCGATATCGATCCGGAACGGACCGAAGGGCGAATTCCAGTTCACGCCGAAACCGACCGAAACGCGCGGTTTGGAGCTGTCGCCGAGGAAGACTTCCTTGAAGCCGCCAATCGACGTTACGTAAGGCGTCGTACCGGAAGGACAGCTAGCGCCATCGGGAATGGACGAAAGCGAGCTGGCGGTCGTGTCGGTCGCAGGCGTGATGCACTGCCTCAAGCCGCTGGCATCCCGGATGGGGAAATCGATGTTCTGGGGTAGGTCGATCAAGTTAGGACGACGGACGCCGAAGACGGCACCGGCATCGATGAACACTGACGGACGCAGGCCCATGTCGCGCGCGCCGGCACCAAGCGGAATCTCGATCTCAAAGTGCGTGAGATAGTAAGCGCGGCCGCCCAGAGCGTCGTCGGACCACTGGTCGCGGTTTTCACTGAGCCCGATGACGTTATTGTTCTCGTCGTACAGATAAGGCTTGCGCACGATCCGCGGTCCGACGCCGCGAATATCGAAGCCGCGCAACTGAGGCTCACCCAGGAAGAAGCGATCGACGAGGCGGACGGGGTCGGAATTCGGCCCCGCGCCATCTTCGAACGAATGGATGTAGCCAGCCTCGCCCTTCACCGAGAAGATGAAGCCGCCGCCGAGCGGCCAGTATTTATCGGCAGAGAGACGGTTGCGCAGGTAACGGACGTTACCGCCCAGACCGGCAAAGTCCTGACTGAACGTGATGCTGTGCCCGCGCGTGGGACGGATGCGGTTGTCCCGCATGTCATAAATTAGCGAATAGCCGATCGACGACGTGGTGCGCTTGCCGATGGCATCGCACAGATACTGGCTTGCGCGCAGAGGGTCGCACTGGAAGTTGCCGGCCTGCTCACGGTCGGAGTAATAGTTGGCCTTGTCCAGCGTCACGTCCTCGAACGAGAGGCCATAGCGCAGCGCCAGCGAGAGATATTCGGTAATCGGCAGACCGGCGCGCAGCTGGAAGCCGGTGCGGACCTGGCTGTACAGCGTGTTGCGGTCATTACCGGACAGGTAGTTGAACGAGTTCGTATCCTGCCGGAAGATATCGCCGCCCAGCGCGATGTTCTTGTCCAGGAAGTAGGGCTCGGTGAAGCCGACGTTCACGGACTTTGAGTAGCTCGAATAATTGACCGAAGTGCGCAGTTCCTGGCCCATGCCGCGGAAGTTGCGCTGCGTGACCGATGCCGAGAGGATGAAGCGCTCAAGGCTCGAGAAACCAGCGGAAAGCTGAAGCTCACCGGTCGCCTTTTCCTCGACATTGGTTTCCAGCACGATGCGGTCGGGCGCGGAACCCGGCTTCTGGTCGATCTCCAGACGCTCCTGGAAGAAGCCCAGCGAGTTGATCCGGTCCTGCGAGCGGCGGACCTGGAAGGTGTTGAACGCGTCGCCCTCGTGCAGACGGAACTCCCGGCGGATCACCTTGTCCTGCGTCAGCGTGTTGCCGTTGATATCGATCCGCTCGACATAGACGCGCGGCGCGTTGGCGATGCGGAAGGTGATGCCCATGGTGAGGTCTTCGCGGCTGCGATTGAACTCGGGCTGCACGTCGGCGAAAGCATAGCCGAACAGACCGGCGGTCTGGTTGAGCTGCTCGACCGTGTCTTCCACGGCCTTGGCGTTGTACCAGTCGCCCTTCTTCATCCGCAGCGAGCGGGACAGGCCCTCGGAACTGAGGTCGCGAATATCGCTCTGCACGGTCACGTCGCCGAACTTGTAGCGGTCGCCTTCCTCCACCACATAGGTGATGATGAAGTCCTGCTTGTTCGACGTCAGCTCGGCAACGGCCGACACGACGCGAAAATCGGCATAGCCCTGCGTCAGGTAGAACTGACGGACCTTCTGCTGGTCATAGGCCAGACGGTCGGGATCGTAGGTAGTGCCGGACGAGAAGACGCGGAACCAGCGCGACTGCTTGGTCGCCATCTCGCTGCGCAGCTGCCCATCGGAGAATTTGTCGTTGCCGATGATGTTGATCTGGCGGACCTTGGATTTCGGCCCTTCCGTGATCTCGTAGACGATGTCGACGCGGTTCTGGTCCAGCTGCACCAGCTTGGGATCCACGACCGCCGCGAACCGGCCCTGGCGACGATACAGCTCGATGATCCGGGCGACGTCCGCACGCACCTTGGAGCGCGTGTAGATCTGCCGGGGCGCCATGCGGATTTCGGGAAGGATCTTGTCGTCCTTGAGGCGCTTATTGCCCTCCAGCACGATACGATTGATGACCGGGTTCTCGGTCACCTGGATGGTGAGCGCGCCCTGATTGTCGCGGATCTGCACATCCGAGAACAGTTCGCTGGCGTAAAGCTCGCGCAGCGCCTCGTCGAGCGTCTCGCGGGTGTATTTGTTGCCGATCCGCAGCTTGGTATAGGAGAGGACCGTGTCCCCCTCGAGGCGCTGGGCACCTTCCACCGTGATGGCGGAGATGGTGCGCTCTTCGGCGGTCACCGGCTGAACCGCAGGCGCGGAGGGCAGCGCGGGGGCCGGCTGCGCTGTGGCGCTTCCGGTGGCCTGTGCCGTCGCCGGCACGGACCCGAAGCCCGCCAGGATGGTGCCACACAGGAGCAACGGCGCGAGGCGGCCCTGTGTCGATGAAATGCGTGCTGCTTCGCTCAAACTCAGATTCCTCGACATGTCCTGAATGCACTTCATCCGGGGAAGCCGCATCCGCGCTGCCTCCCCTGCCCCAACCCGATCAGCCAATCAAGCCGCTCAGCCCTCGCCAGACGCCAAACGACGCCAGATCGTTCAAAGTCACGAAGATCATCAGTCCCAGCAAAAGCGCGAGGCCCGACCGAAACGCCATTTCCTGAAAGCGTGGACTGACCGGCCTGCGCTGAATAGCTTCTATTCCGTAGAAGAACAAATGACCCCCGTCGAGCATGGGAATTGGCAAGAGATTGATGAACCCCAAGTTAATGGAGACCAGCGCAACGAAGGCAATCAGCGCCTCCGGCCCCAATGCCGCCTGCTCGCCGGAAATCTGCGCGATCTTAAGCGGCCCGCCCAGTTCATCGACTGAGCGTCGCCCGGTGACGATGTCGGCGAGGCCGCTCGCCATCATGCCGATCAGCTCGCCCGTGCGGCGCACGCCGACCCAGGGCGCCTCGAGCAACCCGACAGGGCGCGAAACCGATTCAAGGCTACGCACGCCGAGCGCGCCATAACGGAACTCGTTGCCGAATCGATCGACTTGAACGACCTCGCCGATCTTCACCGGAATCTGGCGCGCTGCCCCGCCACGCTCGACGGTGAGAGTGACCTCCTCGCCGGGCAGCTTGGTCACGATGATCTGGCGCAGCTCGCCAAACAGCTCCACCGGCTTGCCATCCACGCCGCGAATCTTGTCCCCGGACAGGATGCCGGCGCGGTCCGCCGCGGAATTGGCTTCCACCGCCGTCACGTCGGCCGGGGTGACATTCTCGCCATAGGCATAAGCAAAGCCGCCCAGAATGATCGCGGCGAACAGCAGATTGATAAGCGGCCCGGCCAGCACGATCAGCGCGCGCTTGCCGACCGACTTGGACTGGAAGGTGCGGTTGCGCTCATCCGGCGGCAGTTGCAGCCAGCTCGGGTCGGACTGGCTGGCCGCGTTCATGTCTCCGGCGAACTTGACGTAGCCGCCGAGCGGCAGCGCCGCGACGCGCCAGCGCGTGCCGCGCTTGTCATGCCAGGCGAAGACCTCCTTGCCGAAGCCGATGGAAAAGGTCTCGGCATGAACGCCGAACCAGCGGCCGACGAGATAATGTCCCAGCTCATGAACGAACACGAGCGGGCCGATGACCAGCAGGAACGCGAGGATCGTGAAGAAGAAACCGGGGTTATCGGTCAATTGATGAGCTCCGCCGTCAGCTGCTCGGCCATTGCACGCGCCGACCTGTCGATGGCCTGAACATCCTCGAGCGTAGCGATGCGGCCGGCGTCGCTGCGGGCTAGCACGTCTTCGACGATCCGGCCAATATCAAGAAAGCCGATCCGCCCATCGAGGAACGCGCCAACGGCGATCTCGTTGGCGGCATTGAGAATGGCCGGTGCGCCGCCGCCGGCCTGGATCGCCTCGCGCGCAAGGCGCAGCGCGGGGAAGCGCTCCTCATCGGGCGCCTCGAAGTCGAGCCGGCCAAGCGTGGCCAGATCGAGCGGTTCGCAGGGCGTCTCCATGCGCTGCGGCCAGGCCAAAGCGCTGGCGATGGGGATGCGCATATCCGGGCAACCCAGCTGCGCAATGGTCGACCGATCGCGATATTCGACCATCGAGTGAATGACCGATTGCGGGTGAACGAGGATCGAGAAGCGCTCAAGGCCGATAGGGAAGAGGTGGTAGGCCTCGATCAGCTCCAGTCCCTTGTTCATCATCGTCGCGCTGTCGATGCTGATCTTGCGGCCCATCGACCAGTTGGGATGCTTGACGGCCTGCGCCGGCGTCACCGCGCGCATTGCCTCGCGGCTGAGCGTGCGGAACGGGCCGCCGCTGGCGGTGAGCGTGATCTTGCGCACGGCGTCGAGGCCGCCGCTTGCGAGGCACTGGAAGATTGCGTTGTGCTCACTGTCGACCGGCAGCAGCGCGGCGCCACTGCGGGCGACCGCCGCCATCATGACGTCACCGGCCGAAACCAAGGCCTCCTTGTTGGCCAGCGCCACGGTCTTGCCCCCGGCGACCGCAGCAAGCGTGGGAGCCAGTCCCGCGCAGCCGACAATGGCGGCCATGGTCCAGTCCGCGCCCATTTGGGCCGCCTCGATCAGTGCCTCGCCGCCGGCGGCGGCCTCGATGCCGCTACCGGCCAGCGCAGCCTTGAGCGCGCCATAACGGCTCTCATTGGCGATGACGGCGCGGCGGGCGCGGTGCGTGACGGCGATCGCGGCGAGCTTGTCGACATCGTCCCCGGCGGTCACGGCCAGAACCTCGAACGCCTCCGGCTCGCGCGCGATGAGATCGAGCGTGGAGGTGCCAACCGACCCGGTCGCGCCGAAGACGGAAACTGTGCGCGGCGCGATCATCCCAGCATTCCTCCTGCGCTGGCCAGAGCAGCCAGAATGGCGGCCAGCAGCAGGCCGTCCACCCGATCGAACATGCCGCCATGGCCCGGAATGAGATTGCCGCTATCCTTCACGCCCGCACGCCGTTTCATCCAGCTTTCGAAGAAGTCGCCCACCTGGGCCACCACAGCGATGGCTGCGCCGAGCAGGGCGCTGACCAGCACGAAGCCGGGCTGCAGGCTCACGCTGGCGACAACCGCCACCAGCAATGCCGAGGCGGTCATGCCGCCGCCCAGCCCCGCCCAGGTCTTGGAGGGGCTGATCGCCGGGGCGATCTTCGGTCCGCCAATCGTCCGCCCGGCGAAATAGGCGCCCACATCCGTCGCGATGACGATGCCGATCAGCAGCCAGCGCGTCGCAGCGCCCAAAGACAGCAGCGCCAGCGCCGCGCCGCCGATATAGATCAGCCCGAAGAGCAGCCAGAGCATCCGGGCGAGCGTGCCATCGGGAAAGCGCCGGACGAGGCCGCGCCATTCCCAGAAAACGAGCGCGCTCACCAGCGCCACTAGCAGGATCAGCACCGCGCCATCGGCCCATAGCGCGAGCCCTGCGCCGACCAGCAGCACGATCGCCGAGCCGGTGCGAACCGCCAGATCGGAGCGAGGCGCGCGTTCGGCCATCATCGGCCTCCATACCGGCGCTCGCGGCAGGCATAGCTCTCCACCGCGGCTGCCAGCGCGGCTTCATCGAAGTCCGGCCAGAGCGTCTCGGTGAAATACAGCTCGGCATAGGCCGCCTGCCAGAGCAGGAAGTTGGAGAGGCGCACTTCGCCCGAGGTGCGGATCAGCAGATCGAGCGGCGGCAGGTCGGCAGTGTCGAGCTGCGCCGCGATGACAGCGGGCGTGATCGCCTCTGGCGTCAGCGTGCCGGCCTGCACCTGGTGGGCAAGCGTGCGCATGGCGCGGGCCAGTTCGTCCTGCGACCCGTAATTGAGCGCGACCACCAGCGTGGACGCGGTGTTGGCGGCGGTGCGCGCCACGGCGGCATCGACCATCGCTGCCGCTTCCGGCTCGAAGGCATGGTGATTGCCGATGATCTTCAGCCGGATGCCAGCCTCGTGCAGATCGTCTACTTCCGAGCGGAGAAACTGCTTCATCAGGCCGGTCAGGTCGGCAATCTCGTCCTCAGGCCGCTTCCAGTTCTCAGACGAAAAGGCATAGAGCGTCACGCATTCAATGCCGAGCTTGGATGCAGCCCGCAGGGTACGGCGCACGGCCTCGGCTCCGGCGCGATGACCGGCGACGCGTGGCAAGCGACGCGCCTTCGCCCAGCGGCCATTGCCATCCATGATGATCGCGACATGGCGCGGCACCGCCCCTTCCCCGCCGGTCTGGACGGGGGTCGGCGCGGCCTTGCGCGTCATCCTGGACCTCAAAAGGCTCATAAATGGCCCTGGCCTCTCCCTCGGCAGTCGAAGGACGGATTATTTGCCAAGGATTTCCTTTTCCTTCGCCTGCGCTGCCGCATCGATATCCGCTATGGTCGAATCGGTGAGCTTCTGCACGTCGGCTTCAGCGCGCTTGCGCTCGTCCTCGCTGATCTCGCCCTTCTTCTCGTCGGTCTTCAGATTGTCCATGCCATCGCGGCGGACGTTGCGGGCGGCGACGCGCGCCTTCTCGGCATATTGGCCGGCCAGCTTGGCCAGTTCCTTGCGGCGCTCTTCGGTCAGGTCCGGAATCGGCAGGCGGACGTTCTGCCCGTCGACGATCGGATTAAGGCCAAGCCCCGCCGAGCGGATCGCCTTGTCGACCGGGCCGACATTGGACTTGTCCCACACCTGTACGGAGAGCAGGCGCGGCTCCGGCGCGGAAACGGTCGCGACCTGATTGAGCGGCATCTTGGCGCCGTACACCTCTACGGTGATGGGATCGAGCAGGCCCACATTGGCCCTGCCCGTACGCAGCCCGTTCAGATCGTGCTGGAGCGCGTCGACGGCGCCTGCCATGCGGCGCTCCAGATCAGCCTTGTCATATTTTGCCATCTTGCCTCTCCGATGAACCTAGCGACCGCTGTCGACCAGGGTCGAAACGCCCTCGCCGCGCAGCACGCGGGCAAGGTTGCCCTGCTCGCGAATGTTGAACACGATGATGGGAATGGCGTTATCGCGGCACAGCGCCACGGCGCTGGCATCCATCACCTTGAGATTTTGTGTGAGCACCTGATCGTAACTCACGCGATCGAAACGCTTTGCAGAATCGACGAGCTTAGGATCGGCATCATAGACGCCATCCACCGACGTACCCTTGTAGAGCGCGTCGCAGCTCATTTCGGCCGCCCGTAGCGCCGCGCCGCTGTCCGTCGTGAAATAGGGATTGCCCGTGCCGGCGGCGAAGATCACCACCCGGCCCTTCTCCAGATGCCGCTGGGCGCGACGACGGATATAGGGTTCGCAAACGCTGGCCATGGGAATGGCGGACTGCACCCGCGTCGCGACGCCCAGATGCTCCAGCGCATCCTGCATGGCGAGGGCATTCATGACGGTCGCCAGCATGCCCATATAATCGGCATTGGCGCGGTCCATGCCCTGCGCTGCGCCGGCCATGCCGCGGAAGATGTTGCCGCCGCCGATCACCAGACAGATCTCGAAGCCGAACTCCTTGGCTTCCTTCACTTCCCCGGCCACGCGCGCGACAGTGCCCGGGTCGATACCGAAGCTCTGAGCCCCCATCGCGGCCTCGCCCGAGAGCTTGATGAGAATGCGCTTGGGGGCAGTGGTGGTCATGAATGCCTAACAAATTCCAGAGACGGGAGCGGCGCGGACCTTAGTAAGCCCGCGCCGCCATGCCAAGCACCGAGCGCGCCCGGTGCGTAATAAATGAAGGGAAGGATCAGGCGCCGACGGCGGCTGCGACCTCTGCCGCAAAATCCTTCTCTTCCTTCTCGATGCCTTCGCCGAGCTGGAAGCGCACATAGTCCTTGAGGACGATGGTCGTGCCGGCATCCTTCGCGGCCTTGGCCACGACGTCCGCGATCGGCGTCTTGTTGTCCATCACGAAGATCTGCGAGAGCAGCGCCTGCTCCTTGGCGAACTTCGCCACGGCGCCGTCGACCATCTTGGCGACGATGTCGGCCGGCTTGCCCGACTCGGCAGCCTTCTCCGCCGCGATCTTGCGCTCGCGGTCGAGGATTTCGGACGGAATGTCCTCAGCCTTGAGCGCGACCGGGAAAGCCGCCGCGATGTGCATGGCGATCTGCTTGCCGAGCGGGGCGAGCACGTCGGCACCGGCCAGGCTCTCCAGCGCGACGAGCACGCCGATCTTGCCGAGCGAGGGCGCCACGGCGTTGTGCATGTAATCGATGACCAGACCCTGATCGACCGACACAGCCTTCACGCGACGCAGCTGCTGGTTTTCGCCGATGGTGGCGACATTGGTCACCAGCGCATCGTTGATCGTGCCGCCGGCCGGATGCGGCGCGGCCAGCAGGGCCTCGGCATCGCCGATGGCGTTCTTGAGCGCCACGTCGCCGGCCGTGCGGACAAAGCCCTGGAACTGATCGTTCTTGGCGACGAAGTCCGTCTCGCTGTTCACTTCGACGGCAACGCCGCGCGTGCCATCGACAGCCACGACCACCAGGCCCTCGGCTGCGGTGCGGCTCGACTTCTTCTGCGCGGCGGCAAGGCCCTTGGCGCGCAGCCAGTCGACTGCGGCTTCCACGTCACCATTGGTTTCGGCAAGCGCCTTCTTGCAGTCCATCATGCCAGCGCCCGAGCGCTCGCGCAGTTCCTTGACGGCGGCTGCGGTAATCTCTGCCATGTCTCTTGTTCCTCAAATCTCGAATTCAATGTTGCCAGATGTCAGGCGGGCGCCAGGATCGTTCCCGATCCGGCGCCCTGCCCGCACATTGTTGCGTGCGTTTGACGGCGCCGATCAGGCCTGCGCGAGCGCTTCCTCAGCCGGCGGCTCGTCCATGGCGCCAAGGTCCATGCCGGATGCCGCTGCGGCGTTCTGGTTGCCGCGGGTCGCAGCCTGGGCCAGAGCCTCGCAATAGAGGCGGATGGCGCGGCTGGCGTCGTCATTGGCCGGAACCGGGAAGGCGATGCCGGACGGATCGACGTTCGAGTCGAGAACCGCGACCACCGGGATACCCAGCGTGTTGGCTTCCTTGATCGCCAGCTCTTCCTTGTTGACGTCGATGACGAACATCACGTCCGGAATGCCGCCCATGTCGCGGATGCCGCCGAGGGACAGCTCGAGCTTGTCGCGCTCGCGCGTCATCTGGAGCACTTCCTTCTTGGTGAGGCCGTGGGTGTCACCCGACAGCTTCTCCTCAAGCGTCTTGAGACGCTTGATCGAGCCGGAAATGGTCTTCCAGTTGGTGAGCATGCCGCCCAGCCAGCGGTGATTGACGAAGTGCTGACCCGAACGACGGGCGGCCTCGGCAATCGGCTCCTGCGCCTGGCGCTTGGTGCCGACGAACAGCACCTTGCCGCCAGCGGCGACCGTCGCGGACACGAAGTCCAGCGCGCGGGCGAAGAGGGGAACGGTCTGCGAGAGATCGAGAATGTGGATGCCGTTCCGCTCCCCGAAGATGTACGGCTTCATGCGGGGATTCCAGCGGTGCGTCTGGTGGCCGAAGTGCGCGCCGGCCTCGATCAATTGGTGCAGGGTGACGACGGGTGCCGCCATAATATATCTCCTTCCGGTTGAGCCTCTGGGATTCAGTGACCGCGAAGCGGCACCGGTATGTGGCGAATCCCATGTGGGTTAGACGCGCGCCCTTAGACCAAGCCCGACAGGAGCACAAGCCTGCACATCATGCTTGACAGACGGCGAGAACAAGAACAAATAGCGAACATCAAGCCATGGCGATGCTGTGGACACAGGAAAGGGACGACGATGTTCTATATTCTGGGATGTGCCCTGTTTGCGGTTGCGGCGACTTTGGCAGCGACGATCATGGTCCATGAACTGCGCCTGCGCCATGGCGCGATGATGCGCGCTCTGCGGACGCTGGATCTGGAAGGTTGGACGCCCGAGCGGGCCGGGCAGCGGCAGACGGCACAGCCCGTCGCCGCGACGGGCCTCAGCCTTGCGATAGCGATGCCGCCACGAGCCGCCGCTTGACCCGAGCGTAGCTGACCAGCCCGACCGGCAGCAGCGCGATGTATGCCAGCGACAGCAGAAGCAGGGCATGCCACGGCGCAACCATCAGGCTCGCGGCGAAGATGCCGGCCAGCAGAATGGCGAACAGGCGCCAGGCCGGCGGCACGCGGAGCCCCTTCCAGCCCAGCGTCGGCAGGCTGGAGATCATCAGGAACGCCGAAATGATGATCCACGGGGCGACAAGCCGCCAGTCGCGGAACACGTCCAGTCCGGTGATGAACCAGGCATAGAGGGGCAGCAAAGCAATGCCGGCGCCGGCCGGGGCAGGCACGCCGGTGAGAAAGCCCGCAGCCTTGCGCGGCTGATCGATTACATCGAGGCTGGCATTGAAGCGCGCGAGGCGCAGCGCGCAGCTGAGCGCCAGCACCAGCGCGACGATCCAGCCAAAGCGGGGCATGGACTGCAAGGACCAGAGATAGACAAGGAGCGCCGGCGAGACGCCAAAGGCAATCGCGTCCGAGAGCGAATCGAGTTCCGCGCCGAAGCGACTGTCCGCCCGCAGCAGGCGCGCGACACGTCCGTCCACGCCATCGAGCACGCCGGCAAAGATGATCGCCGCGACGGCAAGCTGCCATTCACCGGAAATGCCATAGCGAATGGCGGTGAGACCAAAGCAGAGCGCCATCGCCGTAATGGCGTTCGGTGCGACCTGACGCAGCGTGATGCCGCGGCTCATCCGGGCGATGGGACGCGGTCGCGCCATTATATAAAATCCGAAACAGGCGCGGGTCCGCCAATGGGCGCGCCAAGCGAGCGAGGCCTCATTGCAGCACAGCCGTAGCGGACTGATTCTCGCCCAGATGCGCCAGGATCGTTTCGCCGGCCACCGTATGCGTGCCCAGCGCGACCTGCGGCGCCGTGCCGGCAGGGAGATACACGTCCACGCGGCTGCCGAAGCGGATCAACCCGACGCGCTGGCCTGCCGCGACGATATCGCCGCGCTTGACGAAAGGAACGATCCGCCGCGCGACCAGCCCAGCGATCTGCGTGAAGCCCACCCGCATGCCATCGCTGCGCTCGACCAGAATGTGCTGGCGCTCATTGTCCTCGCTGGCCTTGTCCAGGTCCGCATTGACGAACTTGCCGCTGATATAGACGACATCCTTGATGGTGCCGCTGATCGGGGTGCGATTGATGTGGACGTCGAACACGCTCATGAAGATAGAAACCCGTGTCATGGGTTCGGTTCCAAGCTTGTCTGGTCCGAGCATCTCCGGCGGGGGCGGAACGACCTGGATCAGGGTGACCAGGCCATCCGCCGGCGCGATGATCGCGCGCTCGTCCTGCGGCACGGCGCGGATGGGATCGCGGAAGAAGGCGAACACCCAAAGCGTCACGCCGACCATCAGCCAGGCCAGGATCGACCAGCCCATCAAGGCAAAAATGAGGGTAATCGCAGCGGCAATCGCCCCAAAGCGCCGCCCCTCCGGGTGAACCGATGGGAAACTCCACTTGACGCTTGTCCGTGAAGGCGCGACCGGCTGCGTGCCCGAAAATTCTGTTGTCATGGGCTCTGTTTAGGGTGAGCCGCCGCCCGGCACAATCCCCGCCGGCCCAAACAGGCCTGCCACGCGGCATAAATCGCCCGACATCAGCCTCTCATGCATGGCCAGGGCAGTTGATCATCGCCGCGACCTTCCCTAGAGGCATGCTGAAAGGCCCTGCCGCGCGCGGTCGCGGCGGCCCCAGCGACATCGAACAGGGAACATGGCACGCATGAGCAAGATCAAGGTGAAAAATCCGATCGTCGAGATCGACGGCGATGAGATGACCCGGATCATCTGGGAATGGATCCGCGAGCGGCTCATCAAGCCTTATGTCGACGTCGACCTTCACTATTATGATCTGAGCGTCGAAGAGCGTGACCGCACCAACGACCAGATCACCATCGATTCCGCCGAGGCAATCAAGAAGTACGGCGTCGGCGTGAAGTGCGCCACGATCACGCCGGATGAGGCGCGCGTCGAGGAGTTCAACCTCAAGCAGATGTGGAAGTCGCCGAACGGCACGATCCGCAACATTCTGGGCGGCGTCGTGTTCCGCGAGCCAATCGTCATCAAGAACGTGCCCCGCCTGGTGCCGGGCTGGACCGACCCGATCGTGATCGGCCGTCATGCCTTTGGCGATCAGTATCGCGCCACCGACTTCCTCGTGCCCGGCCCCGGCAAGCTGCGTCTGGTGTTCGAAGGCGACGATGGCAAGGTGATTGACCGCGAAGTCTTCCAGTTCCCCGGCTCGGGCGTAGCCATGTCGATGTACAATCTCGACCAGTCGATCATCGATTTCGCCCGCGCATCCATGAACTATGCGCTCGACCGCAAGTGGCCGCTGTACCTCTCCACCAAGAACACGATCATCAAGGCCTATGACGGTCGCTTCAAGGATCTGTTCCAGGACGTTTTCGACCGTGAATTCAAGGACAAGTACGCGGCTGCTGGCATCGAATATCAGCACCGCCTGATCGACGACATGGTCGCGGCCGCACTCAAGTGGAGCGGCAAGTTCGTGTGGGCGTGCAAGAATTATGACGGCGACGTCCAGTCGGACACCGTGGCGCAGGGCTTCGGCTCGCTCGGCCTGATGACCTCCGTCCTGATGTCGCCCGACGGCAAGACGGTCGAGGCCGAAGCCGCGCATGGCACGGTGACCCGTCACTATCGCCAGCACCAGCAGGGCAAGGCGACCTCCACCAACCCGATCGCGTCGATCTTCGCGTGGACCGGTGGCCTCAAGTTCCGCGGCAAGTTCGACGAGACGCCGGACGTCGTACGCTTTGCCGAGACGCTGGAGCGCGTGTGCGTGCAGACGGTGGAAAATGGCGAGATGACCAAGGACCTCGCGATCCTCATCGGCCCGAATCAGGCCTGGATGACCACCGAGCAGTTCTTCGAAGCGATCCGCCGGAACCTCGAAGCCGAAATGAGCAACTGGTCCTAAAGACCTGAAGGGGGCGCTTCGATGGGGTCAACCACGCTCGAAGCGCCCTCCTCCCTCCCTGCGGTACGCCCGCACCCTGGCGTCCCGCCCACTCGCCCGAGCGGATTGACCCGATGATCCACGGCACGTTCGGCAGCCAGACGTTCAACGAGGCGCTGGTCATTCTCGGCGCGGCGGGCCTCGTGATCCCCGCCTTCGCACGCTTCCGCATCAGCCCGATCATCGGCTTCATCCTCGTCGGCCTGCTGGTCGGCCCCTTTGGTCTCGGCCGGTTCGTCAGCGCCTATCCGGCGCTCGCCCATGTGACGATCTCGCGGGAATCGGCGATCACTGCCTTTGCCGAGCTCGGCATCGTCATGCTGCTTTTCTCTATCGGCCTGGAACTGTCGTTCAAACGCTTGTGGTCGATGCGCAAATTCGTCTTCGGCATCGGTGCGGCGGAACTGCTCGGCAGCGCCACGCTGATCGGCGGCGGGATGCTGCTGCTGGGCAGCAGCCTGTATGCCGCCATCGGCCTGGGTCTTGCCCTCTCCCTCTCGTCAACGGCGCTCGTCATGCCGATCGCCGGCACGCACTCGGCGGTTGGCAAATCCGCGTTCGGCATGTTGCTCTTCGAGGATCTGGCGCTCGTACCGATCGTCTTCGCGCTTGGTGCCATGGCCCCCAATGTCGCGGACGATGGTTGGGAAAATCTTGCTACCGTCCTGCTGACCGGCGGTCTCGCCGTCCTCGCCTTGCTGATCGGCGGGCGCTTCATGCTCCCCCGCCTCTTCGCACAGGCGGCGCGCGCCAAGCGGCCCGAGGTGTTTCTGGCGGCAAGCCTGCTCGTGGTGATGGTCTCCAGCCTGCTCACCACGGCGGCAGGCCTCTCGCCCATCGTCGGCGCGCTGGTCGCGGGCATTCTCATCGCCGAAACCGACTATCACGGCCAGGTCGAGGGCATGACCGAGCCGTTCAAGGGCCTGGCACTGGGCGTCTTCCTGATCACCGTGGGCATGGCGATCGATCCGGTCGCCCTGGTCGCGCAATGGGATGGGTTGCTGCTCGCGATCACCGGCGTGGTTCTCGCCAAGGTGGCAGTGACCAGCCTGCTACTGCGGCTTGCGGGCGCGCGGCGCGGGGTGGCGCTGGAAACCGGCATCCTGATGGGCAGCCCCTCGGAAACGACGCTCATCGTGCTGGCGAGCGCCGTGACGGCCAATCTCATCAGCCCCGGGACGGCGGCGTTCTGGCAAATGGCCACCGCCATCGGCCTCACCCTCACCCCCATCCTCGCCAAATTCGGGCATCGCATGGCCCGGCGGGTCGAACGGGATGCGCTGGAGCCGGACACCAACGAGACCGATGACAATGCGCGCGCCGCCATCATCCTCGGCTTCGGCCGCGTTGGCCGCACTGTCGCGGATCTCTTGCGCGTGCATGAGGTGCCCTATGTGGCAGTGGAGAACGACATCGATATCGTCGCGCAGGCCCGGGCGGAGGGCTACACCGTCCAATTCGGCGATGTGTCACGCCCCGACACGCTCGATCGACTGAGACTCGGGCGCGCGCAGGCGCTCATTATCACCATGGACGACCCGGTGCTGGCGATGCGCGTCACCAATCGCGTGCGTGGCTGGCTGGACGATCTGCCGATCATCGTGCGAGCACGGGACACCACCCACGCCGCGCAACTCTATCGGGCCGGCGCAAGCGACGCGGTGCCGGAGACGCTGGAAAGCTCACTGCATCTCGCCGAGACCGCGCTGGTGGACCTCGGCCTGCCCATGGGGCCCGTGATCGCGTCCGTGCACCAGAAGCGCGAAGACTTGCAGAATGAGATCAAGGCGGCGGCGGAACTCGACGTCGCGCCGCGGCTGCGGAGTCGGCGGCTGGGGGAAGCGAACGGCCTCGCCTGAGCGCAAGTCGCCGCTAGCGCGGCTCGTGCTCGGTTCCGCTCCCCGGGGTGATGAACAGCAGTTCCACCTCTCCGGCCGCATCCGCCGTGTGCCAGACATTGGCGGGGTTGATCGCATAGTCACCGGCGGAGAGCGCAACATGGGTTTCCGTCCCATCCTCGCCGCGCTGCCGCAGCGTCACGGCGCCGGCGATGCAATAGACGATTTCGTCGCCGAGCGGATGCCGCTCCCACATCGATCAATTGCTGCTGAAACGATAGGCGCTGACCAAGCGGCCATCTGCGCCATCTCCGCCATGGCGGGCATCATAGGCGGCATACGAGGCCGGATCGGAGGTCATGGCCGGCTGTGTCACGGCCTTACCGCCCCGCGCGAGGTGGATGGGATAGGTACTGAGCGACTTCGGCGTCATGGATCGTCTCCCACACAGGAGCCGGCCGGACCGAGAGGTCTGCCCTCCCCCGTTCAGCGCCCCGTTTCAGCCCTGCGCGATGCGCGCCTTGATCGCCTCGATCGCCGCCGGTGCAGCCGCACCGTCCGGACCGCCACCTTGCGCCATATCCGGGCGACCGCCGCCACCCTGCCCGCCCAGCGCAGCCACGCCGAGACGAACCAGATCGACAGCGCTGAACGTGCCGGTCAGATCGTCGGTCACGCCGGCCGCGATGCTCGCGCGCCCGTCATTCACTGCGATGACAACGGCGATGCCGCTGGCAAGCCGGCCCTTGGCGTCATCCACCAGACCGCGCAGTCCCTTGGGGTCGAGTCCATCGAACTGCTGGGCGAGCACCTTGTAGCCATTGACGATCTCGGGCGCAGCCTCAGCCGAAGCGCCGCCGCCCGATGCGCCAGCCAGCGCGAGCGCCTTCTTGGCCTCCGCCAACTCGCGCTCCAGCTTGCGGCTCTGTTCGGCCAGCGCGGCCACGCGGGTCGTCGCGTCCTCGGGCGTCGTCCGCAAGGTCGTGGCGATGGCGCGCAATTGCTCGTCGCGCTGCGTGAGCCACAGGCGGGCGGCTTCCCCGGTCAGCGCCTCGATCCGGCGGACACCACTGGCAACCGCGCTTTCGCCGACGATCTTGAACAGCGCGATGTCGCCCAGCGCGCGCACATGGGTGCCGCCGCACAGCTCGACCGAATAGGTGCCCTCGTCGCCCGTGCCCATGGAGAGCACGCGCACTTCGTCGCCATATTTCTCGCCGAACAGCGCCATGGCGCCAGCGGCAATCGCGTCGTCCGGCGACATGAGGCGCGTGCTGACCTCGGCATTGCCGCGAATCTGCGCATTCACATCGGCCTCGACCCGCGCGATCTGCGCCGGGGTGAGCGCCTCGGGATGCGAGAAGTCGAAACGCAGCCGGTCTTCCGCGACGAGGCTGCCCTTCTGGGTCACATGCGGGCCGAGCGTCTTGCGGAGCGCGGCGTGCAACAGGTGCGTGGCGCTGTGATTGGCGCGCACGCGCGCGCGGCGGGCGGCATCGACCTCCATATGGACGATATCGCCAATCGCGATTCGCCCGGCCTCAATGCTCGCCTGATGGGCGTGAAGACGGCCCAGGGGCTTGGCGGTGTCCGAGACGGTTGCCGACAGCCCATCTGACTTGCTGATCCGACCGGTATCGCCTGCCTGGCCGCCGCTCTCCCCATAAAAGGGCGTCTGATTGGTGACGATGGTCACGCTCTCGCCGGCCTGCGCCTGCTCGACGCGAGCACCATCCTTGACCAGCGCGACCACGCGACCCTCACCCGCTTCGCTCAGATAACCGGTAAACTCGGTCGATCCCTCGCTCTCGGCAATATCGAACCAGACGTCTTCCGATGCCTTCTGGCCAGAGCCTTTCCAAGCGGCGCGCGCGGCGGCCTTCTGAGCCGCCATGGCCGCATCGAACCCGGAGCGGTCGACGGTGAGGCCCTGGGCGCGCAGCGCGTCTTCGGTCAGATCGTAAGGGAAGCCGTAGGTGTCATAGAGCTTGAACGCCGTGTCGCCGGGCAGCGTCGCGCCCGTCGGCAGACCGGCCACGGCTTCGTCCAGCAGCTTGAGACCCTTGTCGAGCGTCTGCCGGAAGCGGGTTTCCTCGCGCAGCAGCGTTTCCTCGATCAGCGGCTGCGCGCGGATCAATTCGGGGAAAGCCGCGCCCATTTCCGCGCTCAGGCCGCCAACCAGGCGGTGCATCAGCGGCTCGGCGGCACCGAGCAGATGCGCATGACGCATGGCGCGGCGCATGATCCGCCGCAGCACATAGCCGCGCCCCTCATTGGCCGGCAGCACGCCATCGGCAATCAGGAAGCCCGCTGAACGCAGATGGTCGGCGATGACGCGGTGGCTGGCGGCCTGCTCGCCTTTTGCCGACGTCTTGGTCAGCGCGGCGGACAGATCGATCAGCGCCCGGAACTGGTCGGTATCGAAGACGCTGTGGACGCCCTGGATAACCGTGGCCGCGCGTTCGAGGCCCATGCCGGTGTCGATGGAGGGACGCGGCAGATCGCCGACGATTTCGCCGCCCAGCTGCTCGAACTGCATGAAGACGAGATTCCAGATCTCGACGAACCGATCGCCATCCTCATCGGGCGAACCCGGAGGCCCACCGGGCACATCCGGACCATGATCGTAGAAGATCTCGGAACAGGGGCCGCATGGGCCATCATCGCCCATCGACCAGAAATTGTCTTTGGTCGCGATGCGGATGATGCGCTCGTCCGGCAGGCCGATCTTCTTCCAGTAACCAAAAGCCTCGTCATCGGTGTGATAGACCGTGACCAGCAGCCGGTCCTTGGGCAGGCCGAGTTCGCGCGTGACGAACGTCCACGCCAACTCGATGGCGCGTTCCTTGAAATAATCGCCGAACGAGAAATTGCCGAGCATCTCGAAGAAGGTGAGGTGCCGCGCGGTGTAGCCGACATTATCGAGATCGTTGTGCTTGCCGCCCGCCCGCACGCATTTCTGAGACGAGGTCGCCGTCTTGTAGGGGCGGCTCTCAAGTCCCGTGAACACATTCTTGAACGGCACCATGCCGGCGTTCACGAACATGAGCGTGGGATCGTTATTGGGCACGAGCGGCGCGGAAGGCACGATCTCATGACCATTGGCCCCGAAATAATCGAGGAACGCGCGGCGGATATCGTTGGTCGACGTCATGGACGAGCGATTAGGGGAAGCCGCAGCCGCCGACAAGCGGTGAGTGAACGGAAAATCGCGACCAAAATCCGATCGCCAGTCGCAAGCGCAGCTTCACGATCGCTCGAACTGCACAGCGCGTCCCTCATGCGACGCCACCGCAGACGACGACCTGACCGCGTTTGTGCACGATCAGGTTCCCAAAAAGATCAATCCTCGCTTGCCTCGTCACTGTCCGGCCCGGTCATCATGCCCTCGGCCACAGCCTCGGTGCGCGCGCGGATGGTGCGCTCCAGCTTGTCCATCATCTCGGGATTTTCACGCAGGAAGTTCTTGGCGTTCTCACGTCCCTGCCCGATCCGCACGGAATCATAGGAGAACCACGCGCCCGACTTCTCGACCACGCCGGCCTTGACGCCCAGGTCCAGAATCTCACCGACCTTGGAAATGCCTTCGCCGTACATGATGTCGAACTCGACCTGCTTGAACGGCGGCGCGACCTTGTTCTTGACCACCTTCACGCGCGTGGCGTTGCCGACGATATCGTCACGATCCTTGATCTGACCGGTCCGGCGAATGTCGAGACGAACAGAGGCGTAGAACTTCAAGGCATTGCCGCCCGTGGTCGTCTCCGGATTGCCGTACATCACGCCGATCTTCATGCGCAGCTGGTTGATGAAGATCACCATGCAGCGCGAGCGGCTGATCGAGCCGGTCAGCTTGCGCAGCGATTGCGACATGAGGCGCGCCTGCAGGCCGACATGGCTATCGCCCATCTCACCCTCGATCTCGGCGCGGGGCACCAGCGCCGCGACCGAATCGACGACCAGCACGTCGATGGCGTTGGAGCGCACCAGCGTATCGGTGATCTCCAGGGCCTGCTCGCCGGTATCCGGCTGCGAGACGATCAATTCATCGATGTTCACGCCCAGCTTGCGGGCATAGACCGGATCGAGCGCATGTTCGGCGTCGATAAAGGCCGCCGTGCCGCCCGTCTTCTGCGCCTCGGCGATCACATGGAGCGCCAGCGTGGTCTTGCCCGAGCTTTCCGGACCATAGACCTCGATCACGCGACCGCGCGGCAGGCCGCCGACGCCAAGCGCGATATCAAGGCCCAGGCTGCCGGTGGAAATCGCCTCGACCTGCATCGCCTCCTTGGAGCCCAGCTTCATCGCCGAGCCCTTGCCGAAGGCGCGATCGATCTGCGCCAGTGCTGCTTCGAGTGCTTTCTGCCGTTCCATGGTTCCCACGTTCTTCTCGCCGTCGATAAGCTTCAAGCTCGCCGTCATGTGCCTGCTCCCCATGGAAGTCAAATCCTCGTGAACCGAAAGTCACAAGAGCCATGTATCCTATTTGTTCTTATGGAACAAGAGGGGAACGATATTTAGGGATCGCAGGTCAGGCGACCCGTCGCGGACCTTCCGCCGGGACCGGCACGGCCGCAGCCTTGGCGGCGGCAAGCGAGGCCCCCTCCTCCGCCGTCAGCGGCACCGGACCGCGCAAATCCGGCCGCTTGCCGGGCGCGATGCAGCGCGTTGCGGCGCTGAGCTTCTCGACCGGCGCCTCCGGGGCTTCCGGCGCGGATGCAGCCTGTGCGCGGATGCTGAGGTCCGCCGACCAGAGCCGCCGGACAATTGCGCCGGCCACGGCCAGCGCTGAGGGACGCTGCGCATTCACGGTCATACCGTTGGTGAATAGCGAGACGATCAGCCGGTCGCGGATTTCCTCGGAATGAAAATCGAACAGGATGCCGATCCGGCGCGCCGAATAGCGCACCTCGCCGCGCAATATCCCGACATCCGGCAGCACGATCTGCACCCTTTCACCCACCGCGAAGCCGCTCGGCGCATCGAGATGCAGGCCGATGCCCGAGATGGAGATATCCCCCCTTGAGGCGCTGAGCATCTGCCCGTTGTCGCCGATCAGCGTCACCGTCTGGCGCAGGTCGAAGCGCTCCTCGCCGCGCACACGCGGCTTTTCGAGGCACATCATCGCCACCAGCAGCAGCATCACCATGTTGAACGCCAGCCAGAAGGCCACGACCGGCAGCAGGCCATCCTGCGTGACAATGCGATAATCGGGCAGCATGTTGATGGCGAGGCTGGCCAGACTCGCCGCCATGAGGGTGAGCGACGCGAACAGCACATAATCGCCCGGCCCGCGCTTGCCGCCCTTGGAGCCGGAGCCCTTGGGCGTCACCTTGAAGGTCAGCCCCTTCGGCGCGATCAGCGTCTTGAGCGCGGCAGGCAGGATGCGGAAGGTCTGGAAAACGGACAGGATCTGCGCCGCGAGCGGATAATAGCGGCCCGGGGCCAGCATGCTGATGCCACCGAGCAGCGCGACGATCATCGGCAGAAGGAAGAAGATAATGCCCGGCAAATCGACTCCGACCATCGGCGCCAGATTGAACAGCGCGAACAGAATCGGCGCGAGGATTGTGAAGACCGATTGCAGGCCCTGCGTCACCCACGCGGAGGGAAGGAACAGCAGCCGATAGCGGAGCTTCAGCGTGCCCCCCAGCGGGCCATGGTTGAGATAGAGAATCTGGATCGCGCCCTGCGCCCAGCGCTGGCGCTGGACGAAGAAGGCAGCGGTGCTCTCCGGCGCGAGGCCATAAGCCAGCGGCTCGTTGAGATAGCGCGTGATGTACCCCTTGCGCAGGCTGGCGAGGGTCAGCAGCATATCCTCGGTGATCGAGCCCTCGGGCAGGCCGCCGCCGATCTCGTCGAAGATCGCCCGGCGCGTCACCGAGTTGGAGCCGCAGCAGAAGGAGGCATCCCAGCCATCGCGGCCCGGCATGATCGCCTCGAAGAAGAAGCGTTGATCATCCGGCATAGCCTGCTGCAGGCCAAGATTGGTCTGCATGGGATCGTGATTGTAGAAGCTGTGCGGAATCTGGACGATTCCGATCTTCTCATTCTCGAAAAAGCCCATGGTACGGATGAGGAAATCGCGCTGAGGCACGAAGTCGGCATCGAACACGGCGACGAACGGCGCATTCGTCTGGGTGAGGCCATGGTTGATATTGCCAGCCTTGGCGCCCTTGTTGTCAGGCCGGGTGATGTACCCGGCGCCCTTGGCGAGGCACATATCCTGCACCCAGGGACGCCGCCCGTCATCCAGCACCCAGACGCGCGCCTCCGGCCAATCCATCGCGAGGCAGCCGAGAATCGTCTTCTCTAGCACCTCGCGCGGTTCATTATAGGTCGCGATGAACACGTCCACGGGGGGCAGAAGATCGGCGTTCTCCGCCCATAAAGCCCGCAGGCGGGCTTCCCCCGCATCGGCTTCAGCCGAGCGGTCCGTCGGGCGCGAGAGAATCGCCAGAAGAATGCCGGCGTCGAACAGCGCCAGCACCTCCACGATCAGGCAGGAGACCGGCCACCAAAGCTCGCTGAAGCTGCCGCCCCAGGGGATCGTATAGAAAATCCGCCAGTGCAGATAATTGACGATAGCCGCGGCAATCGTCGCCACGATGCCAACGCGCGACGGCCATAGCCCGCCAAATATGACGAAGGCGCCCAGCACCAGCGCCAGCGAGGCCCAGGGCGCCGTGAAAGCGACGTCGGTCATAGGGCTTAGAGGCTGCGGCTGAACCGCACCTCGGCCAGACGCCCCACATCGCATTTGCGCGCGGCATCGGCCTTGGCCGGCACCTGCTCGGGCAGCGCAACATCGACGATGATCTCGCGCGCTTCCGGCAGGGAATAGGTCGATGCGGCGAGCAGGCCTTCCTGCCGGCGACCGGCGGCGCCGGTGATCGCGATGACCCGGCCCTTCATCCACTCGCTCGCGCCAATCATGCGGATGTTCGCGGGCGAGCCGGCGTGGATCACCTCCGCCTTGCGCTCGGGCAAGGCCACCTGCACGAAGCGTCGGCGGCAATCGACCAGATCGACAACCGGCTCACCGGCTCGAATGGAGGTGCCGGAACTGGCGGTGGTCGCCCAGACCAGCGTGCCAGCCGGGGCCACATAATTGGCGCGGGCCTGCGCATCCTTCAACCGGAGCTGAGTTTGGGTATATTCGGCATTGGCGTCGGTGAGCATCTTCTCGATGGTCTGGCGCTGGAGCACCACGCGATCGGCCTGCTGCACGGCATAGGGCGCATCATTATAGCTGTCGCCCAGAAACACCCCGGCGCGCGCGGCGTTGCGGGCAATGCCGATGGACTGGATCTTGGCCCCAAGGCCGCTGCACTCGCTGTCCTTGGCGGCGAGCAAGGCGCTGGCCTTTTCCACGCCAGAGGCAGACATGAAGCCCTGCTCGGAGAGCTGGCGGGCGCGGGCCAAGCTCGCGCGAAGCTCCGTCCGCTCGGCCTGGCAACCGGACAAAGCAGCGCCAGCGGCAGATTGATCCTCGGATAGGCGCGCCGTCGTGGCGTTGGAGAACACCGTGGCACGGCGCCCCAGCCGGACCTCCTGCGCGGTCAGCTCCCCGAGCTGGCGCTTGGCGAGATCGATCTGCGCGAGGGCAATTTCGGCCCGGGCCTTGAGTTCCGCGACCTCGCCGGTGTCCTGCGAGAGATCGAGCAGATGCACGGGCGTCGGCTTCATGAAATACTGGCCATCGGCGGGCAGCGCCGCCACTGTTCCGTCAGCCGCCGCGGTCAGGCGGATGATCGGCGCGTTCACCGCCGCCTGCGTCGACACATCGTTGAACACATAAGGCGCAAAGCCAATGGCGCCCGTACTCAGCAAGGCTACCGCCAGCGCAATGCGCGTGCTGCGCGCCCGCAGGATCGTTTCAACGCGACTCATGAATACCACCACCCCTGAAAGATACCGGGCGTCTGCCCGGCGCCCACCGAGCGGGACTAGCAGTGGCGTGGTTACGATATCGTTAGCCGAAGCACGGCTGGGCCGTGTTATGCGCGGGCGGTCGCATCATCCTGCGGATCGCCCTGGCGGGCGCTCGCCAGCACATCGCGCGCGGCCTCGGCGAGTTGGGAGACCGAGAAGGGCTTGGGCAGGAAAGCCACATTCTCGATGTCGATGGACTTGCGAAGCTGCTCCTCGGCATAGCCGGACATGAACAGCACCGGGATAGCGGGATGGCTCTCCCGGACATGGCGGACCATGGTCGGGCCATCCATCCCCGGCATCACCACGTCGGAAATCAGCAGATCGATCCGCTCGGCTTCGGCAAGCCGCGCCAGACCCTGCTCGCCATCGGACGCGGTGACGACCGTGTAACCCTGCCGGGCCAGCGCACGCTCAGCGACGTTGCGCACCATGTCCTCATCCTCGACCAGCAGGATGGTGCCGGTGCCCCATGTCTCGCTGACCGCCGCCTTGCGCGGGGCCACGGGGGAAGACATGCCTTCCGAAGCGACCGCGTGCACCGGCAGATAGATGTTGAACGTTGTGCCCTGCCCCACGGTCGAATCGGAGAAGATGAACCCGTTGGACTGCTTGACGATGCCGTAGACGGTCGAGAGCCCGAGCCCGGTGCCCTTGCCGACCGACTTCGTGGTGAAGAAGGGCTCGAAAATCTTGCCCAGCACCTCCGGCGGGATGCCGGTGCCGGTGTCCGAGATGCTGAGGCCGGTATAATCGCCGATGGGCATGATCTCGTTCTTCATCTCGCGCACATCGGCGGCGGAGACCGGGAAGGTGCGGACGGTCACCGTGCCGCCTTCCGGCATCGCATCGCGCGCGTTCACCACCAGGTTGACGATGACCTGCTCGAGCTGGCCGGGGTCGGCGCGGACATGGCCGAGATTGCGGCCGTGGAAGACCTCCAGCCGGATATTCTCGCCGAGCAGCCGCTTGAGCAGGCTGGAGACCTCGGACACGACATCGGGCAATTGCAGCACCTGCGGACGCAAGGTCTGCTGGCGCGAGAAGGCGAGAAGCTGGCGCGTCAGCGAGGCCGCGCGGTTGGAGTTGGCCTTGACCTGCTGGATGTCGTCATAGTCGCTATCGCCGGGCGTGTGGCGCATCAACATCAGATCGCAATGGCCGATGATCGCGGTCAGAATATTGTTGAAGTCGTGCGCCACGCCGCCGGCAAGCTGGCCGACCGCTTGCATCTTCGTCTGCTGGGCGACCTGACGCTTGAGGCGCGATTCCTCGCTATTGTCCTTGAGGCTCAGCAGCACCGCGGCCTCGCCCAGCCCCCTCACCCCTGCAAGGCTCAGGGACACCGGCTCGTCCGGCGCACCGAGCAGGCCGACCTGCATGTCCCCTGACATTTGCGGACCATTGGCGAAGCGGCGGATAGTGTCGGCCACGGCGGCGCGATCCTCCACCACCACGATATCGCCCGGATAGCTCGGCTTCTCGCCCGGCGGGATGCCCGCAGCGCGACCAAAGGCCTTGTTGAAGAACAGCAGCCGCCCTTCCCGGTCGGCCATGCCAAGGCCGAAGGGCAACAGCGAGAGCAGGGCTTCGACATAAGCGAGGCTGGAAATGCCCTCCACCGCCGAGACGCTCTCATCCACCATGATCAGCACGATCTGGCCGGAGGGATCGTCCGGGCGCAGCGGCACCTGGATCATGCGAATGGGCACCGCCTGCTTTTCTTCCTGCGCGAAGAAGATGCGGCCCTCGGCGTCGACGCGCATATAGCCGGCGAAGTCGCGACCCTGGATGATGCTGTCCGCGCGGCCGGTAGCGCGCAGGATGAAGGCGGGATTGGCAGCGCGGATGCGCCCCTCCCCACCGATCATCACGCACATCACGCCGGAATCGGACAGGCGCTCGCCCGCCTCGCCGGCCATGATGCGACCGAAATCATCGACGATGCTGGCCTGCTGGACGCTCTCGAAACGCCAGAGCAGATAGTCATCCGCCCGTCCGGTGCGCGTCACCTGCAGATCGAGATGGAGACTGCCGCGCAATACGCCGCGCACGGTGATTTCGCCCTCGCGCCAAGCTGCCTGCCCGGCCTGTGCCACGCGGTTCAGATCGCTCGGGGAAATGTCGATCTCGGCAGGCGCGGGATAGCCACCGAACCAGTCGCCATAATGATCATTGGCGCACACCATGCGGCCCGTCCGGTCGGTCAGGGCGATGGCGCAACCGGCTGCATTTGCCGCCGCGCGGATCAGCGTCCAGTCCGGGTCTGCAGGCGTAGCCGGCACGACCGGCGCGAGGCTGCGCTGCGTCACCCAGAGCAGCGCGGACACCGCAAGCACGGACGCCCCGAACACGGCGCCCACGGCAGGATCGGCGAACAGCCATAACAGCGGCGCGCCCGCCAGCAGCGCGACCAGCGCGACGAGCAGCAGCATGGGGAAGCGCGGTTGATTTGCCGTCAGATTGAGCAAATCGCCATTGCGCGCATTCGCTCCCCCATCGCTCACGAAGTCTGCCCTCCCAGCGGCAAAATTCCGTCGCCTCCGGTCTCAGCGCTTTCCGAGCGCCCCGCCTGACGCCCGCGCCATTTCCGCCCGATGCGGCTCTTCCACAGCCAGGAGGAAACAAAATAGCCGATAGCGGCCGAGACGACCGACACGACGAGCAGGCCGAACAGCAGCACCGGTGCTGTCGATGACAGCAGCCAGGCCGTCCATTCCGCCAGCCCCGCCTCGTGATGAATGAGCGCCATCACCTGGCTGACATCGCCGGACCGCCCCAACATGGTCGCGCCGACATAATAGGATGCGGCGAGGATGAAGGGCGTCGTCGCGGGATTGGACAGGAAGGTCATCGCAGCGGCCAGCGGCACATTCGCCCGGAACGGCAGCGCCAGCAGCGCCGCGCCGGCAATCTGCAGCCCGGGGATCAGCAGGAAGATGCCGACGAGCAAGCCCAACGCCACGCCGCGCGGCACGGACCTGCGGGTGAAGCGCCACAGCTCGGGGGCCAGCACGCGATGCGCCACCGGCTTGACGAACCGGTTTTCCGCCAGGCTCTCCCGGCTGGGCATGGACGCGCGGAAGGCCTTGATCAGCCGGCGCTTGGGCATCAGCCCCGCTCCCGCATGATGCGGCCCTGCTCGCGCTTCCAGTCGCGCTCCTTGGCGGTCTCGCGCTTGTCGCGGACGTTCTTGCCCTTGGCCAGCGCCAGCTCGACCTTGGCCTTGCCGCGCTCGTTGAAATAGACGCTCAACGGCACCAGCGTCATGCCCTGCCGGGCGACGGCGCCGTGCAGCTTGGCGATCTCCCGCTCGCGCAGCAGCAGCTTGCGGGGGCGCTTGGGCTCATGATTGAAGCGGTTGCCGTGGCTGAACTCGGGGATGTTGCTGTTGATCAGCCAGATCTCGTCGTCCTTCACCTCGGCATAGCTCTCGGTGATCGAGCCATCGCCAAAGCGCAGCGATTTCACCTCGGTCCCGCGCAGCATGATGCCCGCTTCGTAAACGTCCTCAATCGCGTAATCGAAACGGGCGCGCCGGTTCTCGGCCACGGTCTTGACCTTGTTGAATGTCGCAGGGCGCGGGCGAGCCATCGGAATCTTTCTGTAATGAGCGCCAGATTTAGGCGATGTGACCGGCCTAAACCAGCCCCGCGATCTCAAGAGCGCGGTCTACCGTCGCACGCGAGGCACCTGATGGCCATGTTATCGGCAGCCGCAGCTCGCACGGCATCTCCGGTCGCACCCGCGAGAGCGCATATTTGATGGGCCCCGGTGAAGAATCGGTGAAGAGCGCATCGTGAAGCGGATAGAGCCGGTCCTGCAACGCCAGCGCATCCTTCCAGCGATCCTCAAGGCAGGCATTCTGGAAATCGGCGCACAGGCGCGGCGCGACATTGGCCGTCACCGAAATGCAGCCCCGGCCACCCATGGCGTTGAACGCCAGCGCCGTCTCGTCATTGCCGGAAAGCTGGCACCAGTCCGCCCCGCAGGCGAGGCGCTGGGCGGTCACCCGGCCGATATTCCCGGTCGCATCCTTAAGGCCCACGATGCTCGGGAATTCCTCGACCAGCCGGTGCAGCACCGGCACGCCGATATCCACGATGGAGCGGCCCGGAATATTGTAGAGCACGATGGGCAGATCGCAGCGCGAGGCCAGATAGGCGAAATGCTGGTACAGCCCCTCCTGGCTCGGCTTGTTATAATAAGGCGCGACCACGAGCGCGGCATCGGCACCGGCGGCCTGTGCCGCGAACATGTGCTCCAGCGCGATCCGCGTATCGTTGGAGCCGGCGCCGGCAATCACCGGCACGCGCCCGGCCGCCTGCTCCACGCAGATGCGCACCACGCGATTATGCTCCTCGATGGTCATCGTGGCGCTTTCACCGGTCGTTCCGCACGGCACGAGGGCGCTCGATCCCTCCTCGATTTGCCAGTCCACGAAGCTGCGGAATGCGTCCTCATCCAGCCGATCATTGCGAAACGGGGTGATCAGTGCCGGAATCGAGCCGGAAAACATATGAAAAAACTCCTTCAAAGCGCGCGCTCGGACAGGCATAGTGGGGCAAATGCACGCGCCCGTTCACCGTTCGATCATCGAGGCTCTGCCATAATGCTTCCCATGGGAAAAGACCTTCGCTTATCTGCTGTCGTTCTTGTTGCGGCCATGGCCTCGGCAGCGACGACCGCTTCGTCCTCGCAGAGCACGCCGACCGTCACTTGGCAGGCCGTTCAGGAGCGCCTCGCCGCTGGCGCCAATGACGAAGCGCGCACCCGCGATGCGATTGAGAACTGGCGCCGCATTGCCTCCAGCGACAGCCACGATTTCTCGGTCTACGCCAACTTCCTGCTCGCCAATCCCGGCTGGCCCGAGGAATCCAAGCTGCGCTCCTATGCCGAGCGCCGGGTGGATGCGGACGTCAACGAGCCGTCGGTCATTCTCGCCTTCTTCGCGAAATATCCGGCACGCTCCGCTCAGGCCAAGGCCATTCATGCACTGACAGTGGCGCGGATGGGCAAGCAAAGCGAGGCGCAGAAAATGGCGCGGGACGCTTGGGCGTCTGGCGCCATGGACGCCAAATGGGAGGACCGGCTGCGGATGCAGTTCGCATCCGCCCTCACACCGGAAGATCATTTGCGGCGCGCGGATTCAGCTTTGTGGCAACGCCGCCCGGAGATCGCCGAACGCCTGCTCGCCTCCGTGCCGGTGACCCGCCAGGCGGTTGTCGCCGCGCGGATCGCCTTCCAGCGCAAATCGCCCAATGCTGCGGCCCTCATGGGTCCGGCCGATCCCGTGGGGATGCTGGACGCCGGCTATCTGGCCGACAAGGCACGCTGGCTGACCGACAATGGCGACCTTGCTGCGGCGCGCAGCCTGCTCGGCAACCGCACGGCGCTGATGCAGCGCCCGACCGACCCGGAAAAATGGTATGAGGTGCTGCTGGCGCAGGCCCGCGCCGCGAACAATGACAATCAGTTCAGCACCGCCTTCGCTATCGCTTCCAAGGTCGACGATGCCTTCCCGCGCGGGACGGACATCAGTGCGCAGTCGCTCGGCGTGCGCGACGATTATACCAGTCTGACATGGCTGGCGGGGATGATCGCGCTCAACAAGCTGAACCGCCCTGCCGATGCCGAGGCGATGTTCGACCGCTATGCCAATGGCGCCAAATCCGGCCAGACCAGCTCCAAGGGCCATTATTGGGCAGGGCGCGCCGCACTGGCTGCTGGTCGCCAGTCGCAGGCGACCGCGCATTTCGAGAAGGCCAGTAGCTACCCCGATCAATATTATGGCCAGCTCGCGCTCGAGCGCCTCAAGCGCCGAGTCAATCCCGATGCGCTCGCCAGTGCCGTGCGCCCCAGCGCCAGCGAGCGCGCCGCCTTCATGGCGCGGCCGGTAGTGCGCGCCGCCAGCCTGCTCGGGCGCAACGGGCAGACCCGCGACCAATCGCTGTTCATCCGCGCCATTGCCGACAATGCGCAGACGGACACGGAGCTGGCGCTTGCCGGCGAACTGGCGCAAGTCCTCGGCCGCCCGGATTTGGGCGTCATGGCCGCACGCAGCGCCGGCCGCAACGGCCTGAGCGCCGCGCCCGACTACAGCTTCCCCCGCATGAACGTGCCGCTGAGCGACCGATCGAACTGGACGATGATCCACGCCATCACCCGCCAGGAAAGCCAGTTCGACCGGGCCATCGTGTCCCACGCCAACGCGCATGGACTGATGCAGCTGCTGCCCTCCACCGCGCGCGAAGTCGCCGGCAAGATCGGCATGAGCTTCAACCAGAGCTCGCTCTACGATCCCAACTATAACGTGCAGCTTGGCAGTGCCTATTTCCAGCAGCTGCTGCGCTACTACAACGGCAGCTACCCGCTCGCCATCGCAGCCTATAATGGCGGCATGGGCCGGGTGAACCGCTGGCTGCAATCCAATGGCGACCCGCGTCTGCCCGGCGTGGACATGGTCCAGTGGATCGAGGACATTCCCATTTTCGAAACGCGCAACTATGTGCAGCGCGTGCTGGAGAATGCAGTGATCTATGACATGCTAAGCCCCGTGCAGAGCACCGCCGACCTGGCGCCGCTCAGCCGGTTCCTGGGCAAGTCCTTGCCCGGCTGAGGCCCGCCCGCATCCAGCTAATCCGACCTTTCGACCCAGAACAGAATAGAGATCATGACTGAAAGAGAGACGAGTTCCGCGCCCGCATCGATGCCGATTTCCGGGCCTGCCGACGCCGCCGAGACCGACGAAAGGCGCGGGACCAAGGCCTTCTGGGCCGGCGTCGGCATCGGATCGGCAGCGCTCGCCGCAGCCCTGATGTATGCCAGCAAGCGGCCGAAACGCCGGGGCAAATGAGCGCGCTTCCTCGGCCGAACTACATCACGCCGGGCGGTTTTGCCGCGCTGCGCGCCGAATATGACCAGCTTCTCGGGGAAGAACGGCCCAAGATCGTGGAGATCGTCAGCTGGGCCGCAGGCAATGGCGACCGCAGCGAGAATGGCGACTATCTCTATGGCCGCAAGCGGATGCGGGAAATCGACCGCCGCCTGAAATGGCTGGCGCAGCGGATGAAGCTCGCCAAGATCGTCGAACCCGCGCAACAGCCGGACAAGAGCCGCATCTTCTTCGGCGCCACCGTCACGCTCGCCGATGAGGAGGACAATCAGCGCAGCGTCACCATCGTCGGCAATGATGAGGCGGATGCAAGCGCGGCTCGGATCGGCTGGGATACGCCGCTGGCGCGCGCCCTGCGAGGGGCCGCCGTGGGCGACCTGCGCCGCGTCGACCTGCCGGGCGGCAGCAAGGAATGGGAAATCCTCGCCATCAGCTATCCGCAATGATCGCGCGGACGGCCTTGCTGGGGATTGCGCTGCTGGCCGGCTCGGCGTCGGGGGCATGGGCTGCAGATTGCCCGACGGGACTGTTCATGGCCGATGCCGGGCCGGATGCAGCATCGGCACTGGTAATCGGCCCGGACGGCCGCTTTCGCTACATGTTCACCGCCGGAGCGGTCGATGAGTCGGCAGCGGGGCGCTGGGAATGCGGGGATGACGGCACCCTGCGCCTCACCACCGAGCCGACCCCCAAGCCGGCAGCCTTTGCGCTCGCCGATGTAGCCAGCAACGGAAACGAGGCGTTCACCCTGCTGGTCACCTGGCCCAATGGAGCGAGCGTACCCGCCGTCGATTTTGAGCTCACCCTCGACGATGGCAACACCATCGCCGACTACACCCAAAGCGACGGCTGGACCCGCGATCTGGGCGAGCGCCGTCCACGCTCGATTCAAGTCTCCGAAGTGTTTTTCGGCACCAAATCCGAGGTGATCCCTCTGCCCGCGCAGGAGCATCTTCGCGTCCACATCATTCTGACCCCCAATGACATGGGCGTTGCCGCTTTCCACGATACGCTGGTGACTCGCGAGGACGACAAGCTGGTTCTCCACTGGCGCGACGGCACGATGCGCTACGCCCCGGCCGCGCAGGACTGAGCGCCCCGCCATGATGGACATCCGCCCCGCCTCGGCCGCCGACTGGCCGGGCATCTGGACCGTTTTCGAGCCGGTCATCCGCGAGGGGGCGACCTTTCCCCTCGCCCGCGATCTGGATGAGGCGGGTGCCCACGCCTACTGGACCGCGCCGGACAAGCAGGTGTTCGTCGCAACATCCGACGCCGGCATCGTGGGCAGCTACACCTTGCGCGCAAATTCGACCGGCCCGGCCGCCCATGTCGCCAATGCCGGCTATATCGTCCGGGCCGACCAGCGTGGGAAAGGCATTGCACAGGCGCTGTGCCGCCACTCGCTGCAGACGGCCGCCGCGCAGGGCTTCCGCGCGATGCAGTTTAATCTGGTGATTTCCACGAACATCCGCGCCGTGCGCCTATGGCAGCATATGGGGTTTAGCGTGGTTGGGGCGCTCCCCGGCGCGTTTCACCACCCGGTCCATGGTTATGTCGATGCGCTCGTCATGTATCGCAGCCTCATGGATCAGGACTGAGCCGCCTCAGTCCTCGGGCTGATAGCCGAATGCCTCATGCGCCAGTTTCACGACGGCGGGATCGACGTCCGGCATCTCCATCGAGACATGCTTTTCCAGCCGGTCGGCGATGCAGGTGAGCGCCGCGATCCGCGCAGCCTTGCGATCATTGCCATCGATCACCTGCCAGGGCGCCTGCTTGGTGTCGGTCTTGGCGAACATGTCCTTGATGGCATCGAGATAATCGGCCCGCTTGTCGCGATTGCGATAATCCTCCGTGCCCGTCTTCCAGCGCTTGAAGGGATCGTCCAGCCGCTGGGCAAGCTGTTTGTCCTGCTCCTTCTGCGTGATGTGGACGAACAGCTTCACGATCGCGGTGCCGCTATCGATCTGCTGCGCCTCGAACGCATTGATCTCGTCATAGCCGCGCTTCCACTCGGCTTTTGTGCAGAAGCCCTCCACCCGCTCGACCAGCACGCGCCCGTACCAGCTTCGATCGAAGATCGCGATGTGCCTGTCTTCCGGCAGTTTCGTCCAGAAGCGCCAGAGGAAGTGGCGCCCCAGTTCCTCCGGGGTCGGCGCGCCGATGGGCCAGACCCGGAAATAGCGCGGATCGAGCAGCGACGTCATTCGCTTGATGATGCCGCCCTTGCCCGCGGCATCCCATCCTTCCAGCATCACCACGCTGCGGCGCTTGTGGATGATGTGGGCGACCTGGATCTTCTCCAGCCGCTTCTGGAGCTTGAGCAGCGCCTTGTCGAAGTCGCCGTCGAAATCGGCGCCCTTCTCATAATCGGAGAGCTTGATGGTCATGGCCGCACCCTATCGTGCGGCCAGCCATTGTCGAGAGTTCAGCTCTTTTGCGGCTCGACGACGCGGATGTGCAGTTCGCGCAGCTGCTTGAGCTCCGCGTTGGAGGGCGCGCCCATGAGCAGATCCTCGGCGCGCTGGTTCATCGGGAACAGCGTGATCTCGCGCAGGTTCACAGCGCCACAGAGCAGCATCACGATGCGGTCCACGCCAGCGGCCATGCCACCGTGCGGCGGCGCGCCATATTGGAAAGCCCGGTAGAGGCCGCCGAAGCGATCTTCCACATCCTGCTTGCTCAGGCCAACCTTCTCGAAGGCCTTGACCATCAGCTCGGGCGACTGGTTGCGGATCGAGCCGGACGCGATCTCGAAGCCGTTGCAGACCATGTCGTACTGGAAGGCCTTGATCAAAAGCGGATCGGGCCCGTCCAGCGCCTCCATCCCGCCCTGCGGCATGGAGAAGGGGTTGTGCGCGAAGTCCAGGCTCTTGGAGTCCTCGTCATATTCGTAGAACGGAAAGTCCACGATCCAGCACAGGTCGAAGCGGTCCTTGTCGATCAGGTCAAGCTGCTCGCCGACGCGGATGCGGGCAAGACCGGCGAGCTTGGCGGCTTGCGCCTCCTTGCCGGCAGCGAAGAACACGCCGTCATTGGGACCAAGGCCGAGCGCTTCGATCAGCTTGGCGGTGGCCTCCGGGCCATGATTCTTGGCGATGGGGCCGCCCGGCTCGCCATCCTTGATGTTGATATAGCCAAGGCCCGAGAAACCTTCCGAGCGCGACCAGTTGTTCATCTCATCGAAGAACTTGCGGCTGCCAGCACCGGCACCGGGCGCCGGAATGGCGCGGATGACGCCGCCGCTCTCGACGATGCTCGCGAAGATGCCAAAGCCCGAGCCGACGAAATGATCGGTCACATCGGTGATGATGATCGGGTTGCGCAGGTCCGGCTTGTCGCTGCCATATTTCAGCATGGCTTCGGCATAAGGGATGCGCGGGAAGCTGCCGGCCGGCGTCACCGGCTTGCCATCGGCAAAGGTCTCGAAGACCTGCGCGATCACCGGCTCCATGGTGTTCCACACATCTTCCTGCGTGACGAAGCTCATCTCCAGATCGAGCTGGTAGAACTCGCCCGGCAGGCGGTCGGCGCGCGGGTCTTCATCGCGGAAGCAGGGCGCGATCTGGAAATAGCGATCGAAGCCCGCGACCATCAGCAACTGCTTATACTGCTGCGGCGCCTGCGGCAGCGCGTAGAACTTGCCGGCATGAATGCGGCTGGGCACGAGGAAGTCGCGCGCGCCCTCCGGCGAGGACGCCGTGAGGATGGGGGTCGAATATTCGGTAAAGCCCGCGCCTTCCATGCGGCGGCGCATATCCGAGATGATCTTTGTGCGCTTGACGATGTTGGCGTGCAACGTCTCGCGGCGCAGATCGAGGAAGCGATAGCGCAGGCGGATATCCTCGGGATATTCCTGCTCACCCGCCACCGGGAGCGGCAGCTCCTGCGCGGCGGAGAGCACGACGGCCTCTGCCGCCCGCACCTCGACCTCGCCGGTCGGCAAGTTCGGGTTCACGGCTTCCTTGGCGCGCGCCACGACCGTGCCGGTGATGGTGACAACGCTCTCGGCCTTCAGGCTCTCGATCACATCGAACACCGGGCCGCTGACCTCAGTGACGATCTGCACCATGCCATAATGGTCGCGCAGGTCGATGAACACCAGATCGCCATGATCGCGCTTGCGGTGGACCCAGCCGGACAGCCGAACAGTCTCGCCGGCATTGGCGGCGCGGAGCTCCCCGCAGGTGTGCGTGCGATAGGCGTGCATGGTCTAACGGCCTTTTATTTTCACGCGCCTCATTGCGAGGGCGCCAATTGGATGACAAAGACGACTTGTGGGGGATATGGTGACACGCTCAAGCGTGCCGCCGGCCCCCAATCCGAGGACCGGCCAATAATAAGATCACCTGCCATATGCAAATCCATCCATTGATCACTGACAGCTCTTCCCTCGCCGCGCTGTGCGAGCGGTTGTCCAAGGCCGACTTTGTCGCCGTGGATACCGAGTTCATGCGCGAGAACACCTATTGGCCGGAGCTGTGCCTCTTCCAGATCTCCGATGGGAAGGAAGCCGCGGCGATCGACCCAAAGGCACCCGGGCTGGACATGAGCCCGCTGCTCGACCTGCTGGTGAACAATGAGGATGTGCTCAAGGTCTTCCACGCCGGCGGGCAGGACATCGAGATCGTCTTCAACCTGACCGGCAAGACGCCGCACCCGCTGTTCGACACGCAGATCGCCAGCATGGCGCTAAGCCAGGGCGAACAGATCGGCTACAGCAATCTGGTCGACAGCTGGCTGGGCATCCATCTGGACAAGGGCGCGCGGTTCACCGACTGGGCGCGCCGTCCGCTGGACAAGCGGCAGATCGATTATGCGATCGGCGACGTTACCCATCTCGCCGCGATCTTCCCGATGATGCTGGAGGAACTGCGCAAGACAGGGCGCGGCGTGTGGCTCAATCAGGAAATGGAGCGTCTTGCCGATCCCGGCAATTATGAGGTCAATCCGGCCGAGGCGTGGAAGCGCGTGCGCATTTCCAGCCGCAAGGCCGATGTTCTCGGGCGCCTGAAGGCGCTCGCCGCATGGCGCGAGACCGAGGCCAAGGACAAGAACCTGCCGCGCGGGCGCATCGTCAAGGACGAGACGCTGGCCGACATCGCCTCCCATCCGCCGCGCAAGCAGGAGGATCTGGGCAAGGTGCGTGGGCTTTCGGCAAGCTGGAAGGGCAATGACATCGGCGCGCGGCTGATGGCGGCGGTGGAGAATGCCGGCCCCCTGCCCCGCGACGAAATGCCTGAGCGCGATCCGGGTCGGCCTGGCCTTGGCAAGGAGGGCGCGCTGGTCGCCGATCTGCTCAAGCTGCTGCTCAAGATCCGCTCGCGCGAGATCAACGTTGCCTCGCGCCTGCTCGCCCGCGCCGACGATCTGGAGATGCTGGCAGCCGGCGTGCGGACCAACCTGCCGATTCTGGAAGGCTGGCGGTTCGAGCAATTCGGCCGCGACGCGCTGGATCTGGTGGAAGGCCGCATGGCCTTCGCGGTGCGCGACGGCAAGCTGCTGATGACCCGCACGGAAAAGCTGGCCGAGCCCAACGACTGATCGCCTGCCGGATGACCGGCGCAAGCGCGCATGCTAGCTTGGCCTTTTGAGGAAAGGCCCGGCCCATGCGCATGATCGCTCCCCTTCTCGCTCTTGCCCCGCTGACAGCCTGCGCCACCGCCACGACCAGCATCGGCGAACCGCCGCTTGCCGGCAATGGCGCCTGTTCGGCGGACGGGCTGCAAAGCGCCATCGGCCAGCGCGCAACCGCGACTCTGGGCGCCGACCTCCTCGCCAAATCCGGCGCCCGCACCCTACGCTGGGGCCCGCCGCGCTCCGCCATGACGATGGACTATCGCGAGGACCGGCTGAACATCAGTTACGATGACGCGATGATGATCGAGCGGGTGAACTGCGGGTGACGGGCGGTTGGGCCGAGTGGGAAATTCGCGGGCGCGACATTGTAGAGCCGTGCTGATGGCGGACTGTCCGGACGCGACGTCATGCGAGCCCTTCTTCTCCCCTTGAGGGAGAAGGATACGGAGCCTTGTCGCCGTGAGGCGGCTAGGCGCAGTTGGATGAGGGGTGCGGATCTCAGATCCGCTCGATCCTCCGGATCGACACCCCTCTCCCAGCTTCGGCTAGGCAGCAAGCTGCCAAGTCTGCGCATCCCTCTCCCTCAAGGGGAGAGGGTTTGGAAGACACCCCAAACCGCCCACGTCAGGCATCGAGCAGATAGCCCATGCCCATGGCCTGGCCGAGCTGGCGGAGGCGGCGGTCGATGGATTCGCCGGCGAGTGCCGCATGTTCCGGGTCGAGGCGCAGGATGACCGTGCCGTCGCGCACGTCGAGCGAGGAGCCGACCAGCGGCCCTTCCGCGCCGCCGGAGAGGCGCTGGCACAGGCGGATGGCAAGGCCCCACTGGATCGCGCGGCGCAGCAGCGGCTCGGGAGCAAGGCCTGCGAGCAGCGCGGGAATGTTGGTGCCGCCACCGAAATTCGCGTGCAGCGCCTGCCCCAGCGCCGCGCGCTCGGCGGCATTCACGCCGACCCAATTGCCCTGCAAGGCGAATTCCATGCCGCGCTCCGCGCGAAACTCGGGATTGGCGCGCCAGCCGACATCCGCCAGCAGACAGGCCGCGAAGCGGATGCGCGCCCATTCCGGCGGATCGTCGTGGAACAACGGCGCGATCCAGCCACTGATCGTGTCGCCATGGCCGACAAAGCGCCCCTGCGCCTCACCCTCGATGCGGGCGGCGACGAGGAGCGGGTCCTGATTCGCCATATCGCGCGGCAAGCTCTCGTAGAGCAGCCCTTCCCGCAGCCCGAAGGCTGAGACGGTGAGATGGGCAGAGCGCAGCCGTTCCACCACCGCGCACAGCAGATGCGCGGCATCCGGCAGCGTGGGAAAACGCGCGCTGGAGACGCCGACCGCCTTGAGGTCCGCCTTTTGCGCGCTTTCCAGCCATTTGAGCAGTTCGGCCGGGCGATCCGGCGTCATTTCGTAATGATGCAGGATCGGCAGCGAATAATTGGTGAGGTGCATGTCCAGCCGCGCCAGCGCGCGCCAGCTGCCGCCGATCAGATAGAAGGGCAGGCCCTGCTCGATGTCGCCGAGACCCTGCGCATCGAGCAGCCCATCGAGATGCTGGACCAGCCCCTTGCGTCCCCGCGCGCGGACGTCACCGATTCGAAAAATGCCGAGCGGCAGGGAAACGGGCATCTCCACGCCCTCGGGCCGCACGCGCACCAGTTCGAGACTGCCGCCGCCCAGATCGCCCATGATCCCGTCCGCACGCGGCATGCCGGAGAGCAGCCCGTGGGCAGAGGCCAGCCCTTCCTCCTGACCGCTCAGCACGCGGACCTCCAGGCCGATCTCTGCCGCGCGTTCGATGAAGGTATCCCGGTTGGACGCATCGCGCACGGCAGCGGTGGCGACGCAGGTGATCTGGTCCACCTCCATCTCCACGCACAGCCGCGCGAAGCGCTCCAGCGCCACCAGCCCGCGCTCCATCGCCGCCGCGCCGATCCGCCCGGATGTGCCGATCTCCGCGCCCAGGCCCGCCAGCACCTTCTCGTTGAACAGCACGAAGGGAATGCGCCGTGGCCCATCATAGACGACGAGGCGGACGCTGTTGGAGCCGATGTCGATAATCGCGGTGCGGCGGAAATGCGGGCCGTTGAGCGTCGCCTTCATCGAGCGGCGCGTCGTGCGATCCAGCAGGGTCATGGCCGAACCCCTCCCCTCAGCCACGCTCGGAGAGCGAGAGCTTTGGCACCGCGCGGGCGGAGCGCCGCGAGGCACCGCGACCGGAGAGGGACGGATTGGTCATGAAATAATGATGCAGGTTGAACGGCTTCTTCCCCGGTTTGAGGCGTGTGTAGCTGCCATCGCTGCCCAGCGCCCAGCTTTGCTCATCATCGAGCAGATTGGCCACCAGCACTTGATCGAGCACCTGATCATGGACGGTCGGGTTCTCGATCGGCAGCATATACTCGACCCGCCGGTCGAAATTGCGTGGCATCCAGTCCGCCGAGCTGATGAACAGCCTGGCGCTATTATTGGGCAGGGACTTGCCATTGCCAAAGGCCCAAATGCGGCTGTGTTCCAGGAACCGCCCGATCACCGACTTTACCGAGATATTCTCTGACATGCCCGGTACGCCGGGCCGCAGGCAGCAGATGCCGCGCACGATCAGTTCCACCTTCACGCCCGCATTGCTGGCGGCATAAAGCTGCTCGATGATCGCGGGGTCCACCAGGCTGTTCATCTTCGCCCAGATGGTCGCGGGGCGGCCAGCGCGGGCATGCTCAATTTCCGCTTCGATCAGCGCCGCGAGCTTGTCGCGCATGTGCAGCGGCGAGAGCGTGATCATCTCCATATGCTGCGGCTCGACATAGCCGGTGATGTAATTGAACACGGCGGCGGCATCGCGCCCGGCCCGGGGATCGGCGGTGAAAAAGGATAGGTCCGTATAAATCCGCGCGGTGATCGGGTGGTAATTGCCGGTACCGAAATGGCAGTAGGTGCGAAAGCCGTTGCCCTCGCGCCGCACGACCATGGAAATCTTGGCGTGGGTCTTCCAGTCGATGAAACCGTAGACGACCTGCACACCGGCGCGCTCCAGTTGCGCGGCCCAGAGCAGGTTCTGTTCCTCGTCGAACCGCGCCTTCAGCTCGACCACCGCCGTGACGGACTTGCCCGCCTCGGCCGCGTCGATCAGCGCGCGGATGATCGCGCTCTGCTTGCCCGCGCGGTAGAGGGTCTGCTTGATCGCCACCACATCGGGATCGTCCGCCGCCTGCTTGAGGAAGGCGATGACGACATCGAAGCTCTCATAGGGGTGGTGGACGACGATGTCCTTGGCGCGAATCGCGGCGAAGCAATCGCCGCCATATTCGCGGATACGCTCGGGGAAGCGGGGAGCATAAGCCGGGAATTTGAGGTCCGGCCGGTCTTCCTCGACCACCTCGGCCAGATCGGCGATACCCATGAAGCCATCGATATCCACGACCATGGCCTCATGGCCCTGCATCATCGTCTGCAGCTTGGTTTCGACCGGCTCGGCCACCCCGCTCTCGATTTCCACGCGGATGATCCGGCCGCGCCGGCGCTGCTTGATGGCGCTGCGATAATAACGGACGAGATCCTCGGCCTCTTCCTCGATCTCGATGTCGCTATCGCGCAGGATGCGGAACAGGCCGCTGTCTCGCACGATGAAGCCGGGGAAGAGCAAGGCCGAATAGCGCCGCACCAGCGCCTCGATGGCGATGTAGCGCGCGTTCTTGCCCGGTACGCGGATGAAGCGCGGCAGCGTGGCCGGCAGAATCACCAGCTCCTGCACCACCTCCTTGTCCGATTCGCGCAGCAGGTCGAAGAACAGGCTGAGGCCCTTATTGGGAATGAACGGGAACGGGTGGGCGGGATCGAGCGCCTGGGGCGTGAGGATCGGGAAGATCTGCTCGAGGAAATGCTGGCGCATCCAGCTGTCCGCGCGGGCATCCACCGGTTCGGGGCCGATCACGCTGATATGCGCGCTGCGCAACGCGGCATGAAGATCATGCCAGACGACCTGCTGGGCGGACATCAGCGCCTCGGCCCGGTCGCCGATCGCCTCCAACTGCTGGGCCGGGGTCAGCCCATCGACCGAGCGCATTTCGACGCCCTGGAGCTGCTGGCCCTTGAGACCGGCCACCCGGACCATGAAAAACTCATCGAGGTTGCTGCCGGAGATGGAGAGAAAGCGCAGCCGCTCCAGCAGCGGATGCGCCGGATTGCAGGCTTCCTCCAGCACGCGCTGATTGAAATTGAGCCAGGACAGCTCCCGGTTGAAGTAGCGCGCCCCGTTTGCGGCGCCCGCGCCCGTGATCGAAGAAGTGGGATCGGCTTCAGACACGGTCAATGGGTTCCCTCATGCGGTGCGGTCTCATCCGCTCCGTCTAGCAGCGCATTGTTACGGAGCGCTTGCCGCGCCAGCGCAACCGAGAGTTTCTGCCCACGCGCCAGAGACAGCGCGTTCAGCTCCGCGACCACGCCATCGATCGCGGCATAACAGCGCGCGGTGCGGCGGGCGAGAAAATCCGGGAGGTCCGGGGCGAAGGCCGAACCTGCCTGCTCGAGCCCATGAGCGATCAGCGCTGCGGTAACGGCTTCGTCCGGCGGGAGGATACGCGCGACGGCGGCGGTGGCGAGGCGCGTGCGCAGATCGGGCAGCGCAATCGTCCATGTCGGCGGCGCCTCGGTGGCGACCATCAGCAGCGGCCGGCCCGAATCGCGCGCCTCGTTCCAGAGGTGGAACAGGTGGGTCTCATCGGCGCGGTCGGCATCATCGACCAGCACGCCGCCGCTTTCGCGCAGAAACACCTCCGCGATGAGCGAACGACCGGACCGGGATGGGCCGACAAGCAATGTGCAGGGCGAGGGCCAGCGCTGCCAGTCGCGCACCAGCGCGAGCGCGTCGGCATTGGCAGCGTGGACCAGCAGACTTTCCGCTCCGCCATGCCGCGACCAGCCGATGGGCAGCGGCAACTGGGTCATTGCCCGCCCCCGCCTCCGCCGGCTGGTGGACTTGCGCTCCGACGGGCGATCCGCAGCGTGTTGCCAGATACGGCGACCGAATATCCCCGTCCTTCAAGCTGCGCGCGCAATTGCTCGATCGTGCCGCTGAAGCCGACCTGCATGACAGACGTGCCGCCGAGTGCCAGGCTTGAGGTCGAGGCCGCGCTGACCCCCGGAATACCCCGCAGCATCGCCTGCGCTTCCCCGACCGAGGCCGTGGTGGGCGTCTCGATCTGAACGCTGAACGAGGCGGCACCGGGCGTATCGGCCGGCAGGACACCGAGGATCGCCTCCAGCCCAACCGCATTCTCGATCTCGACCGCGTTGACCGGCTCCTCGATCACCAGCGAGGGGTCGAGCCGCAAGGTGCCGTCCGCCAGCGCGCCGGCGTAAAGCTGGTCGATCCGGGCGACGGCATCGCTCATCATCTTGGGCAGGTCGGCGGGCGTGGCAGCGCGCAGGGTGAAATCCCCGATAAAACTGTTGTCCGGTCCATAGCGCGCGCTGAAATGGCCGGTGATCGGCCCGCCGGGAAAGCTGCGCTCGATCCGCGCGATCGGCATGATCACATCCGCCGCCCCATAGAGATCGAGGAGGATACGCCACCAGTTCCGCCCGCGCCGGCCGGTCTGACCGGGATTGAGCAGCAGCGAATCCGGGCCGTCGCCAGCGGTGCGCACATAATCGATCGGGCTGTCGGAAATGCGGAATTCCGCCCACGCCTTCTGCCAGGGCGTCACCCGCTCGAAGGTCATCGGCGTACCCGAGTCCCAGAGAACCGGGATCACCAGCAAGGGCGGCGAGCGGCGAATCTGCCCGGAAACGCCAAGCGCCTGCCCGGCCCTAGCTCGATCGAACATCACCGAGAGCGTGGCGATATAGCGATTGGGGCCGATCTGCTCCTGCTGCACCTCAATGCCGGACACCAGCCCATCCAGCACGCTGTCCCCAAGCGCAGGGCCATTGCCGCCATGCGTCCGCTTCCACAGCGATTGCCAGGCGAGGCGCTGGGCCAACCGCCACCCGGTCGCCCGCGCCGCATCGGCATTGGGCCCGGCGACATCGACGCGAATATCCTTCACCTCGAAATCGCCCTGCGAGGCCAGCGGCGCAATGCCCCGCTCACCCTCGATCTGCGCGACCAGCACAGCCGCAAAGGCCGCCAGAACCAGCGCGAACACGAAGTGAATGGGGCGCAAGGATGGCAGAGAGAGCGTCACGGCGCCCTTTTGGCGGCATTGTTCTGGAAAACCAAGCCCGATTTGGTAAGGGCCACGCATGGACTCCAAGCACAACCAGCCCAAGGGCTACACCTATGCGCAGGCCGGCGTGGACATTGCCGCCGGAAATGCGCTCGTTCGCGCCATTGCTCCGCTCGCCCGTGCGACCCGGCGACCGGGGGCGAATGCCGATCTGGGCGGATTCGGCGGCTTCTTCGACCTCAAGGCTGCCGGCTTCACCGATCCGCTGCTCGTCGCGGCGAATGACGGCGTCGGCACGAAGCTGAAGCTCGCCATCGACAGCGGCAAGCACGATACGGTGGGTATCGATCTGGTGGCCATGTGCGCCAACGACCTTATCGTGCAAGGCGCCGAGCCGCTCTTCTTCCTCGACTATTTTGCGACCGGGCGCCTTGATAATGGCGTGGCGGAACGCGTGATCGCGGGCATTGCCGAGGGCTGCAAGCAGGCCGGCTGCGCGCTGATCGGCGGCGAGACGGCGGAAATGCCCGGCATGTATGCAGATGGCGATTATGATCTCGCCGGTTTCTGCGTCGGTGCGGTCGAGCGCAACGAAGTGCTGACCGCCGACAAGGTGGCCGAGGGCGACGTAATTCTGGGCCTCGCCTCCTCGGGCGTCCACTCCAACGGCTATTCGCTGGTGCGGCGCCTAGCGGCGGACAAGGGCTGGAAGCTGGACCGCCCTGCTCTGTTCGATCAGGAAGTGCTGCTCATCGACGCGCTGATGGCGCCGACCCGGATCTATGTGAAGCCGCTGCTGCCGCTGGTCCGCCAGGGCCTCGTCCATGCGATGGCGCACATCACCGGCGGCGGCCTGCTGGAGAACATCCCGCGGATTCTGCCCGCCGGCCTGCACGCGCATATCGATGCGGATCTTTGGGCGCAGCCGCGGCTGATGGCTTTCCTTCAGGCGCAGGGCAATATCGAGCCGGGCGAAATGGCGCGCACGTTCAATTGCGGCATCGGCATGGCCGTGGTCGTGGCGCCCGCCGATGTGGACGCGGTGAGTGCGGCGTTGCGTGAGGCGGGCGAGACCGTCCACCGCATCGGCGAGATTCGCGCTGGCGAGAAGGGCTGCACCGTGCGCGGATCGCAAGAGACGTGGTGCGCCATGGCAGACTGGAACGCGGTCCATCTGGGGTAATAAGCCCGAACGGATTGGGGGAACTGACGTGTCCAAGGCCAAAGTCGCGGTGATGCTCTCCGGCACGGGGACGACGATGACGTCGCTCCTCTATGCCTCGCGCCTGCCGGACTGCCCCTATGAGATCGTGCTCGTCGCCTCAAACAAGCCTGAGGCGCGCGGACTGACCGTCGCGGCGGCCGAGGGCGTGGCGACCTTTGCCCACAGCCACAAGGGCATGGGCCGCGAGGCGCATGAGGCGATCATGCTCGACGCGCTGCGGGCATCCGGCGCCGATTATGTCGCGCTGTGCGGCTATATGCGCATCCTCACCGCCGACTTCGTGGGCCAATGGGCGGGGCGGATGCTCAACACCCATCCCTCCCTGCTGCCCAAGTTCAAGGGGCTCGACACGCATCAGCGGGCCATCGACGCGGGCGACAGCCATGGCGGCTGTACCGTCCACCTCGTCACACCGGCGCTGGATGACGGCCCGGTATTGGGGCAAATCCCGGTCGCGATCCTGCCCGAAGATACGGCCGACACGCTCGCCCAGCGCGTGCTTTATGCCGAATATCAGCTCTATCCCCGAATGCTCGCCAGCTATGTGGGGCGCGAGATGGACCCGGACTGGCTCATCGACCGCGTGGGCCAACTGGCCCTCGCCTTGCCGGAGGCGCACGCGCGCGAATCGCATGGCGCGGCGGGCTGGCGTGTGGGAAGCGAGGCCTTGGGCAAGTTCTTCGCGTATGTTTCTGTGCGCCACCATGGCGAGGACGCGGTCGCGCTGCTGGTCAAGACCTCCGGCGCCGACGAGATGGCCGCGCTGATCGAGGCCGACCCCGACATCTATTATCGCCCGGCTTATTATGGCGCGAGCGGCTGGATCGCGATCCGCCTCGACCGGCCCGGCGTGGACTGGGAGCATGTGCGCGGCTGGCTCGAAAAGAGCTGGCGCGCCGTGGCGCCTAAGCGGCTGACAAAAATGCTCGAGATTGCGGACCAGTTCTAGCGCGGGAGCGCTGGCGGTCCCGACGTCCCAGCATTCCTTTCCGTCATTCCCGCGCACGCGGGAATCTAGCTTAAACCTCGCGTCACCGCGAAGGGTAGTCTGGATTCCCGCGTGCGCGGGAATGACGGAGAAAGATGGATCGAGGTCTTCGCATAACCGTCGACGTTTCCTCTCCGCAGCCGAAGTCCAGACATCCTCGCGCCAATTGATCGAAACCTCAAATAGGTATAGGGGGTATCCCTATGTCACACCTTCTGCAGATTAATCCGCAGCTGCTCGCCCGCGTCCGGCGGATCGGGGGGCAGGTCACCGCCATCGAGCGCGCGCTCGAATCGGACAAAAGCTGCACGGACATCTTGCATCTGGTGGCAGCCGTGCGTGGCGCGGTGAACGGGCTGCTCGATGAAATCATTGCCGAGCATCTGGAGGCGCATGTCGCGCGGCCTGGCCTGAGCGATGCCGAACGCCAGATAGGGGCGGACGAACTGCTGGCGGTCATCCGCCGCTACGCGAAGTAGGGAACGGTGATGCGGACACTCGATATTGACGGCCTGACGCCGAGCCACGACTTCCTCGGCGCCTCGCATGACCAAAATGCCCGGCGGACCTATTGGGTCATCCTGCTAACCGTCGTGACGATGGTGGGCGAGATCGTCGCTGGCTATTGGACCGGATCAATGGCGCTGCTGGCGGATGGCTTCCATATGGCGACCCACGCAGGCGCGCTGTCCATCGCCGCATTCGCTTATGGCTATGCGCGCAAACATGCGCAGAACCCCGCCTACAGCTTCGGGACCGGCAAGGTCGGCGATCTGGCAGGCTTTGCCTCCGCCATGGCGCTCGGCCTCGTCGCGCTGGCGATTGCCAGCGAGTCAGCGGTGCGCCTGTTCGAACCGACGAGGGTCGCTTTCGGCGAGGCGACCTTCGTGGCGGTGATCGGCCTGCTGGTGAACATCGCCAGCGCGCTGGTGCTGATGGGCGGTGCACATGGGCATGATCATGGCCCTGGACATGATCACGGTCACGCGCATCATCATCACGCCGCCCATGACCGTGGCGCGCATGACCATGATGGCCATGAGCATGGGCATAGCCACGGCCATGACAATAATCTGCGCTCAGCCTATTTCCACGTGCTGGCGGACGCGCTGACCTCTGTCCTCGCGATCGGCGCCCTCCTCGCCGGGCGCTATCTCGATTGGGTATGGATGGACCCGCTGATGGGCATCGTCGGCGCGCTGGTCATCGCCCGCTGGGCCTGGAGCCTGATGCGCGACACCTCGGCCATGCTGCTCGACCGCAGCGACGAGGCGCTGGCCGGCAAAGTGCGGGCAGTGGTCGAGGAGCAAGGCGATGCGCGCGTGGCCGATCTTCACGTCTGGCGCGTGGGTCCGCAGGCCCATGCTGCGATCGTGAGCGTCATCGCGCAACCGGATGTCAGCAGCGACACGATCCGCGCCCGCATGGCCGGATGCTGCACGCTTGCGCATCTCACGATCGAAGTGCGGTAGCCGTCCCCTCGGTCGGGACGGCCCGAGACCTTAGCGGAAATTGTCGGCGTAAGCCTGAATTTTCAACGTCTTGGGTGGCGTTCTCACGACGTGATAGGCGATGCCATAGCGCTCGGCATAAGCACGGGCGGCGTCCTCGTCGGGGAAGCTCAGCTTGACCTGCTCCTGCGTGTCGCCAGAGCCGGCCCAGCCCATCAGCGGATCGGGCTTCTTTGCCTCTGCCGGGGCGAACTCCAGCATCCAGGTGCCGGTGCGCGCCCGACCGGACTGCATGGCGTTCTTGGGTATCTGGTAAATCCGGGCGGACATCGGTGCTTTCCCCATCGTGCATATGCCCAACATGCGAGCGCTTTTGCCGTCGCGCAAAGCGGGGGGCCCTGTCAAGATGATTGGGGGAATGACGCGACCCGTTCGTGTCGAGCGAAGTCGAGACACGGCAGAGCGGTACGCGGGTGTCTCGACTTCGCTCGACACGAACGGAAGGTCATCCGGAACAGGATCACCGACGGGCATCAGCCTTCTTGGTCCGCAGCGTAGCGCTGGCCGCGGCGGGATCATCCGGCCATGGATGCCGCGGGTAGCGCCCGCGCATCTCCTTCGCGACGTCCGCCCAGCTGCCTTTCCAGAAGGCCGGCAGATCCTGCGTCGTCTGGATGGGGCGACCCGCCGGCGATGTCAGGGACAAGACGAGCGGGATGCGCTCGCGCCCGATGACCGGATGTTCCGACAGTCCAAAGAGCGCCTGCACCCGCAATTCGACGGTCGGGCCGGCCGGCGCCTCATAGTCGATGGCGTGGGTGCTGCCGGCCGGGCTACGGAACTCGGCCGGCACCAGCGCCTCGATGCGCTGCGTGGCATCCCATCCCAGGCGCTGGGTTAGCAGGCCATGCAGCGCGCCACCGTCGATCGCGGAAAAGCGCCGGGCATTGGCGGGGAGCAGCATCTCCAGCCAGTCCTCCGCATCAGCGAGCAGCGCCGCATCGCCGATCTCCTCGCCCACGCCCGCAAAGGCAGCCCGTGTCCGCAACGCCTGCGCCGCCTTGCCCCATGGCAACAGCCCCAGTCCCTCGCTGCGCAGCGCCTGCGCCAGTGCGGCAATGATGGCGGCCCGTTCGGGTGCGTCATCCGGCCCGCTACTGAGACGGATTGCGCCCAGATGCCGCTCGCGCAATGCCTCCACGCCGGCCAGATCCTTCCGCCAGCGCACCGTGCGACGATCCACGACGCGATGCCCGGCAGCGACCATCACATCCTCCTCCTGCACGGCTAATGCGGAGAGGATGCGCGCGCCGGCGGCGCTGCCCTGAATATCGCCCACTGCCAGCCAGTCTGCGCGCGCCAGCGGATCGGCGGGATCGAGCCGGAAGCCGCGCCCGCCCGCGCTGATCCAATGTTCGCCGCTGGCATCCCGGCGCCGGGCGATGCGGTCCGGGAAGGCCCGCATCAGACAGCGGGCAAGCGCCGCATCGTCGATGAAGCCTCGCGACGAGCCGGACGCGACCAACCCCAGCCAACGCCGCCCGAGGCCGCGCGCCGCTTCGGCCCGCTGCCCCCGCTCGCGCTGCCAGAACGCATGACGCCGGGCAAGGTCCGCCGATGGCCCGCCCAGCCCGCGCTCGGTGAGCAGCACCGCGACGTCAGCCGCCGCAGCGCCCTCCCCCGCCTCAGCCGAGGCAATGAGCATATGCGCGAGGCGTGGCTCCAGCGGCAGATCGGCGACCGCGCGGCCATGCGGCGTCGCCCGCCCCTCCCCATCCAGCGCGCCCAGCGCCTCGAGCCGGCGCCGCGCCTCGGCCAAGGCCGCCGCCGGTGGCGGATCGAGCCAGCGCAGCGTGGTCGGGTCGGTCACGCCCCACACCGCGCAATCGAGCAGCAGGCCGGTCAGGTCGCTTTCCAGAATTTCAGGCGGATCGAACGGCGGCAGCCCGGCGGTCGCCGCTGCTTCCCACAAGCGGTAGGCCACGCCCGGCGCCTGGCGACCCGCGCGGCCGGCACGCTGGGTTACGGCGGCCTGACTGGCGCGCTCCGTCACCAGGCGCGTGACGCCGGCGGCAAGATCGTGCCGGGGCCGACGGGCGAGCCCTGAATCGACCACGATGCGCACGCCGTCGATGGTGAGGCTGGTCTCGGCGATACTGGTCGCCAATATCAGCTTGCGCGTGCCTGCCGCCGCCGGCCGCAGGGCCGCGCGCTGGGCTCCCGGCTCGAGCGAGCCATGCAGGCGATGGAGGGCGATGCTCTCGGACAGCCCCATCAGCCGCTCGGCCGTGCGCTCGATCTCGCCGACGCCGGGGAGGAAGGCCAGAACATCGCCCTGCGGCTCTTCGGCCAGCGCGCGACGGATCGCCGCCGCCATGCCATCCTCGATGCGCTGCTCTGCCGCCCGGCCAATATGCCGCAGATCGATGGGGAAAGATCGGCCCGCGCTCTCGATCACGGGGGCCGGCTTGCCCTCCACCGCCATGAGCGTGGCAAAGCGCGCACCATCCAGCGTGGCGGACATGGCGAGCAGGCGCAAATCCTCGCGCAGGCCGGATTGCACATCCAGCGCGAGGGCCAGCCCGAAATCGCCTTCCAGGCTGCGCTCATGAACCTCATCGAACAGCACGGCGGCGACGCCGGTCAACTCCGGATCGGCCTGAATGCGGCGCCGGAAAATCCCTTCGGTCACGACGAGGATGCGGGTGCGGGCGGATTGGCGGCTCTCAAGTCGGGTGGCATAGCCGATGGTGTCGCCGGGCTTCTCACCAGCCAGATCCGCCATGCGATCGGCAGCAGCGCGCGCGGCAAGCCGGCGCGGCGAGAGAAGCCAGATCTGCCCGCCCCCCGCCCACGGCTCGCCCAGCAAAGCGGGCGCAACGCTCGTCGTCTTGCCCGCCCCCGGCGGTGCCACGAGCACGGCGTTCGATCCTGCTCGCAAGGCGGCGAGCAGGTCGGGCAGAACCTCATAGATGGGGAGCGTAGCGGTCACGTCATCCGCTTATGCGCCGACGCCGCCAAAGCCAAGCTGGCGGCGTAAGGGATAAGAGCAAAGCCTGACCGTCGCAGCGTCATCCGAGGATGGCGAACATGGTTAATGCTTAACCACCGCCATGGGAGCAATCTGCTCCTGCGATTGCACCGGTGCGGCAAGAGTTCCGTGCACTTGTTCACTTAAGTCATGGAACTCTCTACCTTTTGCCGCAACGCCCGAACGCTCCGCCTCTTTGCCGCGAAGAGGTATTGCTCTGTTAACCGATCGAACCCATCCATGGCCTCGCTGAGGCGCAAGGCTTCGTAAAAATAGAAAGCTCGTCTGGCCCGGTTGGGCCTTTGGGGGTCGTCCAAGTGCATGATCATGTTGTGTCCGCCTCTTTGGCGGAACCGCACGGCGGGTTGCTGTCCGTGCGCCGTATCCCGTCCGCCTGTGGCCAGCGGCTGCGCACCATCGATGTCCGGCTGGCTGATCGGCCCGACCTGCGCGAGCAGGCGCATGATCTCCTGAACCGCATGTATGGATCGCGCGGTTATGGAATGGCGCATCTGCTCCCCGACAATGGCGATCACCAGGCCGTCTTCACCGCAGCGCTGGAAGATGCGGTAATCGCGACGCTCACCCTGACGGTGGACTCACCAGCCGGCCTTTCGACCGATCAAACATTTCGCACGGAACTGGATGCGTTGCGCGAGGCGCCGGGTGCCCGCCTTTGCGAACTCACCAAGTTCGCGGTCGACCCGATGACCAAGTCCCCCTCCGTCCTCGCGGGGCTTTTTCATGTCATCTTCATTTACGGTATGCAGCGCTTCGATTGCACGGATCTGGTGATCGAGGTGCATCCACGCCATGTGCGCTATTATGAGGCCATGCTCGGTTTCGACCGGCTTGGCCCGCCAAAGATGGACGAGTCCGTCTCCTGGTGGCCCAAGGATACGCCGGTACAGCTCATGCGCCTCAAAGTCTGCGATGTCGCCGACCAGATCAATCGCTTTGCCGGCCGCGCCGACAAGATCGGCCGCTCGCTCTACCCCTATTTCTTCTCGCGCGATGAGGAGCAGGACGTCGCACGGCGCGTCGCGCGCTTGTGGGACAGGGATGCGGGTTGCGCAGAACCGCGCAGCCGCAATGGCATGAGCGGCACGTTCTGGCGCAGCGCCGCCTGAACAGGATCGTTTGTCTCATCGCACAAAAATGGGGATCAACGGCTGCACCCGTTGATCCCCATTCTTTATCGAGGCCGTCCCGTGGGAGACGGCCAGGATGATCAGGCGAACTGGACCCGTGCGCTGGTGCGACGTGCGCGGCGCATCGTGTAGCCAAGGCTGCCGAAGCCGAGCAGCATCAGGGCCCAGGTGGCCGGCTCCGGAACCGGCGCGCTCACCGGCGACGGCGTGAAGGTCAGGTTGCCGCCATAGGAGCCAAGACCCGCGGACGTGCCGCTGATTACCAGCTCGTTCAGCATGCCGGCCATGATCGGGAAGCCCGAAATGCCAGCGGATTCAACGTCGGTGCCCTGACCGAAGATCGGGACGTCCTTGCCGTTGATCGTGACCGTCAGCAGGTCGATGTTGGTCGACAGGCCCGACAGCGTCGTGATGATGCCGCCGCTGCCGACGCCATCAACGTCAACGATGAAGCGGTAAATGTCGGTGAAGATACCCGAACCGATGTCGGTGCGGCCAATGGTGGCCGAAACGGCTTCGGTGATGGGGGGAATGGTGTCGCCAGACGTGGTGAACTCGTCATCGCCAGGCGTGAACGTGCAGTTCATGGCAACGCAGGTGGCCGCGTTGGCCGCACCCGGCGCAAATGCTGCTGCAGTGGCCAGCGCGGCCAAAGATACCAGTTTCCTCATGGATAGCTCCTTTGTTTGTTCGGTTTTTGAGCTGGCTCATCATGCTTCTCCCACACCGCCTGAAAGGCGAACATTCCGAGTAGATAATGAGGCGACCGCTCGAGCAGAGAAATACTGGTCGGTTAACGGATTATCAACGAATTCCTCATATTTTATTGCTGTATTTCAGATACTTAATCCAGCCAACCAATTTGCCGGTTCCCAAAGTTCCCAACTGTTAACCGCAGATTTACCACGCTATGGCGGACAGCGCGGTCGCTTCATCGCAACGCACCATCGTTCCCGTGCAGCGCAAAAATATTTGGGTCGTGGCCGATATACCCCGTGTCCCGAAAATGGACGGGAAGGGACTGGCGAGAATAGGGGAAGTGGCGGCCTGCCGCCCAGACAAGCCCCGATTCGGGACCGGCTAGGCGAGGCGGCCGCCCCACCCAATCGGGCAGCGCGGCGCGTCATCTCGCTATGGGTGTCGGGTACAACGTGGGAGGCGCGGGCGCCTGCCGGAAAGCCGGATCAGTAAGCCCGCGCGATGGCGAATTCGACGGCTTCGACCAGCGCAGACTTGGCGGCACCCTTGCCGTACATGCCGATGGCGTCGATGGCGCGCTGGCCATAATGGCGCGCCCGCGCCATGGTGTCGTCGATCGCGCCGGTTTCGCGCAGCAAATGCTGGGCATGGGCGAGATCGGCATTGTCGCCATGGAGGCCGGACATCGCCTCTTTCCAGAATTTGCGATCCGCCTCGCCGCCGCGCGCATAAGCGAGGATCACCGGCAGCGTGATCTTGCCATCGCGGAAGTCATCGCCGGTATCCTTGCCCATCGTCGCGCCGTCCGAGACATAGTCGATCGCATCGTCGACGAGCTGGAAGGCAATGCCGAGATTGCGACCATAGGCATCCAGGGCCAATTCCTCCGCCTCCGGGCGCTCCGCAACCACGGCGGCGATCCGGCAGGCCGCTGCGAACAGGGCTGCGGTCTTGGCACCGATGATGTCGAGATACTGGTCCTCGTCGGTCTCCACACGACGCTGGGCGGTCAGCTGATTGACCTCCCCCTCGGCGATCACCGCAGATGCGTTGGAAAGGATCTTGAGAACCTTGAGGCTGCCATCCTCGACCATCAGCTCGAAGGACCGGCTGAACAGGAAATCGCCGACCAGAACCGAGGCATTATTGCCCCAGATCATGTTGGCGGTCTGCTTGCCGCGGCGCATGGCGCTGCCGTCCACCACATCATCGTGCAGCAGCGTGGCGGTGTGGATAAACTCCACCGTCGCCGCCAGCTTGTGGTGCCGGGTGCCGGCATAATCCAGAAGCCGCGCGCAGGCGAGCGTGAGCATGGGCCGCAGCCGCTTGCCACCGCCGGCGATGAGGTGCCCGGCCAGCTCCGGGATCAGCGGAATGCGCGATTGCATTCGCGCGAGGATGACTTCGTTGACGCGGTTCATATCCTCCGCAACGAGGCTCAGCATCGGCTGGAGGGATGGCGCGCCCTGGCGGGGCAGGTGGTGGATCGTGGCGCTCATGCGCGGTGCTCTGACCAGATGACCGCGCTTTGGCAAGCAAATTGGCTTGCCTTGTGCGCCCGGAGCGGCAAGTGATGCGCCGTTACGGGCGCTGCCCGGTCCCTCATCAGCCTGGTTCGCCCCAGCGAGATCAGGCCACAGGAACAATGCCCCAGAAGCTCAGGGAGACGACCCGGAATGGACGAAACGCTCAGGCGCTACCGCGAAAGCATCGACAATATCGACGCGGCGCTGGTCTTCATGCTGGCAGAGCGATTCAAGATCACCAAGGCGGTCGGTGAGCACAAGGCCCAGTCCGCCCTGCCCCCGGCCGACCCGGATCGCGAGGCCCGGCAGGTCGCCCGCCTGCGCACTTTGGCTGTCGACGCCAATCTCGACCCGGATTTCACCGAGAAATTCCTGCGCTTCATCATCGATGAAGTGATCCGGCATCACGAGCAGATGCGCGCCGACGAAGCGGATGCCGCTGGCGCCTGAGGCGCCCGAGGGTAACGCCGCCAGATTGTTCCCGCTGCGTTAACCAGGTAACAACCTGCGCCGGACCATGATGGGCCATGGGGCAAAGCCAGCGCCAAATCCTTTACGCCTTCATCCGCCATGCCGGCCTGCCGGTACTGGCGGGCCTGGGCTATTTCGTGATTTCCTACGCGACCATATCGCTCAAGGCCACGAATGGCATGGTCGCGCCCGTGTGGATCGCCAATGCCTTCCTGCTGGCCATTGTGCTCGCACGGCCCGCGCGGCAGGCCCCTGCCCTCATCATGGCGGGCATGGTCGCCAATGTGCTGTCTGGCCTGCCGGCTGGCAATAATCTCCAGACGGCTTTGGTCTACGGGTTCGCCAATGGGCTGGAAATCGCCGTCGCGGTGGCCGGGCTCAAGCTGCACAGGAATGGCGCCCACGCCTTTTCGGACCCCGAGGCTCTCCCTCATGTGCTGATCTGGGCCGGGCTGGTCGGCCCGGCTTGCGGCGCTTTTCTCGGCGGACTCGGCGCCTGGGCCAACAATGCCCATCCGCTCAGCGAAGCCTATGCGCGCTGGTTCCTGGCGGATGCTCTGGGCCTGTTGATCTTCACGCCGGTCTTCCTTGCCATGTTCAACGGCGAGATGAAGCGCAGCCTCGCCAGCCAGACCCGGCAACGCAGGCTGGAAGTCGCGGCGCTGCTCGCCCTCACCGCCGGCGCGGCTGGCGTCGCCTTCTTCTCGACGGAATCATCGCATCTGCTGCTCGTCGTTCCGCCCATGCTGCTCGTTCTGCTGCGCAGCGGGTGGATGGCGACGAAGATCGCCCTCGCCATCGTCACCGTCATCGGCGGCGCAGCGATGATGGGTGGCTATGGGCCGCCGGTGATGCACAGCCACCATGCGGCTCATCATCTCTACGGCATCCAAATGTTCATCGCCCTGCTCATCGTGGTGCAGGTGCCGATCTCGGCCATGCTCGCCAGCCGGCAGGCGACGATCGAGCGGATGCGCCAGAACGAGCAGTCGCTCAACCTGCTCGCCTCAGCCTCTCCGGTGCTGCTGCTGGCGTTCAACCTCGAAGGCGTCTGCACACGGGTCGTGGGCACGCGCGAACTACTGCTCGACCGCTCGTTCGATGCGCTTGTCGGTGCAGGGCTCTCCGACATTTCGGAGGAAGGCCAATATGACCTGACCCGCGCGCATAGCGCTGCGCTTGAGGATGTGAGCACCAGCCAGATCGCCGAATTTCGCACCCTCAAGCTGCGCGACGCCTGGATGGAAGCCACATTCCGCGCCCATTTCGACGAAAGCGGCAGGTGCATCGGAACGATAGCCACCGTGCAGGACATCACCCAGCGCAAGAAGCAGGAGCTTTGGCTCTCCCGCACCGCCACGACGGACAGCCTGACCGGTCTGCTCAACCGCGCCGGCTTCCATCAGCGGCTGGAGCAGGCGCTGGTGAAGGCGACACCGGGCACGCTCAGCCTGGCCGTGATCGACATCGACCGATTCAAGCTGATCAATGACAATAGCGGGCACCAGATGGGCGATACCGTGTTGCGAGAAATCGCATGTCGCATCTCGAGCCAGGTCCGGGCGAGCGACGCGGTCGGGCGCATGGGCGGCGACGAGTTCGTTGTGCTCCTCGCCACCTCGAACTGGGATCGCGTGCAGGAAATCTGCGGCCGGATCGTCTCCGCGGTCAGCAGCGAGCCCATTGCCCTGCCCTCGGGTAACAGCCTGCGGGCTGCGATCAGTTGCGGCGTCGTGCGCTACCGGCAGGGGCAAAGCGCCGAGGATTTCATCCATGAGGCGGACATCGCGCTCTACCAGGCCAAGCGCGGCGGTCGCAATCGGGTGGTCGCTGCCTGATCCGCAAGGTCGGCCGCGAACTGGCGACATTTTGTGACATTTGCGTCTGCCCGCGACAAAGTCTCGCGACAAGTCCCCGCTATATCATGGTCATGGCGCTACCCCCCGGCGCCGGCAGACCAGGAATTCAAGTCTATGAAACGTCTCATCGCAATCGCGCTCTCCAGCGTCGGCCTGCTGTCCATCGGGACCATGGCAATCGCTCAATCGGCACCGCAGCCGCCCCAGCGCGGCGAAGCCCGTCCGCCGATGGATCGCGCCTCCCTCGAAAAGCGCCTCGCGACCATGTTCGATGCCGCCGACACCAATCGGGACGGCGTGCTCTCGGTTGAGGAGCGCAAGGCCCATCAGGCGCAGAATCGCGACAAAATGCGCGATGCGATGTTCGCCCGCCTCGACGCCAATAAGGACGGCTCAATCTCGAAAGCCGAATTTACGGAAGCCGGCGCGATGGCCGGCGGCCATCAGCGACGCGGCCATGAAGGCAAACGGCGTGGCCATGGCGGCCCCGGCATGGGCGGCGGCATGATGATGATGGGAGGCGAGCTTGCTGCCTATCGTGACAAGCCGATCCCCCGCGCCACCTTCATCCAGGCAGGCCTTGCCGGCTTCGACCGAATGGACACCAACCGCGACGGCAAGATTTCGCCCGAGGAACGGCAGGCCGGCCGGAAAGCCATGATGGAGCGCCGCAATACCGATCAACGGCCTGCGCAAACGCCCCCGGTGCGCTGAGCCCACTTGGCCGATCCGGCGGAGACAACTCCCATGCCGCCGGGTCGGCCATCCCTACTGCCCTCGGTCGCCTGCCCCTTTCAGGCGGCTGAGGGATGGACCTCAAGACCCAAGCAGGGCAGAGAATTGCATCCCACCGATTTTGCGAAAGCGCTTTGATGTCCGCACGGCCCCATCTCCTCCTCGTCGACGATGAAGCGGCCATTCGCGAGCCGCTGGGGCAATATCTCCAGCGGGCCGGCTTTCGCGTCTCCGATGCCGGGAATGCGGCCGACGCGCGCAAGATCCTCGCCGGCAGCGCCATCGAACTGGTGGTGCTGGATATCATGATGCCGGGTGAGGATGGCCTCAGCCTTTGCCGCTCGATCCGCGAACAGGGCGAGCTGCCGGTGATCCTGCTCACCGCCCGCACTGAAGAGACCGACCGCATCGTCGGGCTGGAAATGGGCGCGGACGATTATGTGCTCAAGCCCTTCTCTCCACGCGAGCTTGTGGCGCGGATCAAGACGATCCTGCGCCGCACCGGCAACGGCACCGCCCGCGAACCGCAGGCAAGCGCATCCCTCTACCGCTTCGAGGGCTGGACGCTCAGCGCTGACGACTGGACGCTGACCGGCCCAGACGAAGTCGCGATCCCGCTCAGCACGGCCGATTACCGGCTGCTCCATGCCTTCGTCACGCATCCGCGCCAGGTGCTCAGCCGCGATCAGTTGCTCGATCTCACGCAAGGCCGGGAAGCCCACGCCTTCGACCGTTCCATCGACAACCAGATCAGCCGCCTGCGCCGCAAGCTGGAAGATGACGCCCGCTCGCCAACGCTCATCAAGACCGTGTGGGGCGGCGGTTACATGTTCGCCGCCGATGTGGCGCGCGAATGACCCTCAGCCTGCGCACCTTTACCGGCTGGCTGCGGCCCAGAACGCTGGCGGGGCAGACAATCCTCGTCGTCGCGGCCTCCCTGTTTGCCGTGCAGCTCATCGGGTTCAGCTTCTATTACATGATGCAGCGCAATCAGTGGGTGACGATTGCCGCCGCCCCGGGCGTCATCCGCATCCTTGAGGCGCTCGATCAGCGAGACGCACCCTCCCCTTGGCATCGCGCGCGGTCGGCCCGCGGCATCGTCGTCACCGACGCGCCGCCCCGCCGTGAGGGCGCCGACTCGCCGCGCGTAGCCGTACGTGCCAACGAGCTGTTCCGCTCGGCCGGGCTGGTGCCGCTCGCGGTTCGGGTCGCCATTGCGGAAGCCCGGCCCGGCGCGGACGGGCGCGAGCGGGCGCGCGATCTTCTCCAGCCGCCCAACCGCCGCGCACCGCGTCTGCAGGTGCAATTGAGCGTGCAACTCCGACCCGACCGCTGGATCACCGTCTACACCCGCGCCGCACCGGTAGCCCAGCCAATCCTGCGTCAGATCGTGATGCAGTCGCTGTTCCTCTATGGCATCGTGCTGATGCCGCTCGTCTGGTTCACCCGACGCCTAGCCCGGCCGCTCCACGCGCTCACCCAGGCCACCGCCCGGGTTGGCACGCCGGAGGGCGCCTCCCCGGTCATCGAAACCGGACCGGAGGATTTGCGGCGCCTCGCGGCGTCCTTCAACGCCATGCAGGACCGTATCCGCTCCATGCTGGAGGAAAAGGACCATATGCTCGGCGCCATCGGCCATGATCTGCGCACACCCCTCACGGCGCTGCGGGTGCGGGTGGAATCGGTCGCCGAGGGGGCGGACCGCGAGCGCATGGTCGCGACCATCGAAGACATGCAGAAGATGCTCGACGACATCCTCTCGCTGGCGCGCGTCGGCCGGGACCGCGAGCCGCCGCAGCGCATGGACCTGGCCGCGCTGGCCGATGCGACCATCGACGATTTCGAGGATATGGGCGTGCCGGTGGAGCGCAGCGAGATGCCGCGCGCCATCGTCAACGTCCATCCCCGCGCCGTCCGCCGCGCGCTCACCAACCTGATCGAGAATGCCGTCAAATATGGCGCACGCGCGCACGTCTCGCTGCGGATCGAAGGCCAACGCGCCACGCTCTGCGTCGCCGACGAAGGCCCCGGCATCCCGGAAGACCGCATCGAGGACATGCTGCAACCCTTCACCCGCATGGAAGCCTCCCGCAGCCGCGACACCGGCGGCACAGGCCTCGGCCTCGCCATCGTGCGGGCAGTGGCCTCCGCGGAGTCAGGGCGGCTGGAACTGCGCAATGGCGCTGAGGGTGGGCTGGTGGCGGAGCTGAGCTTCCCGCTGGCGTGAGGATGGAGTCTCGTCTGCCTAGACGGTGCGCTTAAGACGGGCTAGCGGACCGCTTTGGCCTGGGAAGTGGTCTTCACCACACCTTACCCGTTCCTGCTGAGTAGGGTCCGAGGTGCGCCGAAGGCGCATATCAAAGAGCCGTATCGAAGCATTGCAGCCCTGGAGCGAGTCCTTCGATACGCGGCTTCGGCAGCTAAGCAGCTACTCAGGACAAACGGGACGGGGAGTCCGCGATAGCGTCGCGTCGGACAGTCTGCCTTTAGACCTTGGCGTACCGCCGCGGAACGTCAGGTAAGTCGGAGAATGCGGGCATCCATCATCTTTCACCACGGAATTTCCCCACGACAACTTCCTTTCCGAGAGAGCGCTATGCAGCAGCCTTCCGCATGACGTGCAAGACCCCTTCATCCGGTTGCAACTTCGGATCGTATTCCAGCTTCATTACAAAGCCGAGATTCAACATCAGATGTTCAAAATGAGCCAAGTGCTGCATGTCATCGTTCACATCGCCCGATTTCACAGTTAATATAAGTGGGGATGTTTCTGGATTGAGTTGGACGCAAGTAGACGGCAAACCTCCATCAGTAGGATATATATTAACGCCACACGCCGCCATAAGATTTTGGAACTGCATCGCAAACATTCTAGCTTCAGCGTCCTCGACAGATGAAACTCGCAATTTCCGCGCTTGCGGCTTTTGGAATACATCCGACCTGAATAGTCGATCCAACTCCTCGATTTGGTTAGTGGTAAGGCGACGAGCTTCTTGGGCTTTTTGAAGACGTTCATTCACTCTAGCGGCCTCAGCCTTTGCCTCCTCGGCACGCTGGTTCGCTTCCGCGACTTTCCGTTCAGCTTCGGCGACGCGGGCATCCGCCTCGCTCATGCGCCCATCGGCTTGTATTTTTGTGAGAGCCGCAATTCTGTCACTTGTAACTGTCAACGCTGCACCCGCAACGAGCGCAAAACTACCTGCAACAATGCCCACCCAGAAAGCAAAGGACGCAATTGTTTCCAGCGCCGGAATCGAGCCCCACATTGCGCCACCCCCGAATCTTCCGCTTATCTTGCGCATGAGACGTTTTGCCTCGCGGTTGGGTTAATGGCAACGTCCGCAATGGCGTAGTCTCTGGAACGGCAGTTTTTATCGCGGAAAGTCATTTAGCCGCCATGCCGCTCTTGTTCTAGCTTATTTAGCAGAGCGTACCCCGTCCGCCGCCGCGCCCGGAACCCTCACCGCATCAATGCTGGTCCATCAGCCCCGTCGTGCGGGCTGTAAGATCGGTCTTGCCCGGCGGGGTGTTGGAACTGCGCTTGGGAATCGAGTCCGCATTGATCACCGTCGCGCCTTGGGGCAGCGCGGTTCGGCCGAGGTCCAGCTTGCGCACTTCGGATTCCGCCATAGCGACGCGCTGGTCGCGCACGAGGATGCGGCGGTCGATCTTGGCCTGCTCGGGGCTTTTGGGAGCCGGCGCCGCGGGCTGCGCGTCTGCGGCATTGGCGACCGCCCCCCCGGCGGGAGAGTCCTTGCTCCACGCCAGGATCACCGACATGCGCCGGTTGCGCGGATCGTAGCGGTTGTCAGCGACGAAGGGCTCGCGATCCGCCACGCCTTCGATGCGCGCGAAGCGATCCGCTCCGATGCCGCCCTGTGCGAGCACGGCGCGAGTGGCTTCGGCGCGGGACGACGAGAGCAGCCAGTTATTCATGTTGCGCCCGGCGGCATAAGGCAGCGCATCGGTGTGACCGCGCACGATCACATCGTTCGGCACTTCGGACACCGCCTCGGCGACCTGCGAGAGCAACGCGCGGGCTTCCGGCACAAGCCTGTCCGTGCCGATGGCGAACATCGCGAAATCGGCTTCATCCACCAGATCGATGCGCAGGCCCTCCAGCGTCTCGGTAAAGCGCACATGCTTGCGGAGCCTGCGGAGCGCTTCGGTGCGCTCGAGCTTCTGCTCCAGCTCCTGCTTGAGCTTCTCGAACTTCTGGCGATCCTGGTTCTTGAGATCCTCGCCGCCGACATCCTTGGTGCCCGTGGCGTCGCGCGGGATGGTGATGGCAAGATTGCCCTGCCCGCCCGTCGTCGGATAATTTTCTTTGCTGACGAGGCTGTCGCCGCCGAACATCCCGCTGGAGCCGGCGCTGTCCATCTTCATCTGCACCAGTGTGGGCGTGAAATAGTCGGCCAGCCCCTTGCGCTGCTTCTCCGTTGTCGCGCCGAGCAGCCACATGAGCAGGAAGAAGGCCATCATCGCCGTCACGAAGTCGGCATAGGCCACCTTCCAGGCGCCGCCATGATGGCCGCCATGGCCGCCATCGATGATCTTCTTGACGATGATTGGCCTGGGTTCAGGCTCGTTCACCGGTTTCTTTGCGGCCGATGCCATGGCTTAGCCCTCAACGCCCGCGCATGCCGTCGAACACTTCGGCAAAGGCCGGCTGGTTCGCATGGATGAGGTTGGAGCGCGCGGCCTCAATGACCAGCGGCTGCGGGTGGCCGTGGAGCGAGGCGATGATGATCTGCTTGACGACATGATACATGGCGCCATCCGCCTCGATCACCTGCTTGGCGCGACTGGCGAACGGCCCGACCATACCATAGGCCAGCAACACGCCGAGGAAGGTACCGACGAGCGCCGAGCCGATCATGCCGCCCAGAATTTCCGGCGGCTTGTCGATAGAGCCCATGGTCTTGACCACGCCGAGCACGGCGGCGACGATGCCGAGCGCCGGGAGTGCGTCCGCCAGGCCCTGAAGGTTATCGGCGGGACGAACTGCCTCATGGTGGTGGGTCTTGAGCGCATTATCCATGACGTCCTCGACCGCATGCGGATCGAGCGTGCCGGATGAGACGACCACCAGCCGCAACGTATCGCAGATGAGGTGGATGAGCGCGCTGTCGGCCATCAGCCGGGGATATTCGGCGAAGATCGCGGAGGACTTCGGGTCTTCGATATGCGGCTCGAGCGCGACCGGACCTTCGACCCGCAGCGTCTTCATCAGCTTGCTGACGAGGAAGATGCAGTCGAGATAATCCTGCTTCTTGAACTTGGGGCCTTTGAAGACGGTCATCACGCCGCCGGCCAGCGCTTTCAAGTCCGCGCCGCTATTGCCGATGATCAGCGCGCCTGCCGCCGCGCCGCCGATGATAAGCATTTCGTGCGGAAGCGCATGAAGCACCGGACCAATAGCGCCACCGGTGAGCATGAAGCCCCCGAAGACCATGACCAGCAGAACGACAAGACCGATACCAGCGAACATTCTGATCCCCGCATGTTCATAAAACGGGACCGCGCACAGCTGCTTTTGGTCCCTTCATCCCCTCCTAGAACGGCTCTGCTGAAACAGGGTTTAGCGACAGGGTTAGCGAAAGATGACGATTACGATTTTTCGAAATTTCTGCCGGCGCGAACAAGAAAAACGGCCCGCAGCCAAAAGCCTGCGGACCGCCAGATTTGCCTCTCTTCGAACAGGATCAGAAAAGATCGAACAGCGACTTTTGATTGATCCGCGCGAAGGCCAGTTGCGCGGCTTCCAGCGTCAGCAATTTGCTTTGCAGCTTCACGCTGGTCTCGGTGATGTCCGTATCTTCCAGCGCCGAGCGACGCTCGGTCAGCGCCAGATCGGAATTGGTGAGCCGGCCGCCAATGTCTTCCAGCCGCTGCGAGCGAACGCCCTGCACGGACTGGGCGACAATGACATGATCGAGCGCGGTGCGGGCATCCTGCAGGGCAGCGGAGCGGTCTGCCTCTGTGCCGGTGCGCACCACATTGATAATGTCGGAGATCACCTGATCGATCGACCGGCTGCCCACCGCATTCTCCATGATGCTCGCGCGGGTCGGCACGGCTTCCACGTTCAGCCCTGCGCCAAGCGGAATCAGCACGGCGCTGGGATGATCGAAGACCGGCGTGCCCTGATAATCGGTCTGGTTGAGGAGATCGTTGATCGTGGCGCGAATGCCTTCCAGTTCCTTGGCCACCGCCTCGCGCCCGGTCGATCCGTCGGCAGTCGAGGTGGACGTGACAATCAGCTCGGTCACGCGCGTCATGAGGTTGTTGACCTCGTTGAGATTGGTGCTCGCCTGCGTCGCGCGGGATTCGGCGAAGGTCAGATTGCCCTTCCACGCGGCGTTGATCGACTGGCGCCGCCCCACCTGCGAGATCTGCACCCAGTCATGCGGATTGTCCGAGGGCTGGTTGATCTTCTTGGTCGTCGAAATCTTGGTCTGTTCCCCCGCAATATCCGCAGCGAGCCGCTGCTGGCGGGTAATCTCGGCAGTGATGGACTGCGTGGTGATGAAAACCATGATGGATTGCCCTTATTGCGTCAGAATGCAGAAATGAGTGTCTGGAACATTTCCCGCGCGACCTGGATCACGCGGGACGATGCCTGGTAGGCCTGCTGCAGCCGGATCAATTCGGCCGCTTCCCGGTCGAGATTGATGCCGGCCACATCGGCGCGTGCCTGCTGCGCCATGGTGTTGCGGCTCTCGGCCGCGGTCTGCTCTTTGGTCGTGCTGTTGGCGATGCTGCCATGGGTCGCAATGATGCCGGTCCATTCATCCTCGATGGACCCGCTGCCGCGCAGGGCGGTCATGGCCAACAGATTGCCGTTCGCGGTGCCATCGGCGGAGAAGCGCGCGACGAGAGCCGGCGAGCTGATCAGCACCGAGAGCGAGCTGGCATCCGCCCCCATGCTCAGCAGTGTCTGGCCCGCGACACCCGGGGATGAATAGCCGCTGGTGTGCCAATCATTCATTTCGCTCACATAGCGGCTCGCGAGATCGTCCAACGCGTCGATCCTGTCCCGCACGACGCCGGCACTGGTGGCGATGCCGCCCAGCGCGCCACCGGTCGGGGTGGCAATCGCCATGCCGTCCGCTAGCCCGAAGCTCAAAATGCCGTCGGCGGCCTGACTGACCGTCAGGGTCTTCACCTGATTGTTCTCGACGAGCGTCTCGCTGCCGTAACTGATGTTCGCCACGCCATTGGCGCCGAAGGTCACCGTCACGTTCAGCCGCTCGGCAATCTCGCTCAGGGCCTGGTCGCGCGAATCCAGCAGGCTCGCATGGCTGGCCGTCCCCTCGGGCACGCGGCGCAGGCCCTCATTGGCATTGCCGAGCTGGCGCAACGCATCGTTGAGCGAATCCACCTCGTTGGTGGCCGTGTTGCCGATCGAACTGCGGATCGAGACCAGATCATTGTGGCTCTGCTGAAACGCTGCATTGATCTGCTCGAACGAGAACAGCACGTCCGCCTGCAGCGTCGTGTCTGTGGGGTTTGACGCGAGCCGTTCCACCGCCGCGAACATGCCGGTGAAGCGCTGGCCGACGCCCAGTTCGCCATCGTTGAGGGCGGTCTGGATGTCCGACATCCATCGGGCGCGCTGATTGACGCTGCCCAGCGCATTGGTGGTCTGACGCGCGGCTGCTTCCAGATATTGGTCGGATGCGCGCACCACGCCGCCGATCTGCACGCCGTAGAAGGAGGCGCTCGATTTGTAGAGCAGCATCGGCGAATTGCCGGCGGCGGACTCGCTGAGCGCAATCGTCCGGCGGCTGTAGCCGGGCGTCTCCGCGTTGGCGATATTGTCGGCAATCGCTCCCATCGCAGCCTGATAGGCGCGCGTGCCGGAAGCGCCGATCTGGAGAAGATCGCTGCTCACGGCTTATGGTCAAGTTGCTGGAGGATCAGTTCGGCAATGCCAAGGCCGCCCTTGGTGGCGAGCCCCTCGGCCATATGCGCGTCCTGCATCTCGCGGAACTGGTCGAGCCCGCTGCCGCCGCCAATCTCTTCGCCCAGGCTCGCCTGGCGCATGGAGGAGAGGAGCTGGCGCGTGAACACGGCCTCGAATGCCTTGGCGGCCTTCTGCAATGCGGCGTGATCGTCGCTGGCCTTTGGCGACGTCGGGGCTTGCGCCTGCGCGCCCTGCATGGCGGCGGCGAAGGCCGCCTGACCGGAGCCGATCCCTGAGACCTGTGTCATATCACCTCCAGCTCCGCCCGCATGGCGCCGGCCTGCTTGAGCGCGCTCAGGATCTCGAGAAGGTCCGAGGGGGAGGCACCCACGGCATTCACCGCCTTGACTATATCGGCCAGAGACGCGCCACCTTTAAACAGGAACATCGGATTCTTTTCTTCATGGGCGGAAAGCTGGCTGGATTCCTCCACCGCCGTCACCCCGCGCGAGAGCGGCGCAGGCTGCACGATGCGCGGCGCTTCCGTCACGGTCACGGTCAGCTTGCCATGGCTCACCGCGGCCGGGGTGATCTGCACATTGCCGTTGATGACGACGGTGCCGCTGCGCGCGTTGACGATCACTTTTGCGGGCGGATCGGCGGGCTTGACCTGAATGTTCTCGATGAGGCCCATCATCATGACGCGGCTCTCGGCGCCCGGCGGCGCATCGATGGCAATGGAGACGCCATCCACGGCACGGGCGCGCTGATCGCCGAACGCGAGGTTGATCGCGTCGGCCACCCGCAGCGCGGTCGTCACGTCCGCCTCCGCGAGGTTGAAATTGATCGTCGGGCTAGTCTCGAACCCGGTGGCCACGGCGCGCTCGACAGAGGCCCCCGAGGGGATGCGGCCGGCTGAAGGCACGTTGACGGAAAGCTGCGAGCCATCGGCACCGGAGACGCCGAAGCCGCCGACGGCCATATTGCCCTGCGCCATCGCGTAGATCTCGCCATCGGCGCCGCGCATCGGGGTCAGCACCAGCGTGCCGCCGCGCAGCGACTTGGCCTTGCCGAGCGCGGAGACGGTCACGTCCAGCCGCTGGCCAGGCTTGGCGAAGGCTGGCAATTCTGCCGTGACCAGCACGGCTGCGGCATTCTTGAGCGAGGGATTGACGCCCGGCGGCAAAGTAAGGCCGAAGCGCGAGATCACGCCTTTCACCCCCTGCGTCGCATAATCGAGGCTGTCATCGCCCGTGCCGGCGAGGCCAACCACAACGCCATAGCCGACAAGCTGGTTGGACCGCAGCCCCTCGAAGGTACCGATGTCCTTGATGCGCTGGGCATGGGCCGAGGTGGCGATCATGAGGCAGAGCCCGAACGCCAGCAGGGCGAGGGAGACGACCAGCCGACGGAGCAAGGAGGGATAAGGCCTGATCATGGCTGAAAGCTCCATCAGAACGGGCTGATCATGGAGAAGAAGCGCTGCAGCCAGCCCTGACGGCTAGCGCGGGCGATTTCTCCCTTGCCGGTGTAGGTGATCCGCGCATCGGCGACGCGCGTTGAGAGAATGCGGTTATCGGGCCCGATGTCCGCCTGCCGGACGAGGCCGGAGATCTGGACATATTCGTCGCCGCGATTGAGCGTGAGGGCCTTCTGCCCGCGCACCAGCATCGTGCCATTGGGATAGACCCGCGCGATGGTGACAGTGATCTCGCCGGAGAGCGCGTTCGACTGCGCAGCATCACCCTTGCCGGTGAAGCCCTGCGTGCCGCCCGAAGCGATGTCGCTACCGCTGAACAGCTTGCTGAACGGCCCGGTGCTGGGCGGTGTGAGGCCGATGCTGCCGGCGCGATTGGTGTTCGCGCTGGTGCTCTTGCTCGCCTGCGTCCGCTCGACGAGGAGGATGGTGATGACATCGCCCACGCTCGCGGCCCGCGCGCCATTGGTCAGCGCGGAATAGCCGGCCGAGGCCTGAAAGATGCCGCCATTGGGCCGCACCGGCGCGGCGCTGCCAGCATCGCCCGGATAGGTGACCTGATAGGCCGGGTTTTCGAGCGGCTCCTGCTTCTTGCCGAACAGACCGGCAGAGGCCGGTGCGGCGAGGCTGGTCGCCGTGAGGGCGAGGATCAGGATGGCGGAACGGCGATACTGCATGGTCAGGCTCAAAGCTGCTGATTGACGTATTGGAGCATTTCGTCGGTCGCCTTGATCATCTTGGAGGCGATCTCATAGGCGCGCTGGGTCTCGATCATCGTGACCAGTTCCTCCACGGTGTTGACGTTTGACTGCTCGAGCGCGCCCTGGCGGATGGTGCCGCGGCCTTCGAGGCCTGCAGCGCCCACCTGAGGCGCGCCGGAGGCCGCCGTCTCCAGCAGCAGGTTGCCACCGACAGCCTGCAGGCCAGCGGGATTGACGAACCGTGCGGTTTCGATCGCGCCAAGTTCGACCGGCTCCTTTTGACCGGCGACGGTCGCCGAGACGGTCCCGTCATTGCCGATGGTGACGGCACTCACGCCCTCGGGAAGCTGGATCTGCGGGACCAGCGGCAGGCCATCCGGCGAGACCAGCAAGCCCTCCGCATTGGTCTTGAAATTGCCCGCCCGGGTATAGGCAATCGTGCCGTCCGGCTGCTGCAGCTGGAAGAAACCGGCTCCCTCGATCGCAAGATCATAGGTGTTGCCGGTGGTGTTCATCGTGCCTTGCGTATCGATACGCTCAGTGCCGGTGAGTTGCACGCCGGTGCCGAGGTTGAGGCCGATGGCGAGCCGGTTCTGGCTGTCTGCCTGCGTGCCCGCCGCAATGACCTGCTGATAGGCCAGCGTCTCGAAATTGGCGCGGTCGCGCTTGAAACCGACCGTGTTCACGTTCGCCAGGTTGTTGGCGATGACGCGCATCTTGACGTCCTGTGCGTCAAGGCCGGTGCGGGCGACATGAAGTGCGCTGCTGGTCATTGGTCTGGTCCCCTATCTATCCGTCAGTCGAGCCGCATGAGGCTCGCGCCGCCGGAGTCGATCTCCTTGGCGGTGTCGATCATCTTGATCTGGTTTTCCCACGCGCGGCTCGCCTCGATCATCTGGACAAGCGCCGTGGTGGCATTCACGTTCGAGCCTTCGAGAGCGCCGCTGGTCACGGTCGCCATCGGGTCTTGCGGCAAGGCGCCGCCATTCACTTCGCGGAACAGGGTGTCGGTGGACTTGGCGATCGTCGATCCCTTGGCATTCACCAGCTTGATGACATCGACCTGCTGCGGCTGATCGATCTGGCCGCCCTGCGGGACGATCCAGATGCTGCCATCCTTGGCAATGTTGACGCTATCGGCGGGCGGCAGGGTGATCGGGCCGCCCTCCCCAAGCACCGGATAGCCATCGCCCGTGGTCAGCAGGCCGCTCTCGTTCAGGCGCAAGTCGCCGCGCCTTGTGTAGGCTTCCGACCCGTCATTGGCCTGCACCGCGATGAGGGCGTCGCCATCCACCGCGATGTCGAGCGTGTTGCCGGTCTGCACCGCCGTGCCGGCCTTCATGTCCGCCGCGATGACCTGCCCCACCTGCTCCGCGCGGCTCTGGAACGCGCCGCCGCCGACCCAGCGGGTCGAGGCGTTGGCGATCTCGGCGCGAAAGCCGCTGGTGTTGACGTTCGCGAGATTGTTCGCGACCGCCGCCTGGCGGGCCATCGTACCGCGCATCGCGGTGCGGGCAATGGTGGTGAGACGATCCATGGTTCAGCTCCGGGTCCGGTCGATCTTCGCGATCAGGTCCGCATGTTGATGATGGTCTGGGTCATGGCGGTGGCGGTCTCGATCGCCTTTGAGTTCGCCTGGAAGTTGCGCTGCGCGGAGATCAGCGCGACCAGCTCCTCGGTGATGTCCACGTTCGAGCGCTCCAGCGTGCCCGAGCGGACCGCGCCGACCATGCCGCTATTGCCGGCACTGTAGCTCGCCTCGCCGCTGTCGCCCGAGGAAATCCAGTGCGAGTCCCCCATCTGCCGCAGCTCTTCCTGCGCGGGGAATGAGGCCATGGCGACCACGCCGAGGTTGCGCACCGAGCCATCGCCGAAGGTCGCGCTGACGACGCCCGTGGCCGAGATCGCGATGGCGGTGAGCGGAATGCTGGCATCGTCCGGATGGGCGCTGGGGATCTCCAGATCGGAGAGATCGCCGGCGGCCGTGCTGGTGGGCGTGCCGTCACCGGTCGCAGCAGTCGGCAGGACCTGCAGACGGGCACCGGTGGAATCGACGATGAAGCGGTTCTTGTCCATCGTGAAGGCACCGGCGCGGGTGTAGCTGATCGTCTGGTCGGGCGAGGCGCTCTTGACGGTGAAGAAGCCTTCGCCGGTGACGGCGAGGTCCAGCGTCTTGTCGGTCGTCTCCAGCGTGCCCTGCGTGAACTGCTGCTTCACATCGACGAGACGGACGCCATTGCCGCCCGCCCCGACGCCGCCGCTCGCATAGATGTCGCCGAAGGTTGCCTTGCTCTTCTTGAAGGCGAGCGAGGACACGTTGGCGACGTTGTTGGCGACGACACCGAGGTCGGTCTGGGCGCCCTTGAGGCCGGAAAGCGAAATGTAGAAGGACATGGTCGATGCTCCTTGTGAAGTTCAGGGATCAGCCGAGACGCAGCGCGTCTTCGGGCGAGAAATTGCCGAGGGCGGTCATGAGCTGGGCGTTGCCGCCGCTCGCGGGGGACTGGACGGCGGCGATGCTGGCCCAAGTCGCGATGCCGGCCGGCGTCGCGCCGCGCACCTTGACCTGCAGAGCCTGCCCGCCAATCATGTTGCCGGCATCGTCCCGGCCGTCCCAGAAGAAGGGCACATTGCCCTTGGATTGGGCGCCCAGATCGAAGCTCTGGACGACCTTGCCGCTGGCATCGACCAGATCGATGGACACGTTCGAGGCGTCGGCGCCCAGCGCGATCTCGCCGGCATAGGCGCCGGTGCGGTCGGGCGTGGCGATGTTGCTCTCGACCAGCATCGACTTGCCGATCCAGCCGGCCGCGTCGGAGAGGCGCGCGCCAGAGACGGAATCCGCGATCTGGCTGAGCAGGGATGTCGATTGCGACTGCGAGGCCAGCGACGACATTTGCGCCATCTGCGTGACCATCTGATTGTTGTCCATCGGCTGGAACGGGTCCTGATGCTGCATCTGCGTGGTGAGCAGGCGCAGGAAGCCGTTCATGTCGATCGAGGCGTTGGACTTCGCGCTCGTCTCGGCAAGGTTCCGGTTGGTGAACGCCGTGTTGCTATCCACCGCCCAGGGACTGGTGTTGGTCGTCACTGCTGTCATTTGCCGAGCCTGATTGTTTCGAGGATGAGGGATTTGGCGGTCTGGAGGACCTGCACATTGTTCTGGTACATGCGCGCGCTCTCGACCATTTCGACGAGTTCGGCGCTGGTATCGACGCCGGCTTCCCACACATCGCCATTGGCATCGGCCAGCGGATGGCCGGGCTCGTGCCGCTTGGTGGCGGGCGTGTCGGAGGTCACGACGTTATCGACCTTGACCGTGGCGACGCCGGGCTTCTCGACCACGGTGGAGAAGACCGGGCGGATCGCGCGATAGGCCTTGTCCTCGCTGCCCGTGACCGACCCGGCATTGGCGAGGTTGGAGGCGGTGGCGTTGAGACGCACGAGCTGCGCGGACATGGCGCGCCCGGCGATGTCGAAAACGTTCATGGGCTTGTCCATGCTCATTCTCCCCGCAGCGCGCGCGTGATGGTGTTGAGCCGGCCCTCGAGGAAGGAGAGCGTGGTGCGGTACTTCACCGCATTCTCCGCGAAGAGCGTCTGCTCCGTCGACATCTCGACGGTGTTGCCATCGCTGCTCGCCTGCAGCGGCACGCGATAGCCCATCGCCGTTTCCAGCGCGCCGGTCACCGAGCCCTGCTGGCTGGTGGCGCTGGCGAGCGCCTTCTCGAAATCGATGTCGCGCGCCTTGTACCCGGGGGTCGAGGCGTTCGCGATATTGGAGGCAAGCAGCTCCAGCCGCTGCGAGCGCAGCGCCAGTGCCTTGCCATGGATGCCGAACAATGCGTCGTCGAACGACATTTTTTCGTGCCTTCCCTAAAAGTCCGTGGGCCGCATCCGTTCTGACCGGTTGAAACTGGTCCGGTTCCGGCACGACCCATGCCCACGGGTATGGATTGCAAATGCCGTGCCAAACCAAATTGCCGCCGGCTGAGGCCGCGCGGACATGAGGATTTCCGCGCCTTTTGCGCAGGCGGGCGGCAAGGGTGGCAATGTTTTGCCGGTTGGCGGCAGAGTTTTGCCGGTGCGCACGTGCGCCCGGCAGCATGGGGGGATGAGCGGGACCATGTCGAATGTTCTGGGGTTGGATATTCTCGGCCACGTCTTCGCGCCGCTGCCCCTGTTGATGGTGCTGGGCGGCGCGATCATGATCGCACTGGCACAGGTCGGCTTCGGCACGGGTTTTCGCGCCCTGGCTTCCCTACGCCCGCTGCTGACCGCGCGCCCGGATGATGAACGCGACAATGCCCGCGCCCTGCTGTTCAAGGTCGAGGCTGTCGCGCAGCTCAAGGGCCTGGCCCGCGCCGACCGGCTGGAAAGCACCCACCCCTTCGTCAACCAGACCCTCACCACCCTCGCCAATGCCGCAGATGCCGAGCATTTCGCGCTCTGGGTCCATCAGGCGATCCATGATCGCCGTGCCCGTCACGGGCGGGTCATCGCCTTCTGGAACGCGTTGGCCGATGCCGCGCCGGCCGTCGGTATGGCCGGCACGATCGTCGGCCTGATCGGCATGTTTGCGCAGATGAGCGACCCCGCAGCCATCGGCCCGTTCATGGCGCTGGCGCTGATGACGACGCTGCACGGCCTGATCCTCGCCAACGCCATTGCCGGGCCCATCGCCAACCGCCTGTCCGCACTCTCCGAGCGGGAGATTGGCTGGCAGCAGGCCATGGCCGACCGGATGATCGCCATCGCCCGTCGGGAAGCCAATCCGTTCCAGCGTGCCAGCATTCGCGAGGTCGCCTGATGTCGGCGCAGCCGCGCCAAAACCGCGCGCGCTGGGCGCTGAGCTTCGCGGACCTGTGCCTTCTGCTGCTCGCCTTCTTCGCCCTTCTGCAATCCAACCAGACGACGCGTGAGACGGCGCTGGCAGGGATTGGCAGCTATTTTGGTGCGTTCGAGGCGCCGCGCCAGGCCGATCTCGTCGCGCAAGAACTGTTCGAGCCGGGCGAGGCTCTGCTCAACCCTGCCGGTCGCGCCGCTCTGCTGAAAGCGGCAGAACCCATCATGCACGAGAACAAGATCGTGCGAATTCAGTCGATTGGCCTCGACTCCGGCGATCATCGCTTCGACGCCTGGGATCTGGCGGCAGCGCGCCTCGGCGCCGTCGCCCGAACCCTGGTCGCCGCCGGAGTGCCGGGAAAGCGCCTGCGGATCGCGGGCCTCGCCGAACGCGCTGATGACAGCGCACCCGGCAAGCAGACGATCAGGATCACCGAACTGGCCGAAACCGACCGGTAACATGCGTCTGGCACGGACCTTGCTGTGTTTGTTCCGACCATGCATCGGAGCAAGTGACGTGACGATTGAACGCCTGACCTTCCCAAAGCGCGCTGCCCTCATCGCAGCCCTGCTGCTCAGCGCGATCGCGCTTACCAGCATCCACGCGCCGGCGAAGGCGCAGAGTTTCGAGAATCTGGACCGGCTGGACAGCTTGGTTGCGGCCAGCCTCGGCGCCAATCTCGGCCAGCCGGGCGGCCCACTGGCGCCCATCGATCGCCGCCTGAAACTGGCACCCTGCCCGCAGACACCGACGGTCGAAACCCCGCAGATGAACGCCGCGACGGTTGCCTGCCCCAGCCTCGGCTGGCGCATCCGCGTGCCGCTGCTGGTCAACCGGCAGGCCGGCAATCCTCAGCAAAACGGCCGTTTTTCCGAGGCCGCGAGCGGCGCGCCGGTCGTCAAGAAGGGCGATCCAGTTCAGCTGGTCGCGGGTAATGAAAGCTTCAGCATTTCCCGCATGATGATCGCGGATGAAGACGGCGCGCCCGGTGCGCTGATCCGCGTGCGGGAAGAACCGCGCGCCACGCCTGTCATGGCCCGTGTCGAGCGGACGGGTGTTGTTCGTATTCCCGGCATTTAAACTTTCCTGAACTGATCCGTTTATAGTACGGATTGGACAGAAAGGACGTTGGAATGATCAAGTCTGTTGGCCAGGCGACGAGCGCCGCAGTAGAGGCAGCCAAGCTGCGCGATGCTGCACAAGCCCGCTCCGCTGCGCCAGTCAGCGCCGAGCCTGCGCCTGCGAAGGCGGCGGAATCGGCAGCCACCCCCGCCGCGCGCATGGCCGCGCAGGGCGCCCCGGTGGACATGGACCGGATCAACCGCGTCAAGCAGGCCATTGCTTCGGGCCAATATCCGGTCGATGCCGACAAGATCGCCGATCGCATGATCGACCTCGATCTTCCTCATCTGCGCGCCTGAACGTGCCCCAAATGAACCTGTCCATCATCGAGAATTTCGCGGCCGCGACCGGTTCGCTCCGGGTTGCCATGCAAAGCGCCGACCCGCAGGCCATCGAAACGGCAATGGACCTGTTCCGCATATCGCTCGATGCGATCAAATCCATCGAGACCTGGGAGCGTGATCCTGCGATCAAGGCGCGGTTTAGCGACCTGATCGAGGAGCTGGATTCTTCGCGCATGCTCGCCTGCCTGCTCGGCGATATGACCACGCAGATGCACGGCGCGATCGCCGATCGCGATCTGGACGTGCCCCAGCCGCTGTACCAGCGCGCCGGCTGAGCTTCGGCTCGACCCGGATATCCCGACTTTCACGTTAAGCCCGCTGCGCCCTGTGGGCGTGTCGCCGCGCGTCTTATCGTCCCAAAAGTCCCGATCCGCCGTTAACCAATTCTGGCACGCATCTTGCTTTTTGATCCTCGGTACCAACGGGAGATCATTAGTCGCCATGTCCGTGAATGGACTGACCACCAACTCGGCCCAGGGCAGCAATGACGCCAGGGTGACGCAGGCCATTGCCAAGGCCAGCAGTCGCACCGGTGTGGATTTCAATTATCTGATGAGCCAGGCGCATGTGGAAAGCGCGCTGAACCCGACGGCGCGCGCGCGCACCTCCAGTGCGACAGGCCTCTACCAGTTTATCGACCAGAGCTGGCTTTCCATCGTCAACGACCATGGCGCGAAATATGGCATGGACTGGGCGTCCAACGCCATTGAGCGCACGGCGAACGGGCGGTACGTGGTTTCGGACCCGGCCCTGCGCCAGCAAATCCTCGACCTGCGCAATCATCCCGAGACGGCCTCGATCATGGCGGCGGAGCTGGCCACCGACAATCGCGCCTATCTTGAAGAGCGCATCGGCCGACCGGCTGAGGCGGTCGATCTCTACCTCGCCCATTTTCTGGGGGCAGGCGGCGCAGCGAAATTCCTCACGACCATGGCGCAGGCACCGGATGCTTCCGGCGCCGCTCTGTTTCCCGCCGCCGCGCGGGCCAATGCCTCGGTGTTCTTCGACCGGCAGGGCAATGCCCGCAGCCTGACGGACATCCGCGCGAGCTTTGCCCAGAAGCTGGCGGCGGGCGGACAGGCCGCCGGCAGTGCGGCAAGCGATATGGCGATGGACGGCACGCAGACCGTGATGCCCGCCGACTATGTCCGCATCGCGCAGGAGCGGCTGACGATGAACCAGACACTGAGCGAAAAGCAGCCCTATCCCGAATTCGCGCCGCGCGCTGAAACCGCGCGGCTTGCCTACCTCATGCTCGCCACCCTCGGAAGGTAATTGCCAGCCATGACGCGCAACGACATCAACGGCAGCATCTGGAAGAACTCGGCACGCGGGGCAGCTCTGCCCTTCGCCATCCTGCTGCTCGTCATGTTCATGGTGGTGCCGGTGCCGGTGCTGCTGCTTGATATCGGCTTCGTCGGCAACATCATGATCAGCCTTGCGGTGCTGATGATCGCACTGAACGCCGCCAAGCCGCTCGATTTCTCCAGCTTTCCGACCGTGCTGCTGCTGGCCACGCTGCTTCGCCTGGCGCTCAACGTCGCCTCGACGCGCATTGTGCTGGTTAACGGTCACAATGGATCGGATGCGGCCGGCCATGTGATCGAGGCATTCGGCAATTTCATGATCGGCGGCGATTATGTCGTCGGCATCTTCGTGTTCGCGATCCTGATGATCATCAACCTTGTGGTGATCACCAAGGGCGCGGGCCGCGTGTCGGAAGTGTCTGCCCGCTTCACCCTCGATGCCCTGCCCGGCAAGCAGATGGCCATCGATGCCGATCTCAACGCCGGCCTGCTGACCGCCGAGCAGGCCAAGGTCCGCCGGCAGGAAGTCGCGACCGAAGCTGACTTTTACGGCTCGATGGACGGTGCCTCCAAGTTCGTGAAGGGCGACGCCGTCGCCGGTGTGCTGATCCTCGTCATCAATATCCTCGGCGGCATCACCCTGGGTCTGGTCAGCCATGATCTCTCCATCGGGCAAGCCGCGCAGACCTACATCCTGCTGGCCATCGGCGACGCGCTCGTGGCGCAGGTGCCGGCGCTGCTGCTCTCCATTGCCGCAGCCGCGATCGTGACCCGTGTCACGTCCGAGCATGACCTCTCCGGCCAGATCTCCAGCCAGTTCGGCCACAGCCGCGCCTGGGTGCCGGTTGCCGGCATTCTCACCGTGCTCGGCATCGTACCGGGCATGCCGCACCTCATCATCCTGCCCGCCGCCGGCCTCGCATGGTTCATCGCGTGGAAACTGCGCAAGGCCGCCAAGGCCCGCAGCGAGGCGCCGGCGGAACCGGCGGTGGTTGAAAATCCTGCACACATCGAGTGGAGCGACGTCTCCGACGGCGCCGCGCTCGGCCTGGAGATCGGCTATGGCCTGATCTCCCTGGTCGACGAGCGCAAGGAGGCGCCGCTGATCGGCCGGATCACCGGCATTCGCCGCCAGCTCTCGCGCGAACTGGGCTTTGTGGTGCCGATGATCCGGGTGAAGGACAATCTCGCGCTCGGCCCGAACCAATATCGCATCACCATCGCCGGCGTCGTGGTTGGCGAGGATGAGATCTTCCCGGACAGCCTGCTGGCGCTCGATAGCGGCGACATCACCCAGCGGATCGAGGGTCGCGCTGCGCAGGACCCGACGTTCGGGCTCGACGCGGTGTGGATTCCGATGGAGCGGCGCAGCGAAGCGGTCGTCTCCGGCTATACCGTCGTCGACCCCTCGACGGTGATCGCGACGCATATCAATCATCTCATCCTGCAGAACGCCGCTGAGCTGTTCGGCATGGACGAGGCCAAGAAGCTGCTCGACACGCTGCGCGAAGTCACGCCGCAACTTGTCGATGGCCTGACGCCCAATCCGCTGAGCCTCGCGCAGATCGCCGCGCTGTGCCGCGGGCTGCTCATCGAGGGCATTCCGCTCAAGGACTTTCGCCGTATCGCCGAAGCCATGGTGATCGTTGCGCGCGGGGACATGTCTACCGACGCGCTCATCGAGGCAGTGCGCCAGCGGATCGGCTCGCTCATCATCCAGAGCATCGTGCCGGTGAAGGCGCCGCTGCCAGTGCTCACGCTCGATGGCGAGCTGGAAAGCCTCCTCGCCCAGGCCATGCGCGTCGGCGCGGATGCCCATCATCCCATCGAGCCGGCGCTGGCCCAACGCCTCATCGAACAGGTCAGCGAGGCGGCCCGTCCGCTGATGGCACAGGCCCGCAGCTTTGCGATCGTGACCTCGCCGGTGGCGCGCCGCGCCCTATCCCGCCTGTTCCGCCCGCATCTGCCCGACGTTCCGGTGCTCTCATTCCTGGAAATCCCGGATGGCAAGGCTGTGGAAGTCGTCGCAGTGGTCGGAAACGAGACACGCATCCATCAGGTCGAGCGGCTGCAGGCGGCATGACGATATTGCGCAGCATAATCCGCACACGCCTCCGCCCTGCTCGGAAATTCCCGGTTAAACCTTTCAGCGTAGATGAGACCCATGCACAGCGCACAGCTTGAGGTTGCAGCCCTGACTTACGGTCGCCGGCCCGGTGTCTCACCGGATCAGCTGGCGCAGCAATATATGCCGCTGGTGCGCAAGATCGCCTGGCATGTCCATGGCCGCGTCTCCAGCGCCATCGAGATCGAGGATCTGCTGCAGATCGGCATGGTCGCGCTGGTCGAGGCGGCCAACAGCTTCGAGGATCGCGGCTTCGGCTTTGCGACCTATGCGCAGATGCGCGTGCGCGGCGCGATGATCGACCATCTGCGCCGCCATGCGACCCTGTGTCGCTCGGCGATGGCGCGCCGCAAGACCATTCAGGATGCCCGTCGCGCGCTGGAGCAACGTTTCGGTCGTCCGCCCGCGGATAGCGAAGTGGCCGCGCATCTGGGTCTTGATGCCGCTGGCTGGCGCGAGCTTGCCGACGGGACGGATATGGCCCAACACCAGAGCATGGACGAGGTCTATTCGGACCAGTCGATGTGGTTCGCCGATGCAACCGAGGGCGCCGAGGAAGTGCTGGAGCGGGAATCCCTCAAGCGCGCGGTTTCCGCCTGCATCAAGGAACTGCCCGAGCGCGAGGCGATGGTTCTGCAGCTCTACTTCGTCGAGGAAATGAACCTTGAGGAAATCGGACTGACGCTCGACATCGGTGCGGCCCGGGTGTGCCAAATCAAGAAATCTGCGCTCGACAAGCTGCGGGGACGCCTCAGCGCCTTCCTCTGATCGGAACCGCGCTGCGGGATGATCGTTTCTCCGCCATCAATCAGGTGGAGGATGACATGGCCGAAGAACCCAAAACGGTAATCGTCGAGCGCTCGAGCGGCGGCAGCGCAACCGCGATCATTGCGATCGTGGCACTGCTGATCCTCGCGGTGGGCGGTTACTTCCTGCTGCAGAGCCAGGATAACAAGAACGACGCCGTGTCCACGGCGGCGCAGCAAGTCGGCGATGCAGCGCAGGATGTGGGCGATGCGGCCCAAGGTGCTGTCGATAAGAAGTGAGCGTTTGCGGACAGTGCGCCGCCTCAATTCAAACGTCGTTGAAATCGAGCAGATTTAGCCCCTCCTCTTCAGAGGAGGGGTTGGGTTGGGGTGGTGTCGCGCCCGCGCGGCCACTCTCTAAGTTTGCGATGCTGGCGCATCGCCACCACCCCCAGCCCCTCCTCTGAGGCGAGCATGTTTGTGGGTTTCACCCGCGCAGCCTAGGCGAACCGCTGCGGTTGCGCTAAAGCGTGGCCATGTCCGCCACTTACACCCTCGATACGGCGACCAGCCGGGCGAACCCCACGCCGGCGCCGATGCGTCGGCTGACCATTCCCGCCATCCGCGCGCGCAAGGTCGATGGGGTGACCGACTCGCCAATCGTGATGCTGACCGCCTACACGGCACGGCAGGCGCAGTTGCTCGACCCCCATTGCGACCTGCTGCTGGTGGGCGACTCGCTCGGGCAGGTGATCTACGGCCTGCCGTCCTCCGTGCCCGTCACGCTCGAGATGATGGCCGCCCATGGCGCTGCGGTCGTGCGCGGCAGCTATCACAGCGCCGTCATCATCGACATGCCGTTCGGGAGCTATGAGGCTTCGCCGGAGCAAGCCTTCGCAAGCGCCGCCCGCCTGATGAAGGGAACCGGCGCTGCCGGCGTGAAGCTGGAAGGCGGCGAGGCCATGGCACCGACCATCGCCTTTCTGAGCGAGCGGGGCATCCCGGTCTGCGCCCATGTCGGCCTTACGCCGCAGGCGGTGAACGCGCTCGGCGGCTATGGGCCGCGCGGCCGCGATGCTGCCGAAGCCGCCAAAATCCGCAATGATGCCCGCGCCGTCGCCGCCGCCGGCTGCTTCGCGATGGTGATCGAGGGCGTCATCGAAGACCTCGCCATCGAGATCACGGGCGACGTGCCCTGTCCCACGATCGGCATCGGCGCCTCGGCAGCCTGCGACGGGCAGGTGCTGGTGACCGAAGACCTCCTCGGCATGTTCGAGCGCACGCCGCGTTTCGTGAAGCGCTATGCCGATCTTGCCGGGACGATCAGCGATGCGGCGGCCCAATATGCGCAGGAGGTACGCGCGCGCAGCTTCCCCGGCGAGGCCCAGCTTTATGGCGCCAAAAAGTGATTTGCGCAGAGTTCATCCGCCGCTAAGGTCCGCGGCCACAAAATCCCTTCATGCGCCCCTGCGCTTTTTCAGCCGACTGGAGATAGAGACTTGGCCCTGACGCCACATCAGAACGAGGCCCTGCTCCGCGAGATCGACGATGCCGTGCGGCAGGACGATCTGCTGTCCTTCTGGAAGAATTACGGCCGTCTGGTCATCGCTGTCGTCGTGCTCGGCCTCGCTGCCTTTGGCGGCTGGCTCTACTGGCAGCACCACCAGACCCAGAAAGCCGAGGCCAATGGCGAGCAGTTCGCCCGGCTGATGAGTGCTGCCCAGCGGGCCACGCTGGATGATGGGGTGTACAAGCAGATCATGGCCGAAGGTGGCCCGGGCTATCGGGCGCAGGCGGAAATGCTCAGGGCCGCGCTGGCAGGCGGGCGTAACGACGCCAAGACCGCGCTTGCCGCCTATGATGCCATTCTGGCCGACGCGCAGGCGCCGGCCGCGACAAAGGACGCCGCGCTGATGCGCCGGACTGCCCTCGCCTTCGACAGCATGAAGCCGCAGGACGTGATCGTCGCGCTCAAGCCAGTGGCGGTGCCGGGCAATAGCTGGTTCGGCAGCGCTGGTGAACTCACCGCCATCGCTCACCTCAAAGCTGGCCAGCGCGATCAGGCCGGCAAGATCTTCAACGAGATGGCTAACGATCCGCTTGTGCCTGAATCCATCAAGCTGCGCGCCGGACAAATGGCCAGCATGCTTGGATCGGCGACGACGCCCAAGCAAGCCGGGCCGACCGCTGACACGCCTGCCTCCTGATTCCATTGAAAGAGAAACCCACGAGGATGCGTAATCCCACATCATATCGCGCCGCCTGGATCGGCATTCCTGCGGCCCTGCTGCTCCTGACCGGATGCGGCGGGAAGAGCGGCCCCAAGACCCCAGTGCATGGCGACCGCACCTCCATCCTCGGCAGCAACAATGTGCTGGCCGTGGACGACGCCGTGGCATCGCAGGTGGTAACGCTGCCGCCGCCGGTCGTGAACCCGGCATGGGCGCAATCGGGTGGCAATGCCGCCAAGGCCATCGGCCATGTCGCGCTCGGCGACAATATCCAGCAGGCCTGGTCGGCGTCGGTGACCGGTGGCGGCTCGCGCAGCCGGCTGGCCGCAGCGCCGGTCGTCGCAGGCGGCAAGCTTTTCGTGATCGACACCGATGCGACGGTCTCCGCCTTCGACGCCAAAACCGGCGCGCGGCTCTGGTCGAAGAGCATTCGCTCGCCCAACCAGCCTTCGCAGGTGCAGTTCGGTGGCGGCGTCAGTGTCGAGGGCGACCATTTGTTCGCCACGTCCGGCGCCGGGTCCGTTGCCGCGCTGAATGTCACGGACGGCGCCGAGATCTGGAAGGTGCAGCCTGGCGGCCCGCTGCGCGGTGCGCCCACGCTCTCCAATGGCAATGCCTATGTGATGAGCCAGGACAACCAACTCTTCGCGCTCTCGCAGGCAGATGGCGCGGTCGTGTGGACGGACAGCGGCACGCTGGAAGCCACGGGCGTGTTCGGCGTCGGCGCTCCGGCGGCGGCGCAGGGTTCGGTCATCGCCGGCTATAGCTCGGGCGAACTGACCGCCTATCGCTACGAGAACGGCCGCGCCTTGTGGGGCGATGCGCTCAGCCGCACCAGCATCTCCACCTCGGTTGCCATGCTGACCGATATTGACGCCGACCCGGTGGTCGACCGGGGCCAGGTGTTCGCCATCGGCGAAGGCGGCCGCATGGCAGCTTATGAGCTGGTGAGCGGGCAGCGCCTGTGGGAGCTGAACATCGGCGGCATCGCCACCCCGCTGGTGGTGAGCGACTGGGTGTTCGTGGTGACCGACAAGTCCCAGCTGCTGGCTATCACCCGCGCCACCGGCAAGATCCGGTGGATCAGCGATTTGCCGGCTTGGCGCAAGCCGAAGAAGAAGACCGGCCCGATCCGTTGGCGCGGCCCGATCCTCGCGGGCGGCAAGCTCATCCTCGTCTCCACCGAAGGCGCGATGGCGTTCGTCGATCCGACGAGCGGCAAGGTGCTGCAGGAGCGCGACCTCAAGCAGGGTCTCACCCTGCCGCCCATCGTCGCGGACAACATGCTTTACGTGCTGACGGACGAGGGACGCATCCTCGCGTTCCGCTGATGGCAAAAAGACAACGCCCAGACCGCGACACGCCGCCCGGAAGCCTTCCGGTCGTCGCCATCGTCGGCCGCCCGAATGTGGGCAAGTCCACGCTGTTCAACCGGCTGGTGGGCAAGAAGCTCGCGCTTGTCGATGACCAGCCCGGCGTCACCCGCGACCGGCGCGAGGGCGATGCCGAACTGCTCGGCCTCAAGTTCCGCATCGTGGATACCGCCGGTTTCGAGGAAGACGACGCGCAGACCCTGCCGGGCCGAATGCGCGCGCAGACCGAAATGGCGGTTCAGGGTGCCTCGGTCGCCTTGTTCATGATCGACGCGCGCGCGGGCATCACGCCGCTCGACGAGCATATCGCCCGCTGGCTGCGCGCCGGGAACACGCCGGTGGTGCTGCTCGCCAACAAGGCCGAGGGCCGCGCTGCCGATCCCGGCATCATGGAAGCCTTTTCGCTCGGCTTTGATGAGCCTGTGGCCTTTTCCGCGGAGCATGGGCAAGGTCTTGCCGACCTGTTCCAGGCGATCCGCCCGCATGTCGAGGCGGACGAGCCGGACCTACCCGTCAAGGGCGACGAGGATGATGTGGGAGACGAGGACGAGCTGGACGACAGCGCGCCGCTCAAGCTCGCCATCGTGGGGCGGCCCAATGCCGGCAAGTCCACGCTCATCAATCGAATATTGGGCGAAGAGCGGTTGATCACCGGGCCGGAAGCCGGCATCACGCGCGACAGCATCGCCGTGGACTGGACCTGGCACGCGCCCGACGGCGTAGCGCGCGCGGTGCGGCTGATCGACACCGCCGGCATGCGCAAGCGCGCCAAGGTGCAGGAGAAGCTGGAGAAACTCTCTGTCGCGGATGCGCTTCATGCCGTGGATTTCGCGGAAGTCGTGGTGCTGATGCTCGATGCCACGCTTGGGCTTGAGGCGCAGGATCTCCGCATTGCCGACAAGGTGCTGAGCGAGGGCCGTGCGCTCGTGATCGCGCTCAACAAGTGGGACGTGGCCGAGAATGGCTCGTCGCTCTATCAGGGCGTCCGCAAGGCGCTGGAAGACGGCCTTGCGCAGGTGCGCGGTGTGCCGCTGCTCACCGTCTCCGGCGCCACGGGCAAGGGCATTGACGATCTGCTGCAAGCGGCGTTCGATACGCGCCGCCGCTGGTCGCAGCGCGTGCCAACGAGCCTGCTCAACCGCTGGTTCGATGAGGCGCTGGAAGCCAATCCGCCGCCGGCACCGGGCGGCAAGCGGATCAAAATGCGCTACATCACCCAGGCGCGCAGCCGGCCGCCGACGTTCGTGGTGTTCGGATCGCGTCTTGATGAGGTGCCGGAGAGTTACAGCCGCTATCTCGTGAATGGTATCCGCAAAGCGCTCGACTTTTCGGGCGTGCCAATCCGGCTAAACCTGCGTAGCGCACGGAACCCATTTGACAAAAAGAAGTGATCCGACGCGCATCGACGCCCGCGGGCTGAAATGCCCGTGGCCCGTCCTGCGCGCCGCGCGCGCGATGCGCGACCATGATTCCGTATTGCTGCTGGCCGACGATCCGGTGGCGAAAATCGATGTGCCGGCCTTGGCGCAATCCAATGGCTGGGCGATTGGCGTTCACGAGGCAGAGAGCCATGTGGAATATGCGCTGAGCCGCGAGGGTGCAGAGGAAACATAAGCGAATGAGATGCGGCCGTTTTGCGGCTTTTCGTTGGCAGGAACCACCTGTTCTGCCGCACTGACAGATGATGAACGGTCGGCAGGGCCATTCTGCCCTTCCCCCTCACCCCTCCCCACCCTATAGCCGCCCGATGCTTGCCGATCCCGCCGCCCTGCTCCGAAGCGTTTTTGGCTTCGAGGCCTTTCGGGGCGTGCAGGCGCAAGTGGTGGACCGGGTGCTGGCGGGCCGCCCGACGCTGGCGATCATGCCGACCGGCGCGGGGAAATCTCTCTGCTACCAATTGCCTGCGCTCGCCTTGCCCGGCTGTTGCGTTGTCGTCTCGCCGTTAATCGCGCTGATGCACGACCAGTTGCGCGCGGCGCGAGCGCTCGGCATCCGCGCGGCGAGCCTGACGTCGGTGGACGCTGACTGGCGCGAGACGCAGGACAGGCTGGTCGCCGGCGAGCTGGACCTGCTCTACGTAGCGCCAGAGCGCGCCTCGGGAGACGGGTTCCGTGCGCTGCTGGAGCGGTCGCGCCTCTGCCTCTTCGCGATCGACGAGGCGCATTGCGTCTCGGAATGGGGCCATGATTTTCGCCCCGATTACCGCCTGCTGCGTCCGCTGCTCGACGCCTTTCCCGATGTTCCCCGGCTCGCGCTCACCGCCACGGCGGATGCCCACACCCGCGAGGATATTCTCACCCAGCTCGGCATTCCGGCTGAGGGGCTGATCATCTCCGGCTTCGACCGGCCCAATATCCGTTACCTCGTGCAGCCGCGCGATGGCCTGCGTCGTCAGCTTACCGATATTCTGGCGGCCAATCCCGGCCCCGGCATCATCTATGCACCAACCCGCGCCTCGACCGAGCAGCTTGCCGAGGCGCTCGGTGCCAAGGGGCGCCCGGTGCTGGCTTATCATGCGGGACTGCCCGCCGAGCTGCGCGCCGCCAATCAGGCTGCGTTCCTCGCCAGCGAAGAGATGGTGATGGTCGCCACCGTGGCCTTCGGCATGGGCATCGATAAGCCGGACGTGCGCTTCGTCGTCCATGCCGGCCTGCCCAAGTCCATCGAGAGCTATTATCAGGAGAGCGGACGTGCCGGCCGCGATGGCGATCCGGCGACGGCGACGCTGCTGTGGGGCGCAGAGGATTTCATGCGGGCGCGCCAGCGGATTAGCGAGGTGGAGCCAGAGCGCCAGGCCGGCGAGCGCGCGCGCATTGCCGCCCTGGGTGCACTGGTGGAGACCGCGCGGTGCCGCCGTGCGGTGCTGCTGCGCCATTTCGGCGAGAGCCCGCCACCCACCTGCGGCAATTGCGACAATTGCCTCTCGCCGCCCGCCAGCATCGATGCGACGCTGACGGCGCAGAAGCTACTCTCGGCCGTCCACCGCACCGGCCAGAGCTTTGGCCTCGGTCACCTCGAAGCCGTGCTGACCGGGCGGGGTAATGACCGGATTTCCCAGCGCGGGCATGATCGCCTGTCCGTCTTCGGCATTATCGAGGGCGACGAGGCCGCGCTCATCAAGCCGGTCGCCCGCGCCCTGCAGGTGCATGATGCGCTGACCACCACCGACCATGGCGGGCTGGCGCTCGGCCCAGCGGCGCGCGGCTATCTCAAGGGCGAGGAGCGCGTCGAGCTGGTGATCCAGCCGAAGAAGGAACGCCGGCGTGGCCGCGACAAGGGGGAGAACCCCGTCAACGACCCGGTTTTCGAGGCCCTACGCGAGTGCCGCCGCACGCTGGCGCAGGAGGCCGGGGTGCCGCCTTATGTCATCTTCCATGACAGCACCTTGCGCGACATGGCCGCGATCCGCCCCAAGTCGCTGCGGGACATGGCGCTGGTCAGCGGTGTCGGCGAGCGCAAGCTGGAGGCCTATGGCGAGGCCTTCCTCGCCGCCCTTCGCCGCTTCGGCTAATTCATCAGCCCGTTTCGTCGGCGTCAGTGAGCCGCGCGGCCATATCCATGAAATTGCGGGCGGCCTCGCGCTCGGCGGGGTCCTTGAAGGCCACATCGAGGTCCGGCGCGTCTCCAAGCATGTGCAGCAGTGCCCACAGGCCGAAGCGCCGGCCGGCGTCCTTCTCCAGCCCGAAATCGACGCGCATCCGCTCGATTCCGGCGCCCATCGCCTCGGAAGGCACCTCTTCCAGTTCGGTCTTGCCGAAATAGCGCAGCATCAGGTCATGAAAATCCATGGCCGCCAGCATAAGGCACGCACGGCCCGGACGCAGCCGAAATCGACTGCGTTCACCGCCGGATCGTCACGCTCCAGGCGTATCCGCGATACAGGGCGCGGCAGGACAGGTCGACGCCATAGGTCGCGGCAAGGCCGTGAGCCACGGCAAAGAGCGGCTCGCGCGGCGTGACGTGAAAGCGCCCGAGCCAGCCCTGCAAGGCCGCGCGGAACCAGCCGGACAAGCGCTCCTGCTGGCCGAAATCGACGATATGGAGCGACCCGCCCGGCTCGACGACGGACAATGCCTGCGCCAGCGCGGCTTCCCATTGCGGGATCATCGAGAGGCTGTAGCTGATATAGACCCGGTCAAAGCCCGGCTCGCCGAACAAGGCCTGCGGATCGAAGCGGGCGGCATCCGCGCGCTCCAGCAGGGTGCGCGAGTGCGCGCCGGCATGGGCGATATTGCGCTGCGCCGATTTGAGCATTTCCGCCGAGATATCGAGCCCGAAGAGCCGCGCCTGCGGATAATGCCGGGCGACCAGCGCGAGATTGCGCCCGGTGCCAACGCCGATCTCCAGCACCGATCCGCCAGCCGGCACAGCCAGATCGCGGATCAACCGATCCCGCCCCAGCAAATAATATTTGCGGGTGATGTCGTAGATGTGGCGCTGCAGCGCATATTGCGCGTCCATCGCGCGCGCATGGCGGTCGCTCGCCGCGCCGATGCGATCCATGTGCGACACCGATTAACCCTTTAAACTGTAGAGATGCACGCCGCCATAAATGGATGAGCGGTCGGCGCGGGTGAAGCGCAGCGAGTCCTCGCCATGATAATGCCAGCGCTCCAGAAGCGGATCGGGCACGCGCCCCGGCAGCAGGCTCGGCTCGGCCGCCGTGCGGAAGAGCACGCGAGCGCCGGGGCGGGCCGTGCGGGTGATCTCGTACCAAAGCGCCATCAGTTGCGCGTCGCTCATCCAGTCCTGCGCATCCAGCAGCACATAACGATCCACGCTGGCATCCGGCTGCTGGGCGAGCCAGTCAGTCATATTGGCGTGGCGGACGTCGACCCGGGCGGCACGCGCTTTCACCGCCTCATAATGATCCTGCTGGAGATAGGGCGGCAGTGGCGCATCCGCATGGCGGCCATAGCCGCGCCCGAAGGCCTGCCAGGCGAAATAATTGGCCTTGAGATCATAATCGCAGGCGAGCCGCTCAAGCCGCTTGCGCAGCACCGCAGCCATTTTCTCATCGCCGGCAAGCACATCATATTGCGCGGGCGGAATGCCGAGGCCGAAGAGCGAGGCGGGCTGGTCGGTCAGCCAGCGAATGAACTTGCGCTCGAAGATCGGCGCCAGTCGCACCTCGAAGATGCGGCGCTGCTCCTCCATGTCGCGCGCGGCCAGCAATTCGCGCGGATCGATCCGGTACAGCCGCGCCACCAGATGCGCCGCCCCAATGAAGCCGCCGAGCAGTCCGCGTTTATATGCGCCGGAGCGGAACATGCTGATGCGGCGGCGTCCGACCAGATCACGCCCCTCCCAATAGCGGCGCGCCGTCTCGTCCAGATGGGGGCGGATATGCGCCTTGTAGGCCCGGAGATTCTCCGCACTGTCCGCCTCGGCAAAGAAGCGGCGAAAGCTCGCATAATCCGGCAATTGCTGCGCCGCGACCTGCTTCAGGCGATTGAGGGCGATATGGGCCGTGTTGAGATCGACGGCCGTGATGCGCGCCGGATCGGCGGTCAGGTAGGAGAGCACATTGCAGCCGCCGCTGGCGATGGTCACGACATGGCTCTCCGGCGTGATCGCCAGCGCCTCCATGTCCACCACCGGGTCTTCCCAGATCTGCGCGTAAACCAGGCCTCGAAAAGCGAAGGCGAAGGCGCGTTCGAGAAGGCCCTCGCGCGTGGTCGCCTCATGGTTGATGACGGCGCGATCGATGACATGCGGCATGAACGGCTCCCCTGTTGGTCCACCTGACGCCCCGCTAGGCGCCATGCATGTCAGGCCCGTGACCGCGAGATGGCAGATTGGTGACGCGGCTGCGTGCAATGGTCTTGGCTCTGGCGGAGCGCTCACGCTAGGATCGGGCATGGCAGGGTCATCACCCCATCTCGATCAGATCTGGTACGCGCTGGAATGGATCATCCGCATCGGCGCGCTCGCGGTCGTGCCCCTGCGGCGGACACCTGCGGCGGCGCGAGCATGGTTGCTGCTGATCTTCTTCCTGCCGGTGCCCGGCCTGCTCTTGTTTCTCGCCATCGGCAGTCCGCGCTTCCCAGCATGGCGGCGCGAGCGGTTCGACGCCTTGCAGCCCTTCTTTGCTGCGACCGCGCAGGCGCAGCAGCGGCATCATCCCGCGCTTGGCGATGTGGGGCCCATCGCGGCGCTCGCGCGCACTTTGGGCCATATGCCCGCCACCGACGGCAATGCCATCACGCTGATCGACGCCTATGACGCGGTGGTGGACCGGCTCGTTGCGGATATCGATGCCGCAGAGCGGTCCGTCCACCTGCTCGTCTACATCTTCGCCGACGATGCCGTGGGCCAGCGCGTGGCCGCCGCGCTTGGCCGGGCGGTTGAGCGCGGTCTGGACGTGCGGGTGCTGTTCGATCCGGTGGGTTCGCGCCCATGGCGGCGCGGGACGCAGGCGCTGCTGCGCGCCAAGGGGGTGCGGGTGTGCGAAACGCTGCCGTTGCGCTTGATCCGGGCGCGAACCCGGCGCGATATGCGCAATCATCGCAAGCTCTTCGTGATCGACGACAGGATCGGCTATGCCGGCTCCCAGAACATCGTCGCGCGCGATTTCCGGCCCGGCGTGGTCAATCGCGAGTTGGTCGTGCGAGTGACGGGGCCGGTGGTCGCCAGCATGGCGGCGCTGGTGCGTGCCGACTGGTCGCTGGAGTCTGGCGATCCGCCCGGCGCCTCCCCTGCCCCGACGGACACCGCCGGGACCGCATGCCTGCAATTGCTCCCGAGCGGCGCGGATTATCCGCTGGCCGGGTTCGAGACCTTGCTGGTCTGGCAATTGCATCAGGCGCGCCAGCATGTCGTCATGGTCAGCCCTTATTTCGTGCCGGGCGAGGACGTGCTCGGCGCCATGGGCGCAGCGGTGGCGCGCGGGGTCAAGGTCGACCTCATTCTCTCGCGCGTGGCGGATCAGCCGCTCGTTCGCCTCTCGCAAAGCTCCTTCTATCAGGAGCTGCTGGACGCCGGCGTCTCGATCCACCTGTTCCCCAACGAACTGCTCCACGCCAAGACGCTCAGCATCGATGACCAGCTGGCCGTGGTGGGATCGAGCAATGTCGACCTGCGCTCGTTCCAGCTCAACCAAGAGGCGAGCCTGCTGATCTATGACGCCACCTCGATTGCGCAGGTGCTGGCAATTCATGACGGCTATCTCGCCGCCTCCACGACGCTGACGCCGGCAGCATGGCGCGCGCGCTCGCGCACCCGGCGGCTCGCCGAGAACATCGCCCGGCTGGTGGATTCGCTGCTGTGAGCCTCAGCCCGCCCGGTCGGCGAGCTCCAGCAGGCGGGTGAACGTCTCCCGGTCGACATTGCCGCCCGAGAGGGTAACGAGCGTCGCATCTGTCACCGGCACCTTGCCCGCGAGCACGGCAGCCAGCGCCGCAGCGCCGCCGGGCTCGACGACCAGATGGAGCTTCTCGAAGACCAGCCGCATGGCCTGCGCGACCTCCATCGGCGTCACGGCCGCACCGCCGCTGGCCCGGCCCTGCAATACCGCGAAATTGATCGGGAAGGTGCGCGGCGTCTGGAGCGCGTCGCAATCGGTGGGGAAGGCCAGGTCGTCCACCGACTGGATGCTGCCGGCCGCCAGCGAGCGAAGCAGATCGTCATAGCCTTCCGGCTCGGCCAGATGGAGCTCCGCATCCGGGCAGGCCAGCGCTAGACCGGCAGAGAGGCCCCCGCCCCCGCAACAGGCAACGATGCGGTCGGGTCCGCGCCCGAGCTGCGCCTGCATTTGCGCCGTCGCCTCAATCCCGAGCGTGCCCTGCCCCTCGATGATCCACGGATCGCCATAGGCATGAACGAGGGTCGCGCCGGTCTTCGCGACCAGATCGGCCGCGATGCTGTCGCGATCCTCGCTCGCGCGATCATACAGATGGACCTTGGCGCCCAGCGCCCGGGTCGCCGCCAGCTTGGCGCGGGGCGCATCGCTCGGCATCACGATGGTCGCGGCGATGCCGAGCCGCCGGGCGGCCCAAGCCACGCCCTGCGCGTGATTGCCGCTGGAGACGCCGACCACCTCGCGCGCCCGCTGCTCCGCCGTCAGATCGCTCAGCCGATGCCAAGCGCCCCGGATCTTGAAGGCGCCGATGGGCTGGAGCATGTCCGCCTTGCACCAGATCGTCCGCCCCTGGACCTCCAGAGGCAAAAGCGGCGTGGGCGGCAGCAGCGCCGCAATCTTGTCCGCCGCGCGCAACACGCCTTCGCGGCTCGGCGCACGAAGCGGATCGAGCAATTCTTGTTCTGTCACAGAGCCCCCCTATATGCAGGCGCTTGTCGATTCGACTTCATGGAGACTAACAGATGAGCAAGGTGCTGGTCATCGGCGCAGGTGGCGTCGGATCGGTCGCGGTCCACAAGATGGCGATGAATGTGGACATCTTCAGCGACATTCACCTCGCGAGCCGCACGGTCTCCAAATGCGCTGCCATTGCCGCCTCCGTGAAAGAGCGCACGGGCGTTGCCATCAGCACCTATGCGCTGGACGCCGACGACGTGGCCGCAACGACCGCGCTCATCAAGCAGATCGGCCCCAAGCTGGTCGTGAACCTGGCGCTGCCTTATCAGGACCTTGCCATCATGGATGCCTGCCTCGCCGCCGGCGTCAATTACATGGACACGGCGAATTACGAGCCGCGCGACGAGGCGCATTTCGAATATAGCTGGCAGTGGGCCTATCAGGACCGGTTCAAGGATGCCGGCCTCATGGCGCTGCTCGGCTCCGGCTTCGATCCGGGCGTGACCAGCGTGTTCGCAAGCTGGCTCAAGAAGCATCATTTCGAGCGGATCGACACGCTCGATATTCTGGACTGCAATGGCGGCGACCATGGCCAGCACTTCGCCACCAACTTCAATCCGGAGATCAACATCCGCGAAGTGACCGCTCCCGCGCGTCACTGGGAGAATGGCGAATGGGTGACGACCCCCGCCCTCTCCTACAAGCAGAGCTTCGACTTCGAGCAGGTCGGCCCCAAGAACATGTACCTCATGTATCATGAGGAGCTGGAGAGCCTTGCCAAGCACCTGCCGGAGATCAAGCGCATCCGCTTCTGGATGACCTTCGGCGATGCCTATCTCAAGCATCTTGAAGTGCTGCAGAATGTCGGCATGACGCGGATCGACCCGGTGATCTACAATGGCGTGGGGATCATCCCGCTACAGTTCCTCAAGGCCGTGCTGCCCGAGCCGGCCTCGCTGGGGCCGACGACCAAGGGCAAGACCAACATCGGCGACATTGCCACCGGCCTTGGCAAGGATGGCAAGGACAAGACGCTCTACGTCTACAATATCTGCGACCATGAGGACGCCTATGCCGAAACCGGCAATCAGGCGGTGAGCTACACCACCGGCGTGCCGGCGATGATCGGCGCGGCGCTGATGCTTCAGGGTCTGTGGTCCGGCGCGGGCGTGTTCAACATCGAGCAGCTCGATCCCGATCCGTTCATGGACATGCTGAACAAGCATGGCCTGCCGTGGCAGGTGAAGGAACTCGACGGACCGCTGCCCTTCTGATGGGCGCCCTGCGCATCCGCATCGGGCTGGCGAGCGCCGCCCTGGCGCTCGCTCTGGGCGGCTGCGCGCCGCAGATCGGCCTGGTCGATGGCGTGCCCTCCTCCGAGCTGAACAGTTGCGCGCGCCAGGGCGGCTCGCTGCAGGCACGGGGGCGCGCGCAGACGGTCATGTGCGTGGTGCCCTATGCGGATGCGGGCAAGAGCTGCGCCTCGAAGAAGGACTGTCAGGGCCGCTGCCTGGCCCAGCCGGGCAAGAACGGCGCGCTGCCGCTCGACGAGCAGAAGGCACCCGGCCGCTGCCAGGCCGACAACAAATTATTCGGATGCTTTGCCGAACTCGACGGCGGCAAGGTCGTTCGGTCTATGTGCATCGACTGATCGGTGCATCGACGAAGGCGCGGCACTCGCAGCCGCGCCATGAGATGATTTGAGCGGAGCTGACCCCATGGAAACCCGAGCCGGCGACCCCGGCGCCTTTGCGCGCTTCGATCTCAATCGCGTGCCCTCGCCTGCTTTTGTGGTCGATGCCGCCGCCATCCGCCGCAATCTGACGATCCTCAAGGACGTGCGGGACCGGGGCGGCATCAAGATGCTGGCGGCGCTCAAAGCCTTCTCGATGTGGTCGCTCGGGCCGACTGTCTCGGCCTATCTAGACGGGGTCTGCGCCTCCGGACTCTACGAGGCCCGACTGGGCCGCGAAGAATATACCGGGCTGGATGAGAAGGGCGAAGTCGCGACCTATTGCGCCGGGTACAAGGCAGCAGACCTGCCGGAAATCTGCGTGCTTTCCGACCATATCATCTTCAACTCCCCCGGCCAGCATGCGCGCTTCCGGCCCATTCTCGATGCGCAGCGCGCACAGGGGATGAGCTTTGACGTCGGCTTGCGGATCAATCCACTCCATGCCGAGGGCGAGGTGGCGAAATATGATCCCTGCCAGCCCAACAGCCGGCTGGGCTTCCCCATCGACCAGCTACTCCCTGAGCATCTTGAGGGCGTGGACGGCATTCATTTCCACACGCTGTGCGAGCAGGATTTCGTGCCGCTGGGCCGGACATGGGCTTCGGTCGAGCCGAGCCTCAAGCGCTTCTTTCCTCAGCTCAAATGGCTGAACTTCGGCGGCGGCCATCATATCACCCGCGCCGACTATCAGCGCGATGAGCTGGTCGCCTTCCTCCAGCAGGTCCGCCGTGAGACCGGGCTCGACGTGTATCTGGAACCTGGCGAGGCCGTGGCGCTGGATGCCGGCATCCTCGTAGGCGAAATCCTCGACGTGATCGATAATGGCATGCCTGTTGCCATCGTGGATATTTCCGCGACCTGCCACATGCCGGACGTGATCGAGGCGCCCTATCGCCCGGCGATGCTCGGCGAGGACGCGGCTGGCGATCTGGTGCGGCTGGGCGGCCCCTCCTGCCTCGCAGGGGACATCATCGGCGACTATGGCCTGCCCGTGCCCACGGAGCCGGGGCGCCGCATCGCCTTCCTCGATCAGGCGCATTATTCGATGGTGAAGACCAACACCTTCAACGGCGTGCCGCTGCCCTCCATCTGGCTGTGGGACAGCGAGACGGACGAACTGCAGGAAATCCGCCAGTTCGGCTATGAGGACTTCAAAGGCCGGCTGAGCTGACATGGAAACGACATAAAACTGTCACAATAAGCCCTTGAATTTGCTCGCGTCATTCGAACTGGATAACCAAAATTTTACCGTCCGGCTTCTAGAGGCGTGGCATGATGCATGCCGCCTCTTTCCAGATCGACGGACAGGATGACGAGGACGCTCTCGCCGGGCTGCGGATGCCGGGCAGCGAGCAGATCAAGGCGCGGCAGGGCGCCTCGTCCATGGAGATTGTCGCGCTGTTTCGCCAGCACATGGGCTTGCGGCTTCTCCCGCTGGTCGATCAGGCGGATCGCCCAATTGGCGCCATCTATGAGGAGGACGTTCGCAATATCCTCTTCAACCCCTATGGCTATGCCCTGCTGAGCAATCCCGGCATCACCATCGCCTTTGGCGAGCGGATGCAGCACTGTCCGGTGGTCGAGATGGACAAAGGCCTTGCCGGCCTGCTCGCCGTCCATGCGCGCGACGGTGGCAAGGAAGCGATTATCGTGACGCGCGGGGGCCGCTATGCCGGCTTCGTCCCGAATGCCGCCATTCTCGGGGCGATCAACGCGCAGGAGGTGCGGCAGCGGCGCGCGCGCGACGCGGAACTGGCGCGACTACGCGCGGTGAGCGCGGCCTTCGAGCAGGACATCCAGAGCCTCTCTACGGCGCTTGGCGATATGGCGTCGCTGCTCCAACGCACAGCTACCGGCACCGCCGCCCGGAGCCAGGACAATACCGACCACGCCTTGCACGTGCTCACCGCCGCCGGCCAGACCGGCGCGATGATGGACGAGGTGGCGCGCTCCAGCGCCGCATTGGTGCAATCGCTCGGGCGGCTCGACCAGGAAACGGAGCAGGCGCGGGCTGTCGCCGCCGAAGCCGTTTCCCGAGTGGACGCCAGCGCCGCGCAAGCGCAGGCGCTCGATCAGGCCACGCAATCCATCGAAACGATCACCGTCACGATCGAAACGCTGGCCCGATCGGTCAAGCTGCTCGCGCTCAACGCCTCGATCGAAGCGGCGCGGGCTGGAGAAGCCGGGCGCGGCTTTGCCGTCGTCGCCAATGAAGTGCGCGCCCTTGCCCAGAAGACGGCCGCCGCTGCGCAGGATATTCGCACCCATGCGCTGACGGTTCGAGGCACGGTCGCGGCGGTGACCGGGGCACAAGCGGGCCTCGAGCGCGTCATCGCCAGCGTCAAGCAGATCGCAGATGGCGTCACCGCGACGGTCAGCGCGCAGCGAGCCCTCTCCCTCCATCTCGCCGCCGGCACCGAACAGGCGGCCTCGGCCAGCAAGGACATCGAGGCGCATATCGTGCGCATCTCCGGCAATGCGCGATCGGCCGCCGAAGGCGCGCAGGATCTGGCACGAACGGCTCATGATCTGAGCGACTCATCGAGCAGCCTCTCGCGGCGGGTGGAGCGGTTCCTGAGCGACATCGCGATGCGCGACGGCGCCGCTGATTGAAGCGCATTCGCGCTCAGATTCGACTCGCCGCAACCGCGCCACCCGATCCAGCGGGTTTGCGAGACGTCCGATCCTGCACCGAAATTGCGCCATCGCTGCAGCGCCATTACGAAAAAGCCAGACTTTCCGGCACTTTCCAGCGCCGCAGCGCGTGACTCAATTTTGCCCCCCGATCTTTACAGGGGGGTCCGCAGGTCATATATGCGCACCCCTGCTGCCCCATGGGACTTCCACCGCAAGGCAGCTCTTTTCGACTGTAATCCACTGGAGGTCCCTTGAGTTGTACAAGCATCATAGCGCGCTGGGGGTAGCTCTCTCCCTCAAACCGGCAGCACCGGTAACGCTTATTCGCCCGCAGGCAGCTGCCCGCGCAGCTCGATACTTCTCGACGAAGTTCCCGGGGCGCTCGCTCTATGCCGTCAAGGCCAATCCCTCGCCCGCATTGCTGGAAACGCTGTGGGCGGCTGGAATCACGCATTTCGATGTCGCGTCCATTGCCGAGGTTCGGCTGGTCGCGCGGACGCTGCCGCAGGCCAAGCTCTGCTTCATGCATCCGGTGAAAGCCGAGGAAGCCGTTCGCGAAGCCTATTTCAAGCATGGCGTGCGGACCTTCTCGCTGGATTCGCTCGAGGAGCTGGAGAAGATCGTGCGGGCCACCCGTGGCGCGCCGGACCTTGAGCTGTGCGTGCGCCTGCGCGTCTCCTCCGAGCACAGCAAGCTGAGCCTCGCCTCCAAATTCGGTTGCGATCTCGCCGATGCGCGCGAGCTGCTGCAGGCCACCCGTCAGGCTGCGGATGCGCTCGGCATCTGCTTCCACGTCGGCAGCCAGGCGATGTCGCCCCACGCCTATGTGCAGGCGATCGAGCGCGTGCGCGCCGCGATTGTCGATGCATCGGTGACGGTGGACATTGTGGATGTGGGCGGCGGTTTCCCCTCCACCTATCCCGGCATGGAGCCGCCGCCGCTCGGCCATTATTTCTCGGCCATTCACCGCGCCTTCGAGAGCCTGCCGATTTCCTATTCGGCCGAGCTGTGGTGCGAGCCCGGCCGGGCATTGTGCGCGGAATATAGCTCGCTGCTGGTGCGGGTGGAAAAGCGCCGCGGCAACGAGCTGTTCATCAATGACGGCGCCTATGGCGCGCTGTTCGATGCAGCACATCTCGGCTGGCGCTTCCCCGTGCAGTTGCTGCGCGCCGAAGCCAATGAGGCGGATCAGGAAGCCTTCAGCTTCTACGGCCCGACCTGCGACGACATGGACCATATGGCCGGCCCGTTCATGCTCCCTGCGGACGTGCGTGTGGGCGACTATATCGAGATCGGGATGCTCGGCGCTTATGGCAATGCCATGCGCACCGAGTTCAACGGCTTCGGCGCGGAAAGCGTCGCGCAGGTTGCCGACGAGCCGATGGCGAGCCTCTACCGTGAGGAAGAGCCGGCCCCGCAGCAGTCCAACGTGGTGCAACTGCGCCGCTAAAGCGGATTGCCAAGCCTGGCAGAATGAGACAGCCTCCCCGGACAAGTTTCGGGGAGGCTTTTTCATGTCGGTCAATCTGCTGCTGCCGGTGTTTGCGCTGGTGCTTTGGTCCATCGTGATGCTCATCTGGATGGTCGCGCTGCGGCTCCCGGCGCTGAGCAAGCTCAAAATCTCGCCAGAGCAGGCACGCGGCGGACGCGGTCAGGATCTCGACCGGATGCTGCCGCGCGAGATCAACTGGCCGGCGCACAATTATGCGCATCTGATGGAGCAGCCGACGATCTTCTACGCGACGGCGATCGGCCTGGCGCTACTCGGCCAGGGCACGACGGCCAACATCGCCCTCGCCTGGGCCTATGTGGGCATCCGCATCGTCCACAGCGTGTGGCAAGCGAAGGTGAACACCATTCCGGTGCGCGCCAGCCTGTTTTTCCTCTCGTCGATCCTGCTGGCGGTGCTGGCCGTCAACGGCCTTCTCGCCGCGCTACGGCTCAGCGCCTGAAGGTCGCGACCAGCTCGACATGGGTCGACCAGCGGAACTGGCCGACGGGCTTCACCCGCTCGATGCGGTAGCCTGCCTCGGCCAACATCACCGCATCCCGCGCGAAGCTGGCCGGATTGCAGGAGACATAGACGATCAGCGGCACCTGTGAGGCCGCGATCTGCGCCACCTGCTCGCGCGCGCCGGCGCGGGGCGGATCGAGCACGACGGCATCGAAGCGGTTGAGTTCCGCTGGCGTAAGCGGACGGCGGAACAGGTCGCGATGCTCCGGGAAGATGCGGCCGGGCAGGCGATTGCCACCGGCGCGCAGGGCCATCACCAGATCGCGGGCGGCCTCCGCCGCATAGACCTTGCGCCCCGGCACATCATTGGCGACGGACAGGGCGAAGGTGCCGAGCCCCGCGAACAGGTCAGCCACCATGGCTGCGCCCCCCAATGCCTGACGCACCTCGGCGACCAGAGCCGCCTCCCCGTCCTCCGTCGCCTGCAGGAAGGCGCGTGGCGGGTAGCCAGTGAGGACATCGGCGAAGCGCACCGTCACCGGCTCCGGCTCCCAGATGGTCATCGGGGCATCATCATCGATCAGGATGAGCCGGGCGAGTTGGTTCTCACGGGCAAAGTCGAGCAGCGCCTCGGTTTGGGCAAGGCCATCGACCCGCAGGCCTGAAAGGACGACATCCACGCCCTGATCGACCAGCGTCAGATCCGCCTCGCCGGGCTGGCGATCCGGCAGCATCGTCGCAAAGAGCGCACGCAGCGGGGCGACCAGCGCGAAAAGGCGCGGGTCCAGCACCGGGCATTCGCGCAGATCGATAAGCTTGTGACTGCCCTGCTCCGAGAAGCCGAACTGGACGCGCTTGCCGAGCCGCAGCGCGCGCAGGCTGGCCCGACGACGGCTATGTGGCGGCGAGACGTGCGGCGCCGCGACCTCCTGCGCGCTCAGTCCCTGCCCGGCCAGCGCGCCGGCCACGCGATCGCGCACATAGTCGGTGAAGGCCTCACCCGACAGGTGCTGGAGCTGGCAGCCCCCGCATTGCGGGAAGTGCCGGCATGGCGGCGTGACGTGATGCGGGCCGGCCTCGATGCTCCCATCGGTGCGCAGACGGTCGCCCGGCGCGCTGAGGGCGACATGGCGGCCATCCGCCGTCACGCCATCGCCTCGCGCGGCAATGCGGACGATAAGATCGGGATCGGGGCTGGTCATGAGGCACTCGCAAAGGCAGCAGGAAGGCAGCCGACAAGATCGTCGGCAATGAAACCCGCGCCGGCACGGCGGCCAGCCTCGCCATGCAGCCAGGCGGCCTCACAGGCAGCGGTGAAGGCATCGCCCGTAACCGCCAGACGGCCCGCGCACAAGCCGGCGAGCACATCACCCGTGCCGGCGGTGGAGAGCCATGACGAAGCCGGCGGGGCGACGACGCAGCGTCCATCGGGCGCGGCGATCACGCTGTCAGCCCCTTTATGGACCACGACGGCACCGATATCGGCCGCCGCCGCGCGGGTACGATCGATCTTGTTGCCCAATCGTTCGCCGAAAAGTTGGCGGAACTCGCCCTCATGCGGGGTGACGATGGCAGGAGGTGCCGCTTCCGCCGGACCGCGCGTGCCTATCAGCCACAGGGCATCTGCATCGGCTACGGTCGGCACCCCTGCGTTCAAGGCTGTGAGGAGCGTGCGCCATGCGGCATCATCGCGCCCAAGGCCGGGGCCGACGAGAAGCGCCTTGGCGCGATCCACCTCGAAGTGCTCGCTGCACACAATGGCGTGGCTTTGGGGACTGGCCGGCGCAGTCTGCCCGATCAGCCGCACATAGCCAGCACCGCTGTGCGCCGCCGCCTCCGCTGCGAGCGCGGCCGCGCCCGGCATCGCGCCGGCCACGACGCAGACCAGACCGCGCAGATATTTGTGGGAATCGCGGGCCGGAGGCCGGATCAATGGTGGTTGAAGAACCCGCGCGGCGTCCGCCGGCGCGTCGATGCCGATATCGACCAGCCAGTGCTGCTGCGCGAAGTCGAGCGCGGGCATCAACACATGCGCGGGCTTCCAGGCGCCCAGCGAGAGGCAATGGGTGAAGACCGGCACTGGGGAGAGCGCGAGCGCGGCATCGCTCTCCACGCCGCTCGGGACGTCGATGGCGTAGCTCAGTTGCGCGGCCTCCACCAGGGCGCCAAGCCGGGCAGCCAGCTCCGGCGACAGGCCGCGCGTGAGGCCGATGCCGAACAGCGCATCCACCAACTGCGTCGCCGGTTCGGCAAGCATGATATCCTCGACCGGGCCGCCCCAATCGGCGCGCGCCTTGCGGCTGCTGCCCGTGCCGCTCTCGCCCAACGCCGCCACGCGGACGGGCACGCCCAGATCGCGCAGGGTACGGGCGATGACGAAGCCGTCCCCGCCATTGTTGCCGGGGCCGCAGAGCACCAGCACGTCGCGCATCGCGCCTGCGCGGAAGATCACCTCCGCCGCGCCCTCGCCGGCCGTGCACATCAGGGCGTAGGGATCGATGCCGGCATCGAACAGCGTCTGCTCGGCTGCGCGCATCTGGGCGACGGTGAGGATGGGCGCGGCAATCATTTGCGGCTGCATCGCGGAGAGCGTAGGTTTCCTGATCCACCACTGTGTTCCTGCGAAGGCAGGAGCCTAGGGCGATCAGAACCGTCGCATGCGCCCTGGGCTCCTGCCTTCGCAGGAGCACAGCGTTGAGCAAATAAGCCTCGGTGGCGCCGCAACTGACGCGGGGATGCATCAGCCCAGGCCCCTCTCCCGAGGAGAAGGGCCATGGGATCAGATATCAGCGAAGACATGCTTCTCCGCTTTGGCGCCGGGATGCGTCACCGCGCCCTGCCAAGCTGGGCCGACATTTTGGGCATAGCGCCAGAGGGCACCCGCCTGATAGTCATTCTGGCGCGGCTGCCACTTCGCCCGGCGCTCGGCCAGCACGGCTTCGTCGACCAACAGGTCGATCGTGCCGGCCTCGGCATCGATGCTGATCGTATCGCCATTTTCGACCAACGCGATGGGACCGCCGTCCGCTGCTTCCGGGCCGACATGGCCGATGCAGAAGCCGCGCGTGCCGCCCGAAAAACGCCCGTCCGTGATGAGCGCGACCTTCTCGCCCAGACCCTGGCCGTAAAGCGCAGCGGTGGTCGAGAGCATCTCGCGCATGCCGGGACCGCCCTTGGGACCTTCATAGCGGATCACGACGACATCGCCGTCCACGATCTGCTGCGCCTCGACAGCGGCGAAGGCCTCTTCCTCGCGCTCGAACACCTTGGCGATACCGGTGAACTGCAGGCGCTTCATGCCCGCCACCTTCACGATCGCCCCTTCCGGCGCCAGGCTGCCCTTGAGGCCAACGACACCGCCGGTCGGCGTGATCGGGGTCTTGGCGTCGTAGATGACCTTCTGGTCAGGGTTCCACGTCACCTCGTCGATATTCTCGCCCAGCGTCTTTCCGGTCACCGTCATGCAATCGAGGTGCAGCAGGCCGGTCTGGGCCAGCGACTTCATGAGCATGTAGATGCCGCCGGCGGCATGCATGTCCTTGGCGACATATTTGCCGCCGGGCTTGAGGTCAGCCATGTACGGCGTCGTCTTGAAGATCTCGGCAACGTCGAACAGCGAGAAGTCGATGCCGCATTCATTCGCCATGGCCGGGAGGTGCAGCGCGCCGTTGGTGGAGCCGCCGGTCGCCGCGACGATGCGGGCGGCATTCTCAAAGGCTTCGCGCGTGCAGATGTCACGCGGACGCAGGTTGATCTTGAGCAGCTCCATGATCTGCTTGCCCGCCGCGACAGCGATTTCCTGACGGCTCTTGTAGGGCGCCGGCACCATGTTGCTGTTCGGCAGCGACAGGCCGATGGCCTCGCCGACGCAGGCCATGGTGTTGGCGGTATACTGGCCGCCGCATGCGCCATGGCCCGGGCAGGCCGCCTTCTCGATGGCGGTGACTTCCGAGAGCGGGCAATTGCCGGCAGCAAACCGCCCGACAGCCTCGAACACGTCGATGACGGTCAGGTCCTCGCGATCCTTATACTGGCCGGGAAGGATGGAACCGCCATACACGAAGATGCTGGGCACGTTGAGCCGCAGCATCGCCATCATCATGCCAGGGAGCGACTTGTCGCAACCCGCGAAGGTGACCAGCGCATCATAGCAGTGCCCACGCACGGACAGCTCGACGGAGTCCGCGATGACCTCGCGGCTGACGAGGCTGCTCTTCATGCCCTGATGGCCCATGGCGATGCCATCGGTCACCGTGATGGTGTTGAAGCGGAACGGCGTGCCGCCTGCGGCCATCACACCCTCGCGCGCCCAATTAGCCTGCGTATCCAGTGTGGTGTTGCACGGCGCGCTGTCATTGCCGGCGGAGGCGAGACCTACGAACGGCTTGGCAATATCCTCTTCCTTCCAGCCCATCGCATAATAATAGCTGCGGTGGGGGGCGCTCTCGACGCCAACGGAGACGTAGCGGCTGGGGAGTTTGGATTTGTCGAAGCTGTGGGTCATTTCATTCACCTTCCTGCGGGCAGCGCTCTAGGCCCGTTGCGGGGCGGCTTGCAAGCATGGAGGGCGCAAAACACGCCTGTTGCGAGCCGCTCTCAGGAAAAGGCCGCGTGGCAGGCGCGCAGCACCGGGCCGATGATACCCGCCAGCCGCGCCTGCCCCTCTACATCGCTCACCAGATCCTGCCGCATCTCGATACCCAGATAGGGCCGACCATGGGCCTCGGCGTGGCGGTTCATCGTGGCATTCAGCAGCTTGCCCGAATAAGGCTCCTGATCGCCCACCACAAGCCCGGCGGCGGCCAGCAGGGGGATGGCGATCCGCGCGCCGCGATCGTCCTGATTGTAGAGCACGCCGATGTCCCATGGGCGCGCCTCCTCGGGCCGGCTGCGCAATTGCGGCGTAAAACTGTGCAGCGAGAGCAGGAACGGCCGATGCCCCTGCCCGGCCAGCACGGCGACCTCGGCATGATAGGGATCGTAGAAGCGCGCGAGGCGGTCGGCGACCTCGGCGGTGCTGTTGCCCTCGATATGGTGGCTATCGCTATGCACCGGCACCAGCCCGGCCGAATCCGCCTCGCGATTATAATCGATGACAAGGCGCGAGACGCCGCCCAGGATGGCGCAACACCCGCCTTGATCCACCAGCAGCCGCGCGACCTGCGCGACGCCGATGTCGACCGCGACATGCTCCTCCAGCACGGCAGCGGGTAGACCGAGATCGATATCCTCCGGCACATGGTTGGAGGCATGATCGGCGATGATCAGAATCGGTGCGGACGGATCGCCCAGGATTTGAAACGCAGCAGTCATGTCCAAGGCCTAGCGCAGTTTGCGGCCGGCCAAAAGACCACGTGTTCAGCGCAGCAGGCTGGTCATCACCCACCAGTCGGGATGGTCGGCGATGATGCGGTCTGCGGCGGCATCCCGCTCGGCCTCGCTCGCGAAGACGGCAAAGCAGGTCGCACCGGAGCCGGACATGCGGGCAACTTGGGGAAGCTGCGCGCGCAGCACCGCCAGCACGTCCTCGATTTCCGGCACCAGAGCCATAGCGCTCGCCGTCAGATCGTTGCGGCCCCGCGCCCATGCCAGCGGATCCAGCGCGCCCCGGTCGATGCCGTCCCATCCGCCGAACACAGGCCCGGTCGGGCAGGCGATCAGCGGATTGACCAACAACACGGGCGTCTCTGCAAGATCGAGATCGATCGTCTCCAGCCGGTCGCCCACGCCCGACCCGAATATGGTGGCCGAGCCAAGGCAGGCGGGCACATCGGCGCCCAACGCCGAGGCGATGGCCGGGAAATCGATTTCCATCGGCCGCACGTCCCACAGACGCACCAGCAGCCGAAGCGCAGCGGCAGCGTCGGCCGAACCGCCTCCGATGCCGGAAGCAACCGGCAGGCGCTTCTCGAGCAGCAGATCGGCGCCCAGATGGCCGCCAGTCGCGGCTTGCAGGGCGTGCGCCGCGCGCATCACCAGATTGCGCTCATCGGTCGGCAAGCCATCGGCGAACGGCCCTTCGACCCGCAGCGCGATCTCGCCGTCCTCGCGGAGCGTGCCGCTCAGCCCGTCGCCATCCGCGCAAAAGGCGAACAGACTCTCCAGTTCATGATAGCCGTCGGCGCGACGCGCGCGGACGTGAAGAGCGAGGTTGAGCTTGGCGTGGGCGGTTTCTGTGAGCACGGGCGGCTCCATAGCGGGGCCGCGGCCGCTTGTCTTGTCCCTCTGCAAGCTCGGTCGCCCAGTCATCATGCGTCAATCTGACGGCGCGGCCTTCCCTGCCTCGCGATAGTCGGGAAGATCAGGCGCATTCTGTGGCACCGGCTGCGCCTCCAGCTTGGCGATCAGCGCCTTCATTTCGGCAATTTCTCGCACCTGCGCTTCGATGATGCCGTCGGCCAGCACACGCACCTGCGGGTCGCGAATATGGGCGCGCTCGCTGGTCATGATCGCGATGGAATGGTGCGGGATCATCGCCTTCATATAGCTGACATCGTCGACCGTGGCCTGACTGCGCACCAGCCAGAGCGAGAGGCCGAAGACGAGAGTTGCGCCTGCGATAATCCCGATCTTCACGCCCTTGCGCGGGTACATCCCCCACATGAAAACCAGCATGATGATGGCCATCACAGCCCCCATCAGCAGCGCCATCCAGGTGCGGGTCTGGCTGTACGTGACATGATCGAGGGCGTAGGTGTTCAGATACATCAGTCCGAACATCACGACCGTCGACGTGGCGATCATGGCCGCGAAGCGCGCGTAGCTCATCCAGGCCTCCTCTGCGGGTCTGCCAACCAACCCGCCAACTGGGATAGGGTTGCAGCCTGAGCCGGTGTCCGTCGGCCTGCCAGACACCGAGACGGGAACTTTTCGCCGCAGCGACCGTCTCCCCATTGTCGGGAAAAGAATTTGAAAGGGACTTATATGCTCTGGACCATCATCGGTATTCTGATCGTTCTGTGGCTGCTTGGGTTCGTCCTTCACGTCGGTGGCGGCCTGATCCACATCCTTCTGCTGATCGCGGGCGTGGTCTTCGTATTCCAGCTCATCACCGGTCGCCGATCTCTCTGATCGCGCCAGATGATCGATGAACAAACGGGGCCTTGATCGGCCCCGTTTTTCTATGCGTCAGCGAGGATATAGGCGCAGCTACATGTTCGGATAAGTCGGCCCGCCGCCGCCCTCGGGCGCCACCCAGTTGATATTCTGGGTCGGGTCCTTGATGTCGCAGGTCTTGCAGTGGACGCAGTTCTGCGCGTTGATCTGGAAGCGCGGATTTCCGGCGCCATCCTCCACCACCTCATAGACGCCCGCAGGGCAGTAGAGCCGGGCCGGCTCGTCATAGAGCGGCAGATTGTAGCGGATCGGCACGTCCGGGTCCTTGAGCTGCAGGTGGACCGGCTGGTCCTCCTCATGATTGGTGCCCGAGAGGAAGACCGACGAGAGCCGATCGAAACTGAACACCCCGTCCGGCTTGGGATAATCGATCTTGTGGACGGCATCCTTGCGCCAGAGCTTGGTATGATCGGCCTTGTTGCGCAGCGTGAACGGCAGCCCGATGCCGAGCGTGCGCATCCACATATCGATGCCGGCAAACAGCGTCCCCACGACATTACCGAACCTGGCCAGCCCCGGGCCGGCATTGCGCACCAGCTTCAGCTCCTTGGCGATCCAGCTTTCGTCCAGCGCGGCTGGGTAGGCCTCCAGCACATCGCCCGAGCGGTCCGCCGCGACCGCATCCGCCACGGCGTCGGCCGCCAGCATCGCGGATTTCATCGCTGTATGCGTGCCCTTGATGCGCGGCACATTCACAAAACCGGCCGAGCAGCCGATGAGCGCCGCGCCGGGCATCACCAGCTTCGGGATGGATTGCCAGCCGCCCTCATTGATGACGCGGGCGCCGTAGGAGACGCGCTTGCCGCCTTCCAGCACCGCGCGGATATCCGGATGCTGCTTCCAGCGTTGGAATTCCTCGAACGGGCTCAGATAGGGGTTCTTGTAGCCCAGCCCGACCACGAAGCCGAGCGCCACCTGACCATTCGCCTGATGATACAGGAAGCCGCCCCCATAGGCATCGGTCAGCGGCCAGCCTTGCGTGTGGATCACCCGGCCGGGCACATGTTTGGCCGGATCGATGTCCCACAATTCCTTGCAGCCCAGGCCATAGGTCTGCGGATCGCTATCCGCCTCCAGATCGAAGCGGGCCTTGAGCTGCTTGGTGAGGTGGCCGCGCGCCCCTTCCGCGAACAGCGTGTAGCGGGCATGAAGCTCCAGCCCGGGCTGATAATCCGGCTTGCGACTGCCATCGCGGGCCACGCCCATGTCGCCGGTCGCGACGCCCTTCACGGCGCCATTTTCATCGTACAGGATCTCGGCTGCAGGAAAGCCGGGGAAGATTTCCACACCCAGCCCCTCCGCCTGTTCGGCGAGCCACCGGCACAGCGAGCCCAGCGAGCCGGTATACGTGCCCTTATTGTGCATGAACCCCGGCGTCAGCAGATGCGGCACTGCGAATTTGCCCGAGCGGCTGAGCATCCAGTGATGGTTCTCGGTGACCGGCACCTGCGCCAGCGGGCAGTCGCTGGTCCGCCACTCCGGCAGCAGCTCATCAAGCGCCCGGGGATCGATCACTGCGCCGGAGAGAATATGCGCGCCAATCTCCGAGCCTTTTTCCAGCACGCAGACGCTGATCTCGCTGCCCGCCGCCTGGGCGCGCTGCTTGAGGCGGATCGCCGCGCTCAATCCCGCAGGGCCTCCGCCTACGATCACCACGTCATAGGGCATGGATTCCCGTTCGGACATGTCTACCTCCCTAGGCGGCGGACGCGCTGGAGTTCCGTCCGGTCGCCGCAATATTTTCACGCTTTACAGTCGCCAGCGATGCGGCAGAGTTGACCGCGCCGTCAACCTCTGTCTCTGTAAACCCATGGGTGAGCAGGACATGATGACGCCGGAGCAGGCGGCCTATGCCTATGCGCATTGGTGGCGGGAAGCGGGGCTGGACTGCGCCACCGACGAGGCGCCCCGGCGCTGGCGGGATGGCGAACCCGTTCCATTCTGGCGACGCTCTTCGCCGGCCTCCAGTACTGCGGAAGGTGCCGCACGACCGGCCATTGATGCGCTCGCTCAAAACCCCGCGCCAGCGCCGCCGCCCGCCCCCGTGCAGGCTCGCACGCCGGATCAGGCGCCGAAGACGATGCCGGCAGATTTGCCCGGCTTCCTCGAGTGGATTGCGCAGGATGCCGGCCAGCCAGAAGCCGATTGGCATGGCGAGCGGACCGCCCTCCCCGCCCTGCACGCGCCGCGCCTCGTTCTCCTCGTCGAGATGCCGGCCGCCGGTGCAACCGATCTGGCCCAGCTTCTCGAGCCGCAACAGCAGCGGTTTATCGTCTCGATGCTCGGCACGCTCGGCCTTGAGCCCACACAGGTGCCGTGCCTGCCGCTGGCTCTGCGCCGCCCGCCGGGCGGTCATCTCGATGCCGCCTTGCTCCCCCAGCTTGCCGCGCGGATGACCCGCTATCTCGATCTGGTCCAGCCGGGCGCGATCATCCTGCTGGGTGACCGGATCGGTCGCGCCATGCTCGGCGAGCGCTGGCGACCCGGCCTCGTGGGACTTGAAAAGATTGACCTGCCGCATCGCAGCGTGGATACGGTCGCCCTCGCGGGGCCTGATCTGCTGATGAACCGGCCGCTTGCCAAGGCCAGAAGCTGGCAGAGCGTGCGTATGCTCCATGGATTGTTGACGCAATGAACAGGTCCCCTTCCCGATCCCGTGTGCGCCGGTCGCTGCTCATGGCCCTGTCGCTGTGCGCGCTCGCTGGCCCACTGGCGGTAGCCCAGCCGGCGGCGGCAGCCTCCGCCATCCCGACGCCGAGCCAGGATGAGCAAGGCCGATATGGCGCCATTCTCGCCATGCTGGAAGGCAAGCGCTGGGACGAGGCGCGCAGTGCCATTCTCGGCCTCTCCGAGGCGGACAGTATGCGCCCGCATCTGCTTGCCGAGCTGTATCTCGCCAAGGATAGCCCCCGCGTCGAGCTGTTCGACCTGCTCGACCTGCTGCACAAGACGCCCAACCTTCCGCAGAACGACCGCATCGCCTCGCTGGCCCGCAAGCGGGGCGCGCAGACGCTGCCGGACCGGCCGGCCACGCGCCAACTCATGTGGACCGGCACCTCACCCCAGCGGCAGATGCTCCGCTCGGTGAAGGGCGATGCCGCAGCCGATCAGCTGCGCGGCACGCTGCTCCAGTACATCAAAGACGATCAGCCCAATCAGGGCGAGGCCCTGCTCGCCTCTGCCGAGGCCGGGCTCGGCATGGATGGCCGCACCGAATTGCGTCAGCGCCTCGCCTGGTCCTATTTCATCTGCGGCGATACCGCCAATGCCCGCCGCATGGGCGCACTGGCCGTCAATGGCGGCACCGGCGACTTCGTGGCACCGTCTTACTGGGTGATGGGCCTCGCCGCCTGGCGCGAGAAGCAATGGGCCGCCGCCGCCGACTCTTTCTATCATGCCGCGATGAGCACCTCCGATGCGGACCTGCGCAGCCGCAGCTATTTCTGGGCGGCGCGCGCCATGATGGCCGACCGGAAGCCCGAGCGGGTCAATGCCCTGCTGCGCAGCGCGGCGCGCGATGAAGAGAGCTTTTACGGCCTGCTGGCCCGCGAAACGCTCGGCCTCGGCTTCAGCACCGCGCTCAAGCGGGAGAATGTGTCGTCGCAGGATTGGTCACTGCTCGCGGGCAGCGGCAATGTCCGCAACGCCGTGATCCTCGCCACGCTGGGCCGCAGTGCGCAGGCCGATGCCGTGCTGCGCCATGAGGCTGCGCTGAGCGACGACACGCGGTATAGCGCGCTGGTACATCTCGCCAGCGACCTCTCGCTGCCCACCACCCAGCTCTGGCTGGCGCAACGCTCGCCAAGCGGGCGCAAGTCGGCGGCCTATGCGCGCTATCCGCGCCCGGAATGGTCACCGAGCAATGGCTGGCAAGTCGAGCGCGCGCTGGTCTTCGCCCACGCCCTGCAGGAATCCCGCTTCCAGACCGATGCCCGCAGCCCGGCCGATGCGCGCGGCTTGATGCAGGTCCTACCAGGCACGGGCGCGCAGCTTGCCCGCTCCAGCGGCATGGCGGTCACGCCCGATCAGCTTTACGATCCGGCCGTCAGCCTCGCGCTCGGCCAGGCCTATCTGCGCAAGCTCAGCCAGATGCCGGCCACGGGCGGACTGCTACCCAAGGTCGTCGCGGCCTATAATGCCGGCCCCACTCCGATCGAGCGCTGGAACGTGCAGATCCGTGATGAGGGCGATCCGCTGCTCTTCATCGAATCCGTGCCTTATTACGAGACCCGCGCCTATCTGAACGCCGTGCTGCGCAATTACTGGATCTACCAGATGGATGAGCAAGGCGGCCGCTCACCGGCACTCTCGGCCATGGCGCAGGGCCTGTGGGTCCGCTTCCCGGATGGCAGCAAGGACGTCGCCGTCCGCGTCACCCCGCATGGGACTGCTGCCGGTGCCTATTGACGAGAGCCGCGTCTTCACCCCGATTCAGATCGCCCTGCTCACCATCTCCGACACGCGGACGCTGGCAGACGACCGATCCGGCGATACGCTCGCCGAGCGCGTTACCGCTGCCGGCCATGTGCTGAAGGCCCGCGAGATCAGCAAGGATTCGGTCGAGACCATCCTTGGCCATCTGCACCGGTGGATCGACGACCCGCAGATCGATGTCATCCTCACCACCGGCGGCACCGGCGTGACCGGGCGCGACGTGACCCCCGAAGCGCTGGAAAAGGTGCAGGACAAGGCCATTCCAGGCTTTGGCGAGCTATTCCGCTGGCTCAGCTTCCAGTCGATCGGCACCTCGACCATCCAATCCCGCGCCTGTGCCTGTGTGGCGCGCGGAACCTACATTTTCGCCCTGCCCGGCTCGACCGGCGCGGTGAAGGACGGGTGGGACCAGATTTTGGTCCACCAGCTGGATAGCCGCTTTCGGCCGTGCAACTTCGTGGAATTGATGCCGCGGTTGCTGGAGAAGTAGGCTCAGGAAATCCACATCCCGTTCGTGTCGAGCGAAGTCGAGACACGCCTAGCACGGCGCTCATGTGTCTCGACTTCGCTCGACACGAACGGGAGATGGGAGGTGCCCCTAAACCTCCTAAAATCTCAATAAGCGCGGCCGACCAGAACCCGCTCTACAGCCTTCTCGCCGGTAAAGATGCACGTCCCGCTCGCCGGCGTCGCATCCATCGGCACGTTGCGCAGCGTCAGCTTCTCGCCCTTCAGCCAAGCGACCACCTTGTCCAGCGCGGGTCCCGTGGGCTTGCTCCATTCGACTTCGACCCAGCCGGGCTTGTCGCCGCCGAACGCACCCGCCAGCGCCGTCAGCTCGCTCACGTCGCGGCGGATGTTCGCCTCCAGCCGCGCGCGCGCCCCGCTGTGCAGGCTGTCCTGAACGCCGCGCAGCATGTCCGCGACCGCCCCCACGAAAGCATCCCGCGCCATGACCTCGCTCGCCAGCTTGCCTGCCTCATTATAGAGCCGGTCCCGCCGCACGACCGAAACATTGCCGCCCGCGACATCGCGCCCGCCGACCTCGACGATGACCGGCGCGCCCTTCTTCACCCAGCCCCAGCGCTTGGGGGCGGCCTTGATCGGCTTCTTGTCGAACAGCACCCGCAGCGGCTCGCGGAACACGTCGACCGCGCCCAGATCCTTGGCAAGCGCGTCGCAATAATCGATGACCGCCGCATCCTCGTCCGTATCGCGCAGCATCGGCACGATCACCACCTGATGCGGGGCGATCATCGGCGGGCAGCGCAGCCCGTCGTCATCACCATGGACCATGATGACGCCGCCGATCATGCGGGTCGAAACGCCCCAGCTCGTCGTGTGGCACAGGGCCTGCTGGCCGTCCTGATTCTGATATTGGATGCCCGCCGCCTTGGCGAAGCCCGTGCCCAGGTAATGCGAGGTGCCGGCCTGCAGCGCCTTGCCATCCTGCATCATCGCCTCGATGGAATAAGTCGCGACCGCGCCGGGGAAGCGCTCATTCTCCGGCTTTTCGCCCGCGACCACCGGCATGGCCAACTCGGTTTCCGCAAAGTCACGGTACATTTCGAGCGCGCGCATCGTCTCGGTCCGTGCATCGGCTTCGTCGGCATGGGCGGTATGCCCTTCCTGCCAGAGAAACTCGCTGGTGCGCAGGAACATGCGCGTGCGCATCTCCCAGCGCACGACATTGGCCCACTGGTTGGTGAGCAGCGGCAGATCGCGCCAGCTCTGCACCCAGCGCGCCATCGCCTTGCCGATCACCGTCTCGGACGTGGGGCGCACGACCAGCGGCTCCTCCAGCTTGCTGTCCGGATCGGTCTGTAGCTTGCCGTCGATGTTCTTGAGGCGATGGTGGGTGACCACCGCCATTTCCTTGGCGAAGCCTTCGACATGGTCCGCTTCCTCGGCGAAGAAGGACAGCGGGATGAACAGCGGGAAATAGCAGTTCTCCACCCCAGCTGCCTTGATGCGCGCATCCATCAGCTTCTGGATGCGCTCCCAGATGCCATAGCCCCACGGACGGATGACCATGCACCCGCGCACGCCGCTTTCCTCGGCCAGATCGGCCTCGCTGATCACGGCCTGATACCAGGCAGCGAAATCCTTGGCTCGGGTGACGGGCAGCGCGTGCTTGATGTTGGACAATGTCTTGCTTTCCGGGTCAGGAAGGAGATTGCAGCGGTCTTTAGTGGCCGCGCGGAAAAATACCAAGACGTTCGCGCGCTGACGTGGGGAGACAAACGGGAACTTTCCCTGACCTCACTCGTCCCGTCTCCAATGGCCCACTTCTCGTCGATGATTCGCACTATCCCCCGCCGCACTCGGATCATCGCGATGATCGCGGCCGCGCTGCTGGTTCTGCTGCTGGCCCTGCTGGTTCTGGCTGCCACCTTCCCCGCTTCCTGGTTCAAGGAGGCCGCCGAGCGGCGCCTGTCCGACCAGATCGGCACGAAAGCCACCATCGGATCGATGACGCGGGAAAGCGCATTTTCGTTCAGCCCCGTGATTCAGGTGCGGGATATCCGTGTGCCCCAGCCGGCCTGGGCCGGCGAAGGCGATCTGGCGCGGATCGAGGCGTTGCGGTTGCGTCTGCCCGTGATCGGACTGCTGCTCGGGCGCGGCGGGCCGCAGTTGCTCTCCGCCCGTGGCGTGCGGCTGACGCTGGTGCGCGACGAGAATCGCCGCAAGAGCTGGGACGCGCTCGGCAACAACTCCAACAAGGACGACCAGGGCAGCTCGGAAACGCCTTTGGTCCGCGTCGATGATGCCGTGATCGATTATCGCGATGCGTTCCAGAGACGGCAGTTCAAGGTCAACCTGTCGGTCGATCCGCAGCAGGGCCTGCGCGGCAGCGGCACCGGCACCGTCGAAGGGGAACCGGTCACATTGCGGCTCACCGGCGCGCCGATGCGCGCCGGGCAAAGCTGGCCCTTTGATGCGCGCATCATGGGTGACGCCCTCACCATGCACGCGCGCGGCACGATGGCCGGACCGATGCGCACGGACGACATGACGTTCAAGGTCTCCACCCGTGCCAGCACGCTCAAACTGGTGGACCGGATCATCGAGGCCGGGCTGTTCGGCACGCAGCCGGTTGATATCGCTGCCAATGTCCAACGGCGCGAGGGCGTGTGGAGCGTGGCCGATCTGGGCGGCACCGTCGGCCGTAGCCGGTTCACGGGCGCGCTCACGGTTCGCAAGGTGGATGGCCGCACCAAGCTGGATGGCGAGGCGCGCTTCAGCCAGCTGGATTTCGAGGATCTGGCCGACGACAAGGGCAATGCGCAGGCAGTCGCGCTGGAGCGGGCGCAGGGCCAGCGGCTGGTGCCCAACACGCGGATCAATATCCGCAAGATCGACAAGACGGACGGGCGCATATCGGTGCGCGTCGACCGGATTTTGGGCGGGCGGCGCCCCTCCTCCCTCACCAATGCCAGCGCGGTGCTGAATCTCGACAACCGCATCCTCACCGTCGATCCGCTGCGCATCGGCTTGACGCAGGGCGTGATGACCGGGCGGGCCGTGGTCAATCAGCGGGATGGCCAGCCCAAGCCGACGGTCACGCTGGCGCTCGACATGCGCAACAGCAGCATCGCGGCGCTGGCGGGCGGGGACGGCAACAGCGAGGGCGACGTGCAGGGCCGCGTCGACGCCCGCGCGCGCCTGACCGGCGTGGGCGACACGATCCGCGAGGCTGTCGGGCAATCGAACGGAACCGTAGGCGCGGTCACCCGCGGCGGATCGATGCCGGCGCGGTTGGCCGGCCTGCTCGGCTTTGACATCGGCAAGGGCCTGTTTGCGGATGAGGACAGGCGGGAAGCGCTGCGCTGCGGCGTGGTCCAGCTCGATATGCGAGGCGGACGCGGCGTGGTGCGCACCTTGGTCGTCGACACGCCGGTCAGCCAGTCACGTGGCACCGGCACAGTCAGCTTCCCCGCCGAACGTCTCGAACTGACCCTCAAGGGCCTCGCCAAGAACGAACATGCGCTGCAGCTTCCCGGCAATGCCCATCTGCGCGGCACATTGCGCAATCCCAATCTGGTCGTGCCGGAAAACACGCGCTCGGTCGGCAATATCCTGAAGGCAGTCGGTCGAGCGATCGGTGGTCGCGCGGAAACCGCACCGGATGCCAATTGCGCGGCGCTAATCGCTCGGGCGGTGGGACAATAGCGGCCTGTGTCATTTCGGGACAATTGCGCTGGCAGATGATTATAGATGGTTAATCTTTTGTTGACCAAAATATCCATTCGGTAACTAATCCCCATGGTTCAAGTGGGGAGAACATCGATGCATTTCAAATCACTTACACTGTCGGCGGCAATTTTGTTCGCCAGTGCCACACCGGCTGTTGCCGCTGTTGTGGACGTCTACCCGACCGACACGAATTGGCAGAATTTGCCGGGCGAAGCCAGGTTGGGCGCGACGGCTGCAATTACCGATACGGCGCCCCGTTCGGGCAACGGCTCGCTGGAACTGATCGGTGATCGGCTGCGATTTGCTACGGGAGAAATCTATCCCGGCGCAGCAACGACGTCCATTGCGTCCCTCGCCGACGTCACGGCCCTCACCTTCGACTGGAGCATCGCGGTCGACTCGCTGAGCAACTACAGTGCGGACTACACGCCAGCGCTCCGCCTCCACATCTGGGACGCAGGCGCGAACAACGGCGCTGGCGCCCGCAAGGAGCTGATCTGGGAAGGCGCCTATAACGATACCTATGGCAACACCGTGAAGGGCGAGTGGTACAGCACGTCGGCGACCGACAAATTCTACATTTCCGGAGGAAGCGAGCTTGCCGGCAAGTCCATTGCGGACTGGGCATCGGAGCTGGCGCAGGGGTCGTTCGTTGCGGGCATCAGTGTCGGTGCCGGCAGCGGCGTCGGCACCGGCTATCATGCCTATGCCGACAATGTCACGTTGAGCACGACCAGCGGCAGCACGACCTACAATTTCGAACTGCCGGCTCCCGTTCCGGAGCCTGCGACATGGGCCATGCTGATCGTCGGCTTTGCGATGATCGGCGCCGGAATGCGCCGTCGGACCCCAGGCGTCCAGTTCGCCTGACCGCGCAATCACGTTACTAAAGGGGCGGGCCTCCAGCTGGAGGCCCGCCCCTTTATCATATAAGGCCGGAGCCCAGACGCGCGCGTCACTCTGGCGCAGCTCAGCCGCCCAGCTTGTCAATCTTGGCATTGAGCGCGGCGAGTTGTGCCTTGAGCTCGGACACTTCATCGGCAGAGTCGCCAGCCTTCGCGGGTGCGGCAGGTGCAGCGGGCTTGAAGGCGTTCGCTGCGGCGTTGAGCATTTCCATGTTGCGCTTGGCGATCTCGGCAAAGGGTCCGCCGGCGAATGCGCCCTGCATGGCTTCCTGGAATTGCTGCTGGTTCTTGCGGAATGCTTCCATGCTCGCCTCAAGATACTGCGGCACCATGGACTGCATCGAGTCGCCGTAGAGCGAAATGAGCTGGCGCAGGAAGCTGACCGGCAGCATATTCTCGCCGCGCTGTTCTTCTTCCATGATGATCTGAGTGAGCACATTGTGCGTGATGTCTTCGCCGGACTTGGCATCGACCACCACGAAATCGCGCCCTTCGCGCGTCATCTGCGAGAGCAATTCAAGTGTGATATAGCTGGAGGTTTCCGTGTCATAGAGACGCCGATTGGCGTACTTCTTGATGACAATGGTCCCTGATTCGCCACCTGATTTCGATCGTGCCATAGATGATGCTCCACCCTCCGTTGGGCGCAACATAGCATCGTTTCTTTCTGCACCGCAACATGGGCCGCGTCCGCTGCCGCTGTTTCTTTCCATATTGTGGCAAGTTACGGCACAAGATGCCCAATTACGGCGCAAGGCATTGACGGGATTGCGCCGTTTTCAGACAGCATCGCGACCTGCGCCGAGTGACCTGCCGGAAATTGCTGCGCAAAATGGCCGCGCGGCTTTGCTCACGCGAAACGGCAATGCACAACGCAGCATGAGGGGCCCCGGCGGAGACCGGGCGCCGGTCATCCTCATCCCGTCGCTGATCAACCCGCCCCACGTCCTCGACCTCTCCGAACAACGCTCGTTGCTGCGCTATCTTGGACAGCAAGGCCATAATGCCCTGCTGCTGGACTGGGGGACGCCGGATGAAGGCGAGCGCGACGTCGATCTGGCCGATCATGTCGAGCGCCTGCTGCTACCCCTGTTGCAGCAACTGGATCGCCCGCCCCTGCTCGTCGGCTATTGCCTGGGCGGGACGCTCGCCATTGGCGCGGCGGCGCGGCTGCACGCGCTGGGCAAGCCGGTCGCCGCCGTCGCGACCATCGCCGCGCCCTGGGACTTCTCGGCCTATGACGCCCCCTTTCAGTCCCAGCTTGCGGAAATCTGGGCCAAGGCTAAGCCCGGTTGCGAGGCGCTGGGGCTTGTTCCCATGGAAGTGTTCCAGACCGGCTTCTGGTCGCTCGATCCCGATCGCACCATTCGCAAATATGCCGCCTTCGGCGAGATGGAGGCTGGCAGCCCGGCCTTCGAGGCCTTCATCGCGCTGGAGGACTGGGCCAATGAAGGCGCGCCACTCACGCTGGCGAGCGGACGAGACCTTGCCGAGCGGTGCTATGGCGCCAATATGACGGCGAGCGGCCAATGGTCCATCCATGGCACCGTCGCGGACCCGAAAGCGCTGGATTGTCCGACGCTCGCAATCGCCTCGACCACGGACCGGATCGTGCCCGCCTCCGCCGTGCCACCTGCGGCGGAACGGATCGACCTTGCGCTCGGCCATGTCGGCATGATGATCGGCAGCCGTGCGGAAGCGCAACTTTGGAGAGGATTGAGCGACTGGCTTTCGCGCTGTGGCGGGTGATGCTAGAGGCCCGGCACGAGAGAGCAACCTGCGCCCCTGGCGCCGCAATCGAGGGACTTGCCAATCCATGACCGATATCGTCATCACCGCCGCCAAGCGCACGCCGGTCGGCAGCTTTCTGGGCAGCTTCGCCAACACCCCCGCCCATGAACTCGGTCGCGTTGCCATCGTCGCGGCACTAGAGCAGGCCGGCGTTTCCCCCGATGAGGTGAACGAGCTGATCTTCGGCCAGGTGCTCACCACGGCGCAGGGCCAGAACCCGGCACGGCAGGCAGCGGTGAACGCCGGCATCCCGATCGACCGCACAGCGATCACCATCAATCAGGTCTGCGGCTCGGGCCTGCGCGCCGTCGCGCTCGCCGCGCAGGCGATCCGCTGCGGCGATGCCAGCATCATGGTGGCCGGCGGACAGGAGAATATGTCGCTCTCGCCCCACGCCCAGATGATGCGCGCGGGCACCAAGATGGGGTCGATCACGCTGATCGACACCATGGTGAACGATGGCCTGACCGATGCCTTCAACGGCTACCACATGGGCATCACGGCGGAGAATCTTGCCGAAAAGTACGGCATCACCCGCGAAGAGCAGGACGCCTTCGCGGCGGGGAGCCAGAACAAGGCGGAAGCCGCCCGCGCGGCCGGGCGCTTTGTCGATGAGATCGCGCCTGTCACGGTCAAGGGCCGCAAGGGTGACACCATCGTCGATGCCGACGAGTATATCCGCGCCGGCGCCACCGTCGAGGCGATGGCGGGACTGCGCGCTGCGTTCAAGAAGGACGGCACGGTCACCGCCGGCAATGCCAGCGGCGTGAACGATGGTGCCGCGGCGCTGGTGCTGATGACCGCCGAAGAGGCCGCCCGTCGCGGCGCGCCGGTGCTGGCGCGCATCGCCAGCTGGGCGACCTGCGGTGTCGATCCCTCGATCATGGGCATCGGCCCGGCCCCGGCCAGCCGCATCGCGCTGGACAAGGCCGGCTGGTCGCTCGCCGACCTCGATCTGATCGAGGCGAACGAAGCCTTCGCGGCGCAAGCCCTCTCGGTCGGCAAGGAGCTTGGCTGGAACCCGGACATCGTGAACGTGAATGGCGGCGCGATCGCGCTTGGCCACCCCATCGGCGCCTCGGGCGCGCGGGTGCTCACCACGCTGCTCTACGAACTCGCCCGCCGCGACGGCAAGAAGGGGCTCGCAACGCTCTGCATCGGCGGTGGCATGGGCATCGCCATGTGCGTCGAGCGCTAAGCCACACATATCCTCATCACCGACCCTCATCACAGGCGCCAGCTCTTGCACGGGCTGGCGCCTTTTTGATGGCCACGGCGCCTGACTGAAGATTGCTCTGACAGACCGTCAGCCCCGCGCCCCGACGGCTATAAATCGGCAGCGAAAGCCGAAAATTCGGCGCTTTCGGGTTGTCCTCATGCCGCATTGTCTGGATAAGGTGAGCACACCTTTTGAGGATCGCCAGATCCTGATCGCCATCCGATCGTCCATCACCTGTCTACGCACCACGGGAGCTGCGGATTTTTGTTGCTGATACTCGCCTTGCTGCCATTTGTTGGCGCGTTGCTGTTGGCGATACTCAGCGGCACCAGCCGAAACCTTCAGGCGTGGATTGCTGCCGGCACGACCGGCGCGGCGCTCGCGATCCTCATCGCGCTCACCCCGGCCGCGCTCGCCGGGCAGACGCCTGCGATGCAAATCGACTGGGTGCCGGCTCTCGGGCTCTCCCTCGGCTTCTTCCTCGATCCGTTGGGCGCGATGTTCGCGGGGCTGATCCTCGGCATCGGCCTGCTCATCATCGTCTACGCCCGTTTCTATTTGGCAGCGGAAGACCCGATGGGGCGCTTTCTGGCCTTTCTGCTGCTGTTCCAGGGCGCCATGCTGGGCATCGCCCTCTCCGACAATGTGCTGCTGCTGCTCGTCTTCTGGGAAATGACGAGCCTCTCCTCCTTCCTGCTGATTGGCTTCTGGCGCGATAGAGCCGAGGCCCGGCAGGGCGCCCGCATGGCGCTGGTGGTGACGGGCGGCGGCGGGCTCGCGCTCATCGCCGGGCTGTTGCTGCTGGGCAGCATTGCCGGCTCCACCGATATCCGCACCATCATGGCCAGCGGCGACCTCATTCAGGCCTCGCCGCTCTATCCGGTCGCGCTGGTCCTGATCCTGCTCGGCTGCTTCACCAAGTCCGCGCAATTCCCGTTCCACTTCTGGCTGCCGCACGCCATGGCCGCGCCCACGCCGGTCAGCGCCTATCTCCATTCCGCGACGATGGTGAAGGCCGGCATTTTCCTGATCGCGCGCCTATGGCCGGCGCTGGCGGGTACGGAACTGTGGTTCTATCTCGTTGCGACGACCGGCCTCGTCACCATGCTGATCGGCGCGGCCATCGCGCTGTTCAAGACCGACCTCAAGGCCATCCTCGCTTATTCGACCGTCAGCCATCTCGGGCTGCTGACCATGCTCTTCGGCTTTGGTACCGGCACGGCGGCGATGGTCGGCGTCTTCCACATCCTGAACCACGCCATCTTCAAGGCGGCGCTGTTCATGAATGCCGGCATTGTCGACCATGAGGCCGGCATGCGGGATATCCGTCGGCTGGGCGGCCTCGCGACGCTGATGCCGATCACCGCGACGCTGGGCATGATCGCTGCGGGATCGATGGCGGGCCTGCCCCCGTTCAACGGCTTCCTCTCCAAGGAAATGATGCTCGACGAGGCGGCGCATACCGCCTGGCTGGGGATGGGCTGGCTGGTGCCAGCCATCGCGGTGGTCGCCGCGACGCTCTCGGTCGCTTACGCGCTCCGCTACGCTTTCCATGTCTATCTGGGCCGCCAGCGGGATGACTATCCCCATGCGCCGCATGATCCGCCCTTCGGCCTTTGGGCGCCCTCTGGGCTGCTCGTCCTTCTGGTCATCCTTGTCGGCCTGTTCCCCGCCACGCTGACGACATGGCTTGTGCAACCGGTGGCCGATACCGTCACCGCAGGCACCGCCGGGACATTCGCGCCCGCCCTCTGGCATGGCGTGAATACCGCGCTGCTGATGAGCCTGTTTGCCGTGGCGGTCGGCGCGCTGATGCTCTGGCGGTTCGGCCTCGCCGAGCGCATCTGGCAAGCGCTCCCGCTGCCGGAAGCCAAGCGCCTGTTCGACAGCGGGATTGCGACGCTGGTGGACGCCGCCCGCGGCTTCATCCATGCCGTGCACAACGGTTCGCTGCAGCGGCAGCTTGCGCTGATCTTCGTGCTTGCCATTGCGCTGGCGATTGAGGGGGTGCTGGTCGGCGGCGGCAGCGGCACCGGTCCGCGCGCAACGCTGCCGGCCTCGCCGCTCGCTATCATCGGCTGGCTGCTGCTGGTCGGCGCGACGGTGGCGGTCGTCATCTCCCAGCGCGAGCGTTACCTCACGCTTGTCTTTATCAGCGTCATCGGCCTCATCGTCTCGCTGGGCTTTGTCTATCTCTCCGCGCCCGACCTGGCCCTGACGCAGATTTCCGTCGAGACGGTCACGATCCTGCTGCTGCTGCTGGCGCTCAACCTGCTGCCCAAGAAGCCTGCCCGCCTCTCCAGCAATGGACTGCGCCTGCGTGACGGCTTGCTCGGTCTGGTGGGCGGCACCGTGGCCGGGCTCGGGGCGTGGGCCGTGCTCACCCGCGAGCCGAACCAGCCCATCTCGACCTTCCACTGGGAGAACAGCTATTCGGGCGGGGGCGGTACCAATGTCGTGAACGTGACGCTGGTGGATTTCCGCGCCTTCGACACCTTCGGCGAGATCATCGTGCTCGGCATTGCCGCGCTGACCATCTTCGCCCTGCTGCAGCCCGCGACGCGCGGCGCGGCCGGCGCGCGGTTGCGGGCCTGGCTCCCGGACCTCATTCGCTCGCCCGAACGGCACCCGATGATGTTCGTCGTCGCCACGCGCCTCCTGCTGCCGCTTGCGATGATGGTCGGCATCTACATCTTCCTGCGCGGGCATAATCTGCCGGGCGGCGGTTTCATCGCCGGGCTCATCATCTCCATTGCCGTGCTGATGCAATATATGGCGTCGGGCTTCGAATGGGCCGAACAGCGCCGCAAGTTCGACGAGCATCTGATGATCGGCCTCGGGGTCATCATCGCCGCGCTCACGGGCATTGGCTCGCTCGTCTTCGGCGCGCCGTTGTTCACCAGTGCCTTTGGCTATGTCACCCTGCCCGTCATCGGCACCTTCGAGCTGGCGACCGCCATGCTGTTCGACATCGGCGTGGCGATGACCGTGATCGGCGCGGTCATGCTCGCGCTGGCCGAACTCAGCCACATCGCCCAGCGTGCCGACAAGGAAGATCACAGCGACGACGCGCCCATGGATGTCGACCCTGCGCGCAACCTGGAGGCCAAGGCATGATCAGCATGGAAATGCTCGTCGCCAGCGCCATTGGCATCCTCACGGCGGCCGGCATCTACCTGTGCCTGCGCGGGCGGACCTTCCCGGTGGTGCTCGGCCTTGCCATGCTGTCCTACGCCATCAACGTGTTTCTCTTCGCGATGGGGCGGCTGGTCGTGGACCGCCCGCCGATCTACGAGAAAGGCATCACGGATTATACGGACCCTCTGCCGCAGGCGCTGGTCCTCACCGCCATCGTCATCGCCTTTGGCATGACGGCGCTGGTGGTGGTCCTTTCCCTGCGCAGCTTCCTCGAGACGGGCACGGACCAGGTCGACGGCAAACCGGATGACGAGCCGGAGGACATCGTGCCATGACCGCGCTGATCGCCGCTCCCCTGCTATTGCCCGCGCTCATGGCCGCAGCCACGCTGATCTTCATGCGCCGCCACCGCTGGATTGGCGCGGCGATTTCCATTGCCGGCGCGACCGGCCTTCTGGCCCTCGCTGTGTATCTGCTGAGCGTCGCCAGCCGCGGCACGATCTCCGTCTACGCACTGGGTGACTGGGCCGCGCCCTTCGGCATCGTGCTGGTGCTGGATCGGCTCTCGGCGATGATGCTGCTGATTACCGCCCTGCTCGCCCTGCCCGTGCTGTGCCACGCGGTGCTGACCGGGCTGGACCGCAAGGGCTGGCATTTCCACCCGCTGTTCCAGTTCCAGTTGCTCGGCATCAACGGCGCGTTCCTGACAGGCGACCTGTTCAACCTCTTCGTCTTTTTCGAGGTCTTGCTGATCGCCTCCTACGGCCTGATGCTGCACGGCCAGGGCCCGGAGCGGCTGAAAGCCGGCGTGCAATATGTAATCGTCAACCTCATCGGCTCGACGCTGTTCCTTTTCGCGATCGGGCTGCTCTACGGCATCACCGGCACGCTCAACATGGCAGACATGGCCGCCCGCATCCCGGCCCTGCCGGCGGCCGATCAGGGCCTGCTGCGGGCCGGCGCGCATCTGCTGACGCTGGTCTTTGCGCTCAAGGCCGCGCTGCTGCCGCTGCAACTCTGGCTGCCGCGCACCTATGCCGGCACCGCCGCGCCCGTGGCGGCTTTGTTCGCAATCATGACCAAGGTCGGCGCTTATGCGATCATCCGCACATCCTCGCTGATCTTCGGCGATCAGGCCGGCGCGGCGGCGTGGGCGCCGGAGGTGTGGATGATGCCGGCCGCACTGGCGACGATGGTGATCGGTTTTGCGGGCCTGCTGGCAGCGCGCTCCCTACGCGATCTTGCCGCATTCGGGCTGCTCGGCTCCACCGCCACATTGCTGGTCGCCATTGCGGCGTTCGACCGCACGGTGCTGACGGCGGGGCTTTATTATCTGGCGCACACCACATTGGCTGCGGCCTTGCTCTTCCTCGTCGTCGATCTCATCCGGCTGCGGCGCGGTCGTTACGGCGACACGATCGTCCCCTCCCCACGCTTTGCCGGCATCGAGCCACTGTCCGCGCTCTACCTGCTGGCGGCCATGGCCCTCGCGGGCCTCCCGCCGCTTTCGGGCTTCATCGGCAAATTGCTGATCCTGCAGGCGACATTGCCGGATCCTTGGGTGGCATGGATCTGGGCAGTCATTCTCGGCACCACGCTCCTCGCCATTCTCGGCCTCGCCCGCGCCGGCAGCGCCATCTTCTGGAAGAGCGCCGCGCACCCCGACAATCCCCGGGAAGATGCCGCGACAGCAAAGCCCGATGCCCGTCTGGTCGAATTGCTACCCGCCTGCGCCTTGCTCGCAACGCTGGTCGTGCTCACCGTCGCGGCGGGGCCGGTCACGCGCTACATGGACGCAACGGCCCAGCAGCTTTTCGCGCCGACGCACACGATCGAGGCCGTTCTCGGCCCGGCAGCTGGAGGGTGAGGCAATGCTGACCAAGCTCTTCCCCCATCCCGGTCTGACGGTGATGCTGCTCATCGTCTGGATCCTGATCCAGAACAGCCTGACGGCCGGCGGCTTTCTCCTCGGCCTCCTCCTGGCGACCGTCATTCCGGTCTTTACCGCGCCATTCTGGCCCAATCGCCCGCGCCTGCGCTTCGGCTGGGCGATGCTCGATTATCTCGGGATCGTGCTCTACGATATTGTCGTGGCGAACTTCCATGTCGCCAAGCTCATCCTGTTCCGGCGCAACCGTGATCTGAATTCCCGCTGGATGACCATCCCGCTCGACCTGCATTCGGCAGAAGCCATCACCGTGCTGGCCGGCACCATCAGCCTCACGCCCGGCACCGTCTCTGCCGACGTGTCGGCGGACGGGCGCTATCTGCTCGTCCACACGCTCGACACGGGCGATGTCGCGCACGAGATTGCCCATATCAAGGCGCGCTATGAGGCCCGGCTGCAGAGGATTTTCCGATGATCGCGCTCGCGCTGACCTTCGCTTTCGCCTCCATTGCACTGGCCGTGCTGCTCAACCTCTACCGGCTGCTGCGCGGCCCGACGCGGTGCGACCGGATATTGGCGCTGGATACCATGGTCATCAACGCCATCGCGCTGATCGTGCTGTTCGGCATCTACGAAACCAGCACCACCTATTTCGAGGCGGCGCTGCTCCTCGCAATGGTCGGCTTCGTCGGCACGGTGGCTTACTGCAAGTTCCTCCTGCGCGGCGACATTGTGGAGTAGGCCATGGCAGTGATCGCAGAAATCCTGATCGCCGCTCTCATCGTCCTCGGTGGCGCCTTCGCGCTGATCGGCAGCTGGGGCCTTGCCCGGTTGCCCAGCCTGATGACGCGGCTGCATGGCCCGACCAAGGCAACCACCCTCGGCGTCGGAAGCTGCCTCGTCGCATCCATGATTTACTTTCCGTTCCGGGACGGGACCTGGTCCGCGCACGAACTGCTCATCACCCTGTTCCTGTTCATCACGGCGCCGGTGTCCGCCAACCTCATTGCCAAGGCGCATCTGCACCGGCAGCGGACCAATACCGACGTGGAGCCAATGGACGGTGTACGGGATGCCTTGCCTGAGCCGGGCGGCGACACCGAATGGGCGACGTTCGGCGTCGATCGGCCGGAGGGGCGCTGAGCTATGGGTTTCGCTGCATGAATCCGGACGACGAGACGCCCGGCGGCCTTCTCCACTGGCTGCGCGAGCGGCTGCATATCGTCATCGGCACGGGTGGCCTGATCGCCTGGCTGGTCATGCTGTGGCTGATGTTCGGCGACGTCCTTTGACTATCGATCCGGCGCGCCCCTAGCCCCGGGCGGCCAGTTGGTCTAGCATTAGGCCATGACAGGACTCTCACCGACCGAAATCGGGATCGTGGAGCATCTTAGGAGACGACAGGCGGACATGGCGGCGCAAGTCGTCGACTGGGCGCAGGTCAACTCAGGTAGCCGCAATCTCGCCGGGCTGGAGCAGATGCACCAGCATCTCGCGGCCCGACTGACGGAGATTGCCGATACGGTCGCAACCGTTGCGCCAGGGCCCGCTGAAACGCTGGATGAGGCAGGCCGCACCGTTGCGCTCGCTCATGGCGCCAATCTGCTCGCCCGCAAGCGTGTCGCCTGCGCCCGCCGCATGATCCTCACCGGGCATATGGATACGGTCTTCCCGCCCGATCACCCCTTCCAGACCTGCCGCCTGATCGATGACGACCGCCTCAACGGCCCCGGCACCGCCGATATGAAAGGCGGGCTCCTCGTGATGATCGAGGCGCTGGCTGCGCTGGAGGCGGCGAATGCCATTCCCGATTTCGGCTGGGATGTGGTGGTCAATGCCGATGAGGAAGTTTCCTCGTTGGGTTCGGCAGCCCTGCTGCGCGAGACGGCGCGGCGCTGCCAGACCGGCATGACCTTCGAGCCTTCCGTCACGGTGGATGGCACCCTGGCGAGCGCCCGGCGGGGCAGCGGCAATTTCACCGTCGCTGTGACTGGCCGATCCGCCCATGCTGGCCGCAATCCGCTGGATGGCCGCAATGCCGTGGTGGCCGCAGCCGATCTCGCGGTGCGGCTGGACGCACTTAAGCATGAGATCGAGGGGCTTTCCGTCAATGTCGCGCGCCTGTCCGGCGGCGGCGCCAACAATGTTGTGCCCGATCGGGCGCTGCTGAGCTGGAACATGCGGCCCGTGGACCTGGCCGGCCAGCAGGCCGCCGAGCAGGCCATCGCCCAGATCATTGCGCAGGTCAGTGCGGATCATGCCGTGACGATCGCGCTCGCAGGCAGCTTTGCGCGACCGCCCAAGCCCTTCGACGCGAAGCATCAGGCGCTGTTCGGACTGGTCCGGGAGACCGGCGCGGACCTGGGCCTCGCCATCGACTGGCAGTCCAGCGGCGGCGTTTGCGATGGCAACAACATCGCCGCCCAGAACGTTGCGGTGGTGGACACGATGGGCGTGCGCGGGGGTGCCATCCATACCGATGAGGAGTTCATGATTCTGAGTTCACTGAGCGAACGCGCCGCGCTTGCCGCCATCACCATGCTGCGGATCGCGCAAGGACGGCTCGACCACGTCCTCGGTTCCGCGCCGGATATGGCAGGGGTCGCCCATGACTGACGGCTCTTTCAACAACTGGTTCGTCCGCCCCGCGACGACCGCAGACATCGACGCTATCTACACGCTCGCCGGCCAGACCGGGCCGGGCTTCACCAATCTGCCCCATGATCGCGAGGCCCTGTTCGCACGCCTCGAACGATCCCAGCGCAGCTTTGAGGCGCAGTTGAGCCAGCCCGATGACGAGCTTTACATGTTCGCGCTGGAAGAAGGCGGCACCGGGCGGATCGGCGGGACGGCGCTCATCTTCTCCAGCGTCGGCACCAAGAAGCCCTTTTATTCCTATAAGCTCACCCGCCTCTCTCAGCACTCGCGCCAGCTGGACCGGATCGTGACGACGAGCGTGCTCAATCTGGTCAACGACTTTGCCGGCGCGAGCGAGGTCGGCGGCCTGTTTCTGGTGCCCGAACTGCGGCGCAGCGGGCTTGGCGTGCTACTCGCGCGCAGCCGCTATCTGTTCATGGCGATGCACCGCACCCGCTTCGGCCAGCAGGTGCTCACCGAATTGCGGGGCTGGCAGGAGCCCGAAGGCGTGTCGCCATTTTGGGAAGGGCTGACCCGGCGCTTCTTCGACCTGGAGTTTGCCGATGCCGACCGCTTTCACGCCCTCAACGGCAACCAGTTCATCGCCGATCTGATGCCCAAGCACCCGATCTACACCACCCTGCTGCCACCCGAGGCGCAGGCAGCTATCGGCAAGCCGCACGCCAGCGGCGCTGCAGCCATGAAGCTGCTCGCGGCAGAAGGCTTCCGCTATGATGGCTATGTCGACCTCTTCGACGCCGGGCCAACCATGCAGGCCGATGTCGATGATTTGCGGGCGGTGAAGGAAAGCCGCGAGGCGGCTGCATTCAGCGATGCACCTGCATCTCAGACCCCGGCCCGCCCGATGTTGCTGGCCGCCGGAGATTTGCTCGATTTTCGCGCCTGGCGCGCCGCCGGGCAGATTGATGCCGAAGCAGAGCGCCTGACCCTGCCAGCGGATGCGATGGCGCTCGGCAGGCTGAGCGAGGGCGCAACGGCCCGTTATCTGACGACCGACTGACCGAACAGACCAAAGACGAAACGAGCGGAAGAGCCATGACCGACCTGATTTCCACCGATCCGTGCACGGGAGACGTCGTCTGGCGGGGCGTTGCTGCGGATGCCGCTGCCGTCAATGCCGCCGTCGCGCTGGCCCGCGCCGCCCAACCGGGCTGGGAGCGCACGGCGCTGGAAGAGCGCATCGCCATCCTGCGCGCCTATGCCGCGGCGGTGAAGGCCCATGCCGATGAGGTCGCGCGGGTGATCTCGCGCGAGACGGGCAAGCCCTTCTGGGAAACCAGGACCGAGGCGGCCAGCGTCGCTGCCAAGGTGGAGATTTCCATCGCTGCGCAGGCGGAGCGGGCGGGCGAGACGCTGCGGGATGGAGACGGATTCGCGCTGGCGCTGCGTCACCGGCCCCATGGCGTGCTGGCGGTGCTCGGGCCTTATAATTTCCCGGCGCATCTGCCCAACGGGCACATCGTTCCGGCGCTGCTGGCGGGCAATGCGGTCGTCTTCAAGCCCAGCGAACTGACGCCTGCCACGGCGGAATTGATGGGCCAGCTTTGGCGGGAAGCTGGCCTGCCCGACGGCGTGCTGCAGATCGTGCAGGGCGGCGGCGAGACCGGCAAGGCAGTGGCCGCGCATCCGGGCACGGATGGCCTGCTGTTCACGGGCAGCTCGACCACCGGGAAGCTCCTCGCCCGCGCATTCGCCGACACGCCAGGCCGCATTCTCGCGCTGGAGATGGGCGGCAACAATCCGCTGCTCGCCTGGGAGATCGGCGAGGCCGACATGGACGCTGCCGTTGCGCTCATCGTCCAGTCCGGCTGGCTTTCCGCCGGGCAACGCTGCACCTGCGCGCGCCGACTGATCGTGCAGGACGAGATCGCGGATGCGCTCATCGAGCGGGTCGCGGCGACACTGGACAGGCTGATCGTCGGCGCGCCCTTTGACGATCCGCAGCCCTTCATGGGACCGGTGGTAGATAATCGCGCCGCCGATCTGGTCGAGGCGCGCGTCGCGGATCTGCTTGCGCTCGGCGGGCGCCCGATCCGTCCGCTGGTCCGACGAGATCCCGGCTTGCCCTTCCTCTCCCCGGCGCTGATCGACATGACCGGTATCGAGACTGCCCCTGACGAGGAAATTTTCGGCCCGGTGGTCCAGCTCTGGCACGAGACGCATTTCGACCGCGCCATCGCCCGCGCCAATGCGACGCGCTTTGGCCTCTCCGCCGCCATGCTGGGTGGAAGCCGGGCACAGTTCGAGCAGTTTCGCGCCGCCACCCGCGCCGGCGTCGTCAACTGGAACCGGCCCACCAACGGCGCCAGCTCCGCCATGCCCTTTGGCGGCATCGGCGACAGCGGCAACCTGCGCCCCAGCGCTTATTATGCGGCCGATTATTGCGCCTTCCCCGTAGCGGGCATGGAGGCCCCGGCGCTGGACGGTACGCTTTCCACCGGACTGCGCGCATGAGCACCGCGCCCGCCTTTCGCGAGGTCAATTTCGACGGCCTGATCGGCCCGACCCACAATTATGCGGGCCTCAGCCTCGGCAATCTGGCCGCCGCGCTCCACGCCGGCGAGCTCTCCCAGCCCCGCAAGGCAGCCCTGCAAGGCATCGCCAAGATGCGCACGCTGCACGGGCTGGGGCTGGGACAGGGCTTTTTCCTGCCCCATGATCGCCCGAACGCGGGCTGGTTGCGCCAATTCGGCTTCGATGGATCGGACGCGCAGGTTTGTGCCCGTGCCTGGACGGAAGAACCGCTGCTGTTCGCCCAAGCCGCCAGCGCATCCGCGATGTGGGCGGCCAATGCGGCGACCGTCTCCCCCGCCCCGGACACGGCGGACGGGCGGACGCACTTCACCGTCGCCAATCTCGCGACCATGGCGCACCGCAGCCATGAATGGCCCGAAACGCTGCGGCAGTTGCGGCACATCTTCGCGGATGAACGCTATTTCGCGGTCCATGATCCGGTCCCCGCCCGCTTCGGCGATGAGGGTGCCGCGAACTTCATGCGGCTGGCCTCCCCCGTGAACGGCCCCGGCGTCGAGGTCATGGTCTATGGCGAACCGGGCGGGCGCTTTCCTGCCCGCCAATCGGCCGAAGCCTGCCGCGCGATCTTCCGTCGGCACGGCATTGAGGACGGCCTGACCGTACAGCAATCCGCCGAGGCCCTCGCGGCCGGCGCGTTCCACAATGATGTCGTGGCCGTCGCGCACGAGAACATCCTTTTTGCGCATGAACAAGCCTTTGCGGACAAGGCGGCCTTCTATGCCGCGCTGGCGCAGCGCTGCCCGGATCTGATCATCCTGGAGGTGCCGGCCAGCGAAGTCTCGCTGGAAGCCGCCATCGCCTCCTATTTGTTCAATTCCCAACTGGTGACGCTGCCGGATCGTCAGCGAGCGCTGATTCTCCCGATGGAGTGCCGGGAAACCCCTGCCGTCAAAGTCTGGCTGGACAGCAATGTCGGCGCCAACGGCCCGATCCACGCCGCTCATTTCGTCGATGTGCGCGAATCCATGCACAATGGCGGAGGCCCTGCCTGCCTGCGCCTGCGCGTGCTGCTCTCGCGCGAGGCGGAACAGGCGGTTCACCCTGCCCATCTGCTCGACGAGCGCGGACTGGACCGCCTGGAGACGATCGTCGGCAATCACTGGCCCGAGCGCCTCGCCCCGTCCGATCTCGGCCTGCCCGACCTCTGGGCGCAGGGTCAGGCCGCGCGGACGGCCTTGCGCCATGCACTGGAGCAAGCCTTGCCATGACCCGCTTCGTCGACCCTGCCGACATTCGCCTCGCCTTTTCAGAGGCGATGTCCGCGATGTACCGGGCCGAGGTGCCGCTCTACGGCACGCTGCTGGAGATCGTCGCCACGAGCAATGCTCGCGTGCTGCGTGACAATCCCGCTTTGAACGGACGGCTCGCAGCGCAGGGCGAACTCGACCGGCTCAGCGCCGAGCGGCACGGCGCCATCCGGGTCGGCACGCCGCAAGAACTGCACCTGATGCAGCGGCTGTTCGCCGTGATGGGCATGGTGCCGGTCGGCTATTACGATCTCGGTGTGGCCGGGCTGCCGGTGCATTCGACAGCGTTTCGGCCGATCGACACGGCATCGCTGAACCGCTGCGCCTTCCGTATCTTCTGCTCGCTGCTCCGGCTTGAGCTGATCGAGGATGCAGCCTTGCGCGAGCAGGCCCAGGCGCTGCTCGCCCGACGCAGCATCGTCACAGATGGCGCGCTGGCGCTGATCGACCGCTCCGAGCGGGAGGGCGGTCTGGGTACCGAAGAGGCAGAAGCCTTCGTGCTGGAGGCGTTGGAAACCTTCCGCTGGCATGGCGAAGCGCTGGTGGACCATGCAACCTATGAAGCCTTCAGTCGCGCGCACCGGCTGATCGCCGACATTGTGTGCTTCCGCGGTCCGCACATCAATCACCTGACGCCCCGCGCGCTCGACATCGATGCGGTTCAGGCAGAGATGATCGCGTGCGGCATCAAGGCCAAGGCCGTGATCGAAGGCCCGCCGCGCCGGTCTGTCCCGATCCTGCTGCGTCAGACGAGTTTTCAGGCGCTGGAAGAGGCCATCCTGTTCCGCAATGCCGATGAGACCGTAGCCGGCGTCCACACCGCACGGTTCGGCGAGATCGAGCAACGCGGGATTGCGCTGACGCCACATGGCCGCGCGCTTTACGATGCGATCCTCGCGGAAGCCGAGCAGGCCCGCAGCCTGGGCGGCAAAGGCTATGAAGCGCGCCTGACGGAGATCTTCCAGCGCTTTCCCGACGATCTGGATACGATCCGCGAACAGGGGCTGGCCTATTTCACTTATGCGCCGACGCCCAAGGCCGCTATGCTTCCTGCGGGACGTCAGCTGCCATCCGGCGCGCCGAACGAGCTGATCACCGATGGCTGGCTGGAAGCGAGCCCGATCACCTATGAGGACTTCCTGCCGGTCAGTGCCGCCGGCATCTTTCGCTCCAATCTCGCCGATGCGGAAGCTGGACCCCACGCTGGCGCCTCATCGCAGGATGAGTTTGAGGCCGCGCTCGGCGTCCCGTGCCTCGACCCTTTCGGATTATATCTCGATCAGGAGCAGGCCTCGCTCGACATGCTGGGATAGCAGACCGGCGTTCACGCCGCAGCCGAACTCTCGCCGCTCAATGCCCGGGCGCGGACCATGAGACGGCTCACAATGGCCTGATAGAATGCCCGATCCTCGGCGCTCGCCTCACTCCAGAGGCTGGCATCCCGCACCGAGGCCTCGCGATGGAGCGCCTTGTACACCACGGCACCGGCCTCGGTCGGTTGCAGGACGATATCGCGGCGGCGGGTCGGCCTGAATCGCTCGATCAGCCCGCTCTCTTCCAGCGCCGAGACCGTCCGCCCGATCTGGCTCTTGTCCCGCCCCATCGCTTTGATCAGCTGCGCCATCGGCAGCGGCGCATACAGGCCGATGAGCGCGAGAACCTGACCCTGAAAGTTCGACAGGCCGTGCATCCGCTGGCAGGAGAGCATCGCGCTCCGCTTGAGATAGGCGACCAGTCCGACCAGCTTGGGCGCGATGAGGTCCGGCGGCGGCTCGATCTTCTTGCCCTCCGGTCCCACAGGCCATGAGGGCGTGCCGGCCCCGCCCGGTGCCGCACCAATGATCCCCGCCTCGACACTCAGGCAGCGCTCGTGATTGTAGATGCGGGCGGCCTTCTGCGCCAACTGGTCGGTGAGCAGGCCGAAGCGTTCGAGCTCGTCGCGCCCCAGACCGCTTACCAGCTGGCCGTCACGGGCGCGGACGATGGCGCGAATCTTTTCGAAGAGCACCCGCCCCGCCGGGGAGAGGGTCAGCTTGGCGCGCAGCTTTTCGCGCACGATCAGCCCGTCCCGCTCCAGCGGCTTGATCGCGCGACTGACCTGCGCCTTTTCGTAGCCGGCAAAACCGACGATGTCCTGAGAGGTCATGCCGCCGGAAAGGCCGAGCAGCAGCAGCAAATGGCGATGGATTTCCTTATAGCCCACCTCCGCCTCGAACAGCGGCAGGCCGCCCTCGCGGATCGCGCGCATGAGCAGCATGAGGCGCATCCCCAGAAGCCCGGCATCGAGCTGGGCGGGACCGATATCCGCCTCTTGCGTCACGATATTTTTGCTCCTCGCCCCTGGCATGCTGTCATCTGCATGATAAAGCCCATCGAACCCGATCAGGCAACCGGCGCGACGCTATCGTGTGAGTCTTGCGACATGGTTGTGATCGCGACGCGACAGGTCATCGACCGCTCAGGAGACACCATGCTCAGGATTTTCCGCTATATCGCCCTGGTGGAAGGCATCACGACCCTCGCGCTGTTCCTGATCGCGATGCCCCTCAAATATGGCTTCGACAATCCCGCGCTGATCCGTCCGGTCGGGATGACCCACGGCATCGCGTTCCTGCTCTACATCGGCGCGATGCTGTTCGTGCTGCCGGGCAAGGGCTTTGGAGTCATGGGCTGGCTTCGGACGACGCTGGCGGCGTTCTTCCCGTTCGGCACGTTCCTCAACGATCCCTATCTCAAGCGGCAAGAGGCCGCCCTCACCCAAGGACGCGCACACTCCGTCTAAGCCTGCGCGCCGAAGAGGCCGCGAAGATCAGGCCTTGAGGCGCTCGGCGTGCCAGCGGATATGCTCGGCCATGAAGGTCGAGATGAAATAATAGCTGTGGTCATAGCCGGGCTGCATGCGGATTGTCGCGGGCTGACTGGCCTTGGCACAGGCGGCTTCCAGCAGATGCGTGCGCAACTCCTGCTCGAGGAAATTGTCCGCACCGCCCTGGTCGACCAGCAGGTCGGGCAGTCGCGCACCGCCTTCGATCAGCGCGACAGCATCATGCTGCGCCCAGGCCGATGCATCGTCACCCAAATAGCCGCCGAGCGCCTTCTGGCCCCAGGGCACCTGGCTCGGCGCAACGATGGGCGCGAAGGCGGAGACGGACCGGAAGCGCTCGGGATTGCGCAAAGCGATGGTCAGCGCGCCATGGCCGCCCATGCTGTGTCCGGTGATACCCTGCCGCGCCATATCGACAGGGAAATTCGCGGCGATCAGCGCTGGCAGTTCCTGCTCGATATAGCTTTTCATGCGATAATGGGTCGCGAAGGGCGCCTGGGTCGCATCGACATAAAAGCCGGCGCCCAGCCCGAAATCATATTTGCCCTCCGCATCGTCGGGCACATCTTCGCCGCGCGGGCTGGTATCCGGCGCCACGAAGATGATCTTCTCCGCCGCGCAGGCCGCGCGATACTCGCCCTTCTCCATGACGTTCGCATGGGTGCAGGTGAGGCCGGAGAGGTAGAAGAGCACCGGCAAGGTTTCGCCCGGCTCATGCTCGGGGACGAAGACGGCGAATGTCATCGCCGTCCCCGTCTCCGAAGATGTGTGCCGGTAGACGCCCTGGACGCCGCCATAGGCCTTATTCGTCGAGAGCGTCTCCAGCGTCATCGATCAGGCGCCTTCAGGCAGCTGGCAGAAGACGCAGATCTTGTTGCCGGTCGGGTCGCGCAGATAGGCGCCATAGGCATTGCCCGGCGCCTGCGGGCGCTTGCCCGGCTCGCCTTCGCTGGTGCCGCCATTGGCTACACCGGCAGCATGGAACGCGTCGACCTGATCCTTATCGGCAGCGGCAAAGCCGATGGTGCCGCCATTGGCATGGGTGGCCGGCTCGCCGTTGATCGGCGAGATGATGCCGAAGGTGCCGCCATTGTGCGAGTAGAAAGCGCGATCGCCGATGTTGTGGCCGGCACCAGCGCCCAGTGCGCCGAGCACGGCGTCATAGAATTTCGCGCTCTGCGCGAGGTCCTTCGCGCCAACCATGATATGCGTAAACATTGTAACTCTCCTCTTGGTTACTCAAAATCCTGCGCGCGCCGGAGCATCACTGGGGTTCGTCCCAGGCCGCGCAAAGCTTGTTGCCATCCGGATCGCGCAGATATGCGACCCATATACCCCGCCCCGTGGCGGGCGAAATCCGGTTCTCCGGCTCTCCCTCGCACGCCTGGCCTCCATGCGCCAGGCCGGCTGCATGCCAGGCCTTCACCGCCTCCGGTGAGGGCGCCAGAAAGCCGACGGTCCCGCCATTGGCATGGGAGGCCGGTTGGCCATCGATGGGATGGTCAACGATGAACAAACCACCACCATCCCGATAGAGCAGCCGCCCCTTCGCATCGGCCTGCGCCGACGCGATGCCCATCGCCGCGAACGTCGCATCATAGAAGACGCGCGCGCGCTCGATGTCGTTGGTGCCGAGAACTAGATGCCTGAACATGGATGCCGCTCCTCAGCGCAACCGCCGCCCTGCGGACCTTAGAACACCACCACGGAGCGGATGCTCTTGCCGGCATGCATCAGGTCGAAGGCGGTGTTGATCTCTTCAAGGCCCATGACGTGGGTGATCATGGGATCGATCTCGATCTTGCCGGTCATGTACATGTCGACGATCTTGGGCACGTCCGTGCGGCCCTTGGCCCCACCGAACGCCGTGCCGCGCCAGTTGCGGCCGGTTACGAGCTGGAATGGCCGCGTCGCGATCTCCTTGCCGGCCTCCGCAACGCCGATGATGATCGAGGTACCCCAGCCGCGGTGACAGGCCTCAAGTGCCGTGCGCATCACTTCGGTGTTGCCGGTCGCGTCGAAGGTATAGTCCGCGCCGCCGTCGGTCATCGCCACGATCTTCGCCACCACATCCTCGCGGCTCATGCCCTTGGAATTGAGGAAGTCGGTCATGCCGAACTTGCGGCCCCATTCCTCGCGATCCGGGTTGATGTCGACGCCGATGATCTTGTTGGCGCCAGCCAGGCGCGCACCCTGGATCACGTTGAGGCCGATGCCGCCGAGGCCAAAGATCACGACATTGTCGCCGACCTGAACCTTGGCGGTATTGATGACCGCGCCCACGCCGGTCGTCACGCCGCAGCCGATGTAGCAGCTCGTCTTGAACGGCGCGTCTTCACGGATCTTGGCAACGGCGATCTCGGGCAGCACGGTGAAGTTCGAGAAGGTCGAGCAGCCCATATAATGGTAGATCGGCTGGCCCTTGTAGGAAAAGCGCGTCGTGCCGTCTGGCATCAGGCCCTTGCCCTGCGTCGCGCGGATCGCGGTGCACAGGTTGGTCTTGCCCGAGAGGCAGGACTTACACTGGCGGCATTCCGGCGTGTAAAGCGGGATGACATGGTCGCCCGGCACCACGGAGGTGACGCCCGCGCCGACCTCGCGCACAATGCCCGCGCCTTCATGGCCGAGCACGCTGGGGAAGATGCCTTCGCTGTCGAGGCCGTCGAGCGTGTATGCATCGGTATGGCAGATGCCCGTCGCCATGATCTCGACCAGAACCTCGCCCACCTTGGGGCCTTCCAGATCCAGCTCGACGATCTCCAGCGGCTTCTTTGCCTCAAATGCTACCGCAGCCCGCGTTTTCATGCCCCATCTCTCCAGCAAGGAACGGCGCTCGCGCGCCAGTTGCCGCTTGTTGGAACCTGAGACTGATTCTTGCAACCCCGCCCAAGCCGGTCGAACGCTTATTTCGCGCGGCACACGGCCAGCAGGCCGGCCTCCCCGGCGCCGAGGCTGAGCAGCGCGCAGAGCAGGATTGCGAGGGCGGCGAGCGTCCGCACGCCGGGCTTGCGGGCCAGCCCGGCAAGCATCGTGGCGCCCCCCTGCACCGCGAGCAGCGCCGGCAGTGTGCCGATGCCAAAGCCCGCCATGACCAGCAGTCCGCCGGTGAGCGACCCGGCAAAGGCCGCATATAGCAACGCACCGTAGACCATTCCGCACGGCATCATGCCCCAGCCAAAGCCGGTAGCAACCATGCGCAGGCGCGGCGGCAGCATCGATCGCGCCGCGCCTGCGACGGAAGCCGGCACATGCACCTGCCCCCTGATTGCGTGACCGACCACAGCGGGGCTCGGCATGAGACCCAGCATCGAGAAGCCGACCCACGCGAGGCTCATCGCCGCCGCCCAGCGCAGGAGCAGATGGCCGAGTGTCGCATCCAGCCCGCCCAGCGCCAGTGCGCCCAGCGCCCCCGCCGCGCCACCCATCACCATATAGGCCCCGATGCGACCGGCATGAAGCCGGGCCGCGAAGGCCGCGGGATGGTCACCCTCGCTCCGCGCCTGGCCGAGCAGGAGCGCAATGCCGCCACACATGCCGACGCAGTGCAGGCTGGAGGCAAAGCCGAGCAGAAATCCGCCGCCAAAGGTCCACGGATCGGCCATCGCTCAGATCGCGCTGCTGAACCGCTGCTGCGATAGGGCGCGATGGCGGTCGAACAACACTGCGACGGCGCGTCCATAAGGCCGCCCCTGTTCGGTGATGCGCAAGCTATTGCCCTCCAGCGTAGCGAGGCCTCGCTCCAGGAAGGGCGCGAGCCCGGCACGCAGGTCGGTCCGGTGCAGATCGGTGCCGACGTTAGCGGCCCGGCCACAGAGCAGATCCTCGATGATCGCGCCGCGCCGCTGATCATCCGCGTCGCGCAGGATGCCGCGCTCGCCGGTCAGGCGGCCGGCGCCGGCGCGCATCCGGTAGCGGCCGCTATTCTTGTCATTCTGCACGATGAGATGCGGAAACTGACCGATGGCCGTCGCGCCGATGCCGATCAGCACATCGGCCCGATCCTCGGTGAAGCCCTGAAAATTGCGGCGCAGCGTGCCCTGCAGCTGCGCCTTGGCGAGATCGTCATGGGGCAGCGCGAAATGATCGAAGCCCACCGGCACATAGCCAGCCGCAACGAGCTGATCATGCCCCAGCGCCGCCATGGCGAAACGCTCGGCCTGATCAGGCAGATGGGTGGCATCGATCCGCTTCTGGCGGGGCAGCATATGCGGCACATGCGCATAGCCGAACAGGGCGATCCGGTCTGGACGCATGGCGATGGCCTCGTCCAGCGTCTGCTCGAGCAACGCGCGATCCTGCCCCGGCAGGCCGTACATCAGATCGAAATTGATGGATCGCACGCCGTTGCTGCGCAGGCGATCAACCGCGCTGACGACGAGATCGCGCGGCTGGACCCGCCCGATTGCGGCCTGGATGGCGGGATCGAAGGTCTGCACGCCAAGGCTGGCGCGTTTGGTGCCGGAGACGCCCAGCGTCATGGCCCAGCGCTGGTCGAACCCGCGCGGATCGATCTCGACCGAGAGCACCGGCGCGCCGCAGTTGAAGGCCAGCATCATCTCATCGACCAGCCGGGCAAACTCCAGCGGCGGGATGGCATTGGGGCTGCCGCCCCCAAAGGCGATGCGCTCGACGCGGGCGCGTCCGCCGAGGCGCTGGGCGACAGTGCGAATTTCGGCATGAAGCGCATCGAGATAGCTGGTCAGCCGCTGCGCCTTGTTGGAGCGCCCGGTGTTGCACCCGCAATACCAGCAGATCTCCTCGCAAAAGGGGATGTGCACATAAAGCGAGACGGGTTGCCCCGGCTGCACCGCATCCAGCGCATGGCCGAGATAGGCCTCCCCCACCCGGTCCGTGAACTCGGCCGCCGTCGGATAGCTGGTGTAGCGCGGCACCGGCCGGGCGAGCAGATCGGGATAATAGGACCACATGGAAATGGCTCTACTTTGTCGGGCCTTGGCTGCCCTTGACCTCGATCAAGCCAAGTCTTGCGCTGGGTCAATGAGCGGCGCCCACCCCAATCCTAATGAGCGATGCAGGTTCAGGGAAAGAAAGGAAAGAACCCATGAATGCTCGTTTATTCAGCTGTGTCGCCGGTCTTGCGATGCTCGCTGCCCCCGGGGTCGCGCAGGCGCAGCAAGGCAAGGTGCAGGTCAAGCTGATGGCAACCGGCGTGCTGCCGAATGGCAAGATCGACACGGTGAAATCCGCCACGGTGACGCTGCCTGCCGGCACGGACACCGCCGCCAGCGACAATTGGGTGCCGACCGTCGCAATCGAATATTTCCTGAGCGATGCCGTCTCGGTGGAGACGATCTGCTGCATGACCGCGCACCATGTGGATGGCGCGGGCGCGATCAAGGGCGTCAACCGGCTGCTCGATGACATCAAGATCGTGCCGGCGACGGTGACGCTGAAATATCACCTCAATGCCGGCCCCATCAAACCCTATATCGGCGCCGGGCCGAGCTACTTCTGGGTGGTGGACTCCAAGGTGGGCGCGGGCGGCACTGCCGCGCTGGGCGCCGCGAGCGCCAAGCTCAAGAGCAAGGTCGGCTTCGCGCTGCAGGCCGGCATCGACATTCCGGTGAATGATACGGGCCTTGGTATCTCGTTCGACGCCAAGCGCTACTTCGTCCGGCCGACTGCCGAATTCTACAATGCCTCCGGCGCCACCGTGCTGGCGACCCGGCACGAACTCGATCCCTGGGTGGTCAGCGGCGGCGTCAGCTACCGCTTCTAAGCCCAGTTACCGGCACGCGCCGGCAAGGCGGGTCTGCTCCTCCCTCTCCCGGAGCAGGCCCGTTTTTTTTGGTGTTCGAATCCCGGCCGTTCGTGCTGAGTAGGGTCTGAGGTGAGCCGCAGGCGCGTATCGAAGAGCCGTATCGAAGCATCGCAGCGCACGGGCTAGTCCTTCGATACGCCGCTTCGACAAGCTCAGCAGCTACTCAGGACGAACGGCGGTCACTGTCCTTGACGTCACAGGTTCGCTACGACGCCGGCTTATCCTGATCCTCGATCAGAATGCGCATGGCAGCGCCGTCCGGATCATCGAACTGGCCATTGCGCAGCGACCACATGAACGCGACGAGGCCGGTCAGGCCGAGCAGCAGGGCCACGGGGATGAGGAAGATCAATCCGTTCATTTGACAGCCCAGCGCAGACGGAGGGAATTGGCCACAACGATGAGCGAGCTGCTCGACATCGCGACGGCGGCAATCAGCGGCGTGACATAGCCGGCAATCGCCAGCGGCACGGCGAGCGCATTATAGCCGATCGCTAGACCGATATTCTGCCGGACAATGCGCATGGTGGCGCGCGAGGCCCGCACCGACTTCGGGATACCCGAGAGGCTGTCGCCCAGAAACACGATGTCCGCCGCCTGCTGGCCGACATCGCTCGCCGAACAGGGCGCCAGGGAGACATGGGCTGCAGCAAGTGCCGGGCCGTCGTTCAGTCCGTCGCCCACCATCAAAGGCTTGTGCCCCGCCTCGGCCAGCGCCTGCAGCCGCGCCAGCTTGTCGGCCGGGCGCATCCCGCCCTCTGCCGGCACGCCGAGTTGATCGGCCAACGATTGGACCGCCTCCTCCCGATCGCCCGACATGATTGCCGGCGGGAGACCAAGGGCGCAGAGGTCCGCCAGCGCCCGCGCCGCATCGGGACGCAGCGCGTCAGCGAAGTGGATGATGTGGCGGCGCCCATTCCCCAGCCCCAACGCGACCGCCATGGTCGGATCGTTGCTCACGCTGGCCTGATCCCTCAGATCCTGTGGCGTCGGCTTGACCATCGCGACGGGCTGCCCCTGCCAGAGCGCGCGCACGCCCTCGCCCGGAATATCCTCGACGTCAGTGAGAACCGCCGGGCCGACATCCTCGCCGCCCAGCGCCTGCCGGAGCGCCACTGCGAGAGGATGGCGGCTGGTCATGGCCAGCGCGCGGGCAATGCTCCGCTCCTCCTCGTCCAGCGCCTCGACACCGAAGGCGCGCGGGCGACCGAGCGTGAGGGTGCCGGTCTTGTCGAACAGCGCCTGATCGGCCTGCGCGAGGCGTTCCAGCGCGCTGCCATCCTTGACCAGCAGCCCCGCGCGCATCATCGCGCCGCAGACCACCACCTGCGCCACCGGGACGGCGAGGCCCAGCGCGCAGGGGCAGGTGATGATCAGCACGGCGATGGCGACCAGTAGCGACTGGTGCCAGCCCGCCCCGGCGATCATCCAGCCGGCAAAGGTGATGGCAGCGAGCAGATGCACCACCGGCGCGTAAAGCCGCGAGCATTTGTCGGCGAGGCGGACATAGCGCGACTTGGCCTGGCCGGCGCTTTCCATCAGTCGGGCAATCTCGGCAATCGCTCGCCCCTCGCCCACAGCGGTCACGCGCAGCGTCACCGGGCCGTCGAGATTGAGCGTGCCGGCGGTCGCCATGTCGCCCGCGCGCAGCGTGACAGGCGCACTTTCGCCGGTCAGCAAGGAGAGATCGAACCGGCTGCTGCCCTGCTCGATTATGCCATCTGCCGCGAGCCGCTCGCCGGCGGCAACCAGAACGCGGTCGCCTACGGCCAGCGCATCGGCGGCAACCCACTGGCTCGCGCCATCCTCGGCGAGCCGCATGGCACCGGGCGCGGTGCGGCGTACCAGCGCTTCGGCTCCGCTGGCGGCGCGCGCGCGCATCATTTCATCCAGCACCCGGCCGGCGAGCAGGAAGGTGAGCAGCATCAACGCGCCATCGAACCAGGCATGGCGACCGCCGATGATCGTCTCGTAGAGGCTCATCGAGGTCGCCAGAATGACGCCGATGGAGATCGGCACATCCATGTTGGTCGTGCCCGCCCGCAGCGCCTTGAAGGCCGAGCGGAAGAAGGGCTGTCCCGCAAAGCTGATCGCCGGGATGGCGATCAGCGCCGAGATCCAGTGGAACAATTCGCGCGCGCTGCCATCTGCCCCGGACCAGACCGAGACCGAGAGCAGCATGACGTTCATCGCCGCAAAGGCCGCGACGGCAAGCGCCCGAATGAGCTTGCGCAGCGCCTGGCTGCGCTCATGCGCCGCCGCGCTGTGCAGCGGTTGCGCCTCGAACCCGATCGCATCGAAGGCGCGTAGCAGGTCAGGCTCGGCCAGATCGGCGGCATGCGAGACGATCACCGTCTTGGCCGAGAAGTTCACGCGGGCCGCGTGGACCCCCGGCTGCAATGGCAACAGCCGCTCGATCTTGGAAATGCAGCCGGCGCAATGCATGTCCGGCACGGCGAGGCGGGTTTCCACCGCATCCGCCGACCAATCGGGCCTTGGCGCCACATAGGTCATGACAGATCGACCACCCGGTTGATCTCCCGCCCATGGGCGCGGGCCCGCACATGGACGATCCAGCGGCCCTGCGGCAAAGGCTGCAGGCTCTCATACACGCCATCGCCGAGCGCCCGGAACTGCAGCGCGATATCCGGCTTGCGGCCAAGCGGGTGACGGGCGGTGGCGGTCAGCGCGACATCGTTCATGGGCGCATTCGCACTGCGCAGCGTCGCGCTCAGCCGTGTCTCTGCGGTTCGATTCAGCGTGAGCGCCCAGCCCAGCGCATTTTCGGCGCGGGCCTGCGCCAGCCATTTGTTGAACTCCTGGCTGGCGACATAACTGTTCTGCACCACCAGCCCGCCGAATGTGGAGCTTGCGAGGAAGGCCATGGTGAAATTGACCGCCATGACCACGCCGAAAAAGCTGACGAGAATGACGGTGATGTGCCGTCCGGTGAACTTGCGGGTCATTGGCCTACCTCCGGTCGAACAAAGCTCTCATCATCCTGCGCCGCCTCTTTCTGCTCGTCGAGCGTGCGCAGCGTGAAGGCGAAATCCTGGCGGGCAATGCCCTGCGCCGGCGCAACCACATGCACGCGTTCCTTGAGCACCTGATCGGGCGGCACGTTGATTTGCAGGGTCCGGCTCGCCTGATCGCGGGTCTGCCCCTCACGCCACATCAGCGCGCCGTCCAGCCCATCGAGGCCGATGGCCATCGGGCGCGCGCGGCTCTGCATGTTGCGCACCTTGATCAGATAGCTGTTGCGGATCGACCCGTCGGACAGGCGGACATAGACCGGATTGCGCTCCGCATTGGCCGCGATGTCGATGCGCGAACGCACGCCCAGCGCGAACAGCATGGCGAGGCCAATGCTCGCCCAGATCGCGAAATAGGCAATTGTGCGCGGACGGAAGAGGCGCTTGCGCACGGGCGCCGGCGCCTCGCCCTTCATCTCGGCCTCGCAGTCGATCTCTGTCGCATAATCGATCAGGCCGCGCGGACGGCCGATCTGCGCCATCACCTTGTCACAGGCATCGATGCACAAAGCGCAGGTGATGCACCCGATCTGCGGCCCCTCGCGAATGTCGATCCCGGTCGGGCAGACCTGCACACATTGCAGACAGTCGATGCAGTCGCCGGTCGGCAGCCCTTCATCCTGCGCCTTCTTCAGCCCCTTGGTGCGGGGCTCGCCGCGCCAGTGCTTGTAGGTCACGATGAGCGATTTCTCATCCGTCATCGCGGTCTGGATGCGCGGCCAGGGGCACATGTAGATGCACACCTGCTCGCGCATGAAGCCGCCGAAGATGAAGGTCGTCATGGTCAGCACGAAGGTGGTGCCATAGGCGACGAACGGCGCCTGCCCGGTCCAGAACTGGTGTTGCAGCGTCGGCGCATCGGCAAAGTAGAAGATCCACGCGCCGCCGGTGAGGAACGAGATGACCAGCCAAACCGCCCATTTGCGCAGCCGCTTCCAGACCTTCATCGGGGTCCAGGGCGCTTTCTCCAGCCTGATCTGCGCGTTGCGATCGCCATCGAGGAAGCGCTCGACATGCTGGAACAGATCGGTCCAGACGGTCTGCGGGCAGGCATAGCCGCACCAGGCGCGGCCGACGGCCGAGGTCACCAGAAACAGGCCGACGCCCGCCATGATGAGCAGGCCGGCGACATAATAGAATTCGTGCGGCCAGATCTCGATGCCGAACATGAAGAAGCGGCGATTGGCGAGATCGACCAGCACCGCCTGATTGGGCGCGTGCGGCCCGCGGTCCCAGCGGATCCAGGGCGTGGCCCAATAGATCGTCAGGGTGACGGCCATCACCAGCCACTTGAAGCGGCGGAACGGCCCATCGACCTGCTTGGGGAAGACCGACTTGCGCTTGGCGTAGAGGCTTTCCGCTGGCGCGGTAACATCATTCACGGGGGACATGGCAGCGTCCGTTGTTGGCGTCTTCGGCATCAGATTGCCTCCGATCGATCTTCGCTTAGGCGCAGTCAGCTCAAACGACATTGAGCAGGATCAACGAAATGAGCGGGCCGGCCCCTCCCCCGTCGAGCGGAGGAAGGGCCGGCTCCGCCTTATGGTGTCGCGGCGTTGGCCTGCGCCTCCGGTGCCCCGGCAGCCTGAGCGGCAATCTGCGCTGCGACGGGCGTCGCCTCGCCGCCGCCAAGGCCGTGGACGTAGACGGCCAGCATGCGGATCGTCGCCTTGTCGAGCGCATGGCCCCAGGCGGGCATCACACCCCGACGGCTGTTCGTCACCGTCTGGGTCAGCGTCTCGCGATCGCCGCCATAGAGCCAGATCGGGTCGGTCAGGTTCGGCGCACCGAATTCACGCAGTCCCTTGCCCGCAGGGCCGTGGCACACCGCGCAATTCTGCTGGAACAGCACGTCGCCGCGCCGCGAGGAGGCGCTGGCCTTCTCCTGCCCGCTGATCACCCGAACATGGCTCACTACATCCTGAACCTGCGTGCCCGTGAGGATGCCGTCCTTGCCGAAGGCGGGCATCAGGCTCATGCGGGTCTGCGCTTCATCCGGGTTCCGGACGCCATGGGTGATCGTGTATTCGATCGATTGCAGGTCGCCGCCCCACAGCCAGTCGTCATCCACCAGATTTGGATAGCCCTTGGCGCCGGCAGCGCCCGAGCCATGGCATTGCACGCAATGCACCTTGAAGGCTGCGGCGCCGCCCTGCATCGCCGCTTCCATCAGCTTTGGCTGGGCGACCAGCTTCTCGATGGGCGTGGCAGCGATGGCCGAGAGGATCGGCGTGCGGCGCGCGGTCTCGGCATCCATCACCTGTTGGAGCTGCCCGCGGCTGGACCAGCCGAACAGCCCCTTGCTGGCTTCATGCGCGAATGGAATAGCAGGATAAACCACCACATAGCCGATCGCGAACACGATCGTTGCGTAGAAAGTCCAGACCCACCAGCGCGGCATGGGGGTATCGAGCTCCTCGATCCCGTCCCATTCATGGCCGACGGTCTGGGTGCCGGTCGGCGCGTCGATGCGTTTCTTCTCAGCCATGGTTGTTCTTCCTGTCATGGGCTGCGGCCTCGCCATCTTCGGCGAAGATCAGGTGCGCGGCGTCCTGGTTGCTCCGGCGCGAGCCGGGACGAAACGCCCATGCGCACAGGCCAAAATAGAGCACCACCATTGCCGAAAGCCCGTAGCTGTCCGCGAAATGGCGCAGATCATTATAGCTCATCGCTCCACCTCCTGCGGGGCGGCGCTATCCAGATCGACAAGCGTGCCGAGCATCTGGAGATAGGCGACGAGCGCGTCCATCTCGGTCAGCTTGGCCGGGTTGCCGTCGAAATCGCGGGCCTGCGCCTTGGGGTAGCGCGTGAGGAGATCAGCGGTGTCGGCCTCGGGGTCGGCCTGCGCCAGCAGATCGGCATTCGCCTTCTCGATGTCCTCATCGCTATAGGGCACGCCCACCCGGCGCTGCGCCGTGAGATGGGCCGTCATGTCGCCTGCCTTCAACTCACGCTTGGTGAGGAAGGCATAGGTCGGCATAACCGATTCCGGCACGACGCTACGCGGATCGATGAGGTGCTGGACGTGCCACTCATCCGAGTAGCGCTTGCCGACGCGGGCCAGGTCCGGCCCAGTCCGCTTGGAGCCCCACTGGAATGGGTGGTCATACATGCTCTCGGCGGCGAGGCTGTAATGGCCGTAGCGCTCCACCTCGTCGCGGAAAGGGCGGATCATCTGCGAGTGGCAGTTGTAGCAGCCCTCCCGCATGTAGATGTTCCGGCCCGCCAGCTCCAGCGGCGTGTAGGGACGCATTCCCTCCACCTTCTCGATCGTGTTGTCGATCCAGAAGAGCGGTGCGATCTCCACGATGCCGCCCACGGTAACCGCGGCGAAGGCAGCGACGGCAAGGAGCGTGACGTTGCGCTCCAGCTTCTTGTGCTTCTGTGCAAAGCTCGACATGGTTTTCCGTCCTTATTCCGCGGGAACCGCAGCAGGTTTGTGGGTGATCGGCCGGTCCTTTGCGGCGTCATAGGCAGCGTCGCTCATCGGCGCTTCGACGCGCTGGTGGCCGAGGATGGTGCGCCACACATTGATGGTCATGCACACGGCGCCCGAGAGGTAGAGCAGTCCGCCGAAGGCGCGCAGCACGTACATCGGGAACATCGCACGGACGGTGTCCGAGAAGGCGTAGACGAGGTAGCCGTCCGCCCCATATTCCCGCCACATCAGGCCCTGCATGATGCCAGCGACCCACATGGCCGAGGCGTAGAAGACGATGCCGACGGTCGCGAGCCAGAAGTGCCAGTTGACCATGCGCAGCGAGTAGAGCCGGTTGCGGCCCCACAGGCGCGGCGTCAGGTAATAGATCGCCGCGAAGGTGATCATGCCGTTCCAGCCGAGCGCGCCCGAGTGAACGTGGCCGATGGTCCAGTCCGTATAGTGCGAGAGACTGTTCACGCTCTTGATCGAGAGCATCGGCCCTTCGAAGGTGCTCATGCCGTAGAAGGCGAGCGCCATCACCATCATGCGGATGATCGGATCGGTGCGGACCTTGTCCCATGCCCCATTCAGCGTCATCAGGCCGTTGATCATGCCGCCCCAGCTCGGCATCCACAGCATGACCGAGAAGACCATGCCCAGCGTCTGCGCCCAGTCGGGCAGCGCGGTGTAGTGGAGGTGGTGCGGGCCGGCCCAGATGTAGAGGAAGATCAGCGACCAGAAGTGGATGATCGACAGGCGATAGCTGTAGATCGGCCGCTCGGCCTGCTTGGGCACGAAATAGTACATCATCGCCAGGAAGCCGGCGGTGAGGAAGAAGCCCACCGCGTTATGGCCATACCACCACTGGGTCAGCGCATCCTGCACGCCCGCAAAGGCGCTGTAGCTCTTGGAACCCAGCAGGCTGACCGGCATCGACAGGTTGTTGACGATGTGGAGCATCGCGATGGTGAGGATGAAGCTCAGGTAAAACCAGTTCGCCACATAGATGTGCGGCTCGCTGCGCTTGACGATCGTGCCAACGAAGACCGCGAGATAGGCGACCCAAACGGTGGTGAGCCACAGGTCGACATACCATTCGGGCTCGGCATATTCCTTCGCCTCGGTGATGCCGAGGAGATAGCCGGTCGCGGCGAGCACGATGAACAGCTGGTAGCCCCAGAAGACGAAGCGCGCGAGCGAGGGGAAGGCAAGCCGGGCGCGGCAGGTGCGCTGCACGACATAGAAGCTCGTTGCGATCAGGGCATTGCCACCGAAGGCAAAGATCACCGCCGAGGTGTGCAGCGGCCGCAAGCGCCCGAAGCTGGTATATTCCAGCCCCAGGTTGAGCGCCGGAAAGGCGAGCTGCAAGGCAATGTAGAGCCCGGCGAGAAAACCGGCCATGCCCCAGAACACCGTGGCGATCACGCCCCAGCGCACCGGATCGTCATCATAATGCCCCTGATCGGGCATGCGCAGAATGCCGCGCGCCATGCCGCCCCAATCGGCGGAGCGAAGCGTCCCCATCATGGCGAGCAGCGCCGCAAGCGACGCAATGACCATGTGGATGGCAAATCCGGAATCCACGGCGAGCGCGGAGGCGAGCATCGCGAGAATGGCGAGCAGAAGCCAGCCTCCCGCCTTCATTGTTAGACCGGTCATAGAAACCCCTTGAGCAGCACAGTCCTGGGACTGTGCTGTCGCTGTGGATCAGCGGGGGCTCGGCATCATTGACATGGGTCAACGGGAAGCATGCGGTCTGCGGGGTGGCCGGCGCGCCACGATGCGCGCGGATGAGGAGGCAGTCCTCAGCCGTTGCCGGCTTCGGCCTCCATGGCGTCATGATCGAGGATGACGACAGTCCGCCGATCCGGCAGATCGATGATCCCGGCCTGGCGCAACCGAGTGAGCTGACGACTCACGGTCTCGATGGTCAGGCCCAGCAGATCGGCCATCTGCTGGCGGGTGAGCGGCAGTTCGAAGCGCTCGACAAGATCGCTGCCACTACAGCTTGCATCCGCAAGCCGCTGCGCCATTTCGAGCAGGAAGGTCGCGACACGCTCTCCGGCGCTCTTGCGCCCGAGCAGCAGCATCCAGTGGCGGGCGCGATCCAGTTCGGTGAGGGTCCGCTGGAGCAGCTTGTGCTCCAGCTCCGGATGCGTGCGGGCAAAATCGTCGAACGAGGAGCGCGTGAACAGGCACACCTGCGCATCGCACAGCGCCGTGACGCTGTGCTGAGTCGTGCTGCCAAACGGACGCCCGATGAAATCGGACGGATAGACAACGCCGACGATCTGCTCGCGGCCATCCGCTGTTGAGGTCGACAGTTTGAGCACGCCGTCGATCACATTGGCGACCAGCAAGCTGTCATCGCCTTCCCACATCAGCGTCTGCCCGCGATGCACGGGCACGCGACGACCGATCTTGTTGAGTACCTCCAGCTCGGAGGTATCCAAAGATGAACAGATCGCGCGGTTCCGCACGACACATTGTTGGCAGCTAGTCACCGCGACTCTTTACAGCAGTCGTCGAGACTTTCCAACGGCCTAAGCAGGCCGTGCATACCAAAGGCATATTGGAAGCCCCGGCCCTCGCCGTTCATGGATGACACCGCCGTCAGTAGCCGACGGTGAACCGCATGTTCTTGTGCTTGGGCGTCTCGATCTCGTCGATCATCGCGACGGCGAAATCCTCATAGCTGATCGAGCTTTTACCGTCCGGGGCCGTCAGCAGCGTCTCGGTGCCGAGGCGGAAGGTGCCGGTGCGCTCGCCCGGTCCGAACATCATGGCCGGCGACAGGAACGTCCAGTCAAAGCCCGGTCCTGCCTTCAGCTGGTTGAGGAAATCGCGCGCTGGCGCGGCCTCGACCTTGATGAAGTCCGGGAAACCCGGCGTATCGAGCAGCACCACGCCATCCTCGGTCTGCAGGCTCGCCGCGCCGCCGACCACCAGCAGCCAGCACCCGGCCTTGCGCGCCACAGCGAACACATTGTCCGCATCCAGCGACTTGAACGGCATGGAGAGAATGACCGCATCATGGCCGGCAATCTTGCTCGCCATGTCGTCGACATCATTGATGTCGGCCTTCACCCACGTCACGCCCTCGCGCGGCGCTTGGGTGTCTGCGCTGCGCGAAATGCCGGTGACACTGTGCCCGCGACTCACGGCCTCATCGACCAGACGCTGGCCTGCATTGCCAGTGGCACCCATGATTGCGATCTTCATGCCTGCATTCCTCTCTTATCGGGCAGATCGCGCGGCTCGCCCGCGACACCCAAATTGACTTTGCCTGTTCTAAGAGCCTGTTCTTAGGGTCAAGCCGGACAAAGGCAAGAGACCAGCGCCGGGTTTCCCGACGTCAGCGATCAACGGCCAGCTTTTCCGCCATATTCGGGTCGTCCGCAGCGATCTCGACAGCATGCGAGGTGCGGAACGGCTGGTTGGAATGCGGCGCAGTCAGCAGCGTCCATTGCGCCAGATCGCAACCGAGCAGCAACGGCCGCTCAGGCAGGCCGGCGGCGGCGAGCTGGCTCTTGGTCAGCGCTTCCAGCTCCTGCGGACGGATCGAGAGATAGAAGATCTTCTGCCCCTCCGCCGCCAGCTTCTGCACCGTCTCGATCGCCACCGGATTGGGCTTCACTTCCTCGAAACCCGGTTTGAAGAACAGCGACCCCTGCTCGAATAGGAAGCCATCGACGCTGATGAAGAACACCCGGTGGCCCTGCAGATATTCCCGCCACTCGTGGACCGTCCCCCAGTCCTGATACTGCTTGATCCGCTGGATGCGGAACACCGAGCCCTGCATCGCCAGATAGCCGATAATCTCGGAGAGATAGAGCTCGCCGGCGGACAGGCGCGGCTGGCCCATCAGCTCGTCATAAGCCGCCAGGAACTCGCGCGGACTGGAAAAATAATAGCCGCCGACGCTGAACAGATCGGAGATGACCTGCTTTTCGCGGAAATTGACGATCACATCTTCCTGATCGACCTGAACATAGCTCTTGTTCTGCGGGTTGACCTGGCTGAAGCTGCTGAGCGACGCGACGCAGACGTAGTTGTACGACTGATAGAGGTGCGGCACCTCGAAATAATTGTCGCTGTCCTTCACCATGAAGGGTTCGTCGATGCCGCTCTTGAGCAGCGTCTGGGCAACCGTTTCCGACTGGCTGCGCGTCGGCTCGTCCAGAATGACGCAATTGACCTTCTGCCCAAAGGCGGCGCGCAGACCTTCCTGAGCCTGGAAGCGCTCTTCATGCTCGCGCAGGATCGTGAAGATGAAATCATCAACATTGGCGCCGAGCCCCTGCACCGCCTTGAAGACCATAGGCAGGCCATCATTGTCGGGCAGCATCCACTTGGGCGCCATGTTGGGGAAGCGGGAGGAGCGGCCGGCGCAGGGTACGATGATCTTCATGGGTCTTCTCTCTCGCGTCAAAGATTGTCCAGGGCAGCGCGGCCGCATTCGGCCACCCGCCGGGCAACGAAGGCCCGGTCCTCGTTGGTCTTCGCATAAGGCAGGATGCGCGCGAAGGTGAGGCCGAGCAGGATGTAATGGCGTGCAGGATAGGCCGGGTCCAGCGCGGTCGCGGCGGCATGGAAGCGTTGGCGCAGCCACCATGTCACGCCCCGTGCCAGCGGCCGGCCGCGATGGGCGTGCCAAAGCCCCTCGCACTCCTGAAACAGCTTGGACCAGTCGATCCAGACATGGTCGAAGGGCGATGTGATCGTGTCGATCAGCCACAAGGCGCCGCGCCGGTCGACGAGGATGTTCTCGAAGGTCAGATCGCCATGCGCAGCCGTGGGCTTCTCGTCCGCCACCAGCACATCCATGCGCCGCGCCGCCTCCACCAGAGGGGCGAGCGCTGCCTCGTGCATCGCGCCAGTCTTGTCGGCGATCTGCTGCAGTTTCTCCACCAGCAGGCTCTTGCGCGGGGCGAGTGGCGGCTGGCTCACCGGCACCGAAACCGCCAGGCGGCTCATCAGCCGCTCCACGCGGTCGGCGAAATCGGCGACATTATCAAAGGTGCCATTGGAGAGAAAATTGACCGCATCGCGCGACGGGATGAAGGCCATGTCGAAATAGAACAGTCCGTCCTGCTCGCCCATGTCGAGCACCTCGGGCATCCCGGCACAGCCTTCCACAAGCCCGGCCAGCGCCTGCTGCCGCACCGCCTGATCGCGCAACGACCCGTTGGCATCGACAAGATTGGCTGCCTTGCGCACGAAGGGCTGCCCGCCATCACGGACCAGCGCCACGGTCGCGCCGGAAAAGCCGGAGAGCGGAATGACCTCGCGGAACATCCGCAAAGCCGGGTGGCTGTCGAGGGTCAACTCTGGTCCTGTCATGATTTGCCCGGCCGATGGATGACGCCGGCTTGGGTCACGTCGATGACAGTCATGCCCGCGGCAAGGCCGGACGCGATCCCGACCGGCGTATCCTCGAACACGAGGCAGCGTGCGGGCGCCACGCCCAGTAACGCCGCGCCGGTGAGATAAGGTTCGGCATGCGGCTTGCCTTGCGCCACATCATCGCCGCTCACCACGGCGCCGAAATGGGGGCGCCACGCCATCGTTTCCAAGATCGCTTCCACGCCGTCCCGGTTGCCCGACGACACCAACGCCATGGGGATCGTGCCGGCATGACGCGCCAGCAAGTGTGAGGCGGTCAGGGCCGGCGCCTTCTCCTGCCGCAGCACGGTCTTGAAATGCGCCTTCTTCTCGGCATGGAGGGCGGCGATCATCGCATCGTCGATCTCACCCATGCCCGCCGCTGCCGCAAAAGACGGGATCGCGATCCGGGCGGGCGGACCGACATTTGCAAGATAATCATCCATGGTGAAGCGATAGCCGCGCGCATCGAACACGGCTGCGTAGGCGAGCCCGTGGAGCGGCATGGTATCGACCAGCGTGCCATCCAGATCGAACAGCAGGGCGTCATAGGCGGAGAGGTCCACGCCGAGCGGCCATGGCTCCACGGACACGTCCGGCGTCATTTCCCGCCCCGCGACTTAACTAAAACGACCATCGACCCTCAAATAACCCCCTGCAATCGACGCACATCTATCGCGCTGGCGAGCATTCTCTCAGCTGGCCGTCATGCGAATGTGGAAATGGGTTGAATTCTTAATCCGAAATCTTGCTAGGTTGAACGCGCGCGCCATTGGCCATCGAGGAAAACCCGTGAAGTCTGTAAATGGAAAACCTGCAAGCGAGTTCCTCGACGATCGGCTTGCCGCAGCCAAAGAATTGACCGAGGCCTCAAACTATACCCCTGCCCTGGAGATTTACGAGGCAATATTTAAGGAGGGCATAACGGCCCACCGCGCCTTTGAGGGCGCCGGGCGCGCGGTGACCGGCGCGCTTATGGACGAGGCTTTGCCGACGGACTGGGGTCGGGAGCGGCTGGACGATCTCCTCCGCATCCTCGTCCTTGAGCGCGATCGCGACGGCACGCCCCCTGCCCTGTGCGCGCGGATCGCAGCAGCCCACGCGGGCGGCAATCAGCGCGTGCTCAAGAAGGCGGCCGAGCTTCTTCGGCCCGTTCTGACAGCTTTGTGGGATGAGGGCGCGCGCGACCGCGGCTTTTTGATCGCCGTGCTGCTGCTGCGCCACCCCCTGCAGGGCTGGCAGGACGAAGCCGCGATCTCGCGCTGGCATCTCGACCTGCTGCCGCAATTGGATCGGCACGAACTCAGCCTGCCCTATAATGGCATGTTCGATGCGGTGCATTTTCAGCGCAACATCGCCGATCTGGCCGGTCTCGCGGAGAACACGCCGCCCGATGCGCTGGTACGTCGGTTCCCCGCCTGGCAATTGCTGCTCTTCCTGTGGATTACGGGATCACGCCGTGCAGACGCGCAAATTGCCGCATGGCTGGCGGCCTATCGCAGCGCATATCCGGGCGGTGCAACCGATGAGGACGATGGCGCGGCGGTGCGCTCTCTGGCGCTGCGCTGGGCGGTTTCGCCGGACGGCCCCACGAGCGCAGCGGCAGTCACGACGGCCCTCGGTCCGGACCTGGCCGCGCTGGCGCAGCCGGGCCTCAAGCTGCGCTCGACTGCTGATCGCGCGCGGTCGAACGCAGCGCTTGCCCGGCTGGCTTCCAGGCCGTGGCAGGCCGCCGCTTTCGTGGAAGACAAGGTCACGGTCAAGGCGCCTTTCCTCAAGCTCGGGCGGCGCCGTCCGCGCATTGCCGTGTGCGTTTCGGGCCAGCTACGTGGCCACCGCGCGGCCTTGCCGACCTGGCAGGCCGGCTTGCTACGGGACACGGACTGCCATTTCTTCGTCCATAGCTGGAGCAAGATCGGGCGCTCCGGCGCCGAGCCGTTCCGCGCCTATCTGCCTTTCGCTGGCAAGGCCTTTTGCGACGCATGGCGCCTGCACGCCGGGCGGCTTGGGATGCCCGGCATGGCCGAGCGATACCCCGCACTGGTCGCCGCGCTGGCGGATGGCGGGATTGTCAGCAAGGCGGACCTCGAAGCCTTCTACGGCACGGAACATGTGGTGCTAGAGGACGATAGCGGCCCGGATTTTGCGGGTTGGTCCAACCCCCGCAAGATGCATTACAAGCTCAAGGCCGCATCGGACATGGCGACGGCCCGAGGCGACGAGTTCGATCTCATCCTGCGCATCCGCCCGGATAAGGTTATCGGCGCGAAAGCGTTCCGCTGGGGCGACGCCTTGGCCGCCTGCCGAGCGGCGCCCACGCTGCTTGCCGATGCGGCGATGGGCCATCAATATGGCACACTCATGATCGGGGATCAGGTCGCGCTCGCCAGCGCCGCGACCATGGCGGTCTATGCCGACACGCTGGATATCGCGCCTCGCTTTCATGAGATGGCGCTCTATGATGCCAAGCCGGATTTGATGGGTCACGTCAGTCTTGCCCAGACCTGTTGGTATGCCGGCATCACTGTGGCCAGATTGCCGGCCCAGATGGGCAAGTTGATGGAAGCAGCGCCGATGGCGAGCAGCGCCATCTGCGCTGCCCTTGAGCAGGACGCTGCCGGCCGTCACGACGCTGTGGACAAGGCTTTGCTCACAGCGGCGCGAACGGACAGGCAGAGGCGCTGAACTCAGGAGCCGACGACCATCCCGCCATTGGGGTGGAGCACCTGCCCGCTCATATAGCTGGAATCCTCGCAGGCGAGGAACAGGAAGCACGGCGCGACTTCGTTCGGCTGGCCCGGGCGACCCATTGGCGTACTCTCGCCGAAATGCGCGAGTTTCTCCTTGCTGGCACCGCCGAACGGGTTGAGCGGCGTCCAGATCGGCCCCGGCGCCACGGCGTTGACGCGAATGCCCTTTTCGATGAGATTTTCGCTGAGCGAGCGGGTGAACGCCGTGATCGCGCCCTTGGTGCTCGAATAATCGAGCAGTTCCTTGGAGCCCTGATACATCGTGACGGACGTGCAGTTGACGATCGCCGCGCCCTGGCGAAGATGCGGCATCGCCGCCTGTACCACGAAGAACATCGAGTAAATGTTCGTCTGGAAGGTCCGCTTGAGCTGTTCCTCGGTGATGTCCTCGATCGACTTGTCCGGGTGCTGTTCGCCCGCATTGTTGACGATGATGTCGAGACGCCCGAACGCGCCTATTGTGCGGTCGATCAGGTCCTGACAGACAGCTTTGTCGCCCAGATCGCCCGCGAACACGAGCGCGCGAGCGCCTTCCTGCTCGACCAGCTTTTGCGTCTTGGCGGCGTCTTCATGCTCGCACAAATAGGCGATGGCGACATCCGCGCCTTCACGCGCGAACAGCACCGCGACCGCCCGGCCGATGCCGCTATCCGCCCCGGTCACGACCGCGACCTTGCCTTTCAGTCGGCCCGATCCGGGGTAGCGCGGCATGAACTCCGGCTGGGGATCGAGCTTATGCTCGTCACCAGGCAGATTGTCTTCGTGGATCATGTCGATTGTGTCAGTCATGGATCATTCTTCCGTTCAGCACGTCACTTGACGTGGTCCGGCTTGCCCTTGCGACTGCCGGAGGCAAAATCCTCAAGCTGGCTTTTGCTCATCGAGTCATACATCTCGCGTGAGGCGCCCTTGAGGTCGGATTTGGCGCTGTCACCGCGTTTGGCAGACAAGGCTGCCCCGGCGGCTTTCTGCTGCGCTTTGGATTTGGCTGGCATGAGTAAGCCTCCAAATTAAAAGGCCGCCCGTTCGTGCCGGGCGGCCTGTGCCTGTCGATCAGACGAAGGGATAAGGGATCCCCCAATATCCGTAGACCTGCCGGCCGTAGCCATGGTCGTAGACGGGGTCTTCCTGCGCATATCGCGGCGCGCCTTCGAGACGGGATTTCTCGATATCGACGACATAGCCGCCATATTCGGTATCATAATCGAGCATGTCCCACGGCAGCGGATAATAATCGCTGCCGAGGCCGAACAGCCCGCCGAACGACATCACGGCATATTCAGCCTTGCCGCTGCGCTTATCGACCATGAAGTTGCGCACCGTTCCGAGCTTTTCGCCCTGTCGGTTATACACTGTCGTGCCCTCGACCTTGTCGGAGGAGATGAGGCGCTGAGTTTCGTCAATTGCGATTTCGGTAGCCATGAGCCTGGTCCTCTTCCTGTTGAAGGTGGGCCTCAATCCGCGGAAGGGTTTTGCCGATCCAACCGGGACCAAGGTGCCAATGCCGGACTATGCCGGCCCTGGGTCTTGAGGCGGCGCGTCAGCGCGACGCCATCTACCAAACCAACGGCCAGATAGCGCAGGGGTTCCGGGTAAAGCGGCAAACCGATCGACAGCGAGTCACGCCGTGTCGCATCGGCGGTCAAGAGGCCGGTTCGGTCAGATCATGGACTGCGGCTGCACCAGACGATCGAAGGTCGCCGCATCGACAAGCCCGAGCGCAGAGGCCGCCTCGCGCAGGCTCAGGCCCTGCTCATGGGCATATTTGGCAATCTTGGCGGCGTTGTCGTAGCCGACCTCAGGCGCGAGGGCGGTGACCAGCATCAGCGAGCGCTCGACCAAGTCCGCGATGCGCGCCTCATTGGGCACGATGCCTTCCACGCAGCGCTCGGCAAAGCTCTCCATTCCCGTGCTCAGCAGATCGATGGAACGCAGGATCGCCGCACCGATCATCGGCTTGAAGACGTTAAGTTCGAGATGCCCCTGCAAGCCGCCGACCGTCACGGCCTGATGATTGCCGATCACCTGCGCGGCAACCATCGTCAGCATCTCGCACTGGGTGGGGTTGACCTTGCCGGGCATGATCGAGCTGCCTGGCTCATTGGCCGGCAATTCCAGTTCGCCCAGCCCCGAACGCGGCCCCGAGCCGAGCAGGCGGATATCATTGGCGATCTTGGTCAGCGCGACAGCGAGTGTCGCCAGAGACCCGGAGAGCTGGACCAGCGGATCGTTGGAGGCCAAGGCCTCGAACTTGTTGGGCGCGGTCCTGAACGGAAGATCGGTCAACGCCGCGATCTGCTTCGCCACCGCCTCGCCGAACCCTTGCGGCGCATTCAGGCCTGTGCCGACCGCCGTGCCGCCCTGCGCCAACGGCATCAGCTCCTCTTCTAGGGCGCGGGAGAGACGGTTGCGGCAGTTGAGCAGTTGCTGAGCATAGCCGGAAAACTCCTGCCCGAGCGTAAGCGGTGTCGCGTCCTGCAGATGCGTCCGGCCGATCTTGACGATGCCGGACCAAGCCTTCGCCATCGCGCCGAGCAGATCGGCAAGATGATCGAGCGCGGGCAGCAGCCGTTCGACCAGCGCGCGGGCGGCTGCGATGTGCAGCGCCGTCGGGAAGCTGTCGTTGGACGACTGGCTCATATTGACATGATCGTTGGGATGGACCGGTGCCTTGCCGCCACGCTGGCCCGTCAGCGCCTCGTTGGCCCGGCCGGCGATCACCTCGTTCACATTCATGTTGGTCTGGGTGCCGCTGCCGGTCTGCCAGATGACCAGGGGGAACTGATCGTCCAGCTTGCCGGCCACGATCTCCGCCGCTGCCGTCTCGATGGCATCGGCGATGTCCGGGGCCAGTCCGTGCGCGCGGTTCACATGCGCGGCGGCGCTTTTCACGATGGCCAGTGCATGGACGATGCCGATCGGCATTCGCTCGGCCGGGCCGAACGGGAAATTCTCGATGCTGCGCTGGGTCTGGGCGCCCCAATAGGCCGCGTCAGGCACGTCGATGGGACCCAGGCTGTCGCGTTCTTCCCGCATCTTCGTCACCGGTTTCTCCACTGCCATCTGCCGGGCCTGTCTGCGTGCGCTGCCGGCTGGCTCCAAACCCGCAGCTTGCGCGTTGTGCGCTCGTCCATGCCCATGGACAAGTCCCGTGGATAGGCCCCGTGGATAGGCAAGGAGCGGCCCCGAGCATGATACACGCGCTGATTTTCGTCGACGACAGCATGCCGGGCATCCGCCGCCGACCGAGTGGAAAACGCGGCTGGGCCTATTTCGATGCGGAAGGCGCGCGCATCACCGAGCGGGCAGAGATCGGCCGGCTCAACCGCATCGGCCTGCCGCCGGCTTATACGGATGCCTGGTTCGCGCCCAATGCCCATGCCCATATTCTGGCAACGGGCATCGATGCCCGCGGGCGCAAGCAATATCGCTACCATCCGGATTTCACAGCCGAGCGGGACGCCCGCAAATATGAGGGTTGCGCCGCTTTCGGCGCATTGTTGCCATTGCTGCGCCGCCGGGTGGAGGATGATCTGGCCGGGCGCAGTCTGACGGCCGAGCGGGCCATCGCCTCCGTCGTGCAGCTGCTCGACAGCGGCCGCATCCGCGTGGGCAACGAGGCCTATGCCAAGAGCAATCGCAGCTTTGGCGCCACCACCCTGCGCCGGCGCCATGCCAAGGTCACCGGCAGCCGCCTCACCCTGCGGTTCAAGGCCAAGTCGGGCAAGCTGAGCGAAGTCAGCATGACGGACCGCCGCCTCATTCGCTTCGTTCGCCAGATGCAGGACCTGCCGGGCCAGCACCTCTTCCAGTATCTGCGCGACGATGGCACCGCCTCGCCGGTCTCATCATCGGATGTGAACGGCTATCTGCGCGAGACGATGGGCGCGGACTTCACCGCCAAGCACTTCCGGACATGGCGGGCGAGCGTGCTCGCGTTCGACTGGCTGCTGCACGAGCAGGAGGTCTCCACCCTCACGGCGATGCTGACCCATGTCTCGGAACATCTCGGCAATACGCCAGCCATCGCTCGCAAATCCTACATCCACCCCAATCTCGTCGCCTTGGCGCGCGATGGGGCAGGCGAATTCCGCAAGCAGACGCACCTGCCGCGCCAGACCAAATGGCTCAGCCGCCCCGAACGCGGCCTGATCGCCTGGCTGGAGGAGCAGCAGGTCGAGGCAGGCTGATCAGCGGCAAACACCCCAGCTGACCCCGCCCCGATCCGCCTGATCGAAGTGGAAGTGATCGGCATGCTGGCGGTTATAATCCGGCGAGAGCACGGTCGAAAACACGCGGCATGCGCCATCGCGCACGGTTCGCAGGAAGGCGGCCTCTTCGCCCTCCCCGTCCCAATCCCGCAGCACCGAGATCCGGCGGCCGTCGCTCAGCACGAAGCCGGCGATGTCCAGCGCATTGGCGGTGGCATGTTCGCTCCACGCACCTTCGCCTCGGCCGTACATGCGCCGGCAACTATAGCTGCCGAGATGCTCGATGCGCACCACAGACGCCCCGAGGACTTGCTGCGCGGCAGGCTGGACAACCTGCCAGGTCCAGAGCGCGGTGGCGGCCATAACGGTACAGGCCGGGGCCACGTCCGTCGGCGAAAGGGCGAGCATGTCCTGCCCAGCCGCAAGGCGGGTGGCGGTCGTGACTCGGCATTGGTCGCTGCCGAAAGCCGGCACCGCCGTCGTCTCCAACCCGGCGCGATGCAGCAAGGCGCGACATCGCGGCGCATCATCCCGCAATCCCGAAAGCTTGTGTCGCGTGAACAGGCCGATCGGCTGATCCAGCGAAAGCGGCGTCCAGGGGAGATCCTGCGGGGCCGAACGGAACAGCGCGAACGCCAGCAACGCTGCCAGAACCAGAGCGCCCGCCCAGACGAGCCAGCGGATCGCGCGATAAAAACCGGATGCCTTCATAGCTGCCTAACGCGGCAGGACGCGTTCCGCTTCCGACAGGGCCATGCAACTGCTGGCGCACGCAGGCGTTGATCAATCAGACGACAAGGAAATCACGAAAGGATTTGAGATGTCGATGCCCGAAGATCCCAAAACGAACACCGAGACGGACGAAAACCCCGAGGTCCGCGATGCCGGGCCGGATGCGATGAAGCACAAGCCCGCCCCGGGCAAATGGGACGAGATTGACGAAGCCTCGGACGAATCCTTTCCCGCCAGCGACCCGCCGGCATTCCAGCCGTCGATAACTTGACGATCAGGCGGACGCGGGCGGTGCCACGGCGCCTGCCCGCGCCACGTCGATCGTCGCGATCTGCCCATTGCGCAATCCGTAGACCACGAACACGCGCACCTGAATGCTCTCGCCTTGCTTGAGCGGCGCGACCACGAAATCGGGCGCGTCCTGCTGCGCCGTGAAGGTGCTGGTGCAATCCACCGCAATTCCATTATCGTCGATCACCAGCCCATGGATGGTGAGATCTTCCCGTACCGTCTGGAACATGGTGCGATAGAAGTCGCAGATGCCATCGCGTCCGTTGATGACAGGCACTGAGGGTAGCCGCAGCACACAGTCCTCTGTGTAGTAACGCCCTGCCCGCTCCATATCGCCAGCGCTGAACGCCGCCGCATAGGCATGATAGGCCGCACGCCCGCCCGCATGGGATGAGAGCATCGGCGCCTTGGTGACGCCCTGCTCCGCCGGCCAGGTCATGGAGCACAGTTCCTGGATTTGCCCGGCCTCGTTCAACAGATAGGTCACGAAGAACCGCACCGTCAGAATATCGCCCGGCAGCAAGGGCGCGAAGGGGAAATCGGGGCGCGGCGCGTGGCAGATGAAATCCATGTCCACATCGACGAACAGCCGGTTGCCCTCCCGCAGTACCAGCCGGGGCCGGATGACCTCGCGTACGCCGTCATGGGCCCAGTCGAGGAAATCGAGCAGGCCATCGCGCCCACGGCAGACGCGGGTGCTGCTGTACATCACGCAATCCGGCGCGAACCATCGCTCGACAAGGCGATCATCCTGACCTTCGTTGAAGTCGGCGACATAATCGTCGTAATTCAAGGCTTTTTCCTCGCTGAAGGAACGCCTTCACGCCCCATTTGGTCGGCCCTTTTGGCCATGCGCAGCAACATGCCGTCCAGGTCCGACAGTTCGGACTCGCTGAAATCGGCCGTCAACATGCTGAAGAACTTGCGCCGGTCCATATGGACCCGCTTGTAGCTGTCCTGCCCCTTTTCGGTCAGTACCAGCAGGCTGCTCTTGCGGTTTCGGGGGTTTTCCTCGCGCCGCAGAAAGCCTTCTTCTTCCAGAACCCGCACCGCGCGGCTGACTTCCGCCCGGTCCACCAGCGCTGCGGCCGACACTTCACTGGCACTTTTGGTGCCCATCACCGCGAGATGGGCCAACACGCGCCACTCCGCCAGCGAGACACCCGCATTGTCCCGGATGTGCTGGACCGAAAGCCGGTCCAGCATCTTGCCGAGCATCAGCAGACGATAAGGAAGGTGGCGGGAATCGAAGATGCGCCAGGCTTCTTCGAGAGGACCCGCCGCCCCGTTATTGTTATCCTTTGCGCTCAATTGCGCTCCCCCTCTCCTCGGGCCGCCCCGGTTAGACCCGAGGCGGCACTATAATTCGCAGCGCGCCCTTAGAGGGCGACGCTGACCGCCTTGAGCTCGGTATAGGCCTCGACGCCGGCCTTGCCATTCTCACGGCCCCAGCCGGAGGCCTTGTAGCCGCCGAGCGGAAGCGCGGGATCGACGCCGCCCGAACCGTTGATGCGGATGGTGCCGGATTTGAGGCGCCGGGCCAGCTTGTGTGCAGTGGAGATATTCTGGGTGTAGATGGATGCGGACAGGCCGAACTCCGTCTCATTGCCCCGCGCGGCCAGCGCCGCGACATCGTCCTCATCATTGAAACGCATCGCGCAGAGCACCGGGCCGAAGATTTCCTCGGCGCGCACGCGCATGTCGGGCTTGGTATCCACCAGCACGGTGGGCTGGACGAAATAGCCGCCCTCATAGCCCTCGCCGGAGAGGCGATCGCCGCCGGCAAGCACGCTGGCGCCTTCCTGGCGGCCGGACTCGATATAACCGGTCACGCGGTCAAGCTGCGCCGCGCTGACCAGCGGGCCGATCATGGTCGAGGCATCGAGGGTCTGGCCGACCTTCATGCCCCGCGCCATGTTCACCACGCCTTCCAGCACGGCATCAGCCACCTTCTCATGCACGAACAGGCGCGATCCCGCCGCGCAGACCTGACCGGCATTGAAGAAGATACCCATCGCCGCTGCCGGAATGGCCTTGGAGAGGTCCGCATCCGCAAAGATATAGGTGGGCGACTTGCCGCCCAGTTCGAGCTGCACGCGCTTGAAGTTCGTCTTGGAGGCTTCGATGATCGCCTTGCCGGTCACCGTCGAACCGGTGAACGAGACCTTGTCGACATCGCGGTGCGCAGCCAGCGCCGCGCCAGCGGTCCGGCCGAAGCCCGAGACGATGTTGATCACGCCCTCCGGGAAGCCCGCCTCAAGCACCAGCTCGCCCAGCCGCAGCGTGCTGAGCGGGGTCTGCTCGGCCGGCTTGAGCACGACGGTGCAGCCCGCTGCGATCGCAGGGGCGAGCTTGCCCATCGCCATCACCAGCGGGAAGTTCCACGGCACGATCTGCGCGCACACACCAACCGGCTCGCGCAGCACGTAGGAGAGCCATTCGCCCGGTGCGCTGATCTCTGCGGTCTCACCGAAAATCTTGGTCGCCCAGCCGGCATTGTAGCGCAGCTGGCCAACGGCGCCCGCAACGTCGATCATCCGCGAGAACTGGATGGGGCGGCCTACGTCCAGCGTCTCAAGCAGCGCCAGTTCCTCGGCATTGGCTTCGAGCAGATCGGCGAGCTTGAGCAGCAAATTGGTCCGCTCGGTGGGCTTCACGCCCGACCAGGCACCCTCGAACGCCTTGCGCGCGGCGGCAACGGCCCGGTCCACATCGACCTCGCCGGCGCTGGCGACATTTGCGATGAGTTCGCCGGTCGAGGGATTGAGCGTTTCGAAGGTTTCGCCGGATGCGGCCTCGACCCACTGCCCGCCGATCAACATTTTGACCGGGCCGTTAGCGTAGCGCATACGCAGTTGCTCAAGCAGACCGGGATTATAAGGCGCATTCATCGAAACAGACATCCTTTCCAGCAGCCGTCGGCACCCTGACGGCAGAGATCATGTTGAATCATCATGATCTCCTCAATAACAGCAGACATGCGTCCACGCCAACTCTAGCGCGCCGGAAGTCCATGGAGAGTGACTTTGTCCGAAAATTCCTTTGATTATGTGATCGTCGGCGCGGGGTCCGCCGGGTCGGTGCTCGCGGCGCGACTCACCGAGGACCCGAATGTGCGCGTCCTGCTGCTGGAGGCAGGCGGCGGTGGCGATGACTGGCTGATTCGGATGCCGCTCGGCTTCCTCAAGGCGCTGTTCAAGCCCGGCTACACTTGGCCCTATTGGACCGAGCCCGAGCCGCACATGAACAACCGCAAGCTGATCCTGCCGCGTGGCAGGCTGCTCGGCGGCTCCAGCTCGATCAACGGCATGGTGTTCATGCGCGGTCACAGCGCCGATTTCGATCGCTGGGCGCAGATGGGCTGCAAGGGCTGGAGCTACGCCGATGTGCTCCCCTATTTCCGCAAGATGGAGCGCAGCTGGCGCGGCGCGTCCGATCTGCACGGCGCCGAAGGCCCGCTGAGCGTGACGCCCAACGCCACCAAATGGCTGCTCCACGATGAACTCATGGCCGCCGCGAAGAACGCCGGCTTCCCGATCACCGACGATATTCACGATGGCGACGAGGAAGGCGTCGGCCGCGTCGAGCTGACCATCGACAAACACGGCCGTCGTGCCTCGACCTATGCCGCCTATCTCAAGCCCGCCATGGACCGGCCCAATCTGACGGTTCTGACCAACGCGATGACCCAGCGCGTGCTGACCGAAGGCAAGCGGGCGACCGGCGTGGAGTATCGCCACGACGGCACCCTCAAGACTGCCCTCGCCCGCCGCGAGGTCATCCTTTCGGGCGGCAGCTACAATTCGCCGCAGTTGCTCATGCTCTCCGGCATCGGCCCGGCGCAGCATCTGCGCGAGATGGATATCGAGGTTGTGCATGACCTGCCCGGCGTCGGCGAGAACCTCTCGGAGCATCCGCGCACGCCGGTACTGTTCGAGGCCGCGCCGGTCACCTTCGTCAATGAGTTGCGCTTCGACAGGGCAACGCTCTCCGTGCTGCGCTGGTACTTCATGGGCACCGGCCCCTTTGCACGGCAGGTGAACAGCGCCAACCCGGTGCTGCGCACAGACCCGCGCCTCGCCCAGCCGGACATTCAGCTCTGGTGCAACCCCGTGACGCTGGACGCGCATCTGTGGTTCCCCGGCATCAAGAAGCGTCCGCCGCACAAGCTGACCGCCGACGTCATCCTGCTCCACCCGGAGAGCCGCGGCCGGGTGTTCCTAAAATCGCCCAAGGCCGACGATCATGTCGGCATTTTCCTCAACCTGTTCAGCGCGCCGGCCGATTTCGCGACGGCGCGCGCGGGCATCCGCATTGCGCGGAAGATCTATGCCACTTCGCCGCAAGCCGAGATCACCGGCAAGGAAATCTCGCCCGGCGCCGATGTGGTGAGCGATGAAGCGCTGGATGAGCATATCCGCGCCACGACGACGACCACGCAGCATCCGCTCGGCACCTGCCGGATGGGCACCGGCCCGATGGCGGTGGTCGATCCGCAGCTGCGGGTGATCGGTATGGAGGGCCTGCGGGTCATCGATGCCTCGGTGATGCCGGACGAGACCGGCGGCAACATCAATGCGCCCACCATCATGCTCGCCGAGCGGGCGGCGGACATCCTCAAGGGCAAGGTCCTGCCCGCCGACGAACTGGTTCACACAGGAGAGTATGCCGCATGACCCGCGAGGACTTCGAGCGCTATATCGGCGCCTTCAACGCCAATGATTTCGATGGCTTCACCAGCTTCTACGCAGATGACGTAGACTTTCAGCTGGGGGACCGGATGCACATCGTCGGCCGGGAGAAGATCGGCGAGTTCTATCGCGGCGTGAAGGCGCATTTCGAGGAGACGCTGACGATCCTCGACCTCATTCTCGCCGATGACGGCGCCGCGCTGCGGGTCCACACGCGCTTCGAGACGATCAAGGACTGGCCTGAGTTCGAAATGTGGCCGACCAAGAAGGGCGATGTGCGCGAGATCGAGAGCATCATCCTGTACCGCATCGCGAACGGCAAGTTCACCCACATCAAATCCGCCCGCTTCAAGGAACTCTGAGACTTGGCCAACAGCTCCACGCCCGACTTCATCGTCATCGGCTCCGGCTCGGCCGGCGCAGTCATCGCCGCCCGCCTGTCGGAAGACCCCAATGCCAAGGTCCTCGTGCTGGAGGCCGGCCGTCGCGAGCGCGACATCCGCCTCACAATGCCGATCCTCTTCCCGTTCGTCATGGCCGATCCCAAGTTCAACTGGAGCTATATGGGCGAGCCGGAGCCCTTCGCCGATAACCGCCAGATCCGCCAGCCGCGCGGCAAGGCGCTGGGCGGCTCATCGATGATCAACGGCATGCTCTACGCGCGCGGCCATGCGCGGGATTATGACGAGTGGCGCCAGCTCGGCAACGAGGGCTGGAGCTATGACGATGTGCTACCCTACTTCAAGAAATCGGAAAATCATTGGGGCCCTGAGGACCATTGGCATGGCAAGGGCGGCCCGCTGAGCGTCAAGCAGCAGCCCAAGACCAACGATCTCTACCAACGGTTCATCAGCACAGTAAAATCGCTCGGCTATGACGAGCGCGACAGTTTCCACCGCGCCGAGCAGGAAGGCTGGGGACCGCCGCCGCTCAACATCCATGAGGGCACGCGCGCCAGCACCGCCGCGCGCTTCCTCATTCCGGCGATGTCGCGGCCCAATCTGACCGTGGAAACCGGCGCGCTGGTCACCCGCATCGAGGTCGCCAACGGCCGCGCCGTCGCGGTTCACTATCGCGACAGCGAAGGCCGGGACAAACGGGTCGCCGCCGCGCAGGAAATCATCCTTTCGGGCGGTGCCTATAATTCGCCGCAGGTGCTGCTGCTCTCCGGCATCGGTCCGGCCGAGCATCTGGCCGAGCAAGCCATCGATGTAGTGCATCACCTTCCCGGCGTCGGCATGAACCTGCAGGACCACCCTTCGGTCGCGATGGTCAATGCAGCGGCGCGCAGCGTGACGCTGACCAACAGCCTGCGCATCGACCGCTCGGCGCTTGCCGCGCTGCAGTGGCTGCTGACGCGCGGCGGCATGATCGCGGATATGCCGGTGACCGCCAACGGCTTCATCAAGACCCGGCCCGAGCTTGAGCGCCCGGATGCGCAGTGCCTGTTCCAGCCGACCATGATCGGCGCGCAGACCTGGTTCCCCGGCTGGCGCAAGCCCAAGGCGGACGTGGTGGCCATGGCCTGCGTGCTGCTGCGGCCCGAGGGTCGCGGCTGGGTGAAGCTGCGCTCGGCAGACCCGACGGACAAGCCGCGCATCCTCTCCAACGTTCTCTCCACTGAGAACGACCGGGCCTTCTTCCGCCGCCTCGTGCCGCAACTGCGCGAGATATTCTCCACCGCACCGCTGAGCGACGTCTTGCGCGGCGAGGTGATGCCCGGCCCGAATGTGAAGAGCGATGCGGAGATCGATGCCTGGGTGCGCAGCGCCATTAACACCGCCCTGCACCCCGTCGGCACCTGCGCCATGGGGCAGGATGACATGGCGGTGGTCGATCCGCGCCTGCGCGTCCACGGCCTCCAGGGCCTGCGCGTGGCCGATGCCGCCATCATGCCGCGAATCGTGGGTGGCAACACCAATGCCGCAAGCATCATGATCGGCGAGAAGGCAGCCGACATGATCAAGGCGGACAACGGCCTGCAGGCCTGAGGCGAGCTTGCCGGTGACGTAGCGTCAGCTCAGGGTGGTCCGGTCGAACGGGCTGCCCCGGCTTGCGTTCACCCATTCATGGCGCGATAGGCAGGGCAACCTCAAAATTTGCAGGAGCCTTGCCTCATGCCTCGGCGTGTCCATCATATCGTTTCTCTCGCGGGCTGCACCGCCCTCCTCGCCCTTGCCGCTCCGGCCGCTGCCAATGAAGGCATGTGGATGCCGGGCCAGATCAAGGACATTGGCGCCGCGCTCAAGGCCGACGGTCTGGCGCTCTCACCCGATCAGCTGGGACGGCTGGATGCCGCGCCGCTGAACGCCATCGTTTCGCTCGGCGGCTGCTCGGCTGCATTCCTCAGCCCCGAAGGGCTGGTCGCGACCAACCATCACTGCGTGCAAGGGTCCATCCAGTATAACAGCGGCGAAGGCCGGGATTATCTGACCAATGGCTTTCTCGCCAAGGAGCTGGGCGAGGAACTGCCCGCCGCGCCCGGATCGCGCATCTATGTGATCGAGGATCTGCGCGACGTGACCAGCGCGATGATGCGCGGCGTGACGCCCCGCCTCGATGGCCTCGCCCGGTACGAGAAGCTGGACGCCAATCGCAAGGCACTGATCTCGGCCTGCGAGAAGCAGGCCAACCGCCGCTGCGACGTGCGGCCTTATTATGGCGGCGCGGCCTATTATCTCCAGCAGCAACTCGAGATTCAGGACGTCCGCCTCGTCTATGCGCCGGCCGAAGGGCTCGGCAATTTCGGCGGCGAGACAGACAACTGGATGTGGCCGCGCCACACCGGCGACTTCGGCTTCTATCGCGCCTATGTCGGGCCGGACGGCAGCTCAAAGCCTTTCGCGAAGGAGAACGTCCCCTACCGCCCGAAGTCCTGGCTGCGCATTGCCTCGCAGGGTGTGAAGGAAGGCGATTTCGTGATGGTCGCCGGCTTCCCCGGCACCACGAACCGCCTGCGCACCAGCGATGAAGTGCTGTTCAACTTCGCGGAATATGAGCCGCTCTGGCAGCGCCTGCTGAGCGATTACGCGACGCAGATCGACAAGGTGACGGCGGGCGACCGCGAAGCCCAGATCCGTTACGCCTCGATCCTCGCGGGGGCCGAGAATTACGAGAAGAAGCTCGCCGGCGACCTCGTCGGTGCCGACGCCATCCGCCTCGATGAGCGCAAGCCGGCCGAGGAAAAGGCCTTCCGCGACTGGGTCGCTGCCGACGCGGCCCGTCAGGCGCGCTATGGCGCGGACATTGCGGCGCTGGATGCGGTGGTCATCGAGAATAACAAGGCTTCCCTCACCGGCCTGCGCACCTCCCTGCTCAACCGCGCGCAACTGCTCGGCGCGGCCCGCACCCTGTATCGCTGGGCCAAGGAGCAGGAAAAGCCCGACGCCCAGCGCGAGAGCGGCTTCCAGCAGCGCGACCGCGAGAGCATTGTCGACCGGCTCCGTCAGGTTGAGCGCCGCTTCCTGCCCAAGATCGATCGTCAATTGTTCGAGGCTGCGCTCGTCGAATATCGCCAGCTCGACGCCGCCGATCGCGATGCCAAGTTCGAGGCCGCGCTCACACAGATCGGCTTCGACCGGCTCTATGGCGAGACCAAGCTGGGCGACACGCCGACCCGGCTGGGCTGGCTGGATAAGCCCGCCTCCGCCTTCGAGACATCGGACGATCCCTTCATCAAGCTCGCCATCGCGCTCTATGCCGGCGACATGGAAAGCGAGCAGGCCGCCAAGGCTCGCTCGGGTCGCACGCAGGCTGCGCGGGCGGGCTATATGAAGGGTCTGATGGCCTACAAGCAGGCGGCCGGCCTGCCCCTCTATCCCGATGCCAACAGCTCGCTGCGCCTGACCTGGGGCAAGGTCATGGGCAAGGAGAAGGACGGCCAGATCTGGACCGCCTTCACCACCGCCGAGGGCCTTCTCGCCAAGCAGACCGGCAAGGGCGAGTTTAATGCCCCGCAGGGCGCAATCGATGCGATCAGGGCCAAGGACTACGGCCCCTATGCCGCGCCGGAGCTGGGCACGCTGCCGGTGGACTTCATGTCCAATGTCGACATCACCAACGGCAACTCGGGCTCCTCGACGCTGAATGCGCGCGGCGAATTCGTTGGCCTGGCGTTCGACGGCACGCTGGAAGGCGTGATCTCCGACTGGGCCTACGTGGCCGAGCGCAACCGCACGATCCACGTCGACAGCCGCTTCATGCTCTGGACGATGGACAAGGTCGACGGCGCGCAGCGGCTGCTCAAGGAAATGGGCGTCACGCCCGTCGCTAGCCGCTGAGGCGCAAGGACGGGGCGGCGCGGCCGCCCTGCCCGCTGCTCTCTCACGCAACAAAAGAGAAAGGCCGCTCCGGATGTCTCCGGCGCGGCCTTTCCTTATGTCAGCCTGACGCTGTCAGGCGCTCGTCAGAAGCTCTTGCGAACCGAAAGATACCACTCGCGGGGACGGCCCGGCTGGGCTTCCGTGGTGGGCTGGCCGAAGGGCACCAGATCGAAGATGTTGTAGTAGTACTGCTTGTTGAACAGGTTGGTCGCACCGACCGCAACGGTCAGGTCGCCCGCATCGTTCTGGTAGCTGATGCGCCCGTTGAACACGGCGCGGCCGGGGATCTGGGCGATCGGGCTGCGCGAGTTGAACGAGATCTTCGACTGATAGAAGCCGTCGATCCGCGGCGTGATGGAGCCGCCCAGCTGCTCGACCGGGATCTCGTACTGGATGCCAGCCGAACCCGTCCACTGCGGCACATAAACCGGCGTCTGGTTCACCACGAGCGGATCGTTGCGCAGTTCCGGCGCATCGAAGTGCGTGTAACCGCCCGCGAGATTGAACGTCAGGCCATCGACCGGACGGGCCTCCAGCTCGACCTCGAAGCCCTTCACCTTGCCCGGAGAATTGACGTAGTTGGTCTTGGAGATGCAAGCCACGCCAATGCCCTGCGCCAGGTTGACCGCACCGTCCGTCGCCGGATTATAGGCGCGGCACAGCTCATTGCCGCCGGTCACAGCCGGATCGACCTGCGTCCCGGCGAGCGTGCAGACACCGGTCGTGCCGTTGTTGATGCATTCCGAACCGCTCTGCGAGACGATGCGAGAGGAGTAGTCCGAATAGAAGCCGGCCACGTTCAGGCGCAGACGACGGTCGAAGAAGTCACCCTTGAAGCCGAGTTCATAGGCGACCATTTCCTCGGCCGCGACGGGCACGAGCTGCGAGGCCTGGAACGGACGCGGGTTGAACGCACCGGGACGATAGCCCGACGCGATCGAGCCATAGACCATCATGGAATCGGTCAGCTTGTAGTCCGCGCCGAAGCGGTAATCGATGCGGTCGTCCTTGACGAGCACGGGGCGAATGATGCCGCCCTGGCCGTTGTTGAACAGCGTGTCCTTGGTATCCTCCGAGTAACGCAGGCCAGCGGTGAGCTGCAGGCGATCGAGCGGACGAACCTGCGCCTGGGCATAAGCGGCCTTCGCCTCGCTATCCACGCTGATGCGGGCGTTCTGCTGGAAGTTGAGGAACGGAATCGAGACGTTGGACGTCGTGAGGCCCTTGCCCTTGTAGTAGAACAGACCGGCGGTCACATCGAACAGCGGGCTGGTGTAGTTGAGGCGCGGTTCGACCGTCCACTGCTCATGCGTGATGATGGACTTGGTGGTCTGCAGGCTCAGCGGCGACCCGTCGGTATCGTTGATGGCCGTCGTGAAGACATTGCGATAGCTGCCCAGCACGGTGAGCGTCAGGTCCTGCGTCAGATCGACCACGGCCTTGCCGCTGAAGCCGTAATTCTCGATCACAGCCTTGCGATCGAAGCACTGGCCGCCACGGTCCGACCCACCGTTATAATAAGTGCCGGCGATGTTGGTCCCAGCCGGGATCGGATCGCAATAGGTGGCATAGGTGGTGTAAGGGCTGTTGGTGAGGAAGCGGCTGTCATAGCTGACACCCCACAGCGGCTGATAAACGGCCGCATCAAGCGCCTGCGTGGCTGCACTCGGCACGATGCGCAGTTGCTTGTTCGCCACCGCCGGGGAATCATCGTTGGTGTAGTCCGCCGAGAGCGTCAGGTCGATGCCGGTGCCGGCGTAACGCAGCGCACCGCGCAGGGCGACGACGCTTTCACCGCCATAACGGCCCAGTTCGCAATCGGTCTGCGAGGCGCCGGAGAGGAAGCCGTCCGAGGGATCGAGCGAGGGGAACCTTCCGGCGAGGCCGGGCGTGCCCTGACGCACCATGTCACAACGGAAGTCGAGCAGCTTCTGGTAGCCCTTGCGCTTCTTCGACACGCCCGAAACGCGGAAGAAGAGGTTCTCAGAAAGCGGCACGTTGAAACCGGCGCGCAAGTCGGTGCGGTTGTAGCTGCCCACGGTTGCTTCGACATAGGCCGAAGGCGTCGCGTCAGGTGCCTTGGAAATCAGGTTGACGGCGCCACCAATGGCGTTGCGGCCGAACACCGTACCCTGCGGACCGCGCAGCACTTCGACGCGCTCAAGGTCGAGCAGATCGAAGGTCGAGCCGGCGAGCAGTGCATAATATTGGTCATCGACATAGAAGGCCACGCCCGGCTCGAACGCCAGATTGAAGTCATACTGGCCGATGCCGCGGATATAGGCCTGCACGGCGCGGCCAAAAGAGGCGTTCGCTGCTGCAAAGCTGGCGTTCGGCACGATGGCCGCAACGTCCTGAATGTTGTTGATCGCCCGATCGGTCAGCGCATTAGCGGTTACGGCGGTGATGGCCAGCGGCGTTTCCTGCAGGTTGGTGGCCGAGCGCGTCGCGGTCACGACGATCTCTTCGACACCGGCGCGCTGGGGCTGCGCCTGGGCAGCGGCATCGTCCTGCGCCTGTGCGGGCGCTGCGATGCTCATGGCAAAGACGGACGCACCCGCCATGCCCAGAAGCTTGTTCCTCAACGAAAACGACATTCCAAATCTCCCAAAACGCGGGCGCAGGCCCATTGATCGATGGGTGAATGCCTCGCCGCATCCCCGCGCCGCCCGGAGACAGCGCCGCCCGCGAACAGGCCAGGACACCACGCAGCTTCACCGCGTTATTGGAGTGATCAGCAGGGAGTGGACCTATGCGCCAAGACGAACGAGATCGCCTTGGCTTGTGAGCCGACCAGGCATGATGAGGGCCTGATCGAAGCCACGGGCTTCGCCTGTACTGCATCCTTCTCCCGCTGGCATAAGACCAGCCGAGCATCGCCAATACTCCGAGATATTGACTTTGCCCGATACTCCAGCCTGCGCCATTGGAAGAGCACCGATGAGAAAACAAGAAAATTTCTCATCGAGCAGGAAATATTGATGACTTTGTCAGAAAGTGTCGCATCCATGCCACGATGGACCCTGACCTGCGGGCCGGTGGCGCCTCTTGTTCCGATCACGTCGAAGCCGCGTCGCGCCCGCTCTTACGCGGCGCCCATGGGCGACATTGCCGCCCATCACAACCGCTAATCTGCAGCTTTGCCCTACAAGGATGTTGATTCCCCATCAATGCCGTGTTTTGGTGCAGTCCGATAAAAAGCCCGGCTGGTCGGCCGGATGGATGCGGGATGGCTGAATATGAACAGGTTTGACGTCGAAGACTTCATCGATCGGTCGCGGATCAGCGCCACCCAGATCATGGCGCTGCTCGTCTGCGTTCTGGTCTGCTTCATCGACGGGTTCGATATCTTCATGATCGGCAAGATCGCGCCGGCCATCGCTGCGGATTTCGGAGAAACCTCCGAGGCGATGACCAAGGTGTTCGTCTACCAGCAGATCGGCCTCGCCATTGGTGCCTTCAGCATCGCCCCGCTGGCGGACCGGTTCGGACGGCGGTTCATGCTCATGGTCTCCTGCCTTATCTTCGGCACGATCACCATCGGCAGCATCCATGCCCAGACGCTCACGCAGTTGGCTGTTCTGCGCGGCATTGCCGGCGTGTTCATGGCGGCGGGCCTGCCCATGGCCATGGCGCTGATCTCGGAACTGACGCCCAAGCGCAAGCGCTCGACGCTGATCTCTCTGGCGCTTGTCGGCTTCTCGACCGGCAGTGCCGCCAGCGGCGTCGTCGCGGCGTGGCTGCTGGACAGCTATGGCTGGGAAAGCGGCTTCTGGATCGGCGGCCTCGTGCCGATTACCTGCGCGGTGCTGCTCTTCCTGATCGTGCCGGAATCGCTTAAGTTCCGGGCCGAGCGCAACCCATCCGACCAGCGGATCGCGACCACGATCCGCAAGATCGACCGCAATGTCGACCTGCGGGGCGACGAACTGTTCGTGATCGAGAGCGGTGGCGCCAAGGGGCGCAAGGCCAAGCTGTCCGACGTGTTCTCCGAGGGTCGCCTGACCATGACGGCACTGGTCTGGGCTGCCTGCACCCTCAGCATGACCAATACGGCCCTGCTCAGTGCATGGATGCCGACCTTCTTCCTCGAAATGGCGGGCGTCCCCATCCAGGATTTCGCGAAGGTCGCCATGATCGGCTATCTCGGCGGGGTCGCGGGCACGCTCTCCATCGGCTGGCTGATGGACCGGATGCGCCCTGCCCTGCTCATCGCCTGCTTCTATGTCATGCTGGCCGTGACCATCAACCTGCTGGGCTGGGTGCCCTTCTACTCCGCCTTCTTCGTGGTCGCGCTGCTCACCTGGCAGTTCTTCCAGACCGGTGGACAGTCCGGCCTCAACACGATGATCGCCCAAGTCTATCCGCCCCGGATGCGCAGCACGGCATTGGGCTGGGCCGGTGGCGCCGGGCGCATTGGCGGCATCGTAGCGCCGATTGCGGGCGGCTTCGCGCTCGCCCAGCATTATTCGCTGCAACTCACCCTGGCGCTGACGGCGGCGCTCCCGCTGGGCACAGCGATCTTGATGTTCGCCCTCGCCTATATCCGCCGCCAGGAAGAGGCGAAGGATAGAGAGCCCGTCACGCTCGCGCATTGATATGCGTGCTCGACGGTTGTCGGGCGAAACGGAAAAGGGCGGCCTCGCGATGATGCGAGGGCCGCCCTTTCTGTTTGAGGCCCGCCCGGTCTACAGGGAACCGGTCGGCCGATAGGTGTAAGCGATCAGGCCGCCGAGCTGAGCTTCATATTATACTGGCCGCTCTTGAGCGTCTCCTCCGGCACCCAGGTGCCGTGGAAGGTCGAGCGGACGCGGACGGGCAGCTTGAGCAGCGCAACCGGCCCAGCCGCCAAATTCTGCGCATCGAGAATGGCCAGATCGCTGCGGTTCTTCGAGCCGCGTGCGACCAGCACGAGCAGCCATCCATCGCCTTCCGGCGCATCCGGCGTGCGCGGAACGAACTGCGCCTCTTGCACGCTATCGCCCGGGCCCGGCTTCCAGATCTGGAACTCGCCGGTCTGGTTGTCGAACCGCGCCGTGCCGCTCGATCCATCCTGTGCGCGTGCGAGCAGGAAGCCATAGCGATAGGGCCGCCCCTGATAGCGATCGTCCGTGCGCGGCATCTCGCCCGGAATGTTCAGCAGACGCTGCGTGGTGAAGCTGTCCTCATTGCTAGCGAGGTCGAACGTCATGCGCGTCAGGAAAGGCGGAACCGGCGCCGTCTCCTCGCCCTGCGGCGTGGTGAAGAAGGGGAAGCAGTTGCCATCATAATAGCACAGGTCGAGGTGGACTTTCGTGCCCTCGCGATAGGCGTTCATCATGTGACCGGCGCTGCCGGTTGGCCCCTTGAACCAGCGAATATCCTCCGCTTTGCCATAACGCGGCACCAGCGCGACATGCACCGGCTGGTCGGGATGCCACTGATAATAAGGCCCGCCCTGCTTCACCACGTCGAGATCGGTGATCAGCGGGAAGAACGGCACGACCACCCATTCATCGGTGATCGCGAAATCATGGACGCAGGCTGCATAGGGCATCTCGAACCAGATCTCGGTCTTAATCTTGCGATCCGGCCCGAAGACGTAGAACACGAAATCCTTGGTCGCATCGCCCTTGGCCTGATAGCCGAACGCCAGCAGCTCGTTGGTGATCGGGTCTACCTTGGGATGCGCCGTAAACGTCTCGGACAATATCTGTCCGTCGAAGTCGACGCGGCCCTTGGTTTCCAGCGTGTCGGGGTCGATCTCGTAAGGGAGGTCATCTTCCTTCAACGCATAGAGATGGCCGGCATGGAACATCGCTGTGGTGTTGGCCGTGCCGAGATGGATGTCCTTCGCGCTTTCATCGGCCGTATAGCGGTTGCGGTAGCTGCCGAAGAGCCCGCGACGGGCGGCTTTCTGCGCCTTGTAGCGATCCGTCTCGACCCATTTGACGACATAATCCGCCTGATTGTCCTTGAAGCGGATCATGTGCATCTGGCCTTCGCCATCGATGAAGATGTCATCGGTGCGGCCGGAGGGATATTGCCGGTCGGCGCCGACGCGATACAGGCCGCCTTCCAGCCCATCGGGGATGGCGCCGGAAATCAGCTCCAGCCCACGCAGCTCGATATTGGCGCGCATCGGCTCCCCCCAGCCGCGATACAACTCGACATCGGGAAATTGAATGGGTTCGACCATGGGGTCCTCCTGAAGAATCTGCCTCAGACGGTGGCGATGAAGTTCATGATGTGATGCTCAAGGTCGCTGTCTGGCGTCCCGATCTCGAGCACAGGTGACAGGTGGTTGTGGCCTCCCAGCCAATGCAGCCTTGGAAAGGCCTTGTTGGTTATGGCGTAGCGGGCAGCCAGGCTCGCGGCCTGCTGCTGGAACGGCACCGGATCGAACTCGCAGACCGAGAAGAACAGCGGGATCTTGCTGGTGAGCAGCCCGGCCACGGTGGACGCCTGCGCCCAGCCGGCCGGGTCCTCGCCATAATAGGATTTCTGGAACTGGTTCGGCTCGGCCGCGGCCACGTCGTAAATCCCCGAGCACATCAGCGCGCCGGCAATCTGCGGCGAGAAGCGCGCAACGCAATCGGCCACGTGCACCGCGCCCGCCGACTGCCCCATCACGAAGATGCGATCCGGATCGCCGCCAAATTGCGCCACATTCTCGCGCAGCCAGATGACGGCATTGGCCACGTCCTCACCGCTGGCCGGCCAGGTGGCGGCAGGCGCGAGGCGGTAGGTCATGGTGACGCCGACATAACCCTCATCCACGGCGAAGCTGCCGATATTGTCGTAAAAGGGCGAGCCTTCGGTGGTCTTGTCGCCCATCACGAAGCCGCCGCCATGGACGAACACCAGCACCGGCGCGCCGGAAAGCCCGTCCCGCGTGAAGATATCCAGCCGATTGCGCGCATCGGGACCATATTGATGGTCGCGCGTCACCCTTGCGCCCGCCGGCAAGCCCGGCTGCAGGGCGCGGTAGATTCCCTGCGTGCCGCCCATCATGTCCGGGGTCAGTTCCGTGCCGAATGCTTTAAGTTGTTTGCGGATTTCGGGAGTCATGCAGCATCTCCAACCTTGAGCACCGGCTTGATCACCGTGCCCGCCTCACAATCATGAAACGCCTTGCCGATCTCATCGAAGGCGTAGGTCTCGATCAGCCGATCGAACGGGAAGCGCCCTTGCCGCCAGTAATCGATCAGCATCGGCAGGAAGGTGCGCGGATTGGCGTCGCCGCCGAGGATGCCGCGCAACTGCTTGCCACCGGCCAGCATGAGGAACATGGCCGGCGCCCACTCCCCACGAGGCGCCGCGACGAAGCCGGCAGTGCCGTTCATTGCGAGGCATTCCAGCGCCATGGTGTGGACGGCTGGCACGGTGGTGGTGTTGAAGGTGAAGTCCACGCCGCGACCGGTAACCGCGCGAATCTGCTTGGCGACGTCCTCGCCGTCGGAGCGGATCGCATCGGTCGCGCCCAGTTCGCGCGCAAGCTCCAGCCGGCCCGGGTTGATGTCCACCGCGACGATCCGCTTCGCGCCCACCAGCTTGGCGGCCATCACCGCAGAGAGGCCGACGCCACCGACCCCGAAGATGGCGATGGTATCCCCTGCCCCCACCTTCAGCGCCTCGATCACCGATCCGGCGCCAGTGATGACTCCGCAGCCGAGCGGGGCCAGTAATTCCAGCGGAATATCCTTGTCCACCTTCACCGCCGTGCGCTCCGGCACGATGCTGTGCGTCGCGAACGAAGACTGGCCGAAGAAATGCGAGTGGATGCGCTCATCCCCACACGCTAGCGCCGTCGAGCCATCGAGGCGCTTGCCGCCGAAGTTCATCGGCATCGCGAGATCGCAATAGGTCGGACGTCCGGCAACGCAACTGGGGCACACCCCGCAGCTGCTGCCCGAGAGGAGCACATGGTCGCCCACGGCGAACCCGCGCACGCCCTCACCCAGAGCCTCGACCACGCCCGCGCCCTCATGGCCGAGCACGATGGGATGCGGCGCGTGACGTCCGGGATGCTCATGCAGATCGGTATGGCAGATGCCGACAGCGACCATACGCACGAGCATCTCGCCCGCGCGCGGCGCTTCCAGCTCCAGCGTTTCAAGCACCGGCGCCGGCTGATTGCCGCGACTGACGGCAGCGGTGATCTGCATCACTTCTTCCCCGCGACCGGCGGCGCCTGATGGCTCGGCTTTTTCTTGAGCAGGATCTCGCCTTTCCACGGCACCTGATCGGCCGCCGTCCAGGCGTTGACGTGCAGCGACTGGAACCGCCACACGCCTTCCTTCTTGGTCACATGGTCCTGCCGTGTGCCGATGCCGAACACGAAGTTGGTGTGATAATCGGTCTGAAACTGGAGAATCTGGAAGAAGCAGCGCACGTCCACCTCGCCCTGCTCCGGGCGTGGGTCCATGATCAGCGTGTTCATGATGTGCTGGCGCCCGTACCACCAGCTCTGCCGGTCGTTCCACAGCGAGCGCAGATTCTCCAGGATCGCCTCATGGCCCTGCACCCGGCCCTGCCAGAGATGATCGAACCAGGCGTCCTGCGCGAAGGTCGACATCGCCGTCTCTTCATCGGCGAGGTCGATGCCCCAGGCGTAGCGCGAATAAAGCTCCTGAATTTCGAGCCGGTCGAGTGCGCTCAGTTCCCATGCCATGTCAGTGTCCTCCCGGTTTTCCAAGATGGTGATCGTTCTGGATATCAGCCGGCTCGCCATGATTGGTGAGCAGGGCCTTGCGGCGCACATAGCGCAGGATCGCCTCCGGGCCGGTGCGCGCGCCGCCGCCCACGCCGGACGCCCCAAAGGCATTGCTGCCAACCGTGCGGTTCTTGGCGAAGGTCAGGAAGGTATCCTGCATGAATACCGAGCCGGCATTGATCTGCAAGCCGATCGCCATCGCTTCTTCCGGGCTTCCGGCGACGACGTTCGCCGTAAGGCCGAAAATGGTGTCGTTGGCGAGGGCAATCGCCTCTTCTACCGTCTTGAACGGCATGACCGGCAGGATCGGCCCGAAGGTTTCGTCCCGCATGACCAGCATGTCATGGGTGACGCCGGTCAGCACGGTCGGGCGCATGTAGAGCCCGCCGTCGATCTGCTCGACCGCCCCGCCGGTGAGGACCTTCGCCCCCTTCCCGACCGCGTCGGCGATATGCCGCTCGACGATCTGCGCCTGCGGCGCGAAGGTGAAGGGATGGAGATGCCCGGCGCGCGGATCGTCGCTGTTGAGGCGAACCTTCTGCGCCTTCTCAACGAGAAGCGCGACGAAGGCATCGTGGATGGCCTCGGCGACGTAGATGCGCTCGACCGAGAAGCAGACCATTCCATTGGCATGAACCGCGCCGCGCAGGACGGCTGTGGTCGCCCGCTCCAAATCGGCGGTTTCAGTGACGATCACCGGGTCCTTGCCGCCCAGTTCCAGATAGCAGGGGATCAGGCGCTCGGCGCTCTGCACGGCGATCTTGCGGCCGGTCGGCACGCTGCCGGTGAAGCATAGGAGATCGACCGTGTCGATGATCGCCCGGCCCGTCTCGCCATCGCCCTGAACATAATCGAACACGCCAGCCAGTTCCGGCACCTGGGCCACGGCCTCGAACAGCGGCTGTACCCAGCGCGGCGTCACTTCCGAGGGCTTGATGAGCACGGCGCAACCCGCGAACAGGGCGGGAATGGCATCGAGCAGCACCAGCATCATCGGCGCGTTCCAGGGACCAATCACGCCGACCAGCGGATAGGGCACGAACTGCGTGCGCACCTCCACCTGCGGCATGGCCTTGGAGGGACCGGTATAGCTTGCCGCATCGAGCGCGGCCTGCGCATCCTCGATCCAGCCGCCGATATTGCCCATGGTGATGAAGCCCTGGAGATAGGAGGTGTGGCACCCGCCTGTATCGATTGCGTCGGCCTCGGCGATGGCGCTGGCGCGCTTGGCGACCTCGCCCAGCCAGCGCTGCATGACGCCGATGCGCTCTGCGAGCGGCTTGGCACCCCAAGCCTGCTGGTTGCGCCGGAGACGGTCAGCCTTCGCCGCCACGTCCTCCGCCGTCGCAATTTCCATCATAAAGTCGATCGCGCCGCTGCGTGGGTTGTGCACGGGCACGCTGCGCCGTTCGATATCCGCCATGAACGTCCTCCCCAAAGGCGAGAGACTCGCCTCAATTAGTCAGACGTCGTTGTATATCGATGTTGAACGCGCAATCAACAGGATTGCGGCGGTTCATGATCCCAAGGGAAAAAGCCCGGATAGCGCAGGATCGCCGAGTGCGCGCGCACCACGGATTGCAAGGGCGGGAGCAGCGCTTCGAAGGCGCGCGCGGATATGTTGGATCGCACCGCATCTTCCGTCGCATCCGCGCTGGCCTGGAGGCGGTCGATCTGGTGCCGGCCCTCATCGGTGACGAAATAGAGCGTCTTGCGACGATCCTGCGGAGACGGCACTGCCTGCAACCACCCCCGCTGGGCCAGCTTCTTGAGAACGATCGCGCAGGTGGAGGGATCAAGCCCGTAGACCCGCGCGAACTCGACCTGACTCAGGCCGCCATGCAGATCCAGAATCACCATCGCGGAGAACTGGCGCAGGGTCACCGCCATCGGCGCGACCTGCTCACTGAAATGCGCATGGAGAATCTGCAGCGCGCGACGGAACAGCATGCTGGGCACATTGGCCAGATAGGAGTCCTGCCTGTCCCACCGCGGCGCGCCGTCGTTGCCGGCCTCCACCAGGCTGGAGAGCTGCGCCATGGCCACCGCGCGCTCGTCATCGCTCAGCGGATCGAGCAGCAACGCCTGCAGTTGGGCGAAGGACGACCGGATTTCGTCCATGCGGGCTTCCCCGGCCGCCGTCAGCACGGGCAGACTGCGCCGCCGATCCCGCTCATCCTGTTGGCGGGCAATGAGGCCGGTCAGTTCGAGATTTTGCAGCACGATCGCCGTGGTCGACGTGTCGCTGCCGCAGGCCCGCGCGAGGCGAACCTGGTCGCTCCCCGGACGCTCGGCAATCGCCAGCATCATTTCCGCCTGCGACAAGGTCTCGCCCCCGCAGGCCACCGATCCGTACAGGGCATTGGCGATCTGATCGATGCGGTTGAGCAGAAACCCCGGCTTGCGCAGGAACACCCGCATGACCTGATCGAGCGGAACACGCGGTCTTTCTACGGCCCAATCAATCTCAGGTGCAGCAATGGCAATTTGTTTTGCAGGCATCGTCACAAACAGGCGGACCCCGTGATGGGCAATGTTATCATGCGCAACAATCGGCCAGATTCCGGGGCTTGGCAAGCATATCGGTCGAGTGGGTCGACGTTTTTCAGTTGAACCCAAGCGGCCACCCGCTTAGCTGTTGAAGAATCAACAACAAGAATTTTCTTGGAGCGCAGGATGACCGAGGACGACTATGCCGACTACATCGCCCGCTTCAATGCGAACGATTTCGAAGGTTTCGGCCGCTATTATTGCGATGACGTGGTGTTCAACCTGGGCGAGAAGCGCCAGATCATAGGACGTTCCGCCATTCTGGATTTCTACCGCGACGTGAAGTCCAAGGTCCGCGAAACGCTCGACATTCTCGCCGTCGCGGCCGGTCCGGACACCCTCGCCTGCCATGTTCGCACCGAATTCTACGGCCTGGAAGACTGGCCCGATTTCATCGCCGGCCCCTTGATGAAGGGGCAAACCCTCAACATCGAGAGCCTTGGCTTCTATTATCTGCGCGACGGCAAGTTCGCGCAGATTCTCGGCGCGCGGTACAAGACGCTGCCCGCCACAGCTGCTGTTTGATAGTCATCGAAAAAGGAGATTGCACTTCATGGTAACGCCCGAGATTGCCCCCCATCCCTTCGCGCCGAAGTTCGAATTCGCCTTCACGGTGTCGATCGACCTGACACCGGCGGTGTGGATTTCCCCCACCAGCATGGGCGCGACCCGCGCTGCCGTGTGGGCAGCCCAAGGCACCTTCGAAGGCCCCCGCATTCGCGGCCGGGTCATCCCGATGAGCGGCGGCGACTATCCGCTGTCCCGTCCCAATGGCGTGATCGATTTCGACGCGCGCTACATGCTGGAAGCCGATGACGGCACGCCGATCTACCTGCAGAGCCGCGGCTATCGCTGGGCCGAAGGTGACGCCATGGAGCGCATGGCCCGCAACGAAGATGTGGGGCCGGACGAATATTATATGCGGGTGAGCCCCAAGTTCGACGTGCCGGAAGGCCCGCACGAATGGCTGGGCAAGCACATCTTCGTCGGCGTTGCCGAGAAGATCCCGAAGGCTAACCGCATCCACTATTTCATGCTGCTCTGACGGCTGACGCCTTCCAAACAAAACCAGCTGCCGCCGCCTTGCACTTTCCGCAGGGCGGCGGCAGTGCCTTATCCAGCCAAGAGGAGAGCATGCGATGAACGATCCGCAAGTCCCCGCCCATCTCGAATATGTGTTCGAGATGCGGGTGAATTTCCGCCCCGAACGCTGCACTGTCGGCCCGCTGCCGGGTGGCGGCTATCAGGGCTACACGCCCTGCGCCAGCGGCACGATTTACGGCCCGCGCCTGTCCGGCATCATCATTCCGGACAGCGGCGCGGATTATGCCACCGTGCGGGGCGATGGCACCATCGTCATCAAATCGCACTATATGCTGCAGGCCGATGACGGCACCAAAATCTACATCAATAACAATGGCTATCTCATCCCGGCCAAGCCCGGCGAAGCGCGACTGGATGACGGCACCCCGCAACCGGCCTATTTCTGCTTCTCGCCCACATTCGTGGTGCCCGAGGGGCCGCATGACTGGATGGGCAAGACGCTGGTCATCGGCACCGGCAGCCGCCGGTCCAACCCCGACCACTCCATCTTCACTTATTATGCGGTGAAGCAGACGCTCGACTGAGCATTTGACTGAACAAGCGAAAACGCCGCCGCTGGAGCCCTCAGGCCCCGGCGGCGGCGTTTTTCATGCCGGTCAGATTATCCGATCAGGCCGCGTCACCCGCCTGGCGCTTTTCCGCGCCGAAGACGCGGACGGGGTCCTTACGGCCCTCAACCACATCCTTGTCCACCACGACTTCGGTCACGCCTTCCATCGTCGGCAGATCGAACATGGTGTCGAGCAGGATCGCCTCGATGATCGACCGCAGGCCACGCGCGCCGGTTTTGCGCTCGATGGCGCGCTGGGCAATCGCAGTCAGCGCTTCGTCCGTGAACGTCAGCTCGACGTCTTCCAGCTCGAACAGCTTGCGATACTGCTTCACCAGCGCGTTCTTGGGCTCGGTGAGAATCTGGACCAGCGCGGCGATGTCGAGATCTTCCAGCGTCGCGATGACCGGCAGACGCCCGACAAACTCGGGGATCAGGCCGAATTTGAGCAGATCTTCCGGTTCGGTCTGCTTGAGCAGCTGACCCGTACGCCGTTCGTCCGGCGCTGCGACATGCGCGCCAAAGCCGATCGACTTGCCCTCAAGCCGGTCGCCGATGATCTTCTCGAGTCCCGCAAAGGCACCGCCGGCGATGAACAGGATGTTCGTCGTATCAACCTGCAGGAATTCCTGCTGCGGATGCTTGCGCCCGCCCTGCGGCGGCACCGAGGCGGTGGTGCCCTCCATCAGCTTGAGCAGCGCCTGCTGTACGCCCTCGCCCGACACGTCGCGGGTGATGGAGGGATTCTCCGCCTTGCGGCTGATCTTGTCGATCTCGTCGATATACACGATGCCGCGCTGCGCCTTCTCGACATTATAGTCGGACGCCTGGAGCAGCTTGAGGATGATGTTCTCGACATCCTCACCGACATAGCCAGCTTCGGTCAGCGTCGTCGCATCCGCCATGGTGAACGGCACGTCGAAGGTTTTGGCGAGCGTCTGGGCCAGCAGCGTCTTGCCGCAGCCGGTGGGCCCGATGAGCAGGATGTTGGACTTGGCCAGCTCGACATCGCCCGCCTTGCCGCCATGCTCCAGCCGCTTGTAGTGATTGTGCACGGCGACCGAGAGCACGCGCTTGGCGCGCTGCTGGCCGATCACATAATCGCTGAGCACATCGCAAATCTGCTGCGGCGTCGGCACGCCGCCTTCCTTGCGGCCGACCAGACCACCCTTGGTCTCTTCACGAATGATATCGTTGCACAATTCGACGCATTCATCGCAGATGAACACGGTTGGGCCGGCGATGAGCTTACGCACTTCGTGCTGCGACTTTCCGCAGAACGAGCAGTAGAGCGTGCTCTTCGAATCCGATCCTGTGAGCTTTGTCATTCAATCTCTTCCTTGGTCTGGCGCCGTCTCGCGCCAATTGCCCAGATGCTCTTTCCGTCGGTCATCCTAGACCGCCTTCTTGCAGCATCACAAGTGCCGAAAATGTCGCCAAATAGCGTAAACCAGACATTGCCGGCTCAAAAGCCATAATGGAAAGAAGATGGGAGGGCTGGCCCGGCTTTGCAATGGGAGATGCTGGCCGCACCCGGCCAGGCTGCGAACAGAGAGATTTTAGCGGCGGAAACAAGCTGGCCGCTCACTCGACCACGGCACAGCCCAAAGTCCGGCGACGATGCACGGCGCCGCCGGGATGCAAAGGCCGACCGCGTGAGCGGCCGGCCCGACCCTATCAAGCCGGCGTTTCTTCGCTGGTGCCGGGACGCTTGTCGTACACCTTGTCCACAAGGCCGAACGCGAGCGCTTCTTCCGCTTCCAGGAAGGTGTCGCGATCCATGGCGGCCTCGATCTTCTCCAGCGGCTGGCCGGTGTACTTCACGTACAGATCGTTCAGGCGACGGCGGATACGAAGGATTTCCTTGGCCTGGATCTCGATATCCGACGCCATGCCCTGCGCGCCGCCAGACGGCTGGTGGATCATGATCCGCGCGTTGCTGAGCGCAAAGCGCATGCCCGGCTCGCCGGCCGCGAGCAGGAAGCTGCCCATCGATGCGGCCTGACCGATGCACACCGTGCCGACCTTGGGGCGGATATACTGCATGGTGTCATGGATCGCCATGCCGCTGGTCACCACGCCGCCCGGCGAGTTGATGTACATCCAGATGTCCTTCTTCGGGTTCTCCGATTCCAGAAAGAGCAGCTGGGCGACGATCAGCGAGGCCATGTGATCCTCGACCTGACCGGTCACGAAAATGATCCGCTCCCGCAACAGGCGCGAGTAGATATCGAAGCTGCGCTCGCCCCGGTTGGACTGTTCGATAACGATAGGAACAAGTGCCCCGAGCGGATCAAAATTATCGGTCATGATTCTCTTTCTTACTGGCCGTCTGCGGCCACTACATCGGACGTTTGGGCACTGACTTCAAGATGCGCAGGCTGGGCACCGGGTGCGGACAGGTGCGTTTCTAAAAGCGCGCGCCCAGGCCCTTCGATCAGTCGCCGGCTCAGAGAGGCACAACCCATGACGAAGATCAGAAAGAGGATACTGATCGCATCGCCGATCCAGACCCCGCCGCCGATGGCTTTCCCGGCCTGCGTATCGACCACCAGATCGACACCGGCATGACGCTCGATGACCGATAACAAGTTGAGCAGGCGGTAATATAGAAAGATGTGGATAAGGTAGATCGAATAGGAGAGCGCTCCGATTTTCACGACCTTGGGCCTTTTCAAGCAGTCGCTCACCACCCCTTTTTCACGCGCAAACACGAGTACCGCGATCAAAAAGAGAAAGGGTGACAGAACGGACAGCCTCCCCCCTCCCAGGCAGGATATGAAGGCAAGCAGCGCAATCACCGTCACCAGTTCCAGTCCCTGATCAGCCCAACCAGGAAGCTGCATCGCCCTGATCCGATCCATGCAGCGCCAACCGACCAGGCCGAGCGCGAAGCCCATCGCGCAGCGCAGCAGCGCGTTCTGGTACATGACCGGACTGAAATCCGGCTGGCTAAGGAGCAGCAACGGAACGGCGACCGCAACGCCGACACAAATCGGCACCAAGTGACGCCCAGCGGTTCGCAGAACCAATGCAAAGGCCAGATAAATCCAGACTTCCGCTGCGATCGACCAGCTGGGGAAATTCCACGCTGTCGGATCGCCGCCCGGGAAAATCTGGATTAACAGCAGGGCGTCGATCAGATTCTTGGGCGATTGCAGGCCCTCGAAGGCCGGCCTGCCTGACCTATCCCCACCGAAGATCAGGAGACACAGCTCGAACAGGACGAAGCAGACCAGCATGGCAAAATGCAGCGGATAGACGCGGGCGATCCGCTTGCGCATGAAATGGCCGACGGAATAACCGTCCACGAGCCTTTTCCCGTAGCTCACGCCGATGACAAAGCCGGAAAGCACGAAAAAGAAATCGACGAAAAGGGACGCATGCTCAACCAGCGCTGCGTTCGAAATCCTTCCCTGCGTCTTCACATGCAGAAGGAGGACCATGCACGCGCAAATGCCGCGCAAGCTATCAAGCACCTCATAGCGATGCGGCGCTGAACCAACCCCCTCCATACCTGCCCCCCCGAGCCTGTCGGGAAAGTTTATGGACTCAATTATTCATGATCAACTGGGTTAATGAAATTTAACGCGCCATCCCCGGCGCGGTATGCGCCAGATAGGCAAGGCGCTTCATTTCCTGCCGGCCGCGCGTCACTGTATCGAGGATGAGGCCGGTAAGCAGGCACAAGGCTGACAAGACGCCCATTCCCACAATGGTGATGAGGGTCGGGAAGCGGGGCACCAGCCCCGTCTCCAGATAGGTCAGGATGACCGGCACGCCCATCAGCCCGGCCACCAGCGCAATCACCAGCGCGATGAAACCGAAGAACCACAAAGGCCGCTCCACGCGGTAAAGCTGGATCATCGTGCGCAGGATACGCCAGCCGTCGCGGAAGGTGTTAAGCTTGGAGAGCGAGCCCTCCGCCCGCGCCGCATAGGCGGTCATCACCTCGCCAACAGGCATGCGCAGTTCGAGCGCGTGGACGGACATTTCCGTCTCGATCTCGAAGCCCTCCGAGAGGATCGGGAAGCTCTTCACGAACCGCCGGGAGAACACCCGATAGCCGGAGAGAATATCGGTGAAACTGCGCCCGAAAAGCTGCCGCAGCAGCCCGGTGAGCAGCAAATTGCCGAGCCGGTGCCCCGGACGGTAAGCCGCCTCCACCTCCGACTTGCGGGCGCCGACGACCATGTCGAGCGGCCCGTCCAGCATCGCGGTGACCAGCGCCGGCGCCGCGCTCGCATCATAGGTCGCATCGCCATCGGCGAGCACGTAGATGTCCGCATCGACGTCCGCGAACATCCGCCGCACGACATGGCCCTTGCCCTGTTGCCGCACGCTGTAGACGATCGCCCCGGCGGCGCGCGCCACGGCGACGCTATCATCGGAGCTGTTATTGTCGAACACGTAGATGGCCGCCTGCGGCAAGGCCTGCGAGAACGCGGTGACGGTCTGCCCGATGGCGACCGCCTCGTTATAACAAGGCAGCAGGACGGCGATGCGCACGCCTGTCATCGGGCTGGACGGGTCTGGATGCATGGGACTGCGGGCTTATGGCAACAGATCGCATGGTTGCAATGGTCTTTTGCGACCCCAGCGCCCGGCGGCACCTTCTGCACGAGCCCGCCGCCATGCATCCGAAGAAAAAGCGAGCCGGAACGGCATCCCGCTCCGGCTCGCTCTGATCAGTTCATGCGATCTGCAGTGAGGCCTCAGGCCTCGGCAGTCTTGGCCTTCTTGGCAGCGGGCTTCTTGGCCGGCTTCTCGGCCGCCTCGCCCTCGTCAGCCTTGGCAGCCGCGGCCTTCTTGGCCGGAGCCTTCTTGGCAGGGGCCTTGGCCTCTTCTGCCGGAGCGGCCTCTACCTCGGCATCAGCCTTCTTGGCAGCCGGCTTCTTGGCGGCAGCCTTCTTGGCCGGCTTGGCGTCGTGGCTGTGATCGTGGCCGCAATCCGGTCCGTGGACGTGACCGCCCTCTTCGCTCTCGATCGCCGCTTCCAGATCGGCGCGCGCAACGGTGCGCTCGCTCACATCGGCCTTCTCGAAGAGATAATCGACGACCTTGTCTTCATAGAGCGGGGCACGCAGCTGCGCGGCGGCCATCGGCTCGTTGCGGACATATTCGACGAACCGCTCGCGGTCCTGCGGGGCGTACTGCTGCGCGGCCTGAGCAACGAGGCGGTTCATTTCCGCCTGCGTGATCTCCACGCCATTAGCCTGGCCGATTTCCGAGAGGAGCAGGCCCAGACGGACGCGACGCTCGGCGATCTTGCGATAATCGTCGCGGTCGGCTTCCATTTCCTTGAGCGCCGCCTCGGGATCTTCCTCGTGACCGGCTTCATGCTCAAGCTGCTGCCAGATCTGGCCGAACTCGGCCTCGACCATGCCCGGGGGCACCTCGAAATCATGGCCCGCAGCCAGCTGATCGAGCAACTGGCGCTTCATGTAGGTGCGCGTCAGATTGCCGTGCTCCTGCTCGATCTGCGCCTTGAACAGCTCGCGCAGCTTCTCGAGGCTCTCGAGACCGAGTTGCTTGGCGAACTCGTCGTCAGCGGGCTTCTCGACGGGGTTCTTGACCGCCTTGATGACGAGATCGAACGTCGCATCCTTGCCGGCCAGCTCCTTGGAGCCATATTCGGCGGGGAAGGTCACGTTGATGGTCTTCTCGTCGCCGGTCTTCACGCCAACCAGCTGATCCTCGAAGCCGGGGATCAGATTGCCCGAGCCGATGGCGATCGCCATGTCCGAACCGGTGCCGCCCTCGAACGGCACGCCGTCGACCTTGCCGACGAAATCCATGACGACCTGATCGCCTTCCTTCGCCTTGGCGGTCTTGGGGGCGTCCTCATAACGCTGGCTCTGCGCGGCGAGACGGCCAACCGCCTCGTCGATCTGCTCGTCAGTCACGTCGACGACGAGCCGCTCCAGCTTGATGCCCTCGATCTTGGGCGCGGGAACCTCCGGCAGGATTTCCAGAGCGACCTTGACCTCGGCGTCTTTGCCGTCCTCATAGTCGGCCGTCAGCTCGACGCTCGGCTGCATCGCGGGACGCAGCTTGTTCTCGGCGATGACCTTCTCGACGCCCTCACGGATGGACTTGTCCAGCGCCTCGCGCTGCAGGGCCGGGCCGTGCATCTTGCGGACGAGGTTGGCAGGCACCTTGCCGGGCCGGAAACCGGGCATCCGCACCTGCGGCGCAATCGACTTCACTTCCTCTTCGACGCGGGCGTCGATGTCCTTGGCCGTGACGGTCAGCGTATAGGCGCGCTTGAGGCCCTCATTCAATGTCTCGACAATCTGCATATCTCTAACTCGACGCTTTCCAGGCTAGGATGAAATCTCTTGGAACGACCGGGGCCAGGCTGCGCAACTGGTGCGGGCGAAGGGACTCGAACCCCCACATCTTGCGATACCAGAACCTAAATCTGGCGCGTCTACCAGTTTCGCCACGCCCGCATCGGTCGCCGGTCGGCGGGCCATAGTGCAAAGCCTGGGAAAGGGCAAGGCTGTGCGCGCCTTGCCGTGTCGATCCGGAACGATCCCTCTCGCCGCCCGTTGAAAAGAGCAACGAAAGGACGCAAAGCCATGGCCAGCCAGCCGGAAATTCCGCCCCCCGATACCATCACCCCGCAGTCACCTGACGAGCTTCCGCCCATGGAATCGCCGGACGAGACGCCGTTTCGCGAACCGCCGGAAATCGCGCCGGAAACGCCCAATATCGATGAACCCGGCCGCGGCCCCGACGAACTGCCGTCCATCGCGCCGCCACCCGACTGATCCCTGCTTCCCGGCCTCGCCTTCTGAGTGCGGCCGGGATCCGATCAGCCCAATGCCTTCTTGATCAACTCATTGACCATCTGCGGATTGGCCTTGCCCTGCATGGCCTTCATCGTCTGACCGACGAAGAAACCGAACAGCGCTTCCTTTCCAGCCTTATACTGTTCGACCTTATCGGCATTGTCGGCGAGAATCTTCGCAACGACCGCCTCGATCGCACCAGTATCCGTGGTCTGCTTGAGGCCGCGCGTCTCGACAATCTCGGCAGGGGCTTCGCCGGTTTCGAGCATGATCTCGAACACCTGCTTGGCGATACTACCGGAAATCGTGCCATCGGCCACCAGGGCAAGCAATTCCGCGCCGCGCTCGGGGTTGACCGGGCTGTCCTCAAGCGTCTTGCCGAGGCGATTGAGCGCACCGTAAAGCTCCGAGAGCAGCCAGTTGGCGCTGGCCTTGGCCACCTCACCTTCGCTCTTCTTCTGGATGCGCGCGCTTTCCGCGAGCAGAGCCTCGAACCAGCGGGCCGTTTCCGCCTCGGCGGTCAGCACGCGGGCGTTGTAATCGGAGAGCCCCAGCACCTCGACATAACGGGTGCGCTTGGCATCCGGCAGTTCGGGCAGCGAGTGCAGGCAATCCTCGATGAAGCTGTCCTCCAGCACCAGCGGGAGCAGGTCCGGGTCCGGGAAGTAGCGATAATCATGCGCGTCTTCCTTGGAGCGCATCGACCGCGTGGTGCCGGTATCCGGATTGAACAGCCGCGTTTCCTGCACGATCCGCCCGCCGCCCTCGATCACATCGACCTGGCGCTGGGCTTCATATTCGATGGCCTGCATGACGAAGCGCACGGAATTGACGTTCTTCGTCTCGGTCCGCGTCCCGAATTCCTCGCCGGGCTTGCGCACGGAGACGTTCACGTCCGCGCGCATGGAGCCTTCCTCCATATTGCCATCGCACGAGCCAACATAGCGCAGGATCGCGCGCAGCTTGCGCAGATAGGCCCCGGCCTCGGCAGGCGAGCGCATGTCCGGGCGGCTGACGATCTCCATCAGCGCCACGCCCGAGCGATTGAGATCGACATAGGAGCGCGTCGGGTGCTGATCGTGCATCAGCTTGCCGGCATCCTGCTCGACATGGATGCGCTCGATACCGATGGCCTTGTCGGCGGGAATGCCGGCCTTCTCATCGGCTTCGATCGTCAGCGAACCTTCACCCACAAGCGGATGATAAAGCTGGGATATCTGGTAGCCCTGCGGCAAGTCCGCATAGAAATAATTCTTCCGGTCGAACCGGCTCCACTTGTTGATCTGCGCATTGATCGCAAGGCCGGTGCGCACTGCCTGACGGATGCACTCCCGATTGGGCACCGGCAGCATGCCGGGCATCGCGGCATCGACAAGGCTCACCTGCGTGTTCGGCTCCGCGCCGAAGGCCGTCGCCGCACCGGAGAACAGCTTGGCCTGGCTCACCACCTGCGCGTGAACCTCAAGGCCGATGACGACCTCCCAGTCCCCGGTGGCGCCACGAATGCGATAGCTCGTCTCAGTCATTCTTCAGTCCTTACAGTATTCCCGCGAAGGCAGGAATCCAGGGGAGTGCAGCCCTTGGCTGCCCTGGGCTCCTGCCTGCGCAGGAGCACGAAACACTTACCACCACGCCTCAGGCCGGGCGGTGAAGCCCGCCCGTTGCTCGATGGCAAAGCCGGCATTCAGCACGGATTGCTCATCGAAGGCCGGGCCGATGATCTGCAGGCCGAGCGGCAGCCCGTCCTTACTTAGCCCGCCGGGCACGGACATGGCGGGGAGACCCGCCAGCGAGGCCGGCACCGCGAACACGTCGTTCAGATACATTTTCAGCGGATCGTCGACATTCTCGCCGAGACCGAAGGCCGCGCTGGGCGCGGTGGGCGCAAGGATGACGTCGCAGGCCTCGAAAGCCTTGGCGAAATCCTGCGCGATCAGCGCCCGCACCTTCTGCGCCTGCGTGTAATAGGCGTCGTAGAAGCCCGCCGAGAGCACATAGGTGCCGATGATGATGCGGCGCTTGACCTCCGGGCCGAAGCCGGCGGCGCGCGTCGCGGCATACATATCCTGCAGGTTCGCGCCATCGGGCAGATCACGCAGGCCGTAGCGTACGCCGTCATAGCGCGCGAGATTCGACGAGGCTTCCGCCGGGGCGATGATGTAATAAGCCGGCAGGGCATATTTGCTGTGCGGCAGCGAGACCTCGACGATCTCGGCGCCGGCGTCCTTCAGCCAGGCAATGCCATCGTCCCACACCCGCGCGACATCGGCATCGAGACCCTCGACGCGATATTCCTTGGGAATGCCGATGCGCTTGCCCTTGAGATCGCTGGATAATCCAGCTTCCCACTGCGGCACCGGCAGGTTGAGCGATGTGGAGTCCTTCGCGTCGAATCCCGCCATATTCTCCAGCAGGATCGCGCAGTCGCGCACGTCCTGCGCCATCGGCCCGGCCTGATCGAGCGAGCTGGCAAAGGCGATGATGCCCCAGCGCGAGCAGCGGCCATAGGTCGGCTTGATGCCGGAAATGCCGGTGAAGGCCGCCGGCTGGCGGATCGACCCGCCGGTGTCCGTACCGGTCGCCGCGGGGCAGAGCCGCGCGGCAATCGCCGCCGAGCTGCCGCCCGAGGAACCGCCCGGTGCCAGCGCGGCATTGCTGCCGTCATTGCGCCGCCAGGGCGAGATCACATTGCCGAAATAGCTCGTCTCGTTGGAAGACCCCATGGCGAACTGATCGAGATTGAGCTTGCCGAGCATCCCCGCGCCGGCATCCCACAGCTTCTGCGAGACGGTGGACTCGTAGGTCGGCGTGAAGCCTTCCAGCATGTGGCTGGCGGCGGTCGTCTGCACGCCCTCGGTGCAGAACAGGTCCTTCATGCCGATGGGCACGCCGGAAAGCGGCTTGAGCGTGCCGGCGGCGCGGTCCTTGTCCGCCTGATCGGCGGCAGACAGCGCATGCTCGGGCGTCTCGACGATGAAGGCGTTGAGCGCCTTGGCGGCGGCGACATTGGCGTTGAAGGCCTCGGCGACTTCTCGCGCGGAGAAGTCACCAGCACGGAAGCCATCGCGGATCTGCGAGACAGTGAGGTTGGTCAGATCGGTCATCATTCGATCACCTTCGGCACGGCGAAAAAGCCATGTTCGGCCTGAGGCGCATTGGCCAGCACCTTGTCGCGGACATTGCCGTCGGTCACGGCGTCCTCTCGCAGGCGCAACGTGTTGGGGATGACGGCGGTCATCGGCTCGACGCCGGTCACGTCCACTTCGCCCAGCTGCTCCACCCAGTGGAGAATGCCGTTGAGTTCGGGCACCAACGCCTGCGCTTCATCCTCGCTGACAGCGAGGCGCGCGAGGCTGGCGATCTTTTTTACGGTTGTCAGGTCTACGCTCATGGGAGCGCGCGCTAGCACTGGCTCCGGCGGTCATCAAGGCGCTTCCGCCGTTTCGGCCCCATTGGCGGCCGTCGACAGCGGTTCGCCGACCGGTTCGCCACCGATGTAGAGTTGTCGCGCCATCACGGGGCGGAGGTCCACGGCGCCGGCGCGGATCTGCGCGACCAGCCGGCGGGCCGCGTCACCCTGGGCGAGATAGCGGCTGTCATTGCTCCATTCGCCATTCTCCTGCCGGATGAGGCGCACGGTTGGGGCACAATCGCCGCATTCCGGAGCGGGCAGCTTCACAACAATCGCCAGATCCTCGCCGGGCACATAGTGCAGCAGGCACGGGCCGGTCTCCTCGCAGGCATCATATTGCACCAGCCGCTTGCGCAGCGCTGGCGGCATTTCGACCGGGATGGGCAGGATCGTCAGCCGCTCGTCCAGCAATTCGCCACTGCGCGCGGCGACGACCATAGGCGGCACGGCCCAGCGGTCGGTCAGCTTCATCGTCTCGGCGGCATGACGGCGGATCGTCGCGTCCGCCGAGCCGCTCGCCAGCCGTCGAATCGCAGCCCGCCCCTCCGGCCCGAAATCGAACCACAAGGCACGGTAGTCGAACTTGTCTGGCGCCACCTGCCCGCCCGCGAGGCGCTGGAGCTGGTGCGCGGTCGCGATCCGCTCGAAGCCGAAGATCGGCGTGGAGAGCAGCAGCGCGATGCCGGCGATCACGAATACGAGCATGCGATTGGTCCGCCGCAGCCGGGCGAACCAGCCGCGTGCGCCGAGGATGGCGACGGCATAGGCAATGGCGGTGATGCTCGCCACGATCAGAAAGGCCAGCGCCCACAGCCGCTCTGGCGTCAGGCCATGTTGATGGATGCGCAGGCCCGAGGAGAAGACCGCAATACCCACCATCGGCAGCAGGAACAGGCCGAGCGCCGCCGCGCTGGCACCCAGCAACACCGAGCGGGTTTCCTCAAGCGCCGTATCGCCCACCACCGCATTGGCGAGAAACAGCGCCAGCACCGCTCCGGCCAGCATGATCGGCGTCGTGCCGCCCGTCGCCCAGAGCGGCGCCAGGCCGGTGACAGGCAAGGCCGCCAGGAAGATGCCGATCGCCAGCGCCACCACCGGCGCCAGCACGCGCAGCACCAGCATGGCGACGCGCTGCAGGGCGGCGATGATCGCCCCGCGATCCTGCAACAACCCGAGCGCCGCGCCGAAAGCCGCCCCGCACAGCATGGCGACCACCGCAGACTCGCGCAGGGCATCGCGCAGGAAGTGGAGCTTCACCAGCATGAACATCTGCGCCAGCAAATGCGCGATGCCGAAGCTGAGCAGCATGAACAGCGCGCTTGCGCCGATCAGCAGCGCATTCGTCCACAAATGGCCGTGAACATCCTCATAATGGATGGCCTGTCGCGACCATGCCCGCACCGCGCGCGGCGACACACCGGCCGGCGCGGAGGGCGCGCCGCCGGCCAGACTGCGATCCTGCGCTGCCTGAAACAGCACCAGCAGCGCAGCCGCGGCGATGGCGCCGCAGACGAGATGCCAGAGATCGACGCTCGATCCATGGCCGGGCACCCCGTTCCACACAAAGACGCCGCCGCCGAGGAGGCCGCAGATCAGCGCCACGACAAGAGCCGCGACCGGTCGCCGCCGGCGCCAACCGAGGCCAAAGGCGAGAGCGGCGGTCGAAAGGAACATGGGCAGCGCCGCGATCACCCGCCGCAGAAACTCGGGCTCGATGGGCGCGGGATCGGAAAACCGGTCGATCGCCAGACCGACAAGCGCGCCGAGCACACACAGCACCCAGGTGCGCAGCGGCCATACCGTCTGCGCCGTCGATGCGTTGCTGGCCATCATCCTGCTCCCCGCCGCGTCCGATCCTGAACCGGTCCGACCTATCACGATCCGCCCGCAAGGCAAATTGGACCTTCGCCTGTTGGACCTTCGCCTGCTGCCTTTGCTTGCCTCGCGGAACCCAAGCGGGCATGAGCCATGCCACTGCCCAGCTTGCCACAGAGATGGAGTCGTGCCCCTTTGGCCCGGAAGTTCCTGTATGTCGTCGCGTTTTTCACAGCCCTGGCGATCGCGGGAATGATCGCCTTCTCCTTCTTCGGCCCCCGGCTGATGCAGAGCGCGCTGGTGCCGCATGTCGGGTTCAGCGAACCACCTGGCCTCCCCGCCAATTTCTATTCGGGCAGCGATGGGTGGATCAGCCGGCCGGACGGGCGCCGCGACGATCCTGCCCGCTGGCAACCGGCCGCGAAGCTTGCCGAGGCAGCGCCTGCCCAGAAGGCGGCGATCTTCTTCGTCCACCCCACCAGCTCGTTCGAGACGCTCCACTGGAACGCCCCGATCAACGACCGCATCGCAAAGGCGCAGGCCGGGCGGTTCGTGCGCATTCAAGCCAGCGCCTTCGCCGCGGCGGGCGACATCTGGGCGCCGCGCTACCGGCAGGCCGTGTTCGGTGCCTTCCTCACCGAAAAGGCAGACGCCGCGCTGGCGCTGGAGCGAGCCTATGCGGACGTGAAGGCCGCCTTCGCGCAGTTCCTCGCCGCCAATCCGCAAGGGCCGATCATGCTTGCGGCGCACAGTCAGGGCAGTCGCCATCTGCTGCGCCTGCTCCATGAGGAGGCTGGCAACACTGCGCTCAAGGCGCGGCTGGTCGCGGCTTATGTCGTCGGATGGCCGGTGTCGGTGGAGCACGATCTGCCCGCGCTGGGCCTGCCGGCCTGCACCGGCCCGGAGACGACCGGCTGCGTGATGAGCTGGCAGAGCTTTGCCGCGCCGGCAGACACGTCAGCCGTGGAAGCGTCGTTCGACCGCGAGCGCGGACTGGACGGCCAATCGCGCGCCGGGTCGGCCATGCTCTGCACCAATCCCCTGAATGGCGGCGCGGCGCCCGATGCGCCGGGCGATGCCAATCTGGGCGTGTTGCGCGGCGATGGCGAGGCGGCGTCGACCGTGCTGCTCACGCCCGGCGAGATCGGCGCGCGCTGCGCTGGCCGTGGCTTCCTGATGCTGGACAGCGCGCCCAAGCTCGGCACCTTCGTGCTCCCGGGCAACAATTACCACGTCTACGACTATCCCCTGTTCTGGGCGAACATCCGTGCCGATGCGCTCGGCCGACTGGCGGCATGGCAGCGCTGATGGTCGGGGAAACGCTGATCACGCTCGACAAGGCGTCCTTCGCGCAGGCGCTGCCGGCGGGCGGACGCCTGCTCGGCATGGACCTTGGCACCCAGACCATCGGCCTTGCCCTGTGCGATGCCGGCTGGAGCATCGCCAGCCCCGCCCATACGCACAAGCGCGGCAAGTTCAGCAAGGACCGGGACGTGCTCGCCCAGTTCATCGCCCAGCAGTCGGTCAAGGGCCTCGTCATCGGCCTGCCGCTCAATATGGATGGCAGCGAGAGCCCGCGCAGCCAGGCTGCACGCGCCTTTGCCCGCAACATCGCCGTGCTCGGCCTGCCCGTGCTGCTGTGGGACGAGCGCTGGTCGACCGTCGCTGCCGAGCGGGCGATGATCGCGCAGGACATGAGCCGGGCCAAGCGCGCTGAAAAGATCGACGCCCACGCCGCCGCCCTCATCCTGCAGGGGGCCATTGACGGCCTGACGATGGGCTGACCTGCGCATGACGGAAACGCACATCATCTGGGGCTGGCTGGTGCTGATCAACCTCATCACCCTCGCCGCCTTCCGCCATGACAGGCAGCGCGCCATTGCCGGGGGACCGCGCGTGCGGGAGCGCGATCTCCTGACCCTGGCGGCGATCGGTGGCACGATCGGCGCCTGGCTCGCCATGCGGCTCTTCCGGCACAAGACCCGCAAGCGGGATTTCTCCCGCGCGCTGTTCCTCATCGCCGCCGCGCAGTGCGCGCTCATCATCCTGTTCGATCTCAATGCCTGGACGGTCAGCGCCTGATACATCAGCGCTTGAGTCCGCCCTGCCGCTCCACTAACGAGGCGCTTTAATGACAATATCGCCCTCTCCCGCCACCGGCCTCATCGGCCGGGACAATTTCCCGCACCGGCATCTGGTGGGAATCGCCAATCTGGCGCCGCATGAAATCCGCTTTCTGCTGGATGAAGCCGAGCAATGGGCCTCGCTCAACCGTGCCGGCAGTCGCAAGCATGACGGGCGCCTCGCCGGCCTCACGCAGATGAACGCCTTCTTCGAGAACAGCACGCGCACGCTGCTCTCCTTCGAGGTGGCGGGCAAACGGCTGGGCGCGGACGTGGTGAACATGCACGCCGCCCAATCGAGCGTGAAAAAGGGCGAGACGCTGATCGACACCGCCGTGACGCTCAACTCGATGCGCGCCGACGTTATGGTGATCCGCCATATGAGCTCGGGCGCCGTGCAGTTGATCGCCGACATGGTGGATTGCCCCGTGCTCAATGCCGGCGATGGCCGCCACGAGCACCCGACGCAGGCGCTGCTCGATGCGCTGACCATAAGGCGGCGCAAGGGCAGCTTCGAGGGGCTGATCGTCACCATTTGCGGCGACATTCTCCACAGCCGCGTCGCCCGCTCCAACATGCTCTGCCTCACCGCCTTGGGCGCGCAGGTGCGCGTCTGCGCGCCGCCGACGCTGATGCCGCCCGCAGTCGAGCGCTATCGGGTGACGCCCTTCCATGATTTCAATGCCGCGCTGGATGGCGCCGACGTGGTGATGATGCTGCGCATTCAAAATGAACGGATGGATGGCGCCTTCATCCCCTCCGCGCGCGAATTCAACGCGCTCTACGGCCTCACGCCCGAGCGGCTGAAGCGCGCCAAGCCGGACGCGATCATCATGCACCCCGGGCCGATGAACAGGGGCGTGGAAATCGTCAGCAGCGTCGCGGACGACCCGGATCGCTCGGCGATCACCGAGCAGGTCGAGATGGGGGTCGCTATGCGCATGGCCTGCCTCGATGTCCTCACCCGCACAGCCCGGGGAGTCGAAGGATGGGCCTGACCGCGATCATCAACGCACGCTTGTGCGATCCGACCGCCAGCGCCCTCTCCGAAGGCACGCTGCTCGTTGAAGACGCGACAATCGCTGCGGTCGGCGCAGCGGATGTGCCTGAAGGCGCCGAGATCGTCGATGCCAAGGGCATGATCCTCGCGCCGGGCATCATCGATCTGGGCGTGTTCCGCACCGACAAGCCGGCCTTCCACTTCGCCGGCATCACCCGGGCCGCGCTGATGCCGGACCAGTCGCCCGTTCTCGATGAGCCGGGGCTGATCCAGCACGCCGCCCGGGCCGGCAAGCCGGACTTCTGGGTGCATCCGCTCGGCGCCGCGACGCGCGGCCTGGAGGGGCGCGAACTGGCGGAAATGGCGCTGATGAAGTCCGCTGGCGCCCGGGCCATCGCGACCGGCCGGCGCTGGATTGCCGACTCGGGCGTGATGCTGCGCGTCCTGCATTATGCCGCTGCGCTCGACTTGGTGGTCATTACCCATGCCGAGGATGGCGGGCTGACGGCCAATGCCGTGGCGACGGATGGCGAAACGGCCTCGCGCCTCGGCCTGCCCAGTGCCCCGGCCAGTGCCGAAGCGATGGCTATTGCGCGAGACATCGCGCTGGCGCGGGAGGCGGGCGCACGCCTGCATGTCCGCCTCGTCACCACCGCGGCGGGCTTCGCGCTCATTCGCGCGGCGAAGGCCGAAGGGTTGAAGGTGACCTGCGGCACCAGCCCCTCCTACCTCTTCCTCAACGATGCGGCGGTGAGCGATTTCCGCACCTTCGCACGCCTCTCCCCGCCACTGCGCGATGAGCGGGATCGGCTTGCCACGATTGAGGCGGTCGCGGATGGCACCGTCGACGTGCTGTGCTCGGGCCACGATCCGCGCGGCCCGGAAGACAAGCGCCTGCCCTTCGCGGACGCCCTGCCTGGCATCGCCGGCGCCGAGACGCTGCTGCCGCTCGCGCTCAATCTGGTGCGTGAAGGCAAGATCACCGAAACCCGAATGATGGCCCTGCTCGCGGCCAACCCCGCCGCGATCCTCGGCCTCGACGCGGGACGACTGGCGCCGGGCGCGCCGGCGGACCTCATCCTCATCGCGCCTGATACGCCCTGGATCGTCGATTCGGCCAAAATGGCAGCTGCGGCCGGCAACACGCCGTTCGACAAGCTGCCGGTTCAGGGCCGGGCGCGGATGATCATGAAAGGCGGCGTGATCCGCTGAGCGGATCGCCCACCGGCCCCATCACCGCGATGCGAATTGCGACCCGCCGGCCGAGGCGCCAGCGCGCGCCATGCGCGATGCATTGCTGTCATCGCGGCGCACGTAACAGGCCTGCCCTTCGCCGCGCAAAGTCTGGCACAGGGAACCGGCCGCGCCCCGGCTGGCAAAGCCACCCACCGCCACGCGATGGAAGGTGCGCCCATTGACACTCGCGGCGGTAACGATCTCGCGATAGCCAGCCAGACGCGGGTTACGGCGCATATCCTGCCATTTCACCCGCGCCATCGTTGCGCTGTCAAAGGCGCCGAGCTGGATCACCCAGTCGCCCGAAGCGCGACCCGGCCTGGCCAGCAGGACCGGCACCGCGCGAGACGCGGCGGCGATCTTTACCCCCATCGACGGGCTGGATGCAGCCGGCGCAAAGGCAATCTGAGCGATGTCGGGCGCCCTTGGCGCTGGCTGCAGGACCAGCAAAGGCGCTGCTGAGAGAATCTCAGCGGACGGCCCGCCAAAGGTTGGGTTCGCCGAGGACGCGACGGGAGGATTGGCTTTCGGCGGGGCAGCCGGGTCTGAGGACCGGCTCGAGGGCGGGATCGCGACCGATTGAACGGCGGGTGCTGCGCGCGCAGCATCGGGCGCTGCCGCTGGTGCAGCCGCTTCAGCCGTCTTCGCCGGCGACGGGGCGACATCCTTTGGAGGTGCCAGTTCCGCAACGGCGGGAAGCTCGAAGCTGCGCAGCGCGAGGCGAGACGGCATCCCGACATCATCGGCACGGGGCGCAACGCCAGTCAGGGCAGCCACCCGCGCGCCGGGTTCAGCCTGCGCCACGGCCTGAGACCAGCGCCCGATGCGCTGCTCGGCGTCTTTGGCGGGCAGGTCCTGCCCGGCGATCAGCCGCGCCTGCCCCCAGGCGCCACCCAGCGCCAAGGCAAAGGCGAGGTTCTGCCGTGTCTGTGCCGAGGCATCGGGCTGGCGCGCGGCGTAAACGAGCGCGCGCACGCCCTCCTGCACGTCGCCTGCCATGGCCATGGCGAGACCGTAGTCCGAGGCAGGCAGCGTGGCAGCGTTGTCGGCGAGCAAAGCCTGGGCCGTGCTGTCATTGCCCAGCGCGGTCTCGCACAAGGCCAGGCTGATGATCGTGCGGACATCGCTGTTGCCCAGCGCCATGGCGTCCGTGAACGCCGCCTGCGCCGAGCGATAGCGGCCATTGGCAAGATAGGCACGGCCCAGCAAGACGCGATGGTCTGCAGTAGCCGGGTCGGCGGCGACCAGCGCCTCGGCCAGGTCGAGCGCATGGGCGAACTTGCGATCCGCGAGCGCTGACTCGATCTTGGGCGAAAGTTGCGCAACCGAGGGCGTCGCGCGCGCGCTATGGGACTGGAGACCCAGCTGCGCGCAGCCGCCCAGCGTCACGCTGGAGAGCGCCACCGTCACCAGCAGCAAAGGCATTTTTACGGAGCGCGCCATATGCTTCACGCCTCCAGTCCCGAGCTGGATTCGATCTCTTCGGCGAGCGCCTGCACATGCGCGTCGGCGGCAATCATCCGGTCCAGCGCCTCGATGAGAAGCTGCTGGGCGGAGCGCTTCGAGACCGCGCTCAGCAAGCGCAGACGCAGGTGCCTCTCGCTATCGATCCGCAGCGTGAACGCCGCCTTGCGGCCGACGCCCGCCAGACTGGCCGGGCGCTTGGAAGGGACTTTCGGCGGCGTGACGCGCAGGCTGATTTGCTCGGCGAGGGCCAGCATCTGCTGCTTGGCCGGGGAGACCGGCGCCGGGTCGCTCTCAGCCACGGACACATTGGCGTTGATCGGCACCGCAGCGTCCGTCCCGGTGGTCGGCGCTGTCATGTGAGGGACAGCGCCCTCCCCCATGTCATTCCAGCCAAGGTCATCATGGACGGTCGGGGCGGTCGAAAGACCCGGCAGCGCCGGGCGACGCATGGCCGGGCGCGCAGTGCCCCGCCGCGCGAGCAGGCTCGCCGTCAGCGATGCCGCAGGGCGCGGCTCGGTCATGGAATTATCGCGATTCATCCCTGCACCACCCGACGACCGAAGCCCGTCTGGCGCGACATGGCCGCTGCGACATGGCTGGGCGAAAACACTGTCCGCCGGAAATTCCGCTCGAGCCGATCGGCCACATAGCTCCACAGCTGCTCGACCTCCTGCGCCGAGCGCCCCTTGGGATCGAAGTCCATCACCGTGCGCCCATCGATCATCGAGGACGCAAAATCGGTGCGCTGGTGAATGGTGACCGGTGCCACCGTGCCGTGCTGCGAAAGCGCAATCGCGGCTTCCGAGGTGATGCGCGCCCGCGGCGTTGCCGCATTGACCACGAAGATAAGCGGCTTGCCGGCGCGTTCGCACAGGTCGACCGTCGCGCCCACGGCACGCAGATCGTGCGGGCTGGGCCGGGTCGGCACCACGATCAGCTCGGCGACGCCGATGACGCTCTGAATGGCCATGGTAATGGCGGGCGGCGTGTCGATGACCGCCAGCTTGAAGCCCTGCTGGCGCAGCGCCTCAAGATCGCCGGCGAGACGCGCGACGCTTGTCTGAGCAAAGGCCGGATAATCGTCGCTGCGCTCGTTCCACCAATCGGAGAGCGAACCCTGCGGATCGATATCGATAAGGACGACCGGCCCCGCGCCAGCGCGCTGCGCCTGAACCGCAAGATGGCCAGACAGCGTGGTCTTTCCGGAACCGCCCTTCTGAGATGCTAGCGCCAATATCCGCACGACATTCCCCCGCTCGATCATGGATCGGGCAAGGAAATCTCACGCTTCCCTCTAAGATTCGGTTAAGTGCGCTACCCGCCGCGCGGGAGAGACAGGGCTAACCCGTCACCCACTGCGCCCGAGCGATGCCCAAAGCATGCAGCAGAACGCTGAGGTCACCCCGCTCGATGGCGGCATCGGCAGCGGCGCGCGTCTTGGGCTTGGCATGGTAGGCAACGCCTAGCCCGGCCGCCTCGATCATCGGAATATCGTTCGCGCCGTCACCGATGGCGATGGACTGCGCGGGCGCCAATCCGCCCTGCTGCGCCGCCCCGAGCAGTTCGGCGCGCTTGCGTGCGGCATCGACAATCGGTTCGCCGACCGTGCCGGCAAGCTTGCCGTCCGCGATGTGCAGGGTGTTGGCAATGGCGACATCGAACCCGATCTCCTGCGCGACCGGCTGCGCGAACGGCACGAAGCCGCCGGACACCAGGATCGTGCGCGCGCCGCGTGACCGCAGGGTCTGCACCAGCGCCCGCGCGCCGGGCATCAGCCGCACCCGCTCGGCACGGCAGCGATCGATCATCGTCGCATCGAGCCCCTTGAGCAGCGCGACCCGCCCGGTCAGCGCCTGCGCGAAATCCAGTTCCCCGCGCATTGCTCGCTCTGTGACCGCCGCGATCTCGTCCTTGAGCCCTGCATAATCGGCCAGCTCGTCGATGCACTCGACGGTGATCATCGTCGAATCCATATCCGCCACGAACAGACGGCAGTCGCGGTTCGCCGCCGCGAGCACGAACAGGTCGGCGGGCGGCGCCAGCGCTTCCAGCGCCGCGCGCGCAACGGCCCGGTCGCCAGCGAAGGGCAAGTCCACAGCCTCACCCGCCTCGATCCAGACCGGCGCGGCGACATCGAGACCCGCCTGCGCCAGCGCATCGCGCGCGGCGGTCACGTCCCCCTGCCCAAGTCCGTCATGCGCGACTAAGGTCGCAACCATGTCCCGTCCGTCCGAAATGCCGCCAGCCATGCCTAATCCTGATTCCCTGCCCGAAATGCGCGACCGGGAGCGGCCGCCGGTGGCGCTTATTGCCGGGCCGACCGCCAGCGGCAAGAGCGCAGTCGCAATGCGGCTCGCGCTCGCGACGGGCGGCATCATCATCAATGCCGATGCCAGCCAGGTCTATGCGGACCTCAATGTGCTGACCGCCCGCCCGCCCGAGGAGGATCTCGCCCAGGCTCCGCACCGCCTCTTCGGCCATATCGACGGCATGGAGGATTGCTCAGCCGCGCGCTGGGCGCAGGAGGCCAAGGCAGAAATCCATGCCGCCCATGCACAGGACGTTCCGGCTATTCTCGTGGGCGGCACCGGGCTTTATCTGCACACGCTGCTGCACGGCATCGCACCGGTGCCGGCGATCGACCCCGCGATTCGCGATGCCGTGCGCGCGCTGCCGGTGGCACAAAGCTATGCCGCGCTGGAACGGGAAGACCCGGTCAGCGCGGCGCGGCTCAATCCGGCGGATACCTCGCGCGTCGCGCGCGCGCTGGAGGTCGTCCGCTCGACCGGGACGCCGCTCCCCCAATGGCAGGCCCGGCGGGAAGGCGGCCTTGCGGGACACATGCGTTTTCACGGCGCGGTGGTGATGTTGCCGCGCGAGGTGCTCGCCGAACGCGCCGAGCAACGGCTGGATCTCATGCTGGCGCATGGCGCCATCGAGGAGGTCGAAGCGCTCGTTCGCCGGGACATTCCGCCTGATCGACCGGTGCTTCGCGCACTCGGAGTCCGGGAACTCGCCGCGATGCTGGCGGGCCAAATCGACCGGGCGACAGCACGGGCGGCTATCCTCCAGCAGACCATCGCTTATCAGAAGCGGCAGCGGACATGGGCTCGGGGCCGGCAAGCCGCCTGGACGACCATCGATCCGCAGGCTGAGGTGACCATCGAAGACTTCAACATCATCGCGCCGGAGGCCCATTAACGGCCACCTGCTCGCCTGTGCCAAAACCGGACACGGCTTTCGACGTGCAAGATGAACGCTTCAACGCTCTGACAAATGGTATAAAGGCCGTTCATCTTTCGCCATCCCGCACCGACGGAGACCTGTTTCATGCTCAAGCGTTCGTCCCTTGCCATCGCGCTCGGCCTCGCCGCGTTTGCCAGCGCCCCCGCCCTCGCATCCGGCGATGCCGCTGCGGGCCTTGAAGCGCTCAAGAACTATAATCTCATCGTGCTGGGTGACGTGAACCTGAAGCATGATGTCGAGGGCAAGATGCTGGTCGGCGGCAACCTGACCGGCGCGAGCCAAGTCGGCATCGGCAATTCGAGCCAGGGCCAGACAAAGAATGCCGGTATTCCCGTTCTGACAGTAGGCGGCAATATCTCCAATGCCGATATCAAGGTGCATAACGGATCCAATGGCGGCGTCGGCACCATCGCCAGCGGCGGCAGTGCCTCGGTCGCCGGCAATGTCAGCAACAGCTGGCTGACGATGAACTCGACGCCCCGCACCGTGACGGTCGGCGGCAACTTCACCGGCAGCAATCCCAACATCGGCAACGGGGACGTCTATACGATCGGCGGCAGCTTCTCCGGCGGGACGATCAACCAGAGTGGCGGCTCGCTGAATGTCGGCGGCACCGCGTCTGGCAACTTCAACGGTGGCACGCGCAACTTCAATCTCGCCTCCGGCAATTCCGGCTATGCGGCCTCGGTCTCGGCACCCATCACGGCGACCGTGACCAAGGTTTCCAACGATGTGCGCGCGCTCTCGACCGCACTCGCCTCGCTCAACATGGCGAGCAACCCGAGCGGCTTCGACATCACCGGCACGGCCATGACGCTGAACGCCGTGGACAATGGCGCCGGCTATGCGCTGTTCTCCTTCAATGCGGCCGACTTCGCATCGATCAACAGCCTGAAGTACAACTTCTCGGGCACGACGCCCGTCATCATCAATGTGTTCGGCACCGATGTGAACCTGGGCTTCAACTCCGACGGCGCAAATCAAGCGAACAACCAGCAGGTCATCTGGAACTTCGTGAACGCGGAGACGCTCAACTTCTCCGGCAACATCTTTTATGGCTCGGTCCTGGCGCCCAGCGCCAGCCTGCTGATCCACACCCCGATCGAAGGTTCGGTCGTGGTCGGGCGCTATACTGATGGCAATGGCGGCGAGATCCACCTCGGCACCTTCAACGGCAACCTCAATCTGGTCCCCGTGCCCGAGCCCTCCACCTGGGCGATGATGATCATGGGCCTGGGCCTGACCGGTCTGGCGATGCGTCGCCGCGCGAAGACCGTCGCCTTCGCCTGACGGCCACGATCTTCATCATCCTTGAAAAGCTGGAACGGCGCTGACTTCGGTCGGCGCCGTTTCCATTTGGGCCGCTGGCGAGAGCATGCCCGTCCAATAAAATGTTGCAAATTTTTCCGTTATTGTAATTTTATTACTCAATATTGATTTGACACGGCATTTTATAATTCATAGAGGCACCAACCTTGTCAGGGCAGATCCTTTCGACCAAGGGCGCTGCTAATGGTTTTCAAGGAGTTTCCCGTGGCCGAGAGAAGCGGCGCCGACATTCTGGTTCAATGCCTGCTCGATCTGGGGGTCGACACCGTGTTCGGCTATCCCGGCGGCGCGGTGCTGCCGATCTATGACACGATCTACGATCACCCGAAGATCCAGCACATTCTCGTCCGCCACGAACAGGCTGCGGCCCACGCCGCCGAGGGCTATGCTCGTTCGACCGGCAAGCCCGGCGTCGTGCTCGTCACATCCGGCCCCGGCGCGACCAACGCGATCACCGGCATCACCGACGCGCTGATGGATTCCATCCCGATGGTCGTCATCACCGGGCAGGTGCCGACGACGCTGATCGGCACGGATGCGTTCCAGGAAGCCGATACCGTCGGCCTCACGCGCCACTGCACCAAGCATAATTATCTGGTGAAGAGCCCGGCCGATCTGGCCGCGACGGTGCACGAGGCGTTCCACATCGCGACCTCCGGCCGCCCCGGCCCGGTCGTGATCGATATTCCCAAGGACGTGCAGGTTGCCACCGCCGGCTATGAGAAGCCCTCCCTGAACGCCCATCCCAGCTACCGGCCGCAAACCGAGCCGGACGCGGAGATGATCGACAAGGCCATTGCGCTCATTCTCGATGCCAAGCAGCCAGTCCTCTACACGGGCGGCGGCGTCATCAATTCCGGCCCCGCGGCCAGCGAAGCGCTGCGGGCGCTGGCCGACATGCTCGGCGCACCGGTCACCTCGACGCTCATGGGCCTGGGCGCCTACCCCGCCTCCTCGTCGCAATGGCTGGGCATGCTGGGGATGCATGGCACCTACGAAGCCAATTTCGCGATGAACAAGGCCGATCTCATCCTGGCGCTGGGTTCGCGGTTCGATGACCGCGTGACCGGCCGGCTGGATGCGTTCGCCCCGCTCAGCAAGAAGATCCATGTCGACATCGACCGCGGCTCGATCAACAAGATCGTGCCGGTGGACGTGCCCGTTGTCGCCGATGTCGGCCGCGCGATCGAGGCGATCATCGCTGGCCTCAAGGCGCGCGGGTTCAAGAAGCCCGATTACAGCGGCTGGTGGTCGCAGATCGACGAGTGGCGCGCACGCAAGAGCCTCGATTATGTCGAGACCGGCGAGGAGATCATGCCCCAGCGGGCCATCGCCGAGCTCTATAACGCGACCCGCGACCGCGACACGATCATCACGACCGAAGTCGGCCAGCACCAGATGTGGGCGGCCCAGCACTATCATTTCGAGGAGCCGAACAAGTGGCTCACCTCGGGCGGGCTCGGCACGATGGGTTATGGCTTCCCGGCCGCGATCGGCGCCCAGCTGGGCAACCCCGATTCGCTGGTGATCGACGTGGCCGGCGATGCCTCGATCCAGATGAACATCCAGGAGCTTGGCACGGCGATCCAGTATCGCCTGCCGGTCAAGATCTTCATCCTGAACAACGAATATATGGGCATGGTCCGCCAGTGGCAGGAACTGACGTATGAGAGCCGCTATTCGCACAGCTATTCGGACAGCCTGCCCGATTTCGTGAAGCTGGCCGAAGCTTATGGCGCGACCGGCATTCGCATCGAGACGATGGACGAGCTGATCCCCGGCATCCTCCGGATGATCGACACGCCGGGCCCGGTCATTGTCGATTGCCGGGTGGCCAAGCTCTCCAACTGCTTCCCGATGATCCCGTCTGGCGCGGCGCATACCGATATGCTGCTCGACCCCAGCCAGGTCTCCGGGACGATGGACGACGAGGCCAGGGCACTGGTCTGATGACCCAGCCCGTCCGCCTTCGCCTCCATGTCAGCGAGCCGTTCGATTTCGAGCGGCACAATGAGAGTGCCGACCTGTTCGGCACGACGCGCGACCATGGCGACGAGGATGCGGGCGAGTGGGTGATCGAACTGGAAAGCCGGTTTCAATTCAACGAGCAGGATTATGACAGCGTTCTGGTGTCGCCCCGCTATGTTGGAGAGCCGCTGCGCCGGGTGTTCGATGCGATGCTGGGCGAACCGGTGCGCATTGCCCACCGCACGCCCGAGGGCTGGCATTATGCGATGACGGGCATGCTCTCGGTCGCGCCGCCAGCCAGTGACGGCCCGGCCGGGACGCCAGACAATCCAACCGGTCTCTGACCGACCTGATTTTGAACCCATTGCGATTTCTTGACGAGGACGAAGAGTGATGCACATCCGCCAGGAGGACAGCGAACGCCATGTGCTGTCCGTCACGGTCACCAACGAGGCAGGCATTCTCGCGCGGATCGCGGGTCTGTTTTCGGCACGCGGCTACAATATCGAGAGCCTGACCGTCGCGGACGTGAGCGCGGACCATAAGGTCAGCCGCATCACCATCGTGACCAACGGGCCGCCGCGCGTGATCGACCAGATCATTGCCCAGCTCGAGCGACTCGTGCCGGTGCACAAGGTGACCGACCTCACCGAGATCGGCCCCTTCGTGGAGCGCGAGCTGGCGCTGGTGAAGGTCGCCGGCACTGGCGAGGCGCGCATCGAGGCGCTGCGGCTGGCGGACGTGTTCCGCGCCAAGGTGGTCGACACCACGCTGGAGAGCTTCGTCTTCGAGATCACCGGGCCGAGCAGCAAGGTCGATACGTTCGTCGGCCTGATGCGCGAGCTGGGGCTCGTTGAAGTGGGCCGCACCGGCGTTGTCGGGATGCTGCGGGGCGCCGCCGCCTGAATTTAGCCAGTCCACCCCGCAGAAAACCGCGACACCGGCTTGGCTTTGCCGGCTGAAAGGTGCAGGAGCGGTCCGCCGGCGGGGGCCGACACGAAATTTTTTACATGGATGCCGACACAGGTCGGCCCGACGAACTGAAAGAGAAGGGTTCTGGGAAATGCGTGTTTATTACGATCGCGATGCCGATATCGGCCTCATCAAGGGCAAGAAGGTCGCCATCCTCGGCTATGGCAGCCAAGGCCATGCCCATGCGCAGAACCTGCGCGATTCGGGCGTTGCTGAAGTCGCGATCGCGCTGCGTCCCGGCTCGCCCTCGGCTACCAAGGCAGAAGGCGCGGGCTTCAAGGTGCTCGCGAATGCGGATGCTGCCAAGTGGGCCGACGTGCTGATGATCCTCGCGCCCGACGAGCATCAGGCCGCCATCTACGAGAACGACATCAAGGGCAATCTGCGCCCCGGCGCCGCGCTGGCGTTCGCGCACGGCCTCAACGTCCACTTCGGCCTCATCGAGCCGCCGGCAGATGTCGACGTGATCATGATCGCGCCCAAGGGCCCGGGTCACACCGTGCGCGGCGAATATGTGAAGGGCGGCGGCGTGCCGTGCCTCATCGCCGTCCATCAGGACGCGACCGGCAATGCCCATGACATCGCCCTCTCCTACGCCTCGGGCGTTGGCGGCGGTCGCTCGGGCATCATCGAGACCAACTTCAAGGAAGAGTGCGAGACCGACCTGTTCGGCGAGCAGGCTGTGCTGTGCGGTGGCTTGACCCACCTCATCCAGGCCGGTTTCGAGACGCTGGTGGAAGCCGGTTACGCGCCGGAAATGGCCTATTTCGAGTGCCTCCACGAGGTGAAGCTGATCGTCGACCTGATGTATGAGGGCGGCATCGCCAACATGCGCTACTCGATCTCGAACACGGCCGAATATGGCGACATCACCACCGGTCCGCGCATCATCACCGAAGAGACCAAGTGGGAGATGAAGAAGGTGCTGGAGGACATCCAGTCCGGCCGCTTCGTCAAGAACTTCGTGCTCGACAACCGCGCCGGCCAGCCGGAGCTGAAGGCCAGCCGCAAGGCCGCCGCCGCCCACCCGATCGAGCAGACCGGCGCCCAGCTGCGCGCCATGATGCCCTGGATCGGCGCCAACAAGCTGGTGGATCAGGCCAAGAACTGAGCCTTTTCCGGAATCAGTCCAGAGATGGGGCGGCGGACCGTTGGTTCGCCGCCCTTTCTGTTACGCGCTGTCCTTCACCAGATCGGCCAGCGCCTGCCATGGCGCGATATTCCAATAGCGCCGCGCCGAGCCGGATGGCGAAGGCAGCACGAACAGCCGCGTCCTCCCAATGCGCTCACTCTGTTCGCCCAGCGCGATCCGGCCCGTCGGGCGATCGAGCAGACGGCTGGCGCCGGCCTTGCTGGTTAAGGCGAGGACAGCGGGCTGATAGCGCAGCATTTTTTCGCGCAGCACCGCCCCATCCAGCGCGTCGGCCGGCAGCTCGGCATCATTGCCGAAATGGCCTTTGGCAAGATCGGTGAGGCCGATGCCCAGATCCAGCAATCGCGGATAATCGCGCGGCGAGATCCGCTCCGGCGTCAGCCCGACCTCGTGCAGCGTGCGCCAGAACAAATTGGTCGGATTGGCATAATAAGCGCGCGCCTGTGCAGACTGGCGTCCGAGCGCCGTTCCGCAGAAGACCAGCCGCAAGCCCGGTGCCAACAGGTCCGGCACGGTGAAGTCTTCCGGTAACGGACCTGATCTCGGCAGTAGCGTCATGGCTCTCATGTAAGCGTGCGCTGAGGGGGTATAAGACCAAAAACGCCTCCCCGTCATGCGGAGAGGCGTTTTTTTGGTTCGCATCACGCGTTCGTAATGCTCGGATTGGGCACCACCACCGGCTCGCCGCGCGTCTTCCACAAGGAGTAGAACACGCCGCCTGCCAGAATGACGAAGGTGACGCTGAGCGACACCACCGGCGGGATCTTGGCGATGCCGAGCGCATCGGCCAGGACGATCTTGGAGCCGATGAACACCAGCAACAGGCTGAGCGCATATTTGAGGTAATGGAAGCGATGCACCATCGCCGCCAGGGCGAAATACAGCGCGCGCAGGCCCAGAATAGCGAAGATGTTCGAGGTGTAGACGATGAACGGATCGGTGGTGATGGCGAAGATCGCCGGCACCGAGTCTACCGCGAACACCACGTCGACGAACTCGACCATCAGCAGCGCCAGGAACAGCGGCGTCATGTAGCGCACCGTCCGCCCGGTCGCGCCATCGGGCAGCTTCACCCAGAAGTGATTGCCGTGCAGTTCCTCCGTCACCCGGAAGCGGCGCTTGATCCACCGCAGCACGGGCGAGTTGCCGACCTCATACTCGGCTTCTGCATTGCGCCACATCTTGATGCCGGTGAAGATGAGGAAGGCCGCAAAGACATACAGCACCCAATCCCAGCGCTGCACGGCGGCGGCACCGAAGCCGATCATGATCGCGCGCAGGATGATGACGCCGAGAATGCCCCAGAACAGCACGCGGTGCTGGTACAGGCGCGGAATGCCGAAATAGGTGAAGATCATCGCGATGACGAAGACATTGTCCATCGCCAGGCTCTTCTCGACCACGAAGCCCGTGACGTAATTCAGGCCCGCCGTCGGCCCAAGCTGCCACCAGATCCAGCCGCCAAAGGCCAGACCAAGCGTGATGTAGAAGGCGGACATGGCGAGGCTCTCGCGCACGCCGATTTCCTTCTCCTCCTTGTGCAGCACGCCCAGATCGAAGACCAGCAGGGCCAGCACAAGGCCCATGAACATGAGCCACATCCACGCCGGCTTGCCGAGCCAGAGAATATCCAGAACTTCCATGCGTTAGGCCCCCAGTACCCGGGGACCGGCCAGCGAGCGCCGCAGCCGGCTCATCAGCACATCGCGGCGCAGACGCAAGCGCGCGACGAGGCGACCATCGGGCCGCGCCTTGCCGCGTTCACTGGACAGCGCATCATCGACGCGTTGCAGCAGGACCATCAGATTGAACGTGAAGATATTCATGAACGTCATCCTCCAAAGTGCTTTGCACGTGATCGGATGACTGGATGCCTGAGCCTGAAAAACCGAACCTGCACCGGTATCACCCGATGCGGTCCGACATCGCGAGGCGCTCATGTTTGAGCGCTGCGCCAGAGGGGCCCGGTCCGCAGGCGGCATTTTGGAGATATCCCGGCAGGTTTCAAGAGGGCGATGCGAAAAAACTTGCGTCGAGCGGCGACCGAGGCGCTATGCCAGATCACATCGCGCCTGCCGGGCCGCGAAGCCCGAGGTCTCGATCCCCATGCCACTCGATCCCCTCTACATTCTGTGCGCGGTGGTCGCCGTGGTGATTTCCGGCCTTGCCAAGGGTGGCTTTTCCGGTGCGGGCTCGCTGGCCATGCCCATTCTTGCGCTCGCCATCGATCCGGTGCGCGCCGCGGCCATCCTGCTGCCGATCCTGATCGTGCAGGACGTGGTGGGCGTCTGGGCGTTCCGCCGCACCTGGGATGGGCATGTGCTCGCGGTGATGATCCCCGGCATGACCATTGGCGTGGCGCTGGGCTATTTCTTCTCCGCGCAGGTCTCGGCGGATGTGGTGCTGGGCGTGCTCGGCGCGATCTCGATCCTGTTCGGGCTGCAGCGCCTGTGGGTCGAGCGAGGCCATGCGATCACCCTGCCCTCCAATTCCCCGGCATGGCTGGGCGTGCTGTTCGGCGTCGCATCGGGCTTCACCAGCCACGTCGCCCATGCCGGTTCGCCGCCCTTCCAGATGTGGGTGCTACCGCGCAAGCTGCCGCGCGATACGCTCGTCGGCACAACAGCCATCGCCTTTGCGGTGATGAACTGGATCAAGGTGCCGGCCTATGCCGCGCTCGGCCAGTTCACCCACGCCAATCTGCTCGCAACCGCTACGCTGATCCCACTCGCCCTCATCTCCACGATGCTGGGCGTGAAGCTGGTCCGCAAGGTCGATCCCGAGCGCTTCTATGTGCTGATCTATGTCTTGATGATCCTGCTCGGCGTGAAACTGCTCGCCGATGCGCTGATGTAAATCCGGCGCGCTCCGGGCCGCACCCTTGCATTCCCCTGATGACAGCGGCGAGCGGTACGCTATGCTAAGGCGTATCGTTCTCAATCCCCCTCGCAGACGATCAGGAGACACAGATATGCGCCTCATTCACGCTGCCCTTCCCGCTCTTCTTCTTGCCGGCATCACCGGCGGGCTGGTCGCACAGCCCGGCAAGCCGGACCCCGCCGCGATTTCCGGCGGCACCTACACCGCCGATCCCGGCCACACGCTGGTGAAGTGGGAGGTCGATCATCTGGGCTTCACGCCCTATTTCGGCATTTTCGGTGACATCACCGGCACGCTCCAGCTCGACCCCAAAAATCCTGCAGCGGCCAAGGTGGATGTGACCATTCCCGTCTCCAAGGTCACCACTGCCAGCGCGGGCCTGACGGCTCACCTGCTGCGCGCCGGCAAGGACGGCAAGGCCGCCGACTTCTTCGGCCCGACGCCGGCCGACGCCCGCTTTGTCTCGACAAGCGTCGTCGTGGACGGTCAGGCTGCCAAGATCACCGGCAACTTCACGCTGAACGGCGTGACCAAGCCGGTGACGCTCGACGCACGCTTCTATGGCGCCGGCATGGGCATGGGTAACAAGGAAAATGTCGGCTTCACCGCCACCGGCTCGATCAAGCGCAGCGACTTTGGCGTTGCTTACGGCCTGCCGATGGTGGGTGACGAGGTTAAGCTCGAGATCGTCGCCGGCTTCACCAAGTAAGCGCTGAGACTATCCGGCCGGTGAGTCGATCACCGGCCGGTCACAGCCCATGCGCGCAAGATGGGCGCGCCGCGCGACGATCCCGTCATCGCCCTTGAAGATTGGGGAGAGCGGATAGACGCCGAGCGGCTGGAACTGCCGGAAATCCATCACCGCCACATCATAGTGTGCGCACAGGGCCGCCAGATCGGTGCCCTTCAGCATTTGCAGCGCCATCACCACCGGCTTGCCCGGCGCGCCATCGGCGCCAAAGCGCACAAGGTCGGTCATGAAATAGCCGCCGCGAATATCGACGAGCACCACATCGGCGTCAGACGCACGAATGGCGGCCATCGTCTTGGCATAGCCCCGCACATAGCGCTCCGTATCGCGCGCCTGCCAGAGCGTACCTAGCAGCGCGAACAGAGCACCGGCCACCAGCAGCACCCGGCCATAGCGCGCATCGCGCGGTACGACGGCGCGCCAGCCCAGCCCGGCGAGGAGGCAGAGCGCACCGATCTGCCCGTGCATGTATCGGAAGCCCCAGCCATAGCCCTGATAGAGCGCGAGGCACAGCCCGGCGACCACGCCCAGCAGCAATGGTACAGTCACCGGCACGTCACGCCACACACTCCGCCAGCGCACGCCCAACACTGCTAGGCCGGCGAGCGGCAGGAGCAGCAGATTGTTCCAGGCGATCAGCCGCGAAATGTTCAGCAGCGGCTGTAGATCATCGAGCCGGCCGAACAGGCTGATCAGCTTGTCGACGATGCTGTTGGTGCGGTGGACATCGCTTGGCGGCGCGGGGCCGACCAGCTCGGCCAGCGCCATCGGCCAGAGCCGGGCCCAGATCACCATCAGAGCGAGCGCGACACAGATATGGAACAGCGCCGGACCCCAGCGGCGATTGGCGGCCATCCACAGGATGAACGGCGCGATGAACAGCAGCGGGAAGTGCCATTGATGCAGCCCGGCGGCCAGAATCGCGACCAATGCGGCCAGTCCATGTCCCAATGCACCGCCGCGCAACACCAGCGCCAGCCAGATCATGTTGAACGCGAAATGGCTCGTCATCGCATAAGGCGTCATGCCGGTGACGAGCAATTGCGCGGAGGTGAGCGCCATAACCATCGTCACCAGCGCAGCATCGCGCCGATCCGGGTTGAGGCGCCGCGCGATATGCCAGAGCGCGACGAGGCCCGCGCCGAGGGTCACCGGGGCGGCGAGATCGGCCAGCCCGACGCGCTGAAACAGGCTGCGGATTGCGGCATGGACCGGCAAATAGATCGACGTCCAATGCGTATCCGAACCGTAGGGACTGTAGAATTCCGGCTGCATGGCATGGCGGAATTCCAGCCAGGCTTCGGGAATCGGCCAGCCGATCATACCGTGGGCGAGCGCGCCTGCCGTCAGCTCGACCATCACCTCGTCGCGCGAAACGCTGTAGCCATGGAAAACCCACGTCCGCCCCAGCCAGGCGAGCAGAACGACGAGGAGGATGCCGGCGGGAACGAGCGCCCTCCCGGCAAAGGTGCCGCCACTTACGCGCTGGTCAGCCAGCCGACCGCGCGGCACCCGAAGACCGACGATAAAACCCGCGACCAAAAGGCCAAATGCCTGCGCGTCCAGCATCCACATATCCTGCCGGGCGAACAGATATTCGGAAATGCTCCGGCCGGGCTGGCCGCGCAAATGCCACATCCAGGTGCCCCAGCTCAGCGCGAGGCACAGCAGACCGCCCGCCACCAGCGCCGTTGCGAGAGCCAGCGGGCGCCCGCGCTGCGGGTCAGACGATCGGGACATTGCCCTCACGCGCCAGATCTGCGCGAATGAACAGGCCGTCCATTTCCACCAGCAACGGGAAATGGCCTTTATTATTGGCGAACACGGCATTGGGCACGAAGCCGCCGCGCTCCAGAAGCGCGATCATCGTGCGATAGTCCGTCGCGCCATCGTAGAGCGGGCGCACCGACAATTCGGTCTGCGCGGCGGTGATGCGCGCAGCAACCGCGCTGGCCCCGGACCAGACCTGCGCGTCGTGCCCCTGCGTATCCATCTTGAGCAGAATTGCCTTGGCATCGCGCGCCGGCTCCAGATCGGGCAGCAGCGTATCCAGCCGGGCGCAGGGCACATGGACGGTGCGCGTGACCTTGTTGCGCTCGGCAAAAATCTGCTCAAGGCCATCCTGCGGAGCATTGAGCGAGCTGAACTGGTCCGCCGCCATCAGGTGGAAGGTCGCCTCCCCGTCTCGATCCGACAGGGCGATATTATGGACGTGCCACCGTGCATCCTTGCCGGCGATCTCCACCAGCTTCGCGCAGACCTCGGGGTGCGGCTCGAACGAGAGGATCGTGCCGCGAAAGCCGACATCCTTGCGCAACATGGTGGCATATTGCCCGGCATTGGCGCCGACATCGATCACGCAATCGATGCCGAAATGCGCAATGAGCCGGCGCAGCGAGACGATCTCGCCATATTGATGCTGGCGGCCGACAAGGCCCAGCCGCACGGCCAGCCAGCGGTCGCGCAGTTCGCGGCGGTAGCGGCGCAGGTCGATCATGCCGCGCTCTCCGCGGTCGAGCGGCCGGTTCTGGCCGCGAAGCGCTCACGCGCGATCTGGTAGGCCTCTTGCGTCTGCGCGGCGGCGACATCCCATCCGGTCATCACCTGACCATGAGCGCGCGCGGCCTCGCCCGCTTCCTGCCGACGGCGCGCATCGACGATGAGCTGGCGCAGGGCCACGGCCAGCGCCGGGGCATTGCCCGCCGGAAAGCGCGTCGCCACGGCATCGGGAAGATCGCCGAACATGCCGGCATCGCTGGTCACCATGGCGGCGCCATAGCGCAGCGCGGAGAGGAAGGCACCGCTCGAATCGATCTCGCGATAGGGAAAAGCCAGAATGTCCGCCGCACGCAGATGCGCATCGAGCCGATGCTCGGTGAGGAAGCCGAGATCGGTCACCAGCCGCTCGCTAAAGCCGCCGCCATGAATGGCCTGCAGAAACGCCTCGACCGGCATGAACGGCTTGCCGGCAATCGCCAGCTCGAAGACGAGCCCGTCCCGCCAGAGATCGAGACAGGCCTGCACGAGCAGATCCAAGCCCTTATAGGGCCGAATCGTGCCGAAGAAGAGAATGCGTGGCACGGTTCCGCGCGGGACGGCGGCCAGATCCTCCGCCGTTGCCTCTCGCAAGGTCATCGGCGGATGCGGCACCAGCGCGATGTCGGCAGGGTCGATCCCCTGCTTGAGCAGCGTCTCGCGCGTCTGCTCGCCATGGACGATCAGCAGATCGAACTGCCGCAGCAGCGCCTCATAGCCGCGCCCCTGTACGCCCGAGCGATCCTCGCCATGAAACGGGCGCGCATTGTGGACGGTGTGGACCAGCGCTGTCCGCCCCGCCAGCCGATCGAGCAGGATCTTGTCCACCATCGCCAGTGGCAGCCACTGGAAATGCGCCACATCGCCCGCCAGCGAGCCTAGACGGCCGAGCCGGGCATCCAGCGCATAATCGGCGGCCTTGGCGATCTGCCCGACGCGGCCATCCCCCAGCACCGGCCGCAGCCGCTCGCCGATGCGGAAGAAGCGGGGCTCATAGCGGTAGCGCTTGGGCACAATGGCATCCGTCTCGCGCATCGGCCGGCCGATCAATGTCACGTCATTGCCGCGCGCGGCCAGCGCCTCGCACAGCCCATCATCATAGCGCGGCGTGAACAGCGAGGGATCGATCATCGAAATCTTCACACGCTGCCCCTTGCCTGCGCCTTTGTGCCCCGCGCTACCGTCAGATGCATCAGCATACGCCCATGAACCAGCCCCAGCGAAACATGAACAGCGGCGTAGAGAGCCAGAAACCCGGCGGAGAGAGTCCAGCCGAGGCTCTCATGCATGGGTATGGCGAGCGGAACCGCCAGCGCACTGCCGAGCAACAGCAGCATCGACGGCCGCAGCAAGGCCCCGAACCGCCCCAGTCCCCACTGCAGATAGACCGAGACGCAAATGAGGCTGAGGCCAAAGAGCAGCGCAATCATCATCGCAATTTCAGAATATTGCAGGTCTAGATTGCCATCGAATATGATGTGGGCGACCAGCTTTCCCGCAATCAGCAGTCCGATGCTGCCTGCCATCGTGGCGCCCAGCGACCACCCAAGGCAGCGCAGGACAGCGCGCCGCACGCCGGCCCCATCGCCCTGATAGGCCGCGCGCGTCAGGCCGGGCAGAACCGTCTCCGCAAGAGCGCGAATGACGGCGGACAGCGAGCGGGACAGCTTAAACACCAGATCGAAGAGCAGCAGCGGCCGTGGGTCCGGCGTCACCGCGACGATGGTGAAATAGGGCGCGTTATAGGCGCCGACATCACACAGCGTGAGAAGGCCGGTGTGGCCGAAATCGGAGAGATAATGCACCCGCACCGCCGCCAGCCCCGGCCCCAGCACAATCCAGTCGCGCCGCCGCATCGCCAATGTCGCGTGGAAGGTCGCAAGCCCGGCGCACAGCACCCCGAGCGCGACGACCAGTTGAATGAGCACCGACTCAAGGATCGGCAGCGGCCCGAGCGCGGCCAGTAGCAGCGCGAGGCCCGAGATACGGCGGATGCTGTCGAGCGCTTCCCACCAGAGATTGTGATCGACCGCCGCCAGCGCCCGCCGCGCCAGCAGGGTGAGCAGATTGAAGGCGGCGACGAGATAGAAGGTGATGAACAGCGCCGGATAGTCGGTCTTCAGCCAGCCCGTCGCGATGGCGCCACCGATCAGCACGGCGCCCAAGGCCACGAGACCAGCAAGAATCCACAGCAGGGCGACCAGCTCGGCGGGATCGAACGCGCCCTCCCCGCTCACCCGCAAGCGCCGCAACCGGGCATAGGCGATGGCGCTCAGGCCAAGCTCGGCGGACACGGTGAAGTTGGCGAAGGCGACCAGCAGCAGAAAGCCGCGAAACTCCTCAAGGGGGAGAATTCGCACGAACACGAAGGTGACGACGAAGCCCCACAGCATGGCGAGGGCCACATTGCCCAGCTTCACCAGCCCGAGCAGCCCGGAATGACGCTCAAGACGCCCCGCCAGCGCAATCAGGCCGGCCATCACCCCCGCAGGCTCATCATGCCGGACGACGGGCGCGGAACAGCGTGTCTGCCAGCGCCTCCCGCCTCACCGCCTCGGGCGGGCGGGACGCGGCATCAATCAGGTCCACCTCGAAGCCGGCCGCGCGGATGCGCTCGGCAAAGTCACGGCCATATTGGCGGACATGGTCCCACTGGCCGAAGCGCCGCTCCCGCTCGCGGCCGGAGAGATCCGGCGGGCCATCCTCGCTGGGGCGATCCCACAGCGGCACGAGCAGCCAGGCCTCGCCGCCGGGCTTGAGCGCCCGCAGCAGATTGCGCAGCACCACCGCGTCGTCTGGCACATGCTCCATCACATGGCTGGCATAAATGCGGTCGTATCGCGACTCGTCGGTCATCGCCATCAGGTCGAGGCGCTGGACGCCGGGGACGGCATAGCGGGAGGGGTCGATATCGGCGGGCACATAATCGCCGGCATGGGCACGGAACCGCTCGATCAGGCTCGCCTCGCCCGGCGCGCAATGCAGCACCGCGCTCCAGGCCGGCAGGGTGATGACGCCTTCATCGAGGAGATGGTGCATCAGCCGTTCGCGCGGCGATGCGCCGCAATCGAGGCACCCCCACTCGGCTTCGTCGCCATAGCGGAAAAAGCCCACCACATCGTGCCGGCAGGCCGGGCAGTGCCGGTCACGCGCAGCGCCGAAGGCTGACCGCACGGCCAGTTCGGCTCTCGAGAGATGCTTACCTGCGGCCTTGCGCACGCGTTGCATGGTGATCATGGCGCGAGCCTATACAATGCTGCACCCCGAAAGCGAGAGGAACCGCACATCTTTGCGTGCACGGCCTCAGTCGCGGGACTTGGCGGGCGTCCACAGCGTGAAGGTCTGCCCGCGCATGGCGAGCAGCACGCCCTTCAAAGTCGCCATATAGGCCAGCAAAAGATCGAAGATCGCCGCGAGCGGCCCGCGTCTTGCCATCGCGCCCAGCATCGCCAGCACCAGCCCGGCCGCGACCAGCGCGACTGCGGCAACGGGCGTGATCCGCCAGGCCAGTGCCAGCGCCGCCAGCACCGCCAGAGCGATCCACAGGCCACCGAACCAGCGCACAATCTTGCGCGAGCCATATTTGAACCGGTCGAGCCGGCTCATCCGCCGCAATCCCGGCCGCAAATGCCGGTGCGTGTGCCAACTGCGGGCGGCGATGCGCACCTTGCGGCGATATTCGTCCGCGCGCTGGGCCACCATCGCCTCGCGGGCGATCACGTCCTTGGCCTTGATGAGTCGGCGGCCGGCGAAGACCACGGCCATGGAGACGGTGAGATCGTCCAGCACGCTGTCGGGGAAATCAGGATAGAGCGCGCGCCGGATAGAGAAGATCGATCCGTCCGCCCCCATCACATTGCCGGTGCGCGACTCGAGATCCTTGAGATGCTCCTCAAGCCGCCAGTAGAGCGCGCCCACAGACGCCGAAGCGCTGCGATCCGCGCCATCATAATGCAGCGAGCCGAGCACGCCGCCGACCTGCGGATCGGCATAATAAGGCAGCAGCGCATCGATGGCGTCCGCATCGAGCAGCACATTGGCGTCGGTGAAGACGAGGATGTCGCCCGTGGCCATGGCCGCCAGCTGCTTCATCCCGTGCGCCTTGCCGCTGCGACCCGGCCCACGCAGCAGGGTGAGGACGTCCTGAGCCAGTGCCAGCAGGTCGCCCGTCCCATCGCTTGAGCCATCGTCGAAGGCGAGAACCTGCAAACCCGGATGCCGCGCCTTCAGCAGGCGCAAATTCTCGATCTTCGCGGGCAGCGATGCGGCCTCGTTATAAGCGCAGAAGAGCAGCGAGACGGTGGGTGGGGCCGCGCCGCCCGCCTGCTCGACCGGCTTGGTCGGCAGCAGCCGCAGGATGAGCGGATAGATGAGGAACGGCCAGACCAACAGCACCGCACATAGCACGATGATGAGGGCGAGGATCACATCGACGGGCGTCATCGTATGTGTCCCCTCCGGGCTTCCCTGTTCTCCTGCGAAAGCAGGAGTCCAGGGCGCAGCAGATGAACTTTGCCGCCCTGGGCTCCTGCTTTCGCAGGAGTACAACGCCCCTCTGCAAAACGCCCATCCTCAGAATGCATTGTCATGCGCCAGCACCCGCAGCGTCGCGACAATTATCCGCAAATCCCGCCAGATCGACCAGTTGGTCACATATTCAAGATCGGACTGGAGCCGATTGATGAGATCCTCGTGCCGGTCGGTCGGGCCGCGATGGCCACGCACCTGCGCCAGGCCGGTCATGCCCGGTTTGATGCAATGGCGCGCCCAATAGCGCTCATCGACCTCCCAATAGAGGCTCTGCGCCGCCTTCGCCGCCGGAGCGTGAGGGCGTGGTCCGACGATACTCATGTCGCCTTTCAACACATTGAAAAGCTGCGGCAGTTCATCGATACTCGTGCGCCGCAAAAAGGCGCCGATGCGGGTCACGCGCGGATCGTCCTTTTCGGTGAGCTTGTCCGCCTTGAGGTCGCTCAGCGCCATATGCATAGTGCGGAATTTGAGGATCATGAACGGTCGCGCATCGCGCCCCAGCCGCTGCTGGCGGAAGAACATCGGCCCCGGCCCCGAGAGCTTCACCGCCAACGCGCCGAAAATCAGGATCGGCGAGAGCGCCAGGATCGCCGGCACGCAGATCGCCAGATCGAACAGCCGCTTCAACAACCGGTCCCGGAACAGCAGCGGTCCACCGGCCACCACCAGCGTCGGATGATCGGCAAAGGCGCTCACTTTCGCGGGCACGAACTGGCGCATTTCCGGCACCAGGATTTCTCCCTTGGCGGACAGGGAGGTGAGCGCGATGCGCCAGTCCGCGATCCGCTCGGCCGGGCACGCGACGACCACCCGCTCGGCGCCGCCGACACCATCGGCGAGGCGCTCGGCCATCTTGGCATCCCGCGCGGTGGGATCGAAGCCGATCGCCTGCGCATCCACCCGCCAGGCTTCGCGCGGCGTTTCGATCTCGACGCCATCCACCAGCAGCACCGTGATGTGCGGCACCGCGCCGACCAGCCAGATTGCCAGCCGGTCGATCAGCGGACGCACCGCGATCAGCCCGCCGGCAGACAAGGCCAGGCCGACCATGAAGGTCAGGCGCGACAACTGCTCGGCGATCTTGCCGAGGTAGATGATGAACAGGGTCAGCATCACCGCTTGCGCAAGCGACCATACCGCCTTGGCGGCGCTCGCCCGGCGATTGCCGATCATCCTTATCCCGTAGACGCCGCCATGCACGGCAATGAGCACGTAGACGGGCACGATCATCGCCGCCATCACCAAGCCATGCGGCTTGCCTGGCTCGCCGATGAGGGACCCCAGTACCAGAAGATTGGCCAAGGCAAAGGCCAGCCCGAGCACCAGCATGTCGAGCATGATGCTCAGCAGATAGAGGCGCAGGCGTGCTGCTTCCTTCGACTGCGCTGGTTTGGCTGCCATGGCCGCGCGCTATGCCCCTGCGCGGGGGCCGTCAACGAGATTGTGCGTGGGCGACGCTGTGGCATCCGTCGCAGTTCCAGCAACATATGTCCCGCGCCGGGGCAGGAATTCGGGATCATCGCTGGAATATCGTGTATGACCCTTTTATGACGGCCGCCCCAGAACGCCGCGGAGAGATGATGCAGCATAGCCCCAACAGACCAGCGCCAGCCGTGAACAGGATTCAAAACAACCTGCTTGCGGCGCCGGAGAGACGTCTGCTGAACTGGCTGTGCAGCATCATGCCCCGCTGGGTCACGCCCGATATGCTCACGACGCTGGGCGTGGTGGGCGGGCTTGCGACCTTCGTCGGCTATGCCGGCAGCAGCTTTGGCGACCAATGGCTGTGGCTGGCCATGGCGGGCTATGTGATGCAGTGGTTCGGCGACTCGCTGGATGGCAGCCTCGCCCGCTATCGCCACATTGAGCGGCCATCCTACGGTTACTTCATCGACCATAGCTGCGACGGGATCGTCACGCTGCTCATTCTGGGTGGCATGGGGTTCAGCCCCTATGTGCGGGTGGATGTCGCGATGTTCGCGGTCGTCGGCTATTTGCTGCTCTCCATCCACGCCTATCTCGCGGCGCGGGTGATGGGTGAGTTCAAGCTCTCCTACGGCATTGCCGGGCCGACGGAGCTGCGCTTCGTGCTGATCGGTATGACCATTGGGATGATGCTCACCGACCCCACCCGGGCACCGGCCATCTCGCCGTTCGACATGATTGTGGGCGGCGTGGGTGTGATTTTCGTGGTGCTGTTCGTCAGCCAGACGCTCGTTGCGGGCCGTCAACTGTCCCGGTCGGACAACGCCCGGCGCGGGTAAACGACGCCGCGCCGAACGGGGCCTGCTTTATTCGGCGGCCTCTTCCAGATGACCATGCGGCGCAGCCTGCATCGCCGCGATGCCGAGCTTGGCGAGCAGCGCGCCATCCTTGTCGTCGCCGGCATTGGGTGTGGTGAGCAGCTTGTCGCCGGTAAAGATACTGTTGGCCCCAGCCATGAAGCAGAGCGCCTGACAGGCCTCGCTCATGCTCTCCCGCCCCGCTGAAAGGCGGACCATCGCCTGCGGCATGGCGAGCCGCGCCACCGCCACCGTGCGGACGAACTCGATCTCGTCGATCTTGGCGAGCGGCGTATCGGCGAGCATGTCGCCGAGCACGGTGCCCTTCACCGGGACCAGCGCGTTGATCGGCACGCTCTCCGGATGCGGCATCGTCGCCAGCGCGTGGATGAAGCCGATGCGATCCTCTCGCGTCTCGCCCATGCCCACAATGCCGCCGCAGCAGACGTTGATCCCGGCAGAGCGCACGGCTTCCAGCGTCTCGATCCGGTCGGCAAAGCTGCGCGTCGTGATCACCTCGCCATATTTTTCCGGCGCGGTGTCGATGTTGTGATTGTAATAATCCAGCCCTGCCTCGGCGAGCATCTGCGCCTGACCGGGCGTCAGCATCCCCAGCGTCATGCAAGTTTCCATGCCCATCTCGCGCACGCCCTTTACCATCTCGATGAGGGCGGGCATGTCGCGGTCCTTGGGGTTGCGCCAGGCTGCCCCCATGCAGAAGCGGCCCGAGCCGGCATCCTTGGCCTGCGCGGCGGATTGCAGCACGGCGCGCACGTCCATCAGCTTGGTGGCCTTGAGGCCCGTCTCTGCATGGACGGACTGGTTGCAATAGCCGCAATCCTCCGGGCAGCCGCCGGTCTTGATCGAGAGCAGCGTCGAGAGCTGCACCTCGTTGCGCGGATGATTGGCCCGATGCACGCCCTGCGCCTCATAGAGCAGATCCATGAACGGCAGATCGAACAGCGCGGCGATTTCCTCGCGCGTCCAGTCGGTGCGGGGGGCGGTGGTCACCGGCGCGGCTGCGGATGAAAGCTGTGTCATAGCCTGCCCCTCTGCCTTAGGCCGAGCCGCTTGAAAAGCCACTCTTGCCATTGGCGGCATCCGCATAGCGCCTGAGCGCATCCGCATAACGCCCGACCAGCCGCCGCGCCTGTTCGTCGGCGGGCATCGCAGCAAGCGCCGCGCTCAGCCGCACAGGCCATTCTCCCTGCAGATCGCCCAGCCGCTCTCGAGCGATGCCAATGGTGAAGAGGATGGCACGGCTCTCCGGCAGGCGCCTCAGCGTTTGCCGTTCGCAGCGGACGATCAGCGTCTGCCCGGCATTGTCCGGCGTGACATGCGCAAACGCGGCGGCCTCATCGACGGTCGGGAGATAGCGCCACTCCATGGACGGCACGATGAACCAGTTGGCCCGCGCGAAAATTGGCCCCGCTTTCAGCCCATTCATGAAATGATCGACACCGGGCGCCAATTGCTCGGCATAGCCATGGATGGGCGCATGGATCTGCGCCATCGGTCGGCGGATCTTGTCCGCAATGCGCCAGTCGGTCGGGAAGCCCACCGCAGCGGCGGTAAGCTGCCACGGCCCGCCAGGCTCCGCCTGCTGCATGATGCACAGATCTTCCCAGCAGCCGCGCGCGATATCGACCAGCTCTCCTGAAATGCCGACCATCGCGCCGAGTTCGCGGATGGCGCCATAGGCACCGGGCAGCGTCTGCACCGCCGCCGGGTGCGCATCGAACACGGCGGCGCGGGCGGCGCGGTCGAAGTCCGGCCAGAGCCAGTCCTCCTCCGGCACGCGGCGCAGGCCCATGGTCATCGCCCGGCCCATTCGCGCGGCGGCCAGCAGATCGGGCACGGAGAAGCCAAGCGTCATGCCGCCCCGCCTCCGTGCCCGGCTGCCATCCTCAGAGCGCGTCCAGCGCCTGCGCCATGTCCGCGATGATGTCATCGATATGCTCGATGCCAACCGACACGCGCACCACGTCCGGCCCGGCGCCAGCTGCGACCAGTTCCGCCTCTGACAGCTGGCTATGGGTGGTCGAAGCAGGGTGGATAATCAGCGAGCGGGTATCGCCGATGTTGGCCAGATGGCTGAACAGCTTGACGCCGGAGACGAGCTTGATGCCAGCCTCGCGCCCACCCTTCACGCCGAAGGTGAACACGGCGCCGCCTTTGCCGCCCAGATAGCGCTGCGCGAGCGCATGATAGGGATCGTCCGGCAGACCGGCATAGCGCACCCACTCGACCTTGGGATGCTTCTGGAGCCACCGCGCCAGCGCCAGCGCGTTATCGCAATGCCGCTCCATGCGCAGCGACAGGGTTTCCATGCCAGTGAGCGCGAGGAAGGCATTCATCGGCGCCAGCGCAGGCCCCAGATCGCGCAGGCCCAGCACCCGGCAGGCGATGATGAAGGCAATCGGTCCTACCGCGTCGCTCAGCACGGCGCCGTGGTAGGAGTCGTTCGGCTGGGTCAGCGCAGGGAACTTGCCGGACTTCACCCAATCGAACTTGCCGGCGTCCACGATCACGCCGCCGATGGAATTGCCATGGCCGTTGAGGAACTTGGTGACCGAATGCACCACGATGTCTGCGCCATGCTCGATCGGGCGGCACAGCACAGGCGTCGCCAGCGTGTTATCCACGATCAGTGGAATGCCGGCGTCGTGCGCGATCTTCGCGATCGCCCCGATATCCTGCACCACGCCGCCGGGATTGGCGAGGCTCTCGATGAACACGGCGCGCGTGCGGTCCGTGATCGCCGCGGCGATATTGGCCGGATCGTCCGCATCCACGAAGGTCGAGCCCCAGCTCATCTTCTTGAAGCTATGACCGATCTGGTTGAGCGAGCCGCCATAGAGTTTCTTGGCCGCGACGATGTGATCGCCGGCTTCGAGCAGCGTGTGGAACGCCAGGAACTGCGCGGCATGACCCGAGGCCACGGCCAGCGCGGCAGCACCGCCCTCAAGCGCGGCAATCTTGCCTTCCAGCGCACCGTTGGTGGGGTTCATGATTCGCGTGTAGATGTTGCCGAACTCCTGCAGCGCGAACAGGCGCGCGGCGTGATCAGCATCGTCGAACACATAGGATGCGGTCTGGTAGATCGGCGTGATCCGCGCCTTGGTGGTCGGGTCGGGCTCGGTTCCGGCATGGACAGCGAGGGTATCGATCTTCTGGCTCACGGGGCTGCTCTCCTTTGTTTTGCGCGAAGCGTGACCGACAGCGGCATGGACCGCCATACAGAAAGGCTCCTTAGCGCCTCACCGGCGCAAAGCCTACCGCCAGCGCGCGCCCACAGACCGATGATCCTCCACCTGCTTGCAGAGATCGCTCCCGATCGCCAACTAGGCACCACAGACAGGACACGCCATGCACATTCAGGACTCCACGCCCCGCCCCCGCCAGATCGCCGAGATCGGCAGCTATCATGCGCATATTTATTATGATGCCGCGACGCGCCCGGTGGCGGAGCGCCTGCGCGCGGGCTTGTCCGATCGATTTTCCGTTCGGCTGGGGCGTTGGCACGATCGGCTGGTCGGGCCGCACACGCAATCCATGTTCCAGATCGCCTTCGCCTGCAGCCTGTTCGACACGCTGGTGCCCTGGCTGATGCTCAACCACGGCGGACTGAGCATCCTCATTCATCCCAATACGCTGAACCAGCGGCTCGATCATCTGGAGGACGCGCTCTGGATCGGCACCCCGCAGGCGATCCTGGGAGACCGTCTGCCGACCGAGGGCGCAGAGCCGAATGATGTGGGTGAGATCAATTCCGCCCCCGTTGCCGGAGTCACCATTTAGCGAAGGAGCATTCCTGTCGCAGCGCCTCTCGGAGCGGCGCGACAAGCATAGAAAAACCCCGCCAAGTCGTTGAACCTGGCGGGGTTTTCCATGGTGGGCGTGGCAAGGATTGAACTTGCGACCCCTGCGATGTCAACACAGTGCTCTACCACTGAGCTACACGCCCACTTGAGAGGAGAGGCCCTTACGCAACGCGCGAGGGCGGCGCAAGCGCAAATATCAGAGAAGGTTCTCCGCGCTGGTGCGATTGAACATTCGGTCGACCTCCATCACCAGATCGCGCAAGTGAAACGGCTTGGAGAGAACCTTGGCTTCCGGCGCGACGCGCCCCGCGCGCAGGGTCACCGCTGCAAAGCCTGTGATGAACATCACGCGCGTATGCGGCGAGACGGACGCGACATGCTGGGCCAGCTCAATGCCGTCCATTTCCGGCATCACGATGTCGGTCAGCAGCAGATCGAAATGCTCGGCCTCGATGATCGGCACCGCCGCCGTGCCCCGGTCCACCGCCACGACCTCATAGCCGGAACGTTCGAGCGCACGGACGAGATACTGCCGCATCGAGTCATCGTCTTCCGCCAACAAAATGCGAAACATGCGCGTGCCGAAGCCTCCGGGATACTCGTCGATCACACCGCCATAAAGCCTGATAGGCCTTGGCGTCACCCCTTGCTTTATGCGAAAAGCGATTAAGAATTTCCATCAGTTGCGGCCAATTGCGGAAAATTTCGCAGCCGCAAGCGGCCCTTTGGAGGACCATTGCGACCCAAGCCTGCCCGGAGTCATGACGCGTTTCATCACTACGGCGTGGCCGGTGATTGCGGTCCTCTGGTGTTCGCCGTCCCTCACGCGGGGCGGGATTATTCCCCTGCCCTGCTCGCGCGGGCCCGCGTTTCGCAAAAGGCGTTGCAAGGGCTGGAGGACCGCTATGCCGATCTGCTGGTGGAACGGCTCATCGAGCAAGCCCATCATGTGCTGATCGCGCGCCAGCCGCGCGCCCTGATCGATCTCAATCGCGACGAGCGGGAAGTCGATCTGCGAGGCATCCAGGGGGCGCCATGGAGCTTTCGTGGCCAAAGCAGCGCAAAATTGCGCGGTGGCCTGGGCCTGATCCCTGAGCGGCTGGCGACGACGGGCGGTCTCTGGCGCGATCCTCTGCCCTATGCCGCCCTGTGCCAGCATATCGAGCAGGTCCATCGCCCCTACCACGCCGCGCTGGCGGCTGCGCTTGACGTGACGCGCCGGCGCTATGGCATCGCGCTGCTGCTCGACATTCATTCCATGCCACCGCTCAAGGCCACCACGGCCGACACACCGACTCCGCGCGTGGTGATCGGCGACCGATTCGGGCGGAGCGCAACGGATCGGCTGACCGACCTGTGTGCGGACGTCATTCGCCGGCACCGGCTGCCGGTTGCGATCAACGCGCCCTATGCCGGTAACCATATTCTCGAGCGACATGGCCGGCCCGAGCGGGACGTTCACGCCATTCAGATCGAATTCGATCGCTCGCTCTATCTTAATGCGACAATGGCCGAACCCGGCCCTGGCCTTGCCGATGTGCAGGCCCTTCTCGTGACATTGGCCGAGCATCTCTCGCGCGAGCTGATTGACTTTGCCCGGCCGCTGGCGGCCGAATAGCGCAACCCGAGCCATCTTCGTTTAACCATAAAAAACCACCCCGTGCGATGCACAGGGTGGCCCAGGTTCAGGGAGGAGACGTCCCGAAAGGGCGGGACGCCCACGCAACGGCTCGAAAGGGGGAACAAGCCATTACGTATTTTGAAGTTAAGGCACGGCCCGAGCCTTTTCAAGCCCGGGCCGTAAGAGGTAGATGATTTTTTCAACTTATCGCCTCGCCCCGCCGAAAAAATCGAGCGGCTGAACGAAGGGCGTGATTTAGCTGATCTGGTAGGCCGGCACCGGCCCGAGGCCGAGGGCACGCTGAGCGAAGAACAGCTCGCGCATGCCCTGCAGCGAGAACAGATGCGCATGGATGAGCGGAAGCGCACCGCTCTGGTTGAACTTGCGCAGCTGATCGCCGCGCAGCTCGCGCAGCTTTTCCTCGTTGACCATCTGGAAGCCGCGATAAACGAAGGGCTGCTCTTGATCGGGAATCTGGATGCTCAGCTCGCCGTCCATCAGAAGCTCCTGCTCCTGCAGTTCCTTGACGAACTGGCCGGTGCGCATCGCCGCTTCCTCAAACTGCTGGCAGAAGGCGAGCAATTCCTTGGTCAGCTCGCTGGCCTCGCCATTTTCGATGAGCGGACGACCGTCCTCATACTCCCCGACGATTTCGCTGGTCGGATCGAAGCACAGCGACAGCTCGTCGGAATCCGGACGCAGGCGCACCAGCATCCAGGGGTAGCGACGGATATAGGCGGGAACATAGCCGTCCTCGCGGCGCAGCTTGCCCTCGCTGTCGACCAGCGTGTTGACGCCCTCGTTGAGGCCCATCAGCGCCAGCGGCACGGGATTGGGGCCGCTGGAGAAGACGATCGGCAGGAAACGCTGGGCCTGCGCGAACTCGTCGAGCGTCAGCGGGACGGCGTGGACGCCCACGATATGCGGCGCGGTGTCATAGTTGCGCAGCGTGTACTTGCCGTGCTGCTCCACATTGAGCGGCACCAGATCGTTGTAAAGCAGAGGCAAATTCTGGGCTTGTGGCGCGCTGGCCATGACATCGGTCTCCTGAAACGGACATGGATCAGCCCGTTCCCGATGGGCCGGCTGAATGACGCCCGGCCATAAAGGGCCGCTCGGGCCTAGGCAAGGGGCACAAGCTTGCCGGGATTGAATAGGCCCTGTGGATCGAACGCCCGCTTGATCGCCCGCACCGCATTCAGCTGGGCGGGTGGCGTAAGACGCGCAAACTCCGCGATCTTCATCTGGCCGATCCCGTGCTCGGCCGAGATGGATCCGTGCATCGCGACGACGATGTCGTTGACGAAGCGCGTCGCCTCTTCTCCGTGCGAGCCGAGCCAGTCCGCCCCCTGCCCTGGGCCGGTGCCGGCCGGCGCGCGGACATGGAAGTGCACATTGCCGTCGCCAAGGTGCCCGAAGGACGAAGCCGTCGCCCCCGGGAACCGCGCCTCGCACGCCGCTGCCGCTTCGATCATGAAGCGGGGCATGTCCGCAATCGGCACGCTCACATCGAACTGCAGCGCAGGCCCCTGCGCCCGCTCCGCCTCCGATCCGCTTTCCCGCAGCTTCCAGAACGCTTCGGCCTGCGCCTCGCTGGCGGCGATGGCCGCATCGACGACCAGACCTTGCTCGAAGGCCTCGGCCAGAGCAGCCTCCAGCCGGGCAGCCGCGCTCTCTTCCTCGTCGGCCGCGTCCAGATCCACCTCGATTAGCGCGTTCCACGGCGTTCGGGTTTCGATCGGCGCGCGGGTATCGGGGATCACATCGAGCACATGGCCGAGCGTATCGCGCGCCATGACCTCGAATCCCTCGACGACGGACCCCAGACGCCGCTCGAGAAATCGCAGCAGCGCCAGCGCCTGCACGGGGTCTTCCACACCAGCCCAGGCCACGGCCCGATCGGCAATGGCCGGCACCAGACGGAGACTCGCAGCAGTCACGATCCCCAGCGTTCCTTCCGCCCCGATGAGCAGCTGCTTGAGATCGTAACCGCGATTGTCCTTCTTGAGCGCGGCAATCCCATCGTGGATCGATCCATCCGGCAGCACTGCCTCGATACCCTCCACCAGCGCGCGCATCGTCCCGTGCCGCAGCACCTGCGTCCCGCCGGCATTGGTCGAGACGAGCCCGCCAACCGTTGCCGATCCCTTGGCGCCCAGGCTCAGCGGAAACCGCCGGCCGACCGCCGCTGCCGCCTCATGCAGCGTCGAGAGAATGACGCCCGCCTCGCACACGGCAAGATTGGCGGCAGGATCGATCGCGCGAATCCGGTTCATCGCGCGGAGTGAGAGGATGAGGGCGCTGCCATCGGCCGGGGGCGTCGCGCCGCCGACCATGGAGGTGTTCCCGCCCTGCGGTACCAAGGGGACGCCATGATCGTGCGCGCAGCGGACTATCGCGGCCACCTCCTGCGTGGAGCGCGGGGTCAAAATGGCGACCGCATCGCCATGATATTTGCCGCGCCAGTCACCCAGCCAAGGCACGATCAGATCGCGATCCTCTATCAGGCCACGGGGGCCGGCAATCGCACGAAAGGCGTCCAGAACTGTCTCGGAGATCATGCCCGCCTATATGCCCTCTGCGCCGCCGTATGGCCACCATCGGCGCGCAAAAATGCTTGCGAAGCGCGCGTCTTCGTTGTTGATCATACAATTAATCGGCTGTTCAAGCGGTAAGGGTTAGGGCATTTTCCTACCCTGGGGTCAGTTCATTGCCAGCATCGTCGCCAACCATTTTGCTGCCGCTCCTGCTTTTGGGAGCATCGCAGGCCGTAGAGGCCGAGCAGCGCCTGGCGGGCCCGGAGATGAGCCGCATGGCGCGCATGGAGCAGGTCCAGCTCGCCCAGCTCTCCATCGAACAGCGAGTGATCATCCGCATCCCGACGATGCCGGCGCAACCCCGGACAGCCGCACCGGCGCCGCCGGTCATCCAGTGGAAGGAAGGCCGCGGCCCGCGTTGCCTGCCGCTCAACCTGATCCGCGCAGCGGTGGTGACGCATGCCGATGGCGTGACGATGGTGGTGAGCAACACCGAGCGCTACCGCGCCCATCTGGGGCGGGCCTGCCGGGCGGCGGACTTCTATTCCGGCTTCTACATCTCGCCCGACAAGGATGGGGTGCTGTGCGCCGGACGGGACATGCTGCATGCTCGCAATGGCTCCGCCTGCGAGATCGAGCGCTTCTCGCGCCTCACGCCCCAGGTTGTGCACGCCGAGCCTGACGACGAGCCAAGGCGCGCGCGGTCTGACCGATAACTGCCGATAAGCGGGGCAGAATTTCGCTTCCCGCGTTCGAGGCCAGAAACCATATCGCCGCCGCAGCATTATCATGACGGGGAGCCTCAAGGCTCGCGGACGTCGCGTCAATCGCGACAGGGGAGCCGTCGTTGCGACTAAGATTACCGAAGGCAGGCTTGAAGCCAAGCACGCAGAACTTTGGAAAAGCCTGGCGTGGAAGCTTGCTGGCGAGTGCCGGGATGCTGTGCCTGCTCGCCCATCCCGCACAGGCCCAGACCCCAGCGACCGAGCAGACGCAGCCGATGCGGAGTTCAGACGGGGCTCCTGTTGAGCCGGTCATTTCAGACGAAGAGTTCGACGCCAGCATTCCGCCGATCGATGAAAGCGCGCCCCTTGGCAGCGTCCAGGCATGGGAAGCCGAGGCAGACCGGCGCGCGGCCAGCACCGGCCGAGATGCCAGCGTGAGCGCCGAGCCGACCCCCACCGAACAATCGACGGCGGATGAGGGCCTGCCTGCTCCGCCGGAACTGGATGAAGAGCTCGACCGGCCTCTCACCCCGCTCAACGCCTTCGATGTCGAAACCTTCGATGAGAGCCAGTATACCGAGGCTGACGAGGGGCCCGCCCCTTCGCTGCGCTACAGCTACAAGATCGAGGGTCTCTCCGCGCTGGACGGTGCCGGCCCGGTGCTGCCCGTCGATGGCGGGGACATTGTCAGCCAGTTCAAGTCGCTCTCCGCCCTCGAAGATGGCGATGGCAAGGCCGACAATGGCGCCATGATCAATGCCCGGCTGGAGGAAGACCAGAAATTGCTGGTCGATATCCTCTCCTCGCAGGGCTTTTTCGATGCCACGGTGCGGGGTTCGCTAGAGCTTCCCGAGCAGGACAGCAAGGGACCGATCACGGTCATCCTGCAGGCCACCCCCGGCCCGCGCTATCATCTTGGCGAGATCCGTTTCGATGCGACGCCAGTACAGCCCGAGGACCTCATTACGCGCGCCTTCCGGCCCCGCAGCGGCGACCCCATCGTGGCCGAACGCATTCTCGGCGCGGAAGCCAATATCGCCGTGACCTTGCCCGAGAACGGCTATCCGTTCGTGAATGTCGGCCAGCGCGATATCGTGCTCGATCCGGAGACGGAGGCCGGCGACTACACGCTGCCGATCACCCCCGGTCCCCGCAGCAGCTTCGGCGACATCGTGGTCGAGGGCGAGAAGCCGGTGTTCGAGCCGGACCATATCCAGAAGATCGCCCGCTTCCGCAAAGGGGAGCTGTATGACAGCCGCAAGATCGATGATCTTCGCCAGGCGCTGATCGCCACCGGCCTGCTCTCCGTGGGATCCGTGACGCCCCGCCCGAGCGGCGAGCCCGCGGGCGACGGCACGGACTATGCGACCCTCGTCGTCAATCAGGAGGCCGGCCCCGCCCGCACCCTCGCCGCCCAAGCCGGCTATGGCACGGGCCAGGGCGTCAAGGTCGAGGGGAGCTGGACGCACCGGAACATGTTCCCACCCGAGGGCGCGCTCATTGTTCAGGGTACGGCCGGCACATTGGAGCAAGGCCTCGGCGTCTCCTTCCGTCGCTCGAATGCCGGCAAGCGGGACCGCAGCGTGGAACTGGGTATCGATGCCCGGCACAGCAATTTCGACGCGTTCGAGGCGTTCACGGGCCGTCTTTATGGCCGCATCGCCTACGAAAGCACGCCCATCTGGCAGAAGCGGCTGACCTATAATTTCGGCTTCGAGCTGCTCGGCTCCAACGAGCAGGATTATAATTTCGACGCCGGTGAGCTGCGGCGGCGGACCTATTATGTCGCGGCGCTGCCGGGTCAGGTGACGTTCGACACATCCAACTCCCTGCTCGACCCGACCCGTGGCTTCCGGATCTCGGCCTGGCTCTCCCCAGAGGCATCGCTGGGCAGCGGCGCACAGACCTACGCCCGCGCGCTGCTGGAAGGCACGGGCTACTATCCCATCTCGGACGGCTTCGTGCTGGCCGGCCGCGCGCGCGTCGGTATGATCGGCGGCGCGGCGCGTGAGCAGATCGCACCCTCGCGGCGCTTCTACGGCGGCGGCGGCGGATCGGTGCGCGGCTTTGGCTATCAGGAACTCGGCCCCAAGGATCCCGATGCCCGGCCGATCGGCGGCCGCAGCCTCGTCGAGGCCGCAGCGGAAGTGCGCTATCGCTTCGGCGATTATGGCATCGTCGGCTTCATCGATGGCGGCCAGGTCTATACCAGCCAGGTGCCACGCTTTGACGATTGGCGCTTCGGCGTCGGCATAGGCGGTCGCTTCTACACCAATTTCGGCCCGATGCGGCTCGATGTCGCCACACCGATCAACCGCCAGCCGGGAGAATCCCGTATCTCCGTCTACGTCTCCATCGGGCAGGCTTTCTGATGGCTGATCCGACCCCGCCCCCCGCGCCGATCGCCCCGGATCTGCCGGAAGAGACGACTGCCGAAACCGTGATCGTGCGCCGCCGGAATTGGCCGCGCCGCGTGCTGATCGGCATCGGCGCACTGCTCGCCTTGCTGCTGGTCGTCATCATTGGCGGCTATGCCTGGCTGAACAGCGACAGTGGGCGGGGGTTCGTCACCCGGCAGATCACCGGGCTCAAGTTCGAGAACGGCATGTCGATCGGCATCGGGCGGATCGATGGCTCGATCTTCGGCGCCATGCGCCTGCGCAATGTAGAGGTGCGGGACACAAAGGGCGTATTCCTGAGCGCGCCGCTCATCGAGATGGACTGGCGGCCGCTCGCCTATGCGCGCAGCCATGTCGACATCCGCTCCCTGTTGATCCCTACCGCCCGGCTGCATCGCTCGCCGGAATTCAAGCCGACGCCATCCAGCGATGGGCCGCTGCTGCCCGATCTCGACATCGACGTAAACCGGCTCGACATCGGGCGCCTGCAGATCGACACGCCGGTGACCGGCCGCAAGCACCTGCTCGGCCTCGCCGGGACGGTCCACATTGCGGACCGCCGCGCGCGGATCAAGGCAGACGGGCGCGCCCTTGTGGCGCCGGGCGTTGCGGGTGGCGACAGGCTCGCGCTGCTGCTCGATGCCGTACCGGAAACCAACCGCCTGGCGGTCGATTTGCGCGTGACGGCGCCAGCGCAGGGGTTGCTGGCGAGCTACACCGGCATCGCGCAGCCAACAGCCATTGCGCTGGCGGGCAAGGGTGACTGGCAGAGCTGGACCGGCAAGCTGACGGGCCGGATGGGCAGCGAAAGCCTCGCCAATGTCGCGATCACGGGCCGCGACGGCACCTTCACGGTGCGTGGACCCTTCCGGCCCGGCCTTTTTCTCACCGGCCCGGCTCGCAACATGCTCGAGCCGGTAACGCAGATCGACATGACCGCTGCCCTCGCAGACCGCCGCGCCCGGATTCGTGGCGGACTGGCCAGCGACAACTTCACCTTCGGTGCCCAAGGCCTCATCGATCTGGGTGCCAGCCGCATGGAGAATCTCAATCTCGCCTTCCGGCTCACCAAGCCCAGCGTAATCGCCGAAAACCTGCGCGGCGCGGACATCGCGATGAACGCCACGCTCAACGGCGCCTTCGTCGCCCCCACGATCCGCTATGGCGTGAACGCCCGCCAGATTGGCTTCGGCGCCACGCTGATCGAAGGCCTCGCCGTCTCGGGCAGCGCGACGCTGGACAAGGACCGCTGGATGATCCCCGTCGAGGGACGCGCCCAGCGGATCAGCGGCGTCAATGCCAGCATCGAGCCACTGCTCACCAATGTCAGCCTGGACGGCGACCTGGCTTATGCCAATGGCCGCATCCTCTCGGACAATATGCGGCTGCGGTCCGACCGGATCGACGCCACCGCCGTGATCGTGGCCGACCTCAACACCGCGCTCTACACAGGCGCCCTGAATGGCCGGGTGAATGGCTATCAGGTCGAGAGCGTGGGCATCTTCAACCTCCAAACCGACATGGACCTCAAAACCGGCCAGAACGGTTCTTTCCGCCTCGGCGGCCGCGTCACCGCGCGCTCGACACGCCTGCTGAACGACGGGCTGCAAAGCTTCCTCGGCGGCAATGCATTGATCGTCGCGGATGTCGGCTATGACAGCAATGGCGTGGCCAGCGTCGAGCGGCTGAACGTCTCGGCGCCACAATTCCGTATGACCGGCGCGCGCGGTCGCTACGGCGCTGATGGCAGCGTGCGCTTCTCCGGGCGCGGAAGCTCGGATCAATATGGCCCGCTGGGCGTCGAGGTCACAGGCACGGTCAATCGCCCGCTGGTCCGGCTGGCAGCCGAGCGGCCGGGCCTTGGCATTGGCCTCGCCAATCTGACGGCGACCGTGCGGGGCGACAACGGCACCTATCTGGTGCAGGGCGAAGGCGCCTCCGACTACGGACCGCTGGACCTCAATCTGGCTGTAATGACTGCGCGCGGGCCTTTGACCGTCGATGTGCGCCAAGGCACGAGCTTCGGCGGCGTCGGCCTCTCCGGGCGCATCTCGCAAAGCCGCGCCGGCCCGTTCGAGGGTACATTGCTGGCCGATGGGTCCGGCATCAATGGGCGGGTTGCGCTTTCCGCGCAGGGCCCCGTGCAGCGCGCGCTGGTAGATGCCACCGCGCGCAACGCCAGCCTGCCCGGCAAGGCCGGCCTCACTGTGGAGCAGGCGCTCATCAAGGCGGACATTCTGTTGACCGAGCAGCCGCAGGTCGTTGCCGATGCGCAGCTTGCCGGCACGCGGATGGGCGATCTCACCATCGCGGTCGCGCGCGGCACGCTGAACTATCGCGACGGGGGCGGTCAGGCGAAGCTGCTGGTCGAGGGGCGCACGCGCTATCCGTTCCGCCTGGCTGCCAACGCCCGCATGGCGCGGGACCTGTGGCAGCTCGCGCTGGACGGTCGCTTCAACGGCGTCGACGTCAAGACAAGCTCGCCGATGCGGATCGTGCCATCGAACGGACGCTATACACTCGCTCCGACGCGCCTCACGGTCGGCGGCGGCACCTTGCACCTCGCCGGCCATTATGGCGACGGCATGGCCGTGCAGGCGCGGATGCAGGATCTCAACCTCGCCATCGCCAACCCCTTCATGCCCGGCCTTGGCCTCGGCGGAAAGGCCACCGGCAGCCTCGATTTCACCCAGGCCAGCGAGACGGCCTTCCCCGCCGCCGACGCCCGCCTGACGATCGATGATTTCACCCGCACCAGCCTCGCGGCCGTCTCCGAACCGGTCGATATCCAGTTCGCCGGCCGGCTGATCCCGCAAGGTGGTGAGGCGAATGCGCTCATCCGCCGGCGCGGCGCCGCGATCGGCCGCATGAAGGTCAGCCTCCAGCCGCTCGGGCCGGGCGCGGGTAGCTGGTCGACCCGCCTGCTCGCCGCGCCTCTGTCCGGCGGCTTGCGCTACAACGGCCCGGCCGACGTGCTCTTCTCGCTAGCCGCGCTGCCGGACCAGAGTCTCAAGGGGCCAGTCGGGGTCGCCGCCGATTTCAGCGGACGGGTCCGGTCGCCGCAACTCACGGGGGTCGTGCGGGCCAGCAACCTCACCTATGAGAACACCAGCTACGGCACCCGCCTCACCAACATGGCCGTGCGCGGGCGCTTCACCAACGACCGGCTGGAGGTCGAGAGCCTCACCGCCAATGCCGGCAATGGCACGGTCAGCGCCAGCGGATCGGTCTCGCTCAATTCCGATCAGGGCTTCCCGATCCAGCTCGGCATCGACATGAACAATGCGCAGCTGGCGCGCAGCGATGGCCTGCAGGCGCGGGCGACCGGCCAGATCCAGGTGGTCAACGGCCCCAACCAGCCACCGACGATCACGGGGCGCCTCACCCTGCCCGAGACGCGCTATCGCATCGTCTTCCAGGGCAGCGCGGAAGTCCCGACGCTGACCGGCGTGCGGCGCAAGCCGACGCTCAAGCGCGAGCGCATCTCCGGCGCGCCCGAGCCGATGAAGACCATACCTTCTGACTGGCGGCTGGACCTGCGGGTGCAGGCGGATAACCAGATCTATGTGAGCGGCATGGGGCTCGAGTCCGAATGGGCGGCGGATTTGCGCGTCGCCGGCACCAGCGCAGCGCCGCAGATCACCGGCGGCGTCAACCTCGTGCGCGGCACGCTGGGCTTTGCCGGGCGCTCGTTCGAGCTTCAGCAGGGCCGGATCACCTTCAGCGGACCCGAGATGACCAACCCGCAGCTGCGCATCGTCGCGAGCGGCGAGGTCGAGGACGTGACGATCACCATCACGATCACCGGCAATGCTCAGGATCCGCAGATCGCGTTCACCTCCACGCCCAGCCTGCCGCAGGACGAACTGATGGCGCGCATCCTGTTCGGCAATTCGGTGGGCGAGCTGAGCGCCATCCAGGCCGTGCAGCTGGCCGCCTCGCTCAACTCGCTGCGTGGCGGCTCGGGCGGCCTCAATCCGCTGGGCGTGCTGCAATCGGCCGGTGGCATCGACCGGCTGCGCCTGCTCGGGGCCGATGAGGAGACGGGCCGGGGCACGTCGCTCGCGGTGGGTCAGTATATCAGCAATGATGTCTATGTGGAGATCATCACCGATGCGCGCGGCCATACCGCCACGCAGCTGGAAATCAGCCTCTCGAAAGCGCTCTCGGTGTTGAGTTCGGTCAGCAACTTCGGCGGGTCCGGCGTGAACCTGCGCTACCGGAAGGATTATTGATGCGCGCGGCCATGATCCTGTCGATGCTGGCAGCGCTCGGGCTGGCGGGGTGCAGCAAGGAGCCGAGCTTCGATGAGCGCTACGCTACCGAATCCAACCGGATCGAGGGCATGGCGGCCAATATGCAGGCGCAGCTCGACGAGCAACTCAATGCCTCTGCCGCGGCCGGCCGCCTCGCCCTCCCCATCGATGAAAATGATGTGGCCGACAACGCCACGGCCCAACCATGACCAGCCAGACCGACACCGACCAAGACAAGGAGGACCGCCCGATCTCTGCCCAGGAACTCGAAGTGCTTGCCGAAGAAATCCCCGGCGCGAAGGGCGATTCGCCGCTCTCTCTGCCGCCCAAAGCGTGGTGGGCGATCCTCAAGCGCATCTACGTGATGATCGGCTTCCATAATCTCAGCCTGCTCGCCGCCGGGGTCGCTTTCTTCTCCTTCCTTGCTTTCGTGCCGCTCATCGCCTCGATCGTTCTGCTTTACGGCCTCATCGGCGATCCGCAGATCGTCGCCAGCAACGTGAACCTTCTGCGCGGCTTCGTGCCGCCGGAGGTGCTCACCATCCTGGAAGAGCAGCTTCTCGCCATTGTGACGACCAGCAAGGCGGCGCAGGGCTTCGGTCTGGTGCTGGCCCTCGCCTTTTCGATCTATGGCGCCATGCGCTCGGCGACGGCGATGATCGCGGCCCTCAACATCATCTATGAAGAGCATGAGACGCGCAATTTCTTCCGGACCACCGGCGTGGCCGCCGGCATCACCGTCGGCATGGTCGCGGTGGGTGTGATCGGCACCTTGGCGATCTCGCTGTTCACTTATGCCGGGCGCGTGCTCTCCGATTATATCGGAAGCGGTTCGGCGCTGATCATCCAGTTGGCGACCTGGATTTTCGCGGGCCTTTTGATCAGCCTTACCTTCGCCGTGTTCTATCGCTATGCGCCGGACCGCAGAGCCGCGAAATGGCGCTGGCTCTCTGTGGGGTCGGTGCTCTCCACCCTGCTGTGGGTGGGGATCACGCTAGGCTTCGGCTTCTACGTCGCCAATCTGACCAATTATAACGCCACCTATGGCTCGCTTGCCGCCGTCGTCATCTTCCTCATGTGGCTGTTCCTTTCCGCCTTTGCGGTGCTGATCGGCGCTGAGGTGAATAGCGAGATGGAGCGGCAGACGATGGTCGATTCCACCATCGGGCCGGATCGCCCGATCGGCCATCGCGGCGCGGTAATGGCAGACAATCTGGCGGTGAATGATGCCAGCCGTATATTGCTCGAAAAGAAGCGCCGGCGCGACGCCGATCGGGCCGCCAACAAGGCGCATTGAGCGGGGTCGCCGGGGGCGCTGCCAATCTTTTCGGGAACGATCCGCTTCCCTCTCGTGTTCGCTCTATATCCGTAAGCAATGGGAGTAATGCCGTGACTGCAAGGATTTACGCCGTGGCCGCAATCGCCACGCTGGGTTTGGCAGCCTGTAGCAGCCCCGATCACACGCAGAACAACGCCGTGCCCGCCAATAATGTTGCCGACAATGCCATGATGGGCAATGCTACGGGCAACATGGCGGCCGGCGAAAGCGCCACCGCGACCCTGCAGACCGCGCAGGGCGCGCCGGCCGGCACCGCGACTATCCGCGCCATGGATGGCGGCTTGCAGATCATGCTCGCCCTGCAGGGCCTGCCCTCGGGGAGCAAGGGCGTCCATGTGCATATGACCGGCAAGTGCGATGCGCCCGACTTCACCACGGCGGGTGGCCACTGGAATCCTGCCAGCACCAAGCATGGGCTGGAGAACCCGCAGGGTCAGCATGCCGGCGACATGCCGAACATCGACATTGGCGAGGATGGCCGGGGTACGCTCGAATACACGCTCAAAGGCGCCACGATGGCCGGCTTGATGGATACCGATGGCTCGGCGATCGTCGTGCATGAAGGCACGGACGACCAGCGCACCGATCCGTCTGGCGATAGCGGCGGGCGCATTGCGTGCGGCGTCTTCCAAGCGGGCGCCTGACCGCGCGTTTAGGTGATTTTCTCGAAGCCGGGGCTGATCGCGAGATCAGTAACCGGCTTCGACAGCCAGTCGGATGGCATCCGCTCCGGTTCGGACGCCCAGCGCCTGAAACAGCGCGGCGCGGTGCATTTTCACGGTCCGCTCACTGAGACCAAGGTCGAATGCGATCTGCTTGTTGAGCTTTCCGGCAGACATCAGCACCAGGATTCGCCTTTGCCGTTCGGTGAGTGCCGAGACGCGTGCGGTGGCCATGCCCTTGCGGCTGTCCGGCCCGGCGGATGCCACGGCCGCAACCTCGACCTGAGACCCCAGAAAATATTCCAGCCCGCCATCGGTGTCGAACATCGGCGCGATCATCACCGCATTGCGGAACGGCGAGCCATCCTTGCGATAATTGGTGATCTCCACAATAGCCGGCTTCTTCTGCCGGATAGCCGAGCGCAGCAATTCGCTTGATGCGGCTTCCGTTTCGGCCCCGTGCAGGAAGCGGCAATTGCGTCCGAGAATTTCCGCGCGGCTATAGCCGGTAAGACGCAGAAACGCCTCATTGCAGGCGATGATGGGATTATCGGGCAGCCGGGGATTGCTGATCACCGCTGCGGTCGAACTGGCATCGATGATGTCGCTTATGGCCATGCCGGCAGCGATATCAAAAGCGGTACGCACCGCCAAGGTCTGGCGGGAGAATGGTGGTGTCCGGACGCGTTTTATTGCGCGCCTCATCGCAGTCTTTTAGCCCGCCAGCCCTGGTCCCCTCCTCTGAAGAAGAGGGGCCAACTGCGAGCCTTCCTCAGCCCTCCGGCCGGGCGTGCCGATCCAGAAAGGCCACGAAAAGCCCCAGCCACTGGCGGACCGGCAGTTGCGGCCAGCCCAGCCCGAAGCCGTGGCCGCCTTCCTCGAAGAAATGCGCCTCCACCGGCCGCCCCGCGACACGCAGCGCCTGCAGCATCTCCAGACTGTTTGAGGGCGGCACCGCCGGATCGTCGAGCGCGTGCATCAAGAACGTGGGCGGCGTCTGCGACCCGACATGGGCGGCCGGCGAGCGCCGGGCGACCAATGCGGGATCGGGCTTCTCGCCCAGCAGATATTTGCGCGAATCCGCGTGGGTATCCGGCACGCGCATGCTGATGACCGGATAGATCAGCCCGGCAGTGCGCGGCCTCGCATCGAGCCGGTCGATGGCATCGCGCGGGGCGTAAACCGGCTGCGCGAAATCGGTGATGAGCGTCGCCGCCAGATGCCCGCCGGCCGAGAAGCCGAGCACCGACACCTGATCACGATCGATGCCATAGGTCCCGGCCATCGACTTGATGAGCCGCATGGCCCGCTGGGCATCCTGCAGTGGCACGTCGAACCGGTTCGTCCAGCCTTCCCCCGGCAGCCGGTGGACGAGGACGAAGACGGTATAGCCCTGCCCCGAGAGCGCCTGCCCGACTTCCGCCCCTTCATTGTCGATAGAAATGAAGATGTAGGCACCGCCGGGAATGACCAGCACCGCGCGGCCATTGGACTTGGCCGGGCGGAAAACGCGCAGATAGGGCTTGTCGACATTGTGCATGAAGACCGGCGGCGCCTTGTCCATCGGCAGAGGACGTGCAGAAAAGCCGCTTTCGGGCGGCGCGCCTGTCCACAGGTCGATGGTCGGCGCGGCGGTCCAGGAAGGCGGAATGACGCGAGGCGGCATCCCGGCCGGCGGCTGGGCAGCGGCCATCGGCACGCTTCCTGCACCGGCCACGGCTGCCGCAATGCCCGCTGCCGCCAGAAAGCCCCTGCGATCCAGTGCGCCGTCTTCCTTCGCCATCAGTCCTGTCCCATCATCGTCGCCGCTGAGCCGGCTTATGTTCACATCGCCGCGGACACTAGCGGTAATCGATTGCATTGCAAACCGTCCGGCTAGTGAGAGCCAATTGCCAAATCTGCGGACGCCGAGCCAATCGACATTGCGGAAGCAATCGATTACAGCCATGCCTCATCCGCCGCCTTGCTGCGGAATGATAATCTGCAGGCAGCCTGGTTCGACCGACGCTGCGATGGAACAATAAGGCCGAGAGGATCGCGAAGTGACGGAACGCCCCCATATCCAGCCGAGCAACGCATCGGCCCTGCTGAAATGGCTGGTCTTCCTGATGTTCGCGATGTTCGCGATGACCACCGATTCGGTCGGCACGGTGATTCCGCAGATCATCCGCGAGTTCAATCTGGGCATGACGGCGGCCGGATCGTTCCAATATGCGACGATGTCCGGCATCGCTATTTCGGCCATTTCGCTCGGCTTTCTGGCAGACCGCATCGGCCGTAAGGCGACGATCCTGATCGGCCTCACGCTCTTTGGCCTCAGTTCTGTCGCCTTCGCAGCCGGGCATGACTTTCTGTTCTTCGTCGCCTTGCTGTTCATCTCCGGCATCGGCATCGGCATCTTCAAGGCCGGCGCGCTCGCGCTGATCGGCGACATCTCCCGCTCGACGCGCGAGCATTCGACGATCATGAACTTGGTCGAGGGCTTCTTCGGCGCTGGCGCGATTGTCGGCCCGGCCGTCGTCGCTTGGTCGCTGCAGGAAGGGTTAAGCTGGAAGTGGGTCTACTTCCTCGCCGCAGGCATCTGCGCCCTGCTCGTGCTGGGCGCATTCGGCGCGCGCTTCCCGACCCCGGTGCGGGCCGATGAAAAGCCTGCCGATCCGCGCGATGCTGCCCGGATGATGACCGATCCCACCGCCATGTTCTTCGCCACCGCCCTGATGCTGTATGTCGGCGCGGAAGCCGCGATCTACGTGTGGACGCCGACATTCCTCGCCAGTTACGAGGGCTCGAACGCGTGGCTCGCGGTCTATGCCGTCTCGATCTTCTTCGTGCTTCGCGCTGCCGGTCGCTTCCTCGGCGTGTGGCTGCTCGCCCGTTACGATTGGACCGCCGTGCTCGCCGTGTGCACCGTCGCAATGACGATCCTGTTCTGGATCGCCGTGCTGGGGGATCGGGGCGTCGCCATCTACGCCCTGCCCGCCACCGGCCTGTTCATGTCCGTGCTTTACCCCACAATCAACTCGACCGGCATCAGCTGCTTCGAGAAGGCGCGCCACGGCTCGGTTGCGGGGCTGCTGCTGTTCTTCACCTGCCTCAGCGCTGTCGTCGCCCCGCTTGCGATGGCGCTGATCGGCGACGGGCTGGGTGACGCGCGCTACAGCATCGCGCTTGGCGCGCTGATGGCGACCGGCCTTGCCGTCCAGTGCATCTGGAACTGGCGTAAGCAGCCGTTTGCGAGCCGTCTCGCCGAGCGCAACAGCGCCGATTACCGCAAGGAAGTCATCATCGGCGACACCGGCCCGACCGCCTGACGGGCTCTCCCGGCGCGGACGCTGCGGCCCGCGCCGGAAAAATGCTTTGGCAAAACCCGCCTGCGCCCTAGAGATGCCATTTGTTTGGCCTTTGGATGCGAGAGGACACAGGAGCGTTGAAACCCAAGCAGGTTCGGACAATCTACGATCTGGCAGAGCTCGCCGGTGTCTCCGCCGCGACCGTCTCCCGCGCGCTGGCCGGCAAGGCCGTGGTCAATTCCGAGACTGCCGAGCGCATCCGCAAGCTGGCGCAACAACATGGTTTTCAGCCGAGCCCGCTGGCCCGCAACCTGCGCACGCGCAAGACCGGGGCGATCGGCGTGGTCATCCCGCTCGGCCATGAGCGCGCTCAGCATATCTCCGACCCCTTCTTCATGACGATCATCGGCTTTCTGGCCGATGAACTCACCGAGCGCGGCTTTGACCTGATGCTGTCGCGGGTCATCCCGGACCGGGACGACTGGCTGGAGGGTATCATCAAAACCGCTCGGGTGGATGGCCTCATCATCATCGGCCAGTCCGACCAGTCCGCGGTCCTTAATGCCGCCGCCGGTCATTATCTGCCGATGGTCGCCTGGGGCGCCTTCACCCAAGGGCAGAGCCATTGCTCGGTCGGCACCGACAATTTCCTCGGCGGCCAGATGGCGATGCGCCACCTGATCGAGCGCGGTTGCAAGCGCGTGGCGTTCCTCGGCAATCCCCGCGCCATCGAGATCGCCCAGCGCTTACAGGGCGCACGCGCGGTGCAGCAGGATCACGCGGCGGACGTGATGCTGACCGAAGTGCCGACCCATCTCGCGCCGGAACTCAGCGCGCCGGACATCAACGCCTATCTCGACCAGGTGGATCAATTGCCCGACGGCATTTTCGCGGCCTCGGACATGATCGCCCTCGCCGCCGTCCAGACCGTCATCAGCCGGGGCATGTCGATCCCCGACGATGTGCGAATCGTCGGCTTCGATGACCTCCCGATTGCGCAAAGCATCGTGCCGCCGCTGACCACGATCCACCAGGATATCGCCAGCGGCGCCACGCAGATGGTCGATTGCCTGCTCAAGCGCATCGAGGGCCGACAGACCGGTTCGATCATTCTCAACCCCGCTCTGGTGGTGCGCGGCTCCACCTGACGGACCGATTTTCCGCTGCGACACCCTATTCCAAAATGGTTGTAATCGATTGCCAATGGCGTATTGGTTGCGAGGACTTGAGGAACGGGGACAATGATCGAAATTCAGGCGCAATCGCGCGCATATTTGCAGCATGGCGCGAGGAGCCCATGGCCTTGCAACACAGTTGCGAACGCCTCCTTTCCGGACATCGCCTGCCCCGGCCTCCTGCGCACTCGCGCCCTCTTCTTTCTCTGACCTAACTGGCTCTCCATGAACGATATCAGCACGACCCGCTGGGCGATCGAACAGCTTAATCACCTCAAACTGACCCCATCCTGCGTGGCGCCGCTCATCGGCGAGGCCGATGTGGAACGGATCAGTGAGGATGTGTGCGTGTGGGATGCCTGGCCCATCCTGCAGCGCGACGGTTCGCCGGCGCCGGCCGATTTGTGGATGGCGCTCGCCTCCCCCTGGTTTGCCGACCCGGATGACCGTCACGGTCATGCCCGCATTCATTTGTTCGAGCGGCGGGGGGATGATTGGCGGCATTATGGCCCGGTGATGCCCGATGGCTTCTCGCCCGGCAGCCGGGAATGGTCCGGCTCGGCCTATCTGGAGAATGACGGGCGCCGGTTGACGCTCTATTTCACTGCCGCCGGCTTTCGCGGCGAGAGCGAACTCAGCTTCGAGCAACGCCTGTTCGAGGTCGAGGCCGATCTGGTCGGCAAGGATGGCGGCTGGTCCGTCGAGAATTGCCGCAATCTGCGCGAATCCTTCCCGCGCGACCCGCGCTTTTATGCCGATCCGCTGTCAGCCGGTGGCGGCCTCGGCACCATCAAGGCCTTTCGCGATCCCGGCTATCTCCTCGATCCGGCGAGCGGCGAGCATTGGCTGCTATTCACCGGCTCGCTGGCCACCTCGCAATCTGCCTATAATGGCGTGATCGGCGCGGCGCGGGCCAAGCCCGATGCCCTCGGCCAGTGGGAGGTGACCGCGCCGATCATCAGCGCCGATGGCCTCAACAATGAGCTGGAGCGGCCGCACATCGTGCTGGCCAATGGACTTTACTATCTGTTCTGGTCCACACAGACCCATGTGTTCAACCCGGAAGCCCCCCGTGCCCCGACGGGCCTCTACGGCATGGTGTCCGAGCAGATCACGCACGGGTGGAAACCCTTGAACGGTTCCGGCCTCGTCATCGCCAACCCGCCGGAAGCGCCGCGTCAGGCTTATAGCTGGCTGGTGCTGCCCGATCTCTCCGTCACCGCCTTCGCGGACGATTGGGGCCGTGGCGAGGCTGCCGAGGGTGCTAAGCGCTTTGCCGGCACCTTCGGGCCGTTCCTTCGTCTCGCCTTGGATAGCGAGACGACGCGGATTATCGACTGAGCCATGTCGAGCGCGCGCCTTGCCGGGGTCGAGCTGGGTGGGACGAAGACCTTCGTCCTGCTCGCTCAAGGTGATCGCATCGTCGAGCGGGTTCGCATTCCGACGACGCAGCCTGACGAGACGCTGGCCGCCGCCAACGAACAATTGCGCGCTTGGCACGCGGATGCGCCGATTGCCGCGATTGGCATCGCATCTTTCGGCCCCATCGCTCTGTCCCGCAAATCCGATAATTTCGGCCATATGCTGCCCACCCCCAAGCCCGGCTGGGCGGGCGCCGACATTGCCGGCGGGCTGACGCGCGGCCTTGATTGCCCGATGGCCATCGACACGGATGTCAACGGCGCGGCCCTGGCCGAGCATCGCTGGGGTGCCGGTCGCGATCTCGATTGCTTCTGGTATATCACCATCGGCACCGGACTCGGCGGCGGTCTGCTCGTTGACGGCAAGCCGGTGCACGGCGCCATGCACCCGGAAATCGGCCACATCCATGTGCGGCGCGCGGCGGGCGACAGCTTTGCCGGTGCCTGCCCGTTCCATGGCGACTGCATCGAAGGACTGGTGAGCGGCCCCGCCCTCGCCTCCCGCTTCGGCACAAGTCCAGAGCATGTCGCCGATGACGATCCGCGCTGGGATTTCGTGGCGTCCGACCTCGCCCAACTGGCCGCTACGCTGTTCCTTACCACGGCCGCAGAACGCATCCTGCTCGGCGGAACCGTCGCCACCAGCCGCGCTGCGCTCCTGCCCACCGTGCGCGCCACGTTGCTGCGGGATCTGGGCGGCTATCTGCCCTTCCTCACGCATGAGACGGTCGAGCAACGTCTGTGCCTCGCAGGCCTCGGCGACGAAGCCGGCCCAATGGGCGCCATCGCGCTCGCCATGGCCGCACTGCAGGGCTGAGCTCCGACGGAGCGCTTGCGCCGCGCAATGACGCCAGCGCGGCGCTCGCCTGCCGCATTGGCGCTTCACATATGAACTGATCTGAAAAATATGGCTGGGGCGGGAGGAGGCCCAGCCAAGAATTTCGTGCATAAGAAATGGCAGAAATCTGCGATTGGCGCCGATCGGTCGGCGGCAACTTGTTACAGAAAGTTGATACACAGGCAAGCTACAATGGGATGACGTGAACGTCTATCGCCGAAGCTTTGCGACACCGTGATCATTCCGATGCGTTTTGGAACGAAGTCGATAAGATTGTGCCAGGCTATAGGGAACGGAAGGAATGGCTTAGGACAAACGGGGCGGCGCTGGACGTTTGACCTAATAGAGGATTGGTTTTGGCGGATTGGCCCTTATCCGTTCCATTTCGACCTTGACCAACGGAAGCGCTTCCCAGACCGTCGCTTGCGTGGCCGCTGCGACCTGAAACACTATTGCTGTTAGACCCAACTCCCTGGCAGCAGTAAGATCTCATAGTCAGTCGTGCACGCGAAATCTGGACCGGTGACGGACGTACTCGCGAGGGATAAGACAATGCATCACAAGACGCTCAAGCATCGGAATTAGAGGGCAAAAAATGGCGGGACCATTTGACGAGGAAGAAATTGAAGGCCTGCAGAAGGAGCGATTGCCGGAAGAAATGTCCAACTATCCGTTGGATGACATCATGGTCCGTAAAGACACCAGGACGGTTGCCGACGTCGTGAACCGAATTACTGCGGGTCGTTACTCCATGAATCCTGATTTTCAGCGTGATTTCGTCTGGAAACCCGATAAGCAGTCGAAGCTTATCGAAAGCTGTGTCATGCGTATACCGCTGCCGGTGCTCTATGTCGCCGAGGGCGAAGATGGCCGGATCACCGTGGTAGATGGACTGCAGAGGCTCAGCACATTCCAAGCTTTCTTGACCAACAAGCTGAAACTAACAGGACTAGGCAAGGAGCACCCGCTGGAAGGGAAGCGTTACAAGGACTTGTCCGTGCAGCTGCAGGAGCGCATCGAAGACACGCAGCTGACGCTATATATCTTGGACAAGGATGCCCCCGAAGCGGCGCGCTTGGACATTTTCGATAGAGTGAACAGCGGAATCGCGCTCAGCCGTCAGCAAATGCGCAACGCGCTTTACAACGGCCCAGCGACGCGTTGGCTTGCCACGATGGCTCAAGACCCCACATTTTTGTCCGCCACAGGCGAATCCTTATCGCGACTAACCATGCGGGACCGTGAGGCGATTAATCGCTTTGCCGCTTTTGAGGTTATGGGGTGGGAAGACTACAACGGTGATATGGACCAATTTTTGGCCAAGGCACTATCGATGATAAATACGTTCGACGCCAACGGTATCAAATCGCTCACCAATGATTTTCAGGGTAGCATGCGGCGCAATCAGAAATTGTTTGGGCGACATGCGTTCAGGAAGTCATTGGCCGAATGCGATGACAAGGCCGCTCGATCGATCATCAACATATCAATGTTCGACACCTTCTCTGTTTGCTTTTCTCGAATTCCCGATGATGTCGTGAAGAAAGACAAGAATAGTATCATAGAAGAAGTGATCGAACTCCTGGGAGATGAAGAATTTAGCTATGCGGTAACCTATTCCACCAATAGCACCGTACAAGTTCGTACGCGTTATACGATGCTAATGGAGGCGCTCAAACCCTGGATGATGGTGTGATCAGCAAAATTTACATCGAGCGCTTCAAGTGCTTCGACGCGATTGAGTTAGCGCTCGGTCAGCTCACGCTGCTGACTGGTTACAACGCTGCTGGCAAGTCGAGCTCGATCCAACCTCTGTTGCTACTCGCACAGGCACTGCGCCAACTACCCATCGATACTGTCTTGCCCTTGAGCGGCCCGCTGGTGCGACTGGGTAGTGCTGGCGACGTGGTCAATGCGAACGTCAACGGCGACCTGATGATCCGCATCACCGACAAAAATACCGACAGCGTGACCTGGGCGTTCGCGCACGACCGCGACTTGGGGCGCCAGGAATTGCGGCTTAAGTACTCGCAATATCCTGTGGAGGGGCGCCGCGAACCGCACTGGATTCCAGTAGCGCCTAATAGTCTCATCGCTGGAATCCGCGACGTTATTTTCCTCGGCGCTGTTCGCGATCCGTTCAATGAAGCGCAGCCTTATCCCGATAACCCTTCACTCGTCATGGGTGACGTGGGCGTCGACGGCCGATACGCGGGTTATTGGTTTGTGCGCCAGGCGGATGAAGAAGTCCCCCTTCTTCGCCGTCACCCGCATGACAGCCGCGTAACCGTGAGAGCACAAGTGGAGGCATGGCTCGGAGAGCTGTTTCCAGGTGCCAGCGTGAATGCCACTGAAATTGAAGGGTTGGCGCTCGCTAAAGTTGAATTCCGCGTCGGCAAAGGATCTGACTGGCGGCGGCCGGCCAATGTTGGTTACGGCCTAAGCTATGCTTTCCCGATCCTCGTCGCGCTCATGTGCGCGATGCCCGGGCAAATATTTATCGTCGATAGCCCAGAAGCGCATTTGCATCCTAGCGCCCAGTCGGCAATGGGTCACATATTGGCCCACTTCGCCGCCGCTGGTGTCCAAGTCATTATTGAAAGTCATAGCGACCACCTGTTGTCTGGCGTCCGGTTAGCCGTGCGTCGGAAGCGCCTGCCGGCCGTCGACGTGGCAATTCATTTCTTCGCCGCGCGTGGTGCGGATGGCCAAAAGCCTAGAGGTAGTGTCAATGCGCAGGAACCAGATGTCGTTAAGGCAGTCGACATCGGCCGTCAGCAGCTTACAGATCTCCTCTCGGCGCGCACCGGTGTACCAGACCAACAGCAACACGAAGAAAAGGCTATCGTGAATGATGACGCTGCCCGCTTCGAGACGCTCCTTTTCCGACTGACAGCCCGTCCATGGCGGCAAGGTAAAAATCGCACGACCCTGCTCGACCGAGATTCGTTGCCGTAGATCCCGATCATCCCGATTGTCAGGCTGCAAGAAACGCTGCCAAGGCAACTCAGCGAGGCCCGGCACCTTAGAGCGCAGATAGGCATGGATTTGCGCGAGCTTCCGGTAATGCTTGTTGGAGGTCGGTACCATCAGGCCGATTTCGCCCGCCTCGATTTCTCCGGCCTCAACGCGGTCTTCTGCGCGCGCACAGATCTCTTCCAGAGACGTATCGTCTCGCCGGTCGGCCGGTGATTTGCCGACGTTATTTGGCAGCTTATCAAGCCATTTATCGAACGTCTTGATGTCTTCGGTATCTACGCACCAGAGCGGGGTACCGGCAGGCAGCGACTTTTCAAACAGGAAGGCCGCCCATTTGATCTGACGCAGCGTCTGCTCCGCGCGCGATCCTCAGCTCCTTCGTGAGGAGGCTAAGTCCCAAGGTTATAGGTTCGTTGAGCAAATTCGAGAAGGTGAGGGTCCGACGCCACCAATAGGTAGCACCACGGCGAAACAGATTATGCAATCCGGACATGCGATACTCGCGACAGGCACTTAATACAGTGACCTGATACAGCGCCGACCCAGCCAAGCTTTCGCTTGGGCGGAAACGCAGATTTCTGCCGTTCTGATGTCTAAGGAAGGAATATTGGCTGGGGCGGGAGGATTCGAACCTCCGCATGGCGGTACCAAAAACCGCTGCCTTACCGCTTGGCTACGCCCCAGCATCTCGCGCTGCGAGCGGCCCATATACAGGGCCGGGCGCAAATGCCAAGCCGGAGAAACGGTGGTTTGGCGATCTCTTTCGGTGAGCATCCTCCCTTGCGCGCCCTGCTTGCGAAAGCCGCGAGCGGGGTGCGGAACGAAGTTCCATCGCCTGCCCACAGGCCTTATGAAACGGCGCATGAGCAACGCCCCATCCAGTCCCGCAGCTTCCCCCCTGTTCCTGCGCGAGGAGGAGATTCGTCGCGGGATCGAACTGCTGCAATTTGGTCATATGGCGTTCGCGCAGGCCATGGACCCGATTTTGGATGAGCATCGGCTCGGCCGCGCGCATCAACGGGCGCTCTACTTCATCGCGCGGCGGCCCAATCTCAGCGTGTCGGCGCTCATCGCGCTGCTGGGCGTGACCAAGCAGTCGCTGGGGCGCGTGCTCGATGAGCTGATCGAGCGCGAGTTGCTCGTCGTCAACAAAGGCGACCGCGACCGCCGGCAGAAGCTGCTGAAACTGACGCCTGCCGGGCAGGCCATCGAGCAGGCGTTGTTCGATGCCGTGCGCGAGCGGTTTGCAGCGGCCTATTCGGCAGCGGGCCAATCCTCCGTCACAGGTTTCTGGCGGGTGCTGGAAAGTCTGCTCGATCCTGAAACCCAGCGACTGGTCGCCGCCCTACAGATCGCGCGCTGACGGTTCAGCTGGCCTTGCTGGACAAGGCAGCAAGAACCGCGCCTCGATCCCGTGCAGCCTTCAGCGTCTCCATGACGAGCGGGGCGAGGCCGTCGGACCGATCCAGCACGTCCAGCCCTTCGCGGGTCATGCCGCCCTTGCTGGCGACTGCATCCGCCAGATCGGCAGGCGGGCGATCCGCCGCCGCTGCGCTCAACGCGGCGCCTTCCACGGTCTTGAGCGCCATGCGCGCGGCCGCATCCGGCGCAAGGCCAAGTTCGGCGCCGGCGTCAGCCAACGCATCGATGAAGCGATAGACGAAGGCCGGGCCGCAGCCTGCGAGCGCCGTCGCGGCATCGAACAGTTGCTCATTGTCCAGCCATTCGACCAGACCAAGGCGACTGCACATGGCATCGATCAGATAGCGCGCGCGTTCGTCAGCCGCGTCTTCCACCTTGAGAATGCTGACACCCTTGCCGACCCGAACGGGCAGATTGGGCATGCAGCGGACAATCGACTGGACGGCCGGTAAAGCATCCCGAATGCGCGCGATCGGTACGCCCGCGAGGATCGAAAGCAGTCTCGTCTCAGGCCCAAGAAGCGGTGCCGTTGTCCCGGCAACGTCTGCCAGTTGCTGCGGCTTGCAGCCGAGCATCACCAGCGTGTCACCCTCCACCGGCCCATCGAGCGCGGTCAGAACCCGCACGCCCGGCGCAACCGCCTTGCCGCTGGGGCGCACGACCGTCACGCGCTCCGCGGGCAGGCCCTCGTCGAGCCAGCGCAGCAGCATGGCCCCGGCCATGTTGCCGCAACCCAGCAGAAGAAGGTGCGAAGGCCACATCGGGCCAGCCTCAGGCTTCGCCATGCGTCTCGATCAGGCTGGCGGCCATGGCTTCAGCGGGATTCTTGCCGCCCCACAGCACGAACTGGAAGACGGGGTAGAAGCGCTCGCACTCGTCGATTGCGCTTTCCACCAGCAACTGCGCCTGATCGAGCGTCAGCGATCCGCTGGGGCCGAGCAAGGCGCCATGACGGAACAGCAGCGTGCTACTCGCCGACCACAGCTCGAAATGGCCGAGCCAGAGCTGCTCGTTGATGAGCGCGATGGTTTCGCAGATCGCAAGGCGCTTGTCATCGGCGACGCGAATGTCCGGCAGCACGAGAAGCTGCAGCACCATGTCATCGTCACGCCAGATCGCCCGAACCTCGTATTCGGTCCAGCTGCCGCGATGCCGCGCGACCAGCTCGTCCTCGCCGACATGCTCGAAGGGCCAGTCATGCGCCTCGAAATAGGCCGCCAGCATGTCGATCGGCTCGGCTTCCTGCTCGCCGCCTGTAAATTCATCCCGGTCGATCATACTCAAAAACCGTCAGTCCACTTCCTGTAACGGCCAGCGCCGTCCTGCCCCTGCTGGACAGCCCTTCGTAGCACGACACAGCGCAACCGGAAAGGCAGGCGGCGGCGAAGCCGCGCCCAACCTGTCCGGAATGCGTTATGTGCTGTGAATAAGTTGTGGATAAATGCGGGATAACCGGTCGAAAACTCAGCTTGCGGCCTTGTCCGACGGCTTGCCGGTCTTCGGCGCACCGCCCTCCAGCGCAGCCAGCCGCGCCTCGAGCGCTTCGACCTGCTCACGCGCCTGCGCCGCCATGGCCTTGACCGCCTCGAACTCTTCGCGGCTTACGAAATCGAGCCCGCCGATCCACTCGCGCGCGCGCTCCCGGGCGTTGCTCTCAAACTCGCGCCCCACCCCGGCCACGGTCCCGGCCGCGCCGTTAATGATCTTGGACAGGTCGTCGAAAAAGCGGTTTTCACTTTGCATGGGTCTGATCCTTCGCCGCCGCTGATGGCGGCCATCGCCTAGATTTGGGTACGCACGGCGGCCGGAACAAGGGTTTCGGCATCCGGGTTCATCCGGTCGATATCGAAGGCAAGCCCGCTCGCAAAGCCCAACCAGCAAAGATAGGGCACCATCAGCCACGCCGCGACAGACCGAATCCGCCCGAAGAGGATCGTGGTGATCGTCGCCAGCGCGAGAATGACGAGGATCAGATAGAAGGCCAACGTCGCCTGATGTGCGCCGAAGAACAAGGGTGACCAGACGAGGTTGATGCAGAGCTGGACGATGAAGAGCGTGATGGCGAGCCCCCGCCCCCTCGCGCCGCGCGCGTGAAGGATCATCGCCAGCGCCAGGGCCATGAGCAGATAGAGGGTCGGCCACACCGTGCCGAACACCCAGCCGGGCGGCACCAATGCCGGCTTGCTCAGCGCATCGAACCAGCGATTGTCATAACCGCTGTTGGACAGATAGCCCGACACAAAGCCGAGAAACTCGATGGCGGGGATGGTGACAAGCGCCCAGCGGAGGAAAGACATCCGCAACTGACTTCGCGATGCAATCTGGTTCACGCGCGCTCCCACTTCATGCCGAATCCCCACAGCGTTGACATGACTTTAACGATGGCGTTGCGCCGCGCCAGCCCTTCCCGCATGCCGATTGCACGGGAGAGGATCGCGCCTGCTTCATCCTGGCACGCGTGCGCCGGCAATCAAGAACTCCACATTGCCCTCCGGCCCGGTGATCGGGCTGGTGGTGAGGCCGGTGACCTGCCAGCCCGGCTGTGCCGCCAGCCAGGCCTCCACCTCCGCGCAGACGCGGGCGTGGACCGCCGGATCCCGCACCACGCCGCCCTTGCCGACCTCTTCGCGCCCGGCCTCGAACTGCGGCTTGATGAGCGCAACGAGCCGGGCGGCGGGCGCCGCGAAGGTCAGCGGGCGCTCCAGCACCTTGGCGAGGCTGATGAAGCTGGCATCGCAGACGATGATGTCGACCGGCTCAGGCACATGCGTGGCAGTCAGAATACGCGCGCTGGTCTGCTCGTGAACGATGACGCGGGGGTCTTGCCGCAGCTTCCACGCAAGCTGGTTGGTGCCGCTATCGATGGCATAGACCCGCGCCGCGCCGTTGGTCAGCAGCACGTCCGTAAAGCCGCCCGTGGAACTGCCGACGTCCATTGCCACCAGTCCGGTCACATCGATGTCGAACGCCTCCAGCGCGTGCGCCAACTTGAGTCCGCCACGCGAGACCCAGGGATGATCGCGCCCCTTGAGGACGATCTCCGCCTCCTCCGGCACCGCCTGCCCCGCCTTGTCGACCGGCTTGTCGCCGACCAGCACATTGCCGCTCATGATGAGGGCCTGCGCGCGGGTGCGGCTCTCGGCAAGGCCGCGCTCGACGAGCAATTGATCGAGGCGCTTCTTGGCCATCCTCAGCGTTTCGCCAAAGCGGTGAGCGTGCCGGATGTCAGCACTTGCGGGAGAACCTGTGGCGTCGCGGCGCCGGGTGCGTAGAAGAGATAGAGCGGCACGCCGGAGCGGCCATGCGCTTCGAGGAAGCGACTGATCGCCGGGTCGGCATTGGTCCAGTCGCCGACCATCGCTGTGACTCCGTCCGCCTCGAAGGCATCGCGCACCGCCTGCGTATCGATCGCATTGGCCTCATTGACCTTGCAGGTCAGGCACCAGTCGGCTGTGAAATAGAGGAAAACCGGCTTGTTCTGCGCCCGCAGCGCGGCCAGCCGGGCCTCGCTGAACGGCTCGCCCATCAGCCCCTCGCCCGCAACCGGGCGATCCCCACGGACCAGCGCAGGCGCCGCGATTGCAGCGCCGCTCAGCAGCAGGGCTACGAGTCCGCCCAAGGCCCAGTTGACGCCAGCGCCGGCGCGCTGGCGACGCCCCAGCAGCAGGAGGGCCAGGATCACGCCGCCCGCCAGCAGCACGCCCAGCACCACGCCACCGGCACCAAGCTGCCGGGAGAGCAGCCAGAGCAGTGCGAGCGCCGTCAGCCCCATCGGCACTGCCATGATGCGCCTAAAGCGGGTCATCCAGGCGCCGGGACGGGGCATCAGCCGGCGCAGTGCCGGAACCCAGGCAATGGCGATGAACGGCGAGGCCAGCCCGAGGCCGAGGCCTGCGAACACCGCCAGAGCCAGCGGCCAGGGCAGCACCAGCGCGGCGCCCATGGCCGCGCCCATGAACGGCCCGGTGCAGGGCGTCGCCACGAAGGCGGCCAGCGCGCCAGTCCAGAACGCGCCCGCCTGCCCGCCTTGCCCGGCCCGCCCCTGCCCGACCGAAAGCGAGGCGATCTCGAACCCGCCGAGAAGATTGAGCGTGATCGCCACCATCAGCATCAGCAGCACCGCGATCACGCGCGGGTCCTGCAACTGGAAGGCCCAGCCGACCTGCGTGCCGCCGGCCCGGATCGCCAGCATCAGCGCCCCGAGCGCGAGGCAGGTGACGAGAATGCCGGCGGTGTAAGCCAGCGCGTCGCGCCTGGCCTGCCGCTCATCCCCGCCCGCCTTGGCAAGGCTGATCGCCTTGAGGCTGAGAATCGGGAAAACGCACGGCATCACATTGAGGATCAGTCCGCCCAGAAAGGCGCCACCGAGGATCAGCAGGACCGCCCCAAGCCCGGTCTTCTCGGCCGGCTCAGCCGTCGTGGCGCCGTCCGGGGCCACCGTCAGTCGCTCGCCACCCTCGGGCACAGCACCGGGTGTGGCCCTGATCGCGAGCGCGACGCCGGGTGAAACCGCGAGCACCCCTTCCACCGCGCCGGGGACGGATGCGCCCTCGGCCAGCGCGACCTCGACCACAAGCCAGTCACCCGCGCGACGCACGGTCTGCGGTTGCGCATAGCGCACGACGTCCTGTGTCGTCGCAAAGAACCATGGCGCGCCCATTGGCGCCGCCTGCGGATAGGGCACCGCGATGCTCAGCGTCCCGCCGGCCACAGCATATCGCGCAGGCTGATCGAGCGGACGGGGGAGAGCCGCGCGAAATCCGTCGAAGATCTTGCGGGACGCCGCCGTCGTAGCACCATCGCCAATGGTCAGCGTGGTCGCGATCTCGCCCTGCTCCGGCACGCAAATCGCGTCCGTGCAGGCGAGCCAGCGCGCCGTGCCGCGCACCGGCAAGACGGTGCCAGCCCACAGGCCCGCGGGCACCGAAAGATCGACCAGCACGGCATAGTCATGCTCATAGACATGGTTCATCAGCCCGGCGATCAGCAGCCGATCCGGCACCGGATAGCGGAAATCGCCGATCTTCAGGCCGCTGCCCGCCGGCAAATCCCACGCGACCTGCATCCCCTGCCCGGCATCGCCCGGATTGCCCCAATAGCCATGCCAGCCGGCTTTGGGTTTCATCACGATAGCGAGCGTGACGGTGCTCCCGGCCGCCGGGCGATCCGTCTCGGCGATAAGGCTCGCGGTGATATTCGGTGCCCCGCGCTGCCCGAACGCACCGCCATCGGCTGGGGCCGCAGATTGCGCAAAAGCGGCTGAGCTGACCAGCAATGCTGCCAGAAGAACCCATAGCGTCATCAAAACGCCATTGAGCCGGCGCACAGGAAAAGCCATGAAACGGATCATTGGCCGTTCTGTAAGCGCGCGCCGCCCCGACCCCAAGGAGAATCTATGCGTTTCCCTGCTTGCCTGTGCCTTGCCGCAACGCTGGCCCTGAGTGGCCCGGCGCTGGCCCAGCCCGCGCAGACTCCAGCCGCGCCCGCTGCTCCCGCATCCGAGGCGCCGCAGAGCCCACCCAAGCTGCTCGTCGTCATCTCCGTCGATCAGTTCTCGACCGACCTGTTCGGCGCCTATCGCAGCGCCTTCACCGGCGGCTTGGCCCGCCTGCAGCAGGGCGTCGTCTTTCCCAATGGCTATCAGGGCCACGCCGCCACGGAGACCTGCCCGGGCCACTCGACCATCCTGACCGGTAGCCGCCCCGCCCGCACCGGCATCATCGGCAATGACTGGATCGACCAGAAGATCGCCCGTGCCGACAAGACGGTCTACTGCGCCGAAGACCCAGACGTGCCCGGCACGAGCTCGCGGGATTATGCCCCGTCCGTGAAGATGCTCCGCGTGCCGACACTCGGGGGCTATATGAAGGCGCAGAATCCGGCGGCCAAGGTGGTGTCCGTCTCCGGCAAGGATCGCTCGGCGATCATGATGGGCGGGCCGGTGGTCGATCAGATCTGGTGGTGGGGCGGCAATGGCTTCACCAGCTATCGGGGGACGCCGCTCACCCCTTTGATCGAGCAGGTGAACGCCGGCGTGCGCAAGACCTTCGACCAGCCCCGCCCGGCGATGGACGTGCCCGCCTTCTGCAAGGCCAATGACCGCGCCGTCCGCCTGACCGACACGCTCAGCGTCGGTGACGGGCATTTCGCTCGCGCCGGTGGCGACGTCCGCGCCTTCCGCACCTCGCCGGAAGCCGATGCCGCCGTTCTGGCGCTCGCCGTCAAGCAGCTGGAGGCGCAGCAGCTCGGGCGCGGCGACACCACCGACCTGCTGATCGTCGGCCTCTCGGCCACCGACTATATCGGCCATAGCTATGGCAATCGCGGCGCGGAAATGTGCATCCAGATGTTCGCGCTGGACGATGCCCTCGCCAGCTTCCTGGATCGGCTGGATGCGACCGGCCTCGATTATATGGTGATGCTCACTGCCGACCATGGCGGGCCGGACATTCCCGAGCGGCTGCGCGAACAGGCCGTTACCGACGCCGAGCGCGCGGACCCCGCCTTGTACCCGAGCGCGGTGAGTGCGGCGATCAGCGCGCGCACCGGCATCACCGTGCCGCAGGGTCCCTTGCTGCTCGGCACCAATCCCTTTGGCGACATCTATGTGAATGCCGCTCTGACCGCCGCCCAGCGTACCCGCGTCATTGCCGAGGCCAAGGCGTTCTACGCCGCTCACCGGCAAGTCGAGGCCGTCTTCATCCGCAAGGATATCGAGGCCGCGCCGGCCCCCGCCGGATCGCCGGAAAGCTGGTCACTCGCGACGATCGCCAAGGCCAGCTACGATCCGGAGCGGTCGGGCGATCTCGTCCTTCTGCTCAAGCCGCGCATCATGCCCATCGCCACACCGGCGCCGGGCTATGTTTCGACGCATGGCAGCCCGTGGGGCTATGATCGCCGGGTGCCGATGCTGTTCTGGCGCAAGGGCCTGATGCACATGGAACAGCCCCAGGCAGTCGAGACGGTAGACATCCTCCCCACCCTCGCGGCGCAGATCGGCGTCACCGTGCCCGCAGACCGGATCGATGGCCGCTGCCTCGATCTCGATCCCGGCCCGGCCACCCGTTGCCCTGCTCCGCAGGATCGCTAGACTGGCTCTGAATCGGTCGCAACAAGCATGACCGGATAAGGAGAGGCTACGCATGTCAGGCAAGATCGTCATTACCGGTGCCTCGGGCCAATATGGCCGGGCCGCCACGGATCGGCTGATCGAGAAAGGGCTGGCAGACCGGCTCATCCTCATCAGCCGCTCGCCGGACAGACTGGCGGACCGTACCGCGCAGGGCTGCGAGGTGCGCTATGGCGATTATGACAAGCCCGCAACGCTGGCCGCCGCCGTGCAGGGCGCGGAAAAAATGCTGCTCATCTCCGGCACGCGGGTCGGGGCCCGCGTCGTCCAGCACAAGGCGGCGATCGATGCGGCAGCGGCCGCCGGCGTCCGCCATATTCTCTACACCAGCTTCATCGGCATCGATGACCCGAACAACCCGGCGGAAGTGCGCCACGACCATATCGAGACGGAACAGGCGATGCGCGCCTCCGGCATGGCGTGGACGGCGCTGCGCGACGCGCATTATGCCGACGCCATGATCCTGATGGCCGGGCCGAATGTGCTCGCCACCGGCAAGTGGTTCAGCAATGCCGGCGATGGGCGCGAGGCGATGGTGTGGCGCGACGATTGCGTGGACTGCGCGGTCGCCGCGATGACGACGCCCGGCCATGAGAACAAGGTCTACAACATCACCGGGCCGGAACTGCAGACCTTTGGCGAGGTCGCCGCGCTCATCACGCAGATCACCGGCTGTCCGGTAGAGCACATTCCCGTCGACGACGCGCAGCAATATGCCATCTTCGACAGCATGGGCATTCCGCGGCGCCCGGTGGACGACCAATATGTGAGCGGCATTCCCTGGAACAGCGACGATATGGTGACCTTCGGCCGCGCGATCCGCGAACGCTATCTGGAATTGCGCACCGATGACGTGCAGACGTTGACCGGCCGCCCCGCCCGCTCCGTCCGCCAGATGATCGAGGAAAATCGCGCGATGCTGGTCGAGGCCGCCCGTGGCGCGGCGGCGGCGCAACCGGCATGAACCGCGCCGATTACGAGCGCTATCTCGCGGCGTTCAATGCCAAGGATTATGACGCGGTCTGCGACTTTTACGCAGAGCCGATGGACATGCGCTTCTTCGGCGTCGCGCTGCGATCCCGCGAGGACATGAAGCGCTTCTACAGCTTTCTCCACGCCCATGTTCATGAGAGCGTGCGGGTGCTCAATTTCGCGTCGAGCGACACCCTGACGGCCGTCGACGCCATCGTGCGCATCGAGGCCTATCGCGACCTCGACCGGGCAATGCTCGATGCCAATGGCGCGGGCGGGTTGTTCCCGATCAAGGCCGGCGAGGTGCAGGAGATGCGGCAGTTCATCTTCTACACCCTGCGCGATGGGCTGATTGCCGACGTGGCCTGCGCCCTGGCGCCGCCGCCCGACTGACCGGCGCGGCGAGCCGCTTTAGCGATAGGGCGACTGCGTGCGGCTCACATAGAGCGGCGAGCGCGCGACCGGGCCGCTGACGACCATCGCCTTCATGCCCTTGCGCACCTTGTCGGCATCGATGACATTGTTGAGAACCGCGCGGGTCTGGCCGCTCGGCAGTGGCTCGACCACAGAAAGACCGATGCCAGCCTTGGCACAATAAGCCAGCACATCCGCCTCCGGGGCGGCGAGGATGACGACGCGGCTCATGCGGCGAGGCTCCCCTGCTGCGCGAACACCGCGCGCATGGCCGTGGCCGAGCGCAGACGGTAGGGATAGGGATGCGCCTTGATGCGGGCGGACACAGAGCATGCGGCTTCCCGTGCGGCATGATGGCGCTGGCTGCAGCCAGCGAACTGGGCGTCGATCAGCGCGCGCTGCTGATCGTGCAAAAGGCGATTGAAATCTTCCATGAGCGTCTCCCGACACGGCAAGCGGGAGCACGACGGTCTCTCAGTTATCGCGACAGCTTGCGAGCAGGGTTCGCGCTAATGGCGCCGCCCTAGCAGCTAATGTGTCATCTGTCGCACGCAATCGCCCCGGCAACGGCCCAGCGCACCGCGCGTGGATCAGGTCAGCGCATAATAGCGCACCAGATTGCCGTCCGGCTTGCGCTCGCCCACGCCTACGAAGACATGGCGGGTCATCCAGTCATATTTGCCCTTGCTCGTCTCGAAGGTCGGCTGCGCGCGCAGATAATAATCCTCATGCGCGACCGGCTCGCCGCCCTCGAAGGCCCAGGCCCGCAGCCTGGCCATGGAGTCCGGCTTGCGACCCCACAGATAGCCCTTGTTCTGCATGTAGATGATCTCGCCATCGTCGGTTTCCAGCAGATAGCGGGCATCGAACACGGCGGTATCGTCATCGCGGAAATGGGCGTAATCGCCGCCGGAATTGGGCACGGCCCGCCCCCGCAGCCGCGGCCCCTCGAAATGCCCTTCATCCACGAGCACCGCCGAACGGAAGCCGCCATTGTGGACATTGGGCACGCCGAAGACCCGCGTGAACATGAGGCGGCACTCGAAGGCGAACTCAAGCACGGGCTGGTCGAGGGTCGAGAAGGACATGGCGGCTCCTTGGACGATCAAATGGCGCGCGATCAGGCGGCGGGTAATCAGGCGGCGCGGGCGCCCGCCTCCGGGCGGGCATCCCACGGGCTGGGCATATGATAGGGCACGGTGATGAAATTGGCCTCGATCTGGCAGATCATGCCGTGATCGATCTTGAACAGCTCAGCGAGATAATAACTATGCGGCCGGCGGATGTGCGAGCGGACCTGCGTGCCGTCGGTCAGCGTGTAATGATCCAGCCGCCCGCAATGATCGATGAAACCATAGGCCAGCACCAGCCCCCGCTCCTCGTCCACCAGCGGAAAGCGGCGGCCGCGCAGGCGATCGTCATAGCGGTAATTGCCGGTGCGGAACTGCGCCTCGCAAGGCAGGCCGGCGACCGGCACCAGCTTGGCGAACTCGGGGTTGTTGGTGGTCTGCACGCCATTTTCGACGCGGTTGCAATCGGGATGGAATTTCGTGCGGATCGTGCCGTCATTCAGTTGTAAGGTCTCGAAATAACCGTCTGACAAGGCGATCATTTCTGCGCGGGAGACGGGCGCCTCAACGGTGGCGTTGAGGATCGGCTTGTCGTCAAATCGCTGGTTCTCGAACACCGGCGAGCTGTCCACCTGCCGCACCACGATGGTCTCGACCTCCGCTACCCGGCCCGCCTCGTCCAGCCCCAGGCGCACGGTGTATGCGCTCTCGTCCAGCGGCTCGACCGCCGTGCCGAAAAAGCCGACCTGTCGCGTCTGTTCGTCGGCGAACATGAGGCGATAGTCGCCCAGCCGCTCGATGGTGCCCCACAGGCCATCGTCCGGCTTCAGGCGGACATTATTCTCGGTGATGAACGGCTCGGGCGCCCAGTTCACGGCGCCGGGGTCTTTGCGCCCCAGCGCCGCGAGATAGGCCTCCAGCGAGACATACAGCGCCGCGCGGCTCATCCCCTTTTGGCTCACGCCGCGTTGACCGGCGCGTCCATGTACATGGCCTTGATCTCCAGATAGGCCATCAGCCCGTCCACGCCGCCTTCGCGGCCGATGCCGGACTGCTTGTAACCGCCGAAGGGCAGGCCCCAATCGACCTTCAGCCCGTTCTGGCCGATGCCGCCGGTGCGGATGCGCCGGGCGACGTCGAAAGCAGCCTGCGCATCCTTGGTCAGCACTGAGCCCGAGAGGCCGTAATTGCTGTCATTGGCGACGGCGATGGCCTCCTCCTCATTATCCACCGGGATGATGCTGAGGACCGGGCCGAAGATTTCCTCCTGGGCGATCTTCGACTTGTTATCGACATTCTTGAACAGCGTTGGCTCGATGAAATAGCCTTGGTTGAGATGCTTGGGGCGGTTGCCACCGGTCACCAGATCGGCCGTCTTCTTGCCTTCCTCGATATAGCTTTCCACGCGCTCGAGCTGGCGCTTCATCGCGAGCGGGCCGAGCTGCGTCGTCGGATCGTCCGAATAGCCAATCTTCACCTTCTGCATTTCCGCCGCAATGGCATCGGCAATCTCGTCCTGCCGGCCGCGTGGGACGATCAGCCGGCTGAGCATCGCGCAGACCTGCCCGGAGAGCAGGCTGATCGTTTGCGTCATCAGCTTGGCGGTCTCCTCGGCGGAAAAATCGTCTCGCACGATGGCAGCGGACTTGCCGCCCAGCTCCAGCGTGCAGCGCGCGATCCGCTCGCCGCACACGCTGGCAATGCGCTTGCCGGCCACGGTGGAGCCGGTGAAGCTCACCTTGTCCACGCCGGGATTGCAGACGAGGTAATCGCTCGCCTCGCGATGCCCGCAGACGAGATTGACGACGCCCGCCGGCACGCCCGCCGCCTCGCACGCCTCAGCGATGATATAGGCCTCCAGCGGCGTCTCCGGCGAGGGCTTCATGATGACCGTGCAGCCCGTGATGAGCGCATTGGCGACCTTGGAGGCCATGATGCCATAAGGCCCGTTCCACGGCGCGATGGAAGCGACCACGCCGACCGGCTCATAGACGAGATAGGCGGCGGCTGCGGCCTGCGTCTCGCGCTGCTGGACATATTGGAAATTGGCACCCACCTCGCGGGTCTGATCGAACTGCATGGTTGCGCCGGCGACCATGCCGGGCGCGAAGCTCGCGAGGCCACCCATCTGCGCGGTCCAGGCCTTGGCCAACTCGCTCGCGCGGCTCTGCAGATGCGCAGTGATCTTCTTCATGATCTCGTTGCGCTCAGCAACGCTCATGCGCGGCCACGGACCGTGGTCGAAGGCAGCGCGGGCGGCGGCAACGGCAGCGTCCATGTCCGCCTCATCGGCTTCCGCCACGGCACCGACAACCTGCTCGGTATTGGGCGAAACCAGCTCGATGAACCGCCCGCTATTGGGCGCGCGCCATTGCCCGTTGACCCAGACCTTGCCCGGCTCCTTCACGAACACGCCTTCGGGATTATGTCCTGCCACGCTCTCTCTCCTTCAATTCATAGCCCGGCGCCGCCGCCTTCTGGGGAGCGGACTGCCCGGATTCTGGCGACCTGCACGCCGCCGGATTCGATGGCGCGGATGCTAAGGATTGCGGGCGGGTGCGCAAGGGGAAAGCGGTATTTAACCGGCAGTTATGTTGACTTTGTCTGAAATAATCGCGGTCGGTCTAAGACTTAGCAAAATTCGTCAGAATGCGCCGCGACTCGGGAAGCAATGCGTTGGTCAAGGAACTCAATTTGGACATGTGCGAATAAAACGCGCAGATCGGCACTCTTCCACAGGAATATTTGCAGCCATTCATTTTCAATATTGACTTCGCGCCATGCAAGGAGCCGGCGCAGGTCGCCGCGCCGCAGCGATGCAGATCGGCGGCCAACCGAGTCTTTTTATCGATGAAATCCGCAGTTTTTTTGTGGTCAAGGGCTTTACGCCGAATGCGAGGGCATTCATGACTAACAACAGTTTCGGCAAAAAAACGAAAGCCCGGCGGGCCAACGCCGAGCTTTCATGCCGGAATTAGCTCTGCAACCTTTTGACCGAAGCGGAGCCGGTATTACCCCGAGCGGTGCCTTTGTGCACTTGCTCGGGCCTTATCGTCAACGGTCGTCTTGATAGAAAGGCGATGAAACGATGAAAGCACGACACCAAGGCCGCCGACAGCGGCGTCTACTCTCAGACGAAGACATTATCATTATCTGGCGGCGCCTTCGACGTGGTGATTTCCAGCATGAGATTGCCGCCGCGTTCGGCGTCAATCAGGGACGAGTGTCTGAGATCAACACAGGTAAGCGCGGTCGGGATCTTATCGAGCGTCTCGCCGTCTGATCAATCTAAGCCGAGGCGGAGTGCGCTTCGCCTCGGCACTAGCTGACCGTCCAGAATTACTCCGTCATTCCCGCGAACGCGGGAATCCAGTCTGCCTAGCGACGCGATGCCAAGGCTGATGGCAAGGTCCTCCCAGTCTGGGTTCGCCTGCTCGATCAGATCGAGTTTCCACGCTCTGCGCCATATCTGGACCTGCTCCTCCCGGAAGATCGCATGCTCCATCGTTGCGCGCTGCTCGCACCAGACCAGCAGCTTGACCCTGCGTTGCTCGGTGAAGCCGCCGAGAGTTTCCGCGCGATGCTGGGCGACGCGCTGCACTAGATTGGACGTGACGCCGAGATAGAGCGTGCCGTTGCGAGGGGATACCTGCAGGTAAACATAGGGATCAACGCCGGGTCTCATTGCCGCGTTGCTGCTGGATTCCCGCTTTCGCGGGAATGACGGAGAGAGGAATGTTTCCCAATCCGAACATGACACCAAGACATGCAATGGTTGTATTTTACAACCATATTGACTCAGAGCCACAACCGGCTCACACTCCGCGCCGATAACCGCCGCAGACTCAAGCAAGCACAGGCGGGAGATACGAGAGAGGACGCCCATGATCACCGTCAATCAGCTTCATCCCCTGTTCTTCGGCGAGATCGTCGGGGCGGACCTCAAGGCCGAGCCGACCGAGGATTTGCGCCAGGCTGTGCAGGATGCGATGGACAAGCACATCGTCTGCGTCGTGCGGCAGGGGCCGATTACGGATGAGGAGCATATCCGCTTCGCCCGGCTGTTCGGGCCGCTGGAATATCCGCCCAATTATGGCAAGCGCCCGGCGGGCCGGATCGCGCCGGAGCTGTTCTCGGCCGGCAATCTCGATCCTGATGGCAATATCAAGCCGCTGACCCCGGCCAATGCGAACATCGCCAAGGGCGCCGAGCGCTTTCATGCGGACAGCTCGTTCAACCCCCTGCCCTCCAAATGGTCGATGCTACGCGGCGTCGAATGTCCGCCCTCGGAGGTTGGCGGCGACACACTGTTCCTCGATCTACGCGCGGCTTATGACGATCTGCCGCAGGCAATGAAGGACAGAGTGGATGGCATGACCGGCATCCACGATTTCTGGCGCGGCCGCCAATATGCCGGGCTTGAGGTCACCGAGGAAATGAAGGCCGCAATGCCGATGCCGCCGGTGCACCATCCGCTGGTGCGTGAGGCGCCGCTAGGGCGCAAGGCACTGTTCGTGGGCGGGCATTGCGTGGGCGTGGTCGGCATGAGCGACGATGAGGGCCATGCCTTTGTGGAAGAGCTGTACGCTCATGTGACCCAGCCCAAATATATCCATCGCCATCAGTGGACGGTCGGCGACATCGTGATCTGGGACAATCGCTTTGCGCTGCACGCCGCGACACCGCTGGAGACGGACCAGTATCGCCGCGACATGCGCCGCGCGACGCTCAACGAGAGCGGCGAGGAAGGCGACACCTATGAGTTCCGCCGGCGTCAGGCCGAGGCGGCGCACTGAGCGCCGGTCTGGGCCTCAACGGCGCGCTCACTGGCGCCATGCCCGGTAATGGCCGGCTTGGCGCCCCGGCGCGCGCCGAGGGTTCAGCGCGGCAGATAATCCTCCGCCATCGCCGCCTCGATGCCGGCATGACGGGCCTTCACCGAGCCGATGAAGGCCGGGTGGGTGATGACATAGAGCTTGCCGGTGAGGATCGCGTCCACGGTCATCTCCCCGACGGTCAGCGGATCGAGCCAGAAACCCGGTGCCGTCGGCGGCAGGGCGCCGGGCGGCGGCGTTTCGTCCCGGTGGCGGAAGGGCGTATCCACCTGAAACTCCGCCGGGCGGTGCTGCTCGGTCTCCTCGATATTGGTGCGGACCGGGCCGGGGCACACCACCGTGGCGCCGATCGCGCCGCCCTTTACATCGAGCTCCAGCTTGAGATGCTCGGTCATGGAAATGACCGCCGCCTTGGTGGGCGCGTAGACGCCGCGCGTGGCCCGCGCCTGCATGATCGCCCCCTGCGAGGCGGTGTTGACGACATGCCCGCCCAGCCCGTGCGCCTTGATGCGTGGGAGGCCCGAGACGAGGCCGTTGACCACGCCCATCAGATTGACGCCGATGGCCCAATCCCAATCCGCATAGGTCGCTTCATCGACCGGGCCCTGGATGCCGATGCCGGCATTGTTGATGAGTATCTGCAGCGGGCCGAGCGCGGCCTCGGCCTCGTCCAGCGCAGCGGCGAAGGCGTCGCGGTCGCGCACATCGAGTTGGAGCGCGCGGAAGCGATCCGCCCAGCCTTCGTCCGCCGCGACCTGCGCCGCCTGCGCCAGATGATCGGCGCGCACATCGCACACCGCGATCCTGGCGCCCTGCGCCGCCAGCGCGCGCGCCATGCCAAGGCCGATGCCGCTCGCACCGCCGGTGATGAAGGCCATTGTGCCTGCTACTGTCTTCATGCCTCTCCTCGCCTCATGGCTACCACTCTTATTATGGGGATTTACAACCAATGACCGTGGACCTCTATCATGGCGAGCCGGCTTCCAACAGCCTGAAGGTCTTGCAGGCCATTCATGAGAAAGGCGTGCCGTTCACCAGCCATTACATCAACCTGATGAAGTTCGAGCAGCATGCGCCGGCCTATGTCGCGATCAACCCCGCGGGACAGGTGCCGACGCTGGTGCACGACGGCCGGGTGCTGACGGAATCGACGGTCATCAACGAATATATTGACGATGCCTTCGATGGCCCGCCGCTCAAGCCGGCCGATCCCTATCTGCAGGGGCAGATGCGAATCTGGACCAAATATGTCGATGAGGTGTTCCGCCCGTCCCTCTCCTTCCTCGCCTGGCATCGGGTGATCCCCGGCATGGCCAAGGCGCTGCCCGAGGGCGAGTTCGAGGCGCGACTCAAGCGCATCCCGCTCAAGGAAAAGCGCGACAAATGGGAGCTGGCGGCCAAGGGCGGCTTTTCCGAGCGAGAGCTTGAGGGATGGCGGGCCAATCTGGAGGATGTGACCGACCGGGTGGAGAAGGCTTTGGCAGGCCATGACTGGCTGGTCGGCGGCATGTTCACGCTGGCGGACATCGCCGTCTTCGCCATGGCCGTCTCCATGCCGCGCAGCTACCCCGATCTGTGGAGCGAGACCCGCACGCCGCAGGCCATGGCGTGGATGGCGCGGATGAAGGCCCGCCCGGGCGTGGCAGCAGCGCTGGCGATGCCGGATCACACCGGCATGGTCTCCCGCAAGGATTGAAGGCACGCCGCCGCCTCTTCTGCTGCGGGTCGCCGTGCCTTTTCGCACATTTTTCTATCGCGAAAGTTCCCGTTAGGCTCCGGTTAAGCTAATTCATGCATGAGAGCGATGGCCTTGTCCGTCAGCCCGGCCTTCCCGGCCGTTTTCGTGCTGCAGCGATACCGGATTGCCCCGGCTGACGGACAAGCGATCTCCCCGGACCCGCCCCAAGCGCAGGCGATCAGGATTCCAGGACCCAGCCCGAATAGCCCGGCAGATCGCCCTGTCCTGCGCCGCCGACCTGCATCAATGGCGCCGCCCGACCGAGCCGCTTTGGCCAAGGCGCAGGCTCAGCCCCCAGATTGAACAGGCAAAGCCGGCGCTGCTCGCCAAAGCGCCGCTCGAACAGCAGCACCTGCTCATCGACCTGCAGAAAGCGGATGGCGCCCCAGCGCAAAGCGGGCTGCCCCTTGCGGAAGGCGAACAGCGCGCGGGTGAGGTGGAGCAACGATCCCTCCTCTGCCTCCTGCTTGTCGACAGCCAAGGCCGGATGGTCGGCCCCCACCGGCAGCCATGGCTTCACACTTGAAAAGCCGGCATGAGGCGCGTCCCCCTTCCACGGCATCGGCGTGCGGGCGCCGTCGCGGCTGAGGGTCAGCGGCCAGTTGGCGATGGCCTCGGGATCCTGCAAATCCTCGAACGCCACATCCACCTGCGTCAGCCCGAGTTCCTCGCCCTGATAGAGGAAGATGTTGCCGCGCAAGCAGGTGAGCAGCAGCATCTTCATCGCCGCGAACCGCGCTCGCGTCTCGGGCTCAGCGCCGTCAGACAGCCAGCGGGTGACGGCGCGGGGCGCATCATGGTTCTCGAATGCCCAGCTCGGCCAGCCCATGCCGGCACGGTCCGGCCACTGGCCGATCGCATCCGCCACCACGCGCGGGGTCAGCGCGTCGGCATAGAGAAAATCGAAGCCGTAGCTGGTGTTCAGCCGGTTCTCGCCGCTGGTGTAGAGCTTCATCTCGCGCAGGGCCTCGTCCCCACCGATCTCGGCGACCGTGAACCGGTCATCATAGCTGTCCATCAGCGCGCGCACCCGCTCGATGAAGCGCGGAATATGGCGGTGCCCTTGATTGTAGCGCCGCTGCTGATAGTCGAACGGCCGCGTGCGCTGGCCGGCCTGGTTCGGATGCGGCGGATTGGGGCGCAGGCGCGGATCGTGCATCAGGAAGTTGAGCGCATCCAGCCGGAAGCCGTCCACCCCGCGCTCCAGCCAGAAGCGCGAAACATCGAGCAAGGCCTTCTGGACCTGCGGATGATGCCCGTTGAGCTGCGGCTGTTCGCGCAAGAAATTGTGGAAATAATATTGCCGCCGCCGGGCATCCCACGTCCAGGCCGGTCCGCCGAACACGCTCTGCCAGTTGGAAGGCGGCGAGCCGTCCGCCTTAGGGTCCGCCCAGACGTACCACCCGGCATGGTCGCCCTGCCGATCGGATCGGCTGGCCTGGAACCAGGGGTGCCGATCGGAGGTATGAGCAAAGACCTGATCGATGATCACCCGCAGTCCGAGCTCATGGGCGCGGCCCAGCAGGGCATCGAAGTCGGCGAGCGTGCCGAAGATCGGGTCGACATCGCAATAATCCGCGACGTCATACCCGAAGTCCCGCATCGGCGAGGTGAAGAAGGGCGAGAGCCAGATCGCGTCCACGCCCAGGCTGGCGACATGATCCAGATGCGCGGTGATCCCCGGTAGATCACCGACGCCGTCATCGTTGGAATCGGCAAAGCTACGCGGATAGATCTGGTAGATCGTCGCGCCCTGCCACCAGGGCAGCGTCTCGGGATCGCGCTGGCTGATGGGAAGGCTGGTGGCGGCAGGCTGGTGATTCTCGCTCATCCGCGCCAAACTGCATGGGAAGTCGTGCGCTGGCAATTGCGTCGGGGCTGCCGTCAGCCTGCAAGCCACCCGGAACGAGGGACGAATGCGAACAAGAGCCGGGATTTGCGCGAAAAAGCAGCGCTATGCGACCGAAGCGGACGCCCGCGCGGTGGCGCTCCGCGCAGCGATTACGCTCCGCCCCTATCGCTGCGCTCTCTGCCGCCAATATCACCTCACCAGCCGGACCAAGGGGATGCAGGTGCTGAAAGTGGTCGAATGAAGGCGGTCAATGCTCGCCGAGGGATAGCCTCAAATCCCTCATTTGCCTTTCGCCCTCATCCGTTTAGGCTCCGGACAAAATCAACGGGAGAGAGCGATGCGGTTTCAGGACAAGGTGGTGCTCGTCATTGGCGGCAACAGCGGCATCGGGCGTGCTGCTGCGCAAGGATTTGCTGCCGAGGGTGCATATGTGTTCCTCACCGGGCGGTCGCAGGCGACCATCGATGAGACCGTTGCGGCGATTCCCGGCGCACAGGGCTTCCAGGCGGATATCGCTCAGATCGACAGCAACGATGCCGTGCTGGATGCCATCCGCGCGGCGCATGGGCGGATCGACATATTGTTCGTGAATGCCGGAATCGGTGCCTTCGCTCCCGTGGAAGAGGTGACGCCGGCGCAGTGGGACGAGGTGCACAACGTCAATCTGCGCGGTTGCTTCTTTGCCGTTCAGAAGGCCCTACCGCTGATGGGGCAGACACCGGGCGGCGCTATCGTCATCACCGGCTCGATCGGGTCGGTCGCAGCAGTGCCTGGCAATACCATGTATGCGGCTGCGAAGGCAGGGCTGCGCGCGGTCGCGCGTACGCTCGCTGCTGAGCTGATCGGGCGGGGCATTCGCGTCAACATGGTCAGCCCCGGCCCCACCGAAACGCCGATCATCAACCGCTCCGGCCTGCCACCCGAGGCCGTGGCGGGCATGCGCGCGATGATGACCGACGCCATCCCGATGAAGCGTATGGGCACGCCAGAGGAGATTGCGCGCCCGGTGCTGTTCCTCGCCTCGGACGAAGCCAGCTTCATCACCGGCATCGACCTGTATGTGGACGGCGGCTGCGTCGAGCTTTAGCCTCGGGAGTCGGGCCTTCGAGCAGGATCAGGCCGAGAGATCGACGCTTGCGCTTTCCATCGGCCAGACCGAAGCGGCGGTTCCGTGCCTATCTTTGCGCCCTGCCCCGTGGAGCCGGGCCAGGAGGAAGCGCCCAAATCCCCAGCTGCCGAGGCCAGACGCCGCGTTGATGTGGCCGACCGCGCCGGCATCGGCAAAGCGGCTGCCCCAGAACTGGGCGAGACGCCTTGCCCGGTGGTACTGGATGTATGGATCGTCGCGGCTCGCCACCAAAATCGAGGGGAAAGGCAATGGAGCGCGCGAGGCCGGAGCGAACGGCTCCAGCCGCTCATCCAGCGGCGCCAGATCCAGCTCGGGCGGCGCAACGAGCAGCGCGCCGACAACCGGATAGCCAAAGTCCGGCCGCTCCATCGCAGCCCAGGCAGCGACGGCGTGGCACCCCAGACTGTGCGCCGCCAGAATGACCGGACGGCCCGCGCTGCGGATCGCCAGATTGAGCTTACTCACCCAGTGGGTGCGGTTGGGCCGCGCCCAATTGCCGAGGTCGACACGGACGCAATAGTCGCTCTCACGCTCCCAAATGCTCTGCCAATGGGCGGGGCCGCTGCTGTCCAATCCCGGCACGGTGAGGACCAGCGGGGTCGACGATGTGGGTGTGACATGATCCATGATCAAAACTCCTGTTCTCAGGGCAGATCAGTCGGCTCGGTCTACGTCCCGATCATCTTGCGGTATAATGTCTAACGTTTAAGTTGACAATATGATTGCGGTGGAGCGTGCGCTGATGCAGCCACGTGGTTCCCCACGTATGACGCCGTTACCGATTACACCGGCAGCCCTACATAATTCTCGGCGATGCTGGTCTGCGCGGCGACGCTGCCGGCGATATAATCCAGCTCAGCGACCTGCATGGCGCGCTCGAAGGGGCCGTCTTCGGGGAAGCGGTGCATGAGGCGCGTCAGCGACCAGCTGAACCGCTCGGCCTTCCAGACGCGGGCCAGAGCCTTGTCCGAATAGCCAGCGACGGCATCGGCATCGTTGCGCTTGAAGAAGGCGCTGAGCGCTGAGGCGGCATAATGCACGTCGCTGGCGGCAAGGTTAAGGCCCTTGGCGCCGGTGGGCGGCACAATATGGGCGCTGTCGCCGCAGAGCAGCAGGCTGCCATGGCGCATCGGCGCGAAGACGAAGGAGCGCAGTGGCGCGATGGACTTCTCCAACGCCGGGCCCCGGGTGATGTGCGCGGCGGCATCCGGCCCGAGGCGGATCGCCAGCTCGTCCCACACGCGCTCATCCGGCCAGTCCTCGATCTTCTCGGTCAGCGGCACGTCGACATAATAGCGGCTGCGCGTCTCGCTGCGCATGGAGGCCAGCGCGAAACCGCGCTCGTGATTGGCGTAGATCAGCTCGTGATTGCAGGGCGGCACATCGGCGAGGATGCCGAGCCAGCCGAAGGGATATTCCCGCTCATAGGACTGGCCGGCGCTGGCCGGGATCGCCTGACGGCTGGGGCCATGATAGCCATCGCAACCGACGATGATGCGCGCATCCACGCGGTGTTCGCGACCGTCCTTGCTATAGGTAACATAAGGCGTGTCGCTCTCGATCTCGTGCAGGGCGACATCGGCAGCGCCATAGATGACCTCCAGCCCGCGCTCGTCACAGGCATCCATGAGATCCTTGGTCAGCTCGGTCTGGCCGTAGACGACGACATGGCCGCCGGTGAGCTTGGCGATATCGATGCGGATCAGCCGCTCGCCATGGGCCAGGTTGAAGCCATCGTGCACCAGACCCTCGGCCTTCAGCCGCGCATCAAGGCCAAGGCGTTCCATCAGCTCGACGATGACGCGCTCCAGCACGCCGGCGCGGATGCGGCCGAGCACATAGTCCGGCGTCTGGCGCTCCAGCACCACGCAGTCGATGCCCTCAGCCCGCAGCAGATGCCCCAGCAGCAGACCCGCCGGCCCGGCGCCAACGATGCACACCTGTGTCATTCCATCCTCCTCGCAGACTCTTGGCCTCATATCCGCATGGCCGCGCGCATTTGGGAAGGGACAGTTGCGACAAGCTCTGGTATTTTCCGGACATGACTGCCCTCCCCCATCCCCAACGCCATTCCCGCGAAGCGATCATCCCAGCTTACGATCTCTATGGCGAGGACAAGGCGGCACGGCGCGAGGACTTTTTCCACGCCGAGACGATTGCCGTGCGCAGCCGGCGCTATGACTGGGAAATTGCGCCCCATACCCATGCTTCGCTCACGCAGATGCTGTGTGTGGCACGGGGCGAGGTGCGGCTGCATCTTGCGGGGGAGGATCGGCGGGAGGCCGGTCCTTTGCTGGTCTGCGCGCCGAGCGGAATTGTGCATGGCTTCGGCTTCTCGCCCGATGTCGAGGGATTTGTCGTGACGGCCTCACAGGATTTTGTGGACAGTCTCACCCGGCAGGATGCGCTGGGGCAACATCTCCGGACGTCGGCGATCCTGCGACCGGACGCAGCGCTGACCGCGCGTCTGGAAGCTTTGGGCACCGCTCTGGTCGAGGCCGAGCAGGACCGGTTCGCACCCAACGGCCAGCGGCTGCATCATGCGCTTGCCGAAGCCTGGCTACGCACGACCCTTGCCGCAGGCGCACCGCCGGATGCCGCGCGGTCTACCCGCGCCGAGCGTTTTCGCGTAATGGTCGAAGCGACTTATCGCGAGCATCGACCGATCGAGCATTATGCGCAGCGGCTGCATTGCACGGTCCGCACGCTCTCGCGCCAGACGCAGGCCAGCTTCGGCATGACGCCGCTGCAGATGATCAACCGCCGGCTGCTGTTCGAGGCGCGGCGGTTGCTGCGCTTCACCAATGCCGGCTGCTACGAGGTGGCGGCGGAGCTTGGTTTCGACGACCCATCTTATTTCTCGCGCTTCTACAAGCGGATGACCGGACGGGCACCAGGCCTGGAGAAACGGCGTGAGAACGTGTGAGACGCACCGCGTCAGGCGGCCGCCCGCTCCGCCCCGCTCTCCTGCCGCGCCAGCTTCTCGACCAGACGATTAAACAGGGTCACGCCGCGATCGTGCACGGTGGGCATCACTTGCACCTCTTCCGTGTCATCGATCACGCGCTGCTGGGCCTCGATCATCACCTTGTCCTCGGCGAAGGCCTGATCGGCCATGCGCATCAAAACGTCGCGCAGCGCCTCATCCCCGTGGCTGCGATGCGGCCCCCAGGAGAAGAAATAGCGCGCGCTCTTGTCGCGCATCGGCGTCACCGCCTGGCTGGTGAAGGTGACGCCGCTCACCGCCTGAGAGAGATCCGGCTGGCCATAGTCGCAAGCCTTGGCGGTGCCGAGCGGGAAGACACCGCCGGTCATCAGCAGGACCCCGGGAATGAGGAAATCATAGCTCATGAAACTGTCCATCGGCTCGGGACTGCGGCGCGAGGCCGATCCGATGGCGTTCTCCGTCCAGCGCTCATAGCGGATTCCCCGCTCCAGCGGCGTGATGCGCGCCGGCGTCTCGGCAAATTGCGGCCCGGAGCCGAAGCTCTCTGCATGGACGAAGGTCAAATGGCTGAAATCGAGCAGATTGTCGTTGATGAGGCGCGCTTCCGCAGCATAATCGAGATGGCCGTGGCCGAGGATGTAATCGGGATGGTCCAGCCCCACTGCGGGCGGAATCAGGCGCTCATCGGCGGCGTCGACATCGCCCATCCAGACCCACAGCCAGCTATGCCGCTCGACCACGGCATAGCGGCGCACGCGGGCCTGCGGCGGGATCTGCGCCTGACCGGGGATCTCGACGACCTGCCCGTCCGCAGCGAACAGCACGCCATGATACATGCAGCGCAGCCGCTCCCCCTCGCAGCGCCCCAGCGAAAGAGGCGCGAGGCGGTGGACGCAGCGGTCTTCCAATGCGTGGAGCGCGCCGGACGCCGTGCGCCAGAGGACGATCCGCTCGCCGAGGATCGAGATGGCGAAGGGCTTCTCCGCCTCCAGTTCATGCGACCATCCCGCGACATACCAGGCATTGCGAACATAGGCCATGACAGGCGCCTCTCCAGTTTCAAACACTGCACGCAAATTGACTTAACAGTGTTAAGGAGTCAATGATCCTCTATGGCTTCCCCCATCTCCGTCCCGCTGGATATCGAGCGCTTGCTGCAGGCGGCATTTGCCCAGCTGGAGGCTGACGGGCTGGATGCGCTGAGCATGCGCAAGCTGGCCGCGCGCCTCAATGTGCAAGCCCCGGCGATTTATTGGCATGTCAAGGACAAGGCCGAGTTGCTGGGTCTGATGGCCCGCCGCATTCATGGCCGGGCTTATGCGGACGTTACCCACGCCGAGGATTGGCGCGACTGGCTGCGGCAGTTCGGGCGGGCTCTGCGGCGCAGCTTCCTTGCCCATCGCGATGGCGCGCTGCTCTGTGCAGTGTCTCGCCCGCCGGCGGAGGCCGATCCAGCGGTCCACGCGCACCGCATCGCCGCGCCGCTATTGGCGCTGGGCCTGCCACAGCAGCATGTCCTTGCCCGGCAGGCCGCAGTCATTTCCTTCGTGCTGGGATGGTCGGCCTTCGAGGCGAACGGGCCGATGCACAGTTTCCTCGATCGCATATTGGACTTTGAAGGGAGCTTTGAGCCGGGGCTGGATGCGCTGGTGGCGGGCTTTCCGGAGGTAGCCAGCCAAGCTTAGCCGGCAAGCCAGCGCGACAAGCGGCGCTGCGGATCGCTCATGAGGCTATGCGGATCGCCCTGCTCAACGATCCGGCCGTCCAGCACCAGTGCGACCTCGTCGGCGGCGTCGGCGGCATCGCGCACATCATGGGACACGAGAATGATGGGAATGTCCGAGCGGGCGCGCAATTCGACCAGCAGGCGATGGAGCGCCCGGCGGGTCGGGTGATCGACAGCCGAGAAAGGCTCATCGAGCAGCAGCACCTGCGGATCGCGCGCGAGCGCCCGGGCCAGCGCGACACGCTGTTGCTGTCCGCCGGAGAGTTCACGGGGGCGCCGGTCCTCAAGCCCTTCGAGATGGACCTGCGCCAGCAGCGCATCCGCCCGCCCCTGCCGCTGCGTCGCGGGGATATCCAGCAACGCTTCCATCACATTCTGCCGCGCGCTCATGTGCGGGAACAGAGCGTAGGATTGGAACACGAAGCCGACATGCCGGTCCCGCGCGCGCACCTGCACGCCGGTGTGCGTATCCAGCCAGCATTGGCCGTTGACGCTGATCCGCCCGGTAGCAGGCGTCAGCAACCCCGCAATCGCGCGCAGGATAGAGGTTTTCCCCGCGCCCGAAGGACCGACGAGCGCCAAGGTCCGTCCACGCGCCAGAGTGAGTGCCACGTCCAGCGCGATTGGCGCATGATGGCGCAGATGCAGGGTCACGCCCTCGCTGCTCGCCTCAGCCATGTCGGCGCCCCCTCTGCCCCAGCAGGAAGACAAGGCTGACCGCCACCAGCGAGACGGCCATCAGCAGCAGCGCCATCTCATTGGCTGACGCCATGTCGAACGCCTGCACGCGATCATAGAGTGAGAGCGCTAGCGTGCGAGTCTTGCCGGGGATCGATCCGCCGACCATCAGCACCACGCCGAACTCCCCCAGCGTATGAGCGAAGGTCAGCACGGCGCCGGTGAGGATGCCCGGCCAGGCGAGCGGCAGTTCGATCCGCCACAGGCTGCGCCAGAGCGAATGGCCGCAGGTCGCCGCGGCATCGCGCAGATCGCCGGCGATGCTCTCGAAGGCCCGCTGCACCGGCTGAACCGCAAAGGGGAGATTGACCAACACCGAGGCGACAAGGATCGCCTCGAAGCTGAAGGCCAGCCCGCTACCGAATAGCGCACTCCATACCCGCCCGATCCAGCTTTGCGGCCCCATGGCGGAGAGCAGGTAAAAGCCAATCACCGTGGGTGGCAGGACCAGCGGGAGCGTCACCAGCGCCTCGATCACCGCTCGCCCGCGAAAGCGCGCCAGCGCCAGCCAGCGCCCGAGCACCAGCGCCAGCGGCAGCAGGATCGCGACGGTGAACGCGCCGAGCAGGAGCGAGAGATTGAGCGCTTGCCAGTCCATCGCCGGTCAAAGTGCTCCGGCCGGCAGGGTGAAGCCGTATTTGGCGAAGATCGCCTTGGCAGCAGGCTCGGCCAGATAGGCATAGAAGCGCTCGGCCACCGGCCCCGCTGCCTTCATCAGCACCATGCGCTGGCGCAGCGGTGTGTGCCAGTTGGCGGGGATCAGCACATAGGCCGCCCTGCCCTTCACAGCAGGATCGAGCACCAGCGAATGCGCGACGATGCCGCCCTGCGCCCCGCCCTCCGTGGCGAACTGCAGCGCCTGCGACACATTTTCCCCCAGCACGAGCTTATCCTGAAGCGGCTTCCACAGGCCGGCATGATCCAGCGCCTCCTGCGCGCGGCGACCATAAGGCGCATGTTCGGGATTGGCGATGGCAAAGCGGCTGATGTCCCCGCGCGCCAGCGCCTCACGCAGACCCGCAAGCTGGGAATCGAGCCTGAGCGGCGATCCCTTGGGCGCGATCAGCGCCAGGCGCCCGATGGCGTAGAGCCGGCCTTCATCGCGGGTTTTGCCGGCCTTGGCGAGTTGCGTCACGTAGCTTTCATCGGCGGAAAGAAAGAGCTGAAACGGCGCGCCCTGCTGCAATTGCCGCGTGAGATTTCCCGAGGCGCCGAAGTTGAGCACCACCTTCTCACCGGTCTCTTTCTCGAACGCGGCCGCCGCATCGGTGAGGGCCAGACGGAGGTCGGCGGCGGCAGCGATCTGCGGCGCTGGCTCCGGCTTGCCGCATGCGACGAGCGCCAGCAGGCCGAGCAGCACGGCGCAACGGCGCAGCAGATGAGTCATGAGAGGTCCGCCCTTCGATCGATGTATAACATTGCGCACATCGACGTCTGCGGGGCGCTGTGTCAAGTGTCCTGAATGCGCAAGAGGCGCGCGGAGGAGGTCGGCAAGGCGTGAGTGAGGACGGCGGAACGACGCTGAAGATCAAGGTGCAGGTCATCGCCGATGGCGTGATCGCCATCGGGCCGGGCAAGGCGCAGTTGCTCGCGGAGATCGCGCGAACAGGGTCAATCGCGGCGGCAGGCCGGGCGGTGGGCACGAGCTATCGCCGCACCCGCGACATGGTCGATATTCTCAACACGGGATGGGGCGCCGCGTTGATTGAAACCGCCAAGGGTGGCGCCAGCGGCGGCGGATCGCGCCTCACCAATCACGGTCGGGCGGTCCTGGAAGCCTATCGGCAGCTCGAAACGGCGGTGCAGGCGGCCGGAATGGCCCATGCGCAAGACCTCATCGATCTGATGAACGGCCCCGCGAGGAGATGAACCGGGCGCAGCAAGATGCCGCGCCCGATCCTTTGTCTGGTCTTCAGAAGCTGGCGGCCAGCACGGCGCGCGCGGCGTGGGACTGGCCCTGGTCGGCAATGCTGCCGGTGTAGGTGACGCCCAGGCTCAGGTTGCGCGTGGCCGACCAGCGGATGCCCGCATCGACCAGCGCCGCATTGCGTGCGAGCGGCACGCCCTCGATGCGGAAGTCCGCTCCCCCCGCCACGAAGGCGAGATCGGACGTAACCGACCGGCCGGTCAGAGCATGTTGCCAGCCCAGCTTCGCACCGATGCTCACCGGCGATCCGACATTGAGCGGAACGCTGGCCTTGAGGCCGAGCGTGGCCCAGGCGCGGCGACGCTCCTTCTCTTCACCGGTCAGCGCGAGCGAACCACCTGCCTCGGTGAACGCATCGTTCTTCAGCCAGATTGCATTCACGCCAACGAACGGCTCGACCGTGCCGATGCCGAGCGGAACCGCCGTGCCGGCTTCACCGAAAGCCTGGATCGCGCGGCCGCCATAATTGGCGGTCAGCGTCTGGGCGATATCGCCAACCACAGCAGTACGACGCGTCTTGAAGTCGTAGTCGCTATAGCTTGCGCCGGCCCGCAGGGCAAGGCGGCCGACGTCGCCGCCGGCATAGATCGCGCCGCTGACGGTTTCGGTATCCGCTTGGGACTGGCGCGCCCCGATCGAGGTATCGCCATTCGCATAGCCGCCGGCCACGCCGATGCGCAGGGCGCCCATCTGCGTCTCCAGCCCGACCTGGAAGCCATAGGCATCGCTCGAAACGTCCGCCACGTTGCGGTTGCCATCGAGCTGGTTCCAGGAGCGGTGAACATCCGTCCACAGGGTCAGGCCTTCTCCGGCAGGCGCCGCCATGCGGGAGAGCAGCGCGCGCCGCATCTCGTCCGCCTGCTGCGCGACCACGGTCAGCGTGGAGGCATGGACCTCGCCCGAGAGGCTGTCGAACGCCGCCTGGGCACCCTGAGCGGACTCGCCGACCAGCTCCAGATAGACCGGAGTCGCGGCCGAGAAGCTGGTGCCGAGCGCCCCAGCGGTGGCCCGCTGGTTGGCCGTCACGGCGACATCGGCGAACTGCACGTCGTTGCGGGTCAGCGTCAGCGTCACGGCATTGGCGCCATAGGTCAGGTTCGGGAGCAGGAAGGCGAGGTTGCTGGTCACATCCTCGAACTCGCCGACAACGCCACCAGCCGCCGTGAGGATCTGGTAGCTGGTCTGCGGGCGGTAATCGCCATTGGCAGCCAGCACCTGCACGGTGCCGCCTTGCAGCGTCGCGACGCCCGAGGCCACAACACGGTCGCTCGCGCCTGAGGCATCAACCTCGACCTCGAACACCGAGCCCTGCTCGAACAGGACAGTGGTAGCCGCTTGAAGCTGACCGATCGAGTTGCCAGGCGCTGCCGTGGCGTTGGTGCGCACGATGAGGCCGCCCACTGTGCCGTTGCCGCCGATCGACCCGCCGCTCTCGACGATCACGCCGGAGTTGGCGATGGAGCCATTCACGGCCAGCCGGCCCTCCTCCACGATGGTCGCGCCGGAGTAGCTGCTGGTCCCAGTGAGGTTCAACTTGCCCTCGCCCGTTTTGACGAAGCTGCCAGTGCCAGACACCGCGCCACCGAAGCTGCCATCGACAGACTGGTCCATCACCAACGTGCCGGCGTTAAGCACATTGCCGGTGCCGATCGTCGTGCTGCTGGCCTGCAGCGTGCCGGCTGCGATCGTGGTGCCGCCAGTGTAGCTGTTCGCACCGGTCAAAGTCAGGGTACCGCTGCCAGTCTTGACGAGATTGCCGTTGCCAGCCACCGCACCCCCGAAGCTACCATCGACGGTCTGGTCCATCACCAACGTGCCGCCGTTGAGCACATTGCCCGTGCCAAGGGTCGTGCTGCTGGCCTGCAGCGTGCCGGCAGCGATCGTGGTGCCGCCGGTGTAGCTGTTCGCGCCGGTCAGCACGAGCGTGCCGCTTCCGGTCTTCACGAAGCTGCCGCTGCCGGTGATTTCGCCGCCCATCGAGACGTCGTTGGCGCCCGTATCAAGCGCATTGAGGCCAGCCATAAGGGTGACGGGCACATTGACCGTGCCGTCCGCCCCGAAGCGCAGGCGACCCTGCATCAGCACCACGCCACCCGTGCCCAGCGCATCCGCGCTGGCGATCTCGACAGTGGAGCTGTCGGTGATCACCGTGCCGCCCTCAAATGTGTTGGTGCCGGTCAAGGCGAGCGAGCCTTGCCCGGAAACGATCAACCCGCCGACACCGGTGATGGTGCCCGCAAACGTGCCGCTATTGCCGGCCGTATCGATGAACGCCCCATTGTCGGTGATCGAAACGTCCGCCGTCACCAGATTGGCCGGATCGCTACCACCGGTCAGATCCAGCGTGCCGCCATCGAAGCTGATCGTGCTGCCGGTCGCCGCGCTGTCACCCAAGTTGAAGCTCGGCTGACTGTCATCGATGACAGGGGTGCCGCCGACTGGCGGCAAGTTGGGATCAATCTGGAAATCACCGGCGACGAAGCCAATCATCCGGTCTACCAGCGAGCGCAGAGCCGGCGTATCCGTCCAGGCAGCCGCCTGGAACGTGTTCACATCAAGATAGCTTAGCAAACGACCGGCAGGCGCATTAGCCAGCGACCCGGCGCCAAAGGCTAGACCAGTGCCAAATCCGGTCCCATTCGGGCCCGTGGTTGTGAAGAACGTTCCGGTGCCTGGACTCGTGAATGCGCCCGCCCAGGGCACAAAGAACTCCGTGGCTGCATCAGCTACGATCAACCCACTGCCGTTGAACAGATCGGTTACATACTGGTTTGTCACATCAGTGGCGTCGACCGTGACATTGCCGCCACCGGCAGCACTGATGAAGCTTGAAATGGAATTGTTCCGCAGGACCTGACCTGGGTTTTCACCCAGAAGAAAAAGCCCGCCCGCGTTACTCAGATAGGTCAAATAATCGGTCTGCTCACCTCCCGAGAGCGCGGCATCGTAACGCACGTCCCATACCTGCGCGATCGGGCTGCTGCCGTTGATGTTGGCGGCGTCCTGCTGGATCGTGACCGAGTAGCCGGCCGCCTCCAGACGCTCTTTGAGGCCATTTGATGCACTGACATTCGGGCCCGTGCTGTTCGTAACAATAATGACGTCACCCGCGGCCGCCATCGCGCTGGTCGACGCGGAGGCGAGCAGAAGCGCTGCTGCCCCGAAGGCAACATGTTTGAAATTGTTTAGCAAATCCCCGATTCCCTTGCTGGTATGGTGATCCCGCAAGTGGAGGCAGGAGGTTAACAGATATTAAAAATTCATTCGTTTCATCGCATAAGATGCGATGATCCGTGAGAGGTGTTCAGCGCTACTCAATCGATCCGATAAACCGAAAGCCGAACCGTCGGGCCGACCTTGCCGCCTGTCGCGACAAACAGGGCGCGGTTTACCCAGTCGTACCCCCCATGGCCCGTCTCCAGCCGAATAAAAGATCGCATGTAATAGTCGGACGGCGGCACCTGTTCGCCGGACGCGATGCGGGCCGCGACCTCGGGCGAGGCATGGCGGATGCCGACGCCCACGATCTCGATGACCGCGCCGTCGTGCGTTTCCATGGCATAGCGGGCATCGAGTTGCGCCACGCCGCCGGGTTGCACGGTTTGCCAGTCCGCGCCGACGTTCAGCAGCGTGCCATTGAGCAACGGCCCTGTCACCGTGCCGCCGACCACCGGGATGATCCGCCGTGTGCCAGCCGGTGTGATGCCCATCTCATGCGGAGGATCGAGCCGGATCTCGAAATCGCAGACGTGCGAGAGGCCCGGCGCGGGCAGCGTCATGCTGCGACCTCTGCGACCAGCGCGCCCGGCTCAATGGTGGGCGGCGCGGCGTTGAGCGTATCGCGCGCGAAGCCAGCCGCCTGCTGATAGGCGAGCATGAAGGCAGAGCGCTCGGCGGCGGGCAGCACATCCTCAATGTCCTCGAACGCACCGCCGCAGCGCTCCTCGACCAGGTCCAGCAGCCCGAAGGGGCCGGAGCCGCGATTGCGCATGGCGACCTGCCCGATGGGACCGCAGAGCTTCTCGTCAAAGGCGCGCAGCGCGGCCGGCGTTACGCCATGCACCAGCAATTCACGGCCGATCACCCGCGCATCGACGATGGCCTGCGACGCGCCGTTTGAGCCGGTCGGATACATGGGATGCGCGGCATCCCCCATCAGCGCGACCGGACCATCGACCCAGGTCGGCAGCGGATCGCGGTCGATCATCGGGTTCTCATAGGCGACATCCGACTTGGCCAGCAGCTCCGGCAGATTCAGCCAGTCATAGACAAACCCGTCGAACTCATGCGCGAATTCGGCGAGTTCGACCGGGCGGAACCAACCGGATTTGCGCCAGTCATGATCGGTATCGTAGGTCTTCTCGGCGATCCAGTTGATATCGGCCAGCCCCTCCTCGTCGGGATGCGAGATCGGGTAGATCACCACGCGGTGCCGGCTGGTGCCTAGGCCCACGAAGGACGATCCGGTGCGGATCGGCACGCCGCGCGCGGTGCCGCGCCACATGATCGTGCCGCCCCAGTGGATCGGCGGTTGATCCGGGTGCATCTGGGCGCGGACGCTGGAATGGATGCCATCGGCTCCGAACAGCAGGGTGCCATCGACCTCGACCTTGCCGCCGCCGGCGAGATCGACCAGCGCGGTGACGCCACCCTCCGCCCGCTTGCGATAGCCGGTCACCTTATGGCCGAGCTTCAGCGCCTCCGGGCCGAGCCGCTCGACCACCTTGCGGCAGAGCATCAGGTGGAAGGCACCCCGGTGGACAGCATATTGATGCCAGTCATAGCCGGCGACCTTGCCGCGCGGCTCGGAATAAATCTCGCGGCCATTCAGCCCGACCAGCGCCCATTCCCGCGCGGGAATCCCGACCTGGTCCAGATCCGCCTCGCTTATGCCGAGATCTTCCAGTTCGCGAATGGCATTGGGCTGGATGTTGATGCCCACACCGAGCGGCTTCAATTCGCGCACGCTCTCGAACACCGTGCAAGGCACACCGATCTGATGAAGCGTGAGCGCCAGGACGAGGCCGCCAATGCCGCCACCGGCGATCAAGACATGGTCGTGCGTCATCGAAAATATTGCCCTTTCCGTGCGGGCCTAACCCAGCCGACCCGCGCCGGCGCCTCATCTGCCCGAGGGGAGCGCTGTACCGTCGTGGGGGCGCAGTGGCAATGTGGTGGGATCAATCGTATGCCGGCTGCTGCGGGGTAGCGGCGGCCAAAAGTAGGACGCGATGGTCGGGCGGCTGAGCCCTGGGCTCCTGCCTTCTCACGAGCACTGGCTTTGACTTGTCGCGCACCCCTGCCGTGTTCCTGCGGAGGCAGGAACCCAGGGCGCAAGGGCACTGCGGCTGGGCCCTAGGCTCCTGCCTGCGCAGGAGCACTGAAGGAAGCAGGACCGGCGCGACGTTCCGCAGCACCAAGCGCGCATTTCATGTCGAGCGAAGTCGAGGCACTCAGGACCTGTGCTTGCCGTGTCTCGACTTCGCTCGACACGAACGGGAATGAAAGAATGGACGAACAGCGCGCCCTAAATGAAAGAAGCCCGCGCCCTCCCCTTCGGAAGGCGCGGGCTCTTTGGCGCTATGATCGCGCTCCGATCAGATCGGGAAGTGGCCCGGCTGGGTTTCCACCGTTACCCAGCGCAGCTCGGTGAAGCTGTCGATGCCGGCCTTGCCGCCGAAGCGGCCGTAGCCCGAACCCTTGACGCCGCCGAAGGGCATCTGCGCTTCGTCATGCACGGTCGGACCGTTGACGTGGCAGATTCCGGACTGAATGCGCCGCGCGATGCCGAGGCCCTTGGCGATATCCTTGGTGAACACCGACGCCGAGAGGCCATACTCGGTGTCGTTGGCCAGTTCGACCGCATGCTCGGTGTCGCGGGCGCGAATGATGCCGACGACCGGCCCGAAGCTCTCATCGCGGAACAGCTTCATGTCCTGCGTCACCTTGTCGATGACATGGGCGGGCATCAGCACATTGTGCGTCGTCTCGCCACCGGTGAGCTGCGTCGCACCCTTAGCCAGCGCGTCCTCGATCAGGCTCTGGCAGTGCGCCACAGTCTTGGCGTCCACCACCGCGCCGAGCGGGGTGTTGCCCTGACGCGGATCGCCCACGGGCATGGAGGCGACCTTCTCCTTGAACTTGGCGGCGAAGGCATCAGCGACAGCATCGACCACGATGATCCGCTCGGTCGACATGCAGATCTGGCCCTGATTCATGAATGCGCCGAAGGCCGCGGCCTTCACCGCTTCATCGAGATCGGCATCCTCCAGAATGACCAGCGGCGCCTTGCCGCCCAGTTCGAGCAGAACGGGCTTCAAGTGCTCGGCAGCGCGCTTGGCGATGATCTTGCCGACGGCGGTGGAGCCGGTGAAGTTGATGCGGCGGACCTGCGGTGCGTCGATCAGAGCGCCCACGACATCGGCCGCGTCTTCCGGTGCGTTGGTGACGACGTTCACCACGCCCTCGGGGAAGCCGGCCTCGGCAAACGCCTCGATGATGAGCGCGTGGGTACGCGGGCAGGATTCGGACGCCTTAAGGATGACGCTGTTCCCGCAGGCGAGCGGCACGGCGATGGCGCGCACGCCGAGAATGATCGGCGCGTTCCACGGCGCGATGCCGAGGATGACGCCCACCGGCTCGCGCAGCGCCATGGAGAGGCAGCCGGGCTTGTCCGAGGGAATGACCTCGCCATTGATCTGCGTCGTGAGCGCGGCCGCTTCACGGATCATGCTGGCAGCAAGGCCGAGGTTGAACATCGCCCAGCCCGCCGTGGCGCCAATCTCGCCCATCATCGCTTCGACGAACGCGTCCTTCTTGGATTCCAGCGCGGTGGCGGCTTTCATCAGCACAGCGCGGCGCGCATTCGGCCCCATGACCGACCAGCTCTGGAACCCTTCCGCAGCCTTGGCGGCGATCGGCGCGATATCGGCGGCCTTCATCGCAGTAGCCGAGGATGCGACCTCGCCCGTCATCGGATTGTTGCGGCTAAACTCCATGGCGTTCCTCCAGTTCTCTCTCTCAAGACCAGTGTCGCGCGCTCGCATGATGCCGGATGGCAATGATCAGACCAAATGCGTGCGGCGGCGCGGCTCTCCTCTGCCTTGCAGAACCGTCGGATGCAATTGTCTTGCGCGCCCCACGCTCGACTTGCGCCAAGAAATGAAGGAACAGGGGTCGATGCTCGCGCGTTGTGGCGCATAACTGGGAACAGACGGCGGGTTCGAGACGTGCAGGCATCCGAAGACCTCAGGGCAGCATCGTTGGAGAGCTATCGGCAGTTGGTCGAAAGCACCACCGATTATGCCATGTGCATGCTGGATCGCACGGGCCACATCACGAACTGGAACGCAGGCGCGCAAAAGCTCAAGGGCTTCCGGCCGGAAGACATTATCGGCGTGCATTTTTCGCGCTTCTACACAGCCGAAGACGTGGAAAAGGGCATGCCCGAGCGCGCGCTGGAGATCGCCGCGACGCAGGGCAAGCACGAATCCGAGGGCTGGCGACTGCGCAAGGATGGCTCGCGCTTCTGGGCGCATGTCGTCATCGATCCGGTTCGGGACGCACACGGCGCGCTGATCGGCTATGCCGGGATCACTCGCGACCTCACCGAGCGCAAACTCGCAGAGCAGGCGCTGCGTAAAAGCGAAGAACAGTTCGCCCTGCTCGTCCAGTCGGTCACCGATTACGCCATCTACATGCTGGACCCAGAGGGCATGGTTTCCAGCTGGAATGCCGGTGCGGAGCGGATCAAGGGCTATCGCAAGGACGAAGTGCTCGGGCAGCATTTCTCGCAATTCTATCAAGAAGAAGATCGCACAGCCGGCGAGCCGCAACGTGCCCTGGAGACCGCGCGGTCGGAAGGTCGTTTCACGGCGGAAGGCTGGCGCGTCCGCAAGGGCGGCGAACGCTTCCGCGCGAGCGTCGTTATCGAGGCGCTGCGCGATGAGACAGGGGCGCTGGTGGGCTTCGCCAAGATCACCCGCGACGTCACGGAGCGGGAGGCAGCCCAGCGCGCGCTGGACGAAGCGCGCGAGGCGCTGGGCCAGGCTCAGAAGATGGAAGCGCTTGGCCAGCTCACCGGCGGCGTGGCGCATGATTTCAACAATCTGCTGATGGCGATCAACAGCAGCCTCATCCTGCTGCGCAGACGGATTCCGGAACAGGCCGAGACGCAACGCCTGCTCGACAATGCCATGCAGGCAGTCGATCGAGGCGCGACGCTGACCCAGCGCATGCTCGCCTTCGCGCGGCGGCAGGAGCTGTCTATCGGCCGCGTGCATATTCCCGAATTGTTGCGCGGCATGACCGAACTGGTCCAGCGCACCATCGGGCCGGAATGGCCCGTGAGCATGATCATCCCGCTAGGCCTGCAGGCTGTGAAGGCGGATGCCAATCAGCTGGAAATGGCCATCCTCAACCTGGCCGTGAATGCGCGCGATGCGATGCCCGATGGCGGGGCGATCATCATCAAGGCGAACCGCCAGACCGTGCGGAGCAACGAGATCGCCGATCTGGAAGCGGGGCATTATGTGGTTCTGACTGTGGTGGACAGCGGCATCGGCATGGATGCCGAGACGCTCAGGCGCGCGACCGAACCCTTTTTCACGACGAAGGGCGTCGGCAAGGGTACGGGCCTTGGCCTGCCCATGATCCATGGCTTTGCACGCCAGATCGGCGGTGCGTTCACGCTCACCAGCGCGCCGGGCAAGGGAACATCCGCGCAATTGTGGCTACCGCAGGCCGCCGAGCAGTCGCAAACCCCCGCACCCGCTGTGCAGGAGCCTCCGCTGCCGCCGCAGACCAAGTGCCGAGTGCTGGCCGTGGATGACGATGCACTGGTATTGATGAACACGGTCGCGCTGCTGGAGGATCTGGGGCACGAGGTCGTCAGCGCAGTCAACGGCGCTCATGCCCTTTCAAAATTCAAGGATGGCGGCTTCGACTTGGTCATCACCGATCAGGCCATGCCCGGCATGACCGGGACGGACCTCGCCGCGGCCATCACCGCCGTGCAGAGCGACATGCCGATCATCATCGCAAGCGGATATGGCGAGGGGCTGGTCTTGCCAGAAGGGCAGATCCATCGCCTGAGCAAACCATTTGGCGAGCACCAGCTCGCCAAGGCCATTTACCAGGCCTGTTGCAGGGAGGATCGCCCCACCCCTGCGGTTTAAACGGACTTGCGCCCCATTTGCCGGGTCCGCCCGCTCAGGCGGATCGCGCGGCGCAGCAAGGATGCAAAGGTGCGCAAGACCGGTAGGCGGTCGTAAAAGCGAACATCGTGGATGTCCGTGCGCGAGAGGCGCTGGTGCCCAAGGTCAGGGTTGGCGACATAGGTGCGCAGTTCCGGATGGCGGTTGCGCAGGACAGACAGCGCCCCATCATAATGCATCGGCTCGCCATCCGGATGCCGCCCGCCTGCGGGGCGCTCCAGCATCGCTGCCAAATAGTGAGCGGCAAAACCGATCGTGTCTCCACGCACCGCGTAGAAATGGCATCCGGCGAGCCCTTTGCCGGGTGGGATCAGCTCAAGCGGGCGCTCGGTCGCTTCATATTGCCCCGGCAGAAGGCTGCCGAAAAAGATGTCCCATTCCACCTCGCCCAGCTTGGCCAGAGCGGCCGGCAGAACCGTCTCGATCCGGTCATGGAAATCGAAGTCATCCTCCAGCACCAGAACGGATCGATGCCTCGCCTCCGCCACCTCGCGCAGCACGCTCATATGGCTATCGAAGCACCCTCGCGTCCCCGGGGTCGGAAACCCTGCGGCATCCGAAAAGCGCTTCGCCGTGAAGAACGCGATTTTCGGATGATCGAGGTCCAGCCCCAGACGCCTGAACTGCGCGGCCATCTCGCGGCGCCGATCGGCCCGGTGAGGAAGATTGATGATCCGGATGACATCGAACGCATCGAGCAGAGCATGACCGGCGGGGGTTGGGCTTACCATCGGCTGCGGTCCTTCTCGACTGGATAATGGATGATCAGCCGCGACTCGCTCCGGCCCTCAACGGGCCTATAGACTGGGCTTCTCCGTTTAAGGAATCGCAAAGCCGCCCCCAGCCGGGCCAGCGCTTCAGATCACCTTGCCGGGGTTGAGGATATTGTTCGGGTCCATCGCGCGCTTGAGCGTGCGCATCAGCGCCAGCTCTTCTGGCGTGCGGCAGTGGTGGAGAAATTCGCGCTTGATGCTGCCGATGCCATGCTCGGCGGTGATCGAGCCGCCCCATTCGCCGACCGCCTTGTAAACCAGCGCCTCCATCTCATGCTCGGGCATCGGGTCGCGCGGGACGCGCGCGGAGAGGTGGAGGTTGGAATCGGCAAGGTGGCCGAAGAAAACCGTCACGCAGTCCGGCCAGCGCTCCAGCAGCAGATTCCGCACATAAGGGATGAAATCGCCGATCTTGCGCGTCGGCAGGCTCACATCGAAGGCCACTTGCGGCCAGTGCACGCCCTTGTGCCACTCGCCCGGGCAATCGCGCACCGCCCAGATCTCCTGCCGCTGCTTGTCCGACTGGGCGATGACGGCATCCTTCACCAGGCCGGCTTCGATCATGCCGCCGAGCACTTCCTCAAACCGCTCGGGATCGCGCTCCGGGTCGGTCCCAAGCACCTCGACCAGCGCATAGACGCTGTAACCGTGCGGCAAGGGCGGCTGGCGACCGAGCGCCGTCGTGCCGATCTGGTAGAAGTCCGGCCACATCACCTCAAAGGCGGACAAGGTGCTCGCGAATGCCGAATTGCATTGTTTGAGCAACTCCAGCGTGGCCGCATAATCCTCGACCGCCACCACGGCGGTGCAGGCGCTGCGCGGCTTGGGGAACATCCGCAGCACCAGCCGGGTGATGACACCGAGCGTACCCTCGCTGCCGATGAAGAGATGCTTGAGATCGTAACCGGCGTTGTTCTTGATCATTACATTGAGCGACGAGATGATCGTGCCATCCGGCAGCACCGCTTCCACACCCAGAATGAGATCGCGCATCATGCCATAGCGCAGCACGCGGTTGCCGCCGGCATTGGTCGCGGCATTGCCGCCGACCTGCGCCGTTCCGCGTCCGCCAAGATCGAGCGGAAACAGAAAGCCGGCCTCATCGGCGGCGCGTTGAACGGTCTCCAGCACGGTCCCCGCCAGCACGGTCATCGTGCGGCCAGCCTCGTCCAGTTCCTCGATGCCGCGCATCCGTTCCAGGGACAGCAACAAGCAGGGCCGATCCGCGAGGCCGCCCGCGCACAGGCTGGTCAAGCCGCCCTGTGGCACGACCGGCCAGCGCTCCTCATTGCAGATCGCCATGATCTGCGAGACCTGCTCGGTCGTGCGCGGATAGGCGATGCCGGGGAGCGGAATGTCCGCCGGCATGACATTCGTGAAATCAGAGACATGGCGCGCGAAATCGCCGTCCGTCCGATCCTTCACGATATCAGCGCCCAAGGCTTGGCGGAGGCGCGCGATGACATGGGCACCGCGCTGGGCTTCGTCCGCGAAGCCTTGTCCGCGCTCGTCCAGCGTTGCTTGGGTCATCCGGCCTCTCTCCTCTTGCAGCCACAACATAGCGCCCGGCAGCGCCCTGCATAGGCCAAGGCGATAGAACGAATCATGAAATCGGCCGCCAGGGCCGCCTCTGTTTCACCCTGAGACGGCCAACGATTAGCGAGGCCAGTCAAAATTTCGTTAAGTATCTAAATTTCTGTGATTTTTAGTGGAATTGCCACGCAAGCGCCTCCTTAAGTGCAAAAAGGTAAACTTGGTTTACGTCTTGTTAACCATAGTTTATTGTCGTCGAGGTCGGGTGATCCGACCAAATACAGGAGTCGTCGATGGTAAACGAAGTGATCGTTGAAGAACTCAGCGAGCAGGAAGTCGATCTGGTTGCGGGCGGTGGTCCGAGCCACGAATCGAGCGGTGGCATTCGCGGCTGATTTGTCAGTCGCTTCTGGTCACCACGATCAGATTGATCCTATGGCCGGGGGGGCGCGCGCGAATAAGCGATCGTCCGCCCGGTTTTTATTTGCCATGACCTGACACGGCATTTTTTCATCGCCTCGGGACAGCAGAGCATCCTAGAAAGCCGCTCAGGGGGACCGGATGCCACTCTTCAGGCGACAAGCACTCGATCATCACAACCGGCTGCACGGAGACATTTTCCTCGTCCCTCCACTGCGCTGGCAGGCCATCGGCTGGCTGTTGCTGGGTCTGGTCTGTGCCGGTGTAGCCTGTCTCGCGTTCGGCAGCTTCAGCCGGACCATCAAGGCCGAGGGAAGCCTGCACATGTCAGACATGCAGTCGCCCTCCCCTTCCCAACCCGCAGCGCGCCCCTCGCCGGAGTGGACGGCCCGCGTGACCGTCCCGCTCGCCCAGATCAAGGATGTTCAGCAGGGCCAGCCAGCCCGGGTCTCGCTTGCTGGCGGCAGCGCTGCCGACGCGACGATGCTGAGCGGCACGATTACGACGATCGCGACGCGCATGGACCCCGGCGAAACAACGGTGCCGGTCGATATCCGCCTGACACCGCCAGGCGCAGAGCCGGGCAACGTCAGGGTCAGGGCGATTGACGGACAGCCTGTCACCGCGACCCTCCTCATCGAACGGGTCCGCCTGTGGCGCTGGCTGTTCGCGCCGGTCCTTCCCCGCAGCGAGCCCTAGATGAACGCGCTGATTGCCAAACTTACGGGCCGGCGGCGCATTCGCCCGATCCTGCAGACCGAGGCGGCGGAATGCGGCCTCGCCTCGCTGGCAATGGTCGCCAACTGGCACGGGCATGAGCTTGATCTCAATGCCCTGCGCCAGCGCTTTGGCGTGAGCGCGCGGGGCATGACCCTGCGCCAATTGATGCAGACTGCGGATGACATGCAGCTGCTGCCGCGCCCGCTAAAACTCGATCTGGCCGGACTGCATCTTCTGCATCTGCCCGCCATCCTCCATTGGGATCTGAACCACTTTGTCGTGCTCGAACGCGTCGAGCCGGGCCGTGCCTATGTCGTCGACCCGGTGGGCATCTCGCGTTGGTACAAGTTCGACGAGCTGGGACGCCATTTCAGCGGTGTCGCGCTGGAACTGCGCACCTCGCAGGACTTCCAGTCCGTCCGGGCTAGGCGGCGGCTGCGCTTTCGCGATCTGTGGAGCGGCATGACCGGCGCACGCCGCACCTTTGCGCAGACGGTCATCCTCTCCATCGTCATGCAGGTCTTCATTCTCGCCAGCCCCTTCTATCTGCGCACCGCCGTCGATGAGGTTCTGCCTGCGCAGGACGGCGGCCTGCTGCTCACGCTGGCGCTGGGATTTGGCGCGCTTGCGCTCATCGGCGCCGGCGCGGCGCTGCTGCGGAAATATGTGCTGCTGTCGTCAGGCGCTCTGCTGTCCTTCGGCATCACCTCCAACATCGTCCGCCACCTCTTCCGCCTGCCCATCGCCTGGTTCGAGAAACGCAAGGTGGGAGACATTCTCACCCGCGTGCAATCCGTGCTGCCGATCCAGCGCTTCCTCATCGAAAGCGCACCGCTCGCGCTGATCGACGGCACGCTCTCGGTCCTCACCCTGGTGATGATGTTCCTGATCGCGCCCAACCTTGCGCCGATCACGCTGGTCGGGCTCGTCCTCTATTCCGGCGTTCGGCTCGCCTTGCTCGCACGCGAGAAGCAGCGTGAGGCGGAATATGTGAAGGCCCTCGCCCGTGAACAGGGCACGCTCATCGAGACATTGCGCGGCATGGTCACGCTGCGCCTCGCCGGCCGCGAAGCGATGCGCCACAGCTACTGGCAGAACCGGCTGACCGAGGCGCTCGGCGCGCGCTACCAGCATGAGCGCGTCAAGGCCTGGCACGAGACCGCCAAGACGATGATCCCCGCGCTGGAGCTGGTGATCGTCATTTTCGTCGCCGTGCGCGCCAATATGGACGGCGCCCTCACGCTCGGCACCCTGTTCGCCTATCTCGCCTTTCGCACGCAATTTGTGCAGGCCGGCCAGTCCCTTCTCGATGAAGGTGTCAAGCTTCGCCTGCTCGAACTCCATCTCGATCAGCTCGCGGACATTGTGCAGAGCGAGGAGGATGCGGGCTTTGCCGAACCGCTGAACCACGCCGATTTCTCCGGCCGAATAGAACTGCGCGATGTCCATTTCTCCTATGGCCCGCACGATCCGCCGGTGCTGCGGGGCGTCGATCTCGTCATCGAGCCGGGCGATCATGTCGCGATCACCGGCGCTTCCGGCAGCGGCAAGACCACGCTCGCCAAGATCATCCTTGGCCTGATCGATCCGACCAAGGGGGAGGTGCTGATCGACGGCCAGCCACTGCCGCAGTTCGGCCGCCGCGCCTTTCGCCAGCATGTCGCCGCGGTGCTGCAGGACGACGTGCTCTATGCCGGGTCCATCGCCGATAATGTCGCGGCATTTGGGGAGATCGACCCGGATCGCCTGCGGGATTGCCTCAAAGCCGCCGCCATTCTGGAAGACATCGAGGCGATGCCGATGCGGACCGAGACGCTGGTTGGGGATATGGGCTCAACCCTGTCTGGCGGACAGAAACAGCGCATCCTGCTCGCCCGCGCGCTCTACCGTCAGCCGGCACTCCTACTGCTGGATGAAGGCACCGCCCATCTCGACCTGAAGCATGAGGCCATGGTTAATCGCGCCGTCGCTGCATTGGGCATCACCCGGCTCATTATCGCGCATCGGCCAGAGACGATTGCTGCCGCCGACAGGGTGACCAGGGTGGAGAACGGGGTGGTCACGAGCGATAGTCAGTCGCGGTCGACGACAAGCTAGAGCAAGCATAACGCCAGTTTCATATCGCAGACGGTGCGCTAGCGCGTCGCGACGACAGTCGGCCCAAGCTATCGAAGACCGCCGCAACAATCTCGCGGCCTGTCCACTCTCGCAAGCCTTTCCATCTCTTGTGAACAACTTGTTCATAGTTTCCTGACATTGACGTCCACTGGCGACTGAACCGCCCGAGTGTGGACCAATGTTGCGATTGCGCCTCCTTGCGAGACTGACCCGGTCGGCTCGCAGCCTCATCCTCGCCGCGGCATGCCTCATTGGCATGATCGTGATGATGAGTGGCGCCGGCACGTCGCTGGACAACTTGACCCGCACCGAGCGCTACCAGCACTTCCCCAAGAAGCCGAGCGGCGAGCTGGTTATCGTTAAGATCGACACGCCCAGCATCAAGGCGCTGGGCACGTGGCCCTGGCCGCGCGGGCGCCATGGCGAGCTGATCGATGCCCTGAATCGCGCGGGCGCCGAGCGCATCGTCTCCAACATCATTTTCGACCAACCCGCAGCGGACCCGGCACAAGACGACCGGCTCATCAAGGCGCTCGCAGCCTCGAAGGCCGATGTCTATCTGGCCGCGCTGCTGGAAAATCGCTCCAATGGGCGGGCAACCTACGAGGCGTTGCCGACGGAGGCGTTGCTGCCCTACGTCACGCCCGTCAACGTGTGGCTGCATAGCGACCCCGACCAATATTATCGGCGATTGGTGCTCAATGCCCCGGTCCTCGGGACGGAATTGCGCGATATCTCCCAGGCGCTTGCCGGCACCAGCTATCCGGGTGAAGGCTCCTTCCCCATCGACTGGTCCTATTGGTGGAACCAGATCGACCATATTTCCTATTCGGACGTGCTGGCCGGCAAATTCCCCAAGGACTTTTTCAAGGGCAAGAAAGTTCTGGTCGGTATCGATGCCTTCGGCTTCGGCGACCAGTTCAACGTCCCCTATCACGAGAAGCTCTCCAGCCTTTATGTCTTTGCCGCCGCAGCGGAAACGCTGATCGCCGGACTGCCGGTCGAGGTGGGGCCGTGGCCGGCCATGCTACTCGCGCTGGCGCTGATCGGCCTCTCCTTCCTGCTCAAGCCCCGCTTTCGTTATCCGCTCTATCTGGCCGGAACCATAGGGCTGGTGCCCGCGCAGATTTACACGGAACATCTGACCCTCTGGCGGCCGGATGTCGGCCCGGCGATCCTTACGCTGGTCGCGGCGCTGGTCGCACAGTCGCTCCTCAGTGTCGCGCAGGCCTTGCTGGATCGCAGCACCAAGTCGGCTGAAGCGGGGCTCCCAAATCTGGCCGCCATGGTTCTCAACGAGGGCGAAGAAGGCGTGACGATCGTTGTCAGCCTGCGCAATTATGTGGAAACGACGGCGCTGCTTGGCCTCGCGGCGCAGGGCACGCTGCTCGCCAAGATTCGCGACCGCCTCATCCTCGCCGCAGGCCACGAGCGGATCTACCAGATCGACAATCACAGCTTTGCCTGGCGGAGCCGGGAGGATGTGCCGCAGGTGGTCGACAGTCTCGAGGGTCTGGAAGCGCTGTTCGCGCCGGGGGTTCAGGTCGAACAGCTCACGGTCGACATCACCCTGCACGCCGGCTTTTGCGACAAGCCGGACATGAGCGTGTCCGAAGCCATTCCCAAGGCAGTCCTCGCGGCGACCAACGCCACCAATCGCGGCATCTTGTGGGAGCGCTACGAGACCGAGGAGGACGAGCTGTTCTGGAAGCTCTCCATCCTCAACGAGTTCGAGCAGGCATTGCGCCGCGGCGATGTGTGGGTCGCTTACCAGCCCAAGCTGGACCTGCACGGCAATCGCATCACCAGCGCCGAAGCGCTGATCCGCTGGATTCACCCCGAGCGCGGCTTTATCCGGCCGGACCGGTTCGTCCGCGCCATCGAGGATGCAGGGCGGATCGAGCGGCTGACGCTCTATGTGCTCGAACGCGCCATTGCCGACTTCGCGCCGCTCAATCTCTCGGTCGCAGTCAATCTCTCCATGCGCATGGTCGGCAAGAACAAACTGGAGGCGCCACTTCGCCTGCTGCTGGATACCTACGGAATGCCTGCCGAAAATCTTACGCTGGAGATTACAGAATCGGCCAGCATGGCGGACGAACAGGGCATCGCCGAACTGGAGTCGCTCCGGGCGATGGGCGTGCATATCTCCATCGATGACTATGGCACCGGCCAATCAACGCTATCCTATCTCAAGCGCTTGCCGGCGTCCGAACTCAAGATCGACCAGAGCTTCGTGCGGCAAATCCTCACCAGCCGCAGCGATGCTGTGTTGATCAATTCCACCATCAAGCTGGCCCATGAGCTCGACATGCAGGTGGTTGCCGAGGGCGTGGAGGACGAGAATGTCCTGCAGGCACTGGCCGCCATGGAATGCGACATCATCCAAGGCTATCATATCGGTCGCCCGGTGGCGCTTCCCGACTTTCTCGCCAATCTGCAGGCGGCGAACCGCAAGGCTGCGAGCCGGGCCCGCAAGAGCGCCCTTTCCGCAGCCTAACAGGCAAAGAAAAAGGCGCCGGGCCATGAGACCCGGCGCCCTTTTGGCATTTATGTCGGTCTATTTACCGTACCGAACCGCGACGAACCAGATTGACGATCGCGAGCAGCACAATGGCGCCAAGCAGCGAAACGATGATCGAGGTCAGATTGATCACGCCCGACGTGATCGGGGCGGCGCCGAGGATCGGCGACAGCAGGAAGCCGGCAAGAACCGCACCGACAATACCCACCACGATATTCAGCAAAATGCCCTGCTGGGCATCGGTGCGCATGATCAGGCTGGCAAGCCAACCAACAATGCCACCGACAATAAGAAGAATGATAAGGCCCATATTCCGTCTCCCTCAGTGATGTTGAAGGCAAAACAATTGTCTGAGGAATTCGTTCCGTTCTTGCTGAACGGATAGTCGACAAAGGCCGTCATCTTTAATCAAGTACAGGGTGCGACATGGGCCCATCTTGCGGCCGTAACTTTACACAAGTTACAGGCCCAATTGCGCCTCGATCACGCGCCGCAAGTCTTCGAGGCGATAGGGCTTCTTGAGAATGGCGACCGCGTTCCGATGCTCCGCCCCGTCCATCGCGTCACCCGCGCCCGTCGCGAAAGCGAACGGGATGCCCTTGTCCGCGAGACGCGCCGCGACGGGAAGGCTGTCTTCCTCATCGCCTAGCTTGAGATCGAGCAGCCCGAAATCGAACGCGACCTCGTTCACGAATGCCAGCGCCTCGGCGAGGTTGGCGGCCACCCGCACATCCGTGATGCCCAGGTCTTCGAGCAGGGCTTCGGTATTCATCGCGATGATCGGATTATCTTCGACCAGAAGAACGGCGTGGGGGCGTGGCGACAAGGGCGAGCCTGTTAGCAAGGATTGACAGGTTAATTATGCGCACCCGCCCGAGGCGATCCATAGCGTTGCGATGGACCGAACCAAGTGCGGGTCTTTACGCTTGTTTCGAGATTAAAGGCTGGCGACCTTGTCGAGATCCGCCAGCATCTCCGTGTGAGAGACGGCGCGGCTCTTCGAGCGCCCGCCCTTCTCACCCTCGTCGCCGAGCATATCTTCCAGGCTCCGGCGCGCGCGGGCCACGCGGCTTTTCATCGTGCCGACCGCACATTGGGCGATGTCCGCGGCTTCCTCATAGCTGAAGCCACCGGCCCCGACGAGCAGCAAGGCCTCGCGACGTTCGGGCGACAGGCGCATCATCGCGGCCCGCAGATCGCCCATGTGAAGGCCGTCTTCCTGCCCGGCGGGCTGGCTCAGCAGCTTTTCGGCAAGGTCGGGATCATAATCGCCGCGGAACCGGTTGCGTCGCGCTTCGCTCAGATAGACGTTGCGCAGAATGACGAACGTCCAGCTGCGCATGCTCGTGCCGGGCTGGAAGGAATCCCGCGCGGCCCAAGCCTTGAGCATCGTTTCCTGAACGAGGTCGTCGGCATAGTCCGGGCGACCGCACAAACCTCTCGCGAAAGCGCGAAGGTGCGGAAGAACGCCGGTCATCTCCGTACGAAAATCATAATTTTTCGGGATGTTACTGGCTGTCACCGCTTTTATCCAGCTTCTTGAGGAGCGCCACGAAATCGTCCGGCAATTGCTCGTCGACGACTTCATCGTACATCCGCCTCAAGCCTTCGGCCCAAACGGGTTTTGCGCGACCGCTGCGCTGCACGGAGTTCTTTCCGGGCTTTTCAGGCGTGCTGGACATGCCCCTACTTGCCTCGCAGAATATAGAATTGTTGAGATGTGACTGCACAACCGTTCCCAAAACCTCTGAAATCCAATTCCCGCCCCCTCGTAAAGTGACTGATGTGCGTTCCGAAGCGCAGCTCACGCCGCGACAGCGCGCAACATCCAGACATTTTCCTCATGCTTTCCGATGCGAGCTGTCAACATGTCTGCACTAAAGACATCGTCGCCTTCTTCGGCGACCGCGACAGCCTCGCGAAGACGCCTGGCGACCGCTTCGTTATCCTTGATCAGCGCATCAATCATCTCGGCGGAGGACTGGACCGTCTTGCTGCTCTCCACCACGCTGCGCTCGGCGTAGTCGCCAAAGGCTGCAGGAGCGATGTGGCCAAGCGCCCGAATGCGCTCCGCCAGCGCGTCGATGGCCAGCGCCAGATCCTCATATTGGGCTTCGGTCAGCTTGTGCAGACCAAAGAAGCTCGGCCCGACGATGTTCCAATGCACACCCAGCGTCTTGAGATACAGCGAGAAACTGTCAGCCAGAGCATCGGCAAGCTTGTCGGCAATCGCATCGACATTCTGCCGATCGATCCCGGTGTTGAAGGCCGCATCTTTGGGCTTTGCATTCAGGGCGCTATTCGCCATCACTGATCTCCGCTGGGGGCGTACGAGTGGGGGAACGATCCCAAGGGGAAAGAGTTCCGATCTAACGGATCACGGCGCTTTGGCACCTCTTTGGTAATTTGGGTTCATGGTGAATTGGGATATTGGCAAACGTGCCAAGCGACGCTTCGATAGCTGGTTAAGAGAGTATCCCCGGGCGACGCCGATCGGGGTCTTCCTGTTTTCGCTTACGCTTGTTGGGGCCAGCGCGTGGTCTGTCGAAGTCGCGTCCGAGCGGACGCGGCGAGCGGCCGCCGTCATGCAGGCCGGGGAGATCGTAGCCGCTCTGCAGCGGCAGGCAGCCGCCAGTTCCGCCTATTTCCAGGCCACCAGCGCGCTCTTTCTCAGCGCAGACGGGGTCAGCCCCGAGTTCTTTCGCGACTTCATCACCCGGCTGCGCCAGGATTATGATTTTACGGGTGTCGTGGCCATTGGCTGGGCGCGCCACACCACAGCCGCGGAACTGCCGGAACTGACCTCAAGAATGCGGGAAGCGGGATATGAGAACTTTGCCGTCAACCCGGCCCCCGCGCAATCCAAGCAGCCGATGTATATCATCACCATCGTCGAGCCCAATTCCTTGGCCAATCGCCGCGTTCTCGGCTTCGATATTCACAGCGACGCACGGCGCGCTGCTGCCATCGACCGGGCTCTGCGCACCCGCTCGATGGCCGCAACAGACCCGGTCAAGCTGAAGGTCGACGAGAATGCCGACCACAACACCGGCATCGTCGTTCTGCTCCCGGTCGCGCAGAATGATGAGGGCCCAGTCAATGGCTTCATCTATGGCGCCATCCGGGTCGAGGAATTCATTCGCGCCGCTGTGAAACCATCCCTGCTGGAAACCGGCCGGATCGAGATTTTCGATACCACACCGGATGGGCAGGAGCGCATCTTTGCCGCCGGCGATAGCGAGAGAGTGGAAAGGCCGCTGGAGCAGCGCTTTTCCCTGTTCGATCAGCAATGGTCCGTGCGCTTCTATCCGGCCGGTGAGCACTGGCTCTACCCCCTCACACTGGTCGTACTGGTCGGCGGCGTCTCCTTTTCGATGTTGCTGCTCGCCTACATTCTGCTCGTGCAGCGCCGCAACGAGGATCTCGTCGCGCTCGTCAATGCGCAGGCCGAGCGCGAGGCGGAACGCGCCGCCTTCGTGCGCGAACTCAACCACCGGGTGAAGAACTCGCTCTCCAACGTCACGTCAATCATCGCCCTCACCCGTCGAAACGCGACCGACATCAATAGCTTTGCCGACAATCTGATGGAGCGGGTGCGCGCGCTGGCTGCCAGCCACTCATTGCTGGATGGCGCGCAATGGGGGCCAACGGACCTTAAGGCGTTGATCGAGACGCAATTGGGATCGCATGGCCACGCCCGCGGTCGCATCGTGTCCGATGGCCCCAATGTGCTGATCTCGCCCAACGACGCGCTGTCCATCGGCCTGGCACTGCACGAACTGCTCACCAACGCGACACGATATGGCGCCTTGTCCGCCGATCAGGGCGAAGTGCATCTGCACTGGTCGGTGGGAGATGAGAAGATCTCGGTATCGTGGGAAGAGCGCGGCGGTCCGCCGGTCGTGGAGCCGGTCAAGCGCGGCTTTGGCCTGAACCTGATCGAGCGGGCTTTGGCCCACGAGTTGGGGACGCCGATCCGCATCGACTTTTTGTCGAGCGGCCTCATGTGCACGTTCGATATCCCCCTGCGCAAACCGAAATCGTTCCAGTTGCGCAGGAAGGATGGCGCCGCTTAACGCAGCGGCGCCGTTGATCCGAAGAACGCAACCTGCCCGATCGTCGCGCGAACGAAGTCGTCGCTAAACGGCTTGGTGATCAGATAGGTCGGCTCTGGGCGTTCGCCGGTGAGCAGGCGTTCCGGGAAAGCGGTGATGAAGATCACCGGGACCGAGAACTTGCCCAGGATCTCGTTGACCGCATCGATCCCCGAACTGCCGTCCGCCAGCTGAATATCGGCCAGCACGAGATCCGGCCGGTGCTGATCGAACAGCGCGACCGCCTGCGCGTGCGTCGCAGCGGTGCCCACCGCAACATGGCCGATGGAGGTCACGATCTCCTCGATCTGGAAGGCGATGAGCGGCTCATCCTCGATAATCAGCACGTTGAGGCGGCTGCTGGAATCGATATCCGCCAGCGCGCTGTCGATCATCTCGCGAACATCGTCCTCAGGGCAGTCGAGAATCTCAGCGATCTCGCTTTCCGAAAAATCTTCCACGGCGTTCAGCAGCAGCGCCTGACGTGCCAGTGGCGTCACCAGTTCGAGGCGATTGCTGGCAGCCGTGCCCTCATCCGAACCAAGGCCGCCGCTCATCGACAGCTCGGCGCCGGCTGAAGCGTAGATGCGCGAGAAGGCACTGAACAGCCCGGTCCGCGACGTGGAGATTTGCTCGCGAAGGCTGGAATCGGCCAACGCCGCCTCCAGAAGCTCCCGCACGAAACTGTCACCCAGCGACTGAGACCCCGTCAGAATTCGAGCATATCGCCGCAGATAAGGAAGTTGCCGCGCGATAAGGTCGGATAGAGCCATATGAACGTGTCTCCTGCATTTCAGCCAGCGCCCACAACCAAGAACACCGCATGACGCGGTGGAGCACCAAAAGTGCGCGGAATGTACGGTTTCGACAGGGTTCCCCACAAGAAATTTATTTTTGCAAACCTCGGGAACCAACGCGATTCAGGTGCATTTGAGGATCAGCATTGACATTAGTCTGCCCCCGATAATGTCAGCGTCACTTGACCGGTTTCCGCTCCTCCTCACCCCCCCAAAGCGCGGAAACCGGTCAACCACCCCACATTATCTCCCGTCCTTCCTCTGCTGAGCCCGTACGCGCGCGGCGAGGAACCATCCGTCCGAACCACCGTTGGGTTCAGGAAGGTTATCACGAGGAGTTAAGCCATGCACATTCGCACAAACCGTTCCACGCCTCTGGAAGACGGCCGCGACGTGATCATAACGCTTCGCTCCCGCGCGGAGGATATTGCCGAGCGTGGTCTTGCCAGGGCAACAACGCTGGCGGACGAGGCCGGCCGCCGGGCATCCCGGTTGGGGAAGGACACAGCGCGCAAGGTTTCGAAGGGCTCGAAATCGCTCGTTGAGAATGTGCGCGATCATGTGCCCGGCATGAAACCCTCAGGGCTCGCGGCTTCGCAGGCCGCCCGGTTCGTCCGCCGCCACCCCGCCCTGCTCGTTGCCGTCGGACTGACCGCTGCGACGGTGGGATATCTCGCATGGCGCGCGCAGCGAGACACTGAAGAATCAGACGATTATTCAGAGGGTTAATAAGCGAAAACCATTCTCTGCCAAATTAAGCGAGAAAGTTTTCGAAGGCCGGAACGAACCCGTCTATAGCTCGTTTAACGGGCAGATCTGGCACCATCAGGCTATTTTAGATGCTGCTAGCCCGGTGGTGCCAGATCCCCTCCTTCGCCTCGGACAGGCCAGGGTCGCGCAGACGCGGGCCGTGACAAAGCCTCGAAGAGCGCCCGCATCCCTAGAAAATCTTGACATCCGCGCCCGCCTTCATCATGGCGCAAGCGGTTGCCCGTGTGATCCACAAGAGTCACGCGCCCTCTATTCACGGAATTCTGATGCCCTTTGCCGATCTCGGCCTTTCGAACGAATTGCTGCAAGCCGTCGGCGAGGCGGGGTATTCAGAGCCGACTCCGATTCAAGCGCAGGCAATTCCCTCCGTCCTGATGATGCGGGACATCATCGGCATCGCGCAGACCGGCACCGGCAAGACGGCCAGTTTCGTCCTCCCGATGATCGACATTCTGGCGCAGGGCCGCAGCCGCGCGCGGATGCCGCGCAGCCTCATTCTCGAGCCGACGCGCGAACTCGCAGCGCAGGTCGCCGAGAATTTCGAGAAATACGGCAAATATCACAAGCTCTCGATGGCGTTGCTCATCGGTGGCGTCTCGATGGGCGACCAGATCAAAGCGCTCGAAAAGGGCGTCGACGTGCTGATCGCGACGCCTGGTCGCCTGATGGACCTGTTCGAGCGGGGCAATATCCTGCTGACCGGCTGCTCACTGCTGGTCATCGACGAGGCCGACCGGATGCTCGACATGGGATTCATCCCCGATATCGAGAATATCTGCACCAAGCTCCCCGCGAACCGGCAGACGCTGCTGTTCTCGGCGACGATGCCGCCGCCGATCAAGAAGCTTTCGGATCGCTTCCTGAGCAATCCCAAGTCCATCGAGGTAGCGCGCCCGGCAACCGCCAGCGCCAACATCACGCAGATGCTCGTGCCCGTCGCCGAGCGGGCCAAGCGCGAGACGCTGCGCTCGCTGCTCCGGAGCGAGAGCGCCGAGAGCGCGATCATCTTCTGCAATCGCAAGACGATGGTGCGGGAGCTGAACAAGAGCCTCAAGCGCCACGGCTTCCGCTCCGGTGAAATCCACGGCGATATCGATCAAGCCGCGCGCATCGCGGAGCTGGATCGCTTCAAGTCCGGCGAGATCAACCTGCTGGTCGCCTCCGACGTTGCCGCGCGCGGGCTGGATATCAAGGGCGTCAGTCACGTCTTCAACTTCGATGCGCCCTGGCATCCGGACGATTATGTGCACCGCATCGGCCGCACGGGCCGTGCCGGCGCGACCGGCAAGGCATTCACCTTCATCACCAACAGCGATGCCGAAGCTGTCGAGAATATCGAAAAGCTGATCGGCACGAAAATCCCGCGCCTCGACATGGGCACGCAGGCCGTCGACGATGATGAGGACGAAGGGCGCGGACGCGATCGTCGCGGTGGCGCGAAAGGCGCATCCAAGCGTCCTGCCAAGGCACCCGCTCGGCGTGAGCGTGGCGCCGACGCCAAGGGTGATCGTGAAACCGAATCGCCAGCTCGCGAGGCACGCCCCGCCCGTGAGGATGCGCGCCCGCCGCGTGAGACCCGTGAGGACCGCCAGCCCGAGCCACGGCGCCAGGATGCCCGGTCTGACGCTGAGCGTCCCAAGGCCCCGCAGCAGCGCAATCGCGCGGATCAGGAGCCGGATGACGGATGGAACGGCCCCATGCCGGATTTCCTCTCCGTAGGCTTCAACAACTAAACCTGCCGACGATACAAACGGGAGACTCGGGGACGCGGCAGCGCGCCTCCATGCCTGCCAACTGGCGATGCGCGAACCGGCGATTTCGGTGCTATCCGACACGCACGTCGCTATCGAAACGCGACGCGCCACCAACACGCAAAACCCGATTGCAATCGACGCGGGCCTTGCCTATAGGCAGCCCTCCCTGGGGGCTGTAGCTCAGTTGGGAGAGCGCGTCGTTCGCAATGACGAGGTCAGCGGTTCGATCCCGCTCAGCTCCACCAGGGATTTTTCTTCCAGCCACGCTATCGCTCCCTCCCCGGCTTAAGCCGCGCGGCGGGAAGACGCATTTTCTGTGGACCGGTCCGCCTTTTTGGGGTTGCCACTCCGGCCATCCCACGGCATAGGCGCCGGACCTGATGACGGCTCCGCAACGGACCGACATGGATGGCCCCTTCGTCTAGCGGTTAGGACGCGGCCCTTTCACGGCTGAAACACGGGTTCGATTCCCGTAGGGGTCACCACTCAGACTTTCCCACATTATCAAGCGCAGCCCCTCTGGGCGCGCCAGCGTCACTCCGCCGGGGCCATGGCGGTCGATGGACCATTTGCCTCGTCCAGCGCCGCCAGATCGCCGCGTGCTCGTGCCTGCCGACCGTAGACCAGTTCAAACAGCGGACCCGCCATCACCGTCGTGACGATGGCCATCAGCACCAGCATCGCGAACAGCGTCGGACCGATAATGCCCTTTTGCAGGCCGATGTTGATGATGATGAGCTCCATCAGCCCCCGGGCATTCATCAGGGCGCCGATGCCCAGCGCCGTGCGATGATCCTCCCCCGCCAGCCGCGCGGCGGCCCAGCACGCCCCGAATTTGGCGATCACCGAAACGAGCAGAATCGCCAGCGCTGTCAGGAGCAGCGGCACGGAGTTCACCATGTCCATCCGCGTGTTCAGGCCGGAATAAGTAAAGAACATCGGCAACAGCAACACCACCACCAGCGGCTCGATCTTGCGCTTGATTTCCAGCGCAATCAGCCCGCGCGGCATACAGGCGCCGAGGAGGAAACCGCCGAAGATCGCGTGTATGCCGATTGCATCCATGAGAAACGCCGAGAGGCTGAACAGCGCAAGGACGATGGCGAGTACCGTCATGCTCAGCCCGCCCTCCGCCTCCACGAGGCGCCCGAGCGGGACGAGCAGCCGACGGCCCCAGATCAGCATGAACCCCGCATAGAGCAGCGCGCCGACAATGGCGATCACCGCGACCCCCGGCCCGGCGCCGAAGGTCGCCAGCACGACCGCGAGCACGCACCAGGAGGCGGCATCGTCAAAGGCGCCCGCCGTCAGCGAGAGCGTGCCCAGCGACGTGTTGGCGAGGCCGCGCTCGTTGATGATCCGCGCCAGCATGGGAAAGGCTGTGAGCGCGATGCACGCGCCGAGGAACAAGGTGGCGCTCCCCCGTCCCACCCCGACCGTGAACAGCCCGTCGATCGTCAACAGCCAGGGGGTGATCACCGCCGCCAGCATGAACGGCACCGCGATGCCCGCCGCCGACACGGCGCCGGCCGCCCGCGCCTTTGAGCGGACGTGATCGAGCCGGAGCGTCAAGCCGACCAGAAACATATAGAGGCCCACGCCAAGCTGCGCGCCGACATAAAGGACGTTGCTGGTTTCCTTGGGGAAAACGGCGGCCTGCAGATCCGGCGCAAACAGGCCGAAGAGCGACGGACCCAGCACGACGCCGGCGATCATTTCCCCGACCACCTGCGGTTGCCGGAACAAGGTGCGGCCGAGCCATCCAACCACCCGGCAGGTCACAAGGATGACGGCGATCTGCAGGAAGAAGTGCACGCTGTAGTCGGATGGTGTAAAGCTCAAAGCGGACTGAACGGCGGGGCCGTGGGGCGTCAAGACACGGCCCAGTTCACCCCAAAGCGATTGCTGCATCGCGCCCTGCTCCATATGTCCTCCCCGATGGCCCGCTTGTCCCGCGCCTGATCGGAAGCTACCATGGTAGCGTTATCATTGAAAGCGAGGACTGCAGCGCCTGTGAATGGCCAACTGGCGCGTCTGGCCCAACAAAAAAGCGGCTATGCGCTGCCTATGGATTGCCCGGCGAGCTGGGGAGGCATCGGAAATTCGGCGATACAAAAACTTCCCGAGCGCAGCCGCGCCCCGTTGCCTTTGCGCGCCCGGCCTCATATGTCGGAGTAATAAAGGGAGTCCCTCATGACCAAATTCCGCTCGATCACTGCCGAAACCGGTGCGCCTTATGGTGACCCGCTGCCCGTTCACGGCCCGCAGGATGTCGCCGCCGCCTGCGCGGCCGCCGAGGAGGCCTTCGGGGTCTATCGCGCGACGAGCCGCGAAGATCGTGCGCGTTTTCTTGAGCGTTGCGGCGAGGAGATCGTGGCGCTGGGCGATGGCCTGATCGAAACCGCCATGCGCGAGAGCGGCCTGCCGCGCGCCCGGCTCGAAGGCGAGCGTGGACGCACCGTGGGCCAACTGCGCTTGTTCGCCGATGTCGTGCGCAAAGGCTGGTGGCAGCAGTTGCGCGTCGATCCGGCGATGCCCGAGCGGCAACCCCTGCCCCGCCCCGATCTGCGGATGCGGATGATCCCGCTCGGCCCCGTCGCGGTGTTTGGCGCCTCCAACTTCCCCCTCGCCTTCTCGACTGCCGGTGGCGACACGGCCTCTGCGCTCGCGGCGGGTTGCCCGGTCGTCGTCAAGGGCCACCCGGCCCACCCGGTCACGGCCTCGCTGATGGCACAGGCGCTGACGGCGGCGGTGAAGGCCTGCGATCTGCCGGCGGGCGTGTTCAGCCAGATCATGGGGCCGTCGCACGAACTCGGCGCCGCGCTCGTCCAAGACCCGCGCATCACGGCGGTCGGCTTCACCGGCTCGCGCGTTGGCGGCCTCGCGCTGGTCAAGTTGGCGCAGGCCCGCCCGGTTCCGATTCCGGTCTATGCAGAGATGTCGAGCATCAACCCGGTTCTGCTTCTCCCGCAAGCCCTCAAGGCGCGCGGCGCGGCGCTGGGCACCGCCTTCGTCGGCTCGCTGACGATGGGCGCCGGCCAGTTCTGCACCAATCCAGGCCTGCTGATCGCCATGGAGGGCGACGGGCTCGATGCCTTCATTGCCAGCGCAACCGAGGGCGTGGCAACGGCCGCCCCACAGACCATGCTCACCACCGGCATTCGTGATGCCTATGGGAAAGGCGTTGCGGCGCTAACCGATCATGCGGCCGTCGAGACATTGGCCAGTGGCGATCCCGGTGAAGGCACGAGCGGCGGCGCCATCTTGTTCCAGACCAGCGCGCAGGCTTTCCTCGCCAATCCCGATCTCGCCGACGAGGTGTTCGGCGCGAGCGGCATTCTGGTGCGCTGCGCCGATGAGGCCGAGGTCATGGCGATCCTCAAGGCGCTCGAAGGTCAGCTCACCGCAACGCTCCATATGGACGCCGAGGATGAGCCGGTTGCTGCGCGGCTGTTGCCGGTGCTGGAGCGCAAGGTGGGGCGTATCCTCGCCAATGGCTGGCCGACCGGTGTGGAGGTCTGCCACGCCATGGTCCATGGCGGCCCCTTCCCGGCCACGTCGGACGGGCGCACCACCTCGGTGGGGAGCCTCGCCATCGATCGCTTCCTGCGGCCGGTGAGCTACCAGAATCTCGCCCAGTCGGTGCTGCCAGAGCCGCTGCGCGATACCGCGCTGGGGGATGGCATCCCGCGCCTGTATGATGGCACTTTGCTCGCCGGTCGCTGAGGCCGGCAATCCCCGACGAGACAGCACGAACCGGCGCCCGCGCGGCGCATGAGGAATGGAAGAGGACGTCCAATGGCCACGCGTTTGCTGCAACATCAGGCACCTTCCGGCGCGCGATCCGTGATCCTCGCCGTGGATGATGAGGCCTGGCTGCTGCAGGGCAGCAGCAGCATCCGGGCACTTGCTCAGGACGCTCTCGCGCGGCGTCAGTCCCTGCTGGAGACCGTGCAGCATTATGCCAAAGGTGCCTCTGTGGATCTCGCCGCCGCCTTCTCGGCCGGCGAATTGCTCGCGCCGATCGATCATGAAGACCCGGCCCATCTGCTGATGACCGGCACCGGTCTTACCCATCTCGGCTCCGCGGAAGGGCGGGACAAGATGCACAAGCAGGCGCTGCAGGCCGAAACGCTGACAGACTCGATGCGCATCTTCCTGGAAGGGCTGGAAGGCGGCAAGCCAGCGCCCGGTCAGATCGGCCAGCAGCCGGAATGGTTCTATAAGGGCGATGGCTCCCAGCTCCTCGGCCCGCACCAGCCCCTGGACATGCCAGCCTTCGCGCAGGATGGCGGCGAAGAACCGGAACTGGCCGGCATCTACATCATCGATGCAGACGGAAAGCCGTGGCGGCTCGGCTTCGCGCTTGCCAACGAGTTCAGCGATCATGTGACCGAGCGGCACAATTATCTCTGGCTCGCCCACTCCAAGCTCCGCAAGGCCGCGCTCGGGCCGGAATTGCTGCTCGGCCCTTCCCCAGCCCATATCGAGGGAACCAGCCGCATTCGCCGGGGGAATGAGGTGATCTGGGAGAAGCCTTTCCTCTCGGGCGAGGCGAACATGTCCCACAGCATCGCCAATCTCGAGCATCATCACTTCAAATATGCGCTGTTCCGCCGGCCGGGTGACCTGCACGTGCATTTCTTCGGCACGGCCACTTTGTCCTTCAGCGATGGCGTGAGCGCGCAGGAAGGTGACGTGTTCGAGATCAGCGCGGCTCCCTTCACGCTGCCGGTCTCCAACCCGCTTACGCGCATGGCAGAAACCCGCATCAGCCCGGGCGTGCTGTAATGAGCGCCAGCCCCATCCGCATCGCGCTGCAAGGCGTGGGCAAGATCGCGCGCGACCAGCATTTTCCCGCCATTGCCGCCAATCCCGATTTCGCCCTGACCGCAACCGTCAGCCGCCATCCCGCCGGCCTGGACGATATCCCCCATTTCAGCGATCTTGAGGCGCTGATCGCCCATGGCCCGGCGGTGGATGCAGTCGCGCTCTGCACACCGCCGCAGGTACGCTATGCGCTCGCCGCCCGCGCCATCGAGGCGGGTCTGCATGTGTTCCTCGAGAAGCCGCCCGGCGCCACCCTGTCGGAAGTCATTGCGCTGCAAGGTCTGGCGGAGGCGGCAGGCGTCACCCTCTTCGCCTCCTGGCATTCGCGCTATGCCGCCGGCGTGGAGCCGGCGCGCCAGTGGCTGGCCGAGCGGCGGATCGAGCATGTGTCGATCATCTGGCGCGAGGATGTGCGCGTGTGGCATCCGGGGCAGGACTGGATCTGGCAACCCGGTGGCCTTGGGGTGTTCGATCCCGGCATCAATGCCCTCTCGATCCTCACGCAGATCCTGCCCAACCCGGTGTTCCTCAAGGATGCCACGCTGCAATTTCCCGAGAACCGGGCGGCGCCGATCGCCGCCGATCTGCGCTTGTCCGACACGCTCGGCACGCCGATCCACATGGATCTCGACTGGCGCCAGACCGGGCCGCAGAGCTGGGACATCATCATAGAGACCGACGCCGGGACTGTGCATCTGGCGAAGGGCGGCGCTGTGCTCTCCCTGCCCAAGGGCACGGTCGAGAGCCCCGATGTCGAATATCCCGGCCTCTATGCTCGATTCGCCGAACTGGTGCGCGATGGGCGCAGCGATGTTGACGCCGCGCCGCTCTGCATTGTCGCCGACAGTTTCCTGCGCGGCCAACGCGTGCAGGTGGAAGCCTTCGAGGATTGAGCCGGAAAATCTGACTGTAAGGGGTTGCCGAATCCTGATCGGCCAATCATGATAACGCTACCAACAAAGAGTGGGGAGAGGACGATGAGCGTGTGCGGCGCGAGGCGGGGCTTGGGATATGCCCGACCTGTTCTGGCGCTCGGCTGTCTGCTTACGGCCAGCGGCGCATTGGCCGCCCCTCAGCTTTCCCCGGTCTGGACGGATCAGGCCGTCATCCAGCGCGACGAGCCTATCGTCATCGTGGGAACCGCCGCCCGAGGCGAGACAATCCGCGCCACTCTCGGCAGTGAACAGGCCGCAGCCACGGCGGATGCCAATGGCGCCTTCACCCTACACTTCCCTCCACGCCCGGCCAGCGAAACACCGCTGACGCTTCAGCTCTCGGGCGCAGATGGCAGCGCCGTGACAGTGCGCGATCTGCTGGTCGGCGATGTGTGGCTGTGCTCGGGCCAGTCCAACATGGAGTTCCCGGTCGCGCGAGCATTGAACGGCCCGATGGTCGTCATGCAGTCGGGCGACCCCGGCCTGCGCCTGCTGCAAATTCCCAAGGCGACCGCCAGCCTGCCCGCAACGCGCTTCGGCAGCCCGACGGCATGGACAGCCGCAGCGCCGCAATCGACGCCGGAATTCTCCGCTGCCTGCTACTTCATGGGCAAGGCGTTGCGGGCGCAGCAACAGATCCCCATCGGCCTCATCCATGCGAGCTGGGGCGGCTCGCGGCTGCGGCCCTGGCTCACACCGGATGCCGCCGAAGCCCTGGACGGCAAGGCCGATCTCGCGATGCTGCGCCAACATGCCACCGATCCGCTCGGCGCCGTCACCGCCTTCGCCCCGCAATGGGAGCGCTGGTATCGGGACGAAGCCGAGAAGAGCGAGCCCTGGCGCAAGCCGGATATCCTCAGCTGGCAGGATGTGCCCGCCATCGGCGTGTGGAACGACTGGACAGGCACGCGGCTCGCGAAGGATGCCACCGGCACCGTCTGGCTGCGCCGCACCGTGCGGCTGACCGGCGCACAGGCCAGGGCCGGCGCGACGCTGGAACTGGGCATCATCGACGACATGGACATGACCTTCGTCAATGGCCGCGCGGTGGGCAATACGTTCAGCTGGGACGAGGCGCGCCGCTACGCCGTCCCCCCTGCGTTTCTCCACGCGGGCGATAATGAGATCATGGTCGCGATCAGCAACAGCTGGGACAAGGGCGGTTTCACCACCGGTCCGGAACGGCTGAAGCTGACGATCGCAGGCGGTGCTGAGGTCCCCCTCGCGCAAGGCTGGCGCTACAGCATCGCCCCCGTCCCCAGCTTCCCGCCGCGCCCGCCATGGGACGGCAATGGCGGCCTGGGCGTCATGCACAATGCCATGGTCGCGCCTTTGGGGCAGATCGCCCTGCGCGGCGCTGCATGGTATCAGGGCGAGAGCGACGTGGACGTGCCCGGCTATGCCCGCCGCCTCACCGCGCTTGCGGCAGGATGGCACCACCAGTTTGGCAAGGACATGCGGATGCTGGTGGTGCAGCTTGCCAATTACGGGCCAGCACAACTGGCGCCGGCAGCGTCCGGTTGGGCGACCGTCCGTGAAGACCAGCGCGCCTTCGTCAACAGCGATGCCAATGCCGCCTTGGTGACCGCCATCGACATCGGCGAGCGCACCGATATCCACCCTGCCAATAAGGCGCTGCTCGGCGCCCGCTTGGCCATGGCCGCGCAGGGAACGCCTTTGCCGATGCCCATGCAAGCCTTGCGCACGCGGGGGCGGATCAGGATCAGCTTCTCAGGGATCGAGGGCAGCCTCGCCGCATGGAGCGCCGCTGCGCCCATCGGCTTCGAGCTATGCGGCGATACGCAGGAGAGCTGCCGCTATGCGCAGGCGCGCATCTCGGGAGCGGACGTGTGGCTCGAGGACGATGGCCGCGCCGCCAGCCGGGTGCGCTATGCGTGGGGCGACAGCCCCGTCGTCAATCTCTTCGATGGCCGCGCGCTGCCCGTTCCCGGCTTTGAACTGCCGATCCGCAGCGAGGCGCAGCCCTGACAAAAGATCATTCGCACTCAAGACATTCAAATAGGGGAGAGAGACTTTGAGATTTCCAACATTGGCCCTGCTGGCCACAGCCATGAGCATCCCGGCTTTCACCGCCGCGACCACGCCCGCCGCCGCGCAGGCTCGCGCCGGCGATCCGGTCGAGGTGCGGATCGACGCCACCAAGCCGGGCGCGACGATCAGCCGCGACATCTTCGGCCAGTTTGCCGAACATCTCGGCACCGGCATCTATGGCGGCGTATGGGTCGGCAAGGACAGCAAGATTCCCAATGTCCGCGGCATCCGCACCGATGTCGTCAACGCCCTGCGCGCCATTCGTACCCCGCTGGTGCGCTGGCCGGGCGGCTGCTTTGCGGACGAATATCATTGGCGCGACGGCGTCGGCCCGGCCAAGAACCGCCGCAGCTCGATCAATTCGAACTGGGGCGGCTCGGTCGAGACCAGCGCATTCGGCACCGACGAGTTCATGGATTTCGTCGGCCAGGTGGGCGCTGAGGTCTATCTCAACGTCAATGTCGGCTCCGGAACGGTGAAGGAAGCGGCAGATTGGGTCGCCTATATGACCGCCGATCCCACCACATCGGCCGGCAAGGAGCGTGCCGACAATGGCCATCGCGAGCCTTACAAGATCAAGTATCTCGGCCTCGGCAATGAGAGCTGGAGCTGTGGCGGCGCGATGCGGCCGGAATTCTATGCCGACCAGATGAAGCTCTATGCGCGCTTCGTGCGCAACTATCACCCCGAACAGGGCGAGGGAAAACCCGATGCCATGCTGCGCGTCGCCGTCGGGCCGGGCGATGACAATACCGCCTACACCGAGGAGGTGATGAAGACCTGGAAGCAGCACGACTGGGCGTGGTCGATCGAGAGCCTTTCGCTCCACCGCTACACGACCGGCGGCTGGCCGCCCTCCTACCCCAGCGACGCCTTCGATGAGGGTGCCTATGCCCGGCTGGTCAAGGAAACGCTTGGGATGGACGGCTTTATCAAGGCCAATGCGGCGGTGATGGACAAATATGATCCCGAGAAGAAGGTCTCGCTCGCCGTCGATGAATGGGGCGTGTGGCTCAAGCCTCTGCCCGGCACCAATCCCGGCTTCCTTCAGCAGCAGAACTCGCTGCGCGACGCCATCATCGCGGCGCTCAACATCAACATCTTCGCCCGCCATGCAGACCGGGTGAAGCTGACCGCCATCGCACAGATGATCAACGTGCTGCAGGCGATGATCCTCACCGATGAAGAGAAGATGGTGCTCACGCCCACCTATCACGTCTTCAAAATGTATGTGCCTTTCCAGGATGCGACCTTCATTCCGGTCAATTTCCAGGCCGGAACGTACCAGCATGGAGACATCACCATGCCGCGCATCGATGCCGTGGCAGCGAAGGACAGGCAGGGCAAATTGTGGCTGGCGCTGACCAATGTCGACACCCAGCGCGCCGCGCCGGTGACGGTGAACGTCGCGGGGCTGAACGTGCGCTCGGCGCGCGGCGAGGTGCTGACCGCGCCAAAGGTGGACAGCATCAACAGCTTCGCCGCCCCCAATACCGTCAGCCCCAAGTCGATTGCGGGCAGCGTGCGCGGTGGCAAGCTGACGATCGACATGCCAGCCAAGTCCGTCGCGGTGATCGCGCTGGAACCCTGATGGAAAAGCCGCGCGGGCGCGCATGATCGCGCCCGCGCCAGCCCTCCTGTTGCCACAAGGCCCCAAGTCCCGCTAATTGAGCCTCCAGCAACGTCCAGACGATCTGGCGGCAACAGGGGCATGACTATCAGCACGCAGGACAACAGCACGGCCGGGAACGGAGGTTTAGGCGAGACCCCGACCGGGCTCCCCCGCTCGGCCAAGGGATCGGGCCGGCGGCTCCGCGGGGCTGTGGCTCATTATCTCGGCTCGGCCATCGTCTCCGGACGGATCGCGCCGGGCGAGCGGCTGACGGGCGAGATTGAGAATGCCGAGGCGCTGGACGTTTCTCGCAGTGCCTATCGCGAGGCCATTCAGGTGCTGACCGCCAAAGGGCTGGTGGAAAGCCGCCCCAAGGCCGGCACGCGCGTATTGCCGCGCAGTCACTGGAACCTGCTCGATCCGATGGTGCTGGCCTGGGCCTTCGGCGGCGAGCCGGATGTGAATTATGTGCGCGACCTGTTCGAGCTGCGGGCAATCGTCGAGCCGGAGGCCGCGCGCCTCGCCGCCAAGCGGCGGGATCGCAATGATGTTGCCGCGATGAAGGATGCGCTGACCCGAATGCGCCGCTTCACGCTGGCGACCGAGCAAGGGCGGGAAGCGGACCGGGATTTCCACAGCGCCTTGCTTGCCTGCACCGGCAACGCCGTGTTGATGACGCTCAGCGCCAGTATCGGTGCGGCGGTCAACTGGACGACGCAGTTCAAGCAGCGGTCCGTCGGCCTTCCGCGCGACCCGGTGCCCGATCATATGCGCGTGTACGATGCGATTGCCGCCGGGGACGCAGATGCGGCGGCGGAGGCCATGCAGGTTCTCGTGCAGCTCGCCCTCGATGATACACGGGCGGCGATGCAGCGTCCGGCGGAGGGCGAGCCAAGCGACCTCACCTAACGCTTCCGAACGCAGATCGGCCCCGCCACCGCCGGCTCGCCTGAGCCAGAAATGGACGGGGCCGGAGCGATCCTGACTTAGGCGCCGTCGACCGCCTTGCTGACCAGCACATGGACTTCCACGCGACGGTTCTGGGCTTTGCCTTCCGGCGTGGCGTTATCAGCGACCGGATCGGAAAGCGACATGCCGGCCGGGGCGAGCATGCGGTATGGCTTCCACTTGCAGGTCTGCTGCAGATAATTGAGCACGCTCGCCGCACGCTTCTCGCTCAGCGTCTGGTTGAATTCCGGGTCGCCGGTCGAGTCCGTATAGCCGACCACGAGCAGCAGGGCATTCTCGGTGGCCTCAGCCTGCGCCGCAGTGGCGCAGAGGTTCTGCTTGGCCATCGGCGAGAGCACCGCCTTGCCGGTGTCGAAGTTCACGTTGGTCGTGCTCTTGATGTTGTACTTGTCGATATCACCCATGCGGGCGCGCAGGGCGTCCGTCGCGGCCGTCTGCTCCTCAAAGCGCTGCGAGGTGCCATTGCGGATCATTTCCGCCGTGCGCAGATCGCGGTTCTTGAGGTCGATCTTGCTGGCGACGAGACCGCCGCCGCCCTGCAGCGTGTCGACCTTGACCGGCAGGCCGTTCAGGAGCTGATCGGCACCCAGCTGATCGCGGTTGAGGCCGAGGAAGCCGCCGCTGGCGGTAATGCGGGTCGAACTGTTAACGGTAACCGTATTGCGCGTGCCATCGGTCGAGGTGATCTGCAGCTGGTCGCCATTGCGCGCGGAGATAATCCCCTCGATCTCCGGGCCCGCCGTCATCTGCGCGGAATCGGTGTAAACCGTCGTCGAGACATCCGCCTCAGGCGCGGTTTCCGTCTGCGCGAGCACGCTGCCGGACGCCACGCCCGTCATCAAGGCCAGCGTCATAAGAAGCTTGGAACTGGTGGAAAGGGTATTCATTGCGTTTCTCCTACTCGTCGATCGGCCGGGGTCTGCAGGATCGCAGCATCATCCGACCGCCGCTCGCGAGGTGCGTATTCGACTGTCAGAAACCCCTCCGTCATGAACTCTCCGAACCTTTCAATGCGGCGCAGGAAGCACCACGAGTTCCTGCGTGTTCAGGGGAACCTTGCGCATAGATGAACGGTTCCCCTCCCCCCACGTTAACCACCGGTAACCAGAGTGGATCATGCGGCAGGACGACTTTGCGCCGACTCAACTCGGCGATGCAGGCGCACAGAAATGCGATGACCGACGAACGTGCAACAGGGTCCGCCTCGCTCGGCGAGGACAGCGAAGGCATGCCTCATGGCAGCGTGTCGGCGCCTATTCCATCAGCGCCGCATCACCCCAGGTCACCGGGTCGGGAAAGCGCTCAGCCTGCGCCGTCCGGGCGACCAGCTCAATGATGCGGACCCCGTCAACGGGGACATCGAACGACTGCGCCGCTTCTCCCGCTTGGGCCGGCCTGGAGCGCGCGAGCAGCTTGCCATCGCCGTAGACCAAGAATGTCACCGGCTGCTGGCGGGAGCGCGCGGAGTCATCCACTCCCACGGAGGCGACGAAGCGCCGGAACCCTTCATTGCGCACCTCCACCCGCGAATTGGCGAGAATGCCAAGACCGGTCTCGAAGTGCGTGCCTGCAATGGACAGGGCCTGCCCGAACGGCGTCTGGTCCAACCGTGCCCCGCCCCAGCCGCCATATTGCGTGCGCTCGCCTCCACCCTTGGTCCCCCGCCAGGGGAGGAGTCCGCGATGCACCTGCGGGTCCGCCTCCGGCACGACCACGCCATCCTCCGCAGGATTGACCCGTGACGGCTGCTCGGAAAGATAAAGCCCGCCAGCGAGCCGCCGCGCGCCCTTTGCGCGAAAGATCAGTGTCTCATAGGGCGCGAGGTCGAGGGCTTGCTCGCCCGTGAACTGGCGGTCTGCGCCCTGCCAGAGATCGGTCAGCCTGACCGGCGCACTGGTCGCAAACTTCAGATGATCCGCCGTCAGCACCGCCTTGGCGAGCGCTGCCGTGCGGTTGAAAACCGCGACCGCCTTGTCGCCATCGGCAAGCGTCTTCACGAAAATCTGCACATCCTGCGAATCGAAGGCGAGCACCGCCTGATTGCCGGCCGGGTCCTGATTGAGCGCGACAATCCGCTCATTGCCGAGGATCGCCAGCATCTGCGGCGAGGCCTTGCGCAGATCATAGCCGATGATCAGCGGCGCATTGACCATGGCCCACAGCGCCATGTGCGAGCGCGCACGGACGGGGTTGGTCATGTCGAAATCCCCGGTGCCGACGAACAGCATGTCGGGGTCGTTCCAGGAGCCGGGGTGAGCATAAAGCGGGCGATGCGCGACGCTGTCGAGATTGTGCAGCATCCGGGTCCAGGTGGGAAAGATATCCTCGCTGGTGCGCGACATGTTGCCGACCGTCCGGGACCATGCCCGCGAGTCCGCCGATCCCCACAGGCACAGCGAATAGACATAATCCTGGTCGGGATTATGCCGCTCCAGCGCCTGCCGCACGTCGTCATACAGCGCCTTGACGGCCGGAATGTCGGTACGCCCGAGCGACTCCACGTCGATCAGCGGATCGAGGCCGCGATACTGCCCTGCCTTCACGCGCGGGTCGCTGGGTGGCAGCCCGCGAATGCCGCAGGCGTCGACCTTGATGAGGTCGAAGCCCCATTCCTTGAAGTAGAGCGCGATGTCTTGATCGACATGGCCGTAAAGGCCCACCTCGCGCTCCAGCACCGTGCCTTCGGGCTGGTTGGGGAAGGTCGATGTGAATACCTGTCCGCAGGAATTACGGCCGATATCGGAATAAATGCCGGCCTTGAGGCCCATGGCGTGCAGCTTGTCGGTGAGCGGCCGAAAGCTGTTGCCGCCGCCTGCGGTCGCCGCCGAGGGAAAAGTCTCGGTCCTGATGAGCATCCGGCCATCCGGCTGGCGGCGCTTGAGCCACCAGCCATCATCGATGTTGATGTAGCGATAGCCTTTTGCGGCGAGGCCGCTCTCCACGATTACCCGCGCCGAGGCCATCAGCTTGGCTTCGTCGATATCGCTGGTGAAGGCGTTCCAACTGTTCCAGCCCATTGGCGGCAGCGGGGCGTGCCCGCCGCTATAGATGCTCCAGCGCCCCGTTGGCGCCAGCGGATCAACCGTAGCGCTGCGGGCGGCACCCGACGGTGTGGCGGGGGCTGTCTGGGCGACGGCCTGCGTCGCTGCCAGCGCCACCGCTGCCGCACCTACCGCCAGCCACAGACGGGACGCACGCCGGACCATCATCGTGCCGCGCCGGACTTGGCGACCAGATGCGTGCTGAAGAACGGCAGCACATGATCCTGGAAGCGGAACGCGACATGGCTGGTGTGCGTGCCCTCATAGAGGGTGAAGCTGTTGGCGATGCCGTAGGAATCGAGGATCTTGTGCAGCGTCTCGGTGTCGGTCTTGAGACTATCCTGATCACCGACGTCCATCGCGATCGCGGCATAGCCTTTGAGCACGCCGATATATTGGTCGACAAAGGCCAAGGGCGCATTGGCGGCCCATTTCGCCAGAATGGCGTTGCGCTGCGCCTCATCGCCGCCTGGCAGATCGAGATAGAGCGGCGGTTTCTTTGGATTGGGCGACCAGGCCGCGCCGACCGCGAGTTGCGCCCGCAGCGGGAATGGCAGGTTGGCCGAATCAGCGGGAGCTTTGACCGCCGCGATCTGCGCCAACCCGGCTTCATCCAGCGCAAAGGCATCGCGCGCGGACAGGCAGCAAGGGCTCATCAGATAGAGCGCCCCAAACTGATCGGCGTGCTTCATGCCGATCCGCGCCGCGCCATAACCGCCCATGGAATGGCCGACGAGGCCCCGGCTCTGCGGGCTCGCCAGCGTGCGATAGTGACTGTCGATATAGGCGATGAGATCGTGCGAGATGAACCGCTCAAAGTCGCCGGTTGTCGCCGAGCTTGAGTACATCGAGCCATTGTGGATGGTCTTGCTGTCCGGGAAGACCAGGATCATCTCCTGCGCGCCCTTGGCCAGCGCACCCTCGATCACTTGCGGCACATGGATTTCGCCGATCCACTGCTCAGCGCCGATGGAATAGCCGTGCAGAGCGTAGACGACCGGATATCGCTTGGCCCGATTGGCGGCATAACTGGGCGGCAGGACGACGATGACATCGCGATCGGCAGACTCGCCTTCGAGATTCCCTGCGATGGCCGGGGAATGGACCTTGATACGCTCCAGCGTCACCTTCGGCGCACCCGGCACCGGCGCCGGCGCGTTGGTGGCAACCTGCGCCAGAGCCGGCGCGGCAGGCATCGCCAGGCACAGACCTGCCAGCAGGGCCGCGTGAATTGCGCTTGTCTTCATAGTCATCCCATCCTCCTGTTTTGGTGTTTATCAGCGGCAGCCAGTCAGCCACCGCGCAGTTGCTGCATGACGAGCGCCCGGATGCGCGCGTAATTCCCCTGCCGCAGCGGCCCCAACAACCCGCGCTGCGCCTCCGGCAGATGGGCAAGCGGATGCCCGTCGCGCTGAAAGACATAATGGTCGAAATAGGCGCGCCATGCTTCCCGCTCAGCCGCCGGACGCTCGGCGATGGCGATCATCGCCAGCATCATCGCCGTCATCGGCGCATCCGGGCCGGCGGAGAAGGCATCCCACCAGTAATTGACGAGCATGTTGAAGGGTGCGGTCGCCTCCACCTGATGCCACCACAATTTGGGGAGGTAGAGCGCGTCGCCCGGCAGAAGCTCGACCGTCATGGCCCGCGCGCGGGCCTGCGCCATGCGGGGGTAACGGGGATCGCCCTCCGACGCCGAAGCAGCGAGACTGACGGGCGGACCGGACAAGGTGCGATCGATCGGCCCGACGTACAGGTCGCCAATCGCATCGGGCGGAAACAGCGTGAAGCACCGCCGGCCCGCCACCACGCAAGCCAGATTCTCGAACGTGTCGTAATGGCAGCTCACATGGGATGCGTTGCCCAGCCAGATGCGCGGCACCACGCCCTGCGGCATGAATGGCAGGGCATTGTCCGCCTCAAAGCCCGGCACATAGCTGCTGGTCGGCAGAGAGCCCATATACACCGTGCCATCGCCGGAGGTCTCGGCGCGCGCGAGGATCTGCCGCAAGCCCTCACGCAGAGGCACCTCGCGCCGCTCGAAATTGAAGCCCTCCAGGCCATCGTCGTAAAAATAGCGCCCGGCAATGTCCGGCGCGCCGACGAAGATTTCTCCCGGCCGGTCTGTGGCGAAACGGTCCAGATAGTCCGCGAGCGCACCGTCCGCCTGCGCGGCCGCGCGGACGACGGGCCAATCGGCGCACAGACCGCGAACGACCGCAGGCTGGCAGGGCTCGACCAGCAGGCGCCGAAACGCGCCGGCGTCGGTGAGTGCCTCCCGGTCCAGCTCGGCAATGGCAGCGGCCATCGAGCTTCTCCGATCAACCGGCCCGGGTCAGCATCTGGTTGCGACGCTCGGCCAGCACCGGAACCTGCTTGAGCGATGCGGCGACGCAATAGGCCAGTTGAAGATCGCCATTGCGGAACAGCGCCAGCACGCTGGCATCGTCAAGATCGTGCAACCGATCGAGGCTGACCGTGTACAGCCCAGCCAGCTCGATGGTTTCGCCATCGTCGAACCGCAGCGAGATGTCGATCGGCTGAATGATGCCCAGGCGATTGAGCGTGGCGATGAAGCGCTCGGCCTCCTGCTGGCCGGCGACGATCTGCCCAAGCAACCGCTGCATATGCCGCGTGGTCGATGTCGCCCCGCCATCCTCATCGAACAAAGGCTCGCCGGATACTTCGCTCAGGCGCGGGCTGGCCCGGTCGATCGCGATATTCTCGCCGGAGACGAAAAAGGCCTCACGCTGCTCATCGAGCGAGCGGAAAGGCGCCTTGCCGGAATGCGAGTCGACCAGCAGATTTTCGCCTTCCTTGAAGCCGAACAGGGCACCGACATAGAAAGCGCCGGTTTCCGGGTTCTTCGCAAAGAGAATCGGGCAGACCGCAGCAGCAGCCGCAAATTCCGACGGCAGGACCGGCACGAAGTTGCGCGTTTCCGGCGAAATCGCGCCTAAACGCAGGTGCCGATGGGCCTGCGAATCCAGAATTTCGAGTGCTGCTTCCATGCCATCCCTCTCCTCATTTTTCTTGCGATGGCGGGAGCGCGCTTCTTGACGCCATTCTCCGCACCGCAAGTCCAATCGCTGCAATTCACCGCAGGAATCGGACGTTTTCGGTCGATAATCCAGCCCTTTGGTGGGCCATATATACACCGAAAATTTGAGCTTGATAGCGCTACCTTTTCGCACTAACGTTCAAGCATAGAAAAACACGATGTCTGGAGAGGGTGTAAGCGTGACGTGTCACGCCGACAAGGGACCACTTTATCCGCATCATGTGAAAACCGGCGGCAGCAATGCCGTTTCGTGGCGTCTTCTGTCCGGGAAACCGGCCAGCGGAGCCGTTCGATGATTACAAGTGGAGGGGGTTATGAAAGGCATTCAGCCTAACTTCGATTATCTCAATCGTCCTGCAATTCTCAAGGCGGTCCTGCTCGGCGCCCCCAGTGCCCTGGCGCTGATCGTCTCGGCACCGGCGATGGCCCAAAGCAGCGCAGCGCCCCAGAGCGTATCGACTGAAGACATCATCGTCACCGGTTACCGCGCCTCGCTCCAGCAGAATCTCGACATCAAGCGCGAGTCCGCAGGCGTCGTGGAAGCGATCTCGGCCGAGGACATCGGCAAATTCCCCGATCCTAACGTCGCGGCCGCCCTGCAGCGCCTGCCCGGCGTCTCCGTGCAGCGCAACGGTCGCCGTGGCGAGGCGGACGGCGTCACTATCCGCGGCTTTGGCGGCGACTTCATCGACACGCTGGTCGATGGCCGCCACATTTCGACCGCCATCGGCAACCGCGGTGTCGACTTCACCACCATCGGCTCGGACTTCGTCGGCCGGCTGAACGTCTACAAGACGCCCAATGTCGAACTCTCCACCAGCGCCATCGGCGGCTTCATCAATGTGGAGATGCCCAAGCCGTTCGACCGTCCGGGTTTCCAGGTCATCGGCCGCGCCTCCGGCTCGTACCAGTCGCGCAGCAAGGATGTGACGCCGTCTGCCGGCCTGCTGATCTCCAACACCTTCGCGGATGACACCATCGGCATCCTCGGCAACGTCAACTACAAGCGCACGGACACCACCTCCAACCGCGTGTTCGTACCGGGCTGGATCGGCGCCAATTTCGCGCCCTGCCAGGCCGGCCCGAATGTGCCGACCTGCACGCCGACCAGCGATCCGACCAGCGCCGCCTGGGCGACGCCCTCAAATCGCAATTCGGTGCTGAACTGGTTCCCGCAGCAAACGGGGATCGAGCAGATCCATACCAAGGACGAGCGCCTCGATGCGCGAATTGCCCTTCAGTGGCAGCCCTCGGACAATCTGCTCATCACAGTCGACGACAATTTCAGCCGTCAGACCGTGCACAGCAATGCGTTCGGCTATGCCGCCTGGTTCAACGGCAGTGACCTGCGCAACGTGAAGTATGACGAGAACGGCACGGTCGTCGATTTCTCGCAATTCGGTACGCCGATGGACTTCAACGCCAACTACACCCGCACCATTCTCGAAACGAACACCGTCGGTGCGAACGTCAAATGGGATGTTAGCGAAAACCTGAAGCTGGATGTTGACGGCTTCATTTCCCGCAGCACCCGCAATCCGGGTCGGAACGGCTATAATGACAGCATGGACATCGGTTACGGTGGCACCAATGCTGGCGGCACGACCATCCTGGGGGCCAATACCGGCGTCACAATCCTCGGCCCCAGCAAGGACTATCTGCCGCAGATCCACGACATCGGTCCGGCAGGCAATGTCTCGCGCTTTACCGACACGAGCGTGATCGGTTCGCACGTGATCGTGCGCGGCGCGCCCTACAATGCCGACACCGTCAAGCAATTGCGGGCCGTTCTTCGCTGGGATCAGGACAACGTCAAGCTGGCCTTCGGTGGCCAGTATATGGAAGACAAGCTGTACGGCGAGAACACCAGCACGTTCAGCAATGGCGTGTTCGCCAGCCGCTCGGGCTATGGCACGCCTTCCGGACGCCCCGGCGGATCAAGCGGCGGCATCGCGCCACTGCCGGCCAGCGTCTATCAGGGCATCATCAGCACCGCGAACTGGATCCCGGGCTATCAGGGTAATCTCGGGCCTTCGGTCATCGTCTATGACCCGTATCAGGTCTACAAGCTGCTCGAAGCCTCGGGTGGATCAGTGGCGCCCACGCTCGATCCGGCCAGCGTGTATGAAATCCGCGAGAAGACCTATGCCATCTTCTTCCGGGCGACCTTCGACACCGATCTGGGCGGCATGCCGTTCAGCCTGACGGCCGGTCTGCGGCACGAGGGCACGCATCTGACGTCCAACGCAATCGGGCGCCGTCTGCTAGGCCTGTCGATCCCGTCGGGCGATCCGACCCTCATCCAGCCGAACCCGGCCTTGGGGACCAACGGCTTCTCCGATCCCACCACCATCTCGCGCAGCTCCAACTACACCTTCCTCCTGCCCAGCCTGGATGCGAAGCTGGAGGTGATGCCCAACCTGCTGCTGCGCATGAGTGCCTCGCGGACCCTCACTCGTCCGGGCCTCGCCGCGCTGCGTCCCACCGTCACGCTGGGAACGTTGCGCGTGGGCAGCCTCTCGGCCAGTGGCGGTAACCCCGACTTGAAGCCATATCTCTCCGATAACTTCGATGCGGCGGCGGAGTGGTACTATCAGCGCAACTCCTATGTTTCGGCCAACTTCTACCTCAAGCACATCACCAACTTCGTGGTCGGCGGTGTGTCGGTGCAGTCGATTGACGATGCGGTCGATCCCAGCACCGGCCGGATTGCGCGCTTCAACGTGAACAGCCAGGTCAACGGGCCGGAAGCGACCGTGAAGGGCGTGGAAATCGCGGTGCAGCACGTCTTTGGCGAGAGCGGCTTCGGCTTCCAGGCCAATGCCACCTTCCCGTGGAGCAACCGCAATTACGATCCCACCAGCACGGACGGCTCGGCCTTCTCGATCACCGGCCTTGCCAAGTCGGCCAACTTGATCGCCTTCTATGACAAGGACGGTTTCCAGATCCGTGGCGCCCTCAACTGGCGTGACGAATATCTGGTCCGGCTCGGTCAGGATCAGGGCGGTACCTTCGGTGCGGAGCCGGTCTATGTCGATCAGCAACTGCAGATCGATGCCTCGGCCAGCTATGACGTCACGCCTTTCGCGACGGTCTTTGTCGAGGCCAACAACCTCAACAATTCGACCTACAGCACGCACGGGCGGTTCAGCAATCAGACGCTGGATGTCTTCTCCTACGGACGCCGCTTCTCGGCCGGTGTCCGCGTGAAGTACTGATCGGGTTGACTTCTTGCCGGGGGAGCGCACTCCTGCGCTCCCCCGCATCGTTCATGTGAGTGGTCATGGTTCATCCGGTCAAGAATATCGTGATCGTCGGCGGCGGCACCGCCGGGTGGCTGACGGCTGGGATCATCGCGGCGAGACATCGCGGCCGCATCCCGCACAGCTTCACCGTCACGCTCGTGGAATCGCCGAACACGCCGATCATCGGTGTTGGGGAAGGTACCTGGCCCACCTTGCGCTCAACGCTCAAGACCATGGGCGTCTCCGAAACCGACTTCTTCCGCGAATGCGATGCGGCGTTCAAACAGGGCGCGCGCTTCAACCGCTGGACCACCGGCGCGGCCGATGACGGCTATTATCACCCGCTCGTTCTCCCGGAGGGTTTTGCCCGGGTCAATCTCGTCCCCCACTGGCTCGCCAACGGAAAAGGCCAGAGCTTTTGCGACACGGTGTGTCCGCAGGGCGTGATCTGCGACGAGAATCTAGGGCCCAAATCCATCACCACGGCGGAATATGAAGGCGCCGCCAACTACGCCTATCATCTCGATGCCGGAAAGTTCGCGCCCTTCCTGCAGCGCCATTGCTGCGAGACCTTGGGCGTGAGGCATGTGCTGGCCGATGTGCGGCAAGTGCTGCTGGCGGAGGATGGCGACATCCGCGCCATCGACACCGAGCAGGCCGGCGAAATCGAAGGGGATCTGTTCATCGACTGCACAGGCTTTCGCAGCCTGCTGCTGGGCGATGCGCTGGGCGTGCCGTTCAAGGATTGCGGCGACATCCTGTTCTGCGACACCGCGCTGGCCGTGCAACTGCCCTATGAGAGCGAGAGCAGCCCGGTCGCGACGCACACCATCTCCACCGCGCAAAGCGCCGGCTGGATCTGGGACATCGGCCTGCCCTCCCGCCGGGGCATCGGTCATGTCTATTCAAGCCGCCACATTACGCAGGAGGAGGCCGAGCGCGAGTTGCGCGCCTATCTCGGCCCGGCGGGCGCGGACCTGCCGTTGCGGAAGCTCGACATCCGCTCGGGCCATCGCGAAATCTTCTGGAAGCGCAATTGCGTCGCGGTGGGCCTCGCCGCCGGTTTCCTCGAGCCGCTGGAAGCCTCCGCCATCGTGCTGGTGGAACTCTCCGCCAAGATGATCGCCGAGCAGATGCCGGCCTGCCGCGAGGTGATGGACATCATCGCCCGACGCTTCAACGAGACCACCAGCTATCGCTGGGGCCGGATCATCGATTTCCTCAAGCTGCATTATGTGCTGACCAAGCGCACCGACAGCGCCTTCTGGCGGGACAATCTGCTGCCGGAGACCATTCCGGACCGATTGCAGGACCTGCTGCACCTCTGGCGTTACCAGTCGCCCTGGTTCCATGACGAGTTCGACCGCATCGAGGAGGTCTTCCCCGCCGCGAGCTACCAATATGTGCTGTACGGCATGGGCTTCCGCACCGAGGTCGCGCCCGAAGCGCTGACGCCCGAGGCCGCCGTCGCCATGCAGGCGATCCGTGAGAACAGCCGCCAGACCGACCGGCTGCGCACCAGCCTCCCGCGCCATCGCGAACTGCTGCGCAAGATTCGCGACTACGGCCTCCAGCCCGTCTGAGCTTTGGGGGCATGAGACAGGCTTCCGGCATTCGACCCCACGTCCCACGCTTATTGGGTAGCGCCTTTCTTCCACCACTTCGCGTCCTGATCGCATTGACCTGCGGATGGCCGTGCGTCGTCGCCGCGCAATTGCCGCCTGCGCCCGTCATCCCCGCAATGCCTGCGCGAGGCGCACCCAATTCGGAAGATGCCTTCGCCAATGTGCAGATATCCCCCCGACCGGAGGCCGAGCCGGTGGTGCTCTATGTCGCGCCGCTCGGAAACGAGATCGGCGATGGTAGCGCCGCGCGTCCGTTCGGCACGCTGGTGCAGGCGCAGGCGGCGGTGCGGCGGCTGAACCGCGACAGGCCGGTTACCGTCCAGCTCGCCGACGGCGTCTATTCCCTCGACGCGCCTTTGCACTTTGGCGCGGAGGATGGCGGTCATGCCGGCCATATCGTCCGCTGGGAAGCCGCGCCGGGCGCGCAGCCGACGCTCTCCGGCGGGTCGATCGTGCAGGGTTGGACGCTCGCCGACCGCGACCGCAACATCTGGACGGCGTCGATCGGCAAGGGCAGCGATCCGCGCCAATTATGGGTCGATGGCCGCCTCGCCCATCGCGCCGCTGTCGAGGCGCCTCGGAGCGCCTTCGCCTTTTTCGATTGGGGCATTCAGATCGTCGATTCGGCGTGGCGCTTCCTTGCGACCCTGCCCGACCAGAGCCGCATGGAGGTGGAGAACACCGGCTTTTTCACCGATCGACGGGCCGTCATCGACCGGATCGAGGGCGATCGCATCCTGCTCAAGCAGCCGGGCTGGCGGAACAATCTGATCGGCTACGATACCTTCGCCAAGCCGGTCTCCGGGACCAAGGCCCGCTTCTTCATCGCCAATGCCCTGGCCTTCATGCGCGCAGCCGGGGACTGGTACGCCGATCCGGCGAAAGGCGTGCTCTACTACAAGCCGCAGGATGGCCAGTCGCCCGAGGCCCATGAGATCGTCGTGCCGCGACGGGAGGCGCTCATCACGATCGCCGGGAGCGCGGAGGCGCCGGTGTCCGACATTCTCTTCGAGGGACTGGCCTTCCGCCACACAAGCTGGCGCGGGCCCAGCAGCGCCGAGGGCTATGCCAGCCAGCAGAGCGGGAGCTATCTCGCAGGCGACATCGCCAATTATCCCGCCGATCCAATTCGCGATTGCAGCTGGGGCTGTGCCGCGTTCGAGGCGCAACGCAACCACTGGCGCCAGCAGCCCGCCGCCGTGCAGATTTCCGCCGCGCGCCGGATCACGTTCCGCAATGTCACCTTCGCGCAACTGGGGCAGATCGCTCTTGGCATCGGCAATAATCCGGAGGCGAATGTGCGCGGCCCGGGGCTTGCCGCGCAGTCGATCGAGGTCAGCGGCTCGCGCTTCGGCCCGCTGGCCGGCGGCGCGATCATGGTTGGGGGAACGACCGTCGATGCCCACCATCCCTCAACGCCGGACATGGCCGTCCGCGACATACTGATCCGCAACAATCACATCGAGACGGTATCGCAGGATTATCGCGAGCAGGCAGCCATTCTGGTTACCTACGCCTCGGCCACGCTCATCCTGCACAATGATGTTTCCGATGCGCCTTATGATGGCATCGATGTCGGTTGGGGCTGGGGGACGAATGATCCCGGCGGCAACACCGCCTATATGACTCGGGCGCGCGGCTATTATGATCAGCCCGGCAATCGCATCTATGAGACGCCGACGATCCTGCGCGACACGGTGATCTTCGGCAACCGCATTCACGGCGTGAAACGCTGGTTTCCGGACGGTGGCGCGATCTACCATCTCTCCGCCGATCCGGGCGCGCTGATTGCGGAAAACCACATCTACGATGTCCCCGGCGGCATCGGCGTCTATCTGGATGAAGGCTCGCGCTACGTCACCGTCCGCCACAATGTCATCGACGGCGTGGGTCTGTGGGTGAACCTCAATGCGCAGGACGATGCCCGGCCACGTCGAACCAATCTGGATAATATTGCGACCGGCAACTGGTTCAACAGCGGCAAGGCCAATGGCAATTGGTCAGCCTATCTGAACAACCACCTCGCCGATAACATCGCCGTCAACGGGCAGGCCTGGCCGCCCGAGGCGCGCGCCGTCATCTCACGCGCCGGGGTGCAGATGGACGGCACCCCGCCATGACCACCCTTCCCCATCCTTTCGCCGATTCAGACGCTGGAGACAGACCATGACCCCCGCCCCCTCCCTACGCGCTCTCATTCTCGCCGGCGCCGCTATGTTCGCCCTACCATTGGCCGCTCAGACGGGCGATGCCGGCACGGTCATGGCGCAGTCCGAGCGGCAGGCGACGGAGATCGTGGCGAAGCTCACGCCGCAGGAGAAAGCGGACCAGCTTCTCAATGTCGCGCCCGCCATCCCGCGCCTTGGTATTCCCGGCTACAACTGGTGGACGGAGTCGCTGCATGGCGCGATGGGCACATTGCCGACCACCAATTTCCCCGAACCGATCGGCCTTGCCGCCACCTTCGATGCGCCGCTGGTCCATGAAGTCGCCAACATCATCAGCGTCGAGATGCGGGGGCTGCATACGCTGGCGCGGCAGACCGGACGCCTGGGGCGCATCGGCACGGGGCTGGACACATGGTCGCCCAACATCAACATCTTCCGCGATCCGCGATGGGGGCGCGGGCAGGAAACCTATGGCGAGGATCCCTTCCTCACGGCCGAGATCGGCAAGGCGTTCATCACCGGCATGCAGGGGCCGGACCCGGCGCGGCCTAACATCATCGCCACACCCAAGCATTATGCCGTGCACAGCGGCCCGGAATCGACGCGCCATCATGCCAATGTCTATGTCTCTCGCCATGATATGGAGGACACCTATCTGCCCGCGTTCCGTGCCGCCATCGTGGAGGCCAAAGCGGGATCGATCATGTGCGCCTATAACCGCGTGAACGGGCAGCCGGCGTGCGCCAGTGACGAGTTGCTCAAGACACACCTGCGCGATGCCTGGGGCTTCAAGGGCTATGTCGTCTCCGATTGCGATGCGGTGACCGATATCAACCGCAACCACCATTACGCGCCGGATGCCGCCACGGCGGTCGCCGCCGCGATGCGCGCCGGGGTCGATAGCGAGTGCAATGGCGCGACGCTGAGCGACACCGCCGGGCTGGGCCAGCCCTATCTCGATGCGCTGAACCGCAATCTCATCACCCAGAGCGATGTCGATACCGCGCTCGTGCGGCTGTTCTCCGCCCGCCTGCGCAATGGTGACCTGCCTGGTCTTGCGCCGCGGCCGGCCATCGCACCATCCGTCATCGGCGCGCCGGACCACAATGCGCTGGCGTTGAAGGCCGCCGAAAAGAGCCTGGTGTTGCTCAAAAATGATGGCGCGCTGCCGCTCAAGCCCGATGCCCGCATCGCCGTCATCGGCCCGCTGGCGGACGCCACCCGCGTGCTGCGCGGCAATTATTCCTCCACCCTCTCCGGCCCGCCGATATCCGTGCTGGAGGGGCTGCGCCAGGCGATGCCCGGCGCGACGATCCACCATGCCCCCTTCGCCGAGACCTTTACCGACGGCGACCGCGTGCCGACGACGGCGCTCGTCGCGCCGGATGGCAAGCCCGGGCTGCTGGCGCGCTATTATAATCCCACGCAGACGCCGCCGGCCCGCTTCGCGCCGGGCACGTTCGACAGCGCGACCAAGGCGATGACCTTCCAGACCAAGCCGGTCGTGACCCGCAGGGAGGCCGATGTGGCCGGGCGCAGCCTCGATCTCGCGAACGTCTCCGACCATCACCGCGTGGTCTGGACCGGCTTCCTCGTCCCACCGGAGAGCGGCACCTACCGGCTTGGCCTGTCCGGCTCCAACGGCGAGATGCTGCTCGAGGGCAAGCCGTTCGTGGACCTCAAAAACTCGCGCTGGAACAGCCTGCCGACGATGAAGACGCTGACGCTGGAGAAGGGCAAGCGCTACCCGATCGAGATCACCATGACCTCGCACATCAACACGGGCATCGACCTGATGTGGAAGCGCGTCTCCCCCGATGCCGATGCGGCGCTTGCCGCTGCGGCGGCGCAATCGGACGTGGTCGTCGCGGTCGTGGGCCTCACCTCGGATCTCGAAGCCGAGGAAACGCCGGTGAAGGTGCCGGGCTTTGAGGGTGGCGACAAGACCACGCTCGATCTGCCGGCCGAGCAGCTTGCCATGCTGGAAAAGGCCCGCGCGCTGGGTAAACCGCTGGTCATCGTGGCGATGAACGGCAGTCCGATCAACCTCGCCTGGGCGAAGGACCATGCGGCGGGCATCGTGGAGGCCTGGTATCCGGGGCAGAATGGCGGCCTCGCGGTCGCCAATGTCCTCTCCGGCAAGACCAATCCCTCAGGGCGCCTGCCCCTCACCTTCTATCGCAGCGTGGATGAGTTGCCGCCGTTCGGCGACTACAGCATGGCCGGGCGCACCTACCGCTACTTCACCGGCACGCCGGTTTACGGCTTCGGCTATGGCCTGAGCTACACGCAATTCGCCTATGAGCCGCTGCAGGTGCAGGCCTCGGGCGATGCTGCGCAAGGCGTGCGGGTCTCGACCACCCTGCGCAATAGCGGGCAGCGAGCGGGCGAAGAGGTGGCGCAGCTCTATCTCGATTTCCCGGATCTGCCCGGCACCCCGCGTATCGCCTTGCGTGGCTTTCAGCGCGTGGAGCTGAAGCCGGGCGAATCCCGCCAAATCAGCTTCGATCTCTCGCCGCGCGATATGAGCGCGGTGTCGCTGGAGGGCGTGCGGCAGGTCTTCCCCGGTGCGTATCGCGTGTCGGTCGGCTCGGCTCAGCCCGATAGCGGCCTGCCGGTGCAGAGCGCGGACTTCGCCATCGCCACCGGCGTCACCCTGCCGAAATAGGCGGGAGGCCCAGCCAGCCGCTCACGTCGACCTGCTGTGGGCGGCCAGCCTTCAGCCGCACGATCAGGCGCTGGCTGGCGAAGCGAATGGTCCGCTCCGCATCGATCGCGCTGGTGAGCGTGAGCGTGCGCGGCCGGGACTGCGCCCAGCTGAGATCGACGCTGCAGGCCCCCCGCGCCCGCAGCCCGCGCACAGCGCCGGTCGGCCAGGCCGAGGGCAGAGCCGGCAGGAGATGGATCTCATCACCCCGGCTGCGCATGAGCATATGCGCGATGCCAGCGGTGCCGCCGAAATTCCCGTCGATCTGGAAAGGCGGATGGGCATCGAATAAATTGGGATAGGTCCGCTCCGGCCCGAGCAAAAAGCGCAGGATGCGGTGGGCGCGATCGCCCTCGCCAAGCCGCGCCCACAGGTTGATCCGCCAGGCCGTCGCCCAGCCCGTTCCGAGATCCCCGCGCAATTCCAGCGAGCGGCGCGCCGCCGCCGCGAGCGCTGGCGTGTCGTCCAGATCGATCTGCTGGCTCGGGAACAGCCCGTAGAGATGCGAGACGTGGCGATGGTCCGGCTCGGGCGCCTGCGCATCCCAATCCTGCTGCCATTCCTGCAACTGCCCTTGCGCGCCGATGCGATCCGGCGCGAGGCGGCGGCGCAAGGCGCGAAGCTCCGCCGCGAACGCGCTGTCGATGCCGAGCAAATCGGCGGCCTGCGCCGTTTGATCGAACAGGTCGCGCAAAATCTGCTGGTCCATCGCCGGCCCGGCGCAGATCGCGATGTCGCCATGATGAGCGTTTTCGGGAGAGAGCGACGGGCTGGTAACGAGGGCGCCGGTCTCGGGATCGACCTGCAGCGTATCGACAAAGAACAGCGCCGCCCCGCGCATGAGCGGATACACATCGCGCAGGAAGGTCTTGTCGCGCCCATAATCCCAGCGATCCCACAAATGGGTGCACAGCCACGCCCCGCCGGTCGGCCATATCCCCCACCGCGCGCCATCCACCGGCGCGGTGGCGCGCCAGATATCGCTGTTATGATGCGCCACCCAGCCGCGCGCGCCATACATCTCCCGCGCGGTACGGGCGCCGCTTTCCGCCAGCTCCCGCACCATCCGGACCAGCGGCTCGGTGCATTCGGGCAAGGCCGTGATCTTGGCCGGCCAGTAATTCATCTGCGTGTTGATGTTGATCGTGTATTTCGATCCCCAAGGCGGATCGACGCTCTCATTCCAGATGCCCTGCAGGTTCGCGGCCTGGGAGCCGGGGCGCGACGAGGCAATCAGCAGATAGCGTCCATAATTGAAATAGAGCGCAGCAAGGCCGGGGTCGTCGCGGCTTTGCGCGGCGATCACGCGCTCATCGGTGGGCAGCGCGGCGGCGCTGTCATCGCCAAGGTCGATCTCGACGCGGCGGTACAGGGCGCGATGGGCGGCGACCGCTTCACCATGGAGTTGCTCGGAACTGCGCGCCATCGCATCGACGATCCAGCCGCGCACAAGCGCATCCGGATCGCCGGAGACATCGTCGAAACGGCGGAAGCTCGTCGCCATCGCGACCAGCACCGTCACCGCGCGCGCGCCGCGCAGCGCCAGATGATCGCCCTGCGCGGTGAGCGAGCCGCCGTCCGAGATCACGCGCACCAGCCCTGCCAGCTTCAGCGCACCGTCGACGCCATGCGCGCCACGATTGCGCCCCCGGATGAGCAGCAGCCCGCCGCGAGCCTCCACCTGCGCCTCCTGCGCCGGCGTGAAGCCGATATCGAGATCGAGCGATGCCGGGCCATCCACCTCGTGGCGCAGCACGATCACCTGTCGCACGGGCGAGGCAAAGACCGTGCGCTCATGCCGGGTGCCCGCCAGCGTGAACGTCGTCGTTGCCGTGGCGCTGTCGAGGTCGAGCACGCGCCTATAATCCTCAGGGACTGTAGCGGACGCCATGCCCGGCAGGCTGAGCAACAGATCGCCGAAGCTCTGATAGGCCATCTGCTGCACCGGCTGGCCGATCAGCGTGCGGTTCGCGAGGTCGTGCGCCTGCGCGTAATCCTCCTGCGCGATCAGCCTGCGCACCTCCGGCAAGGCGGCACGGGCAGCGGGATTGACCGGATCATAAGGCCCGCCGGACCATAAGGTATCCTCGTTGAGTTGCAGCCGCTCGGTGCCGACGCCGCCGAACACCATCGCGCCGATCCGGCCATTGCCGACCGGCAGGGCCTGCGTCCATTCTGTCGCCGGGCGCCGATAACAAAGCCGGTCGCGCAAGGGTCTGTCGCTCTCGGACGCGGCCACGGCGGCGCCCGGCAAACAGGCATTGGCGGCGAGCAGCAGCGAGCCTTCGAGCACATCGCGGCGCGTGACCATCGCTCAGCGGTCCTTTCGGCTAGCGGTCCAGACATAAGGCCCCACGATGGTGCCGGTGAACCCGCCGGCATCCTGTGTGCTGAGGAACCGGGCATCCAAATCCGCCGCGAGCCGGCCCATGCCCCCTGCCCCGGCATAGTGGAAGGACATGGTCCCCCCGTTCGCGCGGATCGTCAAAGTCATCGGGCTCCGGTTGGCGATAGGCGCGGAGGCGACCAGCTGCTCCTTCCCTTTGGCGCGAGTATACAGCGCAATTGCATCCTGCCCGTTCAGCCGCGTAAGGCCGAAGAACAGCCAGGCGTCGTCGCTTTGCATCGCGGCAAGGCCGGCGCGGTCGCCTTCCTGCTCCGGCGAGAAGGTCACGACCGTGCGCATCGTCGCGACATGATGCTGCTGGCGCCGCCCGAGGAAGGCGGGCGTTCCGGCCTTGTCACCGAGCGGCGCGGCACTGGCCAGCACCAGATCGCCACGCTCAAGCCGATAGAACGGGTGATCCGGCGTGCGGACGCCGACCCATTGCATCGTCAGCCGGTCGCCCTCGAAGCTGTCGGCATACGCGAAATCGCCGCTGGTCGGCAGCGGCGGCCGGACCTGTGGAGGCAGCGCGGGCGCCTTGGGCGCGAACGGGATCGTCTCGCCATGGGGCAGGATGACCGGCCAGCCGTCCTTCCACTGCACCGGCAGCAGGAAGGTCTCGCGACCGATATTGTAATAATTGTCGGCGTAAGGCCGCACCGCCAGAAAGGTTGCCCACCAGTCGCCTGCCGGGGTCTGGACCAGCTTGGCATGGCCGGCGGAGGTGATCGGATCGAGCCGCGCGGGGTCGAGGTCGCGCTGGGTGAGGATGGGGTTATCCTTGTGCGGCACATAAGGTCCGCGCAGCTTGCGCGAGCGGAACACCACCTGGGAGTGATCGACGCTGGTGCCACCTTCCGCCGCGGTCAGATAATACCAGCCATCCTTGCGCAGAATGTGCGGCCCCTCGATCCAGATCGGCTTCTTGCTCAGGTCCACCCCGCCATTGACGAGCTGGGTGCTCGGCCCGACCATCTTGCCGGCCCGCCAGTCATATTCCTGAATCCAGATCGCGCGGTGCCCCTCATAGCGCGGCGTCTCATCCGGCCCGCGATTGTTGACGATATAGGCTTTGTCGCCTTCCCAATAGATCGACGGGTCGATCCCCTCGAACGGCAGCCAGATGGGATCGGACCACGGCCCGGCGGGGTTCTTGGCGGTGATGACGAAATTGTCCCGGCATCCCACGCATGTGTTGACGATGTAGAAGATGCCATCATGAAAACTGATGTCCGGCGCGAACACGGCCTCGGACACGCCCCGGCCGGCAAGGTTGAGCTGATCGGGCCGGTCGATCGCATTGCCGATCTGCGTCCAGTTCACCAGATCCCTGGAATGCCAAACCGGAAGCCCCGGAAAATGCGCGAAGGATGAGGTGACGAGATAATAATCCTCCCCCACCCGCGTAATCGAGGGATCGGGATAATAGCCTGAAAGGATTGGGTTGCGATAGGCGCCGGGCTTGACCGTTACCTGCTCGATGGACTGCCCGTCATAATCGAAACTGGCAAAGCGGGCCTCCGGCCCTGCCCATGCTGCGGCAGGCATCAAGGCCAGCGCTGCGGCCATCCACCCACGCGCCCACAGTCCCGCCGCGATCTTCATCATCCCTCTCCTGTTTGACGGCACGCTGATCCTGTGCGGAATCGCGGCCCTGCGTCATATTGGTAGCGCTCCCATTTCTCCTTGCCCAGCCTGTTTTATGCACGCGAGCGCGTATCTTGCTCCAAACAGGGCAAATTCATGCCCGAGCGGAATCCATTTGACCGCCCCGCATCCATGATGGTAGCGCTACCTTAACAACGCCGCACAACCATAAGCGGCGCGCAAGATAAACGAAGGAGAGCCCCCTTGTCGAAAGTCCCGATGCTCCGGACCAGCCTTGTCGTGCTTGGTCTCGCCACCGCCCTTTCCGCCTGCTCCTCGGATGAACCGGCCGCTGCAAACAATGGCGCGACTGGCGCGGCCCATGAATCGGATGGCATCTCAGCTGACGGCAAGCGCTTCCTCTCCCAGCCGCTCGTGACGGAGATTTTCACCGCCGATCCTTCGGCCCATGTCTTCAACGGCAAGATCTACGTCTATCCCAGCCATGATGTCGACGCCGGCATCCCGGACGATGACCTGGGCAACCAATACGCCATGCACGACTATCGCGTGCTGGAGATGGACAAGATCGGCGGTCCGGTGAAGATCGGCCCGGTCGCGCTGGACGTGAAGGATGTGCCCTGGGCAGCCAAGCAGATGTGGGCACCCGACGCCGCGTTCAAGAATGGCACCTACTATTTGTACTTCCCGGCCAAGGACAAGGACGGCATCTTCCACATCGGCGTGGCGACCAGCAGCACGCCCATGGGTCCGTTCAAGGCCGAGCCCAAGCCGATTGCCGGCAGCTTCTCCATGGACCCCAATGTGTTCACGGACACGGACGGGACCAGCTACATGTATTTCGGCGGCATCTGGGGCGGCCAGCTGCAGAACTGGGCCAAGGGCAAATATGATGCCGCGGTCGGCGTGACCGACCTCAAGGCGGACGACCAGCCGGCCCTCATGCCCAAGGTCGCTAAAATGTCGGCCGATATGAGGAGCTATGCCGAAGCGCCGCGCGATGCCGTGATCCTCGACGAAAAAGGCAAGCCGCTGCTTGGTGGCGACCATGATCGCCGCTTCTTCGAGGGCACATGGATGTACAAGCGCGGCGACACTTACTACCTGACCTACTCGACCGGCGACACGCACTTCCTCGTCTACGCCACGGGCAAGACGCCTTATGGTCCGTTCACCTATCGCGGCAAGATCATGGAACCGGTGCAGGGCTGGACTACCCACCACTCGATTGTGGACTGGGGCGGCAAGACCTGGCTCTTCTACCACGACACGCAGCTGAGCGGCAAAAACCACCTGCGCAACGTGAAGGTCACCGAGCTGACCTTCAACGCCGACGGCACGATCCAGACGATCAATCCGTTCCGCGACTGACCGGCATGTTCCTCGGCATCGACATCGGCACCTCCGGCGTGAAAGCGGTCGTCATCGACCAGCATGGCGCCGTTGTCGGCCAGGGAACGGCAGCGCTCACCGTGCAACGGCCGCAACCGCTCTGGTCCGAACAGGACCCGGCGGCGTGGTGGGCCGCCACCACCGCAGCCGTGCAGGCCATCGACCCCGCCGTGCGGCGCGCCGTGCTGGGCGTCGGGCTCGCCGGCCAGATGCATGGCGCCACGCTGCTCGGTGCGGACGGTCAGCCGCTGCGTCCCGCGATCCTGTGGAATGACGGGCGCAGCCATGCGGAATGCATCGCGCTGGAAGACAAGACCGACGCCTTCCGCACGATCGGCGGCAACATCGTCATGCCCGGCTTCACCGCACCAAAGCTCGCCTGGGTCGCCCGGCACGAGCCGGAGATCTTCGCCGCCATACGCACCGTGTTGCTGCCCAAGGACTATATCCGCCTGCAAATGACCGGCGACAAAGCCACGGACATGTCCGACGCCGCCGGCACCCTGTGGCTGGATGTTGCCGCGCGGCGCTGGGCGGAAGCACTGCTGGACGCGACCGGCCTCAGCCTTGCGCACATGCCGGCACTGTACGAGGGCACCGCGTTGACCGGCACGTTGCGGCCGGACGTGGCGCAACTCTGGGGCATGTCTCCCGTTCCGGTCGCCGCCGGGGGGAGCGACAATGCCGCCGGCGCGGCCGGCATCGGCATCGTCAGCGATGGCGACGGGCTGCTCTCCCTTGGCACATCGGGCGTGATCTTCATCGCCAACGATCAGTTCAAACCCAATCCAGACCGAACCGTGCACGCCTTCTGTCACTGCCTGCCTGCACACTGGCATCAGATGGCCGTGCACCTGTCGGCGGCGTCGTGCATAGACTTTGCTGCACGCCTCTCCGGTGCAGCCGGCGCCGCCGACCTCTTTTCCCGCGCGGAGTCCGTTGGCGCCGCGTGCGGACCGGAACTCTTCCTCCCCTATCTCTCGGGCGAACGCACACCGCATAACGACCCGCAGGTGCGCGGCGCCTTCCTCAATCTCGATCATGATAGCGGGCCGGAGCGGCTGGCGCAGGCGGTGCTGGAGGGCGTTGCCTTTGCCTTTGCCGATGGGCTGGATGCGCTGCGCGACGCCGGCAGCGATGTGGAGGAACTGGCCGTGATCGGCGGTGGCGCGCGGTCGCGCTATTGGGGCCAGATCATCGCCGCTGCGCTCGGCACGCGCCTCAACTACCTCAAGGGCGGAGAGGTCGGCCCGGCAATGGGCGCGGCCCGCCTGGCCCAGATCGGCGTGACAGGCGGCGCACCCGCCGACATCTGCACGACGCCGCCGGTCGCCCATGTGATCGAGCCCGACCCGCTGACCGCCGAACGACTGGCCCCCAAGCGCGAGGCCTTCCGCCGCGCCTACCCCGCCATTCGCGCCGCACAGAGCTGACATTCTTGAAACCGACAGGGAGCGCCTGATGGCCACCGACTATTTCGCAGACATTGCCCCCATCACCTATAAAGGCCCGGATACCGACGACGAGCTGGCCTATCGCTGGTATGACAAGGATCGCGTCGTGCTCGGCAAGCGGATGGAGGATCATCTCCGCTTTGCCGTATGCTTCTGGCACACATTCTGCTGGCCGGGCTCGGACGTGTTCGGCGCCGGCACCTTCAACCGCCCCTGGCATGCTGGCGCCAATAACGGCGCCGCTGCGGCCCAGAAGCGCGAAGTCGCCTTCGATTTCTTCAAAAAGCTCGATGTCCCCTTCTACTGCTTCCACGATGTCGACGTGATGGCGCAGGCCGAAAGCGTGGCCGAGCATCGCCGCTACCTCGCCGAGGCCATCGATCATCTGGAAGAGCTGCAGGCTTCGAGCGGGCGCAAGCTGCTGTGGGGCACCGCCAATCTGTTCGGCCATCCCCGCTTTGCTGCCGGCGCCGCGACAAATCCGGACCCGGAAGTCTATGCCTTCGCCGCCATGCAGGTGCGCGATGCGCTGGAGGCGACGCATCGCCTGGGCGGCGTCAACTATGTGCTCTGGGGCGGCCGTGAGGGCTATGAGACGCTGCACAATACCAATCTCAAGCGCGAGCTCGATAATTTCGGGCGCTTCCTGACGCTGGTGGTCGAGCACAAGCACAAGATCGGCTTTTCCGGCACCATCCTCATCGAGCCCAAGCCGCACGAGCCGACCAAGCATCAATATGATTTCGACACCGCCACGGTTTACGGCTTCCTCAAGCGCTACGGGCTGGAGAACGAAGTGCGCGTGAACATCGAAGCCAATCATGCCACGCTCGCCGGCCACACCTTCGAGCATGAGCTGGCGACGGCGAACGCGCTGGGCATCTTCGGCTCGATCGACGCCAATCGCGGCGACCACCAGAATGGCTGGGACACCGACCAGTTTCCCAATTCGGTGGAAGAACTCACCGTCGCGATGATCGAGGTGATCCGCGCCGGCGGCTTCACCACCGGCGGGTTCAACTTCGATTCCAAGGTCCGGCGCCAGTCGATGGACCCGGTTGACCTGTTCTACGGCCATATCGGCGGCATCGATACGGTGGCGCGCGGGCTGTTGAATGCCGCCGCGATCATCGAGGATGGCCGCATCGATGCCCTGCGCAATCAGCGCTATGCGGGCTGGGATGGTCCGCTGGGCAAGGAGATCGCTGCGCTCGACCTCGCCGGGATCGCTGACCTCGCCGTGACCCGCGCGCTCGACCCCAAGCCTGCCTCCGGAAGGCAGGAGCGGATCGAAAATCTCGTCAATCGCTTCATCTGAGCCATGCCGGACCCGGGCGCTTCCTCTTCGCCGGGTCAGGTCACTGATGAGGTGGTCGCTACGGCGGCCACCTCTTTTTTTGCTATCTTCTCGCCCAGGCGCTAACGAAACCGAAATTGCCGTGCCCATAGATCGGCACAAAGAGACGACAACGGCGCGGAGCCAAAGCAAGATCGCCCCCTCATCTTATCTGTTGCGATGAACGCACGATATTGGGAGAGGTCTCGCCCAGCTCCGGATAGGAAGGCGAACAAGTCAGGCGATGGTCACCAACCGCAGTTCCCGCTCGTCCCGTCGGCAGAGCTCTGGTCCCAAGATCGAGGATGTCGCCCGCCTGGCCGGCGTTTCGCCGATGACCGTGAGCCGCGTGATCAACAAGGGCACCAATGTCCGTGAGGACAAGCGCCTGGCGGTCGAGGCCGCGATTGCCGAGCTGAACTATGCGCCCAACATCGCCGCCCGCACCCTCGCGGGTGGCGAGGACACGCGCATCGGGCTGCTCCACTCCAACCCGAGCTTTGCCTATCTCAGCGAGTTTCTGGTCGGCATATTGGCGGAGACCAGCCGCACCGGCGCGCAGTTGATCGTCAAGGAGTGCAATGAGGAAGGCGCAGAGGACAAGGCCATCGAGGCGCTGCTCAAGGGCCGGGTGGACGGGATCGTCCTGCCTCCGCCGCTGAGCGATTCCCCCTCCGTGCTCGCCGTGCTGGAGGGCGCCGGTGTGCCGGTCGTCGCGGTCGCCACCGGGCGCGCGCCCGACTGGGCGCTCTCGGTGAGCATCGATGACAAGGCGGCCGCCCACGCCATGACCGATCATCTGATCCTGCTCGGGCATCAGCGCATCGGCTTCATCACCGGCCACCCCAACCAGACGGCCAGCGCCGAACGGCTGGAGGGCTATCGCTCCGCGCTGGAGAAGCACGGCATCGCGCCGCAGCCCGAGCTGATAGAGCAGGGCTTCTTCACCTTCCGCTCCGGCCTGGAGGCAGCCACGCGCCTGCTCGACCTGCCCGAGCCGCCAACGGCGATCTTCGCTTCCAACGACGATATGGCCGCAGCTGCGCTGACCATCGCGCACCGGCGCGGCATCGATGTGCCGCAAATGCTGACCATCTGCGGCTTCGACGATACCGCTCTGGCGCTGACAAGCTGGCCGGAGCTGACCACGATCCGCCAGCCGATCACCGATATGGCGCAGCAGGCGGTGGCGCTGCTGACCCGGGAAATCCGGATGCGCAACGCCTCATCGAAGGGCGTGGACCATCCCCATGTCGTGACGCCCTACACGCTGATCGCGCGCGAGAGCGACGGCCCCCCGCCCCAGCCCAAGCCCTGAAAAGCGAACGGCCCGGCGACGCATAAGCGTGACCGGGCCGAGCGTATGATTGGGTGAGCGATCAGCCTTCCATCTGCTCCAGTTCCCGGCCCTTGGTCTCGCGCACCATGGCGCGGACGAAGAAGAAGGAGACGGCGGCAAAGAAGGCATAGCCGAAATAGGCCACCGCAAGGCCAGGGCTGATCACCAGCGAGGGGAAGCTCACCGAAACGAGGGCGTTCGCCAGCCACTGCGCCAGCCCCGCCACCGCCAGGCCCGAGCCGCGGATCTGGTTGGGGAACATCTCGCCCAGCATCACCCACATGATCGGCCCCCAGCTCAGGTTGAAGAAGATCACGTAGAGATTGGCCGAAATCAGCGCGACGATGCCATTGCTGCCCGGCAGCATCACGCCACCATCGGCGCCCGTGACCGCCGTGGAGAAGGCATAGGCCACGATCGCCAGTGTGACGGCCATGCCCGCCGATCCGAAAAGCAGCAGCGGCTTGCGGCCGATCTTGTCCACCAGGAACATGGTGGCGATGCAGGCCCCGATGGAGAGCACGCCCGAGAGGATATTGGTCTGCAGCGCATAATCCTCCGAGAAGCCGACGGCCTCCCACAAGGTGGCGCCATAATAGAAGACCACATTGATGCCGACGAACTGCTGAAAGATCGCAAGGCCGATGCCGGTCCACACGATCGGCCGGATGCGCCCGGTCGTCTTGTCGATGAGATCGGAAAGACGGGGGCGATGGTGATCGGCGGCGAGGCTGTCGCGGATCTCACCAACCTTGCGCGTCGCTTCCTCCGGCCCGAACAGCCGCGAGAGAACGGCGTGGGCGCGCTCTTCCTTGCCCTTGACCACCAGATAGCGCGGGCTTTCGGGAATGATCAGCAGCGCCAGGATATAGATGGCCGCAGGGATCGCCTGCAGCAGGAACATCCAGCGCCAGGCCGGCAGGTCGAACCACAAGGTCGCCGTCGAGCCGCCGGCATAGCGCGCCAGCACGAAGTTGGCGACGAACGCTCCGGTAAGGCCGGTGATGATCATCACCTGCTGGATGCTGGAGAGGCGCCCCCGGATCGAGGCGGGCGTCACCTCGGAGATATAGACCGGCGAAATCACGCTGGCCGCGCCGACGCCGAGGCCACCGATGATCCGCGCGATGATGAACATCGCCGAAGACCCGGCCGCACCGGCCAGAAGCGCGCTGATGAGGAAGAGCAGGCCGGCCAGCATCATCACGCCGCGACGGCCAATGAGGTCGGACATGCGCCCGGCGAGAAACGCGCCCAGCGCGGAGCCGACCAGAATGGCGCCTACATTGATGCCGATGCCCAGCGCACCCAGGTCGAACGCGGATTCCAGCCCCTTCTGGGTGCCGTTAATCACGCCGGAATCATAGCCGAACATGAAGCCACCAATGGTGGCGATGGCCACGATGGCGAATATGAACCCGATGTTGGTTCGCCCGATGGCGTGCGTTTCAGCGCTCATGCCGAGCCCCTCCTCTCTCTCAAAAATTCTGCCGACTCCAGCCGAGGCCGGGACGGCGTTTCTTCTGTCAAATATCTGCCGGGGTAACCGGCAATCCTGCAACCTTGGGATCGAATGCGAAGACGTGGCCGGCCAACGGCTGTGCCTCACGCGCGGCGGCATCCAGCCCCTTTTGCGCGGTGGTGGCATAGGCGGTGCGCAAATCCGGCCCACCAAAGGCGATCTTGGTGACATTGGCGACCGGGAAGGAGATGGTCTGCATCAGCGAGCCCTGCGGATCATAGCGCCGCACGCCCCAGCCGCCAAACAAAGCGACCCACAGGCAACCTTCGCTATCCAGCACGGAGCCGTCGGGCCAGCCCGCGCCATCCTCGATAGTGATGAACAGCTCGCCCGCGCCGACCGTGCCGTTCTCATCGACGGGGGCTTTCCAGATTTTCCGGCCAAGCGTGTCGGTGTGATAAAGCGTGCGCCCATCTGCGCTGATGGCAGGGCCATTGGTGATCTCGACAGCAGGCACGACCGTGGCGGCGCACTGCCCGCCGGCGAGGCAATAGAGGCACCCGGTCTGGGCGGCTTCGCTGTCGTCCATGCTGCCGAACCACAGCCGCCCTTGAGTATCTGTGGCGGCGTCGTTCAGCCGATTGCCGGGCAGATGCGGCTCGGGATCGTGGAACAGCGAAAATGTGCCACTTTGCGGATCGAACCGATGCAGGCCGGTGCGCACGCCGGTCATCATGCCGCCGCTGCGCGTAGGCAGCGCCCAGCCAATCTGGTCCGGCGCATCCCACACCGCCAGCGCGCCGCTCGCAGGCACATGACGGTAGAGCTTGTGCCCCTTGATATCGACGAACCACAGGGCATCGTCCCACCAGACCGGCCCTTCGCCGAGCGTCATGCCCAGGGGAAGGATCGGCTCCGGCTGCATCTCAGCGCCAGCCTGCGTCGACGAAATATTCGTGCCCGCTGCACAGCGCGCCGTCATCGGAGGCGAGGAACAGCGCCAGCGCGGCGACATCGCGCGGCTGGATGCGGCGCGGGAGGCATTGCGCCTGCAGGATCTCCGCCTCACCTTCCGGCGTATACCACTGCTTCTGGCGGGGGGTATCGACATTGCCCGGCACGATGGCGGTCACGCGGATATTGTCGCCGCCCAGATCACGCGCCAGCGCGCGGGTCATGCCCTCCACGCCGGCCTTCGCGGTCTGGTAGAGCACCAACTCGGACATGCCGAGATGCCAGCTCACCGAGCCCAGATTGATGACGGCACCGCCGCCCCGCGCCCGCATCGCCGGAACCACGGCTTGCGCGGCGAAGAACTGGTGGCGCAGGTTGGTCGCCATGCGCTCGTCCCAATAGTCGGCGGTCACCTCGTCATAGCGGTGGCGGTCGTCATTGGCGGCATTGTTGACCAGCACGTCGAACCCGCCCATCTCGCTCTCCAGCGCGCGGACGGTCCGCTCCAGCTCAGCGACGTTGCGCAGGTCGCAATGGCGAAAGCGCGCGCCGGTCAGATCCCGCGCCAGATCGGCGCCGGCGAGATCGTTGAAGTCGAGGAAGGCGACATGCGCGCCCTGGCCCGCAAACGCCGCGACAATGGCCGCCCCGATCCCGGTCGCTCCACCGGTGACCAGCACGTTCTTGCCCGCCAGGCTGGGATAGACGGCGTATTGTGTTTGCTCAGACTTGTTCATGCCGATTCCAGAAGACCGCGCCGCTGCAGATTTGCGTAGAAGGCGCCAATACCCAGCTGCCAGGGTGGTGCATCGCGCGAGGTGACGACCCGGTTGACCAGGCGCCCGAGCTTGTCGGAGGCGATGGTCACGACATCGCCCACCTTGTGGGTGAAGCCACGCCCCGGCTCGTCGCGGTCCTGCACGGGCGCGAACAGCGTGCCGAGGAACAGCGCAAAGCCATCGGGATATTGATGCTCGCTTAGCGTCTGGCGCACCAGATCGAGCGGATCGCGGCTGATCTCCGCCATGTTGCTCACGCCCTTCAGCACGAACCCATCCTCTCCGGTGATGGTCAGCCGCACTTCGGCACGGCGCACATCATCGATGCTGAAGCTGTCATCGAACAGCCGCACCAGCGGGCCGATGGAGCAGGAGGCGTTATTGTCCTTGGCCTTGCCAAGCAGCAGGGCCGAGCGGCCTTCGAAATCGCGCAGATTGACGTCATTGCCGAGCGTCGCGCCGACCACGCGGCCCAGGCTGTCCGCCAGCAGCACGATCTCCGGCTCGGGGTTGTTCCACGCAGAATCCGAACGGATGCCGATCGCGGCGCCCGGCCCCACGGTGGAGAGCACCGGCGACTTGGTGAACACCTCCGCATCCGGGCCGATGGCGACCTCCAGATATTGCGACCACAGCCCGTCCTCGATCAGCGCCTCCTTGAGAGAGGCGGCTTCCGGCGTACCGGGCTGGACGGAGCGGATTTGTCCGCCAATGCGCGACTCAAGCCGCTCGCGGATCGAGGCCGCCCGGCTCCAGTCGCCCCGCGCCCGCTCCTCGATCACCCGCTCGATAGCGGAAAGAGCGAAGGTGACGCCGCAAGCCTTGACGCACTGTAGATCTACGGGGCTGAGCAAGCGCGTGGATGCAGGATCAAAATGGCCCAGCGAGGTGCCGCCAGCGCCTGAAAAATCGCCGCTTTCTACAAGGGCCGAGACGGTCGGCCAGACGTGCGCCATATCGTGCAGTTCGCCCTGGCGGACGAGCACGGGGCTCGGGCCATCGCCAAAATCGGCTCGCCCCAGAAACATACCCTCTTCCCAATCGACGGGCAGCATCGGGCCGGACTCTTCTGGATGTATCACTTCCTCTCCCTCGCCCCCCGAGGGCGCCCCTGTGTGTTAGCGCTATCAAGAGCTATTGCGCTTGTTTGTCAAGAGGGGCTACTCCTGTGCCTCTAACGCGTTGACAAGAGAGACGATGACACTCGGCCCCATCCTCTGTTTCGGCGAACTGCTGCTCCGCCTCTCCGCCGTCCCCGGCGAAAGCCTGTTCCAGAGCGAGCGGCTGGATGCGCGATTCGTCGGCGCGGAAGCCAATGTCGCGGTGGCGCTGGCCCGGCTGGGCATTCCGAGCGCCTTGATTACCGCGCTCCCGCCGGGCGCGGTTGGCGATGCGGCGCTGGACGCCCTGCGCCGGCCCGGCGTGGACGTGCGCCATGTGCAGCGCCAGCCGGGGCGGATGGGGCTGTTCTATCTCATGCCGGGGAGCGGCCTGCGCGCGCCCGCGATCAGCTATGATCGCGCTGGCAGCAACTTCGCGATCACTCCTGCCGAGCGCTATGATTGGGCTGCGGCGCTGGAGGGGGCGGCCATGCTGCATCTTTCCGGCATCATCCCCGCCCTCTCGCCTGACGCTCCCAAATTGTCCCTCGCGGCGATGGAAGCGGCGAAGGCCGCCGGCATTCCGATCTCATTCGACGGGAATTTCCGCGCGACGCTCTGGGAAAGCTGGTGCGACAATCCCGCGCCGATCCTCGCCCGCCATGTCGAGATGGCCGATCTGTTCTTCGGCAGTGCGCGGGACATTGCGATGCTGCTCGGCCAGTCCTTCGATGCGCAGGACGCGGACGGACGTCGCGCCGCCGCCCAGGCAGCCTTCGCGCGCTTCCCCAATCTGCGCCACATCGCCTCCACCCTTCGCGTGGTCACCCATGCCGGGCTCCATCACCTTTGCGCCCGCCTCGATACACCGGATGACAACTTCGAGACGCAAGTGGTTGAAGTTGCTGGGATCGTCGACCGAATCGGCACCGGTGACGCATTCGCCGCCGGTGTGATCGCGCATATCGATGCCGGCATCGCCACCGCAGCCGAGCGCGGTCTGGCGCTCTGTGTGCTCAATCATTTCGTTCATGGCGATTTCAGCCCGATCAGCGCGGAGGAACTCGCCGCATTCCGCCCCGGCCAAACCGGCGACGTCCGTCGTTGAGAAAGCGAGCATCCCTGTGACACAGTGGTTCGATCAGATCGCCGACATGCCGCTTGTGGCGATCCTGCGCGGCCTCACCCCCGAGGAGGCGCCCGCGATCGGGGCTGCGCTCATCGAGGCGGGCCTGCGCTGCATCGAGGTGCCGCTCAATTCGCCCCGCCCGCTGGAGAGCATCGCCGCCCTCGCCCGCCTGCCCGGCGGCGCGCTCATCGGGGCCGGTACCGTGCTGAGCGTGGACGCGGTGGATCAGGTCGCGCAGGCGGGCGGGCGCGTCATCGTCTCGCCCAATATGGACCCACCCGTAATCCGCCGCACGAAGGCGCTCGGCCTGCTTTCCATGCCCGGCATCGCAACCCCGAGCGAGGCCTTCGCTGCTATCGATGCCGGGGCCGATGCGCTCAAGCTCTTTCCCGCCGAGATGCACAGCCCGGCGGTGCTCAAGGCGATGAAGGCGGTGCTGCCCGCCGACATTCCTGTGCTGGTGGTGGGCGGCATCGGGCCGGACAATATGGCCGCATGGCGCAGCGCCGGCGCTGCCGGGTTCGGCATTGGATCATCGATTTATCAGCCGGGGCTGGACGCAGCACAGGTCCGCCAGCGGGCGGATGCCATGGTAGCGGCGTGGCGCGCGCTTGAGCACTGAGCGCTTGTGGAGGCGTGTTCGGCAAAACCCTGCCCCACCCCCGCCGTCACCCCGGGCTTGACCCGGGGTCCAGCTTCCTTCCGGACCGACTTCTCGCCAGGATCTTGCCAGACGAAATGCGCCGGAACAGGTTAGCTGGACCCCGGGTCAAGCCCGGGGTGACGGTTGGAGGGGTGGTTAGTCTCACCCCTGCTTACCGCTCCGCGTTCGCCAGCTCATGCGCAGCGTTCGCCAGTTCGATAAATCCCGCGCCGGCCGAGATCACATATTCATTCTGCCCCCAGAAGAACGGCCAGTCCTCATGGTTCTCCGGAAAATCCGGTTTGATAATCAGCGCACCCGGCACCACACCGCCGGCGATGAAGCTGAAGTCCGCGCGGTTGGTGCCATAGGCCACCTCCTTGGATCGCGCGCCAACCGCCGAGACGAAGGAGATGTCGGAACCGGGATGGTTGCCGAGCAGATAGTCGATACTGCGGAACACCGCATCGGGCTTCACGATCGCTGGAAAAGCCTTGTGCAGCGCATAAGCGGCGAGGCCATAGTCGATCACCCCTTCGTTCCCCGCCCAGCCGCCTTCCGAGATCGGCACGCCATAGGGATTGGCGGCGGCGATCTTGTCGCTCTGCGCGGCCCATTGCCGCACGAGCGGCTCCATCGCCGTGCGATAGGAAGGCGGCATGAACGGCAGGGCTTCCGTCGCCAGCGCGGCCTGAAAGCCGAAGAATTTTGAGACGGACGGCCACAGTGCCTCGATCTGTGCCGCATAGCGCTTGTCCCGCGTGGTCTTGAGCAATTGCACGGCGGCCGCAAACTGCTCGGCTTCGAGCGGCCCGCCGGTCGTATTGCCATGCTGGAAGACATAAGGCGGATGGCTCTGCTCCTGGGCCCACACCCGCGTCGCAATGGCCAATGCCTTAGCGGAGAGCGCCGGGTCCAGCGTCTTGAGGGCGCGACTGGCCGCAGCCAGCGCCGCAATCGAACCGAAATTGAGCGCCGAGGACCGGCTGGTGAACGCCCAGCGATCATCGGGCGTGCCGCTACGGTCTCCCTTCACCTCATAAGGCTTGAGCGCCGGATCATAAATCTTGCCGTCGGTCTTGGTCACGGCGTCGCCAAGATGCGTGTACTGCCCCACATCCGGCTCCACAATGCCGTGGATCGCATGGCCCACCGCATCGAATTGCGCGGCGAGCTGGAGCGTGCCGTGGCGGATCTGCTGGAGCAGGTCGGGCTGACCATCCGGCACGTGGATTTCCACGCGCCGTGTGGCACCATCCACGCTCATCGTGTCGCGATCCAGCCCGAAGCCCTCCCAGCTCCGCACCATGGAGCGTATCACGGCATATTGGGTCTGCGTGCGGATGTCATAGTCGCCGGCATCGTACCATCCGCCGATGTTAAGGCCGGGAATATGCTCGCCGGGCTTGAACCGCGTATCGGTGGTCGGCCCCTGCGCATAGAGGTCGATATGCTCATGATTGAGCGGCGCCTGCCGCGCATCGTCCTTGTGGGATTCGCCGTGCCAGACCCGATAGGCCTCGTTAACGGTCACATGGTCCATCGCCACCGGGAAGTAAACGTCCAGTGTCGGATGCCAGGCATCGGCAAACAGATCCTGTGCGATGCGGAACGGCGCGGTCTTGCTGTCGCCATAGGCCAGCCGGTAGAGCCCCGGCGCGCGCACGGCGCTGAAGTCGAAGCGCAGATAGCGATAGCGCAGATAATCCCCCGCTTCGGCAGGCGTGCCGCTGAGCACGGGCACCTCCTGCCCCGAAGGCTCGACGCGTAGAAGCTGCGCCTGCGCGCGCCGGGTGTCGGCGCGGTCGATCTCGATCGTCGCGACCTTCGCCTGCCCCGGCGTGTAGCCAAGCTGCGAATGGCCGATGGACGGCGGCCGCAGCCAGCCGGGCGCGCTGGTTGGCGAGAGAGTCCACTGCACCACCACGCCCGTCTTGCCCGCCGGCAGCAGCGACCGCAGGACGAACCAGCCATTCTGCGCCTGATTGCGCCCATCATACAGCGCGATAGGCGTCTGCGAGCGGAGGCGGACCCGGCGCGCGGCATCGGACGGCGCGAGGACGATGTCACTGCCCTGAGTCAGAGGGAGCGGTTCGGCACCGGGGCCATCGCTGCGTCCGCTCGCAGGATTACGCTCCGGCGTCCGCACCATCGCGCTGGCCGGATAACGCGGGAAGGCACCGGCCTTGCCATCCACCATGAAGGCATTGTGGTAATAAGCCGAGGGCAGGAACTCCAAATTCAGCCCCGCCTTGCCCACCAGCGCCGCCGGCAAGGCGCGCGGCAATTCGACGGTCAGGAGAAGGTCGGCGCCGCGCGGAACGGCGCGGATGATGTAGCGGAAATCATGCTCGGGATATTCCAGAACAGCCTCGATGGTCCCGGTCCGCGCATCGACCTTGCGTTCGATCATCCGCCCGATCGCATCCCACTGCCCCGGCGTGGCGGAGAGGCGAACATCGCCATTGGTGGCGATACGCCGATCCTGCTGGATGATCTCCACGCCGCTGATCTTCGAGTCGGCGAACAGCCCGTCATACCAGTTGCTGAACACCAGCACATTGGCGGCAGGCGCCTCGAAATAGCCGGAATCACCAAGTCGCAGGGCCGGTTCCTCGCCATGCGCAGCGGGCATCATCGAAGCCATAAAAACTACGACAAAAGATCCAAACAAAGCCGCGCGCCGCATCCATCCCTCCTGATTTTGTTAACGCTAACATAGCTGTGCAATTTTCAGATTGGCAACAAAATTGTGCGATAACGCTGGCTTACAGACTGCTCGGCTCAGTTCAGCGATTGAAACTGCGCGTTATTTTTGTCGGACAAGTTGACGTTTGAAGAAATCAACGATTATCCTGCAGCCATCGCATCGGGGGACTCGCAGGTTCGCCGCAATGGCGTATCGAGGAGGAGGCAGGCAGTCGGCCTATCGACCGCCGCTAAACCGGGGAGGAAAGTCTTGAACATCTCGATACGTCATGCGTCCGTTCGCACCGTGCTGTCCGCGCTGGCTCTCGCCGCCTTGTTTCCTGCCGCCCTGTCACCTGCCGCCGCGCAGGATGCGACCGTTACCGCCATTCCCGCGCCGGCAGAACCCGGCGCCATTCCGCTCGGCACCGGCCCGGTCAAGGGCGCCACGGCGCCCGAAAGCTGGTTCCGCCAATATGGCGTGCCAATGGCCCGCAATGTCTCCACCGCCACGCTTACACCGGTGCTGCCGGCACCGGGCAAGGCCAATGGCACCGCGGTCATCGTCGCGCCGGGCGGCGCCTTCCTGCTGCTCTCCATGGAGAATGAAGGTTGGCGGGTTGCCCGTGCGCTGGCAGACCGGGGCATCACCGCTTTCGTGCTCAAATATCGCCTGCGGCCCACGCCGCCCGCGCTTGCCGATTTCGATAGCCAGTTGCGCGCTGCCTTCGCCAATGTCGGCCGGGCGGAGACGCGCTCCAGCCCGGACGAAGCCGTGGCCGGCCTGCCGGAGCAGATTGCCGATGCCGTCGCCGCGATCACATTGGTGCGCGCCCGTTCCGCCGAGTGGGGGATCGACCCCAAGCGCGTCGGCATGATGGGCTTTTCGGCCGGGGCCATGACGACAATGGTCACGACCCTCGCCCGTCCCGATCTCGACCTGGCGTTCATCGCGCCCATCTACGGCTCGATGGAGCGGGTGACCGTACCCGCCAACGCGCCGCCGCTGTTCGGCGTCATCGCCTCGGATGATCCCCTGTTCGCCAAAAAGGGCTTCGGCCTGCTCGACGCGTGGCAGGAGGCCGGCAAACCGGTTGAATTCCACCTCTACGAGCGCGGCGGCCACGGTTTCGGCCTCGGCAAGGAAGGCACGACCAGCACCGGCTGGCTGGATGCCTTTGTAGCGTGGCTGGACATGCACGGACTGCTGAAACCGTCCTGACCTGCCCCGCAGGTCTCTTCCCGGGCTGCGCACGCCGCAGCCCACCCTTGAAGGAATGACCATGATCGCGTCCAAGGCCATATCCCATGTGCGTTGCTGCCTCGCCTCGCTGATCCTGTTGGGCACCCTGCCGGGCGTCGCAAGCGCAGCGGAGAGCGCCGGCACGCTCGCGCCCTATTTCACGCCTGCCGGGCGCGCCCCGGCCAGGCCGGATGGGGACGGGTTCATCCGCCGCTGGCTGATCCTGGAGCCGATCGCCAAGCCCAACCGCACCAATACGGTGTTTACCGGCAGCTATGTGCGCAAGACGCTGACCGCCTATCCCTTCCCCACCCAGACCGCCGGTCTGCCGCGGGCGGGCGAGACGGTGACCGTGGAAGGCCAGAAGCTCGCTTGGCACGCGCTGGATTCTACCGTCTTCGATGTGATGCTGTTCAACTTTGCCCAGTCACTCGGCAAGACCAAATATGGCGTGATCTTCCATGTCGCGACCGTCGTGGACAGCCCGCGCGACATGCAGGTGCGCATGGCCGTCGGCTCAAACTCGGCCTCCATGTGGTGGGTCAATGGGGTGGAGACGGCCGTCCTGTTCAACGATCGCCGCATGGTGATGGACGATGTGGTCTCGCGCCGCATCACCCTGAAAAAGGGCCGCAACATCATTCGCGGCGCGGTCATTAACGGGCCGGGCCTGAGCGATTACTGCGTCCGCTTCATCGATGAAGCCGGACGCGGCGTCACCGATCTTGCGGTGACCACGCTCTGACCGAGCCGCACCCCAGCTCCTCCCCTCTCCCTCTTCGCCCAACCGAGGTGATCGCATGAACCGCACCATCGCAGCCACTGGCCTCACCCTTGCCCTCCTGCTCCAGAGTCCCGCCAGCGCGCAGCTTGAGGGCGAGCCCTATATCCACGATCCGTCCACCATCACTTATTCGGACGGCAAATATTATACCTTCGGCACCGGTAAGGACGGCCTGGTTTCCGAGGATGGCTGGACGTGGCGCAGCGGGGGCAATCGGCCGGGCGGCGGCGTGGCGCCGGATGTCATCAAGATCGGCGATCGCTATTATGTCTCCTATGCCGTCGGCGGCGGCGGCATGTCCGGCGGCCATGCCAGCGACGTGAAGATGATGTGGACCAAATCCCTCGATCCCGCCTCGCCGGACTTTGGCTATCATGAGGTGGGCACGGTCGCCTCCAGCGATGGCAAGGAGAATCTCGACGCCATCGATCCGGCCTTCCTCTATGTCGATGGCCGCCTATGGCTGAGTTACGGCACCTATTTCGGCGCGATCCAGATGATCGAGCTGGACCCGGCCACCGGCGCGCGCAAGGCCGGCAACAAGGCGGTGGATATCGCCATCGACATGGAAGCGACCGCCCTGCTTCATCGCGATGGCTGGTATTATCTGCTGGGCACCCACGGCACCTGCTGTGATGGCCCCAATTCCACCTATCACATCCGCGTCGGCCGCTCGCGCGATCCGCTCGGGCCTTATGTGGATCATATGGGCATCCCGCTGCTCAAGGGCGGCGGCAAGATGGTCGTCAACGCGCGCGGACGGGACATCGGCCCCGGCCATTTCGGGCTGATCGATCTTGGCGAGGGCGTCGAGAAGGTCTCGATGCATTATGAGATCGACATGAACCGGGGCCGCAGCGTGCTCGGCATCCGCCCCTTGCTATGGAAAGATGGCTGGCCGGTCGCGGGCGACAATATCGCCGAGGGCACCTATGAGATCGAGGCCGAGCGTAGCGGCTATGCCCTCCAACTTGCCGCCGACTTCGTGCGGATCGATTTTGACGCCCGCCGCAGCTTCTTCGCCCCGCCCGGCACACCGCCTGTCAACGTACCCGACCAGACCTTGGGGCAGGTCGAACCCGGCTGGCCGGCCGGAGCCGTGCCGGTCGATCTGGGCGACTATATGGTCCGCCCCCAGCAGCTTTGGACGGTCGCCCCCGTGCCGGGCGCCGGCGGCGTGATGGGCGCGCCTTATTACAAGATCGTCATCGCAGGCACGCAACGGGCGCTGGCGGCGACGGCCGCGGGCGAGGTGGAAGCGGTGCCGGCCTTCACCGGCGCGCCCGAGCAGCTCTGGCGGATCGACCAGCTCATCGACGGCACCTACCGGATCATGCCGAAGGCGACGCCCGGCACGGGCGAAGCGCGCGCCCTCGTTGCCATCGGCGGTACTACGCCGGCGCTGGTCAAGTTCGATCCCGAGAGCCCGGCCGGGCGCTGGACGTTCAAGAAGCCCTGAAAATTGGCGTCAGCTGACCCGACGCAACCTTAAGCCATCATGATCCGTTGGAGGAGACCGGACGCTCTCGTCCGGCTTCTCCAGGAGGCCCTTAATGGCTGACATGACGCTCGATGACCTGTCCGAGAAGATGGGCAAGATCGATTTCGGGATGCTCTCCACGCGCACGGAGGGCGGCGCGCTGGCCAGCCGGCCGATGAGCAACAATGGTGAGGTCGCCTGGCGCGGCGACAGCTTCTTCTTCACCTATGAGGCGGCGCGCACCATCGCCGATATCGAGCGCGATCCCGAGGTCGGCCTCACCTTCACCGGCGCGGTCGGGCTGCTGGGCGGACCCCCGCTGTTCATCGCCGTCGAGGGTCGCGCGGAGCTGATCCGCGACAAGGCGCGCTTTGCCGAACATTGGAACAAGGATCTCGAACGCTGGTTCGAGCAGGGCATCGACACGCCGGATCTCGTCATGATCCATGTCCGCGCCCGTCGCATCCATTATTGGAACGGCAGCGACGAGGGGGAAGTCCCCCTCTGATCTGAGTGGGCGCCGCGGTCTGCCCGCGACGCCCGTTGTCGCTGCGTTTAACTGAAAGCGAGAGCCACCTTGCGCCGCCGCATGGTGCTGCCGATCAGCGCGAAGCCGCCCAGCATCATCGCCCATGTCGCCGGCTCCGGCACCGATCCGGCATAGCTGAGCTTGACCAGATAGGACTGGTTCGGCCCGTCGCCATCGTCGCTCACGAGGTAGATGTTACCGGCATCGTCGAGGGTCAGGCCCTCGAACTTGCCGCCTTGGTTGGCCGGGTCGACCAGCGACTTGAAGCCGGAGAGATCATAGCTGCTCACGATCTGGCCGGCCTGCGTCACCTCGAGCAGGTTGAACGAGCGGCCGCTGAGGATCAGCAGATTGTCGCCGAACGGCGTCGCGGAGAAGATGCCATTGGAAAGCACCGCGATGTCAGACAGCCGATCGAGGCCCGGCAGCGCCGCAATATCGAACAGCTCGGTGACCGTCGCCGTCTCAGTGCCGAAATTGGTGCCGGAGATCTTCCAGATCGTCTCGCGGCTGCGTTCCTTCACGCCGAAAAAGTCCCCAGTCACCTTGTTGTAGGCAATGCCCTCCAGGCCGCTATTGCCCGCATCGGAGCCGACGCTGATCGTCGGCGCATCCGGATAGGCGGTGTAGGTGCGGGTCGTGCCGTTCACGCCAGTCTGGCTGAGCAGCGCGATATCCTGATAGCGCTCTTCGGCGACGACATATTGGCCGTTGCCCACATAAGCGAGGCCCTCGGCATCGCATTGCGAACTGCCGAGCGAGAGGCAGCCGGAGAGGCTGATCGTCGCGGTCTTGTTGCCATTCAGATCATATTCGCCCCAGATGTTCGTACCGTCATCCTCTTCCTCGTCATTGGTGACCATCAGCGTGCGCGTGTCCCAATTATAAGCGACGGCGCTGGCTTCCTTGGTGTCGATCGCTTTGCTGAAGCCGACGACATAATTGTCGAGCAGGCCAGCCGCGTGGGAAGACGCAGCAGAAAAGGCGAACATCGCAATGCCCGCGCGCAGGAAAATCATCTTCATGGCAACCTCCGAATCATGCCCTCCCCCATGGAGGTCGCCCGCCTATCGGAGGCGCGAATGACAGGATGATTACATTTGATTAACCATGACTCCGGCTGGGGAAAGGACCGCACCAGATCGGGACATGCGCCTGCGCCCCATCAAAGAGCGAATGCAGCAGGCGGCCTAGATGCGACCTCGCAACGTTCCCAATACAGGATCTCAACTCATGCCCGCCCCCCTCACCCAAGCATCATCGGTGCCGGAGATCGTTGCCGCCATGCAAAGCATGACCTCCGAGCCAGTACTTGCCGGCATGCAGCAGGTCGGCATTCATACCGATAATGCGTTGGGGCTGAGCAACCCGGTTTTGCGGGGCATCGCCAAACAGATCGGCCCTAACCATGAACGCGCGATGGCCTTGTGGCAGACTGGCATTCGCGATGTGCGGGTGCTGGCGATCTACACCGCCGAGCCGGCCCGGCTGACGGCGGAGCAAGCCCGCGCATGGGCGGACGATTTCGAGTCCTGGGAGATCGTGGACATCGCCGCCCACCTGTTCGCGGAAGCGGGGCTTGACGCGCTCCTTCCCGTGTTCGCCGCCGACGAGCGCGAGTTCGTCCGCCGCGCTGCCTTTGCCATGATCGCCGGCATGGCGGTCCATCGCAAGGCCGAGCCGGACGCGACCTTCATGGACGCGCTGCCCCTGATCGCGAACCATGCGCAGGACGCGCGAAACTATGTGCGCAAGGCGGTAAACTGGGCGCTGCGCAACATCGGCAAACGCAACCTCGCCTGTCACCAGCCCGCCCTGGCGCTCGCGGAGCAGCTCGCCGCATCGGACGACAAGACCGCACGCTGGATCGGCAGCGACGCACGCCGCGAACTCTCAAGTGGGAAGGTGATCGAAAGGCTGCATCACAAGCAGCAATCAAAATTGTGAGATTTTGGTGCGCCCGGCATGAAAGCGATGGGCACTCAAATCATTGGGAAATTTCTGTACCGCGTTAAGTTATGCCCATCTGAATCGATTGAAGCAACCGATGGTCTGACTGTGGGACTTAACGGTCGTTCCCGAGCGCGACCCTGAATGACGGGTTTCGCCGAAACTGGTCATTGGTGGACTTGCGATCCGAGGTCATGCCGCTTTCGATCAGCGCTTTGCTCGCGCCATCAAGCCACGAGAATGCATCCACCAGATCAGTTCATCGAACCAGTGGTCGCTGGTAGCGCCCTTGGGCTTCAGATCGAACCCGTGTCCGCCGCGCTCATAGATATGAAGCTCAGCGGCAGCGCCCGCCTTCCGCCAGGCGGTATAGAGCTGGACAGGATCATTCGGTGTGAACTCGTCGTCCGCGGCTCCGGCAATGAACGCGGGCGACGCATCGGGAGGAACCGGCGTGCGAAGCCCGCCATAGATCAGGCCGACAAAGTCGGGCCGCGAGACCTTGTCCCCGATGGCGAGATTGGCTGCAAGGAATGCGCCAGATGAAAAACCGAGGAAACCAATCCGCTTGGCGTCGATGCCCCATCCAGCGGCATGTTGCCGCACGATCAACATGGCGCGTGCACCATCCTCCACCGCATGCTCCTCGCCCGCGAAAGGTGGCACTTGCTCCGGAACACCGTTTCTGGCGCGCGCCATGATGCCCTCCATCTCCTTCATATGGATTTCGGGCATGTGCATCGCGTCCTCGGGACTTTTGATGGTGCGGTATTTGAGCACGAACGCGGTGACGCCCCGCTGCGCCAACTGACGGGCGATAGCCGTCCCGCCAGCCTCGTAGGCCAGACCAACGAACCCGCCGCCCGGTGCGATGATGACCGCCGTGCCGTTGGTGCTTCCGGCCTCGGGACGAAACACCTCCAGCGTGGGTTCGCTGACGTTGAAGATCATCGTCTCGCCGGTTTCGAGGGTGTCCCGCGATTCCGGGACTCCCAGCGAAGCGACTGCTCCCTTCGCATAGAGCGGAATGATCTCCCCGCCTGTGGTCGTCTGCGCCATAGCCGTCGTCGCGCCGAGCAGCGCGGCTGCCATCATGAGACCCGCCGCTTTTCCCAGAGGTTTCTTGAAGGTCTCCACCATCAGAGGCGCGCCTTGAGCGTGACGAAGGCCGATCGTGGCTGATTGGGCGAGACGACCGGATAGCCCATATAGCTGTGCGGATCCCAGGCCTTTCGGTTGCCGAGATTGACGATGGATATGCCGAGGGAGAACCGTCCGAGATCATAAGTGGCCTGCGCATCGATCACGGCGTATCCGGGAGCCGCGATGCTGTTGGGCAGCGTCAGTTCTCGCGAGGTGAAGGCGGTGATCCCAGCCCCGAACGACAGCCCCTTTGCAGGACCATTGAGCACCCGATAGCGCGCTGCGACTCGCCCGCTGCTCTTGGGCACGCGGGCAAGCGTATCGCCGGGAGCAATGCCATCGTCCCGGGTGTCGGTATAAGCATAGTTCGCCAGCAGCGAAAAAGCCGGGGTCGGCTCCCACACCAGATCGACTTCCACGCCGCTGGCACGCTGTCGCCCGCTCTGGATGAAGAACCCCACATTGGTCGGGTCGACGGTGACGACATTGTCATGCGTCTGCCGGAAGACCGCGATTGTGCCAGAGAGGCCAGCCTTGGGCAGCGCCAGCTTGGCGCCACCCTCGATACTGCTGGAGGTCTCAGGCTTCGCCGCCTGTGTCCCGATGAACCCGAACGGCGCGCGGAACGCCGTCGCATACCCCGCGAACAGCGCAATGCCAGGAACCACGTCCAAGGTCGCGCCCATGCGGGGCGAGACATGGGTAAAGGTCCTATCGTTCGCTACGCCGAAATTGCTGTTCTCGATGAACTTCAGACGGGTGAGCCGCAGGCCGCCGGTCAGATGGAGGCGGCCATAAGTCGCCTGATCCTGCACATAGGCGGCGAACGTCTCGAACCGGTCATCCGTGTAGCTGTTGACTGGGGTCTGGGGCGTGTAGCTGAGGTCATAAGTTGGATTGGAGAGATCGATTGTACCGGAAGGGCTGTCGCTCACGAACAGGCCCATGGCACTGTAGAAACTGGTCCAGTCGTAGTTGGCGCCAAGTAGCAGCGTGTGTGCGCCGCCAAGCATGTCAGCTTTCACGGCGAGGTTCGCGTCGATGGTCGCCTCCTTCGTCCGATTGACCATCGTGATCGGGAAGACGTCATAGAGCGGCGCCAGAGTGCCGGTCCCGGCCAGGCCGGGATAGACGAAGCTCCCGCTCTCATCGACGTCATTGTCATAATAGCGGCCAGTGACAGTCAGTTTGACGCGATCCGAAAAGGCATGGCGCAGCGTTGCCGTGCCCATGTTATTGTCATTTCTCGTGCGAGGCTGGCCGATCGGCGATCCGGGAAAGGCATTGCGGTCGAGCGTGCCGGCCAGAGCTTCATCAGCGGGCAGGCCGGAATATTCCAGTTGGCGGCGGCGGTTGAACTGCCCCTGCAGAAGCAAGTCGGTATCGGCATCGATCTGGAATGAGAGGCTCGGCTGAATGGACCAGCGCTCGCCGCCGACCTTGTCGATCCAGCTCTCGTTGCTCTGATACTCACCTGCCACCCGTGCCGAGATGCCGGACGTCAACGCGACATTGATGTCGCCAGAGGGGTTCCAGGTCGAAAAGCTGCCGGCGCGCATCGCGAGATATCCGCCCGTCTTGTCGCTTGGCCTTTCGGTGACGACGTTGATGATGCCGCCCAGCGGCGTGCCGAGACCGCCGCCATAGAGCGTCGCGCTTGGTCCCTTGAGTATCTCGATCCGCTCGACGCCGATCAGGCTGCTCGGGTCATAGGCCTGCTGATTGCCCGCGAAGATCGGCAGGCCGTCGAGATAAACCTCTCCCGGAAAGCCACGCAGGATCGGCGGGATAAACAGGTTTTCCTCTGAGCGCGTCGGCGTCACGCCGGAGACGTTGACCAGCGCCTCTCCCAGCGTGCGGCGATCCTGCTCCTGCAGGAGCGAGCGGGTGATGACCTGCACCGATTGCGGCACCTCGATCAGCGGCGTATCGGTGCGCGTCGCTGCGCCCGACGTGGGGACGGCATAGCCCTCGTGCTTTCCCGTGATGACAATGGTATCGCCCGCCCAACTCGGCGGAGCTTCGGCTAATGTTTGTGCGTGAGCTGCGGAGCTCAGGCAACCCAGCGCCACGAGTGCGCAGGTTGCAGTGCCGTCAAGAAAATGTCCGTTCATGATGATACCTTCGATCTTTTGGGGGCGTCCGTGACGACGCTGGCAGCCGAGCGACGCGCGCGGCGCAGCCACCCGGCGGTTAATTTGCGATGAGGTGAGCGGCCGGCGCGGCTCACGAGCCGATCCATGGCAACAGCAGCGCCAGATCGTGCGATAGGCGGCGCCTGCTGGAGGTGACTGGCTCGGCAGGCATCACCATGTGAAGCGCATGCCGCCGAACACCGCACGGCCGGTGCCCGGATTGAAGATCTCCGATGTCGGGCTGGCCGTGCCGGCAATGGCCACCGTGGAGATGTAGCGCTTGTCGGTGAGGTTCCGGCCCTCGACATAGAGCGACCAGCGCTCGCCCAGATCAAACCCGGCCTTAAGGTTCAGCAACGCATAGGGATCGACCGTCAGCGTGTTGGCATTGTCGGCAAAATAATGGCCAGGCGCCCATTCGACATTTGGACCAGCGTAGAAGCCGCTGGGATGCTTGTAGAGCATCTCGGCACGCAGATAATGCTTCGGCACGCCGGGGATGCGATTGTTCCCGTAGATGGCGTCATCGTCGAAGAAGAAGTCGCTGTAAGTATAGGCGGCGGTCAGCGCGAGGCTGCCCCCGGAAGGCGACAGCGGGATCGTGGCATCCAGCCCTGCTTCGATCCCCTGATGCACGGTGCGATCGGCATTGGTGGTGGTGCACGGCGCCCATGGGAAGAGCGTGAGGCACTGCAACTCGTTGCGGATCTCGGAACGATAGAGCGAGACATCCCAACCAATGACGCCGCTGCGTCCGCGCGTACCGATCTCGTAGGTGGTCGCGCGCTGCGCCTCCATGCTCGTGGTCGGCGACGAGAAGATGCCCGCATCGTAGCTCGGCACTTCTGCACTGCGCGAGACATTGGCGAAGAGCTGAACGTCCCGCTGAACGTCCCACAGCAGGCCAAACTTCGGGCTCCAGAGGTCGAAGCTTTGGCGGCCTGATCCCGTGCCGATCCGGTCGCGGCGGTCGCGAGTGGCGTGCAGATACTGGACGCCCGCGATCAGTGCGAGGTTGGGTTGCACGTAGAGCGAGTCCTCGGCGTAGATGGAGAGGTTCTTCGACGTGTCGACCATCGACTGGGTCAGCGCGCCCTTCACTGCGCCGGTCAGGTTGACGAACTGCTCGGTGTCCATTTTGCCGTTGTGGAGATTGGCGCCGACGATCAGCCGATTGCGCAGACTGCCCAGATTGCGATCGTCCACGGCGCGCAGGAACCCGCCATAATCGTCGACGGTGTAGTCGAGATATTCGTAGATCGGGTGATCGACATGGCGCCAGTTGTAGAAGGCGCCGAACTCCAGCACGGTCTGGTCGAGCCGGACCGTCGTCTTGTTCGAGATGCGGACGGACTCGACATTGCGCTGCTGGTCCTGTCGCACCCACTCCGGGTTCGCGGCGCGGGGATTGCCAAGCGCGCTCGCCTTCGAGACCTCGCCGGGAATGCGCTGATTGGTGGAAGCGCCGGTCAGATAGAAGCGCGTCTCGACATCGGGCGAGATGCGGTAGCCGACATTCATGTTGCCGCGAAGGGCATTGCCATCGCTATGGTCGCGATAGCCGTCGATCCTCTGAGCCGAAACGGTCGCGAAATAGTCGAGCGTGCCTGAAACGCCGCCGGTGCTGGCTTTACCCTTCACATAGCCGAAGCTGCCAACGTCGATGCGCGCATCGAGCGGCGCGGCATCGCGGCCGGTTGGCGTGACCAGATTGATCGCGCCGCCAAGGGCATTGGCACCATAGCGCATGGCGTTGCCGCCCTTGAATATCTCGACATAGCGATAGGCGCTGGGATCAACCTCGAAGAAGTCGACGAGGCCATCCGCCGTGTTCATCGGCACGCCGTCCAGCAACAGGGAAATGCCGCGCGCGCCATAAGCCCGTGAGAGCCCCGATCCGCGCACTGAAACGCGGGCATCGTCGCCCATGCGCGGCTGCGTGATAACGCCGGGGACATAGGCCAGAATGTCCTTGATGTGCTGCACCGGCGTGTTCTTGAACGCGGTGTCCGGCACGACCTCCACCCCGCCGGGCGTCCGCTCGATTTCCGCTGCAGCCTGCTCCGTGGTGGGCGTGGCAGTGACGATAATATCGCTCGCCCGAGACGACTGATCGGCGTCTGCCGCCCAGGCTGGAGTGGCCGCAAGAGCAGCGGCAAGCGCGATGATGGATGTCTTCACGATTATATTCCCTTTTTGATTTGAAGATGCTGATGTTCGGGGTCGCGGTCCGCATTGGCCGCACAGCGCGCGCCGCTCTGCGCTGCGGCGGATGGCGCGTGTTCGATGATGTGCAGCCCGAAGGCGGCGTCCGCCCCGCGGGCGGAAAAGCACAGCGCGATGATGGCCCATGTCCGCCGACGGAATCGACGCCATTCCTTTGCTCGCGCATCTGACAGTTTCAGCCAGGCCATCGCTCAGCGCCCTCCTGCTTTGACCAGCGCGGCGGCGACCAGCGGAGCGACCTCCCGCTTTTCATCCAGGCTGAGGCAGCGACCAAACTCGATTGTGCCATCGCGACTGCGCAAGAAAAGCCGCAGGTCTGCTTCGCTTCGTCCTTCGGTGGCGAGGCGCATCCAGTAAGCGGGATATTCGACGATACGGCCCGCACTGTCGCGATGCCTTATGTGACCGTGGTCGAGTTCCAGTGTCTCGCTGGCAGGGCGCGATTTGACATGCCGTTCCAGCGCACAGGTCAGTGCCGCCATGGCCAGCATCGAGAAGGCCGGCACGAGCCATTGGCCTTTCATCGCCGGGGCGAGGCTCGTCACCATGAACAGCAGCGCGATCACGCTGAAGCAGAGCCGTGCCTCCCGCGTGAGGTGCGATCGGTTCTCCTGCATATGCAGGATGAGATGGCGATCGCTGTCGCGATCAGCGAATGGGAGGCTGTCCAGTGCATAACTGGACATGTCCCAGGGCCGTTCCGAAGAACGGTGCAGCAATTGATACATAGGAATATGCTCCGGCAGGGCCGGTGCATGTGCGTGGTCAAACGCTCAGACCGGCCGGTCCGACAAAAACTCAGTCTGTCAGATCAGAGCCGGAGGCCCGCGCAGCGGCGGGCGGAGATGGAAAATGCGCTCGGGGGCCGGGAAGCGCGTCGGCGTGAAGCCGAGTGCGATGAGGAAGGCCAAAGCGGCCGCGAGCAGAGCGGGGCTGGCGCCGGCCATCGACGCCATCGACAGCGAGGAGAAGGCGCAATCGCCCTTGGCCTGCTTGCCGCTCGAATTGCCGTGCTCGCCATCCATGGGAATGACGACCTGCTTTGTGATCGTTTCACCGATCCCATCATGACAGATCTGGATGGTCAGGACTTTGCTGTTTTGCCCAATCATATAGCCGCTTGGGACAAGCGCCTTTATGCACAACGCCGCCATGACCACCACAATTGCCAGGAGGCGATGCCGCAAAAAGAAGGTGCGAAGCGGGAACATGTGGCTGGCCCTTTACTTGCCAGGAACGGGAAAGTCATCCTTTTAGACCCGCCACATCAGAGAGCGCCATCCGGTGAAGTGGTAATTCTAGAGCCGCCGCCATGTCGGACTTTCGGGCTGATGAATGAGAACCACGAAAGGGACATTCTTTCATCTCCGTCTTAATGACGCGAGCTGGGACATTGCTGTCGTTCCCAAGCTGATCATCGAACGGCAGAGTTGGCCAACAGCCGACGTCCGATGGTGAGGCTCTGAGTGGCCATGATGTCGGACAATCCGAACTGTCCGCTTCGCGGCGATCGATGTCGGTAAGTCGCCGCTCGTTCAGGCCGCCCATCGAATGTCGGCAACGCGGGACGATCCGAACAGGCAGCTTCTGGGTGCGCGGGGAGGAAAAGCCGCCGTTGGTTCAGGCGGCGGCCGCAAAATGCCGGCAAATTGGGACGTTATGGACTGCTGTCTTCGGTGCAATCGTAAGAGCTGATTGAATGGGTCTGGTCGGGTTTCGAGCGATTGCGAGCTTTGTCGCCCGCCTTTGACGGCCGTGACCTAGAACGCAGCATCACTCAACTGCTCACCGCTGCGATCGACGATGTCGTTCCGGGTGAGGCGCCTTACTATGTCCAGCATAGCCCGTTCGAACGCGAGACGATGCTACCGGCGCCGGCACAACCGCCGGCCTATGACCTGGCTTTCGTTCTGCGTGCAGATCCCCGCGTAATGTGGCCCGCAGAGGCGAAAATATTGAATTCTCCAAGAGCGCTGGCCGACTATCTCGCTGATATCCGCGACCAGTTCCTGACCTGTCGCTATGCACCCTTGGTGGCCTCGGGCACAATGTTGGGATATCTCTTGGACGGCAGCGAGGAAGAAACGCTCACCAATATTGCTGCTAGGCTGGGAGTCGAATTCGAAGACACTCCGCCCGGCAGTTTGGCTCGTTCACATCGCAGCTCGGTCCATGATCGGACCGTCCCGATGGGCAAATCCTATCCCACGCCATTTCGCTGTCATCATATTATCTTCGGATTTCACGGGTTGGAACGCGAGCGACCACACTTGCCGAGCTAGAGGGCAGGCCTGCACGGTCGTGAGGACAGCGTGCGATCAATCGTCGAACGGTTCCAGAACCTCGCCGCCGCCTCGCCTTATACCAAGGCAGTCGGAGCATAGCCTCAGCGAGGGAACACCGGGCATCGCTTCTGCGCCGTTGACCAGTCGGTAGTCGTCGGCCGGCTCACCGCATGATGAGCATATCTCATCAGATCCCAAGCTCTGTATCGACAGGCGTGCAATCGCACCGAGACGAGGTTCAACGCGATCCACCATCGAGAACCACAGTTGAGAATGCGGAAGGATACGTTCAAGCTCGTTCTTGGCGTCCTCAGGGAAATGGCGCCGCAGCCAAGTCAGAGCCGTCTCGCGGCGCATCTGATCGTTCCAGACCAGGCGCTCATAAAGGGCGACAAGTTGGCCGGTGGTTTCCCGTTTCGATGTGTCAAAGGCCGCCCGGTAGTGCGTTAGGTTCACGGCGTACCGGAAACCGCCGGATTGCGCTTCGCGAATCGTGCTTACGCAATAGCTGTGAAGGCTGTCTCCCTGCACCGCGCCTTTGCCTGCCTCCTCCATCGCATCAGGATCATAGTGCCATGGGTTGATGACGAAGTCGGATTTCCAGATTTCGAGGTAGCCGGACTCTCGATAAGCTCGTGCGATATCGGCATCCCATTCGGGATGAGCCTGAACCATGGCGTCGAGGTCGTTAAAATTCTCGACCGCCGGATCAAGCTGCCGCGCAGCGGTCAGGACAGCATTCTGGCTTTCCTGCATGGCCGCGATCGGATTGGGGCGACGCCGCCATGCGGCGAGCTCACGCTCCGACACGGACTCGCTCATGTCGGCCACCGGAACCAGTAGCGGGCTGTTTCGCAGGTCATCGGGCGTGCAATAATCAGGGTCGGTCACGAGGCGGACGCCAGCATAGGCGTAGGCGCGGGCGACCAGACGGGAGCAAAACATCTTTCTGTCCCTGGGCTTTGGGCCTGGAAGGATCGATCGCGCCGCCTCAAGCTTCGAATATCGCGTGCCGATCTCGGACCTGGCAAGCTCGATCACCGCCGTCATATGCAGAGCGTCGATCGGGTCGCGCAGGCGATAGACGAGCAACAGATCGGCGTCGTTGTAAAGCTCGCGCTGGATGTTGTGTGCCTGGACACCAAAATCGGTCGAGTCGATGACAGACCCGTTCTGGACGCAGACCATCGCATGTGAAACTGCCCCGCTGGTTGCTTTGCGCACCAGCCGACTCGTTTTGCCGCTGTCGGACGTGAGGACGATATCGCCCGGCTTCAGCATTTCGACTCTGATCCGCTTCACGGCTCGGCATCTCTGGCGATTTCAGGCATGGCGCGCGATGCCCCGTCTCGACCGAGCATTCGCCAGCGCGGTCCAGTTGCCAAGAATATCGTACCGCGGCCGTCGCCCTCGGCCAGATAGCAGAGCGCGCATACATTCGCGCCGCCGCCGATGTGCGCATCGATCATGAACTGCGCTGCGGCGAGGGAATGGCCACAGGTTTGGCATTCGCCGACCGCGCCGTTCCAGTAACGCTCTTCCTCTGTCGCAACGAGGCCTTCCAGGCGAGATTCCAGCTCTCGCTCCGCGAGATTGGGCGGATCGTTGACCCACGCCGTGATCGCCTCTTGGAACCCTTGATCATGCTCCATGAACATGGACACGATCTTGTGGACCTCGGGAATATTCGCTTCGATCAGCGCGAAAACGGATCCGCGGATTTTCCTCGGGGAGGCAATTATGGATGAGCCGACGACACGGATTGCTTCGGGCCCGTCTTTGCCCATGCGGAATACAATGTATCGCAACCCGAGATCGTGCATGAGGTCCGCATTGAGTCCGCGATTTTCGCCGAAATGGCAGGCCATGAAATAGGCGAAGGGGTCATCTCCGAAGTGGGCCTCGCGCACACTGTCGAAATCGATGGTCGATCCATCCCACTCGGGAACGCCCATGAATGTCTCGACCGCTGTGGCAACTCGTGCAATCTCCAACCTGAAGGTCGGGACATAGCCAGGATAGCGAAAGGCCGCTCCGGCGATGGAGCGCAGAATATCTTCATTGCTGAAGGCTGCCACCGTGACATTTGCCGGCCCGGTTTTCTCGGCATAGGTCAGAAGGTCGAGGCAGGCATTACGCCATTCCGGATTGAAAAAGAATATGTTCGAAACCGCTGCGCGAAGCGCCGCCATCTGCGGCGGGGATACGGTGCTAGCATTCGAACGAAGCAGGAAATCTGACGCGCCGCCCTGACCAATCAGCTCTTCGATGATCTTGTCGTCCGAAATGATCACGTCGTTGAAGCGGCCGAACCTCATCACCTCGACTTCCGCGAGCGATCCTTCCTTAAACCAGTGTGATGCCTTTTCGGGATGCGAAATTTCCGAATAATCGGAGTCGATGCGCTCAAAAAGTTCATCGTACCCCGGCAACCAAACTGCATCCGCGGCCTCGCCGACGCGGTCTTCCTCTTCTGTAAGATCGGCAATCTGCTCCTCGAATTCGTTGTAGGCTTCAGAACTAAGCTGTCGGCGAAGGCTCTGGCGATACTCTTTCAACGTCAGCTCTTGATGTGCGAAATAAAGGAACACGTTGCCGCGGAGCCTCTCGTCGTTCGCGCGGCACCTCACTAATACGAAGTCTCGAAGGCCTGCGGCTGTCATACGTGCCGCGATGAGCGGCGCGGCCGCATCAGCTTTGCCCCCATCTTCAAATCGCCACAGGAAATGCCGCTTTGAGAACCGGCGCGGGGCTGCTGTAGCGATGGCTTCCACCGGCTCGACGTCTACCGGCCAGCCATTGGCATCCAAGACGATCCGGCCTGCGGACAGATCGAAGAAGGCCGTTTTCTTCATTTCCGAATATGGGACTAGGAGTTCGTGCCACTCCACCGACAAGAGGATGAGGCGATATTCGATGTCCCGGATGAGGTAGCGCTCGCGAAGTAAGGCAGCGTATTTGAAGAGTTCCTGAATGGCTTCTCTGGCCGAGCTATCTGTTCGCTTCAATTCGATTATGACGAGACGACCGAAGGAATCACGGGCGAAAATGTCGAGGAAACCCGCCGCGCCGCGCGCATTCTTGAGGTAATGTTCGCGGCCCACCAAGGTGAGGCCGGCTTCGACCATGTCAAGCCGATCAGCTATGTAATCGCGGAGCAAGTTTTCATTTGGCTGGCCAACGGCCACGGCGCCCTCCTCGTAGTCTATCTGTCCGTTTGCAGGCCCGTTACCACAATGACAACAGCGTCCGCAGGGAGTTGCGAGGCCGCCCTCCATTGCTATTGGTTGCCGGTAACGCAGTTTTCATAAGAAAAAGTGCTCAAGTTCTCCCCAGGAAATCGGGAGCCCCCCCCTGCAATGGTATCTTATTTACTGGAGCATCCAGATCGCGCGGCGGCAATGTCCCAACGCTAGTCGACTATGCCACCCGAGTTGCTGTGAATGTATGTCGCGTTGCGACGGAAAGGGCCGAGCCGGAGGCGCGACCGCGAGGTCGCCGCTCGCAGACCCAGTGTACTTTAACCCTTTACAGCGAGGATATCTCGGGAGAAGCCGGACTTCCGGCTGGCCGATCGCCCGAAGTAGCCAATCTCGACGTCGCACAGACTGGCAACTTTCTTGAGGTTCTTAATGAGGGCAGCCCGCTTCATCGCTAATGCATCATGCTCAAACATGAGATGGTAGAGGGCGGTCCAGAATACGGCAGCTTGAGCGAACCCAATATCCTCTCTGGGACCCACCACCGAAAAAACCTTGGTCGGCGGGATGATTTCGGCCGCCATTTTTTCGTGAATGATACTACACGCTGAGAAAAAAATTCGGCGTCCCGCTACCTGCTTTCCGAGCATCTTAGCCAAGGCGGCGTTTGTCACGTCTTCAAGATTCGTCGTCGTGATGCCTTCATCGTCGGCATGGGCGGAAATGTGTAGATAGCGGTAGTTGGATTTTGAGAACGCCCTCACAGCCTTCGCGAAGTCCTTCCGGTTCCGCACGTATCGGTATGTAGGGTTTTTGCCGTGCAATCTAGCGATGTGAGCAATAATCGGACCTTCGAGGCGTCCATTGCCCTCGTCATCCGGACCTAAAGACTCGATAATGAAGATGTCTGGTATCGTCGTCATTTGATCCTCAGGCTGACCGGGAACTGCGACAGACGCAAGGCCTGTATTGACCAAAACCTCGGACTTGCCGGCAAATTGCTGAACGAACGAGAGTTATCAGGTAGTGCATCCCCGCGACCGAAAGACCGAATTTGGAGCGGAATGCTGTGGTAGCCTCGGTGGATCCAGCTCAAAGCGACGTTTCGCGGCAGGCGCGCATCGGCAGCGCGAAAATTGGATGCGTGGCTTTCGTTGCCGCCGCCGGTGTGCCCGTCATAGCGGTCGGCTTGCTGCCTCAGTGCAGCCATTATCGGCGGAACTGATCAGTTGACTTAAGCGCTCGCGCGTGAACTCTCGCGCCTTGGGGGCAAGATAAAGATCTGGATGGGAGGGGGACGGCGTGCGTCTGGCCAAGTTGAGTATCCGAAACTTCCGTAATTTCCAGGCAATCGACGTGCCCTTGGCGGGCAATGTCGTCCTCCTGGGCGAAAATCGCGTCGGCAAGAGCAACCTCCTCTTTGCGGTACGCCTTGTCCTCGACCCGACGCTTGCTGATTCGGCGCGCCAGCTCAAGCTCTCGGATTTCTGGGATGGCTGCGATTTGGCGGCATCGCCCGAAATCGAGGTCCATCTCGATTTCGCCGACTTCGACGGTGATGCCGCGCTGGTCGCGCTGCTCACCGATTTTCGAACCGCCGCCGATCCCGCTGTCGCCAGGCTGAGCTATATCTATCGCAAGAAGCCCGAGATCGCCGGCATCCCTAAGTCGAGCGAGGATTGCGAGTTCCTGGTCTATGGCGGTAGCGACGAATCGCGCGCCGTCCCGAGCCGGGTGCGCCGCCGCATCGCGCTCGATATGCTCGATGCCTTGCGCGACGCCGAGGGCCAGCTCGCCTCCTGGCGCAACTCGCCGCTGCGCCCTTTGCTCGAGGACGCAATTGCCTCGGTCAGCCGCGCCGATCTCGACGGCGTCGCTTCCGACCTCGAGGCCGCCACCAAGCGGCTCGAGAATTTTCCATCGGTAAAGGCGCTCGAGACAGCGCTGCGCTCGGGCATCCTCGATCTCGCCGGCACCGCCCACGACATCGACGCCCGGCTGCGCTTCGCGCCCGCCGATCCGCTGCGCCTGTTCCGAGCGATCGCACTCTACATCGACAATGGCCGGCGCGGCCTCGCCGAGGCCAGCCTCGGCTCCGCCAATGTCGCGCTTGTGGCGCTCAAGCTCGCCGAGTTCGCCTGGCGCCGCGCCAAAAACGAGCGCAATTATTCGCTGCTGTGCATCGAGGAGCCCGAGGCGCACCTTCATCCCCAGCTTCAGCGCGCGGTGTTCGACAAGCTCTTCCAATCCCCCGATCCCGCACAGGCGCTGATCGTCACCAGCCATTCGCCGACGCTCGCCGCGGCGGCGCCGCTGCGCTCCATCGTCCAGCTGCGCGCGGCGGGCGGCGCTACCCGGGCCTACTCGCTCGCTACCCTCCCGGTCAGCCCCGACGAGCTCGACGATATCGAAAAATATCTGACCGCCACGCGCTCCGAGCTGCTGTTCTCGCGCGGCGTCATCTTCGTCGAAGGCGACGCCGAGGAGACGCTGCTGCCGGTCTTCGCCGACGCGATCGGGCATAATCTCGACCGGCTCGGCATCAGCGTCTGCAATGTCGCAGGTATCCATTTTGAGCCCTATGTGAAGCTCGCGGCGAGCCTCGGGCTGCCCTTTTCGGTCATCACCGACTGGGATCCGCTCGATGGCGCCAAGCCGCCGCTCGGCAAGGCGCGCACCCTCGGCATCTGGGACGCCTATTGCACCGTGACCGGCACCGCGCCGCTGACGCCCGAGCAGCGCGCGCAGTGGCAGGCCGCCGATTTTGCCGGCTTCTGCGCCGGATGGGGCCAGGCCGGTATCTTCCTCAACGACCAGACCTTTGAGATCGCGGTCGCGAACACGCCGGGGCTGCAGGCGGCATTGCTCGATATCTTGGAGGAGCAGGGCTTTGGCGCGATCCGCAAGGCGCGCATCGCTGCCTGGCGCGCCGGCGCGCCAGTCGATCCTGCGCAGCTCCTTGCCATGGTCGCCGACATCGGCAAGGGGCGGCTGAGCGCCAAGCTCAAGAATAAGTTGGCCTGGAACCTGGCGCCCCCCGCCTATATCGCCGGCGCCGTCGGCTATGTAGCCGCGCGTGTCTAACCATCTCGCGCTGGTGCGTGCGCTGGCCGACCTTGCAGGCAACCCCGAACAAGCCGATGCCGTACGCGAACGCGGACACTGCGTCGTGCTCGCCGGCCCGGGCAGCGGCAAGACCAAGACGCTGACCACCGCCATGGCGAGTGCGCTGGTCGAGGATGTCGTCGATCCGCGCGGCGTCGCCTGCATCACCTACAACAACGAATGCGCGATCGAGCTCGAGAACCGGCTTGCGGCGCTCGGCGTGCTGAGCAGCGACCGCAACTTCATCGGCACGGTGCACAGTTTCGCGCTGACCCAGGTCATCATGCCTTATGCCCGGTGCTTCCCGGGCCTGCTGCCTGCGGATTTTCGCGTCGCCACCACCGCCCAGCGCCGGGCCGCGGTCGAATCCGCCTATCTGGCGGTTTTCAACGACCGCTTCGATCCCCATGACCGGTGGAGCTTCGCCGAGGAGAAACGGCGCCGCGACGTCGATCGCAGTCTGCCCGCCTGGCGCGGGATCAATCCCGAACTGGCCGATTTCATCGAGGCCTATGAAGCCGAGCTTCGCCGCCGCCGGCTGATCGATTTCGACGACATGCCGCTGATCGCTTTCGGCATGATCAAGGCGCATCGCTGGATACGCGCCGCGCTGCAGGCGCGCTTCCCGGTCCTGTTCGTCGACGAATATCAGGACCTCGGCCATGCGCTCCATGAACTGGTCCTGCTGCTCTGCTTCGACGGCGGCATGCGCCTGTTCGCGGTCGGCGATGGCGACCAGTCGATCTATGGCTTCACCGGCGCCAATCCGGAGCTTCTTCAGAGCCTCGCGCCCCGCCCCGACGTTCGAGAAATTCGTCTCCGCTTCAATTACCGCTCGGGTGCAAGGATCATCCGGGCGTCGCTCGGCGCGCTCGGCGAGGAACGCGACTATCGCGGCCTCGACGGCGCACCCGAAGGCGAGCTCACTTTCTACCCCGTCATGGGAGGCCATGATGCGCAGGCGGCGGCGATTGCCGAGACCGTGCTTCCCGCGCTGCTTGCGCGCGGCCATCGCCCCGAGCAGATCGCGATCCTCTACCGCGCCGCCTGGCTCGGCAACAAAATATCACACGCGCTCGATGGCAGGGGCGTCGCGCACGTCCGCACCGATGGCAATGCGCTCATCAAGCGCAGCTCGAGCCTCGCCCGCTTCGTTGAGGGCTGCGCCGGATGGGTCACCGGCGGCTGGCGCGAGGCCGACCCGCCTTATGGCCGGCTGCTCGCCCAGGCGTTCGCGCTCGTCTATGGCGGCTGCGCCAGCGACGCCGAGCAGGAGACGGTCTCTCGCCAGCTCATCGCCTTCCTGCGCAGCAGCATTGATGCGGGCGAGACGACGCATGCCTGGCTGCAACGTCTCTGCCGCGAGCTGGTCGCCCCATGGCGTGTGCTGGCGCGCAACCCCCAGCAGGAATGGGAGATCTGCTCCGAGATGGTGGTTAAGACCGATCCCGCGCAGGACAAGGACATGCCGCTCAACGTCTTCTCGGGCCGTATCGAAGGCACCGGGCGGCTCAGTCTCAGCACCCTGCACAGCGCCAAGGGGCGCGAGTTCGACGCGGTGGTTCTCTACGGGATGAACGCAAGCGACATCCCGAGCAATCGCGACAGGAAGTCCGCCGGGGCGCTGCGCGAGGCGCGCCGGCTCTTCTATGTTAGCGTCACCCGGCCGCGAAAGGAGCTCGCCATCGTCTATCAGGAAGGCCATCACTCGCCCTGGGTCGCCGAGCTCTACAAGCGTAGCCAGCAAGGGTGACAATGCCATGAGCACCGACCACCACTTTCAGGCGCGTGACATCCTCACTCCGCTCGCCGACCCCGGGACGCCCAGACGACATCACGGTCACTCGGACGCGGTTACGAAATCGGCCCAATCTCGCTGGCCAGACGGCGTGCTGAGTAATAAACGTACGACCGCTAACGGAAAGCCGATTTGGGCTCCGGAAGGTCGGCTTTGTTGGCGAAGTCGGTCGTATCTGTGCGCGCTGGCTGAGTTCAAGGGATTAAAAGAGCTATGCTCTGCCATGGGTAACGGCAGCAGAAGCTGACATGCTATGTCGAGCTGCGCCGCTCGGACATCCGCAGCTGCATTTGCTCTGACAGACCCCATTGTTGTAGGTAATTGAGCACCCGAGGCGTATCGTGTTTCTGATCGGTGATCTTGCGTCGCCGCGGAGCGCTTCAGGCCATGCTCGTCACAATCTTCGCCCCAAGCAACGTTCATCTGCTGGAAATAGCCGGTGTACGAGACGCGCTGTTTGAAGCGAATTGCAAAATGGGGTCCGGTAATCGCTATCGCGTCAAGCTGGTGACAGAACGGGGCATGCCGGAGCAAAGCGCCTCCGGCATCGTTTATCTGCCTGACGCCAGCATCTACGACGAGACAGAGCCGTGCGACACTTTGATTGTAGCAGGGCCATATGGCGTCCCGTCGCCCCAAAGCGAAGCAGTTAATGAGTGGTTGCGGGAGCAGTCACGGCAGTCCCGGCGTCACGGATCGACGTGCACCGGGGCCTTCTTGCTGGCTCATGCCGGATTGCTGGCGGGTCGTCGTGCGACAACCCACTGGGAGTATGCTGCACGCCTTGCCGCCGACTTTCCGGACATTTTGGTAGAACCCGACCTCATCTTCGTGCGCGACGGACCAGTGTTCAGCTCCGCAGGGGTAAGCGCAGCGATAGACCTCGCATTTTCGTTGATCGAGGAGGATCACGGGCGGGCACTGGCGCTTTGGGTGGCACGGCGGCTGGTCGTCTTCTTGAAGCGACCCGGCGGTCAGTCGCAATTCAGCGCACTGTTGACCGCACAAACTGTTTCCAACAGCCCGATCGACAAGATAAGACTTCACATCCTCGAACATCCCCGCGCGAAGCTGACCCTTGAAACCCTTGCAAAGATTGCTGGCGTAAGCTCGCGCCATCTCTCCAGGCTGTTCCGCGCCGAACTCGGCATGAACCCAATCGCATATGTCGAATTGACCCGGATCGATATTGCGCGACGACTGCTGGAAGAAAGTTCCGCTCCGATAAAAGCGATTGCCTACACTGCCGGGTTCGGCTCGACGACTACGCTCAGACGGGCATTCCTGCGCAGGATGGGCGTCACGCCCCTGGAGTATCGCATGCGCTTTCACAGCAGCGGAGGCGGAGAGCCGATCAACGTCGAAAGAGCCGCTATTCTGTCCTGAATGGTCGCATCAGCGAAGTTGAAAACAGCGCTGCGGGACGACATCGTGGTGCCAAGAGGCGATGGCAACTCGTTCCCGCAGGCTCACGATAAGTGAAAAGACATAAAGCGCGGCAGTCTCGCCACCCCAGCGTGGAGATTTCAGCAAATGATACAAAACGCTGTTGAGCAATGGCAAAATGTTCCGCTCCGCAAGGACTCTCTTTTCGATACCTACTTCCACACTTTGTCGCATGATCTCAGGACACCGCTCACCCACATCACGGGATTTGCTGAGCTTCTCAAGCTCGATGGAAACCTTGGGGCAACCCAGCAGGAATATGCCTCTGCAATCGTGTCGGCATGCAGCGAGCTGCAAAATACGGTCCTGGCGCATCTTCGCCTTATAGAAAGTAGCCTTCAGGCTGCATGTCAGATGCCTCCGCTTGCTGACGACGCGTCTTCGCCCGCACCTCAGAGCGACACGTAAATCCAAAAATATCTTTACCGGATATCGCAGCTTGGTGACCCGCTCGACCAGGCCACGAGACGTTTGCCGTACCCCGACGAAACTGGCGTCGATTTGTCTCGAAACGCCGCGCCGCTGAAATTGAAACGTCGGCACCACGGCATCATCCTCTAGCACGGAGGCATGGGATGAGATCTGATCTTTACGCGCTCATCGCGATGAAACTCGAAAGCCTGTTTGCGAGATGACTCCCGATGCGGCCGACGGCACGATCGTGGAGCCCGGTAGAACTGGTTCCCCGTTGCTGCGATGGCCTCGCCTCCTCGGTGGGCGCAGAGGCCAGTGTGTAACAGAGCTCTTTTCCAAACTTGCGCTCGATCATGTCAGCGATGGCCTGCTCGTCGCGGACATGCGCCTCCGGGGGCAGCCCATAGTCCTGGTAAACCCAGCATTCGAAAAAATTACTGGCTATTCTGTTGACGAAGTCATCGGCAAGAACTGCCGCTATCTCCAGGGAAGCGATCGGTTGCAGCCGGAACTTACGGAAATACGGGCTGCGCTTGCGGAGGCGCGCGCCTGCTCGGTGACACTGCGCAACTACAAGCGGGACGGAACGATGTTTCGCAATGCTTTGCGTCTGGAGCCGTTTCGGGACTACCTAGGGCGCCTCACGCATTTCGTGGGCCTGATCCGGGATATCACGCACGCACCGGGTGTCGATCGGCTTACCGGACTGCTGGATCGTTATGGGTTGCTCGACCGGCTGGCACAGATCGAAATGTCGGCGAACTCCGCCTTGCTGGTCATCAAGCTCGACGTCCTGCGGTTCCGTGACGTCAACAACGGTTTCGGTTACGATGTCGGTGATGCGCTGCTTCGTTCGGCGACAGCGCGTCTGGCTGTTGTGCCAGCCCTGGCTATCGCTCGCGTCGGCAGCAATAACTTCATCCTGGCCTTCGCGCTCGATGATGCCAGCCGTGCGGGCAAGATCGTCAATGAGGTCCTCGACTTGCTGAGACCCCGATTTGTCCTGCCTGGCGCATCGCTTACAGTGCAGTTTGCCGCTGGCTTCGCTGTCGGGCTCGCCGGAACCGATCCTCTTCTACTGGTCCGGCATGCAGGTGCGGCGATGCAACGATCCAAAGCGACGCCCGACCACGGCCCCCATCCGTTTGAGGAAGCAGATGACCGAGACGCGCGTAATCGCATTCGGCTCGCGAACGAACTGCAATCCGCCGTTTCCAATGACGAGCTGCTGTTTCATTATCAGCCCCAGGTCGATCTGCAATCCGGTGACCTGATCGGCGCTGAAGCTCTGCTCCGTTGGGACCACGGCGCATTCGGCCTCCAGCTACCCGGCCGGTTCATCGCCGTTGCTGAAGAGACCGGCGCCATGATGGAGATCGGAGCGTGGGGCCTGCGTACGCTCGCGACGTATGCAGCGCGGGTCAATCAAAACCGTCGGATACCGCTCCGGTTCGCTTTCAACATGTCGGTGATGGAGTTCACGCGAAGGGACGTCGTCGCCTTTGTCGAACAGGTGCTCAACGAAACCGGGTGCAAGGCCGAATGGCTGACGCTGGAGCTTACCGAAGAGCTGATGGCCCCTGAGTCGGACGATATACGCCGATCCTTCGAACATATGCGGCGCCTGGGGGTCGGCATTTCGATCGACGATTTCGGCACGGGCTATTCCAACCTACGCTATCTCGAACGGTTTCCACTCAGCGAGATAAAGATTGATCGTAGTTTCGTGCGGGAAGTGGCGCACAACCATGTCAAGCACGTCATCGTTGAAAGCATCGTGAAGCTCGGAGTGGCGCTCGACGCGCGCGTCGTCGCGGAAGGCATTGAGACTGAGGCCGATCGAGTGATGATGCGGACACTGGGCTGTTCGGTGGGACAAGGCTACCTCTTCGCGCCGCCGCTCGACGAACAGCGCTTCGAAATCCTACTCAATCAAGGAATTGTAATGCGCGAGGACCGTCTGTCTAAGAGTTAAAGCGAATGTGCGCCCCCAATGCCATCGTGCACCTCGCAGGCGAACAAGACGCAGCCCATTTGTGAACAAATATGACGATGGCTTCTTTGCCACCTGACCGTTTCACATTTGGTGAGTAATGCTCACCTGAATGAGCGGCAGCTATTGGGTCACCGAAACCTTGCTTCCAACGACCGCTTTGTTGGCGCGTTCCGCCGGATGGGCTGAAGAGGATCGAGTGGCTGCTATTGTTCGGATCAGACGCTAGCTTCGCTCGCTCTGAACGACGGAGTTTGGTTGGCATCGGACCCAGGTATTGTCGGTCGCGGACCCCGACAGGTGGATGAAAGCAGGACGGGTTTCGACGAGCAGCTTTGGCCCAGCGAATGTCGTTTTTGAGGGCGTAGACGGCAATCTTCCTAATGGCTGAGCCCCCCGCACTTATCTTAGGGATTGGAGCCGGCCCTTCGCCCGCACCCAAACTTTGCCGTAGCAAAAGCAAAACTTGCCTTGACGAAATCATATTCTATCGATTAGGTTGAAATACCTCGAGCGGGATGGCTGGTCAGGCCCCTCCCGCATCATCACGAGTGTCTGACCCGCGGCTTTTGATAGGGATGCAGCTTGCTCCGCGTGACCAACCGCTAAAGCGCACGATGCTCAGGCGACCGCGCCAGGCGTCGTGTTCCCCTCTCTAACGATGAGGTGATCCGATGCGCATGACCCACCAGCTCTGTTGACCTAGTCCGCACGCAGTCGCGTGCCGGTTATTGCGAGCCAGCGCCCGAAACGGCTTATGCCCTCCGGACGCACTCGGGACCGGCGCGTGATGATGTCGCGCCTACCATCCGGTGGCCGCGCCTTTCGGTCTGCGAGGATCGTCATGATCAGGCTCACCAGTTCCGATTTGGCGGACCTGGCGCGCTACCCCCTGTCTCTTCAGCAATCGGCGCTGGCCATCTGGTCTCAGCTGCCGGGGGGAAGCCTGCGCTCTGTCCGCCTCGAAGACCGTGACGGCGAAAACCGACGGTCGACCAAATACAGTCACGTTCAGGGACAACCATAATAATGACACTTAATCAGTATATTATCGGGCTCTATACAGGCGAGCGCTTCTCGCCTACCGGCGCGCGCCGGACGATGCTGCGGGCAACAGCTGCAGCCCTGTCGCTCGCAGTGCCGATCAGCGCCCATGCGGCCGAAGAGCCATGGCAGACCGAGCCGACCGCAGCGGAGGAGGACGCAGGCTCGCCGATCATCGTCACAGCCTCCCGCCGCCGCGAGGAAGCCGTGCAGGACGTGCCGATCGCCATCAGCGTCATCGACGCGGCAACGCTTGATCGTCGCGGCGACTTCACCCTCGGCCAGATCCAGCAACAAGTGCCGGCGCTGCAGGTATTCAGTTTCAACCCGCGCAATACCAACATCAACATTCGCGGCCTCGGCAGCAATGTCGCATTGACCAATGATGGGCTGGAGAACGGCGTCGGCTTCTATATCGACAATGTCTATTATGGCCGCGTCGGCCTTTCGCAGTTCGATCTGGTCGATCTCGAGCAGATCGAGGTGCTGCGCGGCCCGCAGGGCACGTTGTTCGGCAAGAACACGACCTCGGGCGTCATCAACATCAGCACCCGCAAGCCAAGTTTCGAGCCGGACGCTTCCGGCGAGGTGAGCATCGGCAATTATGGCTATCGGCAAGTTCGCGGCTCGGTATCCGGCCCGATCGTCACCGATCGTCTCGCTGTACGCCTGAGCGGTGCCTACACCAAGCGCGATGGCCTGCTCTTCAACACCACCACCGGAAAGGACGCGCAAGACTATGAGAATGCGAGCGTGCGGGGCCAATTGCTCTTCACACCGACGGACGATGTCTCGATCCGGCTGATCGGCGACTATGCCAGCCAGAAGCAGAATTACGCCCTTAACGTGTTTGCGAACTATGTCGGCACCTACGAAAACGGCGCGACAATCCCGAACAATTTTGCGGCGCGTCTGGCGCGGTTCGGCCTTTCACTGCCGGCCATCCATCCGTTCGCGCGTCGGGGCGAGTCCGACAGCCATTACCAGTCCAACATGGATGGCTATGGGGTGTCCGGTCAGGTCGACTGGGATCTGGGCGGCGCAGAGCTCACCTCCATCACCGCCTATCGCTGGTGGGACTGGAACCCGGCCAATGATGGCGATTCCACCGCGCTGCCTGTCGTCACCAAGGCGCAGCAGGCCAACCGCCAACGCCAGTTCAGTCAGGAAATCCGCCTTGCGTCCAAGGATGATGGCCCAATCGATTATGTGATCGGCGGCTATTATTTCTGGCAGATCATTCGCGGTTATGGCGCGAGCCGCTACGGCTCGGCGGCGGCGGCCTGGAACTTGCCGGCGGTCGATCCCGTCGTCGGCAACGCAGCGCTTGACGGGTTCGAGGCGAACTCCACCTCCACGCCGCAGACGCATAGCCTCGCCCTGTTCGGGCAGGCGGACTGGTCGATCAGCGATGCGCTGACCCTGACCGCCGGCCTGCGCTACACCCATGAGAAGAAGGAGGGCGCGTTCCGCCAATATTGGGTGGCGGGCAATGATCTCTCCGGCCTCACGCCGGCACAGCAGGCGACAGCGAACGCCATCCGCGCCCAGTTCAACCCGGTGCAGACCTTCGCGACCGCTTTCTCGGATGACAGCCTCTCCGGCCTCGTTACCCTTCGCTGGCAACCGACGCGCGACGCGATCATTTATGGCACCTATTCGCGCGGCAACAAGTCAGGCGGGCTCAATCTGACTGCCTTGCCGGCGGGTATCGCGCCAGAGGTCGCGCCGGAGCGAGTCGATGCCTATGAAGTCGGCTTCAAGTCGCAGTTGTTCGATCGCGCGTTGACCTTCAACGGGGCGCTCTACTGGATCGACACCGCCAATTATCAGACGGCGATCACCGAGCAGGTGGCGAACACGGTCACCTACCGGCAGTATATCGCGAACATTCCCAAGGTGCGCTCTCGCGGCTTCGAGCTGGACGCGGTTTACGCTCCCTTGCGGCACTTCAGCCTCAATGCGTCGCTGGCTTATGCCGACACCAGCTATCGCGATTACAGGAACGCGCCGCAGGCCGTCGAGCGCCTGAACATTTCTGCCGTACAAGACCTCACCGGCCAGCAGCTCCCGGGCGTGCCGAAGTTCACCTACACTTTGGGCGCAGATGTCTCGACACCGGTTCCCGCATTGGGCAGCACGACCGAGATGTACGGCCATGCCGACTGGTCGCATCGATCGAGCTTCAACACCTCCGCCTCTAACTCGCGGCTCGCCATCGTGGACGGCTATGGACTGCTGAACGGGCGGATCGGCGTACGGTTCGACGACGGCCGCTACGACCTCTCGATCTGGGGCAAGAACCTGCTCGACGAGAATTATTTCCAGACGCTGTCGGCCGGGAACACCGGACTGGTGACGGGGCTGATCGGCGACCCGCGCACCTACGGCATCACACTCCGCGCAAAATTGTGAGGCACGCCATGACCGCACTCACTGCAATCCCCTCTTCCTCATTGTCGCCGCTGCAGAGCAAGGGCGACGAGCGTTCCGGCGCCCTGCGGCTCATCCGCTTTTCGGCGGTTGCCGTGCCGATCGCCGCCGCGACCATGCCCATCGGCGTCTACCTCCCCGCCATTTTTGCACGGGACTTCGGCCTGTCGCTCGGCATGATCGGCTTCATCTTTCTGATCGGCCGCCTGTGGGATGCCATTTCCGATCCGCTGATCGGCTCCCTGAGCGACCGTACCCGCAGCCGCTTCGGACGCCGCAAGCCATGGATGGCGGCGGGGGCCGTGCTGTTCACCCTGTCCTCCATCTTCCTGTTTTTTCCGGTCGCGACGGTAACGCCGCACTACCTCGGCGGCGTCCTGTTCGTTTTTTACCTAGGCTGGACGGCGATCCAGATCCCCTTCCTGGCCTGGTCCGGCGAGATTTCCGGGCATTATCACGAGCGGACCCGCATCGCGACCTACCAGACGGTCGTGGGTTCGGCGGCCCTATTCGTCACGCTGCTGCTTCCCGCGCTCGCCGATCAACTGCGGCCGGGCGACGGGCACCTGCAAATGTCACTGATGGGCGCGCTGGTGCTTGCCACGGTCATCCCCGGCGTCTTTCTGTCGCTTACGGCATTTCCGGAAGTTCCGGCTCCGGCCGGGCCAGCGGAGACGCTGTCGATCAAGCACACATTGCGCGCGGTGTTCGCCAATACCCTGCTTCTGCGCGTGCTCGCCTCGGACTTCGCCGTGACGCTTGCCCAGAGCATTCGCGCAGCGCTCATCGTCTTCTACGTCAGCTTCTATATGGGCCGGCCGGACTGGGCAGCGGCGCTGTTCCTCTTCCAGTTCGTCTTCGGCATCTTCGCGGGCCCCATCTGGCTGCGCATCGGCCTCAAGCTCGGCAAGCACCGAACGGCGGTCTTGGGCGAGCTGGTGCAGGTCGCGGTCAATCTCAGCCTGCTGCTGGTCACGCCGGACACCTTCGGTCTGCTGCTGGCGCTGACCTTGGTGCAGGGGCTCGCGCAAGGCTCCGGCAACCTCATGCTGCGCGCCATCGTCGCCGATATCGCCGACAAGCACCGCCTCGAAACCGGTGAGGAACGCACTGGGCTTTATTATTCGGTGTTCAGCCTTGCGGGCAAAGGCGCCTCGGCCATCGCTATCGGTGTGGCCCTGCCGCTCGTCGCCTGGCTGGGCTTCGATCCCCGGGGCAGCAACAGCCCGCAAGCGCTGCTTGGCCTTGCCTATGTCTTCGCGCTTGGTCCTGCGCTGGGCCACGCCTTTTCCGCACTGCTCCTCGCCCGCTTCCCGCTCGACGAAGCCGCCCATTCCGAAATCCGCCGCCAACTGGACGACCAGCCCCTCGCTCTCGCCCCGGCCGAGTGACCCGCACTGAATGAAATCCCTGAAAGGAGATGCACGTCATGACCGTCCTCGAAAAGACCCTCATTGCTTCCGATACCGACCTGTTCGAAATCAAGCCGCTTCAGCCCAGTTTGGGAGCGCAGATCAGCGGGATCGATCTCTCCCAGCCGTTGACCCGGCCGTTACACGCCGCGCTTCACGCCGCCTTGTTGCGGTACAAGGTGCTGTTCTTCCGCGATCAGCATCTGACGCATGACCAGCATATCGCCCTGGGCGCAGCGTTTGGTGATCTGGAGACCCACCCGGTCTTCGCGCACCCCGATCATCCGGAAATTCTGCCGCTGCGCTCCAAGGAGTTCGCCGGCAAGTATCGCAGCACCACGGACAGCAACTGGCACGCGGACACCACCTTCCGCGCTGAACCGTCTGCGGCATCCATCCTCATCCAGCGCGTCTCGCCGGGTCTGGGTGGCGATACCGTCTTCGCCAACGCGGTCGCGGCGTATGAAGCGCTGGACGAGCAGACTAAGGCCCGGATCGACGGGCTGACCGCCATTCACGATACCCGCATTTTCCTGCAGTTCATCGAGTCCGCTGAAAAGCGGGCCGCCTTGCAGGCGCAATATCCGCCGGTCGAGCATCCGGTGGTGCGCATCCATCCCGAAACTGGCGAGAAGCTGCTCTACGTCAATTCCGTTTTCACCCGCGAGATCGTCGGACTTGCACCAGGCGACAGTGAAGCGCTGCTCGCTCGCCTCTTCGACCAGGTGAAGCGGCCGGAATTCCAGGTGCGTTGGAGCTGGCAGCCCGGCTCGATCGCTTTCTGGGATAATCGCGCGACCCAGCACTACGCGGTGCCCGACTATCGCGGCAATCGCGAGATGGAGCGCGTGACCATCGTCGGCGAGCGCCCGCGCGGCCCCCAATCGCCCAACTGAAATCCCCCCCCCCGCACCCCCAAAGGCAAGAAGGAGCCTCATCATGTCCATCACGACCTATGCCAATGCCGCAGACCCCAATAGCCCCCTCGACATCAAGCCGGTAACAGGCACGATCGGCGCCGAAATCGGGGGCGTCGTGCTCTCCGGCGATCTCGACGCTGCGACCGTACAGGCGATCCAAGACGCGCTGGTTCGCCACAAGGTCATCTTCTTCCGTGGCCAGCATCATCTCGATGACGCTGAGCATGAGAATTTTACGGCGCTCTTCGGCGATCCGGTCGCGCATCCCACCGTGCCGGTCGCAGAAGGCTCGCGCTACCTGCTGGAGCTGGATAGCCGCGAGGGATACGCCGCCTCGAGCTGGCATACCGACGTCACCTTTGTCGATGCCTATCCAAAGGGCTCGATCCTGCGTGGCATCACGATCCCGGAGGCCGGCGGCGACACGCTATGGGCCAATGGCGAGACGGCCTATGAGGCGCTGCCGGAATCCCTGCGCCAACTCGTTAACAATCTCTGGGCTGTGCACACCAATCTCTACGATTACGCTGCGATCCTGGGCAATGCACCCAAGGACAACACCACCGCGCAGGAGCAGATCAAGCGGCATCGCAATGTGTTCGCCTCCACGGTGTACGAGACCGAGCATCCGGTGGTTCGCGTTCACCCCGTTTCGGGCCAGCGCAGCCTGCTGCTCGGACATTTCGTCAAGAGCTTCGTCGGTCTTAATCAGGCGGATTCCCAGCGGCTGTTCAGCATTCTCCAAGACCATATCACCCGGCCGGAGAACCTGGTGCGGTGGCGCTGGCAGCCCGGCGATGTCGCCTTCTGGGACAATCAGGCAACGCAGCACCGCGCCGTCGCCGACTTCGGCCTGCAGCGCCGCACTCTGCGCCGCGCCACCATTCATGGCGAAGCGCCAGTGAGCATCGATGGCCGCACCAGTCGCATCGTCCGGCAGGAAAAGGCGGTGGAATACGAAGCAGCCTGAGCAGAACCGTTGCCCGCGCTACCGCTCAGGGAGAAACTGTGGCGCGGGTGACGTTGGATAATCGATTGTACATGTCCTCGATCAGCAGTGCCAATCGGCCGCTTTGACGAAGAGGAATTGCAGGGCATTTCGCATCTCAAGCTCTGGTTGAGATGGATGATTACCGTCAACGAATGTCCTGTCATTAGATGAATGAAAGGCAGGTTTCGGGAACCGGTTCGAAAGATTGCACGTCGGGTTTGAGGGCGGGTCCCGTCGGACGGGCCAAAGTAACTCAATGACTGCTATCGTCTGGAGCAGACATTAGCGCTTTCCGATCTCAACGACCGGCATTGGTCGGGAGCAGCTGCAACTGTGGAGGCGGGCACTGTGTCAGAAGCCGCCAACATAGCGGGCGCTCAGTGATCAAACTGATGCCTCTATTAGCTGCCGATCGTTCATCGACTCAAACCAGCTTCCCGAAGAAGCTTGAGAAGTCGGTTTTCGGCTCCCTCGAACAGCGTTAATGCGTCAGCATCTCCAGAACTTAAAACCATTGTTCATGACATTATCGCAACAGTTGTCTACCATGAATTTCATTACATTATCGTCTTGCAGGCGTTAAACAGCATAACCCCTAATTCAATTCTTTGTTATAGCCGCTCTTACTTGGCATGAGTTTTAAGAGGCCTTGAAATCGAGGCGTCATGCCGTGACCGCCTCGATCTATCGGCATTCTCAGATGCCCGTCGGCGCCTCGAAAGTCACATCGCGCGCATGGTCAGACATGCCCTGCTCCCAAGTGCTCCAGCCCGAATTCAATCCATAAGGTGCGCGTTCAAGCAGAGCGTCGATCTTGGATATCATGCCATTCTTCTCGATCTTGAAAATCTCTGCGATCTGCCATGTATGCGGTTGGACCGGCCCGGCGGTGACCGTCCGGCCATTGGCAGTGGTGAAAGTCCGCGTCGCGCCACCCGAGTGATCGAAGAAGGCGAAGGCGAACACCAGTCCACGTTCCTGATCGACTGCAACATAGCGGCGATCGCGAATGCGGTTGACGAACGCCATCAGCCCTGACTTGAACTGCTCGGTACAGCTCCACTGGCCGGAATAGCCAGTCGCCGTGGCCGGATCGGGGCGCTTTTCTCCAGCCGGGGTAGGTGCAAGTGTCGCTTGCTTGCCATTCTCGTGACGCAGACACTCGGGCGTGAATGGATAGTCGCCCTTGCCGTCATTCTTCTGGAGCCCGATGAAATATTTGTCCGCCTGCGCAATCAACTCTGCACGCGACAGTTGATCAGCTTTAGGGATCACCTCTATGAGCTTGGGATGGATCGCCATGCCATCGAGCCGGTTGTAGCTCGCATTATCCGTCTCATTTGGATAGCGGAACACAATCTGCTCCACTTCCGCAATCTGCTGATTACGGACGAGCAGACGCAGTGCAATGAACGAGCCGTTGAAATTGGCGGCGTCGCGATGATCCTCCTGGATAGTCCCGAAGAATGTGACTTGTCCGGCCGCGACGTCCGTGACGAACAGCTTATAGTTGCCGCGCGCTTTCATTGTGTTCCACAAGCCGTCGCCGACTAACAGGCGCTGGCCGTTTTCCGTGAAGCGCACATTCGGCGAGATCGGCACTGCGCTCGGCTGTTTTGCCGCAACGGCATCGAGATAGCGACCGACAAAGCCTTCCAAGCACGCGCGCTCGCACGGCGCTGCTGCTGGCGCGGCCGTGGCTGCGGGCGCAACACTCGTGCAGAGCAAGGCTGCAATAAGACCGGCGCAAACCCGTCCTCCACGCAAATTCAGTGATTGTGCGCGCATTATCCTCATCCTTCCCATGATCGTGTCGTCCGATAGAGGTGTTTATCGATTGGCTGATGTGCCCTGTGCAGGAGTCGCGCGCTGGCGCGGCGGGGCGCTGGGTGTAACAACCGGGTTGGCGTCCTGGGCCGACCATTCTGGGATGGCCTGATTGTAGATGCGGCGACGCGCATACAGCCACTGGCCATCAACCTTGACGAGTTCGTCTTCGTAGTGGCCCCAGAAATCGACCGTGCCATAACCTGTCGGTCCGCTCGTCATATGGGTCCAGTAGGCCAGTCCGTGAGCCTTGTTCCCGTCGAGTTTGACGACGATATTTGAAATGATGTGGCGTCCTCCCTTCGGACGCTCCCCGGCAGGCACCTTTGCGCGCGCTTCAACAGCCCGTTTACGGCCTTCTTCAATAAATGCCGCGATCGCCTTGCGACCTTTGATCTCGCCAGCACCATAATCGAGAGTACCATCTTCGGCGAAGGTGGCTGCATAGCTCGCCGCGTCGTGCCAATCGAATGCAAACAAGTAGCGGCCATGAAGATCCTCAATCGCCGCACGATCATCCGCAGGGCTTGCAAGGGCTCCGCTGGAAAGAACCACACCGCCAAGCATCGCCAACGCGATCATGAAATTGCTCGACCGCCCCGTTCGAAACATGCCCGCTCTCCTCTTGTTTGATGCCTCGTTCCTTCGCGACACCATACGGGCAATTATAGTCTCATTTGGGACCGAATTGCAAAATCTTTCCCGATGGGGAGCGGAAATTTTACCGGGTTTGGAGAAGCGCCATTGCGCGCGGGATTCAAGGTGCAATCAGCAGCATTCAGTCCGCCAGCGGCTCGTGAGTACCTCGAGCAAAGCGGCGAACAACATTTTCGAGAATGCGACTCACAGGGCCGCCGAACGCGCCGTTGCACCAGAGGCTCCCATTGAAACTTATGGAAGAGGCGGCAAACACGGCGCCGCCGCGGTCGGTAACGAAATAGGTCATGTCACCCCGCACGAGTGCTCCGGCATCCTCGCCGGTAAGCGCTTGAGGGGGAAAGCGCATGTCCTCCATGAGCGGCAGGAAGCCCGCCTGTAGGCCTTCAGACCGAGCGATGACGACTGCCCCGTCCGGTGTGCCCAGTCGCGTGTCAGCACGGTCAAGTTCGTAACCTGCGGCGCCTCCGGAATTGAGGCCGCAATCCCCGAAAACTTCGCCGTCCACGCCGTCAAATATCCACGAAACTGCCGGGTGGCGAGACTCGTCGGTGCGCCGGAACCATGCAGATTCATATCGACCCTGCGTCGAGAATCCGGTCAAAACAAGCTGCTGTGGATCACGCCGGTTGCGCTTCCATAGGCCTCCGAACTTGCCATCGAGCGCATGATAATATTCGCCGGGCTCGGCTGCCCAGGCGCGTACGCCATTTTCAGCGCGACGAACCTCGAGGGCCCATGGCAGCGACGGGTTTCGGCCGATCCGCCAATAAAAGCCGTTGCCACCAAGATAGCAAAGGCGCCCGCCCCTCTGCACATGCGCTTGCAAGGCATCGAGCGTTTCGGCGGTATGATATTCCGGATGGCCGCCCGTCAACACCACCCGATATCCGCCGAGCAGCGCGACTCCCTCCTCATGGAGATCTTCGTCCGTTATCACGTCAAACTCGATCTCCCGCGCCTCCAGCCAGCCGAGCAGGTGCGAATCCGAGGCGTAGTGGCGCACACCTGACCCGCCCTCTGCCCTGTCCTTGAAAGTGAGGAACCCTGGCCGCATCGTCAGGATCGGCCGCGCTCTCGAGGCATAGGCGATACCCGATCCGTCCGGGTGATGATTGTACGTGCAGCGGCCATAGATCGGAAAGTCATCAGGCGTATGAGGGTAAGCCCCCCATTCTGCTATCCGGGCGCGCAGCGCGTCATCGGTCCAGCCAATCGCATGGTTGCCATAGGCCTGATAGGTGAAGGTGGGCGCGAGAAAAACCACGTTCGCGCGCGGCCCGTCACGCGGGGCGAGCACATAAAAGGGCAGCCAATCCTCACCATCCTCGCAGCGGAGATGGAGCGCATAGGATCCGCTCTTCAGCCCCTCGGGAACCGCGAATGCGAAGCTTTGCGCCCAGCCGCAATCACCCAGATCATCTTCGTGGAACCTGATCGCGGCATAATGGCCAGGAGCATGCCGCCAGCTCTGCTCGGCGCCAGTCCAGCGTGCACCGACCACGCCGCGCATGGGCAGATTGACGAGCGTCCCATCACAGCCTTGCTCGCCGACGCTCACAATCTCCTGCGTATCAATCCCGATCCCGAGATCCCAGCCGCAGATGAGGCGATTGCCAAGCTCCTCAAGCGATTCAAGCGGGCGGGGCCATTCTGCGCGGAACGAGGCGAGAATGGCCGGGTCCTCGATCTTCCCGTTGAAAGTTTCATCCTGTCCGCCGGGTCTGGCCGCCGCGAGCCGCACAAGACCTCGACCAGGCATCGAGGCGTGAACCACCTCCACCTCATTGGAACCGCTCTGGGCTGGCTCATAAAGATGAGCGGGCGTATGGAAGCCAACGAGCAGCCGGCCCGACGCGATGTCGAGACTGGCCCAGATACGGTGCCAGCGATCATGGCGCAGCCGCCCCGCGACCTCAGCAACGAAGACCCCCTGCCCCGTGTCCAGCCGCGCCTCAACCTTTCCGCTCCCGATGCTCAAGGTAAGCTTGGCCGCCGCACCCGCATGATGAAGCACGACGCGCGGCGCAGATTGCGCCATTGAGGGCATGGCGAGCGCTGTCCAGCAGGCGGCATCGGTGATGATGCCGGGCCCCGGCGCTTCGGCAAAGGAGCCGAGACGGATCGGCTGGCGATGCCCCAGCTGCTCGGTCTCGTACAGGGATGACAAATCCTCGAACTGCAACCCTGGTCCGGCAGGGTTGGGATCAGCCGAGATGACCCGCACCAGCCGCACCTGATAGCGTCCCCCACGCCGAACGCTGATCCGCGCCTCAAGCTGCTCACCAGGACGTGCGGAGAGGCGGTTAAGATATCCTGTGATCGGCAGCTCGTTCATCGCTCTCTCCGGGGGAGTTGGTCGGCAGGATCAACCAGGCTCAAATCCTTGCGGATAATCGATGTAACCGAGCGGAATGATTTTGGCGCCAACTGGCCGACTGACGATCCCGCGCTCCGTCCCGCCAAATAGCTGGCCGACATTACGACCTTGGGCGAAATCCATCAGCAATGTCAGTTCGATGGAGCCGCCATCGTGCAGCGCGAGAAGAAAGAGCTCATCGCCGACCTTGCACATACTCACGGCCTCGATCCCAACCTCCGTCCTTAGCGCATCGAAGCGGGGATCGCTCGGTAAGATCAGCCATTGCCACAGGATTGCCCGCGAATTGACGTACACATGTTCCAGCGCAGCTTCTTCACTATATTGGCAATAAGCGCGCCTGCCGATCAGCTCGCGGCTCTCCGCTATTGGCAGATAATCGACAGTGCTGCCCGCGATCCGCGCCGGACGGACCAGGCGGCGCATCGCGCTTTCACCTTCGATCAATTGGTCCCAGACCGTAATTGCACGCCCCTGCTCGCGGTCAATCACATGCGTGAGGCCGAGTTTGCGCTCCGCCTCGGCGATATGAACGAAGAAGATGCCTGGACGAACCTCAACCGCATCATAAGGGGCGCCTCCAGAGGCGGGCTCCGCCGCTCCGCTCATCTCCCATGTCACCCTGTCGATCCCGAACCGGAGGATTAGGGCAGCGCCATCGTCATGGTCGAGCTGGATGTCCTGCCCGGCCAGTATCGTGGTCGATTCCTGGCGGTTCTTGCCCAGGTCCATGTCGCGCACCATGGGCGGGACCGGACGGATCGGTGCGACTTCGTACATGACAATTCCTCTCCCGGGCTGGGGCAGGAATAGTCCCAAATGAGATCATGTCAACTCAACGTGCATGCCAGTGGGCGAGGATTTTCATCAGCAGATCGTCCAGCTTGGCCAAATCGCGTCGCGACAAAAAGCCGAATATCTCCTCTTCTCGCTCCCGGAACAGCTTCATTGCCTGCATGTAAAGCGCGCGACCCTCGTCGGTCACGTCGAGCACCATATAACGGCGATCCTCTTCGCTCGGTCGCGCGGTAATGAGCTTGTTGGCCGTGAGCTTGATCACCCCGCGACTGATGCTATTCTTCGGTCGCCCGCTCATCGCGCAGATCACATTCGCGGTCATCTCTCCATAGTCGGACAGATAGCCAAGAATGGTGAACTCGTCACGAAGCAGACCATGGTCCTGGGCAAGCGCTGCAAAGGCCTCCGCTGAATAATAATTGCCGATGAGGATCATGCGAAGCCCGAACCAGTCTCCGCCCTCCCCCAGCACGCGCTGGCGGAGCTCTGCAGGAATGCGGTCGATTGCCCCTGTGGATATCTTTCGCCCCAAGTCCGTTCCGCCCTCAATTTCCAATCGCAAGACGTCTGTTCGTGCGCGTTCAGGAAGCCCGGCTAGCCGATGTGAACGGCGGGGGTCAACTGCCCAACTTGACAGTCCCGTTTGGGACCATCACTATTGCGGTGAGGAGAATGCTTGATGCACTATAACCGCGATGATCTTGAACAACTCGGTATGCGATATCTTGATGGGCTGATCGCGCGTGACCCCGGCGACTTACCTCTTCACCCAGAGTTCCGCCTCACAGAAAATGGGCAAGAACTGACGCTGGGCGATGGGCTGTGGGGCACCGCGAATGGCGCCGGCCGCTATCAGCATATTGTCATCGATCGCGAAACGGGCGGCATCGCGATGACGGCGGTGATACTTGAAAATGACCGACCTGTGATCGCCGGAATTCGCCTTGCATTGCGCGGCGATCGCATTGCCGAGGCGGAAATGGTGATCTCGCGCACCGACATCCTGTTCTACAAGGATGGCCCAAAAAAGTTGGCTACCATGGGCAAGCCCCTCCCCATCTGGAAGGAAGTGCCTCCGGAGCAGGACCGCATGTCGCGGGAGGCGCTCGCCGCTCTGGCCGATTCCTACTTCCGCACGCTCGAGCGCAACGACGGGCATTTCATTGCTCCATTTGAGGAGGGATGCCGTCGGCTCGACAATGGCGTCTATGCCACGCAGGCGCCAGAGTTCGACAAGGAGGGCTCGCCACCCTTTTATGGCCTCGGCCCGGCAGAACAGTTCGCTCTTGGCTATTTCGTGTTCGTGACGCAGGTGCGTGATCGGCGCTTTCCGGTTATCGACACAGAGCGCGGCGTTGTGGCCAGCCTGCCCTTCCTCGATCATGCAGGAACCGTCCACGAAGCGAAGCTGACCGACGGCCGCACCGTGCCGATCAGCGTGCGACAGCCCTATTCCTGGCAGATCTTTGAACTGTTCAAACTACGGCGCGGCAAGATCGCGCAAATAGAAGTTGTGCTCAATATGGTGCCTTATGGCATGAGATCGGGCTGGTGAACCGCAGCTGCCCTTGATCTGTCGCTTGGCGCGAGGGGCTTGGCTCGCGCACACCCGCATTTATCTTAGGCCTCGGCAAACCGGACCTTCGTGACGACCCATCCATCATCATGTTTGGCCAATGTCGTAATCAGCACACGGCGCTCGGTCTGGCGTATGCAACGATTGCCTTGCGCCAAGGCCATTTGCGCGAATGTGCAATCTGCCTCCAGTGTCGACGCAGACTCGACGACACAGGGCTGACGGGCGATGGCACTGCGGCCATCGTCTGCAATCTGGATCGCGAGGGGCTGGCCATCATGGTCTGGGGTCACCGCGCTCGCGCCATCGAGATGCGTCACGGCCCCTGCGGTGTCGCGCAGCCAGCGCTCATGCACTTTGCGCACGGCCGCCTCGTCCTCCAATTGCGCCAGCCGCACAGCAGCGCCGTCGTCGGCGAGCGCGGCAGTGGGCACGGTGATGAGCGGCATCGCGATGAACGCGCTGCTTTTCAGGAATGAGCGGCGGGATGAAGTGGTGTCGGTGGTCATGCGTCGCTCCTCTTCGTCTTTTGCGCGTAGAACCGGTCGATGTCCAACTTGCCAGCGTGGCGCGAATGCGCACCGATGGGGCCAAGGCTCAGCCCCTTCTCGTCACAATGATAGCCGATGCCGGCGTCATGCATGGTGCGCATGTTGATCAGGAAGGTGCCCATCGACCCGTTGCACGCTTCTTCAAGCCAATGCGCAAAATAGATCTGATCGCGAATTTTCACGAAATCCCCCGAACCGCTCCACTCCATTCCCCCCGCGTTTTCATCGGTGAAGATGATCCAGGAGACAGTGCGCGGTGTTGAATAGAGGTGCATCGACGTGAGGCCGGGCGCGTAATTCCACGTCAATGCACGACCGAGCAATTCATTGGTTCGCTCATGACGTCTGAACTTGGGCGGCTGGATCCCCTCCCCTTCCACCGTGCCGAACAGCGTCCGGGCGGCAGCCTCATTGGCGATATAGGGTGTATTGACGTAGCCGTTGAAACAGGTGGCCAGCCCCGCATCGAGATCGATCACGGTCGAATGGCAGTCGTGGTTCGGCGCGCCTTCCAGCAGATGGCCGAAAATATACAAGCCCGGCGCGGATTCCCAAGCATTGTAGCGGGCAGTGATCCAGTTTACCTCCCCCACATAGCGCCATCGCAAACGATCGGCCTCATCAAAGCGATATTCGATGGAGGGGCCATTGTCGTAACGGACGGTCAGCGCCTTGCCCGTCAGCTTGTCCGTGGGGGGATTGCCGTTTTTTGCCATTTGGCTCGGCTTGTCGAACACCAGCGTCGTCTTCGCCGCTTCATCGACCTGTGCCTTGGTGAGCGTCTTCCAGGTGCGCAAAGGACGATACACGCGGCGCGCGCCTTTACCAGGCTCATCCGGGGGCACGACATTCCCCCTTGTATCGCCGAATTTCTCAAACTGGGCGAGCTGACCAAGCCATTCGCCCTGGCCGCGGAACATGTAATATTCCAGCTTGTCGCGCTGATCGAAGCCTAATCGAAATCCAATCTGCTCAATCCGGTTCACATCCATCACGTAAAGCGTGAAGATCCCCGAGAACTCGCACTCGGTGCGTGTGTAGATATAGGCTTCTTCGGACAGGCGGATATAATCGGAGGGTCCGCAAAATCCGAGTTCGCCGCCCGTGCGGGTGAGTTCCACGAAATGAGAATAGGCCGCGCTCGGATAAAATTCGAGCGTCTCGATGCCATTGTCCTGCGTCCAGTGATAGGCCTTCCCTTCAACGCGATTGGTCGCTGCGTGGCGAGCGGCTGGCGGGCCGCTACCTGCAACATCGACATAACCGTGGTAGATTTCGCGCATCACCTCGCGCTTGTCGACAAACCCGCCGAACCAGACCTCAAACACCGTCGCAAGATTGGTGGCTTGGTCGATGATCACAGCAAAGCCGCGCTCACTGTTCGGGATCAGGTGAGTGAGCACGACAATCTCGTCCAGTGCGAGTGCCCCATAGCCTGCAGTCACGGCCTTGGCGCCATTCTCCGCAACCGTCAGCCTGTCTGCGCCGGTAAAACGATAATTGAGCGTGAGCCCCTTGTCGGTCACGATGCGCAACTGCTTGCCCGCGAGCAGATCGGGCCTCTTGCCGTGGCTCGCCGGCCCCGCCTCAGCCACTGGCCGCAGTGCTGACAGGATCTGGGCGTCGCTGAGCTTGGTCCACGGAATGCGGTTATATTGTTCCTTGGGATAGGGTGTGCCCGCCATCCGAATTCTCCCTTGCAGTCTCTGTTATCTGGACGTCACCCTCGTTCAGCCGCGCGGCGGATTGGGGATGGGCTTGACCGGGAAACCGCAGTTGAGCGTCTTGCAGACCGTGATGGTATGCACATAGCGAAGCAGGCCATTTTCAACCCGGAACAGGTGGCTGTCGGGCAAGCTGCTGTTGCCGAAGCGCAGCAACACGACGACCGAGCCAAGATCCTGGTCGACAAGATAGCGACGGTCGACCAGCGGCGTGTTCTTAGGCACACCAACGGCGCAGCTATCCTCTTTGCTTACCACGCCGGGCGCGCCCTTGGCGGTATAGATGCCTCCCTCCAGTCGCGCGCATGGGCTGCCCCACGGCACTCTGACCGTCGGGTCGTTGAAGAGGTTGAGATAGGCATCGGCGGCGGCGATGATTGTCTCGCGGCTGTCCTGCTTCTCCATCGGGATCATGTCCCACTTCTCTGCCCGTGAATAAGCCAGCGTGTTGGACGCCTTGAACAGCCAGTCATCCGCATCCGTAACCAGTGTTTCTATTTCGCGGACCAGATCGCCCGTGAGCTTGATCCGCGTGCCCAGCACATAGGGATGCGCCGGATCGGTGATGATCACTTCCACGAAGCTTTCACAGCCCTGGGTGTCATGAATCGCGCGATGAAAATCTATTTTTTGCGGTTTGTTCAGCAGAGCAGCGGCAAGCGTGATAGGCTCCATCTGCTCCTGAAGCTCGGCATCGGGAGCCAGCTTGATCAGGCTGGGATTTCCCGCCTGCTGAGCTGCTACATAGGATTGGGTTGCTTCCTCCAGGGCCGTGCGTGTGCAGCTTTGCTGCGCCATCGCAGGCATGGCGGTGAGAGCAATACAAGATCCGAGCGCCAGACCGGCTATCTTTCTCAGCATTCCATCCCTTCCGTAATTGAACATGTCCATCCTGCTCATGATGTTGACGATCCGCAGGCTGCATCTTGTGAGAAATTGGCGAGCGTAGATTGCGCGCTCGCCAGAGTGAAAATCGGACTGCCTACAGTTGCACCCGCACGCCGACGGTGAAGGAGCGCCCGATCTGGTCGTAAAGGAAGGTATTCGTGGGCCGCGTCGCGAACACGAAGAAATTCCCGGCATTGCCCGGAGGGTCCTGATCGAGCAGATTGTTCACTGTCGCGAATATCTGGAACTTCCGGCCATTCTCGGTTGTGATATCCTGGGTCAGGCTCAGGTCCGTGTAAGTAATTGCCGGAACATGATTATCATCGATGGTCACGCCTTCCACGAACGTCGCGTCATATGTGCCGGCGCCGATAATCCGCTCATCCACACTCGCGGTGAAACCGCCGAATTTGAGCGTGGCATTGATGTTGAAGGTCCACTTCGGCACACCGCCATCGACACCGACCTGACCTGCGCGATTCACGACCGTCGACCCCGGAATGAGCGTCGAAAGCTCGAACACGCGCGATGCAATGGCCCTGAGGCCAAGCGAACCGCTCCCCAGCTCGGTGCGATAGCTGCCTTCGATATCCAGGCCACGCGTTTTCAGGCGATTGATGTTGAGGAAGCCATTATCGACCCGGAACAGAACGCCATTGGGCGCGCGTTCGAGCCTTGGGCACAATGCCGTGGCACCTCGGAAGCACTGATCGATGATGTTCTGGACGCCAAGCTGTCCGATCGCATCATCAATCTGCACCGTATAATAATCAGCCGATATGTTGAGTCCGGGAATGAAGGAAGGCGTGAATACACCGCCGACAGTGAGCGTGTCGGCCACTTCCGGCTTAAGCGCGGTCGAGCCATTTGCCTGGCTGACGACCACTGGTGTTTCATTGTTGCGAAACGGGTCGACCGCGGCGGACGCCCCCGCAGCGGATGTCGAAAACAGCTCGCGCAAGTTAGGCGCGCGGATGTCGCGCGACCGGGTGGCGCGGAAGCGGATGTCGTCGATCGGCTGCCAGTTGAGTCCGACCTTCCAGGTGTTGACGCCACCGCTGGTGCTGTAGCTCGTGTGGCGACCGGCAAGATTTAGGTCCAGCTTTCGCGCAAAAGGCACGCCATCGGCGAGCGGGATGAGCGCTTCGCCGAAGACTTCCCACAAATCATATCCGCCAACAATCGGGCGCTGGTTTGAAAGAAAGTAGGCGCCGAATGTGCTGGTGGCATAACGCGTATTCGCCACGCCGCGCGGCTGGCCATTGGGGAATTTGAGCCCGTTCGACCCCGGGTCAACAGTCCGATTGACCGACTCCTTTCGGTAGCCGCCGCCAACGGCGATCGCGACGTCGCCGGCCCAAGTCGCAAAGGGCGCACCGCTCAGGACGATTTCAGCCACATGCTGTTTGGTGCGCTCAAAGGTCCGCGATCCGGTGCCCCCATAAGGGCTGGATCGGATATAGTCGATAGCGGCCTGCGACGCAGCGTCTGGGCCGAACACATTGAACGGCACGCAGCCCTGCACGGCTGGCACCGTCAGCGAGCGATTGCAAACGATGTTGCCTGTCACCGGGTCGCGAACCGCATCGACCGCATCAAACACGCGTTCGATCGTCAGATTGCCTTCCGCGCGGATTGTCTGGAGGTTGGTGCCGTAGCCATAATGACCGTCGAGGCTCCAGCCCCCACCGAGCTTCGCCTTGAAGCCAGCGGAAAAGCGGAGCGTTTCGCTCTCGCCCTGGTTCCGCAACAGGCCGGTCTGGCGCATGGTATGGCCCAGCGTGAATTGGGTGATGCCCGCCGCATCCATCTGCGCGGCGACAGATGGCGGAAGGAAGGCATTGTCGCGATAAATGGTGAGCGCCGTGTTGCCGTAAAAGCCCATCAACGTGCCGCCGAACTTGGCGAGGCTGTTACCGTAGAGCGCGTCGGCATAGAGATTGATTGAATCGCTGGCTTCGTAGAGCACATGGCCATAGGCGGTCTTGCGTTCAATCGCTGCGACCGGCGTAAAGTCGAGCCCCTGATCTTCGCCGCTGCCGCCGACCATTTGGCTGGACGTGAGCGGGTTTCCGAAGATGAATGGCTGCGGTACGCCGCCAGGACCGAATTGAATGCCGCGCAAGGGGCCGGACACGATCAGGCCGCCATCCGCCTCGAGCGGTGTTTTGAGGTTGCAGGTGCGCACGCGCAGCGGCGTCTGCCCCGCGAGCACCAGCGGCGCGCAGGACTGGAACCAGTCGCGATCGCGATAGTCGCTCACGCCAGATTGCGTGAAGTAGCTGCCGCTCGCGACAACATGCAGCCGCTCGCCGACACTGGTGCCAACCGTCAGCGAGATTTTTTTCGTATCATTGTCCCCGCGCTGCGTGATGCCCGACTGCGCCGCAGCCTTGACACCCTTGAACCTCGTATCGAGCACGAAGTTGACGACGCCGGCCACCGCGTCCGATCCGTAAGCAGCAGAGGCACCGCCAGTGACGATGTCCACGCGCTGCACCAGCTCTTCCGGCAAGATCGACACGTCGACGATGCCATCGGACGTGCTCGGCGTCACACGGCGTCCGTCCAGCAGGATCAGACTGCGCTGTGCGCCCAGCGAGCGCAGGTTGAGCTGGGTCGCCGCGCCGCTCTCAGGCGCAAATTGCGAGGTCGTCGGACGCACCGAGTTGGCGAATTGCGGCAGCTTGTTAAGAGCCTCGCCAATCGTCGAGGGTGTGCTGGTAAGGAGCTGCTGCGCCGCCACGACCGTCACCGGCGAGGGCGCGGAAAAGCCATCGCTGATCACGCGCGAGCCCGTGACGACGATGTCATTACTGCCGCCCTCGATCGATGCGCCAGCGACGGCAGGATTGCTACCGCCCCCAACAGCGGGATCGGTGGCTTCCTGTGCAATGGCCGCGCACGGCATGGCGCAGGCCAGCGCCGTCGAGAAAAGCGCGGCAGAGCTCAACATCGAGTGACGAAACAAACGCTGTGATTCTATGGCCATTCAGACCTCCCCTTTTTGGAGCTATCCCGCTCCGTCCCATGTTTATGTCGCAAATTTAATTAGAGGATGGCTCACGGCGGGGCGGGCTTTCGTCACCCTCGCAACGCGGGTTCATCCGCACAAAAATTACTATACGATGATTCAGTATCCGTCCCATATGAGACGATTATTTGATGACTATGTCAACTCGCTTGCGGCGGACAATCTCCGGAAGATGTGAAGTTATTTATCCCAGACATCAGAACGCATGCCGTAAGGGACCGTGTTGATGACAGCCTCGATCTGATCATGCTTACCCGCATCGATCTGAAACAGCTCTGCCACTTGAAACGTCAGAGGAGCGCGGAAGGGCGAGGGCACGGTGAGGCCATTGGTCAGCACCAGATTCTTCACCGCACCCGTATGATCCCAATAAGAGAAGCTCAGCACCAACTGGCGCTCACGATCCACAATCGGATAGCGTCGATTTCTGATGCCCGTCACAAAAGCATAGAAACCACTGAGCTGCTGACCCTCGCAACCCAATATCAGCGCATCAAACCGCTCACGGCCGGGCCTGACCGTCTTCAGATTTGTGGTCTGTCCGCCATTCTCAATGCGCTCGCAGCCCTTTGCAAAAGGAGCACTGGTCTTACCGGTGCTTCCTTGGAGATTGGCAAAATAGGCATCTGCAACACGCACGAGCTCTTCGCGTGACATGCGCTCACGCTCCGCCACATTGCGCTGAAACTGCGGGCGAGGCCTGCCGATCTCCTCGATTTTCGCGCCAGGCGATGCAACAGAGGGACCGGCCGTTCCTCCGCGCGCGACCACTGTTTCGATCTCGCCGATCTTCTGCTCGCGCACGGCGATGCGGAGGGCGATATAAACGGGCCGCCCGTCCTCCATCATGGTCCCTACGAAGCCCGCCTGGCCGGCCTCAGCATCAACGACTGTGATGCGATAGCGGCCGCGCGCGTTGGCCGTCCGCCAAAGCCCGTCCCATAATGCGCGCTCCACGCCATTCTCGGTCGCCTTCACATCGCTGGCGAGCGGGAGCTGGCTGATGTCGTTCGCTGCCATTGCGTCGAGCGTTTGATCGAGCAGCACTTTGAGGCAACCGCGATCGCACGAGACGGGAACTGAATAAGATGCAGGATTGCCCGTCGCCGCCGCACCGGCGCCCGCCAGACATACAGCCGCGAGAGCAGCAGGAATGCGAAATCCGACGGCCTGTGCCGACCTCGCCAGGAGAACACCCGCGGCATGACGGCCTGATTGCAATGAACATAGCGTTTTCGGTTTGGGCACCGAGCGCACTACCTGCTTCACCTTCACCCCCACACCTTCATCGGCATGCTCACTGCCATGATCGGGATCGCGCCGTTTGGCGGACCTCAAGATCTGCGGTGGCAGTGGCAACTGCAAAGCCCAAGCGGCCACCGCCCTTCGCCAGACCCACGTTCGTCGACACATCCACCCCTCCCGATGCCACTGGCAGGGCTTAAGCGCCCGATACTGCATATTGATTATTCTAACACTGTTAGTCTAACAATGTTAGGGAGCATGTCAACCCACGAAACTCCGCTTGCCAAAGACCTAACTGGTAAGGAAAAGCTGCGAGATGCCACTCGACAGACAACAAATTATCGCAGCGACTTTCGACCTGCTCCGCGAAAGCGGGCTGGATGGGCTGAGTATGCGTACGCTCGCAAAACGGCTCGATGTCCAAGGGGCAACGCTCTACCATCATTTTGCGAGCAAACGAGTTCTGCTGGACCATGTCGCCGAGGAATTGCTTGCACCCAGTTGGCGGCCCCCCCTGCCAGGCGAAAGTTGGCGCGCTTGGATATTGGCAATCTCCACGCTCACCAGGAAGGCCATGCTGTCGTGCCAGGATGGTGCTATCCTGTGTGCTGGCGGAGGTCCGACCGGTACTGAACGCTCGCAGCGACTGATCCATACATTATATCAACCACTGTTTGACGTTGGCTTCACCCCGTCGCAGGCCACATTCATTCGCATGTCGGCCTATCGCTTCACGCTTGGCTGGACCATCGATGAGCAGGCTTCTCTCGCGGCAAAACGCGGACGTGCAGTCACGGCGGCGGACGACGCTTTCCATTTCGGCCTGTCAGCTCTTATTCGCGGCCTCCCGGATCCTGACGCATAAATCTGAGACATTGCCTGTCGAAACCTTTTGCTTGCGCTCCTCCTCACGCTCCGAATAAACAAAACCTAACAGTGATAGGTTTGTGGGAGAGGGTGGATGAATCGCATGAAATTAGCCGTAGTATGGGCCTGCGTTCTGATGATCGGGACAGCAACATTCGCACAGCAGCCCGCGTCTCCCGCCTGCGATCGGACTTGCTTAGAGGGGTGGGTAGACCGCTATCTGGTCGCTATGCGTGACGCCAAGGTGGACCCAACGCTTTTCGCGCGGGAGGCAAAATTCACCGAGAATGGCATTCAGTTGCCGTTAGGCGACGAGGGCCTTTGGCATTCGATGAGCGCGCTTGGTACTTACAAATTCATCGTCCCCGATATCGAAACGCAGCAGGTCGCGTTTCTGGGAACGGTTCGCGCCGAAAATCGCGATGGCAAGGAGGATGTGATCGCCATTGCACTGCGCTTGAAAATCCGTGGCGATCGGATCACCGAGATCGAGCAACTCGCATCCCGCCCGGATGACACAAATAGCAGTCGGAACGACATCCCTCCCACGGGCGTCGGCGTTGAAAAGATGGGGCGGCCCCATCCCTTGTTCACAACGCCGATCCCCGTTGCTCAACGTCAAACGCGCGAGGAATTAGTCAGGACCGCGAATTACTACTTCACGGGGCTGCAGCGTAACGACGGCAGGGGCTATTACCCGTTCACGGATGACTGCATCCGGTTTGAAAACGGCATGGATGTGCTTGCCAACGCGCTTGATCCGGCGACCGGCAAGCGCGGGCGGATGACGTGCAAATATCAGTTCGAAGCCGCGCTCAAGAACATCGTTTCGCGCGTCCGCGACCGTCGCTTCGTTGCGGTTGATCGCGAACGCGGGATCGTGTTCGCATTCGCCTTTTTCGATCATGAGCGGCTCAACTGGACGTGGCAGTTGGGTGAGCTTTTCCGGATAGAAAATGGACAGATCCGCCGGATCGAAGCGATCTTCCACCGCGCGCCTTATGGCATCAACTCAGGATGGAGCACCTACGAACAAGGTCTGTCCGACCAAATTCAAGATATACGTTGAACGCTAATGCCTCAAATGTCTGAGCTGCACCCGGTTTCGTGGACACCAAGATAAGGTGTTTTTGGAACCGGAGGGTGACGATGCAACGACGGAAGTTCAGCCGGGAGTTTAAGCTCGAGGCGGTGAAGCTGGTATTGGAGCGGGGGGGGGCTGCGGCGCAGGCGGCGCGCGATCTCGACGTGCATGCCAACGTGCTGCGCAAGTGGATCCGCGAGGCGGAAGGCGATCCTGGATCGGCCTTTCCCGGCCACGGCAACCTGCGGCCAGAACAGCTTGAGATTGAGCGGCTGCGCCGCGAGCTGGCGCGGATGAAGGCGGAGCGCGACATCCTAAAAAAAGCGGCGGCCTACTTTGCGAAGGACTCGATATGAGGTTCGCCTTCATCGCGAACCGCGAGAACGTATCGACCACCGTCAAGATCCGCAGTTTCGGTCCCGTTGCGAGCTGGTCATGGACGAAGTCCATGGCCCACACATCATTGACGCGGAAGGCCGCGCAGCGGCCTTCCCTCAGCTTCGCCCTCACTTGCCGCTTGGGCACCTTCTTTCGCAGCCCAAGGCCCATCTCCTTGTAAAGCCGGTAAACTCGCTTGCCGTTGATAGCCCAGCCTTCACGTCGCAGCAGAACATGGATACGGCGATAGCCGTACCGAACACGTGTCTCAGCGATTTCCTTGATTCGCTGCTTGAGGTCGGCCTGATCGGTGCCCTTGCCACGATAGTGGTAGCTGGATCGTTCCGCCCGGAGTACCGCGCAGGCCCGCCGAATGCTAACCTGCCAAGTGCTGCGAACATCATCGACCAGCTGGCGCCGCCGATTAGGCCTCAGAGCTTTCGCAAAACGACATCCTGCAACATGGCCTTGTCGAGCGACAGGTCGGCAACCAAGCGCTTGAGCTTCGCGTCCTCCTCCTCGAGCTGGCGCAGACGCTTCATCTCCGACGGCATCAAGCCGGCGTACTTCTTGCGCCAGTTGTAGAAGGTCGCTTCGCTGATCCCCGCCTTGCGGCACACCTCGCCGATCAACGTCCCGTCATCAGCTTGCTTCAGCACGAAGGCAATCTGTGCCTCCGAAAACTTCGATCTCTTCATCGTCCACTCCGTATCCTGGCCCTCCGAGCATAACTGGAATTTTCCAGCTCAGAGCGGTCCAAGATTTCGGGTGCAGGTCAAGCAGTCCGTGCACCCGACAGCCCGGCCACACCCAGCACCAGCGCGAGCAGGCCTTTTTCTGCCCCGAGCAGGTTGACGAAGGAGAGCAGGCCAATTGCCAATGCGGCGGTGGCGAGACCCTCTTTGCGCCCGAGCGCGTGAGCGGTCTGTACGTCCGAAGTGTCACGTGCGGTCATGTTCATATCCGATCGTCTGTCATGGCGCTTTATTCATCAGCGTCGCAAAGTATCGGATTGTCCACCGGTTCGCTCGGGACGAGCGTTCGTCCCGATTTATCAGTGTCACCTTGTCCTAGCATCGGTCATCTGCCCCGCTATCAAAACTGATCTGCAGGCGCGGCTGGGAGCCGAGTGAGCTGCGTCGAAGACACGATGAACGCTGTCGCCAACATGTCGGACGTTCAAATCGTTGAACGAGCATCCCGAAAGCGGCCATTAGTTCAGTTCCGTTTTAATGACGCGAACTGGGACTTACCGGTCATTCCAAACGGACGACCATAGCGGCAGGTCCGTTCCCAGAAGCTGACGCCAATGCCACTCTCCCGGAACGGCAGCTTATAGCCATTCGCGCTTTGGAAGCTGCCTTTCCGGACCGCCCGCAATAGGGGTCATAAACGGGACGCGCGGACGGTCGAAGGCATACTTCGCCCCGGCCTCCATCACGCATAATTCGCGTGCGTACGAGCCAGAAAGCTGAACACCGCGGGACGATCTTCGCACCTGTCCAGCGCAAGCAACCTTTCCCTGAGCAGCATGGGGGCCAGCGCGGCGACGCTGGGTTCAAGCTTCTCCAGTTGCTCCAGCCCCATCATCACGCGGGCGGTATTGGCGACCTCCCGATCAAACTCGCAAGCCAGCTGCCGCCGGAACGCGGACTCGTTGGTGGCGAGTGCAACATAGAGGGTAGTCGTGAGGCCGTCGCCGGTGGCGTAGTCGTGCATCGACGCGGCCCAGATGTGGCTGCGCCCGTCAGAGGGTGGAGACCGGTCCAACTCCCAGGGATAGGCTGTCACATCGGCCTCGGTGAGGGTGCCGCCGGCCAGCAGGTCGCGGGCTTGGTTCACGAGTGCCTGCATGGTCTCGATTGCCTCCGCGCCACGGCCGGCAAGGTATCGCACCGCATGGATCGAGGGCTGATTGGGTTCATCCGTCGCCATTGACTGAGCCTTCCTGGTCGGTCGGACAGTCATCGCTGCTCCGTGGGTTCAAAGCTTGCTCGACAATGGCAGCTACCAGCGCCCACACGCCGTCGCGGCGGTGATGGTCTTGAACGGTGAGTTCACGCTCCCAGCCCTCGATCCCGATCGCCGGCGCAAGCGCCTGACTGATCGAGACCGCGTAAGAGCTGACCGGTGAGAGGGCGCTCTCATTGGAAGCGATGATCTCGCCCACAAGCCAGGCGCGGCTCTCATCGCCACCGGGCCAGATTTCGGCGCTGACGACGAGCATGTGCTTTCTCCCTGTGTGCTGTACTTCACGCATCGACAAACCCAGGCATGAACTGGGCGAGCTCGTCGGCCAGAATCTGCTTGCCTTGATCGGTGGCCAGGGGTCGCACAAGCTCGCCAAAGCCGAAGCTGCGCAGTTGGCGTGCCGGCATCATGAGATGGACATGAGGCGGATTGGTGGACCCGATCAGCACCGGCAGATGCATAGCCGCCACGACCGCTAAATTGCGCTGGTTGCTGAGGCAATCGTGCGCGCATTGATCCGCTGCTTGAACAGGTCGATCCGGTCAGAAAAATTGGCCAAAGCCGACGCGTGGCGCAGAATGGCATCCGTGCTGTGCTGCAATTTCTTCAGATCGGCACGTTCGCGCAAAAGAGCCACTTCCCGCGCCTTAGAGCCACGGCCGCGCTTCATCTGTTCGGGCTCCTCGCCGCGTTCGGCACGCGTCAGATGGGTGTACCGCCGCTTGCGGCCGGCTCGGGCAAGGGCTTCATTAATTTGGACGACGAAGTGACGGCGCATCAGCTTCATGCCTGCGGCGGTGTTAAGTCCGGACCAGGTGGCAGCGGAAAAATCCCAATCATAAGCCGACTTTCGCACCACATACCGGTTGGCGGCCTGAAGATGGAGATGATAGTTCCGATTGTCGCCACCCGGGTCGGGGCGGTGGAGCGCGGCCACGAACGGGATGCCACGTGCTTCCAAAGGCCGCGTGATCGCCTCCGCCAGCCCGATCCGCTGCTTTTCCGTCAGTCCGTACGGCAATGGGATGATGATCGAGAGATAGACATTCGCATTCTCCCGATTAAGCCGTTCTACCTGCTCCAATGCTCTCCAAAAGGCTGTGACTTCGGTGCGATCATCACCGATATTGCTCATCCATCCCGCTTCGCCGCCTTCGAGCGCATCTTCGCGCATGATGTAGCGGGCAAATCGACCGGCCTCCCCAGGGCGCCATGCACGACCAGAGATGCTTTTCAGGCCGCGACTTTTCCACTGTACGTAGAGTGACTGAAGGCCGTCGTCGGATGCCAGGATGGGACGCAAGCTGCCGAAACTATCCAACGTCTTATTCGCGCGGTGAAACAAATTACGCGCGGTCTTTTCCGATATGCGAGGACGTTCGTTCTGTTTGACCCGGATGCGGAACCGCGACCGCTTTTCGAGTTCACGGTCTTCGCGCAGCCGCTTCAGCCTTGTCATCGTCGAGAGAGCCTGTGCCTCGCGGTCAGCCTCACGCTCACGGGCTGCACGGTTCCGTTCGCTCCGTACGGCCGCACATAATGCGGCGATTTCATCCGACTGACGGACAATATCTGCAATCGGACGAAGCATTTCCACCTTCCAGACATTTTGAAAGGGGGTGGTCGATTGCGTTGTTGGCCGACGAGGAAAACAACGCTTTAACGCGCACCACCCCCTTTCTCTTGCTCCCACTTAGCCGGATCTGAGAGTGGTGGCTGCGCGACCCATGTGCGCGTCGGTCATGTACTGCTAATTCGCCGCATGGGTCGCTGATGCACCCACATCGCCTTAACCTGGCCCGTCACATGGGTCGCAGAGTCCCCGTCGGGGCGGGCGGTTAGAAATATAGTGCACATGGGTCGCGCAGTAGGGCGCTCAGCCCATCGCTACGTGCGCAGCATGGACACTGAACTCGCCCTATCGGCTCTCCCAGATCGACTGCACGAACGCGCCGCCACATATAGCGCGCGGCTCTCAGCAATCGAAGGCGAACTCTCCGAGCTCAATCGGTTGGCAGCTGCAAGTGGTAAGCGGCGCGGCGACCGTCGGCCTGGCGGAGACGATACGCAGAAGTACAGGCTGGGTTCGGTGTTCGCAATGCTTGTTTGCGACCTAGGCGATCTGGACGACTTGGCGATCCTCGGCCTTTTCGCGGACGCGTCTGTACCCCTTCCGCTCTTGAATGAAGCTGCGCTTGGCAGTGGTGGATCGCTGGTCGATCTGATCGTCGCCATTCTTTCGGACGCGAATATCAGCGCGCCCTTTCGCGAGCAGGGGGCGCTGCTGCGGTGGCAATGGCATCGCGACCTGTATCATGCTGAGGTGGAGGCGTTCTCGAAGTCCGAGGCGAGCCGCAATCCTCGCGCCGCCTGGCGCCGCAAGCCGCCGACGAGCCGGCAAATCTATCTGATTTCGGAGGCCATCCGCGCCTTTGAACTCGATCCGCCCTCTGTGAGCACTCGTGGCGAAGCCTACGAGTGGCTGCGCAAAGTCGGCGGCAACCCGCGATTTGCGCATTCCGTCGAAAGGAAAAAATGATGGCACTTAATGATTTGTTACAAGCGCTTGAGGAGAAGATGCAGCGTTGCGCCGAGGCCGAGCGCCGCGTCGAGAAGGCCCATGCCGAAGGTACTCTCACTGGCAGCCATATCGACGCTCTCGAACTGGAAGTGAACCAGTACGAGCAAATTCTCGATCAGGCTGCACGCGAACTCGACAGCTTGGATGAACAACTGAGAAACTGGAAATGAAGAAGTCCGAAGGCAAGCGTTCGCGAAAAAAAACGGACCTACAATCTGATCGACCTCCGCTGGCTCACCTCCATCGTGACCAGAGTACCCGATCCGGCCGATTTCGATGAATTTATACGAAAAGTATCAGAGGCTGCTGAGCTTAACGGATGTGATCCTGATGACCTCGATCAACTGCTCTTTGATCTGTCATTGAAGGATCTGCGCAGCCTTCCTCCGGCGGCACTGCGCGCGCGCGAACTTCCAATCCCGCAGCATCTGATCAGGCTCGAAGACTATCCGGTATCGCTTGCGAACGAGAAACTCATCCATGCAGGGCAGGACGCGAGTCTGATCGCGCTCGTGGAGCAGACCTGGACCGGCTTTTGTGGCGCTCCGGCGCTTCGGGACCACTCCGCAACCCTGCTATTGCTGGCGAGGTCAGCCGACGAAGGGGAGCGCTCCTTCTATCTCCGCGTGATGGCTGGGCATCACAGAACGGCGCTCTGGCACCTGCGAAAATCGGGCCCGCCCGGTGAATTAACGATTCGGGCGTGCCTTGATCTCATCTTCGTCCAGACAGTGATCTTCAACGCGCGGGACGTCCAGTCGACGATCGCAGATGTTCATCTGGCAATGGTGGAACCCGTTTTCGGCTTGGTTGAGCGGGTCAAGGGCTATATCCGGGCGAGCGGACTCAACACCATATTCAAGAAGGTCAAGGAAGACGCGAAACACTGCCTCAAGGGCTACATGACGCGCACCGAGCGAGATGCGCATCGCCGCCAACGCATCGCTGAACGGAGGCCTGGAAAACCTGTCGCTCCGCCGAGCTATGCGAAGGTCAAGGGTGTTGTTGCAAAAAGGGTTGGACAGCTGGTCGAGCAAAGGCTCGCCAAGTTGTCGCCCCGGCAGGTCGTTAAATTGCGTCGTCGACTCGATCGGATCATGGAGTCCGCTCGCGAAAAGCTCGAAGCCTCTGCTCACTTCTTTCCCAATACGCCTACGACCATTTCGTCAATCTCCCGCAGCGACGTGTCGAGGGATTCCATCGATATCACGTCAAAGCTCGCCACTGCCGCGCGATACTCGGGTCTGGGACCAGTAGAATGTGCCGCCGTGAGTATATGCCGCTTCGTGCAGTCAGCGGTTTGCCTTCGAGACAAGTTCAATCGAGCCGCCACATCCTTTGAGGTAGGGGGCGATCTGTCGTTCGATCTAGAGCACATGCCAGGCTTCGACATCGCTGCCATGCCGCTCGGCGCCAAAACCCACATCAAGATGCTGCTGGATTCGTATCGCCGTCTCGTGTTGGACGACGCGGCCTATGGCGCGAAATCGGGCGGGAAGCCGCAAATGGAGCGGTTTGATAATCAGGCTGTACCGGAAATCGATGCAGCTATGGCGTGGCTGACCGTGCTCGGACCGAGAGAGATCGGGGATTTCGAAGGCGACATCAACTCGGAGCGTAAAACCTTCCACCTTCTGGATGTCTTGCCAGAGGTCCGCCTGAGCCGCTGACCAATTGAGCGCGCGTCGCACAAAGTGCACATGGGTCGCGCAGCATTCAGAGGCGGAGATCGGCATGAAATAATTCATGCCGATCCCGTCCAACCCTCATGAGCAACCGGTCGCGCCTGCCAGCGCAAGCGAGGGGAATGAGTCCGCCAATGCGGGTGGACGGAGACAATATCAGGTGCACAGCGCGCTTTCTTGTTCTATGTTCGTTCTAGACGAGGAGGTTGCCGTGCTGGACCGGCTCCTTGGCGCTGAAATCTCCGCTCTCTTCGATCAGTGAACTGAAGCGGAACCACGAAGGGGCGACGCATGCAGCTGGATTTCCGGGAAAAACGCGTTTTCGTTTACGCGCGGGTATCGACAACACGCCAGGAGAGAAACGATCTGTCGCTCCCGGATCAAATTGCCAGCGCCGAGCGCTGGATAGAAGAAAACGGCGCCGCGTGCGTTCGGGTATTTTCCGAAGCTGGAAGCGCCACCGATGATGAGCGACGTGCTTTCCGGGAGATGATCTCGCTCGCCGAAGCCGATGAATGCCCTGTCGACGTCATCCTCGTCCATTCGCTCTCGCGCCTGTTCCGCAACGCGCTCGATTTCATGCAATACCGGGAGCGCCTGCGTCGCCGGAAGGTTCGCATTGTCTCGATAACACAGAACTTCGGCGACGATCCAGCATCCGACATGGCCGTCGCCATGTTGGCCATCTTCGACGAATATCATTCTGCTGAGAACGGCAAGCACGTCCGTCGCACGATGATTGCGAACGCCCTCGCGGGGTATTGGAACGGTCAGACTCCGCCGCTTGGATTCCGCACTTATGTAGCGCCTCAGCCACGCGGCAAAGACCGCAAGAAGTTGGAGCACGACCCGGAGACGGTGGAATTGGTGCGCTACATCTTCGATGCCTATCTTAATGGCACAGCCGACGGTCCGATTGGCATCACTACCTTGGCGGAGCACTGACCGCGCGAGGCGAGCGCATTCGGGGCAAGCTGTTCAGCGTATCAAACGTGCACGGCATCCTGACCAACACCGCTTACATCGGCTACGTACTGTATAATCGGCGCGACTCCCGAACCGGAGAAGCGCGACCGGAATCGGAATGGGCTCCCATCCCGGTGCCGCCTGTCGTCAGCGAGGAGGTCTTTTACGCCGTCCGCAAACAGATGGCCGACCGGGATCCGCGCATGGGGGAGGCCGCAGTCAAAACCAATATCAAGTTGCTGACCAACCTCGCTGTGTGTGGCTGTGGCGGGGATGGCTGCGGCGCGGGCATGGGAGCCGTCACGGGCAAGTCCGGTCGATATGCCTATTACGGCTGTGCCGCCCGGGTGAAGAAGGGCCCGACTGCCTGCAAGGGGCGTCGAGTTCCCATGCAAATGCTCGATGACATCGTTGTCGATGCCGTCGCAGAACAGCTCACGGTACCCGAGCGGCTCCACGCGTTGCTGCAAACATGGCTCGATCGTTCCGCCACCGCGCTCGCCGAGCGTGAGGCCAAGCTTAAGCGTCTTCGTACGCGCCTGACCCAACTCGACGGTGAAAGCGCAAGTGTCATTAAACTGGTGCGCAACGGGATATGCAGCGCCGACGATCCGCAGATTGCTGTCGAACTAAACAATATTCGCGCCCAGCGAATCAGTGCGGAGGCGGACATTGCTGTGCTGGAGCGCCAGCTTGATGCTGGAAATCACAAAATCACACCCGCCATCGTGACGCAGTTCGGCGAAATCCTGCGAAGCAAGCTGTGCGGCCCAGACCCCAAACTCCGCCGCGAATATGTCAGGCTGTTGGTTGACCGCGTGGAAGTGGGAGATCGCAACATTCGCATATCCGGTCCGAACTCGGCATTGCAGCGCGCGCTGATTGCCTCCCAAACCCCCGGGGGGATGGTGCCCAAAGCTGAACGGAAGTGGTGCACCCGACTGGATTCGAACCAGTGGCCTTTGCCTTCGGAGGGCAACGCTCTATCCAGCTGAGCTACGGGTGCGTGGAAAGGTCCGCTATCAGTTTTGATGCAGCCGGCCAAGAGCAAAGGTAGGCCGCCCTCCGATTATTGGCGGGCGATGATTGGGGCGCGATTATTGGTCGCTCGGCTCTGCCTCTTTCTCCATCAGCCACCGGGCAGCGACGGCCGGGGCAACCGGACGATCCGGGCGATCCACCATCAGATTGGCCGCGCGCATCCGCTCGACCGGAATGGCGCCGATCAGCGGTTTGAGCGCCGCCATCAGCCGCGCATCCGTCTCGCGGCCGGACGCCACCATTACGATCGCGTCATAGGGCGGGATGCGCTCCAGCGGATCGGCGAGCACCAGCAGATTGTCCGCCGCGATGCGCCCGTCGCTTGAAAAGGCGGAGATCACATCGACATCCCCATCCTTCACCGCCCGATACATGAAGGTGGATTGATACTCACGCGTCCGTGCGAAGCGCAGGCCATAGCCCTCGGTCAGCGACGTCCAGTCCGGCCGCGTGAAGAACTCGAAATCGCCGCCCATGACAAACCGCGGGGCGTAGGGCGCGAGGTCGACAATCGAGCGGATGCCGAGTTGCTGCGCCTTGTCGGCCCGCATCGCCAGCGCATAGGCATTCTCGAAGCCGAGCGGGCCGACCAGCGTCACGCCATGTTCGCGCTTCAGCCACTCGGCCATCTGCGCCAGCATCGCAGCGCGCCCGGGCTGATCGGTACGGCCCATCACATTGGCCCAGACCGTGCCGGAATAATCGACATAGACGTCCACATCGCCCTGCGCGAGTGCCCGGAAGACCACTGCCGATCCCAGCCCGCTGCGCACGGTGGCCGTCCCGCCCTCATCCGCCAGCCGCTGGCCGATAAGATCGGCGAGGATGTATTGCTCGGTAAAGTTCTTGGCGCCGATGACGTAGCCGCCCTTCGTTGCCGGGGCGAACACGCTGGCCGCCGCCGTGGCGATGCCGAGGCACAGGATCAGCCCGCCGGCCCAGATGCGCCTGCGCGCGCGCCGGGCGATCCCCGTCTCGATCAGACCGAGGAGTTGATCCACGGCCAGCGCCAGTGCCGCAGAGACGCCGCAGCCGAACAGCACCCACATCCAATTCTCGGTCTGGAGGCCGGAGAAGATATAATTGCCAAGGCTGGTCTGCCCGACCGGCGTCGCCAGCGTGGCAGTGCCGATCACCCAGACGGCGGCGGTCCGCACCCCGGCCATGGCGACCGGGGCGACCAGCGGCATCTCGACCTGCAAGAGGCGCTGCCGGTCGGTCATGCCGACGCCATGCGCCGCCTCGATCAGCGCCGGATCGAGCGTAGTGATGCCGGTGACGATGTTCCGCACGATCGGCAGCATGGAGTAAAGGGTCAGCGCCAGCAGCGCCGGCAGGAAGCCGAGCGCCGAGAAGCCCTGCCCGGTCAGCCGCAAAGAGAGCAGGGAGAGCGCCAGCAATAGGGGGTAGAACAGCGCCATCAGAGCCAGCCCCGGTATGGTCTGCACGAGGCTGACGAAGGAAAGGACCGGCCAGCGCAGTCGCGCGCTGCGGCTTGCGGCGATGGCCAGCGGCAGGCTGAGCAGGATGCCCAGCCCCAGCGCGGCCGCGCTCAGCAGCACATGAAAGCCCAGATATTCCGGGAGCACGCGCAGCGCGCTGGAGAGGGAGCTGTCCATCGCTCAGCCGGTCCCGTCCGGCCCGACGGCGATCAGGCGGCGGACCTGTTCGGCCTGCCGCATCGGCATCGCCATCAGCGCGCGCACGGCCTCGTTGGGCGGATCGGTCAGCAGCCGGTGCGGGGTATCGTCGGCAATGATCCGACCGCCCTCCAGCATGACGATCCGGTCGGCGAGCAGCACGGCCTCGAAGACGTCGTGGGTCACCAGCACGGTGGTGAGGCCCAGCGTCTCGTGCAGGCGGCGGCAGGCGCGGCCGAGCGTGTCGCGGGTGATCGGGTCGAGCGCCCCGAACGGCTCGTCCATCAGCAAGATGCCGGGCCTTGCCGCCAGCGCTCGCGCGATCCCGACCCGCTGCCGCTGACCGCCCGAGAGCGCATCCGGCATGCGCACGCCATAATCCTCGGGCAGTTCGACCAGCGCCAGCAGCTCGGCCACGCGGCGGGCGACATCCTGCGCCGGCCAGCCGAGCAGGCGCGGCGTCAGACCAATATTCTCGGCGACGCTCAGATGCGGAAACAGGCCGATGCCCTGAAACACATAGCCGATCTCCCGCCGCACTTCATAAGCGGGCCGGTCATTCACCGGCTCGCCGTGGATGCGGACGATACCGCTGTCCGGCTCGATCAGCCGGTTGATGCACTTGAGCAGCGTCGTCTTGCCCGAGCCGGAGGCGCCCGCGAGCGCCACGAAGGTGCCCGCTGCAATATGCAGATCGACATCATGCGTGGCGAAGGTCCGACCGCCATCGAAACTCTTGGCAACGCTCTCCAGCGCGATCGCATCGGCTTGGCTCATCGGGCCATGATGGCGGCGCCAGGCGAGAATAGAAAGCGAACTTTCCCCGGCCCGCCGCAAATGCGGCGCGATGCCAGCATCCCACAAACGAAAACGGAGGCCCTGGGGCCTCCGCTCACATCATCCCGCGGGATGATCGCTCGCCATCGCCTGATGGCTTTGGGCGCGTCACCGCGCCCGTAAGGCTTATGCCTCTTCGCGGGTGTCGCGACGCTCGGCGATACGCGCACGCTTGCCGGTGCGGCCACGCAGATAATAGAGCTTGGCGCGACGCACGACGCCCTTGCGGACGACCGTGACGCTGTCCACGTTCGGCGAGTAAAGTGGGAACACGCGTTCAACGCCCTCACCGAAGCTGATCTTGCGCACGGTGAAGTTGGAGCCCATGCCCTTGTTCGAGCGCGCGATGCACACGCCCTCGAAGTTCTGCACGCGGGTGCGGTCGCCTTCGACGACCTTCACGCCCACGCGCAGCGTGTCGCCCGGACGGAAATCCGGAATATCCTTGGAGATGGCGGCAATGTTTTCCGCCTCAATGGTCTGCAGCAGGTTCATCTGTCCTGTCTTCCTTCGTCTGCGTCGCGCGCCAGAGGCAGGTCAGTCCCGAGCGTTCCTGTAACGCTCCCAGAGGTCCGGCCTGCGTAACCGTGTGTCATCCTCCGCCCGTTGTTTCCGCCAGGCGGCGATCTTCGCATGATCCCCCGATCGCAACACTTCAGGGATCATACGCCCTTCCCACTCTTGAGGTCGGGTATATTGCGGATATTCAAGGAGGCCGTTCTCGAACGACTCCTCGACACCGCTAGAAGCCGCGCCCATTACGCCGGGAAGCAGGCGAATGCAAGCATCCAGCAGCATGAAAGCGCCGATTTCTCCACCGGAGAGGATGATGTCGCCCATCGACACCTGCTCGATCGGCCGCCCTTCGAACAGGCGTTCGTCAAAGCCTTCGAAGCGCCCGCACAGAATCGTGACGCCCGGCCCCTCGGCCAGCGTGCGAACCCGTGCCTGCGTGATCGGCGTTCCGCGCGGCGTCATCGCCAGAACCGGCAGATCCGGGCGCGCATCCAGCGCATGGTCGACAGCGCGTGCCAGCACATCGGCGCGCAGCACCATGCCTGCCCCGCCGCCTGCCGGCGTATCGTCCACGCTCCTGTGCTTGTCCGTCGCGAAGTCGCGGATCTGGATGGGTGCGCAGGACCACGCCCCCTCCCCCAGCGCCCGACCGGCGAGCGAAATGCCGAGCGGCCCGGGAAACATCTCCGGATACAAAGTGAGGATCTGTGCGGTGAAGGTCATGATTTAAAGGCGATCAGCGGGATTTGGGACGTGCGGGACGATCGGCGATACACACCAGAAATTCGGCCTCCCCACCGCCCAGAAGCGCAGAGAAAAGAGACTTGACCCGCAGGAGACGTTTCGCGACCGGCCAGCGCCTCGTGCGCAGCCCGCGCGTCCGCATGATCTCTTCCGACGCGCCCACCATGAAATTGAACTGCCGCGAGCTGGGCTTGGCAAAAACCTTGGCAGACCGCAGACCATTGCTGACCGCGAGTTTTCTCAGGGCGCGCCTGGTGAACAGATGCAGATGCCGGGGCGTTTCCAGCCCCCGCCAATGTTCGCCAAAATGGCGGTGCCCTAGCGCGTCGACGTTCGGCGTGATCATCACCAGCCGCCCGCCGGGTGCGAGCAATTCACTGCACCGCGCGATCGTGCGACCCGGCTCGGGCACATGCTCGATGACATTGTCGAGCAGGATGCCGTCGAACCTTTTCCCGTCGAATCGCGGATCGAAAATATCGGTCGCGAACACCTGTGCGCCGCGCACCTGCGACGCCACGGCGACCGCCTGTTCATCGAAGTCGATGCCGACGGCGCTCCAGCCCGCCTCGACGATGGACCGCAGGAAACCACCGGACCCGCAGCCGACATCCAGCATGACGCCGGGCGTGCGATGCGCGAAGTAATTGAGGCCCGACTGGTAATGATGCTTCCACCAGGGCAGCAGGCCCAAAAGCCGATAGCGCAGAGCCGGCGCATGCGAGGCGGCCCCCTCCGGCGCCACGATCACCGGCGCCTGGTCATGGGTATGGTAGGATTGATAGAGCGTCGCCAGGCTCTGTGGCGTTGGCATGGGGTCGATCCATCCCGAGCCGCAGTGCGGGTTCCGACAGATCCTCAGCCCCCAGCGTCCCGGCGCGCCGAACATCGGATCGCGCAGATCGCGATAGTGCTGAGTGCCCGATTCGCCGCACAAGGGACAATCCGGCGCGGGCAGGCAGCCAATACCCTCATTGTCCAAAATAATCGCGTTCATGCGGCCCTGCGCTCTTGGAGGTGATCGATCGAGACCGACCCATGTGGGCAAGCAAGAGGCCCGTCCTCATTCGCCGAAGCGGAACGTCCTGTCAGTCTGCAAGGAAAAGACTGCTCAGGACAAGTCTTTCCTCGTTCCAGTCGAGCACCGCTTCCGGCTGCATGGGGACCATGAACCGTTTTCCGCCGGGCTTCTCGATTTCGATGACGTCACCGGCCCCGAAATTCTCGACAGCCACGACCGTCCCCACCGCTTCAGCCGATTCGGCAACGCAGGACAGGCCGATCAAATCGACATGATAATATTCGCCGGGTTCGAGCGGGGGCAGCGCTGAGCGCGGAACGGTGAGTTCCACGCCGCGCAAGGCTTCGGCGGCATTGCGGTCGGCAATTTCCGCAAAGCGCGCGACGGCGCCATTCGGGCCATCGCGCACCGTCTTGAGCGTGAGGGTGCGACCGCCCGCCTCGAAGCTCTGGTAGCGCTTCAAGCTCTCCGGCCCATCGCCGAAGAGCTTGAGACGCACTTCTCCCGTCACGCCATGCGCGCCGATGACAGCCGCGAGCGTGACGGGACGATCCACGGGCAAAATCAGCCCTCGGCCTGCTCTTCAGCGGCAGCCTCGGCAGCGGGTGCTTCCTCGGCGGGTGCTTCAGCAGCCGGCTCTTCAGCCGGAGCATTGGCGGCTTCTTCCGCAGCCTTGCGGGCTTCCTCGGCCTCGGCCAGCTTGGTGGCCTTGTCCTCGGCGCGGTCCTTGGCCTTCTGGCCCGGCTCTGCCTTGTTGGGGTTGTTGCGCGCGGCGCGCTCCTTGACGCCTGCGGCATCGAGGAAGCGGGCGACACGATCGGTCGGCTGCGCGCCGACGCTTACCCAGTGCTTGGCGCGCTCGGTGTCGAGCACAACGCGGTTGGCGTCATCCTTAGCGAGCAGCGGGTTGTAGCTGCCGATGCGCTCGATGAAGCGGCCATCGCGCGGCGAGCGGCTGTCCGTCACCACGATCTTGTAATAGGGGCGCTTCTTGGAGCCACCGCGCGACAGGCGAATGCTGGTTGCCATCTGTAACTTACCTTACCTTTCTTCTGAACTCTGAACCTGAAATTCGTTACGTTACTTCTTGAGAAAATTCTGAAAACCCGGCGGAAGCTTGGGCATGTCCGGCATCCCCGGAAGTCCCTTGAGGGCGCTGAGATCGCCCTGCCCCGCTCCCGGCGCACCGCCGCCACCGCCGAGCAAACCGCCCAGCCCGCCGCCGCTACCGCCGCCCGCAAACATCTTGGCCAGTCCCTTGAGACCGCCCATTTTCTTGATCTTCTTCATCGCGGTTTCCATCTCCTTGTGCATCTTGAGGAGACGGTTGACGTCCTGCACCTGAAGACCGGCGCCCTTGGCCACGCGGATCTTGCGCTTGGCGTTGAGCAATTCCGGCTTCTCCCGTTCCTTGAGCGTCATCGAGCCGATGAGCGCATCGAGGTGAACGAGTGTCTTGTCGTTGACGCCGGCATTGGTCATCTGCGCCTGCGCCTTTTTGAGGCCGGGGATCATACCCGCGAGCATGCCGAGGCCGCCCATGCGCTGCATCTGGCTGAGCTGGGCGCGCAGATCGTTAAGATCGAACTTGCCGGCAGCCATGCGCTTGGCCAGCTTGTCGGCATCTTCCTGCTGGATCGTCTCCGCCGCCCGCTCGACCAAGCTGACGACGTCGCCCATACCAAGGATGCGCTGCGCGACCCGCGCGGGATGGAAGGGCTCGATGGCATCGAGCTTTTCGCCGGTGCCCGCGAACTTGATCGGCTGGCCGGTGACGGCACGCATGGAGAGCGCGGCACCCCCACGCGCATCGCCGTCCATGCGGGTGAGGACGACGCCGGTCAGCGGCACCTGCTCGGTGAAGCTCTTGGCGACGTTGACGGCGTCCTGGCCGGTCAGGCTATCGACGACCAGCAGGATTTCAGCCGGCGTCGCGACATCCGCGACCGCTTTCATCTCGTCCATCAGCGCCTGATCGACATGCAGGCGGCCGGCCGTGTCCAGCATCAGCACGTCGAAGCCCTGCAGCTTCGCGGACTGGAGCGCGCGGCGGGCAATATCCACCGGCTGCTGACCGGGCACGATCGGCAGCGTCGCGACATCGGTCTGCGTGCCGAGGACGGCGAGCTGCTCCTGCGCCGCCGGGCGATTGACGTCGAGCGACGCCATCAGCACCTTCTTGCGCTCTTTTTCTTTGAGGCGCTTGGCGAGCTTGGCCGTGCTCGTGGTCTTGCCCGAGCCCTGCAGGCCGACCATCATGATGACGGCCGGTGGCGTCACGTCGATCAACAACTCGCTGGTCTCGGCGCCCAATGTCTCGGTCAGCGTGTCGGAGACGATCTTGACGACCATCTGCCCCGGCGTGACCGAGCGCAGAACGTCCGACCCCACCGCGCGCTCGGTCGCCTTGTCGACGAACGCGCGCACGACCGGCAAGGCGACGTCGGCTTCCAGCAGGGCGATTCGGACCTCGCGCATCGCGGCACGAACGTCCGCCTCGGTCAGCGCGCCGCGCCCCCGAAGCTTCTCGAACACCCCACCGAGCCGATCGCTCAGACTGTCGAACATCACCACCTCATTGCGGCCAAAGCCGCTGAAAAACCAACCAAAACGCCGCAACGCACAAAGCGCCGGTGGGCGAAACCTCGCCGACCAGCGTCTATCCTTGGACAGTGAAAATCCAGGACTGTCAGGGCGCCCGGGCAGTTGGAAAACCGCGCCGGAACAGCGGCTCCTTAACGAAATCCGCCGGTTAAGACAAGAAGGCAGGCATCCGGGCCTGGGATGACCATGTGGAGACGCCGGGACAGAAAGGCTTTGGCAGGAATTTGCCGCTATGGCGCTTGCAGTTTGGAAATCCGCTCTTAGCTGCTATTCTGCGCGGCAGAGCCAAGGAATGAGGGTGCAGTGGCAGCGGACGACGTGAATTCAGTTTCGGATGAGAGCGAGCCCACGCGGCGCTCGCTCAGCCGCCGCCATCTCCTCATGGGCGGTGCGATGCTGGCCGTGAGCGGCCTTGCCATCGCGCGCGAGCCGCATCAGCGTTACCGCGACCTCTCCGACAAGCAGTTTGAGGCCCTGTTCCCCAAGGCATTCGGCGATTGGAAGACGCTGCCCGTCAGCGAGCTCGTGCTGCCGCCAGAGAGCGACCTGGCCGACAAGCTCTATCAACACATTCTCACGCGCACCTACGTCAATTCCAAGGGCGTGGGCGTGATGTTCCTGGCTGCTTACAACAGCAAGCAGTTGAACAACGTCCAGCTCCATCGGCCGGAAATCTGCTATTATGCTGGCGGTTTCTCAATCGATCGCAGCGAGTCACTGGATTTGCCGGTTGATGTCGCCGGCCGCCAAATGATCATTCCGGCCCGGTCGGTGACGGCGGTGCTCGGCTCGCGCAACGAGAACATCCTGTACTGGACGCGGATCGGCCCCGACTTCCCGCAGAGCTGGCTCGCGCAGCGCATCGCGATGACCAAGGCCAATATCGCCGGCTACCTTGCCGACGGGTTGCTTGTCCGCATGTCGGTGATCGACAAGAATTACGATGAGTCCCTGCACAACATGCAAATCTTCATCGCAGACATGCTCAAGCATTCGGGCGAGCCGACCAGGGACATGGTGGTCGGCGACGCCTGATCCGACGTCGCTAGAGCCGGCCTTCCAGTTCGGCGATCCCAGCCACCAGACCGGCCTCGAAAAGTCCGTTGCGAAACTGTGGCAGCATTAGCGTGTCTATGATCGCTTGGCAGTCATCGTCCGGAATGGCGGCGGCAAGGCCCTGCCCGACCGCGATGCGGACCAGCTGTTCTCTCGGCGCGAGCAGGATCACGATCCCCTCCGCCCCCGGCGCACCCACGGCCCAGCGATCGCCAAGCTCGCTTGCATAGCCGGCGATGTCCTGCCCATCGAGGGACGGCACCGTGACGACGATGGCCTCCCGCCCGGTCGCGGCCTGCAGCGCGACCAGGCGGCGCTCGATCTGGTGCCGCTGATCGGGCGTGAACAGCGCCGCAGCGTCGGTCACCCAGCCATCGCGCGCGATCGGCAGGCTGGATGGGAGGACGATCTGGGCGGTCTCGGTCGGTTCACCGGCCACGGCGGGCGCACCCATCAGCCCCGCCGCCACGCACAGGGCCGCGATGCCAAGGGCGGAAAGCCCGCGTGTCAGGATCACCCAAGCACTTTCGCAAAGGCGGCAACACCGGCGCGCGGCCCATCAGGGTGGTTCCACACCGCGCCACTCAGCGCGAGAAAATCGGCACCGGCTTGGACCAACGGCGCCGCATTGTCGGCAGTGATGCCGCCGATGGCAACGCAGGGAATTTCAAAGATGGACGACCACCAGCGCAGCAGGTCCGGTTCCGCATGGTGGCTCACCTCCTTGGTGGTGGTGGGATAGAAGGCCCCGAACGCGACATAATCAGCCCCAGCTTCCCCGGCTTCCATCGCCATGTGGCGGCTGTCATGACAGGTCACGCCGATCTGAGCGGACGGGCCGAGCACGCGTCGGGCCTCGCGAGGATCCCCATCCCCCTGCCCCAGATGAACGCCATCGGCGCCGAGGCGCTGGGCCAGCGCGATGCTGTCATTTACGATGAAGGCGACATCCCGCTCCGCGCACAGGCGCTGGAGCGGTTCGGCCAGCCGCGCGACTTCTTCCTCGCTCACGCCCTTGAGGCGAAGCTGAAACGCGGCGACACTGCCACCGTCCAGCGCCTCGGCAAGGCGAGCGGCGAAATCCTCGCCGATCACCGGCGGGGAGATCAGGTAGAGCTGGCAGGGCGGAAGGCTGAGCGCCTGTGTGGTCTCGGTCATTCCGCCCCCATAAGCCCGGTGGCCGCGCGGTCAACCGGCGGCAGCGGAACCCGACAACGCCGCCTCGATCGCGGCAACGAGATCGCCATTGTCCGGCTTGGTATCCGGGGAGAAGCGCGCCAGCACCGTGCCGTCGCGCCCGACGAGGAATTTCTCGAAATTCCAGAGCAGTTCCGGCGGATCGTTCGGCGTGCGGTTGCCGCTTTTGAGGCGCTCGCGAAACGCGCCATCGTTGCGCGCCTCCGGCTGCGCCTGCGTCAGGGCCGCGAACAGCGGGTGCTTGTCCGGCCCGGTGGCGACCACCTTCTCGAACATGGGGAAGTCCACGCCGAAATTAGTCGTGCAGAAGCTCTCGATCTCCTCGTTAGAGCCCGGCTCCTGCCCCGCAAAGTCATTGGCGGGAAAGCCCAGCACGACCAGGCCATCGTCCTTATATTTGCGATAGAGCGCTTCCAGCCCCTCATATTGCGGGGTGAGGCCGCATTTGGACGCCACGTTGACGATCAGCAGCACCTTGCCGGCGTAATCGCCCAGCGACGCATCATCGCCCTTGATGGTCTTGAGCGGAATTTCGTCCAATGCAGTCGTCGTCGCGGTCATGGTCATCCTCCAGATGAAAAAGGGCAGCTCGCCCAAGATAGGGAGCCGCCCTTCCTCTGTCATCGGGTGGAGACCGCAGGCGGCGCAATTGGGCGCCGCCCCGTCGTGCGCGTCAGGCCGCGACCTTGTCCGTCGAGGCTTCGTAGATCTCGTCGATCGCGCTGGCGAGCGAGGCGTTGAACGCCTCATCGCTCATCTGATGACGCAGATCCTCCAGCAGAGCCCGGCTGAAGCTGGCGATCATGCCGCGATTCTTCGCCAGTTCGGCGCACGCCTCGGGGCGCTTGTAACCGCCCGAAAGCGCGACGACGCGCAGCACCTTGGGATGATCGACCAGCGGACCGAACAGACCGGCCTTCTCGGGAATCGAGAGCTTGAGCATCACCTGCTGACCCTCGGGCAGTGCATCGAGCGCCTTGAGGATTTCCTCCAGCAGGATCTGGTCGGCCTGCGCCCGCTCGGCGCTCTTGATGTTCACTTCCGGCTCGATGATCGGCATCAGGCCCGCCGCCAGCACCTGCTGGCCAATCTCAAACTGCTGCTTGACGATGGCGGCAATCCCCTCGCGGTTGGCGAGATTGACAACCGAGCGCTCCTTGGTGCCGAACACGCCAAGGCTCTTGGCGCGCTTAAGCAACGCGTCCAGCTCCGGCATCGGCTTCATCATCTGCACGCCATTGGCCTCGTCTTCCAGGCCCTTGTCGATCTTGATGAACGGCACGACGCCGCGTTCGATGAGCGCGGCCGGCGTCGGCTTGCCGTCCACGGTGCCGTCCATGGTCTTCTCGAACAGGATGGCGCCCAGCACCTTCTCGCCGGTGAAGGCGGGCGAGGTGATGATGCGGCTACGCATCTGGTGGATCAGGCCGAACATCTCTTCATCGCCCGAATAGGCGTTTTCTTCGATCCCATAGCCCTTCAGCGCCTTGGGCGTGGAACCGCCGCTCTGGTCGAGCGCGGCAATGAAGCCCTGCCCCTTGGCAATCTTCTCGGTCATGTCGGAGTCCTGCATCATCCTGTCCTGTTTTTCGAAGTGGTGCCAAAATCGGCGGTGCTGTGTGGCACGCCTATGCCGCGCCTGCGCCGCATATTGCAAGCCGGTCAACCATCTTGACGGGCGCACTGCCCGGAACGAAAGATGGTTGGAAGGGGGGACGATCGATGCGCTCAAAATTCGCGGCCGTTGCCGCACTGATTGCGATCATCGGCATGAGCGTGGCCCGGCCAGCCCACGCTCAAAAGATCAAGGTGGGCGACCTAGCGCCAGCGTTCACGCTGATGCTGGCTGATGGAAGCTCGGTTTCGCTGGCCGATCTCAAAGGGCAAGTCGTCGTCCTCAATTTCTGGGCGACATGGTGCGGACCATGCATCAAGGAACTGCCGACGTTGGACGCCTTTCACGACATCCTGAAGGACAAGGGGCTGCGCGTTTTTGCCGTGGCGACAGAAGATTCCGTGCCGCTCCCCAAGCTCAAGAAAATGCTGGCCGGGATGACCATCCCGATGGTTCGACGGGTGAAAGGCCCCTATCGCCATCTGGGCGCGCTCCCCACAAACTTCGTGATCGGGCGCGACGGACGCGTTCGTTATGCCGCCACCGGCGCCTTCGACCTCGATCAACTCAACCGCGTAATCATTCCGCTGATGAACGAGCGGGCGCCAACGGCTCCCGCTCGCTCGCGTTGATCAACCGCGCGTAAGCGCCGCGACGCCCGGCAGTTCCTTGCCTTCCATCCACTCCAGGAAGGCGCCGCCTGCGGTCGAGACGAACGAGAAATCCGCAGCCACGCCGGCATGATTGAGGGCGGCGACCGTATCGCCGCCGCCGGCAACTGACACCAGCGAACTTTCCGCCGTCAGCGCCGCGGCGGTGCGGGCCAGCGCAACGGTGGCCGTGTCGAAGGGCGTCAGCTCGAACGCGCCGAGCGGGCCGTTCCACACCAGGGTCTTGCAGGTCTTGAGAACGTCCGCCAGCGCCTCGACGGCCGCCGGTCCCACGTCGAGGATCATTTCGCCATCGGCCAGCTCGTTCACGTTGCACACGCGGTAGCTGGCGGGATTGGCAGCGAATTCGGTCGCGACGGCGACATCATAGGGTAGGTGCAGCGTGCAGCCCGCCGCTTCGGCCTTCTCGAAAATCTCATTGGCCGTATCGACCAGATCATGCTCGCACAGCGACTTCTTCACGTCAACGCCGCGCGCCGCGAGGAAGGTATTGGCCATGCCGCCACCGATGATCAGATGGTCGACCTTGGCGACGAGGTTCTCGAGCACGGCAAGCTTGGTCGAAACCTTGGCGCCGCCCACAACCGCCGCGACCGGCTTTTCCGGCTGGCCCAGCGCGGCCTCAAGCGCGTCCAGTTCCTTCTCCATCGAGCGGCCGGCGAAGGACGGCAGGCGATGCGCAAGGCCCTCGGTGGAGCAGTGCGCGCGATGAGCGGCGGAAAAGGCGTCATTGACGTACATGTCACCCAGCGCGGCCATCGCGTCGGCAAGCGCCGGATCATTCTTCTCCTCGCCCGCATGGAAGCGGGTGTTTTCCAATATGGCGATGTCGCCGCCCCGCATCACCGCAATCCCGGCAGCCGCCGCTTCGCCCTGGCAATCGGGAATGAACTGCACGTCGCGACCCAGCACCTGGCTCAGCCCGCGCGTGACGAGGCTGAGCGAGAGATCGGGCGACTTCTGGCCCTTGGGGCGACCGAAATGCGCGAGGATCAGCACTTTCGCGCCCCGGTCCGCCAGTTCCAGCAGTGTCGGCACGGCGGCCCGCAGGCGCGTGTCGTCGCTCACCGAACCTTCCAACATCGGCACGTTCAGATCCTCACGGACCAGCACGGCCTTGCCGGCGATATCGCCCATGTCGTCCAGCGTCTTGAAGGGTTTGGCCACGTCGTCACTCTCCCATGCGTGAATCGGGCCGAGCGTGTGTGAACATGCCCGGCCCGAAGAAATGTCAGCGGTGTTCCGCAATCCTCAGATCAGGCCAGCAACAACCTTGCTGGTGTCGATCATGCGGTTCGAGAAGCCCCACTCATTGTCGTACCAGCTCAGCACGCGCACGAGCTTGCCGTCGATGACCGCCGTCTCGAGGCTGTCGACGGTGGAGCTGCGCGGATCGCCATTATAGTCGATGGAGACCAGCGGCTCGTCCGAATAACCCAGCACGCCCTTGAGCGGGCCGTTGTCGGCAGCAGCCTTGAGCAGGCTGTTGACCTCTTCCTTCGTCGTGTCGCGCTTGGCGATGAACTTGAGGTCGACAACCGACACGTTCGGCGTCGGCACGCGCACCGAGGAGCCGTCCAGCTTGCCCTTGAGCTCCGGCAGGACCTCGCCCACGGCGCGGGCGGCGCCCGTCGTGGTCGGGATCATGGAGAGCGCAGCGGCACGGGCGCGGCGCATGTCCTTGTGGATCTGATCCAGCGTGTTCTGGTCGTTGGTGTAGCTGTGGATCGTCGTCATGAAGCCGCTCTCGATGCCAACCGCATCGTTGAGCACCTTGGCGAGCGGCGCGAGGCAGTTGGTGGTGCAGCTCGCGTTGGAGATGACGATGTCGTCGGCGGTCAGCGCATCATGGTTCACACCGAACACGATGGTCTTGTCGACGCCCGTGGCCGGCGCGGAAATGACGACGCGCTTGGCGCCCGCGGTCAGGTGCGCGCTGGCCTTGGCCTTGTCTGCGAAGATGCCGGTGCATTCGAGCGCGATCACCACGCCGAGCTCGGCGTGCGGCAGATTGGCGGGGTCACGCTCCGCCGTCACCTTGATGCGCTTGCCGTCCACGACGAGGCTGTCGCCATCGACCGAGACCTCGCCCTTCCAGTTGCCATGCACGCTGTCCCGCTTGAACAGCAGCGCGTTCGACTTGGCATCGCCCAGGTCGTTGATCGCGACCAGCTCGAAATCATGATCAGTGCGCTCCAGCAGCGCGCGCGCGACGAGGCGCCCGATCCGTCCGAACCCGTTGATTGCTACCTTGATCGCCATGTCCTGCACTCCTTAGCTCAAAGTCAAACCAGCGCGGCGGAAACCCTTGCCGCGACACTCTGGGCGTTCAGCCCGAAATGATCGTAAATTTCCTGCGCCGGCGCCGAGAGGCCGAAGCTGTCGATACCGATATTGATGCCATCGGTTCCCGTGATCGTCGCCCAGCCGAAGGTGGTGCCGGCCTCGATCGAGACACGCAGCGCGCCATGCGGCAGCACGGAAGCCCGGTAGGCCTCTTCCTGCGCCAGGAAGCGCGACATGCTGGGCATGGAGACGACGTTGGTGGAGATGCCCTTCTCTTCCAGCAGCTTGGCAGCGTTCACGGCGATCTCCACTTCCGATCCGGTAGCGATCAGCACCACCTTGGGCGCAGTCCCGCTGGCCACGAGGGTATAGGCCCCCTTGGCACAGAGATTTTCAGAAGCGTCGGTGCGCAATTGCGGCAGGTTCTGGCGGCTGAGCGCCAGCAAGGACGGCGTGGATTCCTGCTGCAACGCAAGCGCCCAGCACTCCGCCGTCTCAATGGTGTCGGCGGGACGGAAGACCTCCAGATTGGGGATCATCCGCAGCGACATTACATGCTCGATGGGTTGGTGCGTGGGGCCATCCTCACCAAGGCCAATGCTGTCATGCGTCATCACATAGACGACGCGCAGCTGCTGCAAAGCGGACATGCGGATGGCATTGCGCGCATAATCGGAAAAGACGAGGAAGGTGCCCCCATAGGGGATCATGCCGCCATGCAGCGCGATGCCGTTCATCGCGGCGGACATGCCGAACTCGCGGATGCCATAATAGACATAGCGACCGCTGTAATCGTCGCGGCTGAAAGCGACCTTCTGATCCTTGGACTGGGTCAGGTTGGAGCCGGTCAGGTCCGCCGAGCCGCCGAACATCTCGGGCAGCTGCACGTTGATGGCATCGAGTGCCATCTCGCTGGCCTTGCGCGTCGCGACCTTCTTGGGCTCGGCGATCAGGCCATCGAGATAGGCCTGGATGGAGAAGCCGGCCGGCAGCTTGCCCGCCATGCGCCGCTCGAATTCATCCTTGTCAGAATGGCTTGCAAGGCGTCCCTGCCAATCGGCATGAGCCTTCTTGCCGCGCGTGCCGGTCTCGGCCCATGCGGCTTTCACATCATCGGGCAGCTCGAACGGCGGCAGATCCCAGCCCAGCGCCTCGCGGGTCGCGGTGATTTCGTCCTCGCCCAGCGGCGATCCGTGCACCTTGTGCGAGCCGGCCTTGTTGGGCGCGCCCTGGCCGATGCGGGTGCGGCAGGCGATAAGCGAGGGGCGCGGATCGGCCATGGCCTCATCCATCGCCCGGCGGATATCGCCGAAATCATGGCCGTCGCAGGCCGTCACGTGCCAGCCGGTCGCGGCGTAACGGGCCAGCACATCCTCGCTGGAGGAGAGGCTGACAGCGCCGTCGATGGTGATCTTGTTATCGTCCCACAGCACATTCAGGCGCCCGAGGCCCAGATGACCGGCAAGACCAATTGCTTCGTGGTTGATGCCTTCCATCAGGCAGCCATCGCCCGCGATCACCCAGGTGCGGTGATCGACCAGCGGATCGCCGAAGGTCGCATTGAGATGCCGCTCGGCCATCGCCATGCCGACGGCCATGGCGAGGCCCTGACCCAGCGGACCGGTGGTGGCTTCAACGCCCGCCAGCTCGAAATTCTCGGGGTGGCCGGCGCAAGGGCTGCCCATCTGGCGGAAATTGCGGATGTCCGCCATCGTCGGCCTGGCATAGCCGGACAGGTGCAGCAGCGCATAGATCAGCATGGAGCCATGGCCAGCCGAGAGCACGAAGCGGTCGCGGTCGTGCCAGCCCGGCGCTGCCGGATCGAACTTCAGATAATCCTTGAAGAGCACCGTCGCGACATCGGCCATGCCCATCGGCATGCCTGGGTGGCCGCTATTGGCGGCCTGCACGCCGTCCATGGAAAGGACGCGAATGGCGTCGGCGAGCCGCTTTTCGGTGACTGACATGGGCGAGCGCCCCTTCTTCTTTATCTGGCCCGCAGGCGTGTTGCTCCAGAGCGATCAAGGACCGAAGATGGTCGATGAACGGCCGCGCCGGCGCCGAGAGAACGGGCCATGAGTCGCCGCGCGGTCTCCATGTCGTCTAGCGGCCCGAGCGTCAACCTGCGGGGCGCCCCACAGCCTCAAAGGCACGGTGTTTCTGGCGCCGTCACGCTCAATCCGCAGCTGCGCAACGAGTTTTTGCATTCGCTCGGGAGCGTGATAAGGGTTCGCTCATGGCAAGCAAGGCGATGATGCAGGCGATCGAGCGGCTGGAACGCGCCGTGACGCGCGCCGAGGGACTGGCGCGGGAATTGACCGAGGCGCGTGCGCAGGAAATCGAGGCGCAGCTCGCGGCCGGCAGCATCGAGGACGATGGCCCGCCGGTGGACATCGACCCCTTCTCACGCGACAAGGCAATCGCAGCGCTGAAATCGCTCGATGCGCTCATTGGCGATCTTCAAAAGGCCAGGAGCGAAGCCTGATCTATGGCAGAAGTACGAATCATGGTCGGCGGGCGGCAATATGCGGTGCATTGCCGGGATGGCGAGGAAGCGCGTTTGCACGAGCTGGCTGCATTGATGTCCGAGCGGGTCCAGCAGGTCAGCAGCGGCAGTCCCGGGCTGACCGAGGTGCGGCAACTGCTGTTCGCGGGCCTGCTGCTGGCCGATTCCCTCACCGACAAGGCGCCCGCCCCGGCAGCCGCGCCACCACCGCCCGCCGAGCCGGAGGACGAATCCGCAACGCTGGAGGCGCTCGATGCGCTGGCTCAGCGGATCGAAGCCTTGCGCGACAGCCTTGCAGCCCAGCTGTCCAACGCCTAAGTAAGGCGGGACGGGTACTGCCCGGTGCGCGCATTAGCGAACATCCCTGAGGCGATAATCACATCCAAGGGGGCTGTCCCTGGCCGGACCCAGGTCCGAACTACATGGTCCCCACCTGACGTTGAGGCGTCAGAGGATTTTCCGGCAAACGGCCATGGCGGTCCCGTCACCCCGCCGGCATCTCGGACAGGACCCAAAGAATGACCGATACTGATCGCGCCAAGCTGCGCTCCTCTTTGCTCGCCCGGCGCTCCGCCTTTGTCGCCGGCCTGCCGCCTTCAGTGCGCACGCTGGCCTTCCGGGTTCTCCCTTCCCCCGTGCTTGCCCGCATGCCGCCGGGCTCGCGGGTCGCCATCTACCGGGCAATGGGCTCGGAAGCGCCCACCGAAGCGCTGATAGACTTCCTCCACGAGCGCGGCTTCAAGCTGTGCCTGCCACGGCTCGGCAAGACCACCGCCGAGGACATGGAATTTGCCGACTGGTCGCCGGACGACATATTGGTGCCGGGCCAGCTCCGCATCCCCCAGCCGGCCCCGCAGGCCGCCACGGTCACGCCGGACGTGGTGCTGACGCCGCTCGTCGGGTTCGATCCCGCGCTCAATCGTATCGGCCATGGTGCGGGCTATTATGACCGCGCTTTCGCCAAGCTGCCCAACGCGCTGCGAATCGGCATGGCGTGGAGCTGCCAGATGGTCGATGCGCTGCCCATCCAGCCATGGGACGTACCCCTGCACATGCTATTCACCGAGCAGAGCGTCATCGAGGGAGAGGCCGCGTGAACGACGCGCCGCAACCGAGCTGGCGCAAGCCGGCGGGCATGTTTGCCATCCTCGGCATCATCGCCGTCTGGGCCGCCATCATCGGCTCCTTCTCGGAGCAGATCGCGCGCTGGCCCGGCGCCCTTCAACTCGTCTTCTATGTGATCGTGGGGATCATCTGGATCTTCCCGACCCGGCCCATCCTGGTGTGGATGGAGACAGGCCGCTGGCGCGCCTGAGCGCCAGTTCCAAATCCATTTTCTAGAGGCTTGTCCCGCTCCGTTCAGGAGGGGGAAGCCAGCGCGATGCCATTCTCTTCATTGAAGAAAATGGCGCGAGTGACGGGGCTCGAACCCGCGACCTCCGGCGTGACAGGCCGGCACTCTAACCAACTGAGCTACACCCGCGCTTGGCTGAGGAGGGCGCAGGTATAAGAGGGCGCCGGCCCTGTCAACACGCTTCGCGCGATCAATTGCGATATTCTTCCTGCGGGTCGGATGGCACGCTGGTGAGCGTTCCGGACTCGAACAGGAAACCGGCGATATCCGGCTTGCCAGCTGCCGCCAGCACCGTCTGGATGATGATCAGCAGCGGCACCGCCAGCAGCGCGCCTGCCGTGCCCCACACCCACGTCCAGAAGCTCAGCGAGACGAGAATCATCAGCGGACTGAGCTTCAGGCGCTCGCCGAGCACCAGCGGCGTCACGACATTCGCCTCGATAAGATGCAGCCCGGTCATGATGATCGCTGGCATCAGCGCCCAGCCGACCGTGGAAAAGGTCATCAGCCCGCCCATCGCCAGCAGGATCGCCGCCACGAAGGGGCCGAAATAGGGAATGAAGTTGAGCAGCGCGACGAATCCGCCCCACATGAACGGTGTGGGCATCCCGAACAGGCTGAGCGCGATGGCGACGGTGAAGCCCAGCAGCACATTGATGAGCGCGATGGTGAGCACATAACGCGACGTGGCATCGACAACGTTCTGGATCACCCGCGCGATAGTCAGCGCGCCCGAGAAGCTGCCCCGCCCTTGAATCGTCCGCCGGCGCATGCGCGTCCAGCCGGAGAGGAAGAAGAAGATCACCAGCAGCCCGAACACGACATTGATGACGACGCTCGGCGCGGCAGTGGTCAGCATATCCAACAGCGAGCCGGGGCGCGGCACCTCGCCGGGCACCGTCGGCGCCCTGCGGGTTTCCGTGACGAGCTTGAGCAGGCCGTCGATGAAACCCTGCGCCTCGGTATAGAGGCGGATGACCGGCTCCAGCGTCGTCTTGATCTGGCCGATCCGCTCGGGAAGCTGGGCGATCCAGTCGACCGCCGGCACCACGATGAGCACCAGCGCGGCATTCACAGCGAACAGGAAGGACACTAGCGCGATCAGCGCGGCCAGCGGCGACGGGATGCGCCGCCGCTCGAGCCACTCGAGGAAGGGCACGAGGCAGATCGCGATCACCAGCGCGACCGTGAGGGGAAGAAAGAAAGCACCGCCGGCGCGAAGCACGAACGGCAGGGCCAGCAACACTCCCAGCCCCGCGAACAACGCGATCGAGGCAACCAGCCGGTTGCGCTCCCAGGTGCTGCGGTCAAAGCGCTCCGCGGACGGCTGATCGCCCGCGCCTTGCTCTGTGGCCAGATTTTGCTCGTCCAGCGGCACCGACAAGCCCCTTAAACCGCGACCGGAGCAGCGATGCCGCGTTGCGGCGCATAGTCCTCGACCACGAAGTCCTCGATGCGATGCGCGAAGATGGTGTTCGGTCTGCGCAGGATTTTCAGCTTGGGCGAGCCGGACGGCGTCCGGGAAAGCTGCTCTTCGACCAGATCGGCGTGATTGAGATAGAGATGGACGTCCCCGCCCTGCCAGACGATCTCGCCTGCCTCCAGATCGCACTGCAGCGCCAGCATCCGCGTCAACAGCGCCAGACCGAAGATGTTGAAGGAAAAGCCGAGCCCCAGGTCGCAGCTGCGCTGGAACAGAAGCCCGTTGAGGCGCCCGTTCGCGACATGGAACTGATAGGTCATATGGCAAGGCGGCAGGGCCATGCCCTCCAGTTCATCGACATTCCAGCCGGTGAACAGCAGCCTGCGCGAGCCGGGATTGGTGCGGATGGCATCGACCAGCGTCGCGATCTGGTTGTGCCCGGTCGCCGCGCGGCGATAGAGCCCCTCCCCAGCCTCCGGCGCCGGCTCGAAATGCGGCCAGTTGACCCACTGCCGGCCATAGACGGGTCCCAGATCGCCCCACGCCTGCGCGAAGGCATCATCAGCCAGAATGCGCGCCTCGAAATCCTCCATGGAGATCATGTCGCCGGTTTCGCGCCGGTAGCGATCCAGCGGCCAATCGGTCCAGATGTGGACGTCCTGCGCCACCAGAGGGCGGATGCTGGTGCCCCCGGAGAGGAACCACAGCATCTCCCGCGCGGCGACCTTCCAGTAGACGCGCTTGGTCGTCAGCAGAGGCACCGCGTCATCGCCGAGCGAGAATCGCATGGTCGCCCCGAAAATCGAGCGCGTGCCGACGCCGGTGCGGTCCACCCGTTCATCGCCCGCGGTCCAGATATGCCGCATCAGATCGAGATATTGCTGCTCATAATGCGGCGAAGCGGTCGTTGGCGGCGCAGACTCGGCGAGGGAGGCAGATGAAAGCATGGATCGAGCTTAACCGCGCCGCCGCGCAAGCGCCAGCACATGCCATCTGCCGCCCTGATAAGCGCGACCAAACGATCCCGCAGCCAAGGGTTACCGCGCTGTTTGACGATTTCTCGATGCAGCGCTTGCCAGCACGCAAACCCCTGACTATAGGGCAGCGCCTGTCTTGCCGGCGCTTCAAGCGTCGGCCCGGTCGGGGAGTAGCTCAGCCTGGTAGAGCACTGTCTTCGGGAGGCAGGGGCCGGAGGTTCGAATCCTCTCTCCCCGACCATTTAATTTCGCCGTCGGCCTGAGATTAATCGGGCGAGGGACACAATCACATCGCGAAAATCAGCACGAAAAACGGCGTGACCCGAAAGCCACGCCGTTCTGATAGAGAAGTCCGATCCGCTTAAGCGGCGGCCTGACGCTTCTTGCGTTCGATCTCGATAAGTCGGTCCGCCATCTGCTGCCAGGCGGCTTCTGCGCGCAGGCAGCGCTCGCGGACATTGGCCAGGTCGGCCTTGCTGGCAGCATCGGCACTTTCCGCCGCGCGGGCGAGATAGAAATCACTGGTCGCTGACATTGCACGCTCCTTGCCGACTGTGCACCGGGGCCGCGGCGGCCCCAGCGTGAACTCTGATGGGAAGACTGGCGCTTTACCGTCTCCCCTGCCCCGCCCAGAAATCCTTGCGAGAAATCCTTGCGAGGCAAACCCCCGACCGGACGAGCCAGCCAGGGAGAGCGTGCTGCTCAGGCCTCTTCGAGCTGCGTTGCCGAGGCCCGACCGCGCTGGTCGGTCGTGATCTCGAACTTCACGCGCTGATTCTTGTCGAGCGTGTGCATACCGGCTTGCTCGACCGCGCTGATATGGACGAAGCTGTCTTCACCGCCATCGTCGGGTGCGATAAAGCCATAGCCTTTGTCGGCGTTGAAGAATTTGACTGTGCCAATGGGCATGAGATCATTCCTTTTACATAAGAAACCCACCGAAACGCGTGCTCCGGTGGCGCTGGCCGAAGTATCAAAGGAAGAATCCGCTGCAATGGCATCAAAATCCGTCGAGGTGCGACGTTAGCGGATATTAGATGGTGCCGATTGCCCGAAAAGTCAATATTTTGGCATTTTTGCTTGGTAACTTTGGCTATTTTATCGTCATATTTCCGCTCAAACCGCGCGGAGCGTCAACTCGACTTGGCCAATCGAGCGCGGCCACCTCATGCCAGCCATGTTCACGCCAGCGAAGCGATGATAGGTCGGGCGACCACTCATCATCGCGAGCGAACGGCACCAGCGCATGACGGATCTTTCCCGCACCGACCTGAAGCTTCTCCACGAACTGCAGCAGGACGGCCGCATCACCAATCTGGCCCTCGCGGAGCGCGTCGGCATGTCGCCCAGCCCGTGCCTGCGCCATGTCCGGCGGTTGGAGGAAGAGGGCGTCATCACCGGCTATACAGCGATCGTCGATCGCAAGCGGGTGGGCCTTGGCATCCTTGCCTACGTAGAGGTGAAGGTGCCCCAGACGCCCAGCGGCGCTGCCAAGGGCTCCTCTGGCTCCTCCATCATCGAACAGTTCAAGGAGGCCGTGCTGAACGAGCCGGCGATCGTGAGTTGCGTCATTACGGCCGGGCAGTTCGATTTCCTGTTGAAAGTGCTGGCGCCGGATATGGATGCCTATGCCGAACTGGCCCAGCGCGTGCTCCTCAAACTGCCGGGCGTGCGCGACATGCGCACCACCTTTGCGCTGGACGTCGTCAAGGACAGTCCGGGGCTGCCGCTCAATGTGGCGTAATCGACCGCGTCCAGTGCTCCGTTTGCCCATATTCACCCTATAATCTGAAAATTTCGGTGCATTTAGATCATTCAGGCCCGCATAAAGGTGATAATCGTTCCTTATGAGCGCTACCGCGATTGAATATGGAGAGACCTGATGTGCGATGACCATCCCTGGCCCCAGGAAGGCCGCACCCGCATGATCGTGCCTGCCCCGGTGGGCAGGATCGGCACCGGCATGCCTGACCCGGAGCCGGACCTCATCCGGCAGATGGACGAGAATCACGTCTTCATGATGGGCGACAACCCCGCGCTGCCGCGCATGCCGAAACAGCCCAAGCTGATGGATTTCTTCAAATATCGCTTCAACGATATTGCCATCCGCCATCTGCTGACCAGCGCCAAGCGCGCGCTGGATGATGGGCAGGAAGAGAAGATCGTCCTTGCCTGCTTGCTGCACGACATCTCCAATGGCTGCTTCGTGCGCGCCGACCACGGCTATTGGGGCGCGCAGATGATTGCGCCTTATGTCTCCGAGGAGATCGCCTGGGCCGTGCAATATCACCAGCCGCTCCGCTATTTCGCGGATGAGTCGGTGGGATATGAATATCCGGAGAGCTATGATCGCTTCTTCGGGCCGGACTATGTTCCGCCCGAATATATCCAGCGCGATGCCGAATATGCCCGCAACCACAAATGGTACATGAGCTCGCGGCTAGTCACGATCTACGATTATTACTTCTTCGACCAGTCTCCGCCGATCGATCCCGAAGAGTTTACCGACATCATCGGGCGGCACTTCCGGGAGCCAGAAGAAGGCCTGGGCTTCGATCGCTCACCCACCGCGCACATGTGGCGCACGATGATCTGGCCGAACAACTTCCTATGATCGGTGCGCAGAGCGGCTAGGTGGCATGGGAGGGGAAAGCCGACATTGTTAAACCCTCTCCCCTTGAGGGAGAGGGATGCGCAGACTTGGCAGCGTGCTGCCTTAGTCGAAGCTGGGAGAGGGGTCAGCGATCCGCTGGATCGCGCGGATCAACGATCCGCCACCCCTCATCCAACTGCGCCTAGCCGCCTATCGGCGGCAAGGCTCCGTATCCTTCTCCCTCAAGGGGAGAAAGTGAAGGTCCGGAATGACGCCCGCCTAATCCCACCTAGCCACAGCGCACACCGCCAAACAGGAGCGGCGCCCTTCCCCGAGAAGAAGAGCGCCGCTGTGTCAGCCTGCCCTTATAAGGCAGTGCCAGTGGTGATCAGAAGTTGAAGCCGACCGAGAAGATCGCCTGCCGGGGCGCGATGTACGTCTCGAATCCTTGCGAGCTGCCGTAAGGGTCGGAGAAGCGCGAGTTCACGCCGGTCGTATCGAACACATTGGTAACCGAAGCGCTGAAGTACACCGGCGCATCGTCCAGCGCATATTTCACGAACAGGTTGACGGTGTCGTAGGACGGCGTCTTGTCGTAGAAATCGTCGTTGAACACACGATAGAAGAACTGGCCGCGATAGAGATATTGCGCCCGCGCCGTAAGTTCGCCGGCCCCGAGCTGATCGGTGTAGGTGACCGCAATCGAGCCCTGGAACTTGGGCAGCTTGGGCACCCGGTTGCCGTTGATATTCTCGCGAGCCGCTTCACGCGCCAGCACGGCGGGGTAGAAGTTGCTCCAGAACAGCCAGTCGGGATAGCCCGCCGCCGTCTGCGCTTCGTCGGCCTTCACCGGATCGAGGGCGAGATAATCCTCGTCGAACTTGCCGCGCAGGAAGGAGGCGGATCCGTCGATCTTCAGCTTGCTGGTGACCGCCCATGCCCCTTCCAGCTCCAGTCCGTAGATATGCGCGCCGGGGGCGTTGGCCGTACCTTCGCCATACAGGATCGCATCCTCGTCGAGGAACTGCATGTTGCTGTAGTCATAATAGAAAGCGGAGGCGTTGAAGGTCAGAGCATTGTTGAAGAAGCGGTTCTTGGAACCGATCTCGAACGAATTCACCGTCTCGGGCTTGTAGGTCGGTTGAATGCCGGTCGCAAAGCCCAGCGACGAGGAGCTGTTGCCTCCTGCAGCCGAACTGTTGATGCCGCCCGGTTTGAAGCCACGGGTGAAGCTGGCGTAGAGCAGATTTTCCGGCGTGATCTTGAAGTCCAGCGCCACCTTGCCTGTCCATTCCGTCGTGCTCAGGCCGTCCGTGGGGGTCGGCTGGAGAAAGGCGCCGGACGTGTAGCTTGCGGTGTCGCTGTTGCTGGCTCCCTGACCGCTATATTTGTCGCTGTTGTAACGGATGCCTGCCGTGAGGCTGAACTGCGATGAGAAGTCGTATGTGCCCTGCACATAGGCCGCCCAAGCTTCACGCTTGATCGACGAGAGCTCCGCATAAGTGAGATTGCCGACCAGCGGGTCGTTATAGGGTGTGGTAACCGGCAGGACGGGCGGAACGAGATTGTCGTCACTGCCGCGATATTCGAGAATATACTGGTCGTTGGTCGACTGCAGATACACCGCACCAGCGATCCACTGGAACGGCCCCTCGTGCGTGGAGGAGATGTTGAACTCCTGCGTCCAGCTCTTGGTGTTGCTCTCCCACATGGCCACGTGGTCGTAGCGGGTGCCGCCGAAGGTAAGCGGGCTGTAGGTCAGTGCCTCGAAGAGGTCGGCCGTCAGGCCGTCCGCATCCCAGCTCTGCTCGCTGTGGACCTTCTGGTAGCTGGTGATCGACTTCACCGTCGCGAAGCCGGCATCGAAAGCAACCACACCGTAGTAAAGCTCTGTGTTCACCACCGACCGACCGGGATAATCCTGCGTGAGGCGCCGTGGATCGGGCTCAGGATCGAACACGTTCTTCTGCGCCGTGCCATGGGTATTGCTGCGGTACTGAATGGTGTTCAGGCTGACGGAGATGCTGTCAGTCGGCTCCCAGAGCAGGGCCGCCTTCCAGCCGGTCTCATTGGCGTCATCCAGTTCATATTGGCCGAAGCCCACGACATCGGTCGCCACGGCATAACCGTCATGCTTCTGGTGCTGCCCGGCGACGCGCAGGGCGAGCGTATCGCCCAGCGGCACGTTCACGCCGGCGTTCATCTTCAGCATATTGTAGTTGCCGATACCGATCTCGCCGTTCGCGCTGGATTCGCCCAGCACAGGCTGGCGGGACACGACGTTGATCGTGCCGCCCGTCGAGCCCTGACCGAAGGTCGTGCCCTGCGGGCCGCGCAGCACCTCGACCTGGGCCACGTCGATAAACGCCGCATTGGCAGCGATGGAGTTGAAGATGTAGACGCCATCGACATGGTAAGAGACGCCCGGCTGAGTGTTCGTGTTCTCCGGCGTTTCCGAGCCGATGCCGCGGATGGTGATGATGCGCTCGGCGCCGCCGCTCTTGGCGACCACAAGCCCGGGTACCGAGCCGTTCAGGCCGGTCACGTCCGTGACGTTGGCCATGCTCAGCGTCTCTGCCGTCACGGCGGACACCGAGAGGTTGGCGCGCTGCAGGCTTACATCCACCTTGGAGGCGGTGATGACGATCTCGTCACCATCATGTGCGCTCGCGCTGTCCGCAGGCGCTTCCTGCGCGAAACCCGCGCTGGTCATCAACGCGGCCATCGCCGCACCCGCCATGAAATATCCGTATGTCTTTCCCAGTCTGTCGCTCATTGTCGCGGTCCCCTTCTCGGCCTGACCTCGCGGCTCCTCTCCGACGATTGTTCCGGCCCCGGTTTTCCCTGAGTGCCGCTGAGCCTGCATTGAGCCAGTTTTGGGGAACTTAATCTTGAGGCGGGGCGCAGAACTTGTTGATGCAAATGCGCCATGCTGCATTGCAACACAGCCCGGGCGGGCGCTCGACCTGCGCGCCCTATATAAGAAGCATCACCACCGGCTGGTCGGCGCGAATGCCCGCGATGCGCCCAGGCACGCGTTTGATTCGCGCACCGGACACTAATTTTGCATGTGCTGCCAAGACGGGAAGAAAGGGACGCTTTAGTCAGGCAGGATCAGACCCAGACGACGATAATGGCCTTGCAAGAGGAGCCGCGCTGACCATGTCCACAACGACGACCATAGCCCTGGAACCGGTACGGACCGACGCCGCCTGGCGCGGCGATACGCTGTCCCAGTCTCAGGATTGGATCTACCGGCTCTCGGAGGATCAGGTTGCGGAACTGGAAACGCTGGGCACGCGGTTCGTAGAAGCCAATCCTGACCTGCGTTTCGTCTCCAAGCAGGATTATCCGCTGGTTGCCTGCGCCGACGCTGCCGCCGAATGGGGTCGCGATGTCGATTACGGCCGGGGCTTCGTGCTGGTGCGCGGCCTGCGCACCCATCTCTACTCGGACGCGCTCTCGGCGGCGATCTACTATATTCTGGGCCTGCACATGGGCGACCCCATCCGCCAGAACGAAATGGGCGACCTGATCGACCATGTCTATGCGACCTCCGACAAGACGATGGACGATCCCACCGCCCTCTCCTCCAAGGTGCGGGACAAGCTCGTCTACCACTCGGACAGCTCGGATATCGTGGCGCTGATGTGCCTGCGTCCGGCCAAGGAAGGCGGCGCATCCTGCCTCGTCTCGGGTGCGCAGATCTACAATGAGATCCTCACCCGCCGGCCCGACCTGGCGCCCCTGCTGCTCGAGCCGTTCCATTGGGACTGGCGGCGGCAGGACCATAATGCGCCCGCCAACACCTACACCTCGCCCATCATCAGCATGGAAGAGGGCGTGTTCAGCATGTACGCCGGGTCGCTCTATATCCTCACCGCGCAGGACTATCCCGAAGCGCCGCGCCTGACGCCCGAGCAGATCGAAGTGCTCAAGCTGTTCGACGACATCACCTATGAGCCGGGCATGGCCATCGAGATGGATTTCCGCCCCGGCGACATCCAGTGGCTCTCCAACTATGCCGCGCTGCACGCGCGCACATCGTTCAACGATTTCCCTGAACCGCAGCGCCGCCGCCACCTGCTTCGCCTGTGGCTGCACCGGGATTCCGGACGGCCCGTGGTCGAGAATTTCGGCAAGAACGGCGTCGTGCAGCACCGCGAGAAGCCGCGCGATGGCGGTGAGGAGCATCCGGACGCACGATTCACCGTCGGCGCGATTTCCGTCCCCAGGCTGCTGTCCTGACCTGCCTGCTTCTCCCGCAAACATGAAAAAACCCCGGAAGGCAGTGCTTTCCGGGGTCTTTTATTGCCGAGAGACGGGACGATCAGGCCGCGGGAAAGCCCCCTGCAAAGGCGAAATCGGCCACGGGCTTGCGGTCAGAGGGCTGCTCGCGCTCGCGCAGGCCTTCGGGCAAAGTCGACGCATCGCCAATGCGCCCCACCGCAATGGCCGCCTCGATGCGGAAGTCTTCCGGCACGCTCAATTCGGTGCGAACCTTGTCGAAATCGACCCCGGTCATGCCATGCGTGTAAAGTCCGCTGAGGGTGGCCTGCATAGCGAGCATACCCCATGCCGCGCCGGCATCGAAGGAATGGCTGTGCGAGGTGGATTTCGGCGTGCCGTCCGGGTTGCGCATCTGCGTGTCGGAGAGGATGATGATCAGCGCGCCGGCGCTTTCCGCCCAGCTCCGGTTGAACGGAATCAGCAGATCGAGGAACCGCGTCCAGTCCGCCCCGTCGCGCACGGCGTACAGGAACCGCCAGGGCTGCGCGTTGAACGCCGACGGCGCCCAGCGCGCGGCTTCGAACAACCGCAGCAACTCGCTTTCCGCCACCGCGCTGCCATCAAAGGCGCGCGGAGACCAGCGGCGGGTAAAGATGTCATCGATCTCGTGGTGGGTCGTCCTCGAGCCAGCGTCAGTCATATGTCAGCGTCTTCCTTGCTTTACAGCATGTTGATGATGGACGTGCTCTCACGCACGTCCGCGAAATTGAGGCGCAGGTTAAGCAGCGCCGCCTCATGCTCCTCATCCGTCACGGCGGCCATCGCGTCCAGCGCCGCAATGACCTTGTAGCCGCGCATATAGGCATCGCGCGCGGTACTTTCACAGCAGACATTGGTCAGCGTTCCGGCGATGACCAGCATCTCGATCCCCCGCTCGCGCAGCTGCGCCTTAAGCTGGCCAGCAGGACAGGCGAAAGCGCTATAGCGATATTTATCGAGCACTACATCGCCCGTCTCCACCGCCATGTCCGGATGCAAGCCATGCGCCGAATGCCCAGGCGTCAAGGCCTCCATGGCGGCCTGCACATGGGGATCGGCCCGATCATATTGCCAGGGCGCCATGGCGAGTGGCGGCTCGTCCGAGACGCTCTGCCGGGTCCAGAGGATCGGGCAGCCGGCGGCCCGCATCGCTATGGCGAGCTGGTTGACCGCCGGGATGATGTCCATCCCGTACGGATTGCCGAACACCGCGCCTGGCGCCAGGAACGCCGTCTGCATGTCGATCACGACCAGCGCAGTCCGCTTCGGCACGATCGCTGAAAAGCTGTTCAGATAGCGTCCGCGCTCGATTGCCCAGGCCGGCAGGCGGCTGTCATGCATCGGCGCTTGCCATCTCCTCGGCCGGGTAGGCGATGGAGAGGGAATAGTCCTTCCAACGCTCCATCTCTGCGCGCAGCAGATCGGTCTGCCCTTCGGCATAATGCAGCGCATCCGCGCCCAGCAACAGGTGCATGGGCGGCTGCGGTGCGTCTAGCGCGGCGAGGATTGCGGCAGCGGCGCGGACCGGATCGCCCTTCTCCTTGCCGACGCCCTCCTTGAGCGACTGGCGGGCGAAATGGGCCGAGCCCTCATAATCGGCGATCATCCGGTCAGCGAGACGCAGCGATCCGCCCGCGAAATTGGTGCGCAGGCCGCCCGGCGCGACATTGGTCACCTTGATGCCGAGCGGCGCGACCTCCTGCGCCAGCGTCTGCCCGATGCACTCCAGCGCATATTTGCTCGCCCCGTAGATGGACGTACCCGCCCAGGGCGCCAGGCCACTGACGGAGGTGATGTTGACGATATGCCCCGCCTTCCGTGCGCGCATCGCCGGCAGCACCGACTGGATCATCGCGATCGCACCGAAGAGGTTGATGTCGAACAGCGCGCGCGCGTCATCCAGCGTGATTTCCTCGACGGCACCGATCAGCCCGTATCCGGCATTATTCACCAGCCGGTCGACACTGCCCATGGTCTCCTCTGCGAGCGCCACGAGCGCGGCCGGCGCGGCCGGATCGCCGAAATCGAGGCCGTGCGCAAAGGAGCGCCCCGGCGCCAGCGCGGCGAAACGGGCGCACGCCTCGACACTGCGCGACGTGCCGAAAACCTGGTCGCCCCTGTCGAGCGCGGCCTGGGCCAGCGCTTCGCCGAGGCCGCCGCCAATTCCTGTGATCAGCCAGTTCACCATGCGTCATCTACCTTGTTGAGAGTTGCTGCGCCCTGTGTACGCCCGTGGCGGCGCAGCGCTTTGCAAGGCAGACCGCAATTGTTGTCAGGGAGCGCACGCCGGCGCGCGGCGCATTGTGACGGGGCGCCGATCATGGTTGGGAGCGAGGCAGTATAGAAGGAGGCCGGCATGGCGTTGGTGGTAGCAGGATCGATCAATGTGGACCTGATCCAGTCGGTGGATGCCCTCCCCCGGCCCGGCGAAACGGTGCTTGCCTTGCAGTCCGAGCGTCTGCCCGGCGGCAAGGGCGCGAATCAGGCCGTCGCCGCAGCGCGCGCAGGGGCGCAGACGCGCATGATCGGTGCGGTCGGCGAAGACGATTCCGGCGTCTGGATGACAGAGCAGCTCGCCGCCGCCGGGGTCGACACGCGCGCAGTGATCGCTGTCGAAGGAGCGGCGACCGGCACAGCCTACATCACCGTCGACAGTTCCGGCGAGAACCAGATCATCGTGGCGTCCGGCGCCAACGCCGCCTTGGCGCCCGCCATGGTCGATACCGTGGCAGACGCCGATATCCGCGTGGCTCAGCTGGAAGTACCAGTCGAAACCGTCGCGGCATTCTTCGCCGCATCACCGGGAAAACAGGCGGTACGAGTCCTCAATGCGGCCCCTGCAGTTCTGGAAGCCAAACGCCTGTTCGCCTCGACGGATGTGCTGATCGTCAACCAGCATGAACTGGCCGTCTATCTCGGGCAGCATGAAGAGCGCGCGACGCCGCAAGCCGCGCTGGCCGCGCGAACGTTGATCAGCCGGGACGATCAGCTCGTCATCGTCACGCTCGGCGCATCCGGCGCGGTGGCGGTGCGGGCAGGCAACGCGGTGCATGTGCCGGCCTTTCCGGTCGTGCCGCGCGACGCCGTGGGCGCTGGCGACTGCTTTGTCGGCGCGCTGTGCGCCATGCTCGATCGCGCCGGAGACACTCGGCCAACGGACGAGGCGCTGCTGATCTTCGCCAATGCCGCGGCCGCCCTGTGCACGCAAAAGCCCGGCGCCGTGCCCGCCATGCCACTGCGGAGCGACGTGGAAGCCTTCATCGCCGCCCATCCGAACGAGGGCCGACCAATATAATATGCGCGAATGATCAAGAACGGATCGGTCGGCGCGATAAGGTGGGCGTGCCAATAAGGTCACGGGATTGAGATTATGAGCGAGATTACGCCGACGCCCTTCGGGTTACCCTCCGACACAGGAGGAAAGGATTTGGGCGTGTTCCTTCCCATCGCCAACGGCGGATGGATCCTGTCGAAAAACAAGCCGCACATCGATGCGTCCTACAGCTACTGCCGCGATGCGGCGGTGCTGACGGAAAAGCACGGGCTGGATTTTGCGATGGCGATGGCCAAGTATCGGGGCTTCGGCGGCGAGACCGAGCATTGGGACTATCAGCTCGATTCCTACCTCACCATTGCCGGCGTGGCGGAAGCGACCAGCCGGGTGAAGGTGTGGGGCACGGTTCACACGCTCCTGCAGAATCCAGGCGTTGTCGCCAAGATGGTCGCCACGCTGGACCAGATCAGCGGGGGCCGCGCCGGCCTCAACATCGTCACCGGCTCCTATAAGGATGAATTCGCGCAGATGGGCGCGTGGCGTGACGATGTGAACCATGATGAGCGCTATGACCTCGCTTATGAATGGATCCAGGCGATCAAGGCGCTGTGGACCGGCGAAACCGTCACGAAGGAAGGCAAATATTTCTCGCTGGAGGATTGTCGCTCGCTGCCGACACCCTCCACCCGCCCCTTCCTCGTCTGCGCCGGCACCTCCGGTAAGGGCATGCGCTTTTCGGCTGACGAGGTGGATGCGATCTTCCTCTCCGGCGGGACGCCGGAAGAACTCAAGACCGCCAGCGAGAAGGCCAAGGCCGTCGCTGCCGACATCGGCAAGCCGATCCGCACCTATTCGATGATGACGCCCGTGTTTGGCGAAACCGATGCGGAAGCGGAAGCCTTTGCGCAATCCATCCGCGACGGCTTCGACGAAGGCGCGCTGCACGGCATGATGCGCGCCTACGGCTTCCTCGACAGCGAGATCGGCAAGGAAAACGACTTCACTCGCAAGAGCCGGGCCGGCTTCATGACCCCCCATGTCATCGGCACGCCCGAGACGGTGGTCGAGAAGCTCACCGAACTCTTCGAGGTTTCCGGCACGGACGGGCTGATGCTGATCTTCCCGGATTACATGAAGGACATCCCGATCTTCGGCGAGCGTGTCCTCCCGGTGCTGCGCGAGCGCTTCCCCGGCAAGGTTCCGGTCCATGCCTGACGCGGCGCTCGTGGACATTCCCCACGTCGCCGCCAGCGATCTGGCGGGGATGATCGCGCCCGAGCGCACCGCGCTCGTGCTGGTGGATATCCAGAACGACTGGGCCGCCCCCGAGGGCCTGCTCGGGCAGCATGGGGTGGATCTCTCCGCACCCCATGCTGCCATCGACAAGGCCGAGGAGCTGGTCGCCGCGGCGCGTGCCGCTGGCGTCACGCTCGCCTTCGTGCGGGTGGTGACGACGCCCGAAACCGATTCCGAGGCGCTCAAGACCTTCTACACGCGTCGCGGCGAACCCGGCGGACAGGTCATCTGTCGCAAGGGCTATGGTGCTGACTATTATCGGCTCTTGCCCGAGCCGGGCGATATCGAGGTCGAGAAGGTTCTCTACGATTGCTTCCACGGCACCGACTTTGAGGCCCAGCTCACCGAGCGCGGTATCGACACGTTGCTGATTACGGGCCTGAGCACTGACTGCTGCGTTGACGCCGCAGCCCGCTCGGCCTTCCACCGCAATTTCAATGTGTTCGTCGTTTCGGACGCCACTGCCGCCTATGAGCCTGGCCTGCATGAAGCGACGCTCAAGGTGCTCAGCAAGAACTGCGCCCTTATGGTCACCACGCAAGCCGCCAAAACGGCCTGGGCGCAATGACCGCGCAGCCGGCGATCGCCCTCGACGCCGCGAACGGCCCTCTCAGCGAAGCGCCCGCACTGAACAAAAGCAGGACCGGCGTTCTGATCGCTGCCACGGCAGGCAATGCGCTCGGCAAGACCGCCACGGTTCATGCAGTTTTCGGCACCTTCCTCGTGCCCCTCTCTCAGGAATTCGGCTGGGCGCGGTCCAGCATTTCGATGGTGCTGGCGATCCTCGCCGTCGTGAGCGCCTGCATCTATCCGCTCGCCGGTCGCTATGCCGATCGGCATGGCACCCGCAACATGGTGCTGTTGGGCAATGTGCTGTTCGCCGCTTCGGTCGCCTGCCTTGCGCTCACGAACGGCAACCTCATGCTGTTCTACCTCAACTTTCTGGCGATCAGCCTGTTCGGCTCGCTGCCCGCTACCTCGGTCTTCTCGCGCCTGGTGGCGGAATGGTTCGACACCAATCGGGGCACCGCGCTTGGCGTGAGCGCAGGGCTCGGCAACGGCATTGGTTCGGTCTGCGTGCCGATCATGACCGCGCTGATCGTCTCCACAGCCGGCTGGCGCGCGGGCTATCTGGGTATTGGCGCATTGATCCTTTGCGTCGGCTTTCCGATCTTTTTCTTCCTGCTGCGCGATGCACCGCGCCCGGCAGCGCCGAGCAACCCATCGGAGACAGCCTCCCCCATCGTGGACGGCATGACCTTGCGTGAGGCCATCGGCACCGCGCCCTTCTGGCTGATGCTGGTCGCCATCGCAGCCGGTGGCGGCACCATGATCGCCGTGCTCAGCCATGTCGTGCCCATTCTGGCGGATCGCGGCTATGGCCTAGGCACCGGCACCGCCATCGTCAGCATCTTCGCGCTCACTGGCTCGCTCTGGCAGATTTTCACCGGACGCGTGCTCGACAAGAGCCGCGGCCCGCGCGTGGTCGTGCCGATGTATGCGCTGGCCATCCTCGGCCTGCTGCTGCTCGAATTCTCACCCTTCGGCGCCCTGCTGCCGGTTGCCGGCCTGTGCCTTGGCATTGCGCTCGGCGCCCAGTTCGGCGCGCTGCCTTACTTCATCGCCCAATATTTCGGGCTGCGCAGCTTTGGCGTCATCATTGGCGTCATGTATTCGGCCGTCATCGGCGCGCAGGGCATCACGCCGGTGCTGATGGACCTGAGCTACGACATGATCGGCCATTACCGCGCTGCGGTGGTCGTCGCCGTCGGCGTGATGGCCATTGGCAGCCTGCTGCTTTTTCTGCTTCCGCCCTACGCCGCCAGCACCGGATCGTCTGCTCCCGCCGAATGAGACGGGACGGCGGCTCGCCAAGCGAGAGGACGCCCCACGTCAAGACACCGGCACACCCAAACCGGCATCTTCCAGGCACTTACTCCAGATAGGCGAGTCGCTGCATGACCTATGAAGGACGGAAAAAATACCTGGCGCTGACGGCGTTCTGCCTGCTGTTTTTCATGCTCAACGCCTTCACCTTCAACGGGCTTGGCGTCGTGCTTCCCTATATGGTGGAGGAGATGGGCTGGCCCTGGGCCGTCGCCGGCCTTGGCTTCACCTTCCTGGGCGTGGCCTGCGGCTTGTCCAGTCTTGCACCCGCTATCTCGATCCGGCGCCTCGGCGTTTCCCGCACGATGATGATCGGCGGCGCGCTTCTCCTCATCGGCTTCACCTGCCTGGCCGTCACCAGAACGGCGATGGTCTACTTCATCGGCACGGCGTTTGCCGGCGTCGGCTTCTCGATGTGCGGGACCACGGGCGGCGTGAACGTCATTTCCCACTCCTTCGAGAAGCGCTCGACCGCCATGGGCGTGTACTTCACCGCGGGCGGCATGGGCGCGGTTGTCGGGCCGCTGATCGCGTTTTCCACGCAGGCGATCACCGGCGAGTGGCGCCATTACTGGTGGACGGCCGCCATTGCCGCCGTGCTGCTCTCGATGTTCGCCGCCCTCGTCACCAGCGACCGGCCCGGTGATGCCGAGGTTGCGCCCAAGCCCCGGAAAGCCATGGCCACGGACGGCTGGACGGCACGGGCCGCGATGCGCACCGCGCAATATTACATCGTGGTCGGCGTCTACACCTCATTCCTGCTGATCAACACCACCGTCCACGGCTTTGCGGTGAAGCATCTGACCGAGACCGGCCTGACCATGGGTGCGGCCGCCACCGTGATGAGCGGCATTGCCCTCGTCAGCGCCGCCGGATCGATGATCGCCGGCATGGCGGGCGAGAAAATCGGCGCGCGCGAGCTCACCTTGCTCTCCATCACCTCCACCTCGCTCGGCGTGCTGGCGCTGATGATCGGCGGCAATCTGTTCGTCGTCTCGCTGGCCGTGATCGGTCTGGGTGTCGGCTTCGGCTTCAGCTATGTCAGCACGGCGATGTTGATGCTCAACCTGTTCGGCAAGCGCGCCAATCTGGAGCTCTATTCCACGATGAGCCTGATCTCGACTGCAGCCGCCATCGGCCCGGCGCTGGGCGGCGTCATTCGTGACGAAACGGGCGGGTTCTCGCTTGTATTCCTCGGCTGCGCCCTGCTCGGCTTCATCTTCGTCGGAGCCTTGCTCTTGCTCCGCACGCCGGAGCTTCCCCAACAAGACACAGCGGAGGATGCCGAGCCCGCCTTGGCAGCATGACATGACCCAAGCCCAGCCCAAACCCGCTCCGATGTTCGCCAATCCCGCCACGGCTCCCTATCAGGTGACCGAAGCCGAGAAGGACGCTCTCGCCGCCGCCATCGATTCCGATGAGTTGGTCACCCTCGCCCTTGAACTCGGCAACATTCCGAGCCGCTCACGTGAGGAAGCCGCCGCCGCGCAATATGTCTATGACTGGATGGATCGCGAAGGCTTCCAGCCCCGCCGCGCCGGCGCCACACCTGAGCGACCCAACATCATCGGCGAGTATGGCGGCTTGGGTACGGGCGCCAACCTGCTCTTCACCGCCCATCTGGATACGGAAAGCCCGAGCGGCGACCTCTCGCAGGACAAGTTTCGCTATCGCGAGACGACGATGCGCGATCCGGAATGGACGCAGTGCTGGCTCGATGAGGATGGACGCCTGCGCGGCTTCCCCATCTCCAACGATCGTGGGCCGATGGCCTGTTTCCTGATGGCGGCCAAGGCGCTCAAGAAGGCAGGCATCGGCCTTGCCGGCAAAACCTGGCTCACCGCCTGCCCCGGCGAGATCGGCCCCGAACCGATCGAGGAATTCTCCGGCATCGACTATCTCGGCAAGGATATTGGCGCGCATTATCTGTTCCACCATGGCGGCGTCGCGCCCGATTATGCCATTGCCGCCGAAGGCACGGATTTCGGCCTGACCTGGCAGGGCTGCGGCTATGCCCTCTTCCGCGTGCGCGTCTTCGGCACCGGCATGTTCACGCCGATCCTGGAAACGCCGGAGACCGTCGCCCAGCACCTCAACCCCATCTACAAGCTCGGCCCGGTGATCGACGCGCTGCACCAGTGGGGCCGGCAGTGGGAAGCCCAGGGCGTGTTCGAGACGGCGGGTGGCCTCTCCCTCCCCAAGACGCAGATCGCTTCCGTGCGCGCCGGTGCGCCGACCGATTATGGCGCGGGCACCGAAGTGTGCGCCGTCTATGTGGAAGTGTGCCTCGCACCCGGGCAAAAGTCGGCGCAGGCCTATCACCAGATCGTCGCGGCCATGCGCACGCTCGATCTGGACAGCTTCGATGTCGAGCCGATGGTGGTACGCCATGGATTTGTCGCCGATGCGGACGAAGTCGCCCCGCTCGCCGGCGCGGTGGATGCCGCTACGCGCCTCGCTCGGCAGGCGCCAGTGGAGCGCGCGCATCCGGTCTATTCCAGCATGTGGCGCGACCATAATGTGTTCAACATGCAGGGCATTCCGGCCATCACGACCGGCATGCCACGCTGGCGCCCGACGCCTGAGGATCTGCACTCCAGCGCCCTCATCTATGCACTGACCATGCTGGCGGTATGCGGACGCTCAGAGCAGTCGCCGAATTCTGCTGCGATTTCATCTGTTTACGGGGGCAGGGATGACCCATTCTGAAACAGCCGCCGCGTGATGGATTGACCGGGCTCTCTCAGGCGCGCATCTTGGCGGGCATAAAGACCCGGGAGAGGCGCACCAAAACATAGAGAACCGCCGTTGCGCTCGACTACAAATGCCTACCCCAAGGAGCAGCGACTCAGCGCATGGAGCTTTGCGCTCAAGCGCGTTTCGATCACGCTGGAAGCGGCCGACGAGGCCACGCTCTACGGCGAGCTCATCCAGTTCACCAGCAGCAACGGCATCGTGTTTGTGCGCCTGCTGGCCACCGCTCAGGAATATACCGTTGATTTTCGCGACGAGCCGGGCTGCTTCTGGCTGGCCGTGACGCTCGATGCGCCAAGCGTGGCGCGCAACGCCACCACCAGCTTCACCCTCGATGATGGTCACATGGTCTGCGCGCGCAGCGAAATGCCGATGTCGCTGCAGTTCACCGGCGATCACCGCGTGCTGTTGCTCAAGATTCCGCCGCGCGCGCTCGATCAGCGCCTCAAGGCCCTGCTACCCGAAAAGCCCCGGCACCTTTCCGCCGACAGCGGCCCTGCCCGCCTGCTCTCCACCGTGCTGCGCTCGCTGGCGGACATGGGCAATGACGTGACGGACGAAGAACTACGTCCCGTCGAACTGGCCCTGCCCGAGTTTCTGCTGGCCAGCCTGCTCAACGATGCGCCGGCCCGCGCGCTCGGGGGCGCCGCGGGGATGCGCGCCGCGCTGCTGGAGCGGATCTTCCAAACCATCGAGATGCGCCTCTCGGACCCCAATTTGAATTACCAGCAGGTTGCCGCCGAACATGGTATCTCGCCGCGCTATTTGCAGAAGCTGTTCGAATCCATAGACGACAGCTTTGGCCATTATGTGAAGGTGCGGCGGCTGGAGCGCTGCCGGCTCGACCTGCGCAGCCCGCTCCACGTCCAGAAATCGATCTCGGACATCCTGTTCCAGTGGGGCTTCAACGATTCCGCCTCGTTCAGCCGCGCCTTCCGCGAGCAATATGGCATTTCCCCACGCGACTATCGCAAGATGCCGGCCGTGGACGAGGCCGACCACGGCCCCGACACCCTGCGGCGCGGCCGTTCGACCGCCAAGCGGGCGGTCAGCGACGAAGCCGCCGTCGCGCCGGTCGAGGAGTTGGAGATCGGCGAGGCGGACGCGGACGGCGCCGAGGCCAATGTCATCCCGGCGATTGGCGATGAAGGCACGGTGCGGCATCATCATCTGCCGGTCAGCCCGCGCACGGTCCATTGGGGGTATTTCAGCTCGGCTATCAAACCGGCGCTGATGGTGCGCTCGGGCGACTTCGTGACGGTGGAGACGCTGACCCACCACGCCAATGACGATCCCGAACGCATGGTCGAGGGCGATCATGGCGCGGAGAGCGTCTATCGCTGGGACGAGACGGGCCGGGCCATCGAACGGCGCGGCGCTGGCCCGATGAGTGCCAGCGAGTTCGGACGCGGCCCCGGCGAGGGCTTTGGCGTGCACATCTGCACCGGGCCGATCGCCATTCAGGGCGCGGAGCCGGGCGACATCATTGAGGTGCGCATCCTCAGCCTGGAGCCGCGCCGCAGCGGCAATCCCCGCTTTCAGGGCAAGTCCTTCGGCAGCAATGCCGCGACCTTCTGGGGCTTCCACTATAACGATCTGCTCACCGAGCCTAAGAACCGCGAAGTGATCACCATCTACGAGGTTGAATCCGGCGGCGAACGGCGACCGACCGCGCATGCGGTCTACTCCTATCACTGGACACCGCAGACCGACCCCTCGGGCACCGTCCACGAGCGTTATGATTATCCGGGCGTGCCGGTCGATCCCGAGACGATCGAGCGCAATTACGACATCCTCCAGAATGTCGAAATCCCGATCCGCCCCCATTTCGGTGTGATCGCGCTGGCGCCGGCCCAGGCCGAGCCGGTCGATACCATTCCGCCCAGCGCCTTTGGCGGCAATATGGACAATTGGCGGACCGGTCCGGGATCGAGCGTGTTCCTGCCCGTGCAGGTCTCGGGCGGACTGCTCTCGCTTGGCGACCCGCATGCCTCGCAGGGCGATTCCGAACTATGCGGCACCGCCATCGAATGCTCGATGACCGCGCTCATTCAAGTGATCCGCCACCCAGCCGGCGAGCTGACCGGCAAGCTGCGCGACCTCGATTACCCCATGATCGAAACCGAGACCGAATGGGTCATCATGGGCTTCAGCCATCCCGATTATCTGAAGGAACTGGGCGAGGATGCGCAGAGCGAAGTCTACAAGCGCGCATCCATCGATGCCGCCATGCGCGACGCGTTCCGCAAGGCGCGGCGGTTCCTGATGACCACCAAGGACCTCTCGGAAGACGAAACCATCTCGCTTCTATCGGTCGGGGTGGATTTCGGTATCTCGCAGGTCGCCAATGGCAATTGGGGCGTCCACGCGATCATTCGCAAGGAACTGTTTACCGCCTGATCGCTGGCTCCCGCTCGGCAAGCACGGCCAGCGCTGCCTGATCAACGAGGCCCCGCAATCTGATCGTGCGATCCACCAAGGCGGGGCCGACCAGCACATTGGTCATCACGATGGCGACCAGATTTCGGCCGGGATGGACGAAGAAATAGCTGTTGGCGGACCCCGACCAGCCGCCGGCGCCGGCCGGCATCCCGCCGCGCTGCTCGCTGACCGCATCGCCGAGGCCCAGGCCATAGCCGAACAGGACATTCTCGTGCGGCTGCCCGCCAGTCTCCAGCCGGGGCTGGAACATCTGGTCCACTGTCTCGGGCCGGAGGAGGCGCTTGCCGTGCCATGCCCCCCGATTGGCCAGCATCTGCGCGAAGTTCAGATAATCATGCAGTGTGCCGGCCAGCGCCCCGCCGCCGTCGAACGGCCGGGCGGGATCGCGATATTCGGACGTCGCCGCCGGCTCGATAGCCTGCAGGCCGCCGTCCACCGCCGCATAATTGGTGACGAGCCGTGTGGCGCGCGCATCGTCCACCACGAAGCGCGTGTCGGTCATCTCGAGCGGATCGAAAATGCGGGCTTGCAAGAACGCATCGAGGCCCTGCCCCGTGACCCGCTCGATCAGCGCGCCCAGAATGCCGGTGGAATTGCCATAAGAGAAGCGCGCGCCGGGCTGATGCAGCAGCGGGGCCTTGGCGAGGCGCGCGATCAGCTCGTCCATCGTTCTCGCTGGCGGCGCATCATCAGCATTCTGCCCGACCCCGCCAGCGCGCATCACCCCATGGCGGCGATAATATTGCTGCACCGGGCCGTTGCCGGTGAAATTGTAAGTTACCCCGCTGCTATGGGTCAGCAGATCGCCGACGGTCACCGGGCGGTTCAGCGGCTCGGTCACCATCGCATCGAGGCTGCCGCTCTTGTAGACCCGCAGATTTGCGAATTCCGGCATGTAGCGGCTGAGCGGCGCATCGATGGCGATCTTGCCTTCTTCCACCAGCATCATCACCGCGACGCTCGTGATCGGCTTGGTCATCGAATAGAGCCGGAAGATCGCATCGGCGGGCAGTGCACGGTCGGCTTCCAGATCCAGCTTACCGGTCGAAACGCGAAGCCGCTCCCGCCCGTCCTTGACGATCACGGCTTGCGCATTGGGCAGCTCTCGCGCGTCGACCATGGCCTGCAGCCCCGCACGCAGGGCGGCCAGTGCATCGGTCGGCGCGACGGCCTCTGCTGTAGCACCGGCCCTGGCCGCGAGCGGCGTGGCCGTCAGCCAGAGACAGGCCAGCGCACCAGCCGCCAGTCGGGCGGCGGCCCGCATCAGTACGGCCGGTCGCCTGCGATCGTCACCCGATAGCCCGAGCGCGTTTCCGGGAAATAATCCCAGGTCGCGAAATGCTGAGTGCAGCGATTGTCCCAGAAGGCGACCGAATGCGGCTGCCAGCGGAAGCGGACCTGGAAATTGGGATTCTTCACATGCTCGGTGAGGAAGCGCAGCACCGCATCCCCTTCCTCCGCGGAGAGACCGTTGATCTTGATCGTCTTCGACTTGCTGATGAACAGGCATTTGCGCTTGGTCACCGGATGGGTGCGGACGACAGGGTGCGTGTTGCGCGGGTAGACCTTATCCACATCCGGGAACAGCTCGCGATAGATGTGGTTGGAATCATGGACCGCCGTGAGCGGTTCCAGAAAAGCCTGCATGGCCGGCGACAGCGCATCATAAGCGGCATACATGCTCGACCACAGCGTATCGCCGCCCGTGGGTGGCACGGTGTGCATGTAGAGGATGCTGCCCATCGGCGGTTCGGCATCTTCGCTCAGGTCCGAATGCCAGTCCTCGCCGGCGATGAACTTGCTGTTCGCATCCGCATGGATCGCCACGATCTCGGGATGCTCGGCAAGGCCGGAAACCCCGCTGTGCAGCGCCAGCTCGCCGAAATAGCGGCCGAGGCGCTTGTGATTGTCATGCTCCAGATTCTGGTCGCGGAAGAACAGTACCTGATGCTCCATCAGCGCGTCATGCAGCTCGCTGACGACCTTGTTGCCGAGCGGGGCGTTCAGATCGACCCCGAACACTTCGGCACCGATCCGCCGGGTGACGGGGCGGATATCAAGAACATCATAGGACATGGCGAACAACCTCGACTGGAACGTGACCCTTGGCATGTGGGCTGCGCGATCATGCGCCAGCGGCGCACACACGTCTTGTCAGCCCGCGAAAGCTCGATTGTCCGGCAGCGCCTGCCGCGCATTGGCGCGGGTCTGGCGCGGCGCCTCCTCGAAGCGCTCGCGATAGGCCCGGCTGAAATGCGCCGACTGGTTGAAACCCCAGCGGAAGGCGATCTCGGAAATGCTCAATTGCGCATGAAGCGGATTGACGAGATCGGCCCGCGCGCGCTCAAGGCGGCGCCCCTTCACATAGCCGGTCACCGTCTGCCCTGAGCGCGCAAAGAGCTGCTGGATGTAGCGCACAGATACGCCCTCGCTGCGCGCAACGGACTGCACCGAGAGGTCCGCGTCGGTCAGATTGGTTTCGATCGTGCGGCAGATCCGCTCGAACTGCCGAGCGCGGTGCGCGGCGGCACCACCCTTGGCCTCCACGCCGCCGGCATGCGCGATCACCGGGACGAGCAATTCGATCAGCGCCGTCTCAAGCGGCGCGAATTCGCGGGCGCGCCCTAGCGAGAGCGAGTCGGCAGCGCTGCGCAACAGCGCCAGCAGCGCATGGGCCACCAGACTGTCCGGCTGGATGACTCCGATGCGGCGGGCGAGCGGTGCCAGCATCCGCGCATCTATGGCAACGCTGGGGATGCGCACGAAGAACTGGCGAAACTGCGTCTTGAACCGCAACGCAGCATCCACGCCCGTCGCGCCGTAGATGAGGCAGTCGCCGGTGAGCGGCATCACGCCTTCATGCGTCTCCAGCGAGGCCTCGCCATCGATGAGCAGACCCAGCCACAGGCCCGGTGCGGCCCCCGGCGTGCGGCCCGCGATGGTGAGGGCGCCGCCCGTCACCACCGCGAATTCGAAGCCCATCGGCGAGGTGATGGCGAGCACCGACCCGCCTGCCTCTGCCGTGTTCGGAAACGGCATCTGCAGGCGCTGTATGGCGGCGGCCCATGCCGGGGCGCGCTCCGCCGCCGGCAGCGACGCGACGTCGAAGGACCAGGCGTCCGGACTGGAGACTGCCTCCCCCGGCCGGGCCGGATCAGCGGGGATCGCGGACACTGCCCTTGTTCGGGAACATGCCACGGTCGATCCGCACATGGATGCCCTGCGTGCCATCGACAACCTGCGTCACGCCAAAGTCGGCGCCGACGCTCATCAGCGAATAGGCATCGGTCCGCGACAGGCCCTGATGTTCGGAGAGCAGTTCGATCATGTCCATCGCGGCATTCTTCATCGCCGCATCGAGATCGTCGCCAAAGCCGTGGACGATCCAGTGATTGGGCGTCTCCAGCAGCGGCGATGGGAACTTGAAATCCTTGCGCAGGATGATCTGGAACAGCACGTCGAGCGAAGCTTCGATGGCGGTGCCGCTGATCTCGCCATCGCCCTGGCTGACATGCGGATCGCCGATGGAGAACAGCCCGCCCTTCACCTGCACGGGATAATACATGCGGGCATTGGCGCCGATCCGCCAGTTATCGATATTGCCGCCATGCAGGCCCGGCGGGATGGTGCTGACCGGCGCATCGACCGCAGGCGCGACGCCGGCGGTGCCGAGATGCGGGCGGGCAGGAATGGTTACGCCTGGCAGCGCGGGTTGCCGGTCGCAATGCGGGCAATTGGTGATACGTCCGGGCGTCGTGTAAACGCCCTCGACATCATAGGCGTAAAGCGCGGTGGCGGTGTTGGCGTTCGGATCCAGCTCGTAGATCGTCACGCGCTCGGTCTCGCCGAACTCCTTGTAGAGATGCCCCCAGTTCGCCTGCAGGTTGGAGCCGTAATTGAAGCGCGGCGTCATCTGGAAATAGCGCACTTCCAGCATGTCGCCGGGCTCTGCGCCCTCGACGTAGATCGGCCCGGTCATGATGTGACAGCCCGGTGCGCGCGTGCTGGGATCGACCTCGGTAAAGATGCGCTGGATGTGCTCGTCGAACATCAGCTCGGGATCATCGCCGGCGTGGTGCGTCACCGCCTGCGCCTGGATGAGATCGCCGCTCTTGACGGTCAGCGCTGGTTTCAGTTCCGGTGAGAAGAAGCCCCAGTGCACGGTCTCAGGCGTCGCCCGCAAATAGTGCAGCGCTCCGGGCTGCGTTTCGCTCCGTCGCATTCCATGATTGCAGATCAGCGCCATAATTCCCCTGCTCGTCAGTCAGTGTTGGGTTTGTGGAGGCTCAGGAAGCCCCGATGAGAATGCTCGTCATGCCGAGCGACTTGTGATGGATGAAATTGGGGTGCAGCTGCGCTTCCTCGCCCGGATGACGCGCACCCAGCACATAGAGCAGCGGCCAGAAATGGTCCGGCGTCGGCACCGACAGGCGGGCATCGTCGCCCAGCGCCGCGAAATCGATGACCGTCTGCGGCCGATCCGCGACCACGGCATCCAGCATCGTGCTGTTGAACCGGTCGGCCCACGGATAGGGCTCGGCATCCGGGTTGTTCCAGTCCATCGCCGGCAGATTGTGGACGATGTTGCCGGTGCCCATGATGAGCACGCCTTCGTCGCGCAGCGGGCGGAGCATCTGGCCGATCTTCCAGTGCTGCTCAGGCGTGGCATTCACGTCCATGCCCAGCTGCACGACCGGAACATCGGCCTCGGGATAGGCGTGGACGAGCACCGTCCAGGTGCCATGATCCAGGCCCCAATTGGCATCCATATGGACCGGCACCGGATCGAGCAGCTCGGCAACGCGCCGCGCCAGGGCGGGATCGCCGGGCGCCGGATATTGCATGTCGAACAGGGCCTGCGGAAAAGCCCCGAAATCGTGGATCGTGCGGGGCTGCGCCATCGCCGTCACGGCCGTGCCGCGTGTCAGCCAGTGCGCCGAGATGCACAGGATCGCCTTGGGCTTGCCGATGCTCTGTGCGATGCCCTGCCAGGCCTGCGTGGTGCTGCTCTGCTCGAGCGCCACCATGGGGCTGCCATGGCCGAAGAAGATCAGCGGCAGGCGGCTCATTGTCCGGCTCCCGCTGCGCAGGCGCACCTTGCGGACAGACAGGGTTGAACTTGTAGGCTCATACTCACTTTTCGCCTCATGCTTGCCGCTCGGGCCGTTGCATTGGATGACTGGAGGCTATGGGAAGGGTCGCGGCCCGGTCTTGCAGATTGGCGCACAACATGTTGTTCCGCCAACCCGCCAAGCGGGCCGCGCGCACCCCTCATTCCTTGGTGAACGTCTCGGGAATCTGCGGATTCTCGCCCGCCTTGCCCCACAGCAGGATCTCATTGCCCCAGGGGTCGACGAAGCAGTGGTTATAGCCGTTGAACTCGGCCCAATAATGGTCGCGCCACAGCAGGGTCGCGCCCAGCTCCTGCGCCGTCGCCAGGATTCGATCCGCCGAATCATCGTCGCTGATCAACACCCAGATGCGCGGCTTGCGGCCATCGCTGGCGATATGGCGCGGCGCGACGCCTGCCGGGTCGGGATGCGGGCGCATATTGTCGACCTTGGCGATGCCCATGTGGAGATTGCCGATCTCGCTGTCCGTCCCGTCCTTCTTCTTGAAGAAGCCGCCCGGCACCATGCGGTGATAGACGCCCATCGGGCGGGGATCATTCTCCCAGCCGAACACCTGCGCGTAGAATTCACCGGCAGCATTGGGATCGTCGGCGGGAATATCGAAAAAAATAAGCGAATTGGTCATCATCACCTCTGACTGGACACAAGCCTTTCGGCCGCCGCGCCAGTTAGGCAGCGCGGCGGACGCGAAGCTGTGTCTCCTGCGAACAATGTTTTGATTTCGGGCCTCAGCCCGTCGCGGCGAGGCCCTGCCCCGCCGCCGGAGATCAGGAGGTTGCGTGCAACCGCGGGACCGGCGCCGAGGGGCCGCGACGACGGTCCCACTCCTGCTGGTAGCGGTCCACCAGCCACACATTGAGCTGGCGCTGCGCATCTTCCTGCCAGCTGTAGCGCCCGCGCGGGGCGAAGCGGGACGAGAGCCCCTGCTGCACCAGCAGATCGACATGCAGATCCTGGGCAACGATATCCGCCGTGTGCTCGTCATTGATCCGGCGCTTTTCCTCGAACTCCGGGTCCTCGAAGGCGCTGGGATGATAGAGGCTGCCGAAGGTCAGGCCGTGCGTGGTCGGCGAGCGCGCATCCATGATGAGGTAGATCACCACATCGTTGAGCACGACCAGCGACAGCGTCGGCGGCAGGTTCACGAACAGCAGCCGGCTTTGCTCCTCCTCCGTCAGCTTGGGGAAGACCGGCAGGAGCGCCTTCTCGGTGGGGTTGAAGCTCGCATTGGGGTGCGTGGAGCCGTTGAGCCGATAATAGCCCGCCGTCTCACGCGGCACCTCGGGAAAGCTCGCTAGCGAACTCGGCACGAAATCGTGCAGCCCCTGGTGGAGCCGGCTGGCATGATAGCCATCATTGTTATTCTCGAACTGGACCTTCCAGTTCCACGGATATTCGTGGGACAGCGGCTCGGGGCCGCGCAGGCTGGCAAACTCGTAATTCGCCACGACCGGTTCGATCGGCCCCATGCGCGAGGCCAGCGATTCCGCCTCCGGATCGAAATTGACGAAGATGAAGCCGTGCCACAGTTCCACCTTGAGTTTGGGCAGATTATACTGCGCCTTGTCGAAATTGCAGGTGCGGCCCATCGCCGGTGCGCCAACCAGCTTGCCGTCCAGATCATAGGACCAGTGGTGATAGGGGCAGGTGAAACCGCGCGTATTGCCCTTGCCTTCCGCCACCAGCATGGCGCGGTGCTGGCACACGGCGGACATCGCCTTGATCTCCCCGTCCCGCCCGCGCGAAATGATGATCGGCTCATTGGCGTGGCTGGTTGTGAAGAAATCCCCGACTTCCGCGATCCACTCGTCCCGCCCGACGCAGAGCCACTCGCGATAGAACAGCGCGTCCTTCTCGAACTCGTAGAACTCCTGACTCGTGTAGATCTCCGGCGGCAGCGTCTCCGCCTCTTCCGTGGGCTTCACCGAGGAGGCAAAGCTGTCGAAGAATTTGTCGGTCAGAAGAGTCATGTCACATCCTCGCAATTGGCGTCCATGCCGCGCCGCGCGTCCAGTCCCGACCCTCGGCCAGAACCGCCATGCAGCGCGAAGCACCCCAGGCTGAGAAGATGTGTACCAACCGCCGCCCCGACTGGCTTTGCGCCGGGCGACCAACTTTTTGTCGAGAGAGGCAAGGTGGACCGGGTGGCGCGAAGCTGCGCGGGTAGGCCGGTCGCCGTCAATAAGGCTGCTGGGGATGCATTCCGAACGCTTCGGTTGCGGCGCTGGCCCGACGTCGCGCATTCACGACTGGGCACACTCTGAAGCGCTCAACAGGTCTGCGATAAAGGGAAATGGTGGAGCCGAGGGGGATCGAACCCCTGACCTCTACACTGCCAGTGTAGCGCTCTCCCAGCTGAGCTACGGCCCCGATCATTGCAGCGGCGACGGGTGGGTCCGTCGCGGCGAGGCGCTGCCTTTAGGTCAGGCTCTGCCTCGCTGCAAGTCCATTTTTTATGGCGCGCAATCTTTCCTGCGCGCTCAGTTTTCTTCGTCGTTATCGTCGCCGGCATCGACGCCGAGATCGTCATCGCCGCCGAGATCGACGTCGTTGTCGGGCGAGCCTTCGGCCTCATCGACGTCGATGTCGATGTCCAGATCATCGTCCGCCGTGCTTTCCGTATCCGCACCGGCCGCGACCTTCTGCGGCGCTTCCTCGAAGGGCAGCGGCTGCTTGGACTTGAGCACGGGCTCGGGCGTCCAGACGTTGCCGCATTCGATGCATGTCACGGGCTCGTCCTTGCCCAGATCATAGAAGCGCGTTGCGCATTTGGGGCAGGTCCGCTTCGATCCCCATTCAGGCTTCACCATGTGCCGCCTCATCCTTCCAGAGAGTAATAGCCAAGTGCGCGGACAGGCAGGCCTGCCGCGAAGTGTGGGGCGCCTTGCCATAGCGGGCGGGCACTGTCAAAAGCAGTTCGCCATTTTTATTGCCCGCCCTCCTGCTCCGCGCAGCGACGGCCATTTTTCGGACCTGATTTTCATGACTGACATTGCGCGCAACATGCTCTTCGAGCCTGGCGCTCCGCTGCGTGGCACGGTGACCGTGCCCGGCGACAAGAGCATTTCCCACCGATCCCTGATGTTGTCCGCGCTGGCGGTGGGCGAAAGCCGCGTCTCTGGCCTGCTGGAGGGCGAGGACGTGCTGGCGACTGCGGCGGCGATGAGGGCGCTCGGCGCGCAGATCACGCGCGACGAGGATGGCGTGTGGCGCATTCATGGCGTCGGCGTCGGCAGCCTGACGCAGCCCGCGACCGCGCTCGACATGGGCAATAGCGGCACCTCGACGCGCCTGCTGATGGGCCTGCTGGCGAGCCATGATCTCACCGCGACCTTCGTGGGCGATGCCTCGCTCAGCAAGCGCCCGATGGGCCGGGTGACCACCCCGCTCGGGCTGATGGGTGCCGAATTCACGACTGCGCCGGGCGGCCGCTTGCCGCTCACCATGCGCGGCATCGCGCCCGCGGTCCCGATCGAATACCGGCTGCCGGTCGCCTCGGCGCAGGTGAAATCGGCGGTGCTGCTTGCCGGCCTCAACACCCCGGGCATCACCCGGGTCATCGAGCCAGTGCCGACGCGCGACCATAGCGAGCGGATGCTGCGCGGCTTCGGGGTGGACCTGACCGTGGAGACCGAGGCGGACGGCACGCGGATCATCTCGCTAACCGGTGAGGCGGAACTCGAGCCGCAGACATTGGTGGTGCCGGGCGACCCCTCCTCCGCCGCCTTCCCCGTCGTCGCGGCGCTGATCACACCGGGGTCGGACATCACGGTCACCAATGTCGGCATGAACCCCACCCGCACCGGGCTGTTTGCCATGCTGCAGGCGATGGGCGCTGACCTTACGCTGACCAACCAGCGGGAAGTCGGTGGCGAGCCGGTCGCGGATATCGTCGCGCGGCACAGCACGCTCACAGGCATTGACGTGCCGCCCGACGTCGCGCCGAGCATGATCGATGAATTTCCGATCTTCTTCGTCGCGGCGGTCTGCGCACAGGGCACCACCCGCACCACCGGGCTGGACGAGCTACGCGTAAAGGAATCGGACCGACTCGCCCTGATGGCGCAGGGCCTCGCCCGCCTCGGCGTGTCGGTAGAGGAGACACCCGACGGCCTCATCATCCACGGGCGCGGTGGTGAGCCGCTGGACGGCGGCAATGAACCGCCGACGATCGGTGCCGATCTCGATCACCGCATCGCGATGAGCTTCGCGGTCGCCGGTCATCACACGCGCGGCGGCCTCATCATCGACGATATGAGCCCGGTCGCGACGAGCTTTCCCGGCTTCACCGACATGCTGGCCACGCTCAAGGGCGCGGCATGATCATTGCCGTCGATGGGCCCGCCGCCTCCGGCAAGGGCACAATCGCGCGGGCGCTGGCCCGGCATTACGGCCTGCTCCATCTCGACACGGGCCTGCTGTATCGCGCCGTTGGTATGACAGTCGCGCGGCAGGGCGGGGACGCCGACAATCCGGCCGATGCCGCAGCCGCCTGCGCTTTTCCGGACAGCCTGCTCGCCGATCCGGCGCTGCGGTCGGAGGAAGCCGGCCCCCTCGCCAGCCGCGTCTCTCGTCACCCGCAGGTGCGCGCGGCGCTGCTGGAGCGGCAGCGTGCCTTCGCCGCACAGCCGGGCGGCGCGGTGCTCGACGGGCGGGATATCGGCACGGTGATCGCGCCGGATGCCGACGCCAAATTGTTCGTCACCGCCAGCCTTGCGGTGCGCGCACAGCGCCGCCATGCGGAACTTTCCGCCCATGGCAATCCCGTCGCGCTGGAAGCCCTCTCCGCCGACCTCGCCGAGCGCGACGCGCGCGACATGCAGCGCGCCGATGCGCCCCTGAAGCAGGCCCAAGATGCGGACTTGCTGGATACCAGCAATTTGAGTATAGACGCCGCCGTTCAGCATGCGATCGCGCTGGTGGACGCTCGCCTGAAGAGTCGCCATTAGACGGCTTGGATGAGGCGCTTCGCGTTGCGAGGCGCCCTTTTGCTTTTCCCAAAGCACGAGTGATCGCCTTCGCGCCGCCTGGTGGATGCCCGGCCGGCATGAGGTCGTTCGGGCAGTTTGGCCAAAGACCACCGGAGACAACCGGTTGGCCAGCAACGACTTGAAGGAACTCTTACATGGCCTCTCAGGCAAACCCGACGCGCGATGATTTTGCTGCGCTTCTCAATGAATCTCTTGGTGGTGCAGACGGCGGCTTCGAAGGCCGCGTGGTCAAGGGCACCGTCACCGGCATCGAAAACGACCTCGCCGTCATCGACGTGGGCCTCAAGAGCGAAGGCCGCGTGCCGCTGCGCGAGTTCGCCATGCCCGGCCAGAAGGCCGACCTGAAGGTTGGCGACGAAGTCGAGGTCTATGTCGACCGCGTCGAGAACAGCAATGGCGAGGCCATGCTCTCACGCGACCGCGCCCGCCGCGAAGCCGCGTGGGACAAGCTGGAATCCGAATTCGCCGAGAGCGCCCGCGTTGAGGGTGTTATCTTCGGCCGCGTCAAGGGCGGCTTCACGGTCGATCTCGACGGCGCCGTGGCCTTCCTTCCCGGCAGCCAGGTCGACATCCGCCCCGTGCGCGACGTCACGCCGCTCATGGACATTCCGCAGCCCTTCCAGATCCTCAAGATGGACCGTCGCCGTGGCAACATCGTCGTGTCGCGTCGCGCGATCCTGGAAGAGACCCGCGCCGAACAGCGCAGCGGCCTCATCCAGACGCTGAGCGAAGGCCAGATCATCGAGGGCGTGGTCAAGAACATCACCGATTACGGTGCGTTCGTTGATCTGGGCGGCATCGACGGCCTGCTGCACGTCACCGACCTCAGCTACAAGCGGATCAACCACCCGAGCGAGATGATCAACATCGGCGACACGGTGAAGGTGCAGATCATCCGCATCAACCGCGACACGCAGCGCATCAGCCTCGGCATGAAGCAGCTCGAGAGCGATCCGTGGGAAGGCGCATCGGCCAAGTACCCGATCGGCGCCAAGCTCTCCGGCCGCGTCACGAACATCACCGAATATGGCGCGTTCGTCGAGCTGGAGCCCGGCATCGAGGGCCTGGTCCACGTTTCGGAAATGTCCTGGACCAAGAAGAACGTCCACCCCGGCAAGATCGTTTCGACGAGCCAGGAAGTGGAAGTTCTGGTGCTCGAGGTCGATGCCGAGAAGCGTCGCATCAGCCTTGGCCTCAAGCAGGCCCAGTCCAACCCCTGGGAGAGCTTTGCCGAGCGTCACCCGGTCGGCAGCCAGGTCGAGGGCGAAGTCAAGAACGCCACCGAGTTCGGCCTGTTCATCGGCCTGGACGGCGACGTCGACGGCATGGTCCACATGTCCGACATCGCGTGGGGCATCTCCGGCGAGGACGCGCTCAACCTGCATCGCAAGGGCGAGACCGTTCAGGCCATCGTGCTTGACGTGGACGTCGAGAAGGAACGCGTCAGCCTCGGCATGAAGCAGCTCGAAAAGGGTGCGCCGGCAGCTGGCGCGGTGCGTGGCACCGGCCTCAACAAGAACGAGACCGTGACCGTGACCGTTCTGGAAGTCCGCGACGGCGGCCTGGAAGTTCAGGCTGGCGACGACGGCGTGACCGGCTTCATCAAGCGCAGCGACCTTGGCCGCGACCGCGACGAGCAGCGCCCCGAGCGCTTCCAGGTCGGCCAGAAGTTCGACGCGCTGGTGATCGGTTTCGACCGCTCCAAGAAGCCGAACTTCTCGGTCAAGGCGCTCCAGATCGCCGAAGAGAAGCAGGCTGTCGCGCAGTACGGTTCGTCCGACAGCGGCGCGTCGCTGGGCGACATTCTGGGTGAGGCGCTCAAGGCGAAGAACTGATCGCCGGGGCTTTTCCCACCCTCTAATAATTGCGGCAGTGGGCCGGTCGAGCAATCGGCCGGCCCGTTCCGTTTCCGGCGTTCTGCGGGGATTTTTCTTGATTGCTCGCCGATGTTGGCGCATCGCGCGAGTCACGGAAAACGCAACGAAGGGGGACTCGGGGCACTTCCGGATTATGGGGGACGGCTTCGGCCTTTTCGGAAAGTAGCAGAGATGATTCGTTCTCAGCTCGTTCAAAAGCTTGCGCTTCTTCATCCTGACCTCAGCGGGCAGGAAGTCGACCGCATCGTGGATATCGTTTTCGACTCGATTACCGCGCGCCTGGCCGAAGGGGGCCGGGTAGAACTGCGTGGATTCGGCGCCTTCACCACCCGCGCACGGGACGGCCGCACGGGGCGCAATCCCCGCACCGGCGATTCGGTGGTGGTGCCGCCCAAGCGCGTGCCGCACTTCAAGCCAGGCAAGGAAATGCGCATTCGCCTGAATGCCGGCGACTGAGCACCGTCAACTGAGCCTTTGACGATCCGGCAGCCCGGCCATGCGGCAGCGCATCGGCCGGGTTGCGGCATTTGAAGAGAGCCAGTCCTTCACCGGCGCTTGATAAGGGCTGGAACCGTCCTGCCGCGCATGGCATGGGCGTTCGCGCATCCCATGTGCTTGCGGACGTGGCGAAATCGGTAGACGCAGCAGACTTAAAATCTGCTTCTCATCTGAGAGTGCGGGTTCAAGTCCCGCCGTCCGCACCATAGCGAATGCGATGTCGCCCCTTTCAAGCGCAGCCATGGTTGGACGAATCGCGTCGGCAGGCTACGGCCTCCCTGTAACGTCGATAGATTCTTGTCCGAACAGGGAGTGAAAGGCGATGGGCACCCGCCCCGCGCGAACCTGGGTCCGCCCCCTGCTGGCATTGGCCGTGCTTGCCACTGCGGGATGCAACAGCCCGCGCGACAACCGCACCGTTCGGGTGGACGTGATCGGCCAGAGCGAAGCACTCGCCCAGCCGCTGCGCCACGGCAATGCACCGGCAGCCCGGCTGATCCTCGCCTCGACAGCGCAAGGGCTGCTCAGCTTCGATGCGCGCGGCGACATTGTCGGGGCTCTGGCGGAAAGCTGGATCGTCGAGGATGGCGGCCAGAGCTACATCTTCCGTCTGAAGCGGCTGCACTGGGCGGACGGCAAGCCGGTCCATGCCGATGAGGTCGCCCGACTGCTGCGCGAGCGGATGCGCGCCAATCCGCTGCTGCTGGCGGGCCTTACCCCCGATGTGCGCGCCATGACCGACCGGGTCATCGAAATAAGGCTCGACATGAGCCTCCCCGCCTTCCTGCAATTGCTCGCCCAGCCGGACCTTGCGGTAATGACCCGCTCGGGCGACGGCACCGGCCCCTATCGCCGTGAGCCGGTTGCCGAGGGCGGGCCGGTCGTCCTGGCGCCCGCGATAGCTGCCAGCGAGGAGCCGGCGGAGGGCGAGCCCGAGAGCGAAGCCGCGCCCCCGGTCGAGCGGCGGGAAGTGCGCGCCGAGCGCGCGTCGCTGGCTCTCGTTCGCTTCCGTGCCCGCCATACCGATCTGGTGCTGGGCGGGCGCTTCCAGCACCTCCCCTTGATCGCCGCGGCCGGCCTCAACATGGCCGACGCGCAGGTCGACCCGGTCGAGGGCCTGTTCGGCCTCGCCTTTACGAGCACGTCGTCCTTCCTCGCGGACGTACCGGTGCGCGACGCGCTCGCCCGCCTTGTCGACCGGGACAAGCTCGCCGAGGTTCTGGGCCTGCCGGGCTGGCGGACCGCCACCTACCCGCTCCCGGCCTCTTATGAGCTGAACCGCCTGCCGAGCGCACCGGCATGGTCCGGCCGCTCGCGCGAGGAACGCGTCGAATCCGCCCGGCGGATCATCGACCGCTGGCGGGCGGACAAGGGCGATCCGCCGGTTCTACGGATCGCCTTGCCGGACGGATCAGGCGCCTCCGTGCTGTTCCTGCGCCTGGTTCAAGACTTTGGACAGGCCGGATTGCAACTCGATCGGGTGGCCATCGATCAGCCCGCCGATCTGCGGCTGATCGACGAGGTCGCGCCCTTCGACAGCGCGTTCTGGTATCTCGCGCGCCTCGATTGTTCGGCCGGGCTCCTGTGCGATCCGCGCGTGGCCAGCCGCCTCGCCGAGGCCCGCAAGAGCCAGAATGATGAGGAACGCGCCCAGTTGCTGGCGGAAGCGGAGGAAGCGACGGTAGCCTTCAGCGGGTTCATCCCGCTCGGTCGCCCCATCCGCTGGTCGCTCGTCGGGCAGCGGCTCACCAACTTCAAACCGTCCTCGCGCGGAGTTCATCCATTGAATGCGCTGATCACCGTCCCCAACTAATCCTTCGCGCTGCCAGCAAGGCAGCCTGTAAAGGAACGTGAATGGCCCGGGCGAGACCGCATAACGCCGCTGAAGAGATGGCGAGACAGTTTGAGAGCCTCGCCAGTTCGCGGCTCGGGCGCGATCCCCATGCGGTGCGCCGCCGCATCGAGATGATGGAGCAAGTGCTCGAAAATGCGATGGTGATCCCCGGAACGCGCATCCGCGTTGGGCTGGACGCCATGCTGGGCATCGTTCCCATCGTCGGCGATCTGCTCGCAGCGGCCATGGGCGCATGGATCGTTTGGGAGGCCCGCAATCTTGGGATGCCGCGCTGGCAGTTGCTGCGGATGAGCGGCAATGTCGCCTTCGACACCGCAATCGGCGCGGTTCCACTGGTCGGCGATGCCTTCGACGTCATGTTCCGCTCGAACACGCGCAACCTGCGGATCATCCGCAAGCATCTCGACAAGCACCATCCCCAGACAGCGATTATAGAAGGCTAAAATAAGCAGGCGCTGTTCCTCGGCGCCGTGAGCCTAAATGTTGCTGAAATCGAGACCGATATCCGCCGCTGGTGCCGACTGGGTCAATCGCCCGACACTGACATAATCGACGCCCGTGCTGGCGATGGCGCGAATGGTCTCCAGTGTGACGCCTCCAGACGCCTCCGTGGGCACGCGCTTTCCAACCAGCGTGACGGCGCCGCGCAGAACGTCCGGCGACATATTGTCCAGCAGCAGATGCGTCGCCCCGGCCGCGATGGCCGGCTCGATCTGGTCGATCCGGTCGACCTCCACGATCACCTCGGCAATCCCGGCAGCCACTGCCCGGCGCACCGCCTCGTCCACCGATCCGGCGACAGCTACGTGATTGTCCTTGATCATCGCCGCGTCCCACAGGCCCATGCGATGATTTTTCGCGCCGCCCATGCGCGTGGCATATTTCTCCAGCACCCGCAGGCCGGGGATCGTCTTGCGGGTATCGAGCAGCGTCGCTCCGGTACCAGCGATGCGGTCCACATAAGCCCGCGTCATCGTGGCGATACCGGTCAAGTGCTGGACGGTGTTGAGCGCCGACCGCTCCGCGGTGAGCATCGCGCGTGCGCGGCCCTTCAGGCGCATCAGGTCGGTGCCGGCGGGCACCTGATCACCATCCGCGGCGAGCAGCGTGATCTCGACATCGGGATCGAGCGCACGGAAAAAGGCCTCGGCTAACGGCAGGCCTGCAACGGTCACCGAGTCTCGACTGTCCATGACACCGCTGAACACCGCGTCTGCGGGGATGACGCTCTGCGACGTCACATCCCGCCCGCCCCCATTTACCGGACCATCGAGATCCTCGGCGAGGGTGGCGGCGACGAAGGCGTCAAGGTCGAAGCGGTCAAGTGTGAAGGGCATGATGCGCTCGCTTTTTCATCGCCGCCTCGAAAGCGCAAGAGCGTTCCTCAAGCTCGGCGAGGGAGGGACCGGCCAGCGCGATCCGCGCCTGCGCCATCAACCGCTCACCTTCCAGCCGCAGCGCCTCCCGCCGGGGCTGCGAAGCGAGGCCGGAGGAAATGCCCAGCAGACAATCGAGAAACTGCGCCGCGGCAATAGGGCTGGTCGCGGCGGCCGAGCGCAGGGAGCCGAAACCGCGCCGCAGGAAATGATCGAAATCGTCATTGAGCGGAATGACACGCTGCCAGTGTTCTTCTTCCTCTCCCGGCCTGCTGCGCAGATCGCGCCGGGCAAGTTCGCTCATCGAAGCGCCGAGCCAATGCATCGCCGTCACCGCCGTGAAGGGATCGTTGATGCCAGGCGACAGGGCCCGCAAGCCAATCTCGACCAGCTCGTCGATCAGAAATTCGATGTCCTGCGCCGGAGACCGAAATCCAGCGAGGGAGAAACAGTCCCGCAGTTGCTCGGCCATCTCATCATCCACATGACAGCCGTGGACGGACATCAAGCCAACTTCGGGATGGACAAAATTGCCGGGACGCAGGCGCATGACCACGCGGCATTTGTGCTCGCGGGCAACGTCAGCCAGGCCTGAGAAATCGACGATCTGGATATAGCCGCTGCCCGTCGCCGGCACGATCTGCCCGTCGGACAACGCCATCATCTCCACATCGTCGCCCTCTTTCGGAAAGCGCTTGCGCACTTCCTTGGTCAGGCGCCGTCCGATCTCCTCAAGCACGGAATTGATGCGGATGCTGGCGGGCACATGATTGAGGAAGAAGACCAGCACGCCGATGGAAATCAGCATCAGGCCGGTGGCGATGACCAGCGAGAGCTGCGGCACGAACCCGACATCGACGCTGGATTCCGCCGCCTCCCGGACGACCCGCAGCACCATCACGGCATAGACGAACGTGCCGATGAACGTCGCCAGCGAGAGCTGGTTGCCGCGATCTTCCATGAAATTGATGAGCAGGCGCGGGCCGTAATTACCCGAGGCATAGACCACGGCGGCAATGGTGATCGAGAAAACGGTCGACGCCACGCCGATCATCGATCCGGCAATCACGTTGAGGACGTTGCGCGCCCCCTCCGGCCGCGCGGCATCCACGAACTTGACGAGATGGGCGGCCTGCCCCGAGCGATCGATGGTGATAGTGACGATCGCCAGCGCGAGGGCGAGCATCGTGAACAGCGCCGGATAAAACCAGTAGCTCGCGTTAACGTTCAGCCAGAGCGAGCGCAGGCGGACGATCACCGGGGCGGCTCCCCGCTCACCGCGCTCCCACGTCGCCCTGCCCGACCGTGTCGCTAGCGAGATCCAGCATCCGGTCGAGGCTCTTCTTCGCGGCGACCCGCAGCTGCTCATCCATCTCGATGCGCGGCTGGAGATCGCGGAGCGCGATGTAGAGCTTCTCCAGCGTGTTGAGCGCCATATAGGGGCAGACGTTGCAATTGCAGTTGCCGTCCGCACCCGGCGCGCCGACGAAGCGCTTTTCGGGGATCGCCTTTTCCATCTGGTGGATGATGTGCGGCTCGGTCGCGACGATCAGCGTGTCGCCCGGCATATCCTTGGCATATTGCAGGATGCCGCTGGTCGAGCCGACATAATCGGCGTGATCGATGATAGCCGGCGGGCATTCGGGGTGAGCCGCAACCGGCGCGCCGGGGTGCATGGCCTTGAGCTTGAGCAGCTCGGTCTCGCTGAAGCTCTCATGCACGATGCACACGCCCGGCCAGAGCAGCATCTCACGCCCCAGCTTGCGCGCGAGATAGCCACCCAGATGCTTGTCCGGCCCGAAGATGATCTTCTGGTCCTTGGGGAGCTTGCTCAGAATCTTCTCGGCAGACGAGCTGGTGACGATGATATCGCTCAGCGCCTTTACCTCCGCCGAGCAATTGATGTAGCTGAGCGCGATATGATCGGGATGGGCCTCGCGGAAGGCCTTGAACTGGGCTGGCGGGCAGCTGTCTTCCAGGCTACAGCCGGCGTCCATGTCCGGCAGGATCACGATCTTCTCGGGACTGAGAATCTTCGCCGTCTCGGCCATGAAGCGCACACCGCAAAATGCGATCACGTCCGCATCCGTCTCGGCCGCCTTGCGGGACAGCTCCAGGCTATCGCCCACGAAGTCAGCCAGGTCTTGGATCTGCGGCTTCTGGTAGTAATGCGCGAGGATGACCGCGTTGCGCTCCTTGCGCAGGCGATTGATCTCCTCCAGCAGGTCCAGCCCCGCAAGCCTTCCGCCGATCCCGCCGCGTGCATCCATCACCGAATCTCCTTTGTCATGCGGGGGAGATGGCCACGAAGCGCCCGGCGATCAACCTCTAACCGCGCTCAGGGGAAGAAGGCCCGCATATCGCGCATCGCGCCGGGGGTGCCGGCGACCATATCGCGCGTGATGGCAAGGCCCATCGGGCTGTAGGCGATGGCATCGGCCACGAGCTGACTGCCAATCAGGATGCCCGCTCCCCACAGCCATGCAGCGTGGACCCGTCCTTTGCGCCGCCAGTCCCACACCATGCCGGCCAGGATAAACATCATGGGCGCCACGACAGCCGCGACCCACCAGCCCCAGGGGATGAGGAACGGCATCGGCAGCAGCCGCCCGAAGCCGGGGCCGGTCAGCCCGGCCATGGCGCCGCACATCAGCCGCCGGTGCCAGTCGGGACGGGCGCGCAGGACGAGCGCCGCCCCGACGGTGAGCGCGAAAGCCAGCAGGCCGATGCTGTTGCCGAAGAGAAATTCATTAGTATCGAAGAAAGGAGGCCCGCCGATTGCGCGCACCGAATGACGCGTCACCGCCAGACCCAGCACGACCATGACCGGCACCCAGAGCAGCGCGAGCACACCAAGTCGCCGGTGCAGGCGCACCGACCCGCCCGCCGCCAGAAAGGATTGTGTGACGAAAAGAACCAGCCAGCCGAAGAAAACCAGCGCATGGACATGAAGCAGCAGCGGCGCAGCGAAGGTCGAGCGGCCGGCGGCGACGTTGAACGAGAAGCCCGCCACAATGACAAAGGCCATCGCCAGCGCCAATTTGAGGAAGAAGCTGCGCTCGCGCTCGATCTCGGATCTGATGCCTGAAGCAAGTGTTGCCATGACGGTCCCCCCACCGTTGCCTGGACGGCGGGGAAGCTGATCCTGTTCGCGCCTTCCGTCAAGCGCCTAAATCAGCACCCTCGCCCAGACCCCGTCCGCTCTATCCTCTATCAGCCCCCGCCGTTGCAGATCGATGAGATGGGCGAGCACGGATCGGCCCGCGGCGCCATGCAGGCGTGGATTGAGGCCCACATACATGCTCGCGACGAAATCCGGGATGGTGACGGCGCCCTGCCGGTCCAGAATGCGCAGGATCTGCCCTTCCCGCATCCGCCGATGCCCCAGCATGCCGCGTGCGAAGCGCTGGGGCTGGGTCACCGGTTCGCCATGGGCGGGATAATAGACGCTGTCCGAGCGGGCGACCAAACGCTCCAGCGAGGCGAGATAATCGCTCATGTCGCCATCCGGCGGCGAGACGACGCTGGTGGACCAGCTCATCACATGATCGCCGGTGAACAGCGCCGCTTCTTCCTCGAGCGCGTAGCACAGATGATTGGAGGTGTGGCCGGGCGTCGCCAGCGCGATAAGAGTCCAGCCCGTGCCCACGATTTGCTCGCCCTCCGCGAGCACCTGGTCGGGACTGTAATCGGGGTCGAATGCCGCATCTGCACGCGGCCCGTCATCCTCCAGCGTCAGCGGCGCGCAGCCGATGATCGGCGCGCCAATGCGCTGTGCCAGCGGGCGCGCCGCCGGGCTGTGATCGCGATGGGTGTGGGTGCAGGCGATAGCAATGACGGGGCGACCGGCAATCGCAGCTTCCAGTGCATCCAAATGGGCGGGATCATCCGGGCCGGGATCGATTACGGTAAGGTCGCTGTTGCCCACCAGATAGGTCTGCGTCCCCTCAAAAGTGAAGGGCGAGGGATTGGGTGCCAGCACGCGCTGCACCAGCGGCGACAGGCGCATGACCCGGCCGGTGTCGGCGGCGAGACTGGGGGCAGCAGGCATCATCTCTTCCATGTGTCACGGCCGCCGCCGATTACAAGGCGCAAGCGAAACTGTCGGAGCGCTTTACAGGTCGCAACCTCTTGCCCCGCCCTTAACCAGCGTCGCCGCCCGCTTCCCTCACCCGGAGAAACTGGCACGGCGCTTGCTCTTCTTGTCGACACACCCGCTTTGGGGGACGGGCACCCGGTCTTCTTGCCTGTCCCCCAATCCTTTTGTCTCCCAATCCCTCCGAACTCCGGCGCCCGAACGCAAAACGGGCGCCGGGCTTTTTGCCCCGCGCCCGCTTGAAGAACCAAATGGAATCCGATCAGGCGGCGATGACGCCCTCCTCCGCAAGAAGCTGCTTGAGCTCGCCCGCCTCATACATTTCCATCATGATGTCCGACCCGCCAAGGAACTCGCCCTTCACATAGAGCTGGGGGATGGTCGGCCAGTCGGAAAAGGTCTTGATGCCCTGGCGGATCTCCTGATCCTGCAGCACATCCACGCTCTCGAAAGGCGCGCCAAGCCGTTCCAGAATGGCAATGGCGCGGCTCGAGAACCCGCACTGCGGGAACAAGGGCGTGCCTTTCATGAAGAGCACGACATCGTTCTTGCCGACGATATCGGCGATGCGGGCGTGGACGGGGTCGGTCATGTCTGGTCTCCGGGCAGCAGTGCGGCGCGATGCCGGCGCTGCGCTATCAGTTGGGAACGGCCGTGGTCAGTTGCAAGGCGTGAAGCTCTCCGCCCATGCGACCGCCCAGCGCGGCATAGACGGCCCGCTGCTGGGCAATGCGATTCATCCCCCGAAAACTCTCGGAGGTGACCCGCGCCGCATAATGGTCGCCGTCGCCGGCCAGATCGGTGATCTCCACCGTCGCATCCGGGAAAGCCGCGAGGATCATCGCCTCGATATCGCCAGCCGCCATGGGCATGTCAAAAGCCCCTCAATTCTCTTCCTGCATGAACTGGCGACGCGCCTCGGCGGCCTTGTCGCTCAGCGCCGTGCGCACGCGCTGCTCGTCCATGTCGACGCCGGCCGATACGAGATCGCCCATCACCTTGCGGATCACGTCCTCATCGCCGGCTTCCTCGAAGTCCGCCTGCACGACCGCCTTGGCATAGGCATCGGTCTCTTCCTTGGTCAGCCCCATCAGGCCGGCCGCCCACTCGCCCAGCAGGCGGTTGCGCCGGGCAGCGACCCGGAACGCGAGTTCCTGATCCATGGCGAACTTGGTCTCGAACGCCTTCTCGCGATCGTCGAATGAACTCATGAAAGACGCACCTTCATCTGGAGGTAACTGAATAGAGGTTCTACTTAGGAAGCAGGCGCTCCCTTGGCAACGCGCGGGACGCCCCGCCGCGTCGAATTCAGGCGGCGGCCGGCACCAGCCAGGGCCGGGTCTGCGCATCGCGCGCTTCGAACGTACCGATGGTATCGCCCTGCGCCATGGTCAGGCCGATCTCGTCGAGGCCGCCCAGCAGGCAGCTTTTGCGGAACGGGTCGATCTCGAAAGTGAAGCGGTCCTGAAACGGCGTCGTCACCGACTGGTTCTCAAGGTCGATGCTGATCGGATCGGTCTTGGCGACCTCCAGCAACCGGTCGACCGCGTCCTGCGGCAACACGACGGTCAGGATGCCGTTCTTGAAGGCATTGCCCGAGAAAATATCCGAGAAGCTCGGCGCGATGACGGCCCGCACCCCCATGTCGATCAGCGCCCAGGCGGCATGTTCGCGGCTCGACCCGCAGCCGAAATTGTCGCCCGCCACGATGATCGGCGCACCGGCATAGCGCGGATCGTCGAACACATTGCCCGGCTCCTTGCGCAGCGCCTCGAACGCGCCTTTGCCGAGGCCCGTGCGGCTGATGGTCTTGAGCCATTCGGCCGGAATGATGATGTCGGTATCGACATTCTTCAGGCCGAAGGGATAGGCGCGACCTTCAACGGTGGTGACGGGTTCCATGCTGGTCCTGCTGATGACGGGCTCTTTGACCGGTCAAGTGGCGGATGTGCGCGCTTGCGTCAAGATGCCGACCCGATATGCAGGCGGCCGACGGCGATGTGCGGAGGAGATGAGGCAATGGCAACAAGCGGCACATGGCGCCCGATGCGCGCCAGTGACATGGCGGCAGTCAAGGCGATCTCCGATGCGGTCCATGGTCGCTATACAGAGGATGAAGCGATCTACGCCGAGCGCCTCAGCCTGCATCCGGCGGGCTGTTTCGTCTTCGAGGACGCCGGGCGCGTGCTCGGCTACCTCATCGCCCACCCATGGTATGCGGACAGCGTGCCCGCCTTCAATGCCCCACTGGGCGCCATTCCCGAGAACCCCGGCAGCTATTATCTGCACGATCTTGCCCTGCTGCCCGATGCCCGAGGCAGTGGCGCCGGGCGGACGGCGCTCGCGCTGATCGCCGCACAGGGGCGTCGCGAGGGTGTTGATGAAATCTGGCTGACGGCCGTCAACGGCGCAGACAGCTATTGGGCCGCGCAAGGCTTCGAGGTGGTCGAAGCGCCGGATCCTGCCGGTTATGACGAAGCCTGTTACCGCATGAAGATGCGCGTAGCCACGGCATGACAGCGCGGATTGAGAAACCCGCGCCCGTCTAACGTCCTCAACTCAGCGCGCGGCCGGCTTTTCCGCCTTTGCGGGCACAGCGGCGGACTGGCCGAGGCCCATGGCCATGGCGGCGCTGCCGAGAGCACCGGCGACCAAAATCCAGAAAATGACTTTCATTGCGTCCCCTTACGCTTGCTCGGGCACCATTAGTTCGCGAACGTCCGCAAGTCGACCCCTGATCGCGGCGGCGGCCGCCATCACCGGCGAGACGAGATGGGTGCGCGCACCCGGCCCCTGCCGACCCATGAAGTTGCGGTTGCTCGTAGAGGCACAACGCTCGCCACTGGGCACACGATCCGGATTCATGCCCAGGCACATGGAGCAGCCCGGCTCGCGCCACTCGAACCCGGCCTCGATGAAGATGCGATCCAGCCCCTCGGCCTCGGCCTGATGCTTGACCAGACCGGAGCCGGGCACGATCAGCGCCTGCTTGATGCCGTCGGCAACCTTGCGGCCCTTGAGCACCGACGCGGCCGCGCGCAGATCCTCGATGCGGCTGTTGGTGCAGCTGCCGATGAAGATATGCTCGACCGGCACGTCTTCCATGCGCTGGCCGGCGGTGAGGCCCATATAGGCGAGCGACTTGGCCGCAGCTTCCCGCTTGGAGGGGTCCTCGAAGCTCTCCGGATCGGGCACGACGCCGGTGATCGGTACCACGTCCTCGGGGCTGGTGCCCCAGGTGACGGTCGGCGCGATCTCGTTCGCCTCCAGCCGCACATGCTTGTCGAACACGGCGCCTTCGTCGGTCACGAGCGTGCGCCAATAGGCGACGGCGCGATCCCAATCGGCACCCTGCGGTGCCATCGGGCGGCCCTTGATATAGTCGAACGTCTTCTCGTCCGGCGCAAACAGCCCCGAGCGCGCGCCACCCTCGATCGCCATATTGGCGACGGTCAGCCGGCTCTCGATGCTCATGGCGCGGAAAGTCGAGCCGCGGAATTCCATGACATGGCCGGTCCCACCGGCGGTGCCGATGCGGCCGATGACGGCGAGGATCACGTCCTTGGCGGTGACGCCATAGCCCAGCTCGCCCTCGACCTCGATGGCGAGCGTCTTGCTCGGCTTGAGCAGCAGCGTCTGCGTGGCCAGCACATGCTCGACCTCGCTTGTGCCGATGCCGAAGGCGAGCGCGCCCAGCGCGCCATGCGCGGCCGTGTGGCTATCCCCACAGACCAGGGTCATGCCGGGCAGCGTGAAGCCCTGCTCGGGGCCGACTACGTGGACGATGCCCTGATTGATGTCGGTCGCGCCGAAATAGCGGATACCGAACTCGGGCGCATTGCGCTCCAGCGCGGCGAGCTGCTGCGCGCTCTCCTTGTTGACGATGGGGATGCGGTTGCCCTGCGCATCAACCCGCGCCGTGGTCGGCACGTTATGATCCGGCACGGCCAGCGTGAGATCGGGCCGGCGCACTTTGCGGCCAGCCAGACGAAGGCCCTCGAACGCCTGCGGGCTGGTCACTTCGTGGACGAGGTGGCGGTCGATATAGACAAGGCACGTGCCATCGTCGCGCTTCTCGACGACGTGCGCGTCCCAGATCTTCTCATAAAGGGTGCGGGCCTGGGTCATAATGGGGCTGCCCTACATCTGTCGCGGTCGGGGGGGAAGCCCCTATATCGGGCGCTCGAAGTCCGTTTCAATGGCGCGCGCGGCGCTCCTCCTCTCGTCGCCCCGGACTTGATCCGGGGGTTCCGCTGCCTGGTGCGCGATCGCTGAACAAGAAGCGTCATCCCGGATCAAGTCCGGGATGCGGAGTGTTGGCGGGGCAGCGGAGCGCTCGGAACCGCCCCTCCTCAGAAGAGAAGGGGGTAACTACCGCGCGTTAACCCGACGCCTTACGAGACGTAATGCGCCGTCGTCTTGGCCGCGACTTCCTCGGCGGTAACACCCGGCGCCAGTTCCACGAGGCGGAAGGGCTGATCGTGCGAAACGCGCTGGAAGACGCACAGATCGGTGACGATCATATCCACCACATCCCGGCCGGTGAGCGGCAGGGTGCATTCCGGGATGAACTTGGGGCTGCCGTCCTTGGCGGTGTGCTCCATCACCACGATGATCTTCTTGACGCCGGCGACGAGGTCCATCGCGCCGCCCATGCCCTTGATCATCTTGCCGGGGATCATCCAGTTGGCGATGTCGCCCTTTTCGGAGACTTCCATCGCACCCAGCACGGTGAGATCGATGTGCCCGCCGCGGATCATCGCGAAGCTGTCGGCGCTGGAGAAATAGACGCTGCTCGGCAGTTCGCTGATCGTCTGCTTGCCGGCATTGATGAGATCGGGATCGACCTCGTCATCATAAGGGAACGGGCCGATGCCGAGCATGCCGTTCTCGCTCTGCAGCGTCACCTCCACGCCCGGCGGGATGTGATTGGCGACCAGCGTCGGGATGCCGATGCCGAGATTCACATAGAAGCCGTCCTGCAGCTCCTTCGCGGCGCGCGCGGCCATTTCATCGCGTGACCAGCCCATTATGCGGCCTCCCTTTCGCGGACAGTGCGGAATTCGATCTTCTTGTCATAGGGCGCGCCGACGATCATGCGCTTCACATAGATGCCGGGCAGATGGATGCTGTCCGGATCGAGGCTGCCCACGGGCACCACTTCCTCGACTTCCGCGACGCAGATCTTGCCGGCGGTGGCCATCGGCTGGTTAAAATTCCGCGCGGTCTTGCGGAAAATCAGATTGCCCGCTTCATCGGCCTTCCAGCCCTTGATGATGCACAGATCGGCATAGATGCCGCGCTCGAGCACATATTCCTGCCCATCGAAAATCTTGGTTTCCTTGCCCTCGGCAACTTGCGTGCCCACACCGGTCTTGGTGTAGAAGCCCGGAATGCCCGCACCGCCGGCCCGGCAGCGCTCGGCCAGCGTGCCCTGCGGACAGAACTCCACCTCCAGCTCGCCTGCCAGATATTGCCGCTCGAACTCCTTGTTCTCGCCGACATAGGACGAAATCATCTTCTTCACCTGGCGGGTGCGCAGCAGCTTGCCCAGCCCTTCGCCGTCGATGCCGGCGTTGTTGGAGGCGAAGGTGAGATCCTTCACGCCAGAATCGCGGATCGCGTCGATCAGGCGCTCGGGAATACCGCACAGGCCGAACCCGCCGGCGCAAATGAGCATTCCGTCGTGGAGCAGGCCATCGAGAGCGGCTGCAGCATCGGGATAGAGTTTCTTCACGCGTGTCTCCTTGGCACGGATGGAGCGAAAGCTGATCCGCCCATAAGAGCGCGGGACCGGACGGTCAAATGCCCGGATTGCATGAAGCGGTAGGGAAACCGAACCATACCGGGTGATCGCTGCCTGCTCGGACATAAACAATGAAGGCCGCACTCGCTTCTGCGAGTACGACCTTTCATCAAACGCTTGAGCGTTACGGCTTGGGGTCAGACCCGGTCGCCGAGGGCTCCCTTCACGGAGCCCTTGAGGCCTTGGCCCTTGCCCTTGAGCTCCTGGCCGAGACCTTCCGCCTGCTGATCGGGATCGTTGCGCTGCTTGCCGATCTCCTGCTTGGCCTTGCCGACTGCTTCGTTGACGGCACCCTTGGCCTTGTCGATCAATTCACCCATGATAGGTCTCCAATCGCTGAATTCTGCTACGGCCGGACGATCCGACCGTCTGAAAATCAAACGAGTTGGGAGGCGGCTGGTTCCGACAAATACGACCAGCGGTTGGCCGCGCCTGGCTCAGATCAAGCCAGCGAGCGGACTTGAGGGGTCGGCATACATGCGTCGCCCCATGCGCCCTGCGAGATAGGCCATGCGCCCGGCTTCGATCGACGCCTTCATGGCAGCGGCCATCAGCACCGGCTTCTTGGCTTCGGCAATGGCGGTGTTCATCAGCACGCCGGTGCAGCCCAGTTCCATCGCCACCGCCGCATCGGAGGCCGTGCCAACGCCCGCATCGACCAGCACCGGCAGCTTCGTCCCTTCCACGATCAGACGGATGGTCACCCGGTTCTGGAGGCCCAGGCCCGAGCCGATGGGCGCGCCAAGCGGCATGATCGCCACCGCGCCCGCACTCTCCAGCTGCTGCGCGGCGATTGGGTCGTCGGTGCAGTAGACCATCGGCTTGAAGCCCTCCTTGGCGAGGATTTCCGTCGCACGGATGGTCTCGACCATGTTCGGGTAAAGCGTGCGAGCCTCGCCCAGCACTTCCAGCTTCACCAGATCCCAGCCGCCCGCCTCGCGCGCAAGCCGCAGCGTGCGGATCGCGTCTTCAGCCGTGAAGCAGCCGGCGGTGTTCGGCAGATAGGTGATCTTCTTGGGGTCGATGAAGTCGGTCAGCATCGGTGCCTTGGGGTCGGACACATTCACCCGCCGCACCGCCACGGTGACGATCTCCGCGCCCGATGCCTCGACGGCAGCGGCGTTCTCGGCGAAATCGCGATATTTGCCAGTCCCGACGATCAGCCGCGAGCGGAAGGTGCGCCCGGCCACGCTCCAGCTATCATCGGCCAGTACCGGCGATCCATCGCCGCCGCCGACGAAGTGCACGATCTCCAGCTCATCGCCATCCTCGACGATCACATCGGCCAGCTTCGCACGCGGCACGACCTCCAGATTACGCTCGACCGCCACCTTCTCGGGCGCCAGCCCAAGCTCATTGGCCAGATGCGCTATGCTGTGCCCGGCGCGCACGCGGCGATGCTCGCCATTGACCCGGATGCCGATCGTTCCGTCCGCGCTCATGCCGTGTGTTCACCTTTCGCTTTGAGAGCCGTTCGCCACGCCATATAGGGTGGAGCCCAAGGCTCGCAACCAACAAGGACCGGATGGCCCCATGACTGCCGCGCGAAAAATCTATGTCCTCAATGGCCCCAATCTCAACCTGCTCGGCACGCGCGAGCCGGAAATTTACGGCTATGATACGCTCGACGACATTGCCGACCGCATGGAAGACGAGGCCCGGCGCGCCAGCGTGGAGCTGGATTTCCGCCAGTCCAATCATGAGGGCCATCTGATCGATTGGCTACATCAGGCCAATGCGGAAGCAGCGATGGCCGTCATCCTGAACGCGGGCGGCCTCACGCACACTTCCGTGGCGCTGCACGATGCGATCAAATCCATCACCGTGCCGGTGATCGAGGTTCACCTCTCCAACCCCGCCGCGCGGGAGAGCTTCCGCCATCATAGCTATGTCGGCATGGCCGCGCGCGGATCGATCGCGGGCTTCGGCGCGCTCTCCTATATGCTGGCGCTGGAAGCGGCGCTTGAGATGGATTGAACCAGACAGGGCGTGCAAACGGTTGCCTTATCGGGCGAAGGGCAATAGGCCCCAGCCCCACTCCAGAACAGAATAAAGCTTTCTCAAAGGGAAGACCAATGGCCGACAAGACCAACGAAGGCTCGATGCAGGTGGACGTTAAGCTGGTGCGCGAACTGGCGAAAATGCTGGACGCGACGAACCTCACCGAGATCGAGGTGGAAGACGGCGACCGCAAGATCCGCGTCGCCCGCACCCCCGCCGCCCAGAGCGCGACCTATGCGCCGATGGCCGCTGCGCCCGCACCGGCAGCCCCGGTGGCTGCTGCTGCGCCCGTGGAAAGCGCTGCACCGGCCCCCGCGGCCGGTCCCGCCGCCGGCACGATCAAATCGCCGATGGTCGGCACCTGCTACCTGACGCCTGAGCCGGACGCCCCCGCCTTCGTCAAGGTCGGCGACGCGGTGAAGGCGGGCCAGACCCTGCTGATCGTAGAGGCCATGAAGGTCATGAACCCGATCACCGCGCCCTCTGCCGGCACGGTCCAGGCTGTGCTGGTCGAGAATGGCCAGCCGGTCGAATATGACCAGCCGCTGATCGTGGTCGCGTGAGGACACGCCAGCCATGAGCATCGAGAAGCTGCTGATCGCCAATCGCGGCGAGATCGCCCTGCGCATCCACCGGGCCTGCCATGAGATGGGCATCAAGACGGTGGCCGTGCATTCGACCGCCGACGCGGACGCCATGCATGTGCGCTTGGCCGACGAAGCCATCTGCATCGGGCCGCCGGCTGCGAAGGACAGCTATCTCAACATTCCCGCGATCATTTCCGCCGCGGAAATCTCCGGCGCGGACGCGATCCATCCGGGCTATGGCTTCCTCTCCGAAAACGAGCGCTTCGCGGAAATCGTCGAAGCGCATGACATCATCTTCGTCGGCCCCAAGCCCGAGCATATCCGCGTGATGGGCGACAAGGTGGAAGCCAAGCGCACCGCCGGCGCGCTCGGCCTGCCGCTGGTGCCGGGCACCGACGGCGCGATCGAGGACATTGCAGACGCCAAGCAGCGCGCGAGAGAGATCGGCTATCCGGTGCTCGTGAAAGCCGCATCGGGCGGCGGCGGGCGCGGCATGAAGGTTGTCCCCACCGAGGATGAGTTCGAGAGCCTGATGTCCCAGGCCAAGAGCGAGGCCAAGGCCGCGTTCGGCGACGACACCGTCTACATGGAAAAATATCTCGGCAATCCGCGCCATATCGAGTTCCAGATTTTCGGCGACGGCAAGGGCAATGCCATCCATCTGGGCGAGCGCGACTGCTCGCTGCAGCGCCGCCACCAGAAGGTGCTGGAGGAAGCGCCCTCGCCGGTCATCTCATCGGCTGAACGCAATCGCATGGGCACGCTCGTGGCCAAGGCGATGGCCGACATGGGCTATCGCGGCGCGGGGACCATCGAGTTCCTGTACGAGAATGGCGAATTCTACTTCATCGAGATGAACACCCGAATTCAGGTGGAACATCCGGTGACGGAGATGATCACGGGCTTCGATCTGGTCCGCGAACAGATCCGCATTGCCGAGGGCAAGCCGCTCTCGGTGACGCAGGACGAGCTGGAATTCCACGGCCACGCCATTGAGTGCCGCATCAATGCGGAAGACCCGGTAACGTTCATGCCATCCCCCGGCAAGGTGCAGATGCTCCACGTCCCCGGCGGTATGCATGTGCGCGTCGAAAGCGCGCTCTATCAGGGCTATAGCGTGCCGCCTTATTATGACAGCATGATCGGCAAGCTGATCGTCTATGGCCGCACCCGCGAGGGCTGCCTGATGCGCCTCAAGCGCGCGCTTGAGGAATATGTCATCGAGGGCATGAAGACGACCATTCCCCTGCACCAGAAGCTCATCGCCGACCCGGACGTGCAGAATGGCGATTACAGCATCAAGTGGCTGGAAGAATGGCTGGAGCGGCAGAAGGTCGATTGAGCGGGCAACCGCCACTGCGCATCCGTCCGGTCGCCCCGGCGGATGCGGAGGCCATAACGGCGATCTACGCCCATCATGTGCAGCATGGCACAGCGACCTTCGATACGCAGGCGCCCACGGCCGAGCAATGGCGCGAGAAGATCGCGTATCTGGCGACACGGGGCTGGCCCTTCATTGTCGCGGAAGATGAGGACGGCGCGGTGATCGGCTATGCCTATGCCGCGCAATTCCGCGACCGCCCCGCCTACGCTCATGCCTGCGAGGACAGCGTCTATCTCCATCCCGAGAAGATCGGCCAGGGCATCGGCAAAGCGCTGCTGGCGACGCTGATCCCGGCCGCCGGCGCGGCAGGCTTCACCCAGATGCTCGGCGTGATCGCCGGCGGCGAGGACGCCTCGGTCGCGCTCCACGCCGGCCAAGGCTTCCGCCACGCAGGACGCATGGAGAAGGTCGGCTATAAATTTGGCCGCTGGCTGGACACCATCTACATGCAGCGGGCATTGCCCGGCGACGACCAGCCGGCCTGACGGACGGGCAAACGAAAAGGATCAGGCGATGAAGGCGACCATCTACCACAACCCCCGCTGCTCGAAATCCCGCGAGGCGCTGGCGATCCTGCAGGAGACGCCGGGCGTCGAGGTGGAGATCGTCGAGTATCTCAAGACTCCGCCGAGCCGCGACACGCTCGCTGACCTCTACCAGCGCGCCGGCCTGACCCCGCGCGAGGGCCTGCGCAAGGCCGAGGAGGGCGCCAAGACGCTCAAGGACGCCGACGACGCCGCCATCCTCGACGCCATGGCCGCCGACCCCATCCTGATCGAGCGCCCGCTGGTGGCGACCGAAAAAGGCGTGCGGCTAGGCCGTCCGCCGGAGAGGGTGCGGGAGATTTTGTAGCGTGATTAGGTGGTTGTTGCTCAGTGCTGACAGCTCGCCCTTCCTCAGTTCACGACGCCCGTGAGCTTTGCGGAACAGCCGAGTTCGCAACTCGGATGCACATTTACCGTTGGGCTAGCGCTCATCTTAGGCGGCTTGGTGGTCGCTTTCAAAACCGGCATTTTCGAGTGGACGATTGGCCCGCCCCCCAGAGTTCTGGAAATCTCGACGGAAGTGGCTCGGTTGCAGTTTGAAGCCTGTATGCATGGCGCCACAGCAACAAAATTTTTAGGTCCGCTATCCGTATATGAGCCATTCTCGACGCGCGCCGGTGGGACTGTAGGCGAGGCCTTTCATTATCGAACCGCCGAAGGACAAATCTTAACTTGGCGCCGGCAGAGCGGCTCTGCTCGAGTTTCGGTCAGAGCCCTGCGGCCGCTCACTCAAGCACAGATTGATGCTCTTAACCGTTGCCTGACTGTGTCTGACACTTGGTAGTTCTGGCAGCGGTCTGCTTCCGGATCCGAGCGTGGTGCAAGTAACGGTGCCGACGGTCAGCCGACCTCGACGCCTTTCCAGAAGGCGATACGGTCGCGGATCGCTTCCGCCTCGGGTTTGGGATCGGGATAATACCAGGCGGCATCCGGATTGTCGGCGCCATCGACATGCAGACTATGATAATGTGCCGTGCCTTTCCACGAGCAGACCGTCGTCGTGTCACTCGGGCGGAGGATGGCGGGATCGACGGCATCGGCCGGGAAATAGTGATTGCCTTCCACAACGACCGTCTCGTCGCTGCGGGCAATGACGGCGCCGTTCCAGCGGGCTTCGACCATGCGCATTGTCCTCAAGGTCTGGCAGGTAATCAGCGACCCGCCCCGTCTTCCCAACGCACGTCACCCCGGACTTGATCCGGGGCCCCGCTGCTTTGTGCGCCTTTGCTCTGACCAGCCGGTCACGAGAAAGCTGGACCCCGGATCAAGTCCGGGGTGACGGTGGGGGAAGAAACATCCTCCCCCGCCCTCCCCTCAGACCGCCAGGTCCGCCGGCACCACGGGAAGCGAGCGGATGCGCTTGCCAGTGGCGGCGAAAATGGCGTTGATGATCGCGGGGATCACCGGCGGCAGAGCCGGTTCACCGAGGCCGGTCGTATCATTGTCCGAGATCACCCATTCGACCACTACGTCCGCCGGTGCATCCACAATGCGCGGCAGCGGGTAATCGTGGAAGTTGGTGCGGTTAGCCGCGCCATCCTTGATCTCGATCTTCTGGCCGGACAGCGCTTGGCCCAGCCCGTCGATCACCGCGCCCTGCGCCTGATGCAGCGCGTTGATGGGGTTGATGATCTGCCGGCCGACATCGCCCGCAACCCAGACCTTGTCGACGCTGACCTTCCCGGTCTTGGCGACGGTCACGTCCACCACTTCGGCGAAATAGCCGCGATGGCTGTAATAGAAGCCAAAGCCCCGGCCCTTGCGCACGCCGTCCCCAGCATCCCCGCCGGTGCGGCCCTTCCAGCCCGCCATCTGGCAGACCTTGTCGATTACCGCGCGGGCACGGCCCGTGTTGAACTCGGGTACGCTGCCATCCATGCCGGGGCGGTTGCCATGCTTCATCAGCCGCGCCTCGCCCAGCGTGCGGCGCATCAGCTCGGGCAGGTCGAGACCGCCGGCCAGCGCCACCTCATCAAGGAAGCTCTGGAACGCAAAGGCCAGCGCATTGGAACTCGGCGCGCGCAGATAGCCCGTCGGCACGTTGCTTTCGACATAGGAGACCGAGAGATCGACATCCGCCAACAGCGGCGCCGGAAATTCCGTCGCGGTCATGGCGGCGCCCGTGTCCGGCTTGCCCTCCTTGCCATAGGTGATGAAATGGTCGGTGAAGGCCACGAGCTTGCCCGAGCCATCGATGCCGGCCTTGAAATCATGCCAGCCGCCGGGCCGGAAGAAATCGTGACGCAGATCGTCGGTGCGGGTCCAGATCATCTTGATCGGCCGACCGGGCAGCGCCTTGGCGATCTGCGCGACCTGCGCCATGTAATCGTTCATCAGCCGCCGGCCGAAGCCGCCACCGATGCGCGTCATGTGAATGGTGATCGCCTCCGGCGCGATGCCGAGCGCCTCGGACACCACCTTGCGCCCATCCGCCGGGAGCTGGGTGGGTGCCCAGAACTCGATCTTGCCGTCCTTGAACAGCGCGGTGCAGTTCTGCGGCTCAAGCGTTGCGTGGGCGATGTAGGGATATTCATAGCGCGCCGTAACGGTCTTTGCCGCGCTCGCCATGGCCTTGGCGGCATCGCCGGCCTTGTGGATCGAGCCTTCCGGCGCAGCAGCCATCTTGGCTTCGGCCGAAGCCTTGAAAGCCGCGCTGGAGAAGCGCTTCTGCGCCTCCATGTTCCACACAGGCTTCAGGGCCGAGCGCGCCTGATTGGCGCCCCACCAGCTTTCCGCGACGATAGCCACCGCATCATGCGGCCCCTTGGGATTGTAGCCGCTGTTGAGCGGCACCACGGCGATGATGCCGGGAAGCGCCTTCACCGCCGCCTCATCGAAGCTGGTGAGCGTGCCGCCATAAGCCGGGCACGCCTCGATCGCGGCATGGAGCAGGCCGGGCTTCTTCACGTCGATGCCGAACAAAGGCTTCCCCGCGACGATGGCCGGCGTATCGACGCCGATCTTGGACTTGCCGATGATCTTGAAGCTCGCCGGGTCCTTGAGCGGCACGGTCTTGAGGTCCGGCGCCGCGATCTTCGCTGCTTCCGCCGCCAGCTCGGCATAGGTCACGCTGTGCTTTGCCGTCGGCGAACCGGACGTCTGCGAAACGCGGCCGCCGCCGGTGGTGAGCGTGTCTTCCGGCACGCCCCAGCGCGCTGCCGCCGCTTTGATGAACATCTGCCGCGCCGCCGCGCCGATCTGGCGCATGGGCATGTAGTTCATCGGCGTGGTGAAGCTGCCGCCGGCGACTTGCATGCCGTAGGTCTTTTCGTCGGCGATGGTCGTCTCGGCCGTAACCTGCGCCCAGTCGACATCCAGTTCCTCGGCGATGAGCATCGGCAGCATCGTCTTGACGCCCTGGCCGATCTCCGGGTTCTTGGAGCCGATGACGAAGCGATTATCCGGCAGCACGCGGATATAGGCGTTGATGATGACCGCCTTCTCGCCCGGCACCTGCGCGAAGGCAAAGCGGGCGTCGAAGGCCAGCACCGCGCCGCCGACCAGCGTCGCCTTGAGCAGCCCGCGGCGGTTCATGGTGAGGGGCGCGTTCATGCGGCGGCTCCCTCTTCAAGGCCGGCCGCCTGCTTGATGGCCTTGCGGATGCGCAAATAGGTCGCGCAGCGGCAGATATTGCCGCTCATCGCCGCATCGATCTGCTGATCGGTGGGCTTGGGCGTCTTGGCGAGCAAAGCCGTCGCGGAGACGATCTGCCCGGCCTGGCAGTAACCGCATTGCGGCACGTCCAGCTGCGTCCACGCCTCGCTCACGGCCTTGCCGACCGGCGTCGTCGCGACATGCTCGATGGTGGTGATCTGCTTGCCCGCCGCCGTACCGACCGGCGTTGTGCAGGAGCGCACGGCTTGCCCGTCGATCATCACCGTGCAGGCGCCGCACAGCGCCATGCCGCAGCCGAACTTGGTGCCGACCATGTCCAGATCTTCACGAAGTACCCAGAGCAGCGGCTTCTTGGGGTCGGATTCGACCTGCCTTTTTTGCCCGTTGACCATCAGTTCGGTGGCCATGCCGCTTCTCCCTCCGCAATGTCTCGATGAACAGCGACATTGCCGTTGCTCTCGCCCGGTTGTCAATGTCCGTAGGCTTGCAATAATGAGGCTGGCGAGAGATGGCAGCGGCTCCCCTGCCCCCACCCCGATACAGGACGAGCGCTTGAACGATATCGATGCCATCATCGCCGCCGCGCGGGACTGGGCCGGCCAGCCCATGGCGCTCGCCACCGTCGTGGAAGCCTCCGGCTCTGCGCCCAGGCCGCGCGGCGGGCATATGCTCATTGCGGCAGATGGACGCTTTGCCGGATCGATCTCGGGCGGCTGCGTGGAATATGACGTGTTCGCCATGGCCGAGCGGGCGCTCACGAAGGATGAGACCGGCCTGCGCTATTTCGGCAGCACCGACCCCAGCATATGGGAGCCGGGCCTGCCCTGCGGCGGGCAGATCGGCGTGCTGGTCCAGCCGGTGAGCGAGGCGGGCTTTGCGCCGGCGCTGTTCGAGGCGATCGCGCAGGCGCGCGCGGCGGGCAAGGCGGTCGCGATCTCCACTGACCTTGCGACTGGCAAGGCCCGGCTGGGGACGGAGGCAGGGCAGTTCGTCAATCTCTATGAGCCGGCGCGCAAGCTGCTGATCGTCGGCGCGGTGCAGATCGGCCAGGCGCTGGCCGCCATCGCGCAGACGCTCGGAATGGCAGTGACTGTCAACGACCCGCGCGAGCGCTTCCTGAGCGCCGAGCGCTTCCCCGGCGTGACGCTGACCGATGCCTGGCCGGACGAGGCCGTCGCCAGCTTCGCGCCGAATGCCGCCTGCGCGGTGGTGACGCTGAGCCACGACATCAAGATCGATGACCCTGCGCTGATCGCGGCGCTGGCGCAGTCGACGGGCTATATCGGCGCGCTCGGATCACGTGCCAATCATGGGCGGCGGCTGGAGCGGCTGGCGGCGGCTGGGGTGAGCGCGGATGACCTGCGCCGGGTGGACGGGCCGGCCGGCCTGCCGATTGGCGGCCTTGGTCCGCAGGAGATTGCCCTCTCCATCGCCGCCGGCATGGTCGCGGCCTTTCGCGGCACGCGCTGATGGCGCTGCCTGGCCTCGCCGTCGCGCTGCTCGCGGCGGGGCGCTCGACACGCTTCGGCACGGCGGACAAGCTGGCGGCGGAGCTTGGCGGAAGTGCACTGATCGGCTGGGCGGCTGAGGCCGGGCGGACCGTGAAGGCGGCGCATCATCTGCTGGTGGCGCCGGCGGGCGTGGACTGGGGAAGCCAGGCACCGGGATATCGGCTGGTCGTCAATTCCCGGCCAGAAGCGGGGATGGCGCACTCTTTGGGTCTGGCGGCGAGGGCGGCGCAGGACGTGAGGGCCTCAGCGTTGCTGGTGCTGCTCGCGGATATGCCGTTCGTTACGGCCGAGCATCTGGACGCGGTGCTCGGGGGGGCTGCGGCGGATGAAGCGTCCGCTGTCTTCTCCTGTTCGCCCGACGGGGTTGCACAACCGCCGGCGCTTTTTCCGGCGCGCGCTTTCGGTGATCTCCAAGCCCTCAAAGGGGATCAGGGTGCGCGAAGCCTCGCCACAGGGTCTGCGCTGGTGAACGCCGACGCGCGGCTGCTGCTGGATATCGACACGCCGGAAGATCTCGCGCGGGCGCGGGCGATGGTTGCGAACACGGAGAGCAAAGCTCCGGACTGAGCGCACTCTCAAAATCCCGGCAGCATCACCCTCCCCGTGCTCCTGCGGAGGCAGGAGCCCAGGGCGGTTGAGCACAACGGCGAGGGATAGAGAGAGTTCGCGCAAATGCCGAGCGTATCGGGTTCAAGTCGGCTGATTGATTTGAGCGCTTTATCGCCCTGGGCTCCTGCCTTCGCAGGAGCACGAGAGAAGGTTTCGAGTGCGGAGCGATGCCCCTCTCGACGCCACCCCCTAAATCTCCAGCTGGCTACCCAGTTCGATCACACGGTTGGTCGGCAGGCGGAAGAACTCCATCGGGCTTTCCGCGTTGCGCAGCATCCACGCGAAGAGCTTTTCGCGCCAGATCGGCATGCCGGGTCGGGCGGCCGGCAGCAAGGTTTGGCGGGTGAGGAAGAAGCTCGTCTCGATCATGCGGAAAGGCTGGCCGCAGCCTTCCACCATCGCCAGTGCAGCGGGCACGTCGGCCTCTTCCATGAAGCCATAATGGATCAGCACACGATAAAAGCCGCGCCCGAGATCCTCGACCTGATAGCGATAGGAGGCATCGACGGTCGGCACATCGAGCACCTTCACCGTCAGCAGCACCACCCGCTCGTGCAGCACCTTGTTATGCTTGAGATTATGCAGCAGCGCGTGCGGCACGCCGTCCGAGGTGGAGGTCATAAACACGGCCGTGCCCTGCACCCGCACGGCGCTGTTGGCGGCCGAGGCGACGAAGACCGGGATCGGCATCGCCGCTTCGCTCAGGCGATCCACCATCAGCCCGCGGCCCTTGGCCCAGGTGGTGAGCATGGTGAAGATCACCAGACCAACCAGCAGCGGGAACCAGCCGCCATCCGGCACCTTGGTCAGATTGGCGCCGAAATAGGCGATGTCCACGATGAAGAAGATCGCAAGCGCGCCATAGGCCAGCAGGCGGTTCCACTTCCACAGCGAGAGCAGCAGCACCGCCAGCAGGCAGGTGTCGATGAACATCGCCCCCGTCACCGCGATGCCATAGGCCGCGGCGAGATTGCTGGAGGAGCGGAACGAGAGCACCAGCAGGATCACCATCACCATCAGACCCCAGTTGATGACCGGGATATAGATCTGGCCCTGCGCGCTGGCGCTGGTGTGCTTGATCTTGAGGCGCGGAATGAAGCCGAGCTGGATCGCCTGCTGGGTGAGTGAAAAGGCGCCGGTGATCACGGCCTGGCTGGCAATGATCGTCGCAACGATGGCGAGGATGACGAGCGGCAGGCGGAAGTTTTCCGGCGCCAGCAGGAAGAAGGGGTTGCGGATCGCGTGATCCACCTGATCGGCTGGCAGCGAAAGGATGAACGCCCCCTGCCCCAGATAATTGAGCATGAGGCCGGGCAGCACGAAGAACAGCCAGGAGACCCGGATCGGGTTGCGCCCGAAATGCCCCATATCCGCATAGAGCGCTTCTGCGCCGGTGACGGCGAGCACGACGGAGCCGAGCGCGAGGAAGGCCAGCAACTTGTCGGTCAGGAAGAACTGGAAGGCATACCAGGGATTGAGCGCCAGCAGGATCGCGGGATCGGTGGCGATATGCATGATGCCAAGGCCCGCCAGCGTCGCGAAATAGACCAGCATGATCGGCCCGAAAAGCTGGCCGACCCGCGCCGTTCCGCGCGACTGGATAGCGAACAGGCCGATAAGGATCGCCACGGAGATCGGCAAAACCAGCGGCGCGAAGTGCGCGTTAACGGTGATGAGGCCTTCCGATGCGGACAGCACGGACATGGCCGGGGTGATCATCGAATCGCCGTAGAAGAGTGCGGTCGCGAAGACGCCGAGGATCACGATCGGCCCGGTCCAGCGCTTGCGGCCGCTGCGGCGGTTCACCAGCGCGAGCAGCGCCAGACTGCCGCCCTGCCCCTTGTTGTCGGCCCGCATGATGATCGACACATATTTGATCGTCACGACGATCATCATCGACCAGAAGATCAGGCTGAGCACGCCGTAGATATGCAGCGCATCAGGCGCGAGCGGGTGGTGCCCGGCGAACGTCTCGCGGAAGGCGTAGATCGGGCTGGTGCCGATGTCGCCGAAGACAATACCCATAGCCGCCAGCGCCATCTTGCGCAGGCTGTCCGGGCCATGCCCATGACCAGCGGCCGCAGGATTCCCCGCCGCAAAGTCTCGTGGCTGATCGGTAGGGCTCACTTGCCCGCCTGACTCGCAATCATCAATCGCGCTTCCCTTGCCCAGGCCCTGCCCTGAACGGGCGGCGCCCTAGCACTTCGTCGAGAGGCACGCAACGCACCATCAGGGCCCGGCATTTCCGCTTTGAGGCGCTCCAGCCTGCGGGGCATCGCCCTGAGACGGGCCGCCCTGCGCGATGGCATCGCGCCGCTCGATGAGCGCATTGAGCAACGCCACGTTGCGGATCAGTTCCTCACGCAGCTCGAAATCCTCCGGCAGGCGCGCTGCAAGCTTCAGCCAGACATCGCGCGCGCGGTCGAACTGGCCCGATTCCGCCAGGGCAAGCCCATAGAAATAATTGGGAGAAACGCCGTCCGGCTGGAAATGCAGGGCCTGCGCGAAGGCATAATCCGCCGCCGGGGTCAGCGTGCCATTGCCATGCGCGACCAGCGCATTGCCCAGCCCCACCCAGATGTTCGCGTCATCGGGATATTCTTTCAGGCCCGAGAGCAGCACATTGGCGGCGCCGGCCGTGTTGCCCTTGCGGGCGAGCGCGTCGGACACGACAAGCCATTTCGTCGCACCCGTCAGCCGCTCGCCGATTTCGGAGCGCTTCTTGGCCAACGCCTCATCGAACTTCACCCGCGAGTCGTTCGCCGCGACCGGCTTGTCGGCCAGACCCGGGCTGCCTTGCCAGGCATAGCCCGCAAGGCCGAGCAGCAGCGCAGTGGCAACCGGCGCGGCATGGCGGAGCGGGAGGCGTGCACCAAGCATGATGCCGATGCCGACGATGAGCGCGAGGCCCGCTGCGATCAACAGGCCGGTCATGCCTTCGCTCCCTTGCGGCGGCGCATCCGCCCATATGCCAGCACCCCGCCCGCGCCCAGCAGCATCAGCGGTGCCGCCCACAGCGGCCAGAGAATGGGATCGGCGGTCGGCTTGTAGCTGATCCAATCCCCATAGCGCTCGATGAGCCAGGCGCGAATGGCTTCGGGGTCTTCGCCCGCGGCGATGCGCTCGCGGATGATCGAGCGCAGGTCCGCCGCCATGCTCGCGTCGCTGTCCGCAATGGACTGGCTCTGGCATGTCAGGCAGCGAATCGTGTGCATCAGCTCGGTTGCCTTCGCCTCCAGCGCCGGATCGTCGAGCTGGCGATTGGCATAGGGTGCGGGCGGCAGTGCCGTCTGCGCGAAGGCGGGCGCCGGCAAAATCACAAGCAAGGCCGGCAGAATGAGCGCGCCCCTCATGATTGCGCCTCGCGCAGCTTTTCGAGGATCATGTCCACATCCTGCGGGCCGATCACGCCGATATGCTGGTAGCGGATGATGCCCTTGCCATCGACCACGAACGTCTCCGGCACCCCGGAGGAGCCCATGTAAAACTGCAGGGCACTGCGCTCATCCAGCCCGATGCGCTGATAAGGATTACCGTGGCGCGTGAGGAAGTCGTCCACATCGGCACGGGCATCGCGGATCGCGACGCCATCAATGGGGACGCCGCGCTGGGCGAGTTGCAGGAGCACCGGCGCCTCGGCGATGCAAGGCACGCACCAGCTCGCGAAGATATTGAGTAGACGCGGCTGGCCGTCCGCCATCGCCTTGGTCGAGAGCGTCGGGCGACTGGAGGCGCCCCCCGGCAGGTCCATCGGCGGCACCGGTTTGCCGATCATCCGCGATTGCACCACCGTCTGCTGCTCACGGTTGAGGCCGAGCGAGGCCACGCCGAGGAAGATCACATAGGCGATCAGCGGAATCCACAGGATGAGCGAGCGCTTGCCGAACTTCATGCCAGCGCCTCCTGCGGATGCTCCGCAGCGGCGCCAGATGCGCGCGCGATCCGCGCCTGCTTACGCTCGCGCCGGACGCGGCCGACCAGCGCCAGCGCGCCACCCAACGCAATCAGGCCGGCGCCGCCCCAGATCAGCGTGACGAACGGCTTCCACCAGATGCGCAACTGCCAGCGGCCATTTTCGAGCGCTTCGCCGAGCACCAGATAGAGCTGGCCGTTCCAGCGGGTAAGCTGGATGGACTCGTTGGTCGGCGTCGGCGGATCGGTGAAATAGCGGGCCTGAGGCCGCGCGGTGCCGATCACCTTGGCGCCACGTCGCACGACAAGCTGCGCTTCCATGGCGGTCCAGTTCGGCCCGGCATAAGGCCGGACGCCTTCCATGGTCACGGTGTAGCCGGCGATCTCGAAAGAGTCCCCCGGCGCTGCAGCCGCCAGCCGCTCGGATGAGAAGGCCGATTCGCTCGCCATGCCGGCCAGGCTGACTGCGCAGCCCAGATGCGCGATCACCATGCCATAAGTGAACATCGGCGTACGCCGCAGATTACGCTTCCAGAGCGGCGCAACGCTGGCCACGGCAACGGCGGCTGCCATGACGAGGCCCAATAGCGGCAACCAGCCGATCGGGCGATCCGCAAACAGCAGCACGGCGATCAGCGTAATCACGGCAGCGCCAATGGCGGGAGCCGAACGCCGCATTGCCGCGCCCGACTCGTCCCGCCGCCAGCGCAGCAGCGGCCCGACGACCAGGGCGGCCATCAGCACCAGTGTGATCGGCCCGATCACCGCGTTGAAATAAGGCGGGCCGACAGAGACGCTCTGGCCCAGCATTTCCGTCAGCAGCGGATAGAGCGTGCCAATGAGCACCAGCCCCAGGATCACGCACAGCAGCAGGTTGTTGACGACGAGCAGCGCCTCGCGGCTGAGCGGATCAAACCGCGCGCCCTCGTTCACCGTGTGGACCCGCATAGCGAACAGCGCGAGCGCGCCGCCGATATAGAGACCGAGCAGAATGAGGATGAAGCTGCCGCGCGTGGGATCGACCGCGAAGGCGTGGACGCTGGTGAGGATACCCGAGCGCACGAGGAAGGTGCCGATCATCGACATTGCGAAAGCGACCACTGCCAGCATCACCGTCCACGCGCGCAACGCATCTCGGGCAGCCAGGACCGAAGCGCTATGGAGCAGCGCCGTCGCCGCCAGCCACGGCATGAGCGAGGCATTCTCGACCGGATCCCAGAACCACCAGCCACCCCAGCCCAACTCGTAATAAGCCCAGTAGGAGCCGGCCGCGATGCCGATGGTCAGCAGGACCCAGGCACCCAGCACCCACGGCCGGATCGCACGGGCGAAGCGGGCATCCACCTGCCGGGTGAGCAGCGCGCCCACTGCGAAGGAGAAGGCCACGGACAGGCCAACATAGCCGAAATAAAGCGTCGGCGGGTGGAAGGCGAGACCGGGGTCCTGGAGCAGTGGATTGAGCCCCTGCCCCTCTACCGCCGGAGGATTGAGGCGCTGGAAGGGATTGGAGGCAAACAGCAGGAAGGCGTAAAAACCAAGGCTGATCGCCGCCTGCGCGCCGAGTGTCGCGAAATGGGTCGCGCGGTCGAGACTGCGCTCGAACAGCGCAACCGCGCCGCCGGCAAGGCTCATCACCGCCACCCAGAGCAGCATCGAGCCCTCGTGATTGCCCCAGGCGCCGGCGAATTTGTAGATGAACGGCTTGAGCGAATGGCTGTTCGCCGCGACCAGATAGACCGACATGTCGGAGATCAGGAACAGGACGATGAGCAGCGCCATAGCGAGACCCGCCAGCACGCCCTGCGCGACCGCCAGGGGCCGGATGAAGCGGGCCGCATCGGCATTGCCGCGCGCGACGGCCGACCAGGCGAGCAGCAATTGCAGGCCGGCGAGCGTGGCCGCGAGCCACAGGGCGGCAAGGCCGGCTTCAGCGATCATTGGCCGCTTGCATCCACCTGATGGGTCTGCGGATCATATTTGATGCCCTCCATCTCGCGCGGCATGTAGCGCTCGTCATGCTTGGCGAGGATGTTGGTCGCGCGGAACACGCCGTCTTCCCCAAAGGCACCTTCCGCCACCGCGCCGCTGTTCTCGGCAAAGAGGTCGGGCGTGATGCCAGTGAAGGAAGCCGGCACGGTGGCCTTGCCGTCAGTCAGGCGGAAATCGACCGTCGTGCCGTTGGCGTGGCGCTTGATGCTTCCTGCTTCGACCATGCCGCCCAGACGAATCGCGCGGCCCGGCTCGACCTTGGCGGCCAGCGCTTCGGCGGGCGTGTAGAAATAGGCGGCCTGCGAGCGCAGCGCGGACATGGCCAGCAGCACGCCGCCGATCATCGCCGCCAGCGCCAGCACCACGAGGATGAGGCGCTGATGCTTGCGCTTGGGGCCAGCTTTGTTCCCTGCTCTGTTGGATGACACCGCAACCATTTCAATCCCGCTCCAGCAAATCCCGCGCCCGGCGCTCCGCCTGCCGCGCGCGGGCCCAAGCCCACAGGCTGGTCGCAACCGTCGCAACAAAGGTGAGGCCATAAGCCGCAATCACGAAAGGCCAGGGATTCATCGTTTATCCTCAGCCCCGCGACATCCGGCGCAACCGCGCCTCGATCCGATTTTCCGCCAGCATCGCCCGCATCCGCAGCAGCACGATCGCCGTGAACCAAAGAGTAAAGCCGAGCACGGTCAAGCCAAGCGGCCAGAGCATGGAGGGCGCGATGCTACTGCTCATGCCGACGACGCTAATGCTCTTGGCCTGGTGGAGACTGTTCCACCACACCACCGAATAATGGATGATCGGCAGATTGAGCGCGCCGATGAGCGCATAGATCGCCGTCACGCGGCTGACGCCGCCAGCATCGCCCCGCTCCACGCTGGCGCGCGCCAGCGCGATGTAGCCGATGTAGAGGAACAGCAGCAGCAGCATGGAGGTCAGGCGACCGTCCCATTCCCACCACGTCCCCCAGGTGGGCCGGCCCCAGATCGATCCGGTGGCGAGGCACAGGGCGGTAAAGACCGCGCCCGGCACAGCAATGGCCCGACCTGCCACACTCGCCAGCGGGTGGCGCCAGACAAGCTGCATGATCGCGGCGATGGTGAGGCCACTCCAGCCGCCCATGCCCAGCCAGGCCGCCGGCACATGAATGTAGAGGATGCGGAAGCTGTGCCCCTGCAGATAATCTGCCGGCGCCATAAATAGCCCTGCCCAGCAACCGGCAAGAATCAGGAGGATACCGCCCCAGAAGCACCAGGGCGTCGCAGGCACGGCAATCGCCAGGAAACGTCGCGGGTTCGCAAGGACGTGCATCCCGCCCCTTTAGAGGCAGCGGGGCAGGCGCGCCAGTGGCTTTGGCCAGAGAATGTGACGCCGAATGTGACCCCGGCCGCGCTCAGCGCAGATAGGGGTTGGCGCGCTTGCGGGTCTTGCGGTCGATGCCCATCAACAGCCCCAGTGAGATCATGATCGAGAGCATCGCGGAGCCGCCATAGGAGACGAGCGGCAAAGGCAGGCCGACGACTGGCGCAAAGCCGACGACCATCATCATGTTGATGGAGATGTAGAGGAACAGACTGCACGTCAGCCCCGCCGCCAGCAGCTGGTCGAAGCGGCTGGCCGCATCCCGCGCGACGTTCATGCCCCAGCGCAGCAGCAGCCAGAACAAGGCGATGATGACCGTCGCGCCGAGCAGTCCCCACTCCTCGGTGATGGCCGGAAAGATGAAATCCGTATGCGACTCAGGGAGATAATGGAGATGGCTCTGACTGCCTTGCAGGTAGCCCTTGCCGAAGAAGCCGCCCGAGCCAATGGCGATGACCGATTGGGTGATATGATAGCCCGCGCCTAACGGATCGGCCTCCGGGTTCATGAAGATCGTCACGCGCCGCTGCTGGTGCGGCAGCAGGAAGCTGTAGATCACCGGGATCAGCACGATCGCGGCCGCCCCCGCCGCCGCATACAGCCGCAGCGGCAATCCCGCGAGAAAGGTCACGACCGCCACGGACAGCACCAGCATCATGCCGGTGCCGAGATCAGGCTGGAGCAGGATGAGCGCGAAGGGCACCACCGTGAGCGCGACCGGCGGCCATAGCGCCGTGAAGGAGCGCGTCGCGGCGGGCGGCAACATCTCGTAGAATCGCGCGACCATGCCGATCACGGCCAGCCGCACGAACTCGGAGGGTTGCAACTGCATGAAGCCGAGATTGAGCCAGCTCCGCGCCCCGCCCCCCACGATGCCCATCATCAGCACAATGATGAGCAGCGCGAGACTCGCCAGATAGGCCGGGAAGAGCAGCGGCTTGAACTGCTCGGAGGGGATGTAGGAAATTACCAGCGCCAGGATCAGAAACAGCGCAAAGCGCAGCAGATGCGCACCGGCCCACGGCACCATCGAACCACCAGCCATGGAATAGAGTGCGAGCGCGCCGACCACCGCCAGCGCCGTCACGATGCCGATGGCACGCCAGGACTGGTTGGCGATCGCAGGCGGGACATGCACGAGCATCATGAGGCGGGATCTTGAACCGGAGTTTGGGAAGGCGACGTTGCCCTCCCCGCCTAATGCCTTTCCGCCTCCAGTGAAAGCACGCGCTTCACCCCTTCGCCTCAGGCAAGCGCTCGGCAGATCGAGCGAGCTTGCCACGCCCGATCTGCCGAAGCCATGTTTCCTCCCATTCTCATCCCGGCAGGGCGTAGGCGATCACTTCATCGCCAATCGGTGTCTCCATGAAATGGTGCCCGCCCGCCATGATGACGAGATACTGCTTCCCGTTCACCTCATACACGCTCGGCGTCGCCTGACCGCCCGCCGGCAGCGTATCCTGCCAGAGCGTCTTGCCCGTCTCGATGTCGATGGCGCGGATCAGGTTGTCCGTCGCCGCGGCGATGAAGGCCACACCGCCAGCTGTGACCACCGCGCCACCATTGTTCGGCGTGCCGATGTTGATGGGAAGCATGGACGGAATCCCCCAGGGGCCATTGCGCCGCGCGGTGCCGAACGGGCGATCCCAGATGGTCTGGCCCGTCCGCATGTCGATCGCGCGGATGCCACCATAAGGCGGGCGCTTGCAGAGTAGGCCAGTCAACGCCAGCCGCCACCCTGCGTTCACCGAGATGGCATAAGGTGAGCCGGCCTGCGGGTCTTGCGAGCCATGCCCACCCCCCTCGCTCATGCTGCCGCCCCGCGTCTTCTCATCGCCACGCGGCGCCGGGAAGCCGCGACGGTCCGCCTCGGCGCGCGGCACCAGGCGATTATAGTTGGGCATATTATTGTAGTTGGCGAGGATCACGCCGCGTACCGGATCGATGGCGAGGCCGCCCCAGTCCGTACCGCCATTATAGCCCGGATATTCGACGAAGTGCTTGTCCGCCGTGGGAGGCGTGTACCGCCCGCGATATTCCGCCTGCCGATATTGGATGCGACAGACCATCTGGTCGATGGGCGACATGCCCCACATGTCGCTTTCCTTGAGGTCGGGGAAGGCGAGCGTGTGGTAGGTCGAATAAGGCTGGGTAGGGCTGCGCCGCTGCGGCTCCACGCCGGTGCGCGGCACCGCCCGCTCCTGCACCGGAAAGATCGGCTGGCCGGTGCGACGGTCCAGCACGTAGATTTCGCCCTGCTTGCTCGGCAGGATCAGCGCCGGCATCGTGCCGGAGCCATTGGGGAAATCGACCAGCGTGGCCTGCGCGCCGAGATCATAGTCCCACACGTCCCGATGCACGGTCTGGAACCGCCAGCGCGGCTTGCCGGTCGTCACGTCCAGCGCAACCAGCGAGGAAGAAAAATCGTCCTCCTGCGGGCTGCGGCTCCCGCTCCAGTAATCCACTGCGGAATTGCCCATCGGCAGATACACGAGGCCCAGCGACTCATCGCCGCTGGCAATGGTCCACATATTGGGTGTGCCGCGCGCATATTCCTGCCCGGCCGGCGGATCGCCCGCCCAATCCGGGTTGAGCATGTCCCACGCCCAGCGCTTCTCGCCCGTGACCGCATCATATCCCTGGATGACGCCGGACGGCGCATCGCGCTTTTGCCCATCCAGCACTTGATGCCCGGTCACGATGACGCCTTGCACGATCGTGGGCGGCGATGTGATCGAGACCATGCCCGGCACCACCCTGCCCATGCCGCGCTTGATATCGACCGCGCCGTTCTCGCCGAAGTCGGAACAGGGCCGGCCGGTCTGCGCATCCACGGCAATCAGGCGGCCGTCCAGCGTACCCTCGATGATGCGCGTCGCGCAGGCCTGCCCTTGCGTGGCTTGCGGCACAGCATAATAAGCGACGCCCCGGCACGCGGCCGTGTAGGGAATCCACGCATGATCGACCTTGGGATCGTAGCGCCAGCGCTGCTGACCGGTCGCCGGATCGAGCGCGATGAGAATATTAGTGGCCGAGCACAGATAGAGCGTATTCCCGACCTTCAGCGGCGTCGTTTCGGCGCCATATTTGTTGTCGGCCATATCCTCGGGCAGATCGCCGGTGTGGAACACCCAGGCGCGCTGCAATTTTCCGACATTGGCCGGCGTGATCTGGCCCAGCGAGGAATAACGCTGCGCTGCGTAGCTGCCGCCATAAGCCGGCCAGTCCGTCCCGGGCCGCAATAGCGAGGGATCGGCCACCGTCGAGGCAAGCCGCGCCGGCATCGTGCCGACGTCAGGAAGGTTGAGGCGGGAGATCACCACGCCACCCACGGCCAGCACAAGCACGGCTGCCACGCTCGCGATGACCGGCACACGCCAGTGCCAGCGCTCGGGCTGGAGCACCGGCAAGGTCAGCAGCACGAGGATCAGGAGCACCGTCGGGCCGACGGTGAAGGGAATCAGCGCCCACCCATCGAGCCCGGCCTCCGCCAGCCCCCAGATGATCGAAAGTCCATAGGCGGCGAGATAGACCCAGACGCCCAGCACCCGCTGTCGGATGAGAAGAAAGCCCGCCAGACCGAGGAGCACCCCGGCAATGAGGTAATAGAGGCTGCCACCCAGCACCGCGAGCCATGCGCCGCCGATAGCCAGCACAAGGCCGACCAGCGCGATAATCGCGCCGACGATGGTTGCGAAGAGGGAGCGAGCACGCGCGCGGGACGTCCAATCAACCGGCATGGCGATCTCCTTTTGCAAGGGAAACAGCCCCCGGGTGGCATGGTTCCGAACTTTATGCCCTTCGCCGATTTTGGCAGCTTCACGCGCTTATGGAGGCCCCACCCGTGCCCAACCCGGGGCATTCACCACCTTTCTTGCGACAATGGGGCGACAAAGCAGTTTGACGCTCCTATATGGCCGGCAACGAGGATCGCGACGCGGCGGGAATCGCACCCCGTCGGCTATGAGTAGAGCCATGCTGACCACGCACCCATTTGATGACGACAAGCTGCGCGAAGAGTGCGGCGTTTTTGGCGTATATGGCGCCGACACAGCCTCCGCCATGGTGGCGCTGGGCCTTCACGCCCTGCAGCATCGCGGGCAGGAAGCCGCCGGCATCACCAGCTGGGACGGTGAGGAGTTCCACACCCACCGGGCCATGGGCCATGTCGCGGGCAACTTCGACAAGGACGATGTGATCCGCCAGCTCGCCGGCCATGTTGCCTGCGGCCATGTGCGCTATTCGACGACCGGCGAGACAGCGCTGCGCAACGTCCAGCCGCTCTATGCCGAGCTGTCCTCGGGCGGCTTCGCCATCGCTCACAATGGCAACATCTCCAACGCGATGAACCTGCGCAAGCGGCTGGTGCGCGATGGCGCGATCTTCCAGTCGACCAGCGATACCGAGGTGATCATCCACCTCGTCGCCAAATCGCGTTATCGGACCCTGCTGGATCGCTTCATCGATGCGCTCAAGCAGGTCGAAGGCGCCTATTCGCTCATCTGCCTGACGCGTGAGGGCCTGATCGCCTGCCGCGATCCGCTCGGCATCCGTCCGCTGGTCATGGGCCGGCTGGGCGATGCGATCATCTTCGCCTCCGAGACTGTGGCGTTCGATGTGGTCGGCGCGGAATATATCCGGCAGGTCGAGCCCGGCGAATTGATCGTCGTCACGCAGGGCGGCGAAATCCGCTCGCACCGCCCCTTTGGCGAGACGGCGCAGGCCCGCCCCTGCATCTTCGAGCATGTCTATTTCTCGCGGCCGGACTCCATCGTCGACGGCAGCAGCGTTTATTCGGTCCGCAAGGGCATTGGCGCGCAACTGGCCATCGAGAGCCCGGTCGATGCCGATCTCGTGATTCCCGTGCCGGATAGCGGCGTGCCTGCCGCCATCGGCTATGCGCAGCAATCGGGCATTCCGTTCGAGCTGGGCATCATCCGCTCGCATTATGTCGGCCGCACCTTCATCCAGCCAGGCGACAAGGTTCGCCATTTGGGCGTGAAGCTCAAGCACAACGCCAATCGGGCGCTGATCGCCGGCAAGCGCATCGTGCTGATCGACGATTCGATCGTGCGCGGCACCACCAGCCTCAAGATCGTGCAGATGATGCGCGAGGCCGGCGCCAAGGATGTGCATATGCGCATCGCCAGCCCGCCGACCCGACATAGCTGCTTCTACGGCGTCGATACGCCCGAGCGCGCCAAGCTGCTCGCGCATCGTATGGACGTTTCCCAGATGTGCTCGTTCATTCATGCCGACAGCCTCGCCTTCGTGTCGATCGAAGGCCTTTACCGGGCGATCGGCGAGGCGCGCCGCAACGATGAGCTGCCGCAATATTGCGATGCCTGCTTCACCGGCGATTATCCCACCACCCTCACCGACTTCGACGATCAGGCCGAAGTGAACCAGCTCGAACTGCTGCGCGAACGCGTGGTCTGAGCCGGAGCGGAGACAGCATGACCGACACGACCGACAACCGGCCCCTGGCCGGGCGCCTTGCCCTCGTCACCGGCGCCAGCCGGGGCATCGGCGCGGCCACCGCCATCGAACTCGCGCGCGATGGCGCGCATGTGGTTCTGGTCGCGCGGTCCGTGCCGGATCTTGAAGCGGTGGAAGAACAGATCCACGCCGCAGGCGGCAGCGCCACCATCGCCCCGCTCGACCTGACCGACGGGGAGAGCATCGGGCGCCTGGCCACGGCGATCAGCGGGCGCTGGGAAGCGCTCGACGTGCTGGTGCTCAATGCTGCCACGCTGGGCACGCTTGCCGCCGTGACCGCCATCGACACCAAGGAATTTGCCCGGCAGCTCACGCTCAACATCGCCTCGACCCAGGCGTTGATCGCGGCCTTCGATCCCATGCTGCGGAAGAGCGCGGACGCGCGCGTGGTGGCCCTCTCCACCGGCGTCGCGACGGCGCCACGCGCTTATTGGGGCGCCTATGGCGCATCCAAGGCGGCGCAAGACGTGCTGGTGAGCGCCTATGGGCAGGAAGTCACCAAGATCTCCAAGGTCCGCACTCACATCGTCAACCCCGGCCCCACCCGCACCACCATGCGCGCACGCGCCTATCCGGGCGAAGACCCGGCAACGCTCAAGACACCGGACGTGGTCGGTCGTGCGATTGCCGATCTGGTGGTCAGCGATGCGGCCGACGGCACGCGGGTCGATCTGCCGCGGTAATGGTAGCGGCCGGCGGTTGAGGCTGGCTAATCCACCGTCGATGGAATCGCCGCGTAATTTTCTGCCGCCTTATTCTTTCGGCGGGCAATAAAGTGCTGTTCCACGAGCCACCAACTCAAAAAGCCGGCTATCAACGACCCAGTGATGGCGCTGCAAACATACAGCGAAAAGGGAAGGCCCGCGGTCAATAGCATTTGCTGAATGGGGAAACCGTACAAATAGGTGCCATAACTCCAGTCGCCAAACTTGGCATCAGGCAGCTTGAAAGAACCGAAGGCCGCGTAAAAAACGACATAGGCCAAGGTGAAAGGAAAGACGGCTTCAGCGGCAACAGCTGATATCGTCGCCAACACCAAAGGCAGGAAAATCGCGGCGATCAACCAAACTGGGCTTCGCCTGATGCGATCCTGATAGAGAAACGTCAGCATACCAGACAGGAAGCAAGGGGCCATTGCTGTCCACAGATATGGCCACCCGAACACATTGCCGATGATCCCAAGACCAGGTTTCATCCCTTTTATGTCGAGCACGACGCGGCACCCAATTATAAGTATGGTGACAGCCAGAACGAGCTGGCGACGCCGCAAAACTTTTAGAAAGCCGAGTCCAGCGACTCCAATATAGCACCAAAACTCGAACGGAATGCTCCAAAGCGCCCCATTGATCGCCTGCACGGGATGACCGTTAAACACGTCTGACGGCGGAAACGCACCGCGTAAGATCAGCGAGCTGCTCAACGTCTGCAGTAGCTCGCGCCACCCAAAGTCATACCGGGTAGCAAAAACCGGTATAACCACAAAAGAACAGAAAAAAATACAAGCCAAATATCCAGGATATATCCTCAGCACTCTTTTCTTAAGGTAGGACCAGTTAGAATCACTTTTAATATAACTGGCAGTGATGAGAAATCCGCTTATACAGAAAAATGCTCTAACCGCGATATTACCGGCATTGTATATGCCGTTGAATATTATGGATATCGGCTCGCCATCTTCCGTTCCAAAATAAATTGCGAAAGAGTGCGACCAAACAACTGCAACTGCGAAAAAAATTCGCAAAAAATCAAAATTATTAACCCGGATATTGGAAGGAACTAGGCGACTGCCTAAAAACTGGGATTGATCAGTCAACTTATCCCCCCGGATAGCCCTAAGTCAGTCGGTTAGATCGCTCCATACACTTTTAATTTTATTAAAAAACCCGCTCGACTGCGGACATTCCTCGCCGGTCTCGGTGGCGCGAAATTCCTCCAGCAGTTCCTTCTGCCGGGCCGAGAGCTTGGTGGGCGTTTCCACTTCGATCTGGATGACGAGATCGCCCCGGCCGCGTGCGTTCAGTACCGGCATACCGGCCCCTCGCTGGCGCAGCTGCTTGCCGGACTGGATGCCGGCGGGAATGCGGATTTCATGATCCTCGCCGTCCAGGCCCGGCACCTCGATGGTGCCGCCCAAGGCCGCGAGCGTGAAGCTGATCGGCACGCGGCAGAACAGGTTGGTGCCGTCCCGCTCGAAAATCTGGTGCCGCTTCACATGCAGGAAGATGTAGAGATCGCCCGCGGGCGCGCCGCGCGGCCCCGCCTCGCCTTGCCCGGTGAGGCGAATGCGTGTGCCTTCGTCCACACCAGCCGGCACCTTCACGTCCAACGAACGGCGCTTGTCCACACGCCCCTCCCCGCGACAGGCGCGACAGGGCGACTTGATCCGCTGGCCCGCGCCATGGCAGCTCGGGCAGGTCCGCTCGATGACGAAGAAGCCCTGCTGCGCCCGCACCTTGCCGTGGCCGCCGCAAGTCGGGCAGCTTTCCACGCTGGTCCCCGGCTCCGCGCCGCTACCGTCGCATGCGTCGCACTGGGTGGAGACATCGATCTCGATGGTCGTGTCGCGGCCATGGAAGGCATCTTCCAGCGAGATTTCCATGTCGTAGCGCAGGTCCGCGCCGCGCCGCGTCTGTTGACGGCCACCGCCGCCAAAACCATCGCCGAAGATCGTCTCGAAAATATCGGAGAAATCGGAGAAACCGGCCTGTCCGCCGCGTCCGCCGCCCATCCCGCCCTGCTCGAAGGCGGCGTGGCCGAAGCGATCATAAGCCGCGCGCTTTTGCTCGTCCTTCAGGCAGTCATAGGCTTCGTTGATCGCCTTGAACTTGGCTTCGCTCTCCTTGCAGCCCGGATTGCGATCCGGATGACACTGCATGGCCAGCTTGCGATAGGCCGACTTGATCGTCGCGCCATCCGCCGTCCGCTCGACTTCGAGCAGCTCGTAATAATCGATTTTGCTACTCATGCCCCGCAGCAGTCCCAAGCAATCGCCCGGCCGGCCAGTTGATGGGCCGGCCGGGCGTCATTTCCGTTCAATCAAGCTTTGTTGTCTTCGTCGACTTCCGAGAACTCGGCGTCGACGACGTCATCATCAGCCTTCTGGGCCGTGCCTTCGGCGCCCGGAGACGCGGCCGCAGCCTGCTCCTTCTCGTAGATCGCCTGGCCGAGCTTCATGGAGACCTGAGCCAGTTCCTGGGTCTTGGTCTTCATGGCCTCGACATCGCCGCCCTCGACTGCGCTCTTGGCCGCGGTGACAGCCGCCTCGATCTCGCCCTTGAGCGCCTCGTCCACCTTGTCGCCATGCTCGGCGAGTTGGCGCTCCGTGGTGTGGATCAGGCTCTCGGCGTTGTTCTTCGCCTCGGCGCCCTCGCGACGCTTCTTGTCCTCCTCGGCAAAGCGCTCGGCATCCTTGACCATCTGGTCGATGTCGGAATCGCTCAGACCGCCAGACGCCTGGATCTTGATCTGCTGCTCCTTGCCGGTGCCCTTGTCCTTGGCAGAGACGTTCACGATGCCGTTCGCGTCGATATCGAACGTGACCTCGATCTGCGGCACGCCACGCGGTGCTGGCGGAATGCCGACCAGATCGAACTGGCCGAGCAGCTTGTTGTCCGCCGCCATTTCACGCTCGCCCTGGAAGACGCGGATAGTCACTGCCTGCTGATTGTCGTCAGCCGTCGAGTAAACCTGGCTCTTCTTGGCCGGGATCGTGGTGTTACGGTCGATCATGCGGGTGAACACGCCACCCAGCGTCTCGATGCCCAGCGACAGCGGCGTCACGTCGAGCAGCAGCACGTCCTTGACGTCGCCCTGCAGCACGCCGGCCTGAATGGCGGCGCCCATGGCGACCACTTCGTCCGGGTTCACACCGGTGTGCGGCTCCTTGCCGAAGAACTCCTTCACCACTTCGCGCACGCGGGGCATGCGGGTCATGCCGCCAACGAGCACGACGTCGCTGATCTCGCTGGAGGAGACGCCGGCGTCCGCAATCGCCTTCTTGCAAGGCTCGAGCGTGCGCTTGATGAGCGCCTCGACCAGCCGTTCAAGGTCGGCACGGGTGATGGTCTTGACCAGGTGCTTGGGACCAGTCGCATCGGCGGTGATGAACGGCAGGTTCACTTCCGTCGTCTGCGCGCTGGAAAGCTCGATCTTGGCCTTCTCGGCGGCTTCCTTCAGGCGCTGCAGCGCCAGCTTGTCGCCGCGCAGGTCGATGCCTTCGTCCTTCTTGAAGCCGTCAGCGAGATATTCGACGATCTTGGAGTCGAAATCTTCACCGCCAAGGAAGGTATCGCCGTTGGTCGACTTCACCTCGAACACGCCATCGCCGATCTCGAGGATCGAGATGTCGAAGGTACCGCCGCCAAGGTCATAGACCGCGATGGTCTTGCCTTCGCTCTTCTCAAGCCCATAGGCGAGCGCCGCTGCGGTCGGCTCGTTGATGATGCGCAGCACTTCAAGGCCCGCAATCTGGCCGGCGTCCTTGGTCGCCTGGCGCTGCGCGTCGTTGAAGTAGGCCGGCACGGTGATGACGGCCTGCGTCACGGTCTCACCGAGATAGCTCTCGGCGGTTTCCTTCATCTTCTGCAGGATGAAGGCGGAAATCTGCGAGGGGCTGTAGTCCTGTCCGCCAGCATTCACCCAGGCGTCGCCATTGGGACCCTTGGCAATGTTGTAGGGGACCAGTTCCATGTCCTTCTTGGTCAGCGGATCGTCGAACCGGCGACCGATCAGGCGCTTGACGGCATAGACGGTGTTGTCCGGATTGGTCACGGCCTGACGCTTGGCCGGCTGGCCAATGAGCCGCTCGCCATCCTTGGCGAATGCCACGATGGAGGGCGTGGTGCGCGCGCCTTCCGCATTCTCGATCACTTTCGGCTTGCCGCCGTCCATCACGGCGACGCAGCTGTTCGTGGTGCCGAGATCAATACCGATAACCTTAGCCATATTTGCCCTCTTGTACCCCATGTGTAGTTGAGCGCCCGGAATTGGGCCGCTGCCGGGGCGGCTCCGCACTCAGGCCGAAACCACCCCGTTGACCGCGCCGATATAGGAGGGTGTTTTCGGGTCACAAGAGCCTCGGTGAATTACCTATGGACGGAAACGCAAGCACACGGGCACGCCACTCGAATTAAGGGGTGACTTGACCGTTCATAGCTGCTTCCGAATAAGCGCCTGACGATTGTGAGCTGCGGGGCTCACTCGTCGGGCACGATTTGGCCATTCTGTCCATGCTATGCGGGTGCCTATGATCAAAGTTTTGTTGATTACCGAGGACCTGCCTGCGAGCAACTACGGGACGGGCCAGCGCATCAGATTGTGGAAGGAGGCAATCGAGACTATCGGCGAATGCCGCGTACTTCATATGGCGTTGCCCGGCAGCGCGCCCAGCGTCGCGGACTACAGCGCACCCATGGCTTTCGATTATCGAGCCTACCGCATGAAATGGCTCTGGTGGCAGGGTAGCTTTGGTTATTATCGGGCTGCGCGGCGTTACCACGACCTGCTTCACGGCATTCATCGCGAGTTTCCCTTTGACGCGGCGATCTGCAGCTTTTTCAAAACCGCGCCTTTCGCACCGCTCGATCTGGCGCCCTGCATCCTTGATGTGGATGCGCTGCTCTGGCCAGACAGCAGCTTCGCACGCGCGATCTGGCCGCTCACGCAAATGGCCATGCGGCGCCGGGCGCGCCGCTTTGCGGAAACCGTCGTCATTGCAAAGCACGAGGGGGATGTGCTCGCATCGCCGGGCCTGCAGCCCAAATTGCTTCCCGGTGCATCCCGCACGGTTCAGGCCGCACTGGATCCTGAGCAACCGCGTGGCCGCAACATATTGTTCGTGGGGCCCCGCCACTGGCAGCCCAATCGCGAGGCTATGGAGGCGCTCATAAGCAGCGGGCTTCCGGCCCGGCTGGACGATGCGGGCTACACGCTGCGCCTCGTCGGCCAGGGCACGGACGAATTCCCTCCGATGCGCGGCTTGAGCGGCGGCGGTTTCGTGGATGATATCGCGCAGGAATATGCTCAGGCTGCGCTTGTCCTGAGTTCCACGGAAGCAGGCAACGGCGCGAATATCAAGCTGGCAGAAGCCATCCAATATGGCTGCGCTGTCATCGCAAGCGACTATTCAGCGCGCGGCTACGAAGGTGTGCTCGTGCCCGGCGAGCATCTCATGACCTATGCGGACCCTGCCGCCCTGCCCGACCTCGTCATGGCGACCCTGGCCGACGAGCCACTGCTTCGCCGTATCGTGCAAATGCGGCCCTCGTGGCCCGCGAGCGGCTGAGCAAGGAAGCGCTTACGACGCTGGTTGCCGGATGGCTCGAAAGCGCGATCGCCAGGGGCCAATAACCCTCCCACTTGGCATGCTCTGGCCCAGCCTCTATCGGGTTAGCCAAACAGACGACCGGAGAACGGCAATGCTCAAGGCCCGCACCCTCTTCACGGCAGCCGCGATGCTGGCGACGCTTGGCGCTTGCAGCGACCCGCCGCCGCTGGATGTCGATGGCGGCTTCCTGCGCCTCAACCCCAATCCCAATGCCCCCTCGGCGGCCTATTTCACGATCCACGGCGGCGCCGATGATGTCGTGCTGCGCGACGTGCTGACCGACGAAGCCGTGCGTGTGGAAATTCACGAGAGCAGCACCAAGGACGGCGTCGCCTCCATGCGCCCAGTGAAGACTGTGGACGTGCCCGCCGGCGCGACAGTGAAGTTCGAACCGGGCGGCAAACACCTCATGCTGTGGTCGATCAACCCGCAGGCGCTTGAGGACAAGAAGATGACGTTCACCTTCATCTTCTCCAATGGCCAGCGCATTCTCGCCGATGCCATCGTGCAACAGCCGGACGCGGAGGGCGCGATGGCCGGCATGGAAGACCATAGCGGCCACTGAGTTGGGCAGTCTATTCAGGCATAAAACATGGAGATTAACATCGCTGTTCAGGCGATGGTGGGCGCGGCAAGGATTGAACTTGCGACCCCACCCGTGTGAAGGGTGTGCTCTACCACTGAGCTACGCGCCCGGCGATCCAATCGCGGAGGCGAGCGCTTTGGCGACTGAGCGGCGGCATGTCAAGCCGCTGTATCGGCCTTCCATGCGATTCCTTGGGACCGTCAGCCGCGACACCGCACTGCCCTTCAGTGCTTGGTTTGCGTCATCCGGTCGACATAGGCGATGCCGATGGCGGATATGATGAAGAGGCCGTGGATGATCGCCTGCCACATCACGCCCTCGCTCGTCACGCGCGCGGCGGGCGTGCCGAGCGCCCCGACCTCGATGAAGGTGCGCAGGAGATGGATCGAGGAAATGCCGATGATCGCCATCGCCAGCTTCACCTTGAGCACGCCGGCATTCACATGGCTGAGCCACTCCGGCTGGTCGCGATGGCCCTGCAGGCCGAGCCGGGACACGAAGGTCTCATAGCCGCCAACGATGACCATGATCAGCAGGTTGGAGATCATCACCACATCGATCAGCCCGAGCACCATCAGCATGATCTGCTGCTCGGTGAACTCGTAGGCGTGGAGGACGAGGTGGATCAGCTCCTTGATGAACAGGAACACATAGACGCACTGCGCGACGATGAGGCCCAGATACAGCGGGAGCTGAAGCCAGCGCGACCCGAAGATCAGCAGCGGCAGCGGACGGAGCGGAGCGTTGGGATCGGCAGGTGTCATGGCGGCCAGATAATGGGCCGCCCAAACCCTGTCATCCCCGATTCTGGTGGCCGCCCGGTGATCATCGCACGCTGCGCGCGCTCGACCGACCTGCTGCCGCTTGCATGGCTGGTTCCCCTCACCCATATCGCGGCGCATGGCAGACACCCAGCACAGCGCCATGCCGGTCTGGCACGGCACCACCATCCTCTCCGTCCGCGCTTCAGGAAAGGTCGTCGTCATCGGCGATGGCCAGGTCTCGATGGGGCAGACGGTCATGAAACCCAATGCCCGCAAGGTCCGCCGCCTGCATGATGGCAGCGTGATTGGCGGCTTTGCCGGCGCCACCGCCGATGCCTTCACGCTCTTCGAGCGGCTGGAGAGCAAGCTGGAGCGCCACAACGGGCAGCTGATGCGCGCCGCCGTGGAACTGGCGAAGGACTGGCGGACAGACAAATATCTGCGCAATCTGGAAGCCATGATGATCGTGGCGGACAAGGAGACGACCTTGATCCTCACCGGCAATGGCGATGTGCTGGAGCCGCTGGAAGGCATCGCCGCCATCGGATCGGGCGGCAATTATGCCCTCTCCGCCGCGCGCGCGCTGCAGGATTATGAGAAGGACGCCGAGACGCTGGCCCGCAAGGCCATGAAGATCGCGGCGGAAATTTGCGTCTACACCAATGACAGCCTGACCATCGAGACTCTGGACAGCGCCACCTGACACATCATCCCGCCTCACCCCGTTCGTCTCGAGCGAAGTCGAGAGACGGACAGACCGGCCTCAACGTGTCTCGACTTCGCTCGACACGAACGGATTTCAAAGCACCCTTATGAACGACAATCTCACCCCCAAAGCCATCGTCACCGCGCTGGATGCGCACATCATCGGCCAGGCCGAGGCCAAGCGCGCTGTCGCGGTCGCTCTGCGCAACCGCTGGCGGCGGCAGAAGCTCTCGCCCGAGCTACGCGACGAGGTGACGCCCAAGAACATCCTGATGATCGGCCCCACGGGCTGCGGCAAGACCGAGATCAGCCGGCGCCTCGCCAAGCTGGCCGATGCGCCGTTCATCAAGGTGGAAGCGACCAAGTTTACCGAGGTCGGCTATGTCGGCCGCGACGTGGAGCAGATCGTGCGCGATCTGGTTGAGGAAGCGGTGCGCCTGGAGCGCGAGCGCCGGCGCGAGGCTGTGCGCGACGCGGCCAGCGAGGCGGCCATGGGCCGGCTGCTCGATGCCCTCACCGGCAAGGAAGCCAGCGAGGCCACGCGCCTCTCCTTCCGCCAGCGGATCGAGAGCGACCAGATGAACGATGTCGAGGTGGAGGTCGAGGTGACCGATGCCCCGGCCGCGCCGATGGAAATCCCCGGCATGGGTGGCAATATCGGCATGATCAACCTGTCGGACATGATGTCCAAGGCGCTCGGCCAGCAGCAGAAGAAGCGTCGCAAGATGCGGGTTGCCGATGCCTGGGACAAGCTGGTCGAGGAAGAGCAGGACAAGCGGCTCGATCAGGATGATGTCGCCCGCGTCGCCATCGCCTCGGCCGAGCAGAACGGCATCGTCTTCCTCGATGAGATCGACAAGATCGCGGTGAGCGATGTGCGCGGCGGATCGGTGAGCCGCGAGGGCGTGCAGCGCGATCTGCTGCCGCTGATCGAGGGCACGACGGTCGCCACCAAATATGGCCCGCTCAAGACCGACCATATCCTGTTCATCGCCTCGGGCGCCTTCCATGTCGCCAAGCCGAGCGACTTGCTGCCGGAACTGCAGGGCCGCCTGCCGATCCGCGTGGAATTGAAGGGCCTCACTGAGGAGGATTTCGTCGCGATCCTTTCCGACACCAAGGCCTCGCTGCCCGAGCAATATGCCGCGCTTCTGGCGACGGAAGGCGTAACCATCCAGCTCGCGCCGGACGGTATCCGCGCGATCGCGAAGATCGCCGCCGACGTGAACGAGCAGGTCGAGAATATCGGGGCGCGCCGGCTCCAGACGGTGATGGAGAAATTGCTGGAGGATGTGAGCTTCGAGGCGGACACCCGCGCGGGCGAGACGATCACCATCGATGCCGGCTATGTGGAACGCCAGCTTTCAGGTATCGCCAAGAACACGGACCTGAGCAAATATATCCTCTGACTCGGAGGCGTTAAGGGAGCGATTGCGCATGAGCTATGAGACAGTGCTGGTCGAGCAGCGCGGTGCCGTCACACTGGTCACGCTCAATCGCCCCCAGGCGCTCAACGCCCTCAACAGCCAGGTGCTGGCCGATCTGATCGCGGTGTTCGAGTGCTACGATGCGGACGACGCGCAGCGCTGCCTCGTCCTCACCGGCAGCGAGAAAGCCTTCGCCGCCGGCGCGGACATCAAAGAGATGGCCGACAAGACCGGAGCGGACATGTACCGCGCGGAGATGTTCGCGCAGTGGAGCAGCCGCATCGCTGCCACGCGCAAGCCGTGGATCGCGGCGGTCGCCGGCTTCGCGCTCGGCGGCGGGTGCGAACTGGCGATGATGGCGGACTTCATCATAGCAGCGGACACGGCGAAGTTCGGCCAGCCGGAAATCACTTTGGGCGTCGCGCCCGGCATGGGCGGGTCCCAGCGCCTGACCCGCGCGGTCGGCAAAGCCAAGGCGATGGACCTGTGCCTCACCGGTCGCCGCATGGATGCAGAGGAAGCCGAGCGGGCTGGCCTTGTCGCGCGCATCGTGCCGGCCGATGACTTGCTGGACGAAGCGCTGAAGGCGGCCGAGGCGGTCGCCGCCATGCCGCCGTTGGCCGTCATGGCCAACAAGGAGCTGGTCAACCTCGCGTTCGAAACCACACTCACCCAGGGTCTGGTCAGCGAGCGGCGCATCTTCCAGCTTCTCGCATCCACCGAAGACAAGGCGGAGGGCATGGCAGCCTTTGTGGAAAAGCGCCGGCCGGAATGGACCGGGCGTTAAGCACTGCTACAGTGCTCTGTGCCGATGAGGCGCGGCACAACGGGTCGCCGGAAATAATAACAACTTTAAAGATTTGGAGACATTTCACCCTCTAGATGAAGTGCTCACGGCGAGCGGCGCGGCTTGAGGAGACGAGCCCTCCGTGATTGACCGAAATAAGATGTGAGATGTGACGGTGGGTAACATCAAAGGCCGAGGCAGCCCCCTGCGTCATCACCCCGAAGCAGTTGAAATCGATCTGATTCGCGGCCTCTTTCATGCCTTCGCGCCGGCGCTGGTCATGACGATCAGCTTTTTGTCTGCGGGGCTGGTGATCCTGAACCGCACCGGGGACAGCATCCTGCTCGTCCTCCTCATCCTGGGCGCAGTTGCGTCCGTTGCCCGCCTCGTGTCGGCGCATCTGATCGCACCAATCATCCATGCCGAAGGGGTGACGATCGAACAGGCGAGATATCTCGAGCGGCTCTTTGCGATTCCCTATCTCTGCTTTTCCCTTGTGCTTGGCCTCTTCGGCTTTCGCCTGCTCCAGCTCCCCTCCGCGGACACCCATATGGTGGCTGCGGCCCTGTCTCTGAGCTATTGCGCCGGCGTCGCTGTCGGCATGGGATCGCGGATGTGGATCGCCGTGCCGAGCATGATCTTGGCGCTCGGGCCGGTGATCGCCGCGATGCTGCTGCAACCCGACTTTCTCTATAAGCTCAGCGGCGCCGTGATGGCGGCGATCCTGCTCAGCGGCATCCAGAGCCTGCGCGGCAAGCAGAACCGCTCGGCGGACGACATTGCGCTGCGCATCGCCTTCTCGCACCTCGCCCGCAAGGATGCGCTGACCGCCCTCCCCAACCGCATCGCGCTGCGCGAGTGGTGGGAGCAGGTGGTCGCCTCCGGGGCGGAGAACAAGCTGGTCGCGGTCCATTATCTCGACCTCAACGACTTCAAGCCAGTTAACGATCGCCATGGCCACCCGGTCGGCGACGCCCTGCTCGCCGCTGCCGGCAAGCGCATCGCCCGGACGATAAGAGACATCGACATCGTCGCGCGGCTCGGCGGGGACGAATTTGCGGTCATCCAATATGACATCGTGAACGCCGACGACGCCGCCCAACTCGCCGCCCGCATCCGGGAGGCGATCACCCAGCCGTTCAGCATCGGCGCGCTAACCCTCAGGATCTCGACCGGCCACGGCTTCGTGGTGTCGCGCGGCCGGGACGAAGCGCTCGAAGACCTGCTCGCCCTTGCCGACAAGGCGCTCTACACCAGCAAGCAGGGGGGCGAGATTTCCCAATATGAGGCCGTCGAGACAATCACCCGTCGCGTCGCCTGATCGGCACGTCTCTCTCCATCCGCACCCGGTAGCCACATGGGTCAACAAGTGTGACGCGCGGGTCAAGCCAGCGGCGTTGGATTTACGCGCCTTGTGCGGCATAGCCTGAAGGCGCGGCCCCACCTGCTCATCGCGCGCAGGCGGCCGAACGTCGGGAGAGGATATGAAGACGCACGGGCTTGCTTTTCTGGCCGCAACGGCGCTGCTGGGCGCCAGCGCTTGCCAGATGACGACCTCCACCACTTCGGTAGCGACGGAAGCCGGCATCGGCCACGCGCAGATGGTGAAGGCCGACGATCAGCCCGGCCAATGGGCATCCTACAGCCGGACCTGGGACGAACAGCGCTACAGCCCGCTCGACCAGATCAATGACAGCAACGCCCATCGCCTCGGCCTCGCCTGGTTCGACGATCTCGATACCTATCGCGGCGTGCAGGCGACGCCGCTGGTGATCGACGGCGTGCTCTACAACGAAAATATCTTCAACGTCGTCACGGCCTATAATGCCAAGACCGGCGAGAAATTGTGGGTGTACGACCCCAAGGTCGGCAAGGAATGGGCAGGCCTCGCCTGCTGCGGCCCCTCCTCGCGCGGCCTTGCCGCCTGGGGCGACAAGATCATTATCGGCGCGCTCGATGGGCGTTTGATCGCCATCGATCGCAAGACCGGGGCCGAGCTCTGGTCCGCGCAGACCTTCGATCGCAAGGAGCAATATTCGATCACCGGCGCGCCGCGCGTCTATGACGGCAAGGTGATCATCGGCAATGGCGGCGCGGACTATGGCTCGCGGGGCTTCGTGGTCGCCTATGATGCCGAGACCGGCAAGCGACTGTGGAAATTCTACATCGTCCCGGGCAACCCCGCCAACGGGCCGGACGGCGAAGCCTCCGACAGCGCGATGAAGATCGCCGCGCCGACCTGGCACGGCAAATTCTGGGAGACTGGCGGCGGCGGCAATGCGTGGGACAGCTTCGCCTACGATCCCGAACTGAACCTCGTCTACATCGGCACCGGCAATGGCAGCCCGCAAAGCTGGCATCATCGCAGCGACAGCAAGGGCGACAATCTGTTCCTCTGCTCCATGGTGGCGGTGGATGCGACCACGGGCGCCTATAAATGGCACTACCAGATGGTGCCCGAGGAGGACTGGGATTATACCTGCACCCAGCCCATCGTGCTCGCCGACCTCAAGATCGACGGCAAGCTGCGCAAGGTGGCCATGCAGGCGCCGAAAAACGGCTTCTTCTACGTGCTGGACCGCGCGACTGGCGCGCTGATCTCGGCCAAGAGCTATGTGTCGGTCAACACATGGGCCAGCCATGTCGACATGAAGACGGGGCGCCCGGTGGTGCTGCCCACCGCGCATAACACGACCACGCCGCACATCATGAGCCCGAGCTGGATGGCCGCGCACACCTGGCACCCGATGAGCTACAGCCCCAAGACCGGGCTGGTCTATCTCTCGGCGCAGGAGCAGGGGTCGATCTACGCCAACCAGCCGGACGGTGCGTACCAATATGTGCGCGGGCGCAACAACACCGGCTTCGATCATGCCAACCAGCCGGAGCTGCGCAAGCAGCTGATGAACGAGATCATGGCGAGCGAGAAAGGCTATCTGCTCGCCTGGAACCCGGTAACGCAGAGCGAGGCCTGGCGCGTGCCCTATCCGCATCCGGGCTCAGGCGGCGTGCTGACCACGGCTGGTAACATCCTCGTGCAGCCGACCATCAACAAGACCGTCGCCATCTACCGGGCGGACAATGGCCGGAAGCTCTGGGAGATGAACGTCGATCAGGCCGGCGTCGCGGGCGCGATGACCTATATGATCGACGGCGAGCAATATATCGCGCTCAATGTCGGCTGGGGCGGCTCGCCGGTCTATAATCTCGCCAAAGATGGCCCCTTCCGCTTCGCCACCGCCAAGCTGCTGGTGTTCAAGCTGGACGCCAAGGGCGTGACACTGCCGCCGATGAAAACGCAGGACGAGACCGCCTATCTGCCCCGCCAGCGCATCCCTGCCGAGGTCGCCGCGCGTGGTGCGGCTCTCTATGGCGAGACCTGCAACCGCTGCCATGGCGACAATGCCGTCGGCGGCATCAAGGATCTGCGGCGGATGAGCAAGGACGCGCATGACGGCTTTCTCGACATTGTGCTGAACGGAACCCTGCTCCACAAGGGCATGCCCAATTTCAGCGGGGTGCTGACCAAGGCGCAGGCCGAAGACATCCACGGCTATCTCATCACCCGTGCTCAGGAAGACTGGTAAGGGCACGGGAACGGGCACCCCGCGCCGACGTTAGACCATGAGAGACAACAGGCGTGGGACGAGATCATGACGAGACAAGCGAAAACCGATAAGCCGAAATCTGCAATCCCGCGCCGCGCGAGGACCAAGGCCGTGAACCCGCGTCAGCTGCCCGTGGTGGTGGAGCATGAGAAAAGCACGACGCAGGTGATTGCCGACAAGGCGGCCAAGACCGGCCGCGCGCTTGGCAAGACCAGCGTGCGCCTGGCGCAGCCGATCGTAAAATCCATCAAGCATGAGGATAACCGCACGCTCGCCAAGATGGTGGTCGCAGCGGTGACGCCGCGGCTCATCAACTACGGTCTACGCTTTGCGGTCCGCAATCCGGTGCTGACTGTCGCCGGCATATTGGTGGCTGCGACCATCATCGGCTCGCAGGGTGATGGGGCCGAAGAGGAGAGCTGAGCTCTTCTCCGACAGCGGCACAAACGCAAACGCCGGGGCAAAACCCCGGCGTTGCTGTTTATGGCTGAGGGCGTTCCGGGCGCTTAGTGCGGCCCCTTCCCGTCCGACACGCCGCCCCAATCCTCATTGGCCCGCGCGATCAGATAGCCATGGATCGCCTCGGCATCCTCGGCCGAGATGAGGTCCGCAAAGCTCGCCATCCCCTTGTCTGCATAAATGCCCTTGAGCACGATGTCGTTGAACTTCGCGTGCGTCTCGCGGGTCATCATCCGCAGATCCTTGACGCCGCCGATGGCCTGCTGACCGTGGCACACCGCGCAGGTCTCGGCGAAGAGCTGCGCCCCGCGTGCGACCTGCGCCTCGCTGGCGCGGAGCGGCGGCGGCTCCGGCGCTTTCGCGGCCGGCTGAAGGGCTGGCAATTGCGCCGTCCCGCCTAGCTTGAACACGATCAGCCGGGCCGGCGCGCGTGGCATCTCGATGCCCTGCCCGCGCTCGACCATGGCGGCGCCCCCGCCCCAGCCGGCGTTGACGGCGACATATTGCACGCCATCCAGCGTGTAGGTGATCGGCCCGGCGACCGGCGCGCTCTGCACCGGCATTTCCCAGAGCAGCTTGCCGTTGCGAGCATCGAAGGCCGCGAAGGTCTGGCGTGTCGTGCCCTCGAAAACAAGGTCGCTGCCCGTAACCATCACGCCGCCATTGCCGTGGCGGGGCAGCGGGATCTTCCAGGCCGCCTTTTGCTTCACCGGATCCCAGGCCAGGAGATAGGCCTTGTCCATGGCCACGGCCTCTTTCATCAGCTCGCCACGCTTCTTCGCCGCGTCGCCGGTATATCCGCCCCAGCCCGCGTTGGAGCGGAACGGCTTGGGCTGGAAATCAGGATCGAGCGCCAACACCATGCCGGATTCGTAGAGCGGGAAGTAAGCCAGCTTGGTGCGCGGGCTATAGGCCATGGGGAACCAGTTATGCGCGCCGCCCGGCCCCGGCTTCACCAGAAACGGATCCTGGCCATAATGCGCATCCGGGTTCATCTTGGGGCGGCCGGTCTTGGGATCGATGCCGAGCGTCCAGTTCGCAGGCGCAATCTGACCGGCCGAGATAAACGCGCCCGTCGCGCGGTCCAGTACGTAGAAATAGCCATTTTTGGGCGCCTGCATCAGCACCTTGCGGTCCCGTCCGCCGATCTTCAGGTCCGCAGTGACGATGGATTGCGTGCAGGTGTAGTCCCAGTCCTCCTCGGGCACCATCTGGTAGTGCCAGGCATATTTGCCGGTCTCGACATTCACCGCGACGATGGAGCAGATAAACAGATTATCGCCCTTGCCGTTGCTGCGATAATGCCAGGAGAGCGGCGACCCGTTGCCCGTGCCGATATAGACGAGCTTGAGCGCAGGATCATAGCCGATGCTGTCCCACGCATTGGCCCCGCCGCCCAGCTTCCAATAGTCGCCGGACCATGTCTTGCGGATCATCTCCATGACATTGTCGGACGCGGCGCCATCCGGTCCCTTGGCCGGATCGCCCGGGGTCAGGTAGAATTTCCAGGCTTCCCTGCCCGTGTCGGCATCATAGGCCGCGACGAAGCCGCGAATGCCCATGTCGCCGCCGCTATTGCCGACGACCACCTTGCCGTCGAACACGCGCGGTGCGCCGGTGATGGTATAGGGCATGTCCTTCGGCGTGCTCTGCACCGACCAGACCGGCTTGCCGTCCGCCGCATTGAGCGCAATCACCCGCCCGTCCAGCGTCGCGATGATGACCTTGCCCTTCCACAGCGCGAGGCCCCGCGCCACCGGCTCGCAGCAGGCATAGCGCCCGAACTCGCGCTGCACCTGCGGATCATAGGTCCACAGGCGCTTGCCGGTGCGGGCATCATAGGCAATCGTGATGTTCCACGGCAGCGTGTTGTAGAGCACGCCATCAGCATAAAGCGGCGTGGCCTCGACACCCCGGAAGGTATCGAGATCGTCATACCAGGCGATGCCGAGCTGGCTGACATTCTGCGCGTTGATCTGGTCGAGCGGACTGTAGCGCTGGGCGCTGTAAGTACGCCCGTCATGCAGCCACTCCGTGCCGTCGGTCGCCTGCGCCGCCATCCGCGCGCTGTCGACCTCGGCCCGGCCGCTCGCCTGCAACTGCGCCATGAACGCAACCATCAGCGCGCCCAGAACCAGCACAGCTATCCCGACCGCACCAACGGGCCGTCTCCACATCGCCATCATCGTGTTCAGTCCTTCGGCGGCTGGCCAATCGGCTGCGATCCATCGACCCAGCGACCGACCTTGAGCGAATCCATCTGCGCCTTCGTGCCCGGCGGGCGGTGATAGGCGCCAACTTCATCCCGATCCGGCGTGAACACCTTGCCGGAGACCGGATTGGGATAATGGAACGGCACGATGTAATAAGCGGGATAGGTCAGGTAGACGACCGAGGGCGGCAGATCCGGCGGCGGATCGAACTTGTCCGGCCAGGTGTTGTTCATCGCCCATTTGCCCCAGCCTTCCCAACTCGTGTACATGGTGAAGGGACCGGTCAGGCGGCTGATCTTCCAGACGCCATTCTCCTTGCGATACTCATTCTCGTAGAGCGGCAGGCCCCAGCCGCCATTGCTCATCACGAAGGCGCGCGCCCGCACCCAGCCGGTCTTGCCGTCTGCGGAAATGTCCGGGATCGGCTGGAACTGCATGTGGTTGGCGAGCGCACCCTTCTTGGTGCCGTCCGGCCCGAAGGCCTTCTGCATATATTCGAGCACCCGCGCCTTGCCGAGGAAGATGCCCTTGCCGCCAATCTCCAGCGTGGCATCCTCGGTGAACAGCTCGGACAGCGGATGCCACTGACTCTTGTCGACGAAATAGCCATAGCTGCGCTGCAGCTTCTCGATGGCGTTGAGGTCTTCCAGTCGGGTGATGCGCTCATCCAGCGCGGCGAGGCGTTCGGCGGTCGTCTTGGGGGCGGTTTGCGCCGAGGCCTGCGCCACAGGAAGCAGGGCGGATGCGGCGATCAGGGCCGCGACGATGCGGGTCCGGTTCATCATGGTTGCCTCATTCCCTTTGCTGCGCTGCTCTCTTCGCGCTTGCCGCTCTCCATGCCGCGATCCGGGCGGCCAACGATGTCATCGCCCTCCATCGGCAGCGCCTTGAGCGACTGGCCGGTGACCGGATGATCGTAGCTGAAGGCCGGGAGATAAGCGTTCGGGAAGGAGCGGTAGACCTCCGTCGGCGGCTTGTCCGGCGGGAACAACGCGCTCGGCCCGTCCATCTGGATCGCATATTTGGCGAAACCCAGATCATAATCGGTCATTGCGGTGACGTAGAAGTGCAGCGTGTCGAACTTCCACACCCCGCCTTCCTTCACATATTTATTCTCGTAGATGCCAACGCCCCAACGGCCGTTCTCGCCGGGCCGGGCGAGCATCACCATGCCCTGCCAGCGCCCCGTCGCCGTGCGGCCATCCGGCGCCACCACCACGATGGGCTGCAGCATCATGTGATTGTTGAGGCTGCCCGCGCTCAGGCCCTGCGGCCCAAAGAGCAGCATCGCCTGCCGGATGCGCGCCGGGCCGATATAGACCCCGCGCTGCCCATATTCAAACTGCCCGCGGGCGGTGAACAGGTCCGCCGCCTGGTTCCACAGGCCCTTGTCGAAATAATAGCCGAAGGTCGCGGTGAGGTTCTCGATGGCAAGCTGGTCCTCCAGCGCTTGTACCCGCTTCTGATAGGCGGCGACCTTGCCGCGCAGGGACGCGTCACTCTGGGCCGCGGCCGGCGCAGGCGCCGTGATGACAAGGCCGGCGATCAGCGCGGCCATGATGCTGGTGCGGGCGCTCATTGCACGGTCTCCGACACGGGCTGGCCGGTCACGGGATTGGGCGCGTGGAATGGCGGAAGCGTGCGATCCGGGAAGGCGCGCGGGCTGGTCGATGGGCGATCCGGCGGCATGGCCTTGCTGGCCGCGCTGCGCACCAGCCCCTCGCCGGGCTTGAGCCGTGCCCAGCCCTTTTCATAAGGCGCCACGAAATTGATGTAGAGGTGCAACCGCGCGATCTTCCACACGCCGTCTTCCTTCACATACTCATTCTCGTAAATGCCGTCGCGCCACTCGGCATGCTGCTTGTGCTGGCCGAGCATTCCGAGGTCCCGCCACCGTGCCTTGGCGCTGCGGCCATCGGGCGCGACATCCACGACCGGCTGGAGCGTCACCCACTCATTGAGCTGGCCATAGATCAGCCCATCCTGCCCGCCATGCAGGGCCTTCAGATAATCGCGGATGCGGTCCTTACCGATGTAGACGCCATCGGCGCCGATCTCGATGCTGCCCTTGTCCGCAAACAGGTCGGCGGCGTCCTGCCACAAGCCCCGGTCGAGATAATAACCAAAGGCGCGCTGCAGCTTCATCACCGCGCGGGCGCCCTCCAGTTTCTCGACGCGCGTGGTGAGCGTGTCGATCTCGCGATCAATGCCCGTCTGCATCTGCGCCTGCACCGGCCCGGCCGCGATCAGCAGCCCGCACAGCACCAGCCCCAGTCCCAGCGATGCCGCACGCCTCATCGCAGTTCTCCCATCGGCACGGCCCGCAAGGCGAAGGCGCCCGGGTCCTGCCCCTTGAGGGCGGGGTCGAAGAGGAAACGGCCCTTGCTCTCCACCGCATAGGCAAAGCCATCGAAGTGGGTGACTCCGGGCACGCCGTCCATGCCATCCTTGAGCAGTTTCACGGTCACATCATCTCCTTCGATGGTGAGCAGGCTGATCCGCCCTGCCGGCCCTTCGGCCTGCAGGAAGCGGTTGCCCCCGATGGGCCGCAGGCCGTCCGGCCCGTTGAGCGGTTGCGAGACATTGAGCTTCGTCAGGCCGGCAAAGCTGCCATCCCCTCGCCGATTGACCCGCAGCATCGTGTTCTGCCGGACATTGTTGACGTAGAGCGTGCCATCCTCGCTGAAGGCGATGCCATCGACACCGCCAAGCAGGGCCTTATCCTCGACCAGCAGCGACACCGCCTCTGCACCCGGCGCAAGCGTGAAGATGCGCCCATTGGTGGTCTCGGCGATATAAGCCGTGCCATCCTTGGCGAGCGCGATGTCATTACACGCGCTGGCCGGCGCAGGCATCTCGTAGCGCTTCTTGAGATCGCCCGATGCGAGGTCGAAGGCGACGAGCGCGGACACCGCGCCCACCTGCCCCATCGGCACCGAGCAGGCCCACAGCGTGTTGGTCCGCTCGTCGACGAGCACGCCCAGCACCGCTGCCAGCTTGTTCTTCTCGTCCGGGCGGATCCAGGCGATGGCCTGCGTGCTGCCCGGCACAGCGCGGTAGATATTGCCCTTGAAGCTGCTGATGTAGAAATTGCCCTTGGAATCGACGTCGGCATTCTCGGGGAACACGCCCTTGTCCGCGACGATGATGTCCTTCGGCAGCGGCTTGGCGAACGGCGCGGGCATGAGATAGGGCACTTCGTTGGAGATCGTCTCGATCCGCGCGATGCGGCCATTGGCGATCTTGAAGATGCTCACAAAACCAACCGTGCGCGCATAATGGGCCTCAGCCGGGTAGCTCTGGCCGTCCCGCCCGGTGAACTGCATCTGCGCCCCGGAAAGGTCGCGATAGCCGATCGCGGCGACCAGCCCGCGTGCCTCGTCGATGGCCACGACCTCATGGCGCAGCGCCTCGACCTCGCCGAACAGGCCGCGCGTCAAAGGCGCCGCACAGCCGGCATCCTTTGCACTTTTGGCGGCCAGCAAACCGGTCACCGGCACGCCATTCTCGATGGTCGTGCAGCCCTTGTCGAAGCTGACCGCCGGTCCTTCTCCATTCGCGGCGACCGAGGAGAAATAAGCATCGACCAAAGCCTTCATCTGACCGCGCGGCAGACGTGCCTTCGGGCTGAGGCTGCTCGTCAGGCTCTTGGCCGGCGCGTAGGTAACCGGATCACCGAAGGGCTGGCGCCCCTGCTTGCGCCGGATGACGGATTGCACGGCGGCAATCCTGCCGCCCTCCGTCGCCATGTCCATGGCGTAGAAGCCGGGCTGGCCATGATCCTCGACAGAACCGAACCAGACCACGCGGCCCGTCTGGCTGTCCGTCACCACCAGCGGCGCATCATCGACCGCCTTGATGGTGACCCACGAGCTTTCGCCGATGCGCACCGGCACGCTGTTCTCGGCGTAGAGCACCGGGTCGGCCCATGCCACGCCGACCGGATCGGCCTTGGCCATCGCGCTCATAAAGCTGCCCGCGAGCTGGCTGAGGCAGGCGGAGTCGCAAGGCGCAGAAGATTGTGCCGTGGTCTGCGCCATGGCCGGCGCGGTGACGAGCGCGCAGAGCGCGGCTGCGGTGAGAAACGCGCGCCTCATTCGCCCTGCTCCCCATGCTCGCGGCCGGTCGCCCAGGGATTGTGCATGAAATAGGGCACATAGGTGAACACGGCCTCGATCTCCTGAATCGCGCCGTCTCTTACGCGGAAGGCTTCCAGCAGCGTAATCGAGTTCGGCCATTTGAGCGCGGTCTTCATCTCGCGCCCGTCGGTCAGCTTGTAGCGTTCCACCTCATTGTCATGATCGAAGAAGCCGGAGGCAATGACGACGCCCCGCTCCTCGTCGACCAGCGGGAAGCGCCGCTCGCGGATGCGCTTGTTGATGTAGTAGATGCCGAGCTTGAACTGTTCGAGGCAGCCCGAGGCCAGCGAGGCCGCATTGCCGTTCGCGCCCGGCTCGTCGGAAACGCCCTTGCCCGGCGCGGTGGTGCTGATGCCGTTCTCCAGCCGCCCGCAATCGTCGGTGAAGGGCGCGAACACCGTTCCGTCATTTCGCTCGACGGTGTTGAAATAGCTCTGCGCCACCGCAATCAGCCGCGCCCGCGAGACGCGCTGATCGGGCGGCAGAACCTCGTTGAAGGCAGGGTGATGCGCGACCTTGTCCGGATCGCCAAAGGGCGCCGGCAGGCCGGTGCGGCGATGCACGACCGTCTCGATCTGGTCGATCTTGTCATTCTGCACGCGCATCCGCATCGCATAATAAGCCGGCTCGCCATGCTCCCACACGACGCCGAACCAGGCGACCTGCCCGGTGAGCGGATCGGCGGCTTCGAGGCCAGTCGGCGCGACCTTGCTGATCGAGCGCCACAGACCCTTGCCGATCGGGATGACGACATTGTTCTCGGTAAACTGCACGTCCGCCGCGAGCTTGAGGGACGAAGGGTCCTTCTTCGCCAGCGCCGCCATGTAATCGCGCGCATAGCCGATCAGACAGTCGCGGTTGCACGTCGGAATATTGACCGCACTGCGCTCGCCAAAGGCCTGCGCCATGGCTGGTGTCGCCGTCGTTGCCAGAAGCCCGGCGCCTGCCGCGACCATCAGCCGCGTGTGCCAGCGGTGAACCCTGTTGCTCACAAATTTCCCCTCCTGTCGCCTTCCGCCCAGCGATGCCTGCACTGATCGCTTGTTACGGAGCGGGGCCACCATAAGGGGCGTTTCGCGCGCTTGTCACGCGCTGAAGGTCGGAAAAGTCACGGATTTCCAGATCAGCCCGGCGAATGTCCGGCTCGATCAAGGTCGCCCTGAGGGGCCAGCGTCGAGAGCGCGTCCGGCGGCGGCCTCCTCCCGTCAGGGCGAGTCCTCACGTGCAGATGGTCGCGGTGAGGACCGGTATGCCGGTATATAAGATGCTGACTAGACCGGTGACGGCGCTGGCAAAGGCCAGCCAGGCGAGCAGGTCCATGCGGCTGGACTCGGGTCGAACCGGTTGGGGCCGAAAGACCCAGCATAGCCATGCCGCCGCGCCGACCGAAACCAGGTAGATGACGACCAGCACCACCCGCGCGGCGCTCACGCTGGCGAGGCCGGCATCGTCCCAGCCCCAGGCGCAGGCGAGGCCCTGCACGGCATATAGCAGCGCGAAGGCCGCCGCCCAGGCGATCAGCCCTGCCATCGCTCGGAACAGCGCGGTCATGCCAGCAGTCCGGGAAGATGGGTGCATGCGAGGGTAATGGCGCAGACGGCAATGGCATAATCCGCCCAGAGCCGTGCGATCCTGGGCTCGGCACCATGGGTGGCGGCCACATATCCTGCCCGACGCCGTTGCCAGACGAACAGGCCGATCAGCAGAGCGAGTGCTCCATGGAGTATGGCATAGCCGAGCAGCACGGCCACCACCGCCCCATAAGCATGCAGCGCGGGCGGGGGGGCCAGCAGCCAGGCCGTCACGATCAACGCAGCCAGCAACGTCGCCAGCCCACTCCCGGCAATGGCAACATCGCGCAGGCGGCGGCCGAACAGCATAGCCACCCCCGCCCCCGCGAGTCCCGCCAGCAAAATCGGGAGGGAAGGCAGGACGAGCGCCGGCGGGGGCCAGTTCGGGGCGATGATCCAGAGAAAGGCATGGCCGAACAGGAGCGCGCCGAAGAAGGTGCCGTTGGCGAACAGCAGGAACACGCTGCCCCACCAGCCGGGCGATCCGCCTATCTCGGCATGGGGCGGCGCCTCGACCCCATGTCCGATGGGCAGCGCGCCGCGAACCTGCTTGTCGCCAAGGAGCCACGCCCAGCGCCAGCCAAGCGCCGCCAGCAGGATGAGCGGCACCGGCGTCAAGATGTAGAGCTTGAACAGCATCAGCAGGAAGAAGCTGCCGGTAACCATCGCCGTCCACAAAGGCAGCGTCGTGTTGCCCGGCAGGACGACGATGTGCTCCACCCGCCCGCTTGCCGTGTCCACGGCCAGCGTCTCGCGCCAACCATGGCGCGGCTCGGCGAGATAGCCCTCCCCGCGCGCCAGCGAAAGCGCAAGGTCGGGCGCCTTTTCGAGCGGCTCGCGGTCATCGACATGGGGCAGGCTCGCGATGTTGTAGGATGGCGGCGGCAGCATCATCGCCCATTCCAGCGTGCCCGCATTCCACGGGTTGCGGCGGGTGCGCGGCGCGTGGAAAATCTGCAGCGCAATGTCGATGACGAACAGCGCCACGCCGGTCGCCATCACAAAGCCGCCGACCGACGAGAGCAGATTATAGCCCGTCCAGCCGAGCCCCTCGGGATAGCTGTCGATGCGGCGGGGCTGGCCGAGCAGGCCGACCAGATGCATCAGGAAAAAGGTCAGGTGAAAGCCGGTGAAGATCAGCCAGAAGGCCGCCTTGCCGAGCGTGTAGCTATGCTGCCGCCCCGTAAAATGCCCGAGCCAGTAATAGGCCGCCGCCAGCATCGGGAAGACGAAGCCACCGAACAGCACATAATGGAGATGCGCGGTGACGAAGGCGCTGTCATGCGCCTGCCAGTTGAACGGCACCATGGCGACCATCACGCCGGTCAACCCGCCCATCACGAAGGTGACGAAGAAGCCGATCAGGTACAGCATCGGCAGCTTCATTTGCGGCCGGCCGGCCCATAGCGTGCCCAGCCAGGCAAAGATCTGCACCCCGGTCGGCACCGCCACCAGGGTCGAGGCGGCGGAGAAGAAAGCCAGCGCCATATGGGGAATACCGACGGTGAACATGTGGTGGACCCACAGCCCGAAACTCAGGAAGCCGAGCGCCAGGATCGCCGCGACGATCCAGCCATATCCAAGGATGCGGGTCCGCGCCATGACCGGCAGGATGGTCGAGATCGCGCCGGCGGCCGGCAGGAAGATGATGTAGACCTCCGGGTGGCCGAACAGCCAGAAAAGATGCTGCCACAGCAGGGAGTCCCCGCCGCGCGCCGCATCGAAGAACGGCCAGCCGAACGCGCGTTCCAGTTCGAGCAGGATGGAGCCGAGGATGAGCGGCGGGAAGCCGATCAACATCATCAGCGCCGTCACCAGCATGTACCAGGCAAATAGCGGCATCCGATCCAGCGACATGCCGGGCGCCCGCAATTTGAGGATCGAGACGACGATATCGACCGCCGTCACCATCGCGGAAATCTCAACAAAGGTGATGCCAAGCAGCCAGAAGTCGGAATTGATGCCCGGCGAATAGGGCTTGGACGAGAGCGGCGTGTACATGAACCAGCCGGCATCGGGCGCGACGCCCAACAGCATCGCCACGATCAGCATCGTGCCGCCGAACAGATAGCACCACCAGCCATAGGCCGTGATACGCGGGAAGGCGAGATCGCGCGCGCCCAACATCTTGGGGAGCATGTACATCGCGAACCCTTCGAACATCGGGATCGCGAACAGGAACATCATGATGCTGCCATGCATCGTGAACAGCTGGTTGTAGATATCCGGCCCGACGAAGGCGCTGCCCGGCGTCGCCAGCTGGGCGCGGATCAGCATCGCCAGCAGACCGCCGATCAGGAAGAAGATGAAGGCGGTTACCATCAATCGCACGCCGATCACGCTGTGATTGACCGTCGAGATGGTGCCCCGCCAGCCGCGCGGCGTTCCCCAGATGCGCTCTAGGGCACGATGAAGCTGGAGCGCCTTCACTGCCCGTCCCCCGCCACAAAGCGCGCCCAGCCCGCTGGATCATGCGCGACGACGCGGAAAGCGTGACCCGTGTGCCCCGGGCCGCAAAACTCGGCGCACAGGCCATGATAGACGCCCGGCACGTTGGCCTCGATGCGCAGGACATTGCGGTGGCCGGGAATGGCGTCCATCTTGCCCGCGAGGCGCGGCACCCAGAAAGCGTGAATGACGTCGAGCGTCCGCAGTTCGATATCCACCGGTCGGCCGGCGGGGATGTTGAGCACATCCTGCGTGACGACATCGCCGGTGCGACCGGGCTGCGTGAAGGTCCACTGCCATCGGCTCGCTTCGGCAACGACGCGCAGGGTCTGCGCATCGTTGCGCGGCAGCAGCCGCTCGCCAATGACCAGACCATAAGCCAGCAGCGCGACGAGAACGACGGACGGGAAGATGAGCCCGCCGCCGATGATCCACCGCTTGGCCGAGGTCGGGCGCTCCAGTGAGCCGCCTCGAAAGGCGAGCGCGAGCAGCGCGCAGACCAGCACAAGGATTGCCACCGCCCCGGCCAGCATGACCCACCACAAGGACGCGATAGCATCCGCCGCCGGCCCTGCGGGCTCTAGCGTCGAGTAGCGGCCGGCACAGCCGCTGGAGAAAAACGCCGCGCCGGGCATTATGACCCGAGAGCGCAGACAGCGTAAAGGACGGCCATGCCCAGCACCGAACAGCGCGAAGATGCGCTGACCGACCCAATCAGCGCGAACCCCTCCTTCGATGACGCCGAATCGAAAATCGCGGTGTCCGGCCACCCCGTTCACGCCATGCTCGTCTCGTTCCCGATCGGCCTCGCGGCCTGCGCGCTGGGCGCCGATCTCTTCTACTGGTGGACCGGAGACGGCTTCTGGGCGCGCGCGGCGCTGTGGAGCACCGGCATGGCCTTTCTGATGGGCCTGCTCGCCGGCCTTTCCGGAACGGTGGAGCTGCTTAGCGTGCCGGGTATTCGCGCCCGGGCGGCAAGCTGGACGCACTTCATCGTCGCGATCACCTTGCTGTCCATCCTCGGCGCCAATTGGGGCTATCGGCTGTCCGGCTACGAATCCGCCGTGCTCCCTTATGGCCTGCTGCTCTCCGTGCTGTCGGCCATTTTCGTGGCCTTTGCCGGGTGGCATGGCGGCAAGCTGGTGTTTGACTATCAAATCGGCACCTCGTCGACCGGCAATTGACGGCCGCGCGGCGTCGTCAGCCAATCCGGCATGGTCAGGTCGATAGAAGGCTTGCTCAGCACGATCGCAAAGATCGCCGCGCACAGAAGGAGGGCGAGCAGCACCAGCGGCAGGATCGGCGAGGGCTGACGCTGATTGCCATGCTCGCCCATCCGCACGACGAGATTGCCGATCCAGGCGTGCAGCCCGACCAGCAGCCCCACGAACAGCAGCTTGGTGAACATCCACGGCACGAACACTTCGCGCAGGAACAGCAATGCCGTTCCGGCCGAAACCGCGATCACCGCAGCCGGCGTCAGCAAATGGGTATAGCCATAATGGGAGAAGCGGCGGATGCGCTGATACGCCTGCTGGCCCTGCCCGCGCTCATGCTGCGCCAACAGCAGCGGCAAGGCGATCAGGCCGGCGGTCCACAACAGGATCGCAGCGATGTGCAATCCCTTGATGAGCGGGATCCACGCTGTCACGCGGGCGTCCACCGCCAGCCATCACTCCAGGGGCGGCGCGCGATCAATCCGGCGATCACGGCATAAGGCAGCATCGCCGGCACCCACATGATCAACCCGGCAAGCTGCTGATCGTGCAAGGGATCGATCCCATAGGCCAGGGGTGCGATGCGGTGATGGGGATAAAGCACGCGCGGCGCGAAGGTGATCAGCGCGCCCAGCAGGCCCATCTGCCCCACGCCAGCGGCAAGCGTGACCATCGCCGCCGGCCATGCCGCGCGCGCCGAGAGTATCGCGTGCCAGAACCAGATGGCGGTGCCGAGCAGGGAAATCTGCATCAGCCAGTACAGGGCATGATCATTGAGCGCCGCCGTGTAGAAAGCGGGAATGTGCCAAAGCCAGAGCGTGCCCGTGGATGCGGCGAGGGGCAGCGCCGCGCTGCCGGAGCGCCCGCGTGGCAAAAGAAGCGCGAAGACCGGCGCCGCGCAGGCGACCAGCAGAATGTGGTGCACGGTTCTCGCGGAGAACAATGCGCTAGCGAGGGCACAGAGCGGCGATACAAACGCGACCAGCAGAATGCCGCAACCGGCGGCGACGAGACCGGGCCGCTGTCGCCCGACGGTCGCGAGCAGCAGGATCGTCCCGCCCAGCATGGCGGCCAACAACCAGGGGTCGAAGTTCCAGCTGAGTAGAAGCCGGCTCGGATCCGGTGGTGCGCCACAATAAGGGATATTCGTGACGATTATACTTCCCCGAAAAGGTCCCAGGAGGAGTTGAGCAGCATCCCCGCCGCCACATGCCAGACCAATTGAACCAACGCCGCCAATCCGTGAGGGTTCCCGCCCGCTGGAGCTGGCAGCACACTTGCGAGAAAAGGTTCCCAGGCTAACACTGGCGGCGTCACCCGGTACATCTGCATCTCGGAGGATTTATGGACATTTCTGAAGCCGGCGGTCGCACCATTGCGGCCGACATCGAAACCGCCTTCAACAGTACGGACCTGGCCCTGCTCGATCTGGCGCGGCTGACGACAAGTATCCTCGAAACCAAACGTACCACGGTGATTGAGCCGGCGCGCTTTCAAAAGCTGTTGGATGATATGTCTGCCGCTCTATCAAATCTCGTCGAGGGACGTCGCAAGATGGTCGCGGTGCACAGAGCGCTCGTCTTGATCAAACGTGAAAGTAACCTGGCTGAGGTCGACTTCGGATGTTTCGGTATTGCTAACAGAGCAGCCGGCAAGCAGCCGGTCGATTCTGAGCGAAGTTGATACCGTTCAAGCCCGACCTTTCGCGACCGTAACTTGGCTGCTCATGCGTTTCCCCAGCCGCAGTGTCAGGCGCCGAGTCGCGTCGTTCACAAATTGACGCTATGACGAGCCTATGCCATAGGCGTCGCCGCCGCCGCGGTTGCCAAAACGATGCAACAGGGGCGGCCTGATCAGCGCGAAACGCCTGATTAGCGGGTGTAGCTCAATGGTAGAGCAGCAGCTTCCCAAGCTGACGACGGGGGTTCGATTCCCCTCACCCGCTCCAGCTTCCAACTCCCACCAGCATTAACCCACCGAACCGGTTGGATTTTCCCGCTCGCCCGATGCATTTGGGGGTAGCCGCTCCACGGCGCTTGATCCACGCAGCGGAGGTCGGCAAATGCAGCGCATGACGGCCGCCTCCTGAATGATGGCGTCCCGTTCGTCTGTTCGGGAGACAAAGATGCGATCAGTGCTGGCAGCCCTCGTCATGATGATCGGCGCGATGTTTCTCTCGAGCGCAGCGACGGCCCAGCCGGCGCAGGCCTCGTCCGGGGGCGAGCAGTCTTCCGCTGCCTGCGTGAAAGACTCGAACGTGGACAGTTGCTGGCAGGCCGGCGTCGCGGCGGAACGGCGGGGCGATGCACGCGCCGCTCTCGTCGCTTACGAAGCCTCCTGCGCCGCGGGCATTCAGATGGGCGGGTGCTACGAAGCCGGCAAGATCTATTTTCTGAATACCACGCTGCGCAACTATGGCGCCGCGCAGGAAAAAATGGCCCGCGTCTGCGATTCATCCGACATCGGGATTGGCCCTTATGCCTGCAAATATCTGGGCATCATCTACCGCAGGGGTCTGGCCGGCCAACCACAGTTGGACCGGGCCTTCAACATCCTGTCCCGCGCCTGCTTCCTCCACAATGATAGCCCATTCATCGACGGAAATGGCTGCGAAATCCTCGCGGATGACATTCCAGACGCTGATGCGATGGGCGTCTCCGACGATGTGTGGGCGCCCGACTATATCGCTTATCTGGCCTTCGCGATGGGCTGCACCGACGACATGCCTGCGCTCTGCACCCGCGCGCTGACGATCCATGACCGCGCGGTCGCCACATCGGCCGGCTGGCTCGCGCGCTGCGCCGAGGACGCCGGGGCAGTGCAGTTCTCGGGGCGTTGCGGGGATCTCGCGCGCTCGGCTACCGTCGACAACTTCGACCGAAGGCAGACCCTTCGCCAGCGTCTCGTGCGGATGTTCGTTCGCGCGACGGAATATGCGGGATAGAGCACGCCCCCGCATCACCGCCAGGCGCGGGCCGCCCTCTGTGTGTCAGATACCGCCGTCGACCGGCTGAAAACCCGCCGCGACCAGCGCCGCGTTGAGATCGTCCACACAGGCATCGAGCCGCGCCTGATCGGTAGCGCGGACCACGAAATTGGCGCCGACCTTGCCTTCGCGGAAGAAGGGATAGCTGCCGATCTGGCACCCCTCGTGCCGCCGCTCGATCTGGGCGAGTTGATCAGCAATTTCGCTTTCGGCGACATTGCAGCCAATCGTGCGCGAGAGCAGTGGCGCGCCGCCCTCGAGCTTGCCGGTCAGTTCCGCGAGCATCCCTGCCGTGATGTGCGGCACGCCGGCCATGATGAAGATGTTGCCGACCCGAATACCCGGGGCGCCGGAATAATGATTCGGGATCAGCGCGGCGCCCTCCGGCACGCGCGCCATGCGCAGCCGCGCCTCGTTGATGCCGCCCCGCGAGGCGTAATAGGCTTCCAGAATTGCACGCGCTTCGGGATGGACGACCACGGGCACGCCCAAGGCAGCCGCGATGGAATCGACCGTGATATCGTCGTGCGTGGGGCCGATGCCGCCCGTGGTAAAAAGATAATCGTTGCGCGCGCGCAGAATATTCACCGCCTCGCCGATCGCCGCCGCATCATCGCCCACCACGCGCACTTCCCGCAGGCGGATGCCCTGCACGTTCAGCCAGGTGCCGATCTGCGCCACATTGCGGTCCTGCGTGCGACCAGAAAGAATCTCGTCGCCAATCACGAGAAGGGCGGCAGTCCAGATGCGTTCGCTCATGGCCCGGCTTTAGACCCGGCGCCGCATCGCGCCAAGCGAGACCGGAAAATTTCTGCCCGGCGCTGTCATCCGCCGCCAGCCGCGCGCTGGGCGATGAGCACCTCAAGGCGCGAGAAACGGTCGGGCGGGAGGAGTTCCGCCGGATTGTAGGTAGCCTCAAAGCACGGGATATCCTCGGGCAGCGCCGTCCATGGCATTTTGCTGGCGGTGAAGATCACTGCGTCCAGCTTCACCCGCGCAGGGTCGTCCAGCGTGCCGACCCGCACCCCCGCGCCGAGCCTGCCCAGCCGGGGATAATAGCTCCAGAGCGCCGTGCCGCATGCAGTGCAACGGCAGATGATGTGGTCGCCGCCACTGCCTGCCTTTACGACATGCTCGCTGAGCCTTCCGCTCAAGAGGTCCACGCATTCCGCTTCCAAGAACATGTTGACGACCGACGTCGACCCCGTCTGCACCTGGCAGCGCCGGCAGTGGCAATTGTTCACGAAGATCGGCGCGCGCGAAACGCGATAGCGCGCCGCGCCGCACGCGCAGCCTCCGCTGAGGTCCCCTCCGGCTATTTCGGCAGCGTCCTGCATTGCGTCCCCCCTTCCCCTGGCAAGCCTATCGCCTTTCCGCACGCCTCCCCCTATATGGAGCGGATGACGACCTATCTCACGCCGACCGCCGAAACCCAGAACGTCCGCACCTCCGCCATCAAGCTGCATGGCCCGGAGGGCTTTGCCGGAATGCGCAAGGCGGGGCGGCTGGCCGCCGAGATTCTCGATGCGATCGTACCACTGGTCGTGCCGGGCGCGAAGACCTCCGACATCGATGATTTAATCCGCCAGATGATGCTGGATGCCGGCGCCGTCCCCGCGACACTGGGCTATCACGGCTATGCCTATAGCTGCTGCATCAGCCTCAACAATGTGATCTGCCACGGGATGCCGGGCGACAAGCCGCTCAAGGACGGCGACATCGTCAACATCGACGTGACCCCGTTGGTCGATGGCTGGCATGGCGACACCAGCCGCATGTACCTGGTCGGCGATGTGCCGGTGAAGGCGCGGCGCCTGGTCGACGTGACTTATGACTGCCTGATGCTCGGCATCGAGCAGGCCAAGCCGGGCAATCATCTCGGCGACATCGGCCATGCGATCCAGAGCTATGCCGAGCGGCATCGCTATGGCGTGGTGCGGGATTTCTGCGGCCACGGCCTCGGCCGGGTGTTCCATGACGCGCCCGAGGTCATCCACGTCGGGCGGCCCGGCACCGGCCCCGAATTGCGGCCGGGCATGATCTTCACCATCGAGCCGATGATCAATGCCGGCAAGCCGACCGTGAAGATGCTCGAGGATGGCTGGACGGCGGTCACGCGCGACCGCTCGCTCTCGGCGCAGTTCGAGCATTCGATCGGCATTACCGAGGATGGCTGCGAGATTTTCACGCTCAGCCCCAAGGGTTTGCACCGCCCGCCTTATTGAAGCTGGTCGCTATCCGGTGCTGGTGTTTCAATAGGCGCAGATCGGTGCCTATTATTTGGGCAACTGCTGCCCAAAATGCCCGAAATCCGGGCAATATCGACAAGTCGTCGCAAAGTGTCCAATGCTTCGCTGGTGATTCGCGAACGGGCGCTGTAGCGTCCGATTTCCTGCGCGGTCGCGCATGTCGCCTGGGTCGAAATCGTCCGGGCAGCATGTCGTGGTCCGCAATCAAACCGCGAAACAAAGGGGTGCGTTTGACATGAAGAAGGTGGAAGCAATCATCAAGCCGTTCAAGCTGGATGATGTGAAGGAAGCGCTGCACGAAGTCGGCGTATCCGGAATCACCGTCACGGAGGCGAAGGGCTTCGGGCGACAGAAGGGTCACACCGAGCTTTATCGCGGCGCCGAATATGTCGTGGACTTCCTGCCGAAGGTGAAGCTCGAAGTGGTGGTGGCGGACGAGATCGTCGATCGCGTGGTCGATGCCATCTCCAGCGCCGCACAGACGGGCCGCATCGGCGACGGCAAGATCTTCGTCATCCCCGTCGAAAAGGCCGTGCGCATCCGCACCGGCGAGCTCGACGAAGCTGCCATCTGACCGTTTCCGTTCGCTGACCGAAGACCCGCAACAACTCAGACCAAAGAGAAGGTAACATCCTCATGGCCAATACGCCCAAAGACATCCTCAAGATGATCGAGGAAAAGGAGATCGAATGGGTCGATCTGCGCTTTACCGATCCCAAGGGCAAGTGGCAGCACCTGACCATGTGCGCCGGCGTGCTGGGCGAGGACGAGCTTGAGGAAGGCCTCATGTTCGACGGCAGCTCCATCGAGGGCTGGAAGGCGATCAACGAGTCCGACATGATCCTCAAGCCCGATCTGGACGCGGTCTATGTCGATCCATTCAGCGCGACGCCGATGATGATCCTGTTCTGCAACATCGTCGAGCCTTCGAGCGGCGAACTCTACGGCCGCGATCCGCGCTCGACCGCCGTGCGCGCCGAGGCCTATGTGAAGGCCGCCGGTTTCGGCGACACCGTGTATGTGGGGCCAGAAGCCGAGTTCTTCATGTTCGACGACGTCCGCTTCAACACGGACTACAACGAGTCCTTCTACAAGATCGACGACATCGAGCTGCCGACCAACACCGGCCGCGAATATGAGGCCGGCAACCTCGGCCACCGTCCGCGCGCCAAGGGCGGCTACTTCCCGGTCGCTCCGGTCGATCCCTGCACGGACATCCGCGCCGAGATGGTCACGACCATGCTCGAAATGGGTCTGCCCTGCGACAAGCACCACCATGAGGTGGCCGCTGCGCAGCACGAGCTGGGCCTCACCTTCGGCACGCTCGTCACCACCGCTGACCGCATGCAGATCTACAAGTATGTCGTGATGATGGTCGCCCAGGCCTATGGCAAGAGCGCCACGTTCATGCCCAAGCCGATCGCGCAGGACAACGGCTCGGGCATGCACACCCACATCTCGATCTGGGACAAGGGCAATCCGCTGTTCGCTGGTAACGGCTATGCCGGCCTGTCCGACATGTGCCTCTACTTCATCGGCGGCGTCATCAAGCACGCCAAGGCGCTTAACGCCTTCACCAACCCGACGACCAACAGCTACAAGCGTCTGGTCCCCGGCTTCGAGGCGCCCGTGCTTCTGGCCTATTCGGCTCGCAACCGCTCGGCCTCCTGCCGTATTCCTTACGGTTCGGGCGCCAAGGCGAAGCGCGTCGAGTTCCGCTTCCCCGACGCGATGGCCAACCCCTATCTGTGCTACGCCGCGCTGCTGATGGCCGGCCTCGACGGCATCGAGAACAAGATCCATCCCGGCGAGGCGATGGACAAGAACCTCTACGACCTGCCGCCCGAAGAGCTGAGCCAGGTCCCCACGGTTTGCGCCTCGCTGCGTGAAGCGCTGAACAGCCTGGAAGCCGACCACGACTTCCTGCTCAAGGGCGACGTGTTCTCCAAGGACCAGATCGACGCCTATATCGAGCTGAAGTGGCCGGAAGTGTACCGCTGGGAAATGGCGCCCAGCCCGGTCGAGTTCGACATGTACTACAGCTCCTGATCTTCAGGATTAAGCGAAACGGAAGGCCCGGGATCGGAAGATCCCGGGCCTTTTGTTGTGGGTGAATGCCGATGACCCACGCCGACTTCACGCATAGGGCGCGCCAATCATCGTCGCTTGTCATCCGCAGGGCCGCTCTCTAGGCCTGAGCGAAGCTGGGGGAGGATCGCGCGACAATGGGCGGCAGAAGCGTCTCGATGACGGAAGGGCGGCTGCTCACGGTGCTGCTGCGGGTGGCCTGGCCGATCACCGTCACCAATCTCGCGCAGGCCAGCTTCGATATCGTCAACGCCTTCTGGGTTGGCCGGCTCGGCGAGGCCGCGATTGCCGCTGTGACCGCCAGCGGGCCGCTGTTCTTCGTGCTGATCGGCCTAGGTTCCGGCCTGTCGACTGCCGGCGCGGTGCTCATCGCGCAGAATATGGGCGCGCGGCGGATGGAAGCGCTCGATCATGTCGCGGCGCAGACCCTGCTGATGGTCGGCATCGTCGCGCTGGCCTTCACCCTCGCGGGCGCCTTGTCGGCGTCGGCCGTGCTCACCCTGATCGGTGTGGAACCGGCGATCCATGCGCGGGCAACCGATTATCTGCACGTCCGCTTCATCGGCATGGTGCCGATGTTTGGCTTCATGGCCATGCAGGCGATGTTGCAGGCCGCCGGCGAGGTGCGCTTTGCCATGCGCGTGCAGATCGGCAGCGTCATCGCCAATGCACTGATCGATCCGCTGCTGATCTTCGGCATCGGGCCGTTTCCCGCCCTGGGCATTGCCGGGGCTGCGCTGGCGACGGTGATCGTACAGATCGGCGCGCTGCTGGTGCTGCTCCGTCACATGCTCTCAGGGCGATCCGTCCTGCATGTGCGGGCCCGGCATTTTCGGCCGGACTGGTCGCATATCCGCCTGGCGCTGGGGCTCGGCCTGCCGGCCTCCATCGAGCAGGCGATCCGCACCTTCAGCTCGGTGCTGCTCATGGCCCTGGCCGCCAGCTTCGGCACGCTCGGCCTCGCCGCTTATGGCGTGGGGACGCGGCCGCTATTCTTCTGGTTCACGCCGATGCTCGGCCTCTCCATCGCGACCGCCGCCGTGGTCGGCCAGAATATCGGCGCCGGCCTCACCGAGCGCGCGGAGCAGGCTGCGCGCCTCTCGGCCTGGCTCGGCTTTTGCGGCATGACGCTCATCGGCCTCATGAACTTGCCATTCGTGCCAGCGATGATGGCCGCGCTGGCGCCGGGCGAATCAGATGTGATCGCCCTCGCCTCGACCTTCGCCTATGTCTACTTCCCCTTTCTGGGCGTACTGACTGTGCCGCAGGCCTTGCTCGGCGCGTTCCGGGGCGCCGGCAGCCCGAGCCACTCCATGATCATCTCGATCATCATGCAATGGGGGTTTCAGATGCCCGCAGCCTATCTGATCGCCTATGCCACCCCCTGGGGCATCGCAGGCGTGTGGTGGAGCTACCCGATCGCCAATGTCGCGGCGGCCCTGCTCTGCCTCTACTGGTTCCGCCACGGCAGCTGGCGCCGGCGCCTGACCGCGCCAACCCCGGCTCAGTAGTCCTTTGAGATCCGCGCCGCGGCGCTCTGGCGGCCGATGGTGGAGACCGTCGAGATCAAGGCCAGCCAGCGGGTGATCTGATATTCGATGCTGGTGGCGCTATAGCCCTGCCCGTCTGTAATCAGCTCGACATAGAGATGCTCGCCGATATTCTTGCCGGCCGCGATCGAGGTTTGCCGTCCCGTCGTGGTATCGGCGGCCAGCACCCGCAGGCGCGAGAGGCCAGTCGCGCGGCGGACGGCGTTGATCGGATCGAGGCCACCACCCCCGCCCTGGAACGCCGCCACCGCGGACGCGAGTTGCAGCGCCTCGGGCGCCGAGAGGTTGGCGATGGACGTGCCGAACAGCAGGCGGGAGAGCAATTCATCCTGCGCCATCGCCGGAATGCTGGAGAACGCGATGATCGGCCGCATACTCGTGCCGGTCACGTTGATCGTTGCGCTCAAATCCTGCACGTCCGCCACCGCGCGGATATCGAGGCGCGGATTGACGGGGGTGCTACCGGTGAAGGTCAGGCGGCCCTCCTGCAGATCGAACCGGCGCCCCGCGAAATCATAGGTGCCGCGCGTCAGCGTCGCCACGCCGGAGAAGGCGGGCGCGGTCGCCAGCCCGCCGATCTTGAGATCGGCCGACCATTCGCTCTGCATCCCTAGCCCTTCGACGATGAGCCCGCGCGGCGCCTTGGCGGTAATGTCCAGCCGCCAGGGCGCATCCGCCCGCGCCCGCTCCACCTGATCGCCCGAGCGGTTGATCTCCACCAGACGCAGACGCGGAATTTCCGTCGATGAACTGGCGCGCCCGAGCGTGAAGCGGCTGGAGACAGCCTCCAGATTGCCCGAAATCGTGCCGCCGCTGCCGGAGGAGACGATGCGTACGGGGCCAGTTACCGTCGCGCCGACATCGTCGCGGTCCATCAGCACCGCGCGATCCGCCTGCAGCGCGATATCCATGCCGATGCCGCGCTCGGCGGAGAGATCGAACACGGCCGTGCCGGTGACCTTGCCACTGCCGGCCCGGCCTTGGAGATCCGGAATCGACAGTTGCGATCCGTTGAACCGGCCGCTTGCCTGCACATCGCGGATCACCATGCCGGTCACCGGGCTGGTGATGCGGCCATTGCGCGTGGAGAGCGTCCCTTCAATGCGCGGATCGGACAAGGTGCCGCCGGCACTGGCGGACAGGCGAAGATCGCCACCCAGCGAAACGATCTCGACATTGGTGAGCCGCCAGAGCGTGTCGGCATCGCCGGCATAGCGGAACTGGGCTTGCAAGGGCGAGCGGAACAGCCGCTGGCTCAGCGACCCGCTGCCGAGCGGCGTCACCAGCGCCTGCGCGCGGCCGACCACCTTGCCGCCACGCGCCACCACGGCGCGGGCTGCCAGCCGGCGCGTATCCAGCTCGGCATTAAGGCCCATATCGATCGGCGCTGAGCTGAGCGCCAGGCCAGAGCGAGTGAGGCCCTTGACGCGCAGGTTGAGCTTGCCGGTCGGCGGCCCGTCGACCGGCGCGACATAATGCGCCGTGCCATCCATTGTGCCGCCCAATCCCAGATCGTCATTGGCGAGATCGAGCAGCAGCAGCGGCACGGCCTGCATTGTGGCGTCCAACTCCGTGCGCGTTGCGCCGAGGAAGCCGGAGAGACGCAGGGCGCCGCGCTGCATCCGCAGGGTCGCTGGCGCCAGACGCCAGCCATCCCCTTCCCGGCTGAGCACTGCCGTCCGGTCGAGCCGGATCGCCGATTCATCCAGCGAGCCATCCAGATCGATGCTGATCCGGTTCGGCGCGATGCCGGCGCGCGCCTGCAGATCGAAGCTGCGCCCCGTCCGCGCATTCATGGAGAGGGTGGCCGTTCCTTCGCCATTGATCAGCTTGAGCGCACCGGCGAACCGCCCGATCCGCACGCCGCCGACGCGTACGCCGCGACTCTGCGCATTGGCGTTGATCGTCACCGCGCCAGGACGGAGCAGCGCTTCGCCCTCCAGCGAGCCACGATTGATGACGATGCCCGGCGAGCCTGTGAAGTTGGCCCCGCTCAGATCGACATCGAAGCCGATGCGCTGCACGGCATCGACCATGCCCAGCGTCACCGCGCCCTCGGCGGGACCGGAGAGCGACAGGGCGCCCTGCAAGCCGCCATCGACCGGCACCAGATCGCCGCGCACCGTGACGCCGCTAACCCCCAGATCCGCCACCGAGATCGTCGCGGCGCCGCCGCGTGGCAGCAGGATCGCGCCGGTCGCGGCGAAGGTGCCGAACATCGAGCCGCCCTCGACCGTCACGGCATAGCCCTGATCGTCCGGGGTCAGCAGCGCGTGGACATTGGCGAGGCCGACTGCCGGCAGCGGGCGCGCGAGGGTGATGTCCACCCGGGGGCGATCCGGCTTGCCGGCGAGCGCCAGTTGCAGGGGACCGTAATCGCGATGCTCGCCCTGACCGCGAAGATCGAGTTGACCAGCGCCGTCGATCCGCCCTTGGCCGACAAGGGTGAGCGCGGGCGCCACCAGCCGCAGATCGCGCAACGCGATGCCGCCGCCCGGCGCCAGCCCGACCTGACTGGTAATGACTGGCAGCCCATCCCCAAGGCCGCGCAGGAAGCCATTGTCGAGCCGCCGCATCGTCGCGCGGGCAGTGCCGGAAAAGCTGCTCTGCCCTTGCGGCGGTCGGGCCAGCCGCAGCACGGCATCGAGATCGAGCCGACCCAGGCCGGCAATCTCCAGTCCATTCAGGCCGCCGCGAAAACTCGCAAGATAGCTCCCAGAGCCGAGATTGCCTTGCCCCTCGATCTGACCGCGAAAACCGCTGGCCCGCACGTCCGAGCGATCCATGCGCAGATCATCGCCATTCTTGAGCAGCACGCTCTGAACGACGAGATTGCGCAGCCGCTCGTCCACAGCGCGCTGGCCGACAGTCAGTGCCTGCGCCGTCAGCCGGATGGGGAAGCGTCCGCGCGGGCCGTTCAGCCGGCCCTCGCCTTCCAGACGGATATTGCGAAGCGCCAACCCGCCCTGCCGCAGCTCGGCAGAGGTCAGCAGATACCCCACCTCCATCGCATCGAATGCGCCGGACAGCCGGGCGCGCAGATTGACGGACTGGCCGGCGACGCCCTTCGCCAACTGGCCGGGCCGCGCGACCACCGCAGAAACGCGCAGCTCATCGAAACGATTGCGGCCGAAATCCACACCGCCATTGGCCGTCAGCTTGGCGGCTGGCATCGCCAGCGAAGCAGTGCCCGAGAGCAGCCGGTTGTCGAACCGCACGTCCGTCTCGATCTGCGCCTGCTGGCTGCCCAGCACGGTCAGCGGTTCGAGCGGGCCGAGCAAGGCCAACGGGCCCTTCGCCCGATAGCGGCCCTCCACTGCGGTCAGTGCAACGTTCGCAGTAAGGCGATTGGCGGTCAGGGCCGTCAGCCGGCCCTTCCAGCGGCGCCAGTCGCCATCGCCATGGATGCGAAGCGACACCGGTTGCTGCGCATCCAGCGTGCCCGCGATCACGCCGCCCTGTGGCCCGACGACAATCGCATCGAGATCGAACCGACGATCGTCCGGGCGACTGTCCAGCGCCACACGCAGCACGTCGCCGGTGCGCGGCGCGGTCGCCAGCAGGTCGATGACCGCGCGACCGGAGCGCACGTCGGCATTGCCGATGGCGCGGACCACGTGCGCCTCGCCCAGCACCGCCGGACCGATGCCCAGCCTGTCCACCCGCAGGTCCGCCAGCCGAATGTCGAACCCCGGGAGCAGCGGCTGCTTGGGCGAGGTCGAGGGCTTGAGCGCAGGCCGACGGGAAAGGTCGGCCGAATGGATATGCAGCCGATCAAGATCGAGCCGGTTGGAGAGCCAGCCGAGCGGATACCAGCTCACATCGGCGCGATCGATCCTGGCGAACTGCCCTTGCGTATCAAAAAAGCGCACATCGCGCAGCACCATGTCGTTGAAGACACGCCCCTCAATGGCGCCCACGGTGATGCGCAGGCCCGAGGTCGCCTCCCACTGCGCGATCTTGCGGATGATGAAGCGATGGCCACCTTCGCTATCCAGCCAGCGCACCCCACCCCAGAGCGCCACCACCAGCGCCACCATGAGCAGGATGACCGAGAGGCTGAACCCCGAGCGCAGCAGCGAGCGCTTGCGGCGGGCCGGCGGCGGCGTCTGCTCCGACGCACCCTCCGGCAGGGGCTCGTCTTGCGCGCCCATCAGAAGGCCTGCCCCAGCGACACATAGACGCCGATGCGCGAGTCACCCGGTTGCGGATTGAGCGGGGTGCCGACATCGATCCGGATCGGCCCGAAGTTGCTGTAATAGCGAAAGCCAAGGCCCGCGCCGACACGCATCTCGCGGATCGTCGGCAGGGGATCGGGCGAGATCGTGCCGGCATCTATGAACGGCACGATGCCGAACTGGTTGAGACTGCCGAAGCGATAGCGCGCTTCCAGCGAGATTTCGCCGAGGCTGCGCCCGCCCACCGGATCGTTATTGAGGTCGCGCGGGCCGATGGCCTGATAGGCATAGCCACGCACAGAGGCGCCGCCGCCGGCATAAAAGCGCCGCGTCGGCGCGATGCGGTCGGCCGATGCGCCGACGATGGTACCGAGACGCGCGCGCCCGGCGATGGTCAGTTGCTCGCCGACCGGAATATAGGTGCTGCCATCGATCTGCGCGCGGACATAGCCGAAGGCGCCATCCTGCAGGGACAGTTCGGGAGACAGGCGCCCGCCGAGGCGGAAGCCCTTGCGCGGATCGAGCAGATCGTCGCTGCCATCATGGGTCAGGCTCGTCGGCAGGGCGAGAATGAGATAGCGGCGCCGCACCGGATCGGGCGACCCCTCATATAGGCGCCGCTCGTCGCTGACACGCAGCTCAAGGCCGGCGGACCAGGTCCATTCCTTCTGGAAAATCAGGTTGGTGTGCTTTTCCAGGCTCGCGGCGATGCCGGCGGTCAGCGCGTCATAAGCCGGCTGATCGACATTGGCGATGCTGAGCTCGCCATTGAGAGCCTGATCGCGCTGCCACAGATTGTTGCGCCGGAAGATCGCGGACGCGCTCTGTTCCTGCGTACCGATCACGCCGCGCAGCGTCACCGCCCCTTCCGGCGGCACCAGATTGCGGTGCTGCCAGCGCACTTCCACGCGCGCGCCTTCGCCCGTGCCATAACCGATTTCCCCGGCGATCGTCCGTGGCGGCGCGCGAGTCATGTTCACGACGATGTCCACCGCCTCGCGGTCCGGCCGCGCTTCGGGCGTGATGGTGAGCTGGGAGACCAGTCCGGTCGCGACGATGGCCCGGTTAAGATCGGTGAGTTCGCTTTGCTTGAACGGGTCGCCCGGAGAAAAGCGGCTGATGACGGCCACGTGCCGCGCATCGAACGGCGCGCCGTCGTTTACACGGATCGAGCCGAAGCGAAGAAAGTCACCGGTATCGGCGTTGAGGCTGAGTAGGGCCTGACGCTGCTGATGGTCGACAGTGAGCACCGGCTCGCGCACCTGCGCAAATGGATAGCCGCCCTCTTCGAGGCTGACACGCAGCGCGCTTGTCGCGGCCAATATGGTATCGGTGTCGGCAGGGTCTCCTACCTTCACAGGAAAGAGCGAGCGCAGCGGCTTGCCGTCCGCCATCGTCCCGTCCAGCCCGAACACCTCCACCGCGCTCAGGGCGAAGCGCTGCCCGGGGACGGCGCGCAGCGCGACGCGGACATAGGGGTCACTCGCTCCACTCACCCCAAAGCGCGCGCGGCTCCGGCCCTCATAATAGCCCCGGGTGCGCAGCAGATCTTCGAGCAGTTCTTCGTCGGTTTGCGCCCGGCGCCGGATCTGCGCGATGCTCGCCCGGTCACCTTCCCCCGTCCGCAGCGCCGATAGTGCATCGAACCGGCTGTAGAACATGGGATCGGCAGCATCATCCAGCCCTTCAAGATTGAGCTGATAACGCAGCGGCTGGGTGGGGTCGAGCGCAGCAAGGGCTGCCGCTTCGCCCGCCGTGCCGCCTAGGGGGTCCGGCTCAGTGCCGGCGGGCGCTTGCGTTGCAGGCGTTGCTGTCCCCTGCCCGCCAGCTAGCGCGGGCTCGGCCTCTCCTCCGGCGTCACTGCCCTCCACTGCCAGAGTTTCCCCCGACTGATCGAGGTCCGGCCAGTCGAGGCCGATGTCGGGCATGTCATCGAGATCGAGCGCGTCCTGCGCGGCGTCGGGCGATGGGGTGGCTTGACCGGGCGACGTTTGCGCCAGCGCGCGGTCGCACGTCAGCGCGCCCTGCGCCGCCAGCAGGATCGCCATGAAAGTCCCACCTGCACGGGAACACCTGCCCAAACGCGATCGCCGCAGCATCAGGCCTGTCTATGAGCTTGTCGCAGGACTGCAAGCGGCATTCGCGCGTGACGCACCGTTTTGCGGCGGGCTGTCCGGCCGGACGGCTCAGAAGGCCCGTTCAAGCCGCGTCAGCAGAACATGCGCCGGATTGATCGGCATCGCCGACAAGCGGGACCTGCGGGCCAGGAACTGTCGCTCGAGGCGGGCCACCCGCGCATAAAGCTCCTCGGAGCTGGCGATGAGCGCGCGCATCTCTGCATTGAACTGGCAGGAGACATCGAGCGGCGTGAGGGCGGCTGGGCCAAGCCGATAACGCTCCTCCTCCCGCACGGATTCGCGCATCTCGCCATTGAAGATCGCGCGCTGCGTGAGCAGCCACGCGATGACGTGCATCAACCGCGTCGTCACCTTGATCGATTCGCAGGAGAAATCGACCCAGCCGATGCGGCCCAGCGACTGACGATGCTCCTCGGCGCGATCATCAAAATAGGAGCGCGCCTCATCAGCCAGCACCATGGCATCGACATACAGGGCGTCGACAAGCTGACGGTCAAGCATGTGCGGGGGCATCGAGTCGTTCATGAGCCTGTGCTGCCACAAGCTTGGCGGAACGTCAGGTCGATTAACCTTCAATATCCCATCTGGATGGGTGTTTCCGTCGATCTGGCGGCCGCTTATACCCGCGGGCGGTTAGGCGATAATGTCGGGAATCAGGCTGTTTTCCAGCATGGTGATCTCGTCGCGGAGGCGCAGCTTGCGCTTCTTGAGGCGGGCAAGCTGGAGCTGGTCGGGCAAGGAAAGCTGACCCAAAGCCGCAATCGCGCAGTCGAGATCGCGATGCTCGACACGCAAGGCTTCCAGCCGCTGCTCGATTTCCTCGATCGATAACACCGATTCGCCCCCAGTCCTGAACGGCACGCCTACATGGCAGGGCACCCTTGGCGCGGCAATGCGCAACTGCGCAACAAAAGAAGGTGGTTAGCGACTTTTCTTTCGCGTGCCCGCAAGCTTCTGTCTGCCCACAGAAAGAATGTTTAACGAAAGAACGTGACACCGCATGACGGGTCTCGATTTATCGCAGCTTCGCGCAATTGCCAGAGACAGAGGGCGCGATTGGTGATCTACTGAACCTCCATTGAAGCAATGGCCAAGGAGGACATGATGGACACAAGCCACGTTTCCGCACTGCACGCCAAGCATGCCGGGCTGGAGGCCCGGATCAAGGACGAGATTACCCGTCCTGCGCCGGACAGTTACCGGCTCGCCACCCTCAAGAAAGAGAAGTTGCGCATCAAACAGGCACTCGCTTCCGCAGCGACCTGAGCGCCAGGGCTATGACAGCCAGGTAGGGGCGCTGGCCGCCCCTGCTCTGGCCAGCCCGGCTATCGTCAGACGACTGACGATCCCCTACGACCAAGCTGAAAACGCCTGCCGAAGCCACATCGCGCGGGACGCTCTGTTGGCGCCCCATCGCGATGGAGCCCGATCAGTAAACGCGCTTCTTCGGCGCGATATAGTCGATGTCGTCGGTTAGCGTGTAGTCGTGCACCGGACGGCTATCGAGCTTCACGCTGCCACCCTTGCCGCCCCAGCCTTCGAACCAGCCGAGGGTGTGCTTCATCCAGTTGGCATCGTCGCGATCGGCATAATCCTCGCGCGCATGGGCGCCGCGGCTTTCCTTGCGCGCAATCGCGCCGTGGATGGTGACGCTGGCTTGCGAAATGAGGTTGTCCAGCTCCAGCGTCTCGACGAGATCGCTGTTCCAGATGAGCGAGCGATCGGTGACCCCGATGTCCGTCATCCCCTCGTAGATCTTGCCGAGCTTTTCGACACCTTCCGCCATCAGCTCCTCGGTGCGGAACACGGCGGCGTGAGCCTGCATCGTGCGCTGCATGTCGAGGCGGATCTGCGCCGTGGGCGTGCCGCCCTTGGCATTGCGGAAATGATCGAGGCGACCCAGCGCCAGCTCGTCACCGCTCTTGGGCAGCGGCTTGTGCGGCGTATCGGGCTTCACGATCTCGGCAATGCGCTTGCCGGTCGCCCGGCCGAACACCACGAGATCGATCAGGCTGTTTGAGCCCAGGCGATTGGCGCCGTGCACCGAGACGCAGGCAGCCTCGCCGACCGCGAACAGGCCCGGCACGACATGATCGGGATTGTCGCCCTTCCGGGTGACGACCTCGCCATGATAATTGGTCGGGATGCCGCCCATATTGTAATGGACGGTCGGCACCACCGGCAGCGGCTGGCGGGTCAGGTCCACGCCCGCGAAAATCTTGCCGCTCTCGGTAATGCCGGGCAGGCGCTCGGCCAGCACCTTGGGATCGATATGATCGAGGTGCAGGTGGATATGATCCTTGTTCGCGCCGACGCCGCGGCCCTCGCGGATTTCCATCGCCATGGACCGCGAGACGACGTCACGCGAGGCGAGATCCTTGGCGGAGGGGGCATAGCGCTCCATGAAGCGCTCGCCTTCGGAGTTGGTGAGATAGCCGCCCTCGCCCCGCGCGCCCTCGGTGATGAGCACGCCGGCGCCGTAAATGCCGGTCGGGTGGAACTGGACGAACTCCAGATCCTGCAGCGGCAGGCCGGCGCGCAGCACCATGGCGCCGCCGTCACCCGTACAGGTATGGGCGCTGGTGGCCGAGAAATAGGCCCGGCCGTAGCCGCCGGTGGCGAGCACGACGCAATGGGCGCGGAAGCGATGGATCGTGCCATCGTCCATGCAGAGGGCGATGACGCCACGGCAGACGGGGCCGTCCGGCGTGTCTTCCATGATCAGGTCGAGCGCGAAATATTCGATGAAGAAGTCCGCGTCATACTTCAGGCTCTGCTGGTAGAGCGCGTGCAGCATGGCATGGCCGGTACGATCCGCCGCCGCGCAGGTGCGCTGGGCCGGCGGGCCTTCGCCCATATTCTGCATCATGCCGCCAAACGGGCGCTGATAGATCTTGCCTTCCTGCGTGCGGCTGAACGGCACGCCGGCATGTTCCAGCTCGTAGACCGCCGCCGGCGCCTCACGCACCATATATTCGATCGCGTCCTGGTCGCCGAGCCAGTCGGAGCCCTTGACCGTGTCGTACATGTGCCAGGTCCAGTGATCCGGCCCCATATTGCCGAGGCTCGCCGCGATGCCGCCCTGGGCCGCGACCGTGTGGCTGCGGGTCGGGAACACCTTGGTGATGCAGGCCGTCTTGAGGCCGCTCTCGGCAATGCCCATGGTGGCGCGCAGGCCCGAGCCGCCGGCGCCGACGACGACGGCGTCATAGGTGTGATCGATGATCTTGTAGGCTTGCGTCATGATTAGAGCGCCCCTCCGGCCAAGGCGATTTTCGCGACAGAGAACAGGCTGACCGCGGCGCAGCCGATGACGAAGAAATGCAGCAGGATGAGCGTGGCAAACTTCAGCCCCTCATCATGCACATAATCCTCGATAAGCACCTGAAGACCGAGGCGGATGTGATAGAAAACGCTGACAATCATCAGCATCATCGGCACCGCGACGATGGGCTGGGTCAGCCAACCGGTGATGGCCGCATGGTCATGCGCCGGCAGCAGCGCCAGGCTGGCCAGCAGCCAGCTGACCAGCAGCAGATTGCCGATCGCCGTGAAGCGCTGGGCGATCCAGTGATGCGTGCCGCTCCGTGCCGAGCCGAGGCCACGCACGCGGCCCAGTCTGGTTCCGCTGCCCATCAGAATGCCCTCCCCACGAAGATCCACGCCCAGAAGGCTACAGTCGCCAGCGCCGAGGCGGCGAGAATGACCTTCGACCACCGCTTGTTCGCCGTCAGCTCAAAGCCCGCGCCCATGTCCATCACCAGATGGCGCAGGCCCGAGAGCATGTGCTGGAAGAACGCCCAGGTCAGGCCGATCAGCACGATGCGCGCGATCACATTGGCGATCAGGCCAGCCAGATCACCGGCGTCCGCTTGCCAGACATAATATTGGAAGTTCGCATAGGCCGCCGGTCCGCTCGCCGCTGCATACAGCCACCAAGTCAGGCCGAGGCCGCCCAGAATCGCCATGCCATCCCCCGTCACGCGGTGGAGGATGGAAAGAAGCATATGCGGGCCCCACTTCCAGATGGTGAGGTGCGGGGAAAGCGGCCTTCGCCCGGATTGCGCCATGATCGAGCAGTCCTGTTCGTGAAAGAATGCGCCCCTTTAGCGCAAAGCTGCTGCACTGCAAACGCTCGCTGGCGCCATGTCACCAATGTGCAGACTGAGGTCCCGATGAACATGGAAAACAGAGGGTGTTAGCCCTCGATTAACGAAAGGCCGATATCACGCCACCCCATACGACCCGGCAAATGGCAGGACAAAAGGGGCACCGAGGCCATGATCGCAGGAAAAAGCGACACGATTTCAATGGCTGAACGGCTGCAGGAGTTCGACCCCCAAGCGACATTGCCGGGGCGGGCGCGTCAGATCCTGGCTTATCTCGGAGACCGCATCGACGAATTGGGCGACACTGCCATGGCGGTGTACCTCCCCTGCATCGACCTTGCGGCGGTCGGCCCGGCGGAGCTGGAAGCCACGCGGCAGGGCGCAAGAACCTTCCATCGAACACTGCTCAGCGATTTCGCCGGGGAAGAATGGACGGAGATGGCGCGGACCGGCGTCATGAAGATGCTGGCGCGCGATGTCTCCATCCGTACCCAGATCGTCATCATTAACCGCGTGGTCGACAAGGTCCGTGATATCCTGACGGAGCTCGTGGCCGATCGCGACGAGCGCTCGGAACTGCTGGCCGCCATGCGGTTCATCTCGCTGGTGCAAGCGGAAGTGTGCTGCGCCTTTTATGCCGACACGATCCGCGAGCAGGACCGGATCGAGCGGCAGCGCCAGCGCGACAAATTCTCCGAATTGCTGAACACGCAGATCGATCTGGCCGCGCAACTGGGCGAGCGCCTGCGCGAACAGGCCCGCGAATCTTCGAACGCCACGCGCGGGATGCTCGATAAGGCTTCCGAAGTCGCCGCCGCTGCCGAACAATCGGCCATCGCCATGCGCGAGGCCGCGCACACCAGCTCCGGCCTGATCCGCGCCATCGAGGAAGCCCGCACCGAAGTGGACCAGGCGGCGGAAGTCGCCGCCCTGGCCTCCGAGCAAGCCGGCGAGGCCGTGAACGTCTCGACGGCGCTGAGCGATCACGCCCAGTCCATCGAATCGATCCTCGGCCTGATCCGCGATATTGCCGGGCAGACCAATCTCCTTGCCCTCAACGCGACCATCGAGGCCGCGCGCGCCGGCGATGCGGGACGCGGCTTTGCCGTCGTCGCGCAGGAAGTGAAGTCGCTGGCGAGCCAGACCGCCCACGCCACCGACGACATCGCGCAGAAGATCGCCGCCATCCAGAACGCCACGCGGCATACGGTCGAGACCAACGAACGTATCCGCGAGACCGTGCTCAACGTGCAGACCATGGGCATGCGCATCCGCACCGCGATGGACGCGCAATCGCAGACTGTGACGATGATTACCGCTGCCGTGGACGAGACGGCGCTTGCCGCCGACTCCATGTCATCGAACATTTCGGCGATCCGGCAGGATACGGAGATCGTCGCCTCGGAGATCGACGAGCTGGAAAGCGGCTTCACCGAAGTCCGCAACCTGCTCGGCGCCCTGCGCACGCGCTCGGCCAATTTCGTGGTCTCCATGGCACCGGCGACCGACGCCCAGGCAGAGCCGCAGCAGGCTTATCCGCCAATCCGACGCGCCGTCTGACAAATCCGCTCCGCGGGGGGTGACACGGTCCATTCTCTCTCCCTTTGCCGTCCAAATCGGCTAGAGAGAGGGCATGACAAAGCGTTCCTCCACCGCCAGCGTCGCGCCCGCGACGCCCTGGCAGATGACCTTATCCTGCACGCGCGCCGTCGCCGAGCGGTTCGAGCTTGAGGCCGAGCCGCTGTTCATCGACTGGCCCTCGCCGCCCGCGATTCTGGCGAGCGAGCCGGACGAAAGCCAGCCCGATGCCTGGCAGCTTGACATCATCTTCGAAACCAAGCCGACGCGCGCGACCATCGATGCCATCGCGGCGCTGATGCCCGATGGCGCGGCCACCCCCTACACGCTGGCGCAATTGCCGGACACCGACTGGGTGACGCAGAGCCAGGCCGGCCTGGAACCGATGACGGCCGGGCCGTTCCATGTCCGCCACGACAGTGTGGACAGCCCGCGCGCCGACCGCATCGATTTTCTCATCCCCGCCAGCCGCGCCTTCGGTACCGGCCAGCATGAGACGACACGCGGCTGCCTGCTGGCGCTGGCCGACCTCAAGGCGCGGGGCATGCGCTATGGCAATATTGCGGACATCGGCACCGGCACCGGCCTGCTTGCATTCGCCGCCAACCGTCTGTGGCCGCGCGCTCATGTGCTGGCCTCCGACATCGATCCTGTCGCGGTGGACGTTTCGGCCGAAAATGCCGATTTGAACGGCGTTCCGCTCGGGGCCGGCGCGGGGGCGCTGCAGTTGGTCGCCGCGCCGGGGGTCGAGCATCCGCTCATTCAAGGCCTTGCGCCTTATGATCTGCTCATCGCCAATATTCTCGCCGGGCCGTTGATCGAGTTGGCGCCAAGCCTCTCCGCGCAGGTCGCCGAGGCCGGCACGCTGATGCTGGCGGGCCTGCTGGATAGTCAGGCCGGCCGCGTGCAGGCCGCCTATCGCGCGCAGGGCATGGTGCTGATCTGGCGGTTCGATCACGGCGATTGGCCCACGCTGGTGCTGCGCAAGCGCCATCGCTTCGGCTGGCGCCGCACGACGCGCTGGCACACGGGCGATCATGGCGCCGCGCCCGGCTTCGGCAGCTGGTAAGACCGGCTGCGCATTGACAGGGCGCCCGCGCCGACCGACCATCCCCGCCTGACGCTGCGAGGGAGAGATTCGGCATGTGCGACAATGACATCCATCAGGGCCTAGTCGAGGATTGGAGCGTCACCCGGCGCATGTTCATGGCCACCGGCGCCGCCGTCGGCTTCGCTGGCGCGGCGACCGCGCAGGCCGTCGCCAACGTCACCGAGAAGAATGTGACCATCAAAACGCCCGACGGCTCGGCAGATGCCGCCCTCTTCCACCCCGCCGGCACAGGCCCCTGGCCCGCCGTGCTGATGTGGCCGGACATCATGGGCCTGCGCCCGGTGTTCCGCGAGATGGGCCGGCGCCTGGCCGCCGAGGGTTATGTCGTGCTCGTCCCCAATCCCTTCTACCGCAACGCCGTCGCGCCGGTGATCGACGGAACATTCGACTTCAGCAACCCGGAGTCGCGCAAGATCCTATTCGGCTATCGCGCCGCGATGAGCGATGCCGCGGTCGATCATGACGCGGCGGCCTATCTCGGCTTCCTCGACGCGCAGCCGCAGGTCGACAAGGGCCGCAAGGCCGGCGTGCAGGGCTATTGCATGGGCGGGCCGCTCTCCTTCCGCACCGCCGCTGTGGCTTCGGCGCGGATCGGCGCGGTCGGCAGCTTCCATGGCGGAGGCCTGACCACCGACCAGCCGAGCAGTCCGCATCTGCTCATCCCCAAGACCGATGCCGCCTATCTCGTCGCGGTGGCGCAGAATGACGATGCCAAGGAGCCGGAGTCCAAGACGATCCTGCGCAAGGCATTCGATGCGGCGGGCAAGACCGCCACGGTCGAGGTCTACCCCGCCGACCATGGCTGGTGCGTGCCCGGCAGCCAGGCCTACAACCATGACGCGGCGGAAAAGGCCTGGGCCGCGTTGCTTGCGATGTATCGCACAGCGCTGGCCTGACGCGGAGGCGCTTTAGCCGGCGCTCCGCACGATCTCGGCCCAGGCGGCCTCGTCGATCACCTCGATCCCGAGGTCGGCGGCTTTCTTGAGCTTGGAGCCGGCGCCCGGCCCGGCCACCACCAGATCGGTCGACGCGCTGACCGATCCGGCGGACCGGGCGCCCAGCGCCTCGGCCTGCGCCTTGGCTTCATCGCGGCTCATCGTCTCCAGCTTGCCGGTGAAGACGATGGTCTTGCCCGAGACGGCGCTGGCCTTCACATCCACCACATAAGGCGGCGGCGAAACCTGCGCGAGCAGGTCGTCCCACGCCGCGACATTATGTTCCTCATGGAAGAAGTCGCCCAGCGCCTCGACCACGGCGCCGCCGATGCCTTCGATCGCGGTGAGCGTGGCCTTGGCCTGTTGGACAACGTCCCCGTTCGGGTCGAGCGACGTCGAGACCCGTTCGCGCATCAGCATCTCGACTTCGCTCGATGCGAACGGAAGCCGGTCGGCATTGGCAAGCATCGACCACGCTTGCAGTGCCGGCAAGGCCGCGAATGCCTTCATCAGATCGCGCGCTGTTACCGCGCCGACATGGCGAATGCCGAGGCCGAACAGAAGCCGCGCGGCATCGGGCGCGCGCCGGTCCTCGATGGCCTTGAGGAGATTGTCGACCGACTTCTCCTTCCAGCCCTCGCGGCCCAGCAGATCGGCGCGATGCTGCCTGAGCCGGAAGATGTCCGCCGGGCCATGCTCCAGCCAGCCGAGCGCGAAGAACTCGCGAATGGTCTTGTCGCCCAAGCCATCGATATCCATCGCGCCGCGACTGACGAAATGGTTGAGCCGCTCGATACGCTGGGCCGGGCAGATGAGGCCCGCCGTGCAGCGCACATCGACCTCACCTTCCTCCGCCACCGCCTCGCTGCCGCATTCCGGGCAATGATCGGGGAAGACATAGGGCGCCCGCTCCGCATCCCGCGTCAGATTGTCCACGACCTGCGGGATCACATCGCCAGCGCGCTGGACGAGAATCCGGTCGCCGGGCCGCACGCCCAGCCGCGCGATCTCGTCGCGATTGTGCAGCGTGACGTTCTGGACCACCACCCCGCCGACCGTCACCGGCTTGAGCCGCCCCACCGGCGTCAGCTTACCGGTGCGGCCGACCTGAATGTCGATGGCTTCCAGCGTCGTCTCGGCCTGTTCGGCGGGGAATTTATGCGCAATCGCCCAGCGCGGCGCCTTGGCAACGAAGCCGAGCCGCGCCTGCCAGTCCAGCCGATCCACCTTGTAGACCACGCCGTCAATATCGTAATTCAGGTCCGCGCGCTGTTGCTGGATGGCGCGATAATGCGCCAGCATCGCCGCGCTGCCATCGCACAGCACCAGATGCCGCGACACTGGAATGCCCCAACCTTCCAGCGCTTTCATAACGCCATGTTGCGTATCCGTAGGCAGGCCATCATCGCTCACCACGCCCCAGCCATGCGCGAGAAACCGTAGCGGACGGCTGGCGGTGACGCTCGCATCCTTCTGGCGCAGCGATCCGGCAGCGGCATTGCGCGGATTGGCGAACTGGCGCACGCCCTCGGGGTCGAATGCCTCACCGCGTGCCTCGGCCGTCGCGCGCGCCTCGTCCATCAGCCGCGCATTGAGCGCGGTGAAGGAGGACTTCTCCATATAGACCTCGCCGCGCACCTCCAGGATGGCCGGCGCGTCGACGGGCAGGGTTTGGGGAATATCGCCGATATGCGCGACATTCGGCGTCACGTCCTCCCCCACCTCGCCATCGCCGCGCGTCGCCGCACGGACGAGCTTGCGGTCCTCATAGCGGATGGAGAGCGACAGGCCGTCGATCTTGTCCTCCGCCGTCATCAAGACCGGCTCGTCCTCACCGAGCGCCAGATACCGCCGGACGCGCGCAACGAATTCCGCCACATCCTCGTCCGCAAAGGCGTTGTCGAGGCTCATCATGCGCTTCTCGTGGCGCACTTTGGCGAGCGCAGACGTCGCCACCGAAGCGCCCACCTGCCGATTGGGGCTGTCCGCCCGGATCAGATGCGGGAAGGCCGACTCCAGCGCATTATTCTCGCGCACCAGCGCATCGAAGGCGGCATCGCTGATCTCGGGGGCATCGTTCGCGTGATAGAGCGCGTTGTGCTTCGCGATCTCCTTCGCGAGCCGCATGAGGCGGTTCGCGGCCTCAGCTTCGGTGAGTGTGTGGGGGTCGGTCATTTAAGAAGTAGAACTAGTAACGGCGAGCAGACGAGAATCGAACGAGCAACGATCCATTGGGCAGTTCCAAGCAGCGGCTGATTGATAAGACTAATAGAAGCCTTCAAGTTCCAAATGCTTATGCTTAACATGCCGATCAGAACGGCGCCTGGCAACCAGTGCAGGAGGAGTAGCAAAGCCAGCATTCCGAGCAGCGACACGAGAAACATCACGCTGCCGAAGAACATGAGCCCCAGATCAAACAGCACCACCCTGTTTAATTTCTGAAAGCCCATCACACCCCCTCCAGCAGCCGCTCGGCCTGTGCACGCGCTTCGTTGGTGATCTCGGCGCCGGAGAGCATGCGGGCGATTTCCTCGCGGCGTTCGGCATCGTCGAGCGGATGGACCCCGGTGCGGGTGATGGTGCCTTGCGAGGATTTGGCGATCAGCAGATGCGCTGCGCCGCGTGCGGCCACCTGCGGGGAGTGAGTGACGACGATCACCTGCCCGCCGCCGGAGAGCCTTGCCAGCCGCTCACCAATCGCGCCGGCTACGGCCCCGCCGACGCCCCGGTCGATCTCGTCGAAGATCATCGTGCCCGCGCTGCCCTGTGCGGCGAGCGCGACCTTGAGGGACAGGATGAAGCGCGACAATTCACCGCCCGAGGCGATCTTGGTGAGCGGGGCGAAGGGCGCACCGGGGTTGGTGGAAATCATGAACTCCACCCGATCCTTGCCGGACGCGCGCCATTGCCCTTCTGGCAGCGGCTCGACATCGGTGCGGAAGCGCGCGGCATCCAGCTTGAGCGGGGCCAGTTCGCCGGCGACCGCCGTGTCCAGACGGGCGGCGGCCTCCCGGCGGCCGTCGCTGAGCGCCTGCGCCGCGGCTTCATAAGCCTGCCGTGCAGCCGCGACGTCCCGTTCAAGATCCGCCAGCCCCGCCTCACCCGCATCGATGCGCGCGAGCTGATCGCTCATCCGCGCTGCCAGATCGGCCAGATCGTCGGCCGCGACCTGATGCTTGCGCGCCAAGGCCCGCAGATCGAACAGGCGGGTCTCGATCGCGTCGAGCCGCGCGGGATCGACCGATAGCGCCTCGCCAGCCCGCGCGAGATGCTCCTCCGCTTCGCTGGCCTCGATCACGGCACGATCGAAGGCAGCCAGCGCCTGCGTCAGCAGTTCATGCTCCTCGCCGATCCGGTCCAGCCGCCGCGCTGCCTGCCGCAGCTTGGCCAGGGCGCCGTCCGATCCGCCGAGCAAATCTTCGAGCGCAGCTATGTCCTCGGTGAGGCGCGCGCCTTTCTGCATGTCAGCGCGTTCGGTGGCGAGCGTCTCCTCTTCACCCGGTTCGGGCGCGAAGGCTGTCAGCTCGGCCACAGCATGGGCGAGATAATCCCGTTCACGAGCGGCGCTCTCCAGCGTCTCCCGGACCTCTGTGAGCCGCGCCTGCGCAGCCTGCCAGACGCCGTGTGCGGTGCGTACCGCTCCGGCATCCAGTCCGCCAAAGGCATCGAGCAGATCCATATGCCCGCGCGGGTTGATGAGGCCCCGCTCATCATGCTGGCCGTGAATCTCGACAAGATAGGCGCCGACATCGCGCAGCAGCGCCGCCGAGCAGGGCTGATCGTTGATGAAGGCGCGGCTGCCGCCATCGGCCTTGAGCGTGCGGCGGATCAGCAGCGGCTCGCCCGGTTCCTGAGCAACGTCGCTTTCGGCCAGCAGGATGGCCAGGGCCGAACCGGGCGCCGGCGGATCGAATGTCGCGGTCACGCTGGCCTGATCGGCACCGGCGCGCACGAGGCCGCTATCGGCCCGCATCCCCAGCGCCAGACCCAGCGCATCCAGCAGGATGGACTTGCCCGCGCCGGTTTCGCCAGTGAGCACAGTCAGCCCCCGCTCGAACACGAGATCGAGCGCCTCGATGAGCACGATGTTACGGATCGAGAGGCCGGTCAGCATATGCGGTGCAGAGCTAATCCATTGCCCTCATGCTGTCACCCGCCTTCGCCAGCGCAAAGCGCCGGGAAGAGATCAGGCGCTCGGAGCGTGCTGCGTCATCAGGCGATAGGAGCGTTGATACCAGTCCGAATCGGGATAGTTGGTCTGCAGCACGGCAGCGGCCCGCTTGGCTTCTTCCGTCATGCCGAGCGCCAGATAGCTCTCGACCAGACGGTGCAGCGCCTCCGCGGTGTGGCTGGTTTGCTGGTAATTGTCGACGACCTGCCGGAAGCGCATCGCGGCGGCGATCCACTCGCGGCGGCGCTGGTAGAAGCGGCCGACTTCCATCTCCTTGCCGGCGAGATGGTCGTTCACCAGATCGAGCTTGAGCCGTGCATCGGATGCGTAGCGCGAATCGGGGTAGCGGCGGACCAGCTCGTTCAGCGCATCGCGGGCCTGAAGCGTCAGCTTCTGGTCGCGCGTCACGTCGCTGATCTGCTCATAATAGCACAGAGCGATCAGGTAGTAGGCATAGGCCGCGTCGCGGTTGCCGGGATGGATCGAGAGGAAGCGCTGGGCCGACTGGATCGACTGGCGATAATTGCGCGCGGCATAATAGCTGAACGAGCTCATCAGCTGCGCGCGGCGGGCCCAAGGCGAATAGGGATGCTGGCGCTCAACCTCATCGAACAGTACGGCGGCCTCGGCAAAGCGACCATTGTCGAGCCGCTGCTGGCCCGCCAGATACAGCGTGCTGACGTCGCGCGCGACATAGCGCGTATCAACGCGGTTCGAACTGCGCGCGCAGCCGGCCAGCAAGGCGAGTGAGATCAGGCTGGCGGCAATCAGCCGGCCACGACGCAGCGGTGTAACGGTCATGCGCAGCCTCTTAACCGAGCAACCGGACCGCGCCAAGCGAATGATGCGCGCTTTGCGCCACGGGCAGAAGACAGATGATGCATGGCGCGCGAAACAAGGACCGGCCCGTTGAACCGGCGCTGAACGAGAGCGGCTGAATGGGCGCCTGACCCTCTTTCCCCATGCGGGCGCACCGCCCGCAAACCGCGCCGCCGCTCTCTGTGTGGGAGGTGGGAAGCGGCGACGCGGCCTGCACCTTGCGGAGCAGAAAACGGTCGACGCCCGACCCGAACCGGGGAATGCGCACGCCAGCGTGGGGGATGGCGGCACACGGTTCAGGCCGGTCGTCGACCTGCGAAGCTGTCAGACGTCCGGGTGGTCGCTGACATAACTCCGCATCCTCGCGGACCCGAGGGGCGTTAGCCCGACCGTCCGCCGCTCGGGTTCTTCACCCGCAACGACGGCCAGCCCCGCTTGGACCAGTTTATCGATCACTGCAGCGGCCTCAGCCGGGCTGAGCATGTTGCCCACGGCCAAGGCCGTGTCGCTCACCGGACTGGACTGCAGTTCACCGACGAAAAGAGAGAGCATCACGTCCATGGCGCGATCGGCCATGACGGGCGTGTAGAAATGCTTGCTGCGCAGACGGCCGAGCATGTGCATGCGGCCGGCCTTGGCCCGCAGAACGCTCGAAGCTTCCGCGGAGCGAGGATCAGCCGGCGCGTCCGACCGGGCTGCGGCGTCGCGTTGCACGATATTGGGCACGTCAAAAAACTTTCGATTCGGCATCGGACTACCCTCGCCGCGCGGGAAACACCCCGCGCGCGAAAGATGCGCCGCCGCTGTGAGAAGAGGCGGCGGATAGACCACCGTCTCTGCCGGCGCATGTCCCGTAACCACCAGACAGGAGGAGCCTATCGTCACCAGCCGCGCTCACTGACCGGGAAGACCGGGCCGAGCGGCGGGAATAAGACCCGTGAGGTGGTCGGGTTGACCACTCATTGTCCAATACCGCGATGGTCGCCGAGATAATTGCGCATTCGCGCCGATCCCATCGGGGTCAGGGTGATCGCATCGTCTTCCCCGACAGCAGGCCCGCCCGCTCCCGCCGACCCGGCGCGGACCAGACCTGCCTTGATCAGTGATGCAACCACCTCGTCTTGTGGATCGCCGCACAGATCCTGCACGCCGTTCAACGATGCCCGGGAGACCGTCCGCCCCTCGCTCTGGGCAAGGAACAGCGTCAGCATGGCCGCCATGGCGTCATCGGCCATCACCGGCTCTGGAAAGAGGGCACTGCGCTGGCCCATAAGGGCCTGCAAACGCCGCGCCCGCTCAATCACCGGGTCATCCGGCAGACAAGTGCGCGCATCGTCGTCCACGCCCGGTGGGCGCGGCTTATTGGCTGTATCGAACATCACGATCCGTCCTTGGGATATTCGCGGGGTTCACACTGAACCCGTGTCTCCTCGCCTATCCCTGCCTCAACATCATTCTCAAACGCGTGGCAGTCAGCGGCGGTCCGTCATGTCTTGAAGTCGATTGTCATCTGGTGCGACCCTGCAATTTTAGAAGCCTTTTTGGCTTTCTAAGGCAACATTATGTTATGCGAGCTTCACTTTGTGCGCCGTGATCACGGGAAGTCAACCGCTAAAGGACGGGTCGATGGAGCGATGCGATGGGGGCCCACCTCATCTGTCCCGTTTTGATTCGTTCCTGCCGGAATCAGCACCAAAACGGCACGCTTCGAGGATGTTGGACAGCGCCGGCAGCATTGCCGCGCGAAAGGCATAGCTCCGGCGGCCTGTCTCGATCGCCGATCCGGCGAGGCCTTTTTCGCTGAGCGCAGCCCGCAGCGTTGAGATGTGAACCTTGATCGCCGCACGCGACATCGCGCCGCGGTCCAGGAGCAACGCAAGTTCCTCGAGCGGGACCAGTCGGTCCGGTTCGGCAATCAGGCGCAGGAGCACGCGCGAACAGATATGGCCCCGCAGTCCCAAGGCCGCATTCAGATGGGCAACTGCCATCGGCTCGTTCGCGTGACTGAGCAGCCCAACCGGCAACGCGCCATTGGCAAAGGGCGTCGCACCGGCCCCTTCTGCAACCTCCTGCTCCATCTCAAGCAGATGGCGCGCGGCCTCGATGCGGTCTGCAGCTTCCTGAATCAGCCGGGCCGCACGATGACGGCGCGCCTGGCCGGATCGATCTGGCTCCGTCACCCCGCCGCTCCACGGTCAACGCGGACACGTCATTGGGCGGCCTGCGATAGCGCGGTGCGGCACCGGTCTTATGCCCTGCAAGGTGCCGGAGCGTGACATGGGTTCCTTCCTGTCGATCGAGCAGGAGACGCTAACCCAGTCCGCCCCCGGCATTCCATCAATTGCCTCCATTTCGGAGTCGAAAAGGCGCGGCGAGGTTAGCACCGCTGCCGGGCGCGCTTCGTCAGCCCGCGGCTCGCGCGGAGCCCTGCCCCTTTCGCCCTTTGGCTCCGCCACCAAGTGCCGATACGAGCGCGGCAAAGCATATTGCCGCCTAGATCAAGACAGCACGCCGCGCGCTACCGAGAGAGAGACGGGATGGGATGGAGAGGTGAGCCTTGCAATCTGAACAGCTTTTGAGCCTGCGCAACGTCCGCACGGTGCGCATCGGTGCCGGTCTTCTGCCGGCCTGCGCCGCCGATGTCGTCGCGTCCGGGGCCGCAAGCGCGCTGATCGTCTCCGGCAGCCCCCTGCGTGCGCTCAGCGAAGCACTCGCCTCCGAACTGACAAAAGCCGGCTGCGCCGCCACGATTTTCGATGCCATTGCCGGCGAGCCGACGTTCCCCGATTTCGAGGCTGCCATGGCGACGGCGCGCGAGAGCCAAGCCGGCTTCATCATCGGACTGGGCGGCGGCAGTGCGATGGATGTCGCCAAGCTGGTCGCCGCGCTGATGGATGGCGCGCAGGGCATCGATGACGTCATCGGCACAGGCCTCCTCCAAGGCCGCGCCATTCCGCTCGCCTGCATCCCGACCACCGCCGGCACCGGTAGCGAAGTCACCCCCATCGCCATTCTGGAAGACGTGGCGGCGGAACTGAAGAAGGGCGTGGTCAGCGATCATCTGGTGCCGGATTTCGCCTATCTGGATGCCGAACTCACCGTCTCAATGCCCCGCGCCGTCACCGCCGCGACCGGGCTGGATGCGCTTACGCATTGCATCGAGGCCTATGCCAACCGCTTTGCCCATCCCGTCGTCGACGCCTGGGCGCTCGAAGGCATCCGGCTGATCGCCGGCCATCTCGAACGCGCCTGCATGGACGGCACCGATCTGGCGGCGCGCGATGCCATGCTGCGTGCGGCGCATCTTGGCGGCATGTGCCTTGGCCCGGTCAATACCGCAGCAGTCCACGCCCTGGCCTATCCACTCGGCGGCGAGTTCCACATCCCGCATGGCGTCGCCAACTCGCTGCTGCTGCCGCATGTGCTGCGCTTCACCCTGCCTGCGGCCCCCGCTCGCTACGCTCAGGTCGCTGCCGCCCTTGGCGTGGCGCGGACCGGCGATGACGAGGCGGATGCGCTGGCCGGCATCGCGCAGATCGAGCGCCTTTCCGCCGCCATCGGCATCGAGCGACACTTGTCCGCCTTCGGCATCGGCGCCAACGCGGTGCCCAAGATGGCCGCCGCCGCCATGACCGTGCAACGGCTGCTCATCAGAAATCCGCGCGAGGTCACCGAATCCGATGCGCGCGCCATCTACGAAGCTGCGCTATAGGACCGACACCCCATGAAAGCCGACCTCTTCTCCTGGTATCGCGGCGCGGACCGCAAGACCCGCCGCGTGTTCTGGACCTGCAGCGCCGGCTGGGCGATGGATAGCGCGGATGGGCTGGTCTATCAGTATCTCATCCCGCTGCTCATCGTTGGTCTTGGCATCTCGCTGACCGAGGCCGGAACCATCGCCAGCGCCAATTATTTCGCGGCGGCGATCGGTGGCTGGATCGGCGGCTGGTTGTGCGACCGCTATGGCCGCGCCCGCATCCTGCAGCTCACTATCCTGTGGTTCTCCTTCTTCTCCTTCGCCTCCGGCTTTGCGCAGAATTTCGAGCAACTGCTCGTGCTGCGCGTGTTGCAAGGCATCGGCTTCGGCGCGGAATGGGCGGTCGGCGCGGTGCTGCTCGGCGAAATCGTCTCACCCAAGCATCGCGGCAAGGCGCTGGGCACGCTGCACAGCGGCGCGGCAGTCGGCTCCGGTCTCGCAGCCTTGATCGCCGGACCTTTCGCCTCCGCCTTCGATCCCGAGATCGGCTGGCGCCTCGCCTTCTTTGTCGGCATCATTCCGGCCGCCTTGATCTTCTTCATCCGGCGTGGGTCCGACGATTCTGATCTGTTCAAGCAGGCTCAGCAGCGTGCGCAGGAGACCGGACAGCGCACCAGCCTCACCAGCATCTTCCGGCCCAAGGTTGTCCGCATCACCATTTTGGCCTCGCTGCTGGCCGTCGGCGCGCAGGGCGCGGGCTATGCCGTGAGCAGCTACCTGACGGTATTCCTCGCCAATGAGCGCGGTATCGGCATCGCGATGGCCGGGCTGTGCGTGATGTTCAATAGCGTCGGCGGCTTCTTCGGCTTTCTGTTCAACGCCGCGATCAGCGACTTTGTCGGGCGCCGCAACGCCTTCCGGCTGTTCGGCCTCGGCTTCGTGATCTCCGCCGCCATCTATCTGTTCGGGCCATGGGGCGGGAATGTCTGGTTCCTCGTGCCGTTCGGCATCGTCTACGGCTTCTTCCAGTTCGGCATCTATGCAAGCTTCGGCCCCTATTTCACCGAATTGTTCCCGACCGAACTGCGCGGCACCGGACAGGCCTTTGCTTATAATTTCGGCCGTGCCGCGAGCGCTCTGTTCATCATGACCGTACCCTTGGTGGCCGCCATCATCCCGCTGGGCGCGGCGATGGCCATCGTCGGCATGGGGGGCATCCTGTGCGCCCTCATCGCAACGCTGATGCTGCCCGAGACCGCCGGCCGCGCGTTGCAGTCACTGGATGACTTCGGTCGGGACGAAGCCCCCCAACCCATTGAGGCAAAGGCAACCGCTCCATGAGCCAGCCCCCAATTGCGATCGTCATCGGCGGCAGCCGCGGCATCGGCGCCGCCATCGTCCAGCTGCTCGCGGCGTCCGGCTACCATGTCGTGTTCAGCTATGCGCGTGACGCAGCGGCGGCGCAGGCCGTCGCAGCGAGCGTCGCCAGTGCCGGCGGTCAGGCCCACGCGGTGCAGGCGGACAGCGCGCGGGAGGCCGATCTGATTGCCCTGTTCGACGAAGCGCAGGCGCTGGGGCCGATCGGCGCGCTCGTCTATTCCGCCGGGATCACCGGCCAGGCCTCTCCCCTGGCGGAGGTCTCGGCGGAAACCCTCGAGCGCGTAACGGCGGTCAATCTCACCGGCGCGATGTTGGCCGCGCGTGAAGCCGTGCGGCGCATGGCCCTCTCGCGCGGCGGCGCGGGCGGCGGCATCGTCTTCATTTCGTCGCGGGCGACCGCTTATGGCTCGGCCGGGGAATATGTCTGGTATGCGGCATCCAAGGGCGGGCTCGACAGCCTGATGACCGGACTGGCGCGGGAAGTCGGCGGCGATGGCATTCGCGTCAACTGCGTCTCCCCCGGCCCGGTCGCCACGGACATGCTGAGCGCCGAGCGGCTGGCCGCCGGCGCCGCCCGCGTGCCGATGCAGCGCGCGGCCCAGGCGGACGAGATCGCGCAGGCGGTCCGTTACCTGCTCTCGCCCGACGCCTCTTTTGTGAATGGCGCGAACCTCGCCGTTTCCGGCGGCGTGTGACGATGGGAAACTTGCAAAGCGCCTTGAAATGGTTGACCCTGAAGGAAAGCGGCCGGGACGCCTCGATAGAAGGACAGAGGGCACGCGGAGAGGATAAGCATGGAATCCTACAGCACTGAAGCCTTCCCCATATCGACGCGCGCGGCGGCATGGACAAAGCTCTATTCGCAGCAGCTCAATCGCGTGAACTTCACGCCCGCGGACCGGCACGAGTTTGCCGCGCGGCTCAGCCTCAGCCATTTCGGGCCGATCCAACTCGCCAGCATCGCGGCCAATCGCAGCCATATCGAGCGGACGCGCAACCACATCCGCCCCGGCGCGCCGCGCCTCTACTCCTTCCTCATGCAGGCGCGCGGCAACAGCGTGCTCGACCATTGCGGGCATCAGGCCCAGCTCGATCAGGGCGATTTCGTGCTGTGCGACAGCGCGGCACCGCACAGCTTCACGCTCGGCGACAATTCGATGATCATCATGCTGCGCGTGGATGCCGGCCTCATCAAGAAGCACCTGCCCACGCCCGAGCGCTTCTGCGGCCTCAAGCTCGATCATGAGGTGGGGCTGACCGCGGTGATGTCCGCGATGCTGGAGAACCTCAATACGCAGGTGCAGAGCGGCTTCCATTCCGATCATGACGGCCGCTTTGCTCGCCACGTGCTGGAAATGCTCTCCACGGCCTATGCGATGGGCTTTGACGAGCAGCCGGAAGGCTCGGCGGTGATGCTCGGCCGACAGAGCGAAGTCATTCGCTACATCGAGGACAATCTGCGCGACCCGGAACTGACGCCCGCACGCGTCGCCGAGGGGCTGCGCATCTCGCCGCGCTACCTGCGCACGCTCTTCGCCTCGCGCGGGGAGAAGGCGTCGAGCTACATCGTGCGGCGGCGGCTAGAAGAGTGCGGCAAGCAACTGCGCAACCCTGCCTGGGCCGGGCATACATTGACCGAGATCGCCTTCGCCTGGGGGTTCAACAGCGCGGCGCATTTCACCCGCACCTTCCACGAGCATTTCGGCATGGCGCCGCGCGATTACCGGCGGGCGGGCTCGAACTGACGAGCCGACCGGCGCCTTCCTGAGCAAGTCATCCTGCCCGCCCGGGCAAGCGGCGGCGCAACCTCTATGTCAGCCCGGTCTCCACGCCGACAGGCGAGACATGGAGGACGGAAGACGCAATGGTTGCCAGGGAAGTGCTTGATCTGAACCAGATATTGTCGCTGCAGCTGACCGAATATTGGCACGAGATCGATACCAACAAGGGGCGCAAGGCCTCGGATTATTATACCGAGGATGCCGTCTTCCACGGCCAGTTCGCCTCCTATAACGGCCGCGCGAAGATCCAGCAATTCTATGACTGGCGCGCCGAACGCGGCGAGCGGCTCGCGGTCCATGCCTTCACCAACTTCCGGGCATGGTTCACCGGGCCGGACAGCGCGGAAGCGACCAATTACCTGTTCCTCTATGCCGCCGATGGCGTGCGCCCCCTCCCCACCCATCCGCCGGTGACGATCTCGCTGGCGACCGACCGCTATGTTCGCGGCGCCGGCGGGCGCTGGCTGTGCACCTATCGCCGGTTCGAGCATTTGTTCGAAAGTGATACCCCGATCACAAATCCGAACCTGGACGATCAAGAAGCAAAGTGAGCAGGCCCATGAGCAGACAGCGCGGCGAACTCGACGAGAAGGATCTTCTGCTTTCCAAGGCCTATGTGGCCGGCAAATGGGTGGATGGCAGTGGCGACCCCATCGCCGTCGACGATCCCTATACGCTCGGGACCGTGGGACAGGTGCCGCGCGTCAGCGAAGCGCAAGTGTCTGAGGCCATCGACGCCGCGAACCGCGCCTTTCCGCTATGGGCACGACGGCCCGCCAAGGAGCGCGGCGCGATCCTGCGGCGTTGGTATGAGCTGGTCATCCAGCACAAGGAGGACTTCGCCCGGCTCATCACGCTGGAGAATGGCAAGGCGCTCAAGGAATCGCGCGCCGAGGTCGACTATGGCGCGGGCTTCCTGGAGTTCTACGCCGATGAGGCAACCCGCTCTTTGGGCGAGATCATCCCTGCCCCCGTGACTGGCCGCCGCCTGATGGTCGAGCGCGAGCCGATCGGCGTGTGCGTGGCGATCACGCCATGGAACTTTCCACTCGCCATGCTCACGCGCAAGGTCGGGCCGGCGCTGGCCGCCGGCTGCACCATGGTCGCCAAGCCGGCCGAGCTGACGCCGCTCACTGCTTTGGCCTTCGCCAAGCTGGGTGAAGAAGCGGGTGTCCCAGCGGGCGTGTTCAGCGTGGTCACCGGCAATTCCAAGACCATCGGCCCGGTGATGACCGGTTCGCCGATCGTCCGCAAACTCTCCTTCACCGGCTCGACCCCGGTGGGCGCAATGCTGGCGGAAGCCTGCGCCGCGACGATCAAGCGCCTCGGCCTCGAACTGGGCGGCAATGCGCCGCTGCTGATCTTCGATGATGCCGACCTCGACACCGCCGTCGAAACGGCGATGGTCGCCAAGTTCCGTAATGGCGGCCAGAGCTGCGTCGCGGCGAACCGCATCTATGTGCAGAACGGCATCCGCGACCGCTTCCTCGACGCTTTCGGCAGCAAGGTCGCGGCGATGAAGGCCGGCGACGGCTTTGAAGACGGCATCGATGTCGGCCCGATGATCGACGATCGCGCCATTGCCAAGATCGACGAGCATCGCGAGGATACGCTGCGCCATGGCGGACGTCTGATTGCCGGGGGCGCATCGCCGGGCGGGCGCATCGCGGTGCCGACGCTGATTGGCGACGTTGCCTCGGATGCGCTGCTGACTCGGGAGGAGACCTTTGGACCGCTGGCCGGCGTCATCGGCTTTGCCAGCGTGGAGGACGGCGTGCGGCTGGCGAACGACACGCCCTTTGGCCTCGCTGCCTATCTCTGCTCAAGCGATCCGGCGACGATTGCCCGCGTAGGGCGGGATCTGGAGAGCGGCATCGTCGGCATCAACACCGGCCTCATCTCGACGCCTTATGCGCCCTTTGGCGGCGTCAAGCAGTCGGGTCTCGGGCGTGAAGGCTCGCACCACGGCCTCGCCGAATATCAAAACCTCAAATATCTCTGTCACGCAGGACTTTAGACCCGCTTATGCGCAAACACGCCAAGGTCATCATCACATGCGCGCCGACCGGCTCCATCCACACACCCTCCATGTCGCCGCATCTGCCGGTGAGCGCGGACGAGATTGCGGAGGCCGCCATTGGCGCAGCGCAGGCAGGCGCGGCGATCCTGCACCTGCACGCGCGTAACCCGGCAGACGGCAGCCCCAGCCCCCGCGCGGCCGATTTCATGGCCTTTCTGCCGCGCATCCGGCAGGCGACGGACGCGGTGGTCAACATCTCCACTGGCGGCAGCGCCACCATGTCGCTTGATGACCGGCTGGAAGGCGCCAAGCAGGCCCGGCCCGAGCTGTGCTCGCTCAACATGGGGCCGCTGATCTTCGACTTTTCCGGCGCGGCCAAGCGGGTCACCCAGTGGCAGCACGACTGGGAGCAGCCCTATGTCGAAGGCGCGCGCGGGCGGATCATGTACAATGACAATGCCTATATCGAGCGCATCATGCTGGAAGTCGGCCGGGAATTCGGCACGCGCTTCGAGTTCGAATGCTATGACATCGGCCATCTCTACACGCTCGCTCATTTTGCCGACCGCGGCCTCATCGACCCGCCCTTCCTTATCCAGGGCGTGTTCGGCATCCTGGGCGGCATAGGCGCGGACCCGCGCAATCTCGCCCATATGGTGACCATGGCCGATAGTCTGTTCGGCGAGGATTATGTGTTCTCGGCCTTCGCGGCGGGCCGCCATCAACTCGGCTTCTGCACCCAGAGCGCGCTGCTCGGCGGCAATGTCCGCGTCGGGCTGGAAGACAGCCTGTTTATCGGCAAGGGCGAGCTCGCCACCTCCAACGCGCAGCAGGTGGAGCGCATCCGCCTCGTGATCGAAGCCCTGGGCCGCGAGATTGCAACGCCTGCCGAAGCCCGTGCGCTGCTGGGCCTCAAGGGCGGCGGCGCCGTCGGCTTCTGAGCCGAGGCTTCGGCCTCCCTTCAACGTCCATCGCTTTTGGGTGCCCGCCCGGCCGGAATGGCCGGGCGGGCATTTCGACAAAGGAAAGCCGGGCCTCCTTTCGGAAGCCCGGCTCGCATCTGCAGCGCTGGCGTCAGATCAGAATTTGACCCGCACGCCGGTCCGGAAACGCGCCCCGAACGTGTCGAAATAGACCGGGTTGGTCGGATAGTTGGAGCCACCCAGGCCACCACCACCCGGCGCAATCGGCGGCTTCTTGTCGAAGATATTGTCGATCGCGCCGAAGACCTCGATGCTGTTCCCACCATTTCCGACCGGAATGGCATAGGACATGGCGAGGCCGAAATAGCTCGCTCCCTTCACGCGGTTGGTGTTGATGCTGTTGCGCAGCGTCGGGTCGTAGCCTTCATCTTCCGGCCCCACCCGCTCGACATTGTAGATGCCTGAGCTGATCCGGCGCATGCTCACCGTGGCGTTGAACGGCCCGCTATCATAGCTCAGGAAAGCATTGACGATCCACGAGGGCGCGGGGTTGAAGTTGCCGCCGCTGCTCACCGGCCCGGTCTGCCCGGCATAATCGATCACCGGCGTCGTCGGATCGGCCTGCACCTTGAAGTCATATTGGTGGTTGGCCAGCACGCGCAGGTTGAGCGCCCCGCCCCAATCGGCCGAAAGGTCGGACAGGCGCAGCGTATAGTCGAACTCGAAATCGAGGCCGCGCACGGTCATGCTGCCAAGGTTCACCTGCCGGGCGTCGATGTACGAGATGTTGGTCGGCGAGACGAAGGTGATCCGATCGCAGAAGATGTCGAACTGATCGCAGAAATCGACGATCTGCTGGCCGCCGAGCCGGCTGACGGCATCCTCGATTGCGATCTGATACCAGTCGACCGACATGCGCAGGCCCGGAATGAAAACGGGCCGGAACACGATGCCCGCCGTTGTCGTATCCGCTTTTTCCGGCGTCAGCGCGAAGCTGCCGCCATTCAGGATCGGGGTCGGATCGTCATTGCCGACGCCCGCGATATTCGGATTGTCGACGATGCCCTGCGATGAGCCTTCCTCCGTTGCCACCTGCCGCTGGAACAGCTCGCGGAAGCCCGCAGCGCGGATATCGCGCGAGCGCGAGCCACGCAGGCGCACTCCGCCGCCGATTTCCCAGATGCCGCTGAGCTTGTAGCTCACCGCCTCGGTCGTCTTCTCCTCGCTGGTGAACGCATCCGACGCCTTGTTGCGCGTCCAGCGTACGGCGCCGTTGAGCTCCAGCGTCTCAAAGAACGGACGGTTCGCCAACAGCGGCACGCTCACTTCGCCGAAGGTTTCGAGCACCTCGATGGTGCCGCCATAATCCAGGCCAAAGGTGAAGGCATAGTCAGTGTAATTCGGAATATCGCCATGGGTCACATCGCCCTTTTCCTTGCGATATTCCACACCCGTGGCAGCGCCGACCGGCCCGGCGCCAAAGCCATCGAACAGCGAGCCGCTGATTGAGGCGGCAGCGACATGCTGGGTATAGAGGAAGTCCTCCACCACCGGGCGGTAGGCGTAGTCGATGGCCGCCTGGCTGAGATTATCGAGACCAAACAGGTTCATCGGTACGCAGCCCTGCGCGCGCGGATTGGGATTGGCCTTGAGCAGTTCCCGGCAGACGATCTGGTTGGTCGCCGGATTGACCACGGCGTCCAGCCCGTATTGGAACTCGGTGTTCACGCGCGAATAGCGGGCCGACTGATGCCGCTTGTTGCGGCCATATTGATAATAGACGTCCCAGTTCCAATCGCCACCGATCTCGCCGGTGACGCCCAACACCGCGCGCCAGACATCTGCGGTGACCGAGTTGAGCGCCGGGATCTGCGCATCAACATCCTTGCCTAGGCTGAACTGGGTGCCCGCTAGCAGCGTCTTGAGCGAAGCTGGCAGGAAGGCATTGTCCGGCTGCACGAAATAGGTCGAGCGTGGGCCGGCTGTCACGCCGCTGTTGGAGGCGGAGCGATGCGCGTAGGTGACTTCGGTATAGGCCTCGACCGTGTCCGACAGGTCGTATTTGCCGGAGAGGTAGCCGACGAATCGCTCGACCGGCGTCTGGATGTCGGAATCTGCATAGGTCGATTCGCCGTCACCGCCCTGGCGCGGCCCGGTCTGCGACGATTGGACGTATGTGCCGGGATCGAACTGCACGATGCCGGTGCCGTCGTCATTGAAGCGGATGTTGCGCGCCGCTGGCGCAGCGGGCGCACGGTTGCGGACGACGCCCCGCGCATCGTTGAACGCCTGCTTGGAATTGGGGCCGATGATGAAGTTGGGCAGACCATAGCCCGGCGTGCCGGGACGATCGAAGCCCGAGAGCGAGCCGTTGGCCAGCACATTGTTGGCATTCACGAAGACGTCGTAGCTTTCCGCACACCAGTCGCGCGAAAGCGAGCAATCGCCGATGCCGTCCTTCTTCTCATATTCGCCGCCGATGACGATATGGCCGCGGCTGCCGACGCGCGTGCCATAGACGAGCGAGCCATGATGGCCTTTCCCATCGCCCCGAAAGGTCTGGCCATAATCCACCTGCCCACGTAGCCCCTCAAGCTCGGTATCGAGGATGAGGTTGACGACACCGGCAATCGCATCCGACCCATAAGCCGCCGATGCACCGCCCGTCACCGTCTCCACGCGCTTGATCATCGCGGTGGGAATGAGGTTGAGATCAACCGCACCGCCATCCGATGTCGGCACGAAGCGACGGGAATTGACCAGCGTGAGCGTGCGCGTGCCGGAATCCGGGTTGAGCCCGCGCAGGTTCGCATAGGAAGCGCCGACATTCGCGCCCGCGGTGATGCCGGCGGTCGCGTCCGACTGGAACGCCGTGTTCTGCGGGATCAGCTCGACGATATCGCCGGCATTCACGATGCCCAGCTTCTCAGTCTGCTCGATGCCGAACACCGTCGCGGGCGTCGGCTCGTTAAAGGCATTGTTGCGGATGCGCGTGCCCGTGACGACGATCGAGGGCTCGCTCGCGCTTTCCGCGCCGCTGCCATTCTGCGCCTGAGCCGGCATCGACAGCGACGCCGCCGCCGGCAGTGCCGCCCACATCAAATGCGACGCGCCCCCGCGTCCTTTCACTTTCAAAGTCATTCGTACGGCCTCCCCCTTATGTATATTTTGCGCGCACGACCTTTGCCGGGCGCGATGTCATGCGGACCATCGCATTGCGCAACGGGCCGCTTCTTATCTCCAAGTGATCCAGCTTATGCCGAATTCGGCACAAACAGAGCCGGACGACGGCATCGTCCGGCTCTGATGTCATCGGTACGTTGCGGTGCTCTTACGCCCAGTTGAGCGCACGCTTGATCGTGCCGCCCAAAATCCACTCCTTGTCACTCTGCGAAATCTCATTGGTGTGGAGCAGGCTGTAGAGCGCGTCCGCATAGGGCTTCCAGTCCTTGCGGAGCGGGAAGCCGTTGGGACCCGGCGGCGTTTCCGTGCCCCAGCGCTGCCGGGTCATGTCGCTGGCCCACAGGCACCGTTCCGGGCCGAAGGCGTGCAGGATCTTGTGAATGTACGGCCAGATATCGTGATAGGGATAGGCCTCCTTGGAGATGATCGGCATCCCGCACAGCTTCACATAGACATTGGGATAGCGCGCCATGTCGAGCAGCTTGGGCAGGTTCGCCCAGCGGTCCTTGGGCGGCGCGATCATCGACTGGGTGACCCCGTAGTGATCGATGATGATATTCATGTCCGGGTGACGCTCGGCATAGATGGCGGCCTCGTGACCGAACTCATGGGCACCGACGAACATCGGGATCTTATACTTGGCCCCGTAAGCGAAATAGCGGTCGAACGCGCCCTGCTTGACCAGCGGACTGACCGCGATCTGCGCGCCCGGCTTACGCCAGACCTGCCCGTAATTGGTGAACAGCACGCGCGTGGCGAGCATCCCAGGCTTCTTCTTGAAAGCCGCCATCTGCTGCTCGAGATCGGGCGCCGCATGGTCGAACACTTCGACCGCTCCGAACCGGTCCGGATAGTAGCGCACCGCGGCTTCGTTAAAGGCCCGGCCCGCATAGATAATCGCCTTGTCGACGCCGACGCAATCGATCGCCTCGCGCGCCAGCTCGACGTTGATGAACTCTTCAAGCTGCGGCGTGATCGTCTCGCCTTCGGGCTTGGCGGCGCGCATACCGCCGCCGATATGGGGTTCGTGGATCTGACCGTCGATGATCTGCATGTACCTTGTTCCTCTCGCCTATGCTTGATGATCGGTGGCGAGCACGTGCCCGCCTTCCGATCAGAACCGCTTGTTCAGGGTGAGATACCACTCGCGCGGGGCGCCCGGCTGGCCGTTGATCTGCGGATAGCCGATGGCCTGGTAGATGAAGTAGTTGCGCCAGTAGAACTGCTTGAAGACGTTGGTGACGCCCGCTGCGATGGAGAAATCATACTCCTTGTTTGCGTAGGTCAGGCGGGCGTTAACCAGCGAATAGCCGTCCTGATTATACTCTACGCGGTCCGGGCTGTAGACTTGGCTGCCGGTGTAGAACCAGTCGACACGGGGCGTGACCGTGCCCTGCAGAGCCGGCGCATCCAACTCATACTGGATGCCGGCATTGGCCTTGAGCTCGGGGATCGCCACCGGGCGCCGGTTCTGGCCGGCCGGGCGGGCATCAAGATCGGCCGACGAGAATTTGTGGTAGCCGATCGAGCCGCCGACCGCCAAGCCCTCGACCGGACGGAAATCCAGCTCCAGCTCGAAGCCTTTCACCTTGCCCGGCGTGTTCTGGTAGAAGGTGCGACCGACGCAGGCATAGCCCGGGGTGCCGGCGTTGATCTCCGCTTGCGTCAACGGACGGCAGGTGGTGAATTCGGCATTGACCGGATTTGGAATCTCTATGAATCCGCCCGGCAAAGGCTGATCGTTCGCCCCGAGTTGATACTCCTGACCGGAGACGCTTGTCGGACGGGTCTTGTAGTCCGTATAGAAGGCCGCAGCGTTGATCCGCAGCATGCGGTCGAACAGATCGGTCTTCACGCCCAGTTCGTACGACTGGGTTTCATCGCCCGGATATTGCGCGACCTGGCTCGGCTGCAGCGGACGGGCATTGAAGCCCGGCAGCCGCGCGCCGGTGGCCACGGACGCGTAGATCATCGTGCGCTCGCTCAGCTTGTAATCCGCGCCGACCTTCCAGTCGAACCGCTCATCCTTGATGTCGAAGTTGAAGACGGTCTGGCCGGTGGGCGAGATGGTGAACTGCGTCGAGGTGGCCGTCGTGCCATCCAGCACGCTGCGATAATCGACACCCTTCTTGTCCTTGGAGAAACGCCCACCGAGCGTCAGGCCAAAGCGGTCACCAAAGGGCCGCAGCGTGGCGTTGGCGAACACTGCCTTGCTTTCCGGCGTGTAGCGGCTCCAAAGGTAACGCTGCGTATTGTTGAACGGCGACGTGCCCGAGAAGCGCTGTTCGCCATCCGCCCAGTAATAGAAGGCGCCGGCCACCCAGTCGACCCAGCCGGTCTTGCCGATCAGGCGGATTTCGCCGGTCCAGTCGTCCTGGAACACATCATTGCGATTGTTTTCCATGGCGACGGGCGAACCATCGACATCGAACCCGAACACGCCATCATAGCGGCGATAGCCGACGATGCCGACGACATCGATGCTGTCGCTGATCTCATATTCAATCCGCGCGTTGCCGCCCCAGTTGGTCTGCGGAACGTTGCTGGGGTGCGTGATACCGCCGCGGAAGGGCGAGCCACTGTAGAATGTGTTGCCGGGAATAGCGGTGCCAGCCGCGATCGGATCGGCAAAGGTCGCGAAGGTCGTGTAAGGGTCGCCGGTGATGAAGCGGCTATCATAAGCAAAGGTCGGGCCGCCCGGTGCCGTCCAGCGGTTGAACAGCGTCGAGACCGCGGAGCGGCCGGCTGCGACGGCCGGGTTAATGGCGACGACGCTATCCATGGCCGCCTCCGAATTGTCCTGGAGATAATCCAGCGCGGCGGTGATCTTGAGGCGCGGCATGGGCTCCCAGTAGATCTGGCCACGGATGGCCTGCACATCCTCACCACCCAGATGGCCGATGGTGCAATCCTTGGGCGGATTGATGTCGGAATTGTTGAGCAGGCCGGCATCCGCAGTCGGGAACAGACCGGCCAGCTGAGGCGTGCCCCGGCGGATCATTTCGCAGCGGAAATCGAGCTGCCGCTGGTAGCCAGTCATCTTCTTGACCAGACCGGAGACAGAGAGCGACATGGTCGATCCGAGCGGCAGATTGATACCGACGCGCATCTCGCGGCGGTCATAGCTGCCGACTGTGAACTCGCCATAGCCCGAAGCTTCGCCCAGCACCGGGCGGCGGGTAGTGAGGTTGACGGCGCCGGCCAGCGAGTTGCGGCCGAACAGCGTGCCTTGCGGGCCGCGCAGCACCTCTACCCGCTCCAGATCAAGCAGATCGAACATGGAGCCGAAGACCAGCGGATAATAGACATCGTCGATATAGAAGGCGACGCCCGCCTCGCCCGACAGATTGGTCTCGCTCGAGCCGATGCCACGGATGAAGGCGCTCATGCCGGGGCCGAATGCCGCCTGCGACTTCTCGAAGGAGACGTTGGGAACGACCCGCGACATTTCGGCGACGTTGGTCAGCCCCTGCTCCATCAGCGCGTCTGCCGGCAGCGCCGAGATCGCAATCGGCGTATCCTGCAGGTTGGTCGCGCGGCGGGTCGCCGTAACGACGATGTCCGCGATCCCGGTTCCACGCTCGGAAGCGCCGTCCGCCTCAGTGACCTGCGCATGGCCGGTCTGCGCTATACACAGCGCCAGCGCGGACGCTGAAAGCTTGCCGAAAGTCCTCTTCATCTCATCCCCTCCCGAATTGGTGCAGCCATGTCTGGCCTCGGGGGGAGCACTAGAGGGGCTCCATCATCCAATCTTGCCGGATGCGGCACTGAACGACGCCTTGCCCGGCATATGCCGTTTACGAACCCGCGTTCATCACGCGAACTGTTGCAGTTCCGGATAAGGCAGCGCCGGCCCCTCGCCGATGCGGAAGGTGCAGTGACCGGTATAGACCGCGGCATCGCCATGCGCGCGCACGGGCCGGCTCATGAGGTAACGGCCGTTGATCAGTCGGACGGTGCCGTTTTCATAGCGCGCCACGACGTCCTTCTGCGCGACCCGCACCTGCCGACCGGCGAACAGCGCCTCCAGCGCATCGGTATCATCATGGATGCCATCGGCATGGAGCACCGGCACTTCGGCTGCCTGAAGGGCGGCGGGCACCATGGCCGCGCCGACGATGGCGCCGCCGCTCGCACCGATGAAGCCGCGACGGGAAAGCTGGGTGTTGGGCATCATGGTCTCCAATCAGGAAAAATAGAGCTTGAGTGCAGTCCGGCAAATCTGGGCGCGCTGAGCGGGATCGGGCACCCAGCGGCGGTAGCTGGCCAGCACCTGCTCGTAGCCGATGCGGCGTTCGTAGCCGACGAAGGGCGCGTCACTGCCCCACAGCAGGCGATCGGTGCCGACGCGCGCCACCAGATGTTCCGCGACATGCTGGGCGAGGCTTTCGAGGTCGCCATCGGGATCGTCGCGCCAGGCTTCCGGCCCCGGCAGGCGGAAGCCGCCCGAGAGCTTGACCCAGGTATGTCCCTTGTCGACCGCATCGAGCATCGCGCGGAAGCCGACGCAATCGAGCGGCGCCTGCGGATCGGGATGGCCGAAATGGTCGATCACGATGTCGACCCCGCTTTCCACCAGCGCATCGAGCACCGGCGGCAGGTTCTGTCCCTCGATGGCGACATGGACATGCCAGCCAAGATCGCGGGCGCGGCGAAACAGCAGCCGATATTCGTCGCTGCGATAATCGGCATGATATTCGGCGCGGGCGAGCTGCAGCCGGATGCCGATGATGCCATCGTCGCGCATCCGCTCCAGCACGTAGAAATCCGTGCCCGGGGGAACGATCGCGGTACCGCGCAGCCTTTTATGCCGGCGCAGTTCGGAAATCAGATAGTCATTGTAGCTGCCCGAAATGCTGAGCGCCGAAATCACCGCGAAATGGATGCCATGCGCATCCATCCGCGCGAGCAGGTCATCCGCCGTAAAGGCATAGTCCGGCGTGATCCACGCGCCGCTGGTGACGGGCATGTCCGCCGAAAAGATGTGGGCATGGCAATCGATGATAGGATTGCGCACCGCGTCATCGGTCAAGGATGTCATCTCGTCCCCCTCCTCGACTGCATCATTGCGCGCGCGGATACTCATCCGCGTTCAGCACCCAGCCGGGCATGTCCGAGAAATCGGCACGCGGGGGCGAGAAGATATCGACCAGCACGTTACGACCGGGCGCGGACGGCGCGGAGGTGTGGATGACGCGGGGCGGAATGACGCACACCGACGGCGCGCCGCAGCGCTCATGCTCGTCGTCGCGCCAGTCATGCTGGTTGGCCGTCCATGGCCAGCGCAGATGGTGCATATAGTCGCCCTCCAGCGCCAGGGAGCACTGCTCGAAATCATCGTGATGATGCGGCGAGAGCTTGGTCACATCGCGCGGCCCCTGCGGCGGGAAGACGTTGACCATGAAGGTGGTGCATCGCCAGATCTTGCCAAAGCGCCCTGGCTCGTCCGGCACATCCAGACTGTAGCTGCGCAGCTTGAACCCGTCGACCGGATCGGGCCACGGCTGGAACGGCGGAATCTGCGGATGCGGCCCGGCATAGGCCTGCGGATTGACGACCCGCGCAAGCAGATCTTGCGCCTCCAGCGAAAACAGCCGGACGATCTGGCCAGCCGAGCGGACCGTGATGCGGCTATCGCCCGGCGGCACGAAGTTGATGCTGTTGCCGGCAATCTCGTGCGCCACGCCGTCGATCTCGATGGTCACTGCGCTCTGCGCATCCGGCAGCAGCAGGACATATTCGTCGACCTGACCGGATCGGTCGAACACCACGCCTTCTTCCGCCTGCGAGTAAGCGACGACGAAATTCTGCCCACGCGTGAGCCAGGTCTTGAGGCCGGGCGCCGTCTCCTGTGGGGCTTCTTCATAGAAGCGGGCGTAAGTGGAGGCCCCGAAGGCGCTGGCCGGCGCGGCTCCCCCGGCTGCGGCAGTCGAGAGGCGGGAACGGGGATCGTCGGATTCGTACATGAATTACTCCGTGGCGGCGGCGCGGCGGCCGTCCGACCAGTGCAGGAAGGTCTCGGGAGCGCGGCCGCTCACCGGATTGGCGAAATGGAAGCCCATTGGCGCGATGGCGGGATAAGGCGCGAAGGTGACGCCGCGCAGCGGGCCATCCGGCGGGTTCTTGGCGACATCCTCGGGCTTGGGGCGATAGCGTTCACTGGCGCCCGGCACGATCGCGGCCCAGCCGCCGGCATAATCGGCGAGCCAGACATAATCGAGATCCATGCCGTGAATGCGCCAGATGCCGTTCTCGACCACAGCCTGATTCTCGTAGATGCCCGAAATCCACGACCCCTGCCCCTTGGCGGCGCTGTTGAACTGGAACAAGCGCAGGCGGATATTGGCGCGCATCCCGTCTTCCGAAACGGTGACATAAGGCTGCGTCTTCTGGTGGATGGCCATGAACGCCGCCGAGCGCCCGGCATTGCCGTAGCGCCCGAACAGCGACCCCCGCACACGCTCCCGCCCGACATAGGTGCCGATATAGGAGAGCTCTTTCCAGCCGTCGGTGGCGAAGAGATCGGCCGTGTTGTCCCAGCGGAACTCGTCGATATAATAGCCATAGGCATCGGCGATGTTTTCCGCGCCATCGAAGGCGGCCGCGCGGGCGAGCAGTGTCGCTGCGTCTCCGGTGCCGGCAAAGGACGGCGCAGGCGCGAGCGCATCGGCGAAGCGCGCTGGTGCTGGTCGATGGCCGGGATAGGAGGCGTCGGCCAGTTGCGAGGGCCTGTCCGGTCGCGCCGCAGCCACGCCGGGCAAACCGGCCGCAAGCGGCGCCTGCCAGCCTTTTGCATAAGCCGCGCGCATCACCGGCACGCGGCGCAGCGCCGTGATACGCCAGCGGCCATCGTCTCCGCGCGCGCAGGTGAAATCCTGAATCGTCGCCGACCAATAGGTCTCACCGCCATGCTGACCGGTCATCCCGATCTCGATATTTCGCACCGTGGCGCTACGCCCGCCCGCATCCATCGTCACGACCGGCATGAGCTGGGGACGGTCGTTCAATTCCCCTGTCTTCAGCCCGGCCTCGCCGAACAGCCTGAGGGCGCGGCGGACCCCGGCCTGGCCCACAAACTGTCCCGTGCCGGCAATGTCGATCAGCGCATCTTCGGTGAACAGATCGATAATGTCGTCGTCCATCTTGCGGTCGAGGTAGAAGCCGAACGCAGCCTGGAGATTCTGCACCAGCCCCTGTGAGACCAGCAGATCGGCCTGCGCTGCGATCTCGCGGGTCGGCAGCGGGCTCGGTGCGGGACGCTTGGCGCCCCACGGATTACCGGCCTGATCCGGCGTATAATGAAACGGCACCATCGGCACGCTGGGCGCGACATGCGTCCAGCCCTTGTCATAGGGGCCGGCGAATTGCGGGTGATAGTGCATCCGTGCAATTGCCCAGCCACCCATGCCGCCAGCGTCGCCGGAGACCCGGACATAATCGATCACGTGAATGCCGCCGGCCCAGCCAGCCGACTGGCCGTTCACGCCCGTCATCGCCACCTCATGCCAGCGTCCGCGCGCAGACTGGCCGTCGGGCGCGAGGGTGATGACCGGGCTGAGGAACAGGCGCAGATTGAGATGCCCTGCCGGCAGTCCACGACTGTCGCCGCCCATCGTGCTGCGCAGATGCGCCTCGATGGGTGTGCGGCCTGTCACGGATTGCGTGCCGTCGGTCCACAGGCCGTCAGCGGCGAACAGGCGCGCCATGTCGGCCCACTGGCCGGCTTGCGCATAATGCGCCCAGACATGCTGGAGGCGTTTGATCTCGCGGATCGCGCGGACATCCGCGAGGCGCGCGGTCAGCTCCGCTGCGTCCCCGCCCGCCCCCGCTGAGGCCATCCGTGACGTTGCGCAGCCCGCCAGCAGCGTGGCCGCACTCCCGAGCAGGATCGCGCGTCGCGAGAGGATCATGCGCCCCGGCTCGCTCACGTCGTCGGCTCCAGCGCCAGCGCCTCTTCGTACACGCTACGGTCGATCAGCGTCGCAAGCTGCGCGCGCGACCGTGCCGGGCGCTTGTCACGCTCTGCCAGCCACTGTTCTTCCTCAGTCATGATATCGAGCAGGTCGGCAGGATAATCAGCGTTGAAGGCGTGGTGCTTCCAGGCCGTCTGCACTTCCTCCACCGAATGGCCGCCCCGCTCCACCACGAGGGCCTGCGCCGCCGCCGGGTCCTTGCGGAGCGCCGCTGCTGCATCGATCACCGCGCGGACGAAGCGGACGATCTTCTTGCGCTTGACCGGATCGGCGAGATTTTCCGCTGTGCTGTTGAGGTTGAACTGCTCGGCATAAACGCCATCGCCGCTGAACTCGATCAGGTCGTTACCCAAGGCGCGCGCGCTGTTCTCGCTCTCCGGCTCCCAGATGATCACGGCATCGACGCGCCGTTCGGCGAGCGCCTTGGTCATCTCGCTGAGCGGGCCGGGCGTACGGACGACCTCGATATCGTCATAGGACAGGCCAGCCTGGGCCAGCATTTTGTGAAAGAAATAGCCCGAGGACGTCTGCGGGATCGACGCGACGCGCTTGCCCTTGAGATCGGCCACGGTCGCGATCCCCGCCGATTTCCGCGCAACAACGCGATACTGCCCCTCGGTCACCTGCAGGATGATGCGCAGATTGGGATGCTTGACCGAGTAGCGCAGCGCCTGCGTTTCGGCATGCGTGGCGACATCCGCCACGCCTTCCTCGCCGAAGCCGGCAATGATCGGCTCTCCAACCAGATTGGGAATGCCGCCCATCTTCACCGTGGCAGCATCGGGATAGAAAGTCTTGGCCGCCAGGAGCACGGGCGCGATCTCGAAGGTCTGGATATTGCCGTACACGGCAATGGGGCCCGGCTTCCCCTCATCCCTGGCTGTGGCACTCGCGGGAAGAAGCGCGCCGGCCGCGAGCATGGCCGCCATTGCGAGAGTGTTCCTGATTGTGCGCACCGTCATCCCTCCTCAACACCGCAACCTGTTGGCCCGGCCCTATTCATTCACGCTAGGCGCCCACGCTGGCGGGCCGCAATTCAAATGCGCGTTGATGCCGCGCGAGGAAAAACTGGCTTCCGTCGAGGACAAATAGCGCAGGCTGGGCTGCGCCTCGCTCGCCTCAATCCAGCCCTCCCCGCACCGCCTGCACCGTTTGCGCCGCAGCGTGCGCGAAAATCATCGCATCATTGCTCACCATCACCAGTGAGAAGCCCATCGCCAGATACGGCGCGGCTTCCTGCGCGGCGCCGACGGCGACGCCAGACAGCAGACCCGCCTGCTTGGTCGCGGCGAGCATGCCGGCGGTGAGCGCCTCAACATCGGGATGCGCGGCCGATTTGCCGCTGGAGAGAAACAGGTCGCCATGGCCGATGAAAATGCCGCCCACATGCTCGACCGCCGCGAACTCGGCCGTCCGCTCCAGACTGGCCCAGTCCTCAAGCTGGATCATGCGCAGGCACTGCCCGTCGCCCCGCGCGACATAGTCCGGGATCGGCGCCAGGCCCCAGCGACCGGCGCGCGAAGTAAGGCCGAGACCGCGCTCCCCAGCCGGACTGAACACCATTTTGCGGCACACCGCGCGGGCATCTTCAGGGTCGGCGATGCGCGGTACCAGCAGGCCGTCCGCGCCAGCATCCAGCAGAGGCTGGATCGGCGATCCGCTATGATCTGGCAGTCGCACCAGCGCGGCCATGCCCATCGCCTGCGCAGCTGCGATCAGCGTGTAGGCCCGCTCGAGAGTGTGCGGGGCGTGCTCCATGTCGATCACTACGACATCGAAGCCGGCATGGCCGATCAGCTCCAGCGTCTCCAGCGACGGCAGCTTGACCCATGTTCCCAACAGGCCCCGGCCCTGCGCGGCCCGCTCCAGCGCATAGTCTACGAAATTCTCCACTGACCGCCCTGTTCGATCCACTGCACCGGTGCGCAAAAAGCCACTGTGCGCAGGCCGACGGCGGCCGCTTGTCTCGAACGGCTCGGAGACTTTGCAGAGCTGCAACGCCCGCTCGGACCGTGAACATGAAAAAAGCCCCGCATCGCTGCGGGGCTTCTCTCAATCTCGCTTTGAAGGCGATCAGTCGTCGTCGCGCTTCAGGAAGGCAGGCGCGAACTCGGGCGCCGGGCCGTCATCATCGCTGCGCTCGCGGCGGGGGCCGCGTTCGCCACGCTCGCCGCCACGGTCACCACCGCGATCCCGACGGGGACCACGGTCGCCACGGCCACCGCCGTCACGACGCGGACCACGGTCGCCGCGATCACCCCGGTCGCCACGGTCACCGCGCGGTTCGCGGGCAGGACGGGTGTCCTCCAGCTCCTCGCCGGTTTCCTGATCGACGACGCGCATGGAGAGGCGCACCTTGCCACGCGGATCGATCTCGAGGACCTTGACCTTGACTTCCTGGCCTTCCTTGAGGACGTCCGCCACCTTCTCGACCCGCTCGTTGCGGATTTCCGAGACGTGGACGAGGCCGTCCTTGCCGCCCATGAAGTTCACGAACGCGCCGAAGTCGACCAGATTGACGACCTTGCCGTTATAGACCTTGCCGACTTCCGCTTCCTCGACGATGCCCAGGATCCAGGCCTTGGCCGCCTCGATCTGGTTCACGTCGGACGAGCTGATCTTGATCAGCCCCTCATCGTCAATGTCGACCTTGGCGCCGGTCTCCGCGACGATCTCGCGAATGACTTTGCCGCCCGTGCCGATGACTTCACGGATCTTGCTCTTGTCGATCTGCAGCGTTTCGATGCGGGGGGCATGAGCCGAGAGTTCGGTGCGGACCTCGCCCAACGCCTTGCTCATCTCACCCAAAATGTGGGCTCGGCCGTCCTTGGCCTGACGCAGCGCGACCTCGAAGATCTCCTGCGTGATGCCGGCGACCTTGATGTCCATCTGCATCGTGGTGATGCCTTCGGAGGTACCGGCGACCTTGAAGTCCATGTCGCCGAGGTGATCCTCGTCACCCAGAATGTCGCTGAGGACCGCAAAGTCCTTGCCTTCCAGGATCAGGCCCATGGCGATGCCGGAGACCGGACGCTTCAGGGGCACGCCGGCATCCATCATCGAGAGCGAACCGCCGCAGACGGTCGCCATCGAGGAGGAACCGTTGGACTCGGTGATGTCCGAGAGCACGCGGATCGTGTACGGGAACTCGTCCTTGCTCGGCAGCACCGGGTGCAGCGCGCGCCAGGCGAGCTTGCCATGGCCGACTTCACGACGACCGGGCGCGCCGAAGCGGCCCACTTCACCGACCGAATAGGGCGGGAAGTTATAGTGCAGCATGAAGTTCTCGTAGGAAAGACCGGTCAGACCGTCGATCATCTGCTCGGAATCCTTGGTGCCGAGCGTGGTCGTGCAGATGGCCTGCGTCTCGCCGCGCGTGAACAGCGCCGAGCCGTGCGTGCGGGGCAGGAAGCCCACCATCGCCTCGATCGGGCGGATCTGCGTGGTCGTGCGACCGTCGATACGCTGACCGTCCTTGAGGATGGCGCCGCGAACGATTTCCGCTTCCAGCTTCTTCATGAGCTTGTTGGCGACCATCTGGGTCTGCGCGCCCTCAGCCGCGAACGCTTCCTTCGCCTTGGCGCGGGCTTCGTTCAGGGCACCGGAGCGGGCCGACTTGTCGGTCAGCTTGTAGGCGGCGGCAATGTCCTTGCCGATCAGCTTCTTGAGCTTGGCCTTCATGTCCGCCGTATTGTCGGAGAGGTCGATCTCCCATGGCGACTTGGCGGCCTTCTCGGCGAGCTGGATGATCGCATCGACGACCTTGCGCGAAGCATCATGCGCGAACATGACGGCGCCGAGCATGACGTCTTCGGAGAGCTCCTTGGCTTCCGATTCCACCATCATCACGGCCGTGTCGGTCGCGGCGACGACGAGATCCAGCTCACCGGTCTTTACTTCATCGAGGCTCGGGTTGAGCTGGTACTCGCCATCCTTGTAGCCGACGCGCGCGGCGCCGATCGGCCCCATGAACGGCACGCCGGAAATGGTGAGCGCAGCGGAAGCCGCAATCATCGCCACGATATCGGGCTCAGTCTCGCCATCGAAGGAAAGAACCTGCGCGATCACGTTGATCTCGTTGTAGAACCCTTCCGGGAACAGCGGACGCACCGGGCGATCGATCAGGCGGGAGACCAAGGTCTCCTTTTCCGTCGCGCCACGCTCGCGCTTGAAGAAGCCGCCCGGAATACGCCCGGCGGCCGAGAATTTCTCCTGATAGTGAACGGTGAGCGGGAAGAAGTCCTGCCCTTCCTTCACCGACTTGGCGGCGGTGACAGCGCACAGCACAACCGTTTCGCCATAGGTCGCGAGCACCGCGCCATCGGCCTGACGGGCAATACGGCCCGTTTCGAGCTTGAGGGTCTTTCCGCCCAGCTCGATTTCTACTGTCTTCACATCAAACATTGGTTTTCCTTCCACCCACCGGCCCTATTGCGCGGCGGGGCTGCAGTGCGGGCTAAGCCGGCCCGCGGCGGTTCGGGACTAGTCTTGCGTCCCACAAAGAGGTTGGCCGAAGTGCCATCCCCTCCTCGTCACTCCCGCCAAAGCGGGAGTCCAGTTCTGTCATCTCAGCCTTGGACGGCGCTCCCGCGCCTGTCTCGTGCTGGATCCCCGCCTGCGCGGGGATGACGCAATACGTAAACGGCCCGCCGAAGCGGGCCGAACGATTGGGTCACTTGCGAAGGCCGAGCTTCGCGATGAGAGCGGTATAGCGCCCCGCATCCTTCTTCTTGAGATAGTCGAGCAGCGAACGACGCTTGTTGACCATCATCAGCAGGCCGCGGCGGCTGTGATTATCCTTGTGGTGGCCCTTGAAGTGCTCGGTGAGGTTGGAAATGCGCTCCGTGAGGATCGCAACCTGCACTTCCGGCGAACCGGTATCGCCCTCTTGCTGGGCATTGTCCTTGATCAGTTCCGCCTTGCGTTCAGCCGTAATCGACATCGTCATTCCTTTCCAAAATCAGAGATTGAAGCCCCGCACGACCCGGATTTCCGGGCCCAAAGCCTCCACCAGCGCCACAGGCGTATCGCCCTCGGCTGCCAGCATGAGCCCTTGCTTGCGAGGGTCCCCGGGCAGTGTCCGGCCTTGTCTCAAGGCCATCGCCTGCTGCGAGGTGACGGGGAGAGCCGGGATGTCGTCCAGCCCTGCCGTCAATGGCAACATATGCTGCGCAATGGCGCGCCCTTTACCAGCATCGCTCAGAATGTCCAGTGAAATAGCCCGATCCAGGGTGAACGGACCGGCCTTTACCCGGCGCAGCATCGTCACATGCCCGACCGTACCGAGCGCCAGCGCGATGTCCCGCGCGAGGCTGCGGATATAGGTGCCTTTCGAAACATGGGCAGTGAGGGTGACGGCTTCAAGGGTTTCGCTGGCGGCCTGCTCATCCTTGAGGCCTCCCCCCGTCCCGTTCGCATCGAGCGAAGTCGAGATGCCTTCGCCCAGCTCCGCGGTGTCTCGACTTCGCTCGACACGAACGGAGGTGGGGGCGCTGACGGAGAGACCATGCACCGTCACCGCCCGCAGTTTCATCTCCACCTCTTCGCCCGCCCGCGCCCGGTCATAGGCGCGCTGGCCGTCCACCTTGATCGCGCTGTAAGCTGGCGGGGCCTGTTCGATCGGGCCGGTGAATTGCGCCAGCACCGCCTCTACCTGCGCCAAGGTCGGCCGCACATCCGACGTCGTGATTACTGCACCCTCCAGATCGAGCGTGTCGGTCTGCGCGCCGAAGCAAATCGTGAAGTCGTAGATCTTGTCGCTGTCCAGCATTCGCCCGGCCAGCTTGGTCGCCTCTCCCACCGCCACCGGCAGCACGCCTGTCGCCAGCGGATCGAGCGTACCGCCATGGCCGACCTTCGCCTTGGGCAGGCCGGCCTCGCGCAGCGCGCGCTTGACGGCGCTCACCGCCTGGGTGGAGCCAAGGCCCAGCGGCTTGTCGAGGATCAGCCAGCCATGCAGCGGCTTGGGCCCGGTGTCAGGCATAGTGTCGGGATCGTTCATCGGCTGCCCATAGCGAGGCATATAGCGCCTGTCAGGCCCCGCTGGCCGCAAGGGCCGGCGCGCGTGCCTTGATCTGTTCATCGCGTGCCTTGATCTGTTCATCGCGTGCCTTGATCTGTTCATATTGTAGCCATAGGCATGCTTATAGGCGCAAGGGTGGGTTGCGCCCCCGCCCGGCACGCCCAGTCCGGTGCCAATGCAGTTGAGGTCCGTTGATTTACAGCATCCGCTCCGGCTTCCAGCGTCTGACCGGACGGGCCCGGACCCGATTTGGCGAGCGCGCGACGGCGTTTCTCCTCGCATTGGTGGTGGAGGGACTGATCGTGCTGGCGCTCATCGCCTTTGCTCCCTCCCCTTTCGAAGCCCGCGAAGCGCCCGACAAAAAGGTCCTGACATTCGACGTCGCAATCCCGCCCGACCCGGCGCCCGAACCTGAACAGGCCGAGCCAGAGCAGGCTGAACCCGAGCCGGTTCCCGAGGAAGCCAAGCCCGAACCGGAGCAACAACCCGAGCCGGTCCCCGAGCCACCGCAGCCGCCCAAGCAGCCCGTGCCAAAGCCGATCGTCACACCGCCGGCGCCGCGCAAGCCCGCCTTCATCGAGATGAAGCCGGACCAGATGGCGGCTGTCGATCTTCGCGCGATCCGCCCGGCCGCCCCCGCCCCGCCGGCCCCCGCCCGCCCAGCAACGCCCATGGGACCACCGAACACCGGACAACCAGCCGATACACCGCTGGTCGACGGCACTGGTCCCAATGGCGAACCGCTCTACGCCGCCAGCTGGTATCGCGAGCCTTATCCCGAGGAATTGCGTGGCTATCTCTCGACCGCGCGCAGCCAGGGCTGGGGCATGATTGCCTGCCGCACGGTTGCCGATTATCGCGTGGCCGATTGCGTGCCGGTGGCAGAATATCCCAATGGATCGGACATCAACCGCGCGATTCTGGCCGCCGCATGGCAGTTCCGCGTGCGCCCGCCCCGTGTCGGTGGCAAGGTGCTGGTCGGCCAATGGGTGCGCATCCGAATCTCATACGAGCAGCGTCCTGCCGGTGCTGCGGGCAGGCCGTGATCGACCGGAAATGACTCTGTCAAAAAATCATGCGGACGCCACCAGCGCCTTGTCTTGCAGCGCGTGAAGCCTCTACAAGGCGCCTTTCCTTCCACAATCCAATATAGGCGAGTGATCCATGACCGGCACCCAGCAGACTGCTTCCCAGATCTCCGATGACATTGCCCGCGTTTTTGCCCTGCAAAAGGCAAACCAGTGGAATGTCAAAGCCACCACCGCTGCCGAGCGCCGCCTCAAGCTGACCAAGCTCAAGGATGCCGTCGCGTCCCACGCCGACGAGATCGTCGCGGCGGTGCTGGAAGATACCCGCAAGCCCGAGCCGGAAATCCGCGTGACGGAAGTGCTGAACATCCTCGGCAACATCCAGCTCATTCTCGACAATCTCGATGACTGGATGAAGCCGACCGAAGTCACGCCTTCCAAGGTGGAGACCGACCGCGCCCAGATCATCTATGAAGCGCGCGGCGTCTGCCTGATCCTCGGCCCGTGGAACTTCCCGCTCGGCCTCGTCTTCGGCCCGCTTGCCGCTGCCGTCGCGGCCGGCAATTGCTGCGTCCTCAAGCTCACCGACCTGTGCCCCGCCACCGAGAAGGTCGCCGCCAAGATCGTGAAGTCGGTCTTCGAGGAGAATGAGGTTGCCGTGTTCGAGGGCGATGTCAGCGTCGCCACCGCACTGCTCGACCTGCCGTTCAATCACATCTTCTTCACCGGCAGCACGCGGGTCGGCAAGATCGTGATGGCCGCCGCCGCCAAGCATCTCGCCAGCGTCACGCTGGAGCTAGGCGGCAAGTCGCCGGTCATCATCGATGAGGGTGCGGACGTCGAGAAGATCGCGGCCGATCTCGCTGGCGCCAAGCAGTTCAACGGCGGCCAGGCCTGCATCTGCCCGGACTATGTGTTCGTGAAGGAAGACCAGAAGGCAAAGCTGGTCGAGGGCTTCAAGGCGAACGTCGAGAAGAATCTCTATGAGAACGGCCGGATCAAGAAGGAAGGCATCGCCCAGGTCGTCAATCAGGCCAACTTCAGTCGCGTGAAGGGCCTGTTCGACGATGCCGTGGCGCAGGGCGCTACCGTTGCAGCTGGCGGCGTGCTGGAGGCGGAAGACCGCACCATCCACCCGACCATGCTGACCGACGTCAATCCGCAGATGAAAATCCTGCAGGAAGAGATTTTCGCGCCCATCCTGCCCGTCATGACGTACGACAATCTCGATCAGGCGATCAGCTACATTGAGGAGCGCGACAAGCCACTCGCGCTGTATGTCTACAGCAATGACGAAGCCAATGTGCAGAAGATCCTCAATCGCACCTCGTCAGGCGGCGTGACCGTGAACGGGGTCTTCTCGCATTATCTGGAGAACCGCCTGCCCTTCGGCGGCGTCAACGGCAGCGGCATGGGCAGCTATCATGGCTATTTCGGCTTCAAGGCCTTCAGCCACGAGCGCGCGGTGTATATCCACCAGACGGCCGTCTGAAACGCGGGCTGAATATTTGTGCGGAGCGGAGGGGCAGCCCCTCTCCGCTCCCGCATCCCGCGCCGGTGAACGAGCGGGCTTACTTCTTCTTCGGGGGCGGCCCGCTCTCGACAAGCGATTTGAGCGGGTAGCGCGTGCCAGCCACGACAATCGCGCCGAACCGGTCGAGCCGATCGAGGCCCTTGGTCTCGAAGCCGATGGATTGGGCAAAGGGCAGGTCCGGTGCGCCGGTCATCAGTGTTGCCAAATACCATTGCCCGCCACTGGCCTGCACATAAATCTGATCGTCACTGACCGCCTGCCAATCGCGAATGCCGCGCTGGTCGACAAAGGGGATCGACGCTTCCTTGCCGGCGCCCGCTTGCGCGGCCGGCTGGGCAATGACGGGCGCGCCAGCCAGCAGCAGCGCGCTTGCCAGCATCGCTTTTCTGAAATGGGTCATGGCGTGCATCCTTCCGATAATGATGTGAGTCCGGATCATGGCGTTACGATAGCATGACACGCGTGAAGCGGCGATGAACCGTTCGGCGCTGCATGATATCGCTTCATCGCAACTCTAGAATCGCCGCATGGCGTCGCTGAAATGCCGCCGGCACAGAGCAACATAACGATCATTGCCGCCGATCTCCGTCTGCGCGCCTTCCCGGACCGCCTCGCCGCGCTCGTCCACCCGCAGGTTCATCGTTGCCTTGCGTCCGCAATGGCAAACCGCCTTGAGCTCGACCAGCGTATCGGCAATGCCGAGCAGCACCGCCGAGCCCGGGAAAAGCTTGCCCTGAAAATCGGTGCGCAGCCCGTAGCACAGTACGGGAATGCCCAACTCATCAGCCACGCGCGCAAGTTGCCAGACCTGTTCTGGCGAGAGGAACTGCGCCTCATCCACCAACACGCAGGCAATCGGCCCTTCAAGATGCGCCGCCTGGATGCGCCCGTGCAGATCGGTCACGGCATCGAAGCTGTTGGCGGCAGCGCGCAGGCCAATCCGGCTGCCGATGCTGTCCTCTGCTTCATCATCACCCTCCCGCGCTGTCCCCTGCGCCGTCCAGAGCATCGTCGCCATGCCCCGCTCGCGATAATTGAAGTCCGCCTGCAGCAGATTGGTGGACTTCCCCGCATTCATCGAGGCGTAGTAGAAATAGAGCTTGGCCATGCCGCAGCTTTGCCTCCGCGTTGCCTTTTCGACAAGCGGTGAGACGCCGCGCCGGCCACGCCCGGCCATGACCGGCCCTTTCGCTTTCTATTCCAACGCCATCGTGCTACACCATACGGGCTTAACGTCGCCTTTGACGGATATCGGACCGCTTCAGCGTCCCCCTTTGTCCCCATCTAGCCTCACGAAGCCGGGACGCGCGAATGCATCGCGCGTGCCCGATTACCATTTGGGAACAAGGATACCCAATATGACCATCGGAACAGTCAAGTTTTTCAATGCCGACAAGGGTTATGGTTTCATCGCGCCGGAAGACGGCGGCAATGACGCCTTCGTGCACATCTCGGCCGTCGAGCGCGCCGGCATGCACACCCTGCAGAAGGATCAGCGCATTTCCTACGAGCTGGAAAATGACAAGCGCGGCAAGGCTTCGGCCGTGAACCTTCAGGCTGTCTGAAGAAAAGGGCTGCCCGACGACCGGGCAGTTTGAAGATACAGGGCCGGGCGGCATCGTCGCCCGGCCTCCTCGCCCGAAGTGGCGAAACGGAGCTGAATTCTACGCATGAAAAAATACAAAGAGCCGGACTTTCAATCACGCATTGCTGCCGCAGCCGATGCCCGCAACGAAGTGATGGCAAAATTGCGCACGCGCGCGCCCGTCGATCCGGAAGTCGCTGCTGCCCGCGCTGCCGCCGCACAGGCACAGGAAGCTGCCCAGCAGGAAAAGCATCGCCTCGCCCGGCTGGCCGCGCAAGAGCGCAAGGCCGCCAAGCAGGCCAAGGCTGAGGAAGCCGCCGCTGCAAAGGCAGCCAAAGAGGCAAAGAAAAAGCCCGAACTCACCGAAGCCGAACGCAAGGCCGCCCGCGACGCGCGCTACCTCGCGCGCAAGAACCGATAAGATGTGGGCCTGCGCGGTTCCGCTCCGCGCAGACTTCACTCACCCCCCTTTCCGCCGGGAGCCGATAATGAGCCGCGAGACGATCAAACCCTTCCTCATCACCAAGGACGATGGCGGCAATTTCCGCCTGACGGTGCGCGAGACGCGCTATAATTCGCAGGGCTATCCGCTGGTCACCTCCACGCTGCAGGACGAGACCTTCACGACGGCCACGCAAGCCCGCGCCTTCGCGCGTGACACGTTCAAGGCAGAGCCGGGGCAATACGCCACCAAGTGACGGCGTCGCCCGGCTCAGCGAGCCGTGGATTGCCTCTCGAACACCGCCCGCTGCGACGCGAAGGCACGCTGGAAGGCGGGCCGCGCCTCGCCGCGTGCGACATAGGCTGAGAGAGCCGGATAGCCCTTCAGCAGATCCGAGCTGCCGAGCCGCCGCAGCACCGTTATCATCATCAGATCGCCCGCGCTGAATGCACCGTCCAGCCACGCGGCCTCGCCGAGCCGCGCGGAGAGGTCATCCAGCCGCGCCCGGATACAGCCTTCCAGCATCGGCAGGCGCGCGTCATACCAATCCTTGTCGCGATCGACATGCCCGGCCGTCTCGCGCTCGAGGATCGGCGGCTCCACCGTGCTGAGCGCGGCAAACATCCACGCAATCGCGCGCGCCCGTCCGTCCATATCGGTCGGCAACAGACCGACATGCCGCTCGGCAATGTGGAAGACGATGGCGCCGGATTCGAACAGAACCAGCCCATCCTCCTCATAAGTCGGGATTTGCCCGAACGGCTGGCGCATGCGGTGCGGCGGCTGCTTCATCGCCGCGAAGGAGACGAGGCTCACAGCGTAGGGCTGCCCCACTTCCTCCAGCGCCCAGCGGACCGGCATGTCGCGCGCTAGGCCACGGCCGCGATCCGGCGAACTCTCAAACGCAGTAATCGTAATGGTCATGGCAATGCCCCCGGACGGACGCATGATGCCCGTGCAAGCGGCGCTCGACAATATCAACCGGATCAGCCCGGCGCGCGAACGATCAACGGATCATCACGCCGGGCTCTCACTCCTCTTCGTCGACGATGTCCTGCGCGACCTTGGGTGAGCGCAGGATCGCATCGATGTGGCTGCCTTCCTCGAAGCTCTCATCGCTGAGGAATTTGAGCTTGGCGGCGAACTTCATCTTCACGCGCTTGGCGACCTCGCGCTGCAGATAGGCGGTGTTGGTGCGCAGTGCCTTGAGCACCACCTCTTCATCCCGCCCCAGCAACGGCTTCACGAACACTGTCGCATGGCGCAGATCGGGCGACATGCGCACTTCCGTCACCGTCACGACGTGACTGGCGAGCACATCGTCATGCACGTCGCCACGCTGGAGCACGTCCGCCAGCACATGGCGCACCTGCTCCCCCACCCGCAGCAACCGGACGGAAGGTTCCCCCGAACCGCTCATGACTTACCTCCTTCGCGGCGCGCCGGACGTCAGAGCGTCCGTGCGCGTTCCTCGACTTCGAAGAGCTCGAGCGTATCGCCGACCTTGATGTCGTTGGTGTTCTCGAGCACCGCACCGCACTCCATGCCGGCCCGCACTTCGGACACGTCGTCCTTGAAGCGCCGCAGCGAGGCGATGGTGGTTGCCGAAACGATGACATTGTCGCGCGTGAGGCGTGCGTTGACGCCCTTGCGGATGACGCCATCCTGCACCAGCAGGCCGGCCGCCTTGTCCTTCTTGCCGGCCGGAAAGACCTGCAGGACCTGTGCGGCACCGATGACCGTCTCGATGCGCTCCGGCGCAAGCTGGCCGGCCATTTCGCGCTTCACTTCCTCGATGAGGTCGTAAATCACGTCATAATAACGCAGCGAGACCTTGTCGCGCTCGGCAAGCTGACGCGCCTTGGCATTGGGACGCACGTTGAAGCCGATCAGCGGCGCACGGCTGGCGGCGGCCAGCGTCACGTCGCTCTCGGTGATCGCGCCCACACCGGAGTGGAGCACACGCACCTTGATCTCATCCGTAGAGGCGCGGGTGAGCGATCCGATGATCGCTTCCACCGTGCCCTGCACGTCGCCCTTGATGACGACCGGATATTCAATGACCTGCGTGTTGAGCGCCGAGAACATATGCTCGAAGCTCGTCGGGGCCGCCGTGGTGCGCTTGCGTGTCGCCAGCTCCTGACGATAGGCCGCGACCTCGCGGGCACGCGCCTCGCTCTCGACCACGCTGAGTTGGTCGCCCGCCATCGGCACCCCGGCAAGGCCAAGCACCTCGACCGGAACCGAAGGCCCTGCTTCCTTCACCTGCTGGCCCTTGTCATTGACCATGGCGCGGACCTTGCCCGAATGCTCGCCGACGACGAAGATATCGCCGACCTTGAGCGTGCCACGACCCACGAGGATCGTCGCGACCGGACCACGGCCCTTGTCGAGCTGCGCTTCCACGACCGTGCCTTCAGCGGCGCGTTCGGGATTGGCCTTCAACTCCAGCAGTTCGGCCTGCAGCAGGATCTTGTCGATCAGGTCATCGAGGCCGGTGCGCTTGAGCGCGGAGACTTCCACGTCCTGCGTGTCGCCGCCCATATCCTCGACGATGACTTCATGCTCGAGCAGACGCTCGCGCACGCGCTGCGGATTGGCATCCGGCTTGTCGACCTTGTTGATCGCCACGATCATGGGAACGCCGGCGGCCTTGGTGTGGTTGATCGCCTCGATGGTCTGCGGCATCAGCCCGTCGTCCGCCGCGACCACCAGGATCACGATGTCGGTAACGTTGGCGCCGCGCGCGCGCATCTCAGTGAACGCTTCATGGCCCGGCGTATCGAGGAAGGTGATGATCTCACCGCCCTTGGTCTTCACCTGATAGGCGCCGATATGCTGGGTGATGCCGCCTGCTTCGCCCGCCACCACATCGGTGCCGCGCAGGGCATCGAGCAGCGAGGTCTTGCCGTGATCGACATGGCCCATGATCGTGACGACGGGGGGACGCGTGACCAGCGATTCCGCTGCATCGACATCGCTCGCGGTATCGATCTCGATATCGGAATCAGAGACGCGCTGGATGCGGTGGCCGAATTCCTCGACCAGCAGCTCGGCCGTATCCTGGTCGATCGTCTGGTTGACGGTGACCGCCATGCCCAGCTTAAAGAGCGACTTGACGAGGTCCGCGCCCTTTTCGGCCATACGGTTGGCGAGTTCCTGAACGGTGATCGCCTCCGGCACGATGACATCGCGGGACTGCTTCTCGCGCGGCTGTGACGAGCCGGAGAAGTGCGAACGACGCTCCTTCTCGCGGGCACGGCGCAGCGCGGCGAGGCTGCGCGCGCGGGCGCTGTCATCATCGGCGAGCGCACGGTTGACGGTGAGCTTGCCAGCCTGACGACGATCGTCGCCACCCTTCTTGCGCTCGACCTTGGCCGGTTCCGGACGCTTGATGACCGGCGCGGCCACAGGCGTGAAACGACGGGGCGCGGGACGCTCGGGCGTCGCGCCGGTCGCGGCCTTGGGAGCCTCTTCGGCAGGTGCCGCGGTCTCTGCAGCCGCAGGTGCCGCCGGAGCAGCCTCTTGCGCGGGCGCCTGGGCAGCTTTTGCTTCGACTTCCTGGCGCTGGCGCTCGGCTTCTTCCTCCGCGCGGCGATTGTCCTCAGCGCGGCGCTTCTCTTCCTCGGTCGCGGCCAGGCGGGCGGCCTCTTCACGGCGGCGCGCATCTTCCAGCGCGGCCATGCGGGCTTCCTCGGCCTCGCGCAGCAGCTTGGCCTGCAGCTCCTGCCGGCTCATCAGGCTATCCGTCGAGGAGGCGCGCGGTGCCGGCGCCGGGGTCGGCGCAGGACGGGCAGCGGGCGGCGGCGGCGGTGCCGGCGGCGCGACGGGCGCGGCCTGCTCGGGCACGGCGCGCGCCGTCTCTGCCTCACCGGGTTTGCCGATGACGCGACGGCGCTTCACCTCAACGACGACCGTATTCTTCCGGCCGTGGCTGAAGCTCTGCTGCACCTGGCCGGCCTCGACCGTCCGCTTGAGACCAAGCGGTTTACGGCCCAGAGTCGGCTTGTCTTCCCTATTGTCACTCATCGACGCAATCTAACCCTTCATCTTCCATCCGGCGCACCCCCGCAGAGGTGACCCGAGTCGTTCGTCCTCACGCCAGAGGCGCGGGATCATCGTCCATATGCCTGACGACTGCCGAACCGGAGCTCGGCGCCGCGTTAGCGCATCCCAGATAGTTTTGCCAGCGACCGAGCAGACCGGACAGGCGGCCTGCCGCAGCAGCGTTTGTCACCGCGATATGGACGACATTGTTTCTGCCCAATGCCATAGATAGGGCGTCGCGGTCCACCGGCAAGCGTGTGCCGGCAAATTCCTCGCCTTCCCGCTCCTCGCCAACCCGCCACGCCTGATCCAGCTTGCGCACCCCGTCATCGCCGGCATCCGCCGCGTGGAGCAGCATGCGGACCTGTCCGCGCCGGGCCGCGACATCGATCTTGTCGAAACCGGTGGCGAGATTGGAAGCCTTGGCCTCCAGCCCCAGCCGCGCCATGAAATCATCGCGCAACGCAACCGCGATCCGCTCGGCCAGATCGTCCGGCACGGTAAGCGGCTCACCCTTAAACGCCCGCGCCAATGCGCCGCGCAGCCGGCCCTTGACCATGGCCTCCTCCAGCGTCGCGCGATCGACACCCAGCCAGGCGCCGCGCCCCGGCGCCCGCGCGCGGACATCCGGCAATACGTCGCCATCGGGCGAAATAGCCAAACGGACCAGCGCGGCGGGATCGCCATGCTCGCTGGAGAGAATGCAACGACGCTCAGACATGGGCACCTCCTGTGAGTTGCCCGTCTAAGACCATCGCCTCCAAACTTCCGTTCGTGTCGAGCGAAGTCGAGCCACGATAGGACTGCGCTCGCGTGTCTCGACTTCGCTCGACACGAACGGGATGGATGAGCATTTTCTCGTTTAGCACAGTCCAGCCCCCCGCTTCCGCAGGAGCAGCCGGGCGCGCAGCGATGATTGGAAGCCTCAGCCTCTCATTGGGAGGAATTCGCAGCATCGGCGACCTCCCTTTGCGCGGCTTCCCGCTCGGAAACGAGGATGCCCGCAGCGCCCCAGTTGTCCGCCGACACCTCATCGATGACGACGAACACCTGCTCGGGCCGCTTGCCGAGGCGATCGACCAGCGAACGCGTAACATCGGCGACCAGAGCCGCCTTCTGTTCGCGCGTCACGCCTTCGATCACCTCGATCTTCACATAGGGCATCAGGCGTTGCCTTCCACTTCACCCTCAGCGGCGTCATCTACAGCCGGCTCGTCCTCGAACCAGTGCGCGCGGGCCGCCATGATGATCTCGTTGCCCTGCTCTTCGCTCAGGCCATATTCGGCGAGAATGCCGCCCTTGTCCTCGGAGACTTCGCGGCGACGGCGCGGGTCGTTGCGCTTCTTGGCCACCAGCTCATCGGTGGCGAGATCGGCGAGATCGTCCAGCGTCTTGATGCCTGCCTTGCCCAGCGTAACCAGCATAGCCTCGGTGAGGTGCGGCATCTCGGCCAGCGCATCGTCGACGCCAAGCCCACGGCGCTCTTCGCGCGCGGCCGCCTCGCGGCGGTCCAGCGCTTCCTGCGCGCGGCTCTGCAGCTCCTGGGCCAGCTCGTCGTCAAAGCCCTCGATGGAGGCCAGCTCGTCGATGCCGACATAAGCAACTTCCTCCAGCTCGGTGAAGCCTTCGGCCACCAGCAGCTGCGAGAGCGTCTCGTCCACGTCCAGCTCGTTCTGGAACATCTCGGAGCGCTGCACGAACTCGCGCTGACGCTTCTCGCTCGCGTCCGCCTCGGTCATGATGTCGATGGCCTTGCCGGTGAGCTGGCTGGCGAGACGGACGTTCTGGCCGCGACGACCGATGGCGAGGCTGAGCTGATCGTCAGGCACGACGACCTCGATGCGCTCTTCCTCCTCGTCAATCACCACGCGGGCGACCTGGGCGGGCTGGAGAGCGTTGACGACGAACGTCGCCGTGTCCTCGCTCCAGGGAATGATGTCGATCTTCTCGCCCTGCATCTCCTGCACGACGGCCTGCACGCGGCTGCCCTTCATGCCGACGCAGGCGCCGACCGGATCGATGCTGCTATCGCGGCTGATCACGCCGATCTTGGCGCGCGAGCCCGGATCGCGGGCAGCGGCCATGATGGTGATGATGCCGTCGTAAATCTCGGGCACTTCCTGCGCGAACAGCTTCTTCATGAAGTCGGGGTGCGCGCGGCTGAGGAAGATTTGCGGGCCACGGTTCTCGCGGCGCACATTGAGGATCAGCGCACGGACGCGATCGCCGACGCGTACGACTTCGCGCGGGATCTGCTGATCGCGGCGGATCACACCCTCGGCACGGCCAAGGTTCACGACCACATGGCCGAACTCGACCGACTTGACGACGCCGGTGATGATCTCACCCACGCGATCCTTGAATTCCTCGAACTGGCGCTCGCGCTCGGCATCGCGCACCTTCTGGAAGATCACCTGCTTGGCGCTCTGCGCGTCGATGCGACCGAGGTCGACGGGCGGCAGCGGATCGACGATGAAGTCGCCGATCACGGCATCCTTTTGGAGCTTCTGCGCGGCCTTGAGGTCGACCTGCTTGAAATAGTCCTCGACCACCTCGACCACTTCGACGACGCGCCACAGGCGCAGGTCGCCGGTCTCGGGATCGAGCTTGGCGCGAATGTCGTTCTCGGCGCCGTAGCGCGCCCGCGCGGACCGCTGGATCGCGTCTTCCATCGCCTCGATGACGATGGCCTTGTCGATCATCTTCTCGCTTGCCACCGAATTGGCAATGGCAATCAGCTCGGCCTTGTTGGCGGAAATGGCGTTGGCCATGAGAGTCAGTCTTCCTGTTCCTGGGTGACGATTTCGTCCGCGCCCTCGGTGGAGAGCGGGACAGTAGCAGAAATCAGCGCATCGGTCAGCATCAGCTTGGCGCTGTCGATATTGGCAAAGTCCACGACGATGCGGCCGGCCTTGGGATCATCGACCAGCACCTGCTCGCCCTCGATGCCCGCAAGAATGCCGCGCACCTGCTTGCGGCCATCCTCCATGGGCGTCACGAAATGAACGCGTGCCTCATGCCCGGCCCAGTCGCTATAGTCCTTGAGGCGGGTGAGCGGCCGGTCGATACCCGGCGAGCTGACCTCCAGACGATAGGCGTCCTCGATGAGCACATCGCCCGCTTCTTCCAGCGCATCGAACTTGTCCGAGATGCGGCGCGAGAGGCTGGCGCAATCATCGATGTTGAGTTGGCGCGTATCGGGCCGCTCAGCCATGATCTGCAGCGTCCGGTCATCGCCTTGGCCGAAGAGCAGCACGCGCACGAGATCGAGCCCCAGAGCCTTTGCCTCCGACGCAACAACCGTCTCGATCCGCGCAATATCGCTCATTCGCACTCCCTATGCCTGCGCCTCGCCCGGACATGGACACGCGACAGGGTTTCGCCGCCGGCCCCTTTCGGCGCCGACCCCAACTTCGCAACGATGTCAGGAAAGCAAGGGCCATATAGGCGGAGTCGCAGTTGAAGGCAAGCTGCATGGCAAACGCCGCGAGCGGGATTGCAGCGAGCCGCACCTTGAAGCTTCAAGGGAAGAGGCAGGCGAACCTCACCGGAACTTGCACCCGGTGGAAAGCGCCTGACTCTGTCGCTGCCTCAGGTGCCGGCCCCGTCCGGGCCGATTGCCCCCGGCAACGCTACTTCGGGCGGCGAAGATGCCGTCCGACGGTATTTGAGGGAACTTTTTGATCGCGCATGACGCCACGAGCCCATTTGCAGAGAAACCCTAAGATTGAAAGGTTTAGACGCGATCTTCGTAGTCGAACGCCGCCCTCGCGCCAGTGAACTGTTCAATTTCGGGTCACATTGGATGGTTAACCGATCATCAACATCTTTGACAGGACTGAAACGGAAAAGATATCTGCAAGACCTCAGGTGGGGTGACCTTTGACAGATGCAAAGCGCCAGATGGAGCCGGATTACCGGCCTCCCGTCATGGGCGCACGCATTTCCGGGGGCAAAACCTGAAAGTTAATATCTGTGGGAGTTATAGATCATGTTTCACAAGTCTTTCAGGAAAGCCGTACTGCTGTCGGCTGCCACCATTGCCGCGACGGCAATGCTGCCGGCTTCCGCCTCGGCAGCCACCTTCTTGCTGACCAGCGGCAGCAATAGCGACGGCTCCATCGGCAACGTGCGCACCTACACGGGCTCGGACGGCACCAAACTGGAAGTCACGGCTTACAGCCTCAACGGCACGACGCTGTCGAAGGCTGCCGTCGGCGCCTACACGCCCGGCCTCGGCGTCCTCAATGGCCCCAGTGACGACTCGCACACGGTCGACAACAGTGGCTACACGGACATTCTGGTGTTCCAGTTCGACAAGATGGTCACTGTCGACAAGATCGGCCTCGTGAGCTTCGGCGACACCGACATCAATTACGCCATCGGCAGCACCAACGTGGCCTTCAACAGCACGTTCACGATCGCGAACTATTCGACTTTCAATTCCCTGTTCGGCACCACGATCCTGTCGAACGGCAATGGTCAGGACCAGAACCGGGATATCAACCCGAACAATCTGTCCGGCAACCTGTTCTATGTGGCTGCAGCCTTCTCCAACTCGGGCAGCAACGACAGCTTCAAGGTCAACGGTATCACCTACGCCGTCACGCAGACGTCCGCTCCGGTTCCTGAGCCGGCCACCTGGGGCATGATGATCTGCGGTCTGGCCGTCACCGGCTACGCCATGCGTCGTCGCAAGACCAACGCGACCATCAGCTTCGCCTGATCGCTCAGGAAAAGTCGATATGAGAAAGGGGAGCTTCGGCTCCCCTTTTTTGTCAGCATCTCCGCGCCAGCGGTCGTGCCTCTATGCTTCGTCTTGGTCAACGGTGTGCGCCAAGCCATTGTTATAGAACGGCCTACCGTCCCGCCGCTCTTGTCGCTATGGTCGGACATCCCACCCCTCGCCGGAGATCCGCCCATGAATGTCCGCAAGCTCGGCCTGACCTGCGCCTTCAGCCTCGCCATTGTCGCCTGCGGCAGCGCGTCCGCGCCCGATGCGGTCAAGGCGGCAAGCGGCGCACCGTTCCAGACCACGGAAGTCGCGCAGTTCGCTTCCCCATGGGCCATGGAATTCCTGCCGGACGGGCACATGCTGGTCACGCAGAAGGAAGGCGCGCTGATCCTGCTCGATCCGCAAAGCGGTCGCAAGCAGACGGTGAGCGGCACGCCCAGCGTGAAGAGCGACGATCAGGGGGCGCTCATGGATGTGCGGCTCGCGCCAGATTATGCGACCAGCAAGACGATCTATTTCAGCTTTTCGGAAGCCGCCGAGGGCAAGAAAAGCCGCGTCGCTCTGGCGACCGCAAAGCTGGACCCGACAGCAGCGACACTGAGCGACGTGCGGGTGATCTTCCGGGGCGACGATCGCTCCGACAAGGGTGGCCATTATTCCGGCCGAATCGCCTTCTCGCCGGACAAGACCCGTCTCTTCTTCACCGCTGGCGACCGCCAGTTGATGACGCCGGCGCAGGAGCCGGGCGCGACGCTCGGCAAGGTCCTGCGCCTCAACCTTGATGGCAGCCCGGCAGCCGGCAATCCGCTCGCGGCGAAGGGCTTCCACCCGGCCGTTTGGTCCTATGGCCACCGCAATCTGCTCGGCATTGTCTTCGATGCCGATGGGCGCCTGTGGGAAATGGAAATGGGGCCGCGCCATGGCGATGAGATCAACCTCATCAAGCCCGGCCTCAATTATGGCTGGCCCAACGCCTCCATGGGCAATCATTATAACGGCAAGGCCATCCCGCACCATCAGCCGGGCGACGGCTATGAAGCGCCGAAGGTCTTTTGGGTGCCGGCCATCTCGCCCGGGGGACTGGATTACTACAATGCCGACCTCTTCCCGCAGTGGAAGAACTCACTGTTCATCACCGGCCTCTCCGGCAAGTCGCTCGACCGCATCGCGCTTGATGGCGAAACCGCGACCAAGGTCGATCACTGGGACATGGGCGCGCGCATCCGCGCGGTACGCGCCGGACCGGACGGCGCGATCTGGCTGCTTGAGGACGGAGAAAATGGCCGCCTCCTCAAGCTGACGCCCGCAGCCTGATCCAGCCGCGCGCCGCTTCGCGCTCGGTCAAGGCGCGCGCGGCCTCGGTCATTGCTCCGGGCCGGCCCACCGCTTATGGGCCGGCTCAACAAAAGACCGACTGGAGAAGAGCGCCTATGTCATTCCGTCCGCACCGCATCACCTTGGGGGCGGCTCTGGCCCTGGGCGTCGCATCGCCCGCGCTCGCCCAGACCACCCCTGCGATACCGCCTACCGCCCCCGCTCCGGCCAAGGTCGACCTCTCCCAATTGCCCTTCACGATCACCGAGGTGGCCACCTTCGATTATCCCTGGTCGATGGCCTTCCTGCCTGATGGGAAGCAGCTGGTGACCCAGAAGCGCGGGGCGATGGTCCTTTTCGATCCCCGCACGGGCGACAAGACGGTACTGCTGGGCACGCCGACCGTCGTCAGCGAGGGCCAGGCCGCGTTGATGGACGTGGTGCTCGCACCGGACTTCACCGCCAGTCGCCAGATTTATTTCAGCTTTTCCGAACCCGGCGAAGGCAAGGAAACCGGCACCGCGCTGGCCACCGCCACGCTTGATGAAGCAAGCGGCGCGCTCAAGGATGTCAAGATCATCTTCCGCGCGACGCCCAATATGGTGAGCGGCGCCCATTATTCCGGCCGCATCGCCATCGCGCCGGACAAGCGCAGTCTGTTCTTCACCAATGGCGAGCGGGCCAAGTTCGACCCGGCGCAGGACCCCAAGTCGACGCTCGGCAAGGTGCTGCATCTCAATCTGGACGGGACGCCCGCTGCCGGCAATCCGCTGGCGGCCAAGGGCTTCCATCCCGCTATCTGGACCTATGGCCAGCGCAATCTGACCGGCCTCGCCTTCGATGCGAATGAGCGTTTGTGGCAGGTCGAAATGGGCCCGCTGGGCGGCGACGAGCTGAACCTCGTCAAGGCCGGCGGGAATTATGGCTGGCCAACCCGCTCCTATGGCGACCATTATGACAAGCGCCCCATCCCGGACCACAGCGCCGATGACGGGTTCGAGAAGCCCAAGCTCTACTGGAACCCCTCGCTCGCGCCGTCCTCGTTGGCTTACTACAATGCCGACCTGTTCGCGGGCTGGAAGAACTCGCTGTTCATCACCGGCCTGTCCGGTCAGGCGCTGGTGCGGATTTCGCTCGATGGCGAAACGGCGACCAAGGCCGATCATTGGCGCATGGGAATGAGGCTGCGCAATGTGAGGGTCGGGCCGGACGGCGCGCTTTGGCTGCTCGAGGACAGCCCCAAGGGCCGGATGCTCAAGCTGACGCCGAAAGGCTGAGCGAGCCTGAGGGCGGTCGCTGGCTCTAGGCGTCCGCCCAGCGGCGCAGCAGATTATGATAGACCCCAGTCATGCGGATCACTTCGGCATGGCCCTGCCCCAGCGTGGCGGCCAGTTGCTGGATGCTGCTGTCGAGATCGAACAGGATCTGCCGCTCACCGTCGTCGCGGATCATCGATTGCAGCCAGAAGAAGCTCGCCACCCGGCGACCGCGCGTCACCGGCTCCACCCGATGCAGGGAGGATGAGGGGTAAAGCACGGCATGGCCGGCCGGCAGCTTGACCTGCTGCACGCCGAATTGCGTCTCGACTGTCAGCTCACCGCCATCATAGGCCTCGGGCCGCTCGAGGAAGATGGTCATGGACAGGTCCGAGCGGACGCGAAAGCCGGTGCCGGCCTGGATCCGCACGGCATTATCGACATGCACGCCAAAGGACTGCCCACCCGCATAGCTGTTGAACAGGGGCGGAAAGATCTTGAGCGGCAGCGCTGCGGCAATGAACAAAGGATTGCGGCCCAGCGCGTCGCGGATGATCTCGCCGGCCTGTTGGGCCTGCGGCGCCTCCTCTGGCAACTGAAGATTGTTCTTGGCCAGCGCCGACTGATGGCCGGAGGTGACGTTGCCATCTACCCACGCGGCGGAATCGACGAGATCACGCACCTTGGCGAGCGTCGGCCCGTCGAGCACCTCTGGAATGGGGATCAGCATGAAGCGCCTTATGCGTTGTCTTGGGGTTGAATGACGAAGGGGATTTCCACCACGCCTTTCACAAAAACCGGCTGGCCATCACGCAAGGTGGGCCGCCAGCGCCAGCGCTTGACGGCATCGAGCGCGGCCTTGTCCAGCCGAGTGAAACCGCTGCTGCGCGCGATCCTGATATCTTCCACGCAGCCATCGAGGCCCACGGTCAAGGCCAGCAGGACCACGCCCTGCTCCCGCTTGCGGCGGCTCTCAATGGGGTAACGCGGCGCCTTGCCGGCCACCATTTGCGTGCCCAGGTCGCCGCCGTCGGTGACCGAGGGCACTGAGACCGGTGCGGCGGCCGGACTGGGCGGCGCCGGCGGCCCCGGTGCCATGACGGGGACGACCGGAATATCCGGCCTTGCGGCCACCATCGGCGGATCAATCCGTGGAATATCGATCTGTGGCCGCGGCACAACCACCTCCGGCGCGGCGGGCGGCGGTGGCGGCGCGTCGACGGGCGGCGGAGGCGGCGGCGAAGAGATCAGATTGACCGTGAAGACCTTGGGCGCCTCACCGACCTTGAAACTGGGCCCGAGGCGGGTCACAAGCGCGAACAACCCGGCATGGATCAGGATGACGAGCAGCACGACCAGCGGATTGAACCGCCTGCCCTGCCCATAGCGCCCCTGACTTGCCGAGTGTGAAATGATCACCGCGGACACCCCTTTTCGCCTGCCGCTATCAACGAACAGGCCCATTCCGTCAATAATGCGAATCAATATTACCAGACGTTCGTCGGATCATTGATGTGGATCAGGGGCGAACCGCTTTGGGTCGGTTCGCCCCTGCCCCCCACACTCAGTAGCTGTAGGTCAGGCTGAATACGGCGGACCGCCCCACCCCCGGCTGCGCCCAGCTGTTGTTCACATTGGTCCGCACCGTGGTGACATAGTCCTCATCCGTCACGTTCTGCACGTTCACCTGCGCCAGCAACCGCTCGGTCACCGGATAGGCCAGCATGATCCGATGCAGCGTATAGGCAGGCACATAATAGACCGGCGTCGCCGTCGGGTTCATCGAGTGGCGACCCTGATAGGTCAGGCCATAGCCCACTTCGAGACCGAACGGGAACTTGTAGGTGGTGAACAGGCTGCCCGAATGCTTAGGCGTTGCCGAGAGCGCCGTGCCGGCCGTCGGATCGGGATTGGCCACCGTGTTGCCGCAGCTTACCGGATTGGCCAGACAGAAGTCGGACACGCCCTGGATCAGCTTGCTATCCAGATACATGTAGTTGGCGAAGATCGACCAAGCTTCGGTAATGTTGCCCGTGGCGCTCAGCGACACGCCGTTCACCCGCGAGCGGCCATCGAGCACCTGATCGGGGATCGTGGGATCGCCCGAGGCCACGCGATACTTGTCGCGCTCATTGCGGAACACCGCCGCTGCGAGTTGCAGCTTGGCGTCGAACAGATCGGCCTTCACGCCAATTTCGTAATTCTTCGCCGATTCCGGTTCGACGTTGCAGGTGTTGACAGCGCAGCTGCCATCAACCGAACCCTTGGACGGTGTGCGCGAATTACCGACCGCCACATAGGCGCTGACGTTTGGCATCGGCTTGAACACCGCGCCGACACGCCAGGAAAAGAGATTGTCCTTCGCCTCGAACGGGCCGGTCACCACGCCGGTGGTCACGTTGCGCGTCTGGGTCGATCCCTCGAACCGCTCATAGCGCACGCCGCCGTTGATCTCGAACATGTCCGAAAGCTTCATGGTATCGAACAAATAGGCCGCATAGCTGGTCTGCTCGCCAACATTGTAGCCGGTCTGAATGTAGTTCTGGGGGCCAGTGTAGATGTTGCTGCCATAGACGCGCGCCAGCGTTCCTGCCGGTGCGACCGGTCCCGTGAGGACGGCGCCGGGATTGGCGATGTTGGTGAGCGGATAATAATTCGGGGCGGCATAGGGATTGCTGCCGTCGGCACCGCGCAGGATGCTGCCATTGTTCAGCGTATAACGCTCCCACAGCAGCGATCCGCCGAGAACGAGCGTGTGCTCGATGCCGCCCGTCGCGAACTCAGCGCTCAGGTCGAGCTGGTTATAGGCGGTTTCGTTGCGGATGTGGCGCGCCGTGCCGCGGCCCCCAGTCGGCAGATAATAGCCTGCAGGGACGACCAGCGTGCTGCTGCCGATCGCGACGGTGCAGGCGCTGCCATCCGGCTGCAGACCGCTCGCCAGGCAGAAGGTGCCCGTGGGCTGGCTGGTAACGGTGTACTGGCTGACATTCTCATAGCGGGTGAGATTGCGCACCTTCACCGTGTCGCTCAGTTCGTGCGAGAAAATCGCCTGTACCGAATCCGTGACTGACTGCTGCGTGTCGACATTGGCAAAGCCGTAATAAGCGCTTTGGTTGAAGTCGGGCAGATAGCCGCCCTGAGCCGCATAATAGCGCAGGCCGTATTGCGGCATGCCCTTGTCGTCGAGATGCTCATATTGCAGCGTCAGGCTGGTCGGCCCGTCGATGCCGATGGTGACAGCCGGCGCCACGCCCCAGCGCTCGTAGAACTCCACGTCCCGGCCGGGCACGTCGTTCTTGTGGTAGACCGCGTTCAGCCGCACCGCGATCATGTCGCTCACGCGCTTGTTGAGATCGACGGTGCCGCGATAATAATTGTCCGTGCCGACGCCGGCCTGAACCGACATCTTGTCGTCCGCCAGCGGCTTCTTGGTCACCAGATTGATCGACCCGCCAACCGAGCCCGCGCCGCTGAACACCGAGTTCGCGCCATTGGCGACCTCGACCTGCTCGATATTATAGGTCTCGTTGCGGTTCATGATTGCGCCGCTGCGGACGCCATCGACCGCGATATCGTTGTTGGCCGAATAGCCGCGCAGGTTGATGCGGTCGCCATAGCCGAAGCCGCCCTCGCCGGCGCCAAAGGTGATGCCGGGCACGGTGCTCAGCACTTCGCGTAGCGTGAGCAGGTTCTGCTGCTGCAGCGTCTTGGCGCCGATCACCGTCACCGTCTGCGGCGTATCCAGCAGCGGACGCGTATATTTGGGCGACTCCGCCCGCTCGACCTTGATCTCGGACTCATCGATGGCCGTGTCGGTCACGGTCATCCCGCCCAGACGGCGCCCCTGCTCGCCATCCTGCGCGACAGCCGGCGCTGCAAACGCGACGGCGCTGACGCAGCCAAGCGCGAGAAAGGAAGTGAGATTGGCGGATTTACTCATGCGGCGTTCCCCAGTTGGTGTCATCGATCGCTATTGCGAGTCGGTCGCACCAATTAGGATATTGCGAGTGATTTGCAACACATGATTTGCGGTCAGTGTTGAGATTTACAACTTTTGGGTTCTGCAACGTGGATGACCGCGACTTCCCTTGCGTGTGCTGAATCGGCAGTCCTTATGCGCGCTTGGTGCCGCAGTTGGGCCGAGCGGCGACTGGTCTGTGATCAGAAACGACGCGGGAGTTGGCAGCCTTGGGTCTGACCCGGCCACCAACTCCCGTCCGTGATCTGCAGTCTAATCTAGCGAGGAGCGAGCGTCTGCCCTTCTCGCCTCTTAGGCGTCCGCCAAGGCCCGCTTCGCGTCTGCCTCCAGCGACCGCCCAGCGAGCAGGAACATCACCCCCGCCAACAGCGCCGTCACGACGATGACCAGCATCGAATAGCGCACGGCCACATCACCCAGCGTGGGGTGCAGCACGTCATTCAGATAGCCCACGACCAGCGGGCCGAGCGCCTGCCCGATCAGCGCAGCGCTGAACAGCAGGATGGACGTTGCGACAGCGCGCATCCTCAGCTTCGCCACGCTCATGACCGCCGCGAACACCGGGCCCTGATGGATCAGCAGGAGGAACGCCGAGGCCGCATAAGCCGCCAGCCAAACCGCCGTATCCTCGGCGAGCAGGAAGATCAGCTCAGCAGGCGCGGCAAGCAGACAGGTGATCGCCGGCAAGGTCATGCGCCAGTGGCTGGCCTTGCGGCTCAACCGGTCGATCAGCAGACCGCCCAGCACCACGCCGGCCACGCCGAACACACCCCGGATCGGGCCGATGGTGGCGGCCACTTCCACCAATGTCAGGCCATGGACGCGCGTCAGGAATGTCGGCGTCCACACGCTTGCGGCAAAGACATTCAGCCCCATCAGCGTGGCGCCGATGACCAGAAAGACATAGGCACGCTGCTTGGCGAGAAAGGCCATGCTCGCCTTGAAGCTTTCCCGCGCCGCACGCTCGATGCGCTTGGCTTCGGACGCCCCGCGCTCCGGTTCCTTGACGGTGAGGAAGAACAGCAACGCCAGGAATACGCCCGGCATGCCCGCCACGACGAACATCGCGCGCCAGCCATGTTCATGGCCCACCCAGCCGACGATAGGGAAGAAGAGGATCGATGAGATCGAGACGGCCGTACCGAAGATCGAGAAGGCCAGCGGGCGGCGCTCCGCGCGGAACAGGTCGGATATGATCGAATTGGACGGCGCAATGCCGCACGCCTCGCCCGCGCCCATGAGGAAGCGCGCGATGGCGAGCTGCCAGATGTTGGCCACCCAGCCGGTCACCATCGTCATCAGGCTCCAGAAAGCGAAGCCGACAGCAATGATATTGCGCCGGTTGTAGCGATCCGCCGCCCAGGCAATGGGCACGCCGAGGATGGAGTAGAACAGGAGGAAGGCCAGGCCGGACACCAGCCCGAGGGCGGTGTCCGAGACGTGCATCTCCGATTTGATGGAGGGCAGCGCCAGCCCCAGCAGGGAGCGATCGAGATAATTGAAGGCCGAAACCAGTGTGAGGAACCCGAGGCCGTAAACGGCGCTGAAGTTCCAATCCTTCACGCTCCCGTCAGGACCAGAGCCAGTCGGGGGCGCCGTTGTTTCGGCCATCGCATCTCTCCCAGTTTATAGTCACCCGGTTATGGTCGCCCGCTTTTATAGTCGCGAAGCGCGCGTTTCCTTCGCGGTTATGAATTCGATCAGCGCCGGTTGCCCCGCCTCGATCGCGGCCAGCGCGCGGTGAATGGCGGGGACGATCTCTTCCGGACGCGTGACGCGCTCGCCATGGCCGCCAAGCGCCTTGGCGAAATCGGCATAATGGCCGGAAATGTCCGTCGCCCGGAAGCGCTCGGTCGCGACCGGCATGACCGGCAGTTCGATGGCCATCGCCTCATTGTTGAGCAGGATCGACAGGATCGGCAGGCGCTCGCGCACCGCCGTCTCGAAGTCCATTCCGGTAAAGCCGATGGCAGCGTCACCCCACACGTTGATGCACAGCTTGTCCGGGCAGGCAAGCTTGGCGCCCATGGCGAGGCCAAGGCCATAGCCAAGCTGCGTGGACTTGCCCCAGCCGATATAGCTGAGTGGCGTGATCGACTTCCAGTAGGGCGTCAGCTGATCGCGCGGGCTGCCGGCATCATGGGTGATGATGGTGTTGGCGACATCCACGGTCTTCTGAAGATCCCAGAGCACGCGATAGGGGCTGATCGGCGCATCGTCGCTCTCAAGGAGCGGCAGCCATTTCGCTAGCCAGTCCTTCTCGACCTTGGCGATTTCCGCGGCCACCGGCCCGGCGTCGCGTGGCGCTGACACCAGCGCGCGGCACGCCTCGAGCAGCATCCCCAGCGTCAGCTTGGCATCGCCGGCCAGCGCCATCTCGCAGGGCACATTCTTGTTGAAGTCAGCCGGATCGAGCGTCGAATGGATCACCCGCTTGCCCTGCGGCATCTTCACGCCGAACGCCGTCTCGCTGAAGCTGCAGCCGATGCCGAAGATGAGGTCCGCCTCATCGAGGAAATGCCGCAATTGGCCCGAAATAGCCGCACCGCCCGAACCGAGCGCCAGTGGATGCGTCTCGTCGAATGCACTCTTGCCTTCAAGGCTGGTGGAAACCGGGATGGCCAACAACTCGGCCAGCGCCTTCAGTTCCTCATAGGCCTCGGCCCAGTGCACGCCCTGCCCGGCGTAGATCACCGGGCGCTTTGCGGCGACCAGCGCCTCGGCTGCTCGCTTCACCGCGTCTGGCTCGGGCGCATAGCGGGTGGTGACAACCGGCTGATAGCTCTCGGGCGCGTCGATTTCTTCGCCCAGCACGTCCCAGGGCATCTCGACCAGCACAGGGCGCAGACGGCCATTGCGCAGCTGCGTGAAGGCGCGGCGCATGATGTTCTGCGTTTCTGCCGCAACCGTGATCGGCTCGGCATGCTTGGTCACATCCCGCATCGAGACGCTGGCATTGAAATTGTCCGGCACGAAGGCGATGCGGCGGGCATAGCCCTGCGGCAGCACCAACACGGGCACGGATTCGGAGTAAGCCTGTGCCACCCCGCCATAGGCATTTTCCGTCCCCGGCCCATGTTGCATGGCGAACACGCCCATGCGCTTGCCCCGCGTCAGGCGGGACAGCGCATCGGCCATGTGAACGCCGGTCCGCTCCTGGCGGACGATGACCGGGCGGATGCCGATTGCGGCGGCATCCTCCAGCACGGCGTTGCGCGGATAACCGAAAATGACGTCTACACCCTCACGCTTGAGGATGTTGGCGATGGCAGCACTGACTTTCATGGGGTAATTTCAATCCTTCCTGGGGCCTTTCGGGCCGATCGGCCTCTCGCCCATGACCGTCGTGCGGATGAGATGCCGACGTTCGTACTTGAAATCATGGACGCCACGATGAAGCAAGAAACGATTGTCCCAGACAATCAATGTGTCTTTCTTCCATTTCACGCGGCAATGATAATGCAGGTGCTGGGCAAGGCTCTGGAGATAGCCGAGCAGCGCCTGACTCTCCGCCTCCGTCCAGCCAACGAAGCGCTTGAAATAGGCCGTGGTCGCGAACAGGGCCTTGCGACCGGTGACCGGGTGAACACGCACCGCCGGGTGGATATTCTCCAGCTCGTCTTCGCTGAACCCGTGCGATTCACGCAGGCGCAGGCGCTTCTCGGGCGGCAGCTTCTCATTGCGCGCCCAGATTTCCTTGCCTGAGTAAACGACCTCGAGCCCGTCGAGCAGTTCCTTCATGGCATCGGAAAGATGCTCATAGACGAGGTAGCCGTTCGAGAAGGCGGTATCGCCACCGAATTTGGGCACTTCCAGCGCGCGCATCACCACGCAGAGCGGCGGCTGCAGCAGGAACGGGCTGTCCGTGTGGAAGTGCTCGAAGGAGGGAACGACGTTCTCCGGCTCATGCGCTTCGCGGCGCACTTCCTGCATATCCTGATGCTCGCCATAGGTCGGCGCCTGCGGCAGCTCGGTGATCGGGCCGAAGTAGCGCGTGAACGCCTTGTGCTGCTCGGGCGTCAGATCCTGGTCGCGGAACACGATGACCAGAAAATGCTCGAACGCCTTCATCACTTCGGCGAGCGTCTCGTCATCCAGCGGCTCCCGCAGGTCCACACCGCTGATCTCGCAGCCGCACGCGCCGGAGATCGGCTCGACGGTGATCCGCTTGAATTCGGGCATGGGCAAACCCGCCACGATCGTGCCGGTCGCCTGATCGGCGGCCTGCCCCTTGTGAGACACTTGGATGTTCATCTCGAAGCTCCTCTTCCAAGACCCCGGCGCAAGACCGGCCGGGGTCATCATCTATCAGAAATTGCGCTTGATGGTGACAGCCCATTCCCGCGGACGCGCCGGGCGCCCTTGGATGGACTGGGTCGATCCGCGATTGTCGAACAGGCCGTCATAATAGAGCCGGTCGGTGAGGTTGGTGACCTCAAGCGAGAGCTGCCAATCCTCGGCCACATCGCGATACGTGAGGCGCGCATTCACGATCGTGCGCCCTTCCACCTGGTTGAACGGCGCGCGGTTGATCGCCGTCGAGAAATAGGGGCTCTGCGAATTGACGTCGATGCGCGGGGTCAGCGAGCCGGCATCACCCAGTTCGATCTTGTACTGCCCGCCGACGCTCCAGCGCCATTCCTGCACGAAGGGCGCGTCCATATCGAGGTTGATGCCAGCGCTCTGGCCGATGGCGGAAATCGACTTGTAGTCGAAGTCCAGATAGCCGAGCGAGGCATCGATCAGCAGGCCGCGAACCGGGCGCAGCGTCGCCTCGACCTCGAAGCCCTTCACATCCGCCTTGCCGGCGTTGAGCGGCAATGCGCAGGGCGCGGCCGGCACCGTCGGACAGGTCGAGACGCTGACCAGAATGTCGTTATACTTGTTGAGGAAGCCGGAGACGTTCAGGCGCAGCAGCCGGTCGAACAGGTCGCTCTTGAAACCGACTTCATAGGCGGTCAGCGTCTCGGGATCATGCGTCAGCGCCTGCGCCGGGAAGAACGGCCGCGGGTTGGCGCCGCCACTCTTGAAGCCCGTCGCGATCTGCGCATAGGTCATGAAGTCGGGCGTCCAGCGATACTGGATGACACCGCGATAATCGAGACGATCGCCCTTGAACGTCCGCACCAGCCCATCGAGCGGGGCGAGCGACGGCGGCGCATTACCGCCGTAGATGTTCCCCGGATTGCCCTTGCGCGCATATTGGAAGCTCTTGGTAATGTCCGTGTAGCGCAGGCCGCCGATCAGCGTCAGCTTCTCCGTCAGATGCAGTTCGGCATTGGCGAAGGCAGCGATGGTCTGGGATTCGACATGGTCGTTCTGGCGAAATTCCAGCGTGGGAAGCTGGACACGCGAGCCGCCGTCGCTGGTGCCCTCGAAATAATAGCCGCCCACCGTATAGTTCAGCAGCGTACCGATAGCACCGCTGGCGCGCAGTTCCTGGCTGAACTGATTGTGGTTCACGTCATTGGCCGTCAGCGCGATGTTGATCGGCGAGGACTCGGCCGATGTGAACACCGAATTATAGCTACGATAAGCCGTGATCGAGGTGATGCTCAGATCGCCGACATCGATGGTGATGTTGCCTGAGAGGCCCCAGGTATCGAGCGAGTTACTCGCTGGCGCCGCATAAGGCGCCGTGCCATCACGCGGAGCGTAGTTGAGGTAATTCTCATAGCTCACGAACGGGCTGGTCGTGAACGTATCCTGCGCGAAGTTGCCATAGGGCGAATAGCTGATGAAGGGCGAGCCGGTGGCCGTACCATAGCGGACGCCGTCGATGACATAAGGGGCAGTCGCGCTCGACCCCGGCCCCGTCAGCGTGCCGACGTAGAGCAGCGTGGAGGGCGCGGACTCGCTGTCATCGCGGGTGATGTCGCCGATGATCGAAATGTCGACCGCGTCATTGGGCGTCCAGCGCAACGTCCCGCGGCCGGCGACATAGGACTTGCCGCCCTCGGTGCCGAGCTTGCAATTGTCGGAAATCGCGAAGGTGCGCACCGGCGAAGTCGGATGCGTACAGCGATAATCGTAGCGGGTGACGTAGCCGTCCTTCTTCACCCCGGCACCGGAGACGCGCAGGAAGAGCTGATCGGGCACGACGGTCAGGTTCAGGCCGCCGCGCACCTCGGTGCGGTTGAAGCTACCGTAGGTTGCCTGGACATAGCCGCCACCCGAACCGTCCGGCTTCTTGGAATAGAGCTTGATCGCGCCGCCGATGGAATTTTGCCCGGCAAGCGTGCCCTGCGGCCCGCGCAGGATTTCCACCCGGTCGAGGTCCAGCAGATCGAGCATCGAGCCCTGCAGCGTCGAGTAATAGACGTCATCGACATAGAGGCCGACGCCCGGCTCCAGTGCGAACGTCGAATCCGACTGGCCGACGCCGCGAATGAACGCCTGGATCGATGGGCCGTAGGTGGCCGGCGCTTCGGCGAGATTGACGTTGGGCGCCTGTGCGGCGACCTGAGCGATGCTCGTCTGGCTGCGCGCTTCCAGCATGTCGCCGGAGACGGCGGTGATGGCCAGCGGCGCATCCTGCAGACGCTGCGAGCGGAACTGCGCGGTCACCACGATGTCATCGGCATCGGCCTGCTGTGCAGCGCTTTGTTGGGGAGCGGGGGCATCCTGCGCCATGGCGGGTGTCGCCAGGGTTGCGGCGCCCAGCGTCAAGGCGCTCGCGGCCTGCAACAAAAGATCTGCCTTTTTCATCATCGCTCTCCTCCAATGTCAGAACGCCCGTGCGTCGGGCTGTTATCGGGCGGGACCATGGCAACGCTCGGCGCGCATGTCAAATTTATTCCATATTTCAGAAGTCTTGTTCCGTATATTGGAATTATAGCCTTGACTTGTCGCCGCGCCGCCGTAGCTTCCGCCCAAGAAAAATGAGGAGGGATGAATGGCAGAGTTCGATCGACGGCAGCTTTTGGCAGGCGGACTCGCCGCTGGCGGTGCCATGAGCGCAATGACCGGCACCGCGACCGCGCGCACGATGCGACCGCCCCCGGCCGCGGCACCCGCGCGACGGATCGCCGTCGAGGAAGCCTGGACGATTGCCGAGCATCAGGACGCGCTGGCCGCCCTTGCCACCGGAACATGGCCCAATCTGGACGCGCAGCTGATTAACCCGCTTGGTTCTCGCGGACCGGACCGCCTCACTCGCCGCCTGCGCGACGTGACGGAGCGGCTCGCGGAAATGGACCGCCTAGGTGTCGACATGCAGATACTTTCGCTCACCTCGCCGGGCCTGCAGATGTTCCGCGCCGATCAGGCCGTCGCCATGGCCGAGCTTGCCAATGATCGGCTTGCCGAGGTGGTCCGCGCTCACCCAAAACGCTTCGCCGGCCTTGCGTCCTTCGCGCCGCAAGACCCGACACGGGCCGCCAAGGAAATGGAGCGCGCGGTCAATAAGCTCGGTTTCAGCGGCTTCATCGTGAACTCGCACACCAATAACGAGTATCTGGACGACCCCAAGTTCATGCCGATCCTGGAGGCCGCCGCCGCGCTCGACCGGCCGATCTACATCCACCCGCGCTGCCCTTCGGACGGCATGGCGGAGCCCTTCCGCGATCATCGGCTGCAATCGGCGATCTGGGGCTATGCTGCCGAAACCGGCACCCATGCCATGCGGCTGATCCTCAGCGGTGTGTTCGACAAGCTGCCCAACCTCAAGATCGTGATTGGCCATATGGGTGAAAACATCCCGTTCCACCTGTGGCGCACGGATCATTGGTTCGAGCGCCGGCGCGATGCCTATGGCAGCAAGCTCAAGCCCTCCGAAGTCATGAAGCGCAACGTGTACATCACCACCAGCGGCGTGGAGCATGGCCCGGCCTTGCGCTACGCGATCGACGTACTGGGTGTAGACCGCGTGCTTTGGGCGATCGACTATCCCTATGAGGAGATGGAGCCCTCCGTCACCTTCATCAACCACGCCCCGCTTGACGGAGAAGAACGCGAGGCGGTCTGCCATCGCAATGCCGCGCAGGTCTTCCACCTCCCGCCAGCCTGATCCCGCCTAACCCTGACGACCCGTCCTGGCCCGCCAGGGCGGGCGTCAGGCCTCGGCGGAGGCGTGGCCGAAGGTAGCGCTGAGCGTGCGGGCCGCCGCCATGACCTCACCAGCCATGCGCTCGCGGTCCATCGTGCCGAAGCGCTTGGCCGGCATCGTGAGGCCGATCGACCCAATCACCGCATTGCCGCTGCGGAAGACAGCCGCCGCGATGCCCGCGACATCGGCCTCCTGACTGTAGAAGATCGCGCAGCCCCGCTCCCGAATGGCGGCCAGTTCCTCCACCAGCACCTCGGGCGGCGGCGTTGGGGCGCCGGTCAAAGGCCCCACCGGGCTCTGCGCCAGCGCCGCCGCCAAATCCTCCGCCTCCAGATGGGCGAGAATGGCGCGGCCTAGGGAACCCCAGGTCAGCGAAAGATCAGTATAGGGCTCCAGCACATGACGCAGCGTGTGCGGCGTGAGGATTCGCTCGGAGACGATGGCGCGATGATGGGGGGCATCATAGGTGCAGAATACCGCCGTCTCCTGCCAGCCCGCCCACAGGGTGCGGAGGAATGGGCGCACTGCCGCGACATAATGGCTGCGGCTCAGAATGTTGGCGGACAGCCTGAACAGTTCACGCCCGGCCCGATAGGATGTGCCGTCGCCCCGCTCTACCAACCCGCCGCGGATCAGCATCTGCAACAGCCGATGCACGCTGCTGGCCGGCATTCCCGTGCCCGCGGCAAGATCCTTGAGCGCGCAATCGCCGTCACTTTCGCCGATCAGTTTGAGCAGCGCAATCATGCGGGCGCCGGAGCCGCGATCGGTGTTGGTCGATGAATCCATGAAAAAGAAGACGCTCCGCCCCAAACCCCGCGCTGCCGGGGGAGCGTCTTCTACGAAATCTTCAGCGCTGACGCCATTGCCGAGTTCTGCCGCGATCAGGCAGCGGACCGCGCTGCCAGATGCGCGAGCGCAAGCGCGCCCGCCCGCTCACCGAGCTGCAACGATCCGCTCGTGCCCAACGCGGCCCAGGCGCGCGGATCGGCAGAGACAGCCCGCCCGGTGACGAACAGCCCGCTCAACTCGCGGGGGCGCAGTGCCGCATCGATGAGCGCACTATCGCTCTTCAGTGGCGCATCCTCAACGCCGAGCACATGTGCGCCCACGACATGGCGAAGGCGCGCGGCCTGCATGGCACCCGCGACGTCGATCAGAAAGCTCGCTTCGAGTCCAGGCAGGGTCCGCAGGAGCGGCAGGATCTCGCGGATCAATGTCCGCGCCCGCGCCTCCTGCGCGCCCAGTTGCGCGACGCTGGTTGCCCCATCAACCTGCATGGAAGGCCCGCGCACATAGGCCACGCCCCTGCCCCGACCCGCTGACGTTACCCCATAGAGCACGAGTCGGTCCGGCTGATCGGGCGACAGCACGCCCCGCGCCTTCGCCTCGGCGAGGCGGGCAGGCCATGTCGCTTGTCCGTCCAGCACCGCATCGAACGCGACGCCGCCAATCCGGTAATTCATGGCGATACTGGCGGGCTCGTCCAGCCCGCGCATTGCAGCGCCCGCCCGCATCGCCAGTTCGCCATCGCCGGTGGCGTCGATGACCGCGCCGGCCGGGACAGCGAAGCGCCCGGACTTGTTCTCGACCATCGCGCCCCGCACGACGCCCTTTTCCACGATGGGATCGGCCGCCCAACTGGAGAACAGCAGTTGCACCCCCGCCTCCTGCGCGAAATCGAGCAGCGCATATTTGAGTGCCTCGGCATCGTGAACCAGACCATCGCCGAGAAGGTCCGGCCCGGCATCGCCGTTTCGCTCCAGCCGGCTGACCAACTCGGCCGCGATGCCCTGTTCTGCGGGCGTAAGGGCGATATCGAAGGACAAGGGGCCATTGCCGCCCAGCACCACGTTGCGCTCCACCAACAGCGTGCGCGCCCCGCCCCCCGCCGCCGCCACAGCCGCCGCTACGCCGGACAATCCGCCGCCGCACACCAGCACGTCGACCGCGCGATAGACCGGGGTTCGGCGGCCCGGCAGCATGATCTCACCGCGCGTTGCGCCCGCTGTGCGTTCCATGATCGTCGTGCTCATCCGCTTAATCCCGCACCATATTGTGGATCTTGGCCTTGCTGATATCGATCGCGCCATCGGCCAGGTTCTGGCCCTGCGCGATCAGCAGCGCCTGCAATTCGTCGATGGCGACCTCGCGCAGCGTCACCCCGTCCCGGCAAGCCAGCGCCGCCGCCGTCCCCGCCGCCTGACCGAAGGCCATGCAGTCAGGGATCTGCCGACAGCGCGAATGGGCCTCATAGCTCATCGACACGGTCTTGCCGGCAACCAGAAGATTCTCGATGCCCTGCGGCATCAGGCAGCCTAAGGGCACGCCGAACACCGACGTGACCATCTTGGCGTTAGCCAGCCGCTCGCGAAAGGCCGCCGTCGTTTCGCTGCCATCCGAGGGGTGACGCACGAAGCCAAGCGTGTCAGGCAGGCGGTGGTAACGCTTGAAGATGTCATCCGCGTGGAAGAGGCCTTCCAATATGTCGTCGCGCGTGAGCGTGTAGTCGCCCAATATCCGCCGGGAATCGCGCACCCCGATCATCGGCGCTGCTTTGATGAGATAGGCCTCCTCGAATCCCGGCACAGTGCGCAGGAACGGCATGAACGCGCGCACGCCCTGCCGGGCCCGGACCTCCGCATCCGTCAGCTCGTCGGCATCATAAGGGTCGCGATGCAGCACACGGACGCCGTAGATATAGCCCATCTGCCCCGCCCGTGTGGAAGGCGCGATGCCGAAGTTGGAGAAGTTGTCGAGATAGACGTCGTCCAGCAGAACGCCTGCAGCCTTGGCTGCCTTCACCATCTCGGTGCGGCCCTTGCGATCCTGACTGTGGCGATAATCCACCCCGCCGATCTGGAAGAGCATGACCATCGGCTGCGGGTGATTATACTCCTGCATCGGCGCTCCGGCCCGAGCCGCGACATCGGCATCGCCGGTCGCGTCAATCACCACGTCGGCCAGCACGGCCTGCCGCCCGGCCTTGTTCTCAACGACAACGCCGCGCACAGCGCCATCCTCGATGATCGCATCGGTGACCCAGGTCTGCGGCAGCACACGCACGCCGGCTTCCTCCACCAGTTCGGCGAGGACAAATTTGAGGATTTCGGGGTCGAACGGCACGGCGAAATGCCCGTCCTCCAGGTCCGGATCGGCGCCGCCATCGGCGCGTAGCCGCTCGATCACCTCTTTCATGATCCCGCCGGTGAAGAAGGCTTGATGATATTCCGTGACGAACGAGCGCGGCCCGGTGCCGCCCAAGGTTGTATCCCGCTCAATCATCAGCACGTCCGCGCCGTTGCGCGCGGCGGCGACAGCCGCAGCGACGCCGCCAGCGCCTCCTCCGCACACGAGCACCGCGGCCCGATCAACCACCGGCACCGCTTGCGGCTGCTCCTCGATCCACTCCTGCTCGTCCACGGCTATCATGCGTCACCCCTTCCTGTCGCCGAACGGAACTATCTAACTATAATATTCTTTGCAAGCGGCATCGCGGCTTGCGGCTTAAACCATATGACTATATTATTTTTTACATGGAGAAGAGATTCGGGGCTCCCACCGCACGGGAAACCATCACCGAGGCCGCACGGGAGATCCCGGTGGCACGGCGCACGCAGGTTCTGGTCGTCGGTGCCGGCGCAGGGGGATACCCAGCGGCGATCCGCGCCGCCCGCAATGGCGCTGAAGTGCTGCTGATCGAGCGCAACGCCGTCGTCGGCGGCACGGGGCCGATGTCGTTCGTGACCGAGTTCCTCAGCTGCGAGAATATCAGCGGCATTTTGCGCGAGATGCAGCAGCGCCTTGCCGCGCATGATGCTGCGGCCGAGACCTTCCTGCCGGAATATTTCAACCTCGCCTACGATCCCGAAATGCTTAAGCTGGTGGTGCTCGACATGCTGGTGGAAGCCGGCGTCGATCTCCTGCTCAACACCAATGTCGTCGACGTGATCCGTGAGGGGGATGCGCTCAAGGGCGTCATCATCGAGAACAAATCAGGTCGGCAGGCCATTCTCGCTGACGTCATCATCGATGCCAGCGGGGATGCCGATGTCGCCGCGCGCGCCGGCGTCGCCATGCATCCGCGCGAAGACCCACAACCCATGATGATGTTGTGCCGCATGGGCGGCGTCGACTGGGAGCGGATGCAGGCTCACGCCCGCGCGAACCCGGACGATTTCTCCAAGCTGTGGGGCACGCCGGCCAATCCGCTCGATGGTGCCCAATATGTCCACCTCACCGGCTGGAAGTCGCTGGTGGCACAGGGCAAGGAAGAAGGCGCCCTGCCCGGCACATTCGGCCACCATATCTCGATCTTTGGTGCTACGCCCGCCAATCTGCGCCATGGCATCGGCTATCTCTATGCCGTACAGGTGCTCAATCGGGATCCCACCGATGCCGCCGATCTTACTGGCGCGGAGGTCGAAGGTCGCCGCCGGGCTCGCGATTTCCTACCGTTCGTCAAGCGCATTCCCGGCATGGAGGACGCCTTCCTGATCGATATGGCGCCGCAGATCGGTGTACGGGACAGCCGCCGGATTGTCGGCGACTACACGCTCACCCGCGACGACATCTTCGATGGCGCCACCTTTGCGGACGAGATCGCCCTCAAGGTCTATCGCGGCCCTAATGTGAAAGGCTGGGTTCGCCACAAGCCCGATGGCAGCGAGGGCGGCAAGGGCCATGACCTCACCGAGATGCCGATCTCGGTGGTCGTGCTGGGCCTGCCTTATCGCTGTCTGCTGCCGCAAGGCATCGAGAACCTGCTGGTCGCGGGCAAGACCGTTTCATTCGACAATGAGGCCCATCAGCGCGTGCGGTTGATGCCCGAATGCATCGCCATGGGCGAGGCCGCGGGTGTGGCCGCCGCCGTGGCAGTGCGCGACGGCGTTTCGCCGCGTCAGGTCGATACGGACGCGGTGCGCGCCCTGCTGAGCGAAGGCGGCATGAATCTGGACCGGAGCAAGGTCCGGGTGCAGCAAGTGCGGGAAACCCTCGCTAGCCGGGGCTTGAATGTCCTGATGGATTGAGACCGGCGCCCTCCCCGCGCCCCTTGCCCAAGGCGGGGACGCGGAGCAGGTGAGGTTCGGCGCTTACACGCGAGGAGCGATCAATCCTCGCGGCGATACCCGCCCAGGCCGGGCTTGAAGGACTTTTCGTCCAGAAACTGCGTCATCCCCTTGCGGCGCCCACGCTCGGTATCCTGACCCGCCGCCGTCGCCGCCATCGCGCCGAGCATCGCCTCGGACGTGTCCCAATCCAGCCGCTCGACATATTTGAACGCGGACTTGGCGTGGCGCAGGATGGTCGGGTTCTTGGAGAGTAGCTTGCGCGCCAACGCCTCGGTTTCGGCACGCAGATCGGCCAACGGCACCGAGCGGTTGACCAGCCCCATTTCCGCCGCCTTGCGCCCGTCGAACGGATCGCCGGTCATGATATAATAAAGGCTGTCGCGGTGGTTCATCACCTGCGCCACGGCGCGCGTGACGTTGCCCGCCGGGATGATCCCCCAATTGATCTCCGAAAGGCCAAAAGTGGCCTCATCGGCGGCAATCGCCAGATCGCAGGCGACCAGCGGCGTGAATGCCCCGCCGAAGCACCAGCCGTTGACCATCGCAATGGTGGCCTTGGGATAGTGCGTCAGGCGCCGCCACATCCAATCCGTCGCGGCGCGGCGAAAGCGGGCCTGTACAATGGCGGATTCGCCCTCGGTCTCCCGGAAATACTCTTTGAGGTCCATGCCGGCGGAGAACGCCTCCCCCTCGCCGGTGAGCACGACCACACCCACATCATCCCGCACCTCCAGTTCATCGAGCACCTGCCACATCTCGCGGTTGATCGTCGGATTCATCGCATTGCGCTTGGCCGGGCGGTTGAGGGATACCCAGGCGATGCCGTCATCCAGCGTGACCTTCACGGCCTCATAAGTGTGTTCACTTGTCATCGATGGATTGTCCTTTCGCTTCCATGGACACGACCAGACGGCTGAGCAGATCGAGCAATGTCTTGCGCTCTTGCTCCGCCAGCCCGGCCGTGAGTTGCTCTTCCAGCCGCCGCGCATCAGCATTGACGGCTTCAAACCGTGCCTGCCCCTCGGGCGTCAGGCTGATGAGCGAGATGCGGCGATTGAGTTCGCTCGTCTCGCTGGTGATGAGGTTCTTCTCGCGCAATTGGGCGAGTTGCTGGGTAGCCGCCTGCGGCGTAACCCGCTGCACTCGCGCCAGCTCCGCCGCCGAGCAGGGCGCGAGGCGTTTGAGGAAAGAGAGGATCGTGAAATCGCTCGTCGTCAGCCCGTGCGCCCGCACCACGTCGTCAAGCTCCAGCTTGCCCGCCGTGTAGCCGCGCTTGAGCAGATAGAGCAGCCGCTGCGGCCTGACTTCATCGGATCGAGACTGCCCGCTCATGCTCCCCCTCTCCCGCCGACCTCCGGCCGTTCAAATTGACAATCTACTTTATATAAAGCTTCTTGATAATTATCCCGCTGACTGTCAATCGGCTTCGCCTTCGCCACACCGCATGCAAAAGGGCGGCACCAACCGATGCCGCCCTGCACAAGATCATATGATGCGTGGCGCGCGGCGGCTCAGCCCCAGACGTCTTCCGCCACGCGCACGACCAGCTCCAGCTTGGCCTTCTCATGCTCGATGTCCATCATGTTGCCGCCGATGCCGCTGGAGAAGCCGCATTGCGGTGAGAGCGCGAGTTGATCGATATCGGCATATTTCGCCGCATCCTCGATCCGCCGCTTGAGGTCATCGGGGCTTTCCATCGTCCCGCGCTTGGTGGTCACGAGGCCAAGCACCACCGTCTTGCCCTTGGGCAGGAAGCGCAGCGGCTCAAAGCCGCCGGCGCGGTCGGAATCATATTCCAGGAAATAGCCGTCGATATTCATCTCGTTGAACATGACGTCCGCGACCGGATCATAGCCACCCTCGGCGACCCAGCGCCCGGCGAAATTGCCCCGGCAGACATGCATGCAGACGGCCATATCATCGGGCTTGGCGGCGATCGCCGCGTTGATGAGCTTGGCGTAGACGTGCGGCAGTTCGTCCGGATCTTCGCCGATGCTGGTCGGCACCTGCGCGCGCAGGGTGGGATCGCAGAGATAGGCGAAGTTGGTCTCGTCGATCTGTAGATAGCGGCAGCCCGCCTCGATCAGGTCGCCGATCTCCTCGGCGTAGACCGCCGCGAGGTCCGCGTAGAATTCCTCCATCGTGGGATAGGCCTGCGCATCGATAGCATCGCGCCCGCCGCGGAAGTGCATGATCGAGGGCGAGGGAATGGTGATCTTGGGCGTTTCCTTCGTCACCGTCTTGAGGAACTTGAAGTCCTCGACGAAGATCGGCTTGGGGCGGCTGAGCTTGCCGGTGATGCGCACCGTGTGCGGCTTGCTCTCGACCGTGCCCTGCTCGTTGCGGAAGGTGGTGCGGTGGCTGGATTGCCAGGGTTCGACATTGGCGAAGCGGAGCAGGAAATCGGTGTGCCAGCTGCCGCGATTATACTCGCCGTCTGTGATTGACTTGAGGCCGACGCCTTCCTGCAGCGCCACGACCTCGCGGATGGCGTCCTGCTGGATGGTCAGCAGCTCCTCCGCGCTGAGCTCGCCGGCGGCCTTCTTGTTCCGGGCTTCGATGAGATACTCCGGGCGGATGAGGCTGCCCACATGGTCGGCTCGGAACGGCGCTGGCTTCATGCAAAACTCTCCTTTGGGCAACAACAGAATGCGGTTTTGATGATCGTCATTTGAGACAATCCCTGCCCCTCGCCAATAGCACGATTCCTTGCAGCAGCCACAATTTTCGTTATCAATGACAACAAAATAAGCTGCCACAGATAGGAGATTTCATGGTCAGTCCGGCGCAACCTGTTTCTGCCCCTGCGGAGACGGCGGATATCGAAGCCCCCATGATCGAGGCTTCGGCGGGCGAGATCTTCCTGCGGCGGCTGGCGGCCAATGGCATCGATTATCTGTTCGCCAATGGCGGCACGGACTTTGCGCCGGTGATCGAGGGCTTTGCCCATGCGCAGGTGGCGGACTTCAAGGTGCCCACGCCCATCCTCATCCCGCACGAGACAGCCGCGCTCGGCATGGCGCATGGCTATTATCTGGCGACCGGACGCCCGCAGGCGGTGATGGTCCACACCAATGTGGGCCTGGCCAATTGCGTGATGGGCGTGCTCAACGCGGCCTCCGACCAGGTGCCGATTATCCTCGCCAGCGGCATCACCCCGCATACGGAGCACGGGCCGGTCGGCCACCGCAACTCGCCGATCAACTGGGGCCAGAACATGCGCGACCAGACCGCGATGGTGCGCGAGCCGGTGAAGTGGGACGCCACCCTCTCCCGCCCCGAGCAGATCGCCCCGCTGGTCGACCGCGCCGTGGCCATCGCCACCTCCAGCCCGCGCGGCCCGGTGTATCTGGGCCTGCCGCGCGAGGCGCTGTGCGAAGTGACGACCTATCGCGACAGCAAGCCGCGCAATGCCGCCGCCCGCGCCGCGCCGCATCCGGAAGATCTGGCCGAGGCCGCGCGGCTGCTCGATGCCGCGGAGCGCCCGCTGATCGTCGCCTTCCGGACCGGCGCGCGGGGTGGCGGCTTCGACGCGCTCACCGCCTTTGCGGAGCGCCACGCGATCCCCGTGGTCGAGTTCTGGCCCTCGCAGCTCTCCATCGACGGCGCCTCGCCCATGCATGGCGGGTTCGACCCCGGCGAGGACCTGGCGGCGGCGGACGTGGTGCTGGTGCTCGACGCCATCGTGCCCTGGCTGCCGCACCGCCACGGCTTTGCCGAGCAGGCGACGGTGATCCAGGCCGGGGCCGATCCGCACCAGCTGGAAGTGCCCCTGCGCGGCTTTGCCACCGATCTGGCGCTGACCGGCGACTCCGCCCACATCATCGCCGCGCTGGACGAGGCGATGCAGGCCATGACGCCCCCTCCGACATTGGCGCGGGACCGCTCCGCCCGCTTCGCCCGGCTGGCCGAGCGCCACGCCGCGCGGCGCGCGCAGCTGGACAGCGCGGTGCGGGCCGGGCCGCCCATGTCCGCCGCCTTCGTCACCCGCGCGATCGTGGAACTGATCGGCGCGGAGGGCTGCATCGTCAGCGAGCTGGGCGCCAAGCCGGAATTCGTGACCGGGCTGCGCGGCGACCAGTTCTTCCAGAACCCGATCTCCGGCGGGCTCGGCTGGGGGCTCCCCGCCGCGCTGGGCGTGCAGCTGGCGGACCGCGACCGGCTGGTCGTCGCGACGGTGGGCGATGGCAGCTACATGTTCGCCAATCCGGTCGCCTGCCACCAGATCGCCGAGGCGCACGGCCTACCGCTGCTCACCATCGTCTATAATAACGGCATCTGGGGCGCGGTGCGCGGATCGACCCTGGGCATCTACCCCAAGGGCCACGCGGCGCGCGCCAATGTGATGCCGATCACCTCGCTCGAGCCGCTGCCCGACTTCTGCAAGATCGCGCAGGCCTCACGCGCCTGGACCGCGCGCGTGGCCGACCCGGCCGCGCTGGCCGACACGCTGCGCGAGGCGGCGCGGGTGATCCGGGAAGAGAAGCGGCAGGTGTTGGTGGAGGTGAAGGTGGGGCGGAACTAAAAGGTGAAGCTGACGACTGTCCGGTTTGACGCCAAAACAAGCCCTGCCCCAGGCAGCTATATAGAAGGCTCGACAGATGCGCTTTTCATGCGGACGCGCGCCTCAAAATCTTCACCGTAGTGCGCCAATAGTTTGTAGTAAAAACTCGGCTCGACCGAACGAACATGAGCAATATATCCGAGCAGTTTGTTAGCATTTTTTTCGCCCACACTATTTTCCAGTGCGTGATGAACTTGCGCCCTTACTAGGCGCTTTTTATCACGCCCAATAGAAACCTCTCCATTATCAGAGAGTATCAGGCCGGTCACAACCCGACGATACTTTTTAGTTGCAACAGTCGTTTTCGCTTCATTCAATTTTAGTCGGGGAGAATCAATTTCGCTGATCGTCCTGCGAACGATTCCGTCCACTACCGTCAGATGCCCGGTTCTAGGAGCCGAGAAAGTTAAATCATCCGCGTACCGTGTGTATGTGACACGATCCTTGGCTACCGCGCGCGAAACAGAATCGTCGAACTCATATAATAGTACGTTAGAAAGCCATGGGGATGCAGGCGCCCCGATTGCAAGGCGCAGAATGTGGCCCCGCGCTGCTCGATGGAAGAGCAGATTGACGCTACGTGCGACGTCTGACGGATCAGAAAAAATCTGATGTTGGAGGCAATAATGCTCCCAATCTGATCCCTTGATCGACGGAAAAAATGACTGGAAATCATACTTTCTGATGGGGCCGTTCTGCGAGTGTTTGAGAGCGTTTGATCGAATAGAGACGCCTTTACGATACGCCATCGCGGCATCATGAATTGGTAGGTCATGAAGCCGTTCCACTAGCACACGTTGCAAAACTTTTACCTCGCGTGCGGGCTGCGAAATAATTCGCTCGCCTTTCCCATTACGCTTCGGGATCGGATAACTTTTGTAGGTATCGGGCGCACGGTTGATTATTCGCTCGACATCTAGCTCGCTGAGGCCGGTTTTTATGGATAAAAATCGAACAAGCTTGCTCATAGATCCTGCTCCTGAGTAGCAGGTACAACCAACCTATAACGATTGTGGTCTTTTTGACGCCAGTGATCCAGAATTTTTACGCGACGCCTAGTTCGATCGCGCTCCTCGGCCTGCTCACTAACTGGATAATTCAAAGCCTCGTTTTCTTGAATAGGAATCCAGTAGGAATCGAAGCCAGAGGCCTTTTCTTCTATCCAGCCGACCGAATGGGCACACAGAAGATAGCACCTAACTTCAGCCTCGGTTGCATCCACACTGAAATGCGCCATAGCAGACACGATTTCATTCACCGAGAGCGCTCTATACTCTTGAATCAAACCTACAATTAATTTTATACGATGCCCAGTTCTGGACGAATTAAAAGTTGTTGGCTCTTTAGTTATTTCTAGTCTGATTCTCAAAGGCTCTTGTATTACCTCTTTAAACTTGTCTATATTAAGACCAGAAATATCATCCTTATTATCATAATTGCTCTTAATTCCTATTGCATCATCTCTGATTACAAAAACGGATGATGGTCCACACTTCTTCTTTAGAAAAGATAGAGGTCCAAGTTTTATAAAAGAATCTTCTTCCCAATAAATATCGCGGATCACCACCAACATTTGCCGATATATTTCTTCATAAGAAGAGAACGATCCAAGCTCCGCAAAGCTGCCTGCACTTTCACAAAATAGAATAACAAGTTCGGTTATTTGAGCAATATCACTCTCAAACAGCAAGAAATTGTCATAATATTTTGCGAAGTCAGATCGACGCGTCACGTCCTCTGCCAGAATAATGTCCCGGCCTTTGAGGGATGGATGTTCCGAAATACAATGGAAGGCGTGGCGGAGCGATTTCAGCCCATCTTCCTTGGGGCCGTCGTAGCGACCGCCACACAAAAAAATAACCTCTGTTGGCGCTTGGACGTGGAGTGATCCGACGTCCAAGTCATCCATGAATGGTAACATCTGCTTACCTAGGCCCTGGAAGAGAGCGATGCGAAATCGAGCGGAGCGTCCTTCAAGGCGACTTCGCATCGCTCTCTTTCAGGGCCCCAATTGGGAACAATAATATGAGATTCGGCGAAACGCCGAACCAGCGCAAAAGCACTAATCGCGTAAGCTAGCTGACTGCTAACCGAGTACGGGAACTTTTGGCAAGAGTATTTCTGACCGATTTACACCTAAGCGATCAGGCGGTCGCTCAAAGCTCCCTTCCAAGCGTGTCTCGACTTCGCTCGACACGAACGGGGGCGGGTTCCGGCGCGGGGGCTTTAGCCCCCTCACCCCACTGGCCGGCTCACCACCTGCAGTTCCTGATAGGCCCGTATCCCCAGCACGCCATGCTCGCGGCCGTAGCCGGAGTCCTTCATGCCGCCGAAGGGCACGTCTGACTCGTTGAGGCCGTGGCGGTTGATCCAGACCGTGCCAGCCATCAGCTGCCCGGCGACGGCGCGGGCCCGGGTTTCGTCCGTGCTCCAGACGGAGGCGCCGAGGCCGAAGCGGGTGGCGTTGGCGCGTTGCACGACTTCATCCTCGCTGGTGAAGCTGAGCACGGGCATGACCGGGCCGAACTGTTCCTCGCAGACCAGGGGCACGCTCTCATCCAGCCCGGCGATGATGGTCGGCTCGATGAAATAGCCCCCCTCGCCGTGCTCGCCGCCTCGCGCCCCTCTGCTCGCGCTCCCGCCCGTCAACAGCTGCGCGCCGGGGCGGGCGACGGCGTCTTCCAGATAGGCCTTCACCTTCTCATATTGCGGCAGGTTCTGGATGGGCCCCATGTCCATGCCGGGCTCGCTGCCGGGGCCGACCTTGAGCGCGCGCACCTTCTCGACCAGCTTTTCCAGAAAGGCATCGCGCACGGGCTCGGCCACATAGACGCGCTTGATGGCCATGCAGATCTGCCCGCAATTGTAGAAGCCGCTGCGGGCGATGCCGGCAGCGGCCTTGTCCAGATCCGCATCGGCCAGCACCAGCGTCGCATCATTGCCGCCCAGCTCCAGCGTGATGCGCTTGAGCGTGGCGGCGGCGCTGGCCATCACCTTCTTGCCGGTGGCGACCGAGCCGGTGAAGCTGATCTTGTCGATCCCCTCATGCGCGGTCATCCAGGCGCCGAGATCATTGCCGCCGGCGAGGACGTTCATCACGCCGGCGGGCAGCACATCGGCCGCGAGCGCACCCACCGCCAGCGTGGTGAGCGGCGTGTAGGGCGAGGGCTTCAGGATCAGCGTGTTGCCGGTGTAGAGCGCCTGCGCGACCTTGTGCATGGCGAGCGCGATGGGGAAGTTCCACGGCGCGATGGCGCCGACGACGCCCAGGGGATGGTAGCGCAGCTCCACCTTGCCGCGCGCATCATCGCGCAGCACCTCATCGCCGATCTCCAGCGCGGCGAGCTGCTTCATGTGATGCGCGGCGACGGTCAGCTCCATGCGCGCCTGCTCGATGGGCTTGCCATGCTCGCGGGTGAGCAAGGGGGCGAGGCGATCGGCCGCGGCGGCGATGCTGTCGGCCAGGGCGTGGATGCGCGCGCTGCGATCCTCCGGGGTGCGCGCGGCCCAGGCCGGGAAGGCGGCGCGGGCGGCGGCGACGGCGGCATCGAGATCGGCCTGCGAGGCCTCCGGGCAGAGCGCGAAGGGGCGACCGGTGGCGGGATCAATCACCGCGAAGCTACGCCCCCCGTCCTCGAAAGCGCCCTGCACGAGCTTGCCGCCGATGAGATGCGCATCCGCACCCGCCACGCTCGCCAGCCGCTCCAGCACTGTTCCCTCGCCCATCCATCATCTCCTGACTCGTTTGCGCGGGAGCATGGATATTGTTGTTTGAATCTACAACCCCGAAATCGTGCCGCGCGAAACGCTCAGGGGTTTTCGGCGAGGTAGCGGCCAAGCATGTCGTGCAGCTTCTGGGCGAAGGCGCGGTCCAGCATCATAGCGCCATCGCTGCGGGTCTCCGGCGCGGGGGCGCTCTCGATGCGGGGCACCTTGCCCAGCGCATCGACATCCTCCACCACCCCGCTCACGCGCTTGAGCTGCTGATCCAGCTGGCCGAGAAACGCCAAGAAATCATCGCTTTGCTTGCGGGTGAAGGGCATCTGCAGCACCTCGTTGAGGCGCAGCGCGAGGGCATAGGTCTGCTCGTGCACGGTCTTGCCATGATCGGTGAGCTGGAGCAGCACCGAGCGGCTGTCCGACGGATTGGCCTGCTTCTCGATGATCCCGCGCTCGACCAGCGAGGAGACGACGCGGCTGGCATAGCTCTTCTCCAGATGCGCATCCGCCGCGACCTGCTTGAAGGAGACCGAGCCATAGCTGGCGGTGATGCCGATCACGCGGCATTCCGGCAGCGAGAGCCCCAGGTGCCGGCGATAATACTCCTCGGAAATCCCCTCGGAAAAGCGCGCCACCATATGGAGGCGGAAGGTCATCAGGTTGCGGAAGCTCGGCCGATCCACCGATGCGCCGGCCTTCTTTCTGGCCACAGAACAGGTCCCCCTTGGTTTCGAACGGACCGGTATAAGGGATGCCGCTGCCCGCGCACAACAAAAAGGCCCGTGCGGCAAACACGGGCTTGACGCACTTTGTTGTCTATGACAACGAATTGGCAAAGACGACATGAGTCCGCGGGCGCCCCCACGGATTCCCGGCAGATGACCAAGGAGGGATGCGCCATGCTGTCTGCAGAACAGAATGAAAAGCTGGCCCGCGTCGGCCCCGGCACGCCCATGGGCGAGCTGCTGCGCCGCTACTGGCACCCCATCGCCGGGGAGAGCGAGTTCGAGACGCGCGCCACTAAGCCGGTGCGGATCATGGGCGAGACTCTGGTGCTCTACAAGGACCTCTCCGGCCAGTTCGGCCTGATGGACCGCCACTGCCCCCACCGCCGCGCCGACATGGCCTGCGGCATGGTCGAGCCCGACGGGCTGCGCTGCAGCTATCATGGCTGGATGTTCGATGCGCAGGGCGCCTGCACCGAGCAGCCCTTCGAGGATACCGCCAATCCACAGGGGCGCTACAAGGACAAGGTGCGGATCAAGGCCTATCCGGTCCGCGCCCATGCCGGGTTGCTGTGGGCCTATATGGGCCCCCTCCCCGCGCCCGAGCTGCCGGACTGGGAGCCCTTCTCGTGGAAGAACGGCTTCCGCCAGATCGTGATCTCCGAGCTGCCGTGCAACTGGCTGCAGGGGCAGGAAAACTCGATGGACCCGATCCACTTCGAGTGGATGCACGCCAATTGGAGCAAGCGCCTGCGCGGCGAGACCGGCCCCTATGGCCCCAAGCACCTCAAGATCGACTTCCGCGAATATGATTATGGCTTCACCTACAACCGCATCCGCGAGGATACGGACGAGACCAACCCGCTGTGGACCATCGGCCGCGCCTGCCTGTGGCCCAATGCGATGTTCACCGGCGACCATTTCGAGTTCCGCGTGCCCATCGACGATGAGACGATGATGAGCGTCGGCTGGTTCTTCACCCGCGTGCCGCGCGACGCCGAGCCCTATGTGCAGGAATCCATCCCGGTCTGGTTCGGCCCGATCAAGGACGAGCGCGGCGAGTGGATCACCAGCCATGTGATGAACCAGGATTTCGTCGCCTGGATCGGCCAGGGCACCATCTCGGACCGGACACAGGAAAATCTCGGCCTGAGCGACAAGGGCATCGGCATGATGCGCCGCCAGTTCCTGCGCGACATGGAGAAGATCGGCCGCGGCGAAGACCCCAAGGCGATCATCCGCGACCCCGCGATCAACAAGGCGATCCCCCTGCCGACCATCCACCGCGACGCCGTGATGGAAGGCATGACCGCCGAGGAAATCGAAGCCGGCGGCGCGCTGCACCTCAAGCGCTTCATCTTCCAATATGGCCAGCCCGCGCATGTGCTGAAGCTGCAGCAGGAGGCGATGCGCATCAGCCAGGATAACAAGGGCTATGTCGACGCCTGAGGGCGGCGGACGGCGCGCGCACGATCAGCCGACCTCTCTCGGCATCAGACTGGCCCGGCTGGCGTGATCTGGCCGGGCTTTTTTTGTTGGGGGATGCCGCGTGGCTGCGAGGCGCCCTGGGCTCCTGCCTGCGCAGGAGCACTGGGATATTGGGCGGGCGTGAAGCTTGGCTCTCATCCTCCGTGCTCCTGCGCAGGCAGGAGCCAGGGCGGCGACAAGCGGAGCAAGCCGAGCGCTAACCTCCGCCCGATATTCAAACCGCGCCCTCCCCGTCCGGCCACGTCCGCGACCTTGGCGCCCGTTGAACGGCTGATCTCAAAACACGGTGGTCCGCTGCGATGAAATGCGCAGGCATCACGCATTGTTAACCCGATCTCGGACAGGAGAGCTTTAAGATCGGATGAATCATGAATCTGCTGGACATCGACACGCTGCAGCTCTGCAGCCTCGTGAATACGAGCGCTTTTGGCATCGTATTTCTGCTGCTTTGGCGTGGCCGAAAAGCGGATGATTATCTGCTGTTCTGGTCAGCAAGCGCGCTTCTCTACGGCGGTGTGATGATCGGCTTTGCCCTGTGGGGTGAGCGCGGCATGGGCGCTGCGACGGCGCTGTTGATGATGCTCGCATTCAGCAATACGGTCTCCGTCATGGGCGTTCGCCGGTTCGAAGGCGGGCCCGTTCTCGCGCCGTGGATGGCGCTGCCGGCGCTGGTCATCGGCGTTGCCCATCTTGGGCCGCTGTGGCTGATGGCCCAAGGCTGGCTCCCGGCAGACTCCCAAATCCCACGGATCGCCGATGTTCTTGGCCTGACCGCAGCCATGGCGATCAACGGGACAGCGATGATCTCCGGGCCATTACGCGGGCAGCGGATCGCAGGCGCAGGCCTGCTCGCCTACATCCCCATATTCCTGATTTCGCTGGTGGGCGATCTGGGCGTGCTCTCGGGCGACCACTCGCTGGGCAGCCTGCCGCTGCTCGCAGATCAGGCGTTGCTCGGCATCATCAATCTTGGTTTGCTGGTTCTGCCAATCGATCAGGCGCAGGACGCGCTGCGCGCCGCAGCGCTTCGTGATCCGCTGACCGGCGTATGGAACAGGGCGGGCCTGGAGGTGCAGAAGCGGCGTCTGCTCGCGCCTGGCGCGGCCGTCGTCGCGATCGATGTCGATCATTTCAAGGCCGTCAACGATCTGCATGGCCATGAGGCAGGCGACGCCGTCTTGCGCGGCATTGCGCAGGAGGCAGGCCGGATCGCACAGGCACAAGACGGCGCTCTCGCACGCATTGGTGGCGACGAATTCATCCTGCTGCTGCCGGCGAGTTGCGAAGGGCAACGCCTGATCGTCGAGGCGCTGATGAACCGATGCCGCGCCGCTGGCGCTGCACCGGGATCATGGAGTGTCAGCATCGGCTTCTCGCAGGTAACGGCGGCGGAAACAGGCTTCGAGCCTGCCGTCGTCAGGGCCGACAAGGCGCTGTATCACGCCAAGGCGGAGGGGCGGGATCGCGTGGCAGGATTGGCGGCGTGATGCGCAGCGGGTGGCTGATAGCACGGCACGGCTGGCGTGATCTGGCCGGGCGTTTCGTTTGGGGAGCCAATAATTGCGAGGTCTGCCCGCTGCGCCCTGGGCTCCTGCCTGCGCAGGAGCACGGAGCATGAGGTCGCAAGCTTCTCTCCCGCCCGATCTCCGCATGTGCTCCTGCGCAGGCAAGAGCCCAGGGCGGCGATGATCGACGTCTATTGGCTAAACGCTCTGCGCGGCCTGCCCAGCGCCCAGCTCCCAAGCCTCATTCTTCAGGCGGCGCGCTCGGCCTGAACCGCGCGATCAGGCGCTTGATGCCAATCCATGCCAAAGCCAGCCCAGCGGCGGCCGCGATCCACGGCAGGAGCGTGATCGCCAGCATGAGCAGGACAGCGATGCCCGCGACGACATTCACCCAGCCATCCTTGATGGCGCCCAACAGCGGCCCGTCGCTCAGGCTCGGATCGACCTGACCCGAGCTGTAGGAGAACGTCACGGGCGTATCCGCGAGCTTGCGCTCTGCCTCGGCGCGCGTGGTCACCGCCTGCCGGTTCTGGTCCGACAGGTCGACAAGACGCGCCTGCAGCTGAGTGCGCTCAGCAGCGGGCAGACCTTGCTTGGCGAGTTGCTGCTCGATCCGCGCGCGCTCCTCCGCGATGGCCTTTTCGTCGCGCTGCGCCCCCTCCACGACCGCGCCCGATTCCTCGCTGTCGATCCGCGCATCGGTGAGCATCCCGCCATGCTCGGTGACGATCGCCACGCCCTTCTTGCCGAAGGCGCGCGCATCGTCAGGCGCCAGCTTCATGGCGAGCGATCCGCTGATCGTGCGGTTATGATAGACCTGATAGCTCATCCCGGTGATGCGGCAGCGCGCCGGCGTCAGGGCCTCGCACTGCGCGGCATGCGCCTCCTGCGCGGTCGCCAGTCGCTCCGGCGGGAGACGGAAGCCGTAGCTATAGGTCAGCGACACGCCCGGCGTGCGGGTGACGGCCACATCCGGACCGGCTGCTTCCCCAGCGACATCGGCGCTTTGTTCGGAAGGCTGCTGGCCGCACGCTGCGAGCAGCAGTGACATTGCGATGATCGAGTAGCGCATCTCATCCCCCATGGTGTGATCCATCTTGTTCAACGAGAAGGGTACGGCGGCAAGCGAGGGTGAAGGGATCAGCGCTTCCCGAGCGCTACACCAGCAGCCACAATCGTAGGATTGTTGATTGTAAAGCTATAGCCGTATTCCTCGGCAAGTGGGCCGAAGAACTTGCCCGCGAATTGTCCGCGTATAGCGGCATCGGTCGAATTGCTTAAAAGCCCTTCATACTGCACACTTAGAGGGTTTTGGTGGTTTTTAAACGCACCTTCCCCATTAAAGGTCTGGCTCGCTAAAATTGGTCCCCCATCAACGGTGTTTGAACCGGTGAAGGTTAGGCTGGTAGTCAGCGTCCGATCAACAAAATTGGCAACTAGAGCCGATGTGCCCGATATTCTATATCTGCCGTTCATATCCGTATAAATGCCGTCCACTATACCGGTGAAACTGGCAGATCCCGTTGTTGGGATCGCGCTGGTCGGTGTTCCAACCCCATAGAGAAATGTCCGGTAGTTATTGATTATCTGAGCGTCGTTGATTTCGGTGTATGCAAGGAAACCATAGGTCAAATAGGTGAGATTGATCGCGCTGTTAGCAGAGCCGATCTTGAAAAGCTCGATTGCGACATTTTTGGCCACGTTGGCCGGGTCTAAGGGTTCCGCTACTTCATAAATTGCTAAATTATTCAGTACACCACGCTGTTCCGGCGCGCCAAACTCTACGATCCCGCTGAAGAATTCTCGCGTCAACGTGTAGCGATCAGTTGCTGGATCGTATCGTATTCGGTTTTGTAGAGAAGCGTAGAGACCGGCGTCTCTTGATCCGTCGTGCCTCAGCGCGATATGAGCGCTAGGGCCATCGAAGACTTCCCCACGTTGCACGGCGGCATCAAGTCTTTGGTCGTCGGGAGCAGGGGCTTGACCGTTTCGGGTGCCAATCGTGATACCTTGAAGATTGTAAAGCCCGTTAGGTTGATACGTGTTAAACTGGAAACCGAATTCCTCATTATTCAAGCCGTAAAAGCCGCCGTTAATGCGGCCTCGCACGCTGCCATCGGTACTGCGCACAGAACCTTCGATCGCCGAGCCGTTCCATATATCGAGATTGCCCAGTCCGCTTAGCCTGATCGGTGTAAGTTGGGTGAATCCAGCCTCAGTAGAGAACAATAGATGCAGTTCTGTGCTGAGCGTTGCCGATTGAAAATTGAGATTGAGCGTCGACGTTCCGCTAATTCTATTGCCGCAGGCTACAGAACAACCCTCCACTAGCCCTGAATATGTTGCCGTTCCCGACAGGGGTGTCGAGGTTGGAGTCTGTCCAAAGGTAAAATACCATGGGGTCAGTGGGCCGAGCGAATTTGCACCGAACGAGCCGTATCCTGAATGGTAGAGCTGTATCTTGCCATTTTCGTCTCCAGGAAGCGATAGTGCTAGTCGAGAGATCTGGCCCGGTCCACTCCCCTCCGCTCGCTGGTAAGTCGTGTAATTGCTTTCCCCGGTGACGATGTGCTCGACATTAAATGTTACTGCTGGATAGGGGGCCGAGCCGTATGCGGCCTCTATTTTAAAAGATTTACTCGGTGCATCGTAAGATAGTATTTTTGAGTCCCCCGCGGTGATTGCGAAATGACCACTACTGTTTTGCCCTGCGATTGGAGGCAATACAATCGCCGGAGGTGTAGGTGTAGGTGTAGGGGATGGAATGGGGGTCGGCGATGGACTGGGTGTAGGCGCTGGGGTCGGCGATGGACTGGGGGTTGGTGGCGCTGGAGTTGAAGCCACTCCGCCTCCCCCTCCGCATGCCGATAATTGCAATGCCAACACGGATACTAAAATTCCGCGCTTACTTCTCATCCCTTACCCCCAATCATAGCCGAACGATCAATTCCTCAGCGTCGCTCTCCGCATAAATTCAGGGCATGCCGATAACAATACTTCTTCCAGCAAACGCCAAGTCCCCCTCAAACCTCCAAATTAAACACCTTCCGCGCATTGTCCTCAAAGATCAGCTTCTTGTCGGCGTCGCTCAAAAAGTCGAACTTCTGGATGAACGGCGCGATGTGGTCCATTTGCTTGCCGGTGGCGGGATCGATGGTGGAGCCGACGCCGGGGCATTCGGAGCCGAACAGGCAGCGCTCGGGGCCGACGGTTTCGATGAGCAGGCGCAGGGCGCCCTCGGTGTAGAGCACGGTATCGAAATAGAGCTTGGCCATGCGCTCAGAGAAGAGGTGCTTGGTGCGGCGCGACTGGGATTCGAAGCGGCCGAGCTGATAGGGGATGGCGCCGCCGCCGTGGCTCACCACCACCTTGAGCTGCGGAAAATCATCGAACACCGATGAGGTGCAGAGGTTATAGGTGGCGATCGTCTCTTCATTGATGAAGTGCAGCGAATAAGGCGAGCGCTCGGACTGGGAGCCGGTGGCGTGGATGTGCGCGGGCAGATCCAGCTCGCACAGCTTCTCGTAGAGCGGATACCAGTAGCGGTCGCCCAGCGGCGGGGCTTCCTCGGCGCCATTCTCATAGGGGTCCGGGTTGAGCAGGAAGCCCTTGAAGCCCATGGCGACGCAGCGGTCCATCTCCGCAAAGACATTCTCGATGGGCTCGCCCGCCACCTGCGGCAGGCCGGCGACCGGGATGAACATCTCCGGGATGAGCGTGCACTGGCGGTGGATGAGGGTGTTCACCTCCTCACAGAACCAGTGGACGACGCGCGCGGGCTTGGCCGAGTTCATCATCTGGAACGGGCGCGGCGAGATGAGCTGCATGTCCGTGCCGTGATTGTGCAGCAGCTCGATGTGCCCGTCCGGCCAGGTCTCCTTGTGGTGCGCGGCGGCAATGATCTGCTCGTCCGTCACCTTGACGCTGCCGCGCCCGTGCGAGCCGCGATGCGCGAGCAGGCTCGCCTTATAGGCCCAAAGCTCCACCGGAGCGCTGACGTGACCATGGCAGTCGATGATCATCGGGTGATCCCCTTATTTCTGACGTGTCTGAAGGCTGTGATATTTAAACTGCGCGCGGGCCTCATCGAGGCGCATGCCGGTGCGGCAGGCAACGCGGATGCTCTCTTCGGCGGCGTGGATCTCCTCGGCGGCGGCGAGGACGGCCTCCTCATGCGCCTGCGGGATGACGATCACGCCATCGGGGTCGCCGCGCAGGATATCGCCGGGGGCGACGCGGGCGCCGCCGATATTGACGGGGCAATTGGTGACCTCGACCTGCACCCGGTCCTTGCCGGTGCGCATCCAGTGGCCCTTGCTGAACACCGGGTAACCGAGCGCGCGGCAGAGCGAGACATCGCGGCTGATCCCGTCGATGACGGTGCCGGCGAGGCCCCGGCGATGGGCGATCTCGGTGAGGATGTCGCCCCAGATGGTGGCATCCTCGCGGCCGCCATTGTCGATGACGACGACATGGCCGGGGGGGACATCGTCGATATAATCGCCGACGGTGCCGGGGGGCGTGGAGGCGGGGCCGCAGAGCATGGTGTAGGCGCGGCCGGCCATGCGGAAATCGGGGTCGCGGCCGGCGATCTGGTGGCACTGGCCGACGATGCCGAGCCGGTCGAGCGCGTCGCTCAAGGTGGCGGTATCGAGCGCGGCGGCGCGGGTGACGTTGCTGTCGTCGGTCATTGATGGTCGCCCTTGAGCATATATTCGTAGTTGGCGCCGAGCACAAAGCTGGCGCTCTCGCCGGTGGCGAGGCGGCGGGTCATCTCGCCCTCGCGGCGGACGATGTCCTCGGCGGCATCGAGCACGCGGGCGATGTCGGCTGGCGCGATGAACACCGCCGCGCTGGAATCGCAGATGACGTAGAAGCCGGGCTCGACGGAGAAATCTCCCACCGTCACCGGCACATCGGTGGCATCCTCATAGACGCGGTTGCGCGCGGTGCGGGCGGTGTAGCCGCGGCAGAAGACCGGAAAGCCGATCTCGCGCGCCTCATCGACATCGCGGGCCAGCCCTTCGCAGATCACGCCGGCCACGCCCCTGTGCTGCGCGCCGCGCGACAGGATGCCGCCCCAGCAGCCGGCGTCGATGCCGGTGCGCTGCTCGACCACGATCACATCGTCCGGGCCGCTGGCGTCGATGGCGGCAGCGCCCAGATGCACCGGGGGGCGGTCGGCAGGCGCGTTGCCGGCCTTGAGCTTCACGGTGTGGACGCGCCCGGCGATGCGGCGGCCCGGCGAGGCCGAACGCAGGCCGGTCACGCAGCCGGCCAGGCCCAGCTTGTCCAGCGTGTCCGACACCGCGCAGGCATCCAGCTTGCGCAGCCGCGCGACATGGGGGTCTGTTGCTGTCATCATCCGTCCTCAGAAAAATCTTGGCTTATTGCCAGGCGACGAAGCCATTGGCGGTGCCGGTGCCGGCCTCCGAGCGGTAGCAGGGCTCATAGCCGACCACGTCGCCGGTGAGATCAGTGTCGAACAGCGCGCCGGCGGCGGCGATCCAGGTCTTGAGCTCGGAGGTGCCGGACTGGAGGTGCTTGTCCTCGATGGCGCAGAGCGTCTCCGCGTCACGGGTACGCAATGCCTCGAAGAACATGCGGTCGAAATCCTCGTCGATGACGAAGTGGCTCATGCCGCCCGAGCCGAACACGGCGACGCGCAGATCCTGCTTCCAGCTGCGGATCGCCTTGCCGACCGCGCGCCCCAGCTCGAAGCAGCGGCGGGCGGTGGGCTGGTTGGGCGGGAAGAAGGTGTTGATGAGGATCGGCAGGTTGGGCACGACCGCGTCGCGCATGATCTGGCGATAGATGAAGCCGAGCGAGTGCGGCGCGCCGCTCGACCAGTGGCCGGCGGGCTCGGGCAGCTTCTTGGAGACGGCAAGATCGAAGCCCTGCGGCACCAGGGACTTGCAGACGTGCATGCCGAGCTCGGGCTGGCAGGGATAATCCCGGCGCTCGGGCGGGCTGTGGCCCCACTCGGCCTCATGAATGCCCGGCGGCATCCGCGCGGCCTGCTCGGGGGTGGCGGGCTGGTCCCAGATCGTCTCGCCGAGATAGACGGTGATCGCGGGCGTCACATCCTCCAGGAACAGCTCGCGCTGGTCATTGCCCATGATGACGGCGACATCGATCTTGGCGGCGGCGAAACGGTCGGCCATGTCGCTGATCGCGCTCTGGCAGGCGGCCGAGCGGCGCTCGCGCTCCGGCAGGGTGCAGGCCTCGGCGAGGTTTTCGCCCGCGCGCAGCGTGACCAGCTCATCGAAGCTATATTCCGCGCCGCGGAAAGGGTGCTGGCGCTTGAGATCGGCCGCGACGCGCAGGGTCCATTGCTCGGGCGTGGTCGAGAGGGTCGGCCCGTGCGATGTCCACATTCCCAGCACGATCTCCGCCATGATTCCGCTCCGCTCCCAGATTGTTGCCGCTCGGGCATATAATTGTAGACTCAGTAAACAATATCGATGCGGTTAGCAACCGATGGCGGGCGCTTTCGACAAGGCTGTTCAGAGAAAGCGCGTCGGCATCATGATGGTGCGCCACATGTGCGCGGAGGGGCTGTCATCGAAGCCAAGCCCTTCCTCCGGCTGGCGGAAATGGCGGCCGATGATGTCCGTAAACTCTTCGATCTCCACGACGACATTGGGGTCGAAGGCGTAGAAATCATTGAGCGTGACGAGCCGCGCGCTCATATACCATTTGTGGTTGCGGGCGCGCTGATAGGCGCGGTCGATATGGGGATCGGGCCGGTAATCGGCGCCGAAGAAGCGGATATAGGCTTCGGGATAGTCATAGCCGACCGATTCATCGGGGTAGAAGCGCACCACCTGATGCTCGCGCACCGCCCAGCTGACTTCGGGATCGACATAAGGCTCGATCAACTGCGCCGCCCAATAGCCATGATCGGCGCGGATGAAGCCGGTGACGGCGATGTCATGCAGCAGGCAGGCGAGCACGATCTTCTCGTCATGCCCGGCATCGCGCGCCAGCTTCGCGCTTTGCAAGACGTGCGCGGACGGACCGAAGCGATGACGGAAGAAATCGACCAGCGTCGGCTTCTCCGGCATCGGCGGCAGGCGCGGGTCCGGCCCCATCAGGAACGGGAGCCGGCGCGGATTGTCGATGGGCGGGCGCGGCAGGCGCGGATCGACATCGCCGGACTGGTAGAGGGTGGACTTGATGATGATCGCGTCCAGCGCCTCGCTCATCTCCTCCTCCAGCGCGTCGGCCTGCGCATGGAGGCTGTGCAGATCCGGCGCACTCATAGCGCGGCGGAGGGCTTGGCGGCGGCCCGCGGCGTTGCCATCCCCACCCCCTCGCCCACGCCGGTCTGCGTCGCGGCCCGCAGCCGGTCCCGATAGAGCGGCCGCACGAAGGTGAGCAGGAACGCCGCGAAGAACGCCATGGCGGCGAACAGCGCGAATCCCCAGACATAATGGCCGTTCACATCGTAGATATAGGCGAGCGTCACCGGGCCGATGGACGAGCCGAGCGCGAAGCAGCCGGTGACGATGGGCAGAACCTTGTCCATGTTGCGTGGGCCGAAGACATGCTTGGCCAGCACCGGCCCCTCGCACACCAGTCCGCCATGGGCGAGACCCAGCGCGCAGATGAAGATGATCGCGGTGGAAAGGCTGGAGACCTGGAAGGCGAGCAGCACCATCGCGGCGATGAGCAGATACCAGGCGGCGATGCCCTTCACCGAATAGACATCGAAGAACTTGCCGGCGATGAACTTGGAGGCAAGGCCAATGGCCGAGGTGAGCGAGAGCAGCCACGCCGCCGTCTCGCGAGTCAGGCCGACTTCCTGCACGAAATAGAGCTGCATGTTCTGGAACAGGCCCTGATCCACGCCCGCGATGATCAGCACGCCGACCATGATGCCCCAGAACATCGGCTTGCGCACCAGTTCGGCATAGCTCATCGGGATGTCCGCCGCGCGCGTCGCCGCCGCCACCTCGGCACTGGGCAGCACGCCCTTGGCATTGGCGGTCTCCGGCAGCAGATCCTCTTCCGAAGGGTTCTGCTTGACGAACAGGACCAGCGGCACCGAGACGGCGAGGATGGACACGCCAATCAGCGCATAGGTCATGCGCCAGCCGATCTCGGGAATGAGCGCGGCGATAACGATGGGAAAGACCACGCCGCCGGCACTCGACCCGACCAGCGCCAGCGCCCCGGCAAAGCCGACATTACGCATGAACCAGCGCGCAACCATCAGCTTGATGCAGAGCAGCACCGCGCCTTGCCCGAGGCCAATGAGGAAGCCGGCGAGAAAGTAAGTGGCGATGGAACTGACGTTGAGGAAGGTGAAGAAGCCCAGCGCCTGGATGATCAGCACGGTGAGGAAGACCGGTTTCAACCCGAAGCGCTGCACGGCCGGCCCGATGACGAGAATGGCGACGAGCGCGCCGGTGAGGCCTTTCCACGCATAGATGCCGGTGGCCTCGGCCCGGGTCCAGCCGAACTCCGCGATCACCTCATTATAGAGGAGCGACATGGAGTAGGTCGGGCCGCCGAAGGAAAAGAAGAAGATGATGAATCCGGCAGCCACCACCCACCAGCCGGGATAGTATTTGCCTGTCGCGGGTGTCGTGGCCATCGCCTGTCCTCTCCGTAGCCAGCCTTGCCGATTCATGCTTTTTTTATCGGCTCAGCTTCCCATGCATCCTATCGACCTGTCAACAACTCCGTTGCTTGAAACAACAATATCGGGCGCGGTCAGCCGCGACCCAGAAAGGGCATATTGAGGGGCAATATGGTGCCATCGACGAAGTTCACATGATCGGGCAGATCGGCCATGGCCAGCACCGCGCGCGCCGCCACATCGGCGCTGATCCGGTCGCGCGGATCGCCCTCGTGCATGTTCTGCACCAGATTGGTGCCGACAATGCCCGGGTGGAAGATGGACGAGGCAACGCCATGATCGCGCCCGTCAATGGCGAGGGAATGGTTCATGCCCGCCAGCGCGAACTTGCTCGCGGCATAGGCAATCGTGTTCGGGCGGGGCACTTGCGCGGACAGGCTGCCGATGTGGATCATCCGCCCCGCCCCCTGCCCTTTCATGATCCGTAGCGCCTCCCGCGCGCACAGGAACGCACCGTTGAGATTGGTGTCGATCACTTCAGACCAACGCGCGAAGGTGAGTTCATCGGTCGGGGTATGATCGGCAATGCCGGCATTGTTGATGAGGATATCGATGCGCCCGAAGCGCGCAAGGCCGGCGGCGAACATCGCCTGCACATCCGCCTCCTGCGACACATCGCACTGCACGGCGAGCGCCTGCCCGCCCTGCGCTTCGACCTCTGCCACGAAGGCATCCAGCGGTGCCTTGCGGCGAGCGCCGACGATCAGCGAGGCCCCGGCTGCGGCGAATTCCTTTGCGATAGCAGAGCCCAGACCTGAACTTGCGCCGGTGACCAGTGCGACCTTGCCCTTGATGTAACTCATTATGCGTCCTCTCCCTTGCGCGCGGCGGATGCACCGGTCTGCCATCTCCCCTCGTCATTCCCGCGAACGCGGGAATCCAGCTTGGACCTTGCGTCAAGGCGCAGGCGTGGACCTGGATTCCCGCGTTCGCGGGAATGACGAAGGGGTGCTAGCGCGGTGTCAGACCTTCGCTCAAACCTTCGATATCGCCTAGCCTAAGCAGGCGTCATCGCTCTGGCCATTCAAAAGAGGATCGCGCGGCAACGCCTCAGGCCGGCTCGAACAGCAGCAGGTGGCGACCATCGGGCAGCGGATGCCAATAGGGCTTCACCGCCAGCCCGGTCTTCAGCTCGGCTTCGCTGCAATGGATGATGTTGCTCATCACATTCACGCCTTCCTCCAGCGTGACCATGGCGACGACATAGGGCTCCTTGTCGCGGAACGGCGGGCGGGCGCGGCGGACGATGGTGTAGCTGAAGATGGTGCCGCGCCCGGAGACCTTGCGCCATTCCAGAGTGTCGCGGCGGCCGGTGTAGATGCTCGTGGGGCGCGGGTAGAATTGATAGGCGCCGGCCACGCGATCATATTGGATGAGCAGCTTCTTCTCGCGCGTCGCTTCCCAATAGGGCCGCGAGAAGCTGCGCTCGGGGGGCAGCGGGCGATCGATATCGAGGAGATCGTTGAGATCGGCCATGCGCCTCAGCCCTCCGACGTGAGGATGAGGGCGGTGCTGGTGTTCCAGTTCCGCCCATAGGGAATGCCGCCGATGCCGGTGACGAGCGCATGGCGGCGGTCCTTCACCTGCCGCGCGCCGCCATCGCCAAAAAGCTGCCGGACCGCCTCGACAAGATTGGTGCCGCCACCGGCCAGACCGCACTGCCCCGCGGAGATTTGCCCGCCGCCGGTGTTGAGCGGCAGATCGCCGGAGAAGAGGAAATCGGTCTCGTGGATGAACGCTGCCCCCTGCCCGTGCGCGCAAAAGCCGAGCATTTCCAACTGCATCATGATCGCAATGATGAAGTCGTCATAAGGATGGAAGGAGCCCATATCGCGCGGGGTGAGCCCCGCCTGCGCAAAGGCCCGCTCCCCGGCCTGCCGGTGGCCAGTGACGGTGGGATCGACAATGGCCGAGGCGGCGCCCAGATTGGTGCGCTCGCCATAGCCGCGCAGCACCGCACAGCGCGTGAGGCCGCGCTGCTCGGCGCGCTTGCGGCTGGTGACCAGCACCCCGCTGGCGCCATCGCAGGGCATGACGCAATCGAGCAGGCGGATCGGATCGTTGATCATCCGCGACTGCACATAATCATCGACCGTGATCGGCTTGCGCAGCTTCTCGCAGGCATTGTCATTGCGCAGGGCATGTTCCCGCTGGGCCACCGCCAGCTTGCCGAGAGCGCGCTCGTCCAGGCCGAACTTGTCATGATAATAGCGGCTCAACATGCCGAAGGCGGCGGGTGCGCCGAGATAGCCATAAGGCGTGGTCCACTCCGCGCCATAGGAGCGCGGGCGGCCGTTATTCTCGGCGACGGCGGTATCGGCGAAGAGGCAGAGGACGGTCGTGCAGAGCCCGGCATCGATGGCGGCGGCGGCGCGCGCCACCGCGCCGACCGGCGAGGAGCCGCCAATGTCCACCGTCTGGCAGAAATCCAGTTCCAGCGCGAGTTGATCGGCCGTGGTCTGCGACCAGAAGATATTGCCGGCGCCGGTGGACGAGGAGGAGAGGATCAGCCCGTCGATCTCGCCCTTCTCGAAGCCGGTCTGCTCCAGAATGCCGTCGAGGATTTCGGCGCCCAGCTCCCAGACATCGACCTCGCTGCGCAGGACGATCCTGGTTTCCGCATAGCCGACAATGGCATTGTCCCGCAGCGCCATGGTTCAGCCTTTCGTCGGGTCGGAAGGCGGCGCGGCGACCTTGTTCTCGCCGCGCTCGACAAAGGCGCGGATGCGGTCGGTGCCCTCGCTGCTGCGCGCTGATCCGCCGATCAGCCCCTCGAAGAACAGCCCGTCGCTGTGGCTCATGTCGCCGATGCGGGGGAGCGCGGCGCACACGGCCCAATTGGTGTTCGGCGCATTGCTGGCGATGCTGGCGGCAAGCGCCTTCGCCTTAGCCATCGCCTCGCCCTTGGGCACAACATATTGACAGAGATTGGCGCGCTCGCCCTCTGCGGCGCTCAGCACGCGGCCGGTGAGCATCATGTCGGCCATGCGAGCATAGCCCATCAGGCCCTGAATGCGCACGGCGCCGCCGCCGCCCACGAAGATGCCGCGCTTGCCTTCCGGCAGGGCGAAGAAGGTGCTCTCGTCCGCCACGCGCACCTGACAGGCCGAGGCGATCTCCAGCCCGCCGCCGATGCAGGCGCCCTCCAGCGCGGCGATCCACGGGATCGGCCCGCGCGCGACGAGATCGAGCGGGACCGTCCAGCGGCCGCGCTCCCAGGGCTTGGGCGGATTGGCGCCACTCATGCGCGAGGCCGCTTCCGCCAGATCCAGCCCGGCCGAGAAATTGCCGCCATGGCCGAAAAGGATGCCGACGCGCGCTTCCGACGCGGCGCGCTCGAACGCCGCGTGCAGGCTCGCCATCACTTCCGTATTGACCGCGTTGCGCTTGGCCGCGCGGTTGATGCCGACGATGGCGATCTCGCCATCCAGCTCATAGGTCGCCAGCGTCTCGCTCATGGTTCAGTTCCCCTCCGCAGCGGTAATGATGAGGGCATCGACGGCGGTCAGCCCTTCCCCCTGCGGATGCACGAAGACGGGGTTGAGGTCGATCTCCTCGATCTGCGGCATGGTCTCCATCAGGCGGCCGATCAGCGCGGCGGTGTGGGCGACCGCCTGCACATCGACCGGGGGCGAACCCCGGAAGCCCTTGAGCAGCTTGGCGCTGCGCAGCTTCATCAGTTCGGCGATAATATCCTCCTGCGCCATGTCGACCGGGAGCAGGCGCACATCGCCCAGCGCCTCGACCCAGATGCCGCCAAGGCCGACCAGCACGACCGGCCCCCATTTGGCATCGCGCTTGGCGCCGATCATCAGTTCCAGGCCCTTGGGCGCCATTTTCTCGACCAGCACGCCATCCAGCACCAGACCGGGCTGGGCGCGGGCGACATTGGCGTGGAGATCGTCCCAGGCGCGGCGTAGCTCGTCGGCGTCACGGATGCCGAGGATGACGCCGCCCGCCTCGGTCTTGTGCGCCAGTGCGCCGGCCTGCGCCTTGATGGCGAGCGGGTAACCGACCTTGGCGGCGGTCGCCTCGGCTTCCTGCAGCGAGGTGGCGAGGCCGCCGGCGGGCACGCGGATACCCATGGCGGACAGCAGCTGCTTGCCGAGCCATTCGGGCTGCGGGCCGCTGCCCAGCATCGGCAGATCGGCAAAGGGCGTGTGGGTGACCGAGCGCGCCGAGCGCTCCAGCGAGCGGCCATGGCGCGTGACGCGAGACAGCGCCGTCATCGACCGCTCGATGGAGCGGCTGAGGATCAGGCGGTTGGCGCGCACCGAGGCTTCGAAATCGGGGTCCATTTCGGGCGCCGGAAAGGCCATGATCGCCGGGCGATCCTTGCCCTTGAGGCTGTCGATGAACATCGGCCCATAGCCGCGCTGCGAGGCGGCCGTGCCGCTGTTGATGGCGATCAGCACGCTGCCGACATTGCCATCCGCCATCAGCGCATTGGTGCCGAGCGGGATCAGCTCCGGCTGGAAAATCGCCTGCGTGCCGAGATCGAGCGGGTTGCGCGGCGGGATGAAGACGGGGAGTTGCGGCGCCAGTTCGCTGCGGGTCTGCTCGGTAAGGGCGGGCATCTCCATGTCCAACGCCTCGAAATAATCGTGCGCAATGGCGCAGAAGCCGCCCGAGAAGGTGAGCACGCCCGGGCCTTTGGTCGGCGCGACCGGATAGCGTGCCAGCAGCTCGATCACATCGACCCACTCCTCCAGCGTCTCGACCAGCACCACACCGGCGCGATCGAGATGGAGCTGCATGGTGGCATAGTCGCCTGCCAGCGCGCCGGTGTGCGACTGGATGGCGGCCTTGCCCTTCTCGCCCCGGCCCGGATGAATGGCGACCAGCGCCTTGCCGGCCGCCTGCGCGCGCCGGGCTGCGGCGAGGAAGGCCTGCGGATCGCGCACTTCCTCGAGATACAGGGCGATGACCTTGGTCGCCTCATCCTGCGCGAAGAAATCGATGAAATCGGGAATGCCGATGCCGGCCTCGTTGCCGGTGGAGACGGTATAGGCCATCGGCAGATGCCGCGCGGCGAGATTGGTGCTGGCATAGGCCATCAGCCCGCCGCTCTGCGAGACTATGGCAATGGCGGGATTGGGATCGTCCGGTGCCAGCCTGGCGACCTTGCGGGCATTGGCAAAGCCGATGGGCAAGCCCTTGACGAGATTGGTGTAGCCAAGGCAGTTCGGCCCGAGCAGCGCGACATTGCCCTCATAGGCGATGCGGACCAGTTCATCCTGCCCCGCCCGGTTACCCGCCTCGGCAAAGCCCGAGGAAAAGACCGTCACCGCCTTGACGCCGCGCCGCACGCAGGCCTCCAGCGCATCCTTCACACCCGCCGCCGGGAGCGTGAACACCGCCAGATCGACGCCCTCAGGCAGATCGTCGATGCTCTGCGTCACGGGATAACCGTCAATCTCCCCCTCGGCCCGGCCGACGACATGGACATCGCCATCAAAGGCGTTGAGCTGGAGATTGGCCAGCACCGTCCGCCCCGCCGTCTTGGGCTTGGCCGACACGCCGATGACCGCAATCGAGCGCGGCCGCATGAACAAGGCGACCGCATCGGCTCCCCGCACAGGTTTGATCCGGGGGGAAAGATCGGTCGCAGACATAGGATCACCATTCATGCTGAGGGGGCCATGAAAAAGGGCGCGCGAGCGCGGCCCCCATTATCGAAAAGCCGGACCGTGGCCGGGATGCTGCTCCCGGCCACGGACCGAACGGTCAGAAGGCGAAGCGGACGCCAACCTTGTAGGCGCGGCCGATGCGGTCGTAGAAGCCGGCCACCTGCGTGCTGGGGAACGGCGGTTCCTTGTTCAGCAGATTGTTGACCACGGCGTAAAGCTGCACCTTCTTGTCGCCCCGCTGCATGAGCGTGACGTTGCCGGTCCAGTTCAGATACAGCCGCGAGGCGACGTTCATATTGCCCACCGAAATCGGCGAGGCCGCATTATAGTCCGGGTCGCCCGGCTGTACGAGCGTAGCGTCCACAATGCCCTTGTCGATCCAGCGCGCGTTGAGCGTGGTGCCCCACTTTTCCGTCTCGTAGCCCAGGCTGGCATTGAGCTGCCAATGCGGCACGCTGGTCGCGCCGGTGTTGAGGCCGGAGGTGAACCCGCCCAACTGCCCCGCGCGGTCGATGCGGCTGCCGCGCGTCTGGATGATCCCGGCGGCATTATAGGTCGGTGCGACGCCCAGCCCGTCGTCGGAAATAAGGTCAGCGACATAGGTGCCGAACAGGCGCGTCGTGACCCGGCCCGGCCCGGCGTTGAAGCGGTAGACCATCTCGAAGTCCACGCCGCGCGTTTCAAGCGAGGCAAGATTGAGCAGCTGGACGGTCACGGAGTTGATTTCCGTGCTCGTGCCGGTGCCGGATAGCGAGGTGGTGGCGCAGAAGGCCCCCGGCGTGCCGCCCTGGATCTCGGCATAGCAATTGTCGATGATCTGCTGCGCCGGGAAGCTCGCGATCGCCCCGTCGATCTTGATATTGTAGAAATCGACCGAGGCCGAGAAGCCGGGCAGGAAGGTGGGCGTGAACACCGCACCGACCGTGAAGGTGTTCGCCTTCTCCGGCGCCAGCGTCTCGCTGGGCGCGAAGACCACCGTGTAGGACCGCGACACACCGTTGAACGGATTGCGCAGGGTCGACTGGGTGGACGTTACCGAGAACAGCTCCGCCGCATTGGGTGCACGGATATCCCGCGAGCGTGTCGTGCGCAGGCGGACGCCATCGACCACATCCCAGGTCGCGCCGATCTTCCACGTCGTGACGCCGCCCGACACCTCATAATTGGTGTGCCGGATCGCGCCGTTGAGATCGAACGACTTGAAGAAGGGCACGTCGCGGGCCAGCGGCACCACGACCTCGGCATAGGCTTCCTTGGTCGTGAACGCGCCTTCATAGGGCTTGGGGTTCGAGAAGTTGTACGCCCCGGCGGCCGCGAGCGAATCCACGACGCTTTCGGCGCTGTCCCGCCGATATTCACCGCCGACCGCGAGCGAGACCGGCCCCGCCCAGGTCGAGAAGGGCTCGCCGCTGATATTGGCGGCGCCCACGAACTGGCTGGTCGTGATCGACTGGAACTGCGTGCCGTTCACATAGTTGATTGCCTCTTGCGACATCGCGCCGGCGCCGAACAGGTTGAGCGGCTGGCAGCCCTGCGCCCGCGCGACGGTGTTGCGGCAGACAATCTGACCATTGGGAAGCTGGATCGCATCCAGCGCCCAGATGAAGTTCTGCTGGATGCGCATGTTGCGGATCTGCGATTCCAGCTTGTTCTGGCCATATTGGACGTAAGCGTCCCAGTTCCATCCGCTGATATTGCCGTTCAGCCCGCCGACGATGCGATAGGTGCTGTTGAAGTTGACGATCTGCGTGGACGAGAAGTCGGGGTTGGACCGACCCATGACGAAGGACGTGATATTGTTCGCGTCCATGATCGTCGCGACCTGCGCCGGCAGGAAATAGTTATCCCGCTGGATCACCACCGCACGCGGACCGCTGACCGCGGTGTCACGCGGCATCGGGCCGGAATAATCGGACCCGGACCGGCCATAGCTCCCTTCGACGAACATGCCGACGGAGTCGCTCAGCTCATAATTGAGGTTCGCCCGCACGACATAACGGTCGATCGGCAGCACCAGCGTATGTCCGAGACGGGGCGGCGTGCCCTGCGAGCTGGACATATTGTAGGATGAGCCGCCGCTCTCATTGCCATAAGTGAACGTGCCGACCTGACCGGGCGCCGGGAACCAGATGCCGCGCAGGGCATCGACGCCATTGGCCGGGTTCGTATCGGCATTGTTGCCGAGAATGACGCCGCCGATGAGCGAGTTGACGAAGCGCACGCCGCTCTCGAATGAGCGGGAAGGCACGCCGGCCGGACGGTTGGCCGCGAAGGAGACGGATTCCTCGTAGCGACGGCCCCAGGCGCGATCATCGAAGCTGCCGATTCCATCGGACTTCACATATTCGCCGCCGATGGTGAAATGCCCGCGCCCGTCCGCGAAGGGGCTGCCGAATGCGAGGCCCACGCGGCGCTCGAAATTATCGCCTTCTTCGGAAAGACCCAGGGAAAGATCGCCCTTCAGGCCGGTCAGGCGATTGTTCATGATGACGTTGACGACACCGGAAATGGCATCCGACCCATAAGCGGCGGACGCGCCACCGGTGACGACGTCGATCCGGTCGATCAGCACCGTCGGCATCAGGTTGAGGTCAACCTGCCCGGTCGGCACAGTCGGCACATGGCGGCGGCCATCGACCAGCACCAGCGTGCGGATGTTCCCCAGCGCGCGCAGATCGGCGAAGGTCGCGCCGGAAAGGTTGGACGACTGGGTGTTCGTCTGGTTGCTGACGCTCGGGCGGAAGGACGGCACCTCATTGAGATAGTCGCCCACATTGGCCGCGCCGCGCTCGGCGATTGCCTCCGAGGTCACGACGACCAGCGGCGTGGGCGCCTGGAAGCCATCGCGCTTCACGCGCGAACCGGTGATGATGATATCGCGCACCTGCGCATCGTTATCCTGCGCCTGGGGCGCCGGCCCATCCTGCGCGAGCGCCGGGGCAGACCCCAGGGCGACAAATGTGCAAGCGGCAGCAGACGCGAGCAACCATGTTCGACGAGACATATCCCCTCCTATTTGTTGCCGCAGGTTGCGCCTGCCGGCCTTTCATTGTGCCCGAGACTAAGCGTCATAAAGGCTGTGTCAACAACAATGATACTATATTATCTTTTGGGGTCGCCGGGTTTTAACAGGTGCGTGGATGACGGCCCAATGCACCGGAAACCAAGGCTTGCCGGCGGCGCCCTCAATGCAAACCGCGCAGCCCTCTGCCCCGATCCGGTGACGACTCAATTGTTGCGCAAATCGATGCTAATGACAACAACATTCTCCAGCCGCTTTATATAAAGCTACTTGATATTATCTGCGCGCGCGCGATGATGGGAAGGAGAAGGAGAGGACAGGCATGTACACGCAAAGCGAGCAGGCTTTTGCCGAAGAGGTCCGCGCATTCGTGCGCGCGCAATGCCCGGCGGATGTGCGCGAGAAAGTGACCAACGCGGTCGGCATCACCGCAGCGGAGCGGCTCGCCTGGCACAAGGCGCTGCACGCGCGCGGCTGGGCGGCGCCGCACTGGCCGGTGGAGCATGGCGGCACGGGCTGGAGCCCGGTCCAGACCTATATTTTCTCCGAAACGCTGGCCGAGGAAGGGGCGCCCGACCTTGGCTCCTTCGGCCTCAAGATGCTCGGCCCGACGCTGATGCATTATGGGACGCCAGAGCAGAAGGCCCATTATCTGCCGCGCATCCTCTCCGGCGAGGACATCTGGTGCCAGGGCTTTTCCGAGCCGGGTGCCGGGTCCGACCTCGCCTCGCTCAAGACTCGCGCCGTGCGGGACGGCGACCATTGGGTGGTCAACGGGCAGAAGATGTGGACGACTATGGCGCATGAATCGACCATGATGTTCGCGCTGGTCCGCACCGATCCCGATGCGCCCAAGCCGCAAATGGGCATCTCCATGCTGCTCATCGACCTCAAGACGCCGGGCATCGACATTCGCCCGATCATCCTGCTCAACGGCGCCCACACCACCAACGAGGTGTTCTTCGACACTGTGCGGGTGCCCGCCGAAAATCTGGTGGGCGAGCCGCATAAAGGCTGGACCTATTCGCGCGTGGTACTCGGCAATGAGCGGCTGTCGATCGCGCGCATCGGCCTCAACCGCCGCCAGCTGGCGCGGGTGAGGCAGATCGCGGCCGAACAGGGACTGGCCGGCACGCCGCATGTCCGCGCGCGCATCGCCGAAGCCGCCATCGAGCTGGATGCGCTGGAGGCCATGGCCACCGCCATGCTGGACCGCGCCCGGGCCGGGGTCGCGCCGGGGATCGAAGCCAATATGCTCAAGATCAAGGGATCGGAGCTTCAGCAGCGACTGACGCGCCTGCTGGTCGAGGTGGCGGGCCGCAGCGCCGCGCCATTCGCCCCCGACGCCGCCATGGATGCTGGCGATGCGGGCAAGCCATGGCTCGGGCGCCTGTTCAAAAGCCATTTCGATACGCGCGTCGTCAGCATCTACGGCGGGTCGAACGAAATCCAGCGCAACATCATCGCCAAAACGCTTGGCCTGGGGACAGCCCGATGAACACGACCGTGATGGACGCCGCGCCGGCAGGCGGTGCCGAAGAGACGAACATTCGCGACCTGCTGCGCAACTCGCTCGAAACCGTGCTCGCGCGGCACTACAGCTTCGAGCAACGCCGCGATGCGCATGAGAGCGCCGCGCGGGAATCGCGGGCGGCCTGGGCGGCTTATGCCGAGCTTGGCCTGCTCGCCCTCACCCTGCCGGAGGGGCATGGCGGCTTCCCCGGTACGCTGGGTGATCTGGCCATGGTGGTCGAGACGATGGGCGGCGCGATGGTGCTGGAGCCCTTTGCGGCGGTGATGATCGGCGCGCGGCTTCTGGCGACGGCCGGCAGCGAGGACCAGCAGGCGGCATGGCTGCCCGCCATCTGCACCGGCGCAGTGCGCGTCGTGCTGGCGCATGAGGAAGCCGATGGCGGCTATGGCCGGCCGATCACTGCCCACGCCACGCCTGATCCGCATGGCTGGCGCCTTTCGGGGCGCAAGGTTGCCGTGGCGGGCGGGGATAGCGCAGACCTGTTCATCATTTCGGCGAACACGGCCGGGGGTGTGGCACTGTTTCTCGTCCCGGCGGCGGATCTGACCGTTCGCCCGACCCGCTGCTTCGACTGGACCGGTGCCGCCGACCTCTTGCTGGACGACGTCATCGTGCCCACCGCGGCACGGCTGAGCGGCGGCGAGGTGGCGCTGGCCCACGCGCTCGACGAAGCCACCGCCCTCGCCTGCGCCGACGCCGTTGGCGCCTTGCGGGCGGCGAATGCCCTTGCTCGCGAGCATACCCACACCCGCCGGCAATTCGGTCGCCCGCTGGATGCCTTTCAGGTGCTCCAGCATCGGCTGGTCGACATGGCTATCGCGCAGGAGCTTGCCGCGCCGATCGCGGCCGCCGCCATCGCCGCCTGCGAGGCGGGCGACCCGATGGCGCGCGCCCGCGCGGTCTCGGCGGCGAAAGTGAAGGTCGGCGAGTCGGCCCGCTTCATCGGCGAGCAGTGCGTGCAACTCCATGGCGGCATGGGGCTGGTGCAGGAATATCCGGCCGCGCATCTGTTCGCCCGGCTGGGGCTGTTCGAGCTCTCCCATGGCGACCGCAACGCTCATCTCGAGCGCTACGCGGCGCTGGCCCTTTAAGCGCTCAGCTTAAACCCTTAGCGGCGGCTCTGGCTCGGCGAGCCGCCGCCAGTGGGTGGCGCGATGCCGTTGATGCGGGTGCCGCCACTGATCGAGCCCGTGGCACGCCGCGCAAAGTCGGCGGGATAGCTCAGCGCGGGAGGTCCGGCGGCATCGAGCGCCGCCAGATCCTCGGCCGACAGGGTGATGCGGCTCGCTGCGGCATTCTCGACAAGCTGGTCGGCATCGTTGGCGCCCAGCAGGATCGTCGCGACCCAAGGCTGCGCCTGCAGCCAGGCCAGCGCGATCTGTGCTGGGCTGGCGCCGTGGCGCTCCGCGACCTGCAGCACGACGTCCAGCACGCGCTCGGCCTTCTCGTCCAGAATGCGGGCAAGGAACGAGCCACGCCCTTCGGCATCATGATTGCTGGCATCGCCGCGCCGATAGCGGCCGCTCAGCGCCCCACTTTTGAGCGGCGACCAGGCCGCGATGCCCAAGCCATAGGCTTGGGCCAGCGGCACATGCTCGACCTCGATATTCCGCTCCATCAGCGAATATTGCAGCTGCAGGCCAATCACCGGCACCAGATTGCGCCACTGCGCCAGCCAGTGCGCCTCGGCCACTTTCCACGCCGGAATGTTGGAGAGGCCGACATGCAGCGCCTTGCCCGCCCGCACCAGATCATCGAGCGCGCGCATCGTCTCGTCCATCGGCGTCAGCGGATCGACAATGTGCATCCAGAGCAGGTCGACCCGGTCGGTCCTGAGCTTGCGCAGCGAGGCTTCGACACTTTGCAGGATGGACTTGCGCCCGCCCCCGCCGGCATTGGGATCGCCATCGCGGACATTCGAGCCGAATTTGGTGGCGATCACCAACCGGTCGCGCAGGCCGGGCTCGCCGGCGAGATAATCACCGAGGATCGCCTCGGCCTCGCCGCCGCCGTAGCTGTTGGCGCAATCGAGGAAGTTGCCGCCGAGGTCGCGATACTGCGCGATGAGGCGCCCGGCGGCGGTGGCGTCCAGACTCCAGGGCTGGGCGCCGCCGAAGTTGAAGGTGCCGAGCGCGTAACGGCTCACGCGCAGGCCCGACCGTCCCAAGGTCACGAAATCGTCAAACATTCCACCCCTTCCCGATTGCTCAAACTATACTACTATATTATCTTTATGGCGTATCGCCGGATGTGAGCCAAGCGGAGACCAAAAGCAACATGAACGATCGTCTGACCGCGCAAAAGCCCATGCTTGACTCGCCCCAGCTTGCCGCCGGCATGCTGATCGACGGGGAGATCGTGGCGGGAGAGGCATTCATGCCAGTGATCGATCCCGCGACTGGCACCGCCTTTGCGCAGGCACCGGACGCGCAGCGGCACGATCTCGACCGGGCCGTCGCCGCCGCGCGCCGGGCCTTCCCCGGCTGGTCCGCCCGCGATGTGACCGAGCGGCGCGCCGTCATCCACAAAATCGCCGCGTGCCTACGCGAGGTCGCCGATCCGCTGGGCGCGCTGCTCACCGCCGAACAGGGCAAGCCGTTGCGCGACGCCATTGGCGAGGTGCGCCGCGCGGCCGATCATGTCGAGGCCTTGAGCGCCTTCGATGTCGCGGGCGGCGTGCTCCGCGAAGATGCGCGCGAGCGGGTGGAAATCCGCTACCGGCCGCTCGGCGTGGTGGGCGGCATCACGCCGTGGAACGTGCCGGTGATGCTGGCCACCGTGAAGATCGCGCAGGCGCTCTACACCGGCAATTGCATCGTGCTGAAGCCCTCCCCGCTCACGCCGCTCTCCACGCTCGCCATCGGCCAGGCGATTGCCGACATCGTGCCGCCGGGCACGGTCAACATCCTGAGCGGCGGCAATGATCTGGGCATCTGGCTGACGACGCATCCGGATGTGGACAAGATCAGCTTCACCGGATCGGTGGCGACTGGCCGCCATGTGATGGCCAGCGCGGCAGGCACCTTCAAGCGCATCACGCTGGAATTGGGCGGCAACGACCCCGCCATTGTCCTGCCCGATGCGGATGTGGAAGCCACCGCCGAGGGCATTGCCCGCAGCGCCTTTGCCAATTGCGGGCAGGTCTGCATGGCGATCAAGCGGGTGTTCGTGCATCGCGCGCTCTACCCGGCGATGGTCGAGGCGCTGGCCCGCCGGGCGGCCGCCATCCGCGTGGGGCCGGGCACCGATCCGCAGAGCCAGATGGGGCCGATCCAGAACCGGATGCAGTTGGAGAAGGTGCTGGCGCTGCTCGAGGGCGTGCGGGCGACTCCGGGCGCGCAGATTCTCACCGGTGGCGAGCGCCTGCCCGGCCCCGGCTATTTCGTCATGCCGACAGTGGTCGCAGGGCTGGATGACGCGGCGCCGTTGGTGCGCGAAGAGCAGTTCGGCCCGGTGCTGCCGGTGCTGGCTTTCGACGAGATCGAGGATGTCATCCGCCGCGCCAACGCCACCGAATTCGGCCTCGGCGCATCGGTGTGGACGGCGGATGCGGCTCGCGGTGGCGCCATTGCCCGGCAGCTTGAGGCCGGGATGGTTTGGGTCAACCGGCACGGCGGCAATGGCCGCGACGTGCCCTTCGGTGGCGCCAAGCATTCAGGCTATGGGCGGGAACAGGGCGTCGCGGGCATGCAATCCTATATGGAAATGCAGGCTGTCACGATTCCGCTTACGTGAAAAAGCCCGCCGGGACGGAGGTGCTCCGCTCCCGCTCAGCCAAGCCGATCAATGACTGGCGCAGGGGGATGGTCCGGCACTTGTCCGGGATCGGCCTTGTCTCGTCATGTGATCGTCCGGACATGATTGTTGCCTCACCTCGTCATTCCCGCGAACGCGGGAATCCAGTAGCAACGTTGAAATGACGCGCGAAATCGATCCCTAAGTGTATCTGCTGGCGTTGCATCGCAACGGTGCGCTCTATCTGGGCGTCACTTCCAACCTCATCGAAAAGCAGATCAAGAAATGGCGCAGAACCTGGAAGCTCGATTTGATCGAGCAGGCCAACCCCGATTGGCAGGATCTTGCTGTCACCCTGGGATTGAACTCGCGAGCTTGACTGGATTCCCGCTTTCGCGGGAATGACGCAGGATAGGGAGCAACGCGCCGCTCAACATAGGGTGACAGCGCATAGTCAGCGATTGGAATGTGTTCAGGCGGCCATTAGCCACCGGTTGCGCGTTCTGACCCGCTATCCTGCAGTGCCCTGATCCGCAGCAGATAGGCCGGGGTGACGCGCGCCATCAGCAGTGCGGCGACGATCGTCAGGCCGATGAACACGCCAAAGCCTACCAGATAGGTGCCGGTGCGATCGTACAGGTTCGCCAGCACGACCGGCCCGAAGGCCGATCCCATGGTGTTGAAGCCGGCGAGCACCGGCAGCAGGCGGTTCATGAGGCCGGGGCCATAGACATGCTTGGCGACGACCGGGCCATCCACGGTCAGCCCGCCATGCGCGACGCCCAGCACGGTGGTGAAGACGAGCGCGGTGAACAGCCCCTGCACCGGCAGCGCCAGCAGGATGGCGAGGCCGAGCAGCAGGTTCCATCCGGCGACGCCCTTCACCGAAAAGCGATCGAACGTCATGCCCGCGACGAACTTGGCGCCGATGCCGATGAGGAAGGTGAGCGACCAGGCCGAGGCAGCGACGGTGCGCGAGAGGCCGATCTCGTTGGTGAGATAATAGATGCTGTGCTGGAAGAGCGCCTGATCGATCAGCGCCGAGAGGAACGTCGCCAGCGCGATCAGCCAGAAGGCGTGCTGGCGCAGCATGGTGCGGAAGCTGATGCCGAGATCGGCCGCGCGCAGCCGGGCGCTGCTGACCTGCTCGCTCGTCCGTACCGCCTCGGGCAGCACATCCGCCTCGCTGGGGTTGAACCGCACCGACAGCGCGAGCGGGATGGAAATGCAGAAGATGCCGATGCTCAGACAGGCAAAGGCGACGCGCCAGCCATAAAGCGGAATGAGCTGGCTGGTCATCAGCGGGAACAGCACCCCGCCAAAGCTGGTGCCGATGACCGCGACGCCCGTCGCCAGCCCGACATTGCGCATGAACCAGCGCGAAACAAGCAGCCGCAGCGAAATGATCACGGCGCCCTGGCCGATGCCGATCATGAAGCCGACGACATAATAGCTCCACAGCGAGTGGACGAACAGGAAGCCCGCCAGCCCGATGGCTTCGGCCGCCATGGCGCCGACCAGCACCAGCTTGAGGCCGATCCGCTCCACCAGCGGACCGATGATGAAGATCGCCATGATCGCGCCGGTGAGGCTCTTATAGGTGTAGATGAGCGTCGCCTGGGTGAGCGTCCAGCCGAACTCCTTCATGACCTCGGGATAGACGAACGGCATGGTCAGCGGCGCGCCGAAGGCGATGAGGAAGATGAAGAACGCCTTGGCGACCACGCCCCAACCCGGATAGCGCCAGGTCGCGCGGATGATGGCGATCTTGTCTGTGAGGCTCGCTCGACCTGCCATGCTCTCGCTCCCGTCCCGTCTCTTGCCGCCCTCGCCCGATCAGGCGGCCAGGCCGGGCGCGCCGCGCTGCGCCCGACCGGTCAGCACGGCGATGGCCGCTTCCGTGCCGCCGGCCCGATAGGGGACGCCCGCGAAGGCCAGCGCAGCTTCCGTCGCGGCGATGGTACCGAGTACCAGCGCGTCGCTGAAGTCGCCGAGATGGCCGATGCGGAACACCCGATCATCGAGCTGGCCGAGGCCATTGCCGAGGCTCATGTTGCAGCGCTCCAGCGCCGCCTCGCGCACCGCATCGGCGGAGATGCCGTCCGGCATCCGCACGGCGGTGAGGACCGGCGAATGGGCGGCGGCATCCCGGCATTGCGTCTCGAAGCCCCATTGGGCGACTGCAGCACGCGTCGCCTGCGCCGCCCGCTGGTGACGTGCGAAGACGGCATCCAGCCCTTCCTCCTGCATCATGGCAATGGCCTCGCGCAGACCCTGCAGCAGATTGATGGCCGGGGTATAAGGGAAGAAGCCCCGGCCATTGGCTTCCAGCATCTCGCCCCAATCCCAATAGGAGCGCCTCATCCCTGCCGATTTCGACGCCGCGATGGCCTTTTGCGACAGGGCATTGAAGGAGAGGCCCGGCGGCAGCATCAGCCCCTTTTGCGAGCCGCCGACTGCTACATCCACGCCCCAGGCATCATGCTGATAATCCACCGACGCCAGCGACGAGACCAGATCGGCCATCAGCAGCGCTGGGTGCCCGGCTTCATCGATGGCGCGCCGCACGGCGGCGATGTCTGAGGTCACGCCGGTGGAGGTCTCGTTATGGACCACGCAGACCGCCTTGATGCGATGGGCCTTGTCCGCGCGCAGCCGCTCGCCAATGGCTGCGGCATCGACCGGGCTACGCCAGTCGCCGGGGATCAGCTCGGGCTCCAGGCCGATCTTGCGGGCGAGGCGGCACCAGAGCGTCGCGAACCAGCCGGTCTCGTACATCAGCACCGCATCGCCCGGCGAGAGCGCGTTGACCAGCGCCGCCTCCCACGCGCCGGTGCCCGACGAAGGGTAGATGATGACCGGGCCGGCGGTCTTGAAGATGCCCTTTATCCCGTCCAGCACCTCGACCGTGAGGTCCCGGAAGTCAGGCCCGCGATGGTTGATGGTTGGGCGCGCAATTGCCTCCATCACCCGTTGCGGCGTGGTCGTGGGACCGGGCAGTTGCAGGAAGTGCGCGCCGGGGCGATGGGAAGAGGTGGCAGGCATGAACGGTCCTCAGGCTGGCGCGGGCGCGAGGCGGCGCTTGCGGTCCACCGGCTCGGCAGTCCCCCTGCTCCAGACCGCGCGGCGCGCATTGTAGAAATCGAGCCAATCCTGCTCGGGCGGCAGCAGCGCGTAGCCGGCGCGGACATTATGGTAGCAGGCGGGATTATCGACGCCCGGCGGCACCACCCCGTCGTCCCGCAACGCCGTCGCGGCCCATTTGAGCCGCCGGCGGGTGAGCACGATCATCCGGTCGCTGGTGCCCAGATGTTCCATGGTGCGGTCCACCACCGGCCCCATGCTCTCGGTGACCGCCTGATCCTGCACCGGGATCGCCTCGATGCCGCTGTAGCTCTGCGTCGACTGCGCCTCGCGCGAGATCAGATGATCGTTGCGCGGATTGGCATCGATGCGGAAGCGGCCGAGCCAGTCGGTGGTGTTGGGCAGGAAATTGATCGGCGAGGTGGTGCCGGGAATCGGCTTGCCCGCCTTGGTCAACGTCGTTGCGCCGGTGCGCGGACCGCCGATGGTGACGAGCATGGCATGATGGTCATCCAGCGGCACCCAGGCGCGGGCGCGGATATGGTCGAGCGGCTCGGACGGTGCCATGGTCCAGAAGGGCAAAGCGAACTGGCCGATGCGGTGATAGAGATTGTCCCCGGCCGGGCGATAGGCGCAATACATGGTGCCGTAATCGGTCTCCAGCGCCTCATATTTCGGCGCAAGATTCTCGCGCATCTGCCTGTAATAATTGATCGAGCCTTCCTCGAACTGGTCCGGCGTCGCCGCGCCCAGATGCAGGAAGCCGACATGGCAGGTGTCGATGTCTCCCTCCAAGGCCTGCAGCCAGTTGCATTCGCGCATCATGAAGGTGACGGTGAGCGGCTGGCCCGCCTCTACCTCGTCCCAGTCGAAATGCGGCAGTGCGGGCGGCTCGGCGCGGGTGCCCATATAGACCCAGGCGACGCCGTAGCGCTCGGCCACGGGGAGCGCGCGGATCTTCACCTTGTCCTTATAGTCCGTCTCCGGGGGCTCGCTCGGCATCTCAATGCACTGGCCGGTCCGATCGAACTTCCAGCCATGGTAGACGCAGCGGATGCCGCCCTCCTCATTGCGCCCGTAGAACAGCGATGCGCAGCGATGGGCGCAGCGATGATCGACCACGCCAAGCGAGCCATCGGGCGAGCGGAAGGCAAGGAAGTTCTCCCCGAGCAGGCGGAGCCGCAGCGGCGCGCCGCCAGCCTTGACTTCGTCCGGCATGAAAGCGGGGATCCAATATTCCCGCATCAACGCGCCCATGGGGGTGCCGGGACCGGTCTGGGTCAGCAAGGCATTGTCTTCCGGCGACATTCCGCCCTCCCCCACACTTGAATGAATCAAACTATAATATAGTTATTCTTTTTCATCCGATGCGGCGTGGCTTGTCAAGCAATGCCGGGCGGGGCAGGATTGAAATCATCATATAGAATGACCGATCGCCCGCCCCGCGCGGACGATGCCAACATGAGAAAGCCTGTTCCCTTGGCCGAATCCGACACCGTTTTCAGTTCCGTGCGCAGCCAGTCGCTCGCCTCGCGCATCGTCTCGCAGGTGATCGACGCGCTGTTCGCCGGCCAGTTCAAGCCCGGCCAGTTCCTGGGCACCGAGGCGCAGTTGACCGAGACCTTCCAGACCAGCCGCGTGCCGATCCGCGAGGCGCTGGGCCGGCTCGAAGCGCTGGGGGTCGTCACGATCAAGACCGGCGCGGGCGGCGGCGCGACGATTGCCGAGGGCAAGCCGGACCAGTTCGCGACGGCGCTGGCGGTGCAGTTCATGCTCGTGCAGGTGACGGCCGAGGAGATTTTCGATGCCCGCATCGGCATCGAATGCCGCGCGGCAGAGCTTGCCGCCGAGAAGATCACCGACGACCAGATCGAGGCGCTGCGGCTGCTGCTGGAGCGGATCATGGAGCCGGACCTGCCGCGGCGGGAGTCGGTCGATCGCATCCTCGCCTTCCACCGCTTCATCGTGGAGGCCTCGGGCGCGCGCACGCTGGTGACGCTCATGCATGCGCTGGAGCATGCGCTGCTCAACCTGTTCACGGCGCTGGAAGCCTCACCGCGCAACAGCCGCATCGGCTACAAGTCGCTGCAGGGCATTTTCGACCGGATCGCCGCGCGCGACAGTGAGGGCGCCTTCACGGCGATGCGCCTCCATCTGCTCGATCGCCGCAAGTCGATGCTCTACCGGCTCAAGGAGTTGAGCGATCAGGCGGGGATTGCGACGCCCGCCAGCTAGGCGGCCCACGCCGTCGGCTCAGACACTCGTCCCGACCAGCCGCCCGATCCCGGCTGTCAGGGCCATGGCAAGCGCGCCCCAGAAGACCACCCGCGCCACCGGCCGCCAGGGCTTGGCCCCGCCGGCGCGCGCGCCAATGGCGCCGAGCAGGCCGAGGAACAGGATCGATCCTGCTGCCTCGCCCCAAACCATGCGGTCCATCGGCAGCACGGCGGCAAGCACTAGCGGCAGCGCCGCGCCGGCCGTGAAGGTGGCGGCGGAGGTGAAGGCGGCCACCACCGGGCGGGCCGCTGTCGTCTCGGTAATGTGCAGCTCGTCGCGCGCATGAGCGCCGAGCGCATCATGGGCCATCATCTGCTCCGCCGCGCGCCGCGCCGTCGCCGGGTCGACGCCGCGCGCGACGTAGATGTCGGTGAGTTCCTGCAGCTCGGCCTCGGGCGCGATGGCCAGCTCCTGCGTTTCGCGCGCGAGGTCGGAGCGCTCGGTGTCGGACTGCGAGCTGACCGAGACATATTCGCCGGCCGCCATGGACATCGCCCCGGCCACCAGACCGGCAGCGCCCGCAACGATCAGCGCCGACCGATCCGCACCCGAAGCCGCCACGCCGAGGATGAGGCTGGCCGTGGACACGATGCCGTCATTGGCGCCCAGCACCGCCGCGCGGAGCCAGCCGATGCGCGAGACCAGATGATGTTCCCGATGCGGCCTCACGGATGATCCCCCTCACAGTTCGGCGCGACTTTATCAGAACCGGGCCTGCGCGGCGATTGGGGAAATCTGCTCTTGGGCGGAGGGCTGGCGCGATCTTATTCGGGTGATGGGACGATCATCACTCTGATGACGGGCGCCTCGCTGCCGCTAGTCTGCAGGATGTGGCGCCCGGCCTTGAGGCGGAAATCGACGATCTTGCGGATGCCCGAGCAAGCCGGCCCATGGCCATGCGCGAGCGAGGGAACGCGGGCGCCGTCGGTCACCATGTCCACCCACGCCGCTGCGCCCAGGGCGACACGATAGACGCCCTCGCGCGGGGCGTCGAACGCCAGCCTCCCGGCGTAGGTGCCGGGCTTGGCCGCGCGCTCGGGCGCGGCAGCGAACGCGACGGATGAGGCAGGCGACAAGGTGAGATCGACGGCCTGGCCGGGCTTGAGCTGAACGGCTGCTTCCGTCGCGCTGGCAACCCGCTCGGCGTTGCGCCAGGCAGCAAATTCAGGCGGCAGAGCCGCATCGTCCGCGCAGGCGGGCGCATCCGCAGCGGGCATCTGAGCGGCGACGGGCATCGGTGCCAGCGCCATTGCGAGAGCCATCATCATACGCATTGTCAGCTTCTCCTCTGGACGGTCGGTTCTTTCGATGTATTTGCGCATATACATCGAATCACGAACAAGAAAAGGGGACCCATTGATGAGAGCGACACTGGTGCTGGGCGCCGCAATTCTCGTGACGTCCGGCATGGCCCGCGCGCAGGCGTCGGAGGCCGAGGCCGGCAGCTTTGGCCTCGGCCAGATCATCGTGACGGCGCCCGCCGGGCCTGACCGTCTGATTGGCACGGAGACGCTCGACCAGCAGGCCATGGTCCGCTTCAACCGCGTGCAGCTCGACGATGCGATCAATCTCCTGCCGGGCGTGTCGGCGGGCAATAGCGGCGGCTCGCGCAACGAGCGGCTGGTGTTCGTGCGCGGGTTCGACCGCTTTCAGGTGCCGCTCTCGATTGATGGCATCCGCGTCTATCTCCCGGCCGACAACCGGCTGGACTTCGGCCGCTTCCTCACGCCGGACATTGCCGAGGTGCAGGTCGCGAAGGCCTATGCTTCCGTGCTGGATGGTCCCGGTGCCATGGGCGGTGCGATCAATCTCGTCACGCGCAAGCCCACCAAGGCTGTGGAGGCCGAGGCGCGCGCCACGCTCAATCTCGACCGCGATGCGGACTATGGTGGCTACAGCGTCTTCGCCTTGCTCGGCACGCGGCAGGACCATTGGTACGCGCAGGCGAGCTATGCCCGCAATTTCACCGACCACTGGACGCTTGCCGGTGGCTTCCGCCCGGTCAGCGCGAACGAGGACGGCGGCGCGCGCGACTTCTCCCGCACGGCGGATTGGCGCGTGAATGCCAAGCTGGGCGTCACCCCCAACGCCACCGACGAATATGTGCTGAGCTACACACGGCAGGAAGGCAGCAAGAACGCGCCGCTGCATGTGAGCGACACGAGCAATGTCTCGCTGCGCAACTGGAGCTGGCCCTATTGGACCATCGACACGCTGGCCTTCCTCTCCTCCACCGCGCTCAGCAATCAGGCGACGCTCAAGACGCGGGCCTATTACAGCCGCTTCGACAATCTGCTGCGCTCCTGGGACAATCGCAGCCAGACCAGCCAGACGCTGGGTCGGTCCTTCGACAGCCCTTATGCGGACACGGCCTATGGCGGATCGGCAGAGCTCGGCGTGAACCTGCTGCCCGTCGACCGGCTGACCCTCGCCTTCCATTACCGACATGACGAGCATAGCGAATCCCAGACCAGCCGGCCGGGCCTGCCCGGCAGCATCGCCGAGCCGGTGCAGATCAGTGCCGAGCGCAACTGGAGCATCGCGGTGGAGAACCGCCTCGCCCTGCTGCCGACGCTCACCCTGACGCTGGGTGCCTCCTATGACTGGCGCGATCTCGACCGGGCGGAGGAATATGGCGTGCCGCAGGGGCAGACCGGCGCCAACCGGCTCTACAGCTTTCCGCTGCGCAACGTCGATGCGCTGAACGCGCAAGGGCGGCTGGACTGGCGCGGCGAGCATGGCAGCGCGGCGCATCTTTCTCTCTCGTCTCGCGCCCGCTTTCCGACCCTGTTCGAGCGGTTCAGCAGCCAGTTCGGCACCGCCGAGCCCAATCCCGGTCTGAACCCGGAACGGGCGACCACGCTGGAGGTCGGCGGGGCGCGTCAGCTGGGGCCGCTGCATGTCAGCGCAGCACTCTTTCACAGCTGGGTGAGCGACGCGCTGGTTTCGGTCCGCACCCCGGCCAACCTCAATCGCCGGGAGAATTATGGGTCGGCGCATTATTATGGCGGCGAGATCGCAGTGGATGTGAAGCTGAGCGACCAGATCGAGCTGGGTGGCAATTATTCCTATATCCAGCGGGACTTCACGGTCGGCACGGCGCCGGCGGGCAGCCTGATCCGCCCGTTCCAGCTCACCGATGTGCCGGGCCATAAGGGCTTTGCCTATTTGGGCTGGCGGCCCGTCCCTGCCCTGCGCGTCACGCCCAATCTCGATTTTGCTTCGCGCCGGACGACTGTCACCCCCGCCTCCGCCAACGGCCTCGCGCCCATCTATTACAAGACGGGCGGCTATGCGCTGGCCGGGCTGAGCATCGATTATGCGCTGACGCCGCAGGCCACGCTCAGCGTTGGCGGCCGCAATCTCTTCGACCGGGACTATGTACTGACCGATGGCTTCCCCGAACCGGGCCGCTCGCTGTTCCTCAGCCTGAGCGCACGCTACTGACGCCCCTGCCCTCCACAATTAATAATACTGTCTTTCTATATGATCTTTCTCAGGATATGCTCGCGCTTCATAATAGGAGCGGAGGAGAGGACATGGCCGTCCAGAGGAAGAACGAGCGGTTTGTGGCCGCGCTGGCACCGACGAAGGCGATGGACGTCATTGTCGTCGGCGGCGGGCCTGCCGGCTGTGTGGCGGCGCTGAGCGCGGCGCGCAATGGCGCGCGGGTCATGCTCATCGAGCGGGTCGGCTATCTGGGCGGGATGATGACCGGGGGCGGCATCGGCGGTATCGGTATCAATGGCTACATCATCGAGAAAGGCATCGGCACGCCGGTGGTGAAGGGCATCTCGCTGGAGATCCTGCACCGCATCCAGGCCATCGGCGGCGCGCCGGAGGGTAGCCCGATTGCGCGGCACCCCACCGACTCCGTGATGATGACCAGCCTGCTCGATGAAATGATGGAGGAGACCGGGGTCGAAGTGCTGTTTAACACCGTGGTGTTCGACACGCTGGTGGAGGACGGGCGCGTGACGGGCGTCGCCATCGGCAACAAGTCCGGCGGGCAGGTGGTGCTGGCCGATGTGGTGATCGACGCCTCGGCCGATGCAGACGTGGCCGCCTGGGCCGGCGCGCCCTTCCACCATGGCCGCGAGGAAGACGGGCGCCATCATGGCGGATCGATGGACATGCAGATCGGCGGCATCGATGTCGACCGGCTGATCGACTATCTGCGCAACCAGCCGCTGCTGAGCGAAGAAGAGCGTGCCGAGCTGGACCGCGAACGCTCCGCGCTGATGGGTGGCGGGCGGCCGGTGAATACCTACAAGTCGCTCAAGGGCGAGACGCTCTACGCCGAGCCCATGGCCCAGCCGACCGACTGGGACGAGGTGGACCGCATCCGCGCGGCCGGCGGCATTCCCAAGCTGCGCCTCTCTCCCGCAGCCGGCGGCCCGATCCCCGGCAAGGCGACGGCACCCAAGGTGGATGGCAAATATGTCCCCCTCCCCGCCGGGCTGGACCGCGAATGGGTGGAGTATATCAAGGCCGGCAAGGTGCCCTTGCTCTATGGCGCGACCGAGCCGGTCTATCCGCCGCCGCGCTTTGGCAGCATCGGCGTCTTCCGCCACGGCAAGATGCGCGACGGGCAGATGATGTCCGGCGTGTACGAGGTCTGGTACGACCACACCAATGAGGAAGAGGTGAGCAAGTCGCTGATCTATCGGCGCAAACTCAACCGGGTGTACCTCAACTTCTTGCGCGAGCGCATCCCCGGCTTCGAGGAGGCCTATATCGTCATGGAGTCCCCCACCGGCGGCGCGCGCGAGGGCCGGCGGATCGTCGGCGACCATATCCTCACCGAGGATGATGTGCTGGCAGGGCGGCGCTTTCCGGACGTGATCGCCAAGGGCGGACCGCGCGGGCCGGACCTGCATTCGGTGACCGGCCTGTGGGGCGACGGCGTGGCCTCACCGTTCAAGGCGCCTTATGACATTCCCTATCGCATCCTGCTACCCAAGGGCATTGAGGGCCTGCTGGTGGCGGGGCGCTGCGTCTCCGCGACCTTCGCGGCGCTGGGCGCGGTGCGCGATCAGGCGACCTGCATGTCCATGGGCGAGGCGGCGGGTGCGGCGGCCAGCCTTGCGGTGCGCGCGGGCGTTACGCCGCGAGAGGTGGACGTACGCGCCGTGCAGCAGCGCCTGCTCGATCAGGGCGCGCTGCTTTACATTGGCGATGAGCAGCCGCTGGAGATGGAACCGGCGGAATGATCACGCGCGCGGCTATTCCCCGCGTCTGATGAAGTCCGCAGCGCGCTCGGCGACCATGATGACCGGGAGGTTGGTGTTGCCGCCCGGCAGACGCGGGAAGATGGAGGCGTCGACCACCCGCAGCCCGTCGACGCCATTCACCCGCAGGCGCCCGTCGACGACGGCCTGCGCATCGCTGCCCATGCGGCAGGTGCCGCTCGGGTGATAGGCCGTCGCCGCTGTCTCGCGGATATAGGCCATGATATCATCGTCCGACACTAGGGTGCGCTCCGGCCGCCGCATCTGCCCCACCACCTTGGCGAGTGCCGGCTGGCGGATCAGCGCCTCCAGGCCGCGATAGCCGCCGAGCATGGCGCGCTGATCTTCGGGATCGCTCATCAGGTTGAAGGCGATGCGCGGATGGGCCAGCGGATCGGGTGAGCCGAGCTTCAGCCAGCCGCGGCTCTTGGGATAATTGAGCGACCACATCGCCCCCATGCGCGGCCCGAACGGTTTTGCCACGCCGGGGAACCAGACCCGCGAGAACATGGAGAGCGGGATCAGCAGGAAGTGCATGTCGATCACATCCGGGTCCGCGCCGGTGGCGACATTGGCGGAGGCGGCGAGCGGCGGCGCGCCCATGATGCTCTTGCGCCCCGCCATCCAGCGCAGGAACGATCCGGTCAGCCGGTCGAAGCGCAACTCCCGGTCGAAGGCTAGCGCGGGATCGAGATCGAACTCCATGCCGGCGCCGGGATGATCCTGCAGATTGGCGCCGACCTCGCCGCTTTCCACGGCGACATCCAGGCCCATCTCCTGCAGATGGGCGCCCGGGCCGATGCCCGAGAGCAGCAGCAATTGCGGCGCGTTGATCGCGCCCCCGGCCAGCAGCACCTCCCGCTCGGCGAGGATCTCTTCGAGTCGCCCATCGCGTGAAACCTCGATGCCGATTGCCCGGCCATCACGCAGCAGCACACGCGTCGCCACGGCGCCGGTGCGCACCTCCAGATTGGGTCGGCCCAGCGCGGGGCGCAGATAGGCCTCCGACGTGTTGGCGCGGCGACCGTTGCGCGTCGTGAAGTCCGGCATACCGAAGCCGTCGGTTCGCGGGCCGTTGAAATCCTCCGTGATCGGGTAGCCGAGCGACCGGGCCGCCTCCAGCACATTGGCCATCAGCGGGCTGGGCGCCGGATGCGGCTCGACGCTCAGTGGCCCGCTGCCGCCATGTTCGGGCGTATCGCCGCGCCAGTGTCGCTCCAGCTTGCGGAACCAGGGCAGCACATCATCCCAGCCCCAGTCAGTGAGGCCGGTATCGCGCCAGCCATCATAATCGGCCTTGTGCCCCCGGATCGCCATCATGCCGTTGAGCGAGGAGGTGCCGCCGAGCATCCGTCCGCGCGCGACCGGCAGGCGGCGGCCGTCCAGCTCCGCCTCCGGCTCCGACATGAAGCCCCAGGTGAGCGCCGGATTGGGCCATAGCTTGGAGACCGCCAGCGGCAGGCGCACGTCCAGTCGCCGGTCGCTGCCGCCGGCTTCCAGCAGCAGCACGCGGTTGCGCGGATCTTCGGACAGGCGGGCAGCGAGCACGCAGCCCGCCGAGCCGGCGCCCACGACGATGTAATCGAACCGATCCACGCTCAGACGACTTTCCAGAACCGGAAAATGGAGCCTTCCGGATTGCGCTGGCCGACGCCGACGAAGATCGTGCGGTTCAGCCAGTCATAGGGGCCGGCGGGCGCCTCGAAGCGCGGCGTCATGCGCATATAATAGCTTTGCGGATCGACCTGCTCGCCCGCCAGCAGGGCCTTCACCACCTCCGGCGGGGCGCTGCGCACGCCGGTGCTGCGCTTGAGGATATGGGCGCCGTCGTCCGTCTCCAGCAGATATTGCGATTCGAACCGCCCGCCACCATCGGGGCGCACGAGCGGAAAGTCGCCGCCGCTGCCCTTGACGATCCGGCCCGAGAGTCCTGGGCCGGAGAAGCTGCCCTCGCCGATCAGCACGGCGCCGCGCGTGTAGCCCTGCGCGACTTCGATATGCATGCGCGGACCAAGGCCAATGCGCATTTCCAGAGCGAATTCCAGCCGCATGGTCAGACGATCCTCTCGATGTTGAGGACAGGGCTGCCCTCGGCCTGCTCGGCAACGAACGCCAGCCGCGCCAAATGGGCGACGCCACCATCCTCGGCAGCCTCGAACAGCAAAGCGAGCCGCAGCCCCTCGAAATCCGGCGCGCGGGTGCGATAGCCATTGCCGAAGCAGCGGGCGAAACTGCCATCGCTGAAGGCGACATAATAAGAGGCTTCAACCACCGTGACGCCATCGGCGCGCAGTAGATGCATCTCGCTGCCGCCGACCAGCCGGCCTTCGAGCCCCTCGCCTACGAAGGTGCCGCCGCCGATGGACACATAGCTGCGCTGGCCACCGGTCGCGATCTCGCCGACCGTGACCGGGAAGGCGCGCATGGGCGTCATGCGGAAGGCCGGCGCGAAGCCCGGCGTGGGGGCGCTGTTCGGCTCAGCCATGACCGCGGACCTGATGATCGTGCGCGATCGTCACGGACTTGAGTTCGGTATAGGCTTCCACCCCGGCTCTCCCATTTTCGCGGCCGAAGCCGGATTGCCTGACGCCGCCCGCGGGCATCGCGATGTCGCCGGCGCTGCTGTTCACCCGCACGGTCCCGGCCCGGAGGCGACTGACCATGCCATGCGCCCGCGAGAGGCTGCCCGTCCAGACATAGGCGGAGAGGCCATAGCGGCTCGCATTGGCCAGCGCGGCGATTTCGTCGAGATCGTCGGTATCGAAGGGGATCGCGCACAGGACGGGGCCGAAAATCTCCTCATCCACCGCCGCCATGCCCGCCTGGACGGAACCAAGCACCGTCGGCGCGACATAATAGCCTTGCGCGGGCAGGGCGATGTCGCCGCCGGCGCGGCTGGCGCCCTGTGTGAGAGCGCCCTCGACAAAGCCCATGATCCGCGCGCGTTGCGCCTGCGTGATGACAGGGCCGAGCTGGGTCGCCGGATCGAGCGGATCGCCGATCGTCATCGCCGCGCCGATGCGGGCGATCTTCTCCACCAGCGCATCGGCGACGGACCGATGCACGAACAGGCGCGAGCCGGCCGAGCAGGTCTGCCCGCTGTTGAAGAAGATGTTCATGGCAATGGCGCGCGCGGTGGCATCGAGATCGGCATCGGCAAAGACGATGACCGGCGATTTGCCGCCCAGCTCCACCGTCACCCGCTTCATCTGCCGCGCGCAGTCGGCCGCGATCTGGGTGCCGGTTGCCGTCGACCCGGTGAAGCTGATCTTGGCGACGCCGGGATGATCGACCAGCGCCGCGCCCACGACCGGACCAAGGCCGGTTACGACATTGAAGAAGCCCGGCGGAACGCCGCAGGCCACGGCCAGTTCCGCCAGCTTGAGCGCGGAGAGCGAGGATTGCTCTGCCGGCTTGAGCACCACCGCGCAGCCCGCCGCAATCGCGGGGCCGAGCTTGAACGCGGCGCCCATCAGCGGATAATTCCACGGAATGATGTGGCCGACCACGCCGACCGGTTCGCGCAGCGTATACGCCGTCGTCTCGCCGGGCTGGGAAAGCTCCATGCTCTCCCCGGTGAGCTTGGTCGCCCAGCCAGCGAAATAGCGCAAGGTCGCTGCGGTGCCGGGCACGTCGACCCGCCGGCTGTTGCTGATCGGCTTGCCGGTATCGAGCGTTTCGAGCAGCGCGAACTCCTCGGCATGGCGCTCCACCGCCTGCGCCAAGGCCAGCAGGGCATCCTGCCGCTGGGCTGGCGTCCAGCGCGTGCGCCGCGCCGCGACCATCGCCGATTCGGCCGCCTGCACGGCCTGGTCGATATCCGCCGCAGTGCCCGCACCGACCTCGGTAAAGACCGCGCCGGTCGCGGGGTTTTCCACCGGCAGCCGGTCGCCCGCCGCAGGGGGCGTCCATGCGCCGCCAATGAAATGACGCGCCTCGGCGGCAAGGGGCAATGGCACTTTCAACGTCATCTCAAATACATGTCCATGATGCGGCTGAGGCCCCTGCTATCAGCGCGCCTTCGGGCAAACTTGTCTCGCGACGCATCTTTCTGACCAGCGCCGCACTGGAGACAAAATCAACAGTGCGGCGGTCTGCTGGACAGGCCCCGATATGGGGTCTAGCGTGCGCAAAAGCCGGACCGAGGGCGCAAGACCCCGGCCAGGATGCGAGAGGAGCCACGGGGATGCACATCTTCACCACAAAGGCATCGAGCCGCGTCGAGCGCAGCCGGCAATGGTGTGCCGTCACGCAGGCGCCCCACATCGAATTTGCGGACGATCGCGAGGCGTCGCTGCGCGGCGGCGATTTCGGCGCGCTCCGTTTCTGCATCGTTTCGCTGGGCAGTCACAGGCTTCTCCTGCCCGACATGGCCGACCGGCGATCGCCACCGACCATGAAGCTGCTGTTCCAGGAAGAAGGCGCCGCCCGGATCAGCCAGGGCGGGCTCTACAATGATGTGCAGGCCGGCCAGTGGTGCGCGCTGCGCAAGGACGTGCCCTACACCATCGACGCGCCGGATCAGTGCCGCCAGTTGGCGGTGACGGTGCCGTGCAGCCTGCTCGCTGCGCCCCGATGGAGCCTGGACCGCTGGCGCAAGCCCCGCAGCTTCCTGCGGGGGCCGGCCCAGATTCTCCATGCCAGCGTGAGCGCCTCGGTCATGACCGGCAACACGCTGCGGATGCAGGACCGCGAGCTGCTCGGCGACCAGATCGCCCATCTGGTCAACATGACCATCCATGCCGATGACGTGCTGACCATGCCCGACCCGCGCGAAAGCCGGCGACGCGCGATCCTGGAATATGTCGACCGGCATCTGGCCGATGCGGACCTGAGCATCGCGCGCATCGCGCGGGATTTCAGCATGTCGAGCCGCTCGATCCACAAGCTGTTCGAGGGTGAGGCCTATACCATCGCCCGCGCCATCTGGGATCGGCGGCTGGAGCGCTGCCGCGAGGAGATGGTCGACCCGGCCCTCGCCCGCCGGTCGATCACCGAGATCGCCCACCTCTGGGGCTTCAGCGATTCCCAGCATTTCAGCCGGGCCTTCAAACAGCGCTTCGGCCTCACGCCGCGCGATTATCGCAATCTCTTCTCCCTGCACTGAACGGGCCGGAAGGGGGATCGCGATCGCGAGCACGACCAGTCAGGTCCATGCGCTCCCATCCAATCGGCATGTCGCGCTGAGGGTCTATCCCGACAGACCTGCCGCTCGATGCCTGCCGACCGCAGGCCTGCCACCCGGGAACAGATATACGTGACCAGAAGACAGCTCACCGTCGCCCTGATCCTGCTCGCCTCGATCAACGCCTTCGGCTTCCTCGACCGCGTGATGATCGCGCTGATCGCCGAGAAGATCAAAGCCGAGTTCCTGCTCAGCGACCTGCAGATCGGCCTGCTCGGCGGCACGGCCTTCGCGGTGGTGAACGCCTTTGCGAGCGTGCCCATCGCGCGCCTGGCGGAACGCTACAACCGCGCGCGGGTGACCGCGAGCTTCCTGATGCTCGCCTCGGTGTTCACGGCACTGGCGGGCGCGACGGTCAGCTTCTTCCAGCTCTTCCTGTGCCGCTGCGGCATGGCGGCGGGCAATGCCGCGACCGAGGCGCCGCCGCACTCGATGATCTCCGACATGGTGCCGCCGGAAAAGCGCGCCTCGGCCCTGTCGCTCTATATGCTCGGCGTGCCGGTGGCGGCTCTGGTCGGATCGTTCGCCGGCGGCGCCATTGCCGAGCATTTCGGCTGGCGCGACACGTTCATGTTCTTCGGCGTGATGGGCGGGCTGATCGCCCTGCTCTGCTTCTTCTGTCTGCATGAGCCAGAGCGCAGCGTGCCCCCTGCCACTGCCGGATCGGGCAAGCTCGGCACCTGGCAGGTGGTGCGGCTTTTGCTTGGCAACAAGAGCATCCGCTATGTGCTCGCCGGGCTCGCCTTCATCAGCCTTGGCGCCTTTGGGGTAAACACGTTCCTCCCGGCCTTCTTCTCCCGCAATTTCGGGCTGGATGCGGCGCAGGCGGGTCTCGTCTTCGGCGTCGTCTCCGGCATTGCCGCCTTTTTCGGCACGCTGCTCGGCGGCTATGGCAGCGAGCATATGGCCCGGCGCGATGCCCGCTGGCTGCTTGGCTTCCCGGCGCTCGGCACCGTGATCGGCGTACCGATCTTCCTGGCAGGGCTGAGCAGCAACATGCTGTTCGTCGCCATTCCGCTGATGCTGGTCGGCTCTTTCTCCTTCTACACCGCGATGGGGCCGGCGATCGCGACCCTGCACGGCTCGCTCGACAGCTTCAGCCGGGCGACCGGATCGGCGGTCTTCCTGCTGATGGTCCATCTGTTTGGTCAGGGACTGGGGCCGCCCTCGGTCGGCGTGGTCAGCGACATGGCCTCCAGCTTCATCTATGGCGGCAGCCAGTTCGCCACCCAGTGCGCCGGGGCTGCCGGACAGGTTCAGGGCTCAGCCTGCGCGGCGGCCTCGGCCCTGGGCCTGCGCTATGCCATCGGCCTGTTCGCCATCTTCTTCCTGCTCGGCGGGCTGATGCTGTATCTCGCGGCGCGGACCAATCACCGCGCGGCGCAGGCGACCGCCACGGCGCATTGACCGCGCCCTCATTTTGCAACGGAGACCCGCATGAGCCAGGCCATTACCGATCGCGACGCCCAGCTTGCCTTGCTGGAGAGCGCCGATCCGCAGCTCGCGGCCAACAAGCGCCTCGTCTGGGACATGTATCGCACCGTGCTGCAGGCAGGCCACGCCGACCGGGCCGCCGAATTCATTGCCGAGGGCTATATCCAGCATAATCCCAATGTCGCCTCCGGCCGCCAGCCGCTGGTCGACTTCATTAAGGGCTCGCGCCCGGTCCGCGAGATCGAAGAGCGGATCATGCTGCCGCTGGTCAACATGATCGCGGAGCGGGACATGGTGATGTGCGTGTTCGAGCGGCCCGAGAAGGATGCCGAGGGGCAGCCTTATTTGACGAGCTGGTTCGACCTGTTCCGCATCGAAAATGGCATGATTGCAGAGCATTGGGACCCGGCGCTCAAGAGCGTGGAGATGCTCAAATTCGATCCCAATAGCAAGCGCACGCCGCCCACCGACTGAGCGGCGAGCGGCAGCGCGCGGGTGGCCTGGGTCGCCCTACACCTCCTTATAGTGGTAAGGCGCGATCACCGGCTCAGGGTAGGATTCATACTGCATCGTCGGCGGCAGATCGGGCTGCAGCCCGTCGATCGAGCGCAGCAGCTGGACGCCGCCGCGATGCCAGCCTTCATCATATTCGGTATAGATGTTCATATAGCCGTGCAGCTGCGCGATCCGCCACTTGCCGTTCTCGATCTTGTAGCTGTTCTCATAGGTCGCCTCGCCCCAGCGCGCCTCGCGCCCGACGCCGCCGACCATCATGAACGTGCGCCAGCGCGCCTTGGCGGTGCCGGCGGCACAATCGATGTGGACGACCGGCTGCAGCTGCATGTGATTGTACAGCACGCCAGGACCATAAGGCGGCAGGTGATGGAGATATTCCCGCACCCGCTCCCGCCCGACATAGACGCCGCGCCCGGCCAGCTCGAGCGTGCCATCCTCGGCGAACAGCTTGGCTGCATCGTCCCAGCGGCCCTTGTCGACATAATAGCCATAAGCGCACTGCAGATTGCAGATTTCGACATAATGATCCGCCTTGTCGGCGCGGGCGGCGAGCGCCGTCAGATCGGATCGCAAACGCGCCAGTTCCTCGCGCAGGGCTGAGACATCATCGGACATGGGGGTGCTCCTTGGGGTCGGGGGATATTATGGATTCCACGTCGTCACCCCGGGCTTGATCCGGGGTCCCGCTGCCTTCGGCTTCGGCCAGCAGTAAAGCGGGACCCCGGATCAAGTCCGGGGTGACGAGTGTATTTGGATCAGGTGGCATCAGCTTAGGCCTTCGCCAGGCGCGGATCGCGCTCATCCTGGGCCCAGGGCGAGCGCATCCGGTAGGGCACGAAGTGAAACACCGCTTCGACGGCGGAAATGGCATCGTCGCGGATCTTGAAGGCTTCCAGATAGGCGAAGCTGTGGGGCCGCAGGAAAAAGCCGGTGCGCGTCTCGCCATTGGTGAGCTGATAGTCGCGCGTCTGCCCGTCATGATCGATGAAGCCGCCGCAGAGGACCACGCCCTGCTCCTCATCCACCAGCGGGTAGCGCCGCGCGCGAATCCAGTTGTCGAACCGGTAATAGCCGAGGAGGAACTGCTCCTCGCAGCCCATCTTGGCGACCGGCGCCAGATCGGGCTGGGGATTGTGCGTGGTCTGCACGCCATTTTCGCGCCGCTCGCAATCCGCGGTGAAGCGGGTGTGCAGCGTGCCGTCATTCTGCTCGAGCGTGGAGAAATAGCCATCGGCCAGCGAGAGCATCCGTGCCCGCTCGGTGCGGGAGGCGGGCGGGACCGGCTCGGTCAGTTCCGGACGCGGCGCGGGATCGGTGTTGAGGAAGGGAACGCCGCTGTCCGTCGCGCGCGCCACCAGCAGCTCGATCTCGGCGAGGGCGCCGGTTTCCAGCGCCGCGATCCGCAGCACGAACAGCGCCTTGTCGCCGCTCTCCTCCAGCACGCCGAAGCGCGCGGCATTGCTGGTGCGCACGTCCACCACATCCCAGCGATACTCGCCGATGCCGGTCACGGTCTTCCAGGCGCCGTCGCCAAAGGGGAATTCGACGCTGTTCTCGGTATAGCGCAAACGGGGCGCGAGGGGTAAGCGCTGGGGATCATTGGCGCCCAGAGACGCGACGGTCTCATCCAGCAATGCCAGCAAAGCGGCTCTGTCCATGCGCAGACATCCTCTCCTGTAACGCCGCCGGGTTTATCCCGCTCGTCCGGTGACGCTCGCAGCCCCTAGCCGATTGTTTGCGCAGGAACTTGCCGGTGCGCGCATCCCGTTGCGGCAGGGCTCAGAGATCGATCATCCCTGCGAGTGCAGCATCGGCCCGGCCCTGTTCGACGAACTGTGCGATCAGCCATTCAGCCGCAGGGCCGGGCGGCGTATCCCGACGCCAGATGCCGGCGAAGCGGTAGGTTCCGCCCGGATGATCGGGCATGGCGAGGCGCACCAGCGTGCCGGCGACGAGATCGCTCTCCACCATGGGCAGCGGCATGTTGCCCCAGCCGACACCCTCGCACAGCAGGGCGTGCTTGGCGCCGAGATCGGCCAGCCGCCAGGTCTTGGGACTCAGCACCGAATAATCCTGCCCATCGGTGGCGCGCGAGCGGTCGGTGAGCACGAGCTGGGTGTAATCACGCCCGGCGCCGGGCGCGATCTGCGCCATTTGCCCGAGCGGATGATCGGGCGCGGCGACCGGCACCAGCGGGACCGAGCCCGCCGCGACGCACTCCACCCCATCGGCGCCAATGGCGAGCGGGCCGGAAATGCCGATCATCGCCCGCCCCTCCCGCACCATGGCGAGGACAGCGCCAAGCGCTTCGACATGCAGGCGGAGCTGGACGGTGGGGTATTCGCGCGCGAAGGCGCGCAGCACCGCGCCCAGCCGCTCGGCCGGCAGCATGACGTCGACGGCCAGATCCACTTCCGCCTCCAGCCCATCGAGCAGGCCTTTGACGCGGGCACGCAGCCCGTCCACGCCATGGGCGACGGCACGGGCATCGGCGAGCAACGCCCGGCCGGCAACGGTCAGCTCCGGCTTGCGCGTCCCTTCCCGCTCGAACAGCGTCAGGCCAAGCTGCGCCTCCAGATTGGCGATGCCATAGCTGATGACCGACACAGCGCGGTTGAGCCGCCGCCCCGCCGCCGCAAAACTGCCGCTGTCCACCACCGCGAGGAAGATGCGCAACTGGTCGAGCGTTGGCGTGCCGGGCGCGCTCACTATTCAACTTTCTCGAACATAACGGTCTATTTTATCCCACTGAACAGCAAAGCTCACAAGCCCTAAATCGGTCTCCAACGCCGGACAGAACGTCCGCGACCTTCCCTCTGACAAGGAGACACACAATGATCGACCTTCGCCCCTTCGACAGCCTCGGCGCCGCCAACCACGGCTGGCTGGATGCCCATCACCACTTCTCCTTTGCCGGCTACCATGATCCTGAGCGGGTCCACTTCGGCAGCCTGCGGGTGTGGAACGACGATGCCATCGCGCCGCAGACAGGCTTCCCGCCCCATCCGCACCGCGACATGGAGATCATCACCTATGTCCGCGAGGGCGCGATCACCCATCAGGACAGCCTCGGCAATGTCGGCCGCACGGAAGCGGGCGACGTGCAGGTGATGAGCGCCGGCACTGGCATCCGCCACTCGGAATATAATCTCGAGGATGTGACCACGCGGATCTTCCAGATCTGGATCATCCCCACCCGCGAGGGCGAGCCGCCGCAATGGGGCGCCAAGCCTTTCCCCAAGGGCGAGCGCTCGGGCAAGTTCGTCACCCTGGCCTCTGGCCATGCCGAGGATGAAGACGCCCTGCCGATCCGCACCGATGGCCGCGTGCTGGGCGCGACCCTGCGTGCCGGCGAGACGGCGGACTATCCGCTCGGCAAGGACCGCAAGGCCTATCTGGTGCCCGCCACCGGTGCGGTGCAGATCGAGGACGTGCGGGTGAATGCCCGTGACGGCGCCGCGATCAGCGATGTGGACGTGCTGCGCATCACGGCCATCGAGGACAGCGAAATCGTCCTCGTCGACGTGATCTGACTGCAGGAACGCCGCGCTGCCGAACCCACCGGCAGCGCGGCGTTCGCTTGTCCGCGACGCCGCGCCTCAGTCCGGCATCAGGCCATAGGCGCGGTTCTTGACGACGCTCTCCAGCAACAGCCGCTCGACCGCATCCCGGTCCCCCTGCGCCTCGGCATCCCGCCGATGGAAGACGAGCCGCCAGTCATGCAGGGGGAAGAGCCGCACGATCCGGCCCCGCATATCCGGCGGAATCATGGCGGCAGGAAGGTTGGCGACCGCCTGACCGCGCGCCACCATGGCGATGATCACATCGAAAAATTGCACCCGCGCCACGATGTTGGTGGGCTGCACGCCAAAGGATGCCAGCTTGCGGCGCAGGCGCTGCTCCGCCCCGTCATCCCGCCCGGACGGCAAGGCGAACGGCAAGCGCCCCACCTCTTCGGGAGAGAGCGGCACCTCGCGGCCTGCGGCCAGTTTGCGGTTGCCGAAGATGCCGCCCGACACCCGCCCCAGCGACCGCATCGCTTCCGCCACGGGCTCATCGGCAGGCTGGTGGATCAGCACGAAGTCATAGGTTCCACTGCTGGCCGCGAGTGTCGATTCGTGGCTGGGAATGCGGGTATCGAACTCCAGAACGATGTGGGGATGGGCCGCCAGAAACCTGTCCAGCCTTGGCCGCACATAATGATCAGCGAGGCCCTGCCCCAGCAGGATGCGAAAGCGCACGATCTCGCGGGGGCCGGGCCTGCGCAGGCGGTGTGCTGCCAGTTGATCGGCCGCGCTGGAAAAAATCCTCAGGTCGGCGAGGAAGCGCTCGCCCTCGGGCGTGAGTTCTGGACGCCGCCCCGCGCTGCGGGCCATCAGCGCGACCCCGAGCTGCGCTTCCAGCGCCTTGAACTGGCTGCTCACCGACGCCTGGGAAATGCCCAGCAATTCGGCGCTGCCGGCAAAACTGCGTGTCTCGGCAAGCGTCTCGAAGATCACCAGCTGGCGCAGGGTAAATGGCAGGCTTTGCAGGGCACTCATCATTCAGCCATAACCTGTGCGTTATAAATGCCATTGCCCGTACATCTGTTGCCTCGCCCGTTCAATCGCTGCCACATGAGCGAAAATCAGACGGAGACCCAAGTTGACCGACCTTGATGTGACTCGCCGCAGCGTGCTCGGCCAATCTTTGGGCGTTATCGGCGCCGGCATGGTGGGGGCCGGTTCGACGGCACGGGCGGCGCGGCCTAAGAAGGCATCGGGCAATCGGCGCAAGCAGCCGAACATCCTGTTCATCATGGCCGACGACATGGGCTATGCCGACCTCTCCTGCTACGGCCGGCGTGACTATGAAACCCCGGCGATCGACAGCCTCGCGGCCGACGGGATGCGCTTCCTGCAAGGCTATGCCAATTCCGCCGTCTGCTCGGCGACGCGCACGGGCCTCATCACCGGCCGCTATCAGAACCGCCTGCCCATCGGCCTTGAGGAGCCGCTCGCTCAGCGCCCTGTCGGCCTGCCGCCCGAGCATCCCACTCTCCCGTCGCTGCTGCGGACGGTGGGTTATGAGACGACGCTGATCGGCAAATGGCATCTGGGCGCCCTGCCCAAATATGGCCCGCTCAAGAGCGGCTATGACCATTTCTGGGGCTTCCGGGGCGGCGGGGTGGATTATTTCACGCACAAATATGCCGGGCGCCACGACCTGTGGGACGATGACCGCGAGGTGTTCGAGAAGGGTTATCTCACCGATCTTCTGGCCGAGCGCGCGCTGGAGACGATCAGCACCGCTGCGCAGGGGGACAAGCCCTTCTTCATCTCGCTGCACGTCAACGCGCCGCACTGGCCCTGGGAGGGGCCGGGTGACGAGGCCGAGGCCATCAGGCTGGATGCCGATGGCAAGCCGACGGCGCTGATGCATTATGACGGCGGCTCGCAGCGCATCTATGCGCAGATGGTGACGCGGCTGGACATGCAGGTCGGGCGCATTTTGCAGCGGCTCGACGACCTTGGCATCGCGGACGATACCATCGTGATCTTCACCAGCGACAATGGCGGCGAGCGCTTCGCCGACACCTGGCCGTTCACGGGCCGCAAGACCGAGTTGCTGGAAGGTGGCCTTCGCGTCCCCGCGATCGTGCGCTGGCCGGCCTATGTGCCTGCCGGGGTGACCAGCGATCAGGTGATGATGTCCATGGACTGGCTGCCGACCCTGCTCGCGGCGGCGGGCGGCGCGCCGGACCCGGCCTATCCCAGCGACGGCATCAATCTGCTGCCTTATCTCGCCGACCCCTCCAGCAAGAGCGAGCGGACCTTGTGCTGGCGCTACAAGAATCTGGACCAGCAGGCCTGCCGCATGGGCGATTGGAAGTATCTGAAGATTCTCCAGAACAGCTTCCTGTTCAACGTCGCCGACGATCCGATGGAGCGCGCGAACCTCAAGGACCGGATGCCGGAGAAAATGGCGCAGGTGAAGGCGGCCTATGATGCATGGGACAGCCAGATGCTGCCGCTCGACCCGGATTCATCAACCCATGGCTTCACCGGCAAGGATCTGGCCGATCACTTCGGCGCCAAGATGGAGAATAGCGTCAAGCCGCGCTGACGGGCGTGGCGGGGTAGGCAGGCTCGGGTGTCCTTCGGCCCCGTCCGCTCAGGGTGCCCAGCCCTGCCCGGCCTCATAAGGCAGGCGCGTGAAGATCAGCTCGACCTCGCGCACCTTGCCGCCCCGCACGCCCAGCATCTCGCCGCTGAGCAGCGACATCGGCCCCCTCAGTTTGGCGGGGCAGGTGCGACCATAACCCGGAATGTCGTTGCACTCGGTCCGCCCATAGAAGCGCAGGGAAAACACGCCGAACAGCACCTGCTGTTCCTCATCCACCACCAGAGTGCGGCGCGGCTCGACCTTATCGAGCGTATCGAACAGATGCGCCTCCACCTGCGCCTGACAGCTCATGCTGCCGAAATGCGGCAGCGGTTTGCCGGGAATGGGCGTGATGGGATAAGCCAGTTGCGGGTTGCCGCTCATCGGCATCCGGTTTTCGATCCGCTGGCAATCCGGCGCGAAATGATCGCCTTTGTTGCGCAGCATATTATCGAAGTTCCGGTCGGCCAGTGCGATCATTTCGGCGCGGGACAGGCGCTCGCGCTTGGGCACGATGGTGCGCAGGCCGGCTCTGACCTCGGTCGGCATGGAGGGATGCTGCGGCGCGAATGACCGGCCGATCACCGTCTCGGCTTCCGCGATCCGCCCGGCGACGATCTTGAGGCGCGTGGCATAGCCGACGGTCTTGCCGGCCTCCTTCACTTCTCCCAGCACCGCGACTTGGCCTGCGGCCACATCGGCGGCGCGCGCCTGGTAGCTGCTATAGCCATCCGTCGTCTGCCAGAGCCCCTCGCCCGGCGCCACCGGCACGCCATTCTCGGTGGCGCGAAAGTCCGGTGCGAGATCGAGACCGGCGGGGGTCCCCTGCTCGACGGCGGCAAGATAGCGGTCCACATGCGCATAGAGGCAGGCGCGGTCGCACGCAGGTGCGGCCTCCCGAGCCAGCGTCGGCAAGCCGGTGGAGAGCAGCAGCGCGAGGGCGGTGGCACGCCATGCAAAGCGGATCATCGCTCAGTTCTCCCCGCCGGACCCGGCGTCGCGCAGATCGCCCTGCCAGCCGCTGTCGGCCTCATAAGCGGCGAATTTGAAGATCGCCTCGACCTCGTGAATCTTGCCGCCGCGCACGCCGAGGATTTCCGCATTGAGCAGCGAGACCGGCTGGCGGGGCTTGTCATGGCAGATCGTGCCATAGCCGGGGACCTCGTTGCACCGACCCTTCTTGTACCAGCGCATAACATAGACGCCGAAGACGAGCTGCTTCTCTTCATCGAGCAGGAGGAAGCGGCGCGGCTCGACCGCGTCGAGCTGGTCGAACAGGTGCAGGCTGATCTGCTGGCCGCAGCCCATGCTGCCGAAATGCGGCTTGGGCACGCCGGGGATCGTGCCGATGGGATAGTTGAGCTCCGCATTGCCGCTCATCGCCATGCGGTTCTCGATGCGCTGGCAATCCTCCGCATAGGGGGAGCCGTCGGCCGCGAGCAGCGCGTCGAAATTGGCATTGGCCGTTTGGATCATCTGCTGGCGGGTCAGCCGCTCGGCGGGCGGAACGATATTGCCGAACGACGCGCGCGGCGCCGGCACGATCGACGAGCCAGGCACCCGCCCGCGCCCGAGAATTGTCTCCACCTCGGTGATCTTGCGATCCGCCACCTTGAGGCGCAGCGCGATGGTGACCTTGCCCTCCCCTTCCAGCACCTCGCCGATATAGCCGACAGTGCCGCTCACCGAATCGGCGAGGTCGATGCGATAGGTGCCGAGGCCGGTCGCCGTCTGCCACAGGCCCGCGCCGAGACGGACCTCCTGCGCATCCTCCGTCGCGCGATATTGCGCTGCCATCGGCGCCCGGGCGGGCGCATGCGCGACCATGGCGGCCAGATACTGGTCCATGATCTCGGTGAGGCAAGTGCGGTCACAGGCCGCCGGGGCGGCAGGTCCGGCAGCCATTGCCGGGGCGGCGAGCAGGAGCGCGGCCATCATGGCCAGCGCACGAATGGCGCGCGCGATCATGACTGCACGGGACGCGGGCGGGGCCGGATGCGGGTGATCTTGCCGCATGGAATCTCGTAGAGCAGCACGCCGCGCAACCGCCAGTCATCGCCCGCCTTCAAGGGCCGTGAGCCAAAGTCGGGCCAGTCGCTGGTGGCCTGGAAATGCGCTTCCAGATCGACCCTCGCGCCCTGCGGTTGCACCTCGATGGCGTGCGGGGTGACATGCTCCTGCAGCCCACGGGCATCGACGTCGCGATAAAAGGCGATGATGGCATCGCGCCCCTTGAGATCGGGCCATTTGCCACCTTTCACGAGGACGACATCGGGGTCGTAATAGCTGGTGAAGCAGGCATAATCGCGCGCATTGAAACAGAGGAAATAGCGCTCGAAATCGGCCTTGGTCATGCCGGGCGACGGGCAATTCTCGGCCGCCACAGCCGTTTGAGCGAGCGATCCGAACAGAACAAGCATGAGCGCTTTGCCGACGGCTGACTTGAACCCCATCCCCTCTAACCTCCCCCTCATGACGCAGCATCCGCATGCAGCAGATAAATCGTGATACGTCGTTGTAGTTTATTCCGTCGCGCAGGGCTGCCTTGTCAAGCGAAATGCCCGGCGAGGGAAAACGCTCTTACGGTCGCTTGGAAGAGGCGTGACGGCCAATGATCGTTCGACTCCAGTGGCTTGGGTGGCGATCGGACAAGCTGCCGGAACGATCCCTTGACCCTGCTCAGAATAGGAACATAATAGGAACATATGAGACTCGCCCCTGCCCTTTTATGCGATCACGCGATGCCGGATGCCCCCTCCCGAAAGGCGTTCGGCATCGCCGCGATCGATACGCTGCTGGGCGGCGGGCTGGCGCGCGGGCGGGTGCATGAAGTCTATGCCGCAGAGGTCGACGATGTCGCGGCAGCGGCGGGTTTCGTTGTCTCGCTGGCGACAGGTCTGAGCGAGGCCGACGGCAAGGTGCTGTGGCTCCGCGAGCGACAGGCGAGCCGAAAAGGCGGCGTGGCGCAGGGCCATGGCTGGGCCGAACTGGGCGGCGCCCCCGGCCTGGGGCTGATCGGCACCGTCAGGGACGGCATGGACCTGCTGCGCGCGGCCGTGGATGCGTTGCGCTGCTCTGGCCTGAGCGCAGTCGTGGTGGAAGGCTGGGGGCCGATGCCCGCGCTGGACCTGACCGCCAGCCGCCGCCTGACTCTGGCGGCAGAGAAATCCGGCGTGACATTGCTGCTGCTGCGCCCGGACGCGCTGCCCGTGCCCAGCGCGGCACAGACCCGCTGGCAGGTGGCCGCCGCACCTTCGCTCGCGCTGCCGGGCAATGCGCCCGGACTGCCGACCTTCGATGTGACCTTGCTGCGGCAGCGTTCCGGCCCTTGCGGCCTTTCCTGGCGGCTGGAGTGGGACCGTGACCGACGCTTGTTCCGTGAAGCGGCGCTATCTGGCGCTGTGGTTTCCGCTCCTGCCCACAGAAAGGCTGCGGATTCAGCAGGGGGTCGACAGCGCGGGGACCGGCGGGCAGCCTGACGGGCCGCTGGTCCTCGTCGCCAAGATCAAGGGCGCATTGCGGCTGTGCGCCGTCGATGCGCAGGCCCGCGCGCTCGGCATCTCGCCGGGCCAGACGCTGGCCGATGCCCGCGCGCTGCAGCCCGACCTCATCGTGGCCGACATGGACGAAGAGGCCGACCGCCACTGGCTGCAGCGGCTGGCCCGGCATTGCATCGCCTGGTCACCGCATGTCACCCTCGCCCCGCCCAATGGGATAACGCTGGATATTGCGGGAAGCGACCATCTGTTCGGCGGCGAGGCCGGTCTGGCCGCGCAGGCCGAGGATGCCTTCGCCGCGATTGGCATGAGCGTGTGCATGGCCACAGCCTCTACCGCGCAGGGCGCGCAGGCGCTGGCCCGTCATGCCCGCCTGCCCGTCACCAGCGAGCGGGAGGCGCTGCGGGCACTGCCCGTGCTGGCGCTGGGGCTGGACGAAGAGGCGACGCTCGCCTTGCGCCGGGCCGGGCTGAAGACCATCGGCGATCTCGCGTCACGGGCCGCCGCCAGCATCGCCGCGCGGTTCGGGGCGGACGCGGTGACCGCCTTGCGCCGCCTGCTGGGCGAGGAACAGGCGCCGATCGATCCGCTCGCACAGCCCGAGCCGCTCCATTTCGAGCGCCGTTTTGCCGAGCCGGTCGCCTTGCAGGCCAGCATCGCCGCCTGTTTTCTCGAGCTGCTGCGCGAGGCGGCCCGGACACTCGATGAGCGCGGACTGGGTGGCCGGCGCTTCGTGCTGACATTGTTCCGCAGCGATGGGGCGCGCCATCGGCTGGCAATCGAGACCGGTCTGCCCACGCGCGATCCGGCGCCGGTGTTGCGCCTGTTCGACGAACGCATCGGCACGCTGGCCGATCCGCTCGACCCCGGCTTTGGCTATGACCGCATCACCTTGTTCCTACCCGTCACCGAGCCGCTCGGCACCAGCCAGCCGGCTCTGGATGGCAGCGAGCAGGATGCCGGCGCGCTGGCCGATCTGATCGACCGGTTGAGCACCCGCCTGGGGCCGGCCAGCCTGTGTCGCCTTGAGCCGCAGGACAGCCATATTCCCGAACAGGCGCAGCTTGCTTTGCCCGCGATCCATGCCCGCGCGCCCCTTCCATGGCCCACGCCGCCGGTGGGCGAGCCGCCCTTGCGCCCGCTATTCCTGTTCGATCCGCCCCAGCCGGTGGAGGTGATCGCGCAAGTGCCGGACGGCCCGCCGCACCGCTTCCGCTGGAAACGCAGGCTGCACGAGGTGCGGCTCTATGAAGGCCCCGAGCGGATCGCCTCCGAATGGTGGCGGCGCAAGGGCGGCGAAGCCCCCGGCAAGGCCGGGCTGACACGGGACTATTACCGGATCGAGGACGTGCGCGGGCGACGCTACTGGATCTTCCGCCACGGGCTTTATGATGAAAAGCCCGATCCGAACTGGTATCTCCACGGGCTGTTCGCATGAGCGACCCGCCCCCTTTCGCAGAGCTGGTCGCGGCCACCAATTACAGCTTCCTGCGCGGCGCTTCGCATCCCGCGCATATGGTGGCGCAGGCCCATCATCTGGGCATGGCCGGGCTGGGCATTGCGGATCGCAACACGGTGGCAGGCGTCGTGCGCGCGCATGTGGCCTGGCGGGAGATCGGCGGGCCTGCCACCGGTTTCCGCCTTGCTGTCGGCGCGCGGCTGGTCTTTGGGGATGGGACGCCGGATATCGTCGCCTATCCCGCCACCCGCCATGGCTGGGGACGGCTGACACGGCTGCTGACGCTGGGTAACCGCCGCGCGGAAAAGGGTGATTGCACGCTCAATCTGCCGGATCTGCTCGATCATGCCGACGACCTGCTGCTGATCGCCACCGGGCGTGACCGGAGCCTGTTGGAGCGGCTAACGGAGGCGCGTCCCGGCGCGGTGTGGCTGGCGGCGACCATGCAGCGCAGCGGAGCGGATGCGCGGCGGCTGGCGCAAGCCCAGGCGCTGGGCGCGGCGTGCGGCGTGCCTCTACTCGCCACGTGCGATGCGCTCTACGATCATTCCGACGCGCGACCGCTGCACGATATCCTGACCTGCATCCGCGAAGGCACGACCATCGCTGCGGCGGGCCGCCGCCTGCTGGCCAACGCCGAACGCCATCTCAAGCCCCCTGCCGAAATGGCCCGCCTGTTCCGCACGTGCCCCGAAGCCGTGACGGCCAGCACGGACATCCTCTCGCGCATCGCCTTCACGCTCGATGATCTGCGCTATGAATATCCGCACGAACCGGTGCCCGAAGGCTGGCAACCGCAGGCCTGGCTGGAACATCTGGTGCAGGAGGGTGGCCGCGAATATTTCCCCGATGGCCTGCCCGAAAAATACCAAGCGGTGCTGGATGAGGAATATGCGCTGATCCGCAAGCGGAACTACGCTTATTACTTCCTCACCGTGCACGATATTGTGCGCCATGCCCGCAGCCTCGAGCAGCCGATCCTGTGCCAGGGCCGGGGCAGCGCGGCCAATTCGCTGGTCTGCTATTTCCTCGGCATCACCCCGATCGATCCGGTGCGGGAGAAGCTGCTGTTCTCGCGCTTCCTCTCGGAAGAGCGCCACGAACCGCCCGATATCGACGTGGATTTCGAGCATGAGCGCCGCGAGGAAATCATGCAGTATATCTATGCCCGCTATGGTCGCGAGCGGGCGGGCATTGCGGCCACGGTGATCCACTATCGCCCACGCAGCGCGATCCGCGAAGTGGGCAAGGCGCTGGGCCTGACCGAGGACGTGACCGCGCGGATCGCCTCGACCATCTGGGGCTCCCCCGGCGGCAGCCGGGTACCCTCCCCGCGGATCGAGGAGGCCGGATTTGATCCTGACAATCCCGAAGTCGGCCGCCTGCGGACGCTGGTTGAGCGCCTGCTCGAATATCCCCGCCATCTCTCTCAGCATGTCGGCGGATTCGTGCTGACCGAGAGCCGGCTCGACGAACTGGTGCCCATTCACAATGGCGCCATGCCCGATCGCACCTTCATCGAATGGGACAAGGACGACATCGACGCACTGGGCCTGATGAAGGTGGATGTGCTGGCGCTCGGGATGCTGACCTGCATCCGCAAGAGCTTCGACCTGCTGCGCACGCATGGCCTGGCGGACCTGACGCTGGCCACGGTGCCGCGCGAGGACAAGGCGACCTACGCGATGCTCCAGCGCGGCGACAGCATCGGCACCTTTCAGGTCGAAAGTCGTGCGCAGATCGCCATGCTGCCAAGGATGAGGCCCAAGGAGCTGTACGATCTGGTCATTCAGGTGGCGATCGTCCGCCCCGGGCCGATCCAGGGCGGCATGGTCCATCCCTATTTGCGCCGCCGCAACAAGGAGGAGGCCGTGGTCTTTCCCAGCCCTGCCCCGCCAAACGATCCCAACGAGCTGCGCGAGGTATTGGGCAAGACATTGGGCGTGCCGCTGTTCCAGGAACAGGCGATGAAGCTGGCCATCGTGGCGGCCAAGTTCACGCCGCCCCAGGCCGATGGGTTGCGGCGCGCCATGGCCACCTTCCGCCATCACGGAACGGTGCATAATTACCAGAGCCTGCTGGTCGAAGGCATGGTGGCGCGCGGCTATGAGCGGGACTTTGCCGAACGCTGCTATCAACAGATTGAGGGCTTTGGCGAATATGGCTTTCCCGAAAGCCATGCCCAGGCCTTTGGATGGCTCGCTTATGTCTCATCTTGGCTGAAATGTCGCCATCCGGCCGCGTTCACCTGCGCCCTGCTCAACAGCCAGCCGATGGGCTTTTATGCGCCCGCGCAACTGGTGCGCGATGCGCAGGAGCATGGCGTGGAGATCCGTGCGATCGACGTGAATGCAAGCGAATGGGATAGCACGCTGGAAGGACCGGCCGGCAGTGCGCTGGCGCTGCGGCTGGGATTTTCACGCATCGACGGCTTCCGGCAGGGATGGGCCGATACGATCGCACAGGCCCGGCAGGAGGGCGCGTTCGTTTCTATTGAAGATCTCGCCCGGCGGGCCAGCCTGCCTCCCCAGGCGTTGCGCAAGCTGGCCGATGCTGATGCTTTTGGCACGCTGGCGGAGTCGCGCCGCGATGCCTTGTGGGAGGTGCGTCGCACGCCGCCCACCCAGCTCCCCCTGTTCGCCTTTGCCGATGCGCCGGAACTCGGCCGCGAAGCCGATCCGCGCCTGCCCGCCATGCCGCTCTCCGAGGAAGTGGTGGCCGATTACCAGACCGCGCGCCTGTCATTGAAGGGGCATCCGATGCAGTTTCTGCGCGCTGCGCTGACCCGCGAAGGCGTGCGATCCTGCGCGGCCGCCAATGCGCTGCCCGATGGCCGCAGGACGCGCGTCGCAGGCGTGGTCCTGACCCGGCAGCGGCCCGGCAAGGGCAATGCCGTGTTCATCACGATCGAGGATGAAACGGGGATCGTCAACGCGCTGCTGTGGGCACGCGATCTCGACAAGCAGCGCCGCGCCGTGATGGCCGCGCGCCTGATGCTGATCGAGGGTGAAATCCAGAAGAGCAAGGAAGGCGTGGTCCACCTGATGGTCCGGCGGGTGATCGACCGCACGGCGATGCTCGATGACCTCGCCGATCATCCCCCCATGGCCCCGCAAACCGCGCGCGGCGACGAAATCCGCAACCCCCAGCGCCCCCGCCTCAATGGCCATCCCCGCAATGTCAGAATTCTGCCAAAATCGCGCGACTTCCACTGAGGCCCGTTTGGGGCATGTGTGTGTGTGTGTGTGTGTGTGAAGTCCTGGAGGCCCGAGCCGGAATCGAACCGGCGTATACGGATTTGCAGTCCGCTGCGTCACCACTCCGCCATCGGGCCTCGGGGGTGGTCGAGGGAGGGCGGCTAGCTCAATTCATTCGGCAACGCAACTTGCTTTGCGCCATGACGGACGGGACAGGTGCGCAGACTGCGTAGGGGCATTAAAAAACTTTTCACTGTGCGGTGCAAAAAAGCTAGAGAGGCTGGCAAAGCCAATTACTGTATTGCTCATACAATACAGCCATGTCATCAGGGAGCTTATGACCGAGCAGACTTTCAAGGCGATGCGCCGTGCGATGGTGGAAAGCCAGTTGCGCACCAGCGACGTCAACGATCCTGTGATCCTCGAAGCGATCCTCGCCGAACCGCGCGAACTCTATGTGCCGCAGGAGCGGCGCAGCGCGGCCTATATCGATCGGGCCGTGCCGCTGGCCAATGGCCGGGCGCTCAACCCGCCGCTTGCCACCGCGCGCCTGCTGGTCGAAGCCGCCCCGCGCGCGGGCGAGAAGGTGCTGCTGGTCGGCGCGGCGACCGGCTATGCGGCGGCGCTGCTCGCGCGGCTTGGCTGCACTGTGGTCGCGATCGAGGACGATGACGCGCTGTTCGCCCACGCCAAGGCTGCCTTGGCCGGTCATGCCGGCGTTACGCTGCAGCAAGGACCGCTCGCCGCCGGCTTCGCGCAGGGCGCGCCTTATGATCTGCTGTTCGTCGATGGCGCCATTGAGGAGCTGGACGAGGCGCTCATTGCGCAATTGCGCATCGGTGGCCGCGCGGTGTTCGCCCGGCTGGAGCGCGGCGTGACGCGCCTGTGCATCGGCACGCGCACCACCGGCGGCTTTGGCGCACGCGCCTTCGTGGATTGGGAGGCCGTGCCCCTGCCCGGTTTCGCCCGGCCCAAGACCTTCACATTCTGACCCGGAAGCCTCGACCGCTTATGCTCATCCGCCGGACCAAGCCCCTCGCGATGCTCGCCGCTCTGCTGAGCACCAGCACCCTCCCCGCCCAGGCCGAGACGCTGCAGGAAGCGCTGGCCGCGGCCTATCGGGACAATCCGACGCTGACCGCGGCGCGGGCCGGCCAGCGGGCGACGGACGAGAATTTCAACATCCAGAAGGCCAATGGCCTGCCGGATGTGGGCGTCTCCTCCACCTACAACGAGTTCGCCCATGAGCGCCCGCTCAATCCGCTGGCGCCCTCCCGCTCGCTTACGACGCTGCTGAGCGTGAGCGTGCCGGTCTATTCCGGCGGCCGGGTGCGCAATGCGCTGGCCGGCGCGCGCGAGCGGATCGAGGCCGGGCAATATGATCTGCGCGCCACGGAGCTCTCCATCTTCTCGCAGGTGGTGGCGGCCTATATGGACGTGATCCGCGCGGAGTCCGTTGTGGGCCTCAGCCGCAACAATGTGCAGGTGCTCGAGGTCAATCTGCGGGCGACCAACAATCGCTTCCAGGTCGGCGATCTCACCCGCACGGACGTCGCCCAGTCCGAGTCGCGCCTTTCGCTGGCCCGCGCGGACATGCAGACGGCCGAAGCCTCGCTGATCGAGGCGCGCGAGCGCTACATCCAGCTGGTCGGCCACGAGCCGGTCGACCTGCAGACCCCGCCGCAATTGCCCGGCCTGCCCGCGACGCCTGACGAAGCCGTCGATGTCGCCATGGCCCAGAATCCCGATCTGCTCGCGGCCCGCAACATCCGCGAAGCCGCGGCCTATGACGTGCGCGTCGCCAAGGGCCAGCGGCTGCCGACGGTCTCCGCCTTCGCCAGCGGCCAGCATTATACCGATCTCGCCTCCCGCGGCGGCGCCAACGAGGCGCAAGACAGCGGTCAGGTGATCGTCGGCGCGCGCCTTTCCCTGCCGCTCTATCAGGGCGGCCGGCCCGGCGCGCAGGTCCGCCAGAGCCAGGCCTATCAGCAGCAGGCGATAGAAACCGAGACCGCCGTCGAGCGCAGCGTGATCGCGCAGACCCGCTCGCTCTATTCGAGCTGGCAGGCGAGCAATGAAGTGATCGCCTCCAATCGCGTGGCGGTGGATGCCAGCGGCCTCTCGCTGCGCGGCGTGCGCGCCGAAAACAGCGTGGGCACCCGCACCATCCTCGATATCCTGAACGCGGAGCAGGAAAGCTTCATCGCGAGCGTCCAGCTCGTGACGGCAGAGCGCAATGCCTATGTCGCGGCCTTCTCGCTGCTGGCCGCGATGGGCCGGATCAACCCGACGGACTTCGGCATCGCGCCCGAGCAGGTGATCAACCCGGCCGACAACTTCCAGCGCGTGAAGGGCAAGTGGTTCGACTGGGACGATGACGCCAAGCCGGCGCCCATTTCGTCCCGCACGGTTGACTCTGCCGCCCAAAACGCGACAGTAAACGCTTCAGACACCAACTGAGCGCAGGAACCATGATGGGGGCGATGCAGAACGAGCCGTCGATGGAGGAAATTCTCTCTTCCATCAAACGGATCATCGCCGAGGAGGACGGCCTTTCCGCGACGCCGCGCGTGCCGCGCCGGGCCGCCATGGCGAGCGTGAGCGCCAGCCTGGATGACCAGATTCTGGAGCTGACGGACGCGCTGCCCGGCGACAATGCCGACGGGGCCGAGAGCGACGACTCGCATGAGGAGCCGATGATGAGCGCCCCCGCCAAGCCCGCCCCGGCCGCTGTGGAGCAGAAAGCCGAGCCAAAGAGCGCCGAGTCTAAAAGCAGAGCCGCCGCCAAGCCGCGCGCGGCAGCGGCGTCCGCCGATGGCGCACCCGCTGTTTCCGCGCCGGCCTCCACGCTCGTCTCGGACGAGAAGGCCCGCGCTGCCCGCGATTCGCTCGTCAACCTCTCGCGGCTGCTCATCAGCCCGGAAGACAGCCAACCCAACACGGTCGAAGGCCTGGTGCGCGAGATGCTGCGCCCCATGCTCAAGGAATGGCTGGACGAGAACCTGCCCGGCATGGTCGAGGCCATGGTGAAGCGCGAGATCGACCGGATCACCGGCCGAGTATGATGGCCGGGCCGCGGCCCTCCATCGCAGCGGTTCGGCAGATTTGAGAGCGACAGTTCCGGCTCGCAACATCAGATAAGCATCTGAGCGTCACCGGACGACTGCATTCCCTTTCGGATGGAACGACCAGTGCTCCTGCGAAGGCAGGAGCCCAGGGCGCATGGCACCGCCCTTCCCCGCCCTGGACTCCCGCTTTCGCGGGAGAACAATGTACGCGAGGTGGCGCAACGCCGCCTTCCTCTCCCCCCGCGCACCCACTGGCGCGGCGCGGCAAGACTGATTAAGGCCCCAGCCATGACGAACACGCCCATCACCGAGCTTGCAAAGACCTTCGATCCCGCCGCAATCGAGGCGAAATGGTATCCGCATTGGGAGCAGACCGGCCAGTTCCGCCCGGCCCGCCCGGATGCGCAGCCCTTCACCATCGTCAATCCGCCGCCGAACGTCACCGGCAGCCTGCACATCGGCCACGCGCTCGACAACACGCTGCAGGACATCGTGATCCGCTACGAGCGGCTGCGCGGCAAGGATGCGCTGTGGGTGGTCGGCACCGACCATGCCGGCATCGCCACGCAGATGGTCGTCGAGCGGCAGATGAACGCGAAGGGCGAGAAACGCACCGATTATACTCGCGAGGGCTTCGTCGAGAAGGTGTGGGAATGGAAGCATGAGAGCGGCGGGACGATCACCGGCCAGCTTCGGCGCCTGGGCTGCTCGATGGACTGGAGCCGCGAGCAGTTCACCATGGACCCGCATTTCACCCGCGCCGTGGTGAAGGTGTTCGTCGATCTCTACAATCAGGGCTTGCTCTATCGCGACAAAAGGCTGGTGAACTGGGACCCGGGCCTCAAGACCGCGATCAGCGACCTTGAGGTGGAGACGCGAGAGGTGAAGGGCGGATTCTGGCACTTCAAATATCCGCTTGCCGATGGCGTGCGCCTCGATGGGCCGGGCGTTGAGGGCCAGGACTACATCGAGGTGGCGACCACCCGCCCCGAGACGATGCTGGCGGATATGGCCGTGGCGGTGAACCCGCTGGACGCGCGCTACCAGTCCGTCATCGGCAAGCATGTCATCCTGCCGATCACCGGGCGTCGCGTCCCCATCGTCGCTGATGAGCATGCCGACCCTGAGCTGGGCTCGGGCGCGGTGAAGATCACGCCGGGCCATGATTTCAATGACTTCGAGGTCGGCAAGCGCGCCGGCATCGCGCCCGCGCAGATGCTCAACATGCTCGATGCGCATGCGAATGTCGTCCAGACCGCTGATGGTCTCGTTCCCGCCGACTTCATCGGGCTGGAGCGCTTCGAGGCGCGCAAGCTGGTGGTGGAGCAGCTGAAGGCGCTGGGGCTCCTCATCCCCCACGTCACCCGCGACAAAGAAGGCAACGAGACCGAACACGACGCCGAACCCCGCACGATCCAGACGCCCTATGGCGACCGCTCCGGCGTGGTCATCGAGCCCTGGCTGACCGACCAATGGTATGTCGACGCCGCGACGCTGGCCAAGCCCGCCATCGAGGCGGTGCGCTCGGGCGCGATCGAGATCGTGCCGAAGAGCTGGGAGAAGACCTACTTTAACTGGATGGAGAACATTCAGCCCTGGTGTGTGAGCCGGCAGTTGTGGTGGGGGCACCGGATTCCGGCGTGCTTCGGGCCTAAGATGGAGAACGGCAGAGCCAATCCATTCGAGCTGCATCACTTTGTGGGTTCGGATGATGAAGTCATCAGACAGCAAGCTAAAGCTTACTATGGAAGCCACATATCAGTTTACATTGTTGAATATGAGCAACGGAACGATTTCCCGACCGACTTGAGCGAAGAAGACCGAGTTTCTGGAGATTTCGTTAGTCTGCATCGAGACCCAGACGTTCTCGACACATGGTTCTCCTCCGCCCTGTGGCCCTTCGCGACGCTGGGCTGGCCGGAAGACGCATCCCCTTCTCCGTTCGGTTCGAGCGAAGTCGAGAACCCGAAGGACAGCGCTGGCGGTGTCTCGACTTCGCTCGACACGAACGGTGGGTTTGGTGCGGGCAGTGCGCGGTCACTGGTAGAGCGCCATTACCCCAACGACCTCCTCATCTCCGGCTTCGACATCCTGTTCTTCTGGGATGCGCGCATGGCGATGCAGGGCATTCGTTTCATGAAGGACGTGCCGTGGAAGCGGCTGTACCTCCATGGTCTGGTGCGCGCGGCGGATGGGCAGAAAATGTCCAAGTCCAAGGGCAATGTCGTCGATCCGCTCGGCCTCATCGACCAATATGGCGCCGATGCGCTGCGCTTCTTCATGGCCGCCATGGAGAGCCAGGGCCGCGACGTGAAGATGGATGAGAAGCGCGTCGAGGGCTATCGCAACTTCGCCACCAAGCTGTGGAACGCGGTGCGCTTCGCCCAGTCGAACGGCATCGGCGCGAGCGAAAGCGTTGCCGCGCCCGCCGCCACGCTGGCGGTGAACAAGTGGATCATCGGCGAAGTCGTCAGCACTGTGGCCGAGCTGGACAAGGCGCTGGCCGACCTGCGTTTCGATGCCGCCGCCAATGCCATCTACCATTTCGTGTGGGATCAGTTCTGCGATTGGTATCTGGAGCTGATCAAGCCAGATTTGATCGAAAATGCTGACATCTACCCCGACCAAGCGAAAGAAATTCGATCGGTCGCAGGCTGGGTGATCGATCAGATTTTGGTGATGCTTCACCCCTTCATGCCGTTCATCACCGAGGAGCTATGGCACGCGCAGGGCGCACGGCCCTATGACCTGATCGTGGCGCAATGGCCCGCCCCTTCCGCAAAACTTGATCCCAATGCCAGCGAAGATATTGACTGGCTGATACGCACCGTAAGTGCCATTCGCGCGACCCGTGCGGAATTGGGCGTTCCACCGGGTGCTAAACTGACAGCTTTCATCCGAGATGCCGACGTCGTTACTGTCCGCCGTGTAAACACCTTTTACAGCGCCCTCAGGCGACTAGCGCGCATCGAAAACAGCTACTTTGATGAGCCACCTCAGGGGGGCGCGGCACAGGTGGTCGTGGACGAAGCGACCGTCGTCCTCCCGCTCGAGGGTGTCATCGACATCGAGGCCGAACGCGCTCGGTTGACAAAGTCCCTTCATGCCGCGCAGAAGGAGGCCAAGTCGCTCGAGGGGCGCCTCGCCAACCCGGCATTTGTCGAGAAGGCCAAGCCCGAAGCGGTCGATAAGGCGCGTGCCGACCATGCCGAGAAAGTCGCGGAATTCCAGCGTCTGGAGGCTGCTCTGACGCGTCTTGGATAAGGACGTGGGCACGAAGCGATGAGCGAGACTCCATCATGGGACGATTCGGGGGAGCGGCGCCCAGCCGCAGACCCCGATGCGGAGGCGCTGGTCGAGGATAGTGGCCTCGTGCCCGGCCCCCGCCATATCCGTGGCGGGCGGGATCTGACGAGCGGGCCGATTTTCGGCACGCTGGTGCTCTTCACCCTGCCGACGCTCGCTTCCAACATCCTCCACACGCTCAACGGCTCGATCAACTCGATCTGGGTTGCGCATTTCCTGGGCGAAGCGGCGCTCGCCGCCACTGCCAATGCGAACATCATCATGTTCCTGATGTTCTCGCTGATCTTCGGCTTCGGCATGGCGGCCAATGTGGTCGTCGGGCAGGCCTTCGGGCGCGGCGATCTGCGGGCCGCGCGCCACGCTTTCGGCTCGGCGATCGGCTTCTGCCTCGGCATGGCATTCGTCATCGCCATCGGCGGTTTCCTGTGGTCGGACCGCATCCTCGCCTTGCTCTCCACGCCGCCGGAGGTCTTCCGGCTCGCCCGCGCCTATCTCCACTTCGTTTTCCTCGGCCTGCCCGGCGCGATGATGTTCGTGATGCTGATGATGGGCCTGCGCGGCAGCGGCGATTCCATGACGCCGCTGTGGTTCATGATCCTCACCGTCTTGCTGGATATCCTGCTCAACCCGGTGTTCATCCTCGGCCTTGGCCCGGCGCCGGAAATGGGGATCGCCGGCTCGGCCTTCGCCACCGCCGTCGCCAATTATGCCGGCCTGTCGGCAATGGTCGCCTATATCTACTGGCGCGACCTGCCGTTGCGGCTGCGCGGGGCTGAGTGGGGCTATCTCAAGCCCGATTGGGCGCTGCTGCGGATCGTCGCCGGGCGCGGCGTGCCGATGGGGCTGCAGATGGTGATCTTCTCGCTCTCCACGCTGGTCGTCATCGGCTTCGTCAACCGCGAGGGCACGACCACCGTGGCCGCCTTCGCCGCCGCCCAGCAGTTGTGGAACTACATCCAGATGCCGGCCATGGCGGTCGGCGGCGCGGTTTCCGCCATTGCCGCCCAGAATATCGGCGCGGGCAAGTGGGACCGGGTGGAGCGCACCACGCTGGTTGCCGTCGGCGTCAATCTGGCGATGACCGGCAGCCTCATCATGCTCGTCATGCTGTTCACGCGGCCCATCCTCGCCCTGTTCCTGGAAGGCGGCGGCGACGCCATCGAGATCGGCCGCCACATGATGAACATCGTCAACTGGAGCTTCCTGCTGTTCAGCGTGACCACGGTCATGTTCGGCACGATGCGCGCCAATGGCGTGGTGCTGGCGCCGCTGTTCATCCTCACCTTCTCGCTGTTTCTGGTGCGGATCGGCTTCTACTTTGCCAGCTATCCCTATCTGGGCGCGGATGGGCTATGGTGGAGCTTCAACGCCTCCGCAGCCGTCTCCTTGCTGCTCGGCTGGTCCTATTATCGCTGGGCGCGCTGGCGGGAGGCGAGCCTGGGGATGCCGGGCAGCGCGCCGGTTCACAGCGCAGGGTGAGGGCAAGGATATGATGCGCGTTCTGGTCACCGGCGGCGCAGGCGGCATCGGCCTCGCCATCGCCCGGCGCTTCCATGCCGAGGGGCATCGCGTGCTGATCGGCGATGTGGACCGGGACGCCATCGACAAGGCCCTTGCCGCGCACCCCGGCATGGTGGGCGCGCGGTGCGATGTGTCGCAGGTCGCCGAGATCGACAGCCTGTTTGAAGGTGTCTCCGCGCATCTGGGCGGGCTGGACGTGCTGGTGAACAATGTCGGCATCGGCGGACCGACCGCACCAGCGGAAGAGCTGCCCAGCGCTGACTGGCGCGCGGTGATGGACATCAACCTCACCGGCACGTTCGAGGTCACCCAGCGGGCGATTCCATTGCTCAAGGCCAGCGGAGGGACGATCATCACCCTGTCGTCCGCCGCCGGGCGCTATGGCTATCCCAACCGCATTGCCTATGCGACGAGCAAATGGGGCCTCATTGGCTTCACCAAGACACTGGCGATGGAACTCGGGCCGTTCGACGTGACCGCCAACGCAATCCTGCCCGGCGCAGTCGGCGGCGAGCGGTTCGACCGGGTGATCGCGGGTCGCGCGACCGTGAGTGGGCGCAGCGTGGCGGAGGAAACCGCGCTCGGCCTTGCATCGCAATCGCTCAAGCGCATCGTGCCGCCCGAGCATGTCGCCGATCTGGCGCTGTTCCTCACGACACCGGCCGGGCGCTCCATCTCCGGCGCGGCGCTGCCGATCGACTGCGATCTCCAGCACGGCTGAGCGCCAAATCCACCTCGGCTCCCATTGCGGGCAAACACCGGTCCACCTACATATTGGCAAGGTCTTTTCCGGGTTTTTCCTCAGGGAGTTGAAGACGTTGAATATGATGAAGACGGCCATGCTGCTGGCAGCGCTCACCGCGCTGTTCATGGCTCTGGGTTATATGTTCGGCGGCACAGGCGGCGCGATGATCGCGCTGCTGGTCGCGGCAGGCATGAACCTGTTTACATACTGGAATGCCGACAAGATCGTCCTGCGCATGCACAACGCGCGTGAGGTCGACATGGCTTCCGCGCCGGATTTCTACGGTATGGTGCGCGATCTCGCCCGCAATGCCGGCCTGCCGATGCCGCGCGTCTACATTGTGGAGGATCCCAGCCCCAATGCCTTCGCGACGGGCCGCAACCCGCAGAATGCCGCCGTTGCTGCCACCACCGGCCTGCTGCACATGCTGGACCGGGATGAAGTCGCGGCGGTGATGGCGCATGAACTGGGCCATGTGCGCAATCGCGACACGCTGGTGATGACCATGGTCGCGACCATTGCCGGCGCCATTTCGATGATCGCCAATTTCGCGCTGTTTTTCCGGGGCGGCAATGGCAATGGCGGCAACCCGTTGGCAGCGATCCTCGCCGTGCTGGTCGCGCCCTTTGCGGCGATGATCGTGCAGATGGCGATCAGCCGCACCCGCGAATATGGCGCGGACAAGGCCGGTGCGGAGATCAGCGGCAACCCCCATGCGCTGGCCTCTGCCCTCGCCAAGATCGCCGGCGCGGCGCAGCGCCGCCCGACACAGGCGGTGGCGCAGAACCCTGCGGCCGCGCAGCTCTACATCGTGCCGACCAGCGTCTCGGAGCTGTTCTCGACCCACCCCAAGACCGAGAAGCGGATCGCGGCGCTGCAGGCCATGGGGCCGGGCAGCAGCGCGCGCCCGGCGGCCGTCCGTCGTGGGCGCTCGGCGCTGGACCCGCTCGCGCGTGACTGAACCCCTGCGCCATGCGCCGGACGCCGCCGTGCTGGAGCGCCTGGCGCGTCAGGCCATTGCGGCAATGCCGGCGCTGTTTCGGCAGCATCTCGATGGCATTGCGATCCAGATCGAGGAGTTCGCCGAGCAGGAGGTGCTCGATGAGCTGGGCATCGAAGACCCTTGGGAGCTGACCGGGCTTTATCAGGGCCATGCCCTGACCGAGCAGAGCATCTGGTCATCCGGCGATCTGCCGCCGATCATCCGCCTCTACCGCCGCCCGTTGCTGGAAGAATGGGTGGACAGCGGCGTCGCGCTGGATGCGCTGATCGCCCATGTCATCGTCCATGAGGTGGGCCACCATTTCGGCTTTTCCGACGAGGATATGCACGCGATTGAGGACGGGTTGGGGAGCTAGATGGGGCGTCGTCCTCCTATCCCTCCTCCCTTCGTGCTGAGTAGGCTCTGAGTAACGCCGCAGGCGGGTAGCGAAGAGCCGTATCGAAGCAGCGCAGCGGTGGCGTCCTTCGATACGCCGCTTCGACTGGCTCAGCGGCTACTCAGGATGAACGGGGTTTTGCCCAATTGATCTGCCGAAGGGCGTTGACGCGCTGGGCTCCTGCCTTCGCAGGAGCACTGGTTTAACTGGGAGTTGCGCGCCCTCTCAACGGCCCTGATTACGCCAGCGGTTGATGGTGCGCTCAAGGATTTCTTCCTCGCCGCCGGTCTGGCGCCACAGGTCGGAGAAGACCGGGTCCGCCGAAGCGGGACGGCGGACGGCTTCGAGATCATCGAAGGCGACGCGGATCGGCACGGTGACGCCCTCGCCGCAGACGATGCACTCGCGGTTGCGCAGGGCCGGGATCGAATCGAGGAAGCCGCGCGAGCCCTCCGGCATCGCTGCCTTCACGAAATGCTGATCGCGCTCGTTGTTGAGGCGCATGGCGATCAGCGTGCCGCATTGCGAGAGCACGCCCTCGGCAAGATCGGACGGGCGCTGCGTGATCAGCCCCAACGACACGCCATATTTGCGCCCTTCCTTGGCGATCCGTTCGAGGATCTTGCGGACGCTCTGCCCGGCCTCGATGTTGCTGGAGGGGATGTAGCGATGCGCTTCCTCGCAGACGAGCAGGATCGGCTTCTGTTCCTCGTCCCGCGCCCAGATGGCGAAATCGAAGATCAGCCGCGCCAGCACCGAGACGACGACATGGGTGATCTCGGACGGCATGGCCGAGGTATCGACGATGGAGATCGGCTTGCCCATCGCCGGCAGACGGAACACCTTGGCGAGAAAATTCTGCATGGAATCCGCCACCAGCATGCCTGAGAACATGAAGCTGAAGCGTGGGTCCGCCTTGATCTCGTCCAGCCGGGTGCGCAGGCGCAGATAGGGCAGCGAATTGGTGCTCTTGTCCAGCTTGCCCATCTCATTGGCGAGGATCGCCGCGAGATCGGAGAGCAGATAGGGCACGGGCGAATCGACCGTCAGCCGCCCGATGCCCTCCGCCAGCCGGCTGCGGCCGCGCGCGGCGAGCAGGCACTTGGCGAGAATGTCACAATCCTGCGCGCGCTCCGGCCCCTTTGAGGTGACGAGCACTTCGCAATGTTCCTCGAAGTTCATCAGCCAGTAGGGCAGTTCGAGATTGCTGGTATCGTAGACCGCGCCATTGCCGGCGAAGGCGGCGCCATATTCGCCATGCGGATCGATCATCACGATATGGCCCTGCGGCGCCATGTCGCAGATGCGGTGCAGGATGAGCGCGGCGGAGGTGGACTTGCCGGTGCCGGTGGAGCCGAGCAGCGCGAAATGCTTGCCGAGCAGTGCATCGACCAGCAGCGAGGCGCGGGTGTTGGCGGTGGGGTAGACCGTGCCGATCTCGATCCGCGCCTGATCGTGGGCGGAATAGATCTCCAGCATATCCGGGCTGGACACGGGATAGATGGGCGTGCCGGGCACCGGGAAGCGGGTGACGCCACGGCGGAAACGGAAGATGCGTCCGGTCAGCTGCTCCTGATCGCCCTCCCCGACAAAGTCGATATCGGCGAGGATGTGCGTCGCGGAGCGGGAATCGAGCGCCAGGGTGCGCACCGTCGCGACGATCCAGCAGGCGCCGACCCGCATCTTGAGCTGGCTGCCGACCTGCCCGCCCATGGCGATGCTGGGGTCGCTCTCCCCCGCCAGCTGCTCCATGGCGGCAATGTCGAGCAGGATCTTGGCCGAGCCGCCGGATATCGCGGAGATGACGCCGATCTCGATATCGGAGAAATGCGGCCGTACGCCGGGCTGCGCCACGGCATCGACCGGCACCGGTTGGCCATCCAGATCCCTGCCAGAAAAATAGTTCACCGTGTCGCTCCCACCTGTGGCCAGGATGCAGGGCGTATCGAATATGCGTAAACAAATGCCTGCGCCGTGGGCGCGGCTTGGGCTCAGCGCATCTTCACGCGACCCGCGACGAAGCCGGCGAACATGCCCATGGCGAGCGCCGAGAAAACGGCGACAAGGCCATAAGCCACGCCATGCTCCTGCGCGAAGACGCCGATGTCGCGCTCAAAGCCGGTCTTGTGCACCTCGATCTCGCGCACTGCGGCGGCGAGCACGCGGCCGTTCTGCACAAGAAAGGTCTCGGCGGTGTAGGTGCCGGTGACCACCCGTGCGGAGAGCGGCAGGCGCGCGCGGTAGAGCACGCCATCGGTGATCTCGACCGCCTTGGGCGCCTCCAGATACAGCCCGCTGCGCGCGCGCAGATCATTGAGGCCGCTGGCGAACCGGCCGATCTCCTCGGTATCACTGAAGGACGCGGGCGAGAGCTGCAGCTTGCTCAGCCCCAGCTCGTAGATCGCGGCCGTACGTTCATCGACGATCTGGTCGATGGGGCGCGAGGACGCCACGGCATAGAAGCTCGGCGCCGAGCGGAAGGCGATGCTGTCGGCATTGACCCACATGCCGGCGAGCTTGCGCTTCTCGCGCACGGTGATCGCCTGGCTCGGGCCCTTGAGCACGACGATGATGTCGACCGGCTCCTCCGGCACGCGCCCGCCGGGATAGAGGATCGCGCCGAACAGCAGCAGTTCCGCGCCCGTGAAGCTGAACTGGATCTCGACCGTGCGTTGCGAGACATCAGGCACCAGTTGCGGCGCGGCCCGCTGCGCGCTCGCCGGGGCGGCGCCCAACAGCGCCACCGCTGCCAGCCACGGGGCGATGCGGGCGATCACTGGACGACCACCGAGTAAATCTCGTCCGGCCGCCAGCCAAGGCCCAGCGCCATTCGGATGGCGATGACCAAAGCGATGAAGGCCAGCGCGACGCGCAGATATTCCGGCCGGGCCCGCATCGAGATGCGGCTGCCGATCTGCGCGCCGGTCACGCTGCCGATGAGCAGCAGGAAGGCGAGGACGAGGTCGACGGCGTGGGTGGTGGTGGCGTGGACCATCGTCGTGAACATCGTCACGAACAGGATCTGGAACAGCGAGGTGCCGATGACGATCTGCGTCGACATGCCGAGAATGTAGAGCATCGCGGGCACGAGGATGAAGCCGCCGCCCACGCCCATCAACATGGTCATGATGCCGGAGAAGATGCCAAGCAACAGCGGCGCCAGCGGCGAGATGTAGAGGCCAGAGGCATAGAAGCGCCAGCGCAGCGGCAGCGCGGCCACCAGCGGGTGGTGCCGCCGCTTGCGCGCAGCTTGCCGCTGCCCGCGCCGCGCCATCACCAGCGCATGGATCGATTCCCGCGCCATCAGCATGCCGATCGAGCCGAGCATCAGCACGTAGAGCACGGCAATGGTCGTATCGATCTGGCCCATCCGCTCCAGCACGCGATAGATCACCGCGCCCAGCGCCGCGCCGATAGCGCCGCCGACGACGAGCACGGCGCTCATCTTGAGATCGACCGTCTTGCGGCCGAGATGGCTGAACACGCTGGAGACGCTCGCGCCCATCACCTGCGTGGCCGAGGATGCGGCGGAAACGGTCGGCGGGATGCCGTAGAAGATCAGCAAGGGCGTGGTGAGAAATCCGCCGCCCACGCCGAACATGCCCGAGAGCAGGCCGACAAGGCCGCCCAGGCCGATGATGACCAAGGCGTTCACCGACAGGTTGGCGATCGGCAGATAGATGTCCATGTCGCCCTCGGTAGTCGCAAAGCGCCGGATCAAAAAGGGGCTTGCCGCCCGATGCTCAAAAATCCGTCGCGAGGGTGATTGCAGGGCCGCTTGCTGGGCGTGCATTGCCGGCGATGCGGAAGCGCCATTCCGCCGAGAGGCTCAGCCCCGGCCGGGCCCATGGCAGCCGGGCACGGAGTTGCGGCCCGATGTCCAGACGCCGTGCACCGGGCTGGACGCTGCCGGAGAGCGCGCCGCCGACCGCCAGCGCGAGCCCCCGTCCGGGCGGAAACAGCCGGTAAGAGAGGGCGGCCTTGCCGTCCGCGAAGCCATCGCTGCCGGGCAAGCCGACAAATCCGGCCTGTGCATAGCCGTCCGCCTCGACGCGCGGCAGAATCTCGGTGGTGTTGAGGCCGCCGGCCGCCAGCAAGGCAAATCCGTTGCGACCGCCTGTCCCCAGACGCTGGCGTCGCTCCACCATTAGCGAGACTGGCAAGGCGGCGGGCAGCCCGGCCGGGCGCCAGGCGAGGCCGAATGCTCCCTCCTCCGCGAACGGCCGTTCGATCGCGCGGCTGGCCCGTCCATAGAGGCTGAACACGCCCATCTCGCTGCTGCTGACGCGATAATCGAGCCGGACGCCCATTTGCGATCCGCCGAGCAGCGGCGCAAAGGCGCGCGACCCGCCGGCATCGGGGCGCCAGAACAGCCATGCCTGGCCGGACAGGCGCCCGCTCTTGCGCGCTTCCCGCAGCGTGCTGATCGACGGCTCGCCGAGCACGGTCCCTTGCGAAAGCGTCGCTGCCGAAGCCGGCGCATTGCGCGGAGCGTCCGACCTTGGCTGTGGCATGTCCGTTTGAGGGGCCTGCGCCCAAAGCGCGACGGGTGTCCGGTATGAAGGAACGGTATGGTGAGGCCGCGCCGCCCTGCCTGCCGGTGGGCCTGTGAACCCGGGAGTATCGCCGGACAATCCGGCGCTGCGCTGCCCGTCGCTATCGTCAGCCCGGCGCCCGCCACTTGGCACTTGCGCCGCAGGCAAGGCCGCAACGTCCGTCGCGCGCTCGCCTCCCGCCATCACCGGCCAGCCCAGCATCACGCCGCGCACGCAGACCCAGCAGCCCAGGACCGCGCCCAGGAACCGCAGCGGCCGCCCGCCACCGGCGCTCATGCCGAGGCTCCCGTGGCCGCGTCAGGGAAGCGATGGCGCGTCTTGTCCCACACCAGCGCGCGTCCGCGCAGATGCCGCACGTAGATCGAAATGGCGCGCCCAGCGGCGAGAATGGCGACGATATTGCCGGTGATCGTGCGGGGCACGGAAAGGAGCGCTTGCCCCCAGCCATAGGCTCGCCAGACGAACAGCATGCGGATGATAAGTCGCCAGGCGAGCAGCACTGCTGTCGCGCGCATCAACCAGGGCAAGGGCTCGGGCCAGATCATCGGCGGCAAGCCCATCAGGCTGCGCGTGATGTGGATGAACAGGGCCAGCCCCAGCCCGGCATAAGCCGCGACCAGGACGATCGCTGCCAGCGCCGCGCGTCGATCGCGCAGACGCATCCAGCGCTCGCGCCAGGGGCCAGACCAGCCGAGCCGATCCCACCCGGCCAAGGCGATCCCGACCGTCCAACGCGCCTTTTGCCGAACGGCGGCGCCCCAGCTATCCGGGAAATATTCGCGCGTGGCGATCAACTCGCCCCTGGCGTCGCGCATCCGCACCAAGATGCCGCGCCCGCCGGCATCGCCAATGCGCAGGCCCAGTTCATAATCCTCGGTGAGGCTGGCCTCATCGAATGGGCGCCCGCCCCGCTCCACCGCCACGGCGGCGAGCGCATCGCGGCTGAACCCGCAGCCGACGCCGGCCGATGGCATGGCTGCGCCCAGCGCTTCCCGCACCGTCAGCGAGGCGCCATGCGCAACCGCGAACTCATCGAGATAATGGCCCGCAACCCATTGCGAGCGCGCCGATTTGAGCGGCAGGACCGGGAGCTGGACGAGCGCGAAGCGCGGCGCGAGATAGCCGATCACCCGCAGCGCATCAGGATGCACGACATCCTCGCTTGTCGTGTTGGTTGTAAACAGGATCGCAACGCATGAGCAGCTAGGACGCGTCGCATGGTCAAACAGTCCCACGAATTCCCGAGCGCAACAGCTACCAAGCCCGCCTATCTCTACGCACGCTTTAGCTCCCAAGGGCAGCGCGACGGTCACAGCATTGAGCGGCAGCTTGGTTATGGACGGGAGTTCGCAGAAGAACGCGGCTGGGCGGTCGTTGACGAACTGACCGACGAAGCGAAAAGCGCTTTCAAGGGCGCAAACCGCGAGGAAGGTTCAGCCCTGTTTGGTTTTGAGCAAAAGGCGCGAGAAGGGCACTTTCAGAATGGTGCGGTGCTAGTCTGCGAGAATGTAGACCGCCTCTCCCGACAAGGCGCGAAAGCAGCAGCTAAGCTCATCTGGGCGTTAAACGACGCTGGTGTAGACGTGGCGACCTATCACGATGGCCACGTCTACAAGGCTGGTGACGATACCGACATGATGGACCTTTTTTCGGTCATCATAAAAGCGTCGGTTGCTCACGAAGAAAGCTCGAAAAAGTCTAAGCGTAGCAACGCGGGCTGGTCACGCATTCACACCGCAATCGCCAATGGGGATAAGCGCGCCTACTCGCGGCAGTGCCCCGCATGGCTCGACATCAAGGAAGAGGTTTACGTCCCCAATCACCACCGTGCAGCTTTGGTCCGCCAAATATTCGATTGGTATGTGAACGGCATTGGTAGCCTGACAATCATCGAACGGCTGAACTCGATGGGCGAGAAAAGCTGGTCGGCTGAGAAGCGCTACAAGGATGCTAAGCACTGGACACCCCGGTATCTGCACAAGCTGCTCACGAGCCGGACGGTCATGGGGGAATACGCCACTTTGAAGGGCGAGACCCTAGCTACGGACTATTACCCTCAAGTGATCGACTCAGACACCTTCCACCGTGCACAACTTGTGCGAAAGGACAGGACAACGATTGGGGGCGACGAGCGTAAGCGATCCGCCAACTTGCTACTCGGGATAGTGAAGTGTGGAGAGTGTGGATACGGCGCGGTCCTGCAAAAGAGGACCTTGACCAGCAAGACCCGCCCTCCCCGCACCCATTCTTACCTGCGCTGCAACGACGCGCGCTACAAGGCCACCGCTTGCACCAATAGGACGATCCTACGCTATCAAGTGGTGGAGCAAACGATTCTCCACGGAATGCTTCCAATCATCGCAGCCAACAAGCGCGCGAAACCAGCCCTGCAAAATTTCGACATCCAGATCGCGGACGCATCCCGCCAGTTGGAACTTTTGCAGACCCAACTCGACAACGTGATAGATGCGATTGCGGAAGGCGTGTCAGCAAAGGCCCTTGCCTCGAAAGCGGTCGCTCTTGAAGCTGAGATCGATCACCTCAATGCCCATCTAGCTACATTAATCAGCCAGCGAGGCATGGAGGCGTCCAAACCGGGCCGCCGGGACGATCTGGACGCGGTGGAGCAATTGAAGGAGCAGTTGATAAGCGCGGACGACGAAATCCAGTTTGAGGCTCGTATGCAGGTGAACACAGCCCTCAAGCGCTTGATCGACAAAATCGAAATACGAGCCAATGGCACATTCATTGTATGGCCGCATGATGACCAGTTTTATGCCTTCGACAGCGATGGAGCGATGCTTGGCGACGAGCATTTTGAGTAAGCCCCGCAGGGAACGTCAGAGCAGGAGAGCGCTCCGAGTTGCAGAGGAGCGCTCATGGCCCTGAGAGGGCTTCCTAGGGTAGCTTAGAGCTGAACTAAGAATACTTGCGCGGAAGCAACCACTGCATCGATCTGCTCTTCACGCGCCTCGACCAAATCCCCCTCGTCGGTGATGCCCAAGCAAAGAAAATTGTAGCGGTCGAGCGCAGCTTTGAGGTCGTTCAGGGCGTCGGTTTGTTCGAGCGTTGTGACTTCCGGCATTGCTACCTCCTATTGCGGTAGCAGGTTCAAAAGACATCGTCTGGTGTAGCAGTCACCTGTTTTGTGGCCATGGCGACAGATTTCACAATGCCGCTAAATACGATTGACCGGTGAGCCATCGGTCAAACCTAGAAGTGCAAATGCGGGAAGCCCCGGTGGATATACCTGCCGGGGCTTCTCTTCGCATCACTTCTTTTTGGTAGCACCCTGATACGGCGCGTTGGGCTTGTCACCGACCACAGCGCGCGGCGTGCCATCAGGGTTCTTACCCACGCCCCACAGCCGACCAATGGACTGCTTTGCTCCGCGATCCAGCTTGTCCCAATCGGTGCGCTGATCAGCCGGGAATTTTTCACCGGCAGGCTTCTTCGCCGCTTTGCCAGAATTAGTGCCAGCGTTCAGCGCCTCAATCTCTTTGTCCAGCTCGCCAGCTTCAACAGCAGCAGTCAGCTTATCGAGGAAGCTAGGAAAGCGCTCAGCGGGCACATGGCTGACAGGTTTGCCGTTGATGAGCAGAGGCTTCCCATCAATGACTGGCTTGAAGGCCACAACGTCATTGGAAGCAGACCACCAGCGGTTAGGCGCTCTGGACGAGCCATTCTCAAACTGCGTCTTTGCAGCAGCAATGCGCTTGAGGACAGGCTTGCGGGCTTTTGAGGGGTCGTGCGGCTTCCGGTGGAAGACTTCTTCCAGCTTATCGTCAATCAGTGCGAGAACATCTTTGAGGGACATAGCAACCTCCATGGGGGGATGCGCACCAATGCCCTGCACAGAATCTCAGCACAACAAAAAAGGGGCGCCACATAGCGCGCCCCTTGGGTAACATTATTGTAGTGGGTTACGCCGTAGCAGTAGCCTTAGCTGCCCGCGTCTCGCGCATTTTCGACCGGCGCGTTGCAATGCCCTCGTCGGCAGCAGCAAGGGCAACATCCATCTCACCAGCTTCGATCTGGCCTTTGAAGTGCAGCATTGCATCCTCAAAGTGAGCAAGCGGCACAGCCACTTTGGTTTCAGTGCCGAGTAACGGCAGCGCTTTGTTGTTAACGCGCAGCGTGAGGGACACTTCTTCCTTGCCGATAGTGAACCAGCGTCGACCATTCTTCGTCGGCTCCTTGTAGAGCGCAATCTGATTGTCGATGCCTTCGAGCAGAATGTGCTTTGCAGTGCGACCCTGCTCTTCGCCCGAGAACTCGACCGACTTGCTAACAGGGACGATCATCGAGGGGTTGAACTTCGTCATGTGCATTACTCCGATTGCGTAAGCAGCAGTGCCTACCCCAATCGTATGTGTTCACCTGAAATCACAATCATCCAATCAATGGCGTTGACAGGCCGAAAGATAGAAGAACGGCGGAGCTAAATAGGAGAGCAGAACACAAGCTAGGAGAGAACAGTGAGTTCCAACGATATTATTAACCCACAACTGGTGGCATCCATCATCAACATCATCGACGTGGCCACCCAACGCGGCGCGTTCCGTGCCAATGAATTGTCACCAATCGGGGCAGTGGTCGATGCACTCAGCGCGTTTAACAATGCACTTGCTGATGAGCAGGAAGCCGATGGCAATACGGATGCCGAATAAGCCTCAATCATTTTCCTACAACAGCGGCTCTGCAAAGCCATTGCAGATGACCGACTACAGCTATGACAGCAAATGGCGAAAGCTACGTGACCGGCGCATCGAGGAAGAGCCTCTATGCAGGCATTGCTTGTCCGCAGGACACGTGACGCCAGCAGTGCAGGTCGATCACATCAGGCCGCGAGCAGAAGGCGGCAAGGACGAATGGGATAACACCCAGAGCTTATGCCTGCCTTGCCATCAGGCTAAGACCGCTGAAGAGACAAGACTCAGGATGAGAGGCTATTAATCAGCCTTTGAACATCACGCGCAACGCCCACACCACATTGAACACCAATGCAGCAATGGTCGAAACCCACCCAGTGACGATGATAGCCATAACTGTTGGAGACTGCATCGGCACTGCACCAGCGGCGAACACCAGTTCAAGCGTTCGGTTCTCCACATACCATATGCCCAAATGTTGAAGCACGGTAATAACAATGATCGACGCAACTAACTGAACCCCAAGCAGGCTGACTGCTTTAACCCTACGTGACATAAGGGCTCCTTCTAGAAAACGCTGCACACTTGCAATCGTATCTATCAGAAGCCACTCAATAAAGCGGAATACAGGTGTAGTTTAGTGTATCGTCTCGACCTGAATATTAATGTCGCTCTCCGGTGGAAGCTCAAGCTCCTCCTCAAGCCATTTGCATTCGCGTATAATCGCCTCTTCGACTGCCGTGAGGAAAACCTTAACATGGGCAGTGCGTCGGCGCATTCTTTTAACCCAATCCGCTTGCGTTGTTCGGTAAGCTCTGCGTTGTTCAGAGGCCCACCCATCGCCATGCTTAGGATGGTTGGACATAAGTCCGGTCATCGATACGCGATCAAGCATTAGGTCGCTAAAATGGTTGTTGTGATGCACTGAGTTTCTAGCAGCCAATTCCTGCTTGAACTGCTTAGCAAACGCTTTGATCGCCGTTCCCGCATCCAATTTATTAATCAGAGTGGCATTGACTGCATTCAAGCAGCGCTTCATTCGCTCGCTGAACTCATAAAAGCGATTGAAAAACATTTCGATGGAATAACGAAGGTGAGCCTCCTTGCTGATAGGTTCACCGGGATGGTTGCGCAGATAATGCTCGCATTCTGACATGGCGATCCACGTCGTTTGAAGAGCGAGGAATGACATCACGGCTTCGTGCTGCCGTTCGACGGCAGGCGAGAACATAAACATCTCGGGATGACTAGCATCCGGTGGAAGCCGGATATCATCAAGGGTCAAAGCGATGGCCTTCGCCTTCCACTCTCTAAAACCCGGATAGTTAGTGATCTTGTTTATCCACGCCGAGATAACGTCGAGGGTGTCCTTCTTTAGTCCAACGTCTCTGTCAGCCATACCCAACGTTTATGGTGTTGAAGAGGCTTGGTCCAGACGCAGGAACCGAAGCGGCAACCAAGGGGCGTACTTTTTTCTGCGGATAGCGGCCTGCTACGACAACCCCCCAACTAAATTCTGACCCGTGCAGATTAAAGCCTCGGGAGCCGAAGCACTATTGCGGTTGAAAGGTCAGGTAGCCAGCAAGAACGGGCGTGGCGAAGGTGGAGACCGTCCGATATGCAGTAAGCACGAACTCAGCCGTGTCCGACATGTCCTTTGCCAATCCGGCCTTAGCAAAAACGAATTTCACGAAAGCGCCGAGTTTCTTCAAAGTCGCCTCGGCTTGCGGATCATCGGAAGACGCGCCTCGTTCAAGCGCCATATAGGCCGAAAGAAGCTCGCGCAGACTTTCGATGGTGTAGCCCCAGCCAAGCCACCTCACACGTTCCAATCGAAATCTGAATTGCCTCAGTCCGTCAATGGTCGCTTGCCGAATGAAGTCACCCTGAACAAGCTGATGCTCACCTAGCCATTCGAGCAAAGTATCGATCTCGCCAATGAGGTCGGACAGCTCTTGCTCGTTCAACTTCGGATACTGCACTTTCTGCCGTATCGTAGGCGAAAGCATTTTCAGTGGCTGCAAGTTCGCCTGAACCCGTGTCAGTCCGTTACCTGAATTGTTCCACGTCCCAGTCAATGCCTCTTGGTCGAAGACCGACTTGATACCTTTTACGTGAGATATCGCTGCCGCCCGAACATCATCGTCCATGTCGCAAGTATGAAGTATCTCGATTATAAAGTCGGCTCGATCCATCACGCAAAAAATGATCTGGTAAAAGTCTCGCGACCATGCATCCACTCCCAACACACGAGCGATAACACTATCCCCCCGCTTCGAAGAAGAAGCCGAAATTAAATCATCGCAGAAGTCTGCAAGTTCGCGGGCGGGGTCTGTGAGGCTAGCCATCCCTCATCATCAACAGCTTTGTTGATGGCGTCAATGGTAGGCGCTGGACGGTGTCTACTAAATATTAGATGCAACGCGGTCCAAAGAAGAAGTCGGCAGAAGTCAAGAAAGCTACCGGCACCTTTCGCCCCAGCCGCGACAATCCGAAATTCCTTATTACGGACAACTCACCGCCGAAGCTACCAGCCTACCTGTCACCTGAGGCGCAACAGGTCTGGCGAGAAGAATTCAACCGTGTCGTTCAAGCAGGAACTATCGACGCAGATAGCTCTCTTTTCGCTCGTTACTGCGCTCTAGAATCTCTCGCGCGGCGCGACTTCCTCAAAGGCGAATACCCGAAGGCGACCTACGTCGTTGAGCTACGGAAGCTCGCCGAAGCGCTCGGCATTGGCGGTGTTCCATCACGCGCCCAACGCGGCACGCCTTCCGAAGATGACAACAAGAACCCCTTCGCGGGCCTGCTTGGTGACTAACCATGTGGGCCGAAGGCGAGGGACCGTTCACAACGGTTGCGGTCACATATGCGGAAGAGATCGTAGCAGGCTCGATACCGGCCTGCCTTCAAATCCGACAAGCCTGCCAGCGCTTCCTCAATGACATTGACGGCGATGTTTGGGAGTTCGTCCCAGCCAACATTGAGCGCGTCTGCAAGTTCATGCGGTTGCTGCCGCACGTCAAAGGCAAATGGGCACGAAGGCGGGAAACGCTCGCGCTAGAACCGTGGCAGGTCTGGATCCTCGCAGGGATCTTCGGCTTTGTCGATCCTGAGACCAGACTGCGCAAGGTTCGAGAAGCCTTCCTTCTCATCCCTCGCAAGAATGCCAAGTCCACGCTCGCGGCAGGCATCGGCTTGTATATGGGCTTCCTCGATAATGAAGAAGGAGCCGAAGTCTGGATCGGCGCGAATTCGAAGACGCAGGCAGATGCGTGCTTCGTGCCAGCGCGGCAGATGGTCGTCAAAACACCGCAGTTGATGCAGGCAGCAGGGATCAAGGTTCAGGCTGAAAGCGTCTTCTCGCCTCGCACCGGCTCGTTCCTGCGTTCCATGATCGGCAAGCCAGGCGACGGCTCAAACCCGCATTGCGCGATCCTCGACGAGGCGCACGAGAACGATAGCTCGGAACAATATGATACGATGAAAACCGGCATGGGTGCGCGTGAGCAACCCTTGTTGCTGACCATCACGACAGCCGGCTTCAATCTCGCTGGTCCATGTAGGCAACTTCAGATCGACGCCGAGGCGGTTCTGGCCGGAACGGTGCGGAACGATGCGTTGTTCGCCGCTATCTACACAATCGATCCCGACGACGACTGGCGAGATTTCGAGGTCTGGAAGAAAGCCAATCCTAATTATGGCGTGTCCGTGCTGCCAGACAACCTAGAAGGCTACCACAGGGACGCGATCAATCTACCTGCCAAGAAGGCCACGCTTCTAACCAAGCACCTGAATGTCTGGCAGAATGCCACAAACGGATGGCTAGACCAGCAGGACTGGCTGGCTTGCAAGTCGGACGCGACGTTAGAATCGCTCAGGGGGCGTCCGGCCTATATCGGCTTCGACCTCTCTACACAGACCGACATAACCGCGCTGGCGCTTTGCGTGACAGGTGAGAACGACAAGCCTCACTTCTTCCCATTCTTCTTTTTACCAGAAGGCGCAATCGCCAAGTCGAAGACAGCGGACGCTTACCGCGCATGGGTCGATGCCGGTCACATTCAGCTTACGGACGGCAACGCCACGGACTTTGCTGCTGTGAAAGCTAAATTGGTGGAACTGCTTGATATGTTCGACGTGCGAGGCATGGCCTACGACAGTTGGCAGGGCCATCAAATGTCGCAGGAGATGCAGTCGGACTTCCCCAATCTGCCAATCGTCAAGTTCGCTCAGAACATTGGCAACTACAATCCGGTCATGCAGGCATTTGAAGCGCTCGTTGTGGATCATAAACTAGCCCACAATGACAATCCATGCATGAATTGGATGGCTAACAATGTGTCTATCCGCCCGAACAGCGCCAATCACTTGTTCCCCAACAAGCCTGATAAGCAGATGCACTTAAAGATAGACGGCATCGTAGCGTCTCTAATGGCATATGCGCAGCATTTAAACCAAGCACCAGTGTTCGAGCCGTTTATCGACCTCCTCTAAAAGCCACTCCGGCCATCCGCATAAATACCACGAACTTAAACGTGCGTGGAGAAGATGGTAGGTTTCATTGACTTTATATTGGGACGTAGCGGCGAGACAAAAAGCGCGCGTCCCTACACTGATGTGCTGGGAGAGATTGCAGAAGCACAAGCCGGTAGCGGCTTGCCTTCAGTTGATGCCGACAGAGCGCTCAAATCAACCGCAGTGCTTTGCGTCGTTCGCGTGATTGCAGACGGCATCGCACAAGTCCCATTTAAACTACTGCAAGAGAATGGCAGCGGTGGACGCGGCGAACCTGCGAAGACGCATCCGCTTTACGATCTTATCCGCTATTCGCCGAACGACTGGCAAACCAGTTACGAGTTTCGTGAGCAGCTAGCAATTCACCTAGCGCTTTGCGGCAATGCCTTCATTTACCTGAACCGCCATCCACTGACCAAGGTAGTCCAGGAGCTTTACGCATTTGAACCGGGCAGCGTGACGGTCACCCAGCACGATGATTACTCGCTTAGCTACAAGGTTCAGACCAACGACAAGAAGTTTCTGACGATTAGTCAGGACGATATGTGGCACATTCGCGGTCCAAGTTGGAATGGCTGGATGGGCCTTGAAGCGACCACGCTAGCACGTCAGGCCATCGGCCTTTCGCTCGCTTCCGAAACCTATGGTGCAAACCTATTCGCTAACGGCGCCAGACCGGGAGGCATTCTCTCCAGCGACGCAAATCTCACTAAAGAGCAGCGCGAACAACTTCGAGAAGCATGGCAACAGCAACAGGGCGGAACGAAAAACGCGCACAAGACTGCAATTCTCGGCAACGGTGTAAAGTGGCAAGCGCTCGCATCCAGCGCCAATGATGCGCAGTGGACGGAAAGCCGACGCTTCCAAATTGAAGAGATTTGCCGCGCGTTCCGTGTTCAGCCGATCATGGTCATGCAGCAGGGTGCAACGTCATATGCGTCGGTGGAGCAGCTAATGCTCGCCCATATCCAGAACACTTTAATGCCTTGGTATGAGCGCATCGAGCAATCGGCACGCAAAGCGCTGCTTACGCCAATGGAAAAACGTCAGGGCTACTACTTCAAGCTAGATAGTCGTGCGCTTCTAGAAGCCTCTACGTCGGATCGCGTCGCCTACTTCAACGCCATGCGTGCAATGGGCGTAATGACGATCAACGAGGTTCGCGAGAAGGAAGACCTTCCTCGCAGCGACGATCCGCTGGCCGACAAGCTAATGCCAGCAGCAAACCTTTTCGGAACACAGCCAACAACGGAGCCGGAAGCAGATTCAACAAACAAGCAGGATAACAATAATGAACAAGCAGCTTGAAAAGAAATCCCTCACCGGCGCTCAGTGTAAGCTCGCAACCGTTGACGATCCTACCAGCGATGCGATGGTCTTCAGTGGCTATGGTTCGGTGTTCGGCAACATTGACTGGCACGGCGACATTATCGCACCTGGCGCTTATGCCAAGAGCATCGCGCAGCATAAATCCAATGGCACTGCGCCACTCATGTTGTTCAACCACGACGCTTATAGCGGGACTGCGTTGCCAATCGGTAAGTGGCTCGATTTCGAAGAAGACGACTACGGATTAAAGCTGACTGGCGAACTCCTCGATACCTCGTTTGGCAGAGACACATATACCGCGCTCAAAGCGGGTGCCATCAACGGGCTATCAGTGGCCTTCTTTCCTGTCTCTTGGTCGACTGGCACGACGGAAGACGAGTTCTTTCACACTTACACCGACGCGGACCTATACGAAGTTAGCGTAGTCACATTGCCAGCAAACGAATTGGCGGTGGTTGGCGAAGTGAAGTCACGGTTAGCAGATATGGGCATTCGCGATCTAGAGAATCTGCTGCGCGAATGCGGACTGTCGCGCAAGCAAGCAGAGACCGTAGCCAGCCAGTTCGAGAGCAAGCGCTACCTAGCCGACCTTGAAGAGAAGAAGCTGGCCGATGAGGCAATGGCACTTCGCATTGCAAAGCTACTCGGAAAGGAACCTGCATAAATAGCTCTGAGTGAGCCGCTACAGGGGCGATCCTGTCAATAGGTCACAAAACAAAAACATAAGACAGACAGGAGGACCATAATAATGGCCACTAACGAAGAGATTATGAGCGTATGGGAGGAGTTTAAGACTGCTAACGACGAACGTCTTGCAGCGATTGAAGCGAACGTATCGGACCCAATCGCAGCCGACAAGCTATCAAAGCTAGAAGAAGCTCTCCAGTCACTTACCGGCACCGTCCAAGACGTTGTTGAAGAGCAGAAGAGCCTCGCAAAGAAGTCCGGTCGTCCTGGCACTACTGGTGCTGGTGCCGACGCAGAATACAAGACGCTGTTTAACGGTTTCATGCGCAAGGGTCGCAACGAAGAGGAACTGCAAACCAAGTCGCTCACCATTGGGGGCGACACTGGCAGAGACGGCGGCGTCACAGTGCCAGCATTCATCGACTTCAACATTCGCGAGCAGCTTATCAACGTAAGCCCGATGCGCCAGCTCGCGGAAGTTATCACAACTACCACTGGCGACCACACCGTTCTCTTGAACGTGCGCGGCACTGCCTCCGGTTGGGTTGCTGAAACCGACGAGCGCGATGAGACTGCAACTCCAAAGATCAACAAGATCAAGGTGCCAGTCGGCGAAATCTACGCTAACATTGCGGCTACTCAGACTTTGCTCGACGACAGCGCTATCGACGTAGAAAGCTGGATCGCAGCACAGATTGCAGACCAGTTCGCAGTCGCTGAGGGCGCAGCTTTCATCACCGGGACCGGCACCAATCAGCCAAAGGGTCTGCTAGCATCGGGTAACGGCTTCGCTGTAACTGCAAGCGGTTCTGCTGCTGCTCTCGATAAGCCAGACGCGCTTATCGATCTGGTTTACGGCCTCAAGGCTGGACACCGTGCAAACGGCAACTTCCTTGGTAATTCGGCAACCGAAGCAACCGTTCGTAAGCTCAAGGACACCACGGGTAACTACCTATGGGCACCGGGCTTGAACGGCGAACGCGGCACGCTGCTTGGCTATCAGTTTTACAATGATGAGAACATGCCAAACGTTGCAGCCAACGCTACTCCGCTCGCATTCGGCGACTTCAAGGCTGGTTATACCATTGCCGACCGCAAGAGCTTCACGCTCATTCGCGATCCTTTCACCAACAAGCCATATGTCATGTTCTACGTGACCTCGCGCGTTGGCGGCACTCCAACCAACAACGAAGCGATCCGCTTGCTCAAGATCGCAGCTTCGTAAGCTAGCAACAAACAACATTGGAAGCCCGGTCAGCAATGACCGGGCTTCTTTGTGCGCTCGATAAATATCGAAAACATAAGGGGCGCCGCCAATGAGAAAGACAATTGAACGAAACGACGACTTCCTTGCGATCACAGTCGCAGAGGCAAAGCAGTGGTGCCGCATTGACGAGAATGCAGACGACATTCTGCTAGAAGGATTGATCCGTGCGGCAACAGATGCAGCGGAAGCCTTCACCAATCGCGCCATTGTTCCGGCCACAATCGAATTTTCCTACAAGTCTGGCGAAGCCTGCTTTGCCATTCCTACGGCGCCGGTCGTCGCAGCCAGCAAGGTAGAGCTAGAAACGTCTAAGGGCGCACGAACAGAGCTACCCGCCGAGAGCGCATATTGGCTGCGAGTGTCGGATAGCGGCGCTGTGCTGACGCTCACAGGGCATTCTCGGGGCAAGCAGACGCTCGTTGCTACGTGCTCGGTTGGATATGCCGGCGCTGCAAGCGTGCCGCGTGGGATCAAGCTGGCGATCTCGACGCATGTCGGCAGCGCATATGAAGGGCGCGAGGGGCAGGATACGGCGAAAGACACGTTTGAGAACCTGCTTCGTCCGTTCGTTGTGAGCGCCATCTAATGAAAGCGGGCGATCTAAAAGAGCGCATCGCCATTACCGCAGCGACCAGCGCACAGAACGCTATCGGGGAAGTGGTCGCAAGTGCTTATGCGACCGTTGCGACTGTCTGGGCAGCAAAGTGGACGTTGACCAGCAAAGACATTGCACGAGCAGCAAGCGCGCAACAGCAGACCGAAGCAAAATTCGCCATTCGCTATCGCGACGGTATCAGCACAAGCAATCGTATCGTCCACAAAGGCACCGACTACCAGATCGTCAGCACTGAAGAGTTTGAAGACGGTTGGGGTCTCTATCTCTTCGTTCGGAGTCTCACTGTCTGACCGCACCAATAAATAATGTGCGATCAACAATGAGACCAATGCGATGAACCACCTTAAATTCAAACTGGAAGGCTTTGAGGAGTTAAAGACGGCGCTTAATCAGCTAGGCCCCGAACTCGCAACCAAGGCTGGACAGTCTGCAATTAGGGCTACTGCAAAAGTCGGCATGAAGGCCGTCTATGCAGCAACGCCGGTAGGTGATGAGGACACAAGCCGCATCTACAAAACCAAGAGCGGCGAAAGCGTGCGGGTGGACTACGGTCATGCACGCGCAAATCTCCGGATCAAGAAGTTAAAGCCGAAGACGGCACACACTGTGGGTTCAACAATCACATTCGGCAACGCATTCTGGATGCGCTTTCTCGAATTTGGCACTGTGAACATGGCTGCTCGTCCAGTTATGCAGCCAGCATTCGACAGTGCCACTATCGATATGCTTGCAGAACTGAACAAGCAGCTAGGCAAAGCCATTGATCGCCTCACCGTTAAACATTTCGGGCCGATCAAATGATTGATAATCACTTCTACACCGCGCTATCTAGCGCAATTGGAACGCTCAAAGCGTATCCAAATATTGCAGCGAAGAACGCCAACGCGCCATTTGTCGTGTATCAGCGCGTTTCAACGCAACGCTCTACCACCCTTGACGGGCCAGACGGCTTGGCAGTGGCTTCATATCGCGTGGACATTTACGCAAAGAGCCTGCTTGAGGCGCAGCAGATCGCTTATACGGCTTGTGTTGAATTGGTCTCCTACAAGTCAGATTCAATCCACTACATCACTATCATCAATGAGCAGGATGGTTCGGACGTTTCCGGCGCACCTGACCTCTACCGCATTATCTTAGATATTGACGCTTCCTATAGCTGGCTCTGAATCAAGCCACTGAAGCCTGCCCGATAAATACTCGCGAGCAATGCCCCGAAGCTGGGGACTGCAACCAGTATTTTCGGAGGCAATAATAATAATGAGCAATGCATCTCAAGCACAGGGAATTTCTCTGTCCATTAAGGTCGGCACTGCATACGTTCACATCGCTGAGATCAAGGACTTCTCAGCATTCGGCGGTTCGGCAGCAGTTATCGACGTTACCAACCTAGACAGTCAGGCAAAAGAAAAGCTCATGGGCTTGCAGGACTTTGGTCAGGTTACTTTCAACTTCAATCACATTGCATCGGACGCCGGGCAGACAGCACTAGAGGCAGCAAAGGCTTCTCGCACTAAGCAGGATTTCAATCTTACTCTAACTGACACCCCAGCGACCACCTACAGTTTCAGCGCGTTCGTTCTATCAAAGGGTATCAGCGGCGGCGTTGAACAGGCCGTCAGCGGCTCATGCACTGTGGAAATCACCGGTGAAGTCACTAGCGAAACGGCAGGTGGCTAATGTCACAGCTTGCTTCTAGGTCACACATTCTGTCGCAGAAGCCTCGCTCGGTTACGTATCATGTGGCCGAGTGGGACTGCGATGTTCGCTTGCAGGCATTCAATGTTGCACGGCGCGTGGCATTTCAAACGGTCATTACCGAGAATGCGATTGCCCACCAGAACCACAAGGACGATCCAGAGCAGTATCCAGAGAAGGTAGAGCTGCTGGATGACGCGATGGTCAGCATCGTGTTCAGCCTCGTTGATGAGAACGATCAGCTAATGTTCGATATGGACGACATGGAGGCTTTGAAGGAGCTTCCATACTCAGAGGTGAAAGCCATGTATGTGCAAATGATGTTGCTCAATCACGGCACCAATCTCGTTGCAAAGGCAGAGGCCGAAAAAAAAGACTAATGGAGAACCCGGAGCGGTTGTTCATGCACCGCTTGGCTCTCGCTCTGGGCAAGTCCCTCACCGAGATTGCTGATATGACCACGGACGAATTTGCGTCTTGGTATGCGTATGCGCAGCTCGAACCTTTCGGAAGCCCAGCAGACGACTATCGCGCAAGCGTCCAGTCACAGCTTTTCTGGCAGGCAAACACGAAGCCGGGCACTGGCCCGATGCCAGACTATTATAACCACTGGCCTAAGCCGGAAGAGGTTGAAAAGCCCAAGAAGCAGAAGGAACGCGAAGTGAGCAATTCGCTGAAAGGCTTCTTTGCTGCTTACAACGAGCGACACAAGGCCGCCAATCCAAAGAGCTAGCCAATAAATACTCCGTAACTAGATTTGCGGAGTATTTTCATGTCAGCAGTTGCTGTTCTCAAAGCCGACCTTGAATTAAACAGTGCTGATTTTATCAGCGGCATGCGCAAAGCGGCGGTTGAGTCCGAGAAGACTAGCAAGACCATGCGCGCAGCAATGGGTGGCGCTCAAACGGCGGTCGCCGGGCTTGCAGCGGCTGTCTCGATTGACTTCCTTGCTGGCTTGACCAAGTCCGCTCTCGACTATTCCGATGCCATTGCCGATCTGTCCGACCGAACCGGCGCATCGACCAAGTTCATTCAGGAATTCCGCTACAATGCCCAGATGCTCGGTTCCGACTTCGGGACGGCAGATGCGGCAGTTGAAAAGTTCGCAAAGACGGTCGGTGATGCGGAGGCAGGCAACAAGGCGGCGGCCGAAAAGCTGAAAGAATACGGGATCACGGCGCGCAACGTCGATGAGGCCGTCCTGCAAGCCGCAGATAGCATCTCCAAAATGGATAGCCCGACCAAGCAGCTGTCAGCGACGATGGATCTGTTCGGCAAAAAGGCCGGAACGCTGCAACAGACGATGGCGGCAGGGTCGGAAGGCTTCAAGCTCCAAGCCCGCGCAGCTCGTGACCTGGGTATCATCCTTGAGGACCATGTTGTGCGCAGCGCGGGCGACGCAAACGACAAGCTCGATACCATGAAGATGATCCTCAACGCCCAGATGGCGAACGCGATCGCGCAGAATGCGACGGCGTTGGTCAGCCTCGGAACGGGTGTAATGAGCGTTGTTGGTAGCCTCGTTCAGTTCTGGAACCAGAACCCGAAGGCAGCAATGACCATCCTCGGCGGTATCGCCGGTTTCGCCCTTGGCAAGCACCCAGCAGCAGCAGCGCTTGGAGCAGCGGGCGGCTTCCTTGCTGGTCGTTCCATGGAGCAGATGAAGAATGACGGAAACATGGACATCGGTTTCCGCCAGCAGCAGATGCGAGATGCCCGAGCTAAGTTCCACGCGGCACAGGCCGACAAGGGAACGAATATAGGCATCGGCGTCATCAGGCTGGATAAGAAGGGTGCGTTTGAAGAATACCAGAAGCAGGTTGGCCTACTGCAAACCGCGTTAAATGCGGCGAAAACCAAGCCTACAGTGAATGGCGACATTCCCGATCTGCCAGCAGGGCCAGCCAAGGCTAGCTCCGGTCCATCAGCAGCAGAACTAGCCGAGATGGAGCGCCAGCGCGCATTTGCTGCTGAGAGCGACCTGATGCGTGCCGAAGCAGAGCTAAAGCGTGCGCAGTATATCGACCACGGCAACTACCTAGACGAATATGCTCGCCAGCGTGACGAGGTCGATGACGCATTCCTCGATGCCAAGCGCTCGATCCTCAATGACGTTAAGAACGAACTGAACACCTCCGGCAAATACACAGCGGAAGAAGCTGAAAAGCTCATCCTCATTCAAGAATCTCTCCAGACGGCTCGCAAGAACCAGATCAATCACGAAGAGAACGCGCGGATCGAAGAGGAAATCCGCAATGCTAAGCAGGCCGAGCTAGACGATCAGATGGCCTTGCTCGACATTTCAAGCGGCATGGCTCGGACAGCGCGCGAACGACGGGCCATTGAGCTTCGTCGCTTGGAAATGGAAAAAAAGCGCGAGCGTGCAGAGCTAGAGTATATGCTTGCACCTCATAGCAACGCCTCTCCTGAAGCGAAGGCCAGCGCACAAAGTCGTTTGAGCGGTTTGGACGCTCGTTACAACTCCCGCGCAGAATTAGCAGTTCGCAACACCGCTGGACCGCTCGAAAGCATGTTGCAGTCCATTCCTGACTCTGCCGATCAAGTGAACGAAGCGCTTGAGAGCATCGCGGCAAACGGACTGGCCACATTAAGCAATGGCATCGTTGACGCATTGATGGAGTGGGAGAACTTCGGCGATGCCTTCATTGACGTAGGCAAGCAGGTAACGCGCGCAATTTTAGACATGGTTATTCAAATGACCTTACTACGTCCATTGGGCAACATGATTGGTGGAGCGCTCGGAGTATCACCGTTGCCGGGTCATGCTAACGGCGGACTTGTATCAACACCGGGCTGGAAGACAGTCGGTGAACGTGGCGAAGAGCGCGTTTATCTGCCCGGTGGTAGCAAGGTCATTCCACACAGTCAGCTTGCAGGCCTTGGTAATGGCGGTGGGGGACTGACCATCAGTGTTGACGCTCGAGGTGCGACCGATCCGGCCTTAGTAAAGTCAATGGTAGAACTCGGCATCGCCCAAGCAATGCCCCATATCAACGCTTCTGGCTTCGCTTACACAATGGCTAGAGCGGGCCGAACAACGATCTAAAGCGGTCAAATAAATACCGGAGCAACTTTAATATGAGGCTCCGGTATTGGCTGTTTATCCAATTGGCGCACCGCCAACGAAACCATCAACAGAAGACTTGACGCTGCTCTTCAAACAGGGAGGCGCCCAATCGCCTTTCACTGGCGCAGTGTCGGTCATCAACAACTATGCACAGTGGCAGCTTCAAATTAGCTTTCCACCTGTTCGACGTGGATCGACGCAAGAGAAGCAAATGGCTGTCTGGCTGGCGAACCTTCGCGGGATTGAAGGCTCGTTCATCTACTACCCCGCAGATAGCGGGAAGGCCATCGGCGGCAAGTCACTTGCTATCAAAGGTTACGCTTACAGCACGTCGATTGAAGTGGGTGGATGGACCGGCACGCAGGCAACCGGGCTTGAGGGCGGCGACTTTTTCAGTATCGGCAACAACCTCTATCGGATCACGTCCGCGCCGATCAACTCGTCCTCTGGAACGGCAGTCATAACATTCGAGCCACCGCTGCGCGCGGACGCGAACGGCGGAACCACAGTCAATTTCCAGACACCACGTTGCGAGTTCCGAGCAGGCAGCGCGGAAGACGCGCAGGGGTTCAGCAAGGACGCTGAATTCACCTACTTGAAGCCCATCGCGGCTGTGCAGGTGCTGTAATGCGTGAGGGCGTTACCGACTGGCTCGACGCGCTATCAGCGAACGGCATTCGCACCGGGATTATGGGCTGGTTCGACTTCGCATCCGGGCCAGTCGCGGTCTGGACGGGATGGACAGCAATTCAGCCGGTCGGCTCTGGCGATGCCATGCTAGATGGCGTGCGCTTCGAGCCGCTGCAAGAAGGCATCCCGGTAGCAATCGGCGAAAACACCTATTCTTATACGGGTTCGGACGAGATGACGGTTACACTGGCCGTGCCCAGCGTGCCGACACATGCGATGATCGCAGCTTCCCTAGATCCCGACGAATATCGGGGCAGAACGGCGATCATCTGGCGCGCGCTTATGGTGACACTGCCGACGACAACACAGCCAGCAGAATGGGCGTTCAGGCGCGTTCGTGCAGGGGCAATGGACAAGGTCGTCATGTCCAACAACGGCCAGGAGCGACTGTTCACGCTGACGATTGAAGCTCACCAGTCGATGATTACCAAGGCCAGCGGGTCAAACTATCTGGATCAGCCCCGGCTCGATCCGACCGACACCAGTCAGGACTTTGCGGTCAGCATCGCGAACAGCCCGAACACGCCAACGCGCCCAACGGACCTTCCACAAAACAACCAGACCGCACGAACGGCGGATAGATTCTCATGAAGCTAGAGCGAAAAGCCACATGGGTTGAGAACCTTTCGATCTACCTCGCGAACGTAGCTGACCAACGTTTCGAGTGGGGCAAATCCGATTGTGCGCTGTTCGCTGCGGGCGCGGTTGAAGCGGTGACCGGGACCGATTTAGCAGCAAACTTTCGAGGCCAATACAGCTCATGGCGAGAAGCTGCGCGATGGTTGCGCGCGAACGACTTCCGGTCGTTTGAAGAGGCCGTTTCCAGCAAACTAGGCGATCCGGTTCATCCGGCACAAGCAGGGCGCGGCGACATCGTGATGCGGCGCAGTGGCAATGGTAATATTTTAGGCGTCTGCGTCGGCAAGCACTGCTGGTTCCTTGGCGACGAGACGATTGGCTACGACGCCGAGTATCAGCCAATCACTCAACCAACTTTAATTTCATATCCCACTTTGCAGTGCGACTTCGCTTGGACAATTGGCTCATTATATGCCGCTTCCTAATACGTCGAAGAACAAGAAGCACAGTCCAAATGCCAAAAGAACCATACCAAACCCCCACCCGCCAATTCGGGCATAAGCATCTTCGGTCGGCGCTCCGGTCACCTTCCCAATGATAAAAACCGTAAGCAGGTAGATAAGCGTCGCCAACAACGCACGAAGGAAGAGCGGCAAACAATAGGCCATAATCGCCATTATGTGGCCGATAATACTCAGCCAATTCTCTTTGTCGAAAAGCAAACCCGCCCCAATTTCGTGAGCAAATTCAACCAATTTTTGAATGTATTTTGTCCCATCCGCGTCAAAATCGCCCCAACCTGAAGCTACAGCAAAATAGCTGAAAGCAATAGTGGACACTGCTCCGTGCCACTCCAACTGCGTTACTGACACAGCTTCTTCAGACCCGCTTTTAAGGTTGCTTCTAACTGCAAAAATACCGGCGCATACTAAACAGATATAACCAATCAAAAAATCCTGAGTATCCGGTGCGGCAAAAATGTGACCGGGAAGGCTCGGCTCGACAAGCGACTGCCAAACACCAAACCAAATAGCGAGTATGTAAAAAACTATTGCCATTTCGCCCTGCCCCGTCGCCTCAACCTTTAGATGCTTAGCCGGGCCTCCGCACACACGGCAACAGAATAAATACCGGTAGCCACGCAAAGGAGGGCTACGCTATCGGTAAAGTTGTCAAAACAGTCCTAATGGTCGCGGCAGCTGTTGTGCTTGCGACCGTCGCACTTCCAGCACTCTCTTCTGTATTGTTCGGCGCGTTCGGCGGCACTGCAATCGGTGGCTCAATGGCCGCTGGTATGGCAGCAGCTTCAACAAGCGCTGCGGCACTAGCTGCTAAAGCAGTCGCGGGCATCATTATCGGCGTAGCGATTAGCGGCGCCAGCATGTTGCTAATGGGCAAGCCCAAGGTCGCTAATCAATCGACCATTTCGCGTCTCAACCTCACTGTTGATCCCACTGCACCGCGCAAGATCGTCTTCGGTCGTACTGCTGCGGGCGGTGATGTTCGCTTCCACGAGATGACGAACAAGAGCGGGGAATATATCGAGACTAGCAAGGACAAGGGCGACTATCAACACCGTGTCGTTGCATTGGCCTCGCACAAGATTCATGCGGTCAAGGAAATCTACCTAGACACTGAACTGTCCTACAACGGCTCTGCCGTTGTCGGCAAATACCAGCCTAAGTCCGGCCTACTCATTACGCCGATCCTTGAAGGCAATAGCGGCAACGCCAGCAAGTTAGGCAGTGGCCTCTACTGGAAAGAAACAGCAAAGTTCACCGGCTGCGCATACCTCAAGGTAAGCCAGAAGCTCGACGTTGATGTCTATCCCGATGGTCTGCCCTCGCGCTGGACGACCGTTGTCGAAGGCTGTCCGGTCTATGACCCACGCCGAGACTCCACCAACGGCGGTGCTGGCCCACAGAGACCGCACGATCAGAACACATGGCAATACTATGACGGCTTCAACGAGCTAGGCCGCAATCCAGCGCTATCGCTGCTCACCTACATCATAGGATGGCGGATCAACGGCAAGTTGGTCTGGGGCATGGGCATTCCAGCCAGCAGAATCGACCTTGGCAATTTTATCCACTATGCGAACCTTTGCGATGAAGCAGTTTCGACCAAGTCCGGCTTTGTAAAGCGTTACCAAGCAGACTGCATTCTATCGACCGGCGACACCCATGAAGGAAACATGGGCATCATCACGGCTGCGATGGGTTCAGCGAAGCTCATCGACATGGGTGGGCTGTATCAGCTTGTCGGCGGCTATGACGATCTAGACGGACCAGCGCTAACGCTGACCGCCGACGATCTAGTCGGGGCTTACACCTACAACCCTAGCGCTGCCTCACTCAAAGATAGCTACAACTTTGCGCGCGGCGTTTTCACCAATCCTGAGAAGCAGTTCCTCCTAGAGGACTGGGGACGGATCGAGGTCAATCCGCTCGCAGACGGCATTCCTCGACCGCTCGTCGTTGACCTAGCAGCGGTCACACGCGCCGAAACCTGCCAGCGCATTGCCAAGCAGCTTCTCGTCCGAAACAACTACACAGGGACGTTCTCTGGCATTTTTGGACCCCGTGCATTTGCGGCGCAGGTCGGAACTCTCATTCGGCTCGTCCTGCCAATCGAAGGCTGGAACCAGCCCGGCAAACTGTTCCGCGTGGTTAGCCAGGCCGAGAGCGTGGACCTCATATTCAACATGACGTTGCAGGAGGAAAATCCGGCAATCTACGCATGGGATGACGATGAAGAGCTAGCGCTGCCAGCGGATATTCGTCCATCGGCATATAATCCCAACGCTAGCATTCCGGTCAGCTCACTCGCAGCCAGCTCGCGCACAATCACCAACTCGAATGGCGGCATAGTCAGTCAGATCGACGTGACGTGGGAAGAGCCGGACGCAGCCGTTCAGAGCATCCAGATCAACGTTCGGGAAAAGGGCAGCGACAAGTGGAGAACGGCCACAGACCGGTTCAGCCATCGCGCCGAGAAATACACTATGGCCGCAATGGCCGGGGGCATCGAGCATGAGGTGCAAGCGCGCTTCCTCATGTTCAGCGGCGTCTACGGACCTTGGACGACGGTTTCAGTAACAGCAGCAGCGGACAGCAATGCATCGAACATCATAGGTTTTCTGGATAACGAGAGCGTGACCTTCGCGGCCAATAGCGGGGGTACCATCCTATAATGAGCGCATTAGACACATTTAGCGGCGGCTTTAGAATCTTCGATGGCAATGCGGAAGTTACCACAGGTTCAGGAGCAGCCTATTCCGTCGCAAACCAAATAGACTGCACCGTTGCAATCGACCCCCACACGGGTCGCTACACAGTTTCCGCAGTGGATCAGGACAGCGCAACAGCGGTGTTCAAGGCAGTCTACGCGGGGGTGTCGATCTATAAGGATTTCTCGATTGCAAAGTCCCGTGAAGCCGGAGGGGCAGGCACCGCAAAGCTGCTCACGCTAGCTACCACGCATAACACCTTCCCATATGATGAATATAACCAGCCTGCGCCCCAGACTGCGACGTTCACGGCGACCAAACAGCACACGAGCGCGGTGCTTACTTGGCGCATCCGCAAGATCGACACGTCGATCATCGCGGAAGGCACGGCTGCAAGTCTCGTGGCCAGCGGCTATGCCACCAGCAGCGCGAATGCCGACACCCTTGTCATTGACCACGACGATTTCCACGCCCTCTGCAACGACCACGGCATCAACGCCGTCATGGTGGAGGTGGAATGCATCGACGGCTCGCAGCGCCTCGCGGATCGTCTCACCGTATTTCGGCTCATCCAGCGCACAAAGGTCACTTGGGAAGGCGTTCTCGATCCAACCGGCGCGAAAGCAGAGACGGTAGCGAATGCCTATAAGGGCGTGAAGGATAGCGGTCTCGTCTTCCTCGACCTGCAACAGCAAGCCCTCGATAAAATCGAGAGCCTTGCAAAGGGAGCGCTCAACCAAATTAACTCAGACGCTGAAAGTATGGCTCGCTTCTCACTTGAACAGGGTCAGCGGCTTGAATTCGCGGTTCGTCTCGCCGACGCTGAAAGCCGGATCGTTGAGGAACGAACAGCGAGAGTAGGTGAAACAGCCGCCCTCGCCTTCTCCCGTGATGAGATACTAGCGCGTTTAGACAACGTGGCGGGCACTGGCACGACTATTGAAGCAGTGATGACCGAACTCAGAGCAGCAGACGTTTCCCAAACTGAAGCTAGGGTTCTCGCTATCGATACGCTAACCGCACGTTTCGACAACTATCGCGGAACGGGACAAAGCATTGAAGCTGCAACGATAGCCATTGCTGAATCAGTCGTTACAGAACGCGATGCTCGTGCAACTGCTATCACTGGCGTTCAGACAGAACTCGGTGACCAAATTACTGGCGTTCAGACGACGCTCAGCACCACTAACGACGTGTTAGACGGCGTAAAGAACCGCTGGACCGTAGCCTTGAATGCGGGTGGAACAGCTATTGCTGGACTGGTCTTCGCAAACGGCTCAGCGACAAAGGCGACTTTCGACGTTGTCGATACCAACTTCCGTGTAGTGGATAGCAGCGGCAACGGCTCAGTGCCATTCTCCGTGATCGGCGGCGTCACCTATATTCAAAACGCTTCGATCCTAAATGCGTCTATCACCAATGCCAAAATCGCGAATGCTGCGATTGACGAATGGAAGCTCGCAAACAACTCCACGTCTGTAACGGCGGGCAATTACACCGACGGCAATATCAGCCTAAGTCCGACGCAAAACGTCTATACGTCTGTGCAATCGTTCAGCATCTCGGCCAGTGGCGGACCGGTTCTAATTGGTGCGTCGTATAATGCTCTCTCTGGCACTGGATCAGTGCAGGTCATCAAATTCCAGATTCTTCGCAATGGCAATGTGATCTACGATAGTCGCGCGGATCAGGCGCAGAACGGCTATGGCACTCCGAAGAATGTAACCATGATCGACTACCCCGGCGGTGGTTCGCACAGCTACGTCTTGCAACTCACTCATCCAACATTGAGCTACGCAAGCGGTGCAGTAGTATCGAACCGATCATTGTGGGGTAACGAGTTCAAGCGCTAAAGCCGGCAGCAATAAATACCCGAGAACCAATTCGGGAGAACATAACATAATGGCTTGGTATAGCGCGGGCACAATCTCAGTTACAAACGGCCAGACGGCAGTTACCGGCACAGGCACTCAATTCCTCGCCAATAAGGTTTCAGCAGGTTGCGGTATCATCATCGGCGGGCAGACTTACGAGATTGTGAGCGTCGCGAGTGACACTGTCCTGGCGATTGCCCCGGCCTATCTCGGCACGACAAACGCAAGCGCTCCCTATCGCGTCTTTCCCACCGAACAGCGCGCGGGCGATATGCTCAGCGCCGTAACAGATTTGACCTCCGCAATTTCCGGGGTGAATTCAGCGTTCTCCAGTCAGCCGACGTCGATCACCTCCGCGAAGAAGATCGTCTTACCGGCCTCGACGACAACGATTGCTTCGATATCGCTGCCACACGGAACTGCACCCAGCAGCCCTAGCAACGGAGATATTTGGACAACAACCGATGGGCTTTTCATTCGTGCCAATGGCACAACCCAACAACCGCTAACCAGCGCTGGCGGCTCGATATCCGGCAACTTGACACTTTCTGGCTCGCTCTCAGCGGATAGCGCAAGCCTTTCGGGGACGCTGTCCGGCAACATTGGCAGCTTCAGCGGCAACCTTAACACGTCAGGCAACTTTGCCGCAGGCAGCGTCATAACCACAGGAACCGGCGTCGCGACTGGTGACACAGCCATCGAGATAGGTGGCAATCGCACAGGCTACGGTTCCGCCACGCTAGATTTTCACGCCCGGAACGGTTCCGACTATGACGGTCGCATTCAACGTGGGGCGGGCGCAAATGGCGCATTTAGCATCAGCCAGCTAGGCTCTGGCTCGTTGAATATTGCTCAGGACGGCAGCGGCGAGATCGGCATTTGGACGAGCGGCGCGCAGAGAATGTCGTTCTTGTCGAGCGGTATGATCCGAACGAACGGCAACACCATATTCTCAGGCTCATCCGCTTCGTCCGTCGTTCTAGCAGCGGGCACGGACCTTGCGACAGGCGGTGCGACGATCATCGCACGGGGGTCGACAGCCGCTTCTAACGCAGGTGGTATTGAGTTTTATAGTGGCACTGGCTCGACCTCTAGCCAGAACGTTACCATCAAAGCTAACGGCTTCGTCGGCATTGGCTCAAGCAATCCTACTGCCAAGCTGGATATTACTGGTCTCGCTTCCGGTGCGGAAGTGGAGGCGCGCGTCGTCAATAGCAGCACCTCAAACAACTCCGCAGCGCGAATTACCTTATCGACCTCGACATCAAACGCATATTGCATTTGGGCTGTGAACAATGGCGTGGCAAATCCCTACCGCGCAATCTCTAATGGCAGCGCGGTAACGGTAGCTTATGACGATTCAAATCATCATAGCTGGCGCACGACTGCTGGTGCGGAAAAGATGTATCTCACCAGTGGCAGCACACTTTATGTCAATGGAGGCATCAACTCCGTCAACGGCATGATTAGTGCAAACAATGCCATGATCCAAGGCGCGGGCGGACATATGTATGTGCGACCAACAAATTCTGGCAGCTACCTCTACCTAGGCTCAAGCAACAACAATCAAGCCGTCATTGATGCAAATGGCTTCGTTGGGTTTGGTGCACTAGCCCCGGATAGAAAGCTGACGGTGGAATATGCCGACATCTGGCTAAAACTGAAGAGAACCGGTGCGCGCTCGTGGCTCATGGGTATGGGCGGCGGCGACGAGTTCATGATCTATGACGAAACCATCGGACAGGTCAGGCTCTATATCGACCTCGCGGGCAACGTGCGTCCCGGTAACGACAATACTGGCGCAAGCGGTCATCCATCCTATCGTTGGACAACCGTATATGCTGTCAGCGGCGCGGTCAGCACCTCGGATGAAACCTACAAGGTATTCGACAATGACGGCTTCACTACTGCCGAGCTAGCAGCGGCTAAGGAAATTGCAGCCACCATCCGCAAATATCAGTGGAAGGACAGCATTGAGGAAAAGGGCGAGGAAGGAGCGCGCTACCACGTAGGCGTCGGCGCTCAGACCGTTTGGAATATTATGGCTGCGCATGGCTTAATCGATGAACTCGAAGAAGGCGTGGCTCCAGACAGCCGGTATGGGTTCCTCTGCTGGGACGAATGGGATGCAGAGGAAACTCGATCAGGGGACGACGTTGTTCACAGCACAGCAGCAGGCTCGCGCTTTAGCGTTCGCTACGACGAACTAAATCAGTTCCTCATCGCTGCACAGGAACAACGTCTAGCAATGTTGGAGGACGCTTTGGCGGCCTAACCGGACGACGCGACCACTAAATAAATCGAGTTATGATTTTTGGGGGTCGGGTCGTGAAGAAGGCAACAAAGGCGTTTATCGATAAGGTAGCCACAGGTGTAAAAGACAACAAATGGGTAGTCGCAGCGATCTTTGCAGGGCTGGCGAGTATCGGCGCTATAGCAGCCGACAAGGCTGGTCCGCTCGCGGACGCAGCCTACGCGGTCATCACCATTCTAAGCATCGTGTTTTAATGGCTCCCCCGACGCAAGACACTAGAGAATTGCTGATCCGCTTGGACGAGAAGGTTTCAACGATCCTGAAGAATCAGGAGCAGCACCAAGGCGAGATCAAGGATCTATCCTATCGGGTCCGCACGCTGGAAGACTGGCGCACAGAGATGCAAGGCGGGGCAAAGGGCATCGGCGCAGCGGGAAAGCTGCTGCTGACGGTCGCAGGGGCGCTAGCGGGCATCCTAGGCTATATCGGTATGCAGTTCGCCATTGTATCAAAAGAGGCGCCTGCCAAGTCTAATGCCGCCGTCGAACATGCTGTTCCGAAGGCTCGGCCCGGCAACTTTCGCACGACACGATCCACGTTTGATAACTACCTCACACGCTCTTAAGGCATTCGCATTTTAATGGATTTCCTATTCCGAAATGTAATACATAGGCTTGGCTAATCTGTGGGGGTAGCACGTGAATCTTTTAGTCATTCGCCTGGCATTACTGATCGGAACATTGTTTGCTCTGAACTCACCTGCGCAATCACAAAGTTCCTACGATAAAATTGCTGGGCCGACGCAATCTCTTCCAGTTTTTGTACTCTTGGAATCTCCATCGGCCAAAATAAAATGGGTGTTCCTATTTGACTCACGTGAATGCCCAAACGATCAGAAAGTATTTCGCTTCCTTTCATCGCCGCAGAGAGATCTTAAGGAGGTTGCGGGCAGCTACTATTGCGGCAACATCAGAATGGCCTATTTTGGATCCACCAGCCATACGGAGTTATGGAGACAGTTTGTAGACAATGTGATTCTAGACCAGGGAAGGCCAGCTAACGTAAATCTACCCACCCTCGCCCACACCTGCAAAAGCGAATGTCTGGGCGATGTTAATTTAACTTACCGATCTAGACTTGCGACAAAATCAATTTCCTTCAGCAACTCAACGAAGCCAACTGAAGCAGACATTGCAAATATATACTCTCGATATAGCACTTTATTTGATTCCATGAACCATCAGGGAAATATGGCGGGTTTAACCGACATAACTTATCCTTTTCTCGGAAAGGTTATGAGTGTAAATCGTGACATAACAAATCTTTCATGCAGAACCTTAAAGAGTGCCGCAGTAAGTTGCTCTTACGATATAGCAGTTGGCGTTTCTACGCATGGTCTTTTAAGTGTATTCGGCGCCTTTATTCCTGACTATTCAAATAAAGTCTCCGTCTCGAACGTCTTTTATAGAGCTGGTGGACGCTGGGAGTCAGATGCAATCAAGGAGTGGACGCGGCGAACGGCAGCTGATTTGCGATCAGCAGGCAGTAACGCTTCGACAAGGAGCTCTCAGCCGAGCTATCAACCTAGGTCAATTGGATGCGATGCGGGATACCACTTTTTATGCCCGGGCGGAGTTCCCTAAATTTCTCCATATTGAGCGTGAAATCGTGATGACGTTTGTCCCACCAAAGTTTTAAGGGTTGGATGCGGGGGTGGCGCAACTTTCACGATGGATCAGGCTGACGGCAAATCAGCGCTTTCGATCTTGCGCCTTAATAATGGCCGCTCCGATTGGGTAACCCTCCCGCACGAGTTGCTGAACAGCCGAAGGGCGGACCCCAGCCTCACGCGCGAGCTGGGCAACATTGGGAGCGTCCTCGCGATGGCGGTGGGCATTAATGGGCGTATTTGCTGCCCGCTCTTCTGACCAGCCATTTGCCACTCGGTTGCGGATGGTTTCTTCGGGCACCTGCGGATATTCGGACATATAGCCTCCTGTTTGATCCGCGGATGCCTAAAGCTGCATAAGTTAAAAGTGGGTCAATCCCTGTGAGCGCCGATAGCCCTATCCAACGCTGCCAGCGCTGCGTCGATTGCTCTCACCAAGCGCGAGGCGTGATCGTTACCGGCAAGCGCCGCTTTGTCAGCTTGGAGCAGTTCGCGCGCTTCCTCTGGGGGAATGTTGGCGGGGGTCGCGGATACGTAAGCCGGTGCATCGCCAATTACGATCATGACCTCGCCTTTATGGACGAACTTGGAATTTACTGTTTCGGCCAAGGCAATGAGGACGCAGCGTTTCATCACTATCACCAATTGCTCTATAGCTGGCCCAAAGAAACCCGTGGCAACCTGACAAAGGTCGAAAAATGGGAGGGGGAAGCAGAGGAGCTTCGCGATAAGATCGGCCCTGCTAGGCCCCGACTGGTGCAGCCGACGGAAGAGGGTGAGATAGCTTGGCTGCTTGAACGGGCAGCAAATGGCCGCGAGCGCATTCGTTTAATGCTCGTTGACATGCAGGAGGCTTGGGTCGCGATGAGCGACCGGCAACGGCGCATGTTTCGTGCGACGGTCACAACGCCCACGACTGCCCTAGAAATGCCCAGAGAAGGCATTGCCTACTTCGGCTACACTGACTTGCCGTCATATTGGCAGCGCGCTCAGAGGGCAGCACTGAGCGCCAAACTGCACGAATTGAACGTCCGCTTAGGGCCTTGACCCGACTCGTTTGATGTTCCTATTCTGTTCTCATGGAACAGCCCTCGACCAGTGATCTTGCGCACGCGCTCCTCTCGGCTCCGGGATGGGCGCGTGTTGGTTTAACCGCCCCTCGCGACACGCTGCGCCTAGCAGCGGCGAAGGAACTCGCGCTGCACGTCCAGACCCTTATAGACGGTGAGGACAGCTTGCCCGATCCTCGCCAGACGAGCTTGCCGTTCTAATACGTCGCAATGAAGCGCTGCTGACAGAGGACACCTGTTCATTGGACCGCTGAGCCGCTTTTCACAAGTTTGCGAATTCCTCGTCCCGGCCCGTTGAAACGTTCCCGATTTGATCTAAATCTACTCTGGGGAAGCACAGCCGGGGGTAGAGAGCTTGAGTATCTCGGACACATTCAAGCAGTTTCTCAGCAAGCTAAAGGTCGATAACGCCCAAGCGATCTCTGATCGGTATGGGGAGATCACATGCGCGCTCAACAAGAAGTTCCGAGACACTGAGTCCAACACCGCGAACACACTTCAAGTCGGCTCCTATGGGCGACATACTGCGATAAAGGGCATCTCCGACCTCGATATGCTCTACATCATGCCAAAAGGTGAGTGGGACAACTACAAGGATGGGGGGCAGTCCAAGCTGCTGTCCGATGCCGCCGCTGCCATCCGCGCGCGCTACCCGAAGACGACCGTCAGGGTGGATCGACTTGTTGTCCAGGCTGTCTATTCAAATTTCACCGTGGAGGCGCAGCCGGTTTTCGAGCAAGACGACGGCAGCTTCAAATATCCCGACACCTACAATGGCGGCTCTTGGAAGATCACAAAGCCCCGTGAAGAGATACAGGCGATGTCGGAGTTCGTGGCGGAGAAGAACAACAATCTTCGGCGGCTCTGCAAGATGGCGCGCGCGTGGAAAAACAAGCACGGCGTAGGAATCGGCGGGCTCCTGATCGACACATTGGCGCACAATTTTCTGAAATCGACCAGCGAGTATGACGACAAGAGCTACCTCTACTACGACTACATGAGCCGCGACTTCTTTGCCTATCTCAAGGACTTGCCCAAGCAGGACTATTTCGCTGCGTTGGGGAGCGGCCAGCGCGTGAAAGTGAAAAAGAATTTTCAGCGCAAGGCCAAGAAGGCGCACGAGCTCTGCCTCAAGGCCATCGAGGCCGAGGGCAAGGACAATCAGAACGACAAGTGGCGCGCCGTGTACGGGCGGCTGTTCCCCGCTGCCGAGAAGTTGGAGAAGGCGGCGCTGACCGACCGCGCGGGTCATGCCGTCAGTATGACGGAGGAGTTCCCCGAGGATGTATTCGCCGCCATCGACATTCGGAACAACATCCGCATCGACTGCCAAGTCGAGCAGGACGGCTTTCGGCCTGCTTCACTTAGAGAGATGCTGAAGGATCGTACCTTACTTAAGCCGCGCAAGAAGCTCACTTTCACAGTCGAGACGGACATTCCCGGCTCCTACGGGTTGTTCTGGAAAGTGCTCAATCGGGGGCAGGAGGCGATCAACCGCGATTGCATCCGAGGCCAGATTGTGGCTGACGAGGGCCACAAGAAGAACGTTGAGCGTACAAATTTCAAAGGCGACCACGTGGTTGAGTGCTATGCCCTCGTTGACGGCGTGGTCGTGGCAACCGATCGCATCCATGTGCCAATCAGCGCAAACCAAGAGGACAAGGATGAATAGGGCAGGTCTTCTCCGCAGTATCGCTGAGACGGGCTATAACGTCGGGTTCGGCGCGAAGAAAAATTTTGCCACTTACGACATTGTGCAGAAGGTCCCAGGAGGTCTCGGGCTCGTCTCCCTTTTAGTGGGCGTGTATGCGCTTATCTGGGAGCCGTTGAATGCTAAGTGGATAGCTGCGACAATGGTCGCGTTCGGCGTCGTCACGATCATCATCACGCACTATGACCATAACAAGGTTGCGCACTGTCAAGAAGGTGAGCGGCTCACCGCGCTTTTCTGTCGGCTGCGCGACCTCTACCGCGATGTGCAAGCGAGGGCGGAGGGCGACGATCTTTCCGCCTACCGTGGGCGTCTAGACGCACTTCAGGCAGAGGTGTTCAGCTCCAGCCAGTCCAAGCAAATCCTTTTCAGCGACTGGTATGCCCACTACAAGTTTTTCTGGCAGGACCAGATCGAGTGGATCGACGAGCAGAAGCAATTCACGTTTTGGCGCGACAAGGTGCCACTTTCCCTGTCATTGACCCTTGCGGTGGTGGTAATTGGCCTCATCCTGACGGGCATTCTACGGGTGCTATAGCTCCTTCGCAACTCGGCGATGGCTCAATGGCATATAATGAGGGGCGACACCTCCAAAGCGGACTTTCCGGACACGACAACATTGCGGACGTTCGGCTAAATTGACAGGTTGCCGACATGACGACCCTCTTTATCGAAGCTGACGAACTTCTCATGATGTTTTCGTCCATCGAGATGGCTGAAGAGCATCTTGAAGCGATCGATGTTCGCAACGGCGCGCGAGCTTTTGGTCAAGCGGGTGAACTCTTCGCAATCGAGACGCAGGGCGAAAGGGTAATAATTCGCGCTATCGAACAGCCTGCCGAGCCCGACAGGCTGTATGAACTTCTTCGGCGCTCATTGCAGCAGGTTGGCGAGGTGGTTCCACTGGACGCCGATCTTCCTACGTTGGTTGCTGCTACCCAAGCATTTTGGACAAAACGTCAGCGCTTAGTAAGCGCCAAATTGAGGTTGGGCTGCGTAGCCGTGGTCATCCTATTGGCAGTATCAGCCGCGCTTATCTGGGCATAAGGTCCGCTTCCCCCGACATTTTCGACGTTCCGCTTCGAGACACTGCACCCCGTAAGCCGCCTGTCGGGATACGACGAGTTTGCGGACATTAGCGAAGCCTGTCAGGTTGCTCGAATGAGCTACCGTCTGCGATCCAACCGGCATAGCGCGACGCTGTTAGCCTTTCTAGTTCTAGCAGCCGCTGCGTTCCCGATTGCACCGGCATCTGCCTGCTCGATAGTCCTCCCCCGAGACTACGAAGGCAGTGCGCGTCAGCGGCGTGATGTCAAACTGGCGATCCAGAAGGCGAGTGCCATCATTGATGGTGAAGTGATTCGGCCTTGGACGAGGGAAGCGCCGGCGCTTGTCCGGGTGCATCGCCTCCTGAAGGGCACTGCTGGCGACACAATCCAAGTAGGCGGAGAGGCGGCCGGAGGAGATTGCTCTATCGCTCTCGAACGCACCGGGGAAAGAAGCCGGATGATCCTCAATGGTGGACCGGCAATTTACAATCTCTTTTACGATCAGTCCCAAGCTCGCCTTGAAGATCATTTCCTCAAATCGGACCGCCGGAAGGTCTGGCCATATTACGCGGGCCAAGCAGACGGAGGTTGATGTGCCGGCAATAGCGCCCCGATCCGCTTGCGGAAAGCGGGCAGTCCGCCAGCCCCGCCGTTGTGGTCATTCTTCTCGCTAAATCAAATGCCCTTTAGCCGACATTCAATGACGTTTCGCGTTGTCCGCGTTTGGCAATTTGCCACCAGACAATCGGCAAGGCTGCGAGCATAGTGAACGCCGCGATCCAAAGAGCCATTTCTGGAAATGGGAGATAGCCGAGGTCAGCGAGCGGGAATGCGGCTGACGGTAAGACGATTAGCAGGGCAAACCGCAGAAAGCCTCGAAACACGGTAATAATGCCGAGTTGCTCAAGAATGCCTAGGCCAGAAAATAGAACCGCCGCAGCGATATAGCCGACCACTTCGTTGCCGATAGCCCACGCGCTTCCGCACACCATCGCAGCGAACAAAATGAAGGTCATGGATAGGGCAAAGCGATTTGTGAGCATGGCCCACTCATAAATCAGTTCCGCTTATCGTGCTACACCAGTCGAAAGCCGACTGTCCGCTTCCCCCGACATTTAAGCCATAGCCGCTGCAAGCCGACTGCTCCCAAAGCGGACATTCGCAGTTTTCTGCGACTTCTTCGGTGTTACAACCGAAACCACTTGCTCGGCATCGTGCAGCACCACCGTGAGCACGCGGCGCCCCTGCTCGACTTCCCAGCGCTGCAGGGCCACCCAGAGCTGGTTCAGGCAATCCGCCTTGGTGGTGGGACCGGGCCGATCATTGACCACTAAGGTCACGCGCCCGCCGCCCCGCTCGGTGATCAGCGTGCAGACCGCCCACAACGTCGCCGGATCATTGGGATAGGCGCCGACGAAAATCTGCACATCCTCGCCGGCCCATTTGTCGAGGCAGCCGGTAAGCATGGGACGGATCACGTCCGACTCGTCCCAGGCGGGAATAAACACCGCGATCGGCCCGGCAGAGCCAGCCGGCGGCAAATCGCGTGATGTCATCCGCGCCACCCGGCTGTAGACGGTCAGCGACCGCCAGCCGCGCCGCGCCAGATAGATGAGGTCGATGGCCAGATCGTCCAGCCCACCGATGATAAGCCCCAAAGCTGCAAACAAGAGAAGCTCGCTGCACAGCAGCTCGCTCAAAGCGAGTGTCCCACTCATCTTCCCCCCCGAGTCGACACCGCGTTCCCCCTGCGCTGCCGAGCGAATTATTGAGCATAATGAGGGACCTGGAGCAATGATGCTTTTCGCGGCGTTAACGTTTCCGAGGTGCATCCTGACCATTGCCGGTTTGACCTGATCGCACCCGGCCTCTAGCGACAGGCCATGAGCTGTTGCGCGCCCGCACCCGACCAGCCGCAGATTTGCGGGAGCCAGGCCGCGTGACGCGGGGCAAGCGCGTGCCGGTCGGCTTGCTCGGCGGATCGTTCAACCCCGCCCATGGCGGCCATCGCGCCATCTCCTTGTTCGCGCACGCCGCACTAGGGCTGGATGAGGTCTGGTGGCTGGTCTCGCCGGGCAATCCGCTCAAGCCACGGGCCGGCATGGCACCGCTGAACGCGCGCGTCGCCAGCGGCGAGGCGGCCGCCCGCCGCGCGCCCATCCGCGTCACCGCCATCGAGCGGGAGATGCATACCCGCTACACGCTCGACACGCTGCGCCGGCTGACGCGCCGCTACCCGCATCGCCGGTTCATCTGGCTGATGGGCGAGGACAATCTGGCGCAGTTCCACCAGTGGAAAGGATGGCGCGATATTGCGCGAACAACGGCCATTGCTGTTATCGCCCGACCCGGCTATAGTCGGGCGGCTGTAGGCTCACCGGCCATGGCCTGGTTGCGGCGTTTCGTCCGACCCGCCAGTCAGAGCAAAAGCTGGACGACATGGAGACTGCCGGCGCTCGTGCTTTTGCGCTTTCGCCCCGATCCCAGATCAGCCACGCTGCTTCGGCAGAAGGCGCCTCTTTGGCACCGTAGCTTTGCTGATGTTGCGCCGATCGACGGCGTGACCGGTCGCCGCATCCCACAGGAGTGACATTGCCCGACCCGTTACCCATGCCCGCCCGTCCTGCCCCCGCTGGAGGACTGTCCCAACCCGGCATCGATGCATCCTCGGATCGCCTCCTGGCGATCGTGCTGGAATCGCTGGACGATGATCAGGCGCAGGAAGTCGTGAGCATTCCGCTTGCCGGCAAGAGCAGCATTGCCGATCACATCGTGATCGCGTCGGGTCGTTCGTCCCGGCAGGTGGCCGCCATTGCCCAGAAGTTGGCCGAGCGGATCAAGCAGACGATGGGCCGCAATGTCCGCATCGAAGGCCTGCCCGTCGCCGACTGGGTCCTGATCGACGCGGGCGATGTCGTCGTGCATGTCTTCCGCCCGGAGGTCCGCAGCTTCTACAATCTCGAGCGCATGTGGGGCTTCTCGGACGCACCGCTGGCCGCCGGCGAGGCCTGATCTCCATCAAGCGTACCCCGGGGGCCGAATGCTGCTGCACATCGTCGCACGGGGACGCATCGGCCGCTCGCCAGAGGCCGATCTGGTCGAGCGCTATCTCAAGCGTGTGACGCTGCCCACCAAGGTTACCGAACTTCCGGATCGCGGCGGCAAGGCGCCCCCGCCGCTGCCAGCGCAATCGGTCATGGTGATGCTCGATGAAACCGGCAAGCAGCTGACGTCGATGGCCTTTGCCGAACAGATCGGCCGCTGGCGGGACGACGGCGTGCGCGAGTGCCGCTTCATGATCGGCGCGGCGGACGGGTTCGAGAGCGCCGATCGGGCCAGCGCCGATCTGCTGATCGCGTTCGGGGCGATGACCTGGCCGCACATGATGGCGCGGGCAATGCTGGCCGAACAGCTCTGGCGCGCCACCAGCATCCTCGCCAACCACCCCTATCACCGGGAGGGATGAGGCGTGGTGGCGGCGACCTGGACCCGACTGCCCCGGCCACTGGCCTCGCGACCATCCCTGCCTGTCATGCTGGCCACCGCTGCCCTGCTCGTCACCGCCATCGCGGCACCGCTGGCTCTCTCTGCCCAGCGCAATCCGGCGCCACAGGCCGCGCAGGCGGAGATCGCCCGGCAGCAGGCCGCGCTGGCTCGCGCCCGCGCGCAGGGCGAGGAAGCCCGCAAGCGTGGCGAAGCCCTGGAAGCCCGCGCCCGCGCCTCCTCCGCCGCAGCTGACAAGACCCGCAACGAAATCGCGGCGCTCGCCGCCCGCATCCAGCAGAGCGAGGCAGATCTACGCGCGGGCGAGGCACGCATGGCGATCATTATCACGCGCCAGCGCGAGCAGCGGCGCCAGCTTGCCACCCGCCAGCAACCGATCGTCCGACTGACCGCCGCCCTGCAGCAACTGGCCCGGCGCTCGCCTGTGCTCGCACTGGTCGCCCCTGGCACGATTAGCGAGGCGGTGCATCGCCGCATCGCGCTCGCGCAGATATTGCCGACCATCACCGCCTCCACGCAGGATCTGCGGGGTGCCATTGCGCGCAGTGCCGATCTGCAGCGCAGCGCGGAGGCGGCGGCGCAATCCCTCGTCCGTACCCGCGCCGGGCTGAAAACGCAGCAGGCCGCGCTCAGCACGCTTGAGCAGCGCCAGCGCGGCGCCTCCCGGCAATTGCGCGCGGAGGCCAGCCTGCAGACCGAGCGCGCTCTCGCCATGGGCGAGCAGGCCCGCGATATCAGCGATCTGATGGACCGGATCGGCGATGCGGCGCAGGTGCAGGAGGCGTTGCTGCGCCTGCCCGGCCCGATGCCCCGGCCGGCCCGTCCGCAAAACAGCGCCGCTCCGGCACCCGAGCGGCCGAGCGTCGCCGCAGGCCAGACCCCGGCGCCGCCCTATCGCCTGCCTGCCATCGGCGACATCGTCACCGGCTTCGGGGAATTGAGTGCAGGCGGCGTGCGCGCGCGGGGCATCACCATGGCAACCGCAGCCGGGGCCGCGGTTATCGCGCCAGCGGCAGGGCGAGTCGCCTTTGCCGGGCCGTTTCGCGGCTATGGCAAGATCGTCATTCTGGAGCATCGCGGCGGCTGGACGAGCCTGCTGGCCGGGCTCGACCGGCTGAGCGTGGCGCCGGGAGACTCGTTGCGTCAGGGCGACCCGGTCGGCGCGACCGGCAGCGACCCAGCCCAACTCATCATCGAGCTGCGCCAGCAGGACCGCGCTGTCGATATTGCTTCCCTTGTCCGCTAGCCCCGTTCAGCAGCGCGTAACGCAATCTACGCTACGCTGGCGTGCGACCTAGGCAGAACCGTTGTTCCTGCTATAGGTCAGGACAGCATTTTTGTCGAAAGCGTCTCCATGGCCAATGCCCGCCGCACCCTGTTTCTCCGTTCCGCCGCGATCCTGGGCGCCATCGCGCTCATTCCCGCGTCGACCTCTGCCGTCACGGAGACCGAGGGCGAGACTTACAAACAGCTCGATCTGTTCATGGACGTGTTCCAGCGGGTGCGCGCCAATTATGTCGAGCAGGTCGATGATGCGACGCTGATCAAGGGCGCCATCGAGGGGATGCTCTCCAGTCTCGATCCGCACAGCGCCTATCTGGACGTTCGCTCTTTCGAGAATCTGCGCACCCAGACCGAGGGCAGCTATGGCGGCCTCGGCCTCTCCGTCACGATGGACGAAGGCGTGGTGAAGGTGATCGCGCCGACCGACGACACCCCGGCCGCGCGCGCGGGCATCAAGGCCGGCGACTATATCACGCATATCGACGGCAAGCTGATTTATGGCGGCACGCTCGATGAAGCGGTCGAGAAGATGCGCGGTGCGCCGAATACCAAGGTGAAGCTCACCATCGCCCGCGAAGGCCGCACCGAGCCGTTCGACGTGGAACTGACGCGCGCGATCATCGATATCAAGCCGGTCAAATGGCAGGTGAAGGGCGATGTCGGCGTCATCAAGATCGTCAGCTTCTCCGCCGACACCGGGGCCGACGTGCAGAGCGCCATTCGCGGCATCGACAAGTCGCTTGGCCACAAGCCGATCGGCTATGTGCTGGACCTGCGCTCCAACCCCGGCGGGCTGCTGGATGAAGCCGTGCGCGTCTCCGACGCCTTCCTCGAGCGCGGCGAGATCGTCTCGCAGCGCGGCCGCCAGCGCGGCGACACCCGGCCTTATTATGCCCGGCCCGGCGATGATGCGCAGGGCCTGCCTGTCGTCGTGCTGATCGACGCGGGTTCAGCGTCCGCCTCCGAGATTGTGGCCGGCGCCCTGCAGGACCAGAAGCGCGCACTCATCATGGGCGAGCGCAGCTTCGGCAAGGGCAGCGTGCAGACGCTGCTGCCGCTCTCGCAGGATACCGCGCTGCGGCTCACCACGGCGCGCTATTACACGCCATCGGGCCGCTCGGTGCAGGAAGGCGGCATCGAGCCGGATATTCTGGTGCCGCAGCTCTCCGACCCCGATTATGCCAAGCGGCCGAAATATCGCGAAAGCGACCTGCGCCGTCACCTCATCAACGAGGCCAAGCTGGATCGCTCGGAGCTGGAGGCGGACAGCAACCCCGATCCCCGCTTCACCGCGACGGCGGAGGATCTCAAGAAGCAGGGCGTTGAGGACTTCCAGCTCCATTACGCGCTGCAGACTCTCGGCCGCCTGAACGGGGCGCCGCAAATGGCGGCAGCCCCGGCGACGAAGGCACGGCGGTAAACAGACCGATGTCGCGTGACGCCTCCTTGTCGCTCGCCCGGTTCGTGGCGGTGATGCTGCCGACCCTGTTGCTGGGCGGCGCGCTGCTCTCGCAGCATGTCGGCGGGCTGTTCCCATGCGAAATGTGCATGTGGCAGCGCTGGCCGCATCTGGGCGCGATCATCGCCGCGCTCGCCGCGATTGCCCTGCGCCGCACCGCGCCGATGAGCGCGATGTTCACCATGCTCGCGGCGCTGGCCATCGCGACCAGCGGCGCCATCGGCGCATTTCACGCCGGCGTCGAATATGGCTGGTGGCAGGGCCTGACCAGTTGCACGGCGACCATGGACACGTCTTCCGGCCAGTCGATGCTGGATTCGATCATGTCGGCCACGCTGGTGCGCTGCGATGTCGTGCCCTGGTCGATGTTCGGCATTTCGCTCGCTGGCTATAATGCGATCCTCTCGCTCGGCGGCGCACTGCTGATCCTCATTCTGGTTCTCAAATGGAGCCGGTCATGACCGACAGCACACGCGTCTCGCCCCGTCCCGGCCAGCGTCGTGCGGACCGCGCCTCGATGTTGCGGGTCGATCAGGCCGGCGAATATGGCGCGGTGCGGATTTATGCCGGCCAGCTCGCCGTGCTGGGCGACCGTCACCCGATCAGCCGCGAGATTGCCGGCATGGCGGCTCAGGAAGAGCGCCACCGCGCGCATTTCGATGCGATGATGGTGGAGCGTGGCGTGCGCCCCACGCTGATGCAGCCCTTCTGGCATGTTGCCGGCTTCGCGCTCGGCGCTGCAACCGCGCTCATCGGCCCGCGCGCGGCGATGGCCTGCACCGCCGCCATCGAAACCGAGATCGACGATCATTACGGGCAACAGCTCAAGGAGATCGGCGAGGACGACCCGGCGCTGACCGAAGCGATCACGGACTTCCAGGCCGAAGAAGTCGAGCATCGCGATGCCGCGATTGCCCATGGCGCAGAATCCGCGCCTGCCTATCCCTTGCTTTTCGGGGCGATCCGGCTTGGCTGCCGCGCTGCCATTGCCCTCTCGAAGCGGATTTAAGAAGGAACCTGTCGATGCGTGCCCTCGTCCTTGCACTCCCCCTCAGCCTCGCTCTTGCGGTCCCTGCCTTCGCGCAGGCCGCCCCGGCCGCTCCCGCTGCCGCCGCCGGGCCGGAGGATGTCGCGAAGGTGAAGCAGGTGTTCGTCTATGGCGAAGACCCGTGCCCGGCGAGCGAGGGCGACGAGATCGTCGTCTGTGCGCGGATGCCCGACAATGATCGCTACCGCATCCCCAAGGAACTGCGCACCGATCCCAACAGCCCGGCCGTGCAAAGCTGGGCCAATCGCGCCCGCTCGATCGAATATGTCGGCGCGTCTGGGACCGACAGTTGCTCGCCCACCGGCTCGGCTGGCTTCACCGGCTGCTTCACACAGATCGCGCGTGCGGCGCGCGAGGAGCGCCAGAAAATGCTCGGTTCCGGCACCTGGGCCGATGCCGTCGCCAAGGCGCGCGAGGAGCGGCTCGGCAATCTCGATGCGGAATCCGCACAGATCGAAGCACAGGCCAAGGCCGATGAGGAGGCCGCGCGGCTCAAGGCGCAGCAGCAGGGCCCGACCGTTACGCCCTGATCGCGCGAGGCGTTACAGGAAATATTGCAGCTTCACCGCCGTCCGCTTCGCCGCGCCGGGGGTGACGGTGAGGACGACGGACTCAAAGCCCGGCGCGCCGAAGCGCAGCCGGGGGTTGCGCGAAAAGCCGACCCCCTCGCGCGGGATGCCCAGCATCGTGTCCAGCCGGCTGTTGCTGTTCTCATCGTGGAAGACGAGCAGCGCATAGTCGCCGGGCGGCACGCGTGCGAACAGAAGTTCGGCATGGTCGCCCGCCGCAACGCTGGCCGTGAGGGCGAGCGGGTCTTTCTCGCATTTGGGGAAATGGGAGCGGTCCTTGGTCAGGCAGGCGCGCAACATGCCGCGAGTGGAGCGCAAGCCCTCGAACCGCACGTCGATCTGGCCCGTGGCCGGTGCAAGGCCCGCCGCTGCCGGAACGACCGCATCGGCGGTGCGCACGGTGGCCGCGCCATCTTCACCCAGCGCCAGGGTTGGCGCGCCGAGCGAGAGCAGCAGGCCTGTCAGCATCAGCGGCCGTGCGACACGACGCGCCAGACCATGGTCGGCACCGTCAAAGAACATCATGCAGCATTATCCCTTGCCGGCGCGGGGTCATCATTGTGCGGCATGGCGGCGGAGCCTCCCGCCGGTGTCGGCGCGAACCGGGGAGACAGGCCGCGATCCGTGCCGCACAGCCGGTCCCACACGCGGAAATAGAGGCCGTAATTGCAGCGATACTGCTCATGATGCTTCTCATGGTGGGAAGCGGTGATCAGCCAGCGCCCGGCGGGGCCGTTCACCAGCCAGCGCGGGAACATCTCCCAGCCCATATGATTGGTGACGCCCATGACAGTCATCACCGTTAGCACCACCCCCAGTGCCGCAACATGAATGGGAATGACGAAGACGAGGAACGGAATGACGACCGCGCCGGTCACCGCCTCCCACGGATGGAAGCTCATCGCCGCCCAGGCCGTGGGCGGCCGGCTGGCGTGATGCACCGCATGGGCGACGCGAAACCAGGCCGGGCGGTGGAGCAGCCGGTGCGTCCAGTAGAACCACGTATCGTGCGCGGCGAGATAGAGCAGCACGGAGATCGGCAGATACCAGAGCGGGTAGGCATCGACATCGGTGTAGATCAGCGTCCAGCCGTGGCTCTGCCAGCCCCAGGCGACGATCCCCGCGGGCAGGCCAAAGATCAGCGCCGAAAGGAGCGACCAGCGGATTTCCGCGCCGATCTGCCGGCGCAGCCCGGCATAATGGCCGGGGCGTGTCATCCGGGTCGCCAGCGCGAACCCGCCACTGGAAAGCAGGTAACGCACCGCGATGATGCCGGACATCGCCAGAATGGACGCAAGGATCAGCATCGCGGGCTGCATGGCGATGCTATAGGGAGCCCCGCCTGAGAGGGAAACGATAATCGGTAAAGCGTTCGCGCCGGTCGCTCGCCAAGCGCAGAGATAAGTTCCCCCGCCCCTTCGGGCATCGTTCCCACATCACTGGCCGATAGCCAAGCGCCTCCCCCTCGGCTAGGGCTGCGCGGATGACAGGCGCACGACCTATCGATCTGGCCATTGTCGGCGGCGGCCTTGCCGGCAGCCTGATCGCGCTGGCCCTGCGCGCGCGGCGACCTGAGCTGCGCGTCGTGGTGATCGAGGAAGCCGCGCGGGCTGGCGGCAATCAGCTCTGGTCCTGCTTTGCCGAGGATGTTGCGTCCGCCGATCGCTGGCTGATCGAGCCGCTGATCGTGCATGGCTGGGGCGGCTATGACGTGCGCTTCCCGGGTCAGGTGAGGCGCCTGCCGAGCAGCTATGCGACGCTGACCAGCGAGCGGCTGGGGATGCGCCTGCACCGCGCCATGCCGGAGGGTGACCTGCTGTTCGACCGGGCGGCAACCGCACTCACGCCGAACAGCGTCACCTTGGCCGATGGACGCGTGATCGAGGCGCGCGGCGTCATCGATGCGCGCGGGCCGGGCGATATGAGCGCGCTGGAGCTAGGCTATCAGAAATTCGTCGGGGCGAGTTGGCTGTGCCATACCCCCCACGGCCTTGCCGAACCGATCATCATGGACGCGACCGTCGATCAGCAGGACGGCTATCGCTTCGTCTACACCCTGCCCCTCTCCCCCACCGAGCTGTTCATCGAAGACACTTATTATGCCGATGGTCCGGCACTGGATGAGCCCCTGCTCGCGGCGAGAATTGCGGCTTATGCCCAGGCGCAGGGTTGGGAGGGCGCGGCGCGCGGCCATAGCGAGACCGGCGTGCTGCCTGTGTGCATGGGCGGCGATTTCGCGCGGCTGTGGGAGGCCGAGTCCCCCGGCGTCGCCAAGGCCGGACTGCGCGGCGGCTTTTTCCACGCGCTCACCGGCTATTCGCTGCCGGATGCGGTGCGCAACGCGCTCGCCATCGCGGCGATGGACGATCTTTCCGGCCCGGCCCTGCATGAGGCGATGCGTGCGCGCGGCGCGGCGCACTGGCGCGGGCAGGCTTATTACCGGATGCTCTCACGGCTGCTCTTCCGCGCCGCCGAGCCGCAGGAGCGCTGGCGGGTGCTGGCGCGCTTCTACCGGCTTGACCCATCCCTCATCGCCCGCTTTTATGCCGGGCAGAGCACCCTTTTCGACAAGCTGCGCGTTCTGACCGGGAAGCCTCCTGTTCCCGTCAGCCGAGCCATTTCAGCCCTTGGAGCGACACGCGGATGAAGACAGCCATCGTCATCGGCGCCGGTTTTGCGGGCCTTGCCCTCGGCCTGCGCCTGCAATCGGCGGGCATCGCCACCACCATTGTGGAAGGGCGCGAACTGCCCGGGGGCCGCGCCTATATGTGGCAGAAGGAGGGCTTCACCTTCGATGCCGGGCCGACTGTCATCACTGACCCGGATTGCCTTGCCCAGCTGTGGCGCCTGACCGGCCACGACATGGCGCAGGACGTGACGCTGCTGCCGGTCAGCCCCTTCTACCGCCTGCACTGGCAGGACGGCACGACCTTCGATTATGGCAACGACGATGCCGCGCTTAACCGCGAGATCGCCAAGCTCGATCCCGCCGACATCGCCGGCTACCAGCGCTTCCTCGCCTATAGCGCCGAGGTCTATCGCGAGGGCTATGAGAAGCTGGGGCATGTCGCCTTCCTCGACTTCAAGTCGATGCTCAAGGCCGCGCCGGACCTCGCCCAGCATCAGGCGTGGCGCTCCGTCTATTCCATGGTCTCCAGCTTCGTGAAGAACGAGAAGCTCCGCCAGGCGCTGAGCTTCCACACGCTGCTGGTCGGCGGCAACCCGATGACGACCAGCGCCATCTACGCGCTGATCCACAAGCTGGAGAAGCAGGGCGGCGTGTGGTTCGCCAAGGGCGGCACCCATGCGCTGGTGCGCGGGATGGTCACGCATTTCGAGCGGCTGGGCGGCACGCTGATCCTCGGCGATCCGGTCGCCAAGATCGAGACTGTGGGCGACCGCGCGACCGGCGTGGTCACCCGCTCGGGCCTGCATATCGAGGCCGATGCGGTGGCGAGCAATGCGGACATCATGCACAGCTATGCCGACCTGCTGGCCGACCATCCGCGCGGCCAGCGGCAGGGCGCCAAGCTGTTCCGCAAGCGCTGGAGCCCGAGCCTGTTCGTCGTCCACTTCGGCATCGAGGGGACCTGGCCGGGTATCCCGCACCACATGATCCTGTTCGGCCCGCGCTATAAGGAGCTGCTGACCGACATCTTCGACCATGGCGTACTCTCGCAGGATTTCTCGCTCTACCTGCATCACCCGACCGTCACCGACCCCGATCTGGCGCCGCCGGGCCACTCGACCTTCTATGCGCTGGCGCCGGTGCCCCATCAGGGCAAGTTGCCGGTGGACTGGAACGAGGTGGGGCCGATCCTTACCGGGCGCATTCTCGACGAGATTGAGCGCCGGCTGATCCCGGACATCCGCTCGCGCATCAAGGTGCAGTTCTCCTATGCGCCGAGCGACTTCACCCATGATCTCAACGCGCATCTGGGCAGCGCCTTCAGCCTGGAACCGCTGCTCACCCAGAGTGCATGGTTCCGCACCCACAATCGCGATAATGTGATCAACAATCTCTACTTCGTCGGCGCCGGCACGCATCCGGGCGCCGGCATTCCCGGCGTCGTCGGCTCGGCCCGCGCGACGGCGGCCCTGATGCTCGAGGATCTTGCATGACATCGTTCAACCGGCTGGCCGTCTATTGCGGCTCCGCCACCCCACCCGACCCGATCTACATGGAGACGGCCCGCGCGGTCGGCACCGGGCTGGCCCGGCGCGGCATCGGCGTCGTCTATGGCGGCGGCAAGGTCGGGCTGATGGGCGCCATTGCGGATTCCGCGCTGGCGGCCGGCGGCGAGGTGATCGGTGTGATCCCCGAGGCGCTGGTGAATGCCGAGGTCGCCCATCGCGCCCTCACCGAACTGCACGTCGTGCCGGACATGCACAGCCGCAAGGCGCTGTTCACCACGCTTTCCGATGGGTTCGTGACCCTGCCGGGCGGAGTCGGCACGATGGACGAGCTGTGGGAAGCGGTGAGCTGGGCGCAGCTCGGTTATCATGACAAGCCGGTCGGGCTGCTGAACACCGGCGGCTTCTACGATCAGCTGATCGGCTTCAATCGCCAGATGATCGAAACCGGCTTCATCCGCCCACCCCACGCCAACATCCTGATCGCCCGCGAGACGCTGGACGACCTGCTCGACGCGATGGCCGCCTACACGCCCCATGAAACGATCTTCGCCATGAAGGTCGACCGGCTTTGAGGGGAAACATGAGCCCCTCCCCTTCAGGGGAGGGGTTGGGGTGGGGAGCGCCCGTGACGCAAGATGCACGCCTTCTGATCCACGCAAAAGCGATGCGGCACGAGGCGACGCCATGCGAGATCATTCTCTGGCGACATCTGAGTCGGTCCCAGCTTGGCGGGCACAAATTTCGTCGGCAGCATGTGCTGGGGCCGTTCATTGTGGATTTCTTCTGCCCCGCCAAAAAGCTGATCGTCGAGGTGGATGGCGATACGCACGATCCGGAAGAAGATGCGCGCAGGGATGCTGCGTTAACCGCGGAAGGTCATCGCGTTCTGCGGTTCACTAACGAAGATGTACGCACCAATCTCACCGAGGTTCTGGAGGCAATACTGACGCGTTTGAATTCAGCACCAGCCCGTTGGGCAGCGCCGTCCCCCACCCCATCCCCTCCCCTGAAGGGGAGGGGCTAGATGCTGGAGCAACGCCCTGCCCTTGTCGGTCTTGCGCAGGAGAGCATTGCGCGCGGGTCGAAGAGTTTTCGCACGGCCTCGCGGCTGTTCGACCGGGAGACGCGCGAGCGGGCGTGGTTGCTCTATGGCTGGTGCCGGGCATGCGATGACATTGCCGACGGGCAGGATCATGGCGGGACCATGCAGGCGACCGGCGACCCCATGGCCCGGCTGGCCGACATCCGCGCGCGGACCGAGCGCGCTCTGGCGGGGCAGGCCGGGCTGGATGATCCCGCCTTTGCCGGCGGGGCGCTGGTGGCGGCGGAATGCAAGATTCCGCGCCGCTATATGGACGATCTCATCGAAGGCTTCGCGCTCGATGCGCAGGGCTGGCGACCGCAGACCGAGGACGATCTGCTGCGCTATTGCTACCATGTCGCCGGTGCGGTCGGCTGCATGATGGCCATTGTGATGGGTGTCGCGCCCGATGACGAGGCGACGCTGGACCGCGCCTGCGATCTGGGGCTGGCCTTCCAGCTCGCCAATATCTCCCGCGATGTGGCCGAGGATGCGGCAGGCGGGCGCTGCTATCTGCCCGCGGACTGGCTCATCGAGGCCGGCATCGACCCGACGGACCCGATGGCGGCGGAGCGGCGCCCGGCCCTCGCGGCGGTCACGGAGCGCGTGGCGGCGATGGCGGCGCGCTATGAAGACAGCGCCCGGCATGGCACCCCAAAGCTGCCGTTCCGCTCGGCATGGGCGGTGCTGGCTGCCGCGGGCATCTATGGCGGCATTGCCCGGAAGGTCGCCGCCGACCCGCAGGAGGCGCTGCGTCGGCGCCTGTTCACCAGCAAGGCGGAGAAGCTGGGTTGGCTGCTCCGCGCCGGCACGCAGGCTGGTCGGCGCACCAGCCTCTACCCCCCCGCGCCGCGTGATCCATCGCTGTGGAACCGGCCCCGCCAGAGCGCGCGCATTTCGGAGGCTTGATCCCGATCAATTTCTGCATGGGCGCGATCTGCTGAAGAGGCAGGCGGGAGGACATGCATGATTCCGTCACGTCACGCTTATTACCGCAACCGCGCCAACGAACATCGCCGTCTGGCGCAAGTCGCCGCGGAGCCCGCACAGCGCCTGATGCACGATCGTCTGGTCGAGGCCTATCTGGGTCTGGCGCGCGAATCGCGGCTGCGGCAGGTCGTCCGGCTCAAGGCCTGAGCGCAGCCGCGCCCAGACAAGCCGATCATCCCTGCTTGAGCAGCCTGAGCGCCCGCGCGCGCAGCCGGCCCAGGCCGGCATCGTGCAGGGCGGGAACGGCGCAGAGCATCCCCGTCACATAGGGGTCGGGCTTGTTGAAGATGATGGGTTCGCCCAGCGCATCGGTAACGCGGGCGCCGGCTTCCTGCGCGATGAGAGTCGCGGCCGCCAAATCCCATTCCGCGCCGCGTCGCAGGCCGGCTACCAGATCGGCTTCATTGGCCGCCACCATCGCCATGCGCAGCGCGATGCTGTTGGGCTTGGCGACCATGCGGTAGTCGATATCGATGCCGCCCAGATGATCGAGCGGCACGCGTGCGCCCGAGAGCGTGGCATGATCGCCCACGGCGAGCCGCTCGGGCTGTGCCCCCGTGCGCTCCCGCCAGGCACCGGCGCCGCGCACCGCCCACCAACGCTCGTTGCGCGCCGGTGCGGTCAGCACCGCGACAGTCGGAACGCCGTCCTCGACCAGTGCGACCGAGACCGCCCAGCCCGCCCGGCCCCGCACGAAATCGCGGGTACCGTCGATGGGATCGATGATCCACGCGCGCCGGGCACCGGCACGTCCGGGCGTCTCCGCGCTTTCCTCGGAGAGCCAGGCGGCATCCGGCAGAAGCGCGCCAAGCTGTGCGCGCAGCAGCGCATCGGCCGCGAGATCGGCCTCGCTCACCGGCTCGCCGGGCCGCTTCTCCCAATGGCCGTGCATGGGTGCGTCGGCTTCCCAGAAACGCATGGCCAGCAGGCCGGCAGCGTCGGCTATGGCCAGAATATCGGCCAGAAGATCCAGAGAGGGGGGCTCACTCCCCGGCAACGGTCATCCCGTCGATGCGCAGGGTGGGCACGTTGATGGCGCGGCGGAAGGTGAGATCGTTCGCAGCGATGATCCGCCCGAACATCTCCTTGAGATTGCCCGCGATGGTAATTTCAGACACGGCGTGGCTCACCGTGCCGTTCTCGATCAGAAAGCCGGAGGCGCCCCGGCTATAATCGCCGGTGACGCCATTGACGCCCTGGCCGATCAGTTCGGTGATGAACACGCCGCGCTTCACGTCCGCGAACAGATCGCGCACGCTGGCCGTGCCGCCTTCCAGATGCACATTGCTCGCGCCGACCCCAGGCGAGCCGCCGCCCCGCGTGGCATGGCCGGTGGGATCAAGCCCGAGCTGGCGGGCCGAGGCGCTGTCGAGCATCCAGCCGGTCAGCACGCCGTCATCAATGAGGCGCCGCCGCCCAGTTGGCAGCCCTTCGCCGTCGAACGGCCGCGAGCGCAGGCCCCGCTCGCGCAGCGGATCATCAATGACGCTCAGCCCCTCGGGCAGAATGCGCTGGCCAAGGCTGTCGAGCAGGAACGTCGCCTTGCGGGTGACCGATGGCCCGGCGATGGCACCGAGCAGATGCCCGATCAGGCTGTTGCCTACGCGCGGATCGAAGATCACCGGCATCGTACCGCTCGGCACCCGGCGCGCGTTGAGCCGCGAGACCGCGCGCGCGCCGGCGCGCTGGCCGATGCTGTCCGGCCCTTCCAGATCATCGAGATGCCGCGCACTGTGGCTGGCAAAGTCCCGTTGCATCGCGGCGCCCTCACCCGCCAGCACGCTGGCGTAGAGCGAATGGCTGGTCCCGGCATAAGCGCCCGAAAAACCGTGGCTGGTGGCCAGAGCCGCCTGCGCGCGGGAGAAGCCCGCACCGGCGCCTTCGCTGTTGGTGACGCCCAGCACGCTGCGCGCCGAATCTTCCGCCGCCAGCGCCCTCTCGCGCAGTTGGGCCGGCGTCGGCTCCTCATCATCCTCGATATCGAGCGAAGGCAGCCTGCGCCGCATCAGCATCTGCTCGGGCGCGAGACCCGCATAGGCATCTTCCGGCGCCTCGCGTGCCATGGCCACGGCGCGCTCGACCAGCGTCTCCAGCGTGCGGGGCGTCAGGTCCGACGAGGAGACGCTGGCCGAGCGTTGGCCGACAAACACGCGCAGGCCGAAATGCTCGGACTCGGATTGCTCGACATCCTCCAGCGCGCCCAGCCGCACCGTCACGCCGAACGAGGCATCGCAGCCATAGACGGCGTCGGCCGCATCCGCGCCCGCCTTGCGGGCCGCGGTGACCAGCGACCGGGCGCGATCGAGAGCTTCGTTAAGGCTGAGCATGAAAGACGCGGTCCGAATGATGTCTGATGAAAGGCCGCGCTTTAGCTCCCGCGGCGAGGCGACGCAATGCGGCTGCGTCGGGTGCCTTCCGACCAGCCGCTCCGCTTTGCGACGAACGGAGGAGAGCAACATTTTTTATAGGGAACCACCAGGCCTTGCCGATCCTTTTGTTGATAACATCAACCCACAGGAGCATCTCATGGCGACTGAAACATTCACCGACGCGATTGCCCTGCTCAAAGCGGATCATCGCACGGTCGAGGATCTGTTCGAGAAGTTCGAAAAGGCCAATGCGGCCGGCCGCAAGGAATCGCTGGCGCGGGAAATCTGCACCGAACTCAAGATCCACACCATGCTGGAAGAAGAGATCTTTTATCCGGCCTTTCGCGGCAAGATCGAAGATGATCTCATGGATGAGGCCTATGTCGAGCATGACGGCGCCAAGGTGCTGATCAACGAGATCGAGGCCGGCTCTCCGCAGGAAGATTTCTACGATGCCAAGGTGAAGGTGCTCTCGGAAGAGATCGAGCATCACGTCAAGGAGGAGGAACAGCCCTCCAAGGGCATGTTCGCCCAGTGCCGCAAGACCGACGTCGACTTGGTGGAACTGCGCGACCGGATGCTCGCCCGCAAGAAAGAGCTGCTGGCGCAGGCGAAGAGCGGAGGCCTGCCCCCGGCAGAGCCGCGCACGCTCAGCGTTTCGGCCGTCTGACCCGGACGAAACGGCATGTCGGCGGCGTTTTCATTGTTCGAACCTTGCGATAAGGACGCCGCCGCGCCGGCGCCGCACCCCAACGATGCCGAGCGCACCCGCCTCGGCATCATTTTGCCGCGCTTTGGCGGACTGGGCCGAGATGCGGCCTTGCGGCAGGCGCAGAGCGAGCAATCGGGTGACTGGATGCTTCGGCACCGCGATTAGGCGGCGGGAGGCTGTTCCGTCTGCCTGCACTCCAACCAATAACGCAGCATGTGATGAGCGACCGCGATGGGGGATGGCGGCAGGAACCTGGCGCCCTCCTCCCCGGCCAGCGCCTCGCGGACCTCATCAGTGCTCACCCAGATGGCTTCGGCGATTTCCTCCTCATCCAGCGTCAACGCGTCATCATCAGCCTGCGCGATGCAGGCGACCATGAGCTGGGAGGGGAACGGCCAGGGCTGGCTGAACAGATAGTCGACCTGCCCGGTGCGCACGCCGCATTCTTCCCACAGCTCCCGCCGCACGGCTTCCTCGATGGTTTCGCCCGGCTCGACAAAGCCGGCCAGTGCGGAAAAGCGGCCGGCAGGAAAGCGCGGATTGCGCCCGATCAGCACCTTGCCGCGATATTCGGCCAGCATGATGACCACCGGATCGGTGCGCGGAAAATGCTCCGCGCTGCACCGGCTGCACTGGCGCGCCCAGCCGGCCTTGATCGGGTGCGTATCGCCGCCGCAGCGTGCGCAGAAACGGTGGCGATCATGCCAGTCCACCAGGCTGCGCGCCGCCGCATAATGCGCGGCTTCGGCCATGGTGAGCTGCGGGATGATGTCCCACACTTTCGCGGGAAAGCTCGGGGGCTCGACGCTGTGCTCGACGAGCAGCGACACAAAGACCGGCGTGCCGTCCTCGCGCAGCCCGAGCAGGGCGTGGTCGGCCAGCACAGCACCGGGCGGCACCAGCTCGCTGGCGAGCGTGCCGTCCGCCTCGATCACCGGGTCCAGCCCATCGAGGTGCACGATGCGCGCGCGCGGATCGGCCCAGGCGCCGGCCAGCCGGTCGGGGTGCACGCGCAGCTGATCGGCGCGGTCGAGCGTGCCGCCGGTGAAGGTGATTGCCTGCCGCGCGGGCAGATCAGGCCGGGTCATGATGCGCATTCTCCTGCTCTCTGGCGTCCAGTGCCGCTTGCGCCGCCCGGGCAAAGACGGTGGGCAGCCCCGCATCGGCCAGCGTGTCGAGGGGCCACAATTGGCCCGGCCCAAGGGCGCTGGCAAGCGCGGCAGGGTCAGTCTCATCCTCGATCCGCAGCATGGCCACGCGCAGATCGAGCGCGAAATGGGTGAACACATGGCGCACCGGCTGGTTGAGCACGCGCCAGCCGCCCGCTAACGGCGCGAGCGGGAGAGCCTCTGGCGCCTCGCTCCAGTCGCTGGTCGGCAGCGCCAGCATTCCGCCGAGCAGGCCCTTGTCCGGTCGCCGGACGAGCCAGACAGCATCGCCGGTCTCCACCCACCAGGCCGTGCCGCTGCGCGTCGGGCGCGCCTTCTTCGCCGCCTTGAGCGGATAGCGCGCCGGATCGCCCGTTGCCCGCGCGGCACAAAGCTCCGAGAGCGGACAGGCGAGGCAGGCGGGATTGCGCGGGGTGCAGACCGTCGCGCCGAGATCCATCATGGCCTGCGCGAAATCGCCGGCATGGTCCTGCGGGGTGATGCGGTTAGCGAGCGCACGCAGGATCGGCTTGCCGGCCGGCAGCGGCGTCTCCACCGCGAACAGCCGGCTCACCACCCGCTCGACATTGCCATCCACCACGACGGCGCGCTGCTCGAAGGCAATCGCGGCGACAGCTGCCGCGGTATAGGCACCCACACCGGGCAGAGCGCGCAAGCCCGGTTCGTCCGAGGGGAAACGCCCGCCCAGCGCGCCTGCGACATAGCGCGCGCAGGCCAGCAGATTGCGGGCGCGGGCATAGTAGCCAAGACCTGCCCAGGCGGCCATCAGATCGCCGTCCTCCGCGGCCGCCAGCGCCTCGACCGTCGGCCAACGCGCCAGAAAGCGCTCATAATAAGGCGCGACGGCCGCCACCGTCGTCTGCTGGAGCATGATTTCCGAGAGCCAGACGCGGTAGGGGTCCGGCGGGGGCGCGCCGGGCGGGCTGCGCCAGGGCAGCGAGCGGGCATGGCGGCGATAATGGGCCAGCAACGCCGGAGCGACCGCCTCTTCCATCCCCCGCGTTGCGATTAATCCATCGACGGCCATGGCGTGCCTATGGCATGGACGCAGCCATGACAGAAGCCACCCCAGACGCGCAGGCGCCCACAAAGGCCAGCCGGGCCAAACGCCCGGCCGCGCGCAAGGCCAATGGGGCCGGCAAGGCCGAGATGCCGCCGCAGGAACGCCCGCGAATCAACGCGCCCCGCGCGATTTCCGATCTCATGCCGGACATTGGCCGCGCCGCCTTCCGCAAGTTCGGCTTCATCCAATCGAGCATCGTCACGCGCTGGGCCGAGATTGTCGGCAAGCGCTATGCGGAACTGACCAGCCCCGACTCGATCCGCTTCCCGACGGGCAAGCGCTCGGGCGGGACGCTGCAGCTGACCGTCGCCAGCGGCCATGCGCCGATGGTCCAGCATATCGTGCCGGAGATCATCGAGCGGGTGAACCGCTTCTTCGGCTATGAGGCCGTCTCCCGCGTCGCCATCAAGCAGGGCCAGGTCATCCCGCGCGAGCCGGTGCATCGCCCGCCGCCCACGATGCTGCGCCCGATCCCCCAGGAGCTGGGCGAGGGCCTGCGCGAAGTGAGCGACCCGGAACTGCGCACCGTGCTCGAATCGATGGCGCGCAGCTTCTCCAACCCTGTGCGCCCCCCCAAGATCAGCTAAGCCAAATCTCCATCACGGGACCATGCCCATGACCGTCATCTCGCCAGCTTCGTCCGTCTCCCGACAGATTGCCGTGTTTGCTGCCTTGGCACTCACCCTTGCGTTCGCTCTGCTGTCAGCGCCCGCCAGTGCGCAGCGCAGCGCGGCGCGCGACTGGAGCCAGACGGTGACGCTGGGTGCGAACGGCGCCTTCGTGGTCGGCAATCCGGCTGCGCCCACCAAGCTGGTCGAATATCTGAGCTACACCTGCTCGCATTGCGCGGATTTTCAGGCGACCGGAACGCCAGCGCTCAAGGCCCAGTGGATCCGGCGCGGCCTCGTCTCGCTGGAACTGCGCAATTTCGTGCGCGATCCCTTCGATCTGACGGCGGCGCTGCTCGCGCGCTGCGGCGGCGCGACGCGGTTCGTTAGCAATCATGAAGCGATGTTCGCCGATTATCAGGCCTGGATGACCCGCGCGCAGAGCTTTGCCCAGGCGCAGGAAGGCAAGCCGCCGGCCGCCAATCGCGCCGCGCAGCTGACCGCCATTGCCGGGGGCACCGGCCTTGGCCCGCTCCTCGCCAAGCGCGGCCTGACGCCAGCGGCGCAGGGCAAATGCCTGGCCGACGAGGCGATGCTCAAGACGGTGCTCGGGCTGACCTCCAGCGCCGGCACCTTCAAGGAATTCACCGGCACGCCCTTCTTCCTGCTCAACGGCAAACCGCTGGAGAATGTGCATACGTGGGACGCGCTGCGCCCCCTGCTGCCGCCATTGCCCGCGTCCGGCAAGTGAGCTAGACCGGCCCGCACAGCCACTTTCCGTCCCCCGATCGATGAGGCCCATCCGTCCCATGAAACGCCTTGCTACCGCCCCGCTCGCCCTCGCCCTGCTGGCTCTCGCCGCCTGCGGCTCTCAGGACAGCAACTCGAGCGCGCCCATCGGCAAGGTGGAGGGCAAGGCCGCCCCGGCGGGAACCACATGGGCGCAGCAGGTCGTCGCCACGCCCGAGGGCGGCATCCGCATGGGCAACCCGGATGCGCCGATCAAGATCATCGAGTTCGCATCCAACACCTGCCCGCACTGCGCACACTTCTCCGAGGAATCCAAGGATGTGCTCGAGCGCGATTATGTGAACACGGGGAAGGTGAGCTTCGAGTTCCGCAACTTCGTGATGAACCCGCTGGACATCAGCATGGCCATGCTGGCCCGCTGCACCGGGCCGGAAGCCTTCTTCCCGCTGACCCATCAGTTCTTCACCAACCAGCAGGCGATCATCGAGAAGCTCCAGTCCGCCGGCGAGGATGCTTATAAGAACGCGATGTCGGCCGCGCCGGATCAGCGCTTCCAGCGCATGGCCGAGGCTGCCGGGCTGATCGAGTTCGCCATGGAGCGCGGCGTGCCCGAGGCGAAGGCCCGCCAGTGCCTGGCCGACCCGAAGACCGCCGAAACGCTCGCTGCAAATGTGGAGCGCGACACGGCGCAATATTCCATCACCGGCACGCCGAGCTTCATCATGAACGGCAGCAAGCTCGACAATGTGTCGACCTGGCCGCAGCTCGTCGAGCAGCTGAAGAACGCAGGCGCCTGATTGGCGAGGCTGGGGGGCCATAGCATCGGAGCGGGCGTCGGACGGCGCACTGCCTCGCAGGCTGGGTCAGTCCGGCTGGGCCGCCCTGCCCGCTAAACCATGCAGATCCGCCGCCTCAAGCTGACCGGCTTCAAGAGCTTCGTCGAGCCGACCGAGTTGCGGATCGAGCCGGGGCTGACCGGCATTGTCGGGCCGAATGGCTGCGGCAAATCCAATCTGCTGGAGGCGATCCGCTGGGTGATGGGCGAATCCAGCCCCAAATCCATGCGCGGCGGCGGCATGGACGATGTGATCTTCGCCGGCACCGCCACCCGCCCGGCGCGCGATTTTGCGGAAGTCGGCCTGTTCGCCAGCGTGCCGCCGGGCACCGTGCTGCCGGCGATCGACATGGGCAGCGATGGCGAGCTGGAAGTCATGCGGCGCATCGAGCGGGGCGCGGGCAGCGCCTATCGCGCCAACGGGCGGGACGTGCGCGCCAAGGATGTCGCATTGCTCTTCGCCGATGCTGCGACCGGTCCGCACAGCCCGGCACTGGTCAGCCAGGGCAAGATCGCCGCCGTCATCGCCGCCAAGCCCGCCGAGCGCCGCGCGATGCTGGAAGAAGCGGCGGGCATCGCCGGCCTGCATGTGCGCCGCAAGGATGCCGAGCAGAAATTGCGCGCGAGCGCGGCCAATCTCGCCAGACTGGACGAGATCCTCGCCGAGATGGACGTGCGCGCCAATGCGCTCCGTCGACAAGCGCGAGCCGCCGAGCGCTATACGGAATTGAGCGAAAAGATCGTGCTGGCCGAGGGCCGCGTGTTCTTCGCCCGCCATCGCGAGGCCGCGACCGAAGCCGACCGTGCCGCGCAGGATGCGCAGAAGGCCGAGGCGCTGGTGCGGGTGGCGCAGGAGGCGCAGCTGGGCGCCGCCGCTCATCAGCAGTCCGCCATCGAGACACTGGCGCGCGCACGCACGGCCGCCAACGAGGCCCGGGAGGCCGCGACCGAGGCCCGCTTCGCGCTGGAGCGGCTGACAGGCGAACGCGATACCCTGCTGCGCCGGATCGCCGAGCTGGAAAGCCAGCTCGCCCGCGTGAGCGAAGATCAGCAACGTGAGGGTGCGCTTGCCGCCGATGCCGCCAATGCCATCGAGGCGCTGCAGGCCGAGGATTCCACGCTGGCCGAGCGGATCAAGGCGGCGAAGACGACGCTGCCGGCCTTCGTCACGCGTCTCGCGGAGGCCGAGACGGCCAGCCGCGATGCCGAGGTCGCGCTGGCACAGGCCATGGCGCGACTGGCCGGCGAGCAGGCCGAGCGGCGTGTTGCCGAGGCGGGCCTGAACGCCGCGCGGCAGAAGCTCGCCCGCGCCCGCAGCGAGGCTGAGCGGATCGCCGCCGCCCTCGCCGCCTTGCCCGATGCCGCGCCGCTCGCCACTCGCCAGCGCGCGGCCGAGCAGGCCAAGGCCGATGCCCTCACCGCCCGCACCGATGCCGAGGCGCGCATCGCCGCCGCCGCGCAGGCGCGCGAGACGCACACCCAGGCCGTCGCCGAGCAACAGCGCGCGCTCGCTGCCGCCCGCGCAACCGTCGCCGCGCTGGACAGCGAAGCAAAGGCACTGGCCCGCGGGCTGGAGACGCAGGGCGGCGGCGATCGCGCCATCGATGCGCTGCGCGTCGACCCCGGCTATGAGCACGCGCTCGCCGCCGCGCTGGGCGATGATCTGCAGGCCGCGCTCGGGGCGCAAGGTCTGGCTCGCTGGAGCGGCGCCGCTATCGATGCGCGCGACCCTGCTTTACCGGATGGATGTGATGCCCTCGCCTCCCATGTGCGCGCGCCCGAGGCACTCGCCCGCCGTCTCGCCCAGATCGCCGTGGTCGAGCAGGATGACGGCCAGCCGCTTGCGGTGGGCCAGCGCCTTGTCACGCGCGACGGGCAATTGCGGCGCTGGGACGGCTTTGTGGCGCAGGAGGGCGGCGGCGCGGCAGCCGAGCGGCTGATCCGCATCAACCGCCTTGCCGCCATCGGGCAGGAGCGGCCTGCCGTCGCCGCCACCGTCAGCGCGGCCGAGCAGGCCTTGGCGGCCGCCGAGGCATCGTTGCGCGAAGCCGGCACCGACGAGCGCGCTGCCCGCGAGGCGATGAGCGCTGCCGACACGGCCCTGCGCGGGGCGGAGCGCACGCTCGGCGAAGTGGCTACCGCGCTGGAGCGCCTGGCTGGCCAGCGCGCGGACCTCGACCGGCGCCATCAGGAAGCCTCTGCCGATCTCACCACCGCCGAGCGCGAGTTGGAGAGCGCGCAGGCCGCCCATGATGCCCTGCCGGCTGGCGACGACACCGCGGCGCGGGTCGATCTGCTCAAGTCCGGCGCGGAACGGTGCCGGGCCGCAATCGGTCAGGTGCAGGCCGAGCGGGCCATGGCCGAGCGGGCGCTGGCCGCCGATGAGGAGCGCGTGAAGGCGATCCGCAGCGATGTGGCGGGCTGGAAAGCGCGCGCTGGCGATGCCGTGCGCCGCGTCGCCGAGATGAAGACGCGCGCCGAAGCGCAGGCCAGCGAACTGGACGGGCTGCGCGATCGGCCATCAGCGCTGGCGACGGAACTCGACGCCCTGACGCAGGCCGCTCGCGACCATCAGGCCGCTGTCGAGCAGAGCCGCAGCGAGGAAGCCGCCGCCGAGGCCACATTGGCCACCGCCGAGAAGGCGCTCGCCAATGCCAATGAGGCTCTCTCCACCGCCCGCGAAGCGCGAGCCGGAGCGCAGGCGCGCGCCGAACATGCCGTCGCGCGCCGCCGGGAAATCGGCCAGGCCTGCGGCGAGCGCTTCTCCTGCCCGCCGCCCGTGCTGCCGAGCAAGCTCGGCTTCGCGAGCGAGGAGGTCGTCGCCGCATCCGAAGAGCAGGCCCGCTATGACAAGCTGGTGCTGGACCGCGAGCGGATCGGCCCGGTCAATCTCGTCGCCGCCTCGGAACTGGCCGAGCTGGAGGAGACGCAGACCAGGAGCCGCGCCGAAAGCGAGGAACTCACCACCGCGATCAACCAGTTGCGCGGCTCCATCGGCCATCTCAATCGCGAAGGGCGGCAACGGCTGCTCGCAGCCTTCGAGGCTGTGAATGGCCATTTCCAGCGCCTGTTCAGCACGCTCTTCCAGGGCGGGAGCGCGCATCTGGAATTGATCGAGAGCGATGACCCGCTGGAGGCTGGCCTTGAAATCTTGGCGCAGCCGCCGGGCAAGCGGCTGACCACGCTGACATTGCTCTCAGGGGGAGAGCAGGCTCTCACCGCAGTGGCGCTTATCTTCGGGCTCTTTCTAACCAATCCGGCACCGATTTGCGTGCTCGACGAGGTCGATGCGCCGCTGGACGACGCCAATATCGAGCGCTTCTGCGGGCTTTTGGAGCGGATGGTGCAGGATACCGCGACCCGCTATCTGATCGTGACGCACAATGCCGTTACCATGAGCCGGATGCACCGGCTGTTCGGGGTGACGATGATCGAGCAGGGTGTGAGCCGGCTGGTCTCGGTGGACTTGCAGGCGGCTGAGGATTTGCTGGCGGCGGAGTGAGAGGACACTGCCCACGTCGGTGAAGAAGGCCGCCCCCCACTTCGTCAACCCGGGCTTGATCCGGGGTCCAGCTTCTTGTGATACGTGGGTTGCGACTGCCAGAACGCGTTTGCCGCCTTAAGTCCAGAAGGGAGCGGGACCCCGGATCAAGTCCGGGGTGACGAAGTGCTTAATGGCCCGTCAGTTCGCCTGAACCAGCGGCACCCTCGCCCTCAATGCGGCTCCTTGCTCACATCCACCTTTTCCACCCATTCCGGGTAGAAGCTCGGCTCGCGGCTCGACCAGCCCGCAGCCGTGGCGGCGGCTTCGCTGATCGACTGGAGCAGTGCCCGGCGGCGTTCGGGGTGGAGGTGCGGCAGGCTGGCGGCGGCGCAGAAGGCGCCGGGCAGCCAGGGGCGCGACCCTGCGCCGATGAGACGCTCGTAGAGGAAGCGATAGGCCGAGAAGCTGTTCAACCGGTTCTGGCCAAGGTCGAAGGCGGAGACGGTGACCAGCGGTGCCATGAACGGCTCGACCTGATCCAGCCCGCTATCATCGGGCACCCGCGCCTTGATCTCGTCCAGCCGGCCATAGAGGCGGCTCTGTGCCTTGATGCTCGCCGCCTCGACAACGTCGCGCCCCCAGGTTTCCATGGGCGCGCCGCGATGGAAAGCGACATCGAGAGAGCGGCGGATGTAACGCTGCGTTGCAGCCGGGAAGGAGGCGAACTCGCGCAGTTCCGCGAGGGTTACGGCCCCGTCAGTCGGCTTGGAATGCTGACCCAATGCTGCCTCCATCATTTACGTTTCGGAGATTATGCCCTGCCTGGTTACCGGCAGCTTAAGCCTCCGTTGTGCAACGTTCACATGGAATCAGATTATCTTGTGCGACGCAACAGGAATTTTCCTGAGCGGCATTCAGTTTGCCGAAAAATTCGGAAAGCCGTTGTAATTCTTGGACTATCTGGTGGAGTATTGCCTAGAAAATCATGCTGCATCGCAACATGAAACGAAGAAACTGGAGTCCGGTCGCGGCCCCCGCCAGCCACCGGCCTGTGTTTCTTTGCCCTCGTAACCCGATAGTAGCCGCTTGGCGCCACAAGGCAAGCAGACCGGTGCGTGCGACAAATGCCCACGGCTGCGGGAAAGCCCGCAAAGTGAGGATCAGGCCGCCGCGGCGCCCTTGGGCGAAATCGTGGGCGCAGTCCGGAACAGCTCGCCGAACGGATCGTCCTCGACCTCCGGTGCCGGCGCTTCACGCACGGTGGCGCGGCGCATGTCACGGCGCTCGTTCCAGTCGAACTGGCCGCCCTTGTGGAACACGGCGAGATTGTCCCAGATCACCATGTCGCCGACGGCATAGTCGACGCTGATGGCATATTGGTCCTGCGTCGCGAAAGCGTTGAGATAATCGATCAGCTCGCGGCTCTCTTCCCAGCCCCAGCCGACCACGCGGTAGCAGTGCGCGCCTGCGTAGATCATCTTGCGGCCCGAGCCTTTGTGGACATGCACCAGCTTGTGGACCGGGCGGTGCCGCGCCTCGATATCCTCGCGGCTGATCTCGGCGCCGCCCTGCTTGCGCGACCACCAGAGGCTGTGCTCGCATTCCAGATTTTCGATCTTGTCCTTCACATCCTGCGGCAGGTCGTCATAGGCCGAGCGTGCATCGGCAAACCAGGTCGGCCCGCCCGACGGCGGCACTTCCACGGCGCGGAGCATGGAATAGGACGTGCGCAGATCCATGAAGCTGCTGTCCGTGTGCCAAATCTGATCGCCCTTACGATAGGTCGTGGCGCCCGGATCCCAATTGATCTCGCCCTGCGCATTCAGATTGCCGGCGTTGAACAGGAAGATGCGCGGGCGGCCCTCGCGGGGCGGCAGGCTCTCCAGATGGCCGAAATTGCGCGCGAAGGCGATCTGCCCCTCATCGTCCAGCCCGGTGTTCCGGTAGACGGTCACGCCCCAGCGATCCTGCTGAGCGATCAGCTCGGCGACCGTATCCGCATCCAGCGGCTTGCTGATGTCCACGCCGGAAATTTCGGCGCCGAAACGGGGGGTGATGGGTGTGGCCGTGATCGTCATCAGTCTATCCTGCTCCTGAGGAGGCCGATAGTAGCACAATCATTAGCATGGTCAAGTATTCGCCACACTCGGAATGCGCCCTGCTTCGCGAGCCTGGCGTCACGGTGGTAGCGCGTTCCGCCTAGCTTTCCGAGGCTTTCATGCTGGCAAGAACCTCGCGCAGAGCGCTCAGCCCCGCCGGCTTGGGAAGCATCGGCCAATCCCTGGTGCCATCGCCCAGATAGCTGCTGTCCGGATAGCCGCTCATCACCACGAACGGGATTTTGCGGGCCTCCAGTTGCATCAAAACCGGCTCCGAGGTTTCGCCGCCCAGATTATAATCGACGACCGCGCCGGTGATATTGCCGCTTTCCAGAGCTGTAATCGCCTGGCTCACTGTGGCGACGGGATAGACTTCATCCGCCCCCAATTCGCGCAACGTCAGCTCAAGGTCGAGCGCGATAAGCATTTCATCTTCAAGCAAAAGAACATTCAGCATCCCCGGTTCCTCGAACATTCAACGAGAGGCGCCGGCCTGCCCCTGTTACTGACCCTTTGCGGCCCGTTTACTATCATGAACGCGGCTCTGCGGTGCCTCTATGCGCGGTGAGCTGATGGATGTCTGTTCACTTTTGAACATAGATGGGAACTGCGGCTGGGGCTGATCGTTATGCATCGCATGCACGACCTCGTCTCGCCCGGCATCGATCATAACAATCTGGTGGCAGCGCTGAACCCTGCCGATCTGGCCCTGATGGCCAAAGTGGCGCGCGTCGTGCGCCTACCCACGGGCACGACCCTTTACGACCCCGGCGATACCGTGGTGGCCGCTTATTTCCCCCTTGGCGATGCGGTCGCGACTTTCCACGTGCTGATGGACGACGGCTCGTCGGTCGAGATCGCGATGGTCGGCCGTGAGGGCGCTGTGGGCGGCATCGTCAGCAGCGGGCGGCTGGCGGCTTACTCCCGGTCATGCGTGATGCATGGCGGCTATTTCGCCCGGTTCGATTCTGGGACGCTGGAGACGCTGAAAGCGAGTTCTCCCGCCATTCGCGATCTGCTCAGCCGCTATGCGGACTGTCTGCTCGCCCAGATTTTCCAGTCGGTCGCGTGTAACGCGGTCCACAGCCTGGAGATGCGGGCGGCCAAATGGCTGACGGCCGCTGTCGATCGCACTGGCAACAATCAGGTGATGATGACGCAGGAGGAATTCGGGTCCCTTCTCGGCATTGCGCGCAGCTATGCCAGCCGCCTGATCAAGAGTTTCAAGACCGACGGGCTCGTCCAGACCCGGCGCGGCTCGCTCGTCGTGCTGGATGCGGATCGGCTGCGTCAGCGCGCCTGTTCATGCAACGACATGGTGCGCACCCATTTCGATCACGTGCTGGCGGGCGTCTATCCAGACCCCGCCGAGCTTGAGCATCTGGTCCACGACGTCAGCCCCTAGCGTTTGCCGGGAGGTGACGCGCAGGGACGGCCTCCTACTTTCTGGTCTTGGGCGGGAGCGGCGCGCATTTGGTCTTGTCGCCAGCCAGACAGGCCGCGACATCTGCTTCCCACTTCGCCCGCGCCTCGGCGGCCTGCGCCTGTTCGGCGGCGATCTTCGCATCCCGCGCCGCCAGCGCGTCGCGATAGGTCTGTTCGCGCGCGGCCTGCTCGTCGGCAATGGCTTTCTTCTGCGCTTCGAAATCGCTCATCTGCTGCGCAGCCAGCTTTGCCTGCTCGGCATGGAGCACACGCCGCTCTTCCTGCTCCTGCGGCGTGTCCTGCGCCAGCGCGACGGTGGCTGAAACCATCATGGTGCCTGCAAGGGTCGCCAGTCGTGCGTAACGTGCCAGGGTCATGTCGTTCTCCGTCGTCTGTCGGGCCGGGCATTCCACGCCACGGCCTGCTGGTACAATGATTAAGATCAAGACTCGATGCACGGTCAATCGCGCGAATGTCCGTCTGGCCATCTCGCATCTGACCTCTGGCGATCCTATCTGTGCCTCTGGCTGAACCTTGCCGCTGGATTCCCTTCAGGAACAGAGATAGAACACCGCCCATGAGCCTTACCCATATTTCGGTGCGCGGCGCGCGCGAGCACAATCTCAAGGGCATTGACGTGGATCTGCCGCGCGATGCGCTGGTCGTCATCACGGGCCTCTCCGGCAGCGGCAAGTCGAGCCTCGCCTTCGACACCATCTATGCCGAGGGCCAGCGGCGCTATGTGGAGTCCCTCTCCGCTTATGCGCGCCAGTTCCTGGAGATGATGCAGAAGCCGGATGTCGAACATATCGACGGCCTCTCGCCGGCCATCTCGATCGAGCAGAAGACCACGAGCCGCAACCCGCGCTCCACGGTCGCGACCGTGACCGAGATCTACGACTATATGCGCCTGCTGTGGGCGCGCGTGGGCGTGCCTTATTCCCCCGCCACCGGCCTGCCGATAAGCGCGCAGACGGTGAGCCAGATGGTCGATCGCGTGCTGGCGCTGCCGGAGGGGACGCGGGTCTATCTGCTCGCTCCGGTCGTGCGCGGCCGCAAGGGCGAGTATCGCAAGGAGCTGGCCGAATGGCAGCGCGCCGGGTTCACCCGCGTGCGCATCGATGGCGAATTCTACCCCATTGAGGAAGCCCCCGCGCTCGACAAGAAGTACAAGCACGACATCGAGGTGGTGGTGGACCGCGTGGTGGTCCGCGAGGATATGGCGCAGCGGCTCGCCGAGAGCTTCGAGACGGCGCTCAAGCTGGCCGAGGGGCTGGCTTATGTGGATCTGGCTGAGGGGACGGTGGCGGAACTGGGCAGCACGCCCTCCCCGTTCGTGTCGAGCGAAGTCGAGACACAAGAGGAGAACGCTGCTGGCATCTCGACTTCGCTCGATGCGAACGGAGGCAGTGCCAAAGGCAAGACCGGTATGAAAAACGCCGGCATTCCGGCCAACCGCATCATCTTCAGCGAAAAATTCGCCTGCCCGGTCAGCGGCTTTACCATTCAGGAGATCGAGCCGCGCCTGTTCTCGTTCAACGCGCCGCAGGGCGCTTGCCCGGCCTGCGATGGTCTGGGCGAGAAGCTGGAGTTCGACGAGCAGCTCGTCGTCCCCAATGAGGCGCTGACCCTCAAAAAGGGCGCGATCGTGCCCTGGGCCAAGTCCAATCCGCCGAGCCCTTATTACATGCAGGTGCTCGCCTCCCTCGCCAAGGCCTTCGGCTTCAGCCTGGAGACGCCGTGGAGCGAGCTGCCGGGCGAGGTGCGCCTCATCATCCTGCACGGCACGGGCGGCAAGCCGGTCACCCTCACCTTCCAGGATGGGCGCAAGAGCTACAGCGTCTCCAAGCCGTTCGAGGGCGTGATCGGCAATCTCAACCGCCGGATGCTGCAGACGGACAGCGCCTGGATGCGCGAGGAGCTGGGCAAGTTCCAGACCGCGCAGCCCTGCGAGACCTGCGGCGGCGCGCGCCTCAAGCCCGAGGCGCTGGCCGTGAAGGTCGCGATGCAGGACATCGCCACCCCCACCCGCATGAGCGTGGTGGATGCGCTGGCCTGGTTCACCACCCTGCCCCAGCACCTGACCGATCAGCAGAACCAGATTGCCAAGGCCATCCTCAAGGAGATCATCGAGCGGCTCGGTTTCCTCAACAATGTCGGCCTCGATTATCTCAATCTGGACCGCACCAGCGGTACGCTCTCGGGTGGCGAGAGCCAGCGCATCCGCCTCGCCAGCCAAATCGGCTCGGGCCTCTCCGGCGTGCTCTATGTGCTGGACGAGCCGAGCATCGGCCTCCACCAGCGTGACAACGACATGCTGCTGGTGACGCTCAAGCGCCTGCGCGATCTCGGCAACACCGTCATCGTCGTGGAACATGATGAGGACGCGATCCGCGCGGCCGACCATATCGTCGACATGGGGCCGGGCGCCGGCGTGCATGGCGGCGAAATCGTCGCGCAGGGCACGCTGGCCGATGTGCTGGCGACGCAAGGCTCGCTCACCGCCGATTATCTCAACGGCACGCGGGAAATCCCCGTTGCCGCCAAGCGCCGGAAGGGCAGCGGCAAGAAGCTGACCGTCAAGAATGCCCGCGCGAACAATCTCAAGGGCGTCAGCGCGTCCATCCCGCTCGGCACCTTCACCTGCATCACCGGCGTCTCCGGCTCGGGCAAGTCGAGCTTCACCATCGACACGCTCTATGCCGCCAGCGCCCGCGCGCTGAATGGCGCCCGCGTCATCGCCGGCGCGCATGACAAGATCGAGGGGCTGGAGCATCTCGACAAGGTGATCGACATCGATCAGTCGCCCATCGGCCGCACCCCGCGCTCCAACCCGGCGACCTATACCGGCGCCTTCACCAACATCCGCGACTGGTTCGCCGGTCTGCCGGAAAGCCAGGCGCGGGGCTACAAGCCCGGCCGCTTCTCCTTCAACGTGAAGGGCGGCCGCTGCGAGGCCTGCCAGGGCGATGGCGTCATCAAGATCGAGATGCACTTCCTGCCGGACGTCTACGTCACCTGCGAGGAATGCCACGGCAAGCGCTACAATCGCGAGACGCTGGAGGTGAAGTTCAAGGGCCACAGCATCGCCGACGTGCTGGACATGACGGTGGAAGACGCCGTCGAGTTCTTCAAGGCCGTGCCGCCGATCCGCGACCGCATGGCCATGCTCGCGGAAGTGGGCCTGGGCTATGTGAAGGTCGGCCAGCAGGCAACGACGCTCTCAGGCGGCGAGGCCCAGCGCGTGAAGCTCGCCAAGGAACTCAGCCGCCGCGCGACCGGCAACACCCTTTACATCCTCGATGAGCCCACCACGGGCCTCCACTTCGAGGATGTGCGCAAGCTGCTCGAAGTGCTCCACGCGCTGGTCGAGCAGGGCAACAGCGTCGTGGTGATCGAGCATAATCTCGATGTCATCAAGACCGCCGACTGGATCATCGACCTGGGGCCGGAAGGCGGCGTGAAGGGCGGCGAGATCGTGGCGGCGGGCACGCCGGAACAGGTGGTGAAGGAGAAGCGGAGCTATACGGGGCGGTATCTGGCGCCGTTGTTGGGGAAGAAGGTGGAGGATGTAGCGGCGGAGTAGCTAATGCAACTTCAACTGGAAGGTATCTTGGTCTGCAAGGCGCTTTGAGCGTTCTCGCGCAGTTTCAGTAGGTATTGCAAGCGAGGCTATAGAATATACTAGCTTAATTTTATCGGCATCGCTTGACCAATTTATGAGTTCGGCGCCTTGATGGGCTGCTGCTTCTAAGCAGGAATGAGCAGCCTTTTCCAAGGTGCTGCACGCTGAGTAAACCAGCCGCGCCTTCGTATCCTTTTCCCCAAAAACAATGCGAGCCTGCTCGAGAACCAGCGCTGAAACCGCTATATCAGAAACCGCTTTACGTGCCGTGGTCTGCGGAGCAGAAATATCTACTGTTTCAAAGATATGCATTCTGCCGTTCTTCAGCGCTAAGTCTGCAATTAAGCCATCGGCCAGCATCAAGTTAGGCACGACCCGGTGAGAACTCAGACCTTCGTCGGCCTTTGCTAGCACTCTCTGCTTCCGAAGCGCGCGCTTTAGTTGCGTAAGAAGCTTCGATCTCTTTTCACGCACAACTGGAGGTGCTGGTTCGGGATTGATTATGCTCTCAAAAATGGAATCAATACGTGCGCCGTACTCCCGCTCACTGGAGCATGTAAAAGTACCCAAATGAGAAAAAGTTAGCGGACCCACACTTCCAATCGAGTGCCGCCGCGCCTCGGCGTCATGAATACCCGCGGCACGTAAATCAAAATCACGAGACACGAGCGTGTCCGCTAATTCACGTAAGATAGACTGATCAAGCGAAGCCGATAGCACACGGATTTTATCGAGACGCTGAGTCAGACGTAAATCTATGTCATTCTCAGAAAACACAGCTAGGCCAACGTTTATGCGTTCGTCGCGAACGCCCCCAGGAGAAAGGCGCACTACGGCAAACTTAAACGATTGAACCATCCTGGAGCCCCTTGCGCAGTAGCTCTGTCCTAGCCTTCCAGCCGCCCTCTCGGCAATATCCAAGAAGATCATTTTTCAAAGCATCGCTCAACCAGTGCGTCGGCATTTGAGCGATCATTCGTGCAATGTCATCGGCGGATAAGATCGACAGTCTCTTAACCACCAACAGTGCTGCGGACAGATCAAATCCATGACGCTGTCGCAAATCCAGCCAAGTCATCGCGCTATTGTTAGTCGATCCAAAATCGTCAGCCCATGGCCAACGCCAGAACATTGAGCGGGCAAAATCCAATGCCAATAACTGACGCTCTGTGCCAAAACCGGAGATAAGAAAATTGCCATGATGGCGATCAACGTTGTTAATGAACAAGTCCAACGCATGAATAGCCGATAAGGCAGAACGGAAGGTGGGTAGAGAACTACCAAATTCCATCATGGTGTACCGATCAAGAAAAGCAATTGTCTCCGCTTTTTTTGCAAATCCATCTACCGCCTCAGAACCGAATGCGATATCTCCATTGTTAGTTTGTATGAAATCACAACGAGGCGTTGCTATGCCTACAAAATCTGCAATGCGATAGGAGAGGAATTCATTTGCCCGAATCGGGTTATCATCGCGGTCAAGCTTAATGTAATAACTCCGGTTGTTGTCGGCTTGAATGTATCCGGCGACATCCTTGCCCTCCGGCATCGGCAGCTCGAACTGGGTTTTTCGAGGAAAAAGAACGAGTTGCTCTGGAGGGATAGCAGGCGGCGGACCACGAAATGTGATCGGTTCAGACCAGCCTTTCAATAATCGCGGCCTAGCCATACACAACCCTTAGTAAATGGTCTTATAATCACCTACTACATATTGATCCGGATTGTGAGTCGTAATCCGTGAATCCTCCATTTTGCAGTTTATCAGTCGCCTTGGCGGCGGCAAGGCCATCAAAAGGCCATCAAGGAGAGCAGCGGTAACTGGTAAGAGCGCTCCACTCACCATCGCGGAGTCTGGACTGCGCTATCCCACTGCTGACAAACTTGACCCAGTCCCCCCAGCCCCTCACGGTGCGCCCCACACAACCGCCAAACCGGGGAGGCCGCCAATGAACAGCCGACGCGACTTCATCAAACACACCGCCGCCGTCGGCGCCGCGAGTCTCACCCCCAGCATCGCGCCCGCCGCCGCGCAGGCGCAGTCCCCCGCCCCGCCGCTCTGGCAGAAGCTCTACCCCGGCTTTCGCAACCTGCGGATCAAGACCAGCGGCGCGGAGATCAATGTCGTGATGGGCGGATCGGGGCCGCCGTTGCTCATGCTCCATGGCGCGCCGGAATCGCTTGTCACTTGGCATTTCGTCGCGCCGGCGCTGGCGCGGGATTATACCGTCGTGCTGGCCGATCTGCGCGGTTATGGGGATAGCAGCAAGCCGGAGGGCGGCGCGGATCATTCGGCTTATTCCAAGCGGGCGATGGCGCAGGATGGCGTGGAGGTGATGGCGCAGCTGGGCCATGAGCGCTTTCTGCTCGTCGGCCATGATCGCGGCGCGCGGGTCGGGCGGCGGATGGCGCTGGATCATCCCGAGAAGGTCCGCAAGCTCGCCGTGCTGGACATCTTGCCGGAGCATTATCTCTACAGCCATGTCACGCTCGGCTTCGTGCGCGGCTATTATCACTGGTTCAGCTTCCTGCGCCCCGCGCCCATTCCGGAGGAGGAGACGCTGGCGCGCTACCAGGCGCGGGCGGGCGAGGCGACCAGCGAGATCGAGCGGGAATATGATCGCCACCGGCTCGACCCGGCCATGCTCCATGCGATGTGCGAGGATTATCGTGCCTCGGCCTCGGTCGATCTGGATCTGGACCATGCCGATCTGGCGGCGGGGAAGAAGATCACCTGCCCGCTGCTCGCCATCTGGGCCGGCAAGGGGCTCTATCCGCGCCTGTTCGATGACATATTGGGCGTGTGGCAGGCGGAGGCTACGGACGTGCGCGGCCATGCGCTGCCCAATGCCACGCACAATCTGCAGGAGAGCGACCCGCAGGCAACGCTCGCGGCGCTGCAGGCCTTCCTGCGCGGCTGATCGCGGTACTGAATTTTTCGGAAGATGTGAGCGGAAAAGAAGTCCGGCCTCCCGGGGGGTGGGGGGATGGGAGACCGGACCCTTTTCAGCCGCTCGGCTGTGTGTGGGAGATCACCGCCGAAGCGACTTTCTACCCCTTTGGGTGCAGCATTCACTGAACCTGTTCCCTATCAGATAGGGTCGGCAGGCCAGGGAACAAGGGCTGCGCGATCAATCGCGCCTGACGCACGTTGGGCCGTCCCGCCGCATCGGACGGACGTATGCAGGCGCTCTTTCGTCGCAGCCATATGTTGGTGGCCGGGCGGGAGGGACCCGGCCACCTGACTTGTTCAGGCGAATGTGTCTCAGGTCGAGGGCGTGCCGGAGCCACCCATGCCGGTGCCAAGGCCGCTGGTGCCGAAGATCTGCGAATTCTCGTTGGTGCCGGTCGTGCTGGTGGTCGCCGCGCTGCCGGCATAGCTGTCCGTCTTCACGCCGCCGGACTGGACGCCGGGGCGCGTGCCATCGGCATAGCCGCCGCCAATCGTCAGGCCCTCGGGCATAGGCGTATCGGGTTTGAGCGTGACACGATCGTCATGGATGCTGTCGACATAATCGAGGTTGATCTGGTGATGGCGGCTGTCCGCCGAATCCGAGCGGGTGAGGACCAGAAGATCGCCGTCCACCTTGTCGACGGTGCCGACATGGCGGCCACTCGCATCCGCGACTTCCATATGCTCCTTGATGCGCCACTTCTCGAACATGGCTCGCTCCTTTTCTCTGCAGATACAATGAACTAGATGGTACTGAAGACAGAACGGCCGAGGGGGCGGAGCGTTCCGAAAACCCCGCCCCATCCAGCGCATCCTCGCCACGACTGGGCTGTTCACGGCCGGCGCCGAGGGCAATCCTGCGCGAGACGGCGCGTGCCGCTTTTGATACGGGTCAATGCGTCCGGCCGCCGGAGCGGTCACATAACAGCGGATGACCGACGCGATGACCATGCTCCCCATGCCCCGCCCCTCCGCCGGCACCGGCACCGGGCTCGCCTTGCCGGCAGCCCTGTTGCTGATCCTTGGCGGATGCGCCCGGCAGAGCGCCGCGGCGGTGAGCAGCGCGCCGGATACGCCCGGCTTCCTGCTCGGCCTGTGGCACGGCTTCATCTTTCCCTTCGCCTGGGCACTCTCGCTGATCGCGGACGATGTCGCCGTCTATGCCGTGCCCAATAATGGCGGATGGTATGATTTCGGCTATTTCCTCGGCATCGTCGTCTTTGGCGTGGGCGCGCGCAAGACCAAGACGGTGACCGTCTATGTTGATCGCTGGCGCGGCCGGTGATGGCGATCGCCGGTCCTTCCGCTGCTACACCCGCCTTCCGCAAGAATGGATGCACCCATGCGTAAATGGCATCGCTGGACCACCGTCTTCATCGGCCTGTTCATGCTGTTCATCGCCCTGACCGGCTTGGGCAGCCATTTTGCCGCCATGGTCGCGCGGGGGAGCGTGTTCGAGACCGAGGAGCGCGGCGCCCCGCCGCCCGCCCAGGGGCCGGTCGCGGCGCAGAAGGCCGGCCCGTCTGCGGGTACGCCCGGCGCGCCGCCCGCCGCCCAGCAAGCCGCCCAGCCAGCCACACAGGCCGCGCCGAACTCCGCCCGCAAGTTGGTCGGCCTGTTCCACCATCTCCACTCGGGCGAGTTTTTCGGTCCCGTCGGCGTGATCATCTCCCTCCTCTCCGGCTTCGCGCTCGTCTTCTTCGCGATTTCCGGCATGTGGATGTATGTGCAGATGTTCCGCAACCGCCTCAGCCGGGGACGGCGCGACATCTTCTGGAAATGACCCTCCCGGCACTCATCATGGCCGGCGTCTCGGGCACTGCGGCGCTCTGCGGTGCCCTCATCCTCGCGCGCAAGGCGCGGACGCCGCAGGGGGTCTATGGCAAGCGCATCGCCGGCACCATGGCGCTCTCCTTCGCGCTCATCCTCGCGCTGTTCGCCTGGGGGCTGGAGCGCATGGCCGGCTGAACCGACGGCGGCCTGCGGCGCTGGCGAAAGTCAAGGCCGGGGACACAAAATTTACTGTGGATGAACGGCACAACACCGCTAGACATTGTGGTGGATTGGGCTAGCATCCCCCTTCATCTAGTTATTTGTGCGCTACAGCCATCCCAATTGCGGAGCCCGGAAAAATGTCGCTTCTCCAAGCCTCCAAGGTCTACAAGCCCTTCGAATATCCCTGGGCCTATGACTATTGGAAGCGCCAGCAGCAGGTTCACTGGATGCCCGAGGAAGTTCCTCTGGGCGAGGATTGCCGCGACTGGGCGCAGAAGCTCTCCGACCATGAGCGCAACCTGCTGACGCAGATCTTCCGCTTCTTCACGCAGGCGGACGTGGAAGTGCAGGATTGCTACCACGACAAATATGGCCGCGTGTTCAAGCCGACCGAGATCAAGATGATGCTGACTGCGTTCAGCAACATGGAGACGATCCACATCGCGGCCTATTCGCACCTGCTCGACACCATCGGCATGCCTGAGAGCGAATATTCGATGTTCCTCGAATATGACGAGATGCGCGCCAAGCATGATTACATGCAGCAGTTCGGCGTGGATAGCGACGAGGACATCGCCCGCACCCTCGCCATGTTCGGCGGCTTTACCGAGGGCATGCAGCTCTTCGCGAGCTTCGCGATGCTGATGAACTTCCCGCGCTTCAACAAGATGAAGGGCATGGGCCAGATCGTCACCTGGTCGGTGCGCGACGAGAGCCTGCACTGCGAGGGCATCGTGCGCCTGTTCCACGAGTTCGTGAAGGAGCGCGACTGCCTGACCAAGGCGGTAAAGGAAGACATTATCGATTGCTGCCAGAAGACCGTGCGGCTGGAGGATGCCTTCATCGACCTCGCCTTCGAGCAAGGCCCGGTGCCCGGCATGACCGCCAAGGAGATCAAGCGGTACATCCGCTACATCGCCGACTGGCGGCTGGGCCAGCTTGGCTTCCAGCCGATCTACATGATCGAGGAGCACCCGCTGCCCTGGCTCACCCCGCTGCTCAACGGCGTGGAGCACGCCAACTTCTTCGAAACGCGCGCCACCGAATATTCCAAGGGCGCCACGCGCGGCAACTGGAACGAGGTGTGGGACAGCTTCGACCGCCGCAAGAAAATGCGCGCCAATGACGGCGAGGCCGAAAGCGACAGCGGCGAGGACATGTTCTCGCGGGCCGGGGTGGCGGCGGAGTAGGAGGACCAGTTGTCAAGCAAGCCCGGCCTTGCAATAACAGCAGCGCTGACCGCCGCGTTTGCAGCGTACACCATTTATGTGATTTGTGCTGGGTTGGGCTTTGATCCACTTGGGATGTCATGGGACTTCGCAGTCTCAGCGCAACTAGGCGACTCTTTTGGTCCCCTGAACAGTCTGTTAGCCTTAGCCGCCGCCATAAGCGCAACTGCTGCATTTCTTGACCAGAAATCTGCATTAAATGAGGCACGGACGAACGCTAAAGTCGATGCCGAACTAAGTTATAAACGTGATGTAGAGCGAACTTTCTTTAATTTATTACAACTCTTCAAGGAAACACTTGGAGATATTTCAACTGTAGATGCCAACGATTGGAGAAAGTCCTTAAATGGTCGACCAGCAGTTCGTGCCATTCTTGATACAGACATAAGAAAATCAACTGGAGACGCAGACGCAGATGCCAGCCGTTTTCGCGCGGCAGCCTTCAAACATCGAGACAGTCTCAGTCATTATTTTAGATTATTTTATCACATACTAAGATTTATAAATGTCAGAGATCTTAAAATTGACGATAAACTTCTGTATACGCGGCTATTGCGGGCCGCGCTTTCAGACGCAGAAATAACAATAATTGCATTAAACTGCATTCATGGAAGCGGAAAACCAAAATTAAAACGTTTATTGGAAGAGTACGGGATACTGCACAATATTTCAGAACGGTCGGGGATAGATTTTAATATTTTTGATAATTTTGATAAAGGCGCATTTGGGGACAGAACGGCACATTCAAAGAGCGGAAAGGTCAATTGAATTTGATCAATTAAAAGCTGACTAGGATCTCAGTCGCTTCGCAAATGCCGACCCCGAAAGCGCACCCCACCCACTTCCCCTTTCCCCCAAATGAACCGCCCGTCGCCACCGGTTCAGGCGACTCACGATACAGTCCGATCCGATCTCCCGCTGCCGGGAGAGACAGAATAAGGATCGGAGTGAGACAGATGTACAAGGCTCTGAAGAACAGCATCGCGGCGCTGGCGCTGGGTGCCGTGACCGTGGGCGGTCTGGCCGCCACCCCCGCTTTTGCCGACCCGGGTCGCGGGCATGACCGGCATTGGCAGCGCGATCGCGACGATCGGCGCGATTATCGTCATGACAATCGCCGTTGGGATCGGGACGACCGCCGGGGCCGTGACCGGGTTGTGGTGATCGATCGCCGCCCTGTCGTCCGCCCTGCCCCGCGTGTCGTCTATGCCTATGACTATAACCGGCCGGACCCGCGCTATCGCGGCTATTATGCGGACCGTTACTATCGCGGCGGCTATGCGCCGGTGCGCGTCTACCGCGATACCCGCGTGTATCGGGGCTATGACGATCGCTATTATTGCCGCCGGTCGGACGGCACCACCGGCCTGATCGTCGGTGCGGCGCTGGGCGGCTTGCTTGGCGATCAGCTCGATCGCGGCCGTTCCTCGATCCTGGGTGCCGTGCTGGGCGCGGGTGCCGGGGCGATGATCGGACGGTCGGTCGACCGGGGCGATGTCGTCTGCCGCTAAACCGGACCGACGCAGAGCTGTAGCATGAGCCCGGCGCGCTGACCTCAGCGGGCCGGGCTTTTGTCAGCAGCGCTTATTTCATCGCGTCCTGACCTGCCTGCCCCACGGACTCGATGTCCCGGCCAAGGCCCTTCACCGTCGCGCAAGCAGACAGGAGCAGGGATGCGCTCACGACCGCGAGAAGCAGCGCCGACCTTCTTGTTTTCATGTCCTCGATCCCTTTCCGATTATCGGATGTTTTCCAACGTTTTCGACTATCCGAAAAAATGCGATCCGGCGCAATCCGCCTGCTGGTGATCCCGGCCCGGATGAAAAGGCACTCATGTGCGATGCATTGCTGCCGAAAGGGGCTTGCGAGCGGGAACCGGTCTCCAGCGCGCACGTATTCCTAGCGGTACAATCGAAGGAGATTTCCGCATGGATCCGGTCACCATCGAGCATCGCCGCCAAGAGCTGCAGAGCCTGCTTGCGCAGATTCAGGCCAACCCCTCTCGCGACTGGCACCGTGAGCGGCAGCGCGTGATCGTGTTGCAGCATATGGTCGGCGCAAAGGCGGCCGGCACCCACCCCGGCACCCGACACTGATCCACTTTCAGCGGCGATGAACCCCATCGCCGCAAAGCTCTGAATCTCGGCGAGTCGCGGGTTCCCACCGGTGCGACGAATCGAGTCCATAAGGGTCTTGCCTTGGTGGAATCAGAGGAGGATAAGCGCCTCTTGATGGGAACAGGGCCGCCACCCATGGCGCCCCCTCGGGAGGAAGAACGTTATGGCATTGAGCATGATCGGGGGCCGGCGGATCAAGGCCGCAGTCGCACTGTCCGCTCTGCCGCTGCTGGCCCTGGCCGGCTGCACCGCCAAGCAGGTTGCCGAAGCGCCGCTGCAGAACATTCCCGTCCCCATTCCACAGAATGTCCCGCTGATCGAAGTGCCGCCGCCGCCGCCGATCCTGATCGGCGAGAATAAGGGGCAGGACATGTGGCACCTGCGCTCGGGCCTGAACGTCGCCGTGCTGCTCTGCCAGGGGCCGGACAATGCCGCGATGGTCTCCGACTACAACCGGATGCTCTCGGTACATAAGGGCCTGCTCTCGGAAGCCGCGCAGATGCAGGTCGATCTGTTCAAGGCCAAAGGCGGTCGCAAGTGGCAGGACGCCCATGACGACCATATGACCAAGCTCTACAACCGCTATTCCAACACCCAGTCGCGCGACAAGTTCTGCGCCAAGGCCAAGGCGCAGCTCGCCGAGGTCGCGAACCAGACCCCCATCGCGTTCAGCGAGAAGGCGACGTTCCTGCTGTGGGAGCTGAACAAGGCCGCCAGCTTGCCCGATCCGGACGGATCGCTCGCGCGCGCTGCGGCCGCAAACAGCACGCCGGGGCTAGTGCAGACCGTCCAGGCGACGACCAGCCAGACGACCACGCAGCGCTAAGCGGCGCCCCGGACGCGCGCCCTGCACAAGAAGCGGGCGCGCTCCGGGTCCGATCGATCCTCAGTCTTCGTCCGGCACGGCCAGGGTCGCGCCGAAATCGAACGGCTTGGCCTCCGGCATCGCGGCCATCAGCGCCTTGAAGCGCTCTTCCACATTGTCTTTCCAATTGCCGTGCGTCGCCACGTACAGCGTGTTGTTGCGGATTGCGTCGACGATCATGTCGCCCACTTCCGTCGGTTCCATCCAGGTATCGGACACCACGCGCTTGGCGAGCTGATCCTCCGTCTGGGCAAGGCCGCTGCCCGAGCGGAAACGCTCCGGCCGGTTTTGGCCGGATTCATGGATGCGGCTCTTGATCGGGCCGGGCATCAGCACCGTCACGCCGATATTGTCCTGCGCCATGCTGTCGCGGATCGATTCAGACAGGGTGATGACGCCCGCCTTCGCCACGGCATAAATGGCCATGAAGCTCGGCATCGGCGTCAGCCCGGCCAGCGACGCGGTGTTGACGATGTGGCCGCCCTTGCCCCGCCGGCGCATGCCCGGCGCAAATTCCATGATGCCGTTGATCGGCCCCATGAGATTGACGCCAATGCCATAGTCCCAATCGGCATAGGTGGCCTGATCGAACGGGCCGGACGGATCGATGCCGGCATTGTTGATGAGGATTTCCGGCCCGCCCATCACGGCTTCGCACTCCTTGGCGGCCTCGCGCATCTGGTCGCGGTCGGACACGTCGAGCCGCATCGTGTGGACATTGCGGCCCTGCTGGCGCTCCTCGAAAAACGCCTTGGCTTCATCGAGATGGTCCTGGCGGATATCGGCCAGCACCAGCCTGGCGCCATTGGCGAGCAATTGCTGGGCAATGCCGAAGCCGATCCCACTCGCCCCGCCCGTGATGAACGCCGTCGTGCCCGCAATCTCCATGACTTTCCTCTCCAAACCCGGCGCCTCGCCGGCTTGCTCAAACTGACGCATCGGCCGATGCTGCGCCCGGCCGCTCCTCCAATCTCATCCAGCAAATCCGGACAGAGTCAACAGCGGCTGTTGCGTGCGGGGTCGCTGGCCGGTCAGGATCGCGGATGCGCGGCGCGCCAGACCGAGGGCGTCTCGAACGTGCCACGCCAGATGCCGCGCCGCGCGGAACGGGCAGCCTCCTCTTCGTGCCGATACGCGCCGGGGCCGCGCCCGAGGTTGCTGATCGCCCAGCCCCGCGCCACCATCATCGCGCCGACATCCGCGATCCGGGCGGTGGTGCAGGTCGCCACGGCGCGGCCATATTGGTCCGTCGTCCGGGACCCGCAGGTGAGCCCACCGCCACGCACCAGCGCCAGCAGGGCGTCGCGCGCCTGCGTGCCGCAGTCCCAGGGCTGGCCGGTCGCATCCTGGCAACGCTGATTCAGTTCGACCGCGTCGATGTCCGCGATGCGCACGATCCGCGGGCCGATCCGCAGGCTGTCGCCATCCATGACATGCACGCGCGCCCCATCGGCGGCCTCGATCCGCTCCGGCGGCGCGCGAAGCAGGGCCAGCATGATCAGCAGAAACGCCAGAAGAGCCAGCGAACCAAGCCGCGCAAGCCATCGTCGGCGCGGCCCGCCGGCTGATCCCTGGAAACCCCTGCGCCGTCGGGCAGGTCTGGTGCGGATGATCAGTGCTTGTGATCGCCAGCCATGGACTGCACGGCGGCCAGCGTGTTCTTCACATGGTCGCGATAGTCGAGCGCGCTATGCACATAGACGATCCGGCCCGCCGGGCTGATGACATAGGACGTGCGGTCCGTCTTGCCCGCAAAGGCCGGATTGTCCGCCTTGAGCGCCACGTCGTAATTGGTGATGAGACGCGGCCCGGCCGAGGCCACCGCGAACTTGCTGCCGCATGCCTCGGTGGAGAAACGCTGCAGAACGTCGACCGGGTCGGCAGACATGCCGATCACCGTGGCGCCGGCCTTCTTGAACGCATCCGCCTGATCGGCAAACTCCTTGGTTTCCGCCGTGCAGCCCTTGGTGAAGGCCGCGGGGAAGAAATAGAGCACGACTGGGCCTTTCTTCAGCGCATCGGACAATTTGACGCTGAACACCTTGCCGGCCAGCGCGCCGCGCGTCTCGAAATCCGGCGCCTTGGCACCGACCGGCAGGGCCGCCTGCGCGCCGCCGCCGAGCAAGGCGCTGCCCAGCATCGCAACCATGAATGTCTTCGATGCTTTGCCGAACATATGCCCATTCCCGTCTGCTGACTCACGATCCGCACAATCTGCCATAGAAGGCCTTGGCGTGCCAGCCCTCACCGGTTACGAGCAGCCATGGCGATCGACCGCCTTGCCCTCACCAATTTCCGCAATCATGCCGACGCCCTGATTGTGCCCGACGCGCCGATGATCGTCCTGACCGGCGAGAATGGCGCGGGGAAGACGAACATCCTCGAGGCGATTTCGCTGCTGGCGCCGGGGCGCGGCCTGCGCGGCGCGGCCCTGCGCGACATGGCGCGGCAGAGCGGGCCGGGCGGCTTCGCGGTCGCCGCGCGATTGGGCGATGCCGCCTTGGGGACCGGCACCGACCCCGAGGCGCCGGACAAGCGGCAAGTGCGGATCGACGGGCGCGCCTCCCCGGCCAATGCGCTTTCGGCGCGTGTGTCCCTGAGCTGGCTGACGCCGGCAATGGACCGCCTGTTCCTGGATAGCCCCGGCGGGCGGCGTCGGTTCCTGGATCGGCTGGTGCTCGCCCAGGCGCCGTCGCACGCCCATCACAGCGCGCGCTATGAGGCCGCGATGCGCGCGCGCAATGCCTTGCTCGGGGAAGACGGGCCGGCGGACCCGGACTGGCTCGCCGCGCTGGAAGCCCGCATGGCGGAACATGGCGCCGCAATCGACGCCGCACGGCGGGCGCTGATCGCAGGACTCGCGCAGGAGATCGCCCGCAGCGCGCAGCACCTCTTCGCCAAGCCCGTTCTGGCGCTGACCGGTGAACCATTGGATGAGGCGACCCTTGCCGCTCGGCTGCGCGCGGCGCGGACGGGAGACCGGGCGGCGGGGCGGACGCTTGTCGGCCCGCATCGCGCCGATCTGCTGGTCACGCACGAAGCCAAGCAGCAGGATGCGGCGCTGTGCTCGACAGGGGAGCAAAAGGCGCTGCTGCTCAGCATCATGCTGGCCCACGCCCAGCTGGTCGGCACACAGAGCGGGCGACCGCTCATCATCCTGCTCGACGAGGTGGCCGCTCATCTCGATCCGACGCGCCGCCATGCCCTGTTCGAGCGGTTGCGCGCCAGCGGTGGGCAGGTGTGGATGACCGGGACTGAGGCCGATCTGTTCAACGGGCTGGATCAGGCGACCTATTTGCGGGTGGAAGCGGGGCAGGTGATCACGGGGTGATCAACCGGTGTGGGCGAAGCGCGGCTATTACGCCTTTTCCGCAAGCGGACTTTTCAGAAACGGCATCATCGCTGCCCCCTCCGTTCGTCCTGAGTAGCTGCTGAGCCTGTCGAAGCGGCGTATCGAAGGTGCAGTCCATGACTGAGATGCTTCGATACGGGTCTTCGCTACGCGCCTGCGGCCCTACTCAGACCCTACTCAGCACGAACGGTGGAGGGTGGCGAAGTCGGCTTCCCCCCACATGAGCCGTTGGTCGCGCGCTCCGACCCAATCGATAGTGGACAACGCCCTCGCGAACTCTGTCCTCGCCTAGGAAACTCCGAAAATCTCCTGATGCGCGCGCTCGGCGAAGCGATCGGTCATGCCTGCGATATAGTCCGCGATATGGCGGCTGCGCTCGGGCTCGGCGGCGCCGCAACTGGCATCCCAGGCGGTCCCCATCAGCGCAGGATCGGCCTGATAGGCGCGAAACAGGTCGGTGACGATCACCCGCGCCCGCCCGGCCGCGGCAAGCTGCTTCGGATGATGATAGAGATTGGCGTACATGAAGCGCTTGAGCTGGCGCTCGTCCTCCCGCATCGCATCCGAGAAGGCGACCATGGCCTGTCCCGCGCCCCGCACGGCTGTGACGTCAGCTTGCTCCAACCCGTGCAGGCGCAGGTTTTCGCGCGTGGTCATGATGAGATCGTTGACCATGATGCCAATCTGGTCCCGGATCAGTTCCCGCAACAGCTGCTCGGCCGGCAGATCGGGATAGCGCGCGGTGACCTGCTCCCAGCAGCGGCGGACGAACGGCGCTTCCAGAAGTTGTTCGAGCGTCAGAATGCCGGCGCGCAGGCCATCGTCGATATCATGATTGTCATAGGCGATATCGTCGGCAAGAGCCGCGACCTGCGCTTCCAGCGACGGCAAGCTTTCCAGCTCCAGCGGAAAGGCGGCATCGATCTGCTGCATCGCCCAGTTCGGCGCCAGCACCGGGCCGTTATGCTTGGCCAGCCCTTCCATCATCTCCCAGCTCAGATTGAGGCCGGGGAAGCGGGGATAGGCATTTTCCAGCAAGGCCAGCGTGCGTAGGCAATGGGCGTTATGATCGAACCCGCCCTGCCCGGCCAGCGCCTCCTCCAGCGCATCCTCGCCGGCATGGCCAAACGGGGGATGGCCGATATCATGGGCGAGGCACAGCGCCTCGGTCAGATCTTCATTGAGGCCCAGCACCCGCGCGATCGTCCGGCCGATCTGCGCCACCTCAAGGCTGTGCGTCAGGCGGACGCGATAATGGTCGCCATCGGGCGCGACGAACACCTGCGTCTTATGGCGCAGGCGACGAAAGCTGATCGAGTGGATGATCCGGTCGCGGTCGCGCTGGAAAATGTCGCGTGGTCCGCGCGCCTCGCCACCCGGCTCGGCATGTTGACGACCCCGGCTGCGCGCCGGGTCACAGGCATAGGGGGCGAGCACGCTCACTGCGTGCCGATCTTGCTGACTTCCTCGCCGGCTTCGCTTTGCCAGAAGAACGCATCGCCTCCCGCCTTGCGCAATTCGGTCACCACCGCTCGCGCATCCTCGGGGCGACGGAACGGGCCGATCAACAAGCGACGCGTCTCACCCCAGGTGGCTGTCCAGCCATCCTGCCCGGCAATCGTATCGCCATAGGTCCGGCGCAAACGGCGCAGATCGAAGGCCAGCGCAGCCGGATCACGCCCCGCTGCCAATTGCACCCAGTTGCGCGAAGGATTGGCCGCCAGCTTGGCCTTGCGCTCGGCCTCGGCCTTGCGTTCCGCCTCCGCCTTGGCGCGCGCCTCGGCATCCGCCTTGGCCTTGGCCTGCTGCGCGGCTGCCGCGAGCCGGCGCTGCTCCTGGATCCGCGCGACAGCGCTCAGATCCGCGACGGCGACCTGCCGGCGCTCGCCTTCCGGCACTTCGAGCGCCTGCAGCGTGTCGCCAAGGGACCGCACCGGCTGCGGCACGGGCGCAGGTGCGGGTGCCGGTGTCGGCGACGCAGACGCCGCCGGGGCAGGCGTGCTGGGTGCCGCCGGCGCCACGGCAGCGACGGCCGTCGGCGCGGGGTTGGTCACGCGACTGGCCGGCTGTGTCGCCGGAGCCGGTGAAGGAGCCGGGCGTGTCGGCTGCGGCGCAGGGGTGCGCGCGGCGGTCTGCACCGGCTGTTGCGGCGGTGGGGATGCTGCCGGAGCAGGCGGTGGCGGCGGTGGAAGCGGCTGGGCCACTGCCGCAGCGGGTGCTGGTTGCTGGGCCTGAGCCTGCGACGCGCGGCGCGCGGCCTGCTGGGCGGCCCGTCGTTCTGCCGCCGTCTGGCGTCGGCCGCCCCGCTCCCGCTCGGTGGTAGCAGCAACCTGCGTATCGCGGTTCCGCGCCGGCTCGGGTGCAGCCAAGCGGAGGACATCCGCCGGATACTCGCCATAATGGACCGCAGACACCTTCTGGCTCGCGGTCAGCAGCGGCAGGCGCTGCAGATAGGGTTCGAGCGCGTCGGCAAGGCCCTTCGGCAGCGTTGTCTGCGCAATGGAGCGCGCCTCGGCCATCTGGCCGTTCATCGCGAGAACGAAGGCCCGGATGCGCCACGCCTCACGGTCGCCGCTGGTCAGGGCGGGCTTCAGCTGCTGCTCGGCTTCCGCGAGATTGCCGGAGACGCCCAGCGAGACCGCATAATTGAGTCGTGCGGTGTTATCATTGGGATTGGCCTGCAGGACGGCGCGATAATCCTGCTGCGCCTTGGCCTGCTGCCCGGTGAGATCATAAGCCAGCGCGCGCTCGGGCAGATGCGCCTGGGCGCTGACACCCAAGGCCGAGGCAGCATCGAAGTTCGCGGCGGCATCGGCCGGCTGCTTCAAGGCGATTTGCACGACCGCAAGCCCCAGCCGGGCGCGGCCATTGCGCCCGTCCACCATATTGGCCCGCGTGAAGAAGCCATTGGCCGCCTGAATGTCCCCCAGATCGAGCGCGGCCTGGCCGGCGCCCAACAGGGCATTCACATCCTGAGGATTACGGGACAGCGAGGCGAGATGGCGGTTGAGCGCGGCTACCGCCTCGGCTGGTGGCGTGGCCTGAACCATCCCGCCGCTTTGCGCGAACACAGGCGCTGCGATGGCCAGAGAGAGGGCCAGAATGCAGCTGGTCGACTTCACGGATACACCTCTTCTGTCCGGCGGGACGGGCTGCGTCCCGCCGTGCACAGTGTTACTGGTTGTTCTGGCGATTGAGGAAGCGCGGCACCTCGAATTCGGTGCGATCCCGCTCGCTCTCGCTCTCTTCGGCATTGCCCTGCCGTGCCTGGCCACGGGCCAGCTGCGACATGCGCTCGAACAGCGTGCCGCCGCTCGTACCCTTGCTGGCCGGCTCCTCGGCGGGCTGCGGCGGCTCTACCCGAAGCGGCGGCTCCGGCGAGACGCTGTTGTCGAGCACCAGCTCATCCTCGCCGGTGATGTCGTCGAAGGTCGATGCCGCAAAGCGCGGGGCAGGCTTGGGCTCTTCCGGCTTGGGCGCCTGGAAGCTGGCAGGTGCCTCGCTGGTCGGGGCCGGAGCCGGGGCGAACGACTCGTTTCGCGCCGGCGCGACGCCGCCAAGGTCCAACCCGTCCTCATAACGCGGCGCGGGGGCAGCCTCCGGGCGGACGAGATTGGCCGGGGCCGACACGGCAGGTGCGGCCTGACGCGGCGCGGCGGCGACACCCACATCGCCCAGCTTGAACGGCTGGCTGCGGGCCTGCGCCGCGGCGCTCGCTTCATTGTCGATGCCCGTCGCGACGACGGAGACCCGGATCTTGCCGTTCAACTGCTCGTTGAATGCCGAACCCCAGATGATGTTCGCATCGGGATCGACCAGCTCGCGGATGTGGTTGGCAGCCTCGTCGACTTCCATCAGGCGCATATCCTCGCCACCCACGATGGAGACGATGACGCCCTTGGCGCCACGCATCGAGACGCCATCGAGCAGCGGATTGGCAATCGCCTTCTCGGCAGCTTCGAGCGCGCGCCCGTCGCCTTCGGCCTCGCCGGTGCCCATCATGGCCTTGCCCATCTCTTCCATCACGGAGCGGACGTCGGCAAAGTCGAGGTTGATGAGGCCGGGCATGACCATGAGATCGGTGATGCCGCGCACGCCCTGCTGCAGCACTTCGTCGGCCATCTCGAACGCTTCCTTGAAGGTCGTGTTCGGGTTGGCGATCAGGAACAGATTCTGGTTCGGAATGACGATCAGCGTATCGACGTGCTTCTGCAGCTCCTCGATGCCCGAGTCTGCCGAACGCATGCGGCGCGAGCCTTCAAAGGTAAACGGCTTGGTGACCACGCCGACTGTCAGAATGCCCTTTTCACGCGCGGCCTTGGCGATGACCGGCGCTGCGCCGGTGCCGGTGCCGCCGCCCATGCCGGCCGCGATGAAGCACATGTGGACGCCCTCAAGCGCCTCCTGCACTTCCGCAATGGTTTCTTCTGCGGCGGCGCGGCCGATGTCGGGGCGCGAACCGGCGCCGAGACCCTCGGTAATGCGCGGGCCAAGCTGGATGCGGCGTTCCGCAGGAGAGGCATTAAGCGCTTGAGCATCCGTGTTGGCGACAATGAAGTCGACCCCATCCACGGACGCGCCAATCATGTTGGCAATCGCATTTCCGCCCGCCCCGCCGACGCCGATAACGGTAATCCGCGGCTTCAGCTCGTCCACATGGGGCGGACCGATTTCAATGCTCATCAACTATCTCCTCCGGGTGCAAACCGCACCGTCACCTTGTCGGGATTCATGCACCAGATGAGCCGCCAATTCACGTTCTTTTTAACCGCTCATCCACAATATGTTGCGGCCTGACCTTAATAGCCTGCCCGCAACGCCGCGATCAGCCGCTGGACGACCGCTCCGCCGCGCGTCGTGTGGACGCGCTGCTCGCGCAAAGGCCGCTGCAGCAGATCCTGCCGCTCCTTCGATGCATAGAGCGCGAGGCCGGCGAGCGTCGCGAAAGCCGGGCCACGATGCGCCTCGGGCATGGCATCGAGCAGCTTGGGGCGGCCGATCCGCACGGCGCGCCCGAGCGCGGTCTGCGCGTAATCCGCCATGCCCTTGAGCTCCGCGCCGCCGCCAGTCAGCACGACCTGGCGCCCGACCGGCGAGTGGAAGCCCATCTCGCCCAGTGCCTTGTTGACCTCCGCCATCAGCCGGTTCAGCCGCTCGCAAATCACCCCGACCAGTTCGGCGCGAGTCACGCGGCGCGCTTCGGTCTGCTCGGCGCTGCTGGCGGCGGGCGCGATCTCGATGATCTCACGAAAATCCCGGCGCGACTGCATGGCCGAGCCGTAAAAGCACTTCATCCGCTCGGCCTGACTGCGGCGAATGCCGAAGGCGGAGGCGATATCGTCCGTCACGTCCGCCGCACCGATAGGGATGGATTTGAAGCCCACCAGCATGCCGCCAATGTGCAGCGAGACATTGGTGACGCCCGCGCCGAGCTCGACCAAGGCAACGCCAAGATCGCGCTCTTCGTCGGAGAGGCAGGCCGCAGCCGTGGCGACCGGCGCGGCGATGATGCTCTGCACATCGAGATAGGCGCCGCGCACGCTCGTCTCGAGGTTCCGCAACGGCGCGCTATCCGCCAGCACCACATGAATATCGACGCCGAGCTGATCGGCATGAAGCCCCATCGGCCGCGCGACGCCGCGCATCCCGTCGATGGTGTAGAGCGTCGGCTGCGCCTGCAGGATGACCCGGCCGCCCGGATCGATCCGCTCACGCGCCTGATCGTACAGGCTCTCGATATCGGCCTGCTCGATCCGCCGACCGCCGACATTGATCTCGACCGGCTCGACCTTGCTCTCGATGCTGCCGCCGGAGAAGCTCAGAATGACCTTCTCGATATTGGTGCCGGCGACCTTCTCGGCCTGCTCGACCGTCTCGCGCACGGCCAGTTCGGTCCGTTCCATGTCGACCACGAAACCCCGGCGCACGCCCCGGCTCTCGCGCTGACCGGTGCCCAACACCGCCAGCGTGCCGTCCTCCTGCTTGCGCGCGATCAGCGCCGACACCTTCCAGGTGCCAATGTCGATCGCGGTAATCAGCCCATCATTGCGCGCCGCCATGCTTAGCCCTCCCCACCCGATGCAGAGGTCGTCGATCGATCCTTCTCGCCGGACGTTACGACCGCCGCATCCTTGGCCGACGTCACCGCCGGCGCTTCATCCTCTTTCTTGCCCGGCGGCAGGCGCAGCACGAATCGCGCGGGATCGCGCATGTCGAACCGCAGCACCCCGCGCCCGAGCAGCCGGTCGACGCCATCCATGCGCGCGAAGTTGACCAGTGCTGCCGCAGCATCCGCATCGCCCTCTGGGAGCATCAGTTGCTCACCCGACTGAAAGCGCAGATCCCAGCGGCGCCCGCCAACCCAGGTCGCGCCCGCGAGCATCGGCTTGAGGGCCGGCGCGGCGTTCATCAGTTCGGCCAGTGCCTTGGTCCGCTTGTTGGCATCCGGCCCCACCACCAGGGGCAGATCGGGCAAGGCATTGGCCTCGACCGGGCCAAGCGCGACGCCTGCGGCGTCCACCAGCATCAGTTGCCCGCCATTCTGCCAGACCGCAGCCGGTTGCCGCTCGACCACATCGACGATCAGCGCATCGGGCAGACGGCGGGAAATCCGCGCCTCCTTCACCCAGCCCAGCCGCATGACCTCGCTGCGCAGATTGTCGAGATCGACCGCCAGCATCGAACGCTCGACATATTTCACCGCGATGTCGGAGACCTGCATCTCGTCCATGCGCTCGAGCCCGCGCACCTCGATCTTGGCGACGGCAAAGCCTGCGCGCCCGGCGAGATCGTTCACCTCGGCGCGCAGCATCGCCGGCAAGCCCATGAAGCTGGCGGTGACCCACAGCAGGATGAAAAGGACCAGGCCGATCCCCCAGGTCATCAGCCGATTGATCTGCGCCGGACTGAGCGGAACATAGTCGAGCAGCTTGTCCAGATTGCTCCTCGCCCGCCGCGGCTTGCGGCCGGCCCGGCCGCCGCGCGCGCCGCTCGCCGAGCCGCGCTTGATCGTCGCGCTGTTCATTGCTTCCCCCCACGGTCCGCCAGAGCCTCGGCGATGATGCTCTCTACGAGTTCGCCATAGCCCATGCCCAAATATTTCGCCTGCTCGGGCACCAGGCTCAACGCCGTCATGCCGGGCTGCGTGTTCACTTCCAGCAGATACAGGCCATCGAGCCCGCGCTCGTCATCCCAGCGGAAGTCCGAGCGCGACGTGCCCTTGCAGCCGAGCAGACGATGCGCCCGCAGCGCAATGTCCATCATCGCCGCAGCCATCTCGGCCGGGACGGGCGCCGGGCAGATATGGTCGGTCAGGCCATCGGTGTATTTCGCGTCATAATCGTAGAAGCCGCTCTTGGGGCGCAGCTCCGTCACCGCCAGCGCCCGATCGCCGAGCACAGCCACAGTCAGCTCACGGCCGCGAATGAACGGCTCGGCCAGCAGTTGGTCGAAATCCTGCCACGGCCCCACCGCATCGCGCGCGATCGGATTGCCGTAATTGCCCTCTTCCGTGACGATGGCGACGCCGACCGACGAGCCTTCGTTGACCGGCTTGAGCACATAGGGGCGCGGCAAGGGATCGCCGGCGAACAGGCTCTCGCATTCGACGACATGGCCGCCGGGCATCGGGATGCCATGGGGCACGAGATGCTGCTTGGTGAGCTGCTTGTCGATGGCGATGACCGAGGTTGCCAGACCGCTATGCGTGTAGGCGAAGCCCATGATGTCCATCAGCCCCTGGACAGTGCCATCCTCGCCCGGCACGCCATGCAGGGCATTGAACACGATGTCGGGATTGGCCGCGATGAGCTTGGCCGGAAAATCACGGCCCTCCGCCCGGGTGGCGCCCAGATCGATAGGCACGACCTCATGGCCGCGCTCTTCCAGCGCCTGGATGATGCCCTTCGCGCTCGACAGCGAGACATGCCGCTCGGCGGCCCAGCCCCCCATGAGCACGGCGACCTTGAGACGCTTGATGCTCATTGTCCCTGCTCCTGCGCCGAACGCCCCACGCGCTGAATCTCCCATTCGAGGGTTATGCCACTTTCTGCCTGCACGCGACGGCGCACTTCCTCGCCAAGGGACTCGATGTCCGCACTGGTCGCCCCGCCGATGTTGATGAGGAAATTGGTGTGCTTCTCGCTCACTTGCGCCCCGCCAAGGCTCAGGCCCCGGCAGCCGGCCCGGTCGACCAGCGCCCAGGCCTTTTCGCCCGGCGGGTTCTTGAAGGTCGATCCACCCGTCTTGCTGCGCAGCGGCTGCGATTCTTCCCGCGCGGCCGCGATCCGGTCCATCTCCGCCTGAATGGCCGCCGGCTCGGCCGGCACGCCGCGGAATGTTGCCGCGATCACCACCGCACCTTCGGGTAGCGTCGAATGTCGATAGGTGAAGCCGAGCGCGTCCAGCGGCAGCACAACACGCTCGCCGGAGCGCAGGATGACCTCTGCCTCGACCAGAATGTCCTTCACCTCCCGGCCATAAGCACCGCCATTCATGCGCACGAAGCCCCCGACCGTGCCGGGGATGGAGCGGAGAAACTCAAGCCCGCCAATGCCTGCATCGCGTGCGGTGGAGGAGACCAGAATGCCCGAGGCGCCCCCGCCGCACCGCAGCGTCTGCGGCGCGCTCTGCTCGACGCGCGCGAAGGCTTTGCCCAGCCGCACCACCACGCCCGGCACGCCGCCATCGCGAACGATCATATTGGACCCAAGGCCCAGCGCCATCACCGGCACCGACAGGTCCAGCGCCGAGAGGAACTGCGCGAGGTCATCCGCGTCCGCCGGCTCGAACAGCCAATCCGCCGCACCGCCTGCCTTGAACCACACCAACGGCGCGAGCGGCGCACCGCGCGTCAGCTTGCCCCGCACGGCAATGCCGTCGGGGTTCAGGTGTCGATCGACGTTCACGGAAGCGGTAGGATTCATCAGGAGCGACCGCTCCACCAGCTGGACCAACGCCCGATCAGATCGGCCTGGGCCTTGCCGGCGCGGTTCATGGCTTCGCCCATGTCGAGCGCGGCCTGCCCCATGCCCTTCGGCCCCATGGCGGCATGGCTCTCGACGGCGTCGATCATCTCGCGCGCCATGTCGAGGCTCTTGCCATGCACCTCGATCATCCGTTCCTGCATCTCCAGGCCAATGCGCATCAGCTCCCACATCAGCCGCGCCCCTCGCCCGATGCCGCGATGGCCGGCGCCAGACCAGCCGCCCATTTGGTGATGTCGCCCGCGCCGAGGCAGACGATCATGTCATCGGCCTTCAGATCCGCGGCGAGGGCCGCGGCGAGCGCATCGGCATCGCCGATGGTCTGCGCCGCGCGATGGCCGCGACGCTTGAGGCCGGCGACCAGCGCATCGGCATCCACGCCGTCGATCGGTTGCTCGCCGGCCGGATAGACGGGCGAAACATAGACCATGTCGGCATCGTTGAAGGATTGCTGGAACTCGTCCATCAGATCGCGCAGCCGCGTGAAGCGGTGGGGCTGCACCACGGCGATCACCCGGCCCTGCGCACCCTCGCGAGCCGCTGCGAGGACCGCGCGGATTTCCACCGGGTGATGGCCATAATCATCGATCACGACGGCCCTGCCGGCGCCCGTCTCGATCTCGCCCACCTTGGTGAAGCGCCGCTTGACGCCGCCGAAGCTGGCGAAGCCAGTCTGGATGGTCGTATCGTCAATGCCCATCTGCAGGGCGACGCCGATGGCCGCCATGGCATTCAGCACATTGTGCCGGCCGGGCATCGGCATGGTGATGTCCGCAATGCGTCGCGTCGAGCCATCACGCTCGCGGATCTGCACGTCGAACATATTGCCGCTTGGAACGGGCCGGACATTCTCGCCGCGCAGGTCGGCCTGGGCGGAAAAGCCATAGGTCACGATGCGCCGGTCCTGCACGCGCGGCAGGATCGCCTGCACTTCCGGGTGATCCAGGCAGAGCATGGCCGCGCCATAGAAGGGCACATTCTCGACAAACTCGACGAATGCATCCTTCACCGCATCGAACGAGCCATAATGATCGAGATGCTCGGGATCGATGTTGGTGACGACGGCATAGGTACCGTCCAGCCGCAGGAAGCTGCCATCGCTCTCATCGGCCTCGACCACCATCCAGTCGCTGTTGCCTAGGCGCGCGTTGGAACCGTAGCTGTTGATGATGCCGCCATTGATGACGGTGGGGTCGATGCCGCCGGCATCCAGCAGCGCGGCGATCATCGAGGTCGTCGTCGTCTTGCCGTGCGTGCCGGCCACCGCGACGGTGGATTTGAGCCGCATCAGTTCGGCCAGCATCTCGGCGCGGCGGATGACCGGCACGCGGTTCTCCAGCGCCAGTTCCACTTCCGGGTTGCCCCGCTTGATCGCGGTGGAGGTCACCACCACGGCGGCATCGCCCAGATTCTCGGCCTTGTGGCCGATCATCACATTGATGCCGAGATCGCGCAGATGCTGGATGACATAGCCTTCCGACATGTCACTGCCCTGCACGCTGTAACCCATATTGTGCATCACCTCGGCGATGCCGGACATGCCGATGCCGCCGATACCGATGAAATGGATCGTGCCGATATCCGTGCCGACGCCCTTCATGCGCCCGCTCCCGCGAGGCCGGCCATGCGCGGCGCCTCGGCGGCCCGCACGGTGTCGATGGTCTGCGGCGCGGGGCCGAAGCTCTCGATGAGGTCGCACATGTCCTTCACCGCATCCGGGCGGCCGCAACGATGCGCGCGCTTGGCGGCGTTCTGGAGCGCGCCCGGTTCCATCGCCAGCTTCTGCATCTGGCGCGCCAGTTCGGCGGGGGTGAACTTGCTTTGATCGATCGCGCGGGCGCCGCCCGCCTTCACCATCTCGAGGACATTATAGGCTTGGTGGTTATCCATGGCACTCGGCAAAGGTATGAGGATGGCGGGGCGCCCCGCGGCGGTGAGTTCGGCAATGGTCGAGGCGCCGGCGCGCCCGATTACGAGGTGCGACCAGGCGAGCTTGGTCGGCATGTCCTCGATATAGGTCGCCAGATCGGCGGGAATTTCCATCTCGGCATAGAGCGCTCGGACCTGCTCGATGTCCTCGGGCCGGCATTGCTGGGTGACCTGCAGGCGCCGACGCAGGCTGATCGGCAACATGCCCAGCCCGGCCGGCACGACTTGCGAGAGGATCGACGCGCCCTGGCTGCCGCCAGTGACCAGCAGGCGCAGCACGCTCTCATCTGAGAAGACCGGGAACGGCTCGTCGCGCAGGGCCAGAACGGACTCCCGCACCGGATTGCCGACCAGATAGGTCTTGTCCGCGTGGCGTTTGGCCAGACGCTTCACATCAGGATAAGCGGTTGCGATGGCAGCGACCTTGCGGGCCACCAGCCGGTTGACGCGGCCGAGCACCGCGTTCTGCTCATGCACGATCGCCGGTATGCCTTCCGCAAAGGCGCCGAGCATCGCCGGCAGCGCCGGATAGCCGCCGAAGCCCACCACGGCGGCCGGCTCGAAGGTCGAATAAAGCTGCCGGGCCATGGCGCGCCCTTCGAGAATGGCCTTGAAGCCCCTGATCCAACCAGAAATGCCGCCGGACATGCGGCCCGCTGGCAGCACATGCGTCTGCACATCCTCGAACAGGCCCGGAATCTTGGCGCCGCGTTCGTCCGTGATCAGGGCGACGCGGTGGCCCCGCGCCATAAGCTCCTGCGCAATGGCGTGGGCGGGGACCATGTGCCCACCCGTGCCACCGGCAGCCAGAACATAATGCCGAAAAAGGCTCATCGCCCGCTCCATGTGACGACGTAGGGGGAGCGCGACATATACGGGTTCCGCCGGGTGAAGGCCAGCAGCAGGCCGATGCCCGAGCACAAGGCAATCATCGACGAGCCGCCATAGCTGATGAACGGCAGCGTCATGCCCTTGGAAGGGAAGATGTGAATGTTCACGCCCATGTTGATGACCGCCTGCACGCCCATCACGAAGACAAGGCCGGAGGTTGCCATGACGATGAATGGATCTTCCTCATCCAGCAGCCGCAGCAGGACCCGCACGATGATGGCGAGATAGACGAGCGCGATGGCGATGCAGGCGATTAGGCCGAACTCCTCGCCGATCACCGAGAAAATATAGTCGGTATGGGCCTCGGGCAGATTGAACTTGGCGGTGCCGCCGCCGGGACCAACGCCGGTCAGGCCGCCGCGCGTGATGGTCGCATAGGCCAACTGCACCTGATCCGGCCCCGCCGCCGGATCGACGACCGGGTTAAGGAAGGAATCGATGCGCTCGCGACCATTGTCGTAGAAGAGATAGGTCAGCACGAACAGGCCGAGGCCGCCGCACGCAAAGCCCGAGAGGAGCTTGATCGACGCGCCGCCCACCAGCAGCAGCGCACCCCAGCAGGCCACGAAAATGACCGTCTGACCAAAGTCCGGTTGCCGCATGAGCAGTAGGGCGACGATGCCGGTCAACATGCCCGTCAGCGGGATCACCGGCAGCGACGGATCACGCGCGCGCAGCGACAGCAGCCAGGCAATGGCGACGACGAAGAAGGGCTTGAGAAACTCCGAGGGCTGGAAGCGGAAGGCGCCGCTGCCCAGCCAGCGGGAGGCACCGTTCACGCTTGTCCCGATGATCGGCACCAGCACGAGCATCACCGCGAACAACGCCGCCAGACCGACCGCCAAACGGCGGGCCTGGGTGCGCGGGAGCATGGAAATCACGATCATCAGCGGCAGGCCGAGGCCGATCCACATGAGCTGGCGATAGAAGAAATAGAGGGGCGAGAGCGAGGCCGAGTGGGTCGACAGCTTGGCCGCCGCCACGGGCGAGGCCGCCGCGACCGCCACCAGCCCGATCGCGATCAGCACCACGATGAGGCCGAGCAGCACCCGGTCGATCTCCCAGAACCAGATCGCCAGCGCAGTCCGCTCGCGCGGCATGGGCTTGCCGGGGCGGGCGCGCAAAGGAGACAAGGCGACATCGAGCGGCGGCGCGGTAACCGGCTTTGCCGCCTCGCCTTCGACCATGACCACGCCTTCGTCTCCGCGCTCGCTCATGCCCCTGCCCCCGTTTCTGCCCCTGCTTTATCGCGAAGCGCGGCCACGGCGGCCGCAAAGGCATCGCCCCGCGCCTCGAAATCCCGGAACTGATCGAACGACGCGCAGGCCGGCGAAAGCAGGACGATATCGCCCGGCTGCGCATGCGCGGCAGCCTCGGCCACGGCCGTGACCATCAACTCGCATTCGGTGACGGGCACGGAGGCCTCACCCAGCAGACGGGCGAACAGCGGCCCGGCCTCGCCGATGGTGTAGCCACGCGCGATGTTGGGGAAGCCCGCCGCGCACTCATCGAGCGAATCCGACTTGGCGAGACCGCCGAGGATCCAGTGGATGCGCGGCCGTCCGTCGACCGGTGGCCAGGCAGCGAGCGCCGGTGCGGTCGAGGCGGCGTTGGTCGCCTTGCTGTCGTTGACGAACAGCACGCCGTCGATCTCGGCCACGCGCTGCATGCGATGCGGCAGGCTGACATAGCTGGCCAGCGCCTGCGCCGTCGTCTCGGGCGCAATGCCCAGCGCCTCTGCCACGGCCTTGGCGACCGCGACATTCTGCGCATTGTGCGGCCCCTGCAAGGCCGGCCAGCGCGACTGGTCCTCGGCGGCAATCGACTGGGCCGTCACGGGCACGGTCTGCGGCAGAGCATCGGCGATGCGCCGCGTCACCGCGTCGTCCACCGCGATGATCGCCGGATGATCGGGCGACTGCATGGCAAAGAGGCGCTGCTTGGAGGCGACATAGCCCTCAAAGCCATCATAGCGGTCGAGATGGTCTGGCGTGATGTTGAGCAGCACCGCCACGTCGCAATCGAGGCTGAAGGTCAGATCGATCTGATAGCTGGAAAGCTCCAGCACATAGACGCCGCCCTCCGGCAGCGGGGCCTGCGCGAGAATGGGCAGGCCGATATTCCCGCCCATGCGCGAGGGCAGCCCCGCCGTGCGCACGATGTGATCGATCAGCGCCGTGGTGGTCGATTTGCCGTTGGTGCCGGTGATGCCGACCACGCGATGCGCCGGCAGGCTCGACCGTGCCAGCGCGAACAGCTCGATGTCGCCGATGATCGGCACGCCGGCGGCGCGCGCGCGGCATGTGACCGGATGACGGTTGAGCGGCACGCCCGGCGATACGACCAGCGCGTCCAGCCCGGTCAGGTCCATCTCCATCGGATCGCCCAGCTCAGCCTTGTCGGCCACCAGTGCCCGCGCATCCTCGCGCTGGTCCCAGGCGATGACATGAGCACCGCTGGCGGCCAGCGCATCGACCGTGGCGAGGCCGGAGCGGGCCAGCCCCAGAACGGCATAGCGCTTGCCGGCAAAGGCGGTGGAAATGATCATCGCAGCTTCAAAGTCGCAAGACCGGCGAGCGCGAGGACGAAGGAGACGATCCAGAAGCGGATTACGACGGTGGATTCAGGCCAGCCAAGCTGCTCGAAATGATGATGGATGGGCGCCATGCGGAACACCCTTCTGCCGGTGCGCTTGTAGAAGAACACCTGAATGACGACCGACATCGCCTCCACCACGAAGATGCCGCCGATGACCGCCAGCACGATCTCGTGATGGGCCGCCACGGCGATCACGCCGATGGTGCCGCCCAGTGCGAGGCTGCCGGTATCACCCATGAACACCGCCGCCGGCGGCGCGTTGAACCACAGGAAGGCGAGGCATGCCCCGACAATCGCGCCGCACAGGATCACCAGATCGCCCGCGCCCGGCACATGGGGAATGCCGAGATAGGCCGCATAATCGGCGCGGCCGACCAGATAGACGATGAGCATGAAGGCCATCGAGGCCACGATCACGGGCATGGAGGCCAGCCCGTCCAGCCCGTCGGTGAGGTTCACGGCATTGCCGAAGGCGACGATGACGAAGGCGCCGAACAGATAATAAAGCGGCCCGAGGTCCAGCGCCCCGCCGCTCCAGAAGGGCAGATACAGCAAGGTGCCGTTCTGGCTGACGATCAGCCAGGTGGCGAAACCGGCGATGCCGAATTCCGCCAGCAGGCGCGCCCGGGCGGAGAGGCCCTTGTGGCTCGCCTTGGTCACCTTGTCATAATCGTCCATGAAACCGATGGCGCCAAAGCCCAGCGTGACGATGAGGCAGGCCCAGATATAGACCGAGGTGACGTTCATCCACAGCAGCACCGCGCTCGCCATGGCGGTGAGGATCATCAACCCGCCCATGGTCGGCGTGCCGCGCTTGACGAAGTGCGTCTGCGGCCCATCCTCTCGGATCGGCTGCCCCTTGCCCTGGCGGACGCGCAGCCAGCCAATGAAGCGGGGACCGATCACCAGCCCAATGATCAGCGCCGTCATGATCGCGGCGCCGGCCCGGAATGTGAGGTAGCGGACCAGGTTGAAGATGCCTGGGAAATTCAGTTGTTCAGCGAGCCAATAAAGCATCAGGCCACCTCGCTTGCTGCGAGCTGTTCGACAAGTCGCGAAAGTCCGACACTGTTGGACCCCTTGACCAGCATCACATCACCGCTTTTGACCGTTAAGCGTGCGAATTCAACGGCCTGATCGACATTTGCGACATGCTCGACGGAAATTTCGCCGGCCAGAGCATCGGCGAGCGGTGCCATTTCCTCGCCGACCAGAAGCGCCACATCCACCCTCGCATCGCGGATGGCCTGCGCCAGCCCCGCATGAAGCGGCGCGGACTGGTCGCCAAGCTCCTTCATCGCGCCCAGTATCGCGATCCGCCGCTGCGCGCGCTCCTCGCCAAGCTGGGCCAATGTGGCGGCCATGGAGGCGGGATTGGCGTTATAGGCTTCATCGATGATCAAGGCCTCGCCACCGTCCGCGGTTGCGATGGGGCGGCGCGCGCCCCGGCCCGGCAGCCCGGTCATTTCCGCCAGCGCGAGCCCAGCCTGCGCCAGATCGCCACCGGCCGCCTCGACCACGGCCAGCACGCCCAGCGCATTGCTGACCCAGTGGCGACCGGGCATTCCGACCACCAGACTGAGGCGCGTCGCGCGGGTCTGCACGGTGATGCGGGTGCCGGCAGCGCCCACGGACATTTCGTCGATCAGTCGGACATCCGCGCCGGCATCGCGCCCGAAGGTCACGACTTGTCCGGCGTGACGACGGGCGTGGTCGGTCAGCAGCGGCCCATGGGGTGAGTCGGCGGGGATAACCGCCGTGCCGCCTTCGACAAGGCCTTCGAATATCTCCGCCTTGGCCAGCGCGATCTTCTCTTCCGTCCCGAAATATTCGATGTGCGCGGGCGCAATAGTCGTGACGATGGCGACATGCGGGCGGACGAGCGCGGTCAGCGCGCGCAGCTCGCCCTCGTGATTCATGCCCATCTCGAACACGCCATAGCGCGCCTCGCGCGGCATCCGCGCCAGCGAAAGCGGCACGCCGACATGATTATTGTAGCTCTTGAGCGAACGATGGGCGGCGCCCTGGCTCATCCGGTCGAACGCGCCGAACAGCGCTTCCTTGACCCCGGTCTTGCCGACCGACCCGGTGACGCCGATGATTTTTGCCGACGTCCGTTCGCGCGAGGCACGGCCAAGATCATCGAGGCCCTTCGCGGTGTCGGCGACGCGAACGCAAGGCCCCTCGACCGCCCGATCCACCAGCAGCCCCGATGCGCCGGACGCCAGCGCCCCTGGAATATAGGCGTGACCATCCGCGCTCTCGCCATGCAGCGCGACGAAGAGATCGCCGGTCGCGACCTCGCGGCTATCGAACGCGACGCCGCCCACCGCGAAGGCCGTGGAGGCTGTCCCGCCGGTTGCTGCGGCGATCTCGTCGGAGGTCCACAAGCTCATGCAGCGCATTCCCGCGCCACGGTGACATCGTCGAACGGCAGCACGCGGTCGCCGATGATCTGGCCCTGCTCATGCCCCTTGCCGGCCAGCAGCACGATATCGTCCGGCCCCGCCTCGGCAATGGCGGCAGCAATGGCAGCCCGTCGCCCGCCAATCTCCCGCGCGCCCGGCGCGCCGGCCATGATCGCGGCGCGGATCACCTGTGGGTCTTCCCCGCGCGGATTGTCATCGGTGACGATCACGACATCGCTCAGGTCGCTGGCAACGCCGCCCATCAGCGGGCGCTTGCCGGCATCACGATCCCCGCCGGCGCCGAACACGGTGATGAGCCGACCGCGCACATGCGGACGCAGCGCTTCGATGGCCGCCCGCAGCCCGTCGGGCGTATGGGCGTAATCGACATAAACCGGCGCACCCGCAGTGGTGATGACGGCGCGTTCCAGCCGGCCGCGCACCGGCTGCACGCGCGAGAGCAATCCCAGCACCGTCTTCAGCGCACCGCCGGTTGCGAGGACCAATCCGGCGGAAACCAGCGCATTGGCGGCCTGATAGGCGCCGATGAGCGGCAGATCGACCTTGTGCGTGCCGCCCTCCGCCTCGATCATAAGCGTCTGCCCGAGATGCGTCGGCGTTTGCGTCACCAGCCGCAGCGTCTCGCCGGCCGAACCGACGGTCATCAACTGCAAGCCCCGGCGACGCACATGCTCGATCACTTCGGCAGAGCGTTCGTCATCGGCCCAGATGACAGCGACGCCGTCGTCGGCGACAACCTCGTCGAACAGCCGCATCTTGGCGGCGAAATACATGTCCATGGTGCCGTGATAATCGAGATGATCGCGGCTCAGATTGGTGAAGGCGCCCGCCGCAACGCGCGGCCCCTCGGCCCGATATTGGGCCAGCCCATGGCTCGACGCCTCATAGGCGACATGATCGACGCCTTCCTTGGCGAGCCCGGCGAGATTGGAGAGGAAGGTCACCACGTCCGGGGTCGTGAGGCCGGTCGAAACCTGATCCACGGCGGTCGTCACGCCCAGCGTGCCGATGGACGCGGCGCCATGGCCCATCATGCGCCAAAGCTGCCGGGTGAGCTCCACCGTCGAGGTCTTGCCGTTGGTGCCGGTGACCGCGACCAGCGTCTGCGGATAGGGCGCATAATAGCGGGCCGCGAGGCTCGCGAACAGGCGGCGCGGTTCCTCGGCGGCGATGTGGGGGACGCCGGCCACGCGCGCATCCGGCGCCGCGACGACAGCCACGGCGCCCGCAGCGATGGCGGCGTCGATAAAGTCCTCGCCATTCACCCGCGCGCCGCGAAACGCGCCGAATACGGCGCCGGGCGCCACCTTGCGATGGTCCAGCGCGAAGCCGCTCACCTCGGCGTCCTTGGCGGGATCAATCGAGTCAGGCACAAGCGTGGAAAGGCGCATCATTCGGCCACCTCTTCGTCTTTGACCAACGGGGTCAGCTCAGAAATGTCGACATCGCGGAACGCCTCGGGATAGACGCCCAGCAGCGGCGCGGCGCGCGACACGAAGGACTTCACCACCGGGGCGGCCGTATAAGCGGCCGTGCGGATGCCCGGGTAGCGCGCACTACCCTGCGGCTCGTCCATCATGACGATGACGACGTAGCGCGGCGCTTCCATCGGGAAAGCCGCAGCGAAGGTGGAGACCAGCGAGCGACGGGCATAGCCGCCATCCTTGGGTTTCTCGGCCGTTCCGGTCTTGCCGCCGACGCGATAGCCTTCGGCATCCGCATTGCGCCCGGTGCCGGTCTGCACGATCATCCGCAGCAACTGGCGCATCTTCGCGCTGGTCTGCTCGGAGAAGACCCGGCGGGCGGCCACTTGTTCATTCGGCTTGCGCTTGAGAACGGTGGTGGGGTGCCAGATGCCGCCATTCACCAGAGCGGCATATGCGCTCGCCAGATGCATCGGCGTCACGGCGATGCCATGGCCATAGGCCGTCGTCATGATCGTCGTGCGATACCAGCGCGACGGGAACAGCGTGCCGGCCTGTTCGCGCAGCTCCACCGTGGCCGGACGGTCGAACTCCAGCGAGCGATAGGCAGCCTCAAGCGGCTTTTGCCCCATTTCATCGGCGATGCGGGCCGTGACGATGTTGCTGGAGTGCACCAGCGCCTCCGGCACCGTCAGCCAGCGGCCCAGTGGGTGGTCATCCTTGATGGTGAAGCGCCCGACGGGCAGCGGCGCCGTGGCATCATAGCGCTTGCTCATGCTGACGATGACGCCCGCATCCATGGCGATGGCGAAGGACAGCGGCTTGAACGTCGAGCCTAGCTCGTAGCGCGCCTGAACCACGCGATTGCAGCGCGGCGACATGTCGCAGGTGATCTGGCCCCTGCGCATTTGGCCGTCCGGGCCCATCACCATCGGCGCTTCGACCGGCACCAGGCGGTTGGGATTGAATGTGGGCAGAGACGCCATCGCGATCACTTCGCCATTGCGCGAATCCAGCACGATGCCCACGGCGCCCTTGGCGCTCTGTTCCGCCATGCCGAGCGAAAGCTCTTCCTCCAGCGCGGCCTGAACGCGGCTATCGATGGAGAGCTGCAGCGGCTGCCCGCGCGTCTTTTCGTCAGTCAGCCGGTCATCGAACGCGCGCTCGACGCCCATGGCACCGAACCCGTCCCGATTGACGAAGCCGATGAGGTGCGCGGCCAGCGTGCGCTGCGGATACAGACGCTCCGCCTCACGCGGGAACTCGATGCCGATCTCGCCCAACGCGTTCACAGCGGCGACGTCGCGCGGGACGGCGCGGGTGCGGAGGTAGTTCCACTGCCCGCCCGAGGTCAGCTTGGCGTAAAAATCCGCTTCGGACTGGTCGGGGAAGATCGCGTGGAGCTTTTTGGCCAGATCGCGCGGATCGCCTAGCAGGCGGTCGCGGCGCACGGCAATGGCGTAACCGTCGATATCGCGCGCCAGCGGCACGCCGTTGCGATCGACAATATCGGCGCGCCCCGGAATCGGGATGGGGCTGGCCATGCGCTCGGCCTGGGTGCCGGCATCGATGCCCATCCAGACCATTTTCGCCGCCATCACCATTGTGATCGCGGCGAAAATAAGCAGGAGGAGCATGATCCGGCCGTGGGCCACCGTGACCAGATCTGTCGGCTTCCGATTCTCGGAACGCGGCTCCGGCCGCGCCAAAATGGTGGCCATCAGGGCACCATGGCTTCACTTAGAGCCGGGCCGCCGAGCAGCTTCTTGTCGAGCAGGGCCAGCCGGGCTGCCTTGCGGGAGGCCGGATCGGGCTCGACAGTGCGGCGCGCCGCAGCCTCTGCCGGCGCGCGCGTTGCCGGCGCCGTTTTCGCCTTAGCGTCCGCCACGGGCGGCCGGGGCTCGGCAGCCGAGGCGGTGCGAATGAAGGCGAACTCCGAGGCCACATCTGCGCCGCTGCGCGCTGCCGGCTTTTCGGGCGCTGCCGCGACCGGCGCAGGCGGGGTGTTCTGGGCCATCGCGGTCATGACGGGCGGCGGGCTATAGCCGCCGGTCACCGGCGCCATGCGGTCCAGATTGGCGAGCGCGCGCTCATTGGGCAGATATTGCGCGGGCGCCGGCACATACAGGCGCAGGTCGCTGGTGTTCCAGGCATGGAGCTGACGCATGGTTGCCCGCGCGCCGAATTCCGCCTCAAGATAGCGGATGTCGGCGCGGGTCCAGCGGATCTGGTCGATCGTATGCCGCACCGCGTTCCGCTCCGTCGCAACCTGCAGGCTGATCAGATAGGCGGCGAGCGCCCCCATGGCGACCACGAGAATCCACATGATGCTTTGCAAGCGCTTGATGGCGATCATGATCGTGCTCCCACAGATTGGTGCATGGCAGGGGCTTCAGTTCGGATGGCGCTACGCAGGGTTGCGGAGCGCGCACGGGGGTTGGACTTGAGTTCGGCATCGCCGGGGCGAACAGCGCGGGCGGGCTTCTGGAAGGTCGGCCGCACGGCGGATTTGACTTCCGGTCGGTGGCGCGAGCCGGCACCCTCCTGCCCGCTGCGCGTGCGGAGGAAATTCTTGACGATGCGATCTTCCAGGCTGTGGAAGGTCACCACCGCCAGCCGGCCGCCCGGGCGCAACACGGCCTCGGCGGCATCCAGACCGCGCTCCAGCGCATCCAGCTCGCCATTGAGATGAATGCGGATCGCCTGGAAAGTCCGCGTCGCCGGATCGGTCTTGTCGCCGGGCCGCTTGCCGAGCGCCTTGTGGACCGCGCCGACGAGATCGCCGATGGTCGCCAGCGGGCGCGCCGCCACGATGGCGCGCGCGACACGGCGCGACTGCCGCTCCTCGCCATAATGATAGAGGATGTCGGCCAGCTCGGTCTCATCGACGCGGTTGAGAAATTCGGCTGCCGTTTCGCCGGACTGGTTCATCCGCATATCCAGGGGGGCATCCGGAAAGCGGAACGAGAAGCCGCGCCGCTCGCGATCAAGCTGCATCGAGGAGACGCCGATATCCAGCGTCACGCCATCCACGCCGTCGACACCGGCCTCAGCCAGCAGCCGTTCCATCTGCGCGAAATTGCCGGCGAGCAGCGTGATCGCGCCCTCGCTGGCTGCGACGACCGCCTGCCCTTCGGCAATGGCGTCAGGATCCTGATCGATCGCGATGACCCGCGCGCCGCGCGCGGCCATGGCGCGGCTGTACCCGCCGGCACCGAATGTGCCGTCGACATGACGCTCGCCAGGGGCAATGGCAAGCGCGTCCAGCACTTCGTCGAGCAGCACGGGGCGGTGCGGCTCGGCCGGCGGGTTCGCAAGGGAAGCCGCGCTCATCAGCGCTCCTCCCGTTTGGCCTTGAGCTCATCGAGGAAGGTTTCGCATTCCTCGATGGCAAGCAGGTTCGCCGAATTCTCGGCGAGGAAGCGCTCGGGGCTCCAAAGCTGGACGAGGCGGCCGCCCCCCACAATGAAGAGCGCGTCGGTGATGCCGTACAACCGCCGAAAAGCCGGCGGCAGGGTGAACCTGCCGCCGGAGTCGATGGTAACGGTCTTGATGGTGCTCCAGAAGTTCGCGTCCGCCATTTCCGCGTCGAAATCCTCGCCACGGGTCATGGCGATGCGGGCGGCCTCGTCGAACTTGTTCTGAAAGAAATCGAGCTGTTTGCTGCCGAAAAGCGACACATATTTGCGGGTGGGGTCAGCCCGAACAAGCATGGTGCCGGGCTGGGTGCTGTGCTCATTCAGGACGGAGCGGAACGACATCGGCAGCGCGAAGCGCCCCTTGCCGTCCAGGGCACTGGCCCCGTTCCCCATGAAATAAGCCGATGACACCCCAACGAACTCCCTGCGCGGGGCACAGGCCTTCCCGCTCCGGAAAGCACCAAGCTGACCGGTTGATAGACTCGCGAAGATACGAGTGCCCCTAGGCCTGCGGTATTAGCAGTCCGCCCCCGGGGAGAAAAGGGAGAATCTTGGATAAAGTGGGAAATGATGGGAAAATCTTGGGCAGATTAGGGAGAAACGCCCTCCGTTTTTCTTATGTTCTCATTATGACCCGTATTTGTCCGAACCATGGGCTGGGAATAGCGGGGATTGCGCACCACCAGCGCCAGCAGGAGGGAGAGGGCCAGCGCAGCGGCCAGCGCGAAGCGCAGACCCCGCACCAGAGCGGCCTCGTCCTTCACCCAACTCGTGAACACGCTCGTGGACACTGGCTCGCTGCGGAGCCACGCGGCGAGAACGTCCGGCGAATCGCTGGTGCGCAGCGCGCGGTCGGCCCCATCCTGCGAGGCCAGCGTCCAAAGGCGGTCATCGATCCAGTCCGCATCCGCCACCAGCAACGCCTGCCCCCTGCCCAACCGACAGGTCGCGATGAACCCCTGCTCGGCGGGCGTGCAGCCGGCTGTCGGTTCGCGCACCACAAAGCGCGAGGCACCTGCCACCTGCAGCAAGGCGCCTGACGCTAAGGTGCGCCGATCCGACGCCTCGCCCCCATGGCCATCGCCATGGGATTGCGCGCTGAATTCCGCAGCCTCCAGCCGCAGGCCCCAATGAGCCAGCAGCGGATCGAGCAGACTCGTGAGCGGCGGCCGCCCAGGATGGACGAGCGGGCGCGGGTCCGGCCAGAGCAACAGCGGATCGGCCAGCACCACCGCGCGTCCACCCGCGCGCACCCAGCGGTCCAGCGCGACCAGTTCTTCCGGCGCCATCGCGCGCGGCTGCGCCAGAAGCACGGCCTCGTGCCCGGCAAGGCTCTGGTCACTGAGCGCGTCCAGAGGGTGCAGGGCGACATGGAGGTCCAGCGCGCGCAGCAGGGGCGAGCGCAGGCCGATCGACTGCGTCGCCGGCACTCCGTGAACGGCGCCCATGGCGACATCATGCAAGGGCAAGGCCGAGAACAAAGCGACGCTGGGCCGATCCCCGGCGGCGGCCGATTGGGAAGCATTGCGCATGGCCGGCACGGCCCAATTCGCGACAAGCACAGCCCCTACGCACAGCGCCAGCGCCGAACCCAGCCTTACCCGGCGGGAGCGGCCTGCGACCAAGGCCCACAGACTGCCGACGATGGCCAGCCCGGCCGCGAGCGCGATCATGCCGGCCCAAGGCAGACGGACGGACGCCAACCCGATCAGGCACAGCGGCGGCAGCAAGACGACGGCCCACAGAGCCGCAACCGTCGGCCAGCGCAGCCTCGCAGGAGCAGCCTCGGCGCGGTCACCCTGCCCGGCGCGGGCGGCGCGTGTCAGCAGGATGGCGCCCAGAATGATCCCCGCCGTGCCCGGCCACAGCCAATCGAGCGGATCGAGCCGCCCGGTCCGCAGGCTGGAGCCGGTCAGCCCGAGCAGAAGCGACAGGATGGCAGGGGCAAGCGTCGCCGCCAGCAGCAAGGCAGTGCGGGGCATCGCGGCAACCGGGCGACGGCTCAGGGCGTCTGCTGCTGGGCGGGGCGCTGCGATTGGGCCTGATCGCGGTCCTGATCCATGCGCTGACGCAATTGCGGATCGGGCTCCAGATCGGGCACGGGCGATGGCAGGATGGGCGCGGCGCTGTCCGATGTGGTCGGGGTGACGCCCAGATCCGCCAGCGGCTCGTTGTTGGTCGGTGCCGGGGTGCCGGTCGTATTGGCGCCACCGGTCTGTGCGGCAGCGGACGACGCATCGCTCGACATCGTCGCGGTATCGCTCGTCCCATCCTGGCGGACAGCATCGACGATCAGGTTCGCCAGCGTCACGACCAGCAGCACCGCGGCCAGCCCCACCAGGCCGATCTGCACGCGCTGCAATTCTTCACGATGGGCGCGAACGTCGCTCTTGCGGCTCACTGCTTCCCGTTCGGGCCGACTGTCCGCCATTTTTGCGCTCCCTAGTCCGCCAACCATGGGAAAGGCGTCAATCCTTTGGAAACCAGCCAGTCCCGATTGTAAAGCGTGGAAAGATAGCGAAGGCCCGTGTCGCACAGGATGGTGACGATGCGGCTGCCCGGCCCGAGCTTGCGCCCCAGCGCCACGGCACCCGCGACATTGATGCCGGTGGAAAGGCCAACGCACAGCCCCTCGCCCATCAGCTTCTCGACCCACATCATGCCTTCTTCGTCAGACATGCGGAACTGCGTGTCGATCGGCGCACCTTCGAGATTGGCGGTGATGCGCCCCTGCCCGATCCCCTCGGCGACCGAAGAGCCTTCCGCCTTCAACTCGCCATGGGCGTAATAATTGTACAGCGCCGCGCCATAAGGGTCGGTCAGCGCGATGGTGATCGCCTCGCTCTTCTGCTTGAGGCCAAGGCCGACGCCCGCAAGCGTGCCGCCTGTCCCGGCCGCGCAGGTAAAGCCGTCGATGCGCCCTTCCATCTGCGCCCAGATTTCCTCGGACGTGCCGACGATGTGGGCCTTGCGATTGGCGATATTGTCGAACTGGTTGGCCCAGATCGCGTTCGGCGTTTCCTCGGCGAGACGGCGCGAGGTGTGCACGAAGTGACCGGGATTGGCATAAGGCGCGGCGGGGACGAGCACCAGCTCGGCACCAAGCGCGCGCAACGTGTCCATCTTCTCGCGGCTCTGCGTCTCGGGCATGACGATGATCGTGCGATAGCCCTTGGCATTCGCGACCAGCGCCAGGCCGATGCCGGTGTTGCCGGCCGTGCCCTCGACGATGGTGCCGCCGGGCTGCAGCAGGCCCTTTTCCTCGGCATCTTCCACGATGAACAGGGCGGCGCGGTCCTTGACCGAGGCGCCCGGGTTCATGAACTCGCATTTGCCGTAGATTTCGGCGCCGCTGGCCTCGGACGGCCCGGCCAGCCGGACGAGAGGCGTATTACCGATGAGGGAGATCGTATTGGGATGGACGGTCATAGCGACTGACTAGGACGACGAAGCGCGCTGGGCAAGGCAGGAGATTGCATGGCCGCCGCAAGCCCAGCTTCTCGCCCGAGGCGGCCGGAACGCGCTTATTCGGACCGGACGAGCGCCTGCTCGTCCTCGCCCTGTTCGCGGGCCGCGCGCCGATCCGTAAACCAGATGAAGATCAGCGTCATTTCGTAAAGAATGATGAGCGGAATCGCGAGCATGAGCTGCGAGACCACATCGGGCGGCGTGAGAACCGCCGCCACCGCCACCGCACCGACGATGAAATAGCGCCGCGCACCCACCAGTTGCGCACGCGAGACGATGCCGGCGCGATTGAGCAGCATCACCAGCACCGGCAGAAGAAAGCTGATGCCGAAGGCCAGGATGAACTGCATGACGAGGCTGAGATAGCTGTCCACGCTGGGCAGCGCCTCCAGCTGCATCCCGCCCGCATCACCCTGGAAGCGCAGGAAGAAGTGGAATGCGGTCGGCATCACCAGATAATAAGCGAACGCCGCGCCGCCGACGAACAGGATGGGCGTTGCCAGCAGGAAGGGCAGCAGCGCCCGCTTTTCCTTGGCATAAAGACCCGGCGCAATGAACGCCCAGAGCTGGTTGGCGGTGATCGGGAAGGAGATGAAGAAGGCGCCGAACATAGCGACCTTCAATTCCACGAAGAACGCCTCATAAAGCTTTGTATAGACGAGCTTCCCAACGGAGTTGCCGAAACCCTGCTTGAGAGGCTCGACAAGGAAGCCGAGAATATCGCCCGCAAAATAATAGCAGACCGCGCCGGAGATGAAGAGCGCGGCAACGCAGCGCAACAGGCGCTTTCTCAGCTCGATGAGATGATCGAGCAGCGGCGCCTTGGTATCGTCAATGTCCTTCATGCGGTACGCGGTCCGTTCGGCTCGTCGGGGGTGCCAAGCGGCAGGCTGGACTGCGCCATGCTCTCGCCGGCGGGCGCGTCGGGCTTGTGCGCCGGGCCGGCATCCTCGACCGTCTCGCCGGGATGGGACGGCGCGTCATCGGTCGCGACCTTATCGTCACGATCCCCCAGCAGTTCCGGCGCGCTATGATCCTGCAGGGCGGCTGTGCTCTCTGGATCGCTGAACTCCGTATTGCGGGTTTCGTCCATGATCTTTTGGTTCTGCTTGGCCCACTGCTTCTGCAGTTCCTCAAGCTCGGCTTCGCGCACCATGGCGTCGATGCCGCTGCGGAAATGGCGCGCCATGCCGCGCGCCTTCCCGACGATCTGACCGAATTTATAGAGCGCGCGCGGCAAATCCTTGGGGCCGATCACGAGGACCGCCACCACCGCGATCAGCAGCAGCTCTGTGGACGCAATGTCAAACATGCCAGGTTGGCCTGATCAGACCGCCCGGATCAGCTTTCGAGCTTCTGCTCTTCGCGCGTCGCGCTGCTCTCGCCGGCTGCGGACTGGCGATCGATGCGCTGCGCAGGCTTCGCCGCGCTCGCCGTATCGCCGTCATCATCCGCAAGGCCCTTCTTGAAGCTCTTAATACCCTTGGCGACATCGCCCATCAGGCTGGAGATGCGTCCGCCGCCGAACAGCAGCACGATCACCAGCACCAGTACGACCCAGTGAATCGGGGAACCGAAACCCATCAGAAATCTCCTGTGAATGCGCCCTAACTAAGCCCTGCGGGTCCATAGCGCAATGGCCATCCCGGCATCAGCCCTTGCCTCATCGAATAAGGCGATCAGTCCTCATCTTCTTCATCTTGTGGGTCATTTTCAAGACTCCCCTGCAAATCCAGCGATTCCATCGCCAGATCGACCGGATCGAGCAGGCCGGCAGCGCGCAGATCGTCGATCCCGGGCAGATCGCGCCGGCTGGCGAGGCCGAAGTGGCTCAGAAAATCAGGGGTCGTCGCATAAGTGAGCGGCCGTCCCGGCACCTCTCGCCGCCCCGCCGGGCGCACCCAGCCCGCCTCCATCAGCACGTCCAGCGTCCCCTTGCCGACCTGCACGCCGCGAATCGCCTCGATCTCCGCGCGGCTGACCGGTTCGTGATAAGCGATGATCGCCAGCGTCTCGACCGCGGCCCGGCTGAGCTTGCGCGGCTCCTCCCGCTCGCGGCGCAGGATATGACTGAGATCGGCTGCCGTCTGGAAATGCCAGCGCCCGCCCCGCTCGACCAGTTCAATCCCGCGACCGGCATAATGCGCGGCCAAAGCCGACAGGCAGCCCCGGATATCGCCGTCCAGCCCGCTATGCCGCTGGATCTCGGCGACCGTCAGCGGCGCCTCGGCCGCGAACAGCACGGCTTCCACGAGACGTTCCATCTCGCTCGCAGCATGGGACTCCGGCGCGCTCATGACGGCACCGCCGGCGCGCGCAGATACAGCGGCGCGAACGTCTCTTCCTGCCGCAGTTCCACGCGACCCAGCCGCGCAAGCTCCAGCGCTGCGACGAAACTGCTGGCCAGGGCCGAGCGGCGCAGTTGCGGATCGGCGGTTTCGGGCAGGAACCGACCCAGCTCCGCCCAGTCCAGCTCCATGCCGATCAGGCGCGACACCCGCTCGATGGCTTCATCCAGCGTCATCACCGGCCGGCGATGGACGATGTGGATGCGCGGCGCCGTCCGCGCCTTCACCTGCCCATAGGCCTGAATGATGTCGAACAGGCTGGCCTGCCACACGATTGCGCGGGGCCGATGCAGCCCTTCCGGCGATGCGCGGGGGAAGACGTCCCGGCCCAGGCGATCCCGCGCCATCAGACGTGCGCCCGCCTCGCGCATCGCCTCCAGCCGCTGCAGCCGCAGATGCAGGCGCAGCGCCAGTTCTTCCGGCGAGGGCTCGGGCTGCGCTTCCTTGGGCAGCAGCAGCCCGGATTTGAGATAGGCGAGCCAGGCCGCCATCACCAGATAATCGGCGGCCAGTTCCAGTCGCAGTTCCGCAGCTTCCTCGATGAAACGCAGATATTGCTCGACAAGGGCGAGGATGGAAATCTCGCGCAGATCCACCTTCTGCGTCCGCGCCAGCGCCAGAAGAAGATCGAGCGGCCCCTCCCAGCTTTCCACGGAGACGGTGAGGATGGCATCGCCCGGCAGGCGGCGGACAGGCTCCATCCACTCGCCATCGAACAGCCCGGTCGGCGCCTTATCGGCAGGCTGGACGGGCGAGCTGGCGCTCATGCCGGCGTGAGCGCCAAGAGCGCGTCGCGCGTCGCCATCGCCTTTTCGCCCGGCCAGGCCGGATCTGCGCCGCCGGCGATGCTCGCCATCGCCCGGTCCAGTCGCTCACGCGCTGCATCGGACATGTCCGGCAACCGCGCGGCGATGGCCGTCATCTCGTCCATCCGCCCCCAGCAATTGAGCGCAAGATCGCAACCGGCAGCGACCACCGCTTCGGCCAGTTCATCCGCCGGACCGTTCAGCGCCTTCATGTCGAGATCGTCGGACATCAGCAGGCCATCAAAGCCAATGGCGCCGCGAATAATCTCGCGAATCACATAAGGCGACAGGCTGGCTGGCCGGTCCGCATCCCAGGCGGTGTAAACGATATGCGCGGTCATCCCCGCCGGAGCGTGACGCAGCGCCCGGAATGGCGCGAGGTCGCGCTCCATCTCGTCGGCGCTGGCCGAGACCGTGGGCAAAGCGAGGTGGCTGTCGACCAGCGCGCGGCCATGTCCCGGCATATGCTTGACGATGCCGGCGACGCCGCCGTCCCTCAGCCCCTCCAGCGTCGCCCGGCCCAGCGCTGCGACGCGCTTCGGCTCAGCGCCGAAGGACCGATCCCCAACAATGTCGCTCGCGCCGGGATAGCGCAGATCGAGCACAGGGGCGGCATTGGCGGTGATGCCGACATCCGAGAGCATCGTGCCCAGCAGACGCGCATTGCAGCGCGCGGCTTCCATGGCGCTGGAGGGCGCGAGATCATAAAGGGCATCGAAGCGTGCGGCGGGGGGACATTCCGGCCAGTGCGGCGGGCGCATGCGGGCGACGCGACCCCCTTCCTGATCGATCATGATGTACAGATCGTCCCGCCCGGCGATCTCGCGCAACTCGTCGGTGAGCGCGCGCAATTGGCCGCGGTCGGCGATGTTGCGGCCGAACAGGATGTAGCCCGCGGGGTCGCAGGCCTGGAACAGCGCCCGCTCTTCCGCGCTGACACGCTCGCCGGCAAGGCCGAAGATGACCGGCTTCATCGCGCGGAGATCACCGAACGACGATGCAATTTTCGCCCGCCACGCGCAGCCGCCCGCAGGTGGCGGTGGCATCCGCCGGGGAGGCGACGCTGGCGCGCAGACGATACAGGGTGCGTCCGCCCGTCTCGACCGGCTCGACACTGTGCTTGAGGGCCGAGAGATAATCGAATCGGCCGGACTGCTTCTTCCAGACCTCCTCGGCGATGGCGCGCGACGCAAAGGCGCCGAGCTGGACGCGCGGCCCGGTCAAGGTATCGACATCCTCGACCTTCGCCGGAGCCGGCGCCGCAGGCTTGGGCGTGGCGGCCGTCTTGACCGGCGCGATGACGGTGGGCTTTGCCGTCGGACGCTCCGCCGGGACAGCCAGAGCCGGCGCGGTCGGGCCGGTCTGCTTCAAATCGTCACGCGGTGCTTCCGGCACGCGGCTCGCATCGATGCGGCCCGAAGCCTCCCGGCCCTCGCTGGCTGCAAAGGCTTCGTCCCCTTCCCCATCGAAGGTGCGCGCATCCGACGCGTTGGCCGGAACCTTGTAATCCTTGTTCTCCGCCGCGATCAGCGGTGCCGAGCCATCGCTGCCGCTGCGATCACGATTGCTGAACAGATAGCCGCCGGCGACAATCACACCGAGCAGAACCAGGCCCAGCACCGCCAGACCGACAATGCGGATCGGGGATACCCTTTCGGTCTCTTCCTCGATTCCTGCGGGCTCCAGCCAGGGCAGCCGGTCCTCGTCATCAAGATTGAGACCGTTATTCGGCTCCCCGGCTGACATCAGTTCATCTCCTCAAGCGCGCTGACGCCCATCAGGGCCAGGCCGTTCTTGATAACCTGACCGATTCCGGCGCTCAAGTGCAGTCGCGCCGCAGTGAGGCCCGCATCGCCCGCGACGATCACGCGCCGCTCGGGCTGATCGTTGCCGAGGTTCCACCAGCCATGGAAGCTGGCGGCAAGATCGTAGAGATAGAAGGCGACGCGATGCGGCTCACGCGCATTGGCGGCGGCTTCGACCACGCGGGGGAAAGTGGCCAGCTGCTTGACCAGATCCAGCTCCTCCGGGCCGAACAGCGCGCTGTCCGCCGCGGGCAGACCGTCCGGGAAGCTCTCCTGCACCCGGCGCGCCAGCGAGGAAATCCGCGCATGGGCATATTGCACGTAGAAGACCGGATTGTCCTTGCTGGCTTCCACCACCTTGGCGAAGTCGAAATCCATCTGCGCATCGGCCTTGCGCGTCAGCATGGTGAAGCGCACGACATCCTTGCCGACCTCCTCGACGACGTCGGCCAGCGTGACGAAATTGCCGAGCCGCTTGCCCATGCGGACCAGCTCGCCGTTGCGCATCAGGCGCACCATCTGGACCAGCTTGACGTCGAACTGGACCTTGCCGCCGGTCAGCGCAGCCACGGCCGCCTTGATGCGTTTGACGGTGCCGGCATGGTCGGCGCCCCAGATGTCGATCAGCTGGTCGGCATTCTCGGCCTTCTGGGCATGATATGCGAGGTCGGTGCCGAAATAGGTCAGCCCGCCATCGGACTTGCGCACCGGCCGGTCGCTATCGTCGCCGAACTGCGTCGCCCGGAAGAGCGTCATCTCGGTCGGCTCCCAATCGTCAGGCAGTTCACCCTTCGGCGGCTCCAGCACGCCCTGATAGATGAGGCCCTCCGCCTCCAGCCGGGCCAGCGCGGCATCGACGCGGCCGGCCTGCTGCACGGCCGCCTCGGAGGCGAAGACATCATGGTGAATCCCGAGCAGCGCCAGATCGGCGCGGATCATGTCCATCATCGCAGCGACGGCGCGCTCGCGGAACAGGTCAAGCCAGTCGGCTTCCGGGGCTCCGACGTAGCGGTCGCCAAATTCCGCCGCCAGCGCCTGACCGATGGGGATCAGATATTCGCCCGGATAGAAGCCCTCGGGGATCGCGATGGTCTCGCCCAGCGCCTCACGATAGCGCAAATGCACCGAGCGACCGAGCGTCTGCACCTGCGCGCCGGCATCGTTGATATAATATTCGCGGATGACGCTGTGTCCGGCATATTCGAGCAGCGCCGCCAGCGCATCGCCGACGACCGCGCCCCGGCAATGGCCCATGTGCATCGGCCCGGTCGGATTGGCCGAGACATATTCGATGTTGACGCGCACGCCCTTGCCCATCGTCGAGCGGCCATAATCGGACCCAGCCGCATGGATGGCCGCCAGCTCGTCTTCCCAGGCGGTGCGGACAAGGCGCAGGTTGATGAAGCCGGGGCCGGCGATCTCCACGCCGTCGACATCCGCGAGCGTCCGCAGCCGGCCGGCGATCAGCTCGGCAAGGGCGCGGGGATTGGTGCCGGCGGGCTTGGCCAGCACCATCGCGGCATTGGTCGCCATGTCGCCATGAGAGGGGTCGCGCGGCGGTTCGACGGTCACAGCGGCGCGATTGAGGCCGGCGGGCAATTCGCCAGCCTGCACCATGTCGTCCAGAAGGCCGTCCAGCGCGGCGGCGATACGAGCGAAGATATTCATCGGGTCAGCGGTCCTGTCAGCATCGGCGGCGCGGCTGCAGGATGCTGCGGTCGTCCGGCCGCCGGAAAATGTCAGCGGGTCACGTTATAGCGGAGCTGGTCGGTGGTCAGGTTGAAACCCAGGAGCAGCTCGAAGCTGCTTCGCTGGATCGCCTCGCGCACTTCCGGGCGGGCCAGCGGATCGAGCGCCGCGTCCTCATCGCCCGTCTTGCGCGGGCGGGTGATCATGCGCTCGACCTCGGGCGGCAGCGTTGCCGCACTGCGATCGATATAGGCGGAGGTGCTACCCGTCGCCTCGGCACGCAGCGCCCCCTCGGCGAAATTCAGCCGCACCATCGTGACGCGCTTGGCGGTCACCGCCGTCGCGCCGCGCACGACCGCCGCGAAGACCGGCAGATCGACCGTCCGCGCCGGGCCCGCATCGCGGCGCACCGCGACCACCTTGTAGCCGACCTGCGAATAAATGTCGGTGTCACCCGTGGTGCACGCCGGCCGCACATCGGTGAGCGTCGCAACCACGTCGATCGCACGCGCGTCGCGGCTGTCGGCCGGGTCGAACAGCGTGACGTCGCCGGTGTGCGCGGCCACGGCCACGGTCGGGCATGCGGTGCGGAACTGGATGATGCCTTGTCCGGCGGAGTCGATGTCGCCGCGCTTCGCGCAGCCGGCCATGAGGGCGACAAGAGCTGCCAGAACGGCGGGTTTCGAGAGAGCGGCGATCCGCACGATGGCTCCAATTCCTTCATTCTGGTGCGCGCGGGATATCCCGCGCACAATCGGGTCCGCGCTTCTTAGTCGCGCTCCCACGGGCGCGCAACCGAAAGGGCACGTCGCCCGGACGGGCTGCAAAGACCTCGCCCGCGCCAGATGACCGCAGGATGAACCGGACGGCCGTTGCGCCCTCCCCCATTCTTCCGGCTTTCCCTCAGGCGGCCATGCCCCTAATGGGACTGGATGGATGGATCGACACATATGCCCGACATGCCTGCCTCTCGCCAGCGCCCCGCCCTCACCGTTCTGGTCGCCGCACCGCGCGGCTTCTGCGCCGGCGTCGACCGCGCGATCATGATCGTGGAGCGCGCGCTCGAGAAGTTCGGCGCGCCGGTCTATGTCCGGCACGAGATCGTCCACAACCGCTTCGTTGTCGATGGGCTGCGCGCCAAGGGCGCCATCTTCGTGGACGAGCTGGATCAGGTACCCGATGGGCGGCCGGTGGTCTTTTCCGCCCATGGCGTACCCAAGGTCGTGCCCGCCAATGCCGAGGCGCGCGGTCTCGATTATCTCGATGCGACCTGCCCGCTGGTCTCCAAGGTCCATCGACAGGCCGAGCGGCAGGTGGAGGCCGGGCGCCACATCCTGTTCATCGGCCATGCCAACCATCCCGAGGTGATCGGCACGTTCGGCCAGGTGCCGGACGGCGCGATGACGCTGATCGAGACGCAGGCAGATGCCGAGGCCTTCCAGCCCGCCCCCGGCGTGTCGCTGGCCTTCCTCACCCAGACCACGCTCTCCGTCGACGATACCGCGGAGATCGTCGCGACGCTGGAGCGGCGCTTTCCGGACATTGCCGCGCCAAAGGGCGAGGACATCTGCTACGCGACCTCCAACCGCCAGGCCGCAACGAAGGAAATCGCCCGTCGTGCGCAGGCTGTGATGGTCATCGGCGCGCCGAACAGCTCCAACTCCATGCGGCTGGTCGAGGTCGCCGACCGCAGCGGCGCGCGTGCCCGCCTGATCGAAACGGCCGACGAAATCGACTTCGACTGGCTGGCCGGCGTCGAGACGCTGGGCGTGACCGCCGGGGCCAGCGCGCCCGAAGTGCTGGTGCGCAGCGTGATCGACAAGCTCGCCACCCGCTTCGACGTGACCGAGGAGGAAGTGCTCACCACCACCGAATCGATCACCTTCAAGCTGCCGCGCGGCCTGGAAGCGGCCTGAGCCATGGCTGTCTACACGCAGGTGCCGGCCGAGACGCTGGCACTCTTCCTCGAACGCTACGATGTCGGCACCCTGCTCGCCGCCAAGGGCATCGCCGAGGGCGTCGAGAACAGCAATTATCTGGTCGACACGACCGGCGCGGACGGCAAAGGCGCCCGCTTCATCCTGACGCTCTACGAAAAGCGCGTGGATGTGGCGGACCTGCCCTTTTTCATGGATCTGCTCGACCATGTCGGCGCGCGTGGCTGCCCGGTGCCGCGCTTCATCCACGATCGCGAGGGCAAGGCACTGCAGACGCTGTGCGAGCGGCCCGCCGCCCTCATCGAGTTTCTGAACGGCGTCTCGGTGACCCACCCGACCCCGCCGCAGGCCCGGTCTGCCGGCGCGGCGCTGGGGCAGTTTCACCGCGCCGCCGAGGATTTCTCCGGCGAGCGCCCCAACACGCTCGGCCCGGAAGGATGGCACCGCCTCGCCAATGACTGCGGCGGCGCGCTGGATACCATCCAGCCGGGCCTGGAACAACGCGTACGGACCGAACTCGCCTATCTCGAGGCGCATTGGCCGGCGGATCTCGCGCGTGGCGTCATCCATGCCGATCTGTTTCCGGACAATGTGCTGATGCGCGGCGATGAGGTCGGCGGACTGATCGACTTCTACTTCAGCTGCACGGACATCCGCGCCTATGATCTCGCCATCATGCATGGCGCCTGGTGCTTCGGGCCCGACGGGCGGGACTTCGACAGCGCCGTGGCTTTGGCGCTGATCGCGGGATATCGCGCGACGCATGGGCTGACCGCGGAGGAATATGCCGCGCTGCCTGTCCTCGCACGCGGCGCTGCGCTGCGCTTCCTGCTGACCCGCGCCTATGACTGGATCAACACGCCCGCCAATGCGCTGGTGACGCGCAAGGATCCGCTGGCCTATCTGCGGCGCCTCGACTTTTATGCCGAAACGGACGCAGCGGCGCTGTTCGGCTCGGCCTCGTGAAAACCGTTCAGCTGTTCACCGACGGCGCCTGCAAGGGCAATCCCGGACCGGGCGGCTGGGGCGTGGTGCTGCGCTTCAACGGCCATGAGAAGGAGCTTTCCGGCGGGGAAGCGCACACCACCAACAACCGGATGGAGCTGATGGCCGCAATCGCCGGCCTCAACGCCCTCAAGGGGCCGTGCCATGTGATCCTGTCCACGGACAGCAACTATGTGAAGGACGGCATCACCCGCTGGATTCACGGCTGGCAGCGCAATGGCTGGCGCACCGCCGACAAGAAACCGGTCAAGAATGCCGACCTCTGGCAGGAACTGCTCGCCGCCGTCGCGCCCCACCGGATCGACTGGCAATGGGTAAAGGGCCACTCCGGCCACCCGGAGAATGAGCGCGCCGACCGTCTCGCCAGTGATGCGGCGGAGCGAGCGCGAGGTTAGGTTTTCGTGCCTCCGGGCTGCTGTTCGCGTTAGCCCCATAGCGCCCGGTTTTACGCCGGCTGGAACGTCCGCCGCCAACCTTCGTTACGGCGTGGAGCCGATCCTGGGCTCGTTAGCCAAAGATCGGACTTTTATGCCGCCACGCACCCTGATCCAGTTCTTCCATTGGTACACGCAGGATGGAGGGCGGCATTGGGATGAGGTGGCTGACAAGAGCGCGAGCCTGGCGGGCATCGGCATCACCGATGTCTGGCTGCCACCGGCCGGCAAGGGGGCGGCGGGCGGCTATTCGGTTGGATACGATGCCTATGACCTGTTTGACCTCGGCGAGTTCGATCAGAAGGGCACGGTAGCCACGAAGTATGGCGATCGCGCCGCGCTCGAACGGGCCTGCGCCGCCCTGCGCGATGCCGGATTGCGGGTGATCCACGACGTCGTCTTCAATCACAAGATGGGCGGAGACCAGACCGAACAGGTGCGCGTGCGCCGGGTCAATGCGGATAACCGCACCGAGATCGAGGACGAGGCTTTCGAGGCGCGCGCCTATACGCGCTTCACCTTCCCGGGGCGCAATGGCGCCCATTCCAAGTTCATCTGGGATGCCCGCTGCTTCAGCGGCGTGGACCATCTCGACGAGCCCAATGAGAATGGCGTGTTCAAGCTCGTCAACGACTATGGGGATGGCGAGTGGAACGCCGAGGTGGACGAGGAACTCGGCAACTTCGATTATCTGATGGGATCGGACATCGAGTTCCGCAACAACGCCGTCTACGAGGAGCTGAAATATTGGGGCCGCTGGCTGGCCGAGCAGCTTCCGGTCGATGGCTTCCGGCTCGATGCCGCCAAGCATATCCCGGCCTGGTTCTTCCGTGACTGGGTGGGACATATGCGGGAGAGCGTGGCGGACGACCTGTTCGTGGTCGCCGAATATTGGCACCCGGACATGACCGCCCTGCAGACCTATCTCGACCGCGTCGATCATCAGCTCGCTCTGTTCGACGTCGCCCTGCATCACCGCTTTCACGAGGCCTCGTGCGCGGGCGACGCATTTGACATGCGGACGATCTTCGACGGTTCGCTGGTGGCGGTGTCCCCGGACCGAGCTGTGACGATCGTCGCGAACCACGACACCCAGGCGCTGCAGGCCATGGAAGCACCCGTCGAGACCTGGTTCCGCCCGCTGGCTTATGCGCTGATCCTGCTGCGCGACGCCGGGGTGCCGTGCGTGTTCTATCCCGATCTCTATGGCGCGCGGTACAAGGATACGGGCGGCGATGGCGAGACTCATGAGGTCGAGATGCCGCCGATTGACGGCCTCGAGAAGCTGATCGAAGCGCGGCAGCGTTTCGCGCATGGCCCGCAGACCGACCTGTTCGACGACCCCCATGCCATCGGCTTCATCCGCCACGGCACCGGGGATGCGCCGGGCTGCGTCGTGCTGCTCACCAATGCGGGCGATGCCACCAAGGTCTTCGATCTCGGCCCGGACCATGCCGGCGCGGGCTTCCGCGATTATCTCGGGCATTGCGAGGAAGAAATCTGGTCGGACGACGAGGGACGGCTGACCGCGCGGGTGAATGGCGGAAGCGTGAGCGTGTGGGTGCGCAGCGACGCATTTTGAGGGGCTCAGCGCCAGCGCATTGCCCTTTTGGGAACTCCGAGGCGACCGATGCTCAGGAACGACCCTCCAACATCGCGCGTTGGCTCAATTGAAAGGAGTTCTCAGATGGAAGATGAGGTTCACAAGACCACCGAAGACGCCCGTGCCGGCCAGACGCCGCACATCGTCCGTTATGTGCTGAGCATCTCGCTCGTGCTTGCGGTGATTGTGATGGCGGTCGTTCTGTTCTGGGGCTCGGCCCAGAGCTGACGCCGGCCTGAACGCGCTTTTGCGCGCAAAAAAGTGGGGCCGGACGCGGCCGGCCCACATTCCTTAAATATCGCGGCGCCCGAGCAAGCGCAGACGCAGGGCGTTGAGCTTGATGAAGCCAGCCGCATCCCGCTGATCATAGGCGCCCGCATCATCCTCGAACGTCACGACCTTCTCGCTGTAGAGCGAATTGGGCGACTTGCGGCCCACGACGATGCAGCTGCCCTTATAGAGCTTGAGGCGGACCGTGCCCGCGACCTTCAGCTGGCTGTGGTCGATTGCTGCCTGCAGCATCTCGCGCTCGGGTGAGAACCAGAAGCCGTTGTAGACCAGCTCCGCATAGCGCGGCGCCAGTTCGTCCTTGAGGTGGGCAGCGCCGCGATCCAGCGTCAACTGCTCGATGCCGCGGTGTGCCAGCGCATAGATCGTGCCGCCCGGCGTCTCGTACATGCCGCGTGACTTCATGCCGACGAAGCGGTTCTCGACCAGATCGAGCCGGCCAATGCCGTGCTTGCGGCCCAGTTCGTTGAGCGCCTCGAGCAGCGTCGCGGGGCTCATCGCCTGGCCATTGAGGGCCGTGCCGTCACCCTTTTCGAAATCGACGGTGATATATTCCGGCGTGTCCGGCGCATCCTCGGGATTGACGGTGCGCGAATAGACATAGTCCGGCACCTCCTCCCACGGATCTTCCAGCACTTTGCCCTCCGAGGAGGTGTGCAGCATGTTGGCGTCGGTGGAGAAGGGCGCTTCGCCGCGCTTGTCCTTGGGCACCATGATCTGGTGCTGCTCGGCCCACTCGATGAGCTTGGTGCGCGAGGTCAGATCCCATTCGCGCCAGGGGGCGATGACCTTGATATCCGGCTGGAGCGCATAATAGCCCAGCTCGAACCGCACCTGGTCATTCCCCTTGCCGGTCGCGCCGTGGGACACGGCATCGGCCCCGACCATCTTGCCGATCTCGATCTGGCGCTTGGCGATGAGCGGCCGCGCGATGGAGGTGCCAAGCAGATACAGCCCCTCATACATGGCGTTAGCGCGCATCATCGGGAAGACATAATCCCGCACGAATTCCTCGCGCAGATCGTCGATGAAGATGTGCTCGGGCTTCACGCCGGCATTCAGCGCCTTCTGCCGGGCCGGCTCCAGCTCCTCACCCTGCCCCAGATCGGCCGTGAAGGTCACAACCTCGCAGCCATAATGGATTTGCAGCCACTTGAGGATGACGCTGGTATCGAGGCCACCGGAATAGGCGAGAACAACGCGCTTGATGGTGTCGGACATGGCGACAGGGGTCTTTCGAACTGGAGGTCGAGGATCAGGCCGGTCGCCTATCAGCGTCGCTCAAAACGCGCAACCTGTGAGGGACGCCGGGCGCGCCAATCCGCTGCACGCGGGCCGCCCATCATCGGTAAGATCGATCATTGAGACGACTTTAATCGATTTTCGTTCTTGACCGGGTGGCATTATTGTCAGCATCGGAACGCAGCCTGCAGCCTGCGTCCATTGCTCGCCGGTTCCCCACGGCCGCGCGGGCACCTGCTGCCCCGGCACCCCCCTCCTGCCGGGGCAGCTATCGCCTCCCGAAATTCCCCAGCATCCGGCAAGACCGCGGCTGCTTTGCGCTCGCCTGAGTCAAAACCGCCCGGCCCCATGTCTGGAGCCGGGCGGCGAAGCATCCGTCATGGAAGAGGGATTATGCCGAGAGATCGAACCGGTCGGCGTTCATCACCTTCACCCAGGCCGCGATGAAGTCGGCCACGAACTTGTCGGCAGCGTCGGACGACGCATAGACCTCCGACAGCGCCCGCAATTGGGAGTTCGATCCGAACACCAGATCGGTGCGGGTCGCGGTCCATTTCTCCATGTCCGTCTTGCGGCAGGTGCCGACGAACACCTCGTCGCCGCGATCATCGACTTCCTTCCACGCCGTGCCCATGTCGAGCAGGTTGACGAAGAAGTCGTTGGTCAGCTGGCCGGGACGATCCGTCAGCACGCCTTCCTTGCGGCCATTGTGATTGGCACCGAGCACGCGCAGCCCGCCGACCAGCACCGTCATCTCCGGCGCGCTCAGGCGCAGTAGCTGGGCGCGGTCGATCATCAGCTCCTCGGTCGGCACGCTGAAGCGCACCTGGAGATAATTGCGGAAGCCGTCTGCCTTGGGCTCCAGCACGGCGAAGCTCTCGGCATCGGTCCAGTCCTGCACGGCATCGGTGCGACCGGGGATGAACGGCACGGTCACTGCGCGCCCGGCTGCCTTGGCGGCCTGCTCGATGCCGACGCTGCCGCCCAGCACGATCAGATCGGCAATGCTCACCTTCTTCCCGCCCGACGCCGCCGCATCGAAGTCCGCCTTGATGCCCTCATAGACATTCAGGACGCGGGCCAGTTGCGCGGGCTGATTGACTTCCCAGTCCTTCTGCGGCGCAAGGCGGATGCGCGCGCCATTGGCGCCGCCGCGATGGTCCGAGCCGCGATAGGTCGAGGCCGAGGCCCAGGCGGTGGTGACAAGCTCGGCCACGGACAGGCCTGATGCCGCGATCTTCTCCTTGAGCGCTGCCACATCGGCGGCGTCGATCGGCGCATGGTCGGCCTTGGGGATCGGATCCTGCCAGATCAGGTCTTCGGTCGGCACCTCCGGGCCCAGATAGCGCGCCTTCGGTCCCATGTCGCGGTGGCACAGCTTGAACCAGGCCCGTGCGAAGCAATCCGCGAAATAGTCCGGATTCGCGCGAAATTTCTCCATGATCACCCGATAGGCGGGGTCCATCTTGAACGCCATGTCCGCCGTGGTCATCATCGTCGGCACATGCTTGGCAGGGTTGTGCGCGGCCGGCGCCAGCGTCTCGGGCGGATTGCCGACCGGCTGCCATTGCTTCGCGCCGGCAGGGCTGCGCACCAGCTCATACTCATGGTCGAGCAACATGTCGAAATAGCTCATGTCCCAACTGATCGGCGTCGGCGTCCACGCGCCTTCGATGCCGCTGGTGATCGTATGATCGCCGATGCCGCTCTCATGGCTCGACTGCCAGCCAAGGCCCTGCTGCGCGATGTCTGCGCCTTCCGGCTCGGCGCCGATCTTGGAGGCATCGCCCGCGCCATGCGCCTTGCCGAAGGTGTGGCCACCGGCCGTCAGGGCAGCTGTCTCTTCATCGTCCATGCCCATGCGCTTGAACGTCTCGCGAATGTCACGTGCGGACTGGAGCGGATCGGGATTGCCGCCCGGCCCTTCCGGATTGACGTAGATGAGGCCCATCTGGATCGCGGCGAGCGGATCCTCCAGCGCGCGGCCCTCGGCCTCGTCAATGCGGGTGAGATTGCCTTCCTGGCCCACCCACTGCTCCTCGGTGCCCCAGTAGATGTCCTTCTCCGGCTCGAACACGTCGGCGCGGCCGCCGCCGAAGCCAAACACCGGACCGCCCATCGATTCGATCGCGACATTTCCGGCGAGGATCATCAGGTCCGCCCAGCTCAGCTTGGCGCCATATTTCTGCTTGATCGGCCAGAGCAGCCGGCGGGCCTTGTCCAGATTGGCGTTGTCCGGCCAGCTGTTGAGCGGGGCGAAGCGCTGCTGCCCGCTATTGGCGCCACCGCGTCCATCACCGGTGCGATAGGTGCCCGCCGAGTGCCACGCCATGCGGATGAAGAACGGGCCATAATGGCCGTAATCCGCCGGCCACCAGGGCTGGCTGTCCGTCATCAACGCATGGAGGTCGCGTTTGACGGCCTCATAATCCAGCGTCTTGAACGCTGCGGCATAGTCGAAATCGTCCCCCATCGGGTCGGTGGAGAGACCGTTTCGCTGGAGAATTTCGAGCGAGAGCTGGTTGGGCCACCAGTCGCGGTTGGTGCGGCCCAGCAGCGAGCGCATGGCTGCGGACGTCTTCATCGGGCAACCCAACGGCGAACCACTTGTTTTCGCGTCCATTTCAATATCCTTCCCGATCAAAATTCATTGAGGGGAGATTATCGAACAGCGGCCGCCTGAAACAGCGATTAAACTTCGTTATTGAAAGCTAGATTTTCGATCAAGGATCAGCCCTTGGCGCGATAACGCGCCTCGGCCTGCGCCATATAGTCTCGCGTGATCGGCAGGGTGTGGCGATTGCGGACGAACTGGAGCTGGTAGATCGTCTGGCTGCCATAGAGGAAGCCGGACGCTGCTGCTGCCAGATAGAAAGTCCACATGCGGAAGAAGCGCTCGTCATACAGGGCGACGATCTCTGTCTTCGCCGCAAGCGTGCGCTGATACCAATGCTCGAGCGTGTAGTAATAATGCATGCGCAGCACTTCGATGTCGGTCAGCAGCAGGCGGTTGGGCTCGCTGCCTTCCATGATCTCCGACAGCGCCGGCGCGTAACCGCCGGGGAAGATATATTTGCGCATGAACCCATCCGTCGACGACGGGCCATTGAGGCGACCGATCGTGTGCAGCAACATCACCCCGTCCGGCTTCAGCAGATTGTGGCAGGTGCGGAAAAACTCGCGATAATGGCGCACGCCGACATGCTCGAACATGCCGACCGAGACGATGCGATCGAACGTGCCGTTCACATCGCGATAATCGATCAGCTCGAAGCGGACGCGATCGGCGACGCCCGCCTCCTGCGCCCTGCGCCGCGCGACCTTGAGCTGCTCCTCGGACAAGGTGACGCCGAGCACGTCCACATCCGCCACGCGACTGAGATACAGGGCCATGCCGCCCCAGCCGCAGCCGATGTCCAGCACCTGCTGCCCGGGCTTCAGGTCGAGCTTGGCGGCGATATGCGCCTTCTTGTCGATCTGCGCCTGCTCAAGGCTCACCGCATCGGGGTCGGTAAAGTAGGCGCAGCTATATTGCCGGTCCTTGTCGAGAAACAGCGCATAGAGCTTGTCCGACAGGTCGTAGTGATGCGCGACATTGGCCCTGGAGCGACCGCGCTTATTGTAATTGTCACGCCAGTGCTTGATCCGCTCGCCTATCCAGCCGAGCAGGCTCGGCTCATCGAGCGTCTTGCCACTTTCAAGCGGCGAATTGGCCCCCACCAGCATGATCAGGTTCCAGATGCTGCCCTGCTCGATGATGAGCTTGCCATCCATGAACCCTTCGGCCGCGCCGAGCGCCGGATTGGTGAGGATGGCGCGTGCGGCGGCATCATCGGTGAAGCGGATGGCGACGTCCGGCCAGCCCCTCACGGCTGTTCCCAACACTTCCTGCGACCCATCCGCATAGCGGATGGTCAATGTGCCCTGACTGATGACCTTGCCGAGCAGGCGACCCAATATTCTCATGGCGCGCGTTTATAGCGCGGCGGATCGTTCGGTCACCCCCTTTCAAGAAGAGCGGGCGCTTTCCCTGACCGGTCCATCTGCTATTCCGCTGCCTCGGCCCATCGGAGATGAGACGATCATGACCACCCCCAGCTTCCACAGCTACCGCCCGGCCGATGGTCATGGGCTGGCGCACAATCCGCTGAACGCCATCGTCGCGCCAAGGCCGATCGGGTGGATCGGGACGGTGAGCGCAACCGGTGTGCCCAATCTCGCGCCCTACAGCTTCTTTAATCTCTTCGCCTACAGCCCGCCGATCATCGGCTTCTCATCCAGCGGCGTGAAGGACAGCCTGATCAATGCCCGTGCGACCGGCGTCTTCACCTGGAATCTGGTGGGCCGCTCCCTGGCAGAGGCGATGAACGCCACATCCGCAGAGGTCGCGCCGGACATTGACGAATTCGCGCTCGCTGGGCTCGAACCGCTCGCCTCGGTGGAAATCGCGGCACCGCGCGTGGCGGCCAGTCCGGTGCAGTTCGAATGCCGGGTGACAGACATCATGCCGCTGCGTGGCCTTTCCGGCGCGCAAAGCGGTAATGTGATGGTCTTTGGCGAAGTGGTCCACATCCACATCGATCCGGCCTGCCTGCATGACGGCATCTATCGCACCACCGATGCCGTGCCGGTGGCGCGGGGCGGAGGTCCGGCCGACTATTATGAGATCCGGCCCGACACACAGTTCCTGATGAAGCGCCCCGGCTGAACCCTCGGATCAGCCGAGCGCGGCCTGCTTCTCGGCCGCGAGCCGATCCAGCTCGGCACGGCTCTTCTTCTCGCTGGCGGACTTGAGCTGCCCGCAGGCGGCCATGATGTCGCGACCGCGCGGCGTGCGCACCGGCGCGGAAATACCCGCCTCGAACACGATGTCCGAGAAGCGCCTGATCCGCTCCGGGGCGGAGCATTCATAAGGCGCGCCGGGCCACGGGTTGAAGGGAATGAGGTTCACCTTGGCCGGCAGACGATAGTGGCGGAGCAGACGGACCAGTTCGCGCGCATCTTCATCGCTGTCATTCTTGTCCTTGAGCATCACATATTCGAACGTGATGCGACGGGCATTATTGGCACCGGGATAGTCGGCACAGGCCTGGAGCAGCTCTTCCAGGCCGAACTTGCGGTTGAGCGGCACGATCTCGTCGCGCACCTCCTTGGTGACGGCGTGGAGCGAGACGGCCAGATTGACTCCGATCTCCTCGCCCGCGCGCGCCATCATCGGCACCACGCCGCTGGTGGAGAGCGTGATGCGACGCTTGGAAAGCGCCAGCCCGTCGCCATCCATCACCACCTTGAGCGCATCGCGGACATGCTCGAAATTATAGAGCGGCTCGCCCATGCCCATCATCACGATGTTGGTGAGCAGGCGCCCGTCCGGGCTGTACTGCGGCGCGTCGTCGTCTTCTTCCTCTTCGACCTCGCCGAAGCCGGCCATGCTGCCCTTTGGCCACTCGCCAAGGGCATCGCGCGCGAGCATCACCTGCCCGACGATCTCGCCGGGCGTCAGATTGCGCACCAGACGCATCGTGCCGGTGTGGCAAAAGCGACAATTGAGCGTGCAGCCGACCTGGCTGGACACGCACAGCGTCCCCCGGTCCGCGTCCGGGATGAAGACCATTTCATAATCCTGCGCGTCGTCGGAGCGCAGCAGCCATTTGCGCGTGCCATCCGAGCTGATCTGCGCTTCCACCACATTGGGCCGCCCGACGATGAAGCGCTCGGCCATCCAGCCCCGCATCGGCTTGGCCAGATCGGTCATGCGTTCAAAGTCGGTCTCACCGCGATGATAGAGCCAGTGGAAGAGCTGCTTGGCGCGCAGCTTCGCCTGTTTCTCATCGAGACCGGCCGCACTCAGCTCAGCCTTGATCTGGGCGCGGGAGAGACCAACGAGATCGACCCGCCCGTCCTCGCGCGGCGTGATCGCGCGGGGGACCGGCACAGGATCGACATGGCCGGGGAGCGGCATGAGGGGCGTCGCAGTGTGGGGCATGGGGCGCATATAATCGCATGTTGGAGCTTGCGCCAGTGGCGTTGACCAACCCCGATCCCGGCAGACCATCCCCATACGAAACCGGATTTCCCGTCGTCACGGGAACCCGGCGAGCGAGGAGCCGTTACGCTCTGGTCGTCCGGGCCCCTCTGGCGCTTGCTGGCAAGCGTGATGTCGGACGCCCCACCGCGCCCGAGGCACATCATTCCACGTACGCCATTCGCCGTGGAATCCTTCGGCGCCTATCGGAGGATTAATCCATGAAGTTCACGTTCCCGCTCCCCCTCGCCGCCCTGACCTCGCTCGCCTGCGCGACGCCCGCTTTCGCCGCGGACCGTGCCCCGACCCCGGAGGAGGCGAAGGCCATCACGGCTGTGCTACACGACGCGGGCTTCAAAAGCTGGGACGAGATCGAGTTCGACATCGACGACAACCGCTGGGAGGTCGATGACGCGCGCGATGCGCAGGGCCAGCAATGGGATCTCCATCTCGCCCCGAAAACCTACGCGATCATCCGCCGCGAACGAGATTGACGGCGGGCTGACTAGTTCGCAAAGCGCTTGAAATAGCTGGTCTCCAGCCACCGCGGGCGCTCTGGCGCGTTGGCGACGCGCTGGGTGAGCGCAATGACATAGTCGGTCAGCTTGACGCCCTCGGCCTTCATTACCGGCTGCAGAAGATCATCCTGGGGAGAATGGTAGATGTTCGCGCGCCACGCGGCCTCCACCGCCTCTTCCGGCGTCCCGAGCTTGAAACCATATTTGGGGAAGAGCGCCGGGATGCCCTGCTTTATGAAGCTATATTGATCCGACCGGATGAACACGTTGCGATCCGGCTTGGGGTCCGGGACGATGGGCAGGCCCATCGCCTCGCTCACCGCCTGCGCATGAGCACCAAGGGTGCTCTCCTCATAGCCGATGGGCGTGATGCTGGTCAGCGGAAAGATCGGCAGCGGCATGTCCAGATTGATGTTCGCCACGATCGAGCCGGTCGGCACCGTGGGACGATTGGCGAAATAGCGCGAGCCAAGCAGGCCCTTCTCTTCTGCCGTGACGATGGCGAACAGGATCGAGCGGCGGGTCTTTTGGGGCGCCGCCGCCAGCGCCTTGGCCGCCTCGATCATGCTGGCGACGCCGACGGCATTATCGAACGCCCCGTTATAGATGGCATCGCCATTGACCGGCGTTCCGATGCCATAGCCATCCAGATGCGCCGAGAGGACGACATATTCCGAGGCCAGTGCCGGGTCCGATCCGGGCAGGACCGCGATGATGTTGTTGCTGCTGAGCGGCTTTTGGGTCGCCTTAATCGTCGCGGCAAAACGGGCCGGCAGATCGAAGACGGGCAGCGGCGCGGATGTGTCCGACAGGGCGGACAGCGCCTCGAAGCTCTGCCCCGTACCCTCGAACAGCAGGCCGGCCTTTTCCGGCGAGAGGGTCGCCATCATGAAGGGCACCGAGACATCGCGCAGCGCCGGATCGGCCAGATACATGGAGGAAAGGCTCGCATTGCCGACCTGCCGCTCCCACCGGATCTCGACCTGTTTGGGGGTGGTGAGCGCAATCATGCCCAAGGCACCCCGCTCAGCGAGCAGCTTCGCGCGCGCCGAGCGCGCATCCGACTTCAGCGCGCCCGAAATGTCGGCCGGGCCGCCGGAGAGTACGACCACAACCTTGCCCTTGACGTCGATCCCCGCGAAATCGTCGTGACCGGCCTCGGCTATGGAGAGGCCATAGCCGGCAAAGACGAGCGGCGCGTCGATGCTGGCCGGCATGGGCGTATTGCCACGGAAGAACAGATCCTGCGGGGTCGCCAGAACCACATCGCCCGATGCGCGCTTGAGCACCGCCGTGCTCGCCGGCTGATCGAAGCGCTGCTCGACCAGATCGACACGCTGGAAATAGCCGTCCGTTCCCGCCGCCCGCGCCCCGAGGTTGCGAAAGGCCTCGACGACATAATCGGCCGCGCGATCATAGCCCGGCGTGCCGGCTCCGCGCCCTTCATTGGCGTCGCTGGCAAGTTCCTCGACATGGCCCCACCAGGCATTGATCCGGTCAGGCGATGGGTCGGGCAGCTGCGCAGCCAGTGGGGCGGCGATCAGGCAGCCAATGACTGCCCCTAGGGCGTGGCGATAGAACATGAAGCATGGTCTCCCCGGACGATGCGCCGCATGCTGCAATGCAACAAGAGCGCTGTCAACGCATGGCGGGACCGGCAAAGCAGCGCTTAACGTCGCCGCGCGCAGCCCAGCGCCGCCGCATCGATGGCGGTGGCGGCACCGCCCAAGGCATAGCGATCGGTAAAGCGGCCGCCGGCCCGCGCCCGGCCGGAGATGCTCATCGTCCGGTTGGTGCGCATCGCGGCGATGATCGCCGCATCGCTTGCTGGGTCCGCCGCCCAGACATCCGCCTCGGACCCAACCAGCGCGAATTGCCTGCCGCCGAGGGACAGAACCGCGTGCGTATCCTTGGCAAGTTGATGGCTGAGGCGAATATTCACCTGCCCGCGCAGCCCGGCGCGAGGCCAGTAGCCAATGGCGGCAAACGGGCGCCAGGGCGATGCTTCCCAGCCCCCGGCCATCGGCTGGGCCATGGCAAAGCAGCGCCGAGCGTTCGGATCCCGGAACGCGCCCCAGCCCTCGAACACGCCGAGCACATCCCGCGCCCGCGCGCTCCCGGCCGCGGCAAGCGCGGCGCCGATCAGCAGCAGAGCGAGCGCACGGACAGGGCGGGTGAGCGTCATGCCGCCGGACAAAGCGTAACGCGCCCGCGAACACAAGACGGCGCCGGGTGGGTACGCGCTTTTTTCTCGGGGCGACTTGCCCCATGCGGCAATTTCGATAAGGAAAGAGGCTCCAAGAGCGGACTCCTTCGCTCCGACTCCATCAACCGGATAAGAAACGGACACCAGAGGGATGAAGGCCACCATCGAACGTGCGACGCTCCTGAAGAGCCTCGGCCATGTCCAGTCGGTCGTGGAGCGGCGCAACACGATCCCGATTCTCTCGAACGTGCTGATCGACGCGACCGGCGACGGCGCCATCAAGCTGATGGCCACCGACCTCGATCTGCAGATCGTCGAGAATGTGCAGGCGCAGGTGGAAACGCCGGGCGCCACCACGGTCTCGGCCCACACGCTGTTCGACATCGCGCGCAAGCTGCCAGAGGGCAGCCAGGTCCGCCTGGAAGCCGCCGAGGGCAAGATGCTCGTGCAAGCCGGGCGTGCGCGCTTCAACCTGCAGACGCTGCCGCGCGACGACTTTCCGATCATCGCGGAAGGCGCGCTGCCCACCAGCTTCGAGCTGCCGGCCGCCTCGCTCATCCAGATCATCGACAAGACGCGCTTTGCGATCTCCACCGAGGAGACGCGCTATTATCTGAACGGCATCTTCCTGCACGTCGCGGAAGACCCCGCCCCGGTGCTGAAGGCCGCTGCGACCGACGGCCACCGCCTCGCCCGCGTGACGGTCGTGCGCCCCGATGGCGCCGAGGGCATGCCGGACATCATCATTCCGCGCAAATGCATTGCCGAGCTGCGCAAGCTGCTCGACGAAGTGGACGGCAGCGTGCGCATCGACCTCTCGCCCACCAAGATCCGCTTCGACCTTGGCAATGCGGTGCTGACCAGCAAGCTGATCGACGGCACCTTCCCGGATTACAGCCGGGTGATTCCGACCGGCAACGACAAGCTGCTCAAGATCGATCCGCGCAGCTTCGAGGAAGGCGTGGACCGCGTCGCGACCATCGCCACCGAGAAGACCCGTGCCGTGAAGATGGCGCTGGAGAAGGACAAGATCACCCTCTCCGTCACCAGCCCGGAAAACGGCACCGCCGCCGAGGAAGTGCCCGGCGACTACAGCGCCGCGCCCATCGAGATCGGCTTCAACGCGCGCTATCTGCTCGACATTCTCGGACAGGTCGAAGGCGACTCGGTGGAAGTCCACCTCGCCGACGCCGCCGCGCCGACGCTCATCCGCGAGAATGAGAAGGCGCCGGCGCTTTACGTGCTCATGCCGATGCGGGTCTGATCCGCGCACCAAGCTTATTTGGGATTGGCCAACACCGAGAGGGCCGCGACCGACAGGCTGCGTATGGCCGTTGGGATGGCGCTTTCGGCGTCCGGCAGGAAGTAGGGCGAGTGGTTTGTCGGGAGCGGCTCGCCACGCTTGGCATAATCGGCGATGACTGACGGCAGATAGCCGCCGACACCCAGATAGACCGAGCGCATGCCGCTGGCTGAAACCAGTTCCGAATAGTCCTCGCTGGCCGAACCGCCCGGCGCACTGGCCGCGATCAGCGCAATGTCGTCCCACCCCGCCGTGCGCAGGGCAGCTGCGGTTTTTGCAGCGAGATCATCGTCATTGATGACTGATGCCGCGCCCCTGCTGTGATCGATCACCGGTTCGGGCGCCTGCGACATGGTCGCGACGGAGAGTGCCGTGCGCTTCACGCCCTCGACCAGCTGCTCGCGCACCTCCGGCGAGAAGGAGCGCAGCGTCAGGGCCAGCGATGCCGTGTCCGGGATGATATTGGCCGCCGTGCCCGCCTGGAACGAGCCGACCGTCACGACCCCGAACTCAAACGGATCCTTCTGCCGGCTGACCACGGTTTGCACATCCATGACGAAGCGCGCGCCCATCACGATGGGATCGATGGTGCGGCTCGGCATCGAGCCGTGACCGCCCTTGCCCTTGAAAGTGATCCGGATGGTGTCCGAATTGCTGGTAAAGGCACCCTGCTTGACCACGATCCGCCCGACGGCATCATTGCCGACATGGGCCGCAAAGCCGTAATCGGGCTTGGGGAAGCGCGTGAACAGACCGTCCTCGACCATCTTGCGCGCGCCCTGCCCGCTTTCCTCGCCCGGCTGCGCGACGAACAGCATCGTCCCGCGCCACTGGTCCCGCATGGCGAGCATGGCTTTCGCCGTGCCGACCCACCAGGCCATGTGCAGATCATGGCCGCAGCTATGCGCGACGAACGTGGTCTTGCCTTGATACGGCGCCTCACGGGTGCTCGCGAAGGGCGACTGGCTCAGCTCCTTCATCGGCAGGGCATCCATGTCCGCACGGATCAGCACCACCGGCCCCTCGCCATTGCGCAGCACGGCGACGACGCCGGTCCCGCCAACCTTCTCCGTGACCTCCAGCCCCAGCTTGCGCATTTCCTGCGCCAGCCGCGCGGCCGTGCGGGTTTCCGCCAGGCTCAGCTCGGGATTGGCGTGCAGATCGCGATAGAGGGCGATCAGGTCCGGCGTGCTCTGCTTGATGGATTGCTCGATGGCACCGGTCGCTCGCGCATCCACGGTCGCGGCCATGGCCGGACTGGCCAGCGCCGACATGGCGAGGAGGAACGCGAGAGGGGATTTGAGCATGGCATCTCTCCGGGAGAAGGAAGCTGGGTGGCACAACCGAGCCGGAGCATAGACATGGGTCTGGACGACGTGAAGTTGAAAGTTATGCAGAAGATGCATACTAGTGCACCCGCAGCGGACGGGATGCGCTGATCGGAAAGGACCATGATCATGCAAGACAGTGCCCACGGCAGCCACGGAATGGTCACCGCGCCCCATCATCTGGCCAGCGAAGCCGGCCTGTCCATCCTGCGGGATGGCGGCACGGCCATCGAGGCGGCGATTGCCACCGCCGCGTGCCTCGCCGCGGTCTATCCGCACATGACGGGAATCGGCGGGGATGGTTTCTGGCTGATCCACGAGCCAGACGGCCGGGTTTGGGCCATCGACGCCTGCGGGCGCAGTCCTCTGGCGCTTGGCGATGCCTATGCCGGCCTGTCGGCCATTCCCTGGCGCGGGCCGCTCGCCGCCAATACCGTGGCGGGCACGGTCTCCGGATGGGATCTGGCGCGGTCCTCGCTGGCCTCTCCCCTCCCCCTGCATCGCCTGCTCGCGGACGCCATTGCCCGTGCCGAACAGGGCGTGGCGGTGACCGCCGGCGGCGCCGAACTGGCCGCGAGCAAATCGGACGAACTGACATGCGTACCGGGCGCCTATCGCACGATCTTCGAGCCGGAGGGCCGCCCGCTCCGCCAGGGCGAAACGCTGCGCCAGCCGCAACTCGCCGAAACGTTGAGAATGCTGGCCGAGGATGGGCTGGACAGCTTCTATCGCGGCGCGCTCGCCGAGCGGATCGCCGATGATCTCACCCAGCTCGGCAGTCCGGTGACGGCTCAGGATCTGGCGGCCCACCGCGCGACCTCGCCTGCCCCACTCACCGTGCGGCTGCGCGACGCCACGCTCTACAATACCGCCCCGCCGACGCAGGGCCTCGCGTCGCTGCTGATCCTCGCGCTGTTCGACCGGTTGCCGGCGGAACAGGCCGAAAGTTTCGCGCATCTGCACGGGCTGGTCGAGGCGACCAAGCAGGCCTTTCTGGTCCGCGATGCGCATGTCGGCGATCCGGCTTTCATGGAGATCGATCCGCAGGCGCTGCTCGATGACGCGGCGGGCCTGGACCGGATGGCGCAGGCGATCGATCCGGCGCGAGCCATGCCGTGGCCCCGTCCCTCGGCCCTGGGAGATACCTGCTGGTTCGCCGCTGCCGATGCGCGCGGGCAGGTGGTGAGCTGCATCCAGAGCACCTATTTCGAGTTCGGCTCGGGCCTGGTGCTCCCGCAGAGCGGCATCACATGGCAGAATCGCGGCTGCTCTTTCCGCCTCGCCGACGAGGGCTGGAATGCCCTCAAGCCCGGCCGCAAGCCGTTCCACACCTTGAATCCCGCGCTGGCGCATTTCGATGACGGCCGGGTGATGGCCTATGGCACTATGGGTGGCGAAGGCCAGCCACAGACGCAGGCCGCTCTGTTCAGCCGCTATGCCCGCTTCGGCGTGCCGTTGCAGCAGGCGATCTCCGCACCGCGCTGGCTGCTCGGCCGGACATGGGGGGAAGAGAGCACATCACTCAAGCTGGAGGACCGCTTCGACCCGGCGCTTTATGCGCAGCTTCGCGCGGCGGGGCATGAGGTGGAGCTGGTCGCACCGATGACGGCGATGATGGGCCATGCCGGCGCCATCGTCCGCCATGCCGATGGGCAGCTGGAAGGCGCGAGCGATCCGCGCAGCGACGGCAAGGCGGCGGGCCTTTGACGTCAGCCCGCGCGGGGGCGTGCCGTCAGTGGCCGCTACCCTGCAGCGAGACATGGGCGGAGACGATGCGCCATCCCTCCGGCAGCCGCGCCCAGCTCTGGCTCTGGCGTCCGATGACCGCGCCGCCGATCCGCTGGAACTCGACATTGGCCGTCGCGAAATCATCGCCGAAGGTGGTGATCTCCATCCGCCGGATCGTGCGCGGCGGCGAGCCGCCCGCCCGCGCCTTGCGGAAGGCGAGGATTTCCTCGATCCCGTACAGGCATTCGCCAACGCCATAGCGCACCGCGCGGGGCGACTGCCAGAACATGCCATCCAGCATGGCGATGTCATTGTCTCCCAGCGCGCGTTCGTATGCATCCACCAGCGCGGTCACCTCCGCGAGGACGGCGGGCTTGTTGATCTCCATCACGCGCGCTCCTGCCCCCTCGCCGCATCCATGCCCGCGACAAGCGCCGCCGAATCGGTCGTAAAGCCAAAGCACTGCTTCACGTTGTAAAGCGTCGCCTCGGCGCAGAAGGCGGGCGAAGTGGTGGCCGCGCAATCGGTGAGCAGCACGCAATCATAGCCCAGGCAATTCGCATCGATCAGTGTCGCCAGCACGCACTGGTCGCTGTTCACGCCCGCGAACAGCACCGTATCCACCCGCAGATTGCGCAGGATGCTGTCCAGCGGCGTGTCCCAGAAGCCGGACATGCGATATTTGGAAACGCACACGTCCTGCGGCGCGATCGGCAGTTCGTCGACCACGGCGGCCGCCCAGCTTCCTTCCTCCAGCACTGGCGCGCCATTCGCCAGCGGATCGCCGAGGCCGGTGCCGGTGCCGTCCGGCTTGTAGACATGGAGGATCGAGGGGCTGAGGTTCATCCGGTCCGGCCGATTGCCCCAGTTGAGCCAGATGACGGGCACATCCTCAGCCCGCAGACGCGGCAGCAGTGCTTGCAACGGCGCGATGGGCGCGCGCGCGGCGGAAATATCCACGCCGATTGAGGCCAGCCAGCCATCGGGGTGGCAGAAGTCGTTCTGCATATCCACCACGACAATCGCCGTGCGCGCCAGATCGATCTGCAGATTCTGCGGCGCGGCTTCGCAGGCGACTACGCGGCGCGGCTGGTCGCCCTGCGCGAGAATGGCCTCCTGCGCATTCACCTGCCACGCGCGGCGCGGCGAGCTGCCGAGGCGATGATAGGAGGCTGTCCGGTCCGGCATCATGCGTCTCCTGAGAGAAGAGCGATATCGCTGGCATCGAGATCGACCGGCACGCCGGAGCGGATCAGGTCGGAAAAGCCCTCGTCCGGCGTCATCACCGTCAGCGTGTAAAGCTTGCCCGGCCCGGTATTCTCGATGACATGCAGGCCGCCGGGCGGCAGCAGCATGGCGCTGCCCCGGCTGAGCGACACGCTGGCTCCATCGCAGGTCGCCCGCCCTTCCCCTTCCAGCACATAGAAGAACTCGAAGGCGGCCTTGTGACTGTTCGGCGGTGTCTTGCCGCCGGGCTCGAAAATCTCGACGACGCACACATGCTCGAAGCCGGGCACGGCCTTGTCATGCAGGATGACGAAATAATTGGTGTCGGTCGGTGCGATACGGAACGCCTGCAACTCGGTGGCGCGGGAGAGATAGACGGCGGGATTCATGCGCGGGACTCCGGCAAGGGGTAGCGGCTGACATCGGCGAGCAGGCGCGCGAGGCCGCGCCCGGCATGGTCGAGGCATTGGGCGCCATGATCGGCATTGGCGAGGCTGGCATTGCCGATCGCCCCGTCCGGATTGATGTCCTGCGTCATCCAGCCCATGCCCACCGCGCCCTCGAGCCGAAGCTCATCATAATCGCGCGCAATCGCCGGGCCGGTCGAGGGGAAATCAGCCATCAGCTCGCGCTTCACCTGATCGGGACGCAGGTGGAGCATCATCGAGCTTTCTACCGCGCCGGCATGAATGCCATGATGCAGCTCGTCCTCGCTGAACAGGCCCTCCGGCACGCCAAAGCCATAGGTGCTCGCGGAGACGGCCAGAGCACCGTGGCGCACCCGCAGTTCCCGCACCAGAATCTCGACAAGCTGGGGCTGGCCGCCATGCGAGTTCAGCACGACGATCTTGCGGAAACCGGCGCGCAGGACGGACTCGGCGATATCGATCCAGTAGCGCAGCAGCGTCTCGGTCCCCACCGTCAGCGTGCCGGGGAAGGCCATATGCTCATTGCTCTTGCCGATGGCGAGCATCGGCAGCGCCACGACACGCACGCCGTCCGCCAGGTGACGCGCTGCTGCCGCGACGACACCCGCATTGATATCGGCATCGACGGAGACCGGCAGATGCGGCCCGTGCTGCTCGATAGCAGCGACCGGCATGAGGGCAATATCGCGCGCGGCATCCACGGACTGGAAGTCGCGCGTCGTCATATCCTGCCAATATTCAAGCATTGCCTTTATTCCTCAAAACCGCAGGAACGCTGCCGGACGCAACCGCGCCCGCCGCTGTGTTTCTGCCCTATTTCGGCGACCCAATCTACGACCCGCACGCGCAAATCCCAGATTCCCCTCTTCTCTTAGTAAGCAGTTTATGTATAACTACTGCTCGACCGAGCGCAAGGATGATCGCGATCCGCCCCGGCGCCGCGCAGGATTGAAACGGAATCGAAGCCTATGAACTTGAATGGTCTGATCGACGCACTGAAGGGGCCGAAGGTCATCACCGATGCCGCAGCGGTGCGCCGGATGAGCCGGGACTATTATTGGTACAGCCCCATCCTCAAGCGCCAGCTCGCCGACGTAACCGGCGACGTACTGCTCGAAGCGCATTCCGAAGCCGACATTCTGGAAATCGCGGCGGCCTGCTACGCCCATGACGTGCCGTTGACGGTGCGCGGCGGCGGCACCGGCAATTACGGCCAGGCCATGCCGATCCGGGGCGGCGCCCTGCTCGACATGCGCGCGATGGACCAGCTCCTGTGGGTGAAGGATGGCGTGTGCCGCGTGCAGGCCGGCAAGCGCCTCATCACGCTCGATCAGGAACTGGCCGAGCATGGCTATGAGATGCGGCTGCACCCCTCCACCCGCACCGTCGCGACCGTCGGCGGGTTCATTGCCGGCGGATCGGGCGGCGTTGGCTCGATCAACTGGGGGATGCTGCGGGAGACCGGCAATATTCTCGGCGCCCGGCTCGTGACGCTGGAAGCCGAGCCGCGCGTGCTGGAGCTGCGCGGCGCCGACATTGCCAAGTTCAACCACAGCTATGGCGTGACCGGTATCATCACCGAGTTGGAATTGCCGCTCGCCAATGCGCAATTGTGGATCGATGCGGTCGTCACGTTCGACGATCTGCTGAGCGCCGCCCGCTTCGGCAAGGCGTTCGCCGAAAGTCCGGGCCTGGTGAAGAAGCAGTGCGGGGTGATGGCCCCGCCGATCGCCCACACCTATCTGCGCCCCATCGCGCAATATGTCCGCGCCGATGAAGCCTGCGCGCTGGTGATGGTCGCCAGCCAGTCCTGGGAGGGGTTCGAGACGCTCGTCGCCGCTCATGGCGGACGCATCGCGCACGACAGCCGCACGGCGCCGGCCACGGGCAAGCGCGTGCCGCTCTACGAGCTGTGCTGGAATCATACGACGCTGCAGGCGCTCAAGGTCGACCCGACGCTGACCTATTTGCAAACGCTGCTGCCGGCCCAGAATTGCGTGGAACTGGCCGACGAACTCCAGCGCCATTTCGGCGAGGAGGTGATGTTTCACCTCGAATTTACCCGCAGCGGCCCGGCCATAAGCTGTTCGGCCATCCAGATGGTGCGCTTCACCACAGAGGAGCGACTGAACGAGATCATGGTCTATCATGAGCAGCGCGGCTGCCGTCAGTTCAACCCGCATGTCTACACCATCGAGGAAGGCGGCATGAAGCAGGTCAACCACGTCCAGTTGGCCTTCAAGCGGGAAGTCGACCCCAAGGGCCTGCTCAACCCCGGCAAGATGATGGCCTGGGACAATCAAGACGCGCTCGCGGACATCTGAAAGAAGGAAGGTTGCATGGTTTCGGTTGCGAATAATGAACTGATGACGCGCGTTGGCCCCGGCACGCCGATGGGCACCGTCATGCGCCAATATTGGATTCCGGCCTGCGCCTCATCGGAGATCGCCGCAGACGGCGCGCCGCTGCGCCTGATGCTGCTCGGAGAGAAGCTGCTCGCTTTCCGCGATAGCGAGGGCCGGGTCGGCGTGATGGACCATCGCTGCCCGCACCGCTGCGCCTCGCTCTTCTTCGGGCGGAACGAAAAGGGCGGCATTCGCTGCGTGTACCATGGCTGGAAGTTCGACGTGAATGGCAAGTGCCTGGACATGCCGAACGTCTCGGAAGCCGACGCCGCCAAGTTCCAGCCGCGCGTCCATGCCAAGGTGTATCGCACCGCCGAGCGCGCCGGTGTGGTCTGGGTGTATATGGGCGAGCGCGAGACGCCGCCGCCCCTCCCCTGCATCGAAGCCACGATGCTGCCGGATGCCGAACTGCGCGTGACGCTCACCCAGCGCGAGTGCAACTGGCTGCAGGCGCTGGAAGGTGACATCGACACCAGCCACTTCGGCTTTCTGCATGTCGGCAGCGTGGCCGACGAGGACGTCGATGCGACCAACATGCACAGCGTCGCGGTGACCAAGCGCGCGCCTGACTTCAAGGTGACGGATACCGACTGGGGCACGATGGCGGGCGCCTATCGCCCCTCTGCCGATGGCGAGGGCCTCTACTGGCGCATCTGCCAGTATATCTTCCCTTTCTGGGCGCTGTTCCCGGATGGCACCTTCTCCGACAACGTCACCGCCAATGCCTGGGTGCCGATGGACGATACCCACACCATGGTCTTCAACTTCGCCTGGGTGAAACGCACCCAGCCACTGCGCACCACGGTGGATGGCAACACCATCGCGGGCCTGGAATTCCGCCACAATTTCCTGCCCAATAGCAGCGACTGGTTCGGCCGCTGGAAGCTCGCCCAGAATGCCGAGAATGATTACGAGGTCGATCGCACCGCGCAGAATGAGGTGAGCTTCACCGGCGTGACCGGCATCACGCTGCAGGACCAGTATATCACCGAGAGCATGGGCGACATCGTGGACCGCTCCAACGAGCACCTCGTCACCAGCGACCTGATGATCATGCAGACCCGCAAGCGCATCATCAAGGCAGCCCGCGCGCTGCAGGATGCCGGCACGGTGCCCCCCGGCGTAGACGATCCCGAGATCGTCAACGGCGCGCGCGGTGGCGCCTATAATGCGCCTGCCGATGCGGACTGGATGGAAGAATATCAGGCCCAGCTCGCCGCGGCCATCGGCCCGGCGCGGGGATAATCGAACATCGGAAAACAGGCGGCGCTCAGGTCTGGCTGAGCGCCGCGTCCAGCAGGTTGCGCATCAGCATGGCGCGGGTCATCGGCCCCACCGATCCGTGGCGCGGCGTCACCCAGCCGGCCATCTGCGCGACATCCTCGGCAATGTCCGACACCATCTGCCCATCGACATAGCTAATCCCGACTCCGACGACGCAGGCGCCGGGTCGCACCATGTCGGCACGCACAAGATCGGGCTGGCCGGCTGCGGCGATGATCACGTCGCTCTCGCGCAGCACGGGCGTCAGATCCGCCATGCCGCGATGAAGCACGGTGACGACCGCATCGACATCCCTGTCGGCCAGCATCATGGCGAGCGGCCGACCGACCAGCAGCCCGCGCCCGATGATTGCGACGCGGCGCCCGGCCAGCGGCACATCATACTCACGCAGCAGAGCGAGGATCGCGCTCGGTGTGCAGGGCCGCAACGCAGGTTGACCGGCCAGCATCCGCCCCAGATTGAGGGGGTGGAGCCCGTCCACATCCTTGTCCGGGCTGATCGCCTCGATCACCGCGCCGGCATCGATGTGCGCAGGGAGCGGCAGTTGCACGATCAGCCCATGACAGGCGGCGTCGCGGTTGAGGATGTCGATCAGCGCCAGCAGATCGGCCTCCGAGATGCTGGCAGGCAGGTCGATCTGGCGGGAAGCAAAGCCAAGCGCCTCGCAATCCTGATGCTTGCGCGAGACATAGGCCCGGCTTGCCTCATCATCGCCGACGAGCACCGTGACGAGGCACGGCCGATGCCCCGACCGCATGAATGCGCTCTCGTCCGCCCGCGCCTTAATCCGCGCGCGCCATGCCGCCGCAGCGGCATCGCCATCGAGAATCACGGGCATCAGCGCAGGCCGACCGAGGGATCGATGAAGCGGTTGGTCACCACATCCTGCGGCTTCACATTCGGTTTGGCGCGAATGTCGAGATAGGGCTTGAGCCGGGAGAGGAGCACAGCGCTGCGGGCCATGTCGAAATCGCCCATAGTCTTGTTCGGACCGTTGCCGACGATGCCGCGCGAGAGCGAAACGGCAGAGGCCGCTGCCAGCAACTCACGCGAGGTCTTCCACCAGGGCGCCGCGAAGCCGCCCTCGTTGAACCGGTAGATCAGGTCGTTCACCTCGCCCGGCGCGCGGATATAATCCACCTGTGCGCGCTGCAGCAATGGCACCAGACCCTTGAGGCACGGGGCCAGCTCGTTGAGCCGGTTTGTCGCGACCGAGACCATGCCGGGATAAAGCGGATAGCCCATGTCCGAGAGCAGCAGAAAATCCACCGGCTTGTTCCAGCGCTTGCCATGGGCGAACTGATAGCCCTCGCTGGTGATGCTGCCCTGATTGAGCCAGCGCCCGCGGTTCAGGACGAAGGTTTCGGCGTCGCCATTATAGCCCTCCTGCACCGCATCCTTGGGCAGGCCGTTATTGATGAGATAGCGCCCGAATGTGCGCCGGGTTGTAGAGAGGTAGATCTTGCCTTTCCCCGACTGCGCGAACGCGCGCAGGTCAGCCACCGACCGGAAACCACGCGGATAGGTCGCCCGGTCCCAAAAGAGACCCATGGGCGATTTGTCGAGCATCGCCACTACGCCCGTAGCCGGGAAGCGGCGCGAGAAGATGAAGGCATTATCCTGATCGACCAGCGCAAGATGCGGGCGAAGGCCCGCGCGGCTATTGCCCATGTAGAGCGCGGAAAACGGCGTCTCGGCGTCGCCAAGGCCGATGCCCTTGCCGCCCACCAGGATCAGCAGGTCGATCCCGGTCGCGCCGAGCGGGCCTTGATAGCGCCCCTGGCTCATCTTCCCGCCGCCACCGATCAGCTGGAACAGCCCACCATGCTCGGCCTGCGGCAACCAGTCGAGCTGCACGACGACCGGATTGGGACAGGCCCTAGCCAACGGTGTGCGGTAATGCTCCCGGGCGAAGGCGCCCTGCGCGACCGGCGCAGCCTGCGCGCCCGCGCCGAGCAAGGCCAGCGCGGCCAACACGGCATGACGTGCCCGCCGCATCATCCCTTTGCCCCGGCCGAATCGTGCCAGTGGGAGAAGAGCCGGTCGCCGAGCCAGCCGAAGAACAGATAGACGCCGATCGACATCACCGCTGAGACGATGAGCGCGGCATACATCTGCTCGTAGAGGAAATCGATCTTCGAGTTGACCAGCATCTGGCCCAGCCCGCCATCGCCCGAGACGAAGAACAGCTCGGAGACGATGGCGCCGATCACCGCGAGGCTCGCCGCAATGCGAATGCCGGCAAAGAGCGACGGCAGCGCGGACGGGATGCCCGCCTTGAGCAACGTCGTGCCCCAGCCCGCTCCTTCCAGCCGGAACAGCTCCCCAATGCCCTTGTCGAGGCTCTTGAGGCCGAGCAGCAAAGTCGTGGGAATGGCGAAGAAGGTAAACAGGGCGACGATCAGCACCTTGGGCAGGAAGCCGAAGCCGAGCAGCGACTGGATAAGCGGGATGATCGCCAGCACCGGGATCGACTGCAGCACAACCAGATAAGGCGCGACGGCCCGCTCGATCCAGAAGGAGCGGAACATGAGGACGCCGAGCAGCATCCCGCCCGGAATCGACACGGCCAGACCCGTGAGCGCAATCTGCGCCGTCACGCCGGCGGCACGCAGCAGTTCCGCGCGCACGGCGGCTGAAGCGAAGGCGCCTTCCCAGATCTCGCTGGGGCCGGGCATCAGGAACTGGCGATACTCCTCAAGATCGGCGCGCGCATAAGCGTAGCAGGCCGCGAGCAGGAGGCCGAGCAGCAGCGGGGGCAGCAGTCGCGCGACCCAGCGTGCAGCGGGACTGGCCTTTGTGCGGGCAGCGCGGGGCGGAAAATAGGTCGCTTTGGTCATTTCACACCTCCCGATGCATCCCGCAGCGCCGCCGAGAGCGTTCCGCACAATTCCGCAAATTGCGGCGAGAAGCGCACCGCGTCATCGCGCGGAAACGGGAACGGGATGTCGTAGGCGCCGACAATGCGGCCCGGTCGCGCAGACATCACGATGACGCGGGACGACATGAAGACCGCCTCCGACACGGAGTGCGTCACGAACATCGCCGCGAATTGCTGGCGCAACTGCAGGGTCTGCACTTCATCGTTAAGCCGCTCGCGCGTGATCTCGTCCAGCGCGCCGAAAGGCTCGTCGAACATGAACAGCGTGGGATCGAGGGTCAGGGCGCGGGCCAGCGACACGCGCATCTTCATGCCGCCGGAGAGATGCTTGGGATATTGCTCCTCAAAGCCGCTCAGGCCGACCAGTGCGATCTTCTCCTGCGCCACCCGGCGCCGCTCCTCCCGCCCGACGCCGCGCAATTCCAGCAGAAGCTCGACATTACGGCGCACCGTGCGCCAGGGCAGCAGCGTCGCATCCTGAAAGGTGAAGGCGATGTGGGAGCGATCCGCGTGGAGCGCCCCGTCGGTATAGTCGATCAGCCCGGCGGCGATGCGCAGCAAGGTGGACTTGCCGCAGCCCGAGGGGCCCAAAATGCTGATGAATTCGCCGGGGCGGATATCGAGATTAATGCCCCGCAGGGCCTCGACGCCTGTCCCGAAGGTCAGCGAGACGTCCTGGAAGGAAACGATCGGCGCGGCGGCATCGGCCGCGCCCTGATTCGGGTCAACGCGGCGATCGCCCATGGTCAGAAAGCCAGCATTTCTTTGCGGACCTTCGCCAGGAACTTGGCCGCGCGCGCTTCCGTCATGTTATTGATCCCATAGAGGGCGAGGTAATCCACCTTCACCTTCTTGTTGCACACAACCCGCAGGAAGCGCGTGGCATTCGAGCGCGGCGGATCGAACAAGTAGAGTGCCCGGAGCCGGTCGACGCCATAGGTCGTCACGCTGGTCAGCTTGCGGATGTTGGCGAGGCCCGGCGTCAGCTTGCCGTCCACCATCTTGAACGAGACATCGGGCAGGAACACCCGATCGAAATAGCCCTTGAGCATCGCCGGCCAGCCGAAATTCCAGACCGGATGGCAGAGCACCACGGCATCGGCCGCCTGCAGCCGGTCGACATAGGGCTTGATGCGGCGCTGGTTGATCGTGACGTCATGATAGATCGTCCGGTCTTCCTCATTGAGGATCGGATCGAAATTCTCCGCATAGAGATCCAGATCATCGACCTCGTGCCCCGCCTCGATGAGGCTGGAGACAACCGTGTTGTGAATGTCGACCGCGAGGCCCGTCTTCAGCGGATAGGCATATATGACATGAACTTTCATGCCGATAGTTATACATAAACTGCTTACTAAGACAAGACCGCCGCTTGGCCGCCCCTCTATTTTTTAGCGCTGTTTTTCAAAAACTTATCCGTTAAGGCCGCCGAGACGTGCGGCAGCGCTAAGACGGAAAATACACCGGTAGCGCCGATGAGTCTCCCGCGTTGTCCTCATGCATCCGGCTTGGCGCTGGACAGGAGGTAGGCGCTCAGCATCTCCTGGGCGTGGCGCCGGCGCTCCGATTTCCAGCGCTCGCTATGCAGGTTGGCGCTGAAGATCGCCGAGAGCGTGTAGACGTTGGACAGGTGGAAATAGGAAAGCGCGACCATCGACACATAGAGTTGCAGCGGATCGATATCCTCGCGAAACACCTTCTGCTCCACGCCCCGCGCGAGCGTCTCCTTGATGGCGTCCATCAGCGGTGAACTCAGCGTCGGCGCGCGCATCGAGGTGGAGAGATAGGCGCCCTGCTGCAGATTTTCCCCGGTCCACAATGAGATGACATGCGGGTTGGCCGCAAAGTGCGAATAGGTGAAGTTGAACAGCTTCATCATCGCCTCATACGGTTCGAGGTTGGCCAGATTCAGCGCCGCTTCCTTCTTGCGGATGTCCTCATACACATGATCGAGCACGAAGACGTAAAGCTGCTCCTTGTTGCCGTAATAATGGTAGATCATCCGCATGTTGGCGCCGGAGCGCTGCGCGATCGAATCGATGCGCGCGCCGCTCAGCCCGCGCTCGGCGAACTCCTCGATGGCGGCTTCCAGAATCTTCTTGCGCGTGCCAGCCGCATCCCGCGTGCGACGCAGACCCTTCGCATCGTCGGCCGGTTCAGCGACCTGCGTCCTGGCGGCACGCGCGCCGACAGTCTTCCGCACCGCTGCTTTCGGTCCTCTTACGCTCGGTTGTCTCGCCACGTCCCATCCTCTTCATCTGACCCGGCCCACGCCGGCCCCTTGTTGACCCTATCGCGGCCCGGCCCTCAAGCCCCTGCGTGCCGCCTTTGCGCTGCCAGCACGGTATTCGCCAGCAGGAATGCCGTCGTCAGCGGGCCGACACCATCGGGAACGGCCGAGATCACGGCTGCAACCCCGTCGACGGCGGCAAGATCGACATCGCCCAGAATGCGCCGGCTGCCATCTGCCTGCGTCACGAGATTGATGCCGATATCGATGACCGTGGCACCTGCCCGCACATGGCGCGCGCCGATCAGCCCCGCCCGGCCGGCCGCGGCGAACAACAGGTCCGCCGTCTGGCAGGCTGCCACCAGATCGCGCGTGTCGATATGCGCGATCGTCACGGTCACGCCGCGCTGGAGCAGCAATTGCAAGAGCGGGCGCCCGACGCTGGCCGAGGCGCCGACCACGGTGGCATTGAGCCCGCGCAGATCGCCCAGCACCTCCTCCGCGAGCAGCACCGCGGCTTGTGGCGTGCAGGGGAACAGGCCCTCCAGCCCCGCCGCTAGCTGGCCGGCGTTAAGCGGAGTCAAGCCATCGACGTCCTTCTGGCTCGAGAGAATTGCAGCGATGTCCGCCATCGCGATGCCGGACGGGAACGGTGTGAGCGGCAGAATACCATCGACCGATTGATCGGCATTCAACTGGCGCACCAGCGCCTGCATCTGCGCCAATGAGCCATCGGCGGGGCCGGAGACGATCATGGTTTCGACCTCGGCCAGCCCGGCAAGCTCCTCGATGCGCGCGGCATATGCGCGGGCAGGGGCCGCCTCCCCCATCATGAGTAGCGCGAGACGCGGGGCTCGACCCAGGCTTGCTTGGGCAAGAGCCGAATCTTGCGCCGTTTGCGCCAGCAGGCGCCGGGCAGCAGCGTGGCCATCGACAATCCGCGTCATCGCGCGGTGATCCTTGGCGCGTGCCCGGAGCGGTTAAGGGTTCGGCGTCTCACGATCCACCTGCACATCATCGGCTTCTTCCGGCTGGATCGATGCGACCGCCGGACGCGCAGAGGGCTCTGCACGGCCAGAACCCTTACATAAGTAAGCATGTTTTGCAAATAAGCCGGGCCAGTTTCGTTAACCTTTGGTCTCGTTCGACAAGCGGTCCGCCAAACGCATCAAGAAGTCCGCACCGGCGCGCAGCTGGTCGATCTCGATCCACTCGTCCGGTTGGTGGGCCTGGAGGATGGAGCCCGGCCCACACAGCACCGCCGGGATGCCGATCTTCTGATAAAGCCCCGCTTCCGCAACGAAGGCCGCGCCGCTCAGCCCATTATCGCCGGTCAACGACCGCACGAAGGATTCAGCGGCGCTGTCCCGATCCAGCTCCAGCGGCGGCGCGCTGGCCAGTTGGGTGATCACAACCCCGCCCTCCGGCGCACGCTCGCGAATGCGGGCATCCAGCGCCTGCGCCGCGGCCTGAAAGCGCGCTTCATAGCCGTCCGCTTCGGCCTCGCTGGGCGAGCGCAGATCCCAGCGGAAGGTGCACTGGCGCGCGAGGATGTTCGCCGCTGTGCCGCCATTGACGATGCCGACCGAGAGCGTCGTACCCGGCGGGCTGCACGGATCGTCGGCCCGGACCGCGTCGTGCGCCTGCGCATTCATCTCGCCGATCAGGCTCATCAGCTCGACAGCGGCGGCAATCGCGGAAACACCCTGATCGCGCTGGCTGCTGTGCGCTTCCCGCCCAGTCACCGTGACGTCGAACACCCGCATTCCCTTATGGACGGAGAGCACTTTCATGCTGGTCGGCTCACCGATGATCGCCAGGGCGGGCGCGGGCACGAAAGCGGCCATTTGATCGAGCAGATGCGGCGCGCCGAGGCAGCCGACCTCTTCATCATAAGTGATCGCGAGAATCAGCGGGCGTTGCAAGAATTGCACCGCAGGCGTATCGATCAGCGCGAGCACCAGCGCGATGAAGCCCTTCATGTCCGCCACGCCGCGCCCGTAGAGCCGGTCGTGCCTGCGGGTCACCGTCCAGGGATCGCTGGTCCATGGCTGGCCATCGACCGGCACGACATCGCTATGCCCGCTCAGGACAATCCCGCCCGGCACATCCGGCCCGATCCGCGCGAGCAGATTGGCCTTGCCGCCATCGGCATCCTCTACCAGCCAATAGGGGATGTTTCGCTCGGCGAGCCGCGTGGCGACCCAATCGATGAGGGCGCGATTGGACTTGCTGGACGTCGTGTCGAACGCGACCAGCGTTTCCAGAATTTCGAGCGCATGATCCAGCATCAGTCCAGCTCGCTAAAGTCAGGAAGGGGAGCATCGACGAAGATGCCGTCGCGCATGACCAGCCGGCCAGCGCCGTGGCGCACGAACAGCTCATTATAGCTCTTCGCGCGATAGAGAACGAGATCGGCAGGCGCGCCGGCGACAATCGCCTGCGCCTGCGAGACCAGCGCACCGGGCGTGGTGGTGACGCTGAGCGGCCAGTCCCCCACCGGATGATCGAGATGCGCGATCCGCACCGCATCCTGAAAGGATTCGAGCGGATTGAAGTCGCCATAGGGATTGTAGGGATCACGGCAATTGTCGCCGCCGATGCAGATGGGAATGTCGCGCGCGGCCATCTCGTGCAGCAGGGTGACGCCGCGCCAACGGGGCGTGCGGCCCGGCGCGCGCGCCTGCAGATAGAGATTGCAGCCCGGCAGGCTCACCACGGAAAGCCCGGCCCGTGCCATCAGGTCCAGCGTGCGGTCCACCTCTGTCTCGTCCTGCACGGCGAGACTGCAGCAATGGCCGACCATCACCTGCATCCCCCCGCCCCGCCGGTCGGCGAGCGTCGCGACCCGCCGCACGATGTCCGAGGTCGCGTCGTCCGTCTCGTCGGCGTGGAAGTCCAACGCGAGGCCGTATTTGTCTGCCGCGTCGAAGAGCCGCTCAAGGCTGGCATCGACCAGCGGCGAGACATGCGCGAAGCCGCCCAGCACGCCGCCATGACGGCGCACGACATCGAGCACCCGCGCGAACCAGACATCGTCCGCCAGCACATCGGTGGAAATCAGCGGCACGGCCTGCAGGTCGATCCGCCCGGCCCAGGCTGCGCGCACCTCCGAGAAAATCTCCCAGCGCTGCTCGATCTGCTCGTTCTGGGAGGCAAGGTGGGTGCGCATCGCGCGCACGCCATGGGCATAGGCACAGCGCAGGCCGAAATCCATGCGCCGGCGCATGTCATCGGGCGTCCAGTGGGTTTCGCGGTCGGCGATGATCGCGCTGGCCGCAGAGCCGAACGTCCCATCGGGATTTGGGGAGCGCGCCCAGATCTGCGTGCTGTCGAGATGCGTGTGCGCTTCCACGAAACAGGGCCAGACCATCATGCGATCCAGGCGGATGTCGCGCCACGCGCTGGGCGTCTCGGCGAGCGACGGCGCGACAAAGGCGATCCGCCCTTGCTCGATGGCGATGTCCGCCGTGACGATCTCCGCGCCGCCCTCAAAGGCCGTGAAGGTGGCGGGCACATGCACGCCGCGCAGGACGAACGGCTCGCCCGGAGCGAGATCGTGCGGGGGCTGATCCTGAGACGTCATGGCACTTCCTCCAGCACCGGCAACACCAGCCGGCTTTCCGCCAGGTTCAGACGCAGCGTAATCACGCCCGCTTCCTCAACGCCGGCATCCACCGGTCGCGTGCCGGTTCCGGGATTGATGGGATAGGCCGGGAAAGATGCTGCCGAAACCGCCAGCCGCAGGCGAACCCCGGCGGGGATTGTCGCGCAGGTCGGGCGCAAGCGCACAGTGGCCGGGCCGTCGGGCGCGACCGCGAAATGCACATAGCCTTCCGTCAGGTGATGGCTGCGCCCGGCTTCATCGACGAGGGTGAGGATGCAGCTCAGGTCGAAACTCGGGCAATCGGCTGTGACCTCCAGCGCAGCAACCGTCTCGCCCGCCAGCGTCACGGGCGCTGTCATTGGCGGACTGGTGTAGGTGAGCACGTCGGGCCGGGCGTCCACATCCGTGCGGTCTACCGGTCCCGGCACGGCACCGAAGGCCCCGCCGGTTGTCGGAACGGCGCGCCAGGGATCGTGCACCAGATAATCCGCCGCTGCCTGCGTTGGCGTGTCGGGCGCCATAACGCCATCGCGCTCGTCCAGAGCCGCGCGACCGCCGCTGCCGATCTGCCAGCATTGCTGCCCGCCGGGCCATGCCGGAAAATCCCGCCAGGCATTGCGCCCCATGTCGAACAGTCGCACGGCGCGGGAGGGAGCAATCGCCTGCCCCTCCCCCTTGAGATGCTGGTCGAACCACGCCCGTTGCAACTGGTCGATCTCTCCGATGGCCGCCTCGCCAAAGTCCTTGCAGCCAAGCCGCCGGCCCCAGGGGAAATGCGTCCACGGCCCCACGACCAGCGCGGCGTCTGCACGTCCCGCTTGCTCATAGGCCCGATAGGCCGCCACGGTGCCGGGAAGATGGGTGTCGTACCACCCCGTCACGAACAGCGCCGGCGGCCCGCTCTTTGTCAGGCGATCCGCATGGGCGGACGGAGAAATCCGCGCCCAATAGGGGTCCGCAAAATCCCGATCGAGCCAGTCACGATAGAATGGCACATGGCGCGCATGGCGGTGCAGAATGTCGGGCCGCGCATGATTGCCATGCCCCAAGGCCAGCGCCCGTGCGGCCTGCGCCAGATCGGCAAAGGCGTCGGCATCCCCGGCATGCTTGGCGTTCTGCGCCGCAAGCTGCACTGCCCAGCCAATATTGGCGGCGAGGCAGAAGGCATCGTTCTCATAGGCCCAGTCCTGCCGCAAATCCCAGCCAACCATCGTCGGGGCGATGGCCCGGAGCGCAGGCGGCAGCGTCGCCGCAGCGAGGAGCTGGGTCACGCCCTGATAGGAGAAGCCGTACATGCCGACCGCGCCGGTCGATCCGGCCAGCCCCGCCGCCCAGTTGATGGCATCCTCACCGTCCGCGGCCTCCTGCTCGAACAGTGCGAATGTGCCCTCAGAAGTCCCTCGGCCCCGCACGTCCTGAATCACGACGATATAGCCCTGCGCCGCATACCAGGCCGGATGCGCGAAGCAGACCGTCGTCGCGATGCGCCGGCCATAAGGCTGGCGCATCAGCAGCACGGGATAATCGCCCGCCGGCGCGGGCCGATACACGTCCGCATCCAGCCGAACGCCGTCACGCGTCGTCATGGAGAGGAGTTCAGGGGGGCGCGTATCCATCATCATTTTCGATCCAGCATTCCGGTCCGGCGCGGGGCAGCGCCGCGCCTGTCTTAACCCAAAGGCTAATCGCGATGCAGCAACTGCACAATTGCCTAAGTGAGCAAATTATGCATAAAAGATTCTGCCGGCGCCGACCGGCACCAGGAAACATCTGATTTCCAAAGATTTCAGCCCGCCGGTCGTCCGGACAAGGATCAAATGACGAATACTCAAAAGCAAAACCAGATCAGCGATCGGGACGGGGTGGCCGTTTATGTGGCGGCCGCGCCGGAAATCATCGGCTTGCCGGTGCCCGCCGAATATCGCGAGGGCGTCATTAACAATCTTCACCTCATCCTCGTCCAGAGTGCCCCGTTGCTCGCCCTCGAGCTTGATCCCGCGCTGGAAGCCGCGCCGGTGTTCCGGCCATGACCGATTTTGCAGCAATGGGCGCGGCGCAGATCGCCGCCGGAGTGAATGCCGGGACGTTCAGCGCATCCGATGTGGTGCGCGACATGCTGGCGCGGATCGAACGGCTCGATCCGCTGATCAACAGCTGCACGGCCGTCTTTTCCGAGTCGGCCCTGGCTGCGGCAGCAGCGCTCGATGCCGCGACTGCACGAGGCGAGCCCGGCGGCCCCATGGCGGGCGTGCCGGTGGTGGTGAAAAACCTGTTCGACATCGCCGGGGAGGTTACGCTGGCCGGCGCCAAGATGCGCCGCGAGGCCCCGCCCGCCAGCGAAGACGCAACCGCCGTGCGGCTGCTGCGCGAGGCCGGTGCGATCATCGTCGCATCGACCAACATGGATGAGTTCGCCTACGGCTTCACCACCGAGAATGATTTCTTCGGCCCGACGCGCAATCCGCATGATCTCGAGCGGCTCGCCGGGGGCTCATCGGGCGGCGCTGCGGCAGCGGTCGCAGCGGGCCTCGCCCATGTCGGCATGGGATCGGACACCAACGGGTCGATCCGCGTGCCCGCCTCCTTCTGCGGCCTGTTCGGGCTCAAGCCGACTTATGGCCGCCTCTCGCGTGCGGGCACCTTCCCGTTCGTATCCAGCCTCGATCATATCGGCCCGATGACCCGCAGCGTGGCCGACCTCGCTCTGGCCTATGACGTGCTGCAAGGGCCGGACCCACGCGATCCCGTCTGCTCGACGGCCGCGCCCGAACCGGTTCTGGACCGACTTGGCGAAGACACCGATGCGTTCCGCGTCGGCGTTCTGGGCGGCTGGTTCCGGGGCAATGCCGAGGATGTCGCGCTGGAAGCCGTGGACAAGGTTGCCGACGCCCTGAATGCGGATCGCTATGTCGAGCTCGATGAAGCCGAGATCGCTCGCTATGCGGCCTTCGTCATCACGGCGGCCGAGGGCGGCAATCTGCACATCGATGCCCTGCGCCAGCGCCCGGACCAGTTCGATCCGGCGACGCGCGATCGCCTGTTCGCCGGGGCGCTGCTCCCTTCCACCTTGGTCGTGCAGGCCCAACGCTTCCGCTACCGGTTCCGCGAGGCCGCGCGCCGAGCCTTCGCGCACTATGATGTGCTGCTTGCGCCTGCGACGCCCTGCGCCGCGCTCAAGCTCGGCCAGCAGACCCTCAATCTGGGTGGCAAGGAGATGCTCGCCCGCGCGCATGTCGGCATCTACACCCAGCCGATCAGCTATATCGGCCTGCCCGTGCTGACCGCGCCGGTGATGACCAGCGGCCCCATGCCGGTGGGCGTCCAGATCATCGCCGCGCCTTGGGCCGAGGCCAAAATCTTCCAGATCGCCGCGCGGCTTGAAGCAGCCGGCGTGGCCGTCTCCAGCGTGGCACATTGCGCGCCGGTGTCGGAAAACGCTTGAAGCTCGGGCCCTGGCATCAGGGGCTGAGCGTCAGGGCTAACCTTCAAGGCGTTGCCGGCTGCTCCACGCGGGGCGGCCAGGGTGTGAGGAACGGCGCGTCCTCGCCATAAGTGAGCTTGCCCTCGGCCTGGAGAAGGCGCACGCGCCCATCCAGATACTCCTTGATGATCGCGATGCGCCCCTTGCGCACCGTGGCGATCCACACGTCGTTGACGACCTGCTTTTCGCCATTCTGGGTCACGCGGAACTGGACTTCCGCCGCCACCCGACCATTGCGCACGTCGATGTAGAAGGCATCGGCGGGGAAATAGATGCTGCGTTCGGTCGCGACCTTGCAGAAGCCCTCGAGGTCAGCGAGCGCGGCATCGCGACCGATCAGGCGGCGGCCGGGATAGGAGAAATCGACGTCGTCCGTCAGAATGCGGCGCATGAGGTCCGCATCGCAATCCGCCCAGACATGGGCGAGATCGAGGATCAGGCGCTGATATTGCGCGCGCGTCGTGCCGCGCGCCTCCATTTTGCCGGTGTAGATGACGCTGGGCTTGGCCGGAGCCGTCTGCTCGGCAATGGCGGACATCGGGGACAGGGCCACGCAGGCGGCCGCGATCCAGACCCAGCGGCTGCGCGATGCTCGGACAATCCTCATGCCTTGGTTCCCTTGCCGCTGTTTTGGCCCGCTATGTGCGGGCGTCTTGCCCCAAAAGTAAATCGCCGTGGTGTCGGCTTGCACTGACACCACGGCGATTGAGCGATCGGATGCGACCCGAGGCTCTAGCTGCCGAAGCGATAGGAAATGCTGCCGCCAATCCAGCGCGGACGGCCCCATACTTCGGTCGCCATGCCGAGGAATGCGAGGTCGAACGCGGCGGTGCGATAGCGCTTGTCCGTCACATTCTCGGCAAAGACAGCGAGGGTGAGCGAGTCGCTTGCATCGGTCCAGGAGAGGCGGACGTTTGACAAGGCGTAGGCTGCCTCACGCTGGCTGGGACTGTTGAAGGCGTCGAAATACTGCACGCCCTTGTAGGCGATGTCGCCCTGCAGGCCGAGCGTGCCGCCAAGCACGTTCGGCACGCGATAATTGGCCGTCAGGTTCCACGACCATTTGGGGGCCAGCGGCATCCGTCGATCGACCACAGGGCCGTTATTGGCGAGGCCGGGCAGCTGCACGTCGAGCAGCTTGGCATCCAGATAGGTCAGCGATCCCCGCAGGCGCAGATTCTGCACCGGCTCTGCCGCGAACTCGGCTTCGGCACCGGTGATCTCCGCATCGCGGTTGAACGTGGTCGAGGAGAGCGACACGCCATCGAACTGATAGGCCTGGCTGTCCTTATACTGGTAATGGAACACCGCGCCGCTGATGCTGTAGCGATTGTCGTAGGTGGCGAACTTGGCGCCGGCTTCGTAGCTGGTCAGCCGTTCGGGGCGGACCGAGATGGCCGAGAGCGGAAGCGACGTGTAACCGACGTTGAAGGTGCCGGCCTTGAACGAGCGCGCCACACCCGCATAGAACAGCTGCCCGCGCTGCGGCGCCCAGCTCAGCCGCGCCGTGAAGCTCGTGCTGTCATCGTTGCGCTTGGCGAGATCGCCCACCGTGGTGGTGTTGAACACCGGGCCGGTGTCCGTGTTGTTGAGATCATATTCCTTGTCTTCCTCGGTATAGCGCACGCCGCCCGTCGCGGTGAGGGTCGAGGTCAGCGCATAGTCGACATTGCCGAAGATCGCCCAGCTCTCGCTGTCCAGATCATAATAGACCGGACGGCGCGGCCCGGCAGCGGCCGAGGTGGTGCGGCGCTGATAGCCGTTCACATTATAGTCGAAATAATAGAGGCCGGTGACCCAGGTGAGCGGCCCGTTCACGCCCGCCAGGCGCAGCTCCTGCGAGAACTGCTCGGCGCGCGGGTGAACTTCGGTCGAGCGTGCGCCGGGCGTGGAGTCGCTGTCGAACGCCGCGTCCTTCTTGCCCTTCTCGAAGCCAGTGATCGAGGTCAGCTCGGCAAAGCCGAGGTCGGCCTTGATTTTGCCGATGGCGGTGAACTGCTCCGAGCGCATATAGGCATCAAAGTTGGTGTTCGTCTCCAGCGGCTTGCTGTCGCCATAGCCGAAGGAGTCGACGCCGCCCGGATTGCGGGTGGAGAGGCCCGTCACCGGGTCTTGCGTCACGGCAATGTGGGTGAACATGTTGCCCGCTTCATTGTCGTTCTTGTAATATTGCACGAACAGCTCGGCGCTCAGATTGTCCGCGAACTGGTTCGACAATTGGCCGCGAATGGCGCTGGCGTTGAGCGCGTTGCCGTCTTCCCCGCCGGGGAAATTGTTCTTGATGTAGCCATCATAACGGTGACGGAAGACGCTGACGCGGCCCAGCAGATTGCCGAACAGCCGGCCGCTGATCGCAGCCTCGGCCTGAACGCGATTGCGCTCGGCGAAGGTGACGGACACATGGCCTTCCAGTTGCTCGGTCGGCGCTGCGGCAATGAAGTGGATGAGGCCGCCGGTCGCGTTGCGGCCATAAAGCGTGCCCTGCGGACCGCGCAGCACCTCGATGCGGCTGATGTCGAACATCTGGGAATCGAGGCCCATCAGGTTCGCCTTGTAGAACTCGTTCACATAGACGGCGGACGGGCTCTCATTGGTGTCGGCGAAATCGCGCATGGCGACGCCGCGCAGCGAGATGAAGGGGAAGTCACCGTCGCCCGAGTTCTGGCCGATGGAAAGGCCGGGCACCAGGCGGGCGAGGTCGAGCGTGCTCGACGCGCCGGATTCAGCGGCCTGCGCGCCGGACACGACGCTGAGGCTGATCGGCACCTCGGTCACGCGCTGTTCGCGATGCTGGGCGGTGACGATGATGTCGCCACCTTCGGCCGTGTCTGCGGCATCGGCAGCCATCAGCGGCGCGCTCGTCGAAGCCAGAAGAAGGGCGAGAAACGCTTTGTGGGACATCGTCAAAGATGCCTCGGGCTTGCGTGCAAACAACATTGTGGGCTTCCTCCAGATAAACCTGTCATGCCCGCAGGCCAGAGCTCACATCGGTTACCGCCTCGAGCCCACGCGCAGCGTGAGCGATGCTTGTCCTGTTGAGCCCTCCCCGTTCGGCGTTGGTATGTATGCAGAGCGTGCTTACTTATGTAAAGAGGGTCGTGACGATTTTTTGACAGAGGCTCAAATGTGCGGCGCCTGCGTGGATCAACCTTCAAAGGGCGGTTTTATTGGGGTTTCACAAGAAGGAAACGATCACGACCCAAAGCAGGCGGCGACCGCAGGATCAAATCGAAGTGCCGCGGCGCGACGTCTGCGCGAGCCGAGTCGCCGCAACGGTGAGACCGGTGCGGGCATGTATAATTAGTGGGATCAAAGAAGCGGCGGCCGGAGAGCGCCCCCTACCCCCGCCCCGCCTTCACCATATCCGCGATCCGCACGAACTTCTCGCGCGGGGCGCCCAAGCGGGCTTGGGCGATTTCGGCTTCGTCGATCTTCTGCCAGTCGCGGAAGGTGACGATCTCCAGATCGCGCTCGGCGATCAGCGCGTCCAGGCCAGCCCGGCCCTGCTTGCCGGCCGCGGCGGGCTGGTCGGCGGCGATGGCTTCGGCGATCAGGAAGCCATCGGGCTTGTTGGTGCCGATGGTGCCGCTCGGCCCGCGCCGCGCCCAGCCGACGCAATAAAGGCCCGGGCGAATGCGGCCCTCCTCATTGGCGAAGCGGCCGCGTGCCTCGTCATAAGGCACGTCGGGAATGGGCGGGGTGCGGTAGCCGATGCAGCTGATGATGAGATCGGCCGGCATGGTCACGCGCTCGCCGGTGCCGATGCTCTGCTGCTGGGCATCGAGCCGGGTCCGCTCCAACACCAGCTGCTCAACGCGTCCCTCCCCCTCCACGCGCTCGGAGACGACGAAGAAATCGAACCGGATCGCCACCACCTTCTCGGGCGATGGCTCGGCGAACTGGCGGAGCAGCGCCAGCGACTTGCGCTGCCCCGGCTCCAGCGCCTCATCGACCGAGGTCGGTGGCAGGTCGGCGGGATCGACATGGACGGAGGCGCGCTCCAGCCGGCCGAGTTCGCCCAGCTCCTTGGGCGTCATCGCAATCTGCGCCGGGCCGCGCCGACCCAAGATGGTGATCGAGCGGGGCTGCGCCTTTTTGAGAATGTCATAGGCATGAGCGACGACATCGCTCTCCTCAAGCTCGCGCGCGGTCTTGGCGAGAATGCGCGCGCAATCCAGGGCGACATTGCCATTGCCGATGATGACCACATCCCGCTCGTCGATCCGCGGTGCGAGATCGGCATGATCGGGATGGCCATTATACCAGCCGACGAAAGCGGCGCTGCCGATGACGCCGGGCAGATCGTCGCCGGGCACGCCCAGCGGGCGATCCGACGGCGCGCCGGTGGCGAGGATCACGGCATCGTAAAGGCCCTGAAGTTCCGGGATCGACGCATCGCGCCCGATGACGAGATTGCCGACGAAACGCACCGTGTCGGTCAAGGCCACGGCTTCATAGCGGCGGGATACGGCCTTGATGGACTGGTGATCCGGCGCGACACCGGTGCGAACAAGGCCGAAGGGAACAGGCAGCCGGTCAATGATGTCGATCGCCACACCCTCGCCGAACTGCTTCTGGCAGGCTTCCGCGGTATAATAGCCGGCAGGGCCAGACCCGATGATGGCGATATGACGCATGGAACGGCCTCTCCAGAAAATGTGTCTTGCGCAGGGCAGCCTAGCCGAGGCTGCGCGCGAGGCAAGGGCCGTGCGCATGAGGACGACGCCCGTGGAGAGATAGGCGCGCCCAAACGAAAAGGGCGGACCATCTGGCCCGCCCTTTCAGATCGATTTACAGAGGCCGCTCAGCGTGCAGCGGGCGCTGCTGCCGAGGCATTGGCGGGCAGACCGCCGAGCTGGGTCACCAGCTTGGTATAGGCATCCAGATAGGCCAGCACGATGACCTGGCCGATATCCGTGTTCTGGTAGCCGCCGCCAGCCGCGCCGGCAAAACCGCCCCACCAGCCCGCACCGCCGCCGGCACCGAAGCTCAGGTCCGACTTGCGCGAATAGCCCTCGGTCATCGCTTCCTCGACCGTGGTGCGCGCGTTCACGATCGAGAGCGTCACATTGGCTTCGCTCTTCTTGATGTTGATGCCGCCGGCCAGCGCGCCGAACGTGCTTCGGCCCAGGAAGCCGCCCAGCATGCCACCCAGAGCGTTGCCGCCGCTATTCTTGTTGGAGGTCACGATGTCCGGCTGGAGGAAATAGTCCGCCGCCTTCACCTGACCGCGCCCGATGTTGCTGCCGGCCTGCAGTTCACCCTGATCGGCCAGGGCGCGCTCCATCGCGCGGTTCTGCATCGAGCGCCCGCGGTTAACGAGCGTGAAGCAGCCGGACTGCTGGATGAAGATGCGCAGGATCGCTTCGGGGCTGCCGAGGCTCAGCTCGCGCCACCACTGCGTGTCCGGCTCGACGATGGCGACGGTGCCCAGATTCTTGGTGCAACGCGGGATTTCGCGCGTGCCCTTGTCCTGCGCCTTGCGCCCCGAGGATTGCGCCATGGCCGGCTGCACCACCAGGCCGATCGCGGACAGCGCCAGCGCCAGTTTGATCGATAGTTTCATGTGTTACCTCACCCACAAGGATTATGCAGCCGACGCCCCTGCCGAACCACAAGGCCCGCTGTTTATCACAGCAAAATGGCGGCACAAGGTTAACGACTGCACGGCGGCGGCGCATGACAGGCGGCGCTCCTCATGTCTTGTATGAAATGGTCGTGGCGGGCCTTCTTTCAGAAGGCTTTGCCGGAACCCTTCCGCCTGCTATCGGCGCGCAATGACTGACCTCGCCCACATCCGTAACTTTTCCATCATCGCGCATATCGACCATGGCAAGTCGACCCTCGCCGACCGCTTGATCCAGCGCACCGGCGGACTCTCGGATCGCGAGATGACCGCGCAGGTGCTCGATAACATGGATATCGAGAAGGAACGCGGCATCACCATCAAGGCCCAGACCGTGCGCCTCGATTACACCGCGAGCGACGGCAAGACCTATGAGCTCAACCTCATGGACACGCCGGGCCATGTCGACTTCGCCTATGAAGTCTCGCGCAGCCTCGCCGCGTGCGAAGGCGCATTGCTGGTCGTGGATGCCGCGCAGGGCGTGGAAGCGCAGACGCTGGCCAATGTGTACCAGTCGATCGAGCATGACCATGAGATCGTGCCGGTCATCAACAAGATCGACCTGCCCGCCGCCGAACCGGAAAAGGTGAAGGCGGAGATCGAGGACGTGATCGGCATCGACGCCAGCGAGGCGGTGCTCGCCTCCGCCAAGGCCGGCATCGGCATTGACGAGATCCTCGAAGCGATCGTCAAGAAAATCCCCGCGCCCAGTGGCGACCGGGACAAGCCGCTGGAAGCGATGCTGGTCGACAGCTGGTACGACCCCTATCTCGGCGTCGTCATCCTCGTGCGCGTCATTAACGGCGTGCTCAAGAAGGGCCAGAACATCAAGTTCATGATCGGCGGCACGGAGCATCTGGTCGACCGCGTCGGCTGCTTCCGCCCCAAGATCGAGACGCTGCCGGAGCTTGGCCCGGGCGAAATCGGCTTCATCACCGCGCAGATCAAGGAAATCACGCAGACCCGCGTGGGCGACACCATCACCACGGTCAAGAACGGCGCGACCACGCCCCTGCCCGGCTTCAAGGAAGTGCAGCCAGTGGTGTTCTGCGGGCTCTTCCCGGTCGATGCGGCGGACTTCGAGAAGCTGCGCGAGAGCATCGCCAAGCTGCGCCTCAATGACGCCAGCTTCTCCTTCGAGATGGAGAGCAGCGCGGCGCTGGGCTTCGGCTTCCGCGCCGGGTTCCTCGGCCTGCTGCACCTCGAGATCATCCAGGAGCGGCTGACGCGGGAATATGACCTCGACCTCATCACCACCGCGCCGTCGGTGGTCTATCGCATCCAGCTGCGCAAATCGAAGACCGAGGACGCGCGCGAGATTCTGCTGCACAATCCGGCGGACTATCCCGACCCCAGCCGCATCGAACAGATCGACGAGCCGTGGATCAAGGCGACGATCTACACGCCGGACGAATATCTGGGCAGCATCCTCAAGCTCTGTCAGGACCGGCGCGGCATCCAGACCGGCCTCACTTATGTGGGCGGCCGCGCGCAGGTGAGCTACGAACTGCCGCTCAACGAAGTGGTGTTCGACTTCTACGACCGGCTGAAGTCGATCAGCCGAGGCTATGCCAGCTTCGACTATGAGCAGATCGGCCTGCGCGAAGGCGACCTCGTGAAGATGAGCATCCTCGTCAACAACGAGCCGGTCGACGCGCTCTCCATGATCGTCCATCGCGGCGTCGCCGAGGAGCGCGGCCGCCACATGTGCGAGCGGCTGAAGGACCTCATCCCCCGCCACCTCTTCAAGATCCCCATTCAGGCGGCGATCGGCGGCAAGGTGATCGCGCGCGAGACCATCGCCGCGATGCGCAAGGACGTGACCGCCAAATGCTATGGCGGCGACATCACCCGCAAGAAGAAGCTGCTGGAGAAGCAGAAGAAGGGCAAGGCGCGGATGCGCGAATATGGCTCCGTGCAGATTCCGCAGGAAGCCTTCATCGCCGCGCTCAAAATGGGGGACGACAGTTGAGGGAGCAGACTAGCGACGAGGATTATGTGTTCGATGAAGCCAGCGGCGAGTGGCTGCCGGCTTCCGAACTGGCCGCCAAGCAGGGCGCGGCCGATGCGGTGGAAGTGCGCGACGCGGTCGGCAATCTGCTGGCCGATGGCGATCAGGTTACGCTGATCAAGGATCTGACGGTGAAGGGCGCGGGGCAGACGCTCAAGCGCGGGACGCTGATCAAGTCGATCCGCCTGACCGGTGACCCGCAGGAAATCGATTGCCGCTACGAGGGCATCAAGGGGCTGGTGCTGCGTGCCGAGTTCGTGAAGAAGCGGTGAGCGCGGTACCGGGCCGCCCATCGCAAAGGAGTGCAGCCTGATGGCAAAGACTGACGCCGGCGGACGCTTCGAGCGGCATCGCCAGCCCTGGACCGCCGCCGAGATCGACAAGCTGCACACGTTGGCGAAGAAGGGCATGGCGCTGAAAGCCATCGCCAAGGCGCTGACCCGCAGCGAAGAATCGGTGAAGGACCGCGCCAAGGCGGACGGGCTGACGATCGCGAAACTGCGTTAAGGCGCGGCCCCAAATCCTGCCAGCAGCAAACGGCGCCCGTCCGAGTGAGCGTCCGGCAACCTTCGGGGCGCACAAGCGTCTCATCAGGGCCAGCTCCCAAGCGAGATGGAAGTGGCACATCGCTGTTGTGGACATGTCGAGTCCGCGGCGGCGGCGTGCCCTTGTGCGAGACCATGCTGGAGGATGTCCCCATGCCCATTTCCCATACGCCCCTGATAGAGCGCATTGCGCGCGTGCTCGCCGGACTGCGGCTGAGCGAGAATGCCGATGGCACGGAGCCGAGCGCCAGCCGGTCTGTGGACCTCGAATGGGAAGATTGCCTCGAGGACGCACGCGCGGTGCTCCGCACGATGCGCGAGCCGGACGCCGCAATGGCCAGCGCAGGCAATGAAGAGATTTGGGAAGCGATGATCGCGGCCGCTTTATCGGGCGAAGCGAGCGATACGGGTGCAAGCCAAGCCAACCCGGATGAGACCAATCCTCTGGCTCCCCCGATCAATCTCAACGCGGGCAGCTGAAGTCTCGGCGCGCTAGTCCCTAGCTTTCGGGTAGCTGGTTGGTCCGGTTCAGCCGGTCGATCACTTCGTCGAGCGGCTCGACGACCGTCACGCTGCGGCCTTCGCCAAAGCGAATGCGCGTGCCCTCGCCGACATTGGAGATGAACGAAATCTGCGTCGCATTGACGGCGACGGGCGCGCGGTCCGGGCTGGTGAACTTGACGAACATGGGCACGCTCTCCTGCTTATGATTGGAGACAGCCTAAGCGCATTCTCGCGTCACGCAATTGCTCGTCGCGCGAAGGTGGAAAATATCCGGCACGCTGCCGCTTCTCGCGCCTTATCGGCCCGACAGGCTGTTGCTGATGCCGAAGAAAAGCTCGGAGAGATTGATACCGAGCGACAGGAACGCCATGACGCAGGCCAGCGACACCAGCGCCGCGATCAGCCCATATTCCACTGCCGTCGCGCCCCGCTCATTTGCGCGCAGCCGATCAAAGGGCGTCAGGTCACGGTCAACAGCAGGTGATGTCTGGCGCGGCATGGGGCACTCCTCACATTTGTCGGTTCAACGTCGCCGCAAATGGTGGAGAGGTGGTAAAGAGAAAGCGCCGGATGACATTGGACTAAGAGGGCGGAAGGCCCGTCAGCCCAAACCGAGTGAAGCCACGGCGATCAATGCCGCGATACCGGTTAGGCTGGTTACCAGCCCAAGTTCCAAAGCCTTTGCTCCGCGCTCGGTGCGGAGAATCCGCATAATCATGTCATCCTCCAATGACATAACTCATAGCAGCGGCTGGCTTTACGTGCGCTTAACGAAGCCGCTGGAAGACGACCGATACACACAAAAAGCCCTCCAGACTGGGCGCGCGGAAGCGATTCCTCCGCCCAAGTCTCAGTCCGCCAATTGACGTGGCGACAGACTCACGGCAGGAGCAAGCATGGCCGACATGACCGATCCCGTTTCCGCCGATCCACTTGCCCAGCCCGCTTCCTTCAAGCGCCGGGGGATGCTTTTCGTGCTGTCCTCCCCTTCCGGGGCCGGCAAATCCACCATCTCGCGCAAGCTGCTGGCGCATGATCCGGGCCTGACCATGTCCGTCTCCGCCACCACCCGGCCGATGCGGCCCGGCGAAGTCGACGGCAGGGATTATCATTTCGTCGACCTCGAGCGGTTCCGCGCCATGGTGACGGACAACCAGTTCCTCGAATGGGCGCATGTGTTCGATCATCGCTACGGCACGCCGCGCGCGCCGGTGGAAGGGATGCTGGAAGCCGGGCACGACGTGCTTTTCGATATCGACTGGCAGGGCGCCCAGCAGCTCCACCAGCTGGCCGGCGGCGATGTGGTCCGCGTGTTCATTCTGCCCCCCTCGATGATCGAGCTGGAAGCGCGGCTGCGTGGGCGCGGCACGGACAGCAACGACGTGATCGAGCGACGCATGGCGCGGGCGCACAGCGAAATCGCCCATTGGGACGGCTATGATTATGTGCTCGTCAATGACGATGCCGAAGCCTGTTTCGCCAAGGTGCTCACGATCCTGCAGGCCGAACGGCTCAAGCGCCACCGGCAGACCGGCATCATCGGCTTCATCCGCAAGCTCGATCGCGAGGAAATCTAGCCCTCAGCCCGGCCCGCAGGGGTCATTGGCCCGGCCACGCAAAACTTTGCAAGCCAGATGCCCTCCATATCTGTATGGGGGGAGCATAAGGCGGACCACCAAACAGGATGACGCGCGCAGATGAGGCCTTTGAAACAGGCTTTGCGGCGAGGATGGTCCACCGCTCCACTCTTTTTTGATTAGCGAGATACATGCCCTTTTCCACACTCCCCCCTCTTCTCGCCAATGCCCTTGCCGAGCGCGGCTATGCCGACCCCACGCCCGTTCAGGCCGAAGTTCTGGAGGCGCAGGCGCATGGCCGCGACCTTATCGTCTCGGCGCAGACCGGATCGGGGAAGACCGTGGCGTTCGGCCTCGCCATTGCCACCGACCTGCTGGAAGATGGCGAACGCATGGCGCCGCCCGGCCTGCCCCAGGCGCTGATCATCGCGCCGACCCGTGAACTGGCGCTGCAGGTCAGCCGCGAGCTGATCTGGCTCTATGGCAAGGCCGGCGCGCGCATCGCCACCTGCGTCGGCGGCATGGATGCGAGCAAGGAGCGCCGCGCGCTCTCGCACGGCGCGCAGATCGTGGTCGGCACGCCCGGTCGCCTGCGCGACCATCTGGAACGCGGCGCCCTCAACCTCTCGACCCTGCGCGCGGTGGTACTCGACGAAGCCGACGAGATGCTCGACATGGGATTCCGCGAGGATCTGGAAGAAATTCTCGACGGCACGCCGCAGGAGCGCCGCACCCTGCTCTTCTCCGCGACCATGCCGGCCCCCATCGTGGCGCTGGCCCGGCGCTATCAGCGCGACGCGCTGCGCATCTCGACGGTGACGCAGGATCGCGGCCACGGCGACATCAGCTATCAGGCGATGGCTGTGGCGCCGGCCGACATCGAACATGCCGTGGTGAACCTGCTGCGCTTCCACGAAGCGGAAACGGCGATGCTGTTCTGCGCGACGCGCGACAATGTACGCCACCTCCATGCCGGGCTGGTCGAGCGCGGCTTCGCGGTCGTCGCCCTCTCCGGCGAGCATAGCCAGAATGAGCGCAATCAGGCGCTGCAATCCTTGCGCGACCGGCGCGCGCGTGTGTGCGTCGCGACCGATGTGGCCGCGCGCGGGATCGACCTGCCGACGCTGAGCCTCGTTGTCCATGTCGAGATTCCGCGCGATGCCGAGACGCTGCAGCACCGCTCCGGCCGCACCGGGCGCGCGGGCAAGAAGGGCACCGCCGTGCTCATCGTGCCCTATCCGCGCCGCCGCCGGGTGGAATCGATGCTGCGCGGCGCGCGCATCCAGGCGGACTGGATTTCGCCGCCTTCCGCCGACGACATTCGTCGGGCCGATACCCAGCGCCTGCTCGATACGCTGCGCGCCCCTGTCGAACTCAGCGAGCAGGATCATGAGCTGGGCCGCCAGTTGCTGGCCGAGCGCAGCCCGGAAGATGTCGCCGCGATGCTGGCCCATGCCTATCGCGCGCGCCTGCCCGAGCCCGAAGATCTGCTGGGCAGCGATGCCCCCGCCGAGCCGCGCGGTCCCCGCCCCGGTTTCGAGCAGAGCGCCTGGTTCCGCCTGAATGTCGGCCGCAATCAGAATGCCGATCCGCGCTGGATCCTGCCGCTGCTCTGCCGGCGCGGCCACATCAGCCGCACAGAGATCGGCGCGATCCGCATCGCGGCGCAGGAAACGCTGTTCGAGGTCGCGGGTGGCGTCGCTGCGCGCTTCCTCGATGCCGTGCGCCGCACGGCCAGCGAGGATGACGAGGTCGACATCCAGCCGACCGACGGCAAGCCCCGCGAGGAAGCACGCCGCAATCGCCGCGACAATGCCCGCCCCGTCCATGCGCCCAAGCCCTATCGCGCACCCGCCGCGCGCGGGCCGCATGGCGGCCGCCCGGACCAGGCCCAGCCCGGCCCGCATGGCGCCGGCAAGAAGAAGGGTCCGAACAAGTGGAAGGGCGGCGCCAAGCCCTTCGCGCACAAGAAGCCCGGCAAGGATAGATGATCGCAATCCTCGTCGATGCCGATGCCTGCCCGGTGAAGGAAGAAATCTACCGGGTGGCATTTCGGCATGAGACGCCGGTCAGGATCGTCAGCAACCAGCGCATCCGCGTGCCCGATCATCCGCTGGTCGAGCGGGTGGTCGTGTCCGACGCCTTCGACGCGGCCGACGACTGGATCGCCGAACAGGCCGGCCCAACGACGATCTGCGTCACCGCGGACATTCTGCTCGCGGATCGCTGCCTGAAAGCCGGCGCGAGCGTGATCGCCCCGACCGGCAAGCCCTTCACCACCGCCTCCATCGGCAGCGCCATCGCGACCCGCGCCATCATGGCCGATCTGCGCGCCGGCGGCGACATCATCGGCGGCCCGGCGCCGTTCAGCAAGGCGGACCGTTCACGCTTTCTTTCGGCGCTGGATGAGACGATCGTGCGGCTGAAGCGGCAGCAGCCAGCGTGAGGGGCGATCAGCGGTTACCGATGGCCACACCAGCAATGCGGCCTTCCGGCGAGGAGGGCGTCGCAGGGCTGGTGAGCGAGAACGCATAACCGACCTCGGCAGCATCAGGCCCATAGAATGAACCGTGAAAATCTCCTGAAAAGTTTGTGTTGTAGGAAGAAAGACTACCTTGGAAGGTCGGACCGTCCGAGGAAATCGTAGCCGTACCTGTAAAATCACCAAAGGGGGTGTCTGCCCCAAGCGTCCAGTAATCGATCAGTTTTAGCTCCGTATAAATCCTGCCAGAGTCGAAATCAGCGTCCAGACGGCCATCTCCGAGGATCGCCGTACTTCTGCCGACAAATCCTTGCCCCCTGACATGCAAAGCATAGCTGGCTGTGCCGGTTCGCGGCATTTCATCCGAGCGGGACGGAGAGCCGTAGAGAAACGCATTATATCCGACCCCAACCTGCGTCCATTCGCCATAGCTGAGGTAGTGGAACTGTAGCTCCGCTTTGTTGGTACCTAATTGCGGCGTCAGGTTGTTGAATAACGCAATGCTTTTTCCACGCTCGGCTTCGCTGACCTTTCGGAATGAGATGGAGGTTTTTGTAGGATCGGGGGCTTGAGCGAGATCCTCTCCAGTGAAGCTCGCCGAGATGCTGTCAGTCGTGATGGTGTAAGTGCCAGTTTGATAGTCAGGCGTGACGGTGATCGAAGTCGCCGCGGGTGCGTTATCGTCATACACCGGGGGACTGTAATTGGTCTCTCTCGCATAGCTTAGGGGCGAGCTGATGAGGTCAAATGTCGTGGCGCCTTGCAGCGGGAAGGTGCTGCCCGGAGGCGGGGGCGGAGGAGGCGGTGGAGGCGCGACATACTGCTTGAGAGCACCCGTGACGACACCCCCGCCGAGCGAGTTAAGGTCGGCATTATTGATCGCAAAAGTATAGCCGAACTCTCCACCGTCGGGACCGAAGAAGCCGCCGAGAATGGACCCTTGATAAGTGCCGCCGTCCCAGGTGCCCTGAAACGTGTTGCCTGCTCCGATATGACCAGTTCCGTTGAGAGACGGGAGGGAGACGGAAGCTCCAGAGACGCTGCTAAGCCCGGAAAGCTGCAAGAACGTCGAGAAGCTTTGATCGCTAAAGTTTGCCGTCAGGCTCGCTTTGCCGCTCAGGCTATACTCGCCCACGCGATCGTAGAGGATGCCTTCCGCAAATCCTTCGTATGTGCCGCTGCCACCGAACGGCAAATCTCCAGCCGTGGTCGGCACGCCGAAGTAGAAATAGGCATTCACGCGCCGCTGCGGAGTTCCGAAACTCGTGTCGCGAGAGATGAACTCCCATCCGCCGTAACTCACATAGGAAAGCCTCAGATCGGGTCTCAGCGGGTCTGCATAGTCCGGCTGCCTGAACCACAGGACACGCGTGCCATCCGCAGCGCTGTCGCTCCAGCCGATGTCCCCTCCCGAGAGGTTGGGCGCGTGAATCTGACCACTGGCCAGAATGTTGTACAGTGCATATCGACCACCCGCGCGAGGGTCGACATAGAGCCGAGCCGCGCTTGAAGATTGATAAGGGCTGTGTCGCGTTCGGAGGGTCTCATCGTAGTAATTGATATCGACTTCGACAGAACCGGACCGAAAGTCTTGCGTCTGCCCCAGAGCCTCCATCAGCGTTCCGCTAGTTGCTGCCGGCAAAGAGGTTGGCGGTGCAGGACGAACAAGGGCGGCGGCGGACGGCGCCGGGGCGGGTGTCGGTGAAGGCGACGGAGTTGGAGAAGGCGCAGGCGTGCTGTTGACACCGCCGCCGCCACACGCTGTCAGCAACGTGCAGACCGCTATGAAGCAGCCTCGAAAATGGTACTGCAATGCAACCCCCACCCCGTGAACTCGGATGTTTGTTTGGGCGTTCGCAGGCGGCAGGGTCAAGCCGATTGAGCCGAAAGGAGCCACCACTTTTGTCTTGTTTCAGAACGGCGAGTGTCCAAGGAAGCCGAGTTTTTTCCCGGCGTGGCCCTCCTCGAGAACTTTTTGTCGCGAACCTCAGCGCGCCATGAAACGACGAGCCCTCACTTCCGCTTGGGCAGCGGCGGCAGGGCCTTGGCTTCCTCCAGCACGCTCGTGTCGATCAGCGTCGCGAGCTGTGCGCGGGTGCGGGGCGTGCGCTTGTCCTGTTTGGCGAGCCAGGCTTCCTCTTCCTCCAGCACGTCCAGCAGGTCGCCGGTCCAGTCCGCCAGCCAATTGTGGTGGGACCAGCTCTGCTCGACCAGCTCGAGCGGATAGCCGCTGTTCTGCGCCACCAGCTCCTGCGCCCGTGCGGGATTGCGGCGGACCTCCTGCGTGGCATCGATGATCGCGCGGACCATAACAACGATGTTCCGCCGCATCTGCGGGTTGGCCAGCGCGCCCGCGGTTGTGTTGAGATTGAACAGCTCGCGATAGACGCCCTTGCCGCTGAACTCGATGGCATCATCGCCAATCGCCTGCGCGGCGCGCTCGACTTCCGGCTCCCAGATCGCCACGGCATCGACCTTTCGATCCGCCAGTGCCTGCGGCATGTCGGGCAGCTTCATGCCGACCATGGTAACATCGTCGCTGGAAAGGCCGACGGTTTTCAGCATCTTCTGGGTGAAGAATCCGGATGAAGTGACGGAAATGGTCGCGATCCGCTTGCCCTTGAGGTCAGCCAGCGAATTGATGCCGGCCGATTTGCGCGCAACGATGCGGTACAGCCCCTCGGTGACGGTCATGACGATCCGCATGTCCGGGTTGCGCAGCGAATAGCGCAGCGCCTGCGTTTCGGCATTGGTCGCGATGTCGGCTGGCGCGCTGCTGTCATCCGGCGTCGCACCGGGCTCGCCGACAAGATTGGCAACGCTCCCCCGCCCGACCGTGACGGGAGCCGGATAATAGGATTCAGCGGCGATAAAGAGCGGGGCGAATTCGAACACGGTGAGATTGCCAAAGGCGCGGATCGGACCTGCCTGCGCGACAGTCGCGGAAGCCGCCGACGCCGATGCCACGGGCGTATCCGTCTGGGTGCAGGCCGAGGTGCCGGCAAGCAGAAGCGAGAGACCGGCCAACAGGACGCCGCGCCCACGCCGACGCGCATGGCCATGGCTCATCGCCCGATTGAATGCCGACATCCTCTTCTCCCTCACATCACTTTTGACGGCGGGAGGCTAGCGAGCGGTGGCGCCGCCAACAATGCACGGAACGGCATTGATCCTTGCCTGGGGTGGCGGGGGTTGGGGAGAGGAGCTAGGGTTTGCAGAATATCGGCTGAAAACAGCCGTTCCGGATACGACAACAAAGCTGCCTTAAGTTAAGTCCTCAAAATCCCCATGGCACTACAGCGGTATCCGCACTGCGGGGTATTCCGATCTGCTTATCTATCAACTTTGCGTAAGGAAGACGGTTGTCAATCAAACGGTCGCCCGGCGCTTCTGACAATGCGGGCGAGGGCAGATTTAAAGTTTCGCGAGCGGCCCAGCTTCCTCCCGTTTCGCTCAGCAGCAATCTGACTTTCTCCTTCCGGCGAAAGAAAATCTCGCAACCTCCCGCCGGAAGTCGAAGAGAGAAGACTCGAACACTCGGCCCCTTGATTATTTTCCTAACTTTAAGAAGGGCCGGAATTTCTCTCTTGTTCTTGTAGTCATAACCGCTGACTCGGACGATCTCACCATCTATTATGGCGTCGGCCTGCCTAATATTCTGTTTCACTTGATCAGAGAGAGGTAGCGATTTGTAATCTGGCCGTGTAGGCGAACATGCAAACGCCGCGCTGGCGCTTAGTACCCAGCAAAGCGAGAAAATAGACGTCTGCAAGCTTCTAGATATCATTGCCTTGACGATATGAGATGGGGGCGTAATTGCCAAGCCTCTGACTGCAATTCGCCTTTGAGACCGGAAACCCGCCAGTCCGCTAACCACACCAAAGCAGCCCTTCACGCATGTGAGCGCAGAACTTCAAAGCCGACATTCACTTAGTTCAGGCTTGCCTCAAAAATCACGCCGCCGCCCGCGCGCGTAACTCCAGCGCCGCGGCGATGAGGTCGCGCGTGTAATCCGTCTGCGGCGCGGTAAAGATCTGCTGCGAGGAGCCCTGCTCGACGATCCTGCCGTTGCGCATCACCACCACCTCGTGCGCGAGGGCGCGGACGACCTTGAGGTCGTGGCTGATGAACAGATAGGTCAGGCCATGGCTCGCCTGCAGGTTGCGCAGCAGGTCGACGATCTGGGCCTGCACGGACATGTCGAGCGCGGAGGTGGGCTCGTCGAGGATCACGAGATCGGGCCGCAAGATGATCGCGCGGGCGATGGCGATGCGCTGGCGCTGGCCGCCGGAGAATTCGTGCGGGTAGCGATCCAGCACCGCCGTCGAGAGGCCGACTTCCTCGATCATCGTCGCGACGGCCTCGTAGCGCTCCGCTGGCGTCAGGTCGGGTCGGTGGATCGGCAACCCCTCGCCGACGATCTGGCCAATGGTCATCTTGGGGCTGAGGCTGGCGAAGGGGTCCTGAAAGACGATCTGCATCCGCTTGCGCAGGGGGCGCATCTGCTTCCAGTTGCGCTCGTGCAGCGGCTCGTCCTCGAACCAGATCGGCCCTTCCGAGCGGCTAATGCGCAGCAGCGCAAGGCCGAGCGTGCTCTTGCCCGAGCCGGACTCGCCGACGACGCCGAGCGTATGCCCGCGCGGGATCGAGAGCGTCACGCCATCCACGGCTTTCACAAAGGCGCGCGGCTTGCCGAACCAGCCCTTGATCGGGAAATGGACCTTCAGATCCTCGGTGCGCACCAGCGGCGCGGGATCGCCCTCGATCTTAAGCGGTTCGCCGCGCGGCGTCGCGTCCAGCAGCTTACGGGTGTAGGCATGCTGGGGATTGTCGAACACCGCGCTGGTGTCACCCGCTTCCACCACCTCGCCCTGCGTCATCACGCAGACGCGCTCGGCCATCTTCCGCACGACGCCCAGATCATGGGTGATGAGCAGCATCGCCATGCCGAGGCGCTGCTGCAGATCCTTGAGCAGATCGAGCACCTGCGCCTGCACGGTCACGTCGAGCGCGGTGGTCGGCTCGTCGGCAATCAGCAGGTCCGGCTCGTTGGCCAGCGCCATCGCGATCATGATGCGCTGGCGCTGCCCGCCGGAGAGCTGGTGGGGATAGGATTTGAGGCGGTTCTCGGCATCGCGCAAGCCAACCAGTTTGAGCAGGTCGATGGTCTTGGCCACCGCCGCGGCCTTGGTGATCGCAGGATCGTGCAGCTTCATCGCTTCGATGATCTGCCGATCGATGGTGTGCAGCGGGTTGAGCGCAGTCAGCGGCTCTTGCGGGATCAGTGCGATGCGGGCGCCGCGCAGCGTCTGCATCGTGCGTTCGCTGGCGCCGACGATCTCCTGCCCGTCCAGCCGGATCGAGCCGGATGGGTGGAACGCCACCGGATAAGGCAGCAATTGCAGGATCGACATGGCAGCGGTGGACTTGCCCGAGCCGGACTCGCCGACCAGCGCCAGCGTCTGGCCCTTTTCCAGCGTGAAGGACACGTCCTTCACCGCCTCGACGATGCGCCCTTCCGAGCGGAACGAGCAGCACAGCCTGTCGACTGCAAGCAGGGGCGTGTCCGTGGCACTCATGTCGATTTCCTTGGATCGAAGGCGTCCCGCGCCGCTTCGCCGATGAAGATGAGCAGCGAGAGCATGGTGGCCATGACGGCGAAACCCGCGATGCCGAGCCACGGTGCATAGAGATTGTTCTTCGCCTGATTGAGCAGTTCGCCGATCGAGGGCGATCCGCGCGGCATTCCGAAGCCGAGAAAATCCAGCGCCGTGAGGATCGTGATCGACGAGGAGACGATGAACGGCAGGAAGGTGATGGTCGCGACCATCGCATTGGGCAGGATGTGCCGGAACATGATCGTGCGGTTGCCAAGGCCAAGCGCCCGGGCGGCGCGGACATAATCGAGATTGCGCGCGCGCAGGAACTCGGCGCGCACGACGTGCACCAGCGTCATCCAGCTCACCAGCAGCAGCGCACCGAGCAGCGTGAAGAAGCTGGGCGTGAGGAAGCTGGCCATGATGATGAGCAGGTAGAGCATCGGCAGGCTCTGCACGATCTCGATGCAGCGCTGGAAAATGAGGTCGGCCCACCCGCCGAAATAGCCCTGTATAGCGCCGGCGGTGATGCCGATGATGGAGCTGAAAAAGGTGAGCAGCAGGCCGAAGGTCACCGAGAGGCGGAAGCCGTAGATGATGCGCGCCAGCACATCGCGCGCTTGGTCGTCTGTGCCCAGCCAATGGCGTGCGGAGGGCGGCGACGGCGCGGTGACGGGGATATCGTAATCGATCGTCCGGTAGCTGTAGGGGATGATCGGCCAGATCGCCCAGCCGTCGCCCTCAGCGATCATCGCCCGCACGGCGGGGTCCTGATAATTGGCCTCCGTCTCGAACACGCCGCCGAACGTGGTCTCCGGATAGGCGCGCAGAACGGGCGCATAGATCTCGCCACGATAGCTCAGCAAGATGGGCTTATCATTGGCGATCAGCTCGGCGCACAGCGTCACCACATAGAGCGCAAGGAATATCCACAGGCTCCAATAGCCGCGCTTGTTGGCCTTGAAATTGGCCCAGCGCCGGCGCGTGAGCGGGCTCATCCGGCTGATCGGGCGCACAGGCCGGGGATGAACGGCCGGGGCTGCGACGGGCGTTTCGGCGTTCATCAGACGTCCCGCCTTTCGAAGTCGATGCGGGGGTCGACCAGCACATAGGTGACGTCACCGAGCAGATTGGTCAGCAGGCCGAGCAGCGAAAAGATGAACAGCGAGCCCAGCATCACCGGGTAATCCCGGTTGATCGTTGCCTCGAAGCCCAGCAGCCCGAGGCCATCCAGCGAGAAGATCACCTCGATCAGCAGCGAGGAGGTGAACAGCACGCTGACGAAGGCGGCCGGAAAGCCGGCGATGACGATGAGCATCGCGTTGCGGAAGACATGGCCATAGAGGACGCCGTTCTCGGAGAGGCCCTTGGCTCGCGCCGTGGTCACATATTGCTTGCCCACTTCATCGAGGATCGAATTCTTGGTGAGCATGGTGAGGTTGGCGAAGGCGCCGATGACCATCGCGGCCACCGGCAGGGTGATGTGCCAGAGATAATCGAGCACCTTGCCGATGAGCGACAGCTCCTCCCAATTGTCCGAGACAAGGCCCCGCGCCGGGAAGATGCTCCAGAACGTGCCGCCCGCGAACAGCACGACCAGCAGCACCGCGAACAGGAAGCCCGGAATGGCATAGCCGATGGTCACGAAGAAGCTCGACCAGGCATCGAACGCAGTGCCCGCACGCACGGCCTTGCGGATGCCGAGCGGAATGGCGACGAGATAGGTGATGAGCGTGGTCCAGAGGCCCAGCGAGATCGAAACCGGCAGTTTCTCGATGATCAGATCGATCACCGGCTGGTCCTTGTAATAGCTGTTGCCGAACTCGAATCGCGCGAAATCGCCGAGCATCTTGAAGTAGCGATAGAGCACGGGCTTGTCGAAACCGTAGAGCTTCTCAAGCTCCTTCACCATCGCCGGGTCCAGCTCGCCGGTGGGCATGATGCCACTGCTCGCCCCGGTGTCCACGCTGCCGCCGATGGTGGCCGTCGCGTCCATCGCGGTGCCGGCGAACCGCGCCTGAATCTGGTCGATCGGGCCGCCGGGCACGAACTGGATGATGATGAAGGTGATCGTGACGATGCCGATCAGCGTCGGCACCATCAGCAGGAGCCGGCGGGCGACATAGGACCAGAGCGCCGTCATGAAGACTGTCCTTGTGCGTGCCCAGCCGTCTTGCCGGGGTCGCTCCACCACGTATCCAGCGTCATGATCGGGAAATTATAGGCGGGCTGCTTTTTCGGCATGCCGAACCGGTCCCAATAGGTGATCGGCATCTGCCCCACCGGCGCCGGGTAATCATGCTGGAAGGGAATGGCGTAGAAATTCCACAGCAGGATGCGATCGAGCGCCCGCATCGCGCCGACCACGGTCTCCCGGTCCGTTGCGGTGATCATTTGCGCCAGCATCTTGTCGACCGCGGGATTCTTGACGCCCGGATAGTTCAGCGATTGCGGCTGATCCGCAGCGTGCGACCCCCAGATCAGCGTCTGGCCGATGCTCGGCGTTTCATGGCCGGGGAACATCGGGATGTTGAGCAGCAGATCATAATCATAATGGCGCAGCCGATGCCGGAACTGCGCGCTGTCGAAGGAGCGGAAACTGACGGCGATGCCCAGTTGCCGCGCATTCTCGACAAAGAGCGAAACCTGCCGGTCCATCAGCGGGGAATAGCTGATCAGCTCGAGCGCCATGGGGCGACCGGTTGTCTTGTCGATCAGCCGGCCGTCCTGATAGCGATAGCCCGCCGCCCGCAGGATCTGCACCGCCTCGATGAGATTGGCCCGGCGATTGCGCCAGTTCCCGCCGACCGGCAAGTCCGGCGCCTTGGTGAACACCTCGCCCGGCACCTCGTCCCGCACGGATTGGAGCAGCTCCAGCTCCCGCCCCTGCGGCAGTCCCTCGGCCGCAAACTCGCTGTTGGTGTAGAAGCTGTGCAGGCGGCCATGATGCCCGGCGAGCAGGGTCCGGCGCACCCACTCGAAATCATAGGCCAGCATCAGCGCGCGCCGCAATTGGCGATCCGCCAGCGCGGGCCGCCGCGTGTTCATGACGATGCCCAGATAGAAGGACGGGCTGCGGTAATCGATGACCTGTCGCTTGATCTGGCCGGCGCGGAAGGCCGGCAATTGCTTCTCGCTCGCCCAGCGTACTGCACTCGTTTCCTGCCGGAAGTCGACATTGCCGGCGAGGAAGGCCTCATAGGCCACCGTCTGGTCCCGGTAATAATCGTGCCGGATGATGTCGAAATTGTAGCGGCCCTTATTGACCGCCAGATCCTTGGCCCAATAATCCTTCACGCGCTCATATTCGATCCAGCGCCCCTGGCTGAAGCGGCCGACCTTGTAGGGGCCGCTGCCCAAGGGGCGGTCGAGCGAGGCGGCATTGAGCGCGTGCTTCGCGTAATAATGGCGGGGGAGCAGCCACATATCCATCACCACCGTCGGCAGCGTGGGATTGTTAGGCTGGGTGAAATAGACGCGCACCGTGTGCGGCCCGCGCTTTTCCGCACGCGTCACGGCCTGCTCCAGCCGTTTGAGCGACGGCGTCACCAGACCCTTGGCCTGATCGATGGTGAAGATGATGTCCTCGGGCGTGATCGGCACGCCATCATGCCAGCGGGCGCGGGGATCGAGATGGAAATCCATCCATGAAATATCTTTGGGATAAGTGATCGACTCAGCGACCAGCGCGTAGCGCATCGCCGGCTCGTCCGAACTGCGCCGCATCAGCGGCTCATAGACCTGCATCATGCCGATTGGCGGGGTGCCGAGCAGGGCCATGAGATTGAGACTGTCGAAGCCGCCAATATAGGCCACCCGCAGCGTGCCGCCCTTGGGCGCCTTGGGATCGGCATAGTCGAAATGCTTGAAGCCGGGGCCGTATTTCGGCGTGCCGAACACCGCATAGGCATGGCTGGAGATCAGCTCATTGCCGCCCGGCACGGCCTGCACGCTGGCGGAACTGATCGTCAGCAGCAGCGGAAGGCAGAGAAGCGCCAGCAGGAGTTGCCGAAGCACCCCGAGGCGCTGCCTCACCGGCCCGGCAGATGGGGGCGGGCCGCCATCATCCAGGCCATGGTCATTCGGGCCGTCCGCAGCATCTCCAGCCATACTCTCCCTTCCGAACCCCAGATGGAGTCCAGCAAACCGGTGATGCTCATTCGATCTTGCGCCGAATGTCGCCTCACCCGCTCCGTTGGTTCAATGTCTAACTTTAGTTGACCTAACTAACAATTCGAATCGAACTTATCTTGTCATAATTCGCGCTGCCAGGCGCGTAAACGCCCTGCTCGTCATCGTGCCGCGCCTGCTCCGCCAATGCAACCGGCTGCCGCACAGCGCGGCACGGCTTTGATCGCCGCGCGCGTCCTGCTAGCCCATGCGCATGAAGAACATCGCCACGCTCACCCTCAATCCCACCATCGATGTGGCCTACGAGGTCGACAAGGTCTTCGCCACGCACAAGATGCGGACGGCTGGCGAATATCATAATCCCGGCGGCGGCGGCATCAATGTCGCCCGCGTGTTCGTGCGGCTGGGTGGCAATGCGCGGGTGCATTACCTGTCCGGCGGGGCGACGGGCGTGGCGCTGGATGGCTTGCTCGACCGGCATCAACTGGTGCGCGCGCAGATTCCGATCCAGGGCGAAACCCGCGTCGCGACCTCGGTGCTGGAGAAGGAGAGCGGAAAGGAATATCGCTTCACGCCGCCGGGCCCGGTGGTGGAGGAAGCCGAATGGCGGCTGGCGCTCGACCAGCTCAGTCAGGTGACGTGCGATTATTTCGTGGCCAGCGGATCGCTGCCGCCCGGGGTGCCGGAGGATTTCTACGGGCAGCTTGCCGCCGCGCTGGCGCCGCGCGGCATCGGCTTCGTGCTCGACAGTTCAGGCGCCGGTCTGCGCGGTGGCCTAAGCGGCGAGCATGTGCTGCTGGTCAAGCCGAGCCAGGGCGAATTGCAGCAGCTCGTCGGGCGCGACCTGAAAGGTCCGGACGCCATTGCGGCGGCAGCGCAGGAGATCGTGCGATCGGGCCGCGCCCGCTATGTCGCGGTCACTCTCGGCCATGAAGGCGCGGTGCTGGCGACGGCAGAGAGCACCCTCTATCACCCCGCCATCCCCATCGACGCGAAAAGCGCGGTCGGCGCCGGCGACAGCTTCGTCGCCGCGATGGTCTATGCGCTGGCCAGCGACTGGCCGGTGGAAGATGCCTTCCGCTATGGCATTGCCGGCGGCACTGCGGCGGTGCTGACGCCGGGCACCGACCTCGCCCGCCCGGCCGACATCGACCGCCTCTACGCGCAGATCAAAACCGGCTGACCAGCGCGCGCGCCGCCGCCTGCACGTCTCGCCAGGTCACATCGAACCCGGCTTCATCGCCAAAATAGGGGTCGGCCACGGCTTGCCCCTCCCGCCCCGACACCATGTCCAGCAACAGGCCGACATGAGCGCGATGCCCTGCGGGCGCGAGGCGCCGGATGTTGGCGAGATTGTCCCCATCCAGCGCAAAAATCATGTCGAAGCGCTGGAAATCCGCCGGGGCTATCTGCCGCGCGCGATAGGTCGAGATGTCGATGCCATGGCGCAGCGCGGTGGCCTGCGCGCGCGGATCGGGCGGCCGCCCGACATGCCAGTCGCCCGTGCCCGCCGAGTCCGCCGTCACATCGAGGCCGGCCAGCGACGCCTCGTGGCGGAAGGCCGCCTCGGCCAAAGGCGACCGGCAGATATTGCCGAGACAGACGAACAAAATGGCGGATGGGGTTGGCTTGAGCATGTGCCTCGCTATCATGCGCGGACGACGAACGCGACCCGGCCGCGCTTCGGCCAGGCCGCGAGACAGGAACCCGCCCCCATGTGCGGGCGTTCGCAACGAGAGCCACGCCGAACCCAATCACGGCGGACCCAACCATGACAGGGGAATCACCATTTCGCATCCGTCCGCATTCGATCTTCCAGCGCCCTCAATCGACACCCTCGACCATCTCAGCCTGTTTCTGGATCTGGACGGCACGCTCTTCGAGCTGATCGACCATCCCGAAGAGGTAATCGCAGACGAGCGTCTGCGCAGCCTCCTCACCCGGCTGTCGACGCGGCTCGACGGGCGTCTGGCGGTCGTGAGTGGGCGCTCCATCGCGCAGATCGACGCCATTCTCGGCCCTATCGCGCAGGATCTGGCGGTTTCCGGCAGCCATGGCAGCGAACATCGCTGGCGCGGCGTCGCGGCGCATCCGGTGCGGCCCAAGGGACTGGACGAAGCCGCTGCGGACTTTCGCGCCTTCGCCGGTCAGCATGAGGGGGTGATCGTCGAGGACAAGAGCTATGGCGTCGCGCTGCATTTCCGCATGGCGCCACAGATCGAGGCGGAAGCCACCGCCCTCGCCACCCGCCTCGCTAACGACCTCGGCCTCCATTACCAGCCCGGTAAGATGATGACGGAACTGCGGATGCCCGGCGGCGACAAGGGCAAGGCCGTGCGCACCCTGATGAGCCGCGCGCCCATGGCAGGCACCTCGCCGTGGTTCCTTGGCGATGACGAGACAGACGAGGCCGCGTTTCTCGCCGCGCAGGCGCTTGGCGGCGTCGGCGTGATCGTGGGCGATCGGCGACCGACCGCAGCCCAATACAAGCTTGCCAATCCGCGCGCCGTACATGCCTGGCTGGAGGACCTGCTCTGATGACTGCAACACTCGACCTCTGGCCCATCGGCAATTGCCAGGTCTCCGCCCTGATCGACCGGGCTGGCCGCTTCGTCTGGGGCTGCGTGCCACGGGTGGATGGCGACCCGGCCTTCTCCTCCCTGCTCGACCCGGCCCCGCGCGCCGCCGAGGGCGCGCGCGGCTTTTGGGAAATCGACCTGGAAGACTGCGTGGAGACGACGCAGCATTATGTGCGCAACACGCCGGTGCTGGTGACGCGGCATGAGGACAAGCATGGCAACGCCATCGAGGTCATCGACTTCTGCCCGCGTTTCCACCGCAGCGGGCGCATGTTCCGTCCGGTCGCTTATGCCCGCATCGTCAAGCCGGTGGCGGGCAGTCCGCGTATCCGCATCCGCCTGCGCCCGGCGCGCGACTGGGGGGCGCGCGATCCGCACCGCACGCGCGGCACCAATCACATCCGCTACATGCTCTCGGACATGACCCTGCGCCTGACGACAACCGCGCCGGTCGGCTGGATCGAGGACGAGCGGCTGTTCCGGGTCGAGCGGCCGCTGCACTTCTTTCTCGGGCCAGACGAGAGCTTTGCCGACGATCTGCGCATCACACTGGATACCATGCTCGACCGGACGATCCGTGAATGGCAGAGCTGGGTGCGCGGCCTCGCCACGCCCGTAGAGTGGCAGAAGGCGGTCATTCGCGCCGCGATCACGCTCAAGCTGTGCCAGCATGAGGAAACCGGTGCCATCGTCGCGGCGCTGACCACATCGCTGCCCGAACATGCCGATAGCGGGCGCAACTGGGATTATCGCTACTGCTGGATTCGCGACGCTTATTACACCGTGCAGGCGCTCAACCGGCTCGGGGCGCTCGATGTTCTGGAGAGCTATCTCGAATATCTGCGCAACCTCGTCGACAATGCGCGCGGGGGGCATATCCAGCCGTTGTACGGCGTGGGCGGCGAGGCCACGCTGACCGAATGGATCGCGCCGGGGCTCGCCGGCTATCGCGGCATGGGACCGGTGCGCGTCGGCAATCAGGCCGCCGAGCAGATCCAGCACGATGCCTATGGCCAGATCGTCCTCTCCAGCACCCAGAGCTTCTTTGATCGGCGGCTGCTGCGCATGGGCGGCACCGACGATTTCCATGCGCTTGAGGCCGTGGGCGAGCGCGCGTGGGACGTCTATGACAAGCCCGATGCCGGTCTGTGGGAGCTGCGCACCCGCAGCCATGTCCACACCTACTCCGCCGCCATGTGCTGGGCGGCGTGCGACCGACTGGCCAATGCCGCCGCCGCGCTTGATCTGCCGGAACGGGCCGCCTTCTGGCAGGGCCGGGCCGATCGCATGCGCCAGACCATTATCGATGCGGCCTGGCGGGAGGACACAGGCCGCATGTCCGCGACATTCGGGGGCGACGATCTGGATGCCAGCATCATCCAGTTGCTGGACCTACGCTTTCTCTCGCCCGGCGATCCGCGATTCAAGACCACGCTCGAGGCCGTCGAGCAGGGGTTGCGTCGCGGCAGCCACATGCTGCGCTATGCCACCGAGGACGATTTCGGCCTGCCCTCGACCGCCTTCAACGTCTGCACCTTCTGGCTGATCGAGGCGCTGCACGCCACCGGACGGGTCGACGAGGCGCGGGTGTTGTTCGAGGAAATGCTCAGCCGCCGCACTGCCGCCGGCCTGCTCTCGGAGGATATCGACCCAGCCACGGGCGAACTGTGGGGCAACTATCCCCAAACCTATTCGTTGGTTGGATTAATCAACTGCGCCGTTCTGCTCAGCAAGCCGTGGAGTACCATCAGATGACTCGCCTCGTCATCGTGTCGAACCGCGTCAGCCCGCCGACGGGGGAAGGACAAGCCAATCAGGGCGGCCTCGCGGTCGCGCTGTCATCGGCGCTGCGCGAGACAAACGGCATCTGGTTCGGCTGGTCGGGCAATGAAACCGAGACGTTCACCGGTCATGTGAATTTCAGCAAGAGTGATGGCGTCACCACCGCCACCGTCGACCTCGAACCCCAGGATATCGACGAATATTATAACGGCTTTGCCAATCGCACGCTCTGGCCGCTCTTTCACGACCGGACCGACCTCGCAGAATTCGAGCGCAACTTCGCGGGCGGTTATGCGAGGGTGAACGAGCGCTTCGCCGACACCCTGCTGCCGCTGATCACGCCCGAAGACCTGATCTGGGTCCACGATTACCATCTCATCCCGCTCGGCGCGGAACTGCGCAAACGCGATGTGACCAACCGCACCGGCTTCTTCCTCCACACGCCCTGGCCCGTTGCGCGCCTGCTGACCTCCCTGCCGAGCCACGCCAAGCTGGTGAATGCGTTGTTCGCCTATGATCTGCTGGGCTTCCAGTGCCAGGCCTGGCTCGATTCCTTCCTCTATTATGTCCACGACCAGTTCCCCGAGGCGGAGATATCGGACGGTGTGATCCGCATCGGCGACCGGACCGTGCGGGTCGTCGCCTGCCCGATCGGCATCGATGCGGGGGACTTCGCCAAAAGCGCGACCACCCCGGAAGCCGATGAAGCGCGCGAAAGCATCCTGCGCAGTCTCGAAGGCCGCGACCTCATCATGGGGGTCGACCGGCTCGATTATTCCAAGGGCATGGAGCAGCGTTTTCACGGGTACAGCCGCTTGCTGCAGGACCATCCCGAATTTCAGGAAAAGGTCACCTTCCTCCAGATCGCGCCACCATCGCGCGAGCAGGTCGCCAGCTATCAGGACATCCGACGCGAACTCGACGCGCTCTCGGGCCATATCAACGGCGAGTTCGCCACCGCCCATTGGGTGCCGTTGCGCTATGTGAACCGCGGCTATGACCGGCTTGCCCTCTCCGGCATGTACCGCTCCGCGCGCGCTGCGCTGGTGACGCCATTGCGGGATGGGATGAACCTTGTCGCCAAGGAATATGTCGCGGCGCAAGACCCGGAAAATCCCGGCGTCCTCATCCTCTCCCGTTATGCCGGCGCCGCCGAGCAATTGCAGGATGCCCTGCTGGTCAACCCGTTCAGCCCGGAAGAACTGGCCGACGCGCTGCACCAGGCGCTGCTCATGCCGCTCGAAGAGCGCAAGACGCGCTGGCGGGCTATGATGGACAGCGTGGAAACGCAGGACATTCGCTGGTGGCTCAAGCGCTTCCTCGATCTGCTGACGAGCGAACACCCGCCGCGAGGGAGCACTGCCGAGGCCTCTGAGAGTTCAGAAGGCGCAGATACGAAAGAGGCCGCTCAGGCTGCAGCCTCCTCCTGAGCGGAGGGCGCGGTCGCGATCCGCGCCTTGGAGAAGGCGAGCACGCACAGGATGCAGCAGCCGACCGGCACCAGCAGCGCCAGAAAGAACATGCTGGCGGACATGTTGGCAGCGATCAGCGCCCCGCCCACGAGCGGCCCCGCCATCGCACCCACGCGCGCGACGGCGACCGCCAGACCGATGGCGGCCGACAGCATCGTGATCGGGTAGATGCTCGCGGCCACGGCCGTCAGGGCGATATGGGCGCCGCCGACGCCCATGCCGATAATCAGCATGAGCAGACCCCAGGTAGCGAATGTCGGCGCCAGCACCGCCAGCGCCACCAAGCCGAGCGACACCAGCGCATAGCCTGCCAACAGCGCCGGAATCGTGCGGTGACGGTCGATCTGCGTAGCCAGAATGAGGCCGCCGACCAGTCCGCCGATCTGCACGATGGAAGCCATATGGGCCGACGTCTCGAAGCTGAAGCCGACCCCGCGCAGCACCGTCGGCAGCCAGCTCGCCAGCATGTACATGGACAAGGCGTTGAAGCAGAACAGCGCGGAAAACAGCGTGGTGCGCAGCAGATAGCCGCGCCCCAGCGGCGCCAATATGGGAATGTCCGTCCAGTGCCACGCCCGCTCGCGCGCCGGTTTGGCCGCTATGGGCGCCGCCGGAAGGCGCGTGAGAAACAGCGCGAGAAGAATCGTGATCACGAACATGAAGGTCGCCGGGACGGTGAACGCCGCTTCCCACCCGCGCCCGGCGGTGAGCCATGGCACCACGACGCCGGCACCGGCTGCCCCGACCGGAATGCCGCAGCCGACAATGGTCATTGCGCTCGCCCGCCGCTTGGCCGGCATCACCTCCGCGAGGATCGCCAGCACGTTGGGCAGGCAGGCGCCCAGCGCCGTGCCCGTGAGCAAGCGCCACCAAAAGAGCTGACTGACCGTCTGCGACCATGACGTGCCGAGTGTCGCGAAGCTGATAACGCCCAGCGCCACAACGGTCGTCGTGCGCCGCCCGACCTTGTCGCCCAGCGGTCCGAGAAAGAAGGCGCCGAGACCCAGGCCGATGACCACGGCAGACAAGGCCGGTGCGAACAGGGCCGGCGCTTCACCCCACAATTGCGCCAGATGCGGCACGATCACGGGCATCGATCCGATGTCATAGCCATCGATAACCATGATGATGAAGCTCAGCAGGCCGACGATGTAGATCTGAAATCCGCTGGCCGCCTTGGCAGGCGCCGGCGGGTCCGCTTGTGCATCGGCCGACAGAATTGCGTCGCTCTGGCTCATCTCGGTCCCATCCTCTCACCCTCGCCGCCGGTTCATCCGGTCTGGCCGTTCCTGCTCGTCCATCATCGCTGCGCTGGCTCGGCCGGCGCCGTCTTGCCCAGAATGAGGTCAGCCGCCTTTTCCGCGATCATGATTACGGGGGCGTTGGTATTGCCCCGGATCAGCGCCGGCATGGAGGACGCATCGACCACCCGCAGGCTCTCGACCCCGCGCACCCGCAACTGCGCATCCAGCACGGCAGCATCGTCGGTGCCCATGGCGCAGGTGCAGGCGGGATGGCCCCCGCTCCGCGCGGTTGCGCGCAGCCAGCCTTCAAGCGCGGCATCATCTGCTGCATCGGAGCCGGGCGCGACTTCTGCGGCGACCAGATCACGCGCCGGCGCTGTCGCGAAGAAACGGCGCATGAAGTGCATCGACCATAAGAGCCGATCAAGGTCGCCCTGTTCGCTCAGGAAATTCAGGTGGATTTTGGGCAGCGCCTCTGGATCGGCGGAGCGCAGCGCGATGCTGCCCCGGCTCTCGGGGTTGAGCAGCAGCGTGCCGGCCGAAAACTGGTGCCCCGCGCCTTTTCGCCAGCCGGGGAACCAGGGCCGCGCCGCGTAGCTTGCGTGGACGATCTGAAACTGAAGATCCGGCCGATCCTGCAAAGGCCCAGAGCGCAGGAAGCCCTGAACCGACATGGGGCTCTGCGCCATATTGCCGGTGCCGAACAAGGCCCAGCGCACCGCATGCAGGGCGATCCGGTCGAGCCGCAACTGATCGTCAAAGGTCACCGGCGCGGCGGCCTGCCAGAAGCTGAGCGCGATCGGATGATCCTGCAGATTGGCGCCCACGCCCGACAGATCGCGCAGCACCGGCACGCCCATGTCAGCCAGATGCGCCGCCGGGCCGATGCCTGAGAGCATGAGCAGTTGCGGCGAGTTGATCGCGCCGCCGCACAGGATCACCTCGCGGCGCGCCCGCACCTGACGCACGGTCCCGCCCTTGCGATACTCGACCCCGACCGCCCGGCCATGCTCGATGATGACGCGCGAGGCGAGCGCGTGGGTCTCGATCCGCAAATTGGGGCGACCCCGCACCGGGTCGATGAACGCCCGCACCGTGCTGTGCCGCCGCCCCGCGCGGATCGTGCAATCGGGAATGCCGAACCCCTCCGGGCGCGGCACGTTGAAATCCGGTTCCTCGTCATAGCCCAGATTGCGCGCGGTATGCATGAAGGCGGGGAACAGCACCGGGTCCGGCTTCATCGCGGTGACGTGCAGTTCGCCCGTCCCGCCATGGTCGGCATCCGCTCCCCGCCAATTGGTCTCCGAGCGGCGGAAATAGGGCAACACATCATCGAAGCCCCAGCCGGGCAAGCCCATGTCGCGCCAGCGATCATAGTCCGCCGCGTGGCCGCGAATATACATGGTGCCGTTGATCGAGGAACTGCCGCCGAGCGCCTTGCCGCGCGGAATGGGCTGGGTGCCATTGCCCATTTGCGGGTCCGGCTCGCTCTCATTGCCCCAGATGAAGCGCTCGGTCGCGGCGGCCTGCATCCAGGTGAGCGGCATATCGATGATCGGATGACGGCACTCGCCGCCCGCCTCCAGCAGCGTGACGGAGGTTCCGGCCTGCGCGCTCAGGCGATTGGCCAGCACGCAGCCCGCACTGCCTGCCCCCACGATGACGAAGTCCGCCTCACCCATCGGTCGGTCGCCCTCCCCTCCACGCTGTCTCTGCCAGACCGTTGCGGCCTTTGCCCTGCTGGTCTTACGGTGCATATGCACGAGCACAAGTGCGATAACGCACGCCTGCCGCAATGGAGAGCGATGAGATGCGATATACCGCCGATGAGGAAGCCAATCTGGCGCTGGTGCGCGGCCTTTTCGACGAGGTGCTCAACCCCATGGATTCGGGCGCCGTGGACCGGTTCATCGCGCCCGACTATATCCAGCACAATCCCTCGGTCGAAACGGGGCGCGCGCCATTCAAGGCGTTTCTCGACCATATCAGGTCGGTGCATCCCCAGGGCGTGCATGATGTGAAGCGCATGTTTGCCGATGGCGATCATGTCATCGTTCACTACCACGTCCGCCGTTGGCCGGACGATAGCGGCTGGGCGGTGGTTGACATCTTCCGGATCGAGAACGGCCTCATTGTGGAGCATTGGGATGTCGCGCAGGACGTGAAGCTCGGCGGGCCGAACGCGAACGGGATGTTCTGAGCAGCGGGCCTTCGCCGCCCGTGCAGATGCGACCAAAAATCGTCGGGCTTTGGGCGGCGCCGGTGGAATGAAATTGACTCTGTGCAACCGACGCGCAAGATCGTGCATTGTCGGGCTGGATTCTACCGCCGTCCGTCTTTTCCGAGGGCTCCGTGACGATCGATTTTCAGGCCCTGCTGGCGCGTTCTCCCAATCCCTATGTGTTGCTCGATAGCGATCTGCGGATCGTCTGGATGAACGACGCTTATCTGCAGGTGACCATGCGCACCCGCGATAAGCTGCTGGGCCAGAACATGTTCGATGCCTTTCCGAGCGACCCGGACTCGGAGAGTCACCGGCAACTGGAATCCTCGTTCCGGCGGGTTTTCGCCTCCGGCAAACAAGACGAGATCGCGCTCATCCGTTACGACATTCCCACGCCCGACGGCGGCATGGACGTGCGCTACTGGAGTGCGACGCACACGCCCTTTGCGGATGAGGCACGCAAGGTCGCCTACATCCTGCAGCACACGGTCGACGTCACCGAACTGCAGACGCTGCGGGCCATGCGCGATGAAATGGGCCTGATCCAGCGCGCCAATGCCGTGCAGGCGCGCAATCTGGACCTCGCGGAAGAGGCCGGGCAGTTCAAATCCCTGTTCGAGCAGGCGCCGGGCTTCGTGGCCATTCTGCACGGGCCGGATCATGAGTTCCGCATGGCGAATGCCGCTTATCACAAGCTGGTCGGGGGCCGGGATCTGCTGGGCAAGCGGGTGAAGGACGCACTGCCGGAAGTGAGCGGGCAGCGCTTCCTGAACCTGCTCGACCAGGTCTATCGCTCGGGCAAACCCTTCATCGGGCGTCGCCTCAAGGTGCTGCTGCAGAATGACGAGGGAACCGAGGTGCAGGAGCGCTTTCTCGACTTCGTCTATCAACCCACCGTGGGCGAAGGCGGGACTGTTTCCGGGGTGTTCGTCCAGGGCCATGACGTGACCGACCAGGTGGAATCGGAAGAGCGGCAGGCCCTGCTGATGAACGAGCTCAATCACCGCGTGAAGAACACGCTGGCGATCGTCCAGGGCCTCGCGATGCAGTCATTCCGCCAGATGCCGGGGTCCGAGGTTCCGCGTCAGACCTTCAATGCGCGGCTCGCGGCGCTGGCGGCGGCCCATAACCTGCTGACGACCAGCAACTGGAAAACCGCCGGCTTCATCGAGACGGTGCGCAGTGCGGCCGAAGCCTCCATCGGCGAGGATCTGGCACGGGTGCATCTCGATGGCCGGGATTTCACCATCGCGCCGCAGACGGCGGTGTCCCTCTCCATGATCATTCACGAACTCTGCACCAATGCTGTGAAATATGGGGCTTTGTCCGTGCCTGAAGGTCACATAGACCTGAGCTGGACGATCGAGGACGAAGAAGAGGATTACCGATTGATCGACCTGCGTTGGGAAGAACGCGGTGGCCCGCCCGTCCAGCAACCCGCAAGTCGCGGTTTCGGGTCGCGCCTCATCGAGCACGGCTTCTCGACGGAGCGGGCCAGCGGCGTCGTCATAGACTTTCGGCCGACCGGCCTGCTGTGCACCATCAAGGCAAAGCTCACCAACGCATCGATTGTTTCATGAGACTGGACGACCTGACCATCCTGATCGTTGAGGACGAGCCGATCATCGCGCTCGTCCTCGAAGACAAGCTGCTGGATCGCGGCGCGAACCCCGTTCTGGCGCACAGCTTCGACAGTGCGGCAGAGCTGATCGGCCGACAGGCGCTGGACCTCGCCATTCTGGATGTGAACATCCATGGCCAGCAAAGCTATCCGCTGGCGCAAATGCTGCGAGACAAGGGCACGCCGTGCATCTTCGTGACCGGCTATGGCGGCGCGCTGCACCCCGAGGCGTTCGCGCACGTCACCACGCTGACCAAGCCCTATAGCGTGGCCGCGTTGGATGACGCGCTCCAGACGGCGCTGGCATTCAGAAATGCCAGCCAGCCGGAACCCGACACGCCGCTGACCTGACCGGTCAAAGCCGCGTCACCGGCGCGGCGGCGTTTTCAGGCCAGCTCGACCGGCGTTGTATCGTAGCCCGCCACAGCCAGCGCCTGCATCAACCGCTGGAGATGGGCTTCGTCGCGCGTCTCGCACTCCACATCCAGAGTCAGGCCCTTGGCGGGCAGATTGGTGAAAATCCGCTGGTGGGAGAGCTCCAGGATGTTCACCGCCTCCTGATCGAAGATGCGAGCGACATGGAACAGCGCGCCGGGACGATCCTGCATGATGATGCGCAGGCGCGCCAATCGGCCTGAACGGGCCAGATCGCGCAGCAGCACATTGGCGAGCAGGCGCGTATCGATGTTGCCGCCACACAGCACCAGGCCCACCGTCTTGCCGGCGAACAGCGGCTTGTGCTCGATCAGTGCGGCGAGACCGGCGGCGCCAGCGCCCTCGACCACGGTCTTCTCGATCTGGAGCAGCAGGCTCACCGCCTGTTCCAGCGCGCGCTCGGTCACGAGCACCACATCATTGGCGAGCGCGGTGACGAAGCGGCGCGTGAGCTGCCCCGGCTCCTTGACCGCAATGCCCTCGGCCAGAGTGTCGCCGTCGCACGGCAGGTTGGCGCTCTTCACCACATCGTACATGGAGGGGTAGAGTTCGGCCTGAACCCCGATCAGCTCGATATCCGGGCGGATGCCGCGCGCGGCGGTGCCCATGCCAGAGAAGAGCCCGCCGCCGCCGATGGGAATGACCAGCGTGTCGATCTCCGGCGCGTCCTCCAACATCTCCAGCGCCACGGTGCCCTGCCCGGCGATGATGTCCGGCTCGTCGAAGGGGTGGACGAAGGTCAGCCCGCGCTCGGCTTCCAGCTTGCGCGCGTGATTATAGGCGTCCTCGAATTTCTCGCCTTCCAGCACCACGGTCGCGCCGTGACCCTCGGTCTGCATCACCTTCACCAGCGGCGTCGTCATGGGCATGACGATGGTAACGGGTACGCCGAGCTTGGCGCCGTGATAGGCAAGGCCCTGCGCATGGTTGCCGGCCGACGCCGCGATAACACCCTTGGACCGCGACGCATCGTCCAGCAGCAACAGGCGATTGAGCGCGCCGCGCTCCTTGTAGGCAGCGGTGAACTGGTGGTTCTCGAACTTGAGATAGACGGTGGCGCCAGTCATCTGCGAGAGCGTCTTGCTGACCACCGTGGGCGTGCGCAGGATCGAGCCCGAAATTCGCGCCGCCGCCGCGCGGACATCGGCGACGGAGACGGGCAGCGCATCGGCACTGGCCGTCAGGGGCTCAAGCGGTTCGATCCTGTTCATGGCGCCGCCCCCTACTCCCATCTGGCGCATCCTGCAAACTGCCACTATGCCCTGCTTATGGCAAAAATCGCGTTTATCGGGCTGGGAGTGATGGGCGGACCAATGGCGGGGCATCTCGCCGCCGCCGGGCACGACCTCTCGGTGTTCAATCGGTCGATGGGCAAGACCCAGGCCTGGGTCGAGCAGCATGGCGGCGAAGCGGCGGTCAGCCCCGCGCAAGCGGCGGCGGAGGCCGAGGTCGTCATCAGTTGCGTCGGCAATGATGCCGATCTCGAAGCGGTGACCATCGGGCGCGACGGCGCGTTCCGGACGATGCGGCCCGGCGGGCTGTTCATCGACCACACCACCGTCTCCGCCAAGATCGCGCGGCAGCTCGCCGACGAGGCGGAGAGCCGGGGGCTTCATTTCGTCGATGCGCCGGTTTCCGGCGGCCAGTCCGGCGCGCAGGGGGGCACGCTTTCGGTGATGTGCGGCGGCACGCAGGCGGCGGTCGAGGCGGCGCGGCTGGTCATGCAAAGCTATGCCGCCCGCATCGTGCATTGTGGCGAGGCCGGCGCGGGCCAGACCACCAAGATGGTCAACCAGATCTGCATCGCCGGCGTGCTGGAGGGCCTCTCCGAAGCGCTGCGGTTCGCGCAGGCAGCAGGGCTCGACCTCGGCAAGGTCCAGGAAGCGATTGGTGGCGGCGCCGCGCAAAGCTGGCAGATGGACAATCGCTGGAAGACGATGAGCGAGGACAGCTTCGATTTCGGCTTCGCAGTGGAGTGGATGCGCAAGGATCTGGGCCTCGCCCTCGATGAAGCGCGCACGCTCGGCGCCACATTGCCGGTCACGGCGCTGGTCGATCAATATTATGCCGAGGTCGTCGCCATGGGCGGCGGACGGCAGGATACCAGCGCGTTGGTGAGGCGCCTGCGCAAGCCATGAGTTTTGCACGAAGGACAAGCGCCGTTCTGGCGGCGCTCGCGCTCGGACTGGGCATGGGCGCGACCCGCGCGGACGCGCAGGGCCTGATCGATAATGTGAACGGCATCACGGTCGATGCGACCGGCGACCTCGTGCATTTCACCGGCCTTGTCATCAGCGACGATGGACGGGTAGAAAAGCGGCTGGCGCGCGGCGAGAAACGCCCCGATCGGCCGAGCTTCCGCTTTGACGGCAAAGGCCGCACGCTGATGCCCGGCATCATCGATGCGCATGTCCATGTCATCGATCTCGGCTTCTCGCGCCTCAATCTGGACCTGAGCGACACCAATTCGCTCGAAGAGGCGCGGCAGAAGATCGCCGCCTTCGCTGCGGCCAACCCCGGCCGTCCGTGGATCATCGGCTTTGGCTGGAATCACGAGAAGTGGAACCTCGGTCGCTTCCCGACTGCCGCCGACCTCGATGGGCTGGGCGATGGGCGCCCGATCTGGCTGGAGCGCGTGGATGGTCATGCCGGCTGGGCCAATGCCGCCGCGCTGGCCGCCGCAAAGATCGCGCCGACCAGCAAGGCGCCCGTCGGCGGGCGGATCGAGATGGTCGCAGGGCGGCCCAGCGGCATCCTCGTGGACAAGGCGATGGCGCTGATGACGCCTGCCCTCCCCCGCCCCCAGCCCAAGGATTATGACGCGGCACTGTCCGCCGCGCAGGATGCGCTGCTGGCGCGCGGCGTCACCACCGTCGCAGACATGGGCACCAGCATCGAGCATTGGCAGGCCTATCGCCGCGCCGGCGACCGGGGCGCGCTGCGGATCCGCATCCTGGGCTATGCCGCCGGCATGGAGCAGGCCGCGCTGATCGCCGGGCCTGCGCCGACGCCGTGGCTCTATAATGATCGCCTGCGCCTCGGTGGCGTGAAGCTGGTGCTGGATGGCGCGCTCGGGTCACGCGGCGCCTGGCTCAAGGCGCCTTATGCCGATGCGCCCAAGGAGAGCGGCTTAGCCCTGCTGACCTCAGCCCAGTTGCGCAACCAGATGAGCCGGGCAGCGATGGACGGCTTCCAGCTTGCCGTACACGCCATTGGCGATCAGGCCAATGCCGAGACGCTGGATGCCATCGAGGAGCTGAGCGAGACCTACAAGGGCGACCGGCGCTGGCGGATCGAACATGCGCAGATCGTCGACCCGGCCGGTCTCGCCCGTTTCGCGCGCAGCGGCACGATCGCTTCCATGCAGCCGCAGCACGCCACCTCCGACTGGGCGATGGCGACGCGGCGGCTCGGGCCGGAGCGGCTCGGCGGCGCTTATGCCTGGCGCACGATGCTGGACAACAAGGTGCCGCTGGCGTTCGGCTCCGATGCACCGGTGGAGCCGGCGGATGCCTTCATCGGCCTCAAGTCCGCCACCACGCGGCTCGATGCCCGCAACGAGCCAGCGGGCGGCTGGTTGCCGACGCAACGCCTGACGCTGGCGGAGGCGCTGCGCGCTTATGGCCGCGGCGCGGCTTATGCCGCATTTGCCGAGGAGCGCTTCGGCAATCTCGCACCCGGCCAGCGTGCCGATTTCCTCATTCTGGACCGCGACATCGAACTGGCCAGCCCCACCGACCTTGCCGCGACGCAGGTCCTCGAACTGTGGATGGACGGCAAGCGCGTCGCTCTGAAGGATCGCTGAATCGTGAACGCCATTCGCCTTGCCACCAAATATGTCGAGAAGCCCTGGGGCCGCACCGATCTGCCAGCGGCCTATCCCGATGGACAGGGCCGGCAGATTGGCGAGGTCTGGTTCGATGGGCCGGACGGCCAGCATCCGCCGCTGCTCGTCAAATATATCTTCACCAGCGAGCGCCTGTCCGTCCAGGTTCACCCCAATGACGCGCAGGGCCAGGCGCGCGGTCTGCCGGGCGGAAAGAGCGAGTGCTGGCTCATCCTCGATGCCGAGCCCGGCGCGACGCTTGGCATGGGGACGCTCCGCCCGCTGGACGACGAGACCCTGCGCGCCGCCTCGCTCGATGGCAGCATCGAGCATCTGATGGACTGGAAGCCGGTGAAGGCCGGCGACTTCTTCTACATCCCCGCCGGGACTGTCCACGCCATCGGTGCTGGCGTCACGCTGGTCGAGGTGCAGCAGAATGTCGATGTGACCTATCGGCTGTACGATTATGGCCGCCCGCGCGAACTGCATCTGGATGACGGCGTCGCCGTGAGTCGGGCCGAGCCCTATACGAGGGCGCCGGTCAACATCGCAGAGGTGGATGCGGACACGCTTCTCCGCCGCGACGAGGCGCCCTTCACGCTGGCGCTGGAGCGCTGGCACGCAGGCAGCCACAGCCTGGACTGCGCTAATGGTCCGTGCTGGTTCGTGCCGCTGAGCGGCCGGGGCACGATCGACGGACTGGCTTGGGCAGCGGGCGAGTGCTGGCTGGTGACGGATTCCGCCACGCTCACCGTGACCGAACCCGCCCGGGGCCTCATCGCGCAAAGCTGACACCTGCCAGACTTAGTCAATGAGAGAGTGCGCGCGGCCCGCGCAGCTGCGCTCATTCCCCTTGCGCTTAGCCGCAAAAATACTGGCATTCGAGATTGCAACGCCCTATTCAGCGCCCGACAATGGCGAGGACTGAAAGAGGCTCTGCAATGGCAAAAGACAACAAAATCACATTTTACGATCTGGCGTTGGCGAGCGGCGCGACGATCAGCCCCTTCGTGTGGGCGACGAAATATGCGATCGCCCACAAGGGCTTCGAGATCGACACGGTACCCGGCGGCTTCACCGGCATTCTCGAGCGCACCGGCGGCAAGACCGAGCGCCTGCCCGCGATCGTCGACGATGGCAAATGGGTGCTCGATAGCTGGCTGATCGCCGAATATCTGGACGAGACCTATCCCGACCGGCCGACGCTCATCCCGCACCCCAGCGTGCGCGCCCTCACCCAAGGCATGGAAGCCTGGCTGTGGAAAGAAGCGATCAGCCCGTGGATGACCTGCTTCCTCAAGGAATATCGTGACCGCTCGCTGCCGCAGGATCATCAATATGTCACCGAATCGCGGGAGCGGATGTTCGGCCGCAAGATCGAAGACATCATCGTGGGCCGTGAAGACCGCCTGCCCAAGGTGCCGCCAAACCTCCAGATCATGCGCAATGTGCTGGCGGAGAATAAGTGGTTCGGTGGCGATACGCCCAATTATGCCGATTACCGCCTGCTCGCCGTGTTCCTGTTCACCGCCTCGGTAGCAGATACCCCCGTGCTGACCGACGACGATCCGCTGCGCGATTGGATCGAGCGCGGGTTCGATCTCTATGGCGGCCTCGGCCGCCACCCCGGCCTCTCGCCCATCTTCGGCCTGCAACTGCGCGAGGGCGATCCCGAACCGTTCGTGAAGGGCAATGCCAAGAACGGCCTCTCCAGCCGCAACACCGGCCCGCAGTCCACCTCGGCGGAAACCGCGCGGCTCAAGGGCGAGGCCCAACCGGCCGCCTGAGCGCCCGCAACATCGTCCTTTCGAGGCTACAAAAGACAGACAGGCGGCAGGCTTCACGGCGTGCCGCCTGTTCGTTTTTGCGATCTCTTGCCGTCCGCCCGCGCGCGGATTACCCACAGCGCAGGAGAGGAGACATAATCATGAAAAATCTTGCTCGCCGGGTCGGCTTGGCCCTGGCTCCTATCGCCATTGTTGCCGCCCCTGCCCTCGCCCAGCAGGAACTGCCGCCCGTGCTCGCCAGCGGCGCGAAGTCCGATGTCGCGCCCGCCGTGCAGATCCTGCGCTGGCACATGAATGATGCGGACGTCGCGTCCCTGACCTTCCGCAGCATGGACGCGCTGTTCACCACGCGCTCAGCGCCGCGCTCCGGGCCGATCTGGCAGCTCCCGCGCAACGACAAGCCGCTCGATTTCAGCTATGCCTATAAGGGCACGACCTACAAGGCCGACGACCTTCTGGAGCGCACCTATACCAACGCGCTGCTGGTGATGAAGGACGGCAAGATCGTCACCGAGATCTACCGCAACAATAGCAATGAGCAGACCCGCTTCATGGGCTGGTCGATGACCAAGTCGCTGACATCTATTCTCATCGGCAGCGCGCTGGCGGAAGGGCGGATCAAGTCGCTCGACGATCGCATCACCGCCTATCTGCCTGAGCTGAAGGGCTCGGGCTATGAGGGCGTGTCGATCCGCCACATCCTGCAGATGCGCTCGGGCGTGGACTATGAGGAGCGCTACGACTTCGCCAATCCCGGCATCGCCGCGACCAATCACATCAATGCGCTGGTCAAGAATGTCTCGCGCTTTGCCGACATGGCGCGGCACGTGAAGCGGCTGCACACGCCGGGCACTGTGTTCCAGTACAAGACCATCGACACTGCCGTGCTCGGCTGGCTGATCGAGCGGGTGAGCGGCGGCGACACCATTGCCGGCTATGCGACCAAGCATCTGTGGGAGCCGCTGGGCGCCGAGCGTGACGGCTTCTTCATCATGGATGGCCCGCCGGGCGTCGGCCGCGAGTTCAACGGCGCCGGCTACAATGCCACGCTGCGCGATTGGGCGCGCGTGGGGCAGATGATGCTCGATGGCGGCAAGGCCAATGGCAAGCAGATCGTCTCGGCCGCCTGGGTCGCGGAATCGACGCGGCCGACCGACCCCAAGGAAGCAGGGCCAATGGGTTATGGCTATCAGTGGTGGACGCTGGGCGGCGGCTCCTACTCCGCCATCGGCCTGCAGGGGCAATATGTGTTCGTCGATCCGGCGAGCCGCACGGTGGTGGTGAAGCTCAGCTACTTCCCGCCAGCCAATATGAGCGCGGACGAAGAGACGGCTGCATTCCTGAAGGCCGCCGCCGCTTGGACACCGCGCTGAGCGTTATCCCTTGAGCATCAGAAATGCCCCGGCCTCTCATCGAAGCCGGGGCATTCCGAACGGTCTGTCCCACACAGCGCCGTTCTGCGGCGACGGTGCGAGGGAGGCTTACTCGTCGCCGGTGCTGGCAGACTGGCCGGCCGCGCCGGAACCCTGGACCGAGCCGCTCACGGTGCCGCTGGCATCCACCGAGCCGGCGGTATCACGCACCTGTCCGGCAGCGTTGCGAGCAGCATTCGCCGTGCCACGCGCCGTACCGCGCGCCGCTTGAGCGGCACCGCGGGCCGTGCCGCTCGCGGTCTCCACTGTGCCGCGAGCGGTGCCCCGCGCCGTCTTGGTCGTGCCCTGCACAGTGCCGCGGGTCGTTCCGACGACCTCCCGGGCCGTGCTGCGAACCGCATCGGTGCCGACACCCTGCGCCGAGACGCCGACGCTCTTGTCGATGCTCTGGCTGGTGCCGAGCGCACCGCCACCGGTCACGGAGCCAGCCGGACCAGTCGCGGACGTCGCACCCTCAACGGTGCCGGCAACCGTGCCGGCCAGACCCGCATTGGCGCTGGCCGAACCCGAGCGCGTATCGACCGAGCGGCTGGTGTCGGCCCGGCCCGCGCCGGACAGGGTGCCGGTGACGCTCTGCGAGGCAGAGCCGACCGAGCCGAGCGTACCGCCAAGATTGCCGGCACCGCCCAGCGTGCCACCAAGCGTGCCGCCCAGCGACCCGCCGGCATTACCAAGGAGCTGCGCCTGCGCGGGCATCGCGAAAATGGCGGCAGCGGCGAACGTGGTGATCAAAATCCGGTTCATATGACATCTCCTTCAAGATGCGGGCCTCTCTTCTGACCCGTCGAAAGGAGAACGATGGCTGGATGGGACTTCATCCCGACCCGCCGGAAAAAATTTTACCGGGCGGTCGCGGTCACCGTGCGACAGGCTTTGCAGACGATGCCGCGCCCGACATTGCCCTTGCCCTTCACCGCTTCGCCGGCGACCGTGGTGACGCGGCGCGCAGGTGCGCCCTGCGCGGCGGCCAGTCGTGCCGCCACGAGCGGCGCGGCAAAGGAGGTGCCGCGCACCTTGCCATAGCCCTTGCCGGGCAGCGCGGCGACCATGTCGGCGCCGGGCCCGGCGAAGTCCAGATGCCTGGCGCGCCCCGCCTCGAGCAGCGCCCGGTCCCGCCCATCGACCCCGGTGACGGCGATCACGCCGGGATAGGAAGCCGGATACATGGGCGGCGCGGCAGGCCCGTCATTGCCCACCGCCGCAACGATCGTCACGCCGCGCTGCTGCGCTAGCGCCACGGCGCGGGCCAGCAACTGATTGGGCGGGCCGACCAGCGAAACAGTGATGACCGGCGCGCCACTCTTGACCAGCCAGCCCAGCGCCTGCGCAATCAACTCTGCCGATCCGGCAGCGGGATTGCCGCCATAGACATCCGCCGCCAGCAATACCCGCCCCGTGGCGGCGCCCTTGAACGCGCCGTCCTGGCCGACCAGCAGCGAGGCGATGGCCGTGCCATGGCCGCTGCCCTTGGGCCCGCCCGCCGCAAAGCCGCGTTGGCGGATCGATGCCCCAGCCAGCGCAGGATGGGTCGCGACGCCACCGTCGATCATGCCGATGGGCGCATCGCTGGCGGCCCCGCTCTCGCCGGCTGCTGCTGCGCCGTCCGCCGCCTCCAGCGCGCCGCCGGCAGGCTCGAAGACATGGTTGAGATCGAACACGCCCTCCGGCGCGAGCTTGCGGGCGCGCTCCAGTGCCTTGCGCGCCGTCTCGCCGCGCGGCACGCCGAGCACATGGGTGCGCAGACCCAGTTCCGCGATCGTCTCCGTCCGCAATGTCTCGAAGCCCGCTGCCTTGAGGCGCGCGAGCAGATCAGGGGACGCATCAAGCGCAATGATCTCTCCCCGCCGCACCGGCTGGCCGTCGGCATCCGCCTCCAGCACATCGCGGTTGGCGCGGATCAGTGCATCGAGCCGGGCGCGGCGCAAATCACGCAGGGACACCCGGTCCAGCGTATCGGCCGCACGGACGCTGAGCGTGTCCACCGCGCCGCCGATGGTCGCGGGCGCATCACGCAAGAGCGGATCGACCACGCCGCCGGCGATCTGGCCGGGAAGCTGGCCCGGAAGCTGACCGAGATTGCCCGGCAGAAGCTGCGCCTGCGCACTTGCGCCGAGCAGAGCGGCGATCAGGAGAATTGCGGTTGATTGTCGCGCCATGGTCGGTCCTTATCATTTTTTCTCAAGCTTTGGATGAAACGCTCGTGCCGCGTCGTTTCATCCACAAGAGCTGAAAGGAATTGGCTTGGACGGGTTCGAGGAAGGCCTCACTGCCATGTTGCCGCGCCTGCGCCGGTTCGCACATGGGCTGTCGCACAGCGCCGCCGACGCGGACGATCTGGCGCAGATCGCGGTGGAGCGCGCCTTGCGGTCCCGCAGCCAGTGGCAGGCCGGCACACGCCTCGATTCCTGGCTCTACCGGATCACGCGCAACGCCTGGATCGATACGGCGCGCGCACGAAATCGAGAGGCCGCGCGCCTGCTGCCAGAAGAAGCCGGCGAGCAGGTGGGGGAAGACCCCCGGCCCGGCCTCGAAGCCCGGCTGGACCTCGACCGGATGATGGCAGCCATGACCCGGCTGCCGGACGACCAGCGCGAGGCTGTCGCGCTCGTGCTGATCGAAGGCTGCGGCTATCGAGAGGCCGCGGAGATATTGGAGATACCCGTCGGCACGCTGTCGAGCCGGCTGGTGCGTGGACGCAATGCGCTGCTGGCGCTTGTGGGCGAAGGATGAGCAGATGACGGACCCAAGGATCGGCCCCATGATCGACGACGAAACGCTCTATGCCTGGCTCGATGGCGAACTGCCCGAGGATGAGGCCAAGCGCGTCGCCGCACTCGTCGCCGCCAATCCCGCGCTGGGCGAGAAGCTGGAAGCCCAGCGCCGGTTGCAGGCGGGCCTGCGCGCAGCGTTCGATCCTGTTGCCGCTGCCCCGGTGCCGGCGGGCATGGCCGCAATCGCAACGAGCGAGGGGGCTGTGCAAGGCCTGGCCGAAGCGCGTGCGCGACGCACAAGCCGTGCGGGCTTTGGCCTGCCGCAATGGGCGGCCGTCGCGGCGGCACTGGTGGCGGGGTTCGTCGGGGCGCAGATGCTGCCAAAGGACGGCGCGACCGCTCAGGACGGGCTGGTCGCAAGCGCAGAGCTAACCGAGGCACTCGACACCCAGCTTGCCAGCGCCGGGGATGCCGATGGCGCCGCCGCGCCGGTCAGGGTGCGCCTCACCTTCAAGGATGGCAAAGGCGACATTTGCCGCAGCTTCGATACCGCCAGCACCGCCGGCGTCGCCTGTCGGGACCAGGACGGCTGGGCCGTCCGCGCGCTGGTCAGCCATCCCCGCCAGACCGAGGGAAGCTATCGCATGGCGACCAGCGGCAATGCCGCCATCATTGCCTATGTGGACGCCCAGATCAGCGGCGATCCGCTGGATGCGGCGGCGGAAAAGCAGGCCATGGCGAAAGGGTGGAAGAAATAGTGCTGCAGCGCAGGCCGGTGGATAAAAAAGGTGATCTTGCTGCGCCAATCGGCCCGAGTTGCCACCCTTGATAGCCCGACTCTGGGGCGGCGCCGTCCCAGTTTACCTGGGACGCACACCTCTCACCGACCGGCCCACCCCGCGAGTTGCCCCATATTGCCGGCTCAGCTTTTCCCGCCCTCCGAAACAGCCTTGGCAATAGCGGCCTGATTGGCACCGCTGAATTCATCGCGTCGCTCGTGGACCCAGTTGAAGGACCGTTCCCGTTGGGCATTGGCCCGGTTAAACCGCGGCATGACGTAGCGCATCATGAGCTCATAGGACCGCTTGGTCGCTTCGAAATCCATCCAGTTGGTCCCGGTCATCGTAATATAACCGAAGCCACCCGTCTTTTCCCACAAGGCCTCGAGATATTCGACGGCATCGTCTGGCGTGCCGATCAACCCGCCACGCGCCGCGATGATGCGCTCCGGATCGGATCCGGCTTTGGCGCGCGTATCCGCATAGCTTTTCGGGTTGAGCGCTTCGAGATAAGCCAGCCAAGGCTCGAGCCCGAAACGCATGGCCGCAGCGGCATCCGCGCGGCTCTCGGCCAAGTGGAAGGAAACCACGACACGAAGATTATCGCGATTGAGTTGATTGCCGTGGGCGCTGCCGGCTTCTTCCGCCAGCTTCCATGCCGCAGCAACATCGCCGCCGCCATGAGTGAGGATGCCTAGACCGTATTTGCCTGCCAGGCGCGATCCGATCGGCGTCTTGGAGGTCACGACCGCCATTTCGGGACGACGGAAGCTATAAGGCGCCATTTGGAGGCTCGCCTCCCGCAGCGAGAACCAGTCGCTATCGTGATCAACGACTTCGCCATCCAGCAACCGGACGATCACATCCAAGCCTTCGACCAGCCTCTCACGCTGCTGTTCCGGCTTGATGTTCAACATGTGCGCATCGGACACCAGCATGCCGGGACCAAAGCCGAACATGGCCCGACCGCGTGTCTGATGATCGAGCTGCAGGATGCGATCCGCAATCATGTAAGGGTGATGATAGGGCACCGAGATCACCCCGGCGCCGAGCTTGATCCTCGAGGTCCGTTCCGCCGCAGCCGCGATGAACAGCTCTGGCGAGCCATATATTTGCATGCCACCGGAATGATGCTCGCCCATCCACAATTCGGCGAAACCGAGATGCTCCAGCCAGTCCACAAGCTCGAAATCCCGACGCATGCAGAGCGCTACGTCCTCATCGTTGCCGTGATGTGGGGGCAGGAATACGCCTGCACGAACGTTGCGCCTCTCATACATGGGTTTTCTCCCGCAAATCTTATCGTCACGGCCCGACTATCAACGCAATAATTAAAACACAATAGAAATTATTATTTCGCGAGACTCGCGAATGGTGATCGCTCAGACAGCGAGCGAACCGAGCGCGGGAAAAACGGCTCATCGCACGTGGAATACAGGCCTTAATATACCGTCTTTTCCGTGTCATATCCCGAGTGAAGGGAAGTTGACAGATGACGCAAAAACGGCACCCTTCTCCAGCGCTCATAGCTTCACATCGTTTTTTATATATATCTATAAATAAGTTGTTTCGGCCCCAATGATCGGTTAGGAGGATGGCGTTTCTCGCCAAGCCCAACCAGGGCTGGACGACGTCAAGAGACCAAAAAACTCGGCGCGCCATATGCGGCCGAAGCTGACTGGAGGGAGGATTATGAAGACACTCGGGAAAGTTGCCGCTTTCACGCCACCGCGCGGAACATGGAAGGCAACCACCGCACTCGTGACCAGCATTTTCCTGAGCCTACCGAGCGCTGCGAATGCGTCGGAAGGTGGCCAGCCCGATAGCATGGCGGCTCTTCCTCAGGCCAGCACACAAGCCAGCGCGCCGGAAAGCGCCAATAGCACCGACATCATCGTAACCGGATCTCGCGCCGCCGCGGCCGGCTTTTCTGCACCATCGGCCGTGTCAGTCATCGGCGCCGATATCGTCGATCAGCAGTCGCCGATCAGCATTGCTGAAGTGCTGCAGCAGGAGCCGGCTTTCAAGGCCACGCGCTCGGTCGGCGGAAACGCGAACAACTTTGCGAGCCCGGGGCAGGCGACGGCGGATCTTCGGGGGCTTGGCGGGCAGCGGACCCTCGTGCTCGTCGATGGGTCACGGGTTGTGCCCCAGGCATCTTCGGTCACGACCGGATCACCCGTCGCGACGGACCTCAACGTCATTCCAACGAACATGATTGAAAGGGTCGAAGTCGTCACGGGCGGCGCGTCCGCACAATATGGATCGGATGCTGTTGCAGGCGTGGTCAACATTCTTCTCAAGAAGAAGATGACCGGCATCGAGCTGTCCGCCCAGACCGGCATTTCGCAGCAAGGCGACAATTTCCGCTACAAGCTCGGCGCCGTGGGAGGCTTGTCGTTCGGGGACGGCCGGGGGAACATCGTCGTGGCGGTCGAGAAAGCCCGCAGTGACGAGATTCAGGACATTTATCGCCGCGATTGGGGACGCCGCGAGGAGATGATCGTCACCAACAGGGCCTATCTGACCAATGGCCTGCCCGCCAATATCGTGGCCGACGGCGTGCGCAATTCCAACAGCATCGGCGGCCGCATCATCGGCCCTGCCAACTTCAGCCTGCGCAACTATACCTTCAATGATGATGGCACCATCCGGCCCTATCAGGTCGGCAGTGTCGACGATGGCACCAATCAGATTGGCGGCGAGGGTCTTAGCCGGTCGAAGGGGTCGAGCCTGATCCCCGGCATCGAGCGCTTTGTCGTTCACGCCCTCAGCAGTTTCGAAGTCTCGCCTGCTCTTAATATCACCCTGTCCGGGGGCTATTCAGAGACGCTAGGCCTGTTCACCGGCGGCCTGCCGAACTTTGCGTCCTTTACGATCCGCAACGACAATGCCTTCCTGCCGCAAGCGGTCAAGAATGCCATGGCTGCGCAGGGGCTGACCAGCATCACCGTCGCCAAGGGTGTCTATGATGTCGGGAACATCAATTTCCGGGTAAAGAACAAGACGCCGCACGGCACGATTGGCGTCGAGGGCGACCTCGGCAATTCGTGGCACTATGATGCCCATTATTCCTATGGCGAAAACCAGTTCCGCAGCGACTTCAGCAATAACTTCTCACCCGCCTTCTGGAATCTGGCAGTGGATGCTGTCGCGGCTCCGGGCGGCGGGATCGTCTGCCGGTCGACCCTCGCCGGGCAGCCTGCCAATCCCCTCGCCGCTGGCTGTGTTCCAGTCAACATCTTCGGGCCGAATGCCGTCAGCACCCAAACGCCGGCCGCGCTCGCTTATGTGAACCGCTCCGATTATCACGAGGTGATCTACAAGCAGCACGCCGCGAGCATCAACATGCGTGGCGAGCCGTTTTCCACCTGGGCTGCGCCCGTCGCGGTCGCCTTTGGTGGTGAGTATCGCCAGGAGTCGCAGGTTCTGACGGCCGGTCCGCTCGCGACAGCCGGTCGGTTTGCGATCGGCAATGTCGCGCCCTTCTCCGGCAAGTTCAATGTCAAGGAAGGCTATGTCGAGGCAATCGTGCCGCTGGCCAGGGACCTGTCTTTCGCGCGCAATCTCGATCTCAATGGCGCCATTCGCTATGCCGATTACAGCACCGCCGGGGGCCAGACGACCTGGAAGGTGGGCGGCGTATATGAGCCCATCCAGGGGCTGCGTTTTCGCGTGACACGCTCGAAGGACATCCGTGCAGCGGCGATCTACGAACTGTTCTCGCCCGGCTCTTTCGTGAACGTGCCTTTGACGGTGAATGGGGTCACGGCCGTCATTCCGCAGAACCGCACGGTGGGGAATCCCGATCTGAGGCCTGAGAAGGCCGACACGCTTACCCTAGGCGTCGTCGTGCAACCCGCGAGCCTGCCCGGGCTGCGCATGTCACTCGACTATTATCTCATCGACCTGAAGGATGCGATCGACTCGATCACGGCCGCCAATATCGGCAATGCCTGCTCGGCGGGCGATGCCCAGGCGTGTGGCTACATCACCTTCAGCGGCGCAACGCCGACGCGCCTCGTCGCGCCTGTCCAGAATATTTCGCAGTTCAAGACGAGCGGACTGGACATGGCACTCTCTTACCAGGTCAGTCTTGGCGGCGGCGTGTCCATGAGCACGCGTTTCACCGGAACCTACGCCTTGCGGTCCTACATCAATGGCATCGACCGGTCGGGCGAGAACGGGATGGGCAGCCTCGGCTCACAGCCACGCTTCCGGGGAAATCTCACGCAGACATTCAGCACCGATGCGGTCTCGCTGTCAGCGCAGCTCCTGTACATCAGCAAGGGCAAGAACGATAACCAGTTCGACACGATCCCTGCGCTGACCATCAATGAGAATGACATCCCGGCGGCCGCTTACGTCAATCTGTTCTCGACGATCCGCGTGGCGGGCAATTTCGAGCTGTCCGCCAGCGTCTCCAATCTCCTCGACAAGGATCCTCCGTCCAGTCCCTATGCGACGCAGAGCCAGCCGGTGAACGGCCAGCTCTACGACAAGATCGGACGCGTGTTCGAGGTAGGGGCGAAGGTTCGCTTCTGACGATCGGGCGGGCCAGTGCGGCGAGCGCGCTGGTCCGTTCCACGGAAGTCTCTGCTGCTTCAAATGCCCTGACGAGGCGAACTGCTCGCCACCGCCATGGCGACCCGTTCCGTTGGCCGGTTCAGCGGTGCATGGACCCGCCTTTCCAGACCTCCTGCTCTCACGCGGTAAATACGATCATCCGGCAGTAATAGGGGCGCCCAGGCTGACGTAGGAACCGTTCGCGTACACCAGCGGGCTGACCTCATCAGTGAGGAACACGTCTTCGACACGGCCGATCACAATGTGATGCGTGCCATAGTCCAGAGCCTGCTCATAGCGACAGAAAAAGCTCGCCTGCGCATCTTCCAACCGGGGACAGCCATCTGCAGCCGTGCCCCACTTTCCCGTGGCGAACCTCTCTTCCCCTCGCGCTTTGCCGGCGCAAGCTGCCGATATGTCAGCATGGTCGCTATGCAGAATATTCACGCAGAAGTCGGCGCCTTCAGAGAGCGGCAGGTACAAGCTCGCCGAGCGATTGACGCAGATGAGCAGCGATGGGGGATCCATGCTGAGTTCGCTCACCGCGGTCGCGGCCATCGCGTAGCGGATGCCATTATGGCGACAGGTGATCACGACGACGGCTTTGGCCAGACGCCGCAGCCCCTCGCGCAAGCTGATGGCCACGGGGGAGAGTTCGGTCATGTCATTTGCTCCGTCACGCGGCCTCACGCTCTGTCTGGCGGCGGTGGATGATAAGGTCTTCGATTGAGCCAATGCAGAGCCCGTGCCGATCGGCGAAGCGGATGAGGTCGGGCAGACGCGCCATTGTGCCATCATCGTTGAGGATCTCGCAGATCACGCCTGCGGGCTTCAGCCCGGCCAGCCTTGCCATGTCGACCGCTGCCTCTGTGTGACCAGGTCGCGTGAGGACGCCACCGGGCTGCGCGACGAGCGGGAAGATATGGCCTGGCGAGACGAGGTCGGGCGGCCCGCACTTGTCGTCGATCGCCACGGCGATGGTCCGCGCGCGGTCATGGGCCGAGATGCCGGTCGTCACGCCCTCGGCAGCTTCGATCGACACCGTGAAAGCCGTGCCGTGCGGCGCGTTGTTTGTTGCGACCATTGGCTGCAGATCCAGATCCTCCGCGCGAGCCGCAGTGAGGGCGAGGCAAATCAAACCGCGGCCATAACGGGCCATGAAGTTGATTTCCGCGGCCGTTGCAAATTCGGCTGCAATAACGAGATCACCTTCATTCTCTCGGTCTTCCGAATCCACGAGGATGATAGGCCTGCCCGCACGAAGCGCGCCAACCAGTTCATGGATGGGCGAGAGCGGGGACAGCGGTCCGTCCACGACCGGACGTGGATATTCTGCCTCAAGCATCGCGCAGGGCCACGACCGGGATCAGCAGGTGGGAGTCATGCTCGCCCCCGGTGTGGATGTGGTGCATGCCGCGATTGACCGTGTCTTCGTGCCGCATGTAGAGCATCGGCTTGGGATATTGATAAATGTCCCGCCCCTTGATCCTGATCCGCAGCACGTCGCCGGCCCTGAAGAGCGTGCCGGAGGGCAGGATCTCAATCTGCGCTTCGACAATCTCTCCCGGCGTGACCTTCCACTCAGAGGTGTTGGTGAGCACGGGCTGAAATTCGGTCGAGCATTCGGAGTCCAATTCACGCCGCGAGAGGCGCAACCAGCCATAGGCGGCAGCGCCGTCCTCAAACACAGCCCAGTGAATGAAGCCTACCTTCTCGCCATCTTCGACCTTTTCGACCGCGACAAATACGTCCATGTCATCGGCGCCTTCGGTGGAGACCATGAGCTTGAGCTTCATATGCCCGACGAGCGCGCAGTCTTCCTCGAACCCATAGTCGAAGGTCGCCTCTGCCGCGCCATCGAGCGGATCATAGCTCGCAATTGCTTCGGCCGGGGCTGGCTTGTCGCTCATGTGTCCGGTCGCTGCGTCAAGATACAACCGCCGGTATTGGGTGTTCTCCACGGGCCATTGCTCTGACTGCTTCATGATTGCCGAGCCAGCCCTGTCCCGCACGTGGAGTCTGACCGGCGGCCAGGTGCCTATTTCGTTCGATACGCCCTTCAGGATGTGATCGAAGAATGCTGTCTGGCGCGCGATGGACGTGGGTTCGTAATAATAGCCCCATTTCTTGCTACCATGAACCTCGAGCCACTTGCGCGGAGAGGCGATTTTCTTGAAGCCTTCCAGGGTGCCACGCGTATGCACGCCGTGGTCGCTCCAGCTCGCGACCACATAGGCCGGGACGTCGATCCGGCTAAAATCGGGCACCTTCGATTTCCAGTACTCGTCGAAGAACGGATGCTCGGCGGTCAACGCCCAGAGATCCTCCACCATGGCATCCGAGGCGCCCCAACGCACCTGGATGTGCGGCCAGAAATGCGTCTCTGGGATGCCTCCGTGGCGCACGATCTCGTTGAAGGTGTCCGACCAGCCCTCCCAAGGATTGATCGCCGCCAGATGGGGCGGGTTAAGTGCGGCCACGTTCCACTGCGACGAGGAGAGGTAGGATACGCCTGACAGGCCTACGCGCCCGTTGCTCCATGGCTGCGTGCCAGCCCATTCGATGAGATCATAATGAGCTTCGCCTTCCTTGCACGAGAAATAGCTTGCTGTGGTTTCCGCATACCAAGTTCCGGGGATGTCGGCGGTAATCACCGCATAGCCCTGGCCGTTCCAGTAGACGGGATCCGGGGCCTCGAAAATGGTGAGGTCCGACTGCCACTCCGCCTTCACGCCGGATGTCGGATAGAGCGTCGCAAGCGGCGCCGGGTCGTGCTTGCCATAGGGGGTCCAGGCGACCAGAACAGGGATCGGGCCCGTCAGGTCCGCTGGCAGAAAGAGGTCGATCCAGAGCGGCTTGCCTTCCCGGGTCGGCACCGCAATGTCCCGCTCGATGCGGATGCGATCGCGGAAGGAAAGCTCGTGCTGGCGGGGGCGCCCTCCACGAAATTGCGGTGTATTGGGCGGCCGCCTCAGTCTTTCCCGATAATCGCCCATCCTCTCGCTCTCCACTGACCAATTGGCATGCGCCTCATAACCGGGGCTGGGATTAATTTCAATACGATTAGAATTTATTCCGAACGTGATGTAGGCCGCCGTTCCCATCCTGCCGGCCTTTCGCGTAAACTGCGCGTCCGTAGAAAATGACAAGGGGACCGGCTATGGCTATGAACGCCCCGTATCGCGGGATGTCTGCCGGACTCACTGGTTGGTGTGTAAGCGGATCATGCGCAGGCAGAGTTTTCAAGGTGTCGGATAAATCCGATGCCCTTTCCAGGGTGGTTAAGATGGGCCGGAAGAAGGCGGAGAGCCAAAACAGCAGCGAGGGTGCCGAAGCGAAGGGCGCGCGACCGGCCAAAAAGCGCTCGATCGGCCGTCCATCCGGGCAGCGTGGTATCGGTAAGAAGCTGTTGATCGACAAGACTGTCGAACTCCTGCGCCATGTGCCGCCCGAAAAGCTGTCCCTGTCCATGGCGGCCCGCAATGCGGGGGTGCACCTCACCCTCTTCAAATATTATTTCACAGACCGCACCCGGCTGCTGGTCGACGTCGCGCGAACCTTGGCCGTCTCTTTGGGCGACGGCCTCGCCCAGACCGAAGCGGGATCCCTGCCGGCCGTCGAGCGGATAAAGATCAGAATCGACACGATGGTCGACTTCTTTTTCGTCAATCCTTTCTATCACCGACTCATGACCGAGATTATCGCCGACGAGACCGATCCGCTCGCGGCTGAGCTGATCGCTTTGTGGGTGGGGAAGACGCTCGATATCTATCGCGACATCATCGACAAGGGCGTGGCGGAAGGGTCGTTGCGGAAGGTCGATCCCTATTTCACATTTTTCGCGATCATGGGGCTGTGCGAGCAATATCAGCACGCATCCCGCTTCGTCGAGCAAGGCAATTTGGCAGCAGGCGGCGCCACTCATTCCGACGTGGCGGCAGAATATAAGGCCTTCGTCTATCAGCTCATGCTGAGTGGAATTGCGCTCGAGCCCGCCCGCACGGGCTGAGCCTCACGGCAGCATTACTTCATCGGTGTTCGATGACGTTCCACCAGTGGGAGCGAGCGATGCCGCTTATCCTGAGCATGAACATCCGCACGACGGCCGGGGTGGTACATATTTATAGCATCCTATAAAAAACTTTTCTTCTCATTTTGCGCGTGATAGGGAGCCCAAAACCAGGAGGATTGTGATGTCTGTTACGACGGTCGATGAGCAAGCGAATGCCTCACGCCAGCGCCCTTTTGCCGGCCAGGAATATGGCCGGGTCCCTGACGGCACCTATCTCAAGAACTGGAATCCGATCATGCTGGCCTCGGAGCTGGTGCAGGGAAAGATCGTCGGGAAGGATTTTCTCGGGACGCGCATCATCGTCTACCGCAACGAGCAGGGTGAGCCTGTCGTGCAGAGCGCCTACTGCCCCCATGTCGGCGCCGACCTGTCCGGCGGGGAAATAGTCGATGGCAAGGTGCGCTGCCCCTATCATCACTGGAAGTTCGCTGCCGATGGCCGATGCGCTGAAATTCCAGGCGAGACGATTATTCCCGGCGCCGCGAGGATCTACAATTATCCCGCTGCCGAGCGCTGGGGCATGATCTGGGCATTCAACGGAGAAGAGCCGCTCTATCCCCTTCCCGAGATGCCGAACCTTAGGGAAGACGAGCTGGTCTACCGTGCGTTTCACAGAGGGCAGCGAGAGATCGAAGGCTGGATTGGCTCTTCGAATCTGGTGGACTTCCAGCATCTGTCCACCGTGCACGGCATCCCCGACCCAAACCCGGTCAGCGTGGTGTTCGAGGACTATCTCATTACCGTCCGGCAGGAATCCGTGACGCGGATCGCCGATACGCAGCTGTGGGGCGCGACCTGGCTTACCGCGCATATGCAGTTTCCCAATGGCAGCGAGCGCTTGTTCATGGCCGGGAGTTCGCAGGTTGCGCCCGGCTGGTCCGACGCGTTCTTCGTCGTCGCCATGCGTCGGTCCGATGCGGAGAAGATGGGCGACCAGGCCGCGCAGGAAGAGTTGGATAACCGCATCGCCTATATGCACAAGCTATATGCGGAGGATGAGCCGATCCTCTTCAAGCTCCGTTTCCGGGGCTATGGCAAAAGCGCGCTCCTGAGGGCCGACAAATATTTCGGCCAGTTTCTCCAGTATCTCGAGAAATATCCCCGCTCCGCGCCCTTCGACGTCTGAGGGACCGATCCGTAAAAAGGGATGAGGAATGACTGAGGCTGGACGGGTTGCACTTGTGACCGGGGCAACCCGGGGCATCGGGTTCGAGATTGCCAGAGGCCTGGCAGAGCACGGCATGCGGGTGGTGATCGGCGCCCGCGATCCTGCGAGCGGGCAAAAGGCTGCCAAGGCCCTGTGCGATCGGGGCCTGGATGCCCATTATGTGATCATCGACGTGACCGATCGTGCATCGGTTCAGGCTGCGGCCGCGGTGCTAGTCGACCGCTTCAAGCGGCTCGACGTCCTGGTCAACAATGCCGGCATTTCCCTGGACAAGCACAGCCTGCCAAGCACCGCCGATCTCGACGAAATGCGCAGGGTGTACGAAACCAATGTCTTCGGCGTGGTGGCGGTCATCCAGTCGATGTTGCCGCTCCTCCGCCAATCGGATCGTGGCCGCATCGTCAACATGTCGACGGGCCTTGGCTCCCTTGCGCTGACCCGCGGGCCGGATGGGCCGATGGCGTTCAGTCGCCTCCTCGCCTACAACAGCTCCAAGACGGCCCTCAATGCCGTGACCGTGCAATTCGCGAACGAACTTGCCGGGACGCCGATCAAGATCAACGCGGCCAATCCGGGCCTTTGCGCCACGGAACTTTCTGGCGGCAAAGGCCAATCGCCGGTGGCGGGGGCGAAAGTCGCCCTCTCACTTGCTCTCCTGGACGCAGACGGGCCAACCGGCGGACTTTTTGGTGAGGGTGGTCCAGTGCCATGGTAATGGCGCGCTTCCCCTCCCCGCGAAGAGGCGAAGTGCCGCCCCGTTGACCTGGCACGCGCCGGGTCGCATCGCGCATAAGAATGGCAGTGAGGCCTAAATCCTGAAGACGCGCCGCGCAGTCTCGCCAAGCACTGCTGCTCGCTCCGCCGCGCTGAGAAGGCGCGTCGCATCGATCCCATCGGCAACAATGCCGGCATAAGGCCTCGTGGTGTTTCCGTAATCGGACCCCCACATGAGGCGCGACGCCCCGAACACGTCTACTGCGGTACGAAGGAAATTCGCCGTGTCGATGCCTGCGCCCGCAAGCGCGTCGACATTCAGGCTGGTCCACTTGAAGGCGATCGTCTCGTGATCCTTCAGGGCCATGTGGTCAGGAAGCAGACCGTCCTGGCTGCCTGTGCCTCCAGTCCAACCCAAATGTTCGAGGACGACCTGACAATCCGGGTAGCGGTCGGCCAGCTCGCGCACCGTCCGGAGGGCCGCCGACCGTGGGTCCATCCGCAGGTAGGTGATGCAGAGCGGGAGCTTTTCAGCCTGTGCCATCTGCCACAATGCCTGCGCGCCCGGAGACTTCAGCCAAGGCAGATCCCCGTCCCCATCGACAAAGCCGGTCAGGCGAATAGCCGAAACGTGCTTCGTGGGCAGGAGCGCCTGAAGCACGCTGCGACTTTGCGCCTGCGCAGGATTCAGGATGATTTCCGTGCGGATGCGGTCCCAATGGGCCTGCGCAACGTCGAGAAGATAGGTGTTATCGGTCTTGTAGGCGCCGCTATACTGCACCCCGATGCCGGCCCTGATGCCCATCTTTTCCCAGAGGGGTAGCATCTTCTCCGGCGTGACAGGCGCATTGAGGACGCGTGCGCGCATCACCGCTTCCGGCTCACGGGCGTTGCGCATGTCGACCGGATAGTGCGCAAAATCGGCAGAGAAGAAATGGATATGGGCATCGATCATGCCCGCCGTTGCATCGGGCTGCGATGGCTGCAGCCGCGTTCGTGCCAGCGCCGGCCCTGCGACGAGGAGCGGCGGAACGGCTCCCAGCAGCGCCCTGCGCGAGAGGACGGCTGACCGGCCGGGGGCGCTCATCGCACGCCCTTTGCCGTACGAGCCGACAACGCCGGCCCTGACACGATGACGTGGAAAAGGATCATGGCAATGGTCGTGAGCAGAAGCGGCGAGGCAACGATCATATAGATCCACAAGCCTGGGATCTGTGCCGCGAGCATCACGCCGCCAACGGCGGGACCGATCATGGAGGTTACCCGCCCGATCCCCCCGGCCCACCCGATACCTGTCGACCGCATAGAGGTGGGATAGCTTGAGGCAACAAGGGAATTCAGGCCCGCCTGGACGGCGATGACGAAGAAGCCATAAGCAAAGCCCAGGAACCAGCCCAGCGCATGAAAGCCACTCACGAAGTGGAAGCAGGTCATTGCGGCAAATCCCAGCAGCGACATGAGCGCCAGTGACGGAGCAAGACCAAGGCGCTGCATGAGCAGGGTCAGCAGAATCGGCCCAGCGATAGCGCCGAACGCAGACACCGACGACATCCGCGCGGCGGCCCCTGTCTCAACGCCTCCAAGAAGATGAAGGAAGCTCGGGAGCCAAGAGGTCAGTGTTGCCACCACGCACAGCGTGCTCCCCATGGCGACCCAGAGGAGCAACGTCATGGGTGCGCGACCGCTTCTGAACAGGCCGATCACCGGCGAGCCCTCATTACGTTCCTCATTGGACACGAAGATGGTGTCGGGCGCGAGTTGCAGGTCGGGAGCGATTTTTCCGAGGATCTGGGCGATGCGCGGATCCCGGGGATTGCGCGTCATCAGATACCGGCAGCTCTCCGGCAAACGGACATAAAGGTAGGGCACCAGCAGGAGAAGTGCGATGCCTCCGCCCCATAAGGCCGACTGCCACGAGTGAAAATGAACGAAACTCGGGCCGACAAGCCCGGCCACAGACGCGCCCAGGCCGTGGCCGATGTAAAGCCAGGTGAGCAACTTGCCGCGGCGGTTCTCCGGCATGAACTCGGTCGCCAGCGCGACAATGTTCGGCATCGTTCCGCCCATGGCTGCGAAGGCGAGAAAGCGCACAAGGGTGAACATTTCAAGCGTCTGGACAGCGGTCGACAGGAGCGTCAGCAGCCCGAAGAAAGTGGCACCGACCAGGATGATATTCCGGCGGCCGATGCGATCGGCCAGGACAGGGATGGTGTAGAAGCCCAAGGCCATACCGGCTGCCTGCGCCGAGAACACATAGGCCATGGACGGAATGGGTATATCGAGGTCGCGGGCGATGACGGCCGCGAGGTTCGCAACGATATAGGCGTCATATCCTTCCAGGGCCATGAGGATGCCGCACAGGAGATAGATGGTCCAGCGGTAGCGACCCATCGTTGGGCGCTCGAGAATGCTATCAATCGACTGAACAGCCATGCAGATCCCCTCCGGCCCTCCACATATCGCAGAGCGCTCGCCAATCAGCTAACATCACAAATCGACACGGGCAATATATTCTATGTAAATTTAATTATTTGGTCGTTTGTACGGCATTTCGCCCGCTGGCGTCGCGAGCTTGTGCTTCGCCAGGAAATTTTGAAGCAAATCTGCCACGGCGACATTATTGAGATCGGCAAAGGGGAGGTGCGTGTTGCCCTTGAGACCCGCATTGGCAAGCTCGAGAATTTCCGCCTTGCCCCCATATTGATTGATGAGCTTCACGAACCGCCGGTTCAGCGGCAGCGCGAGTTGCGGACCACGCGGTTGCGACAGATTGTCTCCCCAGACAAATTGCATGGGGATCTTTGCCAGTTTCTTGAATGTCTCGAGCGGCACGTAGACCGGGCCGTAGGGGCCTGGGGGCGAACCGTCATTCTCGCTCTCCGGTAGAATGAAGCCGACATTTTCGTAGGCGACAATCGCCTTCACGCGGTCGCTCTCAATCGCCGTGAGGAGAGCCCGCAGGCCGCCCGCCGAATTCGTGACCATGACCACCGGACCGGTCCGCTCCAGTGCGGCGGCTGCGGCATGCGCCTGCAAGGCGACGTTCTCCATCGTGTCATATTCGGCATAACGGGCCCGGCTAGCCTGCTCCCACGCGCGGGCGTCCGCGGTCGGAAACTGCACCCCGGGGTGCCACTTCATATAGCTGGGGCCAAACCGCCAGGCCGTGAAGGTCTCCTGGTCAGATCCCAAGCGCGGGGCTGACTCCACCGTTTCACAGGGCAGGTTCGCGCGGCCGACGCGGGGGCCGTCCCAGAGATAGACCGGGAAATGCCGTCGCAGGAAGATGCTGTCGAAACCTTCCCCGCCGTCCCACCGGTTTTTCCAGGCGGCGACGCTGGAGCTATGCCAAAAGAAGAGGCCAGTAGGGCCCGCATTCGCTGGGATTTGGTACTCCACATAACCGTGATCACAGACAGTGGACTTGACGACTGGGTCCCCAACCCGTGTTCCTCCGGCTGCGAAGGAGCCTTGTCGCTCGATCATCAGGGGCGGCGGCCCCGCGGTCCTCGCGAGGGACGCGGATGGTCCCGTAATGACGAGTACCGCGACGAGGAGGCACCGCGCGATCTGGCCGGGAAACATGTGATTGCGAGTCATCAACCTCTCCAAAGAGTTGGCATCTGGAAGGTGAGCTTGATGCTCCAGCACAGACGCCACTCCCTCGACGTCTATATTATAATACTCTATAAATAATGGCAAGCAAACCTGCTTGTGCTCCACCCATCGCTGAATACGCCGCCCTTCTCGACTTTCCCCAAACAGATCGGATCGCTCGCCGGTCCGAAGCGTTATGCTGCAAATGGCACGGGAGCGGGCACGATGGCGCATGAAGACGACCCCACGACGCAGGACGAGGACACGGTCCATTACGGCGGCCCCTCCGGCGGCTTTGGTTCGCTGAGCGGCGTCGCGCGCATCTTCGGCAAGGAGTGGGCAACGCCCATGGCGCTGGAGACATTGCGGCGCCAGAACAAGCCCGGCGGCTTCATGTGCGTCTCCTGTGCCTGGACCAAGCCGGAGCATCCCCACCCCGCCGAATTCTGCGAAAATGGCGCCAAGGCGACGCTGTGGGAGCTGACCACGCGCAGCTGCACACCGGACTTCTTCGCCAAGCACACGGTGACCGAATTACAGGCTTGGCAGGACTATGACCTTGAGCAGACCGGCCGGCTCACGCACCCTATGCGCTATGATCGGGCCAGCGATCGCTATATGCCGGTCAGCTGGGACGAGGCCTTCGCGGGCATCGGCGCTGAACTCAAGGCGCTCGATCCCAAGTCCACCGTCTTCTACGCCTCAGGCCGCGCCAGCCTGGAGACCTCTTATCTCTATGCCCTGTTCGCGCGGCTCTATGGCCACAACAATTTGCCCGACAGCTCCAACATGTGCCACGAGACGACCTCGGTCGGCCTGAAGAAAGTGACGGGGTCGCCGGTCGGCACCTGTCAACTGAAAGATTTCGACCATTGCGACGCGATCTTCTTCTTCGGCCAGAATACCGGCACCAACAGCCCGCGTTTTCTTCATACGCTCAAGTCTGCGGTGGAGCGCGGCTGCAAGATTGTGACCTTCAATCCCGTCCGCGAGAAGGGGTTGATCGAGTTCGTCGATCCGCAGAACCCCGTTCAGATGGTGACGCAGAAGCGGACCGAGATTTCCTGCCTCTATTATCAGGTGAAGCCGGGCGGAGACATCGCCGCGATCATGGGGATGATCAAGCATGTCCTCGCGGAAGAAGACCACCAATGGGCCGAGCAAAAGCAGCATTTGCTGGATACGGACTTCATCGCACAGCACACGCATGGCTTCGACGCGATGGTGGAGAAGGTGCGCGCGACCTCCTGGGCTGAGATCGAACAGGAGTCCGGCCTCAGCCGGTCTCATCTCGAAACGGCCGGGCAGATCTATTGCGACGCCAAGAAAGTCATCGGCATCTATGGCATGGGCGTCACCCAGCATGTCCATGGCTCGCAGACCATCGGCATGCTGGTCAACCTATTGCTGCTGCGCGGCCATATCGGCGTCGAGGGGGCGGGCATCTCTCCCGTGCGCGGCCATTCGAACGTGCAGGGCCAGCGGACCGTCGGCATTTCCGAGAAGCCCGAACTCGTGCCGCTTGATCGGCTGAAAGAGCTGTTCGGCTTCGATCCGCCGACCGAGAAGGGCGTGAACACCGTCGAAGCCTGCGAGGGCATCATCGATGGCAGCATTCGCGCCTTCATCGGCCTGGGCGGCAATTTCGTCCGCGCCATCCCGGAGCGGGAGAAGATGGAGGCCGCGTGGACCAAGATGCGGCTCACCGTCCAAATCGCCACCAAGCTCAATCGCAGTCATCTGATCAACGGCGAGGTCGCCTATCTCCTGCCCTGCCTCGGCCGATCGGAGGAGGACATGCAGGCGGGCGGACCGCAGACCGTGACGATGGAGGATTCCCTCTCGATGATCCACGGCTCGGTCGGCAAGCGCAAGCCGGCGAGCGAGCATCTTCTCTCCGAACTCGCCATCGTGGCCGGCATGGCCAAGGCGACGCTGCCTGCGCGGCCAGCCGTCAAATGGGATGACTGGGTCGGCCATTACGGCCAGGTACGCGACCTCATCGAGGCGATCTATCCGGACAAGTTCGCGGACTTCAACCAGCGCCTGTTCACGCCGGGCGGCTTCTTCAAGGGCAATAAGGCCCGCGAGCGCATCTGGCAGACCGAAAGCGGCAAGGCCGAGTTCACGACGCCGACGAGCCTCACCGCCATGGGCGTGCCCGATAAGGCGGGCCGCTACCGCCTCATCACCATGCGTTCGAACGATCAGTTTAACACAACGATCTATGGCTTTTCGGATCGCCTGCGCGGGATCGAGGGCACGCGTGACGTGCTGCTGATGAGCCCGCGCGACATTGAGGCAGCCGGGCTTGAGCCCGGGCAGGTCGTGGGCCTCGCCAGCGATGCGGACGATGGCATTGACCGGCAGGTGGGCGGGCTCACCGTCACCCCCTTCGACCTGCCGGAGGGCTGCGTCGGCGCTTATTATCCGGAGATGAACCCGCTCATCCCGCTCTGGTATCATGACAAAGCCTCCAAGACACCGGCCGCCAAGGGCGTGCCGGTGCGGATCGTGGCGCAGTCGGCCACCGGAGGGGGACAGGCGGGATGAAGCGCAGTGGCGAAGGCGCTCGGGCGGTTCGCCCGGGCGCCGCGCTGCTCGGCCTGCCGCTGCTGCTCGGCGGATGCGAGGCATTGAAGCTCGGCGTGGTCAACCATGCCGGACCTGTGGCGGCGGACCAGTGGCACCTTTTTCTTCAGCTTGCCCTCGTGCTCATCTTCGTAGCGGGGCCCGTTTTCATCCTCGTCCCCCTCTTCGCTTGGCACTATCGCCTCTCCAACCGGGATGACGCCTATCGGCCCAATTGGGGATTTTCCTGGCCGCTCGAACTGCTCATCTGGATCCCGCCGACCGCCATCGTGATCGGGCTCGGCGTCCTCCTGTGGAATGTGACGCACCGGCTCGATCCCTACCGCCCGCTCGCCTCCAACCAGCCGCCCCTGGAGGTGCAGGTGGTGGCGCTCGATTGGAAATGGCTCTTCATCTATCCCAAGGAGGGCATTGCGACTGTCAATCGGCTGGCCATCCCTGTGGGCCGGCCCGTCCATCTCAGCTTGACCAGCGGGACGGTCATGCAGTCGCTACTGATCCCGCAGCTTGCCGGGCAAATCTATGCCATGGCCGGCATGCGCACGCATCTGCACCTGGCCGCCAGTCGGGCCGGCGTCTTCCGCGGCCAGAATACGCAGTTTAATGGGAAGGGCTTTCAGAACCAGAAATTCGACGTGGTGGCGCTGCCGCCGGCCGACTATCGCCGCTGGCTGGGCCAGGTGCGCGCCGTCCGCAGGCCGCTCGACGACAAGGCGCTGGCGGCGATCACCGCCCGCTCCATCGCCCCGCAACCCGCCTTGTTCTCGTCCGTCCCCCCAGGCCTGTTCGAGCATCTGATGATGGCGAGCACACAGGGACATGCCCATTGAGCGCGCCGCTTATGCCGGCGCTGCTGGGGCGGTTCCGCTGGGATGCGCTGCCCTTTGTGCGCGCGTGGGAAAACCCCAACGCCAATGAACTGATCGCTGCCGGAGCCGGTGCCATGGTGGTGGCCGGCGCGCTCTTCATGGTCGTGCTGATTACCCGCCTCGGCCGGTGGCGCTGGCTGTGGACGGAATGGCTCACCAGCCTCGATCACAAGAAGATCGGGATCATGTACATCGTGATCGCCCTGGTCATGCTGGCGCGCGCGCTGATCGAGGCCAATCTGATGCGGTTGCAGCAGGCGGTGGCAATCGGCAATCCCGGCCTGGTTGCGCCCGAGCATTTTGCCGAGCTGTTCAGCACCCATGGCTCGATCATGATCTTCTTCATGGCGATGCCCTTCCTCACCGGGCTGATCAACTATCTGGTGCCTCTGCAGATCGGCGCGCGCGATGTCGCTTATCCGCTGCTCAACGCCATCGGCCTCTGGCTCACTGCAGCCGGCGCGGGGCTGATGATGGCCTCGCTGGTGATCGGCCGCTTCTCCACCGGCGGCTGGAGCGGCTATCCGCCGTTCACGGAGATCGGCTTCAATCCCGGCGTCGGGCCGGATTACTGGATCTGGGCCATCACTTTGGGCTCGATTGCCTCCACCCTGGCCGGCATCAACATCGCGGTCACCATCTACAAGATGCGCTGCCCGGGCATGACATTGATGCGGATGCCGCTGTTCGCTTGGACCAGCCTGTGCACCGCCATATTGATGATCTTCGCGATGCCGCCGCTGACGGTCGCGACGGCGCTGCTGGCGCTCGACCGCTATCTCGACTTCCACTTCTTCACCAACGCCCTTGGCGGCAACATGATGCACTATGCCAACCTGTTCTGGATGTTCGGCCATCCCGAGGTCTACATCGTCATCCTGCCGGCCTTCGGCGTCTATTCCGAAGTGGTCTCCACCTTCTCGTCGAAGGAGCTCTACGGCTACAACTCGCTGGTGATCGCCACGATGGCGATTGCGGTGCTCTCCTTCACCGTCTGGCTGCATCATTTCTTCACCATGGGGCAGAGCCCGAGCCTGAACGCCGTGTTCGGCATCGCAACGATGGCGATCGGCGTGCCGACGGGGGTCAAGATCTACAACTGGATCTGGACGATGTTCCGCGGCGAAGTGCGCTTCACGACGCCCATGTGCTATGCGCTCGCCTTCATGATGACCTTCGTGCTCGGGGGGCTCACCGGCATCATCCTCGCCTTTCCGCCGCTCGATTACATCGTGCACAACACGCTGTTCCTGGTGGCACATTTCCACAATATGCTGATCCCCGGCACGCTCTACGGCCTGCTCGCTGCCTATACCTTCTGGTTCCCCAAGGCGTTCGGCTTTCGGCTCGATGAGCGTTGGGGCAGGATATCCTGCGCCTGCTGGGTGATCGGCTTCTATCTCGCCTTCATGCCGCTCTATGTTCTCGGCGCGGCAGGCATGGCGCGCCGCACCCCGGCGGTGATGGAGACCGCCTACCGGCCCTGGCTCTACGCGGCAGAGGTCGGCGCGCTGGTGCTGTTCTGCGGCTTCGTGGCGCTCCTCGTCCAGCTCTGGGTGAGCCTGCGCAAGCGCGCCGCCACCCGCGTCTTCGCAGGCGATCCCTGGGATGGGCGGGCGCTCGAATGGTCGATCGCGGCGCCGCCGCCCGCGTATAATTTTGCCCGGCTGCCGCAGGTCGACCAGCGCCACTGGTTCTTCGACGCCAAGCGCAAGGGTGCGCCTTATGCCCCGCCTGCCCGTTATGAAGACATTGAGACGCCGAAAAACAGCGCCGTCCCGCCAATCATCGGGATTGCCAGCGCGGCAGCCGGCTTTGCCCTTGTCTGGCATATGTGGTGGCTGGCGATCCTTGGCGTGCTTGCGGTCATAGCGACCGTGATCGCACGCAGCTTCGCCCGTGACACGCACCGGCTGATCCCGGCCAGCGCGGTCGACCGGACGGAGCGGACCTGGCTCGACGCGGTGGCGCGGGCGCGGCCCATCCCCCGCGAGATGGAGACGACCCCCGCGAATGCGGGCCTGGCCGAGGTGCACCCATGACCGCCGGTGAGACGAAACATCCCGGCCTCAATCTGGGCAGCACCGACGCGCAAGCCCATGAGGCGGCGGGCTCTGCCCTGTTCGGCTTCTGGGTGTTCCTGATGAGCGACGCGGTGATCTTCGCGCTGCTCTTCGCCACTTATGGCGTCATGCTCCCTGCGACCGCCGGCGGCCCAACTCCGGCAAGCGAATATAAGATCGGCCCGACCTTCCTTGAAACGCTGGTGCTGCTCACCAGCAGCCTCACCTACGGCCTGGCCTCGATCGCGATGAAGCATGGGGCAGCGCAGGCGCGCATCCAGACCTGGCTGGGGCTGACACTTGCCTTGGGGCTGCTCTTCCTCGGGCTGGAACTGCACGATTTTGCTGGCATGATTGCCCATGGCGCCACGCCCATGCGCAGCGGCTTCCTCTCGGCCTTTTTCGCGCTGGTGCCCCTGCATGGCCTGCATGTGCTCGCCGGTAGCCTGTGGATTGTCGTGATGATGGCGCAGTTGCGGATCATCGGCCTTGATGCGCGCGTGAAGATCAACCTCCTGAGGCTCGGCCTGTTCTGGCACTTCCTCGACATCATCTGGATCGCGATCTTCTCGACCGTCTATCTACCGGGGCTGATCCCATGAGTGAACGCCGAGACGATCCTCGCCGCGAGGCGCGCGGTTATGTGCTGGGCTACGCCGCCGCGCTCTTGCTGACCAGCGTCGCCTTTGCGCTCGTGCGCTGGCCGGTGCTTGCCAGCACCGCCACCTATGCGCTTGTGCTTGCCTTGGCACTCATCCAGATTGTCGTGCAGTTTCGCTGCTTCCTCCACATCGGCCTCAAGCGCTCGACGCGTGACGACCTCCAGCTCATCCTCTTCTCCAGCCTGATCATCGCGCTCATGGTCGGCGGCACGCTGGTGATCCTGTTCAATCTGCGGATGCGGATGATGTGAGCGGGCGGTCGTTGCGGCGCCAACCTAGCGACGGATGGGCGCCACCTTGGCCAGATCGTTCCGGATCGTGGTCGCGGCGACGCCGCCCTCCCCCATCGCGTGGCTGATCTGGTCGAGGCCGAGGACGACATCGCCAGCGGCATAAAGCCCGGGGATGTCTGTGCGCTGATGGGCGTCGACCATCAGACACCCCTCGGATGTGCGACTTGCGCCGAGCATCCCGGCAAGCTCCGAGCGGATGTCAGAACCCAGCGCCGGATACAGCGTGTCGAAGCGGCGCGTCTCGCTCTCGATTCCGAGCGCGATCTGGTCTTCCACCAAGCTGATGGACGTACATTGTCCGGCGATCCCAATGCCCGCTGCCTTCAGCCCCGCGCATTGCGCCGGTTCCAGACTATGTCCCCCTTCAGGCGCGACCAGCGTGATATCGGCGGAATAGCCGCGGAGAAACATGGCTTCATTATAGCCGCGCTCGCCCGTTCCGAGCACCGCGATCGCCTTGTCCGTGACTTCATAGCCATCGCAGATCGGACAATAGCGGAGCCGACCGGTCGCAAGCGCGCGATCATGGCATAGATCGTCCATCATGGTTGGGCGGCGATTGACCACGCCGGTGGCGAGCAGGACGGTCCGCGCAGCGAGGCTTCGGCTACCCGTCTGCGCGATGAACTGGCTGCCATCGTGAGCCAAGCTGTCGACGATCCCGTCCTGCAGGCGCGCGCCGTAGAGGACTGCCTGTCGACGCATCCGTGCAAGCAAATCGACCCCGGAGACGCCCTCCGGAAACCCGGCATGATTGCGGGTGAGCGGGATCAAGGCGGCCCGACTCTGTCCGCCGTCTATGACGCAGACCGTCAGATGAAAGCGTGCGAGATAGATCGCGGCGGTCAGCCCCGCAGGGCCGCCGCCGACGATCAGGCAGTCCAGCCGTTCGGCCGAAAGGTCGGCCGGCTCCTGGACGGCCATGCTTATTTGCCGGCCTGCGCCATCAACTCGGCCTTGCGGGCCGCGAGCTCGGCGCCCAGGGCCTTGAGGTCGAGTTCGCTCTCGCGGCTTTCCGCAAACATCTCCTGCTCCTCTTCCTCGACATGGTGCTCAACATATTCGCCGAGCACCGTCACCTTGGCGTCGAACAGGCGGTCACCCGCCTTCATGGCCTGGATCTCGGCGATGAGTTGCTTGGCGCTGGCATGTTCCACTTCGGCTTCGTCGAGCAGGTCATCATCGTCGATGGCCTCGCGCGCGGCGGGATAGAAGATTTCTTCTTCAATCTGCGCATGAACCGTCAGAGCGAGGCAGATCTTGTCAGCCAGCGCCTGCTTCTCGGCATCGTCTTCGAGATCAGCATATTGGTCGAAAAAGCCCTTCACCTCCTTGTGGTCGTCCTTGAGCAATTTGATCGCGTCGGCGGGCTTTGCCGCCGCCCGCTGGGTCTTGCGCGCCGTCTTCGAGGCGGGCTTCTTCGATGCGGGTTTCGCTTTGGGCTTTGCGGCAGTCTTGGTCGTGGCCATGTCGTTTCTCCATCCTGGGGGCGCAGGCGCGCGCCCCTTCGCAGAACAACCACCGAACGACGCCGCGGACCCCGCCGCGCCGCCCATATTAACCTTTGGCAATACGATTACCGTCGTTCATCGCTCCGGTTCCAGGCTAGCGATCAGCCCGGGAATGACCGGCAGAAGATCGCGCGCGAGAAATCCGACTTCGGCAATCTGGCTGGCAACGCCGGCGCCCGCCGCGCCATGGACGAAGACACCCCAGGCCGCCGCTCGCAAAGGATCGGCGCCGCGCGCGGCAAGGCCGCCGATCAGACCGGCCAACACATCGCCCGACCCGCCCGTGGCAAGACCGATGCTGCCGCCCTCGAACAGCAAGGGCTCATCTTCCTTTGGCGATGCAATGAGGGTTTGGGCGCTCTTCAGGACGACGACCGCGTTGAAGGCGCGCGCCACACGCAGCGCCGCGCCGCGCGGGTCTTTGCGGATCACGTCGATGTCCTGCCCGGTCAGAAAGCTCATTTCCCGATGGTGTGGCGTCAGGATGACCCGCCCCTCATGCGCCGCCACCAGTTTCTCGAGCTTCCGCGCGCAGGTGAGGGCAGCGGCATCGAGGATGATCGTCTGGCCCGGTTTTGGCGTGCCGAGAAGCGCGGCGACAAACTGCTCGGTGCGATCCCCCGCGGACATCCCCGGCCCGAGGATGAGCGTGTCACAGCGCGCGAGGCGTTCCTGCAGCAACGCAACCGCCTCGAGCGCGATCTCGCCATCCTCATCTGCGGGCAGGGCGATCATCGCGGCCTCGGGCACCAGGACCGCGAGCGCCATCGCGGCGGATCGCACGGTCGCCATCTGGAGCTTGCCGGCTCCCGCGCGCAGTGCCGCTTCGCCGGTGAGCCTGAGCGCGCCCGGCACGAACTCCGCGCCGCCGACCAGGAGAACCCGGCCCCGCGCGTCCTTATCGCCCAGCGCCGCGATCGGCGGCAGCGGATGGGCTTCGAGCCAGGCGCGGTCGAGGGTCGGCATCATCCGCGCCGCCCCGTGATCGCGTCAGGTTCGCTGGTGACCGGGGTCGCGTGGTTCTGCATCGGCGCTGTCACATTGTAGCGGTGGAGCTTGAGCCCGCCATCCCGGCCCGCCGACGGATCGAACAGATAGTCGGTGATGGCGCAATTGGCCACGTCCCCTTCCCGGTCGATGGCCAAGATGCCTCGCTCATCGAGGCTCTCGATGATGTAGCGCATGCAGAGGACCACCACCTGATGCGTGAAGATCATCACCCGCTTTCCGGCATAATGAAGCGAGATGGTATCGAGGACCGACCGCAACCGCAGGATGACATCGCACCAGCTCTCGCCCCCGGGCGGGCGGTGATAGAATTTCCCCAGCAGGCGCCGAAACTCCGCCTGATCGGGGAAGATGTTCGCCACGCCGGGCGTGGTGAGGCCATCGAGAATGCCGAACTCCTTCTCACGCAGGCGCTCGTCAAAGCAGATCGGCTCCTGCCGGTCGGTCCCGCCCGCCTCGCGGAAAAGCTCTGCGGTCTGAAAGGCACGGAGATAGGGAGAAGATAAGAGAATCTGTGGCCGATGCTCGGCCGGCTGCTCGCAGAACCACAGGCCCAGCGCGCGCGCCTGCGCCGTTCCGAGGTCGCTCAGCGGCACGTCGGCATCCCGCGAGGTCAGGGCGATCCGGTCGTGCGCTGCCTCGTGCGCAGCGTCGCGGGCGACATTCCCCGCGCTTTGCCCGTGGCGCACGATAATCAACTGTTCTGGCCAATGCATACTGCCTCCGCTGATCATCGCGGAACGTTTCTGGCGCTTAATTCGATCCCCATGAGCGTGAGGCGCGGACAGCGACCACCCCGGCGGCGCCAGCGATTCAACGCGCTCCAGTTGTTCGCTTGCGCCCCTTGCTGTCTAAGCTGGGTGCTACACTCAACACACCGGTCGGTTGTTGAAGCCGAACCAATAACGGCTCCGAAGGCCAAAAGATTGGGGTTTACATTATCGCTGGGTTGGCAGGAGGGGCCACTCCACCCACTTCATTCTCGTTCAGCGGCTGCAATCGAGAATCATCTTTTCTGAGTCCCGCGCCTTAGATTGCTTTCTTGGAGTAACTGGGAGAGTGGCATCGGGCGGCCGAACAGCCAGCCTTGCAGCCAGTGGCATCCTGCGGCCCGGGCGAGGGCCGCTTGATCTTCTGTCTCTACGCCTTCTGCCGTGATCCTAAGACCCAGCGCTTGGGCCAGCGCTACAATGGCGACCAACAAATCGCGACCTGACGCACAGCCCATGGCTTCTTTCACGAAGAGCTTATCTATTTTCAGCCGGTCAAATTTGAAGGATTGGAGGTAACCAATACTTGCGAAGCCAGTTCCAAAGTCGTCCAAAGCGAGCCGGATGCCCAAGGTCCGCAGATCGGCCATGATTGCCGCAGCGGCCTGTGGCCGACCCAGCAAATAGCTTTCAGTGATCTCGAGTTCGAGCCGGTCAGCTGGAAAGCCTGTGTCGGCAAGGATTGCGCTGATCTGGTCAGCAAGATGTGCATCCCAAAACTGCGCGGGCGAGAGGTTGACCGAGAGGTCGATGCCGAGAGGCTTGATGTCGATGCAGGCCCTGCGGAGCACCTGCCCTCCCAAGGAGCCGATTAGGCCAGTCATTTCGGCAAGCGGAATGAAGACATCTGGGGGAATTGGACCTTCGGTGGGATGGGTCCATCGCGCCAGGGCTTCAAGCCCAACAATGGCGCCGGATTCCGCTAGAACAATCGGCTGATAGGCCAGTTCAATTCGATTTTCCGCGATTGCAATGCGCAGGTCCTGTTCAAGACGCTTCCGCACGAGATGTTCTTCGTCCAGTTCGAGGGTGAAGTCGCTCCAGCGGTTCTTCCCCCTGGCTTTGGCATTGTACATTGCAACGTCCGCACGGCGCATCAGCTCGTCGATATCGACGAGAGCATCTGAAGAAGACGTCACGACGCCAACGGATATTCCGATGAGAATATTGGCGCCGGCGACCGGAACCGTCGTCTGAAAGGAGGCGATGATGCGTTCGGCGAGCGAACATCCCGGGCCATCGACATCAAGCTGGCACAATATTGCAAACTCGTCGCCGCCCGTGCGAGCAATCAGCGAATGCGCCGGCGCGGCCGCTGCGAGCCGGGATGCCACCTCCCGCAGCAGGGCGTCTCCTGCGCCATGGCCATAAAGATCGTTCACGCCTTTGAAGCCATCCAGGTCCATGTAAAGCAGAACGAAATGATTACCGGTCGCAATCGCCTCGTTGAGCCGACCGAGGAGGACGCGGCGATTAGGAAGCTCCGTTAAAGGATCGTGGTTCGCCAAATGCTGAGTTCTGGCTTGGCTGGCTGTCAATGCTGCAATGGACTGCCCCCCCTGCCGCAGGATAAAAAGCGCAGCGATAACCGCGACGACCATGATGCCGGCAAACCCGGGGATGACCTCGCGACGAAATTGTGTGCCAGGGGTCTCGAACGCGACCTCAACGGATGCGATCTGGTTACCATCCATATCTCGCAGGACTAGCGCGGCGCTCGACGGGGCTGGCCGTGCCAGGTTTAGCGCTAGGGCGGGGAGATGGTGCTTGGCACGGATACTGGCGAGATGGCTCGCATCAAAACGCTCGGCTATGACGAGCAGGTGCCTCTCACCCGCAGGCGCCGACACTTTGTTGGTCAAGGGAACAACGGCAGCAACCGAGTAGACGAAAACCTGACGTTTCTCGCGGGCAAAGCCGCTGACGATTGGCGTGCCACGATCATCCATAGCACGCACTTTTGCCATCGCCGTCTGAATTGACGGACCCAGTATCTCGGCAAGTTTAGATGAGGATCGGTTCCCGTTGCTGAAGGCGTAGCGGGTCCCCCCGTCAGGACCGATGACGAAGACATGGTCATAATTCTGGGTTTTACCGAGGTAAGCCGTGATGTTGTCGTCGATCCACGCCGCGCTGAAGTCGTACGAAATGTGGCGCACTGCGTCATCCCATTTCGCGTAGTCCTGAAGATCATGCTCCACCATGGAGACGCTTGTCGCGAGGGCAGCTTCCAGCGTCCGCGTCTCGCGTACTGCCTCAAGCCGATCCTGCGCGGAGGTCGTGACTAAAATGAGCCCTAGAATGCTTCCGAAGCACAACCCGAGAAGCAGTAGCACAGGCCAGAGATAGCGAGCAGGCACGCGTTGAATGAGTGACATAGGCCTTTGCTGATGTGACTGTTTTCATCACCTTTGGGCCGCAGGTCGTACCAAGACGTTAATAAAGATTCTCCATTCACCGCATTTCGGATGGAGGAAAGCTAGCGGCTTTTTCGCTCAGGATGGCCCGTATCTCAGCAGGACCACGCTAACAAAATTCCGTCGGAGAAAGTGTGCGGACGACGACCACGCTCCCTTCAAGTCTCCCTCACCCGAGCTTGCAATCGGATGAAATGTTCTCTGAGGCCAAATGCCGTTTGCGTCTTACGACTACATTTCAGACGAGCTCTACCCTTTACCTTCTGCTGACTGCCGCTGATCGCATCACGACATCCGCCGGCTGTGACGGAAGCGGGAATAGCGATTAAGCAGATCGTTGATCAGTTGCTCGTCGGTATAGCCGGTCACGTCATGAGGCTGCCCGCCGTCGGAAGAGTGCGCCACGGCGCGATAATGTAGGCGCTCTCGCTCCTGGATCTTTCGCGGCTCGGCCCAGACAAAACTCGCCACGCGAAACCCGCGCGCACGGACGGTGTAATCGAAGTCGCCGCGATCGCCATGCGGGATGGTGAGTCCCACATGGTCGGCCTCCTGCATGAGGCGCGCGGAAATGCCGCTGTCTCGCATCTGCGCCGCCACGGCCGCGAGGGCCGGCTGGGCAATGTCGGCTAGAAAAGTAAGGACTTCGTCTCGATCGTGAAACCGGGTGATGGTTGCGAGGCGCTGCTGCCATGTGAGGGCGGTTTCTGCGCCCGTGGCATCACCCGCAGTAGACAGGTCCATCGCTTCCTGGCTCTCGGTTTGAAGCGCTCGCAACAGGCCATAGCAAATGAACACCATGACCACAGCGAAGGGCAACGCGCTGGCGATCGCCGCGGTTTGAAGCGCCTGAAGCCCACCGGCGACCAGCAGCACCGCCGCGACACCGCCGGCGCAGACCGCCCAGAAGACGCGCTGCCAGACCGGAGGATCTTTCGCTGCGCCGGACGTGATCATATCCATGACCAACGCACCGGAATCCGCCGACGTTACGAAGAACGTGATGATGAGAAGCGTCGCGATGCCTGAAACAATGGTGGAAAGCGGGAGCTGCTCAAGCGTCTCGAACAAGGCGACCGGGAGGTTGTTAGCGACCGTATCGGCGATGTGGGCTGCGCCGCTCAGATCAAGCGCGATCGCCGTGTTGCCGAATACGGTCATCCAGAGGAAGGTGAACAATGCCGGGACGAGCAGAACGCCGCCAACAAACTGACGGATTGTGCGCCCGCGCGAGATGCGCGCGATGAACATGCCGACAAATGGCGACCATGCGATCCACCAGCCCCAGTAGAACAGCGTCCAGCTACCCAACCACGGATTAGGCTCGTAGGCGTACAGGCGGAAGGTGCGCTGCACGACGTCGCTGAGATACGTCCCCACATTCTGGACGAAGGCCTGAAGCAGAAACACCGTCGACCCTGTCACGAGCACGAAGACCAGCAAAAGGGCGGCCAGAATGATGTTCAGTTCCGACAGGCGCTTCACGCCTCGATCCAGCCCCATGACAACCGACAGCGTCGCCAACCCCGTGATGGCGGCAATCAGGACCAGCTGGATGACCGTATTGCTCGGCAGACCGAACAGATAGCTAAAGCCGGCATTCACCTGCAGCACGCCCAGACCGAGCGAAGTCGCCACACCGAACATGGTGCCCAGCACGGCGAAGATGTCGACCGCGTGGCCGATAGGACCATAGATCCGCTCCCCGATCAGCGGGTAGAGCGCCGAGCGGATGGTAAGCGGCAGACCGCGACGAAAGGCGAAATAGGCAAGCGCCAGGCCGACGACGATATAGATTGCCCAGGCGTGCAGCCCCCAGTGGAAGAAGGTAAGGACCATCGCCTGACGGGCGGATTCGATCGTGCGACCTTCGCCGACCGGCGGCAAGGCGTAATGCTGGATGGGCTCGGCGACGCCGAAGAAGATCAGCCCGATCCCCATCCCCGCGCTGAACAGCATCGCGAACCATGAAGGATAGCTGTAGTCTGGCTCGCTGTCGTCGGCCCCAAGTTTGACGTCGCCATAGCGGCTGAACATCAAAAACAGGGCGAACACGAGAAAGCCGGCCACCGATGCGATGTAGAACCAGCCGAAGTCCGCCACGATGAGCGCCTGCGCAGCGGCGAATAGCCGGCCGGCAACATCAGGAGCGATTGCTCCAAACAACACAAAGGCGAGAATGAGGCCGGCCGAGACGAAGAACACGGTAGGATTGATCTCAATCCGCCGCTTTGTCGTGCCTTCCGGCGCATCATCAAACGATTGCTCGCTCACCTCTTCCCCCCATGCAGCCGGAACTCTGTTCAGGAAAGGGAACGAGGCGAAGCGCGGTCGGTTGCATATGGCTCCCAAGGGGCCGCGACCACGTCACCGGCGTAACCTTATAGCGCAAAATCTTCTGCGCATGTCCGCTGGCGGAAGAACTGACCACGGAGATGCCGCCCGATGTGGGTGGTCGTCCAATCGAAGCACCTGCGCGCCAGCGAGCGGAGGAGCAAAACAATCCCGTGACGAAGCGTAAAAATGGCGGAAAAGGCTGGAGCGGGTAGCGGGGATCGAACCCGCATCACAAGCTTGGAAGGCTAGTGCTCTACCATTGAGCTATACCCGCTCATCGACCGTTCGCCGATCCTCACCGGCACTCAGCCGGGACGACCGCTCAGTGGCGATGCGTTGGAGCCATTGCCACGATAGGCCCGGCAGCGTCAACAGCTTCGCATCGCGATCCTTCGGCGGCAGAGCATTGATCGACGCTCGACTTTGCGCGCCGCAGATTGCAAAGGATCGGCAATGAACAGCTTGCCCGATCCTGCCAGCCCTCTCTCGCCGGAGGACGCCGCGCGCGCCTTCGCCGCCATTCTGGATGGCACGGTGGAGGACGAAGCAATCGCCGCCTTTCTGGTCGCCCTCTCCGACCGGGGAGAGACCGCGACCGAGATTGCCGCCGCCGCGCAGGAGATGCGTGCGCGCCTCATTCCCGTGCAGGCGCCGGCGGGGGCTATCGACGTGTGCGGCACCGGTGGCGATGGCCATCACACACTCAACATCTCGACCGCCGTCAGCCTCGTCGTTGCCGCCTGCGGCGCGCCGGTGGCCAAGCATGGCAATCGCGCTGCGTCCTCCAAGGCCGGCGCCGCCGATACGCTTGAGGCGCTGGGGCTGGACCTCGACCGCGCGGCAGAAACCGCCGAGCGCACGCTGGCAGACCTCGGCATCTGCTTCCTCTTTGCGCAAAAGCATCATCCCTCGCTCGCGCGGATCGCGCCGATCCGCAAGGCGCTGGGCCGGCGGACCATCTTCAACCTGATGGGGCCGCTCGCCAATCCGGCCGGCGTCAGCCGCCAGCTCATCGGCATTGCGCGCCCGGCCTATGTGCCGATCTATGCACAGGCGCTGGCCGAGCTGGGCACCGAACGGGCGATGGTGATTTCCGGCGATGAGGGGCTGGACGAACTCTCGCTCGCCGGCGGCAATGACGTGGCCGATGTGACGAGCGACGGCATCGTTGCGATGCGACGGATCAGCGCCGCCGATGCGGGGCTGCCGACACACCCTATCGACGCGATCAAGGGCGGCGACCCGGCCTATAATGCCGCGAAACTGCGGGCGCTGCTGCTGGGCGAGGCCGGCCCTTATCGCGATGCCGTGCTCTTCAATGCCGCTGCGGCGCTGATCGTCGCCGGCAAGGCCGAAACGCTGACCGAAGGGGTCGAGGAAGCCACCGAAGCCCTCGACCGCGGCCTTGCCAACACCCTGCTCGACTGCTGGATCGCCTACGCATGAACAAGCTCGATGAAATCTGCGCCACCAAGCGGGACGAGGTCGCCGCCCGCAAGCAGGCGACGTCACTCGCTGACGTGCAGGCCATGGCCGCTTCCCAGACCCCGCCGCGCGGCTTCCGTCGCGCGCTCGATGCCAAGGTAGCGGCGGGGGGCTATGGCCTCATCGCCGAGGTCAAGAAGGCCTCGCCGTCCAAGGGGCTGATCCGCGCCGACTTCGATCCGCCGGCCCATGCCCGCGCCTATCAGGCGGGCGGCGCGGCCTGTCTTTCGGTGCTGACCGACGCGCCCTATTTCCAGGGCCATGAGGATTATCTCATCGCGGCGCGCGCCGCCGTCTCGCTGCCGGTAATCCGCAAGGACTTCATGGTCGATCCCTGGCAGGTGCTGGAGAGCCGGGCGATCGGCGCCGATGCCGTGCTCATCATTGTCGCGGCCCTCTCCGATGCGCAGATGCAGGAGATTGAGGATGCCGCGCTTGGCCTCGGCATGGATGCGCTGGTGGAGGTGCATGATGCCGCCGAGCTGGAGCGGGCGCTGACGCTGCGCTCGCGGCTGATTGGCGTGAACAACCGCAACCTCAAGGATTTCTCGGTCGATTTCGCCCGCACCTATGAGCTGGTCGGCAGCGCGCCGGAGGGCTGCACCTTCGTCGCGGAGTCCGGTCTTGGCTCGAAGGCGGACCTTGATGCCATGGCGGAGCATGGCGTGCGCTGCTTCCTGGTCGGCGAATCGCTCATGCGGCAGGATGATGTCGAGGCGGCGACCCGCGCGCTGATCGGCGCATGAGCGGCCTCAGCCATACCGACGAGGCGGGCGCCGCGCGCATGGTGGATGTAACGGCCAAGGCCGACACCAGCCGCACCGCCAGCGCGACCGGTAGGATCGACATGAATGAAGCAGCTCGCGCCGCGATTGCGGACGGCACTGCCGCCAAGGGCGATGTGTTCGCCGCCGCGCGCATCGCCGGCATCATGGCCGCCAAACGCACCAGCGACATCATTCCGCTCTGCCATCCCCTGCCGCTCACCGGCCTGACCCTGGACCTTGCGCTGGATGCGGGCGGCGCCACCGCCACGGCGACCGTGCGCACATCCGGAAAGACCGGCGTGGAGATGGAAGCGCTGACCGCCGTCTCCGCCGCACTGCTGACACTCTACGACATGCTCAAGGCCGTGGATAAGCACATGGTCATGCGCGACATTCACGTGACGGCCAAGGCGGGCGGCAAGTCCGGCGACTGGACCGCCTGAGATCATGGCGGCGGCGCGGCCATGATCTCTGTCGATGACGCACAGCAGCGGCTACTCGCCCTCGCCACCCCGCTGGCGCCCGAAGCGGTTCCATTGGCTGAGGCGAACGGCAGATGGCTGGCCGCGCCGCTGACAGCAGTCCGCGACCAGCCCTGGACGGCCCTCTCCGCCATGGATGGCTATGCGATCCGTCATGCCGATCTTCCCGGTCCCTGGCGCCTGGTAGGCGAAAGCGCGGCGGGGAGCGTTCCTTCGGCTCAGGCCATCGGCGCGGGCGAAGCGATGCGGATCTTCACCGGCGCACCGCTGCCGCCCGGCGCGGATACGGTGGTGGTGCAGGAAGATATCGCCGCCGATGGCCTGTCCATTCGCCTGACCGGCGACGGACCGGGTGGTGCGGGGCGGCATGTCCGCCCGCGTGCCAGCGATTTTGCGCAGGGCGATACGTTGCTGCCCGCCGGCCTACGGATCGGCCCGCCGCAAATCGGCCTGACGGCGCTCGCGGGCCACGAAACGCTGACGGTGCATCGCCAGCCGAGGGTCGCGATCCTCTCCACCGGCGACGAGCTCGTCCCGCCCGGCGCGCCCTGCCCGCCCGGCAAACTCCCGGCATCCAACGGCGCAATGTTGCGCGCCATGATTGGCGGCGCGGGCGGCGTGGTCACCAGCGAGCGGATCGTGCCGGACGATCTGGATGCGCTAACCGCCGCGCTGCGCGATGCGGCTGCGGCGGATGTCATCGTCACCTCCGGCGGAGCGTCCGTGGGCGATCACGATCTGGTGCGCCCGGCGCTGGAGGCGGCAGGCGGCAGCATCGATTTCTGGCGGATCGCCATGCAGCCCGGCAAGCCGCTGATCGTGGCGCGCATCGGGCAGCAGACCCTGCTCGGCCTGCCCGGCAACCCGGTCTCGGCGATGGTCACCGGCGCGCTGTTCCTGCTGCCGCTCATTCGGCGTCTTGCCGGCGGAACGGATGTGCTGCCCAAGAGCCGCACGGTTCGGCTCGGCGCAGACCTCCCCCCGGGCGGCAAGCGCAGGCTGTTCATGCGCGCGGTGGTCGACGGCGCGGGCATGGCCACGCCGCTGGCTTTCCAGGATAGCGGCGCGATGCATGCCGCCGCGCAGGCCAATGCGCTGATCGTCCGGCCCGAAGGCGCGCCGGCCGCGCGCGCTGGAGAAGAAACAGAGCTGCTCGACTGGGCCGCGCTCGGCCTCGGCGCGGACTGAGCCTTTCCAGCACTCAATACGTATTCTGGGCAATTGCTGCCCTCCCCTCGCGCCCTACAGTCTGCGTCTCAAATGGGGGTCGCATGGCAGAATTTCGGCAAGAGGGGCAGCTGGGCGTCGAACGCCGGGCCATGCTCACAGGAACGATCGGCGCCGCAGCCATGCTGGGGCTGCAGGCCTGCGCGCCAGCCTCCGGTTCCCGTCCCGCGACTTTGCGTGCACCAAGCCGCCGAACCGCACTCGTTCCCATCCGCATCAGCCGCGACCAATTGATCGACGTGAAATGCTGCATCCGCCCGCTGCGCGCCGCCGGGCCGAATCTGGACGTAGAGACGGTGGGCGATGCCCTCGTCATCCATAATTATGGCCATGGCGGCAGCGGCTGGTCACTCTCCTGGGGATCGGCCGACATCGCGGTCGGCAAGGCGCTCTCCGTGCTGCCGCGCGAGATTGCGGTGGTGGGGTGCGGGATTATCGGCCTGACGACGGCGGTGATGGCGCAGCGCGCCGGCCTCAAGGTCACGCTTTATGCACGCGAATCCATCCAGCAGACCCGCTCGTTCCGCGCCAGCGGATCGTTCACGCCCGATAGCCGCATCGCCTTGGCGGAGCCGGCCGGCACCGCCTTTGGCGATCTGTGGGAACGCATGGCCCGCTTCTCGTGGAAGGCCTTTCGCACCTATCTCGGTCTGCCTGGCCATCCGGTGGAGTTCGGCGATTCCTACCAGCTTTCGGATACACCGATCACCCGGCGGGAGTGGCCAGCCGACCCTGCAATCACGCAGAGCTTCGCGACGAGTGGGCGGCCACAGCAGAATTCCGAGTTCGGCCATTATAGCGAACGCATTCGGGACATCGTGCCGCAGGCGCAGCCGCTGAGCGCCGAGGAGAACCCCTTCCCGCAACCCCATGTGCGGCGCAGTTCGCAGATGATCTTCAACTTCGCCAGCTATGCCCATGTCATGCTCGGCGAGTTCTTCGAGCGCGGCGGGCAGTTCGTGATGCGCGACTTCGCTCGCCCGGCGGACTATGCGGCACTGCCCCAGAAGGTCGTGATCAACTGCACGGGCTATGCCGCCCGCGACCTGTGGCAGGACAAGACCATCATCCCGGTGCGCGGCCAGACCGGCTGGCTCGTGCCGCAACCGGACGCCTTTTACAGCGTGCGCTATCGCAATGTTTCGCTCACCTCCAAGCGCGACGGGATCGTCGTGATGAACAATAACCCAGATGTGGGCGAGATGCTGGGCGTGGGCGACAGTATGGAATTGCCCAATTTCGCCGACATCGAGAAAGGTCTGGAGATCATGGCGCCCGTCTTCGCGCCCGGCTTCCAGGCACAGGGCTGACCGATGCTGCTGCGCACCGCCCCGCTCCTGGCCGCTGCCCTGACCGCCCTCGCCGCGATCGCCGCCACGCCACCTTCAGCCACCACGCGAGACGGCGTCTATACGGCCGCGCAGGCCGAGGCTGGCGCCCGCCTCTACGCCACGCGCTGCGCCATGTGCCACGGCCGGGCGCTGGAAGGCACGTTCGAGATTCCCGGCCTTGGCGATCGGTTCATGGCCCATTGGAGCAATGCCCCGCTCTCCAATCTGCATGATTATGTCGGCCGGGCCATGCCGCAATTCGCGCCCGGCTCGCTGACGCCGGACGACACGACGAACATCATCGCCTTTCTGCTGCAGGCCAATGGCCTGCCGGCCGGAAGCGCTGCGTTGCCCAGCGAGACCGGCGCTCTCGCGCGGATCACCGTCCAACCCGCAGATCTCAAGCTCACCGCCAGGGCTGTGCCCAGAACACAATAGGCACAGCCCTTTTTCTTTATGACGCACTGCAGCAAATTTGCCACAGATTCCAGGAAAATGCCTTGCGCGCCTGCGAGGCTTTGAGTTTGTCCTTTTTGCAATGCACCATTCATCAAATGAACCGTGCGCGCGTGAACCAAGGTCGATCGCCGTTGGAGTCGGATTGTCCCGGCTTCAGGACGCTGCGTCGCCACCGCCCGCGTCACCGGCAGATCGGCTGACCATGACGCGGCAGGATCTTCATCGCAGGGACACCGCTCCCATCGAGAAGATCGATGCCGCCGGCGTGCTGGAGACGCAACCGCCCCGGCTCGCCCACCTCGTCAAGCTCGGGCTTCTCGGGCTGGCCTTTGGGGGGATTTTCGTCGGCCTGCACATGGTGTCGGACAACGAAGATCGGCTGCTGCTGGAAACGCTCACCATCCTCGATCTTCTGGCGCTGAGCTTCCTGCTGCTGCTCGGCATTCGCCGCTGGCGGGAAGCGGCGGCCTACACGATCCGCGCCCAGCATCTGGTCAGTGAACTGGAGACGGCACGGCAGAGTGCGATCAGCGCGAACCTCGCCAAAAGCCGCTACCTTGCCAGCGTCAGTCACGAGATCCGCTCGCCGCTCAATGCCATCTATGGCTATGCGCAGCTGTTCGAGCGGGGCGATGGGGTCAACGCGCAGGAGGCGGCGCGGGTCATCCTGCGCTGCTCGGAGCATCTGACCAATCTGGTCGAGGGCTTGCTGGATATCTCGCAGCTCGAATTCGGGATGCTGCGCGTGCGCACCGAAGAGGTGCGCCTCAACAGCTTCCTCGACCATATCGTCTCGATGATGCGCCCCGCCGCTCACGCCAAGGGCCTCACGTTCACGCTGGAAAAGACCGGCCGCCTGCCGGAGATCGCCCGCTTCGACCAGAACCGGCTGCGCCAGGTGCTGATCAACCTGCTCTCCAATGCGATCAAGTTCACCCAGCAAGGCAGCGTGATGCTCAAAGTGGGTTATGCCGGGCAGATCGCCACCTTTGAGGTGAAGGACACCGGCCCGGGCATCGCGCCGGAAGACCTGCAGCGCATCTTCGAGCCATTCGAGCGCGGCGAGGGGCGGGAGTCCGGCGCCGGCCTCGGCCTCGCCATCTCGCGCACGCTGGTGGAGATTCTCGGCGGCCAGCTAGATTTGGTCAGCACGCCGGAAGGCGGCAGTTGCTTCCGCATCGTGATGATGCTGAGCGAGGTCGCCGGCAAGGCCCTCTCTTCGGCGCCCATGCGCAAGCTGACCGGCTATGAGGGCAAGCTCCGCCATGTCCTGCTGGTGGAGGACGATGCCGACCAGCGCCACTTCCTCGAGCAGTTGCTGCGCGGGCTCGGCTTTCAGGTCGAGGCGCGGCCCGATGGGGAACAAGCGCTGCTTGCCGCGCGCGAGACGCCGCCGGACCTCGCCATTCTGGACATCAGCCTGCCGGGGCTATCCGGCTGGGAGATCGGCTGTGAGTTGCGCGCGATGTTCGGCGACCGGCTGCAAATCCTCATGCTCTCGGCCAATAGCGAGGAACTGCACCGGCCGGAGCATGACAGTCCGCAGCACGATCGTTTTCTCGTCAAGCCGGTGGAATTTGAATCGCTCGTCGGCGCGATTGGCGATTTGCTGCAACTGACGTGGCGCTGGCAGGACGATGCGCCAGATGTCGGCAGCGCCGGGCCGGATACACCGTCCGCCCTGCAACCAGCGCCGGTTGCGCTCGACGACACCGCCCGCAAGCAAATCGCCCGGATGCAGGAATGCCTGCGGATCGGGCACATTCGCGGGATCGAAACCGAGATCAAGCAGCTGGAGCGCGCCTCACCCGCCGCCAAGCCGCTCGTTCGCCAGCTTTACCAGCACCTCGACCGATACGATCTGACCGCCATGGCGCGCCTCTTACAGGATTACTGACATGATTGGCATTCCCGGACATTCGGACACCGTCCTGATCGTCGATGACGAGCCGGACACGCTGCGGATGCTCACCGCCGCGCTGGAGACAGCCGAGATTTCCGTGCTGGTCGCGACCTCCGGCCATGTGGCGCTGGCGCAGCTGGGCAACATCATGCCCGACCTCATCCTGATGGATGCGGTGATGCCCGGCATGGACGGGTTCGAGACCACACAGAAGATCAAGGCCAATCCCCAGCTCGCCAGCATCCCGATCATCTTCATGACCGGCTTGACGGAGAGCGAGCATGTCGTCGAGGCCTTCGAGGTCGGCGGCGTGGATTATGTCCGCAAGCCCGTCGACCTGCAGGAGCTGCTGGCCCGCGTGCGCGTGCATATGGCCCAGGGGCGTGCCGTCCATGCCAGCGTCGCCAGTCTCGATGCGACCGACCGGCTGATCCTGGCCACCGATGCGCGCGGCAGTCTCTTGTGGTGCACCCCGCGCGCGGAACAGGCCATCTCGCGCGTCTCACCCGGCTGGCTGCGGAGCGAATCCGCGCTGCCGGAAGAAATCCGCAACCAGATCGAGAAGCTGCTGACCAAGGATGAGGGCGTCGCCGGCAATGCCGTGCGCGTGCGACAGACCAAGGGCCAGGGCGAGCTGGAGATGCAGGTCATCGCCCATTATCGGGAGGATGAAGTGCTGATCCGCCTTAATGAGCTCAATCCCGAGCAGGATCTCGACCGTCTGCAGGAGCGCCTGCCGCTCACCCGGCGCGAGGCCGAGGTGCTGCTATGGGTGAGCTATGGCAAGCCCAACCGGGTGATCAGCGATGTGCTGGAGATCAGCCCGCGCACCGTCACCAAGCATCTGGAACGAATTTTCGACAAGCTGGGTGTGGAGACCCGCTCAGCCGCGGCGGCTGTCGCGATCCGCATGTTGGGCCAGTAGCGACTTCTTGCGCAGGGCGGGGGGAAGCCGCGGCGGCCGCATGTACGAGGCCTCCGGCGACGCGCCGCTGGACTTGCGCACCGCGATGGCCTCGATCTCGATCAGGTAGAGCGGGCCGACAAGCGCGGCGACCTGGAAAGTGGAGCGCGCAACGGTGTTGGGATTAGCCTGCGTGCCGAAGAACTGACGGAACCCCTCGTTAACGCCGGCGAAGTCCATCTTGCCGGTGCGCGGGTCCGCCGCGACGAACAGCGACAGCTTCACCAGATCGGACATCTTATAGCCCTGCGCCTCGAGCAGGCTCTTGATCTTGTTGAGGGTGCTGATCGTCTGGGCCTTGGTGTCGCCCATCTCCTCCAGCGTCTTGACCTCGCTCATCGGCTTGGCGGGATCGACCGGGGACGGCAGTTGGCCGGAGAGGTAGAACGTCTCCATGCCTTCGCCGACGCGTACGCCATCGAGAATGATCGCGTTGGGATTGCCCTTGATCCGCGTAACCTCTGCCTGAGCGGGTGCCGCAGTCAGCAGCAGCGCGGCGGCACCTGCCAGAACGGTCTTGGCCAACATGGCCTTGAGAGACATGCGACCCAGGTCGCGGCGAGCCGAATAAGCGCGTCTAATCATAGTGATGTTAGCTACGAATACCCCCCCTCCGCCACCATACGACAAAATGCGTATGTCCGAATCCCGACCAGTCCGATCAGCTAGCCAGGCGCAAAAGAGCATATCACAGGGCGACGCGGGACGCTCGGCGCAACAACCATAACCCGCCGAAAAGACAGACAAAAAGGAGAGCGCACCACGAGAACAAGGGGGACGTCTTCATGATCACGCGCAGAAATATTGCTGCCCTATTGCTCCTTACGAGCGCAGCCATTCCCGCCGCAGCCGTGGCGCAAACGGCCGAAACGCCGCAGGAGCCGCCGGCCGATGGCGGCGAGATCATCGTTACCGGCACCCGTTCCACTGGCATGATGGCCGCAGAGAGCGCCGCGCCGATCCAGTTGCTGAGCTCCTCCGCACTGGAAAAGGTGGGCCAGCCCAACCTCAACCAGGCCCTCACCCAGCTCGTGCCGAGCTTCCAGGCGCAGACGCAGGGCACCGACATGGCGAGCTTCTCGCTTTCGGCCCGCCTGCGCGGCCTCAGCCCCAACCACACGCTGGTGCTGGTCAACGGCAAGCGCCGCCACGGCAACTCCATCCTGCAGGTCATCAACGGCGCCTTCGGCGGTTCCGCCGCGCCGAGCATCGACCTGATTCCGCCGGACATCGTTCAGCGCATCGAGGTGCTGCAGGACGGCGCCGCCGCGCAATATGGTTCGGACGCCATTGCCGGCGTCATCAACATCATCCTCAAGTCGGACACTTATGGCGGCGCGGTGAAGTTCAACGCCGGCCAATATTATGACGGCGAAGGCACGACCTACAGCGCGAGCGGCAATTTCGGCATGCCGATCGGCGAGAGCGGCTTCCTTGACCTGTCGCTCTTCCATCGTCGCAATGACTGGACAACGGTCGGCGACGGTCAGTTCTCGGTGCGGAACTATGACGGCACCACCGTCACCAACGTATCAGCAGCCTTCAAGCCGCTGCTCGACGCCTGCAATGCCAAAAATTGCACCGCCGGGATCAACGGCGGCCAGCCGGCATCCCAGCTGACGCTCGGCTTCTACAATTTCGGCTATGATTTCGGTGGCGTCGAGCTCTACTCGTTCGGCAATATCTCCTATCGTCATGGTGACGCCCTGCAGGGCTATCGCCATCCGACCCGCCTGTGCCGCACCACCGCCGGCACCGCGACCACCACGGACCCGACCAACTGCTTCGGCACCAGCGCCCAGACCGGCCTCGTCCCGCATATCGAGGTGAAGCAGGACGAATTCCAGTTCACCACCGGCCTGCGCGGCGAGATCAGCGGCTGGGACTGGGATCTGGCCGGCAGCTATTCGGAAGACGTCGCGAAGGTCTACACCACCAATTCGGCCAACGCGTCGCTGTTTGTCGCGACCGGCCAGTCGCCGTCCGACTTCTATGACGGCAGCTTCAAGTTCACCCAGTTCGTCGGCACCCTCGATCTTCGCAAGGAGTTCGACGTGGGCTTCGAGGATCCGCTGAATTTCGCCATCGGTGCGGAATATCGCAAGGAAACCTACGCCATTGGCGCTGGCGACGCGCTGTCGCGCTATGTCGAGGGTGGCCAGTCCTTCCCCGGCTATGCTCTCAGCGATGCCGGCACACTCTCGCGCAACGCCAAGGCGGCTTATATCGACGTCGCCGTCAACCCGGTGCCCGACTGGACCGTGGATGTCGCCGGCCGCTATGAGCATTACAGCGACTTCGGCGACACGACGATCGGCAAGATCACGACGCGCTACGACTTCTCGCCGGCCTTCGCGATCCGCGGGACGGCCAGCACGGGCTTCCGCGCACCTTCGCTGCAGGAATCCGGCTACTCGGCCACGAACGTCGGGCCGACCTCTGCCACGCTGCAACTTGCGCCCAGTTCGCCGGGATCGGCCAGCGCCGGGTTCGGCGCGCTCAGTCCGGAAAAGTCGGTCAACTTCTCTGCCGGTATCGTGCTCCGCCCGATCTCGCGCTTGACGATTACGCTGGATGGCTATCTCATCAAGATCAAGGACCGCATCGTGTCCTCGGGCAGCATCACCGGCCAGCAGTTCGTCAACCTGACGTCGCCGCCGCAACGTGTCGGTATCGACACGCCGGCCGCGCTCATCAATGGCCTGACGCCCTATGACCTCGTGATCAACGCCATCAATGCCAGCGGCAAGCAGCTCGATCCGACCGTGCGGACGAACGGTTCGCTCGCGATCCAGACCTTCACCAACGGTATCGATACCCGGACGATGGGCCTGGAACTCGCCGCGCGTTATCCGGTCGATCTGCCCTTCGGTAACATCGATTTCTCGATCGGCGGCAACTACAACCTCACCAAGGTCACGAAGAACAAGCTGGGCACCCTGTTCGGCCCGACCTCCGAGCAGATCATCGAAAAGGCCAGCCCGGCCTTCAAGGGCAATTTCAGCGCCCTGTTCACCAGCGGCAAGTTCACCGCCAATGCCCGCGTGAATTACTACAGCAAGACCAATCAGTTCGTGCAGCCCAACAGCACATCGGCCAACGGCAATGCGAGCCGTGGCATCGCTGCCCTGCCCGCGCCGATCCTGCTGTCGAACAACCAACGTTACTACAATGCCGAGGTGGCGCCGGCCGCGATCGTCGATCTGGAGTTTAGCTACGAGATCACCAAGTTCGCCAACCTCGCGATCGGCGCGAACAACCTGTTCGACAAGATGCCGGAAGTGCCGGCGCTCGTTGGAAACTACGATCCCGCGACGTGGCCGACGACCGGTGTCTCGCCCTACATCAACAACGGCGGCACGTTCAACGCGCCCTACACCTTCGGTCCCTACGGGTCGAACGGCGGATATTACTACGCCCGCCTGACGCTCAAGTTCTGATCGAACAAGACGAGCCATTTTACACCAACAGTATCTGGACGAGGAGAATGACATTGAAGAAGACCGGCATTACCGCCGCCATGTTGTCAGGAGCGCTGCTTGCAGCGCTCCCCTCGGCCGCCGGCGCGCAGACCGTCGAGCGCACCTATGGCGCGCCGAACTCCCCCATCGCCTCGCTGGCCTTCGTGCCGGCGGGCGCGAACATCATGTTCGTCTCCGGCACCACGCCGTCGCCGGTCGATCCGGCCAAGCCGGAAGATCTGGGCGATACCAAAGCGCAGACGCTCAGCATCCTCACCAAGATGAAGGCATCGCTGGAAGCCAAGGGCTTTTCCATGGGCGACATCGTCAAGATGACGGTGTTCCTCGTCGGCACCCCGGAGACGGGAGGCCGCATGGACTCAGCCGGGATGAATGAGGTGTTCCGCACCTTCTTCGGCACGGCGGAACAGCCCAACAAGCCCACGCGCTCGACCATCCAGGTCGCCGCGCTGGGCCGCCCCACCATGTACGTGGAGATCGAGGCCATCGCGGCGAAAATGCCGTGAGGGTCGAGGGAGGCGCATCGGGGGATCGCGCCTCCCTTTTCCACCGGGCACCGGCATCAAAGGACAAGCAAGGATGACGACATCACTGCGGCCGACCCGGCGGGATATGCTGGCGATGATCGGCAAGGTCGGCGGCACGGTCGCGCTCTATCAGGCGATGACAGCGCTGGGCCATGCGGCGGAATCGCAATTCACCGGCCCGCCCCAGCTCACCGGCGCGCCCAAGGGCAAGAAGGTGCTGATCCTCGGTGCCGGCCTCGCCGGTCTGGTCGCCGCCTATGAGTTGCAGCGCGCGGGCTATGCCGTCGAGATACTCGAATATCAGGATCGCCCTGGCGGGCGGAACTACTCGGTGCGCGGTGGCGACAAGGTCGTGGAAGTCGGCGGCGTCTCGCAGACCTGCGCCTTTCAGCCCGGCAATTACCTCAATCCCGGCCCGTGGCGCATTCCGCACCATCACCGCTCGCTCCTGCATTATTGCAAGACGCTGGGCGTGGCGATGGAGCCGTTCATCCAGCTCGATCACAATGCGTTCGTCCACAACAGCAAGGCGTTCGGCGGCAAGCCGCAACGCTACAAGGAGCTGGCGGTCGATTTCAAAGGCCATGTCTCGGACCTGCTCGGCAAGGCGCTCAACGCAGGCGCGCTGAATGACGCGGTGACCAAGGAAGATCAGGAAAAGCTGCTCGAATCCCTGCGCGATTTTGGCCTGCTCGACGGCGACCTCAATTTCACCAGCAGCCTGCGGGTCTCCGGACAGCGCGGCTATGATCGCGCGCCGGGCGGCGGCGTCAACGGCGCGCCCACACCCTCGAAGATCAACAGCCTGTCCGACGTGCTCTCGTCCGACATCTGGGCGCATATGAGCTTCTTCTTCAACAATGTGATGCAGACCACCATGTTCCAGCCCAAGGGCGGCATGGACATGATCGGCAAGGCCTTCGCCCGCGCCGTCGGCCCGGTGGTCCAGCTCAACACCAAGGTCACCCGCATCACGCAGGACGACAAGGGCGTCACCGCTTATTGGCAGGATACTCCCAGCGGCAAGACCGGCCAGAGCAGCGCGGACTGGTGCGTGAACACCATCCCCCTCCCCGTGCTCAGCCAGCTCGACATGCAGGTGGGTGCGCCACTCAAGGCCGCGATGCGCGCCGTGCCCTATAGCGGGCAGGTGAAGATCGGCCTGGAGATGCGCCGCCGCTTCTGGGAAGAAGACGACGCCATCTATGGCGGCCACAGCTTCACCGATCAGACCATCGGGCTGATCTCCTATCCCAATGACAGGATGTTCGGCAACGGCCCGGCCGTGCTGCTCGGCGCCTTCGCCCGTGATGCCGGCGGGTTCCAGCTTGCCGGCATGACGCCCGCCCAGCGCATCGAGATGGCGCTGGCGCAGGGCTCGGTGTTCCACCCGGCCGCCTATCGCAAGGAGTTCATGAACGGCACCTCGGTGGCCTGGAGCCGCCTGCCCTGGATTCTGGGCTGCACCTCGCGCTGGTCGGACGACGCCCGCGCCGCGCATTACCAGAACCTCGTCGCGATGGATGGCCGCATCGTCCTCGCGGGCGAACATGCCTCTTATTACGGCGGCTGGATGGAGGGTTCGCTCCTCTCCGCGCTCGACGCCATCACCCGCATCCACCAGCGCGCCACCGGAGCCTGACGCCATGACCCTCAAAACCGCCGCCGCGCTCGCTCTGGCGGCCGCTCTCCTCGCCGCCACAGTGGCTGTCCGCGCGCAGGATGCGCCGGGCGGCGGGCCGACCAGCGTGGACATCTCCAATGAGGGCAAGGAGGTCTATGAGATGATCTGCCAGGCCTGCCACATGGCGGATGGCAAGGGCGGCGCCGGCGCGGGCGCGGCGATCCCGGCCATCGCGGGCAACGCCAACCTCGCCGACAAGGACTTCATCGCCACGATCCTGGTCAAGGGGCGCGGCGGCATGCCCTGGTTCACGGACATGCTCACGCCCGAGCAGATGGCCGCCGTCGCGACCTACGCGCGCAGCCATTTCAACAATTATCCCGATCCCGTCACGGCCGCCGACGTCAAGCGCGTCATCGCCGCGAACGGATCGTCGACGCGCGATTGCAGCACGTGCTGAGCCGTGGGGACGGCCCGGCACTTTTGGGGGACATGAGCATGACCGAATTTACGGCTCCGACACGGCGTGACCTGCTGGCGATGATTGGCAAGGCGGGCGGCGCCATGGCCATGTATCAGGCCATGACCGCCTTTGGCCATGCGGCTGAAACCCAGTTCACAGGCCCGCCCAAGCTCTCCGGCGCGCCCAAAGGGGCGAAGGTGCTGGTCCTCGGCGCAGGCCTTGCCGGCATGCTTGCCGCCTATGAGCTACGCAAGGCCGGCTATGCCGTGCAGATCCTCGAATATCAGAACCGCCCCGGCGGGCGGAACTACTCGATCCGCGGTGGCGACAAGGTGGTCGAGGTCGGCGGCACGACACAGACCTGCGAATTCCAGCCGGGCAATTATCTGAACCCCGGCCCGTGGCGCATCCCGCACCATCACCGCACCCTGCTCCATTACACCAAGGCCTTTGGTGTCGAGCTGGAGCCGTTCATCCAGCTCAATCACAATGCCTGGGTCCACAACAGCAAGGCGTTCGGCGGCAAGCCCCAGCGCTACAAGGAACTGGCCGTCGATTATAAGGGCCACGTCTCCGAACTGCTCGGCAAGGCGCTCAACGCCGGCGCGCTCGATCAGAAGGTCACCAAGGAGGACAAGGAGAAGCTGGTCGAGGCCTTGCGCGAATGGGGCCTGCTCGATGGCGACCTGAATTACACCAGCGGCCTGCGTACCTCTGGCCAGCGCGGCTATGATCGCGCGCCCGGCGGCGGCGTCAACGGCGCGCCGACGCCCTCCAAGATCAACGATCTGGGCGATGTGCTGGATTCCGGCGTGTGGCAGCAAATGAGCTTCTTCTTCACCAATGTGATGCAGACGACGATGTTCCAGCCCAAGGGCGGCATGGACATGATCGGCAAGGGCTTTGCCAAGCAGGTCGGCGACCTGATCACCTACAATGCCAAGGTGACGAAGATCGCGCAGGGCGAGAAAGGCGTCACCGTCTCCTGGCAGGACCTGACCTCCAGCGCCATGAACGAGGCGAAGGCGGATTATTGCGTCTGCACAATTCCGCTGGGCGTGCTCAATCAGCTCGAGTTGCAGGCGAGCGCCCCGCTCAAGGCAGCCATCGCCGCCGTGCCCTACTCCAACTCGGTGAAGATGGGCCTGGAGATGCGCAGCCGCTTCTGGGAGGAGAAGGACGCGATCTATGGTGGCCACAGCTTCACCGACCAGCAGATTTCGCTGATCTCTTACCCGAACTTCGACTTCTTCGCGGACAAGCCGGCAGTGCTGCTCGGGGCCTTTGCGGGCGGCGCCGGCGGCTATGCGCTGGCAGGCATGACGCCGCAGCAGCGCATCGAAACCGCGCTAGCGCAAGGATCGGTGTTCCACCCCGAAGACTATCGCAAGCAGTTCATGAACGGCGTCTCCCTCGCCTGGAGCCGCACGCCGTGGATCATGGGATGCTGCGCCACCTGGTCGGAGGCGGCGCGCGCGCAGCACTACCAGAATCTGGTCGCCATGGATGGCCGCATCGTCCTCGCGGGCGAGCATGCGTCTTATTATGGCTGCTGGATGGAGGGCGCTCTGCTCTCCTCGCTGGATGCCATTGAGCGACTGCACAAAAAAGCAGTGGCTGGCTGATAGAAACTGGGGCAAAGTAGACAAAATCTACTATCGATATGGATGACGCCGTGGACCTTCTAAACCGGCTGCCGGGCGCCGCCGGGCATCCTCTCTTCTGGCGGCAGGGCACCCTGCTGATCGGGCTCGCCCTTCTCGCGGCATGCGGCAAGGGCGAGACCGAGCAGAAGCGGCAGCCGCCGTTGGTGTCGGCGACAAAACCTGCCACCCATGTCTTCCGGGACGAGATTCAGGCCGTCGGCACCGCGCGCGCCAATGAGCAGGTGACGCTTGCCGCCAATGTGACCGAGCGGATCGAGCGGCTGATGTTCGATGACGGCATGTTCGTCCGGTCCGGCCAGTTGCTGGCGGTGCTTTCCAACGCGCAGGAGCAGGCAGCATTGGCCGGCGCCCGGGCAAGCGCCACCGAGGCCGCCTCGCAGCTCGATCGCGTCAACAGCCTGTATGAGCAGGGCTTCGCCACCCGCGCCCTGCTCGATCAGCAGCGCGCTGCCTTGAGTGAGGCCCGGGCCAGTCAGGATGGCATCAAGGCCCAGCTTGGCGACCGCCTGATCCGCGCGCCCTTCTCCGGCTATCTCTCGCTCCGCACCATCTCCGAGGGCGCCATCGTCAACAGCGGCACGCCTTTGGTGACGATCAGCGACCTGTCACGCATCAAGCTGGATTTCACCGTGCCGGAAACGCAGCTTGGCGCCTTGCGCATCGGCCAGCCGATCCGGGCCTCCTCCTCGGCCTATCCCGATGACGTGCTGCAGGGCACGATCAGCACCATCGATCCGGTCATCGATCCGGCAAGCCGCGCCGTCATGGTCCGCGCGACGCTCCCCAATCCCGGCGCGCGGATCAAGCCCGGCATGTTGCTGACCGTCCGCATCGAGACCGGGCAGCGCACCGCGCTCGCCGTGCCGGAGACTGCGGTGCTGAGCCAGGGTGACCGGCGCTATGTCTACACGCTCGACAAGGACCGCAAGGCCAAGCGGATGGACGTGCGCACCGGGCTGCGGGACAATGGCCTGATGGAAGTGAGCGGCCTGCCTCAGGATGCGCTGGTCGTCTCCGAGGGCGTGGTGAAGGTCGCAGAAGGCCGGCCCGTGCGTCTGGCCGAGGTCGAGAGCAGCAATAGCGCGCAGACTGATGAGATCGCGCCCAAGGGCGCCGCCACGCCGGAAGCGCGGCCATGATCCTTTCGGATATTTCGGTGCGGCGACCAGTGGTCGCCGCCGTGATGTCCCTGCTGCTCGCGATCATCGGCTTCGTCGGCTTCATGAACCTGTCCGTGCGCGAATATCCGGACACCGACCCACCCATCGTCTCGGTCGAAACGCGCTACACCGGCGCCAATGCCAGCGTGATCGAGAACCGCATCACCCAGCCGCTGGAGCAGCGGCTTGCCGGTATTGAGGGGATCGAGACGATCAGCTCGACCTCACGCGACGGCACTTCCAGCATCGTCATCGAGTTCCGCGCCGGACGCGATGTCGATGCGGCCGCCAACGACGTGCGCGACCGGGTCGCCGGCGGCGCGGCCGACCGCCCGGACGACGCCCTGCCGCCGGAAGTGCGCAAGGTCGATTCCGATTCCCAGCCGATCATCTTCTTTGCCGTGATGGCGCCGGGCTGGGACCGCACCAAGCTCGGCGATTTCGTCTCGCGCGTCGTGGTCGACCGGCTCTCGACCATCGATGGTGTGGCGCAGATCGTCGAACTCGGCATGGCCAAGCCCGCCATGCGCGTGTGGCTCAATGCCGATCGGCTGGCGGCCTTTCGGCTGACGCCGGGCGATGTCGAGGCCGCGCTGCGCCGACAGAATGTCGAGCTGCCCGCCGGGCGGATCGAGGCGGAGGCGCAAAACCTCTCGCTCCGCGTCCAGCGTGACTTCACGACCCCGCAGGACTTTGCCCAGCTTGTCATCGGCCGTGGCAGCGATGGCTATCAGGTGCGCCTGGGCGATGTCGCGCGCATCGAGGAAGGGCCGGAAAATCCCTATTCGATCTTCCGCTATAATGGCGAAACAGGCGTTGGCCTCGGCATCGTTCGCCAGTCAGGCGCCAACACGCTGGCGGTGGCGCAAGCCGCCAAGGCTGCGGTTGCGGATCTGAGCAAGAACCTGCCTCAGGGCGTCGAGATCCGCATGGGCGGCGACAGCACCATGTTCATCGACGAGGCCATTCGCGGCGTGTGGCACACCATCTTCGAGGCGGCGCTGCTCGTCACCATCGTCGTGTTCTTCTTCCTCGGCAGTCTGCGCGCGACATTGGTGCCGATGATCACCGTGCCGATCTGCCTGCTGACGACCTTCGGCGTGCTGTGGCTGGCGGGCTATTCGATTAACCTGCTCACCTTGCTGGCGCTGGTGTTGGCTATCGGCCTTGTGGTCGATGATGCCATCGTCGTCCTCGAGAATGTCTATCATCGTATCGAGGAAGGCGAAGACCCGCTCTTTGCCGCCTTTTACGGCGCGCGGCAGGTCGGCTTTGCCGTCGTCGCCTCCACCATGGTGGTATGCGCCGTGTTCGTGCCGGTGATGTTCCTCTCCGGCCAGGCCGGCTCGCTGTTCCGCGAACTGGCGGTGGCGATGATCGCCGCGGTCGGCGTCTCGGGCTTCCTCGCTCTCACGCTGACGCCGATGATGTGCTCCAAGCTGCTCAAGGGCAGCCAGCGCGGCCGCCTGACCGCCAAGATCGACCGGCTGATGGAGCGGACGGAAAACGGCTATCGCAACGCACTCGGCTCGGTGCTCCGCCGCCCCCTGCCGGTGATCGTCGCGTCCGTGCTGCTGATTGTCGGCAGCGCGGTGCTGTTTCGCAGCCTGGATTCCGAACTCGCCCCGGCGGAGGACACCGGCGTGATCCAGGTCCGCCTCAACAGCCCGGAAGGGACGGGCTTTGCGCAGGCCGACAAATATCTGCACCAGGCCGAAACGCTGGTCCTGCCCATGGTCGCCGAGGATGGCCCGGTGCGCGGGATGAATGCGCGCATCGGCGGTTTCGGTGGCGGCACCGACGATTTCAACAGCAGCAGCCTCTCGGTGTTCATGAAGCATTGGGACGAGCGCAAGGAAAGCTCGCAGAGCGTCGCGCAGGAGGTCAACAAGCGGCTGGCCGGCCTGCCATCCGTGCGCGGCAACGCCACCGTCACCAACCGCCTTTCGCGCGGCGGCCAGCCGATCAGCTTCGTGATCGCCGGCACCAGCTATGAGGATCTGGCCGTCGCGCGCGACCGCATATTGGATGCGGCCCGCGACAACCCCGGCATCGTCAATCTCGACGCCGATTATGTCGAGAACAAGCCGCAACTGCTGATCGAGATCGATCATCAGCGGGCCGGTGACCTCGGCATTTCCGTCAATGACATCAGCCAGGCGCTGCAGACGATGATGGGGTCGCGCCGCACGTCGACCTATGTGCGCGACGGCGAGGAATATTATGTCGTCCTGCAGGCGGAATCCTTCAATCGCGACGATGAGGCATCGCTGGCGAAAGTCTATGTCCGCGCCGCCGGCGGCGCACTGGTGCCGCTCTCCAACCTGCTGATCGTCAAGCAGGCGGCGACCGCGCGTGAGCTGGGCCGCTTCAACAAGATGCGCGCCATCACGCTAAGCGGCGGCCTTGCCGAGGGCTATTCTCTCGGGCGCGCGCTCGACTTTCTCAACGAGCAGGCGCGCCAGTCGCCGGAAGTGACCGCCGTGGGCTATAAGGGTGAGAGCCGCAGCTTCATGCAGACCGGCACCTCGATCTGGATCGCCTTCGGTTTCACCGTGGTGGTGATCTACCTGCTGCTCTCCGCCCAGTTCGAGAGCTTCGTCCACCCGCTGGTGATCATTTCCGCCGTGCCGCTCGGCGCGGCGGGCGGCATTATCGGCCTGGCGGTGACGGGGACGAGCATCAACCTGTTCAGCCAGATCGGCATGATCATGCTGGTCGGCCTCGCGGTGAAGAACGGCATTCTGATCGTCGAATATGCCAATCAGTTGCGCGATGAGGGCCGGGATTTTCTGGTGGCGATCAGCGATGCCTCCGTCCGCCGCCTCCGGCCGATCCTGATGACCTCCATCGCCACGGTCGCAGGCGCTATTCCGCTGGCGATCGGCGGGGGTGCGGGCGCGCATGCCCGCTCGTCCATCGGCTGGGTGATCGTGTTCGGCGTCAGCATCGCGACGGCCATCACCCTGTTCGTAGTGCCTTTGCTCTACAGCCGGTTCGCGCGGGGCACATCCTCCCCCCAGACCGTCACCCGCCGCCTGCGTGCGCTGATGGGCAAGAACGGCAAGCCTAATGGGACCGCTCAGCCGGCCGAATGATCGGGCCCCGCTAGCCGGCCACGCCAGCGATCTGCGCAACACCCCAAACGCAAACGGCGCGCCACTCGATGACCGAGGGCGCGCCGCTAACGACGATGAGATCGTGATGGATCAGTCCATGGTCGCCATGCGCGCATTGCTGTTGGACAGCTGCGCGATGCGGGTCTCGCTGACCTGCTTCATCGACTTGCGGCACTTGAAGTCCGGCGCCAGATCGGCGTTCACGCGGTTGCCCGGGTTGCAGGCAGCGGCGATTTCACGAGCGACGCGACCGCGAAACTGGTCGACGCTCTCGGCGTCGGCGAAGTTCACGCCGTCCGTGGAGACGCGCACTTCGACATTTTCACGGGGCTTGGCGAATCCGGCGCTCGAACCGACGAGCAGACCAGCCGCGACGAGGGCGGCGGCAACGATTTTCATGTCTGTTACTCCTGCAAACTCAATTTTTCTTTTCGGTAACTCTTGATGAAGTCAGGCTCGTGACGCTCTCAAGGAGCGTTCCTGAACCTGTCCAGCGTTCTTGAGTGCGCTTGCCGTCCAGATAGGTCTGGGGGCGTTCCCGGACAAGGCAAAATCGTCGCTGCGCCGCAGAAATCAGCCATTTTTTTGATGCTGCATGGCAGGAAAGCCATGCGCCCCTTGCAATGTCGCAGTACGCCAGGAGACAAGTTTTCGCGTGGCGCTCAACTCGCGGAAGTCACGCCGGCGGCGTTGTTCGATGGATTGCGCAAAATCGCGGCCACGTTCCAACCACGCGCGGGGCGATCATCCGCCATCAAGTCGAATTTTCGCATATTGTGGCATATGTTCAAAAGTTTACGCCCATCGTCGACCGTCGCAGGGGCAACCCTGCAAAGTCGGTCGCGTTGCCTTGACCCTAGCCGTGCCCACCGGCAGTCTGGACGATGCCGGCCCTGACAAGACAGCGCACAGCCGAGATCACCGGCGCGTTGTGCATTTATGTGCAACTTATTCTTACGCTGCATGGGCGAAATAAGCCGGCGAAATTATTTTCGTCACCCCCACCATATTCCACCCCGCAGGGCGTCGTGCGGCCGGTTCATGCGCTCGTCGCTCCCGATTTGCGCCGCCGTTTGTCGAGTCGCGCATCCACCCGGTTGTTTTGGATGGCGGCCTGATGCAAGGGAGAGGAGAACCGCAAACGCGGACAGACAGGCCCTCGGGGCAAGGACGACGGAACAGAGTCATGATAGCGACTGACAAGCCGATTGTGTTGTTTGGGGGTGGTGGTTTCGTCGGCCGCCACGTGGCGCAGGAGCTGCTGGCGAAGGGCTATCGCCTGCGCATCGCCCAGCGCGATCCGCGCCAAGCCTTTGCGCTGCGCACGCTGGGCGGCATGGGCCAGATCCAGTTTGCGGCCGTGGACATCACCCGCGCCGATCAGGTCGCCGCGGCCCTCACGGGCGCATCCGCCGCAGTCAACTTCGTCGGCCTGCTGACCGGCGATATGCACGCCGCGCATGTGGTGGGCGCACAGACCATATCCGAGGCTGCGGCGGCGGCGCGCCTTGAGGCGCTGGTTCACGTCTCCGCCATCGGCGCAGACGCTGCCAGTTCATCTGCCTATGGGCGGACCAAGGCCGAGGGCGAGGCGGCAGTCCGCAACGCCTTCCCGCGCGCGACCATCGTACGGCCCTCAATCCTGTTCGGGCAGGACGACCAGTTCACCAACCGCTTTGCCCGCCTGATCGCCTCGGGATCGACCCTGCCCGGCCAGATCGTCCCGGTGATCCGCGGCGAAACGCGCTTTCAACCCGTGCATGTGGTCGATGTGGCCCGCGCTATCGCGCAGGCCGCCACGCAACCCGAGGATCATGCCGGCCAGACCTATGAGCTGGGCGGCCCGGACACGCTCTCCCTGCGCCAGATCAACAACTGGATCGCGGCCGAGATCGGTCGCCCGTGCAGCTTCCTGCCCATCCCCGACGGTGTCGCCAAGGCACTGGCCATGCTGACCGGCTGGGCACCCGGCGCGCCAATCACGCGCGACCAGTTCGAGATGCTGCTGAGCGACAATGTCGTTGCGCCCGGCGCAGCGGGCTTCGAGCGGTTCGGCATCACCCCAGCCCCGATGGCGGCGATTGCGCCGGCATGGCTGGAGCAATATCGCAAGCAAGGGCGGTTCGGCGTCACGGCACGGGCCTGACGACCATCCGTTGGGGGCACTGGCGCTCGCAGCGCGCCCCTGCCCGCCCGCGCCAGACACCTGCCTCGTTTCAAGGATTGCGCCCGCATGGATAGCAACGTTTTCACCGCCATTCTGCTGGGCATATTGGAAGGGCTGACCGAGTTTCTGCCCGTCTCCTCGACAGGCCACCTCATTCTGGCGAGCGAGTTGCTGGGCTTTACCGGTGAATCGTCGGTGACGTTCAAGATCGCCATCCAGTTCGGTGCCATTCTCGCTGTGATGGCTGTCTACTGGCAGCGCTTCTGGGGCGTGGGCACGGGCCTGCTGAAGGGCCGGCCGGACGATATCGCCTTCACGCGCAACGTGTTCCTCGGCTTTGCGCCGGCGCTGGTCATCGGCGTTCTCGCCTATGAAGCGGTGCGCGCCGCCATCCAGACCCCGATGATCGTGGCGGTCGCCCTCATCATCGGCGGCATTCTGATGCTGATTCTGGAGCGGATGGTGAAGACCGTGCGGGTCAAGTCGGTAGAAACCATGCCGTTTACCACCGCGCTCGGCATCGGACTGGTGCAGTGCATCGCGATGATACCGGGCGTAAGCCGGTCCGGCGCGACCATTTTGGGGGCGCTGACCATGGGCGTCGACCGCAAGACGGCAGCGGAATACAGCTTCTTCCTCGCCGTCCCCACGATGCTCGCAGCGACCGTCTATGCGCTGTGGAAAGATCGCGCGCTGCTCAACGCCGACGATCTGGGGATGATCGCCATCGGTTTCGGCATGGCCTTCCTCACTGCGCTGTTCGTCGTGAAGGGCTTTGTCGCCGTCGTGACCCGCTACGGTTTCAAGCCTTTTGCCTGGTACCGAATCATAGCCGGGTCGATTGCGCTGATCGCCCTTTTGATGCGGTAGGACCGGATCGGACCTATAAGGGGTTTAGATAGCCTGTCCAAACCCTAAAAAATGGCCGTGCGCCACATTATAGGTCAGCAACACTGACCTTAATGTTGAGAAACGCGTGACTTCCGCGATTGTCGTCCCTATGTGCGGCGCCGAAAGGAAGGACCCCGCCCATGGCCGAGAATCCGATGCTCAAATTCGTTATTCGCCCGCAATCCTATCCGGAGAAACGGTCCGCGAACGAACGCGCGCATGACTTCCATGAGATTTCGGACGGGTTCGAAACGCCCAAGGCCGAGGATCAGGCCGCGCGCTGCTCGCAGTGCGGTGTGCCCTATTGCTCGGTCCACTGCCCGCTGCACAACCACATCCCGGACTGGCTGCGCCTGACCGCAGAAGGTCGGCTGCGCGAGGCGTATGAGCTCTCCAACATGACCTCCACAATGCCCGAGATCTGCGGCCGCATCTGCCCGCAGGACCGGCTGTGCGAGGGCAATTGCGTCATCGAATTTTCCGGCCATGGCGCCGTCACCATCGGCTCGGTCGAGAAGTTCATCACCGATACCGCCTGGGAAGAAGGCTGGGTCGAGCCGGTGCAGGTCGGCAAGGCGACCGGCTTCTCGGTCGGGATCATCGGCGCTGGCCCCGGTGGCCTCACCACGGCGGAATATCTGCGCGCGGCGGGGCATGAGGTGCATGTCTACGATCGTCACGATCGCGCCGGCGGCCTGCTGACCTATGGCATCCCCGGCTTCAAGCTGGAGAAAGAGGTCGTCATGCGCCGCGTCAAGCGGCTGGAGGATGCCGGCATCCAATTCCACATGGGCTTCGAGGTCGGCAAGGACGCCTCGCTGGCCGAGCTGCGCGAGCGGCATGACGCGCTCCTGATCGCAACCGGCGTCTACAAGGCGCGCGACATCAAGGCGCCCGGCGTCGGGACCACCGGCGTGGTCAGGGCGCTCGATTTCCTCACCGCCTCTAACAAGGCCGGCTTTGGGGATCATGTCCCCGCCCACGAGGATGGCTCGCTGCTCGCTACCGGCAAGGATGTCGTGGTGATCGGCGGCGGCGATACCGCCATGGACTGCGTGCGCACCTCGATCCGCCAGGGCGCCAAGTCAGTGCGCTGCCTCTACCGCCGCGACCGGGAGAACATGCCGGGCTCGCAGCGCGAGGTGCAGAATGCCGAGGAGGAAGGCGTCGAGTTCGTCTGGCTCTCCGCCCCTGTCGCCTTCGAAGGCACGGAGAAGGTCACCGGCGTGAAGATGACGCGCATGCGCCTTGGCCAGCCGGACGCTTCCGGCCGCCGCGCGCCGGAGCCGGAGCCGGGCAGCGAGACCAGCATTCCCGCCGATCTCGTCATCAAGGCGCTGGGCTATGACCCCGAGGATCTGCCGGTGCTGTTCGGCGAGCCGGGCCTCGCCGTCACCCGCTGGGGCACGCTGCGCGTTGACCATCGCAACATGATGACCAGCGTCGATGGCGTGTTCGCCGCCGGCGACATCGTACGCGGCGCCAGCCTCGTCGTCTGGGCCATCCGCGATGGCCGCGACGTGGCTGACCATATGCACAGCTATCTGCGTGCGCGGACGCCCAAGAAGCAGGCGGTGGCCGCATGACCGAGATCAATCGCAACTCCGCAGTTGAAAGAACAACCACCATGGTTCCTGAAACCGAACGCGACCGGATCGCCCGTGAGGGCATGTATCGCCCTGAATTCGAGGGGGACGCCTGTGGCGTCGGCCTCGTCGCGGCGACGGATGGCAAGGCCTCGCGCCGTGTGGTCGAGAGCGCCATCGATGCGCTCAAGGCCGTGTGGCACCGCGGTGCTGTCGATGCTGACGGCAAGACCGGCGACGGTGCCGGCATCCATGTCGATCTGCCGGTGCGCTTCTTCGACGATGCCATTTCCGCCTCCGGCCACAAGCCGCTGCCCAACCGCCTTGCCGTCGGCATGATCTTCCTGCCGCGCACGGACCTGGGCGCGCAGGAGACCTGCCGCACGCTGGTCGAGGCCGAGATCATCCAGGCGGGCTACCGCATCTATGGCTGGCGGCAGGTGCCGGTCGATGTCTCCGTCATCGGCGAGAAGGCGCAGCGCACGCGCCCCGAGATCGAGCAGATCCTCATCTCCGGCCCGATGCCCGAGGAGCAGGACGTCGCCGAGTTCGAGCGCGATCTCTATCTCGTGCGTCGCCGCATCGAGAAGAAGGTGATCGAGGCGCAGATCAACGACTTCTACGTCTGCTCGCTCTCCTGCCAGTCGATCATCTATAAGGGCCTGTTCCTCGCGGAATCGCTCTCGGTCTTCTATCCGGACCTGACCGACGAGCGCTTCGAGAGCCGCGTGGCGATCTTCCACCAGCGCTATTCGACCAACACCTTCCCGCAGTGGTGGCTTGCCCAGCCCTTCCGGTCGCTGGCCCATAATGGCGAGATCAACACGATCCGCGGCAACAAGAACTGGATGAAGAGCCACGAGATCAAGATGGCGGCGCTGGCCTTTGGCGAGCAGTCCGGCGACATCAAGCCGGTGATCCCGGCGGGTGCATCCGACACCGCCGCGCTCGACGCCGTGTTCGAGACGCTGTGCCGCGCCGGCCGCGATGCGCCGACCGCGAAGATCATGCTCGTGCCCGAGGCGTGGCAGCACAATGACGATGTGCCGCAGGCCCACCAGAACATGTACAACTATCTCGCCTCCGTGATGGAGCCGTGGGATGGCCCGGCCGCGCTCGCCATGACCGACGGCCGCTGGGCCGTGGCCGGCATGGACCGCAACGCATTGCGTCCGCTGCGCTACACACTCACCTCCGACAATCTGCTGATCGTCGGCTCGGAGACGGGCATGGTCGTGGTGCTGGAGACGACGGTGGTCAAGAAGGGCCGCCTCGGCCCCGGCCAGATGATCGCCGTCGATCTCGATGCCGGCCAGGTCTATGACGACCGCGCCATCAAGGACCGGATTGCCGGCGAGCGGCCCTATGCAGATTATGTGAAGGGCTTCCGCACGGCGGACGACCTCCCCGCCGCCGCCAATGACGCGCGCCCTCAGTGGGACCGCGCCGAGCTGGCGCGCCGTCAGGTCGCCGCCAACCTCACCATGGAGGACATGGAGCTGATCCTCAGTCCCATGGCCGAGGATGGCAAGGAAGCGGTCGGCTCGATGGGCGATGATGCGCCGCTGGCGGTGATCACCGAGAAGCCGCGCACGATCAGCCACTTCTTCCGCCAGAACTTCAGCCAGGTCACCAACCCGCCCATCGACTCGCTGCGTGAGCGGCACGTGATGAGCCTGAAGACGCGCTATTCGAACCTCGCCAACATTCTGGAGGAAGACCGCCAGAACAGCGAGGTGATGATCCTCGAATCGCCAGTGCTGCTGTGCGACGACTGGTCGCGGCTGAAGCGCTATTTCGGCAAGACGGTGGCGGAAATCGACTGCACCTTCCCGGCCGATGGTCCGCCGGATGCCCTGCGCGCGGCCATCAACCGCATTCGCGACGAGGCGGAAATCGCCGTGCGCGCCGGCCAGACCGAGCTGTTCCTCTCCGATGAAGCCATCGGGCCGGACCGCGTCGGCATCGCCATGATCCTCGCGGCGGCGGCGGTTCACACCCATCTCGTCCGCAAGGGCCTTCGCTCCTACGCGTCGATCAACGTGCGCACCGCCGAATGTCTGGACACGCATTATTTCGCGGTCCTGATCGGCGTGGGCGCCACGGCGGTGAACGCCTATCTTGCCGAAGCCTGCATCGCCGACCGCCATGCGCGCGGCCTGCTGGGCGACCGCAGCCTGGAGGCGTGCCTCGAGAACTTCCGCACGGCGATCAACGAGGGCCTGCTCAAGATCATGAGCAAGATGGGCATCGCGGTGATCTCCAGCTATCGCGGCGGTTACAACTTCGAGGCGGTGGGTCTTTCGCGCGCCATCGTGAACGATCTGTTCCCGAACATGCCCTCGAAGATCTCCGGCGAGGGCTATGCCTCGCTGCAGTATAACGCGCTCGTCCGACATGAGGCGGCCTTCAGCAAGGCCGTCGCGACGCTGCCGATCGGCGGTTTCTACCGTCACCGCGCGGGCGGCGATGCCCATGCCTATTCGGCGCAGCTCATGCACCTGCTGCAAACCTCGGTGAACACGGACAGCTACTCGACCTACCTGCAATTCTCGCGGGGCGTCTCGGAGCTGCCGCCGGTCTATCTGCGCGATCTGCTGGAGTTCAACTATCCCGATCAGGCCGTGCCGATCGACGAGGTCGAGGCGATCACCGAGATCCGCAAGCGCTTCGTCACTCCCGGCATGTCGCTGGGCGCGCTCTCACCGGAGGCGCATGAGACGCTGGCCATCGCCATGAACCGGATCGGCGCCAAGGCCGTCTCCGGCGAGGGCGGCGAGGATCGCTCGCGCTTCCAGCCCTATGAGAATGGCGACAACGCCAATTCGAGCATCAAGCAGATCGCCTCCGGCCGCTTTGGCGTTCACGCCGAATATCTGGGCGCCTGCGAAGAGATCGAGATCAAGGTCGCGCAGGGCGCCAAGCCCGGCGAAGGCGGCCAGTTGCCCGGCTTTAAGGTGACCGAGTTCATCGCCAAGCTGCGCCACTCGACGCCCGGCGTGACGCTGATCTCGCCGCCGCCGCACCACGACATCTACTCGATCGAGGATCTGGCCCAGCTCATCTACGACCTCAAGCAGATCAACCCGCGCGCGCGGGTCTGCGTGAAGCTGGTGAGCCAGGCGGGTATCGGCACGGTCGCGGCGGGTGTCGCCAAGGCGCATGCCGACGTCATCCTCGTGTCCGGCAATGTCGGTGGCACCGGTGCCTCGCCGCAGACGAGCATCAAGTTTGCCGGTCTGCCGTGGGAAATGGGGCTGGCCGAGACCAATCAGGTGCTCACGCTCAACGGCCTGCGCCACAAGGTGAAGCTGCGCACGGATGGCGGCCTCAAGACCGGCCGCGACATCGTGATCGCCGCGATCCTGGGCGCCGAGGAATTCGGCATCGGAACGCTGAGCCTCGTCGCCATGGGCTGCATCATGGTCCGCCAGTGCCACTCGAACACCTGCCCGGTGGGCGTGTGCGTGCAGGACGAGCGCCTGCGGGCCAAGTTTACCGGCACGCCGGAGAAGGTCATCAACCTGATGACCTTCATCGCCGAGGAAGTGCGCGAGATCCTGGCGCGTCTGGGCTATCGCAGCCTGGATGAGGTGATCGGCCGCACCGAACTGCTCAAGCAGGTCAGCCGTGGCGCCGAGCATCTGGACGATCTGGACCTCAACCCGATCCTCGCGAAGGTGGATGCGGACGACGACAAGCGCCGCTTCAACCTGCCGACGTGGCGCAACGAAGTGCCGGACAGCTTGGATGCGCAGATGATCGCGGACGCGCAGGCGGTGTTCGAGCGTGGCGAGAAGATGCAGCTCACCTACACGGTGCGCAACACGCACCGCGCCGTGGGCACGCGCTTCTCGGCGCTGATCACCAAGAAGTTCGGCATGTCCACCCTGCAGGATGGGCACGTCCATGTCCGTCTGCGCGGCACGGCCGGCCAGTCGCTGGGCGCCTTCCTGTGCAAGGGCATCACGCTGGAAGTGTTCGGCGATGCCAACGACTATGTCGGCAAGGGCCTCTCGGGCGGCATCATTGCCGTGCGGCCGATGGTCTCCAGCCCCCTGGCGAGCCAGGAGAACACGATCATCGGCAACACGGTGCTCTATGGCTCCACCGCCGGCAAGCTGTTCGCAGCCGGTCAGGCCGGCGAGCGTTTCGCGGTCCGCAACTCCGGCGCGCAGGTCGTCGTCGAGGGCTGCGGCGCCAATGGCTGCGAATATATGACCGGCGGCACTGCCGTGATCCTCGGCAAGGTCGGCGCCAATTTCGGCGCGGGCATGACCGGCGGCATGGCCTTCATCTATGATGAGAGCCGCACCTTCCCGGCCCATGCCAATGCCGAGAGCATCGTCTGGCAGCGGCTGGACAGCGCCCATTGGGAAGGCGTGCTCAAGGATCTGGTCGAGGAGCATGTCGCGCGCACGGACAGCGACTGGGCCAAGTCCATCTTGCACAGCTGGGAGCGCAACCGCGATCACTTCTGGCAAGTCTGCCCGAAGGAAATGCTCAGCCGCCTCAAGCAGCCGCTGTCGGACAAGCAAGAGGTCGTCGCGGCGGAATGAAGACGAGACCCCCGGTGGTGACGCCGGGGGTTTTTTCTTGGCGGATGATGGCGAGTGAGAAGCGCGGCAACGCGCCTCAGCGGTGGGTTCTGATCATTCCTGCAGAAGCGGCGCGGCGATGACAGGCGCGGCGGCCAGACGCGCGGCGACCTTCGCCGGAACCGGCTCCTGCACGCGCAAGGGCGCTGAGGGCGGCGAGACAGAAACGCGGGCCGCCGGGGCTGGTCGCGTCGGCTCCTGCAAGTCGACCGCCTCATAAGGCGGCAGCGGCGCATAGTCCGCCGGCATCGGTTCCAGATAATCCCGGTGGCGGTTCAGGCCCGCATCGCATCCTTCACAATGGTAGCTGGACGGGCCGTCACGCATCGCTGCGCTTGCATAGGCGCGATCCTCGAAGGACGAGGACGTTTCCTCGGCGCCGGCCCCGCTCCAATACGCAGCCAGTTCGTCTGCACCAGTAGGGCGGCCTGCCCCATTTGCCGTGACAAAATTGCCGAGCACCACGCCGCCAGTTCCGCCCGCCAACAAGACGGCGCCGATAAACCCCCATGTGCGTGCGCTGGTGTTCATGGTCCTGTCCCTTATCAGATCTCGCCTTCTCGGGCACTCCGCCGTCGGGGATGCTGTCTTTGGAACAAGTCCCCTCGCCGCCATTGGTTCCAGCAGCGCAAGTTTCAGCTATGATCGGCCTCGCTGGCGATTTAAGAGCCGCGCATGTGGCATCTCTATCAGTTTCCGCTCTGTCCCTTCTCGCGCAAGGTCCGCTTTCTCATGGCGGAAAAGGGCATCGTGTACGAAACGGTGCGCGAATCGCCCTGGGAAGGTCGGGATGAATTCCTCGATCTGAACCCTGCAGGCACCACGCCGGTGATCGTAGCTGATGACGGCCATGCGACGCTGGCGGACAGTCAGGCGATCTGCGAATATTTCGAAGAGACGGTGGACAAGTTCCCGCTGATCGCGGGCTCGGCGCTGGATCGCGCGGAAGTGCGCCGGCTGGTCGCCTGGCTGGACCAGATCGTCTACCGCGATGTCGTGGCGCCGCTGCTCAACGAGCGGATGATCAAGCGGGTCGTCTCCCGCACCTCACCCGATGCCGGGGCGCTGCGCGAGGCGATGCGCCGCGCCAACACGCATATGGATTATCTCGATTATCTGCTCGACCATCGCAGCTGGCTGGCCGGCGGAACGATGAGTCTGGCAGACATCGCCGCCGCCGCGCATATCTCCGTCGCGGATTATCTCGGCGGCATCGACTGGGAAGGCCATGGCCAGACCAAGCGCTGGTATGCCGGCATCAAGTCACGCCCCTCCTTCCGCCCGCTGCTGGCGGAGCGGATGGAGATCGTGACGCCGCCTAAATATTACGATCAGCCGGATTTCTGAGCGGGCTCAGTGCTCGGTTTCAGCCGCGATATAGACGCGGTTGCGGCCATGTTCCTTGGCCAGATACAGGGCGCGATCCGCGGCCTTGAGCGCATCGCGCGGCTCGGTGTAGCCAAAGACATCCGCCACGCCGCCTGAGAAGGTCACGCGGTCCATGCGTTCGCCGGTTTTGCGGTCGACAAGATTGCGCTGCGCCATGTCGATGCGTGCATCGTCCACGACCTTGGCGGCTTCCGCGACGGTCAGCCCGCGGAAGAGCATCACGAATTCTTCGCCGCCGTGGCGCGCGACATGGCATTTATCGCCGGAAATCTTGGCGAGCAGGCCGGCAACGAACTTGAGCACCCGGTCGCCTGCATCATGGCCATGCGTATCGTTGATGACCTTGAAATGATCGATATCGCAGAAGGCGACGCACAGGGATTCGCCGTCTTCGCGCGCTTTGACGGCTTCCTCACGCAGCGTGTTTTCGAATGCGCGGCGGTTCGGCAGGCCGGTCAGATGATCCTGCTCGGCCGCCTTGCGGGCGCTCTCCAGGTTTTTCTGCAGCAGCCGCGTCTGCGTCTGCCCCTCACGCATCTTGCTTTCGACTTCGCGCGTCTTCTCGATCATGCTGCGGGTGAGCAGAATGAGATTGCCCAGTGCTTCCCCCGCATCCGACTGCTCCAGCGTAGCGGCCTGCTTCTGCAAGGCGACGCCGAAATCCTTGGCGGACGTGCTGGATTGATCGACAATGCCGGTGATCTGATCAAGATTGGCCTCGACTTTCTTGAGCATGTCGGCCAGCGTATCAGGGGTCAGTTCCTCGGCCCGCTGGTCGACGATGATCTGCTCAACGGCGCCGTTGGTGAGCTTCCCCCGCTCCATCAGAATCGCGCGGACCGCCTTTTCCACGGCGATGTCGTTGCCGGTGATGTAATCCAGCGCCAGCCCGAAGTTGAGCGGCGTCAGATCAAGATCATGGGCGAAGAGAAAGCTGCCGACTTCTTCATAGATCATCTTGCGCCGCTCGCTCTCGCGACGAAGATGCGCATTGCCCTCCTCGCGCCGAGCCCCCTCGACGATGTGCGCGCTTTCGGACGCACCTTCCGTGATGCCCAGAATGCGGCCCAACCGGGCCAGCTTCCCACCAAAACTCTCAGACGGCACTTGCGCGGCAGACATGCCTGATCTCCTCCAACGCCGCCCTTCTAGCCGGCTGTGGTAAACAAAGCTTTGAAGGTGACGGGCTGAATTGCGACTGAAATGCAAAAAGCTGTCAGGCGGTCAGACCAGATCGCCCAGCAGCAATTTGGGCCGACTGCCGCTTTCGCCCCGCGCTTCCGCCATGAACCGATCCTTGAGCGGCCCGAGCTTCTGCACGGCGGACAAGCCCAGCCGACGGATCGCCGAGACCGGTCGGCCGGGCACATCGAACAGGCGGACGAGGCCATCCATCATGATCGTCACGCTCAGCGCGTCCAGCGCCCGCCAGCGCTGGTAGCGGGCGAGCAGTTGTGCATCGCCCGGCTCCATGCCGGTGCGCATGCCTTCCACGATCACCTGGGTGAGCGCCGCGACATCGCGATAGCCAAGGTTGACCCCCTGGCCGGCGATCGGATGGATGCCGTGGGCAGCGTCACCCACCAGCGCCAGCCGCTCGTCGATGATCCGGGCAGCGCGGTGATAGCCGAGCGGGTAACTCTGCATGGGCGCCGCGAGGCGGATTCGGCCGAGGAAATTCCCCATCCGCTTTTCCGCCTCCGCCAGCCAGGCGTGCTCGCCGAGCTTGAGATAGGCGGCCGCGTGTTTTGTCGGCACCGTCCACACGATCGCCGAGCGATTGCCCGGCAGCATCGGCAGCAGCGCGAACGGCCCGCCCGGGTAGAAGATTTCATAGGCGGTGTTGCCGTGCGGATCGTCATGCTCGATGGCCGTGACCAGCGCGGTGTGGGGATAATCCCATTTCGCCACTGTGATGCCAGCCGCCGCACGCGTCGGGCTGCCCCGGCCTTCCGCGCCGACGAGCAGGCTCGCGCCGATCTCGGCGCCGCTTTCCAGCCGCACGCGCACGCCATGCGCATCCCGCACTGTCTCCACGGCCCGGTCGGGCTGGAAGCGCACGATGTTGGCCGCGTCCGCCGTGGCCTCGATCGCGGCCCGCAGCTCGCGATTCTCGACCATGAAGCCCATGGCGCCATCATCGGGATCGGGCGCGAAATCGAGCGCGCCGCCGGTCAGCCCTTCGCTCACCCAGATCCGGTCGATGGGGCAGGTCTTGCCGGCAAGGCGCGGCGCGATGCCGATGGCCTCGAACTGGCGCCAGCTTGCCGAGGAAATCGCGGAGGTACGTCCATCGAAGCTCTGCGCAGGTACGCGCGCGGGCGCCGCCGGATCGACAATGGCGCTGCGCACGCCATGGCGTTCGAGTGCGACGGCCAGCGTCAGCCCGACAAGACCGCCGCCCAGAATGATGACATCATAGCGTTGCATGGGTCCATTCTAGCGAGGGCGGAGGGCGAAGGCGACTGCCCATTGGAGAAAAGCCCGCTCCTCTCAGGCCGGGTCGGCCCCCGCTCACATCAGAAGGCGAGTTGCGCGCTGTCCATGGCCGCGATGTCCGCGGCGCGGCGGTAACGGAACACCGTCGCCGGCGGCACGTTGCGCACGATGGTGCCGATCCGCTCCACGCCCAGATCGAGCGCATCGGCGACCGAATCGGCCAGCGGCGGGCGCGGCGAATAAGTGAACTGGATGAACGCGCCGCCCGGGCGCAGCAGCCGGAAGGCCTCGCTGACGATCGCGCTCTGCAGGGTCTTGCTCATCGCCAGCAGCGGCAGACCGCTGATCACGCACTGATAGGCACCCTCGCCGCCCGTGCATTGGCCGAGCACGGCCTGAGCCGGCGCCTCGATGATCGAAACGCCCGAAAAATCGCGCCGCAGGTTGCGCGCAAAACCGGGGTTGATCTCGACCACTTCCAGATGCGTGCGCGGCAGGCCGGTCGCCAAAATCTGACGGGTGAGCGCACCCGTGCCGCCGCCGAACTCCATGACGAGACCGCCTTGAGGGTCGATCTGCGAGGCCATCAGCCGGCCAAGATGCGGGCTGCTCGGCACGATGGAGGCCGTCTGGCGCGGTTTGCGCAGCCAGGCGTGCAGGAATTTCAGATAATCCCCGGCGCTTGACCGACGATCGGTCAGTGCGGAACTCTTGCTCGCCATCGCCCCTCGCTCGCTTGTCACGGAACCGTCTCACTAGTGCGCCGTGGGGGCGCTGGGAAGAGGCAAGATGGGGGTGATGGATCGGCTTTGTGCGCCGCTCGTCCTGAAAAGCACAGGGACTGGCTGGTCAGTGCGTCACATGCCGCACGGCCGCGAGAAGACGCTCCGGATCGAACGGTTTGACCAGCCAGCCCGTCGCGCCGACTTGCCGCGCACGGGCGCGCTTTTCCTCGCTATATTCAGTGGTCAGCACCAGCACCGGCCGGTCGACATGGCGCCGGCCCTGCGCCCGCAACGTCTCGATGAAGCCGAAGCCATCGAGCCGGGGCATGTTGATGTCCGTGATGACAAGATCGGCCTCGTTGGCCTCCAACCAGTCGAGCGCGGCCTGGCCGTCCTCGGCCTCGACCACCTCATAGCCGCCACCGGTCAGCGTCATGCGCAGCAACGCCCGCATGCTGCGGCTGTCATCGACTGTCAGAACCTTCGGCATGTGCTTGTGCGACCTTCTGCCCGTTCGAGCGAAGGCACGCCATAAGGGTGGCAGCGTTTACAAATCGTCGACAGCGCAGACCGACGACGGTCCGGCCCGGTCAGATTTCTGCGTTGATCACCCAGTCGTGGAACATGCGCACAGCGCGCTTTTCCATGGCTTTCGGGCGGCAGACGAAGAAATAGCGATAGGGGCTTTCGACATGATAATCGAACAGCCGCACGATCCGGGGGTCATGCGCTTCCTTGAAATGGCGCCCATGCATCGCGGCGATGCCGAGTCCTTGTGCCGCCGCCTCCAGCATCAGCGCGCCCGAATCATAATAGTCGATCGACGCCGGCGTTAGATTCGGCAGGCCGACCGCCTCCTTCCAGACGTCGAACGTCGCCGACATGTCGCGGTGAACCAGCAGGGTCTGGCGGGCGATGTCCTCAGGGCGCGTGACCGGCCGGGGGCCTTCCAGCAAGGTTTTCGACCCGATGAGGTAGACAAGATCGCGATCCAATTCGCGACCGTATAGCGAGGGATCCACATCCCGCGCCAGCACGATGGCCGCGTCCAGCCCTTCGCCCAGGCGCGCGATGGCATTGGGGCTGGTATCCACGTCCAGATGGAGATCGGGATGCTGCTTGTGTAGCTCGCCCAGCCGCGGGAACAGGCGTTGGCTGGCGAACAAGGGCAACATGCCCAGCCGAACCCGCATCGTCCGCGCGCCACCAGTGGCGCTCTCGATAGCCGCGCCCAGCGCATCGAGCGCGGGCGCGATCTCCTTGATCAGGGCATGGCCGTTCTGATTGAGTTCGAGCTGCTGGTGTTTGCGCTCGAACAGGTTGTAGCCCAAAAATCGCTCGAGCGCCTGGATGCGGCGGCTGAGCGCGGGGGCTGACAAAGCCAGTTCCTCGGCCGCGGCCTTTACCGAGCCGGTGCGGGCGACCTGCACAAAAGCCTCGAGGGCGGTGAGAGGGGGAAGCCTGCGCATCGATGTTTAACGGGACCCAAGTTTATGCTGCATTGCACAACTATGCCGCAAGCGCTCAGCCGACGCCAGAGCGTTTTGAGCCTTTGTTATCTCAACGCTATCCGCGACGCGACGCCAGACGCCAGAGCCGTTCGACAGGCCCCTGCCCCATCGATCGCCGCCAAAGGACCGACCAGACGAGCATTACGGTCCACATCGCCAGCACGACCAGCAAAAGCTGCGTCCGCGTCAGCGCGCCGAACAGCCCTCCGCCATAACCGTAGAACAGGCCGGTCATCAGCAGGCTGGTGAGCAGGTAATTGGAGAGCGCCAGCCGGCCAATCGTTGCAATGGCCCGAACCAGCGGCGCCTGCGGATATTGCGCCGCCAGTCCCATCGCCAGCGCGGCCAGAGCGACGGCCAGGGGCAGACGGAGCGGCACCGACCAGCCGAACAAGGCTGCCTGCGCCGCGAGCGCATCGCCCGACAGCAGCACCCAGATGCCAAGGCCCGCCATCGGCACCAGGCCGACCAGCATCGCCCGGTGCCATGTCGCGCGATATTGGGGGACCGGCCACTGGCCCGCCATGAAGCCGCCCTTGAGCATCGCCATGCCAAGCGCGATGAAGGCCAGACATTCGGGCCAGGAATAGAGGATCTGATTCAGCGCCGCCCGCGGCGCGGCGCCGATCCGCTCGGCAAAAATGCCAGCATAGCCACCAGTATAAAGCACGATCTCATTGGCAACCGCCCGGCTCGCGCCCATGCCGGCCGAGTCCGCATAGGCCTGCCAATGCTCGACGATGGTTGGTGCGGCTCCCGGTGCCAGCGCTGCCGCGCGGAGCGAGAAGGCGGGCCATACCGCCACCAGATTGATCGCCCACTGGAGCAGCAGCAGGGCCAGCGCGAGCTTGATGAGGCCGAGCGTCTCGAACCGGATGAACAGGGTGGCGATCAGGCCGCACAGGGCCAGCTGGACGAGGATATCGCCCGACCAGAGCAGCAGATAATGCGCAACGCCGATGGGCAGCAGCCACAGCATCCGCCGGCGATGCGCCTGCAGCCCGTCCCGCCCGCTCATCTCTGCCGATTCGATCACCAGCAGGATGGACGCACCCAGCAGCATCGCGAAAATCGCACGCATCTTGCCATCGACCAGCAGGAAGGTCGCGAACCAGGTCGCCAGATCCGCTGGCCCTTGCGTCCCCACCGTGAACGGGTTGAACCCCGCTGCAGAGGGCAGCCCGAAGGTTACGATATTGCCGAGCAGGATGCCCATCACGGCGCACCCCCTCAGAAAATCCAGTCCCTCGATCCGAAAGCCCTCATCGGCCATGCGCTGTGCTGTCCCGGTTGCGGGCCGGGCGCATGAGCGGGCCGGCGCCTTGTTCGATTGGTCGTTGCTCTATCGCCTTTTGGCGTGACGTCCACCCCAAGCTGGTGCATTCGCGCGGCGATGGTCAGCGACTGCAAGACACGCATCGGCGCCGCATTCGGCGCGGCGGCGCCCCGCTATGAGGGCGATGCCGGCGTGCACCGCCATGTCGCCATGCGCCTGCTCGACTTTACGACGGGCGGCACCGATACTGGTGCGCGCGATCCGGCAACCGTGCTGGAGATCGGCTGCGGCACCGGCCTGCTGACGCGGCTGATTGCGGAGCGCTGGCCGAATGCGGCGATCACCGCCACCGACATCGCGCCCGGCATGATCGCGGCGATACGTGAGGCCGGCAGCCCGGCGCGGCTGCTGGTGATGGATGGAGAACGCCCGGATCTGGGCACCGAGCGCTTCGACCTCATTCTCTCCAGCCTCGCCTTCCAGTGGTTCGAGGATTTGCCGGCAGCCCTCGCCCGCCTGCACGGCCTTTTGGCGCCGGGCGGGAGCCTGTGCTTCGCCACGATGGGCGCCGAGAGCTTCAGTGACTGGCGCGCAGCCCATGCGCGCGAAGGGCTGGTCTGCGGTCTGCGCGACTATCCGAGCCGCGATGAGGTGGCCGCGATGGCGCAGGCTTTGGGCCAGTGCGATCTTGCCGAGGAGCTGGTTCCGCTGCACGCGCCTGGCGGGCTGGCGCTGGCCCGGCATTTCCACGCCATCGGCGCGCGGGTGCCGCAGCCCGGCTATCGCTGCCTCGCGCCCACTTCGCTCCGCCGCGTGATGGCGCGGTTCGATACGGATAGCGGGGCTTCAAACTACCACATCATCTATGGCAGGCTGTGGCATGACTGATCGACCGACCCTGCGCAGGGCAGTAGCCGAGGATGCCGAAGCCCTGGCGAGGCTGAAGCTTACCTGCTTTCGCGAGACCTTTCTGGAAGACTTCGCGGTCCCCTATCCGCCCACTGACCTCGCCCGGTTCGAAATCGAGGCCTATGGCGCGCAGGCCGTCGCCCGCGAACTGGCGGACCCGACCCACGCCAGCTGGGTGTGCGCCACTCCCGGCGGAGAGCTGGTCGCCTATGCCCATGCCGGACCGAGCAAGCTGCCGCACCCGGAGGTCAGCGCGCACTCCGGAGAACTTTATCAACTCTACGTCCGTCGCGCCCATCAGGGGTACGGGTTGGGAGGCGCCTTGCTGAAAAGCGCGCTGGATTGGCTTGCAGAGCGCTATCCGGGGCCAAGCTGGCTCGGCGTCTGGTCCGGCAATGACCGGGCGCAGGCAGTCTACGCGGCCGCCGGCTTCCACAAGGTCGGCGATTATCTGTTCCATGTCGGTGACCACCGCGACGAGGAATATATTCTGCGCCGCGACTGAAAGCGATGCAGCGTTTCTGCCGCCCGACGAACCGCAGCCCCGTTTAGAGTTTTGCCATAGTTCGGCGCCTAGCCTGCGCCAGAACGACACGGTGCCAAAAGCCGTGGCAAAGCTGGGAACGGACGGACAAGATGCGGGCTGCAGAAATCCTCAACAGGTCGGACCTGCCGCGTGGACAGCAGATATGGATGGGGCTCGCCTCAAGCCTGCTGGCGCTCTCGCTGGCCGGCTGCGGTGGCAGTGACAGTGGCGGTGGCGGCAGCGGATCGACGCCGATCACGGTCGCGCCGACCCCCACCCCCACGCCCGCGCCAACCCCGGCGCCCACACCCACGCCAAGTCCTACCCCGACGCCGACCCCTACCCCAACGCCGACAAGTTGGACGGCGGCGGCGGCCGCGCTCTACGATACGCAACCGAATGTCGCCTCGTGCAACACCGGCGTGCTCAAGACCAGCGTGCGGATGGACATGCTGGCCAAGGTGAACGCGGTGCGCGCGCTGCATGGGCTTCCCGCCGTCGTTTACGCGGCGTCTGCCAATCAGGGCGTCGACGATTCCTCGCTCATGATGGCCGCGAACAGGACGCTGGACCACAATCCCCCACCCACATGGACATGCTATACGACCGCAGGTCGCGACGCCGCCGGCTCGGGCAATCTCATCGGCGGATGGGGGTCATTGCCATGGCGGACCGAAGACGATCTGCTGGCGGGGTGGATGACGGAGCGCAACAGCCTCTCGATCGGCCACCGTCGCTGGATCCTGAACCCGTTCCTCGGTCAGATTGCTTATGGGCGGTCCGTGTATCAGCTGCCTTCGGGCGAACGCGCAGATGGCGCGACGATGAAGGTCTTTGGTTTCAGCACCAGCGTCGCGGCACCAGCCCCGAGCAGCCTGCCCGATTTCATCGCCTATCCGCAGGGCAACTATCCGCAGCGTTACTTCGGCGCGAGCGACATTCTCTCGTTCACCGTGCTCGCCAACAAGACCGGGACCTATGGCGCCAACGGAAACGTCGGCTTTAGCGGCGCCATCATCACGGTCAGCAGCGGTGGCACGAGCCTGCCTGTCACCAACGTGAAGTATGACAATGACGGATATGGGGTGCCGAACAACATCGAGTGGCGCGTGACGGGCCTGCAGGCCAACACGACCTACACCGTCAAGATTGTGGGCATCACCGGCGCGCCGCAGAGCGGCTACGAATACACTTTCCGCATGGTGCCCTGACCCGGCCGCATGGCGCCCTGAGCCGGCACCGACGGGCGCCGGTCAGGCGTCCATCAGCGCCGGGAAGAAGCCTTCATGCGCGGTGCGCAGATCGGCCAGCGCGACCGAATGGTCGCTCTCGGGCAGCTCGAAGATGATGCGGTTGGCAATGGTGCGACCCAGCCGCGCGACCGTGACGCCGCGCGCCTCGGCATGGCTGAGCATCTCGACCAGCGCCGCATCGCGCACGGTCACGACATACAGGCCCTGATCCTCGGCGAAATAGGTTTCCGCCGTGGTGCCGGCCAGCGGCTGATCGAGGATCGCGCCGATGCCGCCGGCAAGCGCCATCTCCGTCACCGCAACGGCCACGCCGCCATCCGATACGTCGTGACAGGCCGTGATCGCGCCGCAGCGAATGGCCTCGCGCACGAAATCGCCGGTCCGGCGCTCGGTGGGGAGATCGACCGGCGGCGGCGGTCCCGCATCACGGCCTTCCAGCCCATGGACCTGCCGCAGCCAGAGTGACTGGCCGAGCGATCCGGTGCGCTCCCCGACGAGGAAGATGATGTCGCCGACATCCTTGAACGCGATGGTGCACATCCGCTCGACATCCGGCAGCAGGCCGACGCCGCCAATGGCCGGGGTGGGCAGGATCGCGCTGCCGCCGCCCGTCGCCTTCGACTCATTGTAGAGCGAGACGTTGCCCGACACGATGGGATAATCGAGCGCCCGGCAGGCCTCGCTCATGCCCTCGAGACAGCCGACGATCTGGCCCATGATCTCCGGGCGCTGCGGATTGGCGAAGTTGAGGCAATTGGTGATGGCGAGCGGCTGGCCGCCCACTGCCGTGATGTTCCGCCACGTCTCGACCACCGCCTGGCGGCCGCCCTGCACCGGATCGGCATAGCAATAGCGCGGCGTGCAGTCGGTGCTCATCGCCAGCGCCTTCTTGGTGCCATGCACGCGCACGACGGCCGCGTCACCACCGGGCGCCTGCGCGGTGTCGGCGCCGACCATGTGGTCATATTGCTCCCAGATCCAGCGGCGCGATGCGAGATCAGGCGAACCCATCAGCGCAAGCAGATCGGCTGCGGGATCTTTGCTGTCCGGTGTGCTGGCGAGCGGCGCGAGCGGCAGAGTCGGCACATGAGGGCGATCGTAGAGCGGGGCATCGTCGGCCAGCGGGCCGAGCGGGATGTCACATACGGTCTCGCCATGGTGGACCAGCACCATCCGGCCCGTATCGGTCACTTCGCCGATGACCGCGAAATCCAGCTCCCATTTGTGGAAGATCGCCTCGGCAAAGGCCTCCTTACCGGGCTTGAGCACCATGAGCATCCGCTCCTGGCTCTCCGAGAGCATCATCTCATAGGCGGTCATGCCGGTTTCGCGCTGCGGCACCTTGTCCATGTCCAGCCGGATGCCGACGCCACCCTTGGACGCCATTTCCACCGACGAGCTGGTCAGGCCTGCCGCGCCCATATCCTGAATCGCGACGATGGCGTCAGAGGCCATGAGTTCGAGGCAGGCCTCGATCAGCAGCTTCTCGGTGAACGGATCGCCGACCTGAACGGTGGGGCGCTTCTCTTCTGAATCCTCGCCGAAATCGGCCGAGGCCATGGTCGCGCCATGGATGCCGTCGCGCCCGGTCTTGGAGCCGACATAGACGATCGGATTGCCGACGCCCGAAGCGGCCGAATAGAAGATCTTGTCCGTCTCCGCGACGCCCACCGTCATGGCATTGACGAGGATGTTGCCATCATAAGCGGCATGGAAATTGGTCTCGCCGCCGACCGTCGGCACGCCCACGCAATTGCCGTAACCGCCAATGCCCCGCACGACGCCGGAAATGAGGTGCTTCATGCGCGGATGATCCGGACGCCCGAAGCGCAGCGCGTTCATGTTCGCGATCGGGCGCGCGCCCATGGTGAACACGTCGCGCAGGATGCCGCCGACGCCGGTCGCCGCTCCCTGATAGGGCTCGATGTAGCTCGGGTGGTTATGGCTCTCCATCTTGAAGATCGCCGCCTGCCCATCGCCAATGTCGATGACACCGGCATTCTCGCCGGGACCGCAGATCACCCAAGGCGCCTCGGTCGGCAACTTCTTCAGGTGGATGCGGCTGGACTTGTACGAGCAGTGCTCGCTCCACATCACCGAGAAGATGCCGAGCTCCGTGATATTCGGCTCGCGGCCGATGGCGTTCACAACGCGCTCATATTCCTCGGGGGTGAAACCGTGTTCGGCGACGATTTCGGGGGTGATGCCTGAGGCGCTTGGGGTGGTGCTGGTCGACATGAGCGGCCTTTATCGCCGCCAGCGGGCGGGCACAACCGCCCGATCGGCCCTTGTAACGAAAAAGGCCGACCCTCTCGGGTCGGCCATTCTTTGAGCATCGGCCCGCCAGGGCGGACCGTGCGGTTGAACCAAGATCAGCCGATCAGCCCGCCTTGCAGGCCTGACCGTTATACGTGACCGTCTCGCCGGCGCCTTCCAGCTTCGTCGCGCCATCGGCGGAAACGAAGGGCTGGCCGGCTTCCGGTGCCTTGAGCCCGGTGATCGGACCGCCCTTTTCGGTGCGCAGGTTCGCCGTCACATCGTCCGTCATGAAGTCGACGAAGATCAGGCTGTTGTCCTTGCAGCGATAGGTGGTGCTGGCACGGAGCATGGGAGGCAGGGCGACGTTACCGGCATTAGCCAGTTCTGCAGCCATCGGGTCATTCGTGCCAGTGTTGAAGGTTTCAGGCTCGGACTTGCACGCAGACAAGGCGAGCGCGGCCGCGCAAAGCGCGATTGAGGGGTATGTGAGGGTTTTCATAGCCCCGCGGCTATTGCGATTCGCTCCCGCGAGGTCAACTTGATTTGCGTGACAATACGCCATTTTTCGGGGGAGCGCTGAGAGCACGCTTGACCCTGTGGGGGAGCCGGGTCAATGCATGGGCATGGCAGACGAAACCGAGAACGGCACCCTCAGCTTCGAGGACGCGCTCAAGCGCCTGGAGGCGATTGTCCAGCAACTGGAGCGCGGCGACGTGCCGCTGGACCAGTCCATCACCCTCTATCGCGAGGGCGAGGATCTGCGGCTGCAATGCCAGAAGCGGCTCGATGCCGCGCAGGCCCGGATCGAGCAGATCACAGCGAGCGCCGATGGGTCCGCCGCGCGGACGGCCCCTTATCCCAGTGAATGATCCGCTGATGCGCGAGGATGCCGGAACCCGGCTGGAAACCGCCCTGACGGAGATTGCGCAAGCCATCGACGTGCAGTTCGATCGGTTGCTGCCGGTCCCCGATGACCAGCGCGCGCGGCTTTATGAGGCGATGCGCTACAGCGCCATCGGCGGGGGCAAGCGCCTGCGCCCGCTGCTGGTGAAGGCAAGCTGCGACCTCTTCAACATCGGCTGGGAAAGCGCGGTGCGCGCCGGCCTCGCCGTCGAGTGCATCCACGTCTATTCCCTGATCCACGACGATCTGCCCGCGATGGACAATGACGATATGCGGCGCGGCAAGCCGACGGCCCATCGCGCCTTCGATGAGGCAACGGCAATCCTCGCCGGCGACTGCCTGCACGATCTCGCCTTCGCGGTGCTGGCGGACGAGCGCACGCACGCTGATGCGACCGTGCGCTGCGAACTGATCGCCAGCCTGGCCCAGGCCAGCGGCCCGGCGGGCATGGCCGGCGGGCAGATGATGGACCTCGTCGCCGAAACGACGCAGTTCGATCTGCCGGCGATCACGCGACTGCAATTGCTCAAGACCGGCGCGCTGATTGTCTTCTGCCTGGAAGCCGGCGCCATTTTCGCGCGAATCCCCGAGGAGCGACGCACCAGCCTGCGCGGCTATGCCCATGATGTCGGCTTGGCCTTCCAGATCGCCGACGATCTGCTGGACATCGAAGGGGATGCCGCCGTCACCGGCAAGGCCGTGGGCAAGGACGCCGCTGCTGGCAAGGCCACCTTCGCCTCATTGATGGGCGTGGAGAAGGCCCGGCAGCAGGCATCCCTGCTGGTGGCGCAGGCCAAGGACCATCTGCGCGATTTTGGCGAGGAAGCCGATCTGCTGCGCGACATTGCCGATTTCGCGATCAGCCGCAGCTATTAAGGACGCGCACATGGTTCACCGCATCGGCCTTTATCCGGGAACCTTCGACCCTATCACGCTCGGCCATATGGACATCATCCGGCGCGGCTCGAAGCTGGTCGACAGGCTGGTGATCGGCGTGACGACCAATCCCAGCAAGTCGCCTTTGTTCACGCTGGACGAGCGGCTGGCGATGGTCCGGCGGGAATGTGCGGGAATCGATGCGGATATCGACGTGCGGCCCTTCGATTCGCTGCTGATCGATTATGCCCGCTCGGTCGGCGCCTCGCTGATCCTGCGCGGCCTGCGCGCGGTGGCGGACTTTGAATATGAGTATCAGATGGCGGGCATGAACCAGTATCTCGATGCCAGCATCGAGACGGTGTTCCTGATGGCCGACGTCGCGCTGCAGCCGATCGCCTCGCGCCTCGTGAAGGAAATTGCAGGGCTGGGCGGCGACATCGGCAAGTTCGTTTCGCCCGGTGTTCGCACCGATGTGATGGCGCGGCTCGGCATGAGCGTCGACGCCGGCAGGGCAGACGAGACTTGACGGGTCATCATTGGTTCAGCCATGCGACGCTAGTTGGCGGCCGGGCCCGGTTCGGCCGTGAAATGAGGATGGACGACATGCGTGTTACCCGACTGTTTGGCTCCGGCATTGCGCTTGCCGCCGCCTGCGGCCTCATGCTGGCCAGCGCCAATTCCGCCCAGGCCCAGCCGGGCGGCGGTGCGCAGGATGCCCTGGCGAAGGCCGAAATGGCGGCCCGCGCGCAAAAGGATGCCGACGCCCTGCGCGAGGACGCGGAGAAGTCCACGGACAAGCCGCTCGTCGCAATGACGCCGGTCACGCCCGAAAACACCTGGGTGCTGACGCTCTCGGACGGCGCCACCGTGCGCATCCTGCTCCGCCCGGACGTGGCCCCCGGCCATGTCGAGCGGATCAAGACGCTAACGCGGGAAGGCTTCTACAACGGCCTCAAGTTCCACCGCGTGATCGATGGCTTCATGGCGCAGGGCGGCGACCCCAAGGGCGATGGCACCGGCGGATCGCCCCTGCCGGACCTCAAGCAGGAGTTCAGCTGGCTGCCGCACATGCGCGGCACCGTCTCCATGGCCCGCGCGCAAAGCGATGACAGCGCCAACAGCCAGTTCTTCATCATGCTGATGCCGCGCATGCAGCTCGACCACAAATATACGGTTGTGGGCCGGGTGATCGATGGCATGGCCGGTGTCGACCAGATCGCCAAGGGCGAGCCGCCGGCTCAGCCGACGACCATCGTGCGCGCCTATATCCAGAGCGATCAGCAGGCCGCCGCGCCCGCCGGCAGCAGCACGGCAGGCTGAGCGCGCCGATACGCGCGAGGGATTACCGGCCAGCCGCCCCGCGCTGACCGGCACCTGTTCAATGTCCGGCGCAGACGCTAAGGGCGCCAGCCATGCGCGTTGACCTTTTCGATTTCGACCTGCCGCCCGAGCGGATTGCCCTGCGTCCGGCCACGCCACGCGATGCCGCGCGGATGCTGGTGCTCCAAGGCCAGGACGGGGGCCTGCGCGATATGGGCGTGCGCGATCTGCCGACCGTGCTCCGTGCCGGCGACTGCCTCGTCTTCAACGATACGCGCGTCATCCCCGCCCAGCTGGAGGGGCAACGCGGCGAGGCGAAGGTCGGAGTGACGTTGCACAAGCGCCTCGGTCCGCGCGACTGGCAGGTCTTCGTGCGCAACGCCAAGCGAGTGCGGCCCGGCGACATCATCGCCTTCGCGCAAGGCGTGCACGCGCAGGCCGGCGAGCGGGACGCCGATGGCGGTATGACGCTCAGCTTCCTCGGCGACGAACCGGTGGAACTTCTGCTCGAACGCGCCGGCCAGATGCCCCTGCCCCCCTATATCGCCAGCAAGCGGCCCACCGACCAGCAGGACCGCGAGGACTATCAGACGATGTTCGCGCAGGAGCCGGGTGCCGTCGCGGCGCCCACAGCAGCGCTGCACTTCACGCCCGGCCTCGTCGCAGCGCTCGCCGAGGCCGGTATCGGCCAGGCCACGCTCACGCTGCATGTCGGTGCCGGCACCTTCCTGCCGGTCAAGGCCGACGATACCGACGAACACCGCATGCATGCCGAATGGGGGCGGATCGACCAAGCGACGGCGGATCGGCTGAATGCGGTCCGTGCCAATGGCGGGCGCCTGATCGCGGTGGGCACGACCAGCCTGCGCCTCCTCGAAAGCGCCACCGGGGAAGATGGCATCATCCGGCCATTTGCGGATGAGACGCGCATTTTCATCACCCCGGGCTATCGCTTCCGCGCCATTGACGGGCTGATGACCAATTTCCACCTACCCCGCTCGACCTTGTTCATGCTGGTCAGCGCGCTGATGGGGCGGCAGCGGATGCAGGTGGCCTATGCCCACGCCATCGCGCAGGGCTATCGCTTCTACAGCTATGGCGATGCGAGCCTGCTACTCCCCTGAGGGCGGGCTGCGGGGGGCCTAGATCAGCCCGAGCCGGCCAAGATCGGCCGCCAGCTGATCGGGCAGCATGTCGCCGCCCTCGCCATCCCCCATATCCGGCGGCGCATCCTCGTGAGCCAGATAGCGCCAACCCTGATGGGCGCGCTTGGGGCGCGGCACCACCGGGATGAGCCGCGGGGCGAGGCGAATCCACTGCCGTCCATCCGGCCGCGCCTCAAACCCGAGCAGCGGACTGCGCCCGACGATCTGATGCGCCAGTACCCAATAGAGCGACCCGCCGGCCATCTCCTCATGCCGCTTGGGCAAATAGCGCGTCGTCAACCGCGCCTCGCCACCCTCTCCGGCCTGCGCGTGGCTTTCCAGCCACTCCCGCAAGGTGGCGGCGCTCTCCGACTGGAAGGCGATCTTGGTCATATGAAGGGGCATGATGCCGATCTAGGGCGTGGCGGCGAATTCGCAATGGCGGGAAGCGGTGGGGCGGGAGCGGTGGTTGGTTGCCTGGTTCCGCGTCCGCCACCCAAGCGGTTAGCGAAGCAGTTAGGTTATCGAGGGCGGGCGTATTCTACCCTCTCCCCCTGAGGGAGAGGGATGCGCAGACTTGGCAGCGTGCTGCCTAGTCGAAGCTGGGAGAGGGGTATGCGATCCGCTGGATCGCGCGGATCAACGATCCGCCACCCCTCATCCAACTGCGCCTAGCCGCCTACTGGCGACAAGGCTCCGTATCCTTCTCCCTCAAGGGGAGAAGGTTGAAGACTCGGCAGCAATGTCGTCCTATTCGCTTAGACGCTTTGCTGCCGCGCAGCAGTCAGATCGCCACCGAAGCGCTCTCCTGACCCGCTATTGGCACCACCTCTGCCACCACCCAAAGCCCCCACAATAGTTTCGCTTCGGCCTGCTAAAGCAAGCGTCGGTTGCGGGCTTGGGTGCTCGAACGCATCTACCACCCATGGCGCACTCTGAGTCCTTTACGGCCGGCACGGTCTATCTCGTTGGCGCAGGTCCGGGCGATCCCGATCTGCTGACGGTGCGTGCTGCCCGTTTGATCGGCCGGGCGAGCCTGATCGTGCATGACGGTCTGGTCGATGCCGCCATCCTCGCTCTGGCTTCGCCGGATGCGGAGCTGATCTCAGTCGCCAAGCAACGCTCGCGCCATTCGATGAAGCAGGAGGCGATCAATTCGCTGCTCGTCGGCGAGGCGCTTTCGGGCCGTGACGTCGTGCGCCTCAAGGGCGGCGACCCCTTCATTTTCGGCCGTGGCGGCGAAGAGCTGGAGGCCTGCCGCGAGGCTGGTGTGCGCTGCGAGGTCGTGCCCGGCATCAGCGCGGCGGTCGGCGGCGGCGCCAGTGCCGGCCTGCCACTCACGCATCGCGAGGATGCCAGCATCGTCAGCTTCGTCGCGGGGCAGTGCAAGGGTCTTTCCGAGCAGAATTGGGTCGGCCTGGCCGGGCCCGGACGCACGCTCGTCATCTATATGGGCCTCGCGACCAGCCAGGATATTGCCGAGAAGCTGATGCGCGACGGGCTCTCGCCCTCGACGCCGGTCGCGGTCATTGAGAAAGCGACGCGCCCCGATCAGCGCGTGCTGCGCAGCCTGCTCGCCGATCTCGGCGATCTTGTGGCGCGCGAGGCGGTCGAGAGTCCGGCGCTGATCGTGGTGGGCGAGGTCGTGCGGCATGCCGATGCGCTCGATTGCCTGCCGCTTGGATCATTTCACATTCAGCACAGCACAGGTGCGGGGAGCCACTGACGACATGAATATCCTGACCGGCAATGATCTCGCCACCGGCGACGTCATCTGGTGGACTGGCCAAGGCTGGTCCATCCATGTGAACGACGCCGTGGACGTCGGCGAGAAGGCCGCGGAAATCGCCCAGGCCGAAGCCGCCGCGCGTCGCGTGAACGAAGCCTATGTGATCGACGGCGAGCAGGACGGAGAAGGCAGTATCCGCCCCGCCCACATCAAGGAGCGTATCCGCGCGCTCGGCCCGACCGTGCGCCTCGACTTGAGCCTCAAACCCGCCGACCCCAATGCCGGCAACTGGGTGATCTGACATGTACCAATATGACACTTACGACCAGGCGATGGTGGATGCCCGCGTTGCCGAATTCCGCGACCAGACCCAGCGTCGCCTCGACGGGCAGCTGAGCGAGGCGCAGTTTCGCCCGCTCCGCCTGATGAACGGCCTGTATCTCCAGCTGCACGCCTATATGCTGCGCGTCGCCATTCCCTATGGCACGCTGTCGGGCAAGCAGATGCACATGCTCGCCCACATCGCGCGCAAATATGACCGCGATTACGGCCATTTCACCACCCGCCAGAACATCCAGTATAACTGGATCAAGCTCGCGGACGCGCCGGACATTCTCGCCGATCTGGCTTCGGTGGAGATGCACGCCATCCAGACCAGCGGCAACTGCATCCGCAATATCTCGTCCGACCAATATGCCGGCGTCTCCGCCGACGAGGTCGCCGATCCGCGCCCGCTCGCGGAACTGCTGCGCCAGTGGTCGAGCTTCCACCCGGAGTTCACCTATCTGCCGCGCAAGTTCAAGATCGCGGTGATCGCGAGCGCAGAGGATCGCGCGGCCATGCGCCTGCACGATATCGGCATCGAGCTGGTGAAGAAAGACGGTGAAATCGGCGCCCGCGTGTTCGTGGGTGGCGGTATGGGCCGGACGCCGATGGTGGCGCCGGAAATCCGCGACTTCGTGCCCTTCGCCGAAATCGTCTCCTATCTAGAGGCGTGCCTGCGCGTCTACAATCGCCACGGCCGGCGCGACAACAAGTACAAGGCGCGGATCAAGATCCTCGTCCACGAAATGGGCCGGGAGGAATATACCCGCCAGGTCGAGGAAGAGTTCGCGCACATGAAGACGCTCGGGCTCGATCCGCCGCTGGCCGAACTGGCTCGCATTGCCGATCACTTCGCGCCGCCCGCCTATGAGACCGGCCTCTCGGACGAGATCGACCTCTCCGACCGCGATTTCGCGGCTTGGGTGAGCACGCAGGTGAAGCCGCACAAGGTGCCGGGCTATGCCATCGTCAACATCAGCCTGAAGCCCATTGGCGGCATTCCGGGCGACGCCTCCTCCGCGCAGATCGACCTGATGGCCGACCTAGCCGAGAAATACAGCTTCGATGAGCTGCGCGTGACCCACGCCCAGAACATCGTGCTGGCGCATGTGAAGAAGGCGGATCTCTACGCGCTGTGGAAGGCGCTGGAAGAAGCCGATCTCGGCACCGCCAATCTCGATCTCATCAGCGATATCATCGCCTGCCCGGGCCTGGATTATTGCAGCCTTGCCAATGCGCGCTCAATCCCGGTCGCGCAGAAGATCGCGCAGCGCTTCTCCGATCTCGATCGGCAGAAGGAGCTGGGCGAGCTGAAGCTGAAGATCAGCGGCTGCATCAATGCCTGCGGCCACCACCATGCCGGCAATATCGGCATTCTCGGCGTCGACCGGAAGGGTGTGGAGAATTACCAGCTCCTGCTCGGCGGATCGGGCGCGGACGATGTCAGCCTCGGTCAGATTACTGGTCCTGGTTTCGACGAGAACGGCATTGTCGATGCGGTCGAGAAGGCCACCAACGTCTATCTCGCCAACCGGCAGGAGGGCGAGCGCTTTGTCGACACCTTCCGCCGGATCGGCATGGCCCCGTTCAAGGAGGCACTTTATGCTTGAATATCTGTCCCTGCGTGAAGGCGGCGAGGCAGCCGAATTGCCCGCCGTGACGCTGGAGGCCTTTTCCGGCCAGAGCAATTCGGCCGCCGTGCGCATCGAGCCGGGCGAGGACGCCCGCGAGTTGCTGCCGCATCTGGACCGCGTGGCGCTGGTGGAGGTGAACTTCCCCGTGTTCGGCGACGGACGCGGCTATTCGGCGGCGCGCATCCTGCGTGAGGCTGGCTATGCCGGGGAGTTGCGCGCGGTGGGTGATGTCGCGGTCGATCAGATCAGCCATATGGTTCGCTGCGGGTTCGACAGCTTCCGGCCGGACAAGCCGCTCGACCCTGCGCTGGTCGAGGCAGCGCTCAACCGCTTCCCCGGCGTCTATCAGAAGACCGTCGATCCGCGCGCGCCGATCTGGGCGCAGCGCCACGGAGCGAGCAATGGCTGAAGCCGCTCGCCAGATCGACCGGATTGACGCCGCCCCGCGCTGGACGCAGGCGGATGCGGACGCGCTCAACGCGCGCTTCGCGGGCGTGGATGCGGGCACGATGCTCAAGACGCTGTTCGCCGAGGATGCGCTGGGCACGGTCGCCGTCGTCTCCTCCTTTGGCACGGAAAGCGCGGTGCTGCTCCACCTCATCGCACAGGCGGACAAGAGCGTGCCGGTGATCTTCGTCGACACCCTCAAGATGTTCCCGGAAACGCTGGACTATCGCGATACGCTGATCCGCACCCTCGGCTTCACCGACAGCCGCGTCGTCGAGCCGAAGGCCGACGTGCTGGCGGCGAAGGACGACAAGGGTCTGCGCTGGTCCTACGACCCCGATGGCTGCTGCGAGATCCGCAAGGTCGAGCCGCTGGCCCGCGCCAAGCAAGGCCTCGATGCGTGGATTAGCGGGCGCAAGGCCTTCCAGTCCGTGACGCGCCAGAACCTGCCGCGCTTCGAGATCGAGGACGGGCGCCTGAAGATCAATCCGCTGGGTGATTGGGACAAGGCGGCGCTGGAAGCCTATTTCACCGCGCACGACCTGCCCCGCCATCCGCTGGAAGCACAGGGCTATCTCTCGATCGGCTGCGAACCCTGCACCAGCAAGGTGATGCCGGGCGAAGACCCGCGTGCCGGTCGCTGGCGCGGCTGGGACAAGGTGGAATGCGGCATCCACACCAGCTCGACGCCGCTGGCGGACCCCGAAGACCCGGCGAACCAACCGGCGTTTTGAGGCGAAGCTCGGCGTCGAATGCCTCGGGGCCTGTCAGGGATTGCCGCTTCATCTATCGTCACCCCGGGCTTGCCCCTGAGTCCACCTAACTGAATAGCCCTCTCCCCTTCAGGGGAGAGGGTTGGGAGAGGGGAAACTCGGCACAGCAGCTCGCCCCTCTCTACTCCGGCTAGCCGATAAATCGGCAAGCCTGCGTATCTCTCCCCTCGAGGGGAGAGAGTAACTTGCCGGTCAAGCGCTTCCAAACCTGGTCGTCGCGGCGTAGGCATTGCGCCTCACCCCCAGCCGAAAGCCCCCATGCCCACCGCCCCCACCCCTTATGACGCCATCATCCTCGGCGCCGGCGCCGCCGGGCTGATGTGCGCGGCGGTCGCTGGGCAGCGGGGGCGCAAGGTGCTGCTGCTCGATCATGCCGATGAGCCGGGCAAGAAAATCCTCATTTCCGGTGGCGGGCGGTGCAACTTCACCAATCTCCATACCGCGCCGGATCGCTACCTCTCCGGCAACCGCCATTTCGCCAAATCGGCGCTGAGTCGCTACACCGCGCAGGATTTCCTAGCGCTGGTCGAGCGTTATGGCATCGCCTGGCACGAGAAGACGTTGGGGCAACTCTTCTGCGACGGTAGCGCGCGGCAGATCGTCGCCATGCTCCTGGAGGAATGCGCGAAGGGCGCGGTCGACATCGCCTGCGCCTGCCCCATCCGCGAGGTCACCCATGCCGATGGCCAGTACCACGTCAACACACCGCGTGGCATCGCGACCGCGCCGGCGCTGGTCATCGCCACGGGCGGGCCGTCCATTCCCAAGATGGGCGCGACCGGCTTTGCCTATGACCTCGCCCGCCAGTTCGGCCTCAAGGTCGTGCAGCCGCGCCCGGCGCTGGTGCCGCTGACCCTGAGCGGCGAAGACGCGCTGTTCCGGGAGCTGTCCGGCGTCTCGGCCGATGTCGTTGCCCGCACCGGCAAAACACGATTTCGCGAGGCGGCACTGTTCACGCATCGCGGGCTTTCCGGCCCGGCGATCCTGCAAATCTCCTCCTACTGGCGCCATGGCGAGGGCGTTGGCATCGACTTTCTGCCCGATCATCCGCGCGACTGGCTGCTTGCCGCCAAGCGGGAGGCCCCGCGCACAACCCTGCGCCGCCTGCTCCGCGCCGCTCTGGCCGAGCGCCTCGCGGACCGGTTGGCGGCCGATCTCGCGCTGGAAGCGGAGCTCGGCAACCTGCCCGACCGCGCCCTTGCCGCCGCACAAGCGCGGCTCGCGGACTGGACGTTCCTGCCCAATGGCAGCGAGGGCTATGCCAAAGCGGAGGTGACGGCGGGCGGCGTCGATACCGCCGGCCTATCCTCGCAGACGATGGAGGCCAAGGCGGTTCCGGGCCTGTATGTGATTGGTGAGGCGGTGGATGTCACCGGGTGGCTGGGCGGCTATAATTTTCAGTGGGCCTGGGCCAGCGCCAATGCGGCCGGGCAGGCGGTTTAAGTCCACTGCACCATCATCGCACCCACGTGCTCCTGCGGAGGCAGGAGCCCAGGGCGGAGAAGTTGGTCGGCTGCGTCCTGGGTTCCTGCCTTCGCAGGAACACAACATCTGCTAGACAAGCCACCAACTCCGTTCGTGTCGAGCGAAGTCGAGACACGGAGAGCACCGTCCTTACGTCTTTCGAGTTCAGCAACGGCTCAAGTTGATCCTGAGCGCCCGTCCTGGGGGCAGTCTAAGTCCATAGACACGAACGGAAACGGAGGTTCAGGCCAAGCCCTCCACCTCACTCATAACCATCATCCGCCCCGGCATAGCTATCGTCCGCCAGATCGGTGAACCGCGTGATCTTGGAATCGAAGTAGAGCCGCACCTTGCCCGTGGCGCCGTGGCGCTGCTTGGCGACGATCAGCTCGGAATGGCCGGTGATCCGGTCCATCTTTTCGCGCCAGGCGGCATAAGCGCCCTCGTCCTCGATCTTGGGCTCCTTGCTCATCTCGTAATAGTCCTCGCGGTAGAGGAACCACACCATGTCGGCGTCCTGCTCGATCGAGCCGGATTCGCGCAGGTCCGAGAGTTGCGGGCGTTTGTCCTCGCGGCTTTCCACCGCGCGGCTGAGCTGGGAGAGCGCGATCACCGGAACCATCAGCTCCTTGGCGAGCGTCTTCAAACCACGGCTGATCTCGGAAATCTCGTTGACGCGGCTGTCGCCGGCCTTGCCCGAGCCTTGCAGCAGCTGGAGATAGTCGACCACGATCATGCCGATATTGTGCCGGCGCTTGAGGCGGCGGGCACGGGTGCGCATCGCCGCGATGGTGAGGCCAGCGGTATCGTCGATGAACAGCGGTAGATCCTGCAACTCGCGCGAGGCGCGGACGAGGTTCTGGAACTCGCTATGGTTGATCCGCCCCATGCGCAGCTTCTCGCCGCTGATGCCCGACTGCTCGGCGAGAATACGCGTCGCCAGCTGGTCGGCGGACATTTCCAGGTTGAAAATGGCAACCGGCGCGCCGATCGACTTTTCCGGCGGAATGCCGTCGGCCATGTCGCGCATCCAGCGGCTGGCAGCGTTATAGGCGATATTGGTCGCCAGCGAGCTCTTGCCCATGCCCGGGCGTCCGGCAACGATGATGAGGTCCGACGGGTGCAGGCCACCGGTGCGGTTGTTCAGGCCATCCAGGCCCGAGGTGATGCCCGAGACATGGCCGCCGGAATTGAGCGCCTTCTCCGCCATGCCGACCGCAAGCCGCGTCGCCTGCGCGAAGGTCTTCATGCTGCCGGTGTCACCACCCTGCTCGGCCACCGCATAGAGGGCCAGCTCCGCCTGCTCGATCTGCCCCTTAGGGTCGATGGCATCGGAGGTGTCGAGCGCCTTGTCGACCAGCTCCCGCCCGACACCGACCAGCTCGCGCAGCAGCGCCAGATCATAGACCTGCCGCGCAAAATCGCGCGCGCCGATCACCGCCGCGCCGCTGCCGGTCAGCTGCGCAAGATAGGCCGGGCCGCCCAGTTCCTTGAGCGCGGGATCGCTTTCCAGCAGCGGCTTCAGCGTGACCGGATTGGCGACCATGTTGCGATCGACCAGCTTTAGGATCGCCTCATAGATGCGCCCGTGCAGCGGCTCGAAGAAATGCTCGGCGCGCAGCTCCATCTGCACGTCCTCGACGATCCGGTTGTCGATCATCAACGCGCCGATCAGCGCAGCCTCCGCCTCCACATTGCGCGGCATACGGGCTTCAGAGCCGGGCACATCGGGCACCGGGGCAAGACGGATCGTGTTTTCTGACATGGGGGGCGCATTGTCCTCTCTTCCGACCTGCGGCGCAAGAGCCGAGGGTGCGTCCAGCTGTGGAGGATTGTGGATAAGACTGGGGATGGATTTCCGGCAGGCTCGCACCCGGAGCCGCCGTTCGTCCTGAGTAGCCGCTGAGCCTGTCGAAGCGGCGTATCGAAGGACTGCCCACCAGCGCCACAGTTGCTTCGATACGGCCCTTCGCTACGCGCCTCCGGCGCTACTCAGCGCCTACTCAGCACGAACGGCATCTAAGGAGAAGCACATGGCGCTGGTGGGCACGCCTATCTAAGGTGTTCATACCAGGAACCCAACTCTACAGCATTGACGACTTCTTCAACCGTAATAGGGATCGTCTTGTCTGGCGGTCCCCACCGCCGAAAACCCCAGAAAAATGTGGCAATCAACACGGTTGCAATTGCCAATCCCCCGAATGTGGACCAGCCCGCCATCCCAGCGATTGCGCCGCCCAAGGCGGCAGGCGGGATAATGATCAGTCCAAACCAGCAAGAAAGCCCCTCTGGCCCAAAATGGTCCCTCCAATGCTCGTAGAGTTGAGTCAGGTCGGTTCCGAACCGCTCATGCACAGCATTGAAAAACTCGACTGCGTCGTTGCCGTCCATGCCGAGACCCTGGAGCCGATCCGAAAGGTGCACCTTTTCGCAAGGCAACCCACACCCCCAGGCAACGAGGTCAATCACCTCGGCTTGGTAGTTTCGGCTTGTCATCGCCTATTGATGGCCCCGTGCCATACACATCTCAGGGTCGGCGCGGTCCTCACCCCAGCCCCTTCACCGCCTCCAGCACCTCGGCGGCATGGCCCTTCACCTTCACCTTGGGCCACACGCGCACGATCTTGCCGTCCGCATCGGCCAGGAAGGTCGCGCGCTCGATGCCCATATATTTGCGGCCATAAAGGCTCTTCTCGACCCAGGTGCCGAAGGCCTCGCACACGCTGCCATCGCCATCGGACGCCAGCGTGACGGCGAGGCTGTGCTTGTCGGCGAAGCGCTTGAGCTTGGCCGGCGCATCCTTGGAGACCGCGATCACCGGCACGCCCAGCGCGCCGAAATCACCGATCAGCCCGGTGAAGTCGATCGCTTCGGTGGTGCAACCCGGCGTATCGGCCTTGGGGTAGAAATAGACGACCAGCGGCTTGCCACGAAAATCCGCGAGCCGGATCGGCGCCTCGTCCGCACCGGTGAGAGTGACGTCGGGCAGGGTATCGCCTTGGCTCAGCATCATGTCGTTCCTTCCGATGGCGCCGCCTGGCCGGCCAGCGCGTTCCAGCTCGTGGCGATGATCTGCCGCGCGGCATCGATTCGGGCAAGCAGCTCGCCCCAGTCGCGGGCCCCGCAGGCCCGTGCGACCAGCCAGCGGCTCTCCTCCACAGGCTCGCTCGATTGCGGCGCGACGAGGCGAGCGACGACCAGATAGCGAGTCAGCAGGTCCGCCGCTTCGCGCAACGCGCCATCCAGCAGCCCGGCGGCGACCAGCCTCTCCAGCGCGACGTTGAGACTGGGCGAGAAGCCGGTGCGATGGGTGAGCTGCGTCACATGGATGAGGAATTCCAGATCGACGAGCCCGCCCGGCATCAGCTTCACGTCGAGCGGCCCGGCCGGCGGCTTGTGAGTGGCGATGTCGCGCCGCATCTTCACGGCCTGTGCGAGCAATTGCGCGGGGTCGCGTTCGACCATCAGCGTCTGCCGGACGATCTCGTCCAGCGCGGCACGGGCGCTGGGCGATCCGAACACCGGGCGGGCTCGGGTGAGCGCCAGATGCTCCCAGGTCCACGCCGCCTCGGCCTGATAGCGCGCGAAACTCTCGAAGCTGACCGCCAGCGGCCCCTGATTGCCCGAGGGGCGCAGCCGCGTGTCGACCTCATAGAGCGCGCCGGCGGCCGTCGGCACGGAGAGCGCGTTGATCACCCGCTGGGACAGGCGGTTATAATAAAGCGTCGCACCCAAAGGCCGGCGCCCATCCGATTCCGCGTTGAAATCGCCGCTGAACAGGAAGATCAGATCGAGGTCGGAGGCATGGGTGAGCAATCCGCCACCGAAGCGCCCGAGCGCCAGGATGGCCAGCTCGCTGCCCGGCACGCGGCCATGGGTTTGCTCGAACTCCGCCACGGCGGCTGCGGCGAGCACGTCCACCGCCGCCTCCGCCACCCGCGCATAGCCCCGCCCAACCTCGAGCGGATCGACTTCACGACTGACGATCTGCACGCCCAGCGCAAAGCGCCGCTCGCCCACCACATGGCGGACATGATCGAGCCGGTGCTGGAAGTCGTCGCCCGCATCATGCGTGCGCATCGTCTCGATGAGCGTCGGCACATCCGGCGGCAGATCGAGCGCGCTCTGGTCGATCAGCCCGTCGAACAGTGCCGCGCGCCGCCCCAGCGCATCGGCCAGCGTGGGCGCGTGCGAGAGGATCGTCACCAGCGTCTCGGCCAGTGCCGGGCGCGCGACCAGCAGGCGCAGCAGATTGACCGCCGTGGGCAGGCCTTCGATCACCTGATCCAGCTTGTTGAGCGCAGTCAGCGGCGCCGGCGCACGGGCGATCTGGCGCATCAGGCCGGGCAGCAACTCCTCCAGTGCCTCGCGCGCCGGGGCGCTGCGCAGCGGGCGCAGGCTGCCGTCCCGCCAGCGGGTGATGCGCGCGACGAAGGGCTCGGTCTCCTCGATGCCGATGTCCTCCAGACGCTGCGCCAGTGCGCGCGGCTCATCGGGCAGGCGATCATCGCCTTCCTCATCCTCGCCGACCAGCCCATCGAAAGTGAGGCCGGTCGCCTCGACATGCGGCCGCAATGCCGCGAGCAGCGCCGCGCCGTCGGCATAGCCGGCCAGCTGCGCGACATTCTCGAGCGCAGCCGGGCTTTCCGGGAGCATGTGCGTCTGCCGGTCATCGACCATCTGCAGGCGATGCTCGATCGTGCGGAGCATCACATAGGCCGCATCGAGCCGCGCGCGCTCGTCAGGCTTGATCAACCCCGCCTCGCCCAGCACGCGCAGCGCCGCGCGCGTGGCCGGTGCCCGCAGCGCGGGATTGCGCCCGCCCTGAATGAGCTGGTGCGCCTGCGCGAAGAACTCCACCTCGCGGATGCCGCCGCGCCCGCGCTTCAAGTCGAAGCCGGGGCCGAAGCGCTGACCACTGGCGTAGTGCGCGCGGATACGCCGCGAAACATCGCTGATCGCCCGGATCGCACCGAAATCCAGACTGCGCCGCCAGACGAACGGCCGGATCGTGCTGAGGAATTCCTCGCCCAGCGCGATGTCGCCGGCCGCCGCGCGGGCGCGCACGAACGCCGCTTGCTCCCAGCCGACCGCCGCGCTCTCATAATAGCTGATCGCCGCTTCGACCGGCAGGATGATCGGCGAAACCTCGGGCGACGGGCGCAGCCGCAGGTCGACCCGGAAGACATAGCCGTCCCCGGTCCGCTCGGTAAGCAGCGCCACCATCCGCCGCGCCAGCCGCAGCGCTGCTTCCTGCGGCTCTTCCTTACCGCGCGTCGGGATCGTTTCAGGGTCGAAGATCAGGATCGGGTCGATGTCCGAACTGTAATTCAGCTCCCGGCTGCCATGCTTGCCCAGCGCGATCACCGCGATGCCGCGCGGCGCCTCATCCGGGTAGCGCTCGGCAAAGGCCGCGTTCAGCGCCGTTTCGATGGCTTCGTCGGCAAAGTCGGAGAGCCGCCGGGTGACGATATCCAGATCCCAGAGTCCGGCCAGATCGGCAATCGCTGCCACCAGCGCGAGCGCGCTGCGCCGCACCCGCAGACGCCGATCCACCGCCGCATCGGGCTCCAACGCCCGCCCGGCCGCCCATGCAGCCTCCGCATCCCCCTGAAGCAGCAGTGCAACCAGCTCGGGATAGACATCGATCTGCCGCGCCAGAAACGGCGAATGCGCCCGCGCGCGGGCGAGGGCATCGGTAATAGGGGTGGTGGTCAGGCTCTCCATTGCCGCCTCTTAGCGGCAGGAGGGTTGGGCGGGAAGAGTGGGTGGGCGTGACGCGAGCACACCTCAAGCGTCATCGGCAAGCAAGGTCGCGAAATCCTGCCCGCCATAGAAAATACCGAGAACGGTGACGCTCACGCCGATGGCCGAATAAGCAATCGTCACCCGCCTCCGGAAAGCGATCGTGCGCAGACCAGGGCGAAGGTCGTCGCGCGGTGTCCCGCGGTGGGGGAAATCGGCGAGCTTCTCGCAATGCTCGACAATGGCTCCGACGTAGCGACTGGCGATATCGGCGGACGCTTCGCGAGCAATATAGCGGAACAAGGAGATCAGTTGCGCTTCGGCTTCCGGCGCAAAACTGACCACGCTTTGCATTCGATCAGGACGTGGCGGCGCGTTCTGCGGCCAGCGCGGCCTTCACGTCCGCCGGAGACCGCGCGCGGCGCGGGTCAGCCTGCATCGCATCATAGGTCCGCGCGACGTCTTCACGCAGCCAGGCCTCCACAGCCTGCTCTCGCGCCTGAAGAGCTCGCAGCCCATCCCGGATCACTTCACTTTCGCTGGCATATTCACCCGACGCGACCCGCGCCTTGACCTGCGCCGCCATATCGATGGGCAATGTCACGCTCAGTTGCTGCGTAGATCGCATGGTAAGCTCCTGCGGGACGAACCAGTAGGATTTAATCCTATCATATGCGCATTTCAATCCCGCGGTGAGGATTGGGAGGGCTAAACCGCCACCTCGCGCCATTCTCCCGGTGCCAGTCCGTCCAGCGTCCAGTCCCCCACTTGCCAGCGCACCAGCCGCAAGGTGGGGTGGCCGACCGCTGCGGTCATCCGGCGAACCTGGCGGTTACGGCCTTCGCTGATGGTGAGGCGCAGCCAGCAATCGGGCACGCTCTTGCGCACGCGGATCGGCGGATCGCGCTCCCAGAGGTCCGGCGGGGCGATGCAGTCGGCCTGCGCGGGGCGGGTCATGCCGTCGTTGAGCATGACGCCGCGCCGCAAGCGCTCGAGCGCCGGCTCGTCCGGCTCGCCTTCCACCTGCACCAGATAGGATTTGGGCGTCTTGTAGCGGGGGTCGGAGATGCGCGCCTGCAAGCGGCCATCATCGGTGAGCAGCAGCAGTCCCTCGCTGTCACGGTCCAGCCGCCCGGCGGGATAAACGCCTGGCACGTCGATATAGGCCGAGAGAGTCGGTCGTGGCGACGGCGAGCGCGCATCGGTGAACTGCGGCAGTACCCCATAGGGCTTATTGAAGAGGAGGAGCCGCGCCATCGTCCGCTTAATCCTCCGGATCGAGGGTGACGCTGCCCTGACTGGCCAGCGCTGCGATCAGCGCCAGCACCGCCGCATCCGGGGTCTTCACCGGCACGTCATCCCCTGCGCAGAGCTGCTCGGCGAAGCGCGCCGCCTCCCCCGCGCAGGCAAACGCCTCGCCGTCCACGAACAGCGTCAAGGCATCCGCCCCGTCACGGACAAACACGAACCGGCTGGCCGGATTGCGTCGCACCGGCAAGCCGTCGTTCAACGCCTCCTGCACATCCTCCACCAGCACCGGCGCCTCGGGGCGCCAGTCTGCCTGCGGATATTTGGGCGTGCTGCTCGCCTGCCCGAACCAGCGTGCGAAGCCGACCCGATCCGCCAGCGCCTGCGTCGCCAGATCGTGCAGCCGGGCTAGCGCCTCGGGCGTGATCTCGCCAGGATTGGCCTGTGGCGGCAGGCCGGGGTCGGCATAACGGTCATCCTCGGCCAGCCCCTCGGCGACATGCGCGCTCCAGTCCTCGATCAGGTCGCGCTGGGAGGGTGCGCGAAAACCGATGGAATAGGTCATGCAATCCGGCCCGACCGCCACGCCATCATGAGAGACACCCGGCGGCAGATACAGGATGTCGCCCGGCTCCAGCAGCCATTCCTGCGTCGGCACAAAGTCCGCAAGCAACCGCAGGTCGTCATGGGGGCGCAGTGGGGTCGACTCGTCGCACAGCCCGCCGATCTGCCAGCGCCTTTTGCCCGCGCCCTGAATCAGAAACACGTCATATTGGTCGAAATGCGGCCCGACGCCCCCGCCGTCCGTGGCGTAGCTCACCATCACATCGTCCATCCGCCAATTGGGGATGAAGCGGAAGGGCGCCATCAGCGCGGCCACCTCTTCGACGTAATGATCGACCGCCTGCACCAGCAGCGTCCATGGCGCATCGCCGAGCGCGCCAAAGCGCGCCTCGTCCAGCGGTCCGTGCTCGACGGCCCAGTCGGTGCCGGCCTGGGTGATCAGCCGCGATTCCACCTCATCTTCGCAGGCGAGGCCGGCGAGATCGTCCGGCTCCAGCGGGTTGATCCACTGGCTCCACGGATTGCGGATGAGCAGCGGCTTGCGCTGCCAATACTCCCGCAGGAACAGGTCGATGTCGAAATCGGCGAGCTGCAAGGGCGCGCTCAAAACGCCTTGCTCGCATAATCGGCGCGGAAGCGGCTCGCGAACTCGGTGAGCCGCCCGGCGGCGATCGCATCCCTCAGCCCCGCCATCAGCGCCTGATAGAAATGGAGATTGTGCTGCGTCATCAGCATCGCGCCCAGCATCTCGCCGGCCTTGACCAGATGATGCAGATAGGCGCGGCTGACGCTGCCGCAGACCGGGCAGGTGCAGCGCGCATCGAGCGGTGTCGGATCCTCGGCAAAGCGCGCATTGCGGATGTTGAGCGGCCCGGCCCAAGTGAAGGCCTGCCCGTTGCGCCCGGAGCGGGTCGGCAGCACGCAATCGAACATGTCGATGCCGCGCTCGACCGCACCGACAATATCGTCCGGCTTGCCGACGCCCATCAGATAGCGCGGCTTCTCGACCGGCAGATGGCCCACGCAATGGTCGAGGCAGGCGAACATCGCCTCCTGCCCCTCGCCCACCGCGAGGCCGCCGACCGCATAGCCATCGAAGCCGATCTCCACGAGCGCCTGCGCGGACTGCTTGCGCAGTTCCTCATCGAGCGCGCCCTGCTGGATGCCGAACAGCGCCGCCCGCGCGGCATGGTCTCCGCCCGCATCGAAGCCCGCACGCGAGCGCGCCGCCCAGCGCATCGAGCGCTCCATGGCCTGTGCCTGCGCATCGCGGCTGGTGGTCGTCGGCACCAACTCGTCAAAGCACATCACGATATCGCTGCCGAGCAGCCGCTGGATTTCCATCGATCGCTCGGGGCTGAGCATATGGCGCGAGCCATCGATATGGCTGGCAAAGGCGACGCCCTGCTCGGTGACCTTGGTGAGCGCAGACAGGCTCATCACCTGATAGCCGCCGCTATCGGTGAGGATCGGCCGCTCCCAGCCGGAGAGCGCATGCAGCCCGCCCAGCGCCGCCACCCGCTCCGCACCGGGTCGCAGCATCAGGTGATAGGTATTGCCGAGTATGATATCCGCACCCGCCGCGCGCACTTCCGCCGGACGCATCGCCTTGACGGTCGCCGCCGTGCCGACCGGCATGAAGGCCGGCGTGCGGATCACGCCGCGCTTCATGACGATCTCGCCGGTGCGGGCCTTGCCCTGCGTGGCCTGAACGTTGAAGGCGAACCGCGCCGACTGCGGATCGGCGGGCACGCGGAAGGGCGGGGGAGTATGCGGGGCGCTGTCGCTCATGCCCGCGCCATAGCGCGCCACGGCCGCATTGACACCCCCCCGGCGGGCGACGTGTGTCAAGCCAAGAGGATATAGCGAACACCCTTCACCCTTCTCCCCTTGAGGGAGAAGGATACGCAGCCTTGCCGCCTTCTGGCGGCTAGGCGGAGTTGGATGAGGGGTGGCGGATCTCTGATCCGCGCGATCCTGGGGATCGCTCACCCCTCTCCCAGCTTCGACTAAGGCAGCAGGCTGCCAAGTCTGCGCATCCCTCTCCCTCAAGGGGAGAGGGCATGAAACCCACCGGCAACCTTCCTTCACCGCCGTCAGATAATCCCGCAAAAATTCCATCTGGACCGCCCGCGCACCCGCGCTAAAGTCCGCGCCAGCCGAGGAGCCCACAAGGCCCCGGACCAATCGCCTGCCCCATGCTGCCCGGGGGGGGCATCATCGGGAGAGATCAGTGGCAGAGTTCGACATGATTGATGCAACGGCCTGGGCGGCCATGCTGCTCGGGGCCTTTACGCTGGCTGCCGCCATCGGCGCGCTGCGCAAGCCCGGCCTGTGGCAGACGATGGTCAAGGAGATCGAGCAGTCGCCTGCCCTGCAACTGCTTTGCGGGCTGGTGGAGCTGATCCTCGGGGCAGCGGTCTATCTCGCCAATCCCTGGATTCCGGCGGATATCCTCACCTGCATCATGAAGGCCATTGGCGGCATCATGATGATCGAGGCGCTGGTCGTGCTCGCCTTCTCGGACCTCTACTTCCACTTCTGGCTGCGCAATTTGGCAAACATGCAGCGTATCTGGGTGGCGCTGACGCTGGTCTGCGGGCTGGCCCTCACCGTGGCGGGACTGATGCGGCTCAACTGACCGCGCACGGCATGCTGCATGATGCCGGAAGGACGCAGGCGGACAGGATTGTCGACGCAGAGACGGGCGTGATCGGCGCGGCGGGAGCCTTCTGCCTCCTGCGGCGTTGCACGGATCAGCCTCTTGTCGGAGTTTCAACTTGCGCCCTTTCCCCTCCCTATCCCCTTGTCTTCTCGCCATTCTGGCCGTCGCACCCGCTTTGTCGGCACCCGCCCTCGGCCAGACCACAACGGCGGCAAGCGAAGCTGCCGAGCAGCGTGAAGCCGCACGCGCCCGCGCGGGGGACCGGCTGACCATCGGCCTGGGCGCCGCAGTGATCCCGGAATATGAGGGCGCCAACGGCACCAGCATCACGCCGGTGCCCGGTGCGGTCGGCAAGCTGGGCGGTCTCAACTTCCTGTATGTCGGCAATCGCGCCAGCATCGATCTGATCAACGATGGCGGCTCGCGCTGGGATTTCCAGCTCGGTCCGGTCGCCACCATCGGCCTCAACCGCACCAATGTCGACAAGATCGACGACGAGCGCATCCGCGCGCTCGGCAAGGTCGGCACCTCGGTCGAGCTCGGCGGCTATGCCGGCATTGCCCGCTGGGGCCTCATTACCAGCAATTATGACCGCCTCTCCGCGACGGTCACCGCGCGCAAGGACGTCGCGGGCGCCCATGGCGGCACGATCATCACCCCCTCGGTCAGCTACATGACACCGCTGAGCACCAAGAGCCTCGCGGTCGTGTCCTTCAGCGCCAATCATGTCGATGGCGATTATGCCGGCACCTATTTCTCGATCACCCCCGCACAGAGCGCTGCCAGCACCCTGCCCGTTTACAACGCCGGCAGCGGCTGGAAGGACTGGACTCTCGCAGCTGCCGGCAACATCGCCCTGACAGGAGACCTCTCGGGCGGCCTCTCGCTGGTCGGTGGCGTCGCCTATACCCGCCTGCTCGGCGACATCGCCGACAGCCCTGTGGTCCGCCTCGCCGGATCGCGCAACCAGTGGATGTTCGGCGCGGGACTGGCCTACACATTTTGACGAAATGGCGGCGCGCCGGTACGCCGGTGCGCCATGGAACGTTGGACCCAAGCGCTTTTCACGCACTCATCGACCCGAGAGGCTATTCTCGAACACCGTTTTCTTGCGGCAATAGGGAGTCAGCTTTGGGAGGAAGGCGAATTCGACCTCGCTGTCTCGCATAGCGAGGTCGACAATGCCGGGCATGACGTGATCATCGAAGCGCGCGGGGTAGTGAGGCACATTCAGCTCAAGGCGCTCCATGCGGCCGGGCGTGCTCGCCATTTTCCTGTTCAAAAGCGCCTGGAGGATAAACCTTCAGGTTGCGTCGTTCTTATGCGTCATGATCTCAGAACGCTGATGATCACTGGATATGGCTTCTACGGAGGCATGCCCGGCGAAAAAATGCCTAGCTTGGATGGAAAGATCGTCAAGCACAGCAAGGCAGATGCAAAAGGGAACAAAGCCCGACGCCCGGGCTTGCATCTGCTGCCAGTTTCCCGCTTCCAACCGGCCCCGGACGCGCAATCTCTGACGCGACTGCTCTTCGGCGAGCCCGGTTTACAGCTTGGCCCCGTCGACAAAGCAGGGTAAGGATAGCCCTTCCCCGGGGAGCCTGCTGACTGGCTGAGAGGGATGGGTAGCGCCATCCGACCCGTTGAACCTGAACCGGCTCGTACCGGCGGAGGGAGCGGAGCGTGGCCAGTCTTGCCACCCTCATTCCCTTAGCCACAGGCGGGCCGGCCCTTGAGAGGAGGGTGGCGGCGATGATGACGGGCAGCGTGCTCACCCTGCAACTGGCGCAGGTGCTGGGGCTTTATCTCATTCTCATCGGCCTTGCCGGCCTCTCCGCGCCGCAACGCTGGCGGGCGCTGCTGGATGATTTCGACCGCGCGCCCGGGCTGGTGCTGCTCGCCGGTGCGGTGACCTTCGCCATCGGGGCGGCCCTCGTGCTCGCCCACAGCAGTCTGACCGATCCGCTCGCGACCCTCGTCACGCTGTTTGGCTGGGGTGCGCTCATCAAGGGCGCGCTGCTGATCGCCGTGCCGGGGCCAGTGCTGCGCATCGGCCGCGCGGTCTCCTCCGCGACCGCGACCCGCATCTGGGCGATCGCCGGGATCGTCCTTGGTCTCCTGCTCGGCATCGCCGGGCTCACCGGCCGTGCCGGTTTCCTCTGATTCCTCCGTTCACAGAAAGGCTTATCCCCATGGCTGACATCCCCGCAAAGGCCGAGATCGGCGTGACCACCGGACCCATTCGTGGCAGCCGCAAGATCCATGTCGGCCCGCACCGCGTGGCGATGCGCGAGATTCACCTCGAGCCCAGCTCCGGCGAGCCGCCGGTGCGCGTGTATGACACCTCCGGCCCCTATACGGACCCGGACGCGCGGATCGACATCATGGCCGGCCTTCCCGCCCTGCGCCGCGACTGGATTCTCGGGCGCGGCGATGTCGAGGCCTATGATGGCCGCGCGGTGAAGCCGGAAGACAACGGCCAGCTCGGCCCGGATCGCTCCGGCGGTGTCCGCCCCTTCCCCAATGTCGTCAAGCGACCGCTGCGCGCCAAGGCTGGCGCCAATGTCTCCCAGATGCATTATGCCCGGCGCGGAATCATCACGCCCGAGATGGAATATGTTGCCGAGCGCGAAAATCTCGGCCGCGCCCGCCTCGCCGAATATGTCCGCGATGGCGAGAGCTTCGGCGCCAGCATCCCCGATTATGTGACGCCCGAGTTCGTGCGCGATGAGGTGGCGCGCGGCCGCGCCATCATCCCCAACAACATCAACCACCCCGAGAGCGAGCCGATGGCGATCGGTCGCAACTTCCTGGTGAAGATCAACGCGAACATCGGCAACAGCGCCGTCGCCAGCGACGTGGCGAGCGAGGTCGACAAGATGGTCTGGTCGATCCGCTGGGGCGCGGACACGGTGATGGACCTCTCCACCGGCCGCAACATCCACGACACGCGCGAGTGGATCATCCGCAATTCGCCCGTCCCCATCGGCACCGTGCCCATCTATCAGGCGCTGGAGAAGGTCGGTGGCATCGCCGAGGACCTGACCTGGGAGATCTTCCGCGATACGCTCATCGAACAGGCCGAGCAGGGCGTGGATTATTTCACCATCCATGCCGGTGTGCGCCTGGCCTATATTCCGATGACCGCCAAGCGCGTTACCGGCATCGTCTCGCGCGGCGGATCGATCATGGCGAAATGGTGCCTCGCGCACCACAAGGAGAGCTTCCTCTACGAGCATTTCGACGAGATTACGGAGATCATGAAGGCCTATGACATCGCCTACAGCCTTGGCGATGGCCTGCGCCCCGGCTCCATCGCCGATGCCAATGACGAAGCGCAGTTCTCCGAGCTCTACACGCTGGGCGAGCTGACCCACCGCGCCTGGAAGCAGGATGTGCAGGTGATGATCGAAGGGCCGGGCCATGTGCCCATGCACAAGATCAAGGAGAATATGGAAAAGCAGCTGCAGGTCTGCGGCGAGGCGCCCTTCTATACCCTCGGCCCCCTCACCACGGACATTGCGCCGGGCTATGACCACATCACCAGCGGCATCGGCGCCGCGCAGATCGGCTGGTATGGCACGGCGATGCTCTGCTACGTCACGCCCAAGGAGCATCTCGGCCTGCCCGACCGCGACGATGTGAAGGTGGGCGTGGTGACCTACAAGCTCGCCGCCCACGCCGCCGATCTCGCTAAGGGCCACCCGGCCGCCAAGGTCCGCGACGATGCGCTGAGCCGCGCCCGCTTCGAGTTCCGCTGGCGCGACCAGTTCAACCTCAGCCTCGATCCCGAAACCGCCGAACAATATCACGACCAGACCCTGCCCGCAGAAGGCGCCAAGACCGCGCACTTCTGCTCCATGTGCGGCCCGAAATTCTGCTCGATGAAGATCACGCAGGAAGTGCGCGACTTCGCCGGCAAGCAGAATCAGGGCGTGGAAGGCTTCATCGCCACCGGGCCGAGCGGCGCGGAGACGGCGGCTGCGAGCAAGGCCGCGGCGCTCAAGGGGATGGAAGAGATGAGCAAGGTGTTCCGCGAGACGGGGAGCGAGCTGTATATGGGCGCTGGCGGACGGGAGCGGGATTGAAGCTGCCTTTCCAGTCTTAACAGACTCCCCTCTAGATTCTTGACGTTGCGTTTGCGTTGTCGCTAGATGAGTTTTTGACAACCAACCGCTTGCAAATCCGAGTCGTGCGCGCTATCAGGTGCGCATGGCACGAACTGTGCGTGATCTCCTTGAAAAGCATGAAGCCGATTTGATTGCGCGGCTGGCAAGTCTGCGCGCGGAAATTATTCCTCTCGAAAGAGAACTAGCAGAGGTGAGACGGGCACGGAGTGCGGTGTCCTTAATCGACTATGGACCCGAGCAGCCCCAACTTACCTTTGGCGCCAATAGCGACAAAGAGGTTGAGCAACGGCTGGAGACGACAAGGCCCGACTTCAGTCCTCGTCGATCGCCTTATGACAGGCTCACGATCAAACAACTGGTCCTAAAAGCTCTTTCGGAGCAGTTTGAGCGCGGTGCCACGGCCGGCGAGCTACTAGAGTTTTTTGCGGATGCCTATGGTCGCCATGAGATCGTTCGCACAAGTCTCAGCCCACAACTTTCCCGCCTCAAACTCGACGGAAAAATTATTCTGATCGATCAAAAGTGGTCTCTATCGACCGCCCGTAATCGAGATGTCGAAACAAAATCACCTGCTTCAAGAAAAACGGCGACCAGTCAATGACCGGCCGCCGCCCTAACTCCCAGCGACATGCAACGCCCCGTCGAAAAGGTTTGCGTGCCGCCTTCCCGAAGGAAAGGAGGTGCGTCATGTGGAATATGGCCCGGATCATAACGGTTGGTTAAGACCGGGCCGTGCCACACGGTGCGGCCCTTCGTTATCTTATCAAAAGCAAGATAGAAAGGGCCACGAACATGGCCAAGGTATCGGCATTTTATTCAGCGAAGATTGGCACTCGAGTGCATCACAACGACAACAAATGCACCGAGGGGAATAACATTGAGAGCTATAACCGCCGTAACGGCACTGGCGGGCATCCACTTTGTGAGCACTGCAAGCGCCTGTAAAATTTACCCTCTCGACATAATTCAGGGGGATGCGGCGTGTTACGTCGCATCCCTCAATAATGATACCGGCACTGCGCCACTTGTAGCGTCTGGTCCTTCCCGCTCCCCGCCACCCGATACACCAGCCGATGCTCATGGTTGAGCCGCCGCGACCACCAGCCTGACAAATTGCCACCCAACGGCTCAGGCTTGCCGGTGCCTTTGAAGGGATGTCGCCGGCATTCCTCGATCAGCCCGTTGAGCTTCTCGGACATTTTGGGGTCATGGTCCTGCCAATGGCGATAATCTTCCCACGCCGTCGGCCAGAACGTCACGTTCACGGGAGTGGCACGCCCTCGTTATCAACACCGGCACCGCCCGCCTCGAAGCCCCGCACGGCTTCCAGCAAGCGCTCGGCATTTTTGGGCGAACTCAGCAGGTACAGTGTTTCCTCGATCGACGCCCATTCGCTCGCGGAGATCAGCACCGCTCCTTCACCACGCTGACGCGTGATGGCCAGCGGTGCGCGATCCGCAACGACCTTGTCGATCATCGACTTCAAATTCTCGCGCGCTTCGGAATAGGATACAGCCTGCATATCCTGAATATGGACAGAGCTTTGTACAATGTCAATTGCGTCACCATTCCCGGCACGGACCGTATGACCACCCCCATCGATCTCCCCATCCGCGCCCGCCGCGCCGCCTTCAATCGCGCCATTGCCGATGGCGACGCGCAGGCCATCGGCGCGATCCTGGGCAAGGACTGCGTGATGATCACCGGCACGGATAGCGCCGTCATCGCCGGGCGGGCCGCTCAACTGAAGGTGTGGCAGCGCGAGTTCGCCTCGCCCAGCCGGCTCGTCTATGAGCGCATCCCCGCCGCCATCACCGTCTCGCCGGTCGAGCCGATCGCGCTGGAGCAGGGGGAATGGCGGGGTGTGGCGCGGGAGAGTGGCGCGCTGGCGGCCTCGGGCATTTACACCGCCAAGTGGCGCGAGGTCGCCGGGCAGTGGGTGATCGAGGCGGAGATTTTCGTCACGCTGGCCTGAGCCGGGCGTGCGCCGCCCGTGCGCCGCGCACGGCTCTGTCCTCCGCGCCCGCCATGCGCTAGGGGATGGCTCCCCTTCCCCGCAACCCGTAGGAGCCGGCATGGCCGATCTGTATCTCAAGGCGCTGGAATCCGAGCGCAAGGCCCTGTGGGCGACCTGCCGCTTGAAAGGCCTGCCGCGCGACACGCCCGAGCGGGAGCGGATCGCGGCGATCGATGCGGACATTGCCGCGCACAAGGCCAAGCAGGCGGGCGGGAAGCCAGCCGGTGCCAAGGCCCCCGCCAAATCTGCCGGCGCGAAGAAGGGCGGCGTGGGCAGCGCGCGCTAGGGCTTGCGCGCGGCGCCGGTCCGCCAGGGCCAGTCGGTCACGCCGCTCGCCCACAACGCCCACCAGATGATCACCGGTTGCAGCGCCAGCCGGGGCGCATGATACCACCAGCCCAGATGCGTGCCGCCGATGGCGATGTCACCCAGCGCATGGTTGAGGTTCGCCGGCCAGACGCACAGCGCATAGAGCGCGAGGCCGATGCCCGCCGCGCGGCGCAGCGGCGGGATCATCAGGCCGAGCGCCCCGGCGATCTCGGCGAGGCCCGTCAGCATCACCACCTGCGCCGGCCAGGGCACCCAGTCCGGCGTGATGGCGATGAAGCCGGCCGGCGTGCGCAGATGCGCAGTGCCGGCGACCAGATACGCCGCCGCCAGCACCCACCGTGCCGCGCGTCGTCGCCAGGAGGTGGGCATCGCGCGCCTGACCTTAGCTGTTCCGCATATTCTCCAGCCCCTTGACCACGCCGGTCTTCTGGCTGGGCTGGGACGCATTCTGCTTGGGCGGCTTTTCCGCCTTCGGCTTGCGGACTTCCTTGTTCGACTTTTTCTGGCCCTTGGCCATTGGCGTTCCTCTCGGGGTCGCGAGCGCATCAGCCCGCAGCGCGCATCCTACGCCTGTCGCCCTGCAAAAGCGCGTTTATTCGCGGATCGCCTGTCCGTCGGACGATCACCCCCAGCGCACCGCCGCCATGCGCGTATCGAACGCCGCGCCCGGTACTGCTATTGGAGCCGCCGCCGCACGGGCATCGGCCGCCTTCCACGCCTTCTCATGGAAGAAGAACGCCACCGCGTTCACCGCTGGCTCGATGAGCGCGATGCCGCCAGCCAGTGCCAGCGATCCGGTGAGCAGATATGCCACCGTGAACCCGACGGTCAGGTGAACGGCCAGATAGGTCAGCGTCTTGGTCAGGTCACGGGGCATGGCAGTCCTCAATCTCATTCCGCGCGCCGGGCACGGCAGCGGGGTGGCTGATCATTTATTGAGAACCGCTCGCAAATTCCAATCGATTGATCCGCTTACAGTGATGGATCGGGCGTGTGCTCCACCCCTTTCCTCCCGAATATCACCCGCACCGTATCGGCTTCCTGGGTCTGAGCGGTGACGGCGGGCGACGTCCTACCGGAATCGGGCCGCGGGCCATTCGCAGGCACCGCGGCCTTCCGCGGCTTTTGACCGTCCCGCGCATAGAGCTTGCGGATGATCGCCCGCACATCGGCAGGACTGTCCCCGCTCGTCACCTCCACATAACCGATGCCCGCGCGGCGCAGGGCTTCCTTTTTCACCGCGTCGCGCGCGGCAGCCGCGCCCTGATGGTGGCCCGTGCCCTGAAATTCCACCGCGTGAAGCGGCCGGCAATCCCGGTCGACAATCAGCAGATCGACCCGCTTGGCATTGATGGCGCGGAACGCCTCATGATCCCGGCTGCCCAGAATCTCGCCGAGCGACACTTGCCCCATCGCCCGCCAGCCCGGCGCATCCTCGGCCAGCGCCCGGTCGATATGGGCGAGCAGCCGTCGCTCCGGCTTGTTGAGGAGGGCGCGGGGGAAGAAGGATGCGTTCATCACCGTGCGGAGCTGGTCGGCCGCGTCCGGTCCATCACGCAGGCCCGCCCGGGGACTATCCTGCACCCCCATGCCGGCATGATAGGCCCGCCGCGCATTGCGCTTTTCCCACCATGCGCGACGCTTGGCACGGCTCGCTTTCTCGAGAGACCGCTCGATCACCATGCCGAACAGCGCGCCGGCAAGCAGCAGCATGAAGAGCAGCCACGGCTTGTCGATCAGTGCGAGAATTTCCTGTGGCATCAGCATCACCCGGCAAGTGCGGTCAGCGCAAGTCGCTTCCGACTCGACCTGTCACTAACAGCATGAAGTTAATGGGTGTTTGAACGTGGGCGACGCTCCCACCTGCCGCTCGCATCGCAAAGCGCTTGCCCGCAAAGCATAGCGGGCGCAGAGGGGAGGCATGATCGACGCCGCCACTCTCAACATCGTTCGGGCGCTGCCCCTCGCGCTGCTGCTCGCCGGTTGCCAGTCGCATGGCGATGAGCCCAATGTGCCGGGGAATCGCGACGACAACCGCCCTTATTCGGAGATTGCGGCGAACGAGACCGTGCGCTTCACCGGCACTGAGCCGTTCTGGGGTGGTCAGGTCGTCGGCAAGACGCTGGTCTATGAAACGCCCGAGACGCCCAAGGGCGAGCGGGTCGCGGTGGAGCGGTTCGATGGGCGCGGCGGCCTCTCATGGAGCGGCACGCTGAACGCGGCGCCCTTCACGATGACGTTGACGCCGGGCGATTGTTCGGACGGCATGTCCGACCGCACTTATCCGTTCGTGGCCACGCTCCAGATCGGCGATGCGCTGCGCTCGGGCTGCGCCTGGTCCGATGCCCATCCCTTCAAGGGCGATGCGGCGCCCTGAGCCGGACGCCGGCTTTATTGCTCAACCACCTCAACCTCGACCGTCTGACTGTTCATGATGACCGGGCCGAAGGAAGTCAGGAAGGCCACGTCCGCCGCATCCCGGCCGATGCCGATCTTGGCCATCTCCCCTTCCGTGGCCATGCCGGTCGCATCGACCAGATGCCAGCTGCCATCCAGGAAGACCTCGGCAACGGCGTGGAAATCCTGCGGGGTGACATTGGGCGCATAAACGCTGGCGAAGCGGGCGGGGATGCAGGAGGCGCGGGCGAGCGCGATCACCATATGGGCGAAATCGCGGCACACGCCCTGCCGGCGCACGAAGGTCTGCAGCGCCGTCGTTTCGGGCGTGCTCACGCCGGGCAGGTAATGGAAATGTCCGCTGACATAATCCCGGATCGCGGCGATGCGCTGCCCGCCCTGCAGATCGCCGAACGTCTCGCCGACGAAGCTGATGAACTGGCTGCCCGGGCAATAATGAGAATCGAGCAGATACTGCACGGCCTCGCCCGGCAGCATGTGCGGCGGCAGCGCTTCCAGCCCGCTCACATCGGCCAGCAGGCGGTGGATCTCCACCGTCGCATGATAATCGGCCTTCAACTGCCCCTGCGCGCGCATCAGCACGCGCTCGCCGATATGATCGTGCGCGGCGACACGGGCGAAATGATCGAGCACGCTCAGGTCCAGCCGGGCATCGGACACCGTCTGCTCGGGCAGATGCGCCGCTTCGATATGGAGGATGAGATCGGTCGGCTGGGGCAGCGCATAATCGATCGCGGCATGGATACGCAGTTTCATCCCCGCGCAACGTGCGGGCGGCATATTGGTGGCGGGGGGCGCTCTAAAAAAGACATCGTGCATCGCGGACAGCCGCATTTCACCCTTGTCGTCCCTCGCGCGCCTGCCTAGCGTCCGATCGTGGGGGAGATGAATAGCAATGCCGATCAAACTGTTAGCATGGGCCGCACTGTTCTTTGCGACCATGGCACCGCCTGCGCAGGCGGCCTGGCTGGAAGCCTCCAGCGAGAATTTCGTCATCTATGCCGACCAGAAGCCGGAGGAGATCAAACAATTCTCCGACCAGCTCGAACGCTTCCACCACGCCATGGGCTATGTGCTCTCGGTTGAGATGGAGCCGCCCAGCCCGTCCAACCGCGTGACCGTCTATGTCGTGCGCAGCGACAAGGACGTGCGCAGGCTGCAGGGCGGCGACAGCAAATATACCTACGCGTTCTACGTGCCGCGCGCGGGGGATGCCTTCGCCATCGTTCCCCGGGTGAAGACCAGCAACACCACGCTCGATATGCCGATGCTCGCGCTGCTGCACGAATATGCGCACCATTATCTGATCTCGACCAGCAGCTACGGCATGCCGCTCTGGTTTTCGGAAGGCGCCGCCGAGTTCTTCGCCTCTGCCCAATTCCGCAAGAACGGCAATGTCGGCTTGGGGATGCCCGCCAGGCACCGCGCCGGCGACCTGATGTACGGCGATGTCATCCCCGTCGCGCAAATCCTCAATTCGGGCCATTATCCGAAATCCGCCTCCCAGGGCGCTGCCTTCTATGGGCGGAGCTGGCTGCTTTATCATTACCTCACGTTCAGCAAGGAGCGTCCCGGGCAACTGGCGATCTATCTGCGCCTGCTGCGCAGTGGCAAAAGCCTCACGGACGCGGCGACAGGCGCCTTTGGCGATCTCAATGCCCTGCAGCGGGATCTGGACAAATATCTGGGGCAGAGCCGGATGACCTATCTGGAGCTCCCTGCCGCCACACTCAAGCCCGGCCCTGTCTCGGTCCGCGCGCTGAGTGAGGGCGAAGCGGCGGCCATGCCGCTGCGGATCGAGCTCAAGAACCGTCCCTCGCCCGAGGAGCTGGAGACGCTGGTGGCGGACTTGCGTGCTCTCGCGCCGCGCTATCCGAACGATGCCGCGCTGCACGCCACGCTGGCCGAAGCCGAGCTGGAAGCGGGTCATGAGGATGCCGCCCTCGCCGCTGCCAACACCGCCCTCGAGCTCGATGACCGGCAGGTGAGCGCCTATCTGGCGAAAGGAAGGGCGCTGTTCCGCAAGGCGGAATCCGCCCCGGACGCCAGCGCGGCCTATGCCGAAGCGCGACGCCCGTTCATCGAGCTCAACAGGTTCGAGAACAATCATCCGCTGCCCCTGCAATATTTCTACCGCAGCTTCCTTGAGCAGGGCCGGCGCCCGACGGAGAATGCGGTGGCCGGGCTGGAGCGCGCTGTGGTGCTGGCGCCGTTCGACCAAAATCTCCGCACGATGCTGGTGATGCAGCTGCTGCGGGATCAGCGCTATAATGACGCGCTGATCAACCTTGGCCCGCTGGCGTTCGATCCGCACGGCGGCCCCAGCGCGACGTGGGCACAGAGCCTGCGCGATCGCATCGAGGCGCATGACCGCAGCCAGCCGCTCGATGTGGACGCCTTGCTGCAGGACCTCGCAGCGGCGCAGGCCGACGATGCCGGAGATGAGGGCGGCGAGAATATCAGGGGAAATTGAGCCCCCCACCGTCACCCCGGGCTTAACCCGGGGTCCAGCTTTTCTTTCGCGCGCATCGCCAAATACATTGCGGCTTTCCGTGTTCGGACGTTTCAAGCGGCACGCCTTCTTCGCAAGAAGGCCAACTGGACCCCGGGTCAAGCCCGGGGCGACAATCGTGAAATGCGGCAGCGGCGCCGCCGCCCCTTCATTGTTTCCCGATTCGCAGCCTCACGCCACTCGCAAATGTAGCGTCTTATAAACGCTCATCATAGTTAATGACCCCATTTGGATCATTAACTAAATCTCTTAAAACTTCCTCTCAGAATTTCCTGATTATTTTGCGATAATCGAAGTTAACGAGCGTCCAATCGTAGTTAATACCATTTTGTATCGAGATGTATTCCTTCACACCGGCTTCAGGACTTTTGAAGGGAACATCGCCGTGAAGAAAACGCTTATCGCTCTCGCTGCCGGTGCAGCCGCTATCGCCTCCGCAACTGCCGCGAACGCGAGCACCTTCGTCATCAACAACCTCTCGACGCAGTATAGCAGCCCGAGCGGCGAGGTGAGCATTGGTTCGTCGTGGTGGAACACCACCTCCTACAGCGGCTCGTTCTCGCCCCAGAATATCTCCGGCACGTGGGACGGCAAGGCGGTCAGCTTCCTGGCTTACTGTCTCGAAGTCACCCAGGACTCGAGCACCGGCACGTTCAATGTCGTGTCGCTGAGCGATTATCTGGGCGGCTCTCTTTATAACGACGTCGCCGCGCTGGTGAGCAATTATGCCGGTGGCGACAAGACTCAGTCCGCTGCCCTGCAACTGGCGCTTTGGGAGACTCGCTACGAAACGAGCAACTCGAAGAACCTGGGCGCCGGTTACTTCGAGCTCGAATGGGCGAGCCAAGGCGAGTCCGCGCTGATCAACACCGCCAATTCCTACCTTGCCAACAAGGGCACGATTAACAGCAATCTGGATTTCTGGGTCGCGACCAACAGCAGCAAGCAGGACCTGCTGTTCTACACCGTCAAGCCCGCCGTGCCGGAGCCGGCCACCTGGGCGATGATGATCATCGGTTTCGCTGCGATCGGCCGCACGCTGCGCGCACGCCGCCCCAACATGGCGATCAGCTTCAGCTAAGCACAGCCTTTACGATGTGGGAGCGGGAGCCTCGTGTCTGCGGACACGGGGCTCCTTGCTGTGCGGCCAGCGCGCGCGCCGAAAGGCCTTTCACCGCGTCGGCACGGGCTCGTCGCCGGCGTAATCGTAGAAGCCCCTGCCCGTCTTGCGCCCCAGCCAGCCGGCTTCGACATATTTGACGAGCAGCGGCGCCGGCCGGAATTTGGGATCGCCCGTCGTCTCCTGCAGCACCTTGCAGATCTCCAGACAGGTATCGAGGCCCACGAAATCAGCCAGGGTCAGTGGACCCATGGGGTGGTTAAGGCCCAGTTTGATCGCGCTATCGATGTCCCTCAAGCTGGCCACGCCCTCGCCGAGCGCGAAGATCGCCTCGTTCAGCATCGGCAGCAGGATGCGGTTGACGATGAACCCCGGCGCGTCGAACGCATGGACGACCTCCTTGCCCAGCGCCTGCGCATAGACCTCCACCGCCTGCACCGTCTCCGGCGAGGTGGCGAGGCCGCGAATGACCTCCACCAGCGCCATCACCGGCACGGGATTGAAGAAATGCACGCCGATGAACCGCGCCGGGTCGGGCGCCGCCTGCGCGAGCCGCGTGATCGGAATGGACGAGGTGTTGGTTGCAAGGATCGCATCCGGCGCCAGGACCGCGCCCACCTCCGCGAAGATGGCGCGCTTGATGTCCTCCCGCTCGGTCGCGGCCTCGATCACCAGATCGCACCGGGCGACCTCATCGAGCGCCACCACGGGCGTGATCCGTGCCAGCGCCGCCTGCGCATCCGCCTGCTCCAGCTTGCCATTCTCCACGGCGCGCGCGAGTCGCTTCTCGATCCCGGCCTTGCCCTTGTCCGCACGCGCGAGATCGATATCACGCAGCAGCACATCCATGCCGGCCTGAGCGCTCACCTGCGCAATGCCCGCGCCCATCTGGCCGGCGCCGATCACAGCGATTCTGCGCATATCTGTGTCCTTTCGATCCACTTGGCCCGGCTTGCTGACCACGGGCTGTCGCAACACATGCAGCTTGGCGCTACACCATTGGCTTCAACTGCATTATGACTCGCGGAATGACAAGGATTTCACGGCTTCTGCGCATGGGCGCGCTGGCTCTCACGGGCCTGGCCACGGTCGCGCCCGCTGCCCCGCCGCGCGGCGAGCAGACGTCGGGGTCTGTCCTCTCGACCGCGCCCGTTGTGGCAGAACCGGTGCTGGGTCGTCTGCGTGTTTTCGATAACTGGGCCGTGGGCTGCGACAATCGCCTGTCCTGCAGTGCGGTATCGCTGAATCCGGAAGGGGTGGATACGCCCAACCGGCTGCTGATCCTCATTCACCGCGATGGCGGCCCTGCGGGCGCCACCAGCCTGCGCGTGCTGCTGGCCGACCGGCTGCGCGACCGGGTCGATTTCATGATCGATGGCACGCGCCGTGTGCGGCAGAAGGTCGATGGCGACACGATTGCGCTGGATGGCCAGACCGCGCTGGAGGTCGTGCGGTCCATGGGCTCCAGCTATGTGTTCGAGCTATACGATCGCAACCGGACGGTCATCGGCGCCCCGTCGCTGCAGGGCGTCGCGGCGGCACTGCGCTATATGGATGAGCAGCAGGGCCGCATCGGCAGCCGTGGCGCGCTTGCCGCCATCGGTGATGGCCCGGCCGACATGGCGCGGCCGCTGCCGGCCGACCCCGTGCTGCCCAAGACGATCCCGCTCCTCGCCGATGTGGCGACGCCTGCGCTCACGCCGCAAGATCAAGCCACGGCCCAGCGCCTGGCGCAGTGCGAGAGCGGGCTGGAGAGCAGTCGCCAGCCCGATCTCCATACGCTCGATGCGGGGCATGTCCTGCTGCTGCTGCCCTGCGATGCGGGCGCATATAATGTGAGCGCCGTCCCGCTGATCGCAAGCGGCGAGCCCGGCAACCGGACAATCGCCTTCGCCCCGTTTGATCATCTCCCCGGCTTCACCGGCGATGCCAGCGCCCCGCCGCTGATCATGAACGCCCGCTGGAATCCTTCACGCGGTGAGCTTTCCAGCTTCGCCAAGGGCCGGGGCCTTGGCGACTGCGGCACGGCGGAGACCTACCGCTGGGATGGCACCCGCTTTCGGCTGACGGAAGCCCGCTCCATGCCGGTCTGCCGGGGCGCCTGGGAATGGCCGGTGCTGTTCTCGCTGAAGGAAGAGACCGCAACGGGACGGCCGTAACCGGCCGCATCGCCGCGCCTCAGCAGTAATCGTCCAGCCGGGCGTGGACCTGTTCCAGCACCTCAAGCGCAATGGCCAGCTTCTCAGGTGGAATGTCTCGCAGGATGTCCGCGCGCAGATCATTGGTGATCGCCATGATATCCCGCGTGGCGGCCAGCCCTTTCTCGGTGATCCGGTTGTGGACGACCCGCCGGTCGACCTGGCTCTGCGCACGTTCGATCAGGCCGTCGCGTTCCAGCGTGTTGAGCATATGGGCCATGGTCGGCCCTTCAACGCCGATCAGTTGGGCCAGTTCGCGCTGGGAGAGGTCATCGCGGGCGCAGGCGAGCAGATACATTGTCTCCCACCGCGCCATGCTCTGCCCGACACTGCGGACCTTGTCATTGGCAAGCTTGCGCCAGCGCCGTGCCGCCACGACCAGCGCGCGCGTGGTCCGGAAAAAGGTGACGGTCCGCTCGTCGGGCTTGGCCCCGGCGTAGAAATTGGAGAGATGTCGCGTGGCATCCTCAATGGGAAAACCGCCAAATCGCGGAAGGCTGCGCGATGTCGCTGCGTCCTCTTCGCTGGTGGAACCCTGTGCGGACGGAGCCTTGTCGACCATCATTCTCCCTTACGTGCCGTTCCAGCAGACCTCCCGCACCTGCACCCGCTCCGTCAAGAGCGATCCGTCGGCCGGCCTGTGCGCCAAAGGGTGCCGTGCCGGACGAAACGCGCCCGGCACGGCAGGGGGATCAGAAGGACGTGCGGATGCCGGCCTTGTACATGCGCCCAACCGGGTTGAAGAGCACGTTGTTACCGCTGCCGTTCGCACCGGGGAAGTTCGGCGGATCGACATTGAACACATTGTCCACGCCGAAATAGACGCTCAACTTGTTATCGCCGCCGACCGGCACCTTCACCGTGCCCATCATGTCGACATAGGTGCGCGATGGCATGGCGTTGGTGCTGGAACTGCTGGAGGCCGTGATCACATAGCCGGGCTGCTCGGCGCCGATGAACGCCGCGTTGTAGAAGCCCTTGTTGATCCAGCGAACATGGGTGGAGAGCGAGAACAGTTCACCCAGGTCGAGGCCCACGGTCGCGTCAACCGTCCAGTCGGGGATGCCCGGAGGCGTACCGCCGCGCAGACCCGTCTGGCCGGCCCGTTCGACCGGACCAACCGCGTCCACGGTCACCAGATCGATGACATGGCTGGCCATGACGGACAGGTTCACCGCGCTGGCCGCGCCGACGGGCTGCCGATAGTTCAGCTCCATGTCGATGCCGCGGGCGTTGAGCTGGTTCACATTCTGCACAACGTCACGAACATTGGTGATGACGCCGTTGGCCGCACCACCATCGCGCGTGACCAGCGAGCAGCTCAGCGTATCGCCCTGCGAGCAGCGCGTCACGATGTTCTGCTGGCCGAGCGTGCTGATCGCATCCTTGATCTTGATGTCATAATAATCGACCGACGCCCGGAAACGCCCGAGCATCCCACCGCTTGGCTGCAAGACGATGCCGGCGGTAAACGTGTCCGCTTTTTCCGGCCGCAGATTGGGGTTGGAGCCCAGCGTGATCGGCACGACCGTCTGCTGACCGCCACGCGCCGGATCGTTGAGAATGCCGGATGCGCTGGTGATCGGGCCGAACAGTTCCGAGACGTTGGGCGCGCGGATGTCGCGCGACTTGGTCACGCGGAAGCGGACCGCATCGACCGGCGCCCAGACGCCGCCAACCTTCCATGTGGTCACATTGACCGTGCTGCTCGGGAAGAAGTCGCTGGACCGCTTGTAGTGGGTCCGGCGGACGGCGCCGTTCAGGCTCAGTTCGCGGAAGAACGTCGTGTCGCGCAGGATCGGCACTTCGGCCTCACCATAAGCCTCGACCACCTGAATCTTGCCCGAGATAACCGATCCGTTGCCGGTAAAGAAGGCCAGCGCCTTGGAATTGGCATCGGCATCGCCACTGACGCTGTCGCTGCGATATTCCGCGCCAACAGCCACGCCGAGCGGCCCGGCGGGCAGATCGAACAGCGAGCCGGTGACGTTGGCGGCGACGACATGCTGGGTGGTGATGTTGGTCTGGAAGGCATCGGCCGTGACATAGGCCTTGGCCGCCGCGAAGGTGGCGCCTTGGCCGGAGCCGAAGGGATTGAGGGCCACGCACGCAGGGTCGTTATTGGTTGTGCTGGCATCGGCATTCACCCGGCACACCGGCGCACCGCCGGGCCCGGCCACCGCGTCGAGCGCCTTGAGGATGCGCGAGGTGATCGTGCCACCCGTGATGTCGCTGCGGAACTCGTTGCGGCCGAACTGATAATAGATGTCCGCCGACCAGTTGGGCGAAATCTCATATTTGGCGGACGCGACGGCGCGATAGACATCGTTCTTCACGACCAGCTGGCCCGGTCCAACATCCTTGAAGCCCTTGCCCAGCGTGAAGCTGGTGAGGCCATTGGCGTCCATGATGGTGCGCAGGTCCAGCGCGGGATTGCTGGAGGTGGGAATGAACGGGTTGTCGCGCTGGATGGTGATGGCCGTATTGCGATATGGCACCGCGCGGTGGCGACCTTCGCCATGGCCGTAGTTGAAGCCGAACTCCATCGTCAGGGCCGGCGTGGCTTCCCACGTGGCGAACGCCATGGCGTTGTAGCGCTTGGTGGGGGAGACGATCGGGAAATCGAAATAGATGTTCTCGCCCGGCCCATCATTGGTGCCGCCGAGTTGGTAGAGGTTGTTGGCCAGCGTGCCCTGTGTGGTGCGGAACGGCGTGCCGTCGGCGCGGAAGCCGATGCCGTCGATCGCGCGGAGAGCCGGGACGAGACGGCCGGCATAAGCCGAGCTCGGCGGCGTGGTGATGCCGTTATAGGGCGCCGTCCAGGGGTAGACGCCCGCCAGGATGTTGTTGGCGGGCAGGCTTGTCACGCCGGGATTGCGGCTGATGTTGATGAAGCCGTTGGCGCACCAGTCACGTGACGGGCAGCTTTCCACGCCCTCCGCCTTTTCATACTCGCCGCCCACGAGCAGATGCAGTGTCTCGCCGATCTGCCAGCCACCGGCCGCACCGAACTGGGTGGTGAAATTATCGCCATATTGCGAGAAACCGACCTGGGCATTGGCCTTGTAGCCCGTGAACGCCTTGTCGATGAGCAGGTTGACGACGCCCGACACGGCGTCCGAACCATAGACGGCCGAGGCGCCGCCCGTGACGACTTCGGCACGCTGGAGCATGATCGAGGGGATCATGTTGGTATCGACCGTCGCCTGCGTGGTGGACGGCACGAAGCGCTTGCCGTCGACGAGGGTCAGCGTGCGCACCGCGCCCAGACCACGAAGATCGAGGATGCGACCGCCGACATAGCCACCGGCCGCGCCCAGACCGGTCGAGGCCGGTGAGTTGGTCGCGCGGAAGGCAGGCAGCTCATTCAGCGCATCGCCGAGATTGGTGATGCCGCGTGTTTCCAGTCGCTCAGCACCCAGAACCGCCACGGGGGTCGGCCGGTCGAAACCGGAGGCGATGCGCGATCCGGTGACCACGATGGCCTCGTCGCTTGCATCTGCTCTATCGCTTTGGGGGGCGCTGTCCTGCGCGAAAGCAGGGAAAGCGAGGACGGTGGCGAGGGCCGCGAAACAGGCGTGCTGACGCAGCACGCGCGCAGGTCTCTTCATTGCAAAGTCTCCCAGACAATTATCGTTGTTAGGGAGCTATCTATTCATCAGATTCTGTTAGTTTGCAATCTACTTTGTCGCCGTCCGGGCGAAGGTCGGTATGGTGTGGCGCAAATGCGGCAGGCTGTCAGATGCCCCTATGAGAAAGGCCGGCAAACCAAGGTCTGCCGCCCCCCTCAGAGCATCCGAGCCGCGCCCCTTATTGCTTGCCGGCCACCGAATAGGTGATCGCGGCATTGCGGGTCTTCTGGAAATCGGGAACGCTCAGGCCCTTGAAGGCGGCATAAACGTCGATATTGCCGATGCCGAGCACCGCGGCCATCTTCTCCAGCATGAAGAAGATGACGCCATAGTGGATCATGCCGATCCAGTTGCGGCTACGGATCAAGTCCTTCTCTTCGTCGGTCAGGTCCGACTCGGCGAACAGCGCTTCCTGATCCTCGACAAACCGCTTGCGGAAATCCGGCTCGATCAGGCGGTGGAGGAAGTGGTTGATGCGGAAGCCCTTGACCGCGCGGTCGATGGTGAAGGGATAGGTGCCCTCGATCGCCTCGACGCCCGCCAGCTCGCGGGACGCGCGGGCACGCAGTTGCTCGTCGGTCTCGGCCGGCGGCACCGGATCGCCCAGATCCTTGAAGAGCATCGTGGCGATGGCCGTCATCGACGGCAGGAAGTAGCTCTGGTGCAGCTTCTCGACCTGTTCGGAGAGCGCGCCGCGCATCAGCAGCCACATCACCACCTCGGCCCCTTCCCAGCCGCCGAGCTTGGCGAGATCCGTCACCGTCGCGTCGAGCAGTGATTCCGGATCATTGGTGAGCTTCTCCATGAACTCCATGTCCCAGGCGGTGTTGTTGAACCCGCAGCGCTCGCCATGGACCTGATGGGAAAGCCCGCCCGTGCCCGCGATCGCGACCTTGATGTCCTTGGGATAGCTCTGGATCGCGCGGCGCAGCGAGCGGCCGAACTTCCAGAAGCGGCGCGCCTTGGGGATCGGATGCTGAAGCACGCCACATTGGAGAGGGACCAGCCGACACGGCCAGCCCTGCTCATGCGGCAGCAGCACGGAGAGTGGCGAGAAGGCGCCATGGTCCAGCCCCATGCCCTGCCAATAGGCCAGATCGAACTCGTCGGCGACCATGCACTCGGCGATGTGCTTGGCGAGCGCGGGATCGCCCTTGATTGCGGGCAGGTCGCGCTTGCCGCCGCCTTCGTCCGCCGGCTCATACTCTTCGCCAATGCCCAGCGCGAAATGCGAGTAATGGGTGAAGAAGGAGGTCATGTGGTCGTTGTAGACATACAGGATCACATCGGGCTTCTCGTCCGCCAGCCATTGCTTGACCGGCTCGAACCCCTCGAAGATCGGCGCCCAGACGGGATCGGTCTGCTTGTTCGCATCCTTGGCGAACGCGATGGTCGGCGTGTGCGAAACGGCGAAACCGCCGATGATCCTGGCCATGGGCCTCTCCTCTTGTCTCTGCGGCGCAAGCACGGACTCGTCGCCGGTGGCGCGGAGTGTAGGTTGCACCCTATTTGTACGCAACACAAACGAAGTGGCCGAAGGGCGGCATTGGCGAGCGCCCGACCTCCTTATCTCGTTATTCCCGCGAACGCGGGAACGATGAAGGGGATTGTTTAGCGTGGCCCCGCATCATCCATCGTCATCGCCTGCGACGGGTAAGGCGCAACCAGCCGCTGCGCCTCCTTCCAGTCCGCGCGCAGCCAGCGGCCATGGTCTTCGGCATGCAGGATGACCGGCATGGTGCGCGGGTTGACCGAGGCGACGAGCCGGTTCGGCTCGCAGGTCAGCAGCGCAAAACTCGCCACCTCGCTGTCCCGCCAGATGCCCGCGAACGCGAAGATCGCCGCATCCGGCAGCGAGAAACGATGCGCGACGCGCTTGCCGGTGCGTGGATCAGGCGCCTGCGACCAGAGCTGAAAGCTGGTAACCGGCACCAGGCAGCGGAACTCGTTATGCCGCAGTGTACCGATCCAGAACGGACTCTCGACATTGCGCACATGCGCGACCGGCGCGCCGCCCGTCAGAGCCGCGGCCGGCGGCGGCGGCACGCCCCATAGCCGCGGCACCAGCCGGCGCACGCCATCGCGCCCACGCACGATCACCGGCCCATAGCGCCCCGGCGTCATATAGCCTCCCGGCCACGGGTCCTCACCGGCATCCGCATGGAGCGCCCCGCCGATCTGCGCGGCACTGGCATCGAGGCGATAGAGGGACGTCATGGTCGCGCCCCACCCTTCCCGCCACGGGACCGCGCGGTCAAGCTCTTGCGCGGTGCATCGCAATCAGGCGACAAGGCTCGCATGCCCGATCCCACCGCCCGCGCCCTCATCGACCGCCTCGCTCTCCGGCCGCATCCCGAGGGCGGTTGGTATCGCGAGACCTGGCGGGCTGAGGCCATGCCCGGCGAGCGCGCCGGGGCGACGGCGATCTATTTCCTGCTCGAGGCCGGGCAGCGTTCCCATTGGCACAAGGTGGATGCGAGCGAGACCTGGCTCTGGCACGCCGGCCACGCGCTCAGCCTCTCCATCGCGCCGGGCGACGAAGGCCCGGTCACAGCCCTGCGCCTAGGCGGCGATGTGCTGGCGGGCGAGATCCCGCAGCATGTCATCTCCCCGCACCACTGGCAGGCCGCCGAGGCCGATCGAGGCTGGGCACTTGTCTCCTGCATCGTCACGCCGGGTTTTGATTTTGCCGGGTTCACGCTCGCGCCGCTCGACTGGGCACCGGGTTGCGCACCAGGCGATCCCTCCCCGACTTGATCCAGCGCAAGGCGACGAGGCGCCGGCCCTGACATGCAAACCTCATGATGAGGAGCCCTGCGCCATGAGCCACGCCCAATGACCCAATCCACCACTGCCGAAGTGTCCCCACCCGATCCCGCGCCGCTGCCCTTTGACGAGATCGGCGGCACGCCGGCCGTGCGCGCGCTGGTCGAGCGCTTCTACGATCTCATGGAGCAGGACCCGCGCTTTGCCGAATTGCGGGCGATACATGCGCCCGATCTGGCCCCGATGCGGGAGTCTCTGACCGGATTCCTTACCGCCTGGCTCGGCGGCCCACGCGACTGGTTCACGCAAAAGCCCGGCGCCTGCATCATGTCCGCGCATCGCCAGATCGGCTTTGGCGATGTGGAAACCCGGCAATGGACGCAAGCGATGGGACAGGCGCTAATCGACACCGGCGTAGAGGAAGCGCTGGCCGAGAAAATGAACGCCGCCTTCGCCCGCATGGGCCGAGCGATGCAGAGCGGTGCAGAGCGATTAGACCGATTGGCTTAGGGCCTTTCTGCATCGTTGCCGCTATCGGCCCGCCTCGCAAAACCGCGTGGCGGCCGAACTGTCGTGAATGCGGTCTTCAATCACACCCCCCAAAATATCTTAGACGGAAGCGCAGACACGTCTTATAGGCCTAGCGAGTCAGAAACCGGAAATAATTCCGGCATAATGAAGCTTGCCAAGGGACCTGCGCCATCATGAGAGAATTTCACTCCTATCGCCCGGCCGAGGGCCATCGTCTGAAGCACCAGCCGGCCAACGCGATCGTCGCGCCCCGCCCGATCGGTTGGATCAGTACGGTCAGCGCCGAGGGGGTCGCGAATCTCGCTCCGTTCAGCCTGTTCAACATCGCCAGCTATCGCCCGCTGATCATCGGCTTCTCGTCCGGCGGGGAGAAGGACAGCGTCCGCAATGCGCGGGAAACCGGTGAATTCGTGTGGAACTTGGTTGGCCGCGATGTCACCGACGTGATGATCCTCACGGGGGACGAGGTGGGCCCGGAGGTCGACGAGTTCGAGATGGCGGGGATCGAGAAGATCGCCTCGATCGATGTCGCGCCGCCGCGCGTGGCGGCGAGTCCTGCCCAGTTCGAATGCAAGGTGACGGAAATCGTCCACCTCAAGGATCTGGATGGCGTCCCCAGCGACTTCCGGGTGGTGTTCGGCCAGGTCGTGCATGTGCACATCAATCAGGATTGTATCCTTGACGGCATCTATCAGACCACCCATGCCGTGCCGGTGTCACGCGGGGGCGGGCCGGCCGATTATTATGAGACGCGTGCCGATGCCCTGGTCCAAAAATGGCGGCGCGGCCCGGTCACGCCCGTCGACCGCAAGCGAGAGTTTTCCAAGTGATCTGACGGCTCAAAATGTCTGACCCGCCCCCGAGTCTCGACACGGACGATATGGGCGACGACATTTGAAGCGGCAGCCAGAGGTGAAACGGCGGGACTGTCGGCTTTGACCGTCAGCGGCCAGGTCTTTTGGATTTGCAGGGCGATAGGCTGGTATTGGGCTGAGAGCTGCCTGCACTATCGCCTGCAATGCTCGAACGCGCTCGGCGCGATGGAGACGCCCGACATAAGCCATATTGCGGCAGGAGGGGCCAATAGCGCGAGCGGCATCCCTGAGATGCCGCGCCCCGCCCCCGCCACCAGCCCTCAGTCGAGCGCCTCAATCACCGCCGCGCGCAACTCCGGCAGGCCCATGCCCTTCTCGCTCGATGTCGGGATGATCTGCGGATGGGCCGCTGGGCGCTTGCGCACTTCTGCAGCGGTTTGCTCGGTGACGATAGCAAGGTCGGTCGCCTTAACCTTATCGGCCTTGGTCAGCACCATGCGGTAGCTCACCGCTGCTTCATCCAGCATGTCGAGCAGCGTGCGATCGACATCCTTGAGGCCGTGGCGGGCATCGACCAGCACCAGCGCGCGCTTGAGGACGGCACGCCCGCGCAGGAAATCGTTCACGAGGAAGCGCCACTGCTTGACCACATCCTTGGGCGCCTTGGCATAGCCATAGCCGGGCATGTCCACGAGGCGGAAGCGCAGCGGCTCGCCCACGTCGAAGAAGTTCAATTCCTGCGTGCGTCCCGGCGTGTTGGATGTGCGCGCAAGACCATTGCGGTTGGCCAGCGCATTGATGAGCGAGGACTTGCCGACATTGGAGCGCCCGGCAAAGGCGACCTCCGGCACATCTGCTGGCGGCAGGAAGTTCAGCCCCGGCGCGGATTTGAGGAAGCTGATCGGCCCGGAAAAGATCCGGCGGGCCTCCTCGATGCGGGCGGCGGTGTCGTCGTCAATATCGCTGTGCGGGTTGTGATCCATGCCGCTCCCCTAGCGCCTTAACCTGCAAGCGTCACCTGAAAGGCGGAAAAGCTGATCGATAACTCGATCACATTGGGTCGCGCTGCGGCGCAATAACAGTGGGGAGCGGCTCGGAGCGTTCGCCTCTCCGCTTCCGGAGCCTGAAGCGACTCTGATATTCGCGTCTCTGCTTCGCCACTTCGTACAAAACGATGCCCGAACTGGTCCCCAGGTTCAGGCTTTCAATAATACCGAACATCGGAATGCTCACACACATCTCGCTCCGCTCGACAGCCAACTCACTGATTCCCAGCGTTTCGCTCCCAAACCACACAGCGAGCTTGTGATGGAGCGTGTAATCGCCTTCATCGAGGAAAATCGAGGTTTTGCCCTTCACGTGCGGCGAGGTCACGATTGACTTGAAGCCGTTTGCTTCAAGATGATCAAAACATTCTGCCGTACTGTCAAAGCGCTTCACAAACGTCCATTTGACGGCAGATACCGAGGTTTTAGAGATTGCCTTATTCTCTCGGAGGTTTTGCCAGTCGTCAGGCAATGCGCGCCGAGGATCGACCACATAGACCTTCTCGACCCCCAGACCATTCGCATTTCGAATGACCGTGCCGATGTTCTTCACATCACTTGGGTTCTCGATCACCGCAATGAGGTTCTTGCAGCGAAACGATCTGATTTCATCCGCACGTTTACGGAGATTTGGCTTCGACGGGCGTTTTTCTTCCATGAACCCTCCAGCGACCAAGCTGCCCGCCACGCACAAACAAAGTTTGCCCTCGCCTCAACCCTTCGCCGTATCTGCTGCCGGCTGCCCCAGCACGGGATGCTGGCGATACAGCCACCACTGCTGCGCGATGGTGAGGATGTTGGAGGTGCACCAGTAGATCAGCAGGCCTGCCGCGAACGGCGCCATGATGAACATCATCATCCAGGGCATCAGCGAGAAGATCTGCTTCTGCACATCGTCCATCGGTGCCGGGTTCAGCTTGAACTGCAGCCACATGGTGATGCCGAGGATCACCGCCAGCACGCCGATGCCGAGGAACGAGGGCGGCGTGAACGGCAGCAGGCCGAACAGGTTGAGGATGTGCGCCGGATCGGGCGCGGACAGATCCTTGATCCACAGGTAGAAGGGCTGGTGGCGCATATCCACCGTCAGCATCAGCACCTTGTAGAGCGCGAAGAAGATGGGGATCTGCAGGAAGATCGGCAGGCAGCCCGCGAGCGGATTGACCTTCTCCGTCTTGTACAGCGCCATGATCTCCTGCTGCATCTTCGGCTTATCGTTCTTGTAGCGCTCCTGCAGCGCCTTCATCTTCGGCTGGATGGCGCGCATCGCCGCCATGCTGGCGAACTGCCGCTGGGCGACCGGGAACATCAGGCCACGCACGATGAAGGTGAGGCAGATGATCGCCACGCCGAAATTGCCGATGTGGCGGAACAGCCAGTCGAGCAGATAGAAGATCGGTTTCTCGAACCAGCGGAACCAGCCCCAGTCGATCGCGCGGTCGAACAGCGCGATGCCCTGCTGGTCCATATAGCGGTCGAGCACCGGGGTTTCCTTGGCGCCGACGAACAGCCGGCTCGTCGTGCTGAGCGAAGTGCCGGGCTGGACGACGGCGGGCGCATAGGTCAGGTCGGCCTGATAGCGGTCGCTCGCGCCCTTGCGGAACTGCGCATCGACCGGCAGCGTCTGCGCCGGGATGAGCGCGGCATGCCAATAGAGATCGGTAAAGCCCAGCCAGCCGCCGGTGGTGGAGAAGCGCTTGTCGCCATCCTTGTCCAACTTGTCGAAGCCGATGTCATAATTGGCCGATCCGTTGAACACGCCCATCGGGCCGGTGTGGATCGTCCAGGTCGACTTGTCCTTGCTGTGGCCGGTGCGCGAGAGCAGGCCATAGTTGCGGACGGCGATGGCATTGCCGCCCGCATTCTCGACCGTCTGCGCGACAGTGAGCAGATAATCCTCGTCGATCGACAGGCGGATGAGGAAGGTCTGCCCCGCGCCGTTGCTCCAGCGCAGCGTCACCGGCGTCTGCGGGGTCAGCTTGGTGCCGTCGGCTGTCCACACGGTGTTCGCATCCGGCACGCGCACGCCTTCGCCGCTCCAGCCGAAGCTCGCGAAATAGGCGTCCGCCGTGCCGCTCGGCGCGAGCAGGCGGACCGGGGGCGATTTTTCATCCACCGTCTGGCGGTGCGTCGGCAGCACGACATCATCGATGCGGGCGCCGCGCAGATTGATGGAGCCGCGCAGCTTGGGCGTCTCGATGGCGACGCGCTGGCTTTCGCCCAGCACGGCCTCGATCGGGCGAATCGCCTGCGCGCCTTCGGCCAGCGGTCCGCCGCGCACATTGGGCGCTGCGCCCTTCTGCTTCGCCTGCTGCTCGGCTCGCTCGATCGGCTGGGCCGATGGCGGGAAGAAATAATTGCTGATGACCGGCCAGCCAAAGAGAATAGCAATGGTCAGCACCACGGCGAGAAGGATGTTGCGCTTGTCGTCCACGTCTCTTTGGCTTCCGTCTCTTTGTCAGCTCATGTCAGGGGATTCGGCGTCAGGGCACCGGATCATGGCCGCAGCCGCCCCATGGGTGGCAGCGCAATAGCCGCTTCAACGCCAGCCAGCCACCCCTTATCGCCCCATATTTCCGCAGGGCCTCGATGGCATATTGGGAGCAGCTCGGCGAATAGCGGCAGGAGGGCGGCAGAATCCGGCTCGGCCCGATCTGCCAGAAGCGCGCGACGAGGATGAGAAGGCGCGCAATCACGGGGCGGAGTGGTCGAGTATGCGGCGACGCCATGGTCTTCCAGCCTCGATCACCGTGCTCCTGCGAAGACAGGAGCCCAAGGCCCGACCGACTGCTCTTGCCGTCCTAGCCTCCTGCCTGCGCAGGAGCACGGGTTGTGCGGGGCCAGAGCGACAATCCCTCATCGACATCATGCGGGCGGCTCGTTGCGCGGGGCAGGGTCATTGTGCGGCGCCGGGGGCGTCACCCTCTTGCTCCCACCGGAGCCGCGACCACCCCGACCCCGTCCGCCTTCGCGCGGCGGGGCACCCTTGCCGCTGGCGACGCGCCGCAGCGCTTTCTCAAGCTCGGCGGCCAGCGAGGCATAATCCCGCTCGACCCCGCCCTCGCGGCCGATCAGCACATGATCGGCGCCGGCAATGGCGTGAACGGGGAGGATCTCGCGCGCAAGCGCACGAAAACGGCGCTTCATCCGGTTCCGGATGACAGCGCCGCCGATTTTCTTGGTGACGGTAATGCCGAGGCGGGCCGTGGGATCGCCATCGCCCCGATCGCGCACCAGCAGCACGAAGCCTGGCATGGGTGCGCGCTGGCCGCGATTGGCGGCCAGATAGTCGGCGCGGCGGGTTATGCGACCCACGACGCGCCGCAGCGCGCCGTCCGCGCCGGGCTCGATCAGGCGGTCAGCTTCTTGCGGCCGCGGGCGCGGCGCGCGTTCAGCAGCTTGCGGCCGGCTGCCGTCGCCATGCGCAGGCGGAAACCGTGGCGGCGCTTGCGAACAAGGTTGCTCGGCTGAAAGGTGCGCTTCATCGTTCATTCCTCAAAATCGAATCAGGTTCTGCAGACTCGACAAAAATGGCCGCCTCGCCCCGATCCGGGAGGAGCGGCCGTCTGTCCGAAGGCGCGCGGATAGGCAAAGCGGGCTTATTTGTCAATCAGCGGGACGGAAAAGGACGCCGCCCTGCGCTGCTCTCTTAAGCGGGCCGCGCTCCGACCTGCAAGGGAATGAATAGCCACGCGCGCCTCATTCAGAAACGGTGGAAACGAAGCAGGAACATCGCTACACCGGCCTTATGATCGCGCATTTGAAAGGCCTGCTCGTCTCCACCGGACTGGATAGTGCCGTCATTGATGTTGGTGGCGTGGGCTATCTCGTCGGTATGTCCTCACGCAGCCTGTCCGCGCTCGGCAGCGTCGGCGGGGCCGTCACCGTGCATACCGAGATGCTGGTGGGCGAGGAGTTCATCCGGCTGGTCGGCTTCGCGAGCGAGGCGGAGCGCGACTGGTTCCGCCTGCTCACCGGCGTGCAGGGCGTGGGGGCGCGCGTGGCGCTGGCCATTCTCTCCGCGCTGGAGCCGAGCGACCTGCACCGCGCCATCGCCGCGCAGGACAAGGCGATGGTCGCCCGCGCTAACGGCGTCGGCCCCAAGCTTGCCGAACGGATCGTGCGCGAACTGAAAGATAAGGTGGGCGCCATCGCCACCGGGTCCTTCGCCATCGGGCTGGATGCAAGCGGCGCGGCGATCCCGGCCGCGACGGGCGTGCAGGCCGATGCTCTCTCCGCCCTCGCCTCGCTGGGCTTCAAGCCGGGCGAAGCGAGCATCGCTGTCAGCGCCGCGCTGGACGAGCTGGGCGAAAGCGCCTCTCTGGATGCTCTGGTCCGCCTCGCGCTGCGAAAGGCTGCCAAGTGACGGGCTGGTCAACGCGCGCTAGGGTGCCGGGCTGATGGCAAGCTCCCCCCTCCTCACCGCCGGCCGCACGCCTGAAGATATGGATGCCGCGCTGCGCCCCAAGACGCTGGACGATTTCGTCGGGCAGAAGGGCGCGCGCGAGAATCTGCGGATCTTCATCAATGCCGCCCGCGCACGCGGCGAAGCGCTCGATCATGTGCTGTTCTTCGGCCCGCCGGGCCTGGGCAAGACGACGCTGGCGCAGATCGTCGCGCGGGAGATGGGCGTGGGGTTCCGTGCCACGTCCGGTCCGGTCATCGCCAAGGCGGGCGATCTCGCCGCGCTGCTTACCAATCTCGATGAAGGCGACGTGCTGTTCATCGACGAAATTCACCGGCTCAATCCGGCGGTGGAGGAAATTCTCTACCCGGCGATGGAGGACCGCGCGCTCGACATCATGATCGGGGAAGGCCCCTCTGCCCGCTCGGTGCGGATCGATCTACCGTCTTTCACGCTGGTCGGCGCGACGACGCGGCAGGGCATGCTGGCCACGCCGCTGCGCGACCGGTTCGGCATCCCCGTGCGGCTCAACTTCTATACCGTCGATGAGCTGGAGCATGTCATCACCCGCGCGGCGCGGCTGCTCGACCTGCCGATCGCCCCCGATGGCGCGAGCGAAATCGCCCGCCGCGCCCGTGGTACGCCGCGCATTGCCGGACGGCTGTTGCGGCGGGTGCGCGATTTCGCTCACGCCGCCGGCCATGATGTCGTCGATGCCGCCGCCGCCGATGCCGCGCTGACCCGGCTGGAGGTCGACCAGCTCGGCCTCGACCTGATGGATCGCCGCTACCTGCGGATGATCGCCGACATCTATAAAGGCGGCCCGGTCGGTGCCGAAACGCTGGCCGCTGGCCTCTCCGAGCCGCGCGACACCATCGAGGATGTCATCGAGCCCTATCTGCTTCAGCTGGGGATCATCGCGCGAACCGCCCGTGGCCGCATCCTGAATGCGCCGGGCTGGAAGCATCTCGGCCTCAATCCGCCAGAGGGCAGCCAGGACGGTTTGTTCGACTGAGGCGACAAGCGGAAAGCGATCCTGCCCGGCCCCGTGCGATAGAACGAAGATCTGCTGCGTTCTGACGCTTGAAAAGGCTTTCCGCCGCGAGTCGCGTCGGTTAGGACTGGTCGCCCATGCCTTCGCAAAGTGCCCTTCATCCCGCTTCGGGACAGTTTGAGAACGGAGAACATCGCTTCCCCGTGCGCGTCTATTTCGAGGACACAGACCTTTCCGGCGTCGTCTATCACGCCAATTATCTGCGCTATATGGAGCGCGCCCGCTCGGACATGCTGCGCCAGCTCGGTATCGATCAGCGCGCGGCGCAGGAATCCGGCGAGGGCGTGTATGCTGTGACGGACATTGCGCTGCGCTACCGCGCGCCGGCCCGTCTGGACGATGATCTCACCGTGCGCAGCCAGCTGACGCAACTCGGCGCGGCGCGCTGCGTTATAGCCCAGTCGGTCTGGCGCGAGGACACGGAACTGACCCGGGGCAGCGTCACCGTGGCCTTCCTCGACAGCACCGGTCGCCCGCGCCGCCAGCCGGCTGACTGGATCGATCGCTTCAGCCGGCTCGCGCCGCTTCCTTCCTGACCGGAGAAACACCCCCGCCCATGACTTTCACCCTCATGCTTGCTGCCGCAGCGCCGGACAATGCGCTCACTTTGTCGCCGGTGGACATGTTCCTACAGGCGGATCTCGTCGTGAAGGCGGTGATGGTCGGCCTGCTGCTGGCCAGCGTCTGGACCTGGGGCATCATCTTCAGCTTCGCCGGCCGGCTCCGGCGGATGCGCAAGGGATGCGACGAGTTCGAGCGCGCCTTCTGGCAGGCCAAGGACATGGACGCCTTCGCCAAGGAGCGCGGCCGCGAAGACCTGCCGAGCGCGCAGGTGCTCAATGCCGGCATCGCCGAATGGCGCCGCTCCACCGCCCAGCGCGGCATGAATCCGGATGGCACGCGCGACCGGCTCGCCACGGCCATGGGCTCTGCTCTGGCTGGCACCATCGACAAGATTTCCGACCGGCTGAACATCCTCGCGACCGTGGGATCGGTGGCGCCGTTCGTCGGCCTGTTCGGCACGGTGTGGGGCATCATGCGCGCCTTCATCGCCATTGCCGGCGAGCAGAACACCAGCCTCGCGGTCGTGGCGCCCGGCATTGCCGAGGCTTTGTTCGCGACCGCCATCGGCCTATTCGCGGCTATTCCGGCGGTGATCGGCTACAATCGCCTGAGCCATGGCGTGAACCGGCTGGAAGCGCGGGTCCAGCGCTTCTCGGACGGGCTCTACACCACCTTCAGCCGCGAGCTTGAATCCTGATGGGTATGAACCTGCCTTCCAACCGGCGGGGCGGGCGACGCGCGCCGATGGCGGACATCAACGTTACGCCGCTGGTCGACGTGATGCTGGTGCTGCTCATCATCTTCATGGTGACCGCCCCCTTGCTGGTGACCGGTGTGCCCGTGCGCCTGCCGGAAAGCCGGGCCAGCGCGCTGGACCAGGACAAGAAGCCCGCCATCGTCTCGGTCGATCCGGAGGGCGCGGTCTTCATCAACGACGATCCGGTGAGCGACGATGCCCTGCCCGACCGGCTCAATGCCTTGCGCGCCGGCCTTGGCCCGGACGAGCAGGTGTTCCTGCGCGCCGACGCCGCGCTCGATTATGGCCGCGTCATGCGCGTGATGGGCGAGCTCAATCGCGCCGGGCTGGACCGGGTGGCGCTGGTAACGACCGGCATTGGCATGGGCGGATCGGATCCGTCCACCGTGCGTTCAGTGACGGGCGAATAAGGGCGGGGAATGGACCAGCGCGAGCGTCTAGGACTGGGAATTTCCACGGCGGGCCATGTGCTTCTGCTCGGCGCGCTGTCGCTTGGCCTGTTTCAGAAGAGCGCCGATTTAAAACCGCCGTCGACGATCGACGTGACCTTTGCGGATGCTGTCGCGCTCGAAAGCCTGACCCGCGAGCATGCGCCGGACGTGCCGCAGACCGCCACCGCGCCGGAAATTGGCGAGGTCGAGCCCGATGCTGCGCCGCCGCCGCCCGCCGCCGCAGCGCCCACGCCAGCGCAGCCCGATCCGGTTGCCCCGCCACCCCCGCCCCGCGCGCAGGCACCGACGCCCAAACCGGCTCCCCCACCGCCGCCCGCGCCCAAGCCGCGCGAACAGCGGGCCAGCACGCGCGAGACGCCGGCCGCCAAGCCAGCGCCCTCCCGCCCAGCGCGTGAGGAAGCGCCGCGTCAGCGCGCCTCGCGACTGGGTGACGATTTCCTCAAGGGCATCAATGCCGAAACGGCCTCCAGCCGCGCGACGCCCAACACCAGCGGCTCCAACGCCAAGCTCAGCCCGGTCGCGGCCCGCGCACTGAACGCCGAGATCACGCGCCAGATCAAGCCGCACTGGCGCCCGCCCTCCGGCGCCGATGCCGAAAAGCTGGTGACGCTGCTCAGTGTCCACCTGACACCGGATGGGCGCATCGATGGCCGGGTCGAGGTCGTCGGGCAGGAGGGCGTGACGGCCAGCAATCGCGCCCAGGCCGATCTCCATGCCGAGCGGGCCGTGCAGGCCGTGATGCGCGCCGCGCCGTTCAAGAACCTGCCCGCCGAATTTTATGAACAGTGGAAGTGGCTCCGGCCGCTCCGCATTTATGCGAGTCTGTGACCATGATGATGCTCAGCCTTCGACGCAAAACCCTGCGCGGTGCCAGCGCCCTGCTGGCCCTGCTCATCGCGATGCCCGCCACGGCGCAGCTCAGCGTGGACGTCACCAATCCGGTCGAGAGCGATCTGCGGATCGCCGTTCCGGCTATGCCGACCCAGCAAAATGTCGAAACGCCGGCGGGCTCCACCCAGTCCCTCGGCCAGCGCATCGCCGAGGTAATCGCCAACGATCTGCGCGGCTCCGGGCTGTTCACCCCGCTCGGCCCCAATGGCGTGCAGCCGCCCTCCATGGCGGAAGTCACCAGCCCCGTCTTCGCGCGCTGGTCCGCGATGAATGCCGAGGCGCTGGTGCAGGGCTTCGTCCGCTCGGCGGGCGGCGATTCGCAGATCACGGTCGGCTGCTATCTCTATGACGTGTCGCTCGGCACAGAGCTGGCCCGGCAGGGCTATGTCGTCGCACCACGCGACTGGCGCCGGGCTGCGCACCGCTGCGCCGACCTTGTCTATTCGCGCCTGACTGGCGAGAGCCCGTTCTTCGATAGCCGCATCGCCTACATCGCCGAGACCGGCCCCAAGGACAATCGCGTCAAGCGTCTCGCCATCATGGATAGCGACGGCGCCAACCATCGCTTCATCACCAATGGCCAGAGCCTGGCGCTCACGCCCCGCTGGTCGCCCGATTATCGCTCCATCGCCTATGTGAGCTATGTCGGCCGCAACGTGCGCATCTACATCTATGATGTCGATCAGGGCCGCCAACGCGTGCTGCTGGAAGGCAGCGGCGCCATCTTCGCCCCGCGCTGGTCACCCGATGGCCGCACTTTGCTCTATTCGATGGCGAGCGGCGCCAACACGGACATCTACAAGATTCCCGTCGCCGGTGGTCGCCCGACACGGCTGACCAACACGCCGGGCATCAATGTCGGCGGCTCCTTCTCGCCGGACGGCACGCGCGTCGTGTTCGAGAGCGATCGCTCGGGCGGGCAGCAGATTTATGTGATGAATGCGGATGGCTCGGGCCAGCGCCGCATCAGCTTCGGCGGTGGTCGTTACGCCACGCCCGAGTGGAGCCCGCGCGGCGACCTCATCGCCTTCACCAAAATCGCCGGCAACTTCCGGGTCGGTGTGATGGATGTGAACGGCAGCAACGAGCGTCTGCTGACCAATGGCTGGCAGGATGAAGCGCCGACCTGGTCGCCCAATGGCCGTGTGCTGCAATTCTTCCGCACCGCAGCCGGTCGCTCCGGTAATTCCTCCATCTGGCAGGTCGATCTGACCGGCGTGAACGAGCGCAAGATCGTAACGCCGGTGGACGGCTCGGACCCCGCCTGGGGGCCGCTGCTTCAGTGACGGGGAACCAATAATTCATCTTTGTTTTCATATCTTCAGGTTGACTTGTCGGCAAAACGCCCCAACCATACGACGAACCGGTTTGTGTTCAGGACAGTAGGAGAAGCCCCCATGCGTACCACACCCCTGTTGCTGCTGGTTTCCAGTGCCGCGCTCGCCCTTTCGGCCTGTGCCAAGAAGGCGCCGGAGACTCTTCCCCCCGCACCGGCTGACACGGCACCGCCGCCGGCCGCGACACCCACGCCCACGCCGAGCGGCCCGACCCCGGGCAGCCAGGCCGACTTCGTCGCAAGCGTGACCTCGGACCGTATCTTCTTCAATACGGATGAGAGCGACATCGACGATGAGGATCGCAACGTGCTGCGCAGCCAAGCCGAATGGCTGATGCGCTACCCGCAGAAGCGCGTGACCGTCGAAGGCCATGCCGACGAACGCGGCACCCGCGAATACAACCTCGCGCTCGGTGAGCGTCGCGCCAATGCCGCCAAGAACTATCTGGCCTCGCTCGGCATCGATGCCGGCCGCATCAACACGATCAGCTACGGCAAGGAGCGCCCGGTCGCGCTCGGCTCGGATGAAGCCAGCTGGGCCCAGAACCGTCGCGCAGTCACCGTTACGGTCGACTGACACGCGCCAGAACGCCAAACAGAAAGGGCAGCCTTCCAACCGGGAGGCTGCCCTTTTCTATGTTCGCCGCTGCCGGCGAACGTCTCTGCAGCGCCGCGCTCAGCCCCGGCGCGTGCCCGTCATCGCCATGGTGCCGAAAGCGCCGGCATCGATGGTGCCGCTGATCTTGCCGTCGGTCACGATTGCCTCGCAGGTGAGCGTCATCGGCATGGGCATGGTCATCTCCATGATCCAGGTCAGCCGGTTGCCATCCACCTTGCCGTTCTTCACATCGAGCGAGCCGAGCGGCCCCGCGTTGGTGCCGTTGAACGTGTCTCCGTCCGTCACGACGGTGAACACGCTCGCCTGATCCCCCATCGGGGTTTTGGTGGTGCAATCATAAGCGCCGTCAACTTTGGCCATTTCATCTCTCCTTCCGGAATGAACGTTATTCAGCGAGCGGGGGCCGCATCGGGGGTGATCTCCGTCACGGGCAGCCCCAGCGGCTTGAGCTGATCCGCAATCTGGCTCTTGTCGCCAACCACTACCCAGCTCAGCTGTGCGGGATCGATCAGCTGCTTCGCCGCCGCGTCGAGCTGGGCCGGGGTGAGCGCCTGATAGCGCGTCCGCAGCGTCTCGACATAATCGAACGGCCGGCCGAACAGCGCATCCGCCTGCATCTGACCGAGCACGGCGCCGGTGGTCTCAAACTTGCCCGGCAAGCCGGCGATTTCGCCATTGACGACGCGCCCGAATTCCTGCGGCGTCACGCCCTTTGGCCCAAGGAAGCTGACGATCTGATCCCGCATCGCCGCGATGGCCGGGCCGGTCTTGTCCGCCTGCACCGGCGCGCTGACCAGATAGGGGCTGCGCTCCAGCCGCCGGCTGAGCGCACCGCGCACGCCATAGGACCAGCCCTTGGCCTCACGAATGTCCGCGTTCAGCCGTGAGAGGAAATCATCGCCCAGCACGGTGTTCGCCATGTTGAACGCGACCAGGTCATCGCGCCCGGTCGCCTTGGTGACCACCCCGCCCAGAATGACGGACTGCGGCGACTGCGGCCGGTCGATCAGGTAAATGCCCGGCTTAGGCGTCGGCACCGCCACCGAGAAATCCTTGACCGGAGAGGCCATGCGGTTCTGCGGCCAATTGCCAAAGCGGGCCTCCAGCAGGGGCTTGATCTCGGCCATGGTGATGTCGCCGGCGACGAAGATCTCCGCCTTGCTCGGGACGATCCAGCCGCCGTGGTAATGCACGAGGTCGTCGCGCGTGATCGCCTTCACGGTGGCCTCCTCGCCCCGCGCGCTGACCACGCCATAAGGATGCTGCGGGCCGTAGAGCAGCGGCGAGATTGCCCGGTTGGCAAGGCCGCTGGGCTGCGTCTTTTCCGCCGCGATGCCGGCAAGCTGGATGGTCCGCAGCCGCTCGATCTCGCTCGGGGCGAAGGCGGGATTGCGGATCACATCCTGCAGCAGGTCGAGCGAAGGCCCCAGATTGGGCTTGAGCGCGAACAGGGAGATGGACGTGCGGTCCATGCTCTGCCCGGTCGAGATGCTGGCGCCGAGGCGCTCCTGCTCCTCGGCGATCTGGATGGTCGAGCGGCTGGTGGTGCCGGCCTCCAGCAGGTCGAGCATCAGCGTGCCCAGCCCCATCCGGTCCCGCCGGTCACTGGCAAGCCCAGCGTCGAAATTGACCGCGATGCTGACCGTCGGCACGGTCGAGCGGGTCGCGACATGCAGCTTGATGCCATTGCCGAGCGTCGCCGTCTCCACCGTGGGGAAATCGAGGTCCGGGTTCTGCGTTACGTCCGGGATCGCCAGCGTCGGCTTGGGCGCAGCGACGTCCGCCGGCGCATTCTCGCCCGGCGCTGCGACGCTCGCATCCTCATAGGCTTCCCGCTCACCGGGCTCGACCGTCAGTGCAAACACGGGGCGGGTGAGCCAGCGCTGCATCGCCGCCGTCACGGCCGTGGGCGTTGCGGCGGCGATGGCCGCCAGGTCCTTCTTGTACTGGGCAGGATCGTCCGAATACAGCAGCCCCTCAGCCAAGGTCGACGCCTTGCCGCTGAATCCGCCGACCACTTCAAGCGCGGCAATCTCGCCGGCCACCTGCCGCGTTGCCACGCGGGTCACTTCATCGGCGGTCGGGCCAGTCTTGATGAAATCGCCCATGATCTCATCGAGCCGGCGGGAGACCAGCGCCGGATCGGTGCCGGGCTTCACATCGGCTGTCGCCATGAAGAAACCGAGCTGCTCGAACTGCTGCACGCCCGCCGTCACGCTCACCGCGATCTGTTCGTCGCGGACGAGGATATTGTCCAGCCGCGAGCTGGCGAGGCCGCCGAGCACCGCGCCGCCCACGGAGAGCAACGGCGCATCCTTGTCATTGCGGCCCGGCGTTACCCACATGCGATAGATGCGCGTGGTCGCCACGCGGTCCTTCATCACCTTGTCAACGCGTGCAGGCAGCGTCGGGATGGGCGCGGCAACCGGCTTGACCGCCGGCCCCGCCGCGATGCCGCCGAAATATTTCTCGACCTTCGCCTTGGCCGTGGCGGCGTCGATATCGCCGGCGAGCACCAGGATCGCGTTGTTCGGCCCGTAATGATCGCGGAACCAGCCCTTCACATCCTCCAGCGAGGCGGAGTCCAAATCCGCCATCGAGCCGATGGTCGAGTGGCCATAGGGATGGTCCTTGGGCAGCAGCGTCTCAAGCTGCACATATTCCACCAGGCCATAGGGCTGATTGTCACCCTGCCGCTTCTCGTTCTGCACCACGGCGCGCTGGGCGTCGAGCTTGCCTTGCGTCACCGCGCCGAGCAGGCGGCCCATGCGATCCGCCTCCATGAACAGCGCGCGATCGAGCGTGCCCGTCGGCACCGTCTCGACATAATTGGTGCGGTCGAACCACGTCGATCCATTGGTCGGGGTGGAGCCGGCCGAGACCAAAGGCTCGTCGAAATTGGGCACATTCTCCGACCCGCCGAACATCAGATGTTCGAAGAGATGCGCAAAGCCGGTCTTGCCTTCCGGCTCATGCTTGGAGCCGATACGGTAGTAGACGGTGACGCCGACGACCGGCGCCTTGCGATCGGTATGCACGATCACGCGCAGGCGATTGGGCAGCGTGAACGTCTCGTAGGGAATGTCGACTCGCTTGATGAGATCGGCGAGCGGCGCGGGCTTGACGGCTGCGCTGGCCGTCGCGGTGGCTGCTGGACTGGGGGCGGGCTGCGCTTGCGACCAGGCCGGCACGGATGCCGTAAGGGCAAGGCTGCAAACGCCCAGATACATGAGGGCAGTCGAACGACGAACAGTCAGACGCATAGAATCTCCGACGAATATCAACAGGTCGCCACCCGTAGCAGCGACGGCCTGAACCATGGCCGGACCATAGCGGCAGGCGGCGGCCAAGCCTAGCGCCGGATCGAACCGGCCCCGGATTGAGAACCTGCCAGCGAGCTTGAGCGTTGATCCCATGGAAGCTGGCATGGCATATTGGCAGCGGTCGATCATGCTGCCCGGATCGCGCCGGAGAAAAACGCACCGGCCCCTTGTGTTGCGAAATGGCAACACCATCTGTGGCGGGCGAAGGGAGATAGTATGAATCTCGAAAAGTTCACAGACCGGGCCAAGGGTTTCCTGCAGAGCGCGCAGACCGTCGCGATCCGCATGAACCATCAGCGCATCAGCCCGGAGCATCTGCTCAAGGCGCTGCTCGAGGATGAGCAGGGCATGGCCAGCGGCCTCATCAAGGCGGCGGGGGGCGATGCCGCGACCGCGCTGCGCGAGACCGACGCGGCGCTTGCCAAGGTGCCCGCCGTCAGCGGATCGGGCGCGCAGCAGACCCCGGGCCTCGACAATGACGCGGTGCGCGTGCTCGATTCCGCCGAGCAGGTCGCGCAGAAAGCCGGCGACAGCTACGTCACCGTCGAGCGGCTGCTGCTTGCCCTGGCACTGGCCACGACGACCGCCGCCGGCAAGGCGCTGGCCGCCGCGGGCGTGAAGGCGGAGGCGCTCAATGGCGCGATCAACAGCCTGCGGGGTGGCCGGACCGCGGACACCGCGTCCGCCGAAGACCGCTATGACGCGCTCAAGAAGTTCGCCCGCGACCTCACCGAGGCCGCGCGGGAGGGCAAGCTCGATCCGGTCATCGGCCGCGACGAGGAAATCCGCCGCACCATCCAGATCCTCGCCCGGCGCACCAAGAACAATCCGGTGCTGATCGGCGAACCCGGCGTCGGCAAGACCGCGATCGCCGAGGGCCTCGCCCTGCGCATCGCCAATGGCGACGTGCCCGACACGCTCAAGGACCGCACGCTGATGGCGCTCGACATGGGCAGCCTCATCGCCGGCGCGAAATATCGCGGCGAATTCGAGGAGCGTCTCAAGGGCGTGCTCGATGAGGTGAAGGGCGCGGACGGCCAGATCATCCTCTTCGTCGATGAAATGCACACGCTGATCGGCGCGGGCAAATCCGAAGGCGCGATGGATGCCTCCAACCTCTTGAAGCCGGCCTTGGCGCGCGGCGAGTTGCACTGCATCGGCGCGACCACGCTCGATGAGTATCGCAAATATGTCGAGAAGGACCCCGCCCTCCAGCGGCGGTTCCAGCCGGTGTTCGTTGGCGAGCCGACGGTGGAGGACACCATCTCCATCCTGCGCGGCATCAAGGACAAGTACGAGACGCATCATGGCGTGCGGATTGCGGACGGCGCCATTGTCTCCGCCGCGACGCTCTCCAACCGCTACATCACGGACCGCTTCCTGCCGGACAAAGCCATCGACCTGATGGACGAGGCCGCGAGCCGCATCCGCATGGAAGTGGAATCCAAGCCCGAGGAGATCGAGAATCTCGACCGGCGGATCATGCAGCTCCAGATCGAGCGCGAGGCGCTGAAGAAGGAGACAGATCAGGCGAGCAAGGACCGGCTGGCGGCGCTGGAAGGCGACCTCGCCAATCTGGAACAGCAATCGGCCGAACTCACCGGCCGCTGGCAGGCCGAGAAGGACAAGATCGCAGGCGAGGCCAAGCTCAAGGAACAGCTCGATGCCGCGCGCATCCAGCTGGAGCAGGCGCAGCGCACCGGCGAATATGCCAAGGCGGGCGAGCTGCAATATGGCACCATCCCCACGCTGGAGAAGCAGCTCGAAGAGGCGCAGTCCGCCTCCAAGGGCGCGATGCTGCGGGAGGAAGTGACCAGTGAGGACATCGCCAGCGTCGTCTCGCGCTGGACCGGCATTCCGGTCGACAAGATGCTGGAAGGCGAGCGCGAGAAGCTGCTGGCCATGGAGGAGGAGCTGGGTCGCCGGGTGATCGGCCAGGCCGATGCGGTGAAGGCCGTCTCCACCGCCGTGCGCCGCTCACGCGCCGGTCTGCAGGACCCCAACCGGCCGCTCGGCAGCTTCCTGTTCCTCGGCCCGACGGGCGTCGGCAAGACGGAGCTGACCAAGGCGCTTGCCGAATTTCTGTTCGACGACAGCAATGCGATGGTGCGCATCGACATGAGCGAGTTCATGGAGAAGCACAGCGTCGCGCGACTGATCGGCGCACCGCCGGGCTATGTCGGCTATGAAGAAGGCGGCGTGCTGACCGAAGCCGTCCGCCGCCGGCCCTATCAGGTCGTGTTGTTCGATGAGGTGGAGAAGGCGCATGGCGACGTGTTCAACGTGCTCCTCCAGGTGCTCGACGATGGCCGCCTGACCGATGGGCAGGGCCGCACCGTGGACTTCACCAACACGATCATCGTGCTGACCAGCAACCTCGGCAGCCAGTTCCTCACCAGCCTTGGTGACGATGAGCCGGTGGAGAAGGTGGAGGACCAGGTGATGGACGTGGTGCGTGCGCACTTCCGCCCCGAATTCCTCAATCGGCTGGATGAGATCATCCTGTTCCACCGCCTGGGCGCGGAGCATATGGGGCCGATCGTCGACATTCAGGTCGCCCGCGTCGGCAAGCTGCTCAAAGACCGCAAGGTGACGCTCGACCTCACCGACGGCGCCCGCGCCTGGCTCGGCCGGGTGGGCTACGATCCGGTCTACGGCGCCCGCCCCTTGAAGCGCGCGGTGCAGAAATATCTGCAAGACCCGCTCGCCGACCTCATCCTGCGCGGCGAAGTGCCCGACGGCGCGACAGTGCGCGTCAATGAGGGCGATGGGGCACTGGTGTTGACGGTGGGGTGAGGCAAGGCCGAGCTTGAAAGGCAAAAGAAAAGGCCGGGAGGATCACTCCTCCCGGCCTTTTTCTCTGGGTTCCGGCGTCGCTTAGAAAAGCTTCGCCTTCACGCCGACATAGAACGACCGGCCAACGGCGCTGATCGGGTACGCAACACCACCATCATCCGGCTTGCGATCGCCAAGATTGTTGATGCCACCATAAATGTCGAACCGATCGTCGACATTATAGCTGGCATAGATGTTGTGCTCCCACTTGCGGTTGTACCAGATGTACTCGGCAGGTGCGTAATCGGGATTGGCCTGCTCTTGCTTGAGCGTCACCCGTCGCGTCTTGGACCACCACTCAAGACCATAGTTCAGCGTGAACGGGCCCTTGTTCCAGGTCAGATCGAAGTTCGCGGTATACTTGGGAGCAGGATATTCCCAATTATGCAGCTCGTTCTCCAGGTCCGCGCCCGCGCTGGGCACGAACTGAAGCTTGTTCAGAACATTGCCGGTAACGCGGAAGTTGAATGTGCCAACATCGCCTTCAGGAACGAACCGGTAGTCGACAACGAAGTCCAGACCGGACGTCTCATACGACGCGACGTTCTCAGGGATAACCGTGAAGGTGCTGATATAGCCTTGCCCGGCGCCGGACGCCTTGCGGGCGATGACGTCGCAATAGATGTTGTCCAGATCCGGCTGATCGTAGCACAGGTCAACTACGTCCTGAGCGGTAGCATAGTTGATCGCCTGCTTCAGACGGATGCTATACCAGTCGGCGGTGATCGTCAGGCCCGGCACGAAGGTCGGGCGGAATACGACGCCTGCGGTCCAGGTCTTTGCCGTTTCTTCCTGAAGGGTCGGATTGCCACCCTGGAAGCCCAGAATGCTGCTGTTCTGAGGAGAGGTTGCATCGTCTGCGGGATTGAACGTGGAGGGATTGATCCCTACCGCAGCAAGCGCGGTGGCGCAGTTCGCTGCGCGGTACTGAGTGCCCTCGGCGACCCGGTCGATGCCGCACGGGTCCGTGATGAACTCGTACGTACCGCTTCCGCCAGCAAACAGCTCGGTGATGTTAGGCGCGCGGACAGCCTGCGAGTACGTACCACGGAAGGTGACGTCGCGAACCGGCGAATAAGAGCCGTTGACGTTCCAGGTCGTCGTGCCGCCGATGGTCGAGTAATCCGAATAACGAATGGCGCCGCCCAGCGACAATTCATAGGCGCCCGGCACTCGCGACAGCAGCGGAAGGTTGATCTCGCCAAACACTTCCTTGACGTCGAAGCTGCCCCGGTCGATCCGCGCAAACCCGGAATCGATCAAATAACCGTTAAGCTGATAATCGGAAGGGATGAATACGCTCGATTCCTTGCGGTACTCGGCGCCTACTGCGAACCCAACCGGGCCGCCCGGCAGCTCGAAGAAGCCCCCTGTATCGCCCGAGAGCGCTGCAGTGACTACGTGCTGACGGAGACGTGACCATGTGGAATGGTCGACAGTCACGAAGTCCAGAGCTTGCTGCGACGGCGTTCCATAGCCCAGCAGATTAATCGGAACGCACTGTCCGGGCTGGAACGTCAGCGGAACACCCGCATAAACCGTGTTATTATAGCTGTCGGACTGTATTTCGGTCTGGCCCGGCAGGTTGATACGGCAGGTGACCCCGCCGTTTCCGTCCGAGACCGCATCAAGCGCGGCGTAATAGCGATCGGAAATGCGGTCATTGCGGTTTGTCGCCGTCTGGGTCGACTGACCGAACACATAGGATATGTCATAGCGCAGGTTGGACCCGAGATCGCCACGGGCACCAATCACTGTCCGGAACAACTCTCGCTCCAGTTCGTAACGACGAATACCGAAGTCGAAATTGTCGCGGCTGATGCGGATGCTGCATTCTTCAAAACCGGGCGTTTCGTCATCATCGCAATCGCCGGCCGCATTAGCAGCTTGGATCGCGGACACCCACGCCGCTGGCAGGTACGGATTGTCTTCGTAAAGCTTTGTGTAGAAGTCGTACGACGGCTGCGAAAGCGTGTACGCCTTGGAGCGTACATATTTGCCTTCCAGATAGACCTCGAAGGCCGGGCTCACCTCAAAACGCGCCATCGCATTGGCGATGTGACGACGGTTATAAGGCGTAAAGTCGCCATAATAGCTCTCGCGCGGCGTGCTCGATCCGCCGACGGTGAAGCTGGTGCCCGGTACATAGCTACCCAGATCATACACACCGCCTTCACCCGTGAAGTCCGGAGTAAAGTCACCGTTCACGTCGACCGCACCGCCGATCGAGCTGTCCGCCCAGCGCAGGTCGGTCAGCAGAATACGATCAGGCACGTTGGGATCGTCGGCGGAGGTGCCCGGTGTCCCATCGGCAGGGTTACGAACCAACGCCCAGCTCGGGCCGGTCTTACCATAGTTGAGGCGCTGACGCTGGCTGAAGCGGTCCGTCTCGTTGAACTCGTAGGACAGCGTGATGTTGCCGCGGCTATCAGCAAAGTTCTTGCCGAATGTGGCAGCAACAAACCGGTCACCCGCATCGCCGCGCTGAGAAATACCCGACTGCGCGCGAAGCCGAAGACCGTCGAAGTCCTTCTTCATGATGAAGTTGACCACACCGGAAACGCCGTCGGCACCATAAATTGCCGAGGCGCCGCCGGTCAGCACGTCGACCGACTCAACGAGATCGGTGGGAATGGTGTTGATATCGACAGCAGCCGTGCCCGGATACCCCGCGACATGGCGGCGGCCGTCCACGAGGACCAGGGTACGATTAGGGCCAAGATTGCGCAGATCGAGGTTGTTGACGCCCACCAAGCCTGCGTTGGGCAGGTTGGAACCCGCGACGTCGATGTTCGACCGCGAACCCAGCAATGCCGGGGAGGTGACAAGAAAGTCCGTCAGATTAACGTTACCGCGCTGTTCGATTTGAGCCGCCGTTACGGCCTGCACCGGATTCGGAAACGAGAACTCAGGCCGCGCAATGCGCGAACCGGTAACGATGATCACCTCACCATCCTCGGCGCCGTCCGCGTTCTGCGGCTCCTGCGCATGTGCGGCGGAGCTCAGCATGGCGAGGCCGAGGACGGCAGGTGCAGCTGCCAGCTTCAGCAATGTTTGCGATGTTGTTTTCTTCACGATCCAGTCCCTTGCTCTGGAATTTGCGAACTGCGGCCGGGAATATCCGGTCGCACGAAACGCGGGGATCGTGCGTCGCCCTCTCGGTGTCCCGACGACAACACGCGTGGCCCCTGCGCTATATGGCCGTGAAACTGTGCGGATTGGTTAAAGGTGTAAAGCGCAGGTGCAGCATGAAGGGGCTATTTTCCCGTACATGTCACATTCATGCAACAAAATCGCCGATCCGGGTGCCTCCGCGCCCTGCGGTCCGCTGTAACAATATTAGCGGCGATCTACACAGCACGACACAAATCGTCCCGAACCGCAGTTTTCCTAGAAACTATTTGTTAATCTTCTCACACCGCAGTTCGAATGAACATGGAAATCGTGGCGAAATCGGAGAGACCCACGGGGTAGCTTTCCGTAGCGTCCGATGCTCAAAGGGGGCATTTTAAGACCGCCGCACCCGCCACTGTGGCCTTGGCACATCGTGCTGCAATGCAGCAAATGAGACCGACAGCCGGACGCTACGGCATCCAGCCTGATTGTCGATCAGCGAGCCGCTTGGCCCTGAACCAGCGGTAACGGATCAATCCGCGCATCGTTCCACTTCATGCTCCAGTGCAGATGCGGACCTGTCACGCGGCCCGTCGCGCCGATCTCGCCAAGCGGCTGGCCCTGGCGCACCACATCGCCTTCCTTCACCAGCAGCCGATCGCTGTGCAGGAAGGCGCTGTTGATGCCCATGCCATGATCGATGATGAGCAGCTTGCCTTCCAGCGTGAACGGGTCTTCGCTGGCCAGCACGACAACGCCGTCCGCCGGCGCGACATAGACCGTGCCCTGCCCCCCGGCGAGATCGAGCCCGCTATGGTAGCTGCCCGGCGTGCCCCGATAGATGCGCTGCGAGCCGAACACGCCGGAAATGCGCGCCTTCACCGGCCAGATGAATGTCTGCCGCCAGCCATTGCTCAGTTGCGGATCTCCCCGCGCGGCAACGATGCGCGCCAGTTCGCCCGCCCGCCGTTGCTGGAATTCCTCGCTGGTAGCGCTGCCCGTGATCGAGGCATTGACGTTCTGGATCTTCCAGTCCCCCCGCGCGATGGTCAGCACGCGCCGCTGCTTGCGCCCATCACGCCCGGTCGCTTCCAGCGTCATGGTGGCCGGGGCATCGCGGTCCAGCCCGATGATGAAGTTGCCCTCGGCGTCCACGGCCACCGGCACGCCATCGAGCGTAAGACCCAGCGTGCCGACGGGGACGAGACCGCGCAGCAGCGCGCCTTGCCGGGGGGTACCGCGAACCTGCAACGTCGCCGGCCCTTGGGGCAGTGCGAGATCGGGCACGTCCTCGATTGGCAGCGCGCTGGCTTCCGGCGGCGGTGCCGGGACCGTCGCACAGCCGGCCAATGCGGCGAGCAGACCTCCCGCCAGAACAGAACGAGAGCGGAAGCGGAAACCTGTCATGCCGCACTCATGGCCGCGCGGCTGGCGCGATGCAAGGGCGCGCCGTCAGTCGAACAGGTCGGTCTGCCGCGCTGGCGTCGCGGAAGGGGCGGCCTTGCGCGCCGGCCGGGGCGCGGGCGGTGGCGGCGCGGAGGACGTGAAGGCCGCCGGAGAGTCGCCACCCGCCGCATCGGGCTGCGTCAGTGCGGCCACCTCATCATGCTCGAACTTGAGCGTTACCCGCCCGGCCGCGCGCGCTTCCTCGGCAGAGCGCACCAGCCGGCCTTGCGCCATCACGCGGGCGAAGCCACGCTTGAGCGGCGCATCGGGATTGAGCGACTGCGCCAGCCGCCACAGCCCATCCAGCTGCCGCCGCGCGTCGCCCAGCCGGCGCTCGAGCACCAGCGGGGAGAGCCGGATGTTGGCAAGCTTCTGCCGTTCCCGCGCGAGGTGGCTCTGCAGCAATGCGGGTCGCAATGCGCCGGATGCGTCCGCCAGCTCGTGCCGCGCCCGGCTCACCCGGTGGGAAAGGGCGCGCCGCAGTCGGTCGCCGAGGTCATCCGCGCGCTGGCGGGCCTGCGCCAGCAGCACGTCCGGGCGCGGGAGGAGCCGCCGCTGTGCTTCCAATCGCTCGCGGCTGCGGTCCAAGCCGCGCGCCACGCAGCGCTGCATCCGTGCGCGCAGCTCAGCGACCTGCACCGCGAGGTCGGCGCGCACCGGCACGGCCATTTCCGCAGCAGCCGTGGGCGTCGGCGCGCGGAGATCGGCAGCGAGATCGCACAAGGTCGTGTCCGTCTCATGCCCCACGGCGGAAATGACGGGGATCGGTGACTCCGCCACCGCCCGCACCACGACTTCCTCATTGAACGACCACAAATCCTCGATGGAGCCGCCACCGCGCGCCACGATCAGCACGTCGGGGCGCGGGATCGGGCCATCGGCCGGCAACGCGCCGAAGCCGCGCACCGCCGCCGCAACCTGGGCCGCTGCGCCCTCACCCTGCACCAGCACGGGCCAGAGCAGCACGCGGCTCGGAAAGCGATCGGCAAGCCGGTGGAGAATGTCGCGAATCACTGCGCCGGTGGGCGAGGTCACCACGCCGATCACATCGGGCAGCATCGGGATCGGCCGGCGCTTGACGGGATCGAACAGCCCTTCGGCGGACAAGCGCGCCTTGAGCTTCTCGAAGAGCTGCATCAGCGCGCCCTCGCCGGCCAGCTCCATGCTCTCGATGACGATCTGATATTTGGAGCGCCCGGGGTAGGTCGTGATCTTGCCGGTGACGATAACGTCCAGTCCATCTTCGGGCCGGAAAGCGAGCCGGCCCGCCGTACCTTTCCACATCACCCCGTCGATCACCGCCGCATCGTCCTTGAGGCAGCAATAGACATGGCCGGAGGCGGCCCGCTTGAAGCCCGAAATTTCGCCGCGCAGGCGCACGAAGCCGAAGCGGTCCTCCACCGTGCGCTTGAGCTGGGCGGACAGTTCGGAAATGCTGAGCGCGGTCAGATTGTCCCCCGCGCGCTCCTGCGCTAACAGGCGGCCGGACGCATCCTCACTGACGGAAAAATCGCTCATGAATATCCTTTTGCTCGGCGGTGGCGGGCGCGAACATGCCCTCGCCTGGAAGCTGGCGCAATCGCCGCTCTGCACCGGCCTGTTCGCCGCACCGGGCAATCCCGGCATAGCCGAGGCGGCGCGCCTGGTCGATATCGACCTTGCCGATCATGCCGCCGTGATCGATTTTTGCCGCGCTAACAACGTCGGTCTGGTGGTCGTCGGCCCGGAAGCGCCGCTGGTGGACGGGATTGCCGACAGCCTGCGCGCCGTGGACATCCCGGTGTTCGGGCCGAGCGCCGCTGCCGCCCAGCTTGAAGGCTCCAAGGGCTTCACCAAGGATCTCTGCCGCGATGCCGCCATTCCCACGGCCGGCTATGTCCGCTGCACCAGTGCTGAGGTGGCGCTGGCGGCGCTGAGCGATTTCAGCCTGCCGGTGGTGGTGAAGGCCGATGGGCTCGCCGCCGGCAAGGGCGTCATCATCGCGCAGACGCGCGAAGAGGCCGAAGAGGCGATCCGCGACATGTTCGGCGGCAGCTTCGGCGCATCGGGCGCGGAAGTGGTGCTGGAAGAATTTATGGAAGGCGAGGAAGCCAGCTTCTTCGCCCTCACCGATGGCACCAACGTCGTCGCCTTCGGCTCGGCGCAGGATCACAAGCGCGTGGGGGAAGGCGACACTGGCCCCAATACCGGCGGCATGGGCGCCTATAGCCCGGCCTCGGTGCTCACGCCTGCCCTGCAGGATGCCGTGATGGACCAGATCATCCGTCCGACGGTAACGACGCTCGCCGCGCGCGGCACGCCTTATTCCGGTGTGCTGTTCGCGGGGCTGATGCTCACCACGGACGGCCCCAAGCTCATCGAATATAATTGCCGTTTTGGCGACCCGGAATGCCAGGTGCTGATGATGCGGCTGACCAGCGATCTCGTCGCACTGCTGCTCTCCGTCGCGCAAGGGACGCTCGACGAAGCCAGCGGCCCCAGCTTCGCGCCCGACCCGGCACTCACCGTGGTGCTGGCCGCGAAGGGCTATCCCGGCACGCCCGAGAAAGGCGCGCCCATCGCGCTTCCGGTGGCGCCGGATGGTGCCAAGATCTTCCACGCCGGCACGATGCTCAAACATGGGCAGCTCGTGGCCAGTGGTGGCCGGGTGCTGAACGTCACCGCGCGGGGGGCCACGGTCACACAGGCGCGCGACGCCGCTTATGCGCTGGTCGATCAGGTCGATTTCCCTGGCGGCTTCTGCCGGCGCGACCTCGGCTGGCGGGAAATCGCGCGGGAAGCCGGCAGCGCGGCGGACTGATCGCCTGCCCCATAGAGCACGGCCCCTTGCCTTGACTCCGCCCCTTGCCATCAGGGACAAGGGCGCGGGGGATCAATCATTGCAAGGGCACGCCCATGATCGTCCACCATCTCAACAATTCCCGCTCGCAGCGCATCCTGTGGATGCTGGAGGAGTTGGGCCTGCCCTATGAATTGCGCCGCTATGAGCGCGATCCCGAAACGATGTTCGCGCCCGCTGCGCTCAAAGCGGTGCACCCGCTCGGCAAGTCGCCGGTGCTGGAAGACGAGGGCCGCACGCTGATCGAGAGCGGCGCGATCGTGGAGTATCTGGTGGAGAAATCCGGCCAGTTCGGGCCGCCCGATGACTCTGACGGGAAGCTGCAATACCGCATGTTCCTGCATTATGCGGAGGGATCGATGATGCCGCCGCTGCTGCTCAAGCTCGTCCTCGCCCGCATTCCGCTGGTCGGCAAGGTCGCCATCAAGCGCATCCAGCCGATGATCGACGTGCATCTCGATTATGTCGAAGCCGAGCTGAGTCGGCGTCCGTGGTTTGCCGGCAACCAGATCAGCGGGGCCGATGTGATGATGAGCTTTCCGCTTGAGGCCGCGCGGAGCCGGGGCGGGCTGGACGAGAGCCGTCCCGCGACCATCGCCTGGCTGGACCGGGTGCAGTCACGGCCTGCCTATCAGCGCGCGCTGGAGGCGGGCGGGCCTTATGCCTATGCCTGATCGAACGGGCGCGGGCGCGTGCGCGCCGGTCAGTCCTCCGCGCTGACCAGCAGCTTGTCGATCTTGCGCCCGTCCATATCGACGATCTCGAACCGCCAGCCCTGTTCGCTGAAATGCTCGCCCTCTTCGGGCAGGTGGCGCAGCACGGCCAGCGCAAAGCCGGCAACGGTCGCGTAGTCGCGGTCTTCGGAGAGATCGAGGTCGATGCGCTCGGCCAGCGCGTCGATGGCCATCTGGCCGGAGACGAGCAGGCTGCCATCCTCGCGCTCGACGACCATCGGCTGGGTGTAGAGATCGCTGTCCGATGCAAACTCGCCGGCGATGGCGGACATGAGATCGGCCGGCGTCACAATGCCTTCGAAATGGCCATATTCGTCATGCACCATCACCATGGGGGCGTCGGCCTCCCGCAGGCGATTGAGGGCGTCCATGGCATCCACCTGATCGGGCACGATGGAGACGGGGCGCATCAGCACCCGCAAGTCGAGCGCCTCACCCCGGAACAGCGCCGCCATCACGTCACGCGCCTGCACGACGCCGATAATGTCCTCGACACTGCCCTGGGCCACCGGCAGGCGGGTGTGCGGGGTGGCGAGCAGCTTCTCGCGCAATTGCTCGGCGCTGGCATCGGCATCCAGCCAGTCGACATCGCGGCGCGGCGTCATCACTTCGCGCACCGGCCGGTCGGCCAGCCGCACCACGCCGGAAATGATCGCGCGCTCGCTTTCCTCGATCACGCCGTGTCGGCTCGCTTCCGCCACGATGAGCTGCAGTTCCTCCGCCGTCACATGGTCCGAGCCTTCGCGCTTGAGGCGCATCAGCTTGAAGATGACCTCGCTGGACTGATCCAGCACCCAGACGATCGGTGCGGCAACCCGCGCGAGCATGATCATCAGGGGCGCGACGACGCAGGCCAGCGGCTCGGGATTGCGCAGCGCAAGCTGCTTGGGCACCAGCTCGCCGATGATCAGCGAGACATAGGTCGTCGCGACGATCGCAACGCCAAAACCGGTGTTCTGAGCCAGATTGGCGGACATGCCGAGATAGGCGAAGATCGCCCCAAGCGGGCCGCCGAGCTTATCGCCCGAATAGGCACCGGCGAGAATGCCGATGAGCGTGATGCCGATCTGGACGGTAGACAGGAAGCGACCCGGCTCAGCACTCAGGCCCAGCGCCGCCCGAGCCCCATGCTTACCATTGCGGGTCATGGCCTCCAGCCGTGGCCGGCGTGCCGAGACAATGGCCAGTTCGGACATGGCAAAGACGCCGTTGAGCGCAATCAGCGCGAGGACGATGGCGGCATCGAGCCAGGGAAAAGGCGGCATGGTCTCTTCTAAAGGGGGTTGTTGGCTGAAAGCTTAGCGGCTTTCGCTACGGAAAGCCACTATACAACATCGCTGGGCAACATCGCGGGGCAACATCGCAGGTCGGCAAGAGTTCCCTCGTTCAGGAACTAATCAGGTTCCCGCGCCGTTAATGGCGGGGTTCCCGCGTAACAGCGTGGGAGGCCAGACTTGAGGAGATAATCATGAGCCTTCGCAGCCAATCCCCCTTCGCCCTTGCCGGTACCGCTTTGGCGGCCCTGGCCCTCTCCGGCTGTGTGACCGATCCCGAAACCGGCAATCGGACCATTTCGAAGGCCGCCATCGGCGGCGTCGGCGGCGCGCTCGGCGGCTATCTGCTCGGCGACATTTTGGGCGGCCGCAACGACCGCACGGAGAAGATCGTCGGCGCGGGCATTGGTGCCGTGGCCGGCGCGGGGGTCGGCGCTTATATGGATGCGCAGGAGAGGAAACTGCGCCAGCAGACCGCCGGCACGGGCGTCGATGTCGTCCGTCAGGGCGACGAATTGCTGCTGCGCATGCCGTCGGGCATCACCTTCGCGACCGATCAAGCCACGGTGCAGCCGCAGGCACAGTCCACGCTGGATCAGGTGGCCTCGACCCTTGCGGAATATCCCAAGACGATGATCGACGTGCTGGGTCACACCGATTCCGACGGCAGCGAGGCCTATAATCAGGCACTCTCCGAGCGTCGCGCGCAGGCCGTCGCCAATTATCTCGGACGTCGCGGCGTCGATCCGGTCCGCATGGCGACGATGGGCTATGGCGAGACGCGCCCGGTCGCCAGTAACGAAACCGCTGACGGCAAGGCGCAGAACCGCCGCGTGGAAATCAAGATCGTGCCCGCCGTCGCGAGCTGAACGGCATGATGGGAAGGGTCGGGGAGCGTGTCTCTCCGGCCCTTCGCTTTCAAATCAGAGAATGCTCTGGCGCAAACCGTCGATCACGAACTGGACCGCAAGGGCCGCGAGAATCACACCCAGCAAACGGGTAATGACCGCCTCCACCTGACCGCCAAAAACCCGCATGATCGGGCCGACCGCCAGGAGCGCCGCCAGCATCAGCAACAGATTGGCCGCAAGCGCGAAGAGCACGATCGCCGTCTCCTGCGGACCCGTCGCCCGCGCCATCAACAGCATGATCGTCGCGATCGACCCCGGTCCCGCAATCATCGGCATCGCCATCGGGAAGATGGCGACATCCTCGATTTCCGGCGTTTCCTTAATCTTCTGCGCGCGGTCTTCGCGCCGCCGCGTCCGCGTCTCGAACACCATGTCCATGGCGATGAAGAACAGCATGATGCCACCCGCGATGCGGAATGCCTCGAGCGTGATGCCGAGGGTGCGCAGGAACGCCTCCCCCGCCAGCGCGAAGGCCAGCAGGATGCAGGCCGCCACGATCACCGCCCGCACCGCCATGCTGCGACGCTGGGCGCCGCTCGCGCCCATGGTGAGACTGCTGAAGATCGGCGCCGTGCCAGGCGGGTCGATGACGACGAACAGCGTGATGAACGCCGCGAGGAACAGCTCCATCATCGCGCGCCCTCCGCCACCGTCTCCTGAATAACCCGCTCCTCACCGGCACCGCGACGCAGGAAGACCTCCAGCGTCCGCGCATCGCCGCTCACCGTCCATGTCCAGCGCAGCGACCCGTCCTCGGACTGCGCTGACCCGCTGGCCGGCGGCGGGTCCGGCAGGCGCACGATATCGCGATCGCGCCGCTCCGGCCGCTCACCCCGCCGCGCGCAATCGGCAACGGAGGCCTTGATCATGCCGTCCGCCTCGCCGCTCCATGGCGTGTCGCTGGTGGCCGTCATCACCCATTTATAATCACCCTTGCGCTGCAGGCGCCAAAGGGTGACGAACCGCGCCGCTTGCCCGTTTGCGCGCTCCAGCGACCCGGTCGCGGCGGCATAGCTGCCATCGCAAGCGATGAAAATCTGCTGGGGGCTCCAGCGCACCGGCCGGGCGGGGTCCGATTGCTGCTTGAGCCAGGCCTGCGCATTGAGCGGGCCGGGCGCGAAGATCACGGCGTCCTTGTCGGCCAGCTTGCGCAGCGCCGTCCATTGCCCCTCCTCGCGCGCCTGCCGGGCCATGCCCAGTTCGGCGGCGACGATGGCGCTCGGATTGGCGGTGCCGACGCCGACGCTTGGCGTCATCTGGCGCTGACTTTGCGCAGGACCAGCCGCCACGCCCAGAGAGAGCGTGGCGAGCAAGGCAAAGGCAGCGCTGCGGATCAAAGGCCCTTGGGTGCGGGCAGACCCGCGCGAACGTGCGCGGCGACCAGCGTGTTGCGCAACAGCACCGCGATGGTCATCGGACCGACGCCACCCGGCACGGGCGTGATCGCCGCGACGTGGTTGATCGCCTCGGCGGTGGCGACGTCACCGACGATCTTGCTCTTGCCGTCCTCATCGCCCTTCACGCGATTGATGCCCACGTCGATGACCACGGCGCCCGGCTTGATCCAGCTGCCCTTGACCATTTCCGGCCGGCCGACCGCCGCGACCACGATGTCCGCGCGGTGGACCACGCCGGCCAGATCGTGCGTGCGGCTGTGCGCCACGGTCACCGTGCAGCTTTCCGCCAGCAGCAGCTGCATCATCGGCTTGCCGACGATGTTCGAGCGGCCGATGACAACCGCTTCCTTGCCGGAAAGGTCGCCCAGCTCGTCCTTGAGCAGCATCAGGCAGCCAAGCGGCGTGCAGGGCACCAGCGCGGTAGGATCGCCCACCGCCAGCTTGCCGGCATTGACGACATGGAAGCCATCGACATCCTTGGCGGGATCGATGGTGGCGATCACCGCCTTGTCATCGAGATGGGCAGGCAGCGGCAGCTGGACGAGAATGCCGTCCACGCTGTCGTCCGCATTCAGCTCTTCGACCAGCTCGATCAGCTCTTCCTGGCTGATCGTGGCGGGGCGCTTGAACTCAAGGCTGTTCATGCCGATTTCGACCGTCGCCTTGCCCTTGGAGCGGACATAGACGCTGCTCGCCGGGTCTTCACCGACCAGCACCACCGCGAGGCCCGGCTTGCGCCCGGTCTTCTCCACGAAACCGGGGACTGCCTCGGCCATCCGCCCGCGCAGCTTCGCCGCGAATGCCTTGCCGTCGATTTCCTTGCCCAAACTCATGTCGCGCTTCGCTCCTTCTCAGCGATCTCTCTCAAAGACTGTTCCGTGTGCGGATCAGCACCCGCAATGCGCAGGCGCTTTAGCCGGTTGGTATCCCCTGTCTCCAGCAAAATCGACGATCCGGGCACGCGCAGATGTCGGGCGAGCAGCGTCAGCAGGGCGGCATTGGCCTTGCCCTTGTCCGGCGGCGCGGTGACGCTGGCCTGCAACCAGCGCTGGCCGGCGACATCCGTGAACGTTCCGCCAAGGCGGGCACGCCCAGCCTTGGGCGTCAGGCGAATCGCCAGCAGCAGGTCTGCGCCGTCACGACGAAGCGGCACGGCGCACGTCCGCTCAGAGCAGCAGGCTTGCCAGCGCGGTCAGGCCCGGCCCCTGCAGGATGATGATGATGATGAGCACGACCATCGGCGAGAGATCGAGCGCGCCCAGATCCGGCATGATCCGGCGGATCGGCCGATAGAGCGGCTCGGTCAGCCGGTCGAGCGCGACCCAGATGCTGCGCACGATATCATTGCTGGTGTTGATCACGTTGAACGCGATCAGCCAGCTCAAGATTGCCTGAACGATGATGATCCACCAGGCGACATTCAGCAGGATCGCCAAGGTCTGGATAAGGGCAACGGCCATGGTTCGTCCTGTGGTGGAAGGTTGAGAAGAGTCTAGCCCAGCGGGCCTAGCGGCTGCAAGTTGCTTGAGGGCGGTGATTTTCTACCGCCATAGCCCCAGCGCGCCGCGCGTTACAGATGCACCAACGTGCCGGCGCCCTGGCGAGTGAACACCTCCAGCAGCATGACATGCGGAATGCGCCCATCCAGAATGACGGCCGCTTCCACGCCGCCTTCGACAGCCTTCACGCAGGTTTCCACCTTAGGAATCATGCCGCCGGAAATCGTGCCATCCTCGACCAGACCGCCGATCTTTGCTGGGGTCAGATCGCTCAGCAGATCCTTGTCCTTGTTCAGCACGCCCGCCACGTCGGTGAGCAGGAAGAAGCGCTTGGCGCCGAGTTCAGCGGCGATTGCGCCCGCCATGGTATCGGCGTTTACATTGTAGGTGTGCCCGTCGGCGCCAATGCCGACCGGCGCGACCACGGGGATGATGCCGTCGCGCGAGAGGCTGTCGAGAATGCGCCGGTCCACCTTCACGGGGTCACCGACGAAGCCCAGATCCACATTGCGCTCGATGCCGCTGTTCGGGTCCGGCTCGCGCTTGCCGCCGACCTTCTCGCACAGCACCAGACCGCCATCCTTGCCGGAAATGCCGACCGCGCGGCCACCTGCCTGGGCGATCCAGCCGACGATCTCCTTGTTGATCGATCCGGCGAGGACCATCTCGGCGATCTTCGCGGTTTCCTCATCGGTCACGCGCAGGCCGTTCACGAACTTGCTCTCGACGCCCAGTTTCTTGAGCATCGCGCCGATCTGCGGCCCGCCGCCATGGACGACCACAACATTGATGCCGACCATCTTCATCAGCACGACATCCTCGGCGAAATCGCGCGCGGCCTCCGGGTCGCCCATGGCATGGCCGCCATATTTCACGACGAACGTCTCGCCGGCATAGCGCTGCATATAGGGCAGCGCCTCGGTAAGGGTCTCGGCCTTGGCCAGCAGGGCGGGATCGGGTGCGTGATCGGTCATGCGCGGGCGCATAAGGCTTTGCGGCCCGCGCTGCAAGAAAGGAGGGGGTCTGGAATCCCTCACCTCGCCCTTCACCCTGAGTTTGTCGAAGGGCCGTGCTACTTCTTTCCCTCCATCAGGAAGACGAGCGAGGCTTCGACAAGCTCAGCCCGAACGGATACATTACCGGTCGAGCCGGCGCCCCAATGCCACGAACGCATAGATGACCGGCGGCACCAGCAACGCCGAGAGCAGAACCTTGGCGAGCATCTGCCCCACCAGCAGCGCCCCGATGGGAAAGACGCCGTAAAAGGCGATGGTGACGAACAGCAGCGTATCGACGATCTGCGAGAGCACGCTCGCCGTACCGGCGCGCAGCCACAGCAGCCGGCTCCCCGCCTGCCCCTTGAGCGCAGCGAAGATGGTGACGTTGAGGATCTGCGAAATACCGTAAGCGACGATGCCGCCCGCCCAGATGCGCGGCGTGCCGGACATGATCATGGCAAAGGCTGCCTGCCGCTCCGGCGCCATTTCGTGCGCGGCGGGTAGGGCCAGCACGACCACGGAGAGCAGGATCGAGACGATCAGCGGGACGAAGCCCAGCAACACCAGCCGGTTGGCAACGGCCCGGCCATGCAGTTCCGCCACTGCGCTCGAGACGACGACCAGCAGGAGGAAGGCGAAGATGCCGGCTTCCACCGCCAAGTCCCCCAAACCGAGCGCCGAGCCGATTGCGCCGAGCGGCCCGAGCGAAACCTGTTTGTTGCCGAGAACACCGGCGATGCACACCATGCCCCCATAGAAGACGGACAGGACGAACAGAGAGCGGGCGATGGGTGCCGACGAGGCCTGAGCGGGTGCGGTCATCCCCGTCGCTTAATGCCTTTGCAGCGAGGCGGGAAGAGACCCTGTGCGCGACATGCCACGCGCCGCCGTGCAACGACACCCGCCGCCGCGCAGCCGATTGCCGCGCTGCAGCGCGCCTGTATAAGCGATTCGCGCTGATGGCCCTTTGGCGGGCCATGCGAACAGGGGACAGCCGCCACTCCATGCCCATCCTCATCGGCCTCGTTGGCATCGTCGCGATTCTTGCCATCGCCGTGCTGCTCTCCGGCAACCGGCGCGCCATTCGCCTGCGCGTCGTCGCTGCCGCCTTCGCCTTGCAAGCCGGCATCGCCCTGCTGGTTCTCTATGTGCCCGCCGGCAAGGCCGCCATCGCCGCCATGTCGCATGGCGTCGGCAATCTGCTCGGCTATGCGCAGGCCGGTACGAACTTCATCTTCGGGCCGCTCGCCCGGCCGGAGGTCGGCGGCACCAGCTTTGCCATCGCCGCCCTGCCCGTCATCATCTTCTTCGCGAGCCTCGTCTCGATCCTTTACTATCTTGGCATCATGCAGTTCGTCATCCGCTGGGTCGGCGGTGCTATCCAGAAGGTGACCGGCATCTCCCGCGTGGAGAGCCTGTGCTGCGCAGCCAATGTGTTCGTCGGCCAGAGCGAAAGCCCGTTGGTCATCCGGCCCTACCTCGCCAGCCTCACACCGGCCCAGCTGTTCACCGTGATGACGAGCGGCATGGCTGGCGTCGCCGGCACGATCCTCGCCGCCTATGCCTCGATGGGCATCCAGATCGACTATCTGCTCGCCGCCGCCTTCATGGCCGCGCCGGGTGGCATCTTGATGGCCAAGATCATCATGCCGGATAATCCCGACGATGCCGAGATCGAGCCGGTCATCCTGCCCGATGCCACGCATGAGGAGGAGAAGCCCGCCAATCTCATCATGGCGGCCGCGCAAGGCGCGCAGACCGGCGTGAAGCTGGCCGTCGCGGTCGGCGCGATGGTGCTTGCCTTCGTGGCGCTGGTCGCGCTGGCCAATGGCCTGCTCGGCGGGGTCGGCAACTGGTTCGGCTATCCCGATCTCAGCTTCCAGATGCTGATCGGCAAGCTGTTCGCGCCGGTGATGCTGCTGCTCAACATTCCGTGGAACGAGGCGCAGGTCGCGGGCGGCCTGTTCGGCACCAAGGTCGTGCTCAACGAGTTCGTCGCCTTCATCGAGCTGGGGCAGGTGCAGGCCACGCTATCGCCCGCCACGGTGGCGATCACCACCTTCGCGCTGTGCGGCTTTGCCAATTTCTCGTCCATTGCCATCCAGATGGCGGTGACCGGCAGCCTTGCCCCCAATCAGCGGCCGATGATCGCCCGGCTCGGCATCAAGGCGCTGATCGCCGGTAGCCTCGCCAATCTGATGAGCGCGGCGCTGGCCGGGCTGATGCTGAGCCTCTGATCGAACAAGGGGAGATGTGCGGATGCTGAAGCTCATCATCGGCAACAAGGTCTATTCGAGCTGGTCGCTGCGCGGTTGGCTGGCCGCCAAGCAATCCGGCCTGCCGTTCGAGACGGTGCTGGTCCCGCTTTTTGACGCGGCGTGGGAAGCCCGCAAGGCGCAGCCGGATCTCGCAGTCTCCAATGGCAAGGTGCCGACGTTGTGGGATGGCGACATCGCTGTGTGGGATAGTCTTGCCATCATCGATTATCTCGATGCGCTCTCCGGCGGCGCTCGCTTTTGGCCGCAGGACAAGGCAGCGCTGGCGCTCGCCCGCTCGATGGCGGCGGAAATGCACTCCGGTTACCAGCCGCTGCGCCAGACCTGCGGCATGAACACCCGCCACATCCTCCCCCCGCGCAATCTCGGCCCCGATGTCGCCGCCAATGTGGCGCGCATCGTGGACGTGTGGGAACAGGCCCGCACGCGGTTCGGGGCAGAGGGCGAGTTTCTCTTCGGCCCCTTCGGCGCCGTGGACATCTTTTTCGCGCCGGTCGTCTCGCGCTTCGTCACCTATTCCATCGCCGTGCCGCCGGCAGCGCGCGCCTATATGGACGCCATCCTCGCCCACCCATGGATGCGCGAATGGCTGCACGATGCCGCGCGGGAAAGCTGGGTCATTCCGCGGCTGGAGCCAGCGGGCGGGGTTTAAGACCCACCACCTTGCCGTTCGTGTCGAGCGAAGTCGAGACACGTGAGTGCAGTGCGTAGTGTCTCGACTTCGCTCGACACGAACGGGAGGCTTGTGGAGTAAACTGATGCATGAGCCTGCAAGCGTGCCTGAGAACCAAAGCTCCTGGGAAGGCAGGAGCCGAGGGCGCCGCAGTCCGCATCCCGTTATCAAGGCAATCGCTCAGTCCCATAAGGCGTGCCATCGCGATGCTGATATCCGCCGGCCGTGAAGATCATGTCGATATCTGAATAGCGCCCGCCAGCATCGCGATCTCCCGCGCTCAGGCAGATGAAGGTGCAATTCGTATCGCTGCGATTGACGAGATGGTGGCCATTGGCGACGCCCGCGGCCCAGGCCACGCAATCGCCGGGGTGCAGGATGGTCTCGCCTTCGTCCTCGATCAGCACCGCCTGCCCGGATAGCATGATCAGAAACTCATCCTCGCCCAGATGCCAGTGCCGCTGCGAGGACCAGGCGCCCGGCTCCAGCACGACATGGCTGGCGCCCAGATGCGTCAGGCCGGCATGGCGCCCCAGCCGCCGGTGCCAGCGCCCGGCCACAGGCTCGTTGAACGGCGGCGGATAGCCCGTGCTGTTGCTCTGCTCCACCTGCTCGATCTCGATCTTGGGCATGTCGGCTCCTCCTGTGTTGCGCCCCTCCTCGCTACCGCAGGGGCCCCATCAACGCCAGAGGGAGCGCAGGGCGCGGACCTCGCTTCCCTTGGCGCGCAAGCTTGGCTAACGCAGGCGCCATGAGCAACGCCCCGTCCCTCACCGATCCTGTCGCGCTTGCCGAAGCGCTGATTGCCTGCCCGTCCGTCACACCGGCGAGCGGCGCGGTGTTCGATGTGCTGGAAGCGATGCTCACCCCGCTCGGCTTTACCGTCGAGCGCTTCATCGATGGCGAGCCGCCGCACGGGCCGGTGGAAAATCTGCTGGCGGTCCGCCGGACGGGCGATGGCCCGCATGTCGCCTTTGCCGGCCATCTGGACGTGGTGCCCCCCGGCGAAGGCTGGACGAGCGACGCCTTCCAGCCCGAGCGGCGCGGCGAGTTGCTCTACGGGCGCGGCGCTGTGGACATGAAGAGTTCCATCGCGGTGTTCGTCGCGGCCATCGCGCGGGCCGATGCCGAGGGCACCTCGCTGCCCGGCACGATCAGCCTGCTCATCACCGGCGATGAAGAGGGCGACGCCGTCTACGGCACGCGCGCGCTGATGCGCCACATGGCCGAGCGCGGCGTGACGCCCGATGTCTGCCTCGTGGGCGAGCCAACCTCGGTCCAGCGCCTTGGCGACATGATCAAGATCGGCCGGCGCGGCTCGGTGAACATGTGGATCAGCGTCGAGGGCGTGCAGGGCCATGTCGCCTATCCGCATCTGGCGAAAAACCCGATTTCGCCGCTGGTGCGCATTTTGTCCGCCATTGAGGCGATCGAACTGGATCAGGGCACCGACTGGTTCCAGCCGAGCAATATCGAAATTACCGACCTGCATGTCGGCAATCCGGCAACCAATGTCATTCCCGCAAAGGCCACGGCCCGTATCTCGATCCGCTTCAACGATTTGCATCGCGGTGAGGATCTCGTTGCCCGAATCCGCACCCTGGTGGAGGCCGAAGGCGGCACGCTGCGCGCCATGATCAGCGGCGAGTCGTTCCTCACCCAGCCGGGTCCGTTTTCCAGTCTGATCAGCGAGGCGATCGCCGCCGAAACCGGCCTCACACCGGAGCTGTCCACCAGCGGCGGCACCTCGGATGCCCGGTTCCTCTCGGCGCTTTGCCCGGTCGTGGAGTTCGGTCTGCTGAATGCGACGATGCACAAGCTGGATGAGGCGGTGTCGCTGGCCGACATCGAAAGCCTCACGCGCATCTACAAGCGGATCCTGAGCGCAGCCCCAACGCTCGGTTGACCCGGCGGCTCTAGGGCGAACCGCTCAGGCAACCTTGCGCCTCACCTGCTAAACCGCCGATCCCAAAACCAAAAGAAAACGCCGCCGGTCTCCCAACCGACGGCGTTTCCCAAATCTGTCGACTGATTGAAAATCAGGCGAAGGTGACGCTCGTGGCGCCAGCGCGGCGACGCATCACGCCACCGACCAGGCCGAGGCCGGCGATCATCATCGCCCAGGTGGCGGGCTCCGGAACCGGAACGGTCGCGAGATTGTCGATCTCGAACGAGTTGCGGCTCGATTCCAGCGTCAGGCCAACGATCTTCTCGTTACCCTCAGCGAAGATCTGGAACAGGCCATTGGTGTTCGCCAGGATCTGGTTGCCGTCGGCGTCATTGGTGAAGTTGCCGCCCGGCGTGATGACGAAGCTGGAGCCACCGTCCAGCAGAACGGTCAGCGTGTTGTAGGCGTCGATCGAACCCCAGTCGAACTCCACCGCGCTGGCAGCGCCGAAGTTGATCGTCGCGGAACCGTTGGCGAGAACCGACAGATAGGAAGACGAACCGAACGTCGCATAGGCCGGCGGCGCGCCGGTCGAGTTGGACGGCGGCGTGTTGATCTGGAAGTTCGAGCCGGTGATGCCAGCCGTCGTGTCGAACTGGTTGATCACATTGTAGCCTGCCGTCGGTGCGGACGTGCCGGGGAAGTACAGGAAGGTCACGGCCTGCGCCGGGGTAACCGCGGCAAGGCCGAGGGCGATCGCAGACGCCTTGGCAAAGAGGTTCATGTTCATGTTCAACTCCCACATAAGAGGGGCAATTGTTAATCGATTCTTAACCCTCCGTCCAATGGGATTTCGCAGAAACGCGGTAAATTTCTGTCTCATTTCGGAGCGCGAATATGAACGAGAACAAGTGGCGGTTTCCTGCCCGCCTGCTGGCGACATATCAGTGCGGACTCCCTCGTGCGCATAGCTATTCCAAGCCACGCGGCGCTGCCTAATTGCTGCGGCGCAAAATCACGTAGAGCGCGCCATCCCCACCATGGCGCGGGTGGGCCTGGCGCACACTGGCAATGCGGTGGGCATGTGCGCTCCTCGCCAGCCAGTCACCGATTTCCGCGCGAATCGCGCCACGTCGCCGGGTTTCGCCGGGCGCCGGGGCGGGCCGCGGCTTGCCGGTCACCACCAGCAGCACCCGCCAGCCCTGCGCGAGGGCATCGCCGATGGCCCGTTCCAGCCGGATATGCGCAGCGGCCAGATTGAGGCCGTGCAGATCGATCGCATGATCGGGAATAATCCGCCCGGAGCGAATGCGCTTCTCCCAGCTGCCGTCCAGCACGGGCACGGCGACGGGCGGCGGCGGGGATGGCGGCGGCGCCATAGGACGACTCGGTGGAATTCGGCCCTTCACCGGCTTGGGCGCATCCAGCGCCGCAGCAAAAGCCGCTGCCGAGACCGGCTCCACCGGTGGAAGCGGACGGACCCGCCGCAGGGGTGTCACCGTACGGGTCAGCTTGCCCCAGAGCGCGCGCTCATCGGGCGTGAGAACCCGCCGGGCCATGCTCAGCGGCCAGCGGTCAGGCGGGCATAGGTGCCGATCGGCAGCAGCAGCAGCGCGCTCCCACGGGCCGACATGCCACCGGCGATGCCGCGGGCACGCTCACCGGCACCCCAGAAGGTATCGAAGCGGTTGCTGCCCTTGATGGCGCCGCCGGTATCCTGTGCGATCCAGAGCCCGTTGGGCTCGGCCCGGTCGAGCGACAGCAGCACCGGCGCACCGAGCGGCACGAAGGTCGGATCGGCCGCGACGCTCACCTCCGCCGTCACCGGCACGCCCAGCGCACCCAGCGGCCCGGGACCGGTCAGCTCCTGGAAGAAGACGTAGCTTTTATTCTCGTTCATGATCGACTGGCCCTGCGCCGGATTGGCGCGCAGCCAGCTCATGATGTCCTGCATCGAGCCGATCTGGATCAGCCCCCGGTCCCGCATCAGCCGGCCGATGCCGGTATAATCGCGCCCATTCTGCCCGGCATAGCCGATGCGCATGATTCCGCCATCGGGCAGGCGCAACCGCCCGCTTCCCTGCACCTCGAGGAAGAACAACTCGACCGGATCGACGGCATAGGCCAGCTCCAGGCCACGCCCAGCCAGCACGCCGCCTGCCGTGATCGCCGCCCGGTCATCATAGGGCACGAAGCTGGAGCCCTGCACTTTACCCCTGATGCGCCGACCCTTGAGGCTCTCGCTGAACAGGCCGAGATCGACCTCGATCAGATCGTCCGGCTTGCGATAGATAGGCGTCTCGCAGCCCGTGGCGCGCGTGCGGCAGCCAGCGATTTCCGGTTCGTAATAGCCGGTCGCGAAGGCCTTGCCGTCACCGACCTGCACGGCTTCGAAATAGCGACGGAAGAATTCGCGCGCATTCGCCTCGCTCCAGCTTGCCGCCGCCGCGCAGGCCGTTTGCCAGTCGGCATTGCCGGTGAGGCCGCTCTGGTCGCGCCGACGCAGCAGCGAGGGGCAGGAGAGGCGGAAAGCCCGCAAGGCTTGCCCCATCCGCTCGGATGCGGCCGGCAGAACCGTGTCGATCGCTGGCCCCGGCGTCAGGCCGGCGGCCACGGCGGGCGCGAGCTCAGCCTGATCGGGCGCAGGAGTAGGCGCAGGGGTTGGGGTAAGCGGCGGCCGGGGTGTTGCCGGTTGCGGCGGCGTGGCGGGCGAAGAAGGCCGGGAGGGGACGGGTCGCTGACCAGGCCCACCCGGCGGGATCATGCTGCCGCACGCCGCCAGAGCCAGCGCGCTTGCCAGAGCGGAAAGCTGCTTGAAACGGGTCTGAAAGCGAGCCGGCACGGCGATCCGCCTGCGCGCCGCTCAGCCTTCGTCCGTCTCCACCAGTTCCCAATTGGGATCGCGGCTGGAGAGATTGCGGCTGAACGTCCAGGTTTCCGCCGTGGAGATGGCATCGTCCAGCGATCCGGCCACGACATGGCCGTCCCGGTCGCGCGTGACAGCGGACAGATCGGCTTCGAAGTGGATCGCGATGAACGCGGTGCCGCTTTCGACGCGCGCAGCGTCGATCCGCGCGTCCTCGATGCGGACGAGCTTGTTGTCCATGGTCAGCCCATCGGCCTCGCGCTGGTCGATGGCGGCGCTGAACGCGTCATACACATCGTCCGCGCAATAGGTGCGCAGCGTCTCGCGGTCGCCCTTCCAATAGGCTTCGAGGATCATGCCATAGGCCGCCTTGGCGCCACCCAGAAACTGCGCGACATCGAAGTTGCGGTCGGTCGCGATGATCGCGCGCAGACCGGGCTGGGCTGGCACTGCCACCGCATTGTCGGCCGCGCGCTGAGCGGGCGTGCGATTGTCGACCTGCCCGGAGGACGGCATGGGCGCGGCCTGACGATCGTCGGCCGGCGTGGGAAGCTGCCGCTGCTCATGACCCGTGCGCTTGCCGAGCACAGAGTAAAGCCGCAACGCCAGCAGTGCGAAGATCATGGCCAGCACGACGATGACGGTCACGAGGTCAACACCCTTCCTTCAAAATACAACCCGCAAGACATAGGCACGTTCGCGCAAAACTTCAAACGGACAACGCGCCAGATCGCCGGAACGATACCGACATTGGGTAAAAAAGCCGCCAACGCAGGCGCCCGGCCTCCCCACCCCGATTTTCGTCGGCCCCGCATGCGTTCCGCGCACCCGGGAAGCGCCACCCCATTGCCCCCGCCTTGCGTGCCTGCTAAGCGGCGCGCCCATGGACAAGGAGCGCGGTTTTGCCCGGCACGCTCGGTGTCCGGCGACTTTCCAGCTTCTAGGTCGCGGCGGTCCTGCGCCGGCGGCATGGCAGCGACCATCGAGGAACAGGATTCACGCATGACCGACACGACCGACACCGTCGCCAATGGCGCCGACACCCAGCCCCAGATCGGCCTGATCGCGCAATATGTGAAGGATCTCTCGTTCGAGAACCCGAACGCCCCGGCCGTCTATCAATGGCAGGAGCAGCCGCAGATCGACATCAACTTCAACATCAGCAACAACCAGATTGCCGATGATGTGTACGAAGTCGCGCTGAAGGTGAGTGCTAAGGCCGTCGCCGAGCAGGGCACCGCCTTCGCCGTCGAACTGGTGTTCGCCGGCCTCTTCGGCATCCGCAACGTGCCCGAGGACCAGATGCGCCCGTTCCTCTATGCCGAGGCGCCCCGCCTGCTCTTCCCCTTCGCCCGCCGCGTGCTGGCCGATGCCGTGCAGGATGGCGGCTTCCCGCCGCTCATGCTCGACCCCATCGATTTCGGCGCCCTGTACGTCCAGCAGCAGGCCCAGATCGAGGCCGCCGCGCAGGGCGAGCCCGCCGGCCACGCCTGATCATCATCCAGTCGGCATAGAGGAAGGGTCATGCCCATGCGCCTTGCCTTTCCTCGCCTGACTGCAGCCCTTCACCGCCCGGCCGCCCCCCAGCGCTGCCGGGCGGTGCCGTTTCGGTCGGCCCGGATATTGTCGACGCCGATACTGTCGGAACAGCCATGAGCCTGCTGCGCTCCACCGGCACCATCGGCGCCCTCACCCTGGTCAGCCGCGTCCTCGGCATGGTGCGGGACATGCTGATGGCGCGCTATGTCGGCGCCGGTTTCGCGTCGGACGCCTTCCTGATCGCCTGGCGCCTGCCCAACCTGTTCCGCGCGCTATTCGCCGAGGGCGCCTTCTCCGCCGCCTTCGTGCCGATGTTCAACCGCATCATGGGCAAGGAGGGCGCCGATGATCCGGAGGCCGGACGCGCGGCAGCGATTCGCTTTGCCGGTCAGGTGCTCTCGGTCCTCTTCCCCATCCTCGTCGCGCTCACCATCGTCATGATGCTTGCCGCCGGACCGGTCGTGTGGGCGATGACCGGCGGCTTCCCGGATGGTGGTCCTGAGAAGTTCGCGCTCGCGCGCCATCTCACCATCATTACCTTCCCCTATCTCGGGCTGATCTCGCTCACCTCGCTGCTCGGCGGCATTCTCAACAGCTTCAACCGCTTCTGGGTCAATGCCGCAGCGCCGTCCCTGCTCAACCTGTGCATGATCGGGGCGCTGCTGTTCTTCCGCGGCGACACGGAGATCGAGACGGCCGTCACTCAAGCGATTGCCGTCACGGTCTCCGGCGCGATGCAATTGCTCTGGCTGATCTGGTCCTGCCGCCGGATCGGCGTGGCCCTGAAGCTATCGGTCCCGCGCCTCTCGCCACAGGTGAAGGCGATGCTGCTGCTGATCGCGCCGGCCGCCATCGGCCAGGGCGCTATCCAAATCAACCTGCTCATTTCCACCTCGCTCGCAGCGCGCTTCCTGCCGCAGGGCTCGGTGAGCTGGATCTATTATGCCGACCGGCTGAACCAGCTGCCGCTCGGCCTGATCGGCATCGGCGTCGGCACGGCGATGCTGCCGCTCATCTCGCGCCAGATCGGCGCCGGCGACACCCGCGCCGCCAATGAGACGCAGAACCGCGCGCTGGAGCTGGCGCTGTTCCTCGCCTTGCCCGCCGCGATCGCCCTGTTCGTCTCGGCCGTGCCGATCATCCGCGGCGTCTTTCAGCATGGCGCCTTCACGGCGGAAGACACGCTCGGCGCGGCCGCCGTGCTCGCCGCCTTCGCACCGGGCGTCCCCGCCTATGTGCTCATCAAGGTGTTGACCCCCGGCTTCTACGCCCGCGCCGACACGAAAACGCCCGTGCGCATCGCCTTCATTGCCATGCTGGTCAATCTGGTCGGCAATCTCACGCTGATCTGGCGGTTCGGCGCCGCCGGCATCGCGGCTTCCACGGCCCTCTCGGCATGGGTGAACGTCGCGCTGCTCTACTGGACGCTCAGCCGCAAGGAGCATCTCACCCTCGACGCGCGCTTCCGCGCCAAGGCGCTGCGCATCGTCGCGGCCGGCGCGCTGATGGGCGCCGCACTTTGGGCGGGCAACCAGCTTCTCGACGCGCATATGGCCGCCGGCTTCTGGCGCCGCCTCATCGCGCTCGGCCTGCTCTGCGGCGGCGGCGGGCTGGTCTATGCCGTCGCCGCCATCGGCTTCGGCGCCTATCGCATCGCCGAACTGAAGGCGCAGTTGCGGCGCAGACCGCGCTGAGGCGCCCCCTCCCGATTGTTCGCCCGGCTTGACGCCACGCCTCACGGGCGACAGAGCGGGGCTCTTCTTATAAAGCAGGACTTTCCTCATGCGCGTGCTCTCCGGCATCCAGCCGACCGGTAATCTCCATCTGGGCAATTATCTTGGCGCGATCCGCAACTGGGTGCGGATGCAGGATGAGATGGATGCGGAGTCGCACTGCTTCTTCTTCCTGGCGGACATGCACTCGATCACCGTCCACGAGACGCGCGAGCAAAGGCTGGCCAATGTGCGGGACATGGCCGCCGCGCTGGTCGCGTGCGGCATCGACCCGGATCGCTCGGTGCTGTTCAATCAGGCGCGGGTGCCGGCTCATGCCGAGCTGTGCTGGTTGCTGAACGGCACGGCGCGGATCGGCTGGCTGAACCGCATGACCCAGTTCAAGGACAAGGCGGGCAAGAATCGCGAGGGCGCCAGCGTCGGCCTGTTCGTCTACCCGGTTCTGCAGGCCGCCGACGTGCTGCTGTATCAGGCCACCCACGTGCCCGTAGGCGAGGACCAGAAGCAGCATCTGGAGCTGACCCGCGACATTGCGGTCAAGTTCAACACCGATTTCGGCGTGGAGCTGTTCACCCTGCCCGATCCGATCATCCCCAAGGAGACGGCGCGGATCATGAGCCTGCGCGATGGCACGGCCAAGATGTCCAAATCCGACCCCAGCGACATGAGCCGGATCAACCTGACGGACGACAGCGACACCATCGTGCAGAAGGTGCGCAAGGCCAAGACGGACGCCGAGCCGCTGCCCGCCGAGGCGGCTGGTCTGGCCGGGCGGGCCGAGGCGCTCAATCTGATCGGCATCTACGCCACCCTTTCGGGCACCACGCCCGATGCGGTGTGCGCGCAGTTCGCCGGGCAGGGCTTTGGCGCCTTCAAGCCCGCGCTGGCCGATCTTCTGGTGGCACACCTCGCGCCGATCCGGGAGCGGTTCATTGCGCTGCAGGAAGACCATGCCGCGCTCGATGCCATATTGGAAAAGGGTGCGGCGGCGGCCGCAAAGGCAGCCGAGCCCACCCTGCGCGGCGCCTATGAGGCGATGGGACTGATGCGCTGAGCGGAAGGCCGCTGCGCCGTTTCGACACACGGCACGCCGATTGCAGGAACCGCATTCAACGCCAGTTCATTTGACCTAAGGTATCAAGGCGTACACTACGTCCTAGAGGGTGTATTCGCCCGAGAAACGGAACCGTCTTATGAACAGCAAGCGTCTCCTCGTCACTGCAGCGGCCTCGCTCCTTGCGCTTGGCCTCGCAGGCTGCGCCTCGCCCTTCAAGGCGGATGTGGCCCGCTTCCAGCAGCTTCCGCCCGCGCAGGGCCAGAGCTTCACGATCATGCCCGGCGAACAGGATCTCGCCGGCAGCCTCGAATTCCAGCATTATGCGGATCTGGTCGCCCAGCGTCTGGTCGATCAGGGCTATACCCGTGCGGCCGATCCGGCGAGCGCGCAGCTCGTCGTCGAGCTGGATTATGGGGTGGATCGCGGCACGCAGCGCGTCCGCTCGACCGGCTTTGCCCGCTCGCCCTTCTACGATCCCTTCTATTATCCCGGCTACTACCGTGGCTGGCGCGGCCGCTATGTGATGGGCTGGAACGATCCCTTCATGTGGGGACCGGGCTATACGGATATCGAGAGCTACATGGTCTACCAGAGCGATCTGCACATGCGGATCAACCGGGTCGGTGGCGAGCCGCTGTTCGAGGGCACCGCCCGCGCCCAGTCGCTCAGCAACAAGCTGACCTATCTGGTGCCGAACCTCATCGACGCGCTGTTCACGGGCTTCCCGGGGCAGAATGGCGAAGAGGTCCGGGTGACGGTCGCGCCCGAACCGAAGAAGTAAGTTTTCGGCAGATTATCGAACAGGCCGGTGTCCTCCCGATGGGCGCCGGCCTTTTTCTTGGGGCTCGTCAGGCGGGCGTATCGCTCCCGCTGGCGCCGAGCTTCTGCTTGCGGAACAGCGTGCGGTCGGCCTCGCCGAACGCGACCTTCCACATCAGCACGCAATAGACAGCCAACGTGAGCGGCAGGCCAACCACCAGCTCGATCCATTCGAGCCGGCGCGGGAGCAGCGTGAAGCCAAAGCCGACAAGTCCGGCCACGACACCGCAGAGCACAAGGCTCGACCGCCAGATCGGCAGGCGCATCCCCAGCAGCCCGCCGAGCAACCGGGATTTGGCGATGGCGCCGCAGCCGAGCGCAATCGCCAGCGCCAGCGCCGGCATCGCGGCGACATAACCATCCGCCAACTCATAACGCCGCGCCACGATGAGCAGGCCCACCGTCAGCATCGCCTGCAGGCCCACGGTGGCGAGCGAGAGATAAAGATTGCGCAGGCGAGCCAGATAGACCAGCGCCGCCTCGCTCACCACCGCCGGGCTCGCGAGCACTTCCGCCGCCAGCAGGCCGCCAAGCGCGGCGGCACCGATCACGAAGGTCGGCCCGACCAGCCCCATCACCGCCTCGCCCGGCATCGCCAGCGCCACGGCGACCCCAAGCTGCGCCGCGACGATCCAGAAGCCGACCTGGCTCACCTGGCGCCCGATCGCCTCATGATTGCCGAGCGCGATGTTGCGGGTGATGACCGGGCCGAGAATCGGCTCGAAGCTGGTCTTGAGCTTCTGCGGCAGGGAGGCGACCTGCTGCGCGACATAATAGATGCCGACGATCGCCGGGGACGCGAACAGGCCCAGAATGGCGAGATCGAGACGCCGCGTGCCCCATTCGATGGCGTCTGCACCGGCCAGCGGCAGATTGCGCATGGCCAGATGCCAGATCCGCCCCGGATGCGGTCGCCAGCCGCGCGGCAGGCCATAATGGCGCATCAGCGGCCAGAACGCCGCCAGCATCGCGGCCGCCATTGAGGCGACATAGGCCAGGATCAGCCCGTCGCGCGGCGAATAGAAATAGAGCGCCAGCGCCGCGATGCTGATTGTCCACGGCTCGACAATGGCGCGTGCCCGCACTGTCGCGGCGATGTTGTACTGATAGGCGCAGGCTGCCAGCGCCACCTCGGTCGTCGCAATGGCGATGACGATCAGCGGCAGCAGCCGGTCCAGCCCGTTGAGGCCGCTATTGGGGAACATCGCCTCAGGGAAGATGATGAGCAGGCCCGCTGCCACCGCGCTGACGAGGATGCACAGCCACATGGCATCGGCAACGACATGGGCCTGCGGGCGGCTGTCCTTCGCCAATTGCTCGGCCAGACCGCGCTTGAGGCCCATGGTCGCGAGTTGGGCGGCAAATTCGATGACCAGCACGGCATAAGCGAAGCGCCCGAGCGTCGCCGCGCCATAGAGCCGCCCGGCAATGAACAGGAAAGGAATGCGCGCCGCCAGCCGCAGCACAAAGCCCAGCACATTGGCTCTGCCGCCCCGCGCCAGCGCCGAGATGTCATCGCGTTCGGCCTGCTCGGCCTCCCCACGCGCTATGGTCATGCAAGGCGCTCCCCGGCGCGGGCCGTTGCGCCGCGCCAGCCAGCCATAGGCGTTGCGATCGATGTGCGCAAAGTCTCTTGGTCCCTCATTCCGCGCGTAACGGCCGAGCCAGCAGCGCGGCGATCACATCGTCAACGCGCGACGCGCCGGAAAGAAGCGCACAGACGGCTTCGGTCACGGGCATGTCGATGCCCTGTGCGCGCGCCGCTTCGTGCAGCACCGGTGCCGTCGAGGCGCCTTCGGCCACCGTATGGCGATGGGCCAGCAGTGCATCGGGGGATTGCCCCTGCCCCAGCCCATAGCCCAGCGCATAATTGCGGGACCGGGTCGAGGAACAGGTCAGCACCAGATCGCCCAAGCCCGACAGGCCGGCCATCGTCTCCGGCCGCCCGCCCCGCGCGAGGCCGAAGCGGGTCATTTCGGCAAAACCGCGCGCAATCAGGGCCGCACGGGCATTCTGCCCCAGTCCCGCGCCCTCGACCACGCCGCAGGCAATGGCGAGGACATTCTTGACCGCGCCGCCGATCTCGGCACCGACCACATCGTCGGAGACATAGGGCCGGAAGGTCGGTCGCGCGATCACATCGGCCAGCAGCCGCGCCAGCGCTTCTTCCTCAGCAGCGAGCGTGACAGCCGTCGGCAGGCCGGCGGCGACCTCATGCGCGAAGGTCGGGCCCGAGAGCACCGCCACCGGCGAGCCGGGCATCACCTCGCGGGCGACTTCATGCATCAGCAAGTGCGACCCGGCCTCGATTCCTTTCGAGCAGAGAATCAGCGACTGGCCCTGCGGCGCGAACTGGGAGAGGACGGCGCGCATTGATTGGGAGGGCGTCACCACCAGCAACGCCCCGGCGCCGGCGAGATCGCCCGGCGCCTGCGTCGCCCGAATGCGCGGCGAGAGGGGCTGGCCGGGCAGATAGGTCTCATTCTGGCGGCGCGTGTTGATGGCGTCCACCACCGCGCCATTGCGCGCCCAGAGCAGCACGTCGCTGCCCCCTTCCGCCAGCACCTGCGCCAGCGCCGTGCCCCAGGCACCACCACCGAGCACGCCGATTGGCCCTGCCGCGTTCATGCCTTCACCCCCGCGCCGCGCACCGTCTCGGCGCTCGGGTCCAGCGGCCAGCGCGGCCGCGCCGCCACGGCGAGATCATCCACCAGGCCGAGCGCGAACCGCTCCGCCCCAGCCCAGCCGATCATCGCGGCATTGTCCGTGCACAGCCAGAGCGGCGGGGCGACGAATCGCAATTCGTGCTGAGCGGCTAGCCCCTCCAGTGCGCCGCGCACACCCGCATTGGCAGCGACACCGCCGGCCACGACCAGCGCCGTCGGCCGGTCCGTCATGGCATTCAGAGCGCGCTTGGTGCGGTCGACCAGACAATCGATCACTGCCTGCTGGAAGCTCGCCGCGATGTCGGCATCCGCCCACCGCCCGCTCTCGACTGCGCGCATCACCGCGCTCTTGAGGCCGGCGAAGGAGAAATGCGGCTCGCCGCTGCCCACCAGCGGGCGCGGCAGCGGCACCGCGCGCGGATCGCCTTGCGCCGCCAGCGCCTCCACCTTCGGCCCGCCGGGGATGCCGAGGCCGAGCAGCTTGGCGGTCTTGTCGAATGCCTCGCCCGCGGCATCGTCGATGGTCGTGGCAAGCCGGCGATAATCGCCAACGCCGCGCACTTCGAGCAACTGGCAATGCCCGCCCGAGACCAGCAGCAGCAGATAGGGGAATTCCAGCGATGGATCGGCCAGACGCGGCGAGAGCGCGTGGCCCTCCAGATGATTAACGGCAATCAGCGGCTTGCCTGCCGCATGGGCCAGCGCCTTGCCGGTGACGAGGCCGACCATCACCCCGCCGATCAGCCCCGGCCCTGCGGTCGCGGCAATGGCATCGACATCGGCGAGGCTGAGCTTGGCATCGGCCAACGCCGCTTCCACCAGCGGAATCAGCGCCTCGACATGCGCGCGCGCCGCGATTTCCGGCACCACACCGCCATAGGGACCGTGCGCGGCTTCCTGCCCCGCGAGACGGTGGGCAAGGATTGTGCGATCGCTGGCGACCAGCGCAGCCGCCGTTTCGTCGCAGCTTGATTCCAGACCGAGGATGATGGGCATGGCACTTTCCTCTAGAGACGTGCGCGCGCAGGGTCTATCGGCATTCGCCATCATGCCCGAGCAGTTTCCCTCGCCCACCGCCCCGCTGCGCCTCGGCACACGCGGCTCCCCCCTTGCCCTGGCCCAGGCAGAAATGACGCTGGCCGCGCTTGCGCTCGCCCACGGCCTGCCCCGCGAGGCGCTGGAGATCGTTGTCGTCACCACCAGTGGCGACCGCATTCAGGACCGCGCGCTGGCCGAACTGGGGGGCAAGGCACTGTGGACCAAGGAACTCGACCGCGCGCTGCTGGCGGGCGAGATCGACTGCGCCGTGCATTCGATGAAGGATGTGGAAACGATCCGCCCGGAGAGCATCCACATCGCCGCCATGCTGCCCCGCGCGGCAGTGGAGGACCGGCTGCTCGGCGCGCCGAGCATCGATGCCCTGCCGCAGGGCGCCCTCATCGGCACCGCCTCGCCCCGCCGCGCCGCCCAGCTGCGGGCGCTCCGGCCAGACCTGCGCACGACGCTGCTGCGCGGCAATGTCGCGCGGCGCCTCGCCAGCGTGGAGGCCGGCGAGATCGATGCGACGCTGCTCGCGGCGGCGGGCCTCAACCGGCTGGGCATGGAAGATGTCGGTGCCACCGTCCCCGCCGAGGTGATGCTGCCCGCCGTCGCGCAGGGCGCGGTCGGCATCGAATGCCGCACCGATGACGAGCGGATGCGCCGCCTGCTCGCCGCGATCAGCGATGCGCCGACGCAAACCTGTGTTCTGGCCGAACGCGCGCTGCTGCTCGCACTAGGCGGCAGTTGCCACTCGCCCATCGGCGCGCTGGCGCAGCTGGCCGGCGCCGGCGTGCATCTGCGCGGGCAGATTCTGCTGGAGGACGGCAGCGAGCAGGTCTCCGGCGAGATCATGTTGCCCACAGGCGATACAGCCGGCGCCGCCGCGCTGGCAGCGCAATTGCTCGAGGGCGCCTCCCCGGCCCTGCGGAGCCTGTTCACGCCGTGAACCGCCCCTATCTCATCCTGCGCCCACAGCCGGGCAATGATGCGTCCGCCGCCAAGGCAACCGCACTCGGCCTAGAGGTGGTGCAGTTGCCCTTCTTCGAGGTGGTACCGGTCCAGGAAGAACCGCTCCCGCGAGGCCCGTTCGACGCCCTGCTCGTCACCAGCGCCAATGGCGCACGCTACGGCGGTGACGCGCTGGCGCGCTTCCCGGACCTGCCGGTGTATGTGGTGGGCGACGCCAGCGCGGACGCCGTGCGCGAGGCTGGCCACCCCAATGTCATCATCGGCGGCGGCGATGCGGCCTCCACCGTCCCCATGATCGTCGGGGCCGGCCACCGGCGCATTCTGCATGTGTGCGGGGAAGAGACGCGTCCCTTCAACCCGCTCGATCTCAGCATCACGCGCCATATCTGCTACCGCACCGAGGCGCGGGACATGCGGCGCCACACCAAGATGCTGGTGACCATGCCCCCCTCCGTCATCGCCGTGCATTCGCCCGCTGCCGGGCGCCGCCTCAACGCGCTGATGCCGCCTGCCTGCCGCAACCATTTCCTCATCGCGATCAGCCAGGCCGCGGCAGACGCCACCGGATCGGGCTGGCGCCGGGTGAGCGTCGCGCAGGAGCCGAACGATAGCGCCTTGCTGCGCCTCGCAACCTCGCTATGTATAGGCGCCTCTTGAGGGATCGGGCAGAACAGATGGACGGCAACGCACCGGAAAACGGTGTCGGTGAGATGACGGACCGAGCGCAACCGCCGCGCCGGAGCCGATTGCGGCTGATCGTCGCCTGCTCGCTGATCGCCTTCCTGCTCGGTCTCGGTGCGATGGCCTGGATCATGACCAATTGGGATCGGCTGTCCTTCGGCCCCGGCGGCGATCCGGCGGCACTCACAGACGATATGAACGCAGCCCAGAACGGCGCCGAGAGCGGGGCGAATGGGCAGGCGCCGGATGCCACGCGGTCGCGCGGTCTCTCCGACGTCACCGAACGCCCCGAAGATCGCGTGCTAACGCTTGAGGAGCGCCTCAACCGCATCTCGCTTGCTGCCATTGCGGCCTCTGGCCATGCCAACCGGGCCGAGGCGATGATGATCGCCTTTGCCGCCCGGCGCGCGCTCGATGCGGGCCAGCCGCTCGGCTATATCGAGGGCCAGCTCCGGCTACTGTTCGGCGATGCGCAGCCCAAGGCCGTCGCCACCATCGTCAACGCCGCAGCGCAGCCGGTGACGCTCACCACGCTGCGCCAGGGGCTGGAGCAGGTCCGCAGCACCGCGCAGCGCGGTGACCCGAATCAGGGCTGGTGGTCGGCAGCGATGCGGGAGTTGCGGGGTCTGGCCGTGATCCGCCACGTCGGCGATCCCTCCCCCGAGCTGGACGAGCGCATCACGCGCGCACGCATGTTCACCGAATCCGGACAGATGGAAGCCGCCATCGATGAAATCGCGGCGCTCCCGGCCCAGCCGGAGGCCGAGCTGTGGCTGGAGCAAGCCCGCCGCTACAAGGAAGCCCGGCGCGCGCTCGATGTCATCGAAGCCGCCGCTATTCTGGAGCCGCGCGCCGCGCCCATCGTAGCGCCCGCCCCGCTGCCCACCGAGACTGAAGCAAGTCCGCAGCCCTGACCGCGCAGTGCTTCGTTAAGCCAGAAAGATTGTCGCGAGATCGGCGGGCACCCGCGCCAGCCGGCCCGTCTCCTTGTCGATCATCGCCCAGGTCGTCCGCGCATTCACCTTGGGCGCGCCATCGGCTCCGGTGAAGGCGATCAGCCGATCGAACCGGGCGCCGCGCGGCGGCTCCTCGATCCAGGTCCGCGCGAGCACCGTCTCACCTTCGGTCACATTGCCGCGATAATCGATCTCATGCCGCGTCACGACCCACACATAGCGGGCCTGCGCGTCGGGCGGCGCCAGCGATTCCCAATGGGCGGTGGCAAGCTGTTCCATCCACCGCACCCAGACGGCGTTGTTCACATGGCCCATGATGTCGATGTCTTCCGGGCCGGCCGTGAAGTGCTGCTCGAATGCCTTACCCATGGCCGCCCGCGCCCTGCCCGGCTTCTTCCATGCCAAGCTGCCACAGGATGAAGGCAAATTCCTCTGCTGTTTCCCGGAGCGATTCCCAGCGGCCGGACTTGCCGCCATGGCCGGCTTCCATATTGGTCTTGAGCAACAGCACATTGTCGTCGGTCTTGAGCTCGCGCAGCTTCGCGACCCATTTTGCCGGCTCCCAATAAGTCACGCGCGGATCGTTGAGGCCCGCCGTCACCAGCATCGGGGGATAGGCCTGCGCCTTCACATTGTCGTAGGGCGAATAGCTGGCGATCAGGTCGTAGGCGGCGGCATCCTCGATGGGGTTGCCCCATTCCGGCCACTCGCCCGGCGTCAGCGGCAGCGTCTCATCGAGCATCGTGTTGAGCACATCGACGAACGGCACATGCGCGACCACGGCGCCCCACAGATCGGGATCGGAATTGACGATGGCACCCATGAGTTCGCCGCCAGCCGAGCCACCTGACGTCGCGATCTTGCCCGCCGAGGTGTAGCCAAGGGCGATCAGCCCCTTCGCCACATCGACGAAATCGTTGAACGTGTTGGTGCGCTTCTCCAGCTTGCCGTCCTTGTACCATTGCTGGCCAAGGTCATCGCCGCCGCGGATATGCGCGATAGCGAAGGCGAAACCGCGGTCGACAAGGCTGAGCCGCGTGGTGCCGAAGCCCGGCTCTATGGCTATGCCATAAGCACCATAGCCATAAAGGTAGAGCGGCCGGGAGCCATCGAGCAGATAATCGCGCCGGTGCAGCACGGAGACGGGGATCGGCGTGCCGTCCCGTGCAGTGATCGTGAGGCGCTGCGTGGCGTACAGCGCCGGATCGAAGCCGGACGGAATCTCCCGCACCTTGAGGGTTTCGCGATGTCCGTCGGCCAGGCGATAGTCGAAGATCGTCTCTGGCGTGACCATCGATTCATAGCTCAGCCGCAACGTATCGACATCATATTCGGGATTGTCGTCCAGCCCGGCGACATAGCTCGCCTCGGGGAAATCGAGGCGCTTGGGCGTGTTGGTGGCGTAATCGCGGATCTCGACCTGATCGAGGCCATTCTCGCGTCCTTCGGTCACGTAGAAGCGTTTGAACAGGCTGAAATCGGTCAGGTAAAATGCGTCCGACGCAGGCAGAACCTCTTCCCACTGGTCCGGCGTCTCGATGCGCGCGCGGGCCAAGCGGAAATTGGGGTGGGTGTCGTTGGCGCGGATATAGAGCCAGCCCTCATGCTCATCCACGTCATATTCGCGTTCGGGCACGCGGGCGGAAACGAGGATCGGCGCGGCGGTCGGGTCGCCGGCCGGGACCAGCCGCACCTCGCTCGTCACATGATCGCCGGTGGCGATGACGATCCAGTTTTCCGCGCAGGTGAGGCCCACAGAGACACGGAATCCCTCGTCCGCCTCGTGATACAGCATGACATCCTGCGCCATGTCGCTGCCGAGGCGGTGCAGCATCGCGCGATCCGTGCGCCACTGGGCATTGGCCGGGGCATAGATGAGCGCGCGATCGTCGCGGGTCCAGACCAGCGCCGAGAGCACGTCCGGAATGACATCCGGCAGCATCTCGCCGGTTTCCAGATTGCGGATGCGCACCGTGTAGCGCTCCGACCCATTGTCATCGATGGCATAGGCCAGCAGGCGGTCGTCATTGGAAATCGCCACGCTACCGAGCCGGAAATAATCCTTCCCCGCTGCCAGCGCCGGCTCATCGACGATCAGTTCGTCCGCCGATCCATCCACTGCCGCGCCGACTTTGCGGCGCCAGTGGCGGCGATATTGCTCGCCCGCCTCGAAGGTACTCCAATAGACATAGGCGCCATCCTTCTGCGGAACGGAGCCGTCCTCCTCCTTGATGCGGCCCTTCATCTCCGCGAACAGCGCATCGACCTGGCTCTTGCGCGCCGCCATATGCGCCTGGAAGTAAGTGTTCTCGGCCGTCAGATAGTCGAGCACGTCGCGATCCGTCACCTCGGGATAACCGGGATCGCGCAGCCAGGCCCAGGGGTCGTCCAGCGTGCGATTGTGGTGGACGGAGCGGTGGGGGCGTTGCGCCGCGCGGGGCGGCTGGAGCGTATCGGTCATCCCCGCCAGATAGGCGCTCGAAGGGCCGCGCTCAATGCCGTCAATAAAGCGCCGCCAGTGCGAGGCAGGTCGTGACTCCGACCACGACGTTCATCGGCAGGCCGATCCGCAGGAAATCGGCGAACCGATAATTGCCGGCCGCATAGACCATAGTGTTGGTCTGATAGCTGATCGGCGTCGCGAAACTCGCCGAGGCCGCAAACATCACCGCGATCAGCAAGGGGCGCGGATCGGTACCGAGGGTCGTCGCCAGGCCGATGGCAATCGGCGTCATGATCACCGCCACCGCGTTGTTGCTGACGGCTTCGGTCAGCGCGCTCGACGCAAAATAGACGATGAAGAGCAGCACCAGGGGACTGGCCCCCTCCAGCAGCGGTCGCATCGCGTTGACCAGCAGGGTAATGCTCCCCGCCTGATCGAGCGCCGTGCCGACGCACAGCATGCCGTAGATCAGCACCAGCACATCGCCATTGATCGAGCCCCAGGCTTCATCGCCATCGATGCAGCGCGCGGCGAGGACGATGCCGACGGCGATCAGTCCTGCGACCATGATCGGGACGAGACCCAAGGCGGAAAAGACGATGGTGCCCGCCAGCGCGGCGACCGCAATTGGCGCCTTGGTCGGGCGGAAAGCCACGCCTTCGGTCTCTTCCACCCCGATGAGGTTCTGGTTCTCGCGCAGCGCATTGATGGCCGCCTCTGACCCGGTGACCAGCACCGTATCGGCAGCGCGCACGCGGCTATCGGCCAGGGTCGGCCCGGCGTCATGGCGATGCCGGGTAATCCCCAGCAGCCGCACCGGCAGCACGTTGAGAAACGGGATTTCGACCATCCGGTTACCGATGCTCGGGTGACCGGGTGAAATGATCGCCTCCACCACCAGCGGCGCGTCGGCTTTGGTGTTGCCGACCGTCGCGATGCCAAGCTCGATGTCCTTGTTCGTGCGCAGGGTCATCAGATCGGCCAGCTTGGCGCGCACCACGAGGCGGTCGCCCGCCATGAACGGCTCGTCCATAGCCTCGATCAGCTGGCTGCCCCGCTGGATGCTCACCAGTCGAACCCGCTTGAGGAGACCGCTTTCGGAAAGGTTTTTGCCGATCAGGCCGCTATCCCGCACGATCCTGATCTCGCTCAGGAACACCCGGTCTGCGTCGCTGTGATAGGGGGCGCCGTCACCATCCGGGAGCAGGAAGCGCCCCAGCACCGCAAGGGCGACAGTCCCGGCGGCGGCCACGATGATGCCCACCGGCGTGATCTCGAAAACGCTGAATGGCGCGACGCCCAGATCGCGCGCGACGCCATCGACCAGAAGATTGGTCGACGTGCCCACCAGCGTCAGGGTTCCGGCCAGCATGGAGATGTAGGACAAAGGAATGAGCAGCTTTTTGGCGGAAACGTTGATCGCCGAGGCCAGCCGCAACACGATGGGGATCATGATGACCACGACCGGCGTGTTGTTCATGAATGCAGCCGCCGCGAGCAAGCCAACGACCAGTTCGATCATCGCGCGGATCGGATGCGCCTTGGCGCGGGCCACGATCCAGTTGCCGATCACATCCAGAATGCCGGTGCGGGTCAACGCGGCCGAGAGCACGAACATGGAGGCAATGGTGATCGGCGCGGGATTGGCAAAGGCGCGCAGCAGTGATGCGCTGTCCAGCAAGCCCGTGACGAGGAAGGCGCAGACGCCCAGCACGGCAATCACCGTCGCCGGATAGCGCTCCCGCACGAACGCCACGAAAAGTCCCACAAGGATAACGAGGCCGACAAGCGCCCGGTTGGCGTCGATGATCGCGGAGAGCCACTCAAACATCACCCTCCCCTAACGCCCCTGTCGGACCGCGTCGAGCAGCCCCGTCGGCTATGGCAATGTCAGGCTGTCGAGACGAGCGGCGCGCCGCCGTCACATCTGCGTCTCATACTCCGCCGTGACATCCTGCTTGGTGCCGGTGAGCCGCACGACACGCCGTTCGCACAGCACCGGCACGGCCGTCAGCCGCATCCAGCGCAAGGCGCCATCCGGCCGGCGCAGCCGCGCATCCATGGTGAACCCGCGACGATGGCGAATCGCATAGGCCCGCAGCGACTCCATCGCCGCCCGCGAGTCCGCCAGATAGATCGATGTCGCCAGCGACCGTGTCAGCTTCTCTTCCACGGGGATGCCGAACAGATCGTAGACGGCTCTGGACCATGTCAGGCTTTCGTCGGTCAGCCGGCAGCTCCACAGGCCAATGCCCTGATTGTCCAGCGCGCTCTCCTCCCGATTCACCATGGGCATGATCGGCAGGCGCCAGCTTGCCTCGTAAACCGGCCAGCTATGCGTGAGAAAAGGCGTTTGCCCGGTGGTCATAGGGTGATCTTTGCTCTGGTCCTGATCGCATGAGCGTTCCCGGTCTTGTTTGCCAGCAGTGGCGGCAAATGCTGGCAAGCCGTCTGGAAACGCTTATGCTGTCCGGCAGAGATTAACGAGCGCCCCTTAAAAATGAACGAATGCGGGCGCGAACAGGAACGCTTGTCCATGTCTACGCATGAAGATCGCCTGCGCGCGCTGCGCGCTCAGTTGTCCCGCCAGTCGCTCGACGGATTCGTCGTGCCGCTCACCGATGAGCATCTGTCCGAATATGTCGGCGGCTATGCGCAGCGGCTCGCCTGGCTCACCGGTTTTCTGGGCTCGGCGGGCAGCGCGGTGGTCCTGCCGGAGGAAGCCGCGATCTTCACGGATGGGCGCTATACCTTGCAGGTGCGCGATCAGGTGGATGGCGCGCACTGGCAGTTCGAGAGCGTGCCGCAAACGAGCGTCGCCACCTGGCTCGGGGTCCATGCCCCGGCTGGCGGACGGATTGGCTATGATCCTTGGCTTCACACCCGCCGCTGGGTCGAGGAGGCGACGCGTGCGCTTGCCAGCAAGGGCGCCACGCTCGTGCCGGTCGACCATAATCCCGTCGATGCCGTGTGGGATGATCGGCCCGATCCCAGCAAGGCCCGCCTCGTGCCGCATGAAGACCGCTATGCCGGGCAGAGCAGCGCCGCCAAGCGCGCCGATATGGCGGACTGGATGAAAGCGCAGGACGTGGACGCCACCGTCCTCACCGCGCTCGATTCCATCGCTTGGACCTTCAACATTCGCGGCGCGGACGTGACGCATACGCCGGTCGCCCTGGCTTATGCCCTGCTCCATGCGGACGGCAAGGCGCAGCTCTTCGTCGACCCCGCCAAGATCGATGCCGATGTGCGCGCGCATCTCGGCAATTCGGTCGACATTCTGGATCGCACTGCCTTCACCGATGCGCTGGCAGGGCTTGCCGGCAAGGCCGTCGCTGTCGACCCCGACCGCGCCGTCTCCGCGATCTTCGAAGCGCTGGACAAGGCCGGCGCCCTGATCAAGCCGCTGCGCGATCCCGCTGTTCTGCCCAAGGCCGTGAAGAACCAGACCGAGATTGCCGGCCACAAGTCTGCGCAGGCGCGGGACGGCGCGGCCATGGCCAAGTTCCTCCACTGGCTGTCCATCGAAGGCCCCAAGGGCGGGCAGACCGAAATCAGCGTGTCGGACCGGTTGCAGGCGTTCCGTGAAGAAACCGGCGCACTCGTGGACCTCAGCTTCGACACGATTTCCGGCTCAGGCCCAAATGGCGCCATCGTCCATTACAAGGCGAGCGAGGCGACGAACCGGCCGGTTGAGGCGGGCTCGCTGCTGCTGGTCGATTCAGGCGGGCAATATCGGGACGGGACGACCGATATCACCCGCACCATGGCCATCGGCACGCCCACGCAGGAGATGTGCCACCGCTTCACCTTGGTGCTCAAGGGCCATATCGCGCTCGCCTGCGCGCGCTTTCCTGCCGGCACGCGCGGCAGCCAGCTCGACGTGCTCGCCCGTCAATTCCTGTGGGCCGAAGGGCTGGATTATGCCCATGGCACCGGACACGGCGTCGGCAGCTTCCTCTCGGTGCATGAAGGCCCGCAGCGCATTGCGACGTTCGGCGGCGGGGATGAACCGCTGCAACCCGGCATGATCCTCTCCAACGAGCCGGGCTATTACAAGACCGGCGAATATGGCATCCGCATCGAGAATCTGGTGCTGGTGGTGGAGAGCGGCACCGGCGAAAACGACCGGCCCTTCTATGCCTTCGAGACGCTGAGCCATACGCCGATCGACCGCGCCCTCATCGCCGTCGACGGGCTGACCCCGGCTGAACGGGCCTGGGTGGACGCCTATCACGCACGCACACGGGAGATCATCGGGCCGCAGCTGGATGGCGAGGAGCTGGCATGGCTGCAGGCTGCCTGCGCGCCACTGACTGCTGACTGACAGGGGAGTCAGGCCGCCTGCAGGCGATAGGGGATGGTCGTCGTGACCTTGAGGCCGCGCGGCAACCATTCCCGCACGAAGGTGCCGCGCAACTGGCGCTCGATGCTCAGCCGGATGAGATCGGACCCGAAGCCCTGATGATCGCCGGGCGGCGCGCTGTCGCCCTTGCTCTCCTGCCACTCCAGCCGGAGCTGTTCCGAAGATCCTGAGATCATCAGGTCCACAAACCCTTCCGGCGAGGAGAGCGAACCATATTTGACGGCGTTGGTCGCCAGCTCGTGAAATACGAGGGCGATGGGGGTCATGTAGGTTTCGGCGAGCAGCACATCGTCGCCGCGAATGCGGATGCGCTCGATGCCCTCCAGATTATAGGCGGCGAACAATTCGCCGAGCAGCCCCTGCAACGTCAGCGTCTGCGCGCCCTCGCGCGGCTGCACATAATCATAGGCCCGCCCCAGCGCGGCAATCTGGTCGCTCATCTTCGAGCTGAAGCCCTTGAGTTCGGGAACGCCGCGACTGGAGAGGTAGAGCAGCGAGCCGATGACCGTGAAGATGTTCTTGATGCGATGGACCAGCTCGCGCGAGAGAAGCTCCTTCTGCTCGCGCATGATCCGCTGATCGTGAATATCCGTGCAGGTGCCGAACCAGCGCACGATGTTGCCGGCATCATCCCTGATCGGCAATGCGCGCCCGAGCGTCCAGCGATACTCGCCATCGAACCGGCGCAGGCGATATTCGATTTCATAGGGATCGCCGGTGGCCAGCGAATGGCTCCACACCTCCCACGCCTTGGCCTGATCGTCTGGATGGAACTGGCCGTTCCAGCCGGTCCCGTCGGTCCGGCCGAGCTGCGCACCGGTAAATTCGTACCAACGCGCATTGTAATAATCATGATAGCCATCGGCCCGCGTGGACCAGACCATCTGGGGCATGGCGTCGGCCAGCACCCGGAAGCGCTCCTCGCTCGCCGCCAGATCGGCTTCGGCGGCATTCTCCCAAGCCCGATGCGCGAGCATGACCCGTCGGGCCTCTAGCCGCCGCATCGTGGCTTCCGCCAAGACGGTGAGGCCCTGACGTTGAATGTCGGTCAGCCCGGCGCGCGGTTCGGGCGAAATGACACACAGCGACCCCAGCGCCTCGCCACTCTTGGACACAAGCGGCGCCCCGGCATAAAAGCGAATATGGGGTTCGCCGGTGACGAGCGGATTATCCTGAAAACGAGCGTCCTGCGTCGCGTCGCCTACGTCCATGACATCATGGCCGAGCATCGCGTGCGCGCAGAAAGACATGCTCCTGGGCGTCTCGGTGGCGTCGATCCCGGTCTTCGCCACGAACCTCTGGCGATGCTCCTCGACCAGACTGACCAGTGCGATGGGGCAATCGCAAAGCTGGCCGGCAAACTCGACGATGCGGGTCAGTTCCTCGTCGCCGAACAGCCCATTGATCTCATAGGCCTCGAGCGTGATGCGCTCTTCGGGCGAAACAGCGTCGCGGTTACTCTCAGCGCTCGCCATGGGCGCTCACAATCCGGCCTCGGCAGACGTAAGGCTGCGCGCGTGAAGAGGGCCAATATGTGAGGAGCAAGATCGTCATGGGGAGACACCCATGTAGGAACGCAAAGGCGGAAGTCCATGCGGACTTTTGCGTATCTGCGTGATTTCGTCGCAGAGAGTGTCTCTCAATCAGTCGTTTCGCGATCTCTGCGGCGGATTCACCCCAACCGGCGGTCGATCCACACCACCACGGCTCCGACAAGCATGAAGCCCAAAGCGATGAGGCCCACGGTCACGCCAACCTGCGCCCAGCCATGGCGGGAGACATCGAGGAAGGGATAGGGGTAGCGCCCATCGAGCTGCGCGCGCCCGATGGCATAGGCCAGATAAGCCAACGGCAGCAGCGCCCAGCGCAGCGTATCGGCATAGACCAGCCGTCCCTTGGGCACGAACACGAGCCAGTAGAGCGCCACTGCAGGCGGGGCGATGTAATGGAGCAGGAGGTTCGAGGTCTCGGCGGGGCCGCTGAGGCTTTCCGTCGCGCGCAGCAGCACTGCATAGACGATGCCGATCAGCCCCATGGCCAGCATCACGCCTGCCAGCCGGCGGGGATGACTCGGTGCCTTCGCCCCCAGCGCCACGCCGAACAGCACCACGCAGCTGAGCAGATTGCCGATCACCGTGAAGAAGCGCAGCATCGTCCACGCGGCGGCCTGGGGTGAGCCCGTCGTCTCCAGAGAGACGGCAAAGCGGATCGAGAGTCCGGCGAAGGCGATGAGGCCGACAAGCAGCGCCGCGATGCGCGCGGACATGGACAGCGTCTTGGTGGGTGAGCGCATCTCTCGGCCTAGCTCTGGCAAGTGGGGCAGTAAAAGGTGGAGCGGCCTGAATCTACCCGGCGCTTCACCGTGCCGCCGCAGGGGCAGGCCAGTCCTTCCCGCCCATAGACGCGCCAGTCCTTGGCGAAATAGCCAAGCTCCCCATCCGGCCGCGCATAATCGCGCAGCGTGGAGCCGCCGGCGGCAATGGCGGCCACCAGCACCGCACGAATGGCCTCGACCAGCCGCGCGAGCCGCGCCCGCGAAATCCGCCCGGCCGCGCGCGTCGGCGATATGCGGGCGATGTTCAGCGCCTCGCACACATAGATATTGCCCAGCCCGGCGATGATCCGCTGGTCCAGCAGCATCGCCTTGATCGGTGCCGCCCGCCCCTCCAGCGCCTGCACCAGATAGTCGGCCGTCAGCGCATCGCCCAGCGGCTCGGGGCCAAGCGCCGCGAAGGGCGGATAAGCGCCCAGCGCATCGCTTGGTGTCAGGTGCACGAACCCGAACCGGCGCGGGTCATTGAGGGCGAGGCGGTGGCTGGCGGTCTCCAGCAGCAGATGATCGTGCTTGCCCACCTCGCTCGGGTCGATCCGCCAGCGCCCGGACATGCCGAGGTGGAAGATCATCGTGTCGCCACGATCGGTATCGATCAGGCCATATTTGGCGCGCCGGCCTAGCCCGGTGATTCGCGCCCCGGTGAGCCGCTGGCGCAGATCGACCGGGAAGGGAAAGCGCAGGTCCGCCCGGCGCGGCTCGACCAGCGTGAGTTGCGCCCCGTCGAGCACCTGACGCAGGCCGGCAACGGTGGTTTCGACTTCGGGAAGTTCAGGCATTCCTGCAGGCATAGGCCGAGGCGCGGCCGGCGCCAACAGGCATCAGAGCCAAAGTTGCCAGGGCAGGAGCAGCGGCCCGCAGAAGAGCAGCGCCAGCGCCAGCATCAGCCGCGCCTTGCCGGGCACCGCCAGTTCATCGGGCACCAACCCATCGGGCCGCGCCCACAGGAACGGGCAGGCGAGGACAGCCAGCGCGCCCAGCCCCAGAGCTACCAGCCGAGCCCCCAGAAAAGCGCCGTCCAGCCACAGCCCCATCGCGCCAAAGGCAAAGCCGAGGGTCAGGACCCACATCAGCAGGCGCATGGTCGGGGCTCTTTGCTCATGCCCTCAAAAAACGGATCGACGCGCCGTCTCTTTAGCGAGGAACGTGCGCGAAAACCGCTGGCTCTTCGGCGGCTTTCTCCTTAGCGAAACGCCATGGCTCTTCCCGATGACATCACCCTCGCCAACGCCCTTGCCGATGCAGCGGGCGCCGCGATCCGCCCCTTTTTCCGCGCGCCTTATGACATTGAAGCCAAGGCCGACGCCTCGCCGGTAACGGAAGCCGATCGCGCGGCGGAATTGGCGATGCGCGGCCTGTTGGAGACGCAGCGCCCGGCGGATGGCATCATCGGCGAGGAATTCGGCACCGTCCGCGAAGGCGCGTCACGCCAGTGGGTGCTCGACCCCATCGATGGCACGCGCAGCTTCATCGCGGGCCGCCCGATCTTCGGGACGCTGATTGCCTTGATGCAGGACGGCTGGCCGATCCTGGGCATCATCGATCAACCGATCAGTGGAGAGCGCTGGGTCGGCGCCATGGGTCAGCCGACATTGTTCAACGGCAAACCCGCCCGCACGCGGCGATGTCGGGCTTTGGAAGGCGCGCAACTGGCGACCACCAGCCCCCATCTGTTCAACGCGCACGATGGCGAACATTATCTCGCGCTCGCCGCAGCCGTTGCCGGCGACCGACTGGGTCAGGGCCCGATCTATGGCGGCGACTGCTATAATTACGGCCTGCTGGCGAGCGGCCATGTCGACATCGTGTGCGAGACCGGCCTCAAGCTCCACGACTTCGCGGCGCTCGTCCCCGTGGTCGAAGGCGCCGGCGGACACATGTGCGACTGGTCAGGTGAGCCGCTTCATGAAGCCAGCGCCGGTGATGTGATCGCGATCGGCGACCCCGCCCGCCTCGAAGATGTCATCGGCGCCCTGTCCCATCATCACGACTGACGGGCCAGGGCCGCGATTTTAGTCGACGACCGTCCCGACCACGGCGCCAGCTGCGCCACCGACAGCGGCACCCTTACCGACGTCATTGCCGGTCACGGCAGCCGTACCGGCGCCCGCAGCCGCGCCGATGCCTGCGCCTTTGAGGGTCGAACAACCCGAAACAGCCAACGCACTGGCCGTGATCAGACCGATCAGAACGAGTTTCATGATGCATTCCTTCCAGCAAATTCCTGCTGAACAAATGCGCAATGCCTCCGCGTCGTTCCCGACCGCTGCGGCACCTCTCCCTAGGCCTTAAGAACCGCCTGCCACTGATCAGGCTTGAAACCGACCAGCAAGGCGCTCGCCCCCGTCATCACTGGGCGCTTGATCATCGAGGGATGCTCGACCATCAGCGCGATGGCCTTGGCCTCATCGATTCCGGTCCTGGCGTCATCCGGCAGTTTGCGGAACGTCGTACCGGCGCGGTTGAGCAGCACGTCCCATCCCGCCTGCTCTGACCAATCGGCCAGCTCTGCCGACGTTGGCGGCGTCTTTTTATAATCGCGGAAATCATGCGCGATGCCCTGATCATCCAGCCATTTGCGGGCCTTCTTCACCGTGTCGCAATTGGGGATGCCGTGCAGGGTCAGGGACAATGCTCTCTCCTTGAAATACAGAACAGCCGCAATCAGGCCGGCGCGCCGACTTCGGCATCCTCGAATTTGTCGGCCAGCGTCAGGCGGTCGAGGATGGCGGCGGTCTCGTCGCGGACCTTGAGCATGATGCGCCGCAGCTCGCACTCATCTTCCGGCAGGCAGTTTTTGCAGGGCTGGTGCGCGTAGCGGCTGGCACAGGGCACGAGCGCCAGCGCGCCATCCGTGAGGCGGAAGATGTCGCCATAGCGGATGTCGATCGGCGGCAATGCCAGCCAATAGCCGCCTTCCCGCCCGCGCCGCGTCGCCACGAGGCCCGCACGGCTGAGTTCGGACAGGATCACGGTCAGAAATTTGGCGGGAATATTCTGCGCGACCGCAATATCGGTGAGCTGGATCGGCCCCTCACCATAATGCCGCGCGAGGTGCTGGAGAGCGCGGATGGAATATCGCGTGCGTTGCGAAAGCATACCAACCTATTTGGCAGAGAATGCCGTCCGCGCAAGGGGCAAGCCCGTGCAATCGCTCGATAGCGGTTCTTTTTCAATCTAGGGAACGGGCCGTGACGCTCGCCACGGCCCTTCCGATTGTTAAGCGGCCTGCTTGCGCCGCTCTGCCAGCTCGTCGTTAAGCATTTCGGCCAGCAGGAAAGCCAGCTCCAGGCTCTGCGCCGCGTTGAGGCGCGGGTCGCAATGCGTGTGGTAGCGATCCGCGAGGCTCTGCTCGGTGATGTCGATCGCGCCGCCGGTGCATTCGGTGACGTTCTGGCCGGTCATCTCGGCATGGATGCCGCCGCCGAAGCTGCCCTCGGCGCGGTGCACGGCGAAGAAGCCGCGCACCTCGGCGAGGATGCGCTCGAACGGGCGCGTCTTGTAGCCATTGGCCGCCTTGATGACATTGCCGTGCATCGGGTCGCACGACCACACCACCGGATGCCCTTCGCGCATCACGGCACGCACGAGCGGGGGCAGCGCGCCCTCAATCTTGTCATGGCCATAGCGCGTGATGAGCGTGATCCGCCCTGCCTCGCGGCGCGGGTTCAGCGCATCGAGCAGGCGCAGCAGCACATCGGGCTGCAGGCTCGGCCCGACCTTCATGCCGATGGGATTGCCGATGCCGCGCAGATACTCGACATGGGCCGAGCCTTCGAAGCGCGTCCGGTCGCCGATCCACAGCATGTGCGCGCTGGTGTCGTACCACTGGCCGGTGAGCGAATCCTGACGGGTCAGGGCCTGCTCATAAGGCAGCAGCAGCGCCTCGTGGCTGGTGTAGAAGCTGGTGCCGCCAAGCTGGGGCACCGTGTCCGGCGAGAGACCGCAGGCCTTCATGAAATCCAGAGCTTCGCCGATGCGATCGGCCATTTCGCTGAACTTCTGGGCCCAGGGGCTGCGGCCCATGAAATCCAGCATCCAGCCATGCACCTTGTCGAGGCTGGCATAGCCGCCGGTCGAGAAGGCGCGCAGCAGGTTAAGCGTGGCGGCCGACTGATTGTAGGAGCGGATCATGCGCGCCGGATCGGGCTCGCGGCCGTCCGCCGTGAACGCGATGTCGTTCACATTATCCCCGCGATAGCTCGGCAGCTCGACGCCATCGATCGTCTCGGTCCCGGCCGAACGCGGCTTGGCGAACTGGCCGGCCATGCGACCGACCTTCACCACCGGCAGCTTGCTGGCGAAGGTGAGCACCACCGCCATCTGCAGCAGCACGCGGAACGTGTCGCGGATGTTATTGGGGTGGAATTCGGCGAAGGATTCGGCGCAGTCCCCGCCCTGCAGCAGGAACGCCTCGCCATTGGCGACCTTGGCCAGATCGGCCGTCAGGTTGCGGGCCTCGCCTGCAAAGACGAGCGGCGGGAAGGTCCCAAGCTGCGCCTCGGCTGCCGCGAGTGCCGCAGCATCGCGATAGATCGGCATTTGCAACCCTTCATGATCCCGCCAGCTTGCGGGCGACCATTTCGCCGTCATGATATTCCAGACTCCAAGCGTGTTCGCGCCACAACATGGGGTGTGGCGGACAAGGGGCAAGCCCCTACGCGTTTGAGGGCTTTGAGGCAAGGCGAATGGGCAGGGCGCCCTTAACGCGGCGCCGGGACGAACCGCGCGGCCAGAACCGTGAGAACCATCGCCAGCGCCGCCGCAACCCACAGCGCTGAAGAGCCCAGCCTTGCATAAGCGAAAGCCCCGGCAATCGCGCCGGTCATCAGCCCGCTCCACAGGCCGAGGTCGACGCGCCAGTGGCTCGCATCCTTCCCGGTGAGACGGTTAGCAAGCGCCTGCCCCAACCGGACAAGCGCGCCGGTCATGTAGGTGAGCCCGACCTTCACCTCGCCATTATCGGCGAGCGCGGCATTTTCGGCGCCCATGGCCATGACCATCGCGGCGAGTGCAAAAGTCGGCGAAATCGGTGCGGCGAGCGCGGCCACTAACAGCAGCGCCGTCACCAGACCGAGCACGGCGGGACGGCGATGTGGGCCCGCGCGATGCCCCACCAGTCCGCCCAGCACGACGCCCGTAACGAACCCGGCAATGAGGCCCGCGGCGGTCAGCGCGGCGCTGGAGCCCTCGCTGATCCCCACCGCCAACCGCGTCGAATTACCGCTCATGAACGAGACGAAAAAGCCGCCCGCAGTGAGGAATCCGAGCGCATCCACGAAACCGGCCAGCGCGGAGAGCGCGATGGCGAGGTTGAGCAGGCGGGCGTCGGACCTCAGCATCGCTAACGCCTAATAATCCCGATTGAGGTCGGCGACATGCTCCAAGGGCTCGCCGGCCAGATAGTGGCGGATGTTCCGCGCGAACCGCTCGGCGCCGCGCTGGAAGGCGCTGGTCTGGCTCGGCCCCGCCAGATGCATGGTGACGAGCACATTCGGCGCGCGCCACAGCGGGTGTTCGGGCGGCAGGGGCTCGGGCGTCGCGACATCGAGAAACGCGCTGCCCAGATGCCCGGATTCCAGCGCGGCGATGAGCGCCGGCTGATCGATCAGATCGCCGCGCGCGATGTTGATGAGGCGCGCACCCGGCTTCATGGCTGCCAGTTCCTCAGCGCCGATCATCGCCCGCGTCTCGCTGGTGTTGGGCGCGGCGATGATGACGAAATCGAACTCCGCGAGGCGCGGGCGCCAGTCATCCGGACCGATCACCGCATTGGTGCTGTCTGCCGAGCGGCGCACGCCGGTCACCTGAACGCCGAAGGCGCGCAGGCGGGTACCGATCTCCCGGCCGATGGCGCCATAGCCGATCACCAGCGCCCGCGCGCCCAGCAGCTCGAAATTGCCTGGCGGCCGCGTCAGCCAGTTCTGCTGGTCATGGGCGCGCACGACCTCGTCCAGTCGCTTGGCGAGCACCAGCGCGCCCATGACGGCATAATCGGCGATCACGTCCGGCATCAGGCCGGCGCCATTGGTGAAGATCTGGCCGCGCGCGCGCATGTCCTCGATCGGGAACGCATCGAAGCCCACGATCACCGTGTGGATCCACTTGGCGTTCACCGCCGCGCGCGGACCCTTGGCGTAGACATTGCCGGCGAACTCGTCGAACCAGCCAATCTCCGCCTCCGGCGCCAGGGCCATCGCCTCTTCGGCCGTGGAGAAGCCGCGCAATATGACGCGCCCGGTGAGCTCGGCGCCCAGCATGGCTTCCAGCCTCTCCCGCTGCGCCTCCGGCAAAACGATGAGCGGTTTATGCGCCATGATCGAGCCTCCATTCCCAGCCGAGCGGATCGCCGTCCATGACCTCGACGCCGGCGGCGAGCAGTTCGTCGCGCAGGGCGTCCGAGGCCGCGAAGTCCTTGTCGGCCCGCGCAGCCTTGCGCCGGTCCATCAGCGCCGCGATCGCGCCTTCATCGATGGCAGCCGCCTTCGGACGCAGGCGCAGTGCTTCTCGCTCGAGCGTGAATAGCCCGAGGCCGAGCACGGCTTCCATCGCCTCGACCAGCGCGCGCTTCTCCTCGGCCGGCACCTTCTTCATCGCCAGCGCCTCGTCCAGCACGGTGAGCGCGACCGGCGTGTTGAGATCATCGCTGATCGCGGCATCGAAGCGCCCCAGCAAGGGCGTCAGCTTGGAATGCGCCACCGCGTCAGCCGCAGCCACATCGCGCAGGGGTGCCGCGCTCATCAGCATCCGCTTGAGCCGGGTCAGCGCCGCGCCGAGATTGTCCCAGCTGAACTCCAGCTCCGAGCGATAATGCGCCTGCAGGCACATCATCCGATAGGCGAGCGGATGATAGCCCCGGTCGATGAGCAATTGCAGCCGCAGGAACTCGCCCGATGATTTGCTCATCTTGCCGGTGCGGTCGATCAGGAAATTATTGTGCATCCACAGCCGCGCGCCGGAATGGGCCGCGCAATCGAGATGGCCGTGATCGGCATCATAGCCCTGGATCGCCTGATTCTGGGCGATTTCATTGGGGTGATGGATCTCGCGATGGTCGATGCCGCCGGTGTGGATGTCGAACGGCAGCCCCAGCAGCGCGCGGCTCATCACCGAGCATTCCAGATGCCAGCCCGGGGCGCCCTTGCCCCAGGGCGAGTCCCATTCCATCTGGCGCGTCTCACCCGGCGGCGTTCTACGCCAGATCGCGAAATCGGCGGCGTGGCGCTTGCCCTCGACCGGATCGATGCGGCTCTCGCCCTCGTCCGTCGCGGCGCGGGCAAGGCGGCCATAATCGGCAACGGTGCTGGTATCGAAATAGAGGCCGGTCGGCAGTTCATAGCAGTGCTGGTCGGCAATACTCTTGGCGAACTCGATCATCTGCGGCACGAAATCCGTGGCAATCGACCAGTGCGCCGGCTGGCGGATGTTCAGCGCCGCCACGTCCGCCCAATAGGCTTGCGTATAATGCTTGGCGATGTCCCAGATCGACTGCGCCTGCTGCGCGGCCATCTTTTCCATCTTGTCCTCGCCGGCATCGCCATCGTCGGTCAGATGGCCGACATCGGTGATGTTGATGACGTGAGTGAGTTTGAAGCCCTTGAAGCTCAGCGTGCGCCCGAGCGTATCTGCGAACACATAAGCGCGCATGTTGCCGATGTGCGGATAATTATAGACCGTCGGCCCACAGCTATAGACCCGCGCCTCGCCGGGGTGAACGGGATCGAACGGCTCGAGCTGGCGCGTAAGACTGTTGAAGAGCTTGAGAGACGGGGCTTGGATCATGGCGCGCCCATGTGAGCGCAGCCAGCGCGCGGGTCAACAGGGCACGAAAGGCCGTGATGCGCTGACGGGGAAAGCCATAGCAATGGTCGAGGGCGGCGCAGGCACCGCCCCCTGACCGCAAGCCTCAGCCCTTGGGCGCGAGCACCATGAGCATCTGCCGGCCTTCGAGGCGCGGATAGGATTCGACCTTGGCGATCTCGGCCGTGTTCTCGGCAACGCGCTGGAGCAGCTGCATGCCGAGCTGCTGATGCGCCATTTCACGGCCGCGGAAGCGCAGCGTGACCTTGACCTTGTCGCCCTCGCCGATGAAATCGACGACCTTCTTCATCTTCGTATCATAATCATGATCGTCGATGTTCGGACGCATCTTGATCTCCTTGATCTCCTGCGTCTTCTGGGTCTTGCGGGCGATATTCGCCTTTTTCTGGGCCTCGTACTTATACTTGCCGATGTCCAGGAACTTGCAGACCGGCGGGTCTGCATTGGGAGAGACCTCTACCAGGTCCAGACCGACGTCCGCTGCCTGCTCGATCGCCTCGCGCGTGAACATCACGCCCAGATTTTCGCCCTCTTCATCAATGACGCGCACCTTGGGCACACTGATGAATTCATTGTAGCGGGGGCCGTTCGCGGGCTGTGGCGCCATCGGGCGGCGCATCATCGGGGGACGTATAGCAGTTTCTCCTGTTGCCAATTCACATATGCGAGATGCGCACCTTACCGGTTTTCCATGAGAACGGAAAGAGGCCGTAGCGCGACACGAGGCGAACTGCGGCGCGAAGGCCACAGTTGCGTGCACCGTGCATTTAGGATCGCAAGCCGCTCACGGCAAGGGCCATCATCAGCGAGGCCGATGATGAACGAGCTCGGCCTTGCGGCATCCCTCAGCCCGGATGGCGGAAATGAATGAGCGGATAGGGCCGCCCTGCCGGATCGGTCTCTGAGCGCCCCGTGCGCACGAAGCCGCGCGCTTCGTAAAACGCGATGGCCTGAGGCGCCTGCTCGCTGGCGTCCACCTTTGCGCCGGGCACCAGCGCGAGAGCGTGCGCGACAAGAGCGCTGCCATAGCCCTGACCATGCACGGCCGGATCGACGAACAGCGAATCGATCTCGTCCTTCCCCATGCCGAGAAAGGCCTGGACGGTGCCGGCCGCATCCGTCGCGACCCACAGGTCGACCGAGGGAAGATGCTCGTGTTCAACCATCCGGTCGATCTCAACCCGGTCCTCCGGCGTGAGAAAGCCATGCGTCGCGTCGACCGCTGCCCGCCAGATCGCCAGCGCGCGCGGCAGATCGGCCCGAGTCGCCTTGCGGATGTGGATGCTCATCGGCTTCTCATCGTCCAGCTCCTCCTCTTCAGGGGAGGGGCTAAGGTTTGGCCAAATCCGGCGGCGTGGCTTCCGCCACTAGTTGCGCGATGACCTCCTCCACGCTCAGCACCTTCTGATGCTCGTCGCTGCCGAGGCGGCGCAGAGCGACGGTGCCCTCCTCCGCCTCGCGACGGCCGACGACCAGAAGATTGGGCACGCGCCCGAGGCTGTGCTCGCGCACCTTGTAGTTGATCTTCTCGTTGCGCAGATCGGTCTCGGCGCGGATGCCGGCGGCGCGCAGCTTCTCGACCACCTCGGTCGCATAGCCGTCCGCATCCGAGACGATGGTCGCGACCACTGCCTGCACCGGCGCCAGCCACAGCGGGAACTTGCCAGCATAATGCTCGATGAGGATGCCGATGAAGCGCTCATAGCTGCCGAAGATTGCACGGTGGAGCATCACCGGGCGGTGGCGGGCGCCATCCTCACCGACATAGCTCGCATCCAGCCGCTCGGGCAACACGCGGTCGGACTGGATGGTGCCGACCTGCCAGGTGCGGCCGATGGCGTCGGTCAGGTGCCATTCCAGCTTGGGCGCATAGAAGGCGCCTTCGCCGGGCAGTTCCTCCCAGCCATACTCGTCCGTTGCAAGGCCGGCCGCGATGACGGCATTGCGCAATTCCGTCTCGGCCAGATCCCACGTCTCATCCGAGCCGAAGCGCTTTTCCGGGCGCAGCGCGAGCTTGATCGAATAGGTAAAGCCGAAGTCCTTGTAGATGCGGTCGGCCAGCGCGCAGAAGGCACGGACTTCATCGACGATCTGGTCCTCGCGGCAGAAGATGTGCGCATCGTCCTGCGTGAACTGGCGCACGCGCATCAGGCCGTGCAGCGCGCCATGCGGCTCGTTGCGGTGGCAGCAGCCATTCTCGTAGATGCGCAACGGCAGATCGCGATAGCTCTTGATGCCCTGGCGGAAGATGAGGACATGCGCCGGGCAGTTCATCGGCTTGAGCGCCATCCACTGCGCATCGTTCGACACGAGCGGGCCTTCATCCTCGACGTTCGGCACCTCGTCGGGGATGACGAACATATTCTCGCGATATTTGCCCCAGTGGCCCGACTGCTCCCACTGGCGCGCGTCCATCACCTGCGGGGTCTTCACCTCGTTGTAGCCCGCATCATCGATCGCGCGGCGCATATAGGCTTCCAGCTGCCGCCAGATGACGAAGCCCTGCGGATGCCAGAACACGCTGCCATGCGCTTCCTGCTGGAGGTGGAACAGGTCCATCTCCTGCCCGATCTTGCGGTGATCGCGCTTGGCGGCTTCCTCCAGCCGTAGCAGATGGGCATCGAGCTGCTTCTTGTTGAGCCAGCCGGTGCCGTAGATGCGCGAGAGCATCGCGTTCTTCTGGTCGCCGCGCCAATAAGCGCCGGAGACGCGCGTGAGCTTGAAGGCCTGCGGATCGACCTTGCCGGTGGAAGCGAGATGCGGCCCGCGACACATGTCCAGCCAGTCACTGCCGGACCAGTAGACGGTCAGATCCTCGTCGCCGGGCAGTTCGGCCGCCCACTCGGCTTTGAAGCGCTCGCCCTGCCCCGTCCAGCGCTCGACCAGCTGCTCGCGGGTCCAGACCTCGCGGCGCAGTGGCTTGTCGGCAGCGATGATCTCGCGCATCTTCGCCTCGATGGCGGGCAGGTCTTCCTCGGTGAACGGCCCGCGATCCGCCGGCGCCGCGACGTCATAATAGAAGCCATCGTCCGTGGACGGGCCGAAGGTGATCTGCGTGCCCGGGAACAGCGCCTGTACCGCCTCGGCGAGGATATGCGCATAATCGTGGCGGACCAGCTCCAACGCGTCCGCCTCGTCCCTGGCCGTCACCAGCGCCAGCTGCGCATCTGCCTCCAGCGGGCGGGTGATGTCGACCAGCTCGCCATCCACCCGCGCGGCCAGCGCCGCCTTGGCGAGGCCGGGGCCGATCGCGGCGGCGATCTCCGCCGGCGTGGTGCCGCGCGCAACCTCGCGCTGCGAGCCATCGGGGAGCGTGATTGTCACCTGTTGCGTCATCGGTCTGGTTCCTGCTGTGCGGCTTGCCGCTTAGGCAAGTGCGGAAGACTTGGGAAGAGGCGGAACGGGCCGGATGCGCATGACCGCCCCGATCCGCTGCTGGGATGGGGCCTTCGGTCCTGCGCGCTTCAATCGATGAGGCGCGTGCCGACGACCCCGGTGCTAGTCCGGGTGGTGGGCGTAGTCGCGGCTGTGAAGCGCAGACGAGGCATGGCGGCTTTCATAAGGGGAGCGCGGAGGTTTGTCACCTGCTGGCAGGCATCCCTTACAGCGTCGTCGATTCAGCGCAGCCGAGCGAGCATCGACGCCGCATAGGCCGCATAAGGGCCGATCCAGCGCTCGTGGATCGCGTGGATGGGTAGTGCGTCGAGGTGATTCCAGCGCTCGCGCCCGCGCTTCTCGGCAATCACCAGCCCGGCGCTCTCCAGCACGCCAAGATGCTGCATGACCGTGCAGCGATCCAGCTCCGGCAGGAGCGCGCACAGCATGCCGGTGGTCTGAGGGCCGCCCTTGAGCGCATCGAGCATCCGGCGGCGGGCGCGGTGGCCCAGCGCCTTGAACAGCGCGTCGGCGCCATCCTCATTGTCCGTCTCGGGCTTTTCGATTTCAGTCTGCGTTGACATGTTATGTTTTTATAACATATGAGTCGCTCTATCAAGAGTCGGTGGTGCTTCCTTTGCGAGAGGATGGAGCATGGAGCTGAAGTTCACGGTCGGCGGGCGGATCGCCAAGCGGGTGCATGAGGTATTTGAGGCCGTGGTGAACCCGGCCCACCTCTCCCAATTCTTCACCACGGGCGGGGCGCAAGGGCGACTGGAACCCGGCGCAACGGTGACCTGGGACTTTCATGATTTTCCCGGCGCATTCCCCGTCGAGGTGGTCGAGGTGGAGCAGAATACCCGCATCGTGCTGCGCTGGGCCGGTGCGGACGACGCCGTGACGCCGGACGCGCAGGGCCGCGCGCTCACCACCGTGACCATGACCTTCGCCGCGCTGGACGACGGACGAACCCATGTGCAGATCAGCGAAGAAGGCTGGCGCGACAATGCAGCGGGCCTCAAGGCGTCCTACGGAAATTGCGAAGGCTGGACCGGCATGCTCTGCGCCATGCGCATGTGGCTTGAGCATGGGGTAAATCTGCGAGACGGCTTTTATAAGTGATGGGCTGTGCCTGCCCACTGACCTGACGAGACCCCACCCGTCACCAATCCGTCATCCTCCCTTCATGTGCGTGACGCCGTTCCGTCACCGACCTGACGCAACGCCTCCCTATCTGCCGCCCCCAGAACAAAACCTGCTTTTGGGGACTCACCACAATGAAACCGCTTTACCCGACTTTCCGGGCCGCTTTGCTGTGCTCGGCCATTCTGCTTGCCACGCCTGCCCTCGCACAATCCGCGCCCGTGCCGGAGGCCGAGAGCGAGGCCGGTGTGGACGGCGATACGATTGTCGTCACCGGCCAGCGCCGCGCGCAATATGAGGCGACGGCGGAGAAGCGCGACGCGTTCGCTGTGATGGATGCGATCTCCGCTGACGATATCGGAAAGCTGCCGGACCATAATACGGCGGCGGCGCTGCGGCGCATTCCGGGCCTTTCCGTGCAGGAGGATCAGGGCGAGCCGCGCTTCCCGGTGCTGCGTGGCCTGCAATCCACCTACAACCGCACGACGGTGGACGGCGCGCTGGTGGCGGGCGTGGATTCGGGCGGGCGCACGGTGCCGCTGGACATCGTGCCCTCGGTGATGGCGGGGCGGATCGAGGTCATCAAGACGGTGACGCCGGAGAATGACGCCAATGCCGTCGGCGGCATCATCAACATCACTACCCGCAGCGCCTTCGATGCCGGCCGGCCGTTCTTCAACGGCATCGCCTCTTATGGCATTTATGAGCAGCATGGCGAGGTGCGCAACAGCAAGCCCTCCTACCGGCTGGCCTTTGCCGCCGGCACCACCTTCGGTGCGGACGACGAATGGGGCATCGTGATCGGCGCGAGCCAGGAGCAGCTCGATTACGACATTCCGCAGATCGAGGTCGCCAGCCCCTCCGTGCGCGAATATACCGCCGCCGGCGGCCCGGTGGACAGCGGAGCGGCAACCGGTAACGGCATCCAGGTGCCGACCCAGCACCGCCTCTTCTGGTACAACAACACCAAGCAGCGCACCGGCGGTAATGTGAAGCTGGAATGGCGCCCCTCCGACACGTTCCGCTGGGAGCTGTCCGGCGTCGTCGCCCGCACCGAGGACGATGAGGAACGCATCGAATATCGCATGGAGCCGATCGGCAATGTCGCGAACCAGACGCAGACGAGCGGCCAGTTCGCGCGCGGGCGGATCATCGTGCAGCTCAACCAGCCGATTACGCGGCGCCTCGTCGCGCTCGGCCGCACCGCCTTCGCCTGGGATGGCGGCGAGCAATGGAAGCTGGACGGCGATGCGGTGTTCTCGCTCGGGCGGATGCGCGTGCCCAATGAGAGCATCGAGTTCCGCACCCGCGATGCCGACGCGACCCGCTATGCGTTCAGCTATGACACGTCGGACTTCTACCCCGTGTTCACGCCGACCAACGCCGCCGCGGCGGTGAACCCGCAGAACTTCTACCTGCAGCAGCAGCGTAGCAATCTGGAGAAGTCGCTGGAGAAGAGCGGCCAGTTCCGCCTGAACTTCACTTATGGCGATGACAGCATCGATGGTGGCATCAAGCTCAAGACCGGCGCCGTGCTGCGCCTGACCAGCCGCAAGAACGAAGTCGAGCGGACCGACTATAAGGCCGCCAGCGGCTTCACCTACACGCTCGACAAGGTGGTGACCGCCGGGCCGAGCGAAGCGATTCGCGACAAATTCTACATTCCGATCCGCATCGATGCGCAGGCCTTCCCTGCCTTCTACCAGGCCAATCAGAGCCGCTTCACCACCACCGTCGCCTCGAAAGCGGGCGACTATAAGGTCAACGAGGACGTCTATGCCGGCTATGTGCAGGGCAGCACCCGGATCGGCAATGTCACGCTGCTCGGCGGCCTGCGCTATGAGCGCACGGAAGTCTCCTCGGATGCCTATCGCACGCTCGGCAGCACGCTCACCCAGATCACGACGGACGGCAGCTATGGCAACTGGCTGCCCAGCGCGCACATCCGCTGGGATGTGACCGACCGCGTCGTGGTGCGCGGCGCCTATACCAACACCATCGGCCGGCCGGATTATTCCTCCATCGCGGCCAGCGAGACGCTCAGCTTCGATGGCAGCCAGCCGACGTTATCGCGCGGCAATCCGGGCCTCAAACCGCGCGAGAGCCGGGGCTTCGATCTCTCCTTCGAGTTCTACCCGAAGGATGGCGTGATCTCCGCCGCTTTGTTCCACAAGAAGATCAAGAACGAGATCTTCACCCTCTCCAATGTGGAGACGATCGATGTCGGCCGGGGCCCGGAGAGCGTACTCGTCTCTGAACCGCGCAATGCCGAAACGGCGACCATCAAGGGCCTGGAGCTGAACCTTCAGCAGGCGCTGACCTTCCTGCCCGATCCGTTCGACGGGCTGGGCGTGAGCGCCAACGCGACCTTCCTCGATACGCGCTTCACCTTCCTCACCACGGCCGGCCCGCGCGTGACCGGCCTGTTCCTCCAGCCGGACACGGTGTGGAACGCCTCGGTCTATTATCAGAAGGGCAAGTTCGAGGGGCGCCTGTCTTACAACTATATCGGCGGCTTCCTGGAGACGATCAACGACACCATCCCCAATGCCGACCAATATTGGAAGAGCCGTGGCACGCTGGATGCCAATATCAGCTATCGCGTCACCTCCAATATCACGCTGTATGCCGAGGGGCAGAACCTCAACAATCAGGGCCGGCGCGAGCTGGTCGGGCCCGGGCGCACCTACCTGCAGGAATCCGCCGAATATGGCCGGACCTTCTGGTTCGGCGTGGCGGCGAATTTCTGATGGGCCTGCTTCTCGCTCTGGCGGCCAGTGCCGCCACGGCGGCGGCGGCGGGGACACCCGCTGCCGCCCCGCCCCAGGGCCAGCCGGCCGAAACGCTGCGCCGCATCCCTGCCGAGGAAGCGCGGCAGGGCGTGGCGGTCGGCCCGAACGATGTCTATGCCGTCGCCAACTGGACCATCGCGCGCTACGATCGCAAGACCGGCGCGCGGCGGGCAGTCTGGACCGGCGAGCCGGCGCGCTACCCGCACATCAACAGCTGCGCGCTCATCAAGGCCGAGCTGGTGTGCGCGGCCTCCAACTTCCCCAGCGTGCCACAGGCCAGTTCGGTCGAGATCTTCGATCCCGTCACCCTCGCCCACAAGCGCACCGTCTCGCTCGGCCTTGGCACCGGCTCGCTGACCTGGGTCGACTGGCATGACGGACACTGGTGGGGGCTGTTCGCCAATTATGACGGCAAGGGCGGCGAGGCACCGCGCGACCACCGCCACACCACCCTCGTCCAGTTCGATACGGACTGGCGCCGCACGCAAAGCTGGGCGCTGCCCGCCACGATCCTCGAGCGGATCGCGCCGATGAGCATCTCGGGCGGCGGTTTCGGCCCCGACGGACGGCTGTGGCTCTCCGGCCATGACAATCCCGAGCTCTACGTGACGCAGTTACCCAAGGGTGGCGCCACGCTGGACCATATCGCCACCGTGCCCATGGAGGCCGAAGGCCAGGCGATCGATTGGGACGAGAACCGGCCGGGCATCCTGTGGGGCATCAGCCGCAAGACCCGCGCCATGCTGGAGATGCGCGTGCCGCCGCTGCAGAAATAGGACGGCGACGACGCCCCTCGCGCAATGCCGCCCAAGAATACTCACGCCCCGGAACGATCCCCGCATCGCGTCGGTTCTCCAGACGAACCCATCTACGGAGAACCCGACATGATCCGATCCTTCCTCATCGGCCTGGTGGCCGGGCAGCGTGGCTTGACGCCCTTGGCGGCAGTGGCGACAGGCACGCGCAAGGGGGATATTCCGGTGGTGCTGCCCTTGCAGGGCTTGTTGCGCAATCCGCTGATCGCGGCGGGCACGGCGTCGCTGGCGGCGGCGGAGATGGCCGGCGACAAGATGAAGAGCGCACCCGACCGGATCGTACCGATCGGCCTCGCCGTGCGCAGTGTGACAGCGGCTTATGCCGGCGCAGCGCTGGCGCCACGCGGCCGCCGTGGGCTGGGCGCGGCCGTCGCGGTCGGGACGGCGCTGGCCTCATCCTACATCGGCTGGCGCCTGCGCTGCGCAGCGATGCGGCGTTATGGGCAGACCGCGACCGGCTTCGTCGAAGACGCGCTCGTGCTCGGCAGCGGCCTTGCGATTGCGAGCCCCAGCGTGGCTGGGGCTGAACGAGCGACCTAGCGGCGCGGGAAAGGTCAGTTGCTGCGCTGGGTGGCCGTTGTCCGATATTTCGATTGGTGAGCTGCCATTCCCGGTACGACGACTTTGCGGACATTCTCTTAGCGCTGGAATGTCCTGAAGGCGCCTTACAGATTACCGGCGAGGGTTGTGGTTTTGAGGACGAAGTCCATTGCCGGATTGAAGCAAAGCCACACGACAAGCAGCGACATAATTACTAGAAGAAGATTGGTCGCGACCGAGCCAATCAAAGGTCGCAAGGCCATTTTCAAAACCGCCGACGCCAGCCAGGTCCCTACTCCAATCGACATCGCGATGACTAGCGTCCACATGACCCCGTTCAGGATGTGAAAGCCATCGTTATCGTGGCAACCCGATCCAGCTTCACAATCGCCCATGATGTTGCCAACAAACACAGCGAATCCCATCCCGACAAAGAGAAGGGCGCTAGGCAGACAGCCAAAAGGCATCGCTGTTTGAAGATGATGCTTAAACGAAGCGATGGTCATATCGTGATGCTACCGCCGCTCTCATCTGCGGTTCAAGCCAGAAGACCACAATCGGGATGTCCGCTCCCCACGCCAAACTGGCCGCTCATCCATCCTTCGTCACCTCTCCAAAGCGGCAATGGCTGTGGTCCGACCATGGTGTTGAATGCGGACTGATCAGGCGCGACGCCATTGCCGGCATTCCCTCCGTTCGTCCTGAGTAGCTGCTGAGCTTGTCGAAGCGGCGTATCGAAGGACCAGCCGTGCGCTGCAATGCTTCGATACGGGCCTTCGATACTCGCCTGCGGCGCTACTCAGCACGAACGGGGAAAACGGTAAGGACCGCATTTCGACGCAGACCGAGCGATCCTTGCCGCTCCTAAGCGGAGTTTCGTCACAAATGAAAATTGTCCACACGACCGCGGGCCATTTCCTCAAAATGCCGACGGACGCGGGATGGGAGGCGCTGCCCCTCATCCGACATGGCAGGTGCGCGCCGCGACGGTCTGGCAGACGGACGTCGCGCCTCCCCTTGCAACGACGGCCGCGCCCGGACGGGGGAGACAGCGCGACCGTCGGTGCTCAGGGCTGCGTGCAGCTGATTTGCGCCGCAGACTGATCCGATGTGTCGCCCGTCCGCCGGGCGATGGCGGGCGCCGCGCAGATAGGGCGCTGGATGCCGTTAAGGCCGGACATCGGCCCGGCGGTTGCGCTCAGCTGATCGGGCCGCTTGCCCTGCTCCACCCACGCGACGAGGGCAGCGAAGGCATCATATTGATCCGTCGCCGGGCCGCCGGCGCAGTGGCCCATGCCGGGCACCGGGAAGACGCGCACGAACTCGCGCGCGGCGCCCTTGTACCGGGTATCGACCTCGCCCCACCAGGCCAGCGTGTCGTTCACCGAGAAGACCGGGTCCGACATGCCATGCGGCACGATGAGCTTGCCGCCCCGCGCGCGAAACGCATCGAGGTCGCTCGACCGCGCGCCGATATCCTGCCAGGCCGAGCGCGTGAATGGCGGCACAACCGCCTCGACGCCGGCGCGGGCGCGATCCATGTCGAGGCGCATGGCCCAGGCCAGCAATTCGTCGGGCGTGGCGCCGGCCAGCGTCGGCGGCGTCATGAAGACGGCGGCAAGCGAAGGCAGACCCATGGCGACATTGATCGGCGGCACGCTGCCATCGGGCGTGCCCAGCATCCAGATACGCCAGCCCATGTCCGCCCAGCCGGCATCCCACGGGAAACCAGGATAGATTTGCGCGCCCTTGCTGTCCCGCGCGCCCTCGTGAATGCGCACCAGCGCGTCGAGCTGTGGCTGGGAGAGGCAGCCCTCGGCCTTGTCGCCCTTGCACAGGCTGGCGCGCAACTGCGGCAGCACCCTGGCGGAGGTGCACTGGCCGACCGCGCCGATCAGGCCATCGGTCGTGCCGTCAAGCGCGTCGCAGGCGGTGCGCACGGCCTGCCCGACCAGCGCGAGATCGCCCATGCTGAAACTCGCGCGCAGATTGGCGAGCGTGACCAGCTTGCCCGATGCCTGCACGACGGAGGCGAAGGCCTGCGTGTTCCACACCTCGGCGATCGCGGCCTTGGGCAGCGAGAAGCCGGGCGCGGCCGCGACAATCCCGTCGAACAGATCCGGGTAGCGCTGGGCGAGCATCATGCCCTCCTGCCCGCCCTTGGAGCAGCCGACGAAATAGCTCTGGCGGGGATCGCTGCCGTAGAACTGGCGGATCGCCGTCTTTGCCGCATGGGTGACGACCGGCAGCGAGGTGCCGCCATAATCGGCGCGCGCCTGCGGATCGAAGCCGAAGGCGCTCGCGCCGCCGCGGGCGGGATCGCTATTGGTCGCATTATCGTGCCCGCTATCCTGCGAGAGCACGGCATAGCCCTGCATCAGGGCCGGCGCTGCGGCGGTCAGCCGGCCAATAGCGTCGCCCAGCTCGCCATTGGTGCCGCCCCCGCCCGAAAAGAAGAACCGCCCGTTCCATGCCACCGGCAGGCGCAGATGGAACCTGATCGCATAGGCCTGGCCATCGACGCCGGTATGCGCGCGCGTCGCGCCGACGATGGCGCAATGGGCCGGCAGTTCGACCGGCGGCGGTGTCATGCCGGGAGGGCCGGGCGGCACCGGCGCGGGGCCGGCGGGATTGAAGCTCGCGCTGAGCAGCCGGGTGGAGGCATCCGGCCAATGACCCGCCATCCTTGCCCCGAGCGCGGCGCATCGGGCGGTGGCGTCCGCGATGGTCGCGGCGAGTAGCGTTGAGGTCGTGCCGGACGGCGGGGATTCGGCCGCCCGGAGCTGATGAGGAAGAAGCGTAAGAGTCGCCGCGAGCGGCGCAAACATGAGGCGATGCATGGTCATGACGGTCTTCCGTTCCTCTCCACAAGGCGCCCTCACAGTAAACGCGTGACAGCGAATCAGCAATCGATTACAAATTTCGTGCAGAATGACTCTGTCCGGGAACTGTCGGGGTGTGGCCGCGATGTTGATTTCTATTGCACGCCCCTCCCCATTCTCGCTCAGCGGCAACTGTGGGCCGCGCGCCACAGGCAGACTATTTTCTTTTTCATATAAATGAAAGGAGTCGCCGAAACAAACGAAACCTCATAGACCAATAGCACAGCACGTCGCGATCCTCTGCCAGGCTCATGGAAGCCGCCAAAAATGGATGAGGCAAAGGCGCAGTCGGCGGACTGAAAATGAAAATGAGAAGCCTCGCACGCACCTGAAGGCACAATAGCCAAAGGAGGCCGGGGAAATAGACAAGGGAGAGGGAGGTTATGAAAGCCAATCGACAGGTTTATGCCGTCCGCGCACTGCTGACGTTGCTTTCGTCAACGACATGCGTGGTTGCGATGGCACCCGCACTGGCGCAGCAAAACCCGCAGCAAGGCGAGGGTCTGGAAGAGATCATCGTCACCGCGCAACGGCGCGAGGAAAATCTCCAGAAGGTCGCCGTTGCCGCCACCGCGCTCTCAGGCCAGGGCCTGGTGGAGAAGGGCGTCACCCGAGTGGACGAGCTACAGACCGTGGTGCCCTCGCTCTCCGTTACAGACGCCGGGCTGACGCAGAACGTCAACATTCGCGGCATCGGCCTCGCCAGCGGATCGCCCGCAGTGGCAAACGGCGTGGCGACCTATGTGGACGGCATCTTTCAGCCGCCCATCGTCACCACCTCCAGCTTCTACGACATTGCCACGGTGGAAGTGCTGCGCGGGCCGCAGGGCACGTTCGTCGGCTCCAACTCGACCGGCGGCGCGATCTTCATCAACACCCGCAACCCCAGTCTTGCGGGCGTGGAAGGCTCCATCGAGGGCTCGATCGGCAATTATGACGCCCGCAGCGTGGAAGCGGTGCTCAACCTGCCGCTCTCCCGCACGCTGGCCATTCGCGGCGCCGGCAAATGGCGCACGCGCGATTCCTTCTACACCGACATCGGCTCCGCCGGCAGCTCGGCCGGTCGGCTCGATGAGCTATCCGGCCGCTTCGGTGCGTTGTGGAAGCCGACCGAGAGCTTCCAGGCGCTGTTCAAGCTGGAAGCCGCGGACAAGGAAACCGGCGGCTATGCCTACCGCCCCATTACCGGCACCGCCTATGCAGCCTATCGCACCAGCGACCCGCGCCTGATCGACTATGACACGCCGACGCAGAATGACGAGAAGGCGATCCAGGCCTCGCTGGAACTGCGCTACGAGCTGGGATCGGGCATTACCCTGCGCTCGCTCAGCGGCTACCAGAACAAGCGCATCTTCAACCTCTACGACAGCGATGCGACCAATGCCGCGCGCTATAGCCTGGCGGATTCGACGCGCCTCGCGGTTTCGACGCAGCAACAGTTCGTGCGCGAGCGGGTGTGGACGCAGGAGTTCAACATCATCTCGCCGACCGATCAGGATCTTTCGTGGATCGTCGGTGGCTATTATCAGCGCAACCGGATCGACGTGATCATCGAGAACCGCTCGAATGGCTTCCCGACGGACATTCTGATCGACAATGACAAGACCACCACCGGCGTCTTCGGCCAAGTGACGTACAAGATCACGCCGCAACTCGCGCTGGACGTGGGCGCGCGCTACTCGCACTTCTCGGTGACCGGCGGCGGCAGCGTCTCGATCGGTCGGGGCATCCCCACCTTCCCGCCAAACGGCTTGCAGGTGGCGGATCTGAGCGGCGATCATAAGGACGGACGCATGACTGGCAAGGTCTCGCTTAACTGGACACCGGACGAGAACAACCTGTTCTATGCCTTCGTCGCGCGTGGTTACAAACCGGGCGGTTCTAACTCGCTGGTCTCCGAGTTCGATCCGGAAACGGTGATCGATTATGAAATCGGCTGGAAAGCGACGATGCTGGGCGGTGCAGTGCGCACCCAGCTTGGCGCCTTCTATTATGACTATAATGCCTTCCAGTTCGACGCTCTCGACCCGGCGACCGGACAGACGGCGGTGACCAACCTCACCGATGCCAAGGTGAAGGGCATTGAGGCGCAGGTGCAGGCGCGGGTCTCCGGCTTCACCTTCGATGCGGGCGTGGCCTTTGTGGATTCCGAGCTGGGCGACGTGACCTTCGTGGACACGCGCGCTTACGCCCGCGCATTCCCGGGCGTAACCCCGGCCGTGCAGTGCCCAACAGGCCAGGCATCCAATCCGCCGACCTGCATCGACTATACCCCGTTTCTGCGCACCACGGGCGGCGGCTCCAATCTCTACTCACCCAAATGGACCTATAATCTGGGTGCGCGCTACGACCTGTGGGTGGGCGATGTGAAGATCACGCCAAGCGTGAGCTACGCCTATGTCGGCCCGCAATGGACCTATATCGGCTACTCGCCGATCAGCGACCGGCTGCCCTCACGGGGACTGCTCGGCGCCCGGCTTGGCGTGCAGAATGGTGATCTGCTGGTCGAAGCCTATGGCACTAACCTGACCGACGAGACCTATGTCTCCGGCCAGTTCGGCGACAATGAGTTCTACGGCGCGCCGCGCGAATATGGCGTGCGGGTCCGGTACGAGTTCTGACTGAGAGATGGGGCTGGTTCACCCGCCGTGGCCAGCCCCGCTTCTCTCCTGGCAGACCCTAGCCAGCGTCTTTCATGAGCGTGCGCGCAATGTAGCCAGACATGCCCGCCGAGCCGACAACGCAGTTCCGTCCGTTTGCCTTGGCCTTGTAAAGCGCGCCGTCCGCCGCGCCGATGACATCCTCCACGGAGTCCTGAGCCGAAGGCTGCAACACCGCCACACCAATGCTGACCGTGACCGGCGCGACATCCTCGCAGCCGGGATGTGGAATGGCGAGATCGAGCACCGCGCGCCGGAGCGTCTCGGCAAAGGCGAGGGCCGGTTCGGGCGCAAGGCCATAAGTGATCGCGGTGAACTCTTCGCCGCCGAAGCGCGCGATATAATGTCCCTGCCGGTGAACCTCGCTCTGCAACGCCAAGGCCACCCGCTCCAGGCAGCGGTCGCCGGCATCATGCCCTGCGGTATCATTGAACAGCTTGAAGCGGTCGATATCGATCATGAGGATACCGAACCAGGCGTTGTCCACGCTTGCCGCCGCCCATTTGCCGTTCAGCGTCTCCGAAAGGCTCCGCCGGTTGCGCATGCCGGTCAGCGGGTCCGTCTCGGCAAGCTCCGCCAACGCCTGGGTCAAGGCAACAAGCTGGGCGGATTTGAGTTCGTCCCTCAGTTCGATGAGAAACGCATTTCGCGCAGAGCGCTCTGCCTGACAGCGCATAACGAGCGGCAGGAACGACGCGAGGGTAATGAATCCGCAGAGGGTAAGGGATTCGATGTTCGGGCCGCGCAGTAGAAAGGCCAGACCGAACATGGAGAGGATCGACAGCGTCGTGGTCGCCAGCGCCTGCCGCACCGAGGTAGGGATTGCGAGATTTTTAAAGATCAGCAGCAGAGCCGCGGCCATCAAATAGCGATCGCTATGCGGTTGCCCCACCTGAAGCCCGAGATAGGTCACGGTCGCGACAAAGATCACCATGGGCAGGATGATGGCGGCGTTCTGCAACCGCTTCGGGCCCCGGATCATGATCACCATGGCCAGCAGATAGGCCGGAGTCGTGATACCCAACCGCAATGCCAGCCCCAGCTGCAGCTGACCGACGATATAATCCAGAGGCAGGCACGCCAGATTGGCAATCAGCGCCCCGATGTGCCAGCTGGCAATGGTTGTGCGCCTTTTCAGGTCAGTGCGGTCGAGATAGGCGGTTTCGAGGGACGGCTCCAGAGCGATCTGGCCAACAGGCCGCGACAATGCGCGTTCGATTGCGTCGATCCGCTCACTGGAAACCTGACCTTCGTCCATTGCTGACTCACAACAGCTTCTCAGCCGCACGGGCTATGGTGCGGATGTTAAGATGCCATTAGCATTTCAGCGTCGGTCGCGCGACTCATCGCAAGTCCGGGGACCATTGAGCCGCGCTCAGTTCGCCCAGCTCCCGCCCAGCGCCCGGAACACATCGATCTGCGCGCGCGCGACCTCGGCATCCTGTGCGGCGAGCGCGGCTTCTGCCTCTGCAAAGGTGCGCTCGGTGTCGAGCAGCTGGAGGGAGTCGATGGCCCCCTCGCGCTGCTGGGCACGGGTGATGCGCGCGGCGGCGCCGGCGGAATCGCGGGCGGCCTGCAGGCGTTGGCGGCGCTCTAGCGCGTGGCCGTAGGTCGAGAGCGCCGTCTCGGTTTCCTCCAGCGCGTTGAGCACTGCGCCGTCGAAGGCGGCGAGCGCGGCATCGCTGTCCGCCCTTGCGCCGGCGATGCGCGCGCGGGCCGCCTCCTGATTGGGGAAGGACCAGCTGATGAGTCCCCCCAGCAGCCAGCGCAGTGGGCCACCGCCGAACATCGCACCGATATCATTGCCGGTCGATCCACCCGAACCGCCAAGGCTGATGCGCGGATAAAGGTCCGCCGTGGCGACGCCGATGCGCGCGGTATCAGCGGCGAGACGGCGCTCGGCCGCGCGCACATCCGGGCGGCGGGCAAGCAAGGCCGCCCCATCCCCGACCGGAAGGGCCTGCCGGATTTCCAGCCCGATGCTGCGCTGGCCGGCAATCTCCGGCAAGGCGTTCGGAGTCCGGCCGGTGAGCGTGGCGAGGCGGAAGAGCGCGGCCTGACGCTGCGCCTCGATGAGCGGAATGTCGGCGGCGCGCTGGTCGCGCAAGGCGGCGATCCGCGAGACATCGAGCGTGGTCGCGAGGCCCGCCTCGCGCCGCTTGCCGGTCAGGTCCAGCAACCGGTCGAGCAGTCCCACGATCTCGCGATTGACGGCCAGTTGCGCCGCGCCCGAGGCGGCATCGGCATAAGCCCGCGTGGTATCGGCGACGACGGCGACGCGCACGGCGTCGGCATCGGCGGCGGCCGCATCGGCATCGCCGCGCGCGGCTTCCACGCCCCGGCTCACACGCCCGAACAGATCGACCTCATAGGAGACCGACAGTCCGGCATCGAGCGCCCAATCCTCACGCGGCGCTCCCGGCGCGCGCTGGCTCGCGGGCAGGCGGCCATAATCGCCACTGGCCGAGAGATCGGTGCGCGGCAGGCGATCCGCCCGGGCACCGCGCAGTCCGGCGCGGGCCTTTTCCAGCCGGGCGAGCGCGATGCGCACATCCGTATTGGCGGCGAGCGCGTCGGTGACCAGCCCGTCCAGCACGAGGTCATTGTAGAGCCGCCACCAGTCCGGCTGGACCGGGGCCGGCGCAAAGGCCGGGGCCGCGGCGGAAAGAAAGGGGCCGGAGGACGCCGAGGGGGGCGTGGGGGCGACGTAGTCCGGCCCCACCGCGCACGCTGAAAGCGCCAGCGCGGAAACAAGAGGTGCGAAGATGCGATGAGCAGTCATGATAGGGTCCTCCTCACTCACTCGGCGGGCGCCGGCACGGCATCGCCGCCGGACCGCCCGCGCAGGCGTGCAATCCGGTCGCCGAGCGCGCGGCTCACGACGTAGAAAGTGGGCGTGAAGATGAGGCCGAAGATGGTGACTCCGGCCATGCCGAAGAAAACCGCCGTGCCGAGCGCCTGCCGCAGCTCCGCGCCTGCTCCGGTGGCCAGCACCAGCGGCACCGCACCCAGGATGAACGCAAAGCTGGTCATCAGGATCGGCCGCAGGCGCTGCCCGGCAGCGTGGACGGCGGCATCCAGCGTGGTCATGCCGTTCTGCTCGCCCTGCCGGGCGAACTCGACGATGAGGATCGCATTCTTGGCAGCCAGCGCCACGAGCACGATCATGCCGATCTGCGTGAGCACGTTATTGTCCATGCCGCGCAGGTTGACGCCCACCAGAGCCGCCAGCACCGACATCGGCACGATCAGGATGATCGCAAGCGGCATGACAAGGCTCTCATATTGCGCCGCCAGCACCAGGAAGACGAGCAGCACGGCCAGACCGAAGACGAGTCCCGCGGTGTTGCCGGCTGTCTTCTGCTGATAGGCAATGCCGGTCCACTCATGGCTGAAGCCACGCGGCAGATTGGCATTGGCGAGTTGCTCCATGGCATCCAGCGCCTGACCCGAGGATGCGCCGGGCGCGGTATCGCCATCGATGGCGACAGCGGGCGCCAGATTGTAGCGCTGCACCCGATACGGCCCGGTCGTATCCCGGAAGGTGGCGATCGAGCCGATCGGCACCATCTGGTTATAGTCCGAGCGCGTCTGCAAGCTGGCGATGTCCGCCGTGGTGCGCCGGAAGGCTTCGTCCGCCTGCGCGGTCACCCGATAGGTGCGGCCAAGCAGGTTGAAGTCATTGACGAAGGCCGAGCCCAGATAGATCTGCAGCGTCTCGAACACCCGCTCCGGGGGCACGCCCAGCATCTGCGCCTTCTCGCGGTCGATATCTGCGAAGATGCGCGGCGTCGCAGTGTCGAAGAAAGTGTAGACGAAGGACAGGCCGGGCGTCTGATTGGCCGGGCCGATCACACTGTAGGCTGCCTGCTCGAGCGCCTTGTAGCCGGCGCCCTCTCGATCCTGCACCATCAGGCGGAAGCCGCCCGCCGAGCCGATGCCGCGGATGAGCGGCGGCTTGACGATCATCAGACGCGCCTCGCTGATGTCGGCGGTCGCCTTGCGGGCTTCCTCCATTAGCTTGTCGATGGTCTGGCCCTTGGCGGCCCGCTCGTCGAAATCATCGAGCACCCAGTATGCCGCTGATGAGCTGGCGTTGCGCGTCTCCGAGGCGCCGTCGAAGCCCGAGAGCATGACAGCGTTGGTGATGCCCGGAATGGGCAGCATCCGCTCGGCGACCTTCTTCATCGCCGCATCGGTGCGCGCGGTGGAGGAGCCCGGTGGCAACTGAATGATCGTGAAGAAATAGCCCTGATCCTGCGCCGGGATGAAGCCCGACGGCGTGTAGACCAGCGCAGCGACGGTCACCGCGATGAGCCCGACATAGGCTGCCATGATCTTCTTGGGTTGGCGGACCAGCCGCGCGGTCAGGGTCGCATAACGGGCACTGAACCGGTCGAACCCGCGATTGAACGCATCGCCTGCCCGCTCGGTGAGTTGGCGCCAGCGCGGCGCACCCTCCGGCAAGGCATGGCGGTGCCGCAGCAGCAGCGCTGCGAAGGCCGGCGACAAAGTGAGCGAGAGGACCAGCGAGATGATCGTCGCGGCCGAGATGGTGATCGCGAACTGCTGGTAGAACGCACCCGACATGCCGCCGATGAACAGCGTCGGCACGAACACGGCGCAGAGCACCAGCACGATGGCGATGAGCGCACCGCCCACCTCGTCCATAGAGGTGCGCGCGGCCTGGAGCGGGGTCATCCCGTTCTCCAGATTGCGCTCGACATTCTCGACCACGACGATGGCGTCATCGACGACGATGCCGATGGCGAGCACGAGGCCGAACAGCGACAGGTTGTTGATGGAATAGCCCATGCCCGCCAGCACCGCGAAGGTGCCGATGAGCGAGACCGGGATCGCCAGCACCGGGATCAGCGCCGCCCGCCATTTCTGCAGGAAGACGATGATGACGAGCACGACGAGGATCACCGCCTCGACCAGCGTCTTCACGACCTCGTCGATGGACTTCTGGATGAACTCGGTGGGGTTGTAGACGATGCGATATTCAAGGCCCTGCGGAAAGTCCTTGGCCAAGACGTTCATCTCGGCCTTGATCGCCTCGGCAGCGGCCAGCGCGTTCGATCCCGGCATCTGGAAGACGGGGATGATGACGCTGTCCTTGTCGCCGAGATAGGCCGACGTGCCGTAATCCTCGGCGCCCAGCTCAACGCGGGCGACATCGGAGACGCGGACCTGCCGGCCCTGATCGTCGGTGCGGATGACGACATTTGCGAACTGCTGCGGATCGGTGAAGCGACCCTGCGTCTCGACATTGAGCTGGAAGGCCGATCCGCCCGAGGGGGGCTGGCCGAGCGTGCCGGCAGCGACCTGCACATTCTGCTGGCGCAGCGCGGAGACGATGTCGCCGGCCGTCAGACCCAGCGCCGCCGCACGGCGCGGATCGATCCACACGCGCATGGAGAGATCGCGCGAGCCGAACAGCTGCACGTCGCCCACGCCCTCGATGCGGGCCAGCCGGTCCTTGATGCGGGTCTGCGCGTAATTGGAAATATACTCGCGATTGAGCGAGCCATCAGGCGAAATGAGGTTCACCACCAGCAGGAAGTCCGGCGAGGTCTTCTTGGTAACGATGCCGAGGCGCTGCACCTCCTGCGGCAGGCGCGGCTCGGCAATGGCGACGCGGTTCTGCACCAGAACCTGCGCCTCATCGAGGTCCGTGCCCTGCTTGAAGGTGACGGTGACGACCACGCGCCCGTCCCCCGTCGATTGCGACGAGAGATAGAGCATGTTCTCGACGCCGTTGATCTCCTGCTCGATGGGGCTGGCAACGGTCTCCGCCACGGTCTCGGCAGAGGCGCCGGGATACATGGCCGAGACGGTCACCGTCGGCGGCACCACCTCGGGATATTGCGAAACGGGCAGGAAGAAATAGCTGATCGCGCCGATGATCGTGATGATGACGGCGATGACGGCCGCGAAGATCGGCCGGTCGATGAAGAAACGGGACAGACGCATGAGGAGATCTCCTCGGGGGCAGCGCTCAGAGCATGTCCGGGTCAGGCGGCTTCACCTGACGGCTCGGACATGCGGAAAGCAAAAGGGACCGGATCAGGATGGGCTTCAGGCGAAGCCGATCACGACCTAGCGCGTAAACGTGGCCTGGCCGGACATCAGCGCGGTGGCGGCGGCAGGCGTCGCCGGCTGCGTCTCAGGCGCAATGCGGCCTTTGCGGACCTGCACCTTGCCGCCGGGCATGGCGAGCTGGGTGCCAACGATCACCACCTGATCCGCGGGATCCAGCCCGGCCCGCACGACGCGCAGGCCATCGACAACCGGCCCAAGCTCGATCGGCTTGGCGGCGACGGTGCCATCCTTGCCGACGACGAGCAGCGTCTTGCGCGCCTGATCGGTCTGCACGGCGGTGTCCGGCACCAACAGCGCGCGAGTGGCAGAGCCGGTGGAGAGCCGCATATTGCCGAACATGCCGGGCGTCAGGAACAGATCGGGATTGGGCAGCACGGCGCGGGCGCGAATGGTGCCCGAGCGCGGATCCAGGCCGTTATCGGTAAAGTCGAGCTTGCCCTTCCAGCGATAGGCATTCTCGTCCTGCAGCTTGATCTCGACCGGGGTGGCATCGGCATCGGCATCGCGCTTAGTCTTGAGGAACAGCGCCTCCGACCCCTCGAAGGTGAAGTAGATCGGATCGAGCGCGTTGATGGTGGTGAGCAACGTGCCGGATGCGCCCTCTCCCGATGAGGCGAGGTTGCCGGGGTCGATCCGCCGATCCGAGATGCGGCCGCCAATGGGCGCGCGTACGGTGGTGAACTCTAGGTCCAGCGCGCGGCTGCGGGCACGGGCCTGCGCACCGGCCAGCGCAGCCGATGCTGCCGAGACGCGGGCGCGGAGCCGGTCGACTTCGCTCTTGGAAACGGCTTCTACCGCCACCAGCCGTTCGGCGCGCTCAAGATCGCTGCGGGCCAGCGCGAGATCGCTCTGGGCCGTGGCGACACCAGCGCGCGCCTCGGCCAGCGCAGCCTGGAAGGGGCGCGGATCGATGGTGAAGAGCGGCTGGCCAGCGCGGACCATCTGCCCGTCCGTGAAATGCACGGCCGTGATCTGGCCGGAAATGCGCGGACGCACCTCGACCGCACGGCTCGGCTCGAACCGGCCGACATAATCGTCCCACAGCATGATCTCGCGTGCGAGCGGCGCAGAGACGGTGACGGTGGGTGCCGCCATCGCGGCCTGGGCCGGGGGCGACGGGCGCATCAGCGCATAGCCCCCGGCAATGGCGAGCACCGGCAGCGCCACCCAGGCGGCGCGGGTCAGCGAGCGGCGCCGCGTGGCGCCGGCCTCGATGGGCGTGGCTTCCGCCGGGCTGAGTTTCTTGAGCATGTTCATGCGCGGTTCCTCCGCTTGATCGACAGACGCAGGGCGCCGATGTGGCGGAGCAGCGTCTCATATTGATGGGTCGTATAGCCGGCCTCGTAAAAGCGACCGAGCTCGGACGGGGCGATGTTGTAGCCATGGTGCCAGCTCAGCACCGCGATGCGCCGCAGCGCTTCGAGGCGCGCGCTCGCCAGCGGCATGGCCCGGCGGAAGCCGAAAACGAGGCGCAGCAGGCGGCCCAGGCGGCTCTCCTCGCGCAGCGAAGACAACCCGTCTTCCCGCGCAAGGCGGACAATCGTCCACTCGACCGGAAGGAGGTGGCCATCCTGCACCTGAAGGCTTGCAGCCTCCGATGCAGTGACACCCGGGACCATCGCCCGTGCCCCGCCATCTCTCAGATCCAGATATGCCATCACCGTGTCTCCTCCTGCTTCCCCGGCAGGCACGACGGGGCAGCCCCGGACAGCCAGTGCTGCCGGGCGCGCGCATCGCGGATGCCAGGGACCGATCCGGGAAAGACGGTGCGCGACCGGCGCGTCCGTCCCGAAACCAGAACCTATGAAATTGCTGTCAAATCAAGTCGGGCAAGCAGAACGCGCCCGGCCAAGCCGCACGCACCCCCATGCCTTCTGTACTGACTGGTATATTAATCGGATATTCAGGCGTCAACCCGGTTTTTTGTACCGACCGATATTTTATTTTGCAGCGCGCAAAATCGGTCTTGGGTCCCCAGGCGCTTCAGCGGCTAGGCCACATCCCCATAGTCGTCTCGGCAACGCGCTCCAGCTCCTCCCGTGTGGTGCCGGAGCCGGCCAAAACCGCCATGCCCTGCAAAACGGCGATGAGATATTTCGTGATCGCTTCCGCATCGGCGGGCCCGACAAACTCGCCCTCGTCGATGGCGCGCTGCATCCGGGCCACCAATGCCCGCTTCACGGTCTCGCCGCGCTTGAGCACTTCCTCACGGATCGATTGCGCTTCCGCGCCACAGGCGGTGACGCTGATCACGCTGAGGCAGCCGGTGGGCTGGCCATTGCCGGCAATCGTGGAGAGCGCGCCATCGAGCAGATGCTGCGCCACACCGCGCGCGGTGGGCATATCCAGCGCCGGACCGATATAGGCCAGCTTTTCCCGCTCGTAGAGATCGAGCGCCTGGCGGAACAAGGCCTCCTTGTTGCCGAACGCGGCATAGAGACTCGGGCGGGTGATCCCCATCGCGTCCGTCAGTTCGCTGAGCGACGCGCCCTCATAACCCTTGGTCCAAAACACACGCAACGCGGCCGCAAGCGCCTGCTCGCAGCAGAATTCGCGGGGCCGACCCCTGATGGCGGTCTGTTCCATATCGGGCGGTATAGAATTCCTCGCCGGGCTTGTCGAGTCCGGTGCGACGAAGGGAGCCAGGACGGTCCCGCTCGAGCGGCACGTTCTCCCAGGCATGATAAAAGTTAAGTTCAGACTCTTTTCCATGAACCTTTTCCAGAGCTTGACATTTTAAGCGCAGGATCACTCCGATCCCGATAATGGCAAAGCGGTGGTAACGCCGTGACGCAAAGCTTCCGGCCTTGGGTTCAAGGTAGCGGGGTTGCCGAAGGAGCCGAGGTCGGAGCTGTGTGTGCGTGTCTACGCCTCGCTCTGGCTATGATCGCTCCACACCGCTCCGCGCCACATTCGCTCGCCATCGGATAGCTCCCGTCTCCAGCCCGGCTGCAAGCCTGACAGGAGATGACGCAATGGCTCAGGTTCTTTCCACGACAACATTCCGATCCAACAGAACGTCACGACTACGCCGGGCCATGCCCGCCATAGCTGCCTGCTCTGCGCTGGCCATGCTGCTGAGCGCTTGCGAGACTAGCGGTTATTCCCGCTACGCCAATGTCGGCTCGCCGGCGCCCGGGTCGGGTGGCGGCAGCGATGGCGGCAGCAACAATGGCGGGGGCGGGACTGACACCGGCGGTGGAAACACTGGCGGTGGGAACACGGGCGGTGGAAATACTGGCGGCGGGAATACCGGCGGCGGCGGTTCGGCCGATGGCGGCGGTAGCACCGGCGGCGGTCTGGCTGGGGGCGTCGTCACGCAGGTCTCCCCGGTTCTGGCGACGGCCGGCAATGCCGTGCTCGGCGTGGCGGATGGCCAGCAAGGCGTGACCACCCCCATCGCCGCTGCCTTGCCAGTCACGCAGCCCGTGACCGGCACGATCACGCGGGTGCTGCAGGATACCGGGACGGTGCTGGTCGATGCCGGCGAGGGCCGCACGCTGCTGCTGCAGGGCGCGCAAGGCGTGGTCGGCGATGTGGTGTCCATCGATGTTGGCGGTCGCACCGTGACCAACGGTCTTGATGGCACAGCGGGCGCGATCGGCGTTGGCGTGCTTGGCGACACCCAGCCGACGGGTACGCTCGCATCCGCCGGCGTGCTGAACGCAGGCAATACCGCGCTGGCCACCGTGAACGGCATCGCCGATGTACGGGTGACCAACATTACGGCACCCACCGGCGGCATTTCCGACAACCTGCTGAACGTCGCGCTCGGCGGCAATCAGCTGCTGGGGAGCGGCGATCCGGCGCTGGTCAACGCCAATGTCCTCCCGAACGGCGCGTCCCTGCCCGGCGGGGGCACGGGGGCCGTGGGCGGCGTGCTCGGCGCCGTGAGTTCGACCGTCGGGTCTGTCGGCGGCGCCGTGGGCGTGGGCGGTGACGTGTCAGGCGGCGGCGTGCTTGGCGGTGGAACAGCCACGGGCGGCGACGTAAATGGCGGCGTGCTCGGCACGGTCGGTGCCACGGTCGGCTCGGTCGGCGGTGCGCTAGGCGTTGGCGGCAGCGTCGAAGCCGGTGCAGGCGCAGGGGCCGGCACGACGACCAATGGCGGCTTGCTGGCGCCGGTAACCGGCACGCTGAACACGGTCGGCACTTCTTTGGGACTGGGCCGCTAAACAGCCACCCCGCCTCAAGTCGCCAACCTCGGCGCAACCTTCCCTCCGGTGCGCGGCGGGCGGTCTCAAGACCCGCCGCGCACTCACCGCTCCCATTCCGAAAGGTCCATATGGTCGCGCTCCTGCCTGCAGCCATTGCGCTGATCGCCATCGCCCAGCCCACGGGCAGCGGCCTGACACCGCCCCTCATCGATCAAAGCCAGCCCGGCCCCACCCCGGTACTGCCCGCACAGGAGCGGCCGCCTGCGGATGATCCGACAGGCCAAGTCGCCGTCGAGGCGCAGGCCACCGCCGCGCCGATCCGCAGCGTGACCTTTTCCGGCGTCGACGCGCCGGCGCCGGTCGCCGAAGCTGCCCGGGCCTTCGTCGGCCAGCCGGCCACGCGTGAGACTCTGGGCGCCCTCGCCAAGAGGATTTCCGATGCCTATGCCAAGACCGGCATCGCGCTCTATACGGTCGCCATTCCGCAGCAGGATCTGGCCGAGGGCCATGTCCGCGTACTGCTGGCCGAGGGGTTTATCGAGGATATCGCTTATCCCAAGGGCGCCTCGCCGCTCATCCAGGCCTATGCAGCCCCGCTGGCGCGCGAGCACCCGCTCAGCCGCCGCACGCTGGAACGCAGCCTCTCGCTGATGCGCGACATTCCCGGGGCGAAGATCGACGCCAATATGTTGCGCGGCGCGCAGGCCGGCGGCGTTCGCCTCGCGATTACGCCGGAGCGGGAGTATAGCGATTTCTCCTTCGGCTTCGATAACCGCACCCAGAGCGGGCTGGGCAGCGGCCAGTGGCGCGCATCGGCCAAATTCTACAGCCTGCTGCGCGATGGCGACCGCAGCGACCTGACCCTTCTCGGCGCCGCCGATTTGAAGCGCTATCGCTATGCCGGGTTCAGCCACCAGACGCCGCTCGGCACGGACGGCCTCACTCTCGGCCTCTCGGCCTCCTGGCTGGATACGCGGCTGCAGGCGCCCGCGATCGTTGGCGAGGCGCAGACGCTCGGGCTCAGCCTCTCCTACCCCGTCATTCGCGGATATAAACGCAATCTCACCGTCAGCGCCGGCATCGACGGGCTGAACAGCGATGCGGCCTATCTCGGATCGGTCATTTCCTCCGACCGCATCCGGGCCGTGCGCGCGGCCGCCGGCTACTCGATCATGGCGGACAAGAGCGCCTTGAGCCTTGCCATCACCGGCAGCCGAGGCCTCGATATGCTCGGCGCGCGCGGGGTGCCGGGCTTTACCGATATCGACTTCACCAAGATTGCCGGGCGCGCCAATTATGATCGGATGATCGGCAAGCGCCTTGTTGGACGGCTGCGGCTGAGCGGCCAGTATAGCGGCGACCGGCTCGGCGGCAACGAGCGCTTCTCGGTGGGCGGGCCGGAGATTGGGCGGGCATTCGAGACGGCCCTTCTGAGCGGCGACAAGGGCATGGCCGGTCTGTTCGAACTGGCCCTGCGTCCCAAGCTGCCCACGCGCCTGCAGGGGTCGGAAGTCTATGGCTTTGTCGACGGCGCCCGCGTGCGTCTCAACGCCCGCACCGGCCTCCCGGCAGCCAGCTATTCCATGGCCTCGGCCGGCGGTGGGCTGCGCCTCAACTATACCACCCGCGCCTCGCTCTCGCTGGAAGCCGCGCGCGTCATCGAGGCGCCCTTTCCCAACGCCGGGGACGGCTGGCGCTTCAACATCGGCTGGTTCCTGAAATTGCGGCGATAAGCGAACGCGCCGCTCCCGCTTTTTTTGCCTTGGCATTCGCAGGCGGGTTCCGGCACAAGCGTGCAGACAAAATCAATCTGACGAGCGGCATGAACGCTCGCGGGGGAGGATGATGTGCACGTTCCGGCGCTCGACCTGGCTTTCCACGTTCGCCTCGATTTCGGCGAAGGGCCGCGCACGCGGTTCCAGCCGGCCTTGCAAAGCTACACGCGCGGCTTCGTCGCGCTCGCCGGCGGGGTGGTGAGCGGCCCGCGTCTTTCCGGCCATGTCGTGCCCTATTCGGGCGGGGACTGGCCCCGGCTCTGGTCCAGCGGCCTTGTCGAATTCGAGGCGCATTACATGCTGGAAGCCGATGACGGCGCCATGATCTACATCCACAATCGCGGCATCGCCTATGCCAATCCGGAGATGACGGCACGGATCGAGGCCGGCGAGCAGGTCGACCCCCAGGACAATTATTGCCGCATCACACCGCGCTTCGAGGCGCCGGAAGGGCGGCACGGCTGGCTCAACCGCACCGTCTTCGTCGGCATTGCCGAGCGGCGGGGCAATTCGACCTTCTTCGATTATTATGCGGTGACCTGAAGCATGACCACCCGCCTTTCCGCCGACGATCAGTTCGGCATCCGCGATGCCATCGCGCATTATGCCTGGGCACTGGATACCGGCAATGTCGAAGCTTTCGTGGGCTGCTTCACCCGCGACGGTCTGCTGATCTGGGATGCGTTCGAGACGCCGCTGCGCTGGCAGGGCGCCGACGCCATCCGCCATTTCGCGACCTTCATTCGCGATCAGCCCGCTTCGGCGGGGCGGCAGCATCATGTCACCAACATCATCGTCACGCCCTGCGAAGGCGGCGCGCGGGCGATCTCCTATGGCGCCGTGGCCCTGCGCCAGGGCGATGGCCCGCACGCCCTGCACGTGATGGGCTATTATGAGGACATCTTCCGGCAGGAGGATGGCGTGTGGCGCATGGCGCAGCGCACGATCCGCGACTGGTCAGGCCCGATCCTCGCGGGCTTTGCGGGGCAGACGGGTGCGCGGGAAGGTCGGCCGCTGCCACCCCCGCTCAAGGGCCTGCTGTACGACAGGCAGGATTGAAGCAATTCAGGCAGGCGGACCAAACGAGATGGATGAATTCGACTATATCGTGGTGGGCGCGGGATCGGCCGGGTGCGTGGTCGCATCGCGGCTGAGCGAAGACCCCGGCACGTCGGTTCTGCTGCTGGAAGCAGGCGGCAGCGACAAGCGGCTGGACATCGCCATGCCGCTCGCCTTCCTCAAGACCATCGCCGACCCCAAATTGAGCTGGGGCGACATGGGCGAGCCGGAGCCGCATCTCAATGGCCGGCGGATCTGGATTCCGCGCGGCAAGGTGCTCGGCGGCTCCTCCTCGATCAACGGCATGTTCTACATGCGCGGCCACCCCAATGATTTCGACACCTGGGCGCAAATGGGCGCGCGCGGCTGGAGCTATGACGATGTGCTGCCCTATTTCCGGCGCATGGAGGATAGCTGGCGGGGCGAAAGCGCCTATCATGGCGTGGGCGGCCCGCTGCACGTCGCGCCGATCCAGACCGGGCATCTGCTCCACGAGCCGCTGCGGCAGGCGACGCTGGCGGCCGGCTATCCGGCGACCGACGACATCAATGGCGCGGATGCGGAAGGCCCCGCACTGGGCGAGGTCACCATCGACAAGCGCGGGCGACGGGCCAGCGCTGCGGCAGCCTATATCCGCCCTGCCCTTGGCCGCGAGAACCTGGATGTGCGGCTGAAGGCGCTCGCCCACCGCATCCTGTTCGACGGCAATCGGGCGGTCGGCATCGAATATTCGGTGGACGGCCAGACCCGCCAGGTGCGCGCGCGCCGCGAGATCATTCTGAGCGGCGGCGTTTATAACAGCCCTCAGCTGCTTCTGCTCTCCGGCGTGGGGCCAGCCGCACAGCTTGCCGAGATGGGCATTGCGGTGAAGGCCGATGTGCCCGGCGTCGGCCGCAACATCTCCGAACATCCCTGCTGCATGATGGAGTTCGCGGCGACCAAGCCGGTCACCTTCGTCAAGGAACTGCGGCTCGACCGGGCCGCGCGCCATTTTGTCCAGTGGCTGATGCTCGGCACCGGCAAGTTCGCGACGCAGCTCAACAGTTGCAACGTCATCATCCGCACTGACCCCGCGCTGGCGCAGCCGGACATTCAGCTGATGTGCAATCCGGTGACCTTCGGCGCGCGGCTTTGGATGCCGCCCTTCCGCCCCGCACCGGCGCACAAGCTGGCCTGCGGCGTGGTGGTGCTCAACCAGCGCAGCCGCGGCTGGATGACGCTCCGCTCCACCGACCCGAACGACCGCCCGGCGATCACCCTCAACCTGATGGACGACCGCTGGGACATGCAGACCATGATCCGCGGCATCCGCGAGGCCCGCCGCATCTACCGCACCGCCCCGCAAGCCGCGCTCACCGGCACCGAACTGCTGCCGGGCGAGCAGGTGCAGAGCGATGACGAGATGGAAGACTGGGTGCGCCAGGTGGTCGAGATCGGCCAGCACGCCGTCGGCTCCTGCACCATGGGCACCGGGCCGGACGCCGTGGTCGACCCCGCGCTGCGCGTGAAGGGCGTCACCGGCCTGCGCGTCATCGACGCGTCGGTCATGCCGACCGTGCCCGGCGCCAACACCAATGCGACCGTGATCATGATCGGCGAGAAAGGCGCCGATCTGGTGAAGGCGGGCTAGAGCCGTCCCCGTCCCCGGCTTGCCTCAGCGCGCCCGCTTGGTGCGCGGCTCCTTCCACTGCACGCCGTAGAGGTCGAAGCGGCGGTCGCGCAGGTTCTGCACGGCGCCGCTCTGCCGGCTGGTCAGCAGGTCATCCAGCGAGAGGTCGGCAATGGCGATCGTCTCGGTATTGGGCGCGGTGTCGGCGGCCACGCCATCGCGCGCGAAGGGGAAGTCCGAGGGCGTCAGGATCGCGCTCTCGGCATAGTGAATGTCCATATTCTCGACGTTCGGCAGATTGCCGACAACGCCGGACGTCACGACATAGCACTGGTTCTCCACCGCCCGCGCCTGACAGCAATAGCGCACGCGCAGATAGCCCCGCCGCTCATCGGTGCAAAAAGGCACGAACAGCAGCAGCGCGCCCTGATTGACGAGGTGCCGCGCCAGCTCCGGGAATTCGGAATCATAACAGATCATCACACCGATCGGCCCGCAATCGGTGGGAATGGCATCGGCGCCGAAGCCGCCCTTGATGTTCCACCAGCGCCGCTCGGATGGCGTGGGGTGCAGCTTCTCCTGCGTGTACATCGCCCCATCGCGCAGGAAGACATAGCTGATGTTGCGGATATCGCCATTCTCGACCCGCGTGGGGTGGGAGCCGCCGATGATGTTGATATTGTAGCTGACCGCCAGCTTCTCCATGAACGCGCAATAACGCTCGGTATATTCCGCGATCTTGCCGATGGCCTCGCTGGGCGCCAGCTTGGCGCGCGAGATGGAGAGCAGTTCCAGCGTGTAGAGCTCGGGAAACACCACGAAGTCGGCGCGGTAATCCGCCGCGACGTCGACGAAATACTCCACCTGCTCCTCGAACTGCTCGATCCGCGTGATGCCGCGCATCTGGAACTGCACCGTGGCAACCCGCACCGATGACGGCAGCTTGAGGGTGCCATGGTGGGCGCGCCCTGTCCCCTCCTCGGGCGCCAGCGGATTGGGCCAGAACATGAGTACGGCATTGCCGGCGCTGTCCCGGTCGCCCGGCAGATAATCCGGCAGGATGCCCTTGGCCTGGAAGCCCTGCCCCAGCTGGAAATTGATCACCGGATCGCGCAGCTTGCGCTCGATCGCGGCATCGAGATAGGCCTGCGGATCGGGATAATCCCGGCGCCGCCGCGCATAGCCCGGCAGGCGGCCGCCAAAGGCGATGCCCTTCAGCTCGAAATATTGGCACAGTTCCTGCCGCTTACGATAGAAGCGCTGGCCGATACGCAGACGCCGGAAATCGGGATCGACGCAGACTTCCATGCCGTACAAAACGTCCCCTTCCGGGTCATGGCGCGTACCGAAGCCATCGCCGGTGATCTCGCCCCAGCTGTGCGGCGCGAAGGCAATCTCCTGCGAGACGATGAGCGTGGCGCAGTGGCCGACGATGGTGCCCTCATAATCGGCGACGAATTGCCCTTCGGGGAAGTTATTGATCTGGCCGCGAATTTGCGCGGCGGTCATGGCCTCGGCCTTGCCATAGACCTTGGTGGAGAGCCGGGCGATCGCGCGCGCATCCTTGGCGAGCGCGGGACGGACGATGAGCTTTGCCTGTGTATGAGCCATGCAGGCGATATAGCGCGATCGCGCCCAGCGTCCATGTTCGTGCAGTCCGGCTGCCCCCACATCGTCTTGCACCCCGACAATCGGACGACTAGCCACGCCCTGTACGCAAGGGCATTCTGGGCGGTTTTCGGGAACCGCTCGGTCCTGAAGCGTTTATCATGCTGGCTTCAAAGTCGCGGACGGCTGGAGCGGGCAACCACAGGGAATGCGACCTTGGCGATAGAATCGGGCGATCACAACGACTTCGCGGCTGAAAACGGGGATACCGCCGCTTCGGACGACAATCAGGGCACTGAAGCAGCCGAAGGCCGGGTGACCGTGCGCGGCAAGGATCACTGGCGTGAGCGTACCATCACCGCGCCGGGCCTGAGCGAACGGGGCAACGTGTTTTTCGCCGCGATCGAAATGACGCGGATGCCGATGATCCTCACCGATCCCAATCTGCCGGACAATCCCATCGTCTTTGCCAACAAGGCGTTTCTGGACCTCACGCTTTACGAAGAGAGCGAAATCATCGGGCGCAACTGCCGGTTCCTGCAAGGCGCCGAGACGGACCGCGAGCGGATCGCCGAGCTGCGCGATGCCGTGGCGCGGCACGAGTCCATCGCGCTCGAAATCCTCAACTACCGGCGCGACGGCACGCCGTTCTGGAACGCGGTGTTCATCGGCCCGGTCTATGACGTCTCCGGCAAGCTGCTCTACTTTTTCGCCAGCCAGCTGGACGTCACCAAGCGGCGCGAAACCGAGCAGGTGCTGCGCCAGGCGCAGAAGATGGAAGCGATCGGGCAACTGACCGCTGGCCTTGCCCATGACTTCAACAATCTGCTGCAGGTCATCGGCGGCAGCCTGGAACTGGCCTCGAACCGCATCGACGACGAGCGGGCCGGGCGGCATATCGAGAATGCCCAGCACGCCGCCGCGCGCGGCGCCAAGCTAACCGGACAGCTGCTCGCTTTCGCCCGCAAGACGCGCCTCACGCCCCGATCAGTGGACGTGAGCGATTGCGTGCAGAGCTTCGTGCAGGTGCTGGAGAGCGCGCTCGGCAGCGATATCGAGCTGCACCTCAGCCTGCGGCGGGGCTTGCCGCGCATCCATGTGGATCCCGACCAGTTCGAGATGGCGGTGCTCAACATCGTGATGAACGCCAAGGACGCGATGCGCGACGCCGGCGGGCTGGTGACCATCACGACCGGCAAGCTGCATCTCAATGGCGATGCCGCCGCCCGCCAGCTTCCGCCCGGCGACTATATCAGCCTTGAGGTGACGGATGAGGGGGAAGGCATGCCCGCCCATGTCGCCCAGCGCGCGACGGAGCCCTTCTTCACCACCAAGCCCACCGGCCAGGGCACGGGCCTCGGCCTCGCCATGGCCAGCGGCTTCCTGCAGCAGTCGCGGGGCCGGCTGGAAATTGAAAGCGAACAGGGCGTCGGCAGTACGATCCGCCTGCTTTTCCCGGTCTCCGTGCAGAATGACGAGGATGACCGCGCCGGCAACCCCGCCCCCATCACCGCGGCCGCGCCCGCCGATGGCCCCTCCGGCAAGGCCCATATTCTGGTGGTGGAAGACAGCCCTGAAGTCATGGCTCTGTCCCGCGAGATCCTCGAAAGCGCTGGCTATCGCGTCTCGACCGCCATCTCCGGCGATGAGGGTCTCAAGGCGCTGCAGACCCTGATGGAGGCAGACCCCGTCGATCTTCTCTTCACCGATCTCGTCATGCCCGGCAGCCTGAATGGCATTTTGCTGGCTGAGGAAGCCGTGAAGCTGGCGCCCGGCATCGCGATCCTTATGACCACCGGCTATAATGAGCAGCTCGTCTCCGATGGCCCGCAGACCATATCGCAAGATGTGATCGGCAAGCCCTATCGCCCGGCCGAACTGCTCAACAGGGTCGAGCAGGCGCTCAAGAACCGGCCCACCGCCGGCGATGCCCGCCGGCACCGCTCCGATTACGGCCACGCGGAAGCCTGATCGCGCAGGCCGGCTGACCAGGGCGCGGGCGTGAGACGATCTATTCTCACGCACGGCCCATGAACGCCACCGAGCATCTGGCGTTTCCTAAAAAGGTGAGATATAGGCGCGCCAGCCATCCCCGCAGCGCGCTGCATCAAGGGGTTCGCGCCGTGCGGGCGTGGTGGAATTGGTAGACGCAGCGGACTCAAAATCCGCCATCCGCAAGGATTTGTCGGTTCGAGTCCGACCGCCCGCACCAGATAGTCCGTAATTCCCCGAGATTCGTGAGCGGTGGTATGGCCATAGCAAAACTGGTGCAGAACTGCGCCGTTTTGGCGCTCTCATTCCGCCAGTTGAGGTCTGCAGACCAAGCACGCGGGCACCGTCAGCCATTTCTGCCCCTTTATCTCAGTGGTCACTTTCCAGACCTCACTGCGGGTCAACGCTGCGCGGCATCGAACAAAAAACGGCCGGAGGACATCCGGCCGACGCTTTCCCTAGATGGGTGACGGAAGTTACCTGCAGCCGAGCAAAGCCCGCTGCTCACTCCAGCTGATCGGCAGATCGATGCTGACCTTTGGTCGTGAGCGAAACCGGCTGGATGCCCTCGATGCATTGCGCCACAATGTCAGGCGCAAGCGTCGCGATCCGCATCAACTGCGCGGACCGCTTGCGGCACTTGCCCTGCGCATCAGCAAGCGATGCCAGACTGTGCTCGGGGGCGCCGAGCAGCGCTTGATGCAGCGCTCGCGCTTCTGCGATCAGTGCGACGAGTGGCTTGTTGATCGTATCCGCTGACCGATCCTGCGAGTCGCTGACGATCATACGGACATCCTTGCCTTGCCGGATGCGGATCGCGCGGCTGGCCAGTTGCACCGGACGGTCATGGGCAAGCTGATCCAGACCCAGGAGGGCCAGCAGCTTGTTACGGTGGAGTGTGAGAGTGATGCTCTCCTCTGCCATGTCGATCCGACCGAGGAGCATCGTCAGCATCGCCGGACGCTTTGATGCCTTGTGCAGATCGGCTGCAACCTGGGATGCTCTGGTCAGCGCACCTATGGCACGTTGGGCGCCGACGAACTCGACGAGAGCCCGATGATCCGTGAGCCAGCCCTTCGGGCGATCCGTGCCGATGCGCTCGATCTCCGGCGCGCTGACCCGCCATGGTTTTTCGCTGCTGCCGATGAGCGTATTGGGATGGGTTACATAATAACGATAGCGCTTGCCCGCCTTGGCCGTGTGGCTGGGCGACATCTTTCGGCCTTCCCCATCGTGGATCAGGCCGGTGAGCAAGCTGCGCCTGGGAGACCGCTTGGCCGGGGGGGGGTGCGTCCCTGTTCCAGCTGACGCTGAACCGCATCCCAAAGTACCTCATCGACGATCGCTTCTTGCTGGCCGTCATAGATCGTGCCCTCATGCACGACCTTGCCGCGATAGATGGCACTGCCAAGCAGGTGAGAGAGCGCGCCGCGGCTGAACGCGATGCCGCCCCGGCCGTGAAGCTGCCTGGTGCGATAGCCATCCCGCAACAACTCTTCGACCAGGGCCTGCAGGGAGCCCAGCGCAAGGTAGCGGGTCATGATATGGCGGACCTGGCTCGCCTCGGCCTGGTTGATGACCAGCGCCCTGTCCTTCACATCATAGCCAAGCGGGGGGTTACCGCCCATGCACATGCCCTTCTTCTTCGAGGCGGCGATCTTGTCGCGGATGCGCTCACCAGTCACCTCGCGCTCGAACTGGGCAAAGGAGAGCAGCACATTGAGGGTGAGCCGCCCCATGCTGCTGGTGGTGTTGAACGCCTGCGTGACTGAGACGAAGCTGGCGCCCCGGGCATCGAGGATCTCGACGATGCGGGCAAAGTCCGAGAGGGCTCTGGTCAAGCGGTCAACCTTGTAGACCACGATCACGTCGATCTTCCCGGCTTCCACATCTGCCAGCAGCCCGACATCATCATTCCAAATGATCCGGAGCTGCCCCTCACAGCCTAGCGTGTCACCTCGATCTTACTGTTGGCCGAGGCGGTGGGCTCCCCTGTTTCAGCAAATAAATGGCTGGTCTTAGGAAGCGCGGTCTGGTGTCTTAACGGCCGGTATAAGGGCGAATCTTGCTTGGCCTCTGAGATTCACACTAACAGCAGGTTTTGCCGCGAGCGGTCATTCATCCTGGCTGATGGGAACGACCGACACTGGTCGCCAGGTGCCCTGCTGAATTCATCCCCTCAATAGGTCGAGCATTCTCCAGATGGCGATTCTGGCCATTGGAGAATGATCATGGAGATGCCTGAAACAGAACCCAACACCAAGCATCGGACCTAGAATGCAGGAAGGACAGTCGGCGTGAAGGCGTGCCCTGAAGCCGAAACAAATTTGGGAGATTCGCTTCTACCTCGATCAGCGACGCCGGTTATGAGATCGAGCGCTGTTCGATCTAGCGATCGAACAGCAAACTCCGCGGCTGCGATCAGGTGCAAATGAAGATTTGGCGACCTAGTCAGCAGCGGGCAGATCCGAACGCGGGCCATTGTAAGGCAGCAGAAAACAGGCAAGGCGCGCTGGAACGACTACGTTCCGCGGCGTCACCTGCCCCTCGACAACACGAACGGGATGCGCAGCACCGTGCGCAGATCGGTGGCATCTTCGGTCGCCCCCATCTCGACGGACCAGTTCAGCGTCGTGCGGTCCGTCGCGCGGTAGCTTACGCCGAACAGCAGGCGGCCGATCTGGAGATCGCGCGCCGTCTGCACCTGCGGGTCGCCCCAGTCCATCGTGGGCATCAGCAGGCGCTGCGTGGTGCGCGTGCCGAAGGACCAGCTGTGCGCATAACCCAGGTTGAACGAGGTGCGTTGGTTCAATGATACGCCGATCCCCATGCTGACGGAGATCGCGTCTCCCGGCTTCACATAGGTGATACGCACCGGCGGGATGACCGTGTCGACCCCGTGACCGAAATTGCGGGTGTAACCAATGGAGCCGAACAGGACGGCTGGGTCACTGGGCAGAATTGCGGTCAGGCTCGGCGTCACGCCCCAAAAGCCGGACCCCGTGGCGGCGCGGGTCGCGCGGCCCAGCGTATCCCGAGAGATGTCGAAGGGGTCGGTGCCGGTGGGCACCACAACCTGCAAATTGCCGATCAGGAACGGCCAGCCGCCCCGCGCAGAGCTCAGCTGATAGCGCGCCGACAACTCAAGGTCGCCAATCCCCCGGCCACTGGTGCTGCTATCGATGGTCGCCGCATCGGGATCGCCCGTCGTGCCCTGAATCGGGGCCAGCACCGACTTGTCATTGCGATAGACGAACGGAAGACGGGCGCCGATCTCGACATTGCCGAGGAGCCCATAACGCAGGCCGGCGGATGCCGTGAGCACGTCCTGCCGGCTCTCGTTGATGTCGAACACGCCAACGAGCACGGACTCCACCACTTCGATGCCGCGGAAAAGCGCACGGTTGCGGTCGGCCCGCGCATAATCGAGCTGAAGCTCGGCGGTGAGCTGACCGCGCCGGGTCACGACGCTGCCTTGCTCTCCCAGCACCGCGACCTCGGGCGGGCGATCGATATCGGGTGGCGCTTCCCCCACGGGGCCAGCCGGGGCCTGGGGCGCACCATTGGGCGCGCGCGGCGGCGGGACAGCGTTGCTGGCGGACTGAACAGTTTGCGGCGGATTTGCTGCCGATGGCGCCGCCGTTGCGCCACTTGGTTGCGCATCCATGGCAAGGCGCTGCTCCAGCGCACGAATGCGCGCCTCCTGCGCTTCCAACTGCTGTTGCTGCCGGGCGATGAGGCTGAGCGCCTGCTTCAGTTCGGGGCTAGCATTGCTCGACTGTGGCAGCGCGGTGCCCGTTGGCTGGGCCCATGCCGGTGATGCAGCCAGTGCGCCGCCAAGCATTGCCACTCCCCCCAGGAGCCGACCTATTCTGGTCATTTGTGTCCTTCCTTCAACGAATAAGATCCCGCGTCGCGTCAAGCGCCATGCTGTCGATCCTCGGCATGGCCGAGCCGACGGTCGCGGGCGTGGCGTTCATCAGATCGAGGTTGATCGTCGTGCTGGTCTCGATCGCACGGTTGTTACCGCTGTTGAGGAGCACACTGCCCAAGGCCTGCCCAAACACGTGGCTGACCTCCAGATCCTGCTTCGACAAGGTCACCTTGAAACCGCTGCCTAGCCGGTCGAGCCCGACCGTGCCGTTCTGGGTCTGCGCGCGATCGCCCGGGCCTAGCGGGAGTGGTGTCGATCCATCGGGGCTGAGGCCGATCTCCGCCTGCTCGCCCGTACTCACGGTGACGGCGCCGACGCTCGGACGATAGCTCCGCTCGACGAGCGAGACACCGCTCTCGCGGTCGAAACTGACCCAGACATCACCCGGGTTGCCCGCGTGTTGCGAGGGGCCGCTGGTGCCTGGCGCATCGGGCTGCCTTGTCGACTGTGGCGCGTAGATGGCAAGGCGCGGCGCGCCCTGATCGACGGTGAAGACACTGCGCAGGAGCAATTGCCCGTCGACGCTCGTATCGGTCTGTACGGCCATGGCGACTTCCACACCGTTGGGGAGGAGGAATTTGCCGCGGCTTTCGGCCAGAACATCCTCCGGCACCGGCTCGTGTCCCTCGACCGGCGGTTGCGCGAAGACGGGGTTGCAGAGGACAACTGCTGCAACGGCCGAGATGAGATGGCGGTTCATGGCTAGAAGTCCCTCATGAAGGGCGCAGTCAAAGCCAGTGCTTGCTGGCTGAGCGGCTGAACGAATGCGGCGCCGACCGGTGCGCGGGAGAAGGCCGCCCACTGCCGATCCCCATTAAAGGCGCTGCGCCCCACCGCAGTATCCTCGCCGATCACGAAATAAATGCCGTTCCAAGCGCGCTGGAACGCGGGTCGCGACATGGTGCGCAGACCGAGCGCCGGATCTCCGATCAGCAGCTCCTCCGCGCTGATGCCTTTGACCACGACGAAATGGCGATAGCCGTTCGCCTCGATCAACGCGATGCCGGGCACGCCTGCCGCAGCGACTTGGTCGAGCGAGACCTTGTATCCGTCCGCGCTGAGGCCGGCATTGGCAAGGTAGCGCTTCATGTCGAGCAACGAAAAGCCGAGCCGGGTAATCTGCGCGCGGTCTCCCACGCGCCACATGCCGTTGAACACGTCGGCTTCCGCCCTGCTCCGGCGATAATGATAAGTCAGCAACGTGGCGAGGGCAGCCGAACCGCAACTGAAATCATATTGCTGCCGAACGACCGTTAAAAATCGCCGGTCCTCGAACGATGTGACAGGCGTCGCGACATCGCCAAGACCCGCCGCTCCGAGTTGGAACGTTGGCCCTCCGCTCACCTGCGCACTGCAGCCGGAGAGCAGCATGAGTGCGGCAAGGAGCATGCGCGCCATTATTGTGCGGGCAGCAGGGCGATGTTGACGTTCATCGAAGCATTGATCGCGACGTTGTTGCCGGAATTGGCATTGATGATCGACAGGCCGGAAAGGTTCTGGAATGCGTTCCCATCGATAGCCACCGCCCCGGTCACGGAATTGCCGCTCACGCTGCTGTCCGATACGGCGGCAACATGCTCGGACTGGGCGATCTGGTTGAGATCCGCGCGGCCTGTCACCTGCTCGAGCGTGGCGACGTCGACGGGCGGCGCCGCGCCCTCAAATGGCGGTTGCGCAAGGGCAGCCGAGGCAAAACTGCCCGACAAGGTCACAAGCCATGCCCGGCGGAATAGAAATCGGTTCATGCATCCTCTCCCTTTATGATGTGAAAAGACTGGCCGGCGGTGGAGATCGCCGGCCAGTTGGAGAGGCTTAGCGAAGCGTGATGTCGCCCGCGGAGACCGCCACGCTCACCGACGCGTTCTGCGATGCGCCAACGCCGGTGTTCTGGTTGACCGCCTGCATGCCAGCAAAGTTCTGGAATGCGCTGCCACCCGTGCGGATGCTGTTATCAGCCACCGGGGACTCGCCGCCACGACCGTCGAAGCTGACGCTCACGCCCGTGACATAGCTTGAGAGGTTGGCGCTGGCGACCAGGGCGCTGTCACCGAAGACGGAATCCGACTTGGCGGAACCGGCTGCGGTATCACCGCCGCTGAAGGCCCAGCTGTGATCGGAATTGTCCGAATTGTCTTCCCAGCTGTTGTTGCTGGCCACGGTGTTGGTCGAGCTGTCATCCTGAGAGGACATGTCGCGGCTGTCGGTTGCCGTGCCGCCATTGTTGGCCGCAACCTGCGCGCCCGAAGCGGAGCTGTTGTCCGACATGTCGTGCGTGGACGAGTCATTGCCGCTGTCGGCCGTGTTCACCGAATTATTGGACATGTCGTTGCCGCTATCGGCGACGCTGTTGTCCGTGGACGTGTTCGTGGTGGTGTTCGACGTCCAGGCGCTGTTGCCGCTGTCGCTCGTGCTGGTGTTACCGCTGTCGGCGGTGTTCACCGAGTTGTTCGACATATCATTGCCGCTGTCGGAGACAGTGAGGCTGTTGTCGGACATGTCATTGCCACTGTCGGCAATATCGACGCTATTGTCGGTGTTGGTCGTGGCGTTGGACGTCCAGGCCGAGTTGCCGCTGTCGCTCGTCGTGGTTGTGGTGTTACCACTGTCAGCGGTGTTCACCGAGTTATTCGACATGTCGTTGCCGCTGTCTGCCACATCGACGCTGTTGTCGGTGTTGGTGGTGGCATTGGAGGTCCATGCCGAATTACCACTGTCGCTGGTGGTGGTGGTGGTGGCGCTGTTGCCACTGTCCGCCACACTGTTGTCCGTGTTCGTGGTGGTGTTGGCCGTCCAGGCAGAATTGCCGCTGTCGGACGTCATCGTGTTGCCGCTGTCGGCGGTGTTGACCGAGTTGTTCGACATATCGTTACCACTGTCGGCAACGCTGTTATCCGTGTTGGTGGCCACGTTCGTGGACGTGTTTGCGGTCCAGGCGCTGTTGCCGCTGTCGCTGGTGGTGGTGGTGGATTCGGCCATCCAGCTGTTGTTGCCGCTATCGCTGACGGTGTTGCCGTCCTGCGCCAGCGCGGGCGATGCCGCGATAAGCGCGGCGGCCGAGGCCGTGATCAGTAGAGTTTTCATCGATTGTCGTCCTTTCAGGGTTCCCACGCCGCCCTCGGGGCTTTCCCCGATCGACGCATCGACTCCGCCTCCGCGGAGACCCACCCTGAATAGGTTAACAGCGAATTAACCTTCACCCCCACCAAACTATCTCTTCCCCCCTCATAGCGCTGTATGAGTAACCCTCATTTGGGGGTGAATGTGATAATTGTGAAGACGACCGAAATCCTAACAATAGTTATAGGGGAATCTGTATGTAAATCAGAGCGTCGAGAAATGACCCAATGATGTTCGGGCAATACTCGATAACATCACTCTGATAAGATCAGATTGCCGGTTTGTGGCCGTTTTTCCGAAGATTTGTTTCAAATAACTTCGGGCGGTTGCTTCCGCTATTTTCATCTTGGCCGCAGCATCACTCAGCGCGAGGCCGCAAACCAGATGTTGGACCAGCTGACCCTCGGTCTTGGTGAGCCGATAGGCGTCGCAACAGCGCTGGAGCGCCAGGGTTACGTCCGTGTCCGAATCATAAATGCACAGGACGAAAGAAGGATCCGCGGAAATTTCCGGGCGCGTGAATGTCGGCGATAAAAGGGCCATGAGAGGCCGGCGATAATTCTTCCGGCTCAGGCTGATCAGCACCGCTTCGCCATCGTGCGACGCATGGTCCATGGCCGCGTGCAGCTTCGTGGTCTCGCCGCGATTGACGGCAACAAGGGAATAGCGCGACTTGTGCACCACATCCCGCTTCTGAAACATCAGCGTGGCGACGGCATTCTCGCCGATCACCGCTCCATGGCCGTCAAGAATGATAATCGCCACGTCGCTCAGGTCGAGCGCCGACTTATAGGCGATCAAAGCCCGTTGCTGGCTTCGCGCATGCAGCCAGAGACGAAAATAGCCCGCCAGCACGGGCTGCAGCTTCTTGGCCATCTGCTCGGCGGCGAGCCGCTGGACCACGTTGGCATGACGGTAAAGCGCCGTGAGGATCAGGCGCAGCCCATCATGTTGTGCCACGGCCAAGGTCATCGCACGCTTCGCTTCCTCGACCTGCGTCAGTTCGTGCCAAGCAACACGCGCACCTTGACCGGTATAATGAAGCGCGTCGGTATCTTGACATGCGATCGCAACCGCCAAGTGCGGATCGGAGAGCAAGGCGCGGTTGGGGCTCACTCGCGCAAGCAGCTCTGGGCTATTATCGTCGCGATGAAGGGAAAGAACCGCCTCATCCGCAAAGACGCGACCGGCGAACTTGCTCAGTATCCAGTCCAGATCGTCTGCAACCCGGTCAGATTGTCCGTCCTGATCGATCGGGCGCCCACCGTCCGGCTCTGCAAATATGCGGTCTGCGGCCACCTCGGTCTTCGATATCGTGACCATTCCTCCCCCTCAACCCACCATGGTATGGCATGCGCGTTAACCACAATGCGTGGGGGGCTGATTTGGCTCCGCTATCGCGGGATTGAGACTGCCCCGATTTGGTACATATCTGAAATTTGAGGATTTCATGCCGGCAATACCCATCAATAACCGATCATCCGGTAATGGGGACGCTACAATTCTGGCGAAACGACATTTACGTTATTAATGAACGGCCGCTTCTGAACTCCAGCATTTGTAAGCTAAATGTTTGCTAAGTTGGCGACTGCGGCCAGCAGTGCCCCGATGGCGTGAGATTTTGACCGCTCACCATCAGCGCAGTTGGCTATCCTTACTGTCGCGCCGGTTGATGCAGGAAAAAGCCCGGTGCTTGTCGCGGCCAGACTGGCAGGCCACGCATGTCCGGGCACCGGGCAGAGCTTCGCGGCGTGCCTGCGGGATTAGCTATCCACATTCCTCACAATCGGCGCGACCAGAACCTGCCGGCATACGAGCACGCTCTGGTGCCAGCGCATCTTTCACGCTGTCTTCGATTTGGTCCTCAACAGCGCCCTCGAGTGCCCAGCCATTGGCCATGCGTACTCGTTCCTGCGCAATTGGAGGTTGAGGGACCGTTATTGGAATGCAGCGGCCTCATTTCATCCTCGCAGCGTCTTCGAACAGACCTCCCCTGGTGCTCAGCTGTCTCACAATGCCATTATAGGCAGCGTGCAATCCCTGATTGCGCGCAATCTCATGGTCGGATCCTCCCACTTCATAAAGCGCCCAGCCATCCGTCCGGGCAGCGCTCGCGCAGCACCCACAGCGCGAGCGCGACCCCACGGGTCTCTACCTTGCCCGTCGCGGCCGTTGCGTCACGCAAAACATTCAGCGCGCGCTCGATCGTCCTCATATTGTGGGATGCATCCGCAATGGAAACCCTGGATAAAATGCGTTCGATGTCTTCCTGACTCTCGGCCGTGCCGAAAGGAGGCGAGCCTGCGCCGGTCCGCTCTAGAACCTTAAACGATTTGCACCGACAATAGACCGACCCGCCGTACCTCGCAGAACTTAGTCCCCTTATCACGCTCCCAACCTGCTGGATGCGGAAACAAGACATTCTAATAAGAGGTATGGCGACTTGCGAAAACGACGGGCGGCGGGAAGCGACGTCAGCACCCGTCGAAGGTCTTTTTCGATCAATCGGTATGGCCACCCAGCGTCTCGGCGAACCAGTCAGCAATATAATCGCGCCCGTAAGACATATTGTCAGCGCCGACATGCTCGACCCCGCCTTCGCGCTCGGTGAAGATCTTGAGTTCGCGCCGGGGGCTGTTGACCAGTTGCGCGTAGCAGTCATGGGCATATTGAACGCTGATCTGCCGGTCATGTGCGCCGTGGGTGACCAGGAAGGGCACGCGCACGCCATCCATGCGGCCATTGAGGTTCATGTCCTCGGATTTAGCGAGGAAATCCTCCATGTCTGTCGCACCGAATGCCCAGAACACATGCGCCCAGTAGTGCGGTACGGGGTTCTCGCCTTCGCGGCGGATGCGCTTGTCCTGCACTTCCCGCCAATTGTGGTTGGCGCCCCAGCAGGCACCGCTGGCGAAGCGCGGCTCGAAGGCGACGGCGCGCGGCGCGAAGTGGCCGCCGAGCGAGATGCCCGTCATGCCGATGCGCTTGGGGTCGGCATCCGGCTGGGTCTCCAGCCAGTCGACCGCTTTCGATGCCCAGTTTTCGCTATGCGGATCGACCGGCAGATTGTGCAGCCGCAGCGCCTCGCCGGTGCCGGGCTGATCGACGCAGAGCGTGGAGACACCGCGTCGGGCCAGCGCCTCGGGCAGGCGCGACCAGTAGAGCAGTTCCTTGCAGCTATCGAGGCCATTGCAGTAGACGACCACCGGCCGCGGCCCCTCGCCGGGCGCCCGCGTGTAGAGCGCCGACATCATGCTGCCATCGCCGAGCGGGATCTCCACCCGTTCGCGGTTGATCTTGCCGAGATCGGTCGACTGGGCGAAGATCGACAGCGCCCGGGCGTAGGTTTCCTCGCGCCCCGGGGAACCATGGCCCTGCATCCGCTCCGCGACGAGCAGGTAGAGCGCAGCCCGCTCCAGCTTCTCGGATGCCGAGATGGCCCGGCCCTTTGCGATGTCCTCATCGGCAAGGCTGACCAGCGTATCCGCCACGCGTACCCATTGCGCCATGAACTGCGGCGTACCGGCGTCAGCGCCGCTGGCGGCGGCATCCTTGATCGGCTGGCACATATCCACGATTTCGCCGATGCGCCCGCCGCTCTCCAGCGCGATGGCGACCGAGAGGTTCCAGATGTAATTGGGGAAATATTCGAACAACGCCACCGATCAGGCCTCCACTGCCACGAACAGGCCGGGATTGGCCTCCGGATGGGGCATGGTCTGCGGACCGCCGACGCCGATCCCCCACTGATCCATCACGCGCGGCGCGGGCACATGGACTTTGGGCTCATGCGTTTCGAAGTCCACGTCTTCCAGTTCAGCCGTATATTCAACCGCGAAGCCCGAGGGCGTGACAAAGTAGGAGAAGGTATTGTCGCCGGCCGTATGGCGCCCCGGCCCCCAGCGAATATCGGTCTTGTTCTGCTTGAGGCGGCTGATGCCCGCCATCATGCCGTCGACATCGGTCATGTCGTAAGCAACGTGATTGAGGCAGGGCGGCCCAGGCAGCAGCGCGATGCGGTGATGCGCGCTGTTGCAGCGCAGGAAGCACATGAAGTCGCCAAGCCAGTCGGAAACCTTGAAGCCCAGCACATCGCAGAAGAAGCGCACGGCCGCCTGATGATCCGGCGAATGCAGCACGATGTGGCTGATCTTGACCGGCAGGCCTTCCCAGCGCGTGATCTCGCGCGCCTCGCCACGCGCGACATCGGACGAGACCTCTATCAGCAGGCCATCGGGCGTGAAGAAGCGGAAGCCATAGCCGCCGCCGGGCGTGGTCAAATCCTGCGGCTCGCTCACCAGCTTGGCCGCCGAGGCCCGCACCCTTTCGCACAGCGCATCGACATCGGCGCGGCTGTCGGCAGCCAGGGCGATCACATCGACACGGTTCTCTTCGCTCGGCCGCAGGCGGACGACATGATGCTCGTCATGCCCCTGCGTCTTGAACCACGCCATGCCATCGTCGCTGGGCACGCGCTCAAGGCCCCATTGGCCCTCATAGAAGCTGGACTCGGTGGCAAAATCGGTGACGCCATAGCCGACATAGCGAATTTCAGTGACGCGGCTCATCTTCAGTTCCTTTCAAATCGGCTCGGCCGTGCGCGCGAACATTTCGGCGGTGGCCTTGGCGTTGTCGACGGGCGGGCCTTTTCCGATCTGGCCCATGCAAATGGCTAGGCTGGCGCGCACGATGTAGGCACAGCGCTCGAAGCGGCGATCATGATAAGCCGCGAACGCTTCTTCGACGGAGGCGTGACGGGCCAGTTCCTCGGCGAGCACGATACTGTCTTCGATCGCCATGCCGGCGCCCTGCCCCAAATGCGGCGTGGTGGCGTGGACGGCGTCGCCGATCAGCACCACCCGCCCCTTGCTCCACGGGCCTTCGACCAGCATGCCTTCCAGCGGACGATAGACGACCTCCTCGTCATCGACGATCTGCTCGGCCAGCGCCTGCAAGGCCGGGGCGCAGCCGGCGAGCTTGGCGCGCATCGCTGCAGCCAGGCCCTCGCGCGGATACCAGGGATTGCCCGGCTCCGGCGTGGTGACATACAGATACATGAGGTCCGGGCTGATCGGCACGAGACCGGCGCCAATCGGCCCGTTATAGACCTGCAGCGCATCGAGATCGGCCGGGCGCGGGAGATTATAGCGCCACACGGCCTGCCCTGTGAACTGCGGCTTTTCCGCGTCCGGCAGGATCATCTCACGCGTCTTGGAAAAGACGCCATCCGCGCCGATCACCAGATCGAAACGGCCTGCGCTGCCGTCTGAGAACGCCACCTCGACGGCGTCATCCCCGTCGCTGATCGCTTGCGCCGTCACGCCCAGGCGAATCTCGGCGCCGGCGCTTTGTGCCGCAGCGCCCAGCACCTTCTGGAGCTGCCTGCGGCCGACGCCCAGATTGGCGGGATAATCCGGCAGCAGGCGCGGCGATGGCACCCGCGCCACCTGGACGCCGTTGGGCGCGAACACCTCGACGGCATCGAAACCGACGCCGGCCGCGGCATAGTCGTCCAATATGCCCAGCATGTGCGCCGCGCGGAGGACATTGCCCTGCTGGATGATGCCGACCCCATAGACGCTCCAGCTGGGATCACGCTCGATCACCGTTACGGAGAACCCCTGCTTGCGCAGCGCGATGGCCGAGGTCAGGCCACCAATGCCGCCGCCGATGACGAGAATGTTCTGGCTCTGCATGGTCTATGTCCGATGATTATGTTGATGAGAGGGGCGAAGCGCGGATGCAGGCACAGCATGTGCGGCAGCTTTCGACCTCCCTCTCCGCGCGCATGGCAGCCCTGAAGCGGGCCTTGAGCCTGTTCTATCGCCGCGTAGAAAATCTGAAAAATGAATTGTTCAGATACAGTTCCATCCAGATTATGGATAGATCATTCAGTGTGGAGGATATGGTGCATCTGCCGCACCAGCCAGAGGATCCCGGCGTCATTCGCACGGGCGGCATGGTATTGGACCATTTCCCGAAGCGGCGGCAGGCCAAGGGGGTCCGGGCGCACGACGATAGGCAATTGATCGATAAAGGCATCTGCGAGCCGCTTCTGTAGGAAGGACACGCGCATCGTCCCCACGATCAGGCTGGGTACGCTGGAAAAGCTGTTCGTCGTGAGTTCCGTGCGCTGCTTGTCCTGCTGCGGAAAAACCTGCTGCTCCGCAAACGTGCTCTCGCGCGATTGGCCGAAGCGAACGGCGACATGACCCAGCGAAAACAGCGTCTCGCGATCCAGCGGCCCCGCCAGCGCCGGATTGTCCGCCCAGCCGATGACGACATGCTCATCTTCCAGCAGCATCTCGCTGGGGTGCGCGGGGGAGAGATATTGCTCGGGGCATATGATCAGATCGACCTCACCCTTCTCGAGAAAGCTCGTCGCGTCAGGCCCTGTCGGGTAGACATCAATGCGGATACCCGGCGCGATCGTCCCCAGGCTGCGCATCAGCGGGCCGATCAGCACAGTCATCATATAATCCGACACGCTGATGCGGAACCGACGGTTAGAAATGGCCGGATCGAACGTGCTGGAGGTCGACAGGATCTGGTCCGCCTGTTCGATCAGCTGCGAGACCAGCGGCTGGAGGCTCTCGGCATAAGCGGTTGGGACCATGCGCCGGCCGACCTGGACCAGCAAGTCATCCGCAAAATGTTCGCGCAGACGGGTCAGCGCCGCGCTCATGGCCGGCTGGCTGATATTGACCCGCGCCGCAGCACGCGAGACGCTGCGTTCATCGAGCAATACGCTGAGCGCGTAGAGCAGGTTGAGATCAAGACCCTTGAACCGCATGGCCGGACCCATCTCATGTCGGCAGCGCGCTGGCCAGCGCAATCCCTGCCAATTGTTGGACAGCGCGCCTTTGATTGTGGAGATCGCCCCGCCGTTCCCGGGCGGGGCGTGCCGTCCGCCTTTAGCGACCCCTGCCGGGCAAAAGATCCCCATATTTCTTCTCGAGCTTCTTGGTGAACTCGTCGCGCTTGCGCAATTCGGTGAGCAGGCCGTTCACGTCGAAAGAGGCGACCTGGGAGCGAATAAGGTCGGCCCCCTCTCGCCCCCATTGCGCCCGCTCCTGTTCGGTCACCGGCTTGACGAAGCCCCCGTGCAGCACCGCATCGGGATAAAAACTGCCGGCAGGCGTGCCGCTGAACGGAGGGACATAGCGCGACACGGCACTGGGATCGCGCTCGATCTCATGCTCAGGTTGGCTGAGGCCGACCGGCATATCGTTGAGACGGCCGACCAACTGATAGGCGCCATAGCTCACCAGATTGCGGCCATTGGGCGGACCGTCACCGAAGCCGGGGCGCGGCTGACCCGGCTCCGACTTGCGGACCATGTCCGTCCCCATCCACAGCACCGGAACATGCTCTTCATCGAAAATTTCGCGGACCAGCGGCAGCATGGTCTGCTGGGACGGGCCGTGCGAGGTAAGGAAAATAATGCGACGGAACCCCTGACGAATGAGCGAGCGGGTCAACGCTTTGAGGTAGGGCAGACTGTCGGATGTCGAGACATACACCGTGCCCCGACTGGTCGTCGTCCCGCCGGGATAGAAATAAGCGAGGTAGGGCATCACGAGCCCGTCCGCTTTCTCGGCCAGTTCCTGCGCATAAGCGAGGGGGATGACATATTCGACATCCGTCGGATTGCCGCCATTCTGCTCAACCGGGCCAACTGGCACGAAAATGACATCGTTGCGCTTGAGATAGTCTTCCACTTCCCACCCGGTCAGCGTCGTCATCAAACGCGAGCGCATCTTGGGTGCCGGCTTTGCTGCTGTCTGCTGCGCGCCGGCCTGGCTCTGGGCCAGCGCAGGCGCGGCTCCCGAGAAAAGCAGCGCGGCCAGACCGGCCAGGGACAGCGCTCTTACGGCAGGCTCAAATGGTCTCTTCATAACATCCTTGCTCCTCGTTGATATCGATCAGGGGAAAAGCCGGCAGATCTCGCCGCGCAGATCCGTCCCGAGTTCCACCGCGCCGGGGTGATCCGAGGAGAACCGCGCATAGGCGCGGCGATCCTTCTGGTAGGCCGGCCAAACGGGCAGCTTTGCGCCATTTGGATTTCCGGTCTTGGCGAAATTGGTCCAATATTCGACCATCAGATCAGAGAGACGGCGGTCGGCCGCCTTGTAATCGGCAGCCGAAAACCCCGTGGTCAGCAGATTGCCGAACACATAGGGCACCTCGAACGAATGCGCAGCGCCCCGCGCCTCACGGCCGGGCACGAACTGCTCGAACTGATAGTGCCAGACCGGCCCTCCCGCTCTTGCCGATGCCGCTGCGATCTGCACGGCGCCGCAGCGAAAGCTGCTGTCGGTCGAGAATTGCTCCGCCACCGTCCCCATTAGGCGGTCGGGCGCCGGCGGCATCGCGGCGGACAAGCCATAAGCCGCGCGGGCCGCAGCCGCATTCGCACCGAACGCGCTGGCCATCGCAGCATCGAGCTTGTCCGGCGGCAGAACCGCCAGCCCTTCCCGCGCGTTGCTGCCGATCAGCAGCGGGATGGGCTTGCGCCGCTGGTCAGAGATGGCGTCCGTGGCGGCGCGGGTGATGATGTAGCCATCCTGCACTGGCGAGAAGCGCGCGCCGGATCGGCCAGCCGCCTGCGCCATCTGGATGACTGCCGCCGTATCCAGGCCACGCAAGGCCGATAGCGGGAAGCCGTTGGCGAAGCTCTCGCCCTCCCGCTCCGCATCAGCCAGATTGATGGGCGCAATGCTGCTACGCGCCGCGCCGCTCTGGATGATGGCACGCGCGAACAGCCCGTCCGTCACATCGGATGTCATCAGATCAAGAACGCTGGCGCCGCCGGCCGACTGGCCAAAAATAGTGACATTGGCCGGATCGCCGCCGAATTGCGCGATGTTCGCCGCAACCCATCGCAGCGCGGCGATCTGGTCTTCCAATCCGAAATTGCCGGAGGATTTATGGAGCGAGTCTGCTGTCAGCTGTGGATGCGCGAAGAAGCCGAACGCGCCGAGCCGATAGTTGAGCGTGACCACGATGACCCCGTGCCGGGAGAGGGCAACGCCATCATAGGTCGGGCTGCTGCCCATGCCGTTCTGAAAACCGCCGCCATGGACCCAGACCATGACCGGCAGCTTTGGATCCGCCGACACATGTGGCACCCAAATGTTGAGGGTCAGGCAATCTTCGCTGCTGATGCTGGATACCGCGGTTTGCCCGCGCAGCGGCGCCTGAGCACAGGGTGGACCATAATGGTCGGCCTGCTTCACGCCGGCCCAGGCGCGCGGCGGGGCCGGTGATCGCCACCGCAGCTCTCCGACTGGCGGCGCAGCATAGGGCACGCCCAGATAGGCTGCCCCGGTTTCGGTGGCGACGCCCTGAATTTGCCCCTGTGCCGTCGCGACATGCAATGCCGCCGGCCCGGGCACCTGAGCGTGAAGGAGGGAGGCAGATGAGAGCTCCAGACCCAGAATTGTCAGGCTCGTGCCGAGCCGTTTCATCCCTGCCAATGCGCGCATCTGCCCCTCCCCACTGCAGTCAGTTTTCAGAACCTCTAGAGATCGAAGCGGACCCCGACCCTGAAGCTCTGGCCCAGCAGATCGTACCAGGCGTTGTTATTGACGGCGGGGAGCGGCGGCTCCTGGTTCAACAGATTGTTGACCGTGCCATAGATCTGCACCTTCCGGTCTTGCGAACCCACATTGTAGGCCACGCTCAGGTTTACATAGCCGCGCGCCGGGACGATGTTGTTGTTGATGCTGTTGATCAGCGTCGGGCTGTAGCCCGGCTCGTCCGGCCCGATGAAGGCGTTGTTGAACTTGCTCCGGCTGATCCAGCGAAAGTTGACGCTCGTTTCGAACCGCGTGCCGCGATAGGCGAGAGAGGTGTTCACCACCCACTTCGGCACGCCAGCTGTCCCGCCGAAGATCGCACCGGTCTGCCCGGCACGGTTCACACCATTGGGGTAGGCCAGCGAAACGTCGAAGGTCGAGCGATATTCCAGCGTGCGGGTGGCTTGTGCGCTGAGCGTGATGCGGCCCTGCGCACCGGCGAATATCTCATCGACCGGCTGCATGTAGGACAACGCCATGTCGATGCCGCGGGTCTTGAATTCGGCAAAGTTGGCGTTCTGCGCCAACACCGAGAGCACAGCGCCGTTCGCAGGATCGTTATTGGCGAAGGTGATCAGCGAGCAATAGGGGCTGCTCAAATCCGCCGTGCCCGTGCCCAGACAGTTGGTCAGCGACGTGCCCGCTCCGGTTGCGCCGATGGCGTCCTGGATCTTGATCTGGAAATAGTCCGCCGAGATGTTCAGCCGCGACAGGAATTGCGGGTTGAACACAGCGCCTACGCTAAACGTCTTGGCGATTTCCGGGGTCAGGCCGGCATTGCCGCCCGTGACGACGTCATACGCATAAGAGGGCTGCCCGGCGAACCCGGCGCGGGGATCGGCATAGATCGGGCGGGGCACAGTCGCCACCGCCGCCGTGAACAGTTCCGTCAGGCTGGGTGCGCGAATATCCCGCGAGAGCGTGCCCCGGAACAGAATGTCGGGGATCGGTTTCCAGACCAGACCCGCTTTCCACGTCGTCACCTCGCCTGAGACGCTATAGTCCGTCAGGCGGATGGCACCGTTGAATTCAAGCGAGCCCGTGACCCAGTCCGCACTCAACAGCGGAATGATCGTCTCGAGATAGGCCTCCTTGACCGACTGGCTCGCCTTCGGAAAATCGCGGGGTGCGCGCGCCATGAAGGCACCGGCCTGGCTCAGATCGTCCGCGTCGGTGACGAAGGTTTCACGCCGGTAGGAAGCGCCGATGCCTGCCGAAACCGGCCCCGCCCACAGCGCAAACAGATCCCCATTGAGGTTGGCATTCGTCTCGAACAAGGTTGTTTCCGCCACTGCGTGGGTCGTGCCGAACGCGTAATTGTAGGCTGCCGGCGAATAGCTGGCACGCCCGAGAATGTTGATCGGCTGACAGCCGGCCGCGCGCGCCGCGGCATTTGCGCAGACGATCTGCCCGTTCAAGGTTACGGCATTGACCGCGTTCAGGAAATTCGCGGTGATGGGCGTATTGGCCTGGTCCAGCGAGCTTCTGTTACGGCCATATTGAACGGCCGCATCCCACCGCCAGGAACCACCCAGTTCGCCGCGCAAGCCGCTGGACAGGCTGTATGTCTTGCTGGCGTTGCGCAGGATCGGCGGGCCGAAATCATTGCCGAGATAGCCGACCGTTAGCGACCCGTTGGCGGGGATGAGCGCGAGCTGGGCTGGCGTCAGCGCCTGCTGCAGATAGGGATTGTTGCGGCTGAGCGAGAGGAAACCGGTCGTCCCGCCCGTCGCTGCTCGGATCTGGGCGCTGATATTCTGCGCCTCGGTGTTGGAGTAGAGTCCGCGCGCCCATAGCGTCAGGCTGTCGGAGAGATCATATTCGGCGTGCGCGGCGAGATTGTAGCGCTGCGTGTTGGCGCGGAGCACCTGATAGGGCGACACATTGGTTCCGCCGACCATGTTGGTGCCGATCTGGCCCTGATAGAGCCCGGCTTTGAAGGGCGCAGTCGTCACGGTTCCGTTCGGCCCGACGACGAACTGCAGATTACGCAGCGCCGCTGGATTACCGGCAGCGGTCGGGCTGATCAGGCCGCCCGTCGTCAGCATGCCGAAAATCACATCGTCGGTAATCAGGTTGGCCGGCAGTCCGGCGGCGCGATTGTTCGGCAGCGTGACGCTGCTGACGTTGCGCCTTCCCCAGGGCCGCTTGTCATTGAAAAGATCGGTGCCGTCATTGCTGCCATATTCGCCGCCAATGACGAAACGCCCGCGACCGCCCGCGAACTGCGTTCCGAATGCAAGCGAGGCGAACATGTCATCGGCGTCGCCATATTTGGTCTGCCCCCATTGCACCGAACCCTTGATGCCATCCAGCCGGGTGTTGAGCTGCAGGTTGAGCACGCCAGCAACGGCATCCGAGCCATAAGCCGCAGACGCGCCGCCCGTCACCACGTCGATGCGCTGGATCAGGGCCGAGGGAATGAGATTGAGATCGGTCGCGCCGGCCACCGCCGAGCCGGGCACATTGACGGCTGGCAAGCGCATCCGGTCCAGGAGGACAAGCGTGCGCACCGCGCCCAGGCCACGCAAATCGGCATTGTTCGCGCCGGAATTGCCGATGCCGCCGCTTTCCGGGGCCTGACTGCGCCGGAAGGACGGAACCTCGTTGATGACGTCGGCCACGTTGACGGCGGCCCTGTCCTGCAGCAGCTCCGCGCCGATGACGACGGTCGGACTGGGCGCAATAAACCCTGCACGATCGATGCGCGAAGCGCTGACGATGATCTGCTCGACACCACCTTCTTCTTGCGACGATGCCGAAGACTGCGGCGCAGCCGTAGATGATGTTTGAGACTGAGCTATTGCCCCCATGGGCGTGGCGATGATTATCGCGCTGCCACCGGCAAGCATCCATGCTTTAAGGCGCACATTCCCTCTCCCTGTTTGCCCTTATTGGTTTTACCAGTTTGCACGACAATATAGCAATTGCAATGACATTTTGGTCAGCATGCCAGACAGAGAAATGATGACTGCGCAGCCGAGAACTGTAGGACCAAAACCTTTCCAAATATCAGATTCTACTCGGATTTTATTGCAGGACCGGTGGAACGGCACGGCCAACGGGATACCGACCGACATTTGCCTGACCAATAAATCGGGTTCAATGAACGCCGACTCGCCCACCCCATCATTTCAATTCGTCGATCATCTCGAGTGCGGATCTCACGATGGCGTCTTCGGCGCAGCCCGGCTGCAGGCGAGACCCAATGACCTGAAAGGTCAAACGCGAGCGCGCAGCGTCGGAATAAATATAGCCGGAATTGGCCGATCCGTTGGCCAGCGAGGTCATCATCAATTGCAAGCCAGGGGTGGAACGCTTGAGACGCGTGCCGATCTCGCTGTAGACCTCGCCATTGATCGCGCTGATATAGACCGGGCCGATCTTCAGCATGCCCGCGCGGATCGTCACCGGTTCCCCGTCGGCATAAGGCGGAGCGGCGCCTTCCCGGACGGGATTGTCCCGGTCCAGCCGGTCTCGCCCCGGACATTGCAACTGCCTGACCGCGCCCGCAATCACCCCCTGCCGGCTACGCGCCAACTTGCCGAAATGCATGAGATCAATGGCGCTCTCCCCGAGAAGCGCTCCCCCTGCCGCGACGATCTGGCTGACGTCCTCGACCGCAGCAAGATAGTCCGCCTGCCTTTGTGCTGGCACAGGGCTGCCCAACGCGGCCATACGGTCTGCCATCGACACTCCAGCGCTCGGCTGGCCCTCTGCCAGTCGCGCGAGAACGCGCATGTCCGACGCGCCGGGCACGCCCGTGCGCACGCGACTCAATCTATTCTGCGCCCGCGTGAATCTGGGGTTCTGGTCGCCGGAAGCGCCTTGCGCGAAAATTGCCACCGTGGCGTCGCCATAGCGCCGCTCGATATAGCGCGAGGCTTCGCCCGGCACGTCCGCGCTCACCACGCCCGACATGTAGAAATTGATCGGGTGCATGGCGTAGTTGAGATAGACGCCGATCGGTAGGCCATCCTCCCCCAGCGCTTCAAGAATTGCCAGTGTCTTGTCGGATGGTCCGTCAGGATTGGGCCCCTGTGTCCAGCGGTTGTCCCGCAACAGGTCGCGATTGATGTTGAGGTCCACCTGCGTCGTGCCAAAGCCGATTGTGGCAGGCCGCAACGCGGCCTTGGCCGTTGTCACCGCCTTGACGATGGCCAAGGCCGCGTCCGGCCCCGCACCCGCGCGCAAGCGCGACGAGCCGGATGCGCTATGCGTATGAGTGGCCGACACGACGAAATTCTCTTGCGGGTACCCCGTGATCTTTGCCGCTTGGGCGATCGCCTGCCCCGCGACCGCGTCGGGGATGCCGATCAGATCGGCCCCGACAAGGACTGCGCAGTTCTTGTCATTGGCGATGACAAGGGCGCGGACGTAGAGGGGATCACGAATGATGTCGCCGGGGCTGAGCGTAGACGCATCCGGTGTAATCTCGACTTTCGCCGCCCCCGCCTTCCATGCGCTATCCTGAGCGGCCGCCGCCCCCCATGCGACAAAGCAGTGGCGCCAAGCAAAGCCGCGCGAACCAGAATTTTCATCACAGACCCCTCCCCTGAATGTGTCGGCTATCAGCGGTCCGAGACCGAGCCTCGCCGCACGCGCTGCACGAACGCCGCGCCCCGGCCGGCGGCTGCAATCTCGTCCGCCGGCGCATCGACTTCGACATAGCCGATCGCGTTGGTCATCTCATCGAGCAGCGGGATCAGCCGCGCATAGTTCAAGATGCCATCGCCCGGCGGGACCAGCCGGTCATGCTCCGATGGCCCGCGCGATGGATCGACATCCTTGAAATGCATGGCGAGGACGCGCGGCCCCAGCGCGCGGACGAGCCTCAGAGGCTCGGCGCCGCCCAAGGCGGCCCATGCCAGATCGATCTCGAAATCCACCTCGCCGGGCGCAAACCGCTCCGCGATCAACGCGAGCGGGGTCTTTCCCTCGAGCGGAACATGGTCCCAGCCGTGATTGTGGAAAACCAGACGCAGGCCTTCTTCATGTGCCGCGCGCGCAAGATCGTTTAGTCGCGGCAGCCACGCCTCGAACGCCGCGCGCGTCGTCTTGCCGGGGACCGCGCCCTCGAAGAACACCGGCGCGGCCGATTGCGCGACAATCGTTGCGCCGATCTTGCGCGCTGTGGCCATCTGCATTGCCGGCGCCACGCCGTAACCCAGCCGCACGACGCCGACCGACAGACCGGCATCCCGCACCATCGCGGCGACCTCGACCGGATCGGGCGCCGGCGGCTGGCGGGGGGAGAGCGCGGCGAGCGGGAAACCGAAATGGGTGTACCCCATCGCTTTGGCGGCCTTGAGGGTCCCCGCATAGTCGCGCTGGAGCGCCTGCGCGACGGTGATGCTCGCCAGTCCGAGCGGCCTCGCTTCTGCCGCGGGCCGAACCAGCGAAGGCGTGCATCCTGCTGCGAACGCAGACACCGCGCCCGCCACTACAGCGCGACGGGCAACGCCAGAATCCGGCTCAGTTACCAACCGGTTCGACCTCAATGGCGGAAACCACCGCCTCGCCAACGGAAGCCTTGAACTGCAGCGTCAGCATCTGGCCCGTCACATCGACGTCGAACGTCTCACGCACGGCCGCGCGGACGGCGCCAGCCTGGGCGCGAATGTCATAGGCTTGCAGGACCGGCCTGCCATTGGCGGTGACGCTGAACCGCCGCTCGCCGACGCCCTTGTCTGGCTCCACAAAGCTCAGCGTGACGCGGTAACGGCCATCGGCGGCGGGGATTCGGTATTGGAACGCCTTCCCCTGCCGAAAACTCGCGACCACATCGCGCCGATCCGTTCCGCTAATCTCGGCGAGGACGGCCTGGCGGCCGCGTCCGCCGGGCTGATCGGTCGTGCCTGCCGTACCGCCGACGAAGAATTCATCCGAGCCGAACTTCACGTCCGCGCGCGCGGCGACGAGCGCGCCGCTGTCGATGCGGAAGCTGCGGGCCTGCGCCGGCGCGACGGTCCAGTCGATCCGATCCATGACCGGGCCGGACGGGAACACGCCACGGGCTTCGATGACATTGCCGCCCTGCTTCAGGCGCACGGCCGGCCATACGCATACACTGTCGGGGCAATCCTTCAGACCGCCCAGCGTGCGGCCATTCACCGTGAGCAGGGTCTCCGGGGCATTGCTGTAAACGCGAATGTCGGTGACGGGATAGGCGCGGTCCACATAGCGACGGCCGTTGATGTGGACGGTCGGCTTGTCGGACCAGTTCGCGCGATAGAAGTAGAAAATGTCCTTTCTGATTTTGCGATCATAGGTGACGATGCCCTTGGTATTGATGTCCTGCGCATCGCCCTCGCGCCGCACCGTCGAGCCGAAATCGAAGCCGTTCCACAGCCAGATGCCCCAAAGATCGCGCCGATCCTTGAGCACCTTCCAGCTCTGCTCATGATACCAGGAGAAGAAGGCTTCCGGCTGGGTCCGCCCAGCAGATTCAATCGGGCCGCCCAGCGGATTGTCCGATGCCATATTGGCCGCGCCGCCAGCCCCGATCTCGCTGATCGAAATCGGCTGATCGGGTCGCTTGGCGCGCAGTTCATCGAGATGCGCGCCAAGCTGATCCGGCTCGCCATAATACCAGCCATAATAACGGTTGGCGCCGACGGCATCGACCGACTCCGCAACGGGCGGCACGTCGGGCATGCCTCGCCCTTCACAGCATTGCGCCAGCACGACCGGCCGTAGCGGATCGACCGACTTGGCCAGCGCGTTCAGCTCATCGAGCAGCGGACGGGGATCGGCCAGCACCTCCGGTGGGCGGCCAAGAAAGTCCGGTCGGCCCGGGCCGAAGTCTACTTCATTGGCGATGCCCCACACCGCAACCGAGGCGTGATTGTAATTCTGCTTGATGAGATCCTGCAATTGCATCCGCGCATTCTCGCGGATGCCCGCCGGCGCTTCGGTCTGGTCGCGCGCATTGGTCCAAGCCGTCACCAGCGCGATCTCGTCCCACAGGATGAGGCCATAGCGGTCTGCGAGGTCGTGGATCGGCTGGCCGTGCTGATAATGGGCGAGGCGCAGGGAATTGGCGCCCATATCGCGCATGATGTCCACCGTCTCCGCCACATCGTTGGGCGTCACGGCCCAGTCGGCAGCTTCATTGTCCTGATGCAGCCCCACGCCGACGAGCGGCGTGCGCTTGCCGTTGAGGAAAAAGCCCTCCTTCGGGTCGAGCCTCAGCGTGCGGATGCCGAAGGGCTGGTCCAGTGCATCGAGCAGTTCGCCGGTGGCAGACCGCATCTCGAAGCGCAGCGTGTGGAGATAGGGATCGGCCGTGCCGTTCCACAGATGCGGATTGGCGACGACCAGCGCGCCGCGCATCTCCCTGACCGCGCCAGCGGCCAGCTGCGCCGTCTCGCGCCATGTCGCGACCGCCTTGCCGCGATGATCGAGCAATTGCGCGTCGATCGTCACCGGCTGCGCGGAGGCGCTGTCGTTTCTGAGCCGCGCGAGCAGATCGATAGTCGCCCGGCCGCTCTCAACGCTGCGGGTCGCGGCGTAGATGCCCGGCCCGCCATGATCGAGCATGTCGATATGGACCGGATTGGTCATGACGAGACTGACCGGCCGATACAGCCCGCCCCGCACAAAGAAATCGCCGGTCATCGGCAGCACGTCCTCAGTGCTGTTCCCCAGACGCGGCTGGGTGTTGTCGACTTTCACGTAGAGCGAATTGGGCTCGCCGAAGCGGATCACGCTGCTGGCATCCAGGCGGAAGCGACCAAACGGATTGCGATGCTCGCCCAAGCGCACGCCATTCAGCCACACCTCGGCGGTCCGGCTGGCTGCATCGAATTCCAGAAAGGCACGCTTGCCCGCATTCGCCGCGGCGGGCGTGAAGGTCAGCTGATACCAGCCGACGCCCTGGGTCTTGTTGACTGTCTCCGCCGAGTTCACATGTGTTTCCGGGTCGGAGAGATAATAGCCGACGCGATTCCAGCTGTGCGGCACCGAGACCGGCTTCCAGTTCTCCGGCTTCGGGTCATGCGCGGCGGGACCGGCTTGGCCGACCAGATTGAACTGCCAGCCGTCGGCCAGCGCCATTCTGGTGCGCACGTGCTCGCTGGCCTGATCGCTGGGCGACACCGCGTCGCGGGCAAGCGATGGGGAGGCATGGCTCGTTGCAGCCAGCGCCAGAACCAGCGCCATCGATGTCATCATCCGCATATTTATCTCGCCTTCTTCATATCCTAGTGCGCGTCTTCAGGCAGGCGTTCGCCGGTCAGTCGCGCGCCGCGCCACCTGCGGGACGCTGGGCGGGCGCGGCGCGGAAGAACGCCAGCCTGCGCTCGTCCGGCCAGGCAGCGATATGTGCATCGGCCCCGAGTTCGAGCAGGCGCGGACGGGCCGGGTCGAACGTCACCCATTTCAGTTGCTGCGTGTCCGGCTTCCCCGAGCGGGCAAAGGCGACCAGCGAATCCGTCATCGCGCTGCTGAACGCGCGGTCGGCCTGGGACCAGTCCCGCATGGGGCGGAAGCGATTGAAGCTGTCGATCGTGGAGAGCCAGAACGGCACTTCCGAGGTGTGGTAGGCGCCCGCCGTCGCGGGATCGAGGTCGGGGATGTGCACCCCGGCCGGGTAGGAATGCGGGCGGGCGAACATATAGCTGTAAACCGGGGCCTTGCCTTTCGCGACCTGCGCCCGCGCCCAGGCATCCATCGCCGCCGCCATCGTCCCGTCCCGGTCCGCAACCCGCGCCTGCGCTTTCGCTTCAGCATCGGTCGCCGCGGGGTAGAGCTTCAGGAAGGCGTCGGCACGATCACCGAAGACGGCCGCAGCCCGCGCCTTGTAGTCAGCCAGCGTCTGCATAGGGCCGAGGCCACCGAGCGATTCATCGCGCGTGAAGCCGAGCATGAGCGGGACATCGCTCTGGGCAGACCGGTTGAAAGCCTCATCGATGGGATAAGGCAGCACATAGCCATCTTCGATCGGGCCGACCGGCGGAGATCCGGGCACGCGCGGCACGACCAGCCGGTCGGCGGGCATGGCGCGAAGATCAGCGAGGTTGCTGCCCTTCCAGATGGCCTGCAGCCGCACGCCATCTTGCTCGGCCTGCGCCAGGGGACGCATGGCACCCGGCCCCGCCGAGCCGATGAGCGCACCGCTCATGCCCACGGCGCGCTGGAAAAGACCCTTGGCAAGCGGGCTGGCCTGCAAAGCGAGAACCGACATCGACCCGGCCGACTGACCAGCAATGGTCACATTGGAAGGATCGCCGCCAAATTGCGCGATGTTCTCCTGCACCCAGCGCAGCGCGGCGATCTGGTCCAGGAATCCATAATTGCCCGATGCTTTATGCCCCGATTCAGAGGTCAGTTCGGGATGCGCGAAAAAGCCAAGCGGGCCGACGCGATAATTGAGATTGACGAAGACAATGTCCCGCGTGGCGACAGTCTCTCCACCGTACAGCGCCATGCTGCCCGCCCCAATGAAGAAGCCGCCCCCATGCAGGAAGATGATCACGGGCGCCTTGTTGAGTCCCGGCTTGGCCCAGATGTTGAGATAAAGGCAGTCTTCGCTGGTGACTTCCGCGCCGGAATACTGGTTGGTCAGGATGCCGCGCTGCTGCTGCATGCATTGCGGGCCGAACCGGTCGGCATGATAGATGCCCTTCCAGGCCGCCACCGGCTGGGGCGCCCGCCAGCGCAAATCCCGTACCGGCGGTGCGGCATAAGGCACGCCCAGAAACGCGCGAACGCCGGAGGGCAGCATCCGTCCCTCAATCGCCCCCGCCTGCGTCGTCACCCGCAGCTCGGATGTGCCAACGGCCTCCCCAGCCAATGCCGGAGGGGCCGCAGATAACGCGCCGAGGAAAAAGAGGCCAGGACCACACCATTGCTGAATGAACCCTCTCAAACGGGCAATCGTCATGGTACTGTCCTCTCTTTCAGTTCTGCTTTGTTCCGTTGATCGGAACGGTTTTAGTTGCTCGCTCCAAAACCGACCCGGAGGCGGACGCCGACATAGCGCTGATAGTTGCGCGGAACCTGCTGGATCAGCGTCGGGGCCGAGTATCCATTGCCCGTATAATCGGTGATGGACGTCAGATACGCCTTGTTAAACAGGTTGTTGACGAAGAACGACAGATCCCAGTTCACAGCGCCCGTGCTGCGCAGGCCAATGCTGGCATTGGCGATGCCATAGGCATCGAACTTGGTGAGCGGGTTGCGATCCAGCGAGAAGTTGACATCATCCTGCCAGGCATAGTTCGCGCTCATATAGGCGTTGATCTCGGTGCCCTGAATGGGCGCCTCGTACACGCCACCGACGTTGAACTTGAAGTCCGGCGAATTGGCGAGACCAACGCCAGCCAGATCCTGCACGAACGTGGTCGTGCCCGGAATGGCGACGCAGCCCTGCGCGACCGTCTGACCAGGATAGCAGCTCGCGCCCGGGAATTCGCGGATCTTCGCGTCGACGTAAGCGGCCGAACCATAGAGATTGAGGTTCGGAGTCGCCCGGATGGAGCCCTCGAACTCGATACCCTTGGTGCGCAGCTTGCCGACATTCTTGAGAATGAATTGCGGCGCACCGGCGATGAATTCCGCGCTCTGCGCCTGGAAGTCGTCATAGTCGGTCCAGAAGCCGGTGATCGCGAACGATCCACGGTTGCCCCAGAAGCGACCCTTCATACCGACTTCGTAGGATACGGAATGCTCGGGCTTGACGAGATTGTCGATCCGCGACTGGTTGAAGCCCGACGAGATGTCGTAGGCCTGCCCCTTATAGCCCTTGGCGATGGCGGCATAGACCATCACTTCGTCGCTCACGAACTGCTGCAGTGAGGCCTTGCCGGTAACAGCCGTGTCGCTCCGCTGATCTTCGTAGACGACAGGCGTTGCCGGCCGATTATCGCGATAGAACACGCCGACGGTCTCGCGATTGACGCGGCCGCCGAGCGTAAGCTTGGTCGTCGGTGTGAAATTATAGCCGAGCTGACCGAAGGCGGCGTAGCTCTCCGTCGATGCCGTCGAATCCCAGTCCTGACGGAGGAACGACAGGAAAGACGGCGCGGAGCGGATGAAGCGGCGGTCGGTATTGCCATCGGCATAGAACAGGCCGACCATATACTCGAACGGGCTGGCGCCCCGCGAGGTCAGGCGCAGCTCCTGGCTGAACATCGTCGCATCATAGGGGCCGCCCTGATAGAGGGTCGGCGCGGCAGAGAAGTCGAGATCCTGGCCGGATTCCAGCTTCCAGCGCTGATAGGCGGAAACCGATGTCAGCGTCGCAAAGCCCAGATCGAGATCGGCCTTGGCCGACAGCAGATACTGGAAGCTGTCAGCGCGCGGATCGCCGTCGAAGCGGACATTGTCGTTGCCGACGCCCGGCCGAATTCCGCGCACGTCAATCGCCGCGCCGTTCTGGGTCGCACCAGGGGTCACATAATAATAGGTCGGCGCGTTGCCGTTCGACTTGGTGTTGCTGTAATTGCCGGACAACGTGAGATCGAGGTTGCCGGCACCGTAAGTGAACTTGCCGCCAAAACCGTAGCTTTCCGCGCCATTGAGGCGATGACCGTTGGTCAGGTTGTTGATATAGCCTTCACGGTCCGAATAGAAGCCGTTCAGCCGGAAGCCGGCATTCTGGCCGATGGGACCGGAGAGCATGGCGGATACCCGCGTCTCGTCGTCATTGGTCAGGACACCTTCGACATAACCGCTCAGGTCACGCGTCGGATTCTTGGTCGTGATGTTGACCACGCCGGCAGACGCGTTCTTGCCGAACAGGGAATCCTGCGGCCCACGCAGAACTTCGACCTGCGCGATGTCATTCAACCCGCCACCGAACGCCTGGCCCTGCTGAAGCAGTGCCACACCGTCCACGACGATCGAGACGGCCGGCTCGGTGCTGGTCGAAAAGGAGAAGGTGCCGATGCCGCGGATCGAGACGGACGACGACGCCGAATTGCCCTGCTCGTTCACTGTCAGTGAGGGCGACACGCGGGTGATGTCGGAAAACTGGGTGACCTGCGCGGTGTTCAGCACCGCCGAGTTGATCACGCTTACCGCCGCCGGAACTTCAAGAATGTCCTGCTCCCGCTTCTGGGCGGTCACGATGATCGCTTCCGGCTCAGACCCTGCACCGGCTTCGGGCGCGGCGCTCTGGGCGAAGCCAGGCGTTGCGACCGCACAGGCCGCCGCCAACGCAGCAGACGCAACGGAAAAACGTAGGAAAGAACGCATTTAGGGAGATCCTCTTACCAAAACTCGGAACCGAACCGGACTTGGCCAAGTCACTGCGGATAATTGGTCATGCCACATTGTAGGCAGAATATAAATGGTTGTGACGGGAAAAATCAGCACGCTGAACGAAAACGGCTAATTTCAGCCGCCACTTTCACATTCGACTGTTGTAAAGAAACCGCGCAAAGGTGTCTGGCCAATCCGCTCAATCCGCGATAGCATCGCCGCTTTCCTCTGGCAGAGGGTCGACATAGAACAGGTGGTCATGGCATCCGAACCGATCAGCGGCAGAGACCGACTTTATCAGGCAATCGCGCACCAGTTGCTGGAGGTGTTCGGGAGCGGGCGCTACAAGCCTGGCGACCGGCTACCCACGGAGCGGGAACTCGCGATCCAGTATAATGTCAGCCGCCCGACCATCCGCGAGGCGATCATCGCGCTGGAGGTTCAGGGCATCGTCGAAGTCCGCGTCGGCTCCGGCGCCTATCTCAAAGGCCTGCCCAGCGCGGGCGATCCTGCGGCATTCAATGTCAGCGCCTTCGAACTGACCGAAGCGCGCTTGCTGCTGGAAGGCGAGGCGGCCGCGCTTGCGGCGGCGCAGATCACCGACGAGGAGCTCGCCACGCTGGCGCAGCTGATCGACGAGATCGCGACGGAGAATGAACGCAACGCCGGCACGGAAGACGCGGACCACCAGTTCCACCTGACCATCGCGCGGGCGACGCGCAATTCGGCGATCGTGAACCTCATCGACAATCTCTGGTCGTTGCGCGCCAAATCCCCCGAGACCGCGCTCCTCTATGCCAAGGCGCGATCGGCCAATGTCAAACCTGTCATCGACGAGCATCAGGTCATTCTCGATGCGCTGCGGACGCGCGACCCCGCCAAGGCCCGCGCCGCCATGCGCGCGCATCTGACCGCGGTTCTGGACAGTCTGCTCTTCGCGACCGAGGAAAAGGCAATCGAGGAAGCGCGCAAGGCATCGGCATCGAAGCGCGCCCGCTATGAAAGGGCGATTGCCTGAGCAACGCGCCGGGCGCCCCCGGCATGCCCACTCAGTAGGTCAGGCCAAAGCCGAACGGATAGAGCGTGCCGCCCGGCGTCTCGGCATAGCCGGGCGCGTCGGAATGCTGCCGGTCGACAGCATCGAGTGAGGCAGGCAAGGCAAATGGCAGGCGCCCGGCCGGGGCCTGCTTGCCGGTCAGCACATCGATCTGGGCCGCATCGCTCGCCCCGAAGCTGGCGATGATCGCCCCGGCATTGCGCAGGCCGCTGGCTTCATCCAGCACGTAAGGCTGGCGGAAATAGATATTGAGGATCACGCGGCGCGGATCGCCGATTTCGCGCATGACCGCCTGAATGTCCGCCAGCGATGGATAGACCGACCAGCTCTGCGCCTTCGCCATGGCGGAAAAGGACAGCATCCCTGCTTCCCAGGGAAACGCGCCGCCGAAAATCAGATTGTCGTCCACGCAGGTGACGTCCTTGCTGACACCGGGCGCCGTGCAGGGGTCCTGCTCACCCCAGCTTGCCTGCCGCTTGCCCGTCACGCGGTTGGCGATGCTGATAGCCGGATCGACCGCGCGCCCGCCGGCTTCGGTTGACTTGCTGGAATAGCGCCGCGCCCCGTCCATGCTCACGCGGACATTGATGACGGCATAGTCCGTGCCCGCCGGCACGGCCGGACGGGCCTGCCCCTTTTTAACGTCATAATTGCCGTCAGTGGCGGCAAATCCCCGCGCGGCGAAATCAGCACCGGCAAAGCCCATGGTGTAGATGCGACTGCCCGGGCGGAGCGGCAACACAGCCGAGCCGTACACCTTCTGATTGTGCAGCAGCACGAGCGACCGCCGCTGAATGTCCAGCCCCAGCGCGCGATGCTCGGCCGTGCCGATCATCTCCGGCGCTGCCTCGGCGTCGACATAGGGATTTTCAAACAGGCCCAGCGCGAATTGTTCGGTCAGCAGCCGCTTGACCGCCGGATCGATATCGCCTGCTTCACTGAGCGCGCCCTGGGCAACCAGATCGACGATCGTGCTCTTGCTGCGGAACTCGGAGAGAATATCCGTGCCAGCGCGAATGGCGAGCGCGGTGCGATCCGCGACGGTGTACCCCTTACCAGTCGCCGGATTTGTGCGACTGTCTTCCAGACCCCATCCGCGCTCTTCGATGATGCCGCTGTCCGAGTTCACATAGCCGCGAAAGCCCAGCTCATCCCGCAGAATACCCGTGACGATATGCCGCGAGAACGCCATGCCCAGACTTTCGACCGCCCGCCCGCCATGATGCGCATCCACCGGCACGCCATAATAAGGCATGATCGAACCCACGCCGACGTCGATGGCTCGCTGGAAGGGGCGCAGATGATAATCGAACCCATACCGTCCGCTCGGATCGGTGTAGAACTGGTCCTTGCCGAATGTGTAATGCGCATCCAGCCCGAGCTGCTGCGGCCCACCGCCGGGGAAGTGCTTGAGCGTCATGCTGACTGCGGTGGCTGGTGAGAGCGCAAGGCCGCCCTGCCCTTTCTCGCCCTGCAGCCCTTTGACGAGCGCCGTCACGATATCGCCGACCAGATCGGCATCCTCGCTGAACGTCTCATGGAAGCGTGACCAGCGCGGCTCCGTGCCGAGATCCGCCATATAGCCATACATGCCGCGCAAGCCGATGGCCCGCCACTCCTGGCCCATGAAACGCGTAAATCCGGCGATGACGGACATGTCGCCCCGCAGATTGGCGGGCGGAGCGCCATCGGCCGCACTGAGCGGCGCCGCGGCACCGAGCGCTGCGGCCGCCAGCCCCGCCTCTTTCGGAAACTCTGTGAAAGCGCCGGCGCCCTGACCAATGCCGAACGTCGGGCTGACCTCGACATGATTCCGCGCATTATCCTTGAACAGCGCGGGGATGCCGAGCCGGCTTGCCTCACGCATTTCCTGCACCGCATTGGTGAACCGCGCCATCTGCAGCGGCGTCTGCCGATAGCCGCCCCGCAGGCGAAAACCGGTCAGGCGGACGGAGCAATCGGCCGGCTCTGTCGCCACCGTGGCGCGCAGGATGAACCGGCTCATATGCTCCTGCTGGATGAGCGCGCGGCCATCCGCCGTGATCGACCCGTCGCAATCCGGATTCTGGGTCGCGATGAGCATGGTGCCGGCCTTCTCGGCCAGCGTCATGCGCTTGACCAGATCGTTGGCACGCATGTTGGCGGGCAGGCGCCAGTCCTCATAGGGCTCCAGCGTGCCGGACCCGTTCAGATCCTTGAACCGCAGGCCGTTGAGGGTCAGGATCGGCTTGGTTCGCGCTGCGATATCCGGTTGCGCCGTCGTGCTTGCCGACGATGAACCGACCGCCGCTTGCAAACCGGTACAGCCGCTCATCATGACAGCGAGTGCACATAAAGATGCCGAACGCAGCATGATTCCGGACCCGCCCATCGCCTTACTCCCACATCGTTTCTTAGAGGATCGAACCAGCCCGGTCCGGCTGTGTCCGACCATAGGGTTCCGCTTCCGCTGCGGGAATAGCGCCCCGCCGCTGGACCACCCATCCGGCGAGGCGATTGCCCGCTGCTGCGGCTTCTGCTGCCGATGCTCCTGCTAGCCGATGCGCGAGATAGGCGCCGTTGAAGGCGTCCCCGGCGCCCGAGGTATCGAGCGGGCGGCTGACGACGACCTGCGGCGGCACCATAGCGCCGGCGATCATCGCCCCAGCCGCCCCCATCTTGACGGCGACTTCCGCCACGCCCCGCACGCGCCAATGCGCCGCGACATCCTCGCAACGATCGACGCCGGTCAGCGCAGCTTCGTCCTCCAGCGTCGGCAGACCAATCGTTGCGACGCCCAGTGCCGCCTCATGCCAGCGCCTTGCAGTCTCTGGGGATTCCCATAGCGCAGGCCGATAATTGCTGTCGAAGGCGACCTGCCCCCCCGCCTCGCGACAGTTCTGCAAAATGTCCAGCAGGCTCGACCGGTCCTGATCCGGGAGGATCGCGAGCGTCACCAGCGAGGTGTAAATGAGTTGCGCAGCCTGTGCCGCCGCCGCGAGCCGATCCTTGCCAATGAGCGGCACCAGCCGCCGAGCGGCGCTGTCGCTGCGCCGATAGGTGAAGGAGCGCTCGCCCCGTTCGTCGGTCGCGATGAAATAGATGCCGCACTCATGCGCCGGACTGCGCGCCACGCATGAAAGGTCCAGCCCCTCGCCCTGCCACTGTGCCGCGAGAAAATCGCTGAACCCATCGCGCCCGATGGCCGTCGCAAGGCCGGTCGCGATACCGAAGCGCGCCAGATGAATGGCCGTGTTGACCACATCGCCGCCATGGGCCTGCCGCCAGCACGCATCCTCCCGCCGGAACTCGACCATGCCCTCGCCGATCGCGAGAACGCGCATCACCAGTTCCACATGCTGCCGTCGGACAGCCGCGCGACCGGCAGATAGGCCGGCTTGTAGGGATATTTGGCGGCCAGAGTTTCATCGATGTCGACGCCATGACCAGGCGTTTCGCCGCAGTAGAGAAAGCCGCGCTCGAAATGGTAATCATGGGGGAAGACGGCGTCCGTCTCCTCGGTGTGGCGCATATATTCCTGAATGCCGAAATTCGGCACCCAGGTATCGAAATGCAGGGCCGTGCCCATCGTCACCGGCGAGAGATCGGTCGCGCCGTGGCAGCCCGTGCGGACCTGATAGAGCGAGGCCAGATCGGCGATGCGCCGCAGATGCGAAACGCCGCCCGCGCCCACAATGGTCGTGCGGATATAGTCGATCAGCTGGTTCTGGATGAGATCCTTGGCATCCCAGATGGTGTTGAAGATCTCGCCGACGGCCAGCGGGGTGACCGTGTGCTGGCGGACCAGCTTGAAGGCTTCCTGATTCTCCGCAGGCGTGACGTCTTCCAGCCAGAAAAGCTGATAGGGCTCGAGCATCTTGCCGAGATTGGCGGCTTCCTGCGGCGTGTAGCGATGGTGGCCATCATGCAGCAGATGATGGTCGAACCCGTAGGTCAGGCGCAGCTTGTCGAACAGCTTGGGCACATGGTTGAGCGCCTTGCGCGTATCCCAGCCGGTGACAGAGGGCAGCGCGGCATCGGCCGGCTCATAATAGAGCTTGCCGCGCCCGACGCCATAGGCGTCCTTCACATTGGGAATACCCGTCTGCGCGCGGATCGCCTGATAGCCCATGTCGATATATTCGCCCACGGCATCGACGGTTTCTTCGATATCCGAGCCATTGGCATGGCCGTAGACCATCACGCCATCGCGGCTGCGGCCACCCAGAAGCTGGTACAGGGGCATATTGGCCATCTTGGCCTTGATATCCCACAGCGCGACATCGACCGCCGCGATGGCCCGCATGGTCACCGGCCCGCGCCGCCAATAGGCCCCGCGATAGAGATATTGCCAAATATCCTCGATCCGCCGTGGGTCCATGCCTATGAGGCAGGGCGCCACATGGTCCTGCAAATAGGACACGACCGAAAGCTCCCGCCCGTTGAGCGTGGCATCGCCGATTCCATAAACGCCCTGATCGGTCTCGATCTTGAGCGTCACGAAATTGCGTCCGGGACAGGTGACGATGACCCGAGCGGCAGTTATCTTCATTGCAGGCAAAGCTCCCGATGAGTGTCCAAGCATTTTCGCCTGACAATCAATACTAGATTGGTCAGGCATTGTATGGCAAGGGGTCATTTCCGGTCGCCAGGGAGAAGGTCATGAGTCCACTGAAACTGCATCCTGATCGGCTGTTTCCTGCGGACTCCACCACGCGCGCAATCGCTCGCGACCTTTATGCGCAGGTTGCGCAACTGCCGATCGTCAGCCCCCATGGCCATACCGACCCGCGCTGGTTTGCGGACAATCAGGCATTCACCAATGCCGCAGACCTGCTGCTGATCCCCGACCATTATCTCCTGCGGATGCTCTACAGCCAGGGCATTCCCATGGAGAAGCTGGGCGTGCGGCGGCGCGGCGAAGCGGCGGAGACGGCGCCGCGAGAGGCATGGCGCATCTTCGCAGCCCATTATCATCTTTTCCGTGGCACCCCTTCCCGGCTCTGGCTGGATTGGGTGTTCGCCGAAGTGTTCGGCCTCACGGAGCGGCTGGATGCGGACAGCGCCGACGCATATTACGATGCCATCGCGGAGCAGCTCGCGCGGGAGGCTTTCCGCCCTCGCGCGCTGTTCGAGCGCTTCAATATCGAGGTGATTGCCACCACCGAGTCTCCCCTCGACAGTCTCGACCATCACCGCACGATTGCCGCCAGCGGATGGTCCGGCCGGGTGATTACGGCTTATCGCCCGGACCCGGTGGTCGATCCCGAATTCGAGGGATTTCGCGACAATCTGGTGCGCTTTGGCGAGTTGGCCGGCGAAGATTGCTTCACCTATGGGGGCTATCTCGCCGCGCACCGCAACCGCCGAGCGTTTTTCGCCCGGATGGGCGCAACTTCAACCGATCACGGCCACCCAACCGCTGCGACGGCGGACCTTGACGACGCGCAGGCCCGCGCTCTTTTCGCGCGCGTCATTGCCCCGGACGTGAGCGCCGCGGATGCCGAACTGTTCCGCGCGCACATGCTGACGGTCATGGCCGGCATGAGCATCGAGGATGGATTGGTCATGCAAATCCACCCTGGCTGTTTCCGCAATCACAATCCCTGGCTGTTTAAGCATTTCGGGCGGGACAAGGGCGCGGACATTCCTGTGCGCACCGAATATGTCCACGCGCTGCGGCCACTGCTCGCCAAATATGGCCGCGATCCGCGCCTGTCCCTCATCGTCTTCACGCTGGATGAAACGACCTACAGCCGGGAACTGGCTCCGCTTGCCGGCCACTATCCGGCACTCAAGCTCGGCCCGGCCTGGTGGTTCCACGATAGCCCGGAAGGCATGTGGCGCTTCCGGGAGAATGTTACGGAGACAGCGGGCTTCTACAATACGGTTGGCTTCAACGACGATACGCGCGCCTTCATGTCCATTCCCGCGCGCCACGATGTCGCGCGCCGGGTCGATTGCGCCTTTCTCGCGCGGCTGGTCGCCGAGCATCGGCTGGAGGACTGGGAAGCTGCCGAACTCGCGCAGGATCTCGCCTATAATTTCGCCAAGGCAGCTTACAAACTATGAGGCTCTCCGAGCAGACCCTCGCGTCGCTCGATGCGCGCGTTATTCAGGTGCCTTACGATCGCGCCGCCGGCAGCAAACAGATCGTCCATCTCGGCCTGGGCGCCTTCACGCGGGCGCATCAGGCGGTGTTTACCGAAGATGCCATTGCGGCGTCGGGCGAGGTCTGGCGCATCCTCGGCGTGTCGATGCGCAGCGCCACGGTGCGCGATCAGCTTGCGCCGCAGGATTGCCTGTTCACCGTGACCACCAAGGGCGAAGGCGCGCCTGCGACGCGGCTGGTGCGCTGCCTGAGCGATATCATCGTCGCCCCGGAAGACCCGGCCCGTGTGGTGTCCGCCATCGCCGATCCCAAAACCCATATCGTGACGCTGACCGTGACCGAGAAAGGCTATCACCTTTCCGGCAGGCAGGACGAAGCGCTCGACCCGCTGCTGCAGGATGACCCCGCAAGCCCGGCGCCGCGCACCATCTACGGCTATCTCGCACAAGGCCTGAAGCAGCGCCGAGACCAGGGCCTGCCCGGCCTCACGATCCTGAGCTGCGACAATCTCGCGGACAATGGCACCCGCTTGCGCGCCATGCTCCTCAAGGTGCTGACCGGCACCGACCCGCAATTGGCGCAATGGTGCGCGGATAACTGCACCTTCCCCTGTTCCATGGTCGATCGGATCGTCCCGGCGACGCAGCCCGATGACACCGACCGGCTGGAAAGCATGATCGGTCTGCGGGACGAGGCTGCAGTGTTCACCGAGCCTTTCCGCCAATGGGTGATCGAGGATCGGTTCGCCGGCCCCCGCCCCCCATGGGAAGCTGCTGGCGCCGAGATCGTGGCGGACGTGCGCCCCTATGAAACGGCCAAGCTGCGGATGCTCAACGGCGCGCACTCGGCGCTCGCCTATCTCGGCCTTGCCAAGGGGCATGAGCTGGTCAGCCAGGCCATGGCCGACCCAGACATTGGCGGGTTGGTCCGCAGCCTGATGCGCGACGAAGCCGCCGACAGTTTCCAGCCGGCGGCAGGGCAAGACCTGCAGGCTTATGCGGCCTCGCTCGAAGCGCGCTTCGCCAACCCCGCTTTGCCACACCGGCTCGCGCAGATCGCCATGGATGGATCGCAGAAGATTCCGCAACGCTGGCTGGCGACGCTCGCCGACCGGCAGGCGCAGGGGAAGGCCTCGCCGGCGATTTTGCAGGCCCTCGCGGCATGGATCGCCCATGTTCGGGGGGACAATCCCCATGTCAGCGATCCTCGTGCGGAAACGCTGGCGCTGGCTTGGAAACAGGCCGGGCGGAACGGGATCGCCGCCGCGCTTTTCGGAGACGGCGGATTGATCGCCTCTGTGTGGAAGCCGGCGAGGGACGAACTGGCCGTCCTGTCCCGTCATCTGGAGACGATGGCGGGCTGACTTGCCTATTAAAACGGGTTTCGGGAGAGAATGACGGTGGATGACAAGCGGCGCATGCCCCTGATGGGCCTGAGATGGTGGATCATCAGCCTTGTCACGCTCGGCACCATCCTCAACTATCTGGCGCGCTCATCGCTCTCCGTCGCGGCGCCCACGCTCATGGAGGTCTTTGGCATGAGCACCCAGCAATATAGCTGGGTGGTCTTCTCCTTCCAGGCCACCTACACGGTGATGCAGACGTTCAGCGGCGCCATTCTGGACTGGCTCGGCACCCGCCTGGGCTTCGCCATCTTCGTGGTGGGTTGGGGCTTTGCCAATATGTGCCACGCCTTTGCCACCGGCTGGTTCAGCCTCGCCTTCTGGCGCGGGCTGCTGGGCAGCTTTGAAGCCGCCGCCATTCCCGGCGGCCTCAAGGTCGTTTCCGAATGGTTTCCGCCGCGCGAGCGCACCGTTGCAACCGGCGTGTTCAACATGGGCGCCTCCATCGGAAACATGATCGCCCCCGCGCTCGTCGCGTTCTGCATCCTGTATTTCGGCTGGCAGTCGGCCTTCCTCATCACCGGCGGCCTGAGCCTGCTCTTCGCCCTGCTGTGGTATTTCGTTTATCGCAGCCCCGAGCAGAGCAAGCGACTGACGCAAGCGGAACTCGCCCATATCCAGACCGCCGGTGACGATGCCGGGGTCATCGCGCGCCCGGCGCACTGGCGCGAGGTGATCCGCACCAAGGGCTTCTGGTCCATCGCCATCCCGCGCTTCTTCGCGGAGCCGGCGTGGCAGACCTTCAATTTCTTCATCCCGCTCTATCTGGTCACGGTGTGGGACTTTAATCTGAAAGATCTCGCTCTGTGGGCCTGGCTGCCATTTCTGGCAGCGGACGCGGGCTCCATGCTGGGCGGCCTCACCGCTCCGGCGCTCATCCGCTGGTTCGGCGTTGACCTGCTCACCTCGCGCAAGCTGACCGTCACACTGGGCGCAACGCTGATGATCGGCCCGGCCTGCATCGGCCTCGCCACCTCACCGGCTATGGCCATCGCGCTTTTCTGTGTCGGTGGTTTCGCACACCAGATGCTTTCCGGCGCCCTGCTGACCCTCTCGGCCGATCTGTTCGACAAGCGGGCAGTCGGCACAGCGACCGGCATGGCTGGATCGATCGGATGGATCGGCGGCGCCATCTTCACGCTGATCGTCGGCGGGCTCGCGGAGATTGTGGGGTACAATCCGCTGTTCGTCATGCTCGCCGCCTTCGACCTGATCGGCGCGCTGGTGCTGTGGGGATTGCTTCGGTCCGGGAAGGCAAAGGCCGCCCTCAATTAAGATAAGGATGCGCGAACATGGCGATCAGTCGCAGGGATATGCTCGGGAGCCTGGCTGCGGCCAGCGTCGCGACCGGCTGCACGACAACTGCGCAGACAAGCCGGCCCGACCCGAGAGGCAGGCCCAATATTCTGTGGCTGGTGAGCGAAGACAATAATCCCTTCATTGGCGCCTATGGCGACCCGATTGCCCATACGCCACATATCGACACGCTGGCGCGCCGGGGGCTGCTCTACCGGAAGATCTACGCGAACGCGCCGGTCTGCGCCCCGGCGCGCTTCTGCCTTCTGACCGGCATCTATCCAGAATCGAATGCGCCGGCGAACCACATGCGCGCCGACGCAAGCCTGCCTGATTTCCTCAAGACCTATCCGCAACTCCTGCGCGCGGCGGGCTATTACTGCACGAACAATGAGAAAACCGATTACAATGCCGCCGTCAATCCAGCGTCGATCTGGGATGAATCGAGCGCCAAGGCGCATTACCGCAACCGGCCTGAGAACACGCCATTCATGGCTGTCTTCAACTTTGAAACCACGCATGAATCGCGGCTGTTCGGCATCACCGAAGGCAAGGTGAAGCCCGAACAGGTCCGCGTCCCGCCCTATCTCCCCGACAGCCCCGCCGTACGGCAGGATTTCGCCAGCTATTATAACCTCATGGAGCGGATGGACGCACAGGTCGGCGAAAAGCTGGCCGAGTTGGAAGATGCCGGGCTGGCCGAGGACACAATTATCTTCTACTTTTCGGACAATGGCGGCTGCATGCCCCGCTCCAAACGGCATTGCCATGAGGAAGGGCTGCGTTGCGCGCTGGTGGTCCATGTGCCCGACAAATGGGCGGACTATGCGCCGGCCGCGATGGGCGGCGAGATCGCGGCGCCGGTCAGCTTCATCGATTTCGCGCCCACGCTGCTGTCCATCGCCGGCATTCCCCAGCCTCCGACCATGCCGGGCACGGCCTTCCTTGGCCGGAAGATCGCAAAACCCAAATCCTATGCCTTTGGCATGCGCAATCGCATGGATGAGCGTTACGACTTCGTCCGCACCGTCGCGGACGGGCATTACCGTTATATTCGCAACTACATGCCGCACCGCCCCATGGGTCAGGTCAACGCCTTCCCGATGATGTTGCGCAGCTATCAGGACTGGTATCGCCGCTATGCCGCCGGTGAGCTAAACGCCGTGCAATCGCGCTTCTTCGAGCCCCGGCCGTATGAGGAACTGTACGACCTTGAAGCTGATCCTGATCAGCTTCAAAACCTTGCCGCCGATCCGAAGCAGAGCCGCCGGCGGAACGCTTTCCGGACAGCGCTCGACCAACATATGCTGGATATAAACGATAACGGCTTCATCCCCGAAGGCTCGCCGCTAGAGGGCTATGAAGCCAGCCGCGAGCGCGACGCCTATCCGCTGACGGACATTATGGCTCTGGCCACTCAGGCGGCAACCGGAGATCCGTCAGCACTGCCGGATCTCACACGGGCCCTGACACACGATAACGAAGTGATGCGCTACTGGGCGGCAACGGGTCTGCTGATCCGCAAAGCACAGGCCGCGCCGGCGCGAGAGACGTTACTCAGCGCAAGCAAGCGCGAAACGTCGGCGCAGGTCCGCGTGGTCATGGCGGAAGCCCTCACGCATCTGAGTGAAGGGGAGCAGGCCAAGCAGATTTTTGCCGAGTTGCTCGCCGCAAATCCTCCGGAAATGGTCGCACTGCAGACTCTTAATGCTCTTACTTATATCGAGCCGGTCTATCGGCCCATGGACATGCTCGCGAGATGGAAGACCGATCCCGGCTATGTCGGGCGCGCGACACGCTATCTCACAAGCGTGAGTGAGGGCATTTACGATCCTTCAGTTTCGCTTCTGCCCCCACGAGGCATGTGAAGAGTCAAAGGTAAGTGCGGGGAGCCAGTCAAACGTTCCGCGAGATATCAGTTAGGGCTGGTTGTTTAGCGTAAGCTGCACTGGTCCACGCAGCCATCCGCTTCGGTCGATGATCGGGAACGTCTACTTTCGTGATCGCTTGTCTGTGAAAGTCCGCTACATTGCTCTCCAGCACGCCATTTGCCACAGGCCCTTCCAGAAAACATCAATGGCCGATCGAATGCAGGCCCGATCGACCATTGCTGCACAGCCCCGTCATGGTTCCAAAGTCACCGCGGCCCGCCGGTAGCTGGTCAGGGGCGGAGATCCCGAATCCGTGACCTCCAAAATAATGTGATAGGCGGTGTCCTTGGGCACGGGGACGTTCGTGTTCGTCATCCGGTACATCGGCAGGGTGAAACTCACCTCCGTGCTGTCCGCGCCGGTAATCTCAAGGGGCGGCACCATGACGCCGGGCGCCTGGCTTGGCTCTGCATATTGCCACCAGCGATAGGTCAGCTTGTCGCCATCCCGATCATGCGTGCCGGCGGCGGAGAGGCGCACGGTTGCGCCGACCTTCGCCGACAAGGTGACGGGCGCCTTTCCGGCGACCCCGTTCAACACCAGCTCGGGATGGTGATTGGCGCGGCGCACGTCGGGCGAAAGAGTCCAGGCCATCCGTCCGGCAAAATCGTTCTGAAAAGCCCCGCGCCAACGAAACACCGTCGCCTGATTGCTGACCCAGACCTTGCCATTTGCGTCCACAAACCTGTCAGATGCGTCGGCCCGGTGGCCGGCACCTTCGTAGATCGGCAGATAGCGCCCTCCCCAGCCACCCCATTCGGGACGCTCGGGATTATTCAGGCCATTAGGAATCAAGCCCAAAAAGGACGGTGTGTCTCCTTCCATGATGAACTCATGCGGGGGATATAATGCGCCCAGCGGCCCGCGCCTAATATTGGCCTCCAGCCACTCATTGGTGACCATGTCCGCATTCGGCCACTTGTCGTCACGGCGGAAAAGGTCACCAGCAATGCCGATCCATGCGGCGAGGCCATATTGGCCCCAGCCATGGACGCTGGCGATCCAGAACAGGTCCGGGAAGGTCCGTCGCGCCCAAGCGCCGGTATCGTCCTGATCCGAAATGGAATAGATCCGAAGCTTGGAAACGAACGCCTTCACCTGTTCGGGCGTGCGCGTTTCGCGAACGGTCCACAAAGCTTGTGCAAGATCCGCGCTGCCGCCCCATACGGGGATGTAAACCGGTCGGTCATCGGGGCGATCGACCACTTCGATGATCCGGCGCGAGGCTTCGGTATCCTTGCCCTCGCCCACCGCAGCCATGCCATAAACCGGCGTGCCGCTGACGATTGCGGCCATCAGCGTGCTGGCATCCGGATAGCCGCGGGCATGTTTCCGGAGATTGGGAAGCACCTTCCCATAAGCTTCCACCCGCTCGCGCATAAGCTGTGGCTGAACCCTGGTACGCTGCCAGGTGGAGGTCGTCGCAACAAGGCCTTCGACATCGAACTCGTTTGCATAAAGCAACAAGCGCACAAGAGACTCAGAATCGTCGGGTTCATTTCCGATGTCGGACAAGATCAGGACACGCGACTTCGTTGTATGCAAAGGTTCGGCAGAGGTCGCCGGAACCGAAACTGCCAGCGCCGCAGCGGCGGCCAGCACCATGCTAAATCGAGTGACCATCAGTTCTCCTACCTCAAATATCGATGCCCCGTCCGCCATGATCGCGCCGTTGGCGGGCGGGCGACCCGGCGGATCAGAAGCGCGTACGAATGCCGGGCCGAACCAGCCTTCCGAGCGTATTCCCGTTACCATAGCCATTGCCAGTGGTCAGGTAGGGAGAACCCTGATCGGACACATTATCCACGTTCGAAGTGAGTTGCGTCTCTTAATGAAGGAGAGGCCCTTCAAATCCCCAGCAAAGTAAAGATCGACGATATCGTAGGATTCCGCACGGGATGCAGCGCATTGTATAGAATCGGGTAACCACCGCGCCGTGACCATTGCGCGCGGCCCGTGATCGGTCCCACATTAGCACTCCGAGAAATGACCAGGTTGAGATGCCCGGTCCCGTTCGCCGGCCAATCAACATAGATGCCTTTCTCATGTCACTTGTCTTGCGCGAAAGCACTGTGCGCCGCCGACCGAGCCTCGATGGAGCCAAAATCAGTCGGTTGATCGGAGGCAACATCAAAATCCAATGCCACCCTGTTTAGGTGGTCCCCGAGGTCAAGCGACGTCCAAGCGATAGCGTCCGCTGCCCGTTTCCAATACTGCTATGGGCTCTTGCCCGGACTTGATGCGTATCGACCGGTCTAGGGCAACATCTCGCCCGTCGCTCAGGACGCGGCGCCCCGCGGCAAGCGGCAGATGTATCTCAGCCCGCATGTTGGCGGGGATCGAGGCATCCAAGCGAAAACTTCCATCGGGGCGCTGCGTCCAGTTCACGCTAATAGGGCCTCGCGCGCTGCGATATTCGGCTCCGACACTGGGCACCCGTGGATCCATCAGGGGCGCAATGCGAACTGTTCGGAAGCCCGGCTCCAGCTCATCAATGCCCGCAATCCGGCGATAGAAGAAGGCCACGACCGCCCCGAGCGCGTAATGGTTGTAGCTGTTCATCGCCACGTCGCCGGTGTCGCCGTTCCACCGTTCCCATATCGTCGTTGCGCCCTTGCTGACCATATAGCCCCAAGAGGGAAATGCCGTGCGCAACAGCAGATCATAAACGAGGTCGGCAGCACCGATGTCGGCGATCGCATCCAGGCTCAACGGTGTCGCGAGGAAGCCGGTCGACAGTAATGTGCCCCGACGCCTGATATCTTCGACTAGCCTGGCACCCGCCGCGACCTTCTGTTCCGCCGTCAGCATGCTCATCCGAATGGCGAGGATATAACTCGCATGGCTACCGTTTCCGATACGGCCGTTCGCCTCCACGAAAGTCTTTTGAAACGCGCGAGCTGCCGCATGCGCCTGCGCCCGATAATGCTCGGCCTGTTTGGTCTTGCCGATCGCTAAACCCATGTCCGCCATCTGATCCAATGATCGTTTGAGCATCGCGGTGGCGACCAGCGCTCTTGGCGTCGTCTCATCTGCAGGCTGATCGGCATCGAGCGACAACCAGTCGCCAAAATTGGCGCCAAGCACTTTGCGCCAGATAAGGTCGGGGTTGTCGGCGATTACGCCATCGACGTAGCGACACATGGCATCCCAGTGCTCTGTCACCATCGTGGTGTCGCCGTATCGGCGCCAGCAAATCCACGGCAGCATCACGCCGGCATCCGCCCAGCCCGGTGAGGCGCCCGGCGCGCTGCTGACAGTGGGTGCGAAGATCGGGAAAGCGCCCTTGGGCGTCTGAGCATCGCGCAGATCGCGCAAAAAGCGGCGTGTAAAGGCGGCCACATCCATATTGAAGGCGGCGGTATCCCAGAAGACTTGAGCGTCGCCGGTCCAGCCCAGTCGCTCGTCGCGTTGCGGGCAGTCGGTCGGGATCGCAAAAAAGTTCGATCGCTGGCTCCAGAGCGTGTTCAGCCAGAGCTTCTGCACGACGGGATTGTCGATCTTCATCATGCCCGTTTCGGCCAACTCGCTGCGCATGACCATGCCCTCGATTGACCACTCAGCGGGCGCACCTTCAACTTGGACGTATCGGAAGCCATGGAAGGTGAAGTGCGGTAAATAGACCTCGCCTTTCGCATCACCCCGCAGCGTGTATCGATCTGTGGCGTCTGCCCCTCGCAAGTTACGCTGGTCAACGCTCCCGTCGTCGTAGAGGATTTCAGCAAAGCGCATCGTGACCGTTTGCCCAGCTTTGCCCCGCAGCTTTAGACGGGCCAAGCCCGCAAAATTCTGACCGAAATCTATGACGGTCGCACCTGTCGGCAAAATGACAGATGCTTTTGGCTGAAGGATATTCGTAATGCGTATCGCGGGACTGGATTGTGCGACCAGCTTGCCTTGAGGCGCCTCCGCCTCCCAGCATCTGGTCCAGGTCGCGTCATTGAAGCCAGGCCGGTCCCAACCCGGCTGCTCCAGACGAGCGTCATAGCTTTCCCCGTCATAGAGATCCGACGCGATTATGGGAGACGGCGCCATGCTCCAGCCCGGACCTGTCTGGGCCGCGACTGCACCATCAATCTCCAACTGAGCGATCAACCGCCGTGGTGCAGGGCCAAAGGCATAACGCCCGGCAGGTGCCATATAGCTCGCATACCAGCCGTCGCCTATCAGCGCGCCCAGAACGTTCTCGCCCCGCCCGATCAGGTCCGTCACATCATAACAGCGGTAAAGGATCGTCTTGCGGTAATCGCTGCTTTCAGACTGCAGGCGATCTTCGCTGACAGCATCGCCATTCAACCGCATCTCGTAAGCGCCCAGGGCGGCCACATAGAGCCGGGCAACTTTTGGTTTGCGCGTGGCCTTGAACATATGTCGCATCTGAATGGCTGGCGTGGCTGGCCATGCCGCGTGAGGCTGTGGCGACAGCAAGATCGGCGCATCCCATCCGTTAGACGATCCGGGAAGCCGCCAGCCATCGGGAGCACCGAGCGCTGTCTCCCAGCCGGCGGTTATCCGAGACAAGGTGCTTTCAGAGCGAGGCACCCTTATCTGCGCAGCGACACTGATCTCCTTTGCCGGCGTATAATCGCGCGGGGGCAGCGCATGCATGGCGAGCATGTGAGCCCCGGCTTCCAACGAGACAACAAAGCGGGCGGCGCCTGGCGGACCGAAGGAACTTTTAGGATGGGCTGGCATCTCCAATGCCTTGCCGTCGATCGTCACCTCGGAGAGAAAACCCGATGAGAGCAAGGTGATGACCACGTCTCCGGCATTTTCAGTCGCGAAGGGCAATCGAAAGAGGCGGGGCTGCCCTTCCGGAGGGACTGGCGCGCCGTAGGACGGCAGTCCAGCCTCTCGATCCGCCTTGTCGACGACCCGCTCTGCAGCCAGCCAGGTTGCCGACCAATCGGTCGGCTCTAACAGCGCCATTTCCCAATAGGCGTTTTCGACGGCCGTCGCTCTTGCACCGCTGTCGTCCCAGATGCTCACGGTCCACCAAGCCCGTTGGCGGGAGGCAAGAGGTAAGCCGCCATAACGAATGCCGATCGATTCTGCGGAAGACACTCTGCCGCTGTCCCATAGGTCGGCTTTGCCGGCTTTGAGCGCAGCGAGGCTGGTGGCAACGTGAATGCGGTAAGCCTGCTGGGTTACTCCCCGGCGGCTGCCAACGATTTGCCACGATAAGCTCGGCGCTGCATCCGTCAAGCCGATCGGATTCGGTAATTGGGCTGCACGCAAGGCTGTGACCGTTAAGAGTTCCTGGGTCTTTGCGGCCAGTTCCAACGATCCCAAGGCTGCGGCACCTGCAACAGAACAACCAAGAAATCCACGTCGGTTAACAATCGTCATAGGGACGTCCTTATTTGCGGCACGCAGCCGTCCAATTTGCGCTAACCATGACAGCGTCATTGGAAAAGATGAACCTCAACGGCTCGAATAGGCACTGGCATGAAACCAGCCGCCCGCCACAGCAAAAGTTAGCTATTGGTCGACGCCCCCAAAAACGCCACTTCCCCCCGTGACGCTTTTCCGCCTCAGTCGTGCGTTCATTAATACGCACATCGCCACATGATGCACTTAAGTTCTTGTTAAAGCTAGAAGCTCAAATCGCAGCGATGCAACACGACACATGGCGGACACACCATTTGGTCACATCGCTGCAGCCGTGAAAGCGCTGCTATGATTTCGCTACAATAAGTAGCAGTCCAAAACCGTAGCATGACTCACCGCACCGATAGCCTTGTGGTTACCGGCGCGGGATGTGCGTCTCGTCAGAAGCGGAAGTCCCATCCGAGAGTGAAGGTTCGCCCGCGGCCGGCGAAGAACGCGAAATTGTCATTGGGGAGGCGGGTGTCAGAGCTATAGTCGATGTAGAATTTATCGAACAGATTCTGGACGCTCAGGCTCAGCCCGCCCAAACGGGTCTGATAGCGGACATTGGCGTCGGTGACGTTGTAGCCGCCGAAATTGTTGCGCTGATCTGGGTTCGCCTTCCCATGAAAGTTACGCGACAGATAGAATTGAGACTGTACGCGCGCGGACAGCGGCCCCTTGGCGTAGTTTATCGCCACGTTGATGCGATCGGGGGAGATGTTGGTTCCGTCCAGATCGGTATCGACGATGCCGTCCACCCGGTCGCTGTCGTAGCGGCCGATGAGATGGGCGTAACCTGTCGACAGCTTCAACCCGTCGATCGGAGTCTGGATACCCATGTTGATCTCCAGACCCTGGATCTCGACGCGCTGGCGTTGAACTTCGAAGATGCCATTCCCCGCCGCAATCAGCACCTGCCCCTTATTGCTGGACGACCAGAAATAGGCGACGCTCGCATCGAGCGGCCCGCGCTTCACCTCCGCGCCGATCTCGCGGTTGTTTGAGATCACCGGGCTGATGTCGAGGCCATTCACATCAAAGCCAGGCTCGTCCACCGATCGCGTGATGCGCCCGATATCTGCCATGGTGTAGCCCTCGGCGTAGCTGGCATAAGCGCGGATACCGGGCACCGGCTCCACGATCACACCGCCATTGAACAGCATCTCGCTGAAGCTCGGGCTGCCCCCTGCCACATCGACACCGCCATATGTGGCAGGGTTCAAACCATCATATGTGTTGGCGGCGAGCGTGTGATAATCGCTGATCTTCACCTTTGCATTTTCCCAACGCAGGCCGCCCGCGAGGCGCAGCTTGCCGTCGAGCAACTTCAGGTTTGCCTGCCCAAAGGGAGCGATGCCCTGAAATTCGCTGGGCGGCACCCAGATGCGATTGGTGGCGATCAACCGCTGTTCTGTCTTGTCATACAACGCGTCGACGCCGACCGTGGCTGTAAGCGCCTCGAAGCCCGGGAAAGCGCGTTCATAGCTGAACTTGGCACCCAGTTTGCGCGAGCGATTCTCCGACTGGTCGAACAGCGTGCCGATTGGCGCAAGAGCGGGATCCTGAAACGACGCGATCGGATTGGGATCACCGCCGAATGTATCATAGGTGCGATTGAAGAAAATCTGCGTCACCAGATTGCCGCCCCACATATCGCTGTCGGTGTATGACAAAGCGACGCTTTCAGTTCGATTTGCGGCGGGCTTGCCCGGGGGATTACCGCGTGTCGCGCTGGTGGGTACGCCGGTCGCGCGATTCCCCACCACGGGCACATAGCGGCCATAGCCGTTCAATTCATAGCGGTTGGCGGTGAGGTCGAGCCTGCCGGTATCGCCCACTTCCATGCCAATGCGCGCGAACAGGTTCAGCGTTTTGGAATCCTGGGTTTCACCCTGCGTAACGTTGACGCCGATCGGGCGATCCTGCGCATCATAGAACACGCCGCGCTTTTCGAAGGAAACGCCGAGCGTGATGTCGAAGATGCCGGACTTGTTCTGCACCAGCGCGGCGACCTTGCCGCCTATCCCTGCGTGTTCAAAGCCGTCCGCTGACGTGCCTTGAAGCAAGGCGCGGCCCGACCAGCCCTGCTGCTTCGGTGCGCCGACGGTCACCTGATTGACGATGCCGCCAGTGCCGCCGATGCCCTGCAGAGCGTTCGATCCGTAGATCAGCTCCACCCGATCGATGAAGAAGCCATCGATCGTGAAGCCGTCACGGCTGCCGTCGCGCAGCGGCGTGGATTGCGGGATGCCGTTAATGGCATAGAGCGGCGAACGCCCACGCAGCGTTTCGCCTGCGCCCGACAATTTGCCGCGCGTGGGCGAGAAGCTGGGAGTCAGAACCGCGACGGCATCAGTGACCGAGCCGGACATGGCGAGTTGCTGGTCCAGTGCCTGCTTGTCGATCACGTCAATGGTGAGCGGCAGGGCATTAGGCGGCAATATGGTGCGCGCGGCGGTTACGACGATCTGGTCGCTGGCTGCCATATCCGCATGGGCCGGCGCGCTGTCATTCTGCGCCAGTGCCGAACCTGCAGGCGCAGCGATAAGCGCGAAAAGGCTGACGCCTTTGGCAAGAGCGGTACGTATGATCATTCCCCTTTTTGTCATTTGACCAGGACAGGGCGCGCCGTTAACGCGAATAATTATCAATAACAACCCCTCTGTAGAGGAAGTGCGTTCGCCGTGGCCCGCTCGATCATTTTTCAACTGCACTGGTTCCTGGGCATCACGGCCGGGATTGTGCTGGCCATCATGGCATCACGGGCGCCACGCTCAGTTTCCGGGATGAGATCGTCGATTTGCTGAGCCCCGGCGTGGTCACCCTGGTGCCGGATGGTCGGCCGCTGCTGCCGGCCCCGGCGTTGGCCAAAAAGGTTCTGAGCCAGCGGCCAAGCGCTGAGATCGGCCGCATCATCGTGCATGATAATCCAAGCAGGGCCGCGTGGATCAGCTTTACTGAAGGGGGCGAACGACAGACCAACTATGTCGAACCCACTACCGGCAGGCTACTCGGGTCTGGCCGGGGCGACGGCTTCTTTGAAGCAGTGACTGACATCCATCGCTACATGGCTCTGCCCGACGGAGGCAATGGCTGGGGCCGCCAGATGACCGGGTTCGCCGCGCTCTCACTGGTCTTCTTCGCCCTTTCCGGCCTCTACCTACGCTGGCCGAAGCGTCCCCTGGACTGGCGCGCGTGGATGGTATTGGACCTGCGCATGTCAGGGCGAAATCTCTATCGCGCGCTTCATGCCGTGGTCGGAAGCTGGCTGATCCTGTTCTATCTGGTCTCGGCGCTTTCGGGACTGTGGTGGTCCTATGGCTGGTACAGCGACGGACTGACGCGGCTGCTGGCGGGGCCTGAACAGGCACAATCGTTGCCTCAGTCCCGATCGGACGACGCCGAGCCCGATATCGCTCCCGCCTGGCGCGGGTTTGAACGGGCGACGCAAGGTGCCTCCTATGCCACGGTCACCGCCAGCCTGCGCTCGAATGGGACAGTGCAGTTCCGCGCGAGGCACCATGACGCGCGGCATCATCGCGTGTCTGACGAACTGGTGATCGACGGCGTCACCGGCGCCGTCATCAGCGATGTTCCCTATGCCCAGCGATCATGGGGGCAGGACATCATCGTGAGCATCTACGAGATTCATCGCGGCGCTTATTTCGGGCTGATCGGGCGGATCGGCCTGACGATCTCCAGCCTTCTGATGCCGCTGTTCACGATCACCGGCTTCCTGCTCTATTTCACGCGGCGACGGCGCAAGCGCGCGCTACGGTCAACGATTCAGGACGTGACTGGAACCGAGAACGGCGCACCAGCTCTGCCGGGTGCGGAGGGCTCGTCCACCATCGTCGCCTTCGCCAGCCAGACAGGCACGGCGGAACGGCTCGCGCGGCTCACCGCCAGCGCGCTCCCTGGTGCTTCCGTCCTGCCCATCCGTTCTCTCAATGCGGTAAGGCTTGCTCGCACAGAAACGCTTCTGGTGGTCGCCGCCACCTATGGCGAAGGGGAACCGCCTGATCCGGCGCGCAGCTTCGCCCGCTGGATGCGCCGGCCGGCGCGGGATCTATCGCATCTGCGTTATGCCGTTCTGGCGCTGGGCGATCGCGAATACCCCGATTTCTGTGCGTTTGGCCATCATGTCGACCGATGGCTGCATGACGCGAAGGCCGCGCGGCTGTTCGATCTGGTGGAGATGGACGGGCAGGACGAGGACGCGCAACGCCAGTGGCAGCAACAACTCGGCGGGCTCGGAGCGCGCGTCGATCAACCGGATTGGGCACCAGCGCCAATGGAACCCTGGCGACTGATCGAACGGCGGGTGCTCAATCCCGGCAGCCATGGCGCCCCGGCCTGGCATATCGCGCTTGAGCCCCCTGTGCCCGGTGTATCCCGCTGGCAGGCGGGGGATATTCTGGAGATCGTGCCGCGACAGAATTCGCATCGCATTATGCGCTACGCCGAATGCGCCGGCCTGGATCTGACGGAAACACTGACCGCGTTCCTCTCCACGCGCATCTTGTCGCGCGGCATGGAAGGTGCAACCGCCGTCGAGGCGCTGCGGCCGCTGCCCCACCGCGAATATTCGATTGCTTCAATCGCCGCTTCGGACCGAGTGGAACTGATCGTGCGCGAATGCGTGGCTGAGGATGGCCTGCCCGGCCTTGGATCAGGCTGGCTGACTGCCGGTGCGGCGATCGGCGACGTCATCGAGGCGCGCGTGCGGACAAATCCCGGCTTCCATCCGCAGGCGGATCCCTCGACGCCGCTGCTGCTGATCGGCAATGGCACCGGCCTGGCCGGCTTGCTGGCACATCTGCGCGCCCGTGAGGCGGAAGGCGGCGCTCCCATCTGGTTGTTCTGGGGTGAACGACATCCGGACCATGATGCATTCCACCGCGAAGAGCTCGACCGCCTTAAGGCGTTGGGCGTTATCGCGCATGCCGAATTCGCGTGGTCGCGCCAAGAATCCGAACGGGCCTATGTGCAGGATAGGCTTGCTGCTCGAGGGGCTGCTCTAAGGGCATTCATCACAGGTGGCGCCGCCATATACGTTTGCGGCAGCATAAAGGGCATGGCGCCGGCTGTGCATGAAGCGCTTGTCGAGATCGTGGGCGACGACGTGCTGGAAGCAATGGCAGATTCAGGCCGATATCGCCGCGACATTTATTAGAGAACCGGGGCGACTTCTCATACTGGCCATTCCCAGCTCAGTCGGAACGGATGAATATATGGCAAATTACGAGGGTAGTTCCAACGGGTCTCCTATGGCCACGAAAGGGGCCATTCAGTGGCAGCTCGGCCCGCTTCGCGCCCATGGTTCGTCCGGCATTCCAGGCTTGGCGCTTGGTAAGGGCGGTTTCGGCTTCAGGCATCTCCGTGATCGTTCTCCAATCCCAGCGGCGATGGGACGAACGCTGGTCGGCGATGATGCGCACGAACAGTGCGGGGGCCTGCCGCTATCGACGGCTATTCCGCGCGGCATCCATTCACGCCCACTTGTATTGAGTTATCGTTTGTCGCCCTGAAAAATCGGATCGTCACAGTAAAGTTGAAGGAAGGCACTACTTGGCCGTTAATTCAGGTGACTGTCGTCTTCACTCTCTGGTCTAGAAGGCGACGTCGATCGTGATCGTGTCCTCATAGGTGCCGACTGGCACCGCCGTCTGCGACGTTTCGATTTCGGCGCGATAGGTGAAGCTCTGTGATGTCAATGAATCGTAAGTTCCTGCATTAGCATCGGCTTGGCTGCTACTGCGTCTCGCGCTTCCTTGGTCTCCCCAGCGGTCCGCGGATGATGCCGACTTGTAGATTTCGTAGCGGAGAAAGTTGTTGCCGGATTTCATGCGGCGCACGCCATTATCCGGGTTGCCGCCGTTGTTAAGGCCGACGGAGTAGGCAGACCCGGCGCTGCAGCGAATCTGGATGGTGCGCGTGACAGGATTGAAGGCGCTGACGATCGGGGCAGAGCCGAAATCGACGCTGGGGGCATTGATGATGCAGTCATTTTCGACAGTCAGCTCGATGTTCACCGTGACCGCTGTGCCACTGCCCCAGTTGAGCGAAGCAAATGGGCCAGGGCGTATGAAGCCTGGGCTGTTCGAATAGTCGAGGCAGAGAGCGACTCCGAGCGAGCAGACCGAATAGTACCAGCGCAGATTGAGCGAACCTTTGTAAAGGCCAGCCCGCAAGCCTGCGGTCGGGGTAGTGCGGAAGTATAGCGGGATGGAACTGTTTACACCGGAAAACAGGCTGACGAGGCTGAGCGAGGAAAGATTGTAGAATGTTCCCACACCAAGGGCGACTCCGCCCGACGTGCTCGATACCGAGAACGATATCGAACTGTTCCCCGGGCCGGTCAACTGGAAACTCGATGCGGTGATATTGAGGCCAACATAATGGGTGGTCAGTGCCGCGAGCACAACGTCGCAAGAAAGGCCCGCCGCGCCGCTACCCGTCAGCGATGAAGCGGCAATGGTATAAGAAGACCGGCTGCCGAGGTTCGTTGTGGTCGCCCCGACCGTGCAGGCCTGCGCTGGTATCGCCGTGATCGCCGCACAAGCCGGAATCGCAAAGCAGCAAAGCCTTTTGATCATCGACATACATGCACTCCCGCGTCGGCAATGCTCTGAGTGTGCGCGCCGGCACGGATGTCGAGCGTGCATGTTTCACCGCCTGCTTGTGTGATGACGATGCGGTTCTGGTCGGCGGCGTCCTCGATGAACAGCAAACCATCCCAGCCGATATAGCTGGTCGTTGCACCGTTGATGCTGGCGACAGAGCCTGCCGGAACAGGGAGCCCCCGAGCATTGGTCAGCTTCGCCAAGAGGGGCCGCACTTGGCGGATAGGGAAGGTGATCACCGTGCCACTACCCCGAGCGACCGAGACGCGCTGTGACACCGTCGGGGTCCGCATGTTGCCAGGCAGGGAGAGAGGGTCGATCTCGTAGTGCGCCTGATAATAGGCGCTGACCCACGGGATCAGGAGACGGCCCTGGCTATCGGTATGGCCAACAAGCTGGTTTTCATACCGCACCGGCACATCAGGTTCGCCTTCCGTGCTTACAAGCACAAATGAATCGGCGATGCGGTTTGCAGGAAAGAACGCGCCGTCCATCACGACCACGGTGCCGCTTATTCCCAGCCATGCCCTCACGGCATCGGCGCCATAAATGCCGCCACGAAGTTCTGCCATTGATGCGCGCCACGTCAGGTCTCCCCGCAGATAGGGTCTCGCGCCCGGTCGTCCGGTTGCGCTCCCACTCCAGCCAAGACCTCCTTGGCTCATGATCGGTCGCGCGTAGTCGATTTGCCAGCTTTCCGGCCCGCTCATGTCTTTCGCGAGACTTGCGGCCATGTTTCCTCGCTGGCCGCCTAAGTTGAACGAGAGAGTTACACCGCCGGACCAACCTCTCGCACCAATTTCTCTTGAAAGCGTCGCGTGGAGTCGGCTGCTTTGGACAAGCGGAACCGACCAGGAGACGTTCGCGAGCCGCGCATGGCGGACGGAGCCTGACTTCACATCGATATAAGCGAAGCCGAGGCTGCCGGCCCGCCCGAGCGACGCGCTGGATGTTGCGGAGAACAGCTGGCGAGCATGTGATGAGATGGGATGTTCGAGCGAGCCAAGGTCAGCGAAGTCTGCATCGCGGCGACTATGTCTGACGCCGATTGAAAAGCTTCGCGCCTGATATTCATAACCCAGACTTATCTCGCTGCCGCGGGTGCCGCCCCGATCACTCAGGCTGTAGGATGCGCTCAGAATGCCGAAGCGGCCGGCGCGCAGCACACCGCCCAAGCCTCCCAAGACGAACCCGGCTGTTGCCTCGGCACGCCCTTCGAGCGTGAGGGCATCACTCAGCCCGTGGCGCACGGCAGCGGTCGCCGCCATGCCGCCATAGTCAAAATTGCTGAAGCCGTAATTGCGCCGGAAAAGGCCAAGGGCACCTGCGTAGTCAGTCAATCCGGGCCGGAGAAGGGCGCTGCTCACGTAAAAGGGCATCGTGGTCGCGATGCTGCGACCGAGCATGTCCGTCACGACCAGATTTGCCTCTCCCTGGCCGCTGATCGGAGGCAGAGTTTCGAGAGAGAACGGTCCGGGGTTAACAGCCCCGCCGGCCACCCTCTGGTCGTTGACGAACAGGTCTATGGTGGAAGGGAGCGCGGCAGACCCGGAAAAACCGGGAACCGGGTAGGTGATTACGTCCGGTCTAACAAGGAAATCGCGCGAGTACTGAACGCCACCGAGCCTGACCGCCGATGCCCAGGGAAGACCGCGCGTGATGAAATCTCCAACCTCCAAGGTTGTCATGTGCTGTTCGCTGGAGGTCGCCCAGCGGCTGTCATATCGAATATACGGTTTGCCCTCGCTGCGCGCCACACCCGTGGTCGAAACGGTTCCAAAAGGTCCAAACACTCTGGCCTCGTGCCAGAGCGAAGCGTGCGGTGCGGTGCGCGCGCCGTCGGCGGCAAAGATCTCGTAATTGAAGAGCGCGCCGGTCCCACTGCTTGCCGGTTGATGAGCCGGCGCGCGGCCAAAGAGTTTTTGCTCCGGGAGATATCCGGGCGGAACGTTTATGCTCAGGCGCTGCTGCGCTGCATCATAGTGCACAGTCACGTCGGGAAGTGCGTCCAGGAACATCCGCGGTTCGATTTTGTCGGTAACGGGCAGGCCAAGCTGCCGCAGGTCATCCGTCCTCACCGCATAGCGCATTCCACTTTGCAAAACGGGTACGACCACACCGCTTGCCCGGCCGTTGATGACGAGTTCCAGCAGCAGCGTCTGATCATCCGGAACAATCCTGGCGGTTGGGGGCGGTGGCAAATCGCCGAAGGTCTGAGCCGGCTCGGCCATACCTGCGCCCTCCCAGGCAAACATGGTTAACAGGCATGTGTGCCACGGGCCGCGTCTGCTCCGGGGGGTTAGGAAAAGCATGAGCCTATGAAGTTTCTAATCGTCCGCAAGCGCGAGTTGCGTGGGCGATCTGCCGTTCAGGGATGCCACCAGTGTGTCGGACACTTCGATCGTCTCATCCAAGGGCCACCGGACGGTCGAACGCGGCAACACGTAGCCTAGCAGGCCTTTCGACACCGAGGAGGGGAGCGCCCCGTGCACGAATGCCACGTCGAGCAGGCGGGCGTGGATGTCACCCCGGTTCGTGACTTCCAGAAAGCGGCCGTCGTCGTCCTGCCCGACCCGCCAATGCAAATCCGGCATAGTCTCCGGCGACCTCGTTTCCGTGACCGGAAGGACCTTCGTCGCTGACGCATAGGAGAAAAGCGGGAGTGAATAGCGCATCCGGAAACTGAGAGATTGCCCGACGTGCTGCGTCCCGATTGACAGGACGACAGGGATTTCATCCACAATCACGCGGTAGGATGCTTCGGGCTGGGCAGGGGGCGGCGTGGTCCGCGTCAGCCGCACAAGCTGTCGCTGCCCCGGTGCAATCGTGACGATGGGGGGCGTGCCGATCACATCATCTTGCGCCGCGTAGACATTGCGACCTTGCTGCTGGGCCCATGCGAAAACGCGAACCTGTAGCGTCACCGGGGCATCACCTCGGTTCTCGAACCAGAGCGCTGCAGCCTGTTTGTCTGGCTCGATCACTGGATTGACCGGCCACAGCAGGACCGATGAAGGCTGCTGAGCGATCGCGGGAAGCGAAACCGCTGCCAGGGCAAAAGCCGATAATGTCCTGATCATGATCAATCGTTCCTGAAACGCGGGTCACCACTGCAAGGTGACCGTCAATGTGTCAGTGTAGTCTCCTGCGGGCAGTCCGCCTGGGAGCATGAGCCGCCCGTAAACGGGCAAGTGAACGTCATTGCTGTTTCCGCTCGTCACGACCATCGCGGTGCCTGCACCAATGGCGACGGGTTGATTGCAAGTGGCGTCGGAACAAACGACGTAAGCGATGCGCGCAGCGTTGTTGCCGCCGAGCTGAAGGTGCCGCGAACCCGCTGCAGCATGATGCCCCCCGTCAATCGACATGGTGACATTTGCGCCCGGCGTGCAGCGCAAGGTAATGGACTGGCTACCCCCCAGGCTGGCTGTGTGTGTCGCCATCGAGAAGGTTGAATCCTCGCCGAAATCGAGCAGGCCAACCGCACTCGCAGACCCGCTGCCGCCAAGACCGCTGACGAGACATCCTGCCGTGATTGTAGCGGCCACCTGAAACTGGGCAGTGGTTTCAGCCGTCGCAGGCTGAAACCAGCATGGCGCGGCCCCGAGGAGGGATAGAGCGATTCTGATCGGCTGGCGTTGCATGGGCTTTCACTCCATCTCCGCTCGCTGACTGAACCGTTACAGTTCCAGCGTGACCGTGATCACATCGGAATAGGCACCCGGAAGAAGTCCCGCCTCCCCGAAGGCCCGGCCGTAGACGTTCACAGTTTGCAGTGCCCCGGTACTCGCAAGCGTGATCGAGTCGCCGATGGGGATGACCGTGCTGCGTCCCGCATCTGAATAGAGGTTGTAGGTCACATATTGCCCGGCCTGCGCCTGATTGGCCATCGCTCGGAGACCCGCGCCAGCGCCCTCGCCATCATTCTGACCGGCATTGAAAGTCAGAACCGGTGCGATGCCCGAGCTGCATTGAATTTCAAAGGCGCTGCCGCCGTTCATCACCTGTCCGTCAGCCTGTGTGAACAGCGTATTGTGCGAACCGAAGTTGAGCGATCCAAAATCTGCGGCGCTCGATCCGTCATCATGGCTTTGGCCATTGATGACGCACCCGGCTTCAAGCGTGATATTTGCATCGATCGTGCCGTTGATGTTCGCCAAGGACGGCGCAGCAACCGCGCCGATAAGACCTGCGGACATCAAACCGTGAAAGCAACGTCTCCACATCTGCCTTCTCCCTAACAAAGGGCCGCGCCGTTCTCAGCTAGCGGTTTCTCCTAGCGCCTATTGTCAGAGTAATAGGTAAATTATCAGTTAAGCGGCTAAAAAATAGGGAGAAATCGAAAGGCGGCTTCCGTCTGATATTTTCTGCGTCGGCATTAATACATGGTCAAGCTCATATTCTCACGACGCTTACTCGATCTGAGCCCGGCAAGAGTTAGAGACATGCAATTGCATGGTCCAGACGTTCACTCAACAATGTACGGTTGGGCAATCCAGTGAGGCTATCGTGACGCGCGATGTGTTCGATCTGGCGCTGCGCTGCCTTGGCGTGAGTCAGATCCCGGACGGCCAGAACTTTCGACGGGCGTCCTCTATACTCAATTTCATGAACTCCAACCTCGAACACCCTGTTTGAACCCTGCCCCCGCAGCACAGCCTCAACGGGACTTTCTCTGAGTTCGCTTACCGGGCAACCGTCCTCCGCCACCATCAATCTATCGGGGTCGAGGTTAAACAAATCCTCAACGCTTACCCCTACCCATTCTGCAAAGCGGTGATTGGCCTCGACGACCCTGCCTTCGCGCATGATCACAATGCCTTCGAGTGTCGCATCGGCGAAGCCTTTTAGATCGGTCAGATAGCGATCGATCAGTGTTGCGAAACCCGTAAACAGGATAACGATTAAGGTTGAGCCTGCCGTCGCTCGAATCAGCCAGGCCCGACTTGAGCCAACCTCGACCGACGGGAGAGTCGGATCGAATATGAGCGTCGTCGCGGACATTCCCGTGAAGTGAAGGGCGCAAACGCCGACAATCGATGCAGTGGCAGCGCCTAGAATATGCCAAAATCGAGGCATGCGGCTGAAGGCAAAAAATGCGAGTGTGAAGAGCGCCATTGCTACAGCGGCACTCACGCCAACTGTCGTCCAGTCATACTGGATGTTCGCCTGAACCTGAATTCCCGCCATGCCTGTGAAATGCACGACGCCTACAGCAGCGGTGAGTGTCATGCCCGCCACGACGCACCGACTTAGAGAAAACGTTCCCAGAACCATGAGCGCGATCCAGCATCCAGCGACGGCAATCGCCGCAGATATTATCGTCGGGGCGGAGGCATACCCAATTGGCAACCCACCCCTGTATGCAAGCATCGCAACAAAGTGTGTCGCCCAAACACCCAGTCCTCCAGCGATGGCTTCTATTAATAGCCAAACTGCACGCCGTTGTTGCTGGCACTCCTGCGCGCGTTCGAGCGCGAGAAAGAACGCGAGACTTCCGATTATCCAGATCCCGGCGGCCACTCCGATGACTAGATGATCATGCTCTGTCCAGATGCACTCGATTACCTGAAACATACGCCCCCCTTACGTCGCAAAAAAAGGCATGATCGGGTTTATATGTGGTAAATTCGACCACGAGACCGAATACTGCAGGACAAGCCTAATTAAATTTCTTCATAATTTTTCGGCGAGTGACGTTGGCGAGTGTGCGCCGCCTAACTGAGATCGAATTATGTTTGCTAGAGACGACTTCCGGTGACCTCTTGTCGACATACACCACCACAGACCATCCGCCGCATTCGTTAAGTCGACTTCCACTAGCCAAAGTTACTAGGGTCGAACCCGTAAGACGACACCGTTTATCCGAGTTTCTGCTACTCCATTTTTGCGGCGATAATTTGCCTTTCAGATCGTCGTAATTGAGGCCATCGAAGGCTTGCGAATTGTCCTCCGCTTTTAGCCGAACCTACCATTCGACTGCTAACCCACGAAGGCAGGTGAGTCCCAGTTCGCGTCATTAAAACGGAACTGAACGAATGGCCGCTTTCGTGATGCTCGTTCAACGATTTGAACGTCCGAGATGGCGGCGAAAGCCCCCTGCTCATCAACTGCTAAGCGCGCGCTGGACATCGCCCTCGAAGGTCGAAATGGAAGCGTCCGCCATGATCTCATTCAGGGACGCCGGGCGTCTCTGCAAACGAGACACCGGAGCGACAGTCAGCCCTAGTGGAAGAGATGTTGCAGATCATGGCGCGCAGTCCAGTCAGGACCTCACGGCGCGTTTACAAACTCATATCCGAACACATGCTGCGCTTTATATCTTGATGAAGTGCGAGGCTGACTGCGCTGCTTTTGCGCCGTCTCCTAGAGCAGTTGCGATCAGACCCTCGAAACCGGAGCGGACATCGCCTGCAGCGAAACAACCCGGGACAGAGGTCTGCATGTCAGAAGCGATTACCACGCGTCCCTCGCTGTTCAGTTCAACAAAGGCTTGGACGCAGTCGGTATTCGGCGCTTGACCGATGTAAGGAAAGACGGCGGCGGCTGATATGTTGCGTCCATCTTCCAGGATCACCGACCTCAGTTCAGTATCGCCCGCAATCGCTACAACCCGGTTATTGGCAATGATCTCCACATTCGGCAGCGCTTCTATGCGTCTTACCTGCGAGCGACGCGCCGTAGGCCGAGGTCCTTGATGGATGATGGTGAGCGCCGCTGCATGCTCAGCGAGCAAGGCGGCTTCATCGAAGGCCGAGTCGCCTCCGCCAACGACGACCATATCCTTGCCGCGGAAAAACGGCCCGTCGCAGGAAGCGCAGTGAGAAACGCCCCGGCCCAAGAAAGAGGCTGCTCCGGGCACGTCGAGCGCCTTTCGGCGCGACCCCGTCGCCACGATCACCGTTCTGGACCGCAGTGTCGTTTCAGCGCAACGAAGGAGGAAATGGCCGTCGCTCAGCGAGACGGCCTCCACCGTATCGACGAGAAAGCGCGCGCCGGCATTTTCCGCCTGGATTTGCAACGCCGGCCCTAGCTCATAGCCCGCGATGCCCTCCGGGTGACCTGGCGCATTCATGATTCGGTCTACGGTCGCGATCTGTCCGCCCGCTGCCAGATGCTCGATGACGACCGTCTCCAGCCCCCATTCCGCAGCGGTTGCGGCAGCGCTGAGCCCGGCAACGCCGGCACCGATCACTACTAGGTCAAGGGTCTCGCTCATGGTCGCGTTCTTCAGCGCCAATCGTCGACCGATATGGTCGTGCGGTAGCCCGCGCCGAATATCTGCCAATAGCCATTACTCTCGCCGCCCACCACCACAACATTGATGTCCTGTTCGTTGAACATCGGAACAAGCGCATCCGGCGCAGCTTTGAGCTTGGTGGCGGCCGGTTCTGCGCCAAGCGTGGCGTTAGGATAGATGTAGTTCTGCACCAGTTGCAGATCCCAGTAGCGCGCGGCGGGCATTTGAGCGCTTTCATAGGCGAAGCGGATCAGCTTTTCCTTCGTGTCAAATCCGCCGCGATCAATGAACTGCCGAGCCGCGATCGGGTCCAGCACCAGCGTCGGCGGGCCAACGACGTCGGTGGCTCGCAGCATGTCCTGCACATGCTCGCGCCAGAAGATTTCCCGCAGGCCAAGGCTGAACGCCGTGGTTCGGCCGCCATAAAAGATGCTCACGGTACTGTCCTCGCGATCAAAGCCCTTCTGGACATGCAGGGGCTCCCAAGGCGAGCGCTCCTCATTCTCGGCAAATGTGAGGTTGTTGTACGTGTAGCCGTTTCCGAGCGATCCCATATAGGTTTCACCGGGAACCGAGCCGCCCTGCAGATTTTGGGACAGCAGCCCGTAAGCGCGGCCGATGGTAGCATTGGCATGATTATATGGACCGAGCGCCCCCACGCCGCAGTTCATTTTGATCTGCTGGCGAATGGGGCCATTGACGACAACCATGGCCGCACCGGAACTGGACGTGCTGCTGCGCGCGCTGACGCCGGAAGAGGCGATGGCAAGGACGACCGGAAAATATTCGGGCAGGCAGCCGGCCATCACGGCATTCACCGCCACCTTCTCCACTGTGTACTCCCAGAGACCGCGGTTTGCCGTGGGCTGCATTCGCCCGACGATCTCGTCCGGTTTGCGGCTGGTGTGCGCTAGCATAGCAGCGACGCGTTCCTCGGTTGGGAGGACAATCGGCAGCTTGTCGGTCCAATCATTGTCCAGGAACAGCTTGTGAAGCGCATCCTCGTTCGCCGGATCGAGCAGCCGCGGTGTGCGCGCGAACTGGACCGGCTCATCGCCGGCAGCGGCGATGTCCGACGTCAGGGCATCGATTATTTCGCGCATGAATGAGAGGCCGGTGACAGGATCTTCGCCCTCTACATAAGCGCGCAATTGATCTGCGCTCTTCCCCATGACCGGTTGGGGGACAAATGCCCGCGGTGCGAGACCGAGCCCGGCCATGCGAACCGTGGAGCGGACGATGGCCGCGAACTTGTCCGTATGGACCGAGACGGTGGGCAGCCCGTAGTTGCTTTCGAGCGTCACTGCGTGCTTTGCAACGGCGGGCGCACAGGTGCTGCAATGGCCCACGCCAAAGATTACAGCATCCGCTTCAGACTGCGCCCGAGCCCATAATTCCGGATCGTCCCGACCATAATAGCCGGACATCGGCACCAGATGCGTCTGAACGTCCGGCAGATTCTCATTCAGCCAGAGTTGGATTTGTTCAAGAAGCCGCGTGGAGTCGTCGAATCGGCTGTCGATCAGGAATATCGTTTTACCCTGCAAGGTTTCCAAACGAGGAGCCAGCGCCTTTTTCGTGACGATCGGCGGGTAACCGACGGGGTTATGTACGATCATATGTGACTGCCTAGTACGAACGCTATCTGATACGGCGCTTGCCATTCCATTCTCCAACAGACGACTTTCCGCCGTTTTTCCGAGACATATCCCATCATGGGGCGTGGCGCGTTCGCCGCATGTCCTCGCAGGAGAAGATAATCAGGCAAATTTACTTTGCAATACTAATTATAAGTAATACGATCCATAACCTCAAGGCCACTTGTGTCTTTCGCAATCGATGCGAATGAGGCCAAGGGACAGCGGCGGCGTGCAGAGCGAAGCAGATGAAAATACCCAAGAGAGCGAATATCGATCGTGCTGCGGAGGGAACCAGCGGCCCTGGAGAGGGCACGCCACCCAGCGCCTTGCCGCACTACGCCCAATGGTATCAGCAAGGTTCGATCGAAGACCTAAGGTTTCGCTTCACGAGCCGGCTGCGTGAGGCGATGCGCATGATGCGCGTGATGCTCGAAGAGGAATTGCGCGCCGAGGGGCAGACCCGCGCTTTGTGGGAAGCGCTTCTCGTGATTGTCCTCTCCGGTGGGCACAGCACGCAAAAGTCTCTGGCTAACCGGCTGAGGATCGAAGGCGCGACGCTCGTTCGATTGCTGGACGCGCTGGAAGCGGATGGGCTCATAGAGCGCGTTCCGGGCTTGGAGGATCGGCGATCGAAAATGATTAAGCCGACCAGCAAGGGACTAGCTCTCGCAAAGCGGCTGGTCCAGCGGAGCGACGAGGTGCGCGCGCGCCTGCTGGATGGCTGGACGGAAGCCGATCTGCATGCCGGCATTGCCATGCTGAACAAGTTCGGGGCTGCTCCCACTGCGCAGGAATGAGCAGGATATTCCCACCGCGAATGTGATTAGTTGCGCATATAATTAGCTATGCTATCAATTTGTCGGCCGGTCGCGAATCGCGATTGGCTGGCACTCGCAGCGACCGGCGCGATCGGTTGGCACGGGAGGGGATTGGCATGGCGAGCACGGCGTCGTCCGGAACGGTAGACCAGCGCAATAGCGGCGTATCGTCGGCGGGTGCACAGGATTGGCCCAAGCCGCGATCCGCTTGGTACGCGGTCGGCATGATCTCGTTCATTTCGGTGCTCTCGAACATCGACCGCGGAATCATCTCCCTCCTTGTCGAACCGATCAAACGGGATCTGCAAGTCAGCGATACCGAGATGGGGCTGCTGATCGGCTTCGCCTTCTCGTTCTTCTACATGATCGTGGGCCTGCCCATGTCGCGCGTGACGGACGTGCGCAATCGCCGCAACATCCTGACGATCGGCCTCAGCATCTGGAGCATGGCCACCGCGCTGTCGGCGCTGGCCTACAGCTATCTCACGCTGTTTATCGCCCGGGGGATCGTCGGCGCGGGCGAGTCCGTCAAAGGGCCAACCTCGATGTCGATGATTTCCGATATCGTGCCGCGCAGTAAATTGCCCAGAGCCATGTCTATCTACTCGATGGGTATTGCCGGCGGCATGGCCGCCTCGATGATCATCGGGGGCGTTCTTCTTGAGCTGGTGAAGGACATCACGCCGATCCATGTCCCGGGCTTTGGTCTTCTACGCGATTGGCAGTTCGTTTTCCTGAGTTGCGGCATGCCCGGATTGCTCGTCGCGTTGGTCTTTTTCTTCACGGTCAAGGAACCGACCCGCAAGGGCCGCAAGGTCAAGGGCTCGGTCCCGCTGCCAGAGGTCGCCCGCTTCGTGTGGTCGAACAAGCGCGTCTACGTGCCCCTGCTCCTCAGCCTTGCCATCGGTGCAATCGAATCCTTCGGCATGTCGGCATGGCGTGTCGCCTTCTTCGAGCGCACCCATGGCTGGACGCCCAACCAGGTTGGGCCTTTGCTGGGTTTTGCGGCGCTCCTCACGACGCCCATCGGGCTGGTAATCGGCACCTTGATTGCCGAACGTCTGGACCGGCAAAAGATCCCGGACGCGATGATCCGTTTGTGCCTCTACTCCAACTTCATCACGGTTCCTGCGGCCATCGCCATGCCGCTGATGCCCACCCCGTGGCTGTCGCTAGGTCTGATCATACTCAGCGGCGTGGGCAATGCGATCGGTTCACCCGGGCAGAATTCGGCCATCCAGATCATCACGCCAAATGAGATGAGAGGCCAACTCAGTGCCATCTATCTGTTCACGATCAGCGTAGTCGGCGCGGGACTGGGGCCGCTGTTCGTGGCGCTGATTACGGACTTCGTCTTCGTCGACGAGAGCATGCTGCGCTACGCCATGCTGGCGACGACAGCGGTACTCGGGCCGCTGGGACTGCTGCTCACCTGGCTGGCCATGCGACCCTATGGCGAGGCCGTGACCCGCGTTCTTAAAGACGAGGCGGAGCAGGCGCGACGGTAGGACGCAGTCATAGTCGCCGGGCAAAATGGGGCCCATCACCGCCCTCCACCAGACCGGCGAACATAACCAAGAACAGAGCCATGCAACGCATCATGGCGATGGGGAGAGGAAATATGAGAATGCCACGTTCGATCCGCATGTTTGAGGCTTTCAACCATGGCCTGAGCCGTTCGGCGCTGGCCGTCGGTCTGGCGGTGCTCGCGACGGGCAACGCATTTGCCCAGAGCGCGAGCATCGATCCGCAGGAAGGTACGGCCCAGAACGATGAAGCAATCGTCGTCACCGGCTCTCGCATCGCACGGCAGGGCTTCAACGCGCCGACGCCTGTGACCGTAGTCGGTCAGGATAGCATTCAGGCGCAAGGCGACACCAACATCGCCGAGGTTCTCAATGAGATGCCGGCCTTCCGGCCGAGCCAGACGCCGGAAAACTCCTTTGTCACCATCACCGGCAATATCGGCGCGCGCACGCTCGATCTGCGCGGTCTCGCCCCGCAACGCACGCTGGTGCTGGTGAACGGCCGACGCTTCATTCCCTCGTCGCCGCAAGGAACAGTCGACCTCAATCTCATTCCTACCATGCTCATCCAGCGTGCCGAGGTCGTCACCGGCGGCGCTTCGGCCGCTTATGGTTCGGATGCGGTGGCGGGCGTAGTCAACCTGATTCTGGATACCAAGCTGACCGGATTTCGCGCGCAGGGGCAATATGGCATCTCCGAGCGCGGAGATGACGAGAATTTTCAGTTCGCATTCGCGGGCGGCAATTCGTTCGGCGGCGGGCGAGGACATATCGTCGCCGCGTTCGAATATGCCAGCAACAAGGGCATGGGTGGCTGTTTCGACATCGACTATTGCGCGATGGAGTACAGCAACTTCACCAACAACGACTGGATCGCGCCGACTGCCGCGAATCCCAACCCCAACAATCCTCTGCCGAACCGGGTGACCTTACCGCACAAGCATCCAACGCTCATTACCCCCGGCCTCATCAATTCGCCGGGCGCGGGCGGCAGCCCGCTCCTGCGCGGCACATATTTCCGGCCGGATGGCACGCCGGTCATCAACGGCTGGGACTACGGGCAGTGGCCGTCCACCTTCGCTCAAGTTGGCGGGGACGGCCATCTCGAGGATCCGTTCACCTCGGCGCATCTGATGAAGTCGCCTGTCCGCCGCTGGGCAGCTTATGTTCATGGCGAGTATGAATTCACGGACACGATCAAGGGCTTCGCCGAACTGTCCTATGGTAATGTCCTCGGCACGCAGAATGGCGCGCAGTTTCGGGAGACTAGCCTGACGATCCGTCGTGATAATCCGTTTCTGCCGCCCGAGATTCTTGCGCTGATGGGCCCCAGCCAGGCGTCCATTGGACTGGCGCGAGACGGCGATGATTTCGGGGTCGCCAAATACCGTGGGCAGAACCGCACATTCCGCACTGTCGCAGGACTTCAGGGCGAGCTTGGCGGCGGCTGGAAGTGGGACGCCTATTATCAGTTCGGCCACAACAAATATGAGCAGCAGATGGCCAACAACCGCATCAATGCGCGGTTTGCCCAAGCCATCGACGCTGTCCGCAACAGCGCCGGTGACATCGTCTGCCGCGTGAATGCGGATGCAAACCCGGCCAATGACGCGCCGGGCTGCATCGCCATCAACCCGTTCGGTGAAAATCAGTGGGACCCCGCCGCCAAGGTCTTCACCTATGGCGTGGGTTGGCAGAATTCCACGATCAAGCAGCATGTGGTTGCCGCCAATATCCAGGGCGAGCCATTCAGCACCTGGGCAGGTCCTGTCTCCATCGCCGCGGGCGGTGAATATCGCCGTGACACAATTTCGGGCGATGCCGATCCAATCTCGCTAGCCAACGGCTGGTATGTCGGCAACGGCAGCGCCGTGTCCGGCAGAGTGAGCGTAAAGGAGGGCTATCTCGAAGCCATCGTACCGCTCGCCAAGGACATGGCCTTGGCGCAGAATCTCGAGCTGAACGGTGCCATCCGCCTGACGGACTACAGCACCAGCGGCAGCGTCACGACTTGGAAAGTCGGCGCCGTTTGGGACGTGACCGACTGGCTGCGTCTTCGTGGAACGCGGTCGCGCGACATCCGGGCGCCCAATCTGCTGGAACTGTTCGGATCAACAACATCCGTTTCCTCCCGGGTGGTCGGGGCATCCGGCGTGCAGTATCTGCCGCGCGTCTTTTCCGGCGGCAACACCGCGCTGGACCCGGAAATCGCGGATACTTGGACCGCAGGCGTGGTGCTGACGCCGCGCGGCTTCCTCAATGGCCTTCGCTTGTCCGCCGATTATTACGATATCGAGATTCAGGAAGCGATCAGTCAGGTCGGCGGTCAGACCATCGTCGATCGTTGCTTACTGGCAAACGTGTCCGAATTCTGCAGTCTCATCACCTTCGGCGCGACCAATGCCAATGAGATCGTGGAGGTCCGCAATCCCTGGCTCAATCTCAACACGCTGATCGTGCGCGGGATCGACCTTGAAGGGGATTATCGTCTGCGGCTGGGCGACCGGCAGAGCCTGAATTTCCGCGTGCTGGCGTCCTATGTGGCCGATCTCATCACGGTGGACTCGGTCGGCTCGATCAACCGTGCAGGCCAGACCGGCGTTCAGACCGGCGCGCAGCCGGGCCTGCCGCGATGGACGGTCAATTCGACCATCAGCCTCGACAGCGGCCCGTTCAACTTCAACGTCCAAGGCCGCTTCATCTCGGCGGGCATGATGGACGTGACGCTGGTCGGGCCGACCGACGCCGGCTACGATACCGATCTGCCGAACAGCATCAGCGACAATCACATCGAAGCCATGTTCTATCTCGATGTCGGCGCCAGCTATACTTTCGACATCGGCGGCCGTTCGCTCCAGGTCTATGGCGCGGTCAAGAACCTTACCAATCCCACGCCTCCTGTGAATGTCTACAGCGGCTCGGGCACCAACCCCTTCCTGTTCGACTTGGTCGGCCGCAGGTTTACGATGGGCGCGCGGGTGAAATTTTAGATCTAGATTACGTGTAGATCAAAAGCCCTCCCACTTCCGATTCGGCCGGGCTAGTAGAAGCCGACGTAGTCCGTAGAAGTTGCAATGAAGGAGCGTTTCTTCAGTTGCGCGGGCAGGGCATTTCTCAGTCCTACATGTTCTCTTTGCTATTGGCTTCTCGAATTCCAGCGCCATCCGGTCCGGCACTGGAATTCGAGCGATTTGCTCATATGTCTCGCCTATCCGAGCCGCAGATACGACTGGTACCAAATGCGCGGCGTTCCTCTACCCCGATTCGCGTTGGCAACCCTGTGTGATGGCAACACCTCGATTATCGCTAGAACGGATCTCGCGCGGACTTCTACCGCGAGCCAATGACAAACAGCGCTTTTGAGTTTACGCCATGAGCGGCAAGTTTTAAAGCTCGCGCCGGCATGTTCGGAACACCTCTACTCAAAGAAACCCCGACTTGCTTCCACTGAACGGACGGCGGCCTTCAGGATTCTTACGCTAGGAACGGAACGTCCGCGATCAGGGCGCATGTCGCCGTACTTCTTTGAACCTAGGCAGCACAACAAGCGTCAGAGAACGTCGTTTTTGAGCGTGCGGGATGCTCTCCAGTAATGAAAGCCAGCCCAAATGGCGAAGGACGCACAGATGATCATCCCATAGCGGATGCCGACGGCTCCGGCCAACGCGCAATCGATAGCGGCCTGCCCGACTGCGCCGTGGCATTCTGCCGCATAATTGCCAGCATAAGCCCGGGCGGCAAAGGTGTCGCTGAGAAATCCGACGAATAGGGGGCCAATCCCCATTCCGACCAGATTCTGGAAGAATATAATGATCGCCGACGCGGTCCCGCGCATACGCGGCTCCACCATGTTCTGGATCGCGCCGAAGGTGGGCGCGTAATAGGTGAAGGCGAGCGTCGCGCCGATCACCACCAGGGGCATGGCAGTCTGCCAGTTCGGCATCGACAGCCCGATCATGTAGAGCGGCGCTGCGCACAGAAGGCAGAGCGCGGGCAACCAGGCGTACCAGCGCTCGTCCCGCTTGCCTGCCCAGTCGGCTCCCATGCCACCCAGCAACGTGCCGGTGCCATTTGAAATGGCGGTGACGATGCCGAACAGCAGGCCGGCCTGCGTCATGCTCATCTCATAGGCTCGGCCGAAATACATCGGCAGGAACAACAGAATTCCGAAGTTCACAAAGCTGTTGAGACCGCAGGCCATACCGAGATGCAGGAATGTGCGCTTTGCCCCCAAAATACCCAGCATCGCCACAAAGCTGGGCATTTCCCGAGTCATGCTGGCAGGATCGTCAAAACGGCCACGGATGGGCTCTTTGACGGTGAGGATGAGGAGTGCGAGGAGCAGGCCGGGAGCACCGACGATCAGGAAGGTGTGCCGCCACCCCACGGTCTCGCCAAGCCAGCCCCCGCCGAAACCGCCGATGAGCGAACCGAACGAAGCCCCGAGCGCCACCACGGCAAGCGCAGTCGCCCGCTTGTTGCGGGGGAATTTGTCCGACACCATGGACACCGTGCAGGGACTGGCGGCCGCCTCACCGATGCCGACGCCCAGCCGTAGCAGCAGGAGTTGCCAGTAACTGGCCGCGTAAGCACTCAGCATCGTCATGAGCGACCAGATGGTCGTCGCGATGGCAAGCAGCGGTATCCGCCTGCCCTTGTCCGCCAGGCGAGCCACCGGGATACCTGCAGTCGTGTAAAGCAAAGCAAAGGCCAGACCTGTCAACAGGCCGAACTGCGCATCGCTGATGCCGAGGTCGGCTTTAATGGCCGGGCCGAGCGCGGCGACGATCACCCGGTCGATGAAACAAGACAGCGCAACCAGCAGAAGGATGAACATCATCCAGTATGGATAGGGCGAATGGTCTGTCGCCTGCGTTTCTTCATCGTCCATCTTGCCTCTCCCCTCCCAGTCCGTCTCTTTTCTCTGTCAGTCCTTCGTGCCCGGCATCCCCGGTCCACGCTCCACCAATGCAGTGCCGGCCCCAAGTGCGGTATCCGTCCACATCCGCACATCCAGGTCCGCGATCCTCCACCCATCGTCGGCAAACCGAAACAGGGCATGCCATGTGCCCATCCTCCAGGAGGCACCGCGAGGCCAGTATTGCCGGTGGAACTCATGCCGGAAGATCATGCAATACGCCGCCACGCGGATGTCATCCCCTTCCCTGCTGAGTTGGGGGGCATTGAACTGATGTTGATGACCATAGGTTTGGGTGGCGCGCTGACTGATGCTGCCACCGATGAAGGCCTCAATCCCCTCTCGGCCCGTAAACACGCCCGGGCTACCATCCCGCAGCGGATGGCGAAGCACGCCATCGCGCGTAAAACAATCCAGATAGGCAGGCAGATCGCCCGAGTCGATCGCCCATGAATAGCGCGCCATGCGGTCTGAAATCATGAGCCGGTCGCGAATGGAAATACCATCAAACTGGCCGCTCATGCCGCAGTGACCCCATGGTAGGACCACTGAGATATTTTCATTTTTGTCGGCATTCGCCCTCCTGCGTCAATATGTGATCGCCATTGTATTTTGACGTTTTTCGTTTCCGTAGCCCTATCAATCAGAAACAGTGCAATATGTAAAGTTTGCATTGTATATTGCATTCATCGGCGTCGAAGATGTATCAGCGCACATCAGGCCGGAGTGAATCCGGCGCCTCCTCGGCGGAGGAGGCCATCATCAACAGGGAGAGGAGACGACATGATCTTTCGTGAAATTCTGAAGAGAAGCGCGCTGAGCGGAGCATCGCTGCTCGCTCTAGGTGCGCTTGCGACCGCAGCCCATGCGCAGGACAACGACGCGCAGGACATCGTCGTGACCGCGCAGTTTCGATCGACCAATCTGCAGGACACCCCGCTCGCGATCACCGCGATGACAGGGGAACAGCTCAGCGAGCGCAGCTTCGGCAACATCGCCGATGTTGGCAAGGCCGCGCCCAGCGTCACCCTGCGCCTTGGCAGCTCAGGCTACGGCAAGTCCACGCAGGCCTATATTCGCGGCATCGGCCAGTCCGATTTCAACTTTGCACTGGAGCCCGCCGTCGGCTTCTATGTCGATGACGTGTATCATGCGTCACTGTTCGGCACGTCCTTCGACCTGCTGGACCTTGAGCGGGTCGAGATTTTGCGCGGCCCGCAAGGGACTCTGTTCGGCAAGAACTCCATCGGCGGCGCTGTTCGCCTCATTTCCCAGAAGCCGCAGGACTCGTTCGGCGCCTCGGTCGAAGGCACCTATGGCAGCTATGATCGCATCGACCTGCGGGGCATGTTGAACGTGCCGCTTGTCGCGGACAAGCTGGCCTTGCGCGTCTCCTTCGCGTCAAAGGAACGGAACGGCTATGTGGACAGGGTGGATTTTGCCTGCGTCTATCCGGCCCTGGCAGGCAATCTCACACCGACGGTTTCCAATCACGGCAATAGTTGCAAGCTCGGGACCTTGGGCGGCGAGAGCGTGCGCGCAGGACGCGCTGCGCTGCGCTGGACGCCTTCGCCCAACATCGAGGTCAATGTCGCTGCAGAGATCATCCGCGATAATTCGGAGGGCGCAGCTGACTCACTCATTTATGTGAACACGGCAGCGGCGGCGCTGGTCAACCATAACAATAATCGCCTGATCCCGGCGTTCGGCATCCCCTTCGATCAGCGGTTCATTGTCGACCCCTATGTCACCTTCGCGAGCTACGACAGCAAGTTCCTCGGGCGGGCCGTGCCGGCCGTGAACACCGTTCACTCGGAAAGTTACTCGGGCGATATCGGCTGGAAACTTGCCGAGGGCGTGCAGTTCAAATCGATTACCGCCTACCAGACGTTCAGCGGCCGCTTCACCCAGAACGCCAATAATGCGCCGCTCCCGGTCGCACTAACCGATAATCTGGCGGGGTTCGATCAGTTTACCCAGGAATTCCGCCTGGTGGGCACCTCCTTCAATGACATGCTGGATTGGGCGACGGGCGTCTTCTATTTTGAGGGCGACAGTTCCTTGGGCGGCGGCGCCTATCTTGCGGCCTCCAACATCGCCTTTGACCAGAATGACAGCACCCACGCCACCAACCGCTCAGCTTTCGCGCATGGCACGCTGCATCTGACCGAGCAGTTCTCCGTGACGGCCGGCCTGCGGTACACCAAGGAATCCAAGACCTATCGCTTTGACCGGGTCAATGTGCCGTCGGGCACGTCCTTCTTTGCAGGCGGCCCCTTCACCTCTCCCAAGTCCGAGATGGAACGCGTCGACTACAAGCTAGGAATGGATTACCAACTGACTGGCAATGTCATGGTCTACGGGCAGTTTTCGACCGGTTTCAAGGGCGGCGGCATCAATCCTCGTCCCTTCACACCTGCCACGGCAGTGCCGTTCGGGCCTGAAACGCTGAACGCTTATGAGATCGGCCTCAAGAGCGACCTCTTCGATCGACTGGTTCGGCTCAACCTGGCCGCCTATCACAGCGATTATTCCAACCTCCAGTTGAGCGCGAACGGGTACGATAACAATGGCGTGCCCAGCATCGTCGTTGCCAATGCCGGCAGCGCACGGATCAACGGGCTGGAGGCAGAACTCGAGATCCGGCCGGCGCGGGGACTGCAGATCGACATGTCCGGCAGCTACACGGACTTCAAAATCAAGGATCTCGGTCCGGCCGCGGGCGTTTCAGGTGGCCCGTCGCTTGCCAGCAAAGCGCCCGGCTCGCCGGAGTGGAAGTACAATGCCGGCATCCAGTATCGCGCCGACCTGGGCAATGGCGGCACACTGACGCCGCGTTTCGACGTCTATTATCAGTCCAAGGTTTTCAACGAGTGGACCAACAACCCACGCGCCGTGCAGGAAGGCTATGCAATCGCCAACGCTCGCCTTGGCTACAATGCACCGAATGATGAATGGTATGCGGCCGTCTCGGTCACGAACCTGTTCGATCAGTTTTATTATGTGAACAAGTTCATCCAGTCGGGAAGCTACATCTTTACCGGCCAGCCCAGTCGCCCGCGTGAATGGGCGGTGACGGTGGGCCGCCGCTTCTGATCGCTTCTCTCACGAGGGGATGCCGCCGCGGTGGCGTCCCCTTCTCTTCTCAGAAGGGCACTCGGAGCGCGTGGCACCGCGTGCATCCGGCCCAATGAGGAGAAGGGTGGAGCAGTGCGTCAAAAGCCATATATCAGCCGGCCAACACAACGCCGATGACGTCGATTTGAAATTCATACATTACTTTGAGCCTATTATGGCATTTTGAATGTAAATCTTGCATTAGCGTAGGTTCACGGTTATTTCCCTCCCCAAGGAGAGAACGATGCCCGTGAGAGTCCCCCCAAATCTCGACACTGCCAGTTTTTCAAAAGCGCTACGCGCGTTTGAGGCAATCGTGGGATCGCAATGGGTCCTTTCAAGTGATGAGGACCGCGCGACCTATATCGACCCCTATGCGCTGGGCGATGGGCTGAACCATGAAGCTTCCGCCGCCGTTGCGCCAGCCAGCGCGGAGGAAGCGCGTGCCCTTGTCCGACTGGCCAATGAACATCGCGTCCCGCTGTGGCCCACCGCCCGTGGGAAAAATCTGGGCTACGGCTGGGCAGCACCGGCCATGCCGGGATCGGTCGTTCTCGACCTCGGTCGCATGAATCGCATCCTGGATGTAGACGTGAAATATGGCCATTGCCTCCTCGAGCCGGGCGTAGGCTTCTACGATCTCTACAATTACCTCCGGCAGAACAATATTCCGCTCTGGATGTCGACGCCAGGCAATGCCTGGGGCAGCGTGATGGGCAACGCCCTGGAGCGAGGCTTGGGCTACACCCCCTATGGCGATCACGCGGCGAAAATCTGCGGTATGGAGGTAGTTACGCCCACAGGCGATCTGCTCCGGACCGGTATGGGCGCGATGGCCGGGAGTAAAACCTGGCAGGCCTATCAGCACGGCTTCGGCCCCTCCTGGGATCAGGCCTTCGTCCAGTCGAACTTCGGGGTGGTCACCAAGATGGGCCTGTGGCTGATGCCCGAACCGGAAATGACCTTGCGAGCGAAAGTCGAGCTACCACAGGCCGACGACATCGAATGGGCCATTCGCGAACTTCATCAACTGCGCGTGAACAATGTCGTCGACCACAATTTCGTGTTCGGCAATTATCTTCACGACGCGGCCGTGCTGTCCCAGCGCAGCGAGTGGTACGACGGCAAGGGCGCCCTCCCCGATGCCATCGCCGAGAAGATGATGAAACATTATGACATCGGATGGTGGCGCTTCAATCTCGGCGTCTATGGCCACGAAGGCATTGTCCGCGCCAAGGAGCAACTGATCCGCAAAGCTCTTGAGCCCCATCTCGGTAAGGCCATCGAGTTCGAGGTATGGCGGCGGGGCGATCCTCTCGACAAGGCGGCCGCGCGGGCGCCGAGCGCGACGTCTCTCCAGATCGTCAATTGGTGGGGTGGCCGCGGCGGCCATATGGGCTTCTCCCCGGTCATGCCGCCCGATGGCACCCTGGCCCGCAAGACCTTCCGCGCGATGAAGGCGCGCTTCGAGGAACATGGTCTGGACTATTACACGTCCTTCACCATGGGCCATCGCCACATCAACAATGTGAACATACTGCTTTATGACCGTGACGACGCCGACATGGTGGCTCGGGCCAACAGGCTGTTCCACGTGCTGATCGCCGACGCCAAAGCGGCCGGCTTCGGCGAATACCGCACCCATCTCGATTTCATGGATTCGGTCGCGAAGAGCTTCGATTTCAACGGCGGCGCCTTGGCGCGGTTCAACGAGACCGTGAAGAATGCCATTGATCCCAATGGCATCATTGCACCCGGTAAAAACGGCATTTGGCCAACGGCCTACAAAGCCCACGGTCAGGGAGAGGAAGCGTGAATGCCATCCACTGGAGTGCCTTCGCGGCGCTGATTATTGCGAGCACGGCTGCTGCCTTTGCATCGTCTGATGCGGCCACGCCTGTGTCGGCATCAACCACGGCATCGGCTACGGCTTCGACCGTGAAAGACGGGAGAGCGCTGTTCCTCCAGCATTGTGGCTACTGTCATTTGCCTGGAGGCACGGGCACCATCCAGCTCCAACGGCGCTGGGGCAAGGAGCGCTCGCTTCTTGCCGAACGGACCGATCTTCCGGCAGACTATGTGAAGGCGGTCGCACGCCACGGCGTTTTCAGCATGCCGCCGATCACGCGGGTTGAAGTTACGGACGATGAGCTTGAAAAGCTCGCGGCATTTCTTGCCACGCCCGACAAGGACAAGGCGCAGGCACGATGATAAGGCGAGATCTCCTGAAGCTCGGCGGCCTCGCAGCCGCTGGCCTTATCCTCCCGCCACATCTTCGGGCGGCGCAGGCCACAGCGCAGATGCGACATGTGATCGTGGACCCCCGTTTCGCTGGAACAAGCGCTTTTGCCGCGGCGGCAAGGGATGCCAAGGCTCCGATTCTGCACAGCCACGGCGATCTTGCGACGCTCTGGTATGGAGTGTTGCGCGAGGCATCCTCTGGTAGCCTGATGGGTTTAACCGGCTATGCCGATATGGTCGTCGCCCTTGGTATCGCGGCAGAGATGCGCGGCACGATTCGATTGTGCATGTCCCATCAAACAGGGGATGAGCGTGCTGCACATCGCGTGTCGATCGGTCCGGCCGCGCAAGCGGATGTGTTGGAGGCTGCCGGTGAGCAATGGCCCCAAGCGCTCTGGACCATGATGAGCACCCATACCAACGCTCCAATTGACAGCCGCCTACGGGAACGAGACAGAGAAAAGCGCAAGGGAGTCCTGTGGTCCTGGGCCATTGCCTAAGCGGCGCGGATCGCTCAAGCTCCGCGCTCAGCAGAGCCGGTTCAAGGAGTAACGGAATAGATGGTCACGTCGTCGAGTGAAGGAACGGTCCGCCGCCGTGCGGGCGCAACCCTCGCCGACGTAGCCAGGGCAGCGCAGGTCTCGACGGCCACCGTCTCAAGAGCGTTGAACACCCCTGATCTTCTTACCAAGGAAACGCTCGGGCGCGTTCATGCCGCCATTGCGGAAACGGGCTATATCCCATCGCTGACAACCGGAACGGTGATCACCAACCGCAGCCGGCTCATCGCGATCATGGCACCGCCGACGCCGCTCGAACTGTTCGACACGACGGTGCGGGCAGCGGTCGCGGCGCTCGATGATGGCGGCTATCAGACGCTGCTCGGCATCTACGAGAGAAACGCGACCCGAGAGAAGATCGTGACGCAGATCCTGAGCCGCCGCCCCGGCGGTCTCATTCTCATCGGCCTCCCCATTTCACCGGACGTCCGCGCCTTGCTGGTCGAATCCAACTTGCCGATCGTCGAGACGTGGGAAACCCCGATCAGCCCAATCGACATGGTAGCGGGGATTTCTCACCATGATATCGGCATCGCAGTCGGCAACTTCCTGATGCGCAAGGGCTATCAACGGCCGATGATCTTCTCGACTGACAGTAGCAGAGGCCATATCCGTCGCTATGGAATTTCGCGGGTCTTGATGGAAGCGGGACGGCCGGAACCTCGCAGCATCGACCACAGCCTGCCCGGCACCATCGGCGAAGGGCGGCGTAGCTTCGGCCGTATTTGGGAGGCGGGCGAGCGACCGGACGTGATCGTCTGCTCTTCTGATTGGCTGGCTCAAGGCGTGCTGATCGAGGCCGCCGTCCGCAGCGTCCGCGTTCCCGATGATCTTGCCGTGATGGGTTTCGGCGATTTCGACTTCGCCCAGGAGTTGGAGCCATCCTTAACGTCCGTCCGGATCGACGGCGCCAAGATGGGGCGTCAGGCAGCGGCCCTCATGCTCAAGGCCTTGTCCAAGAACCAGCGTGATCGCGCCAAAGCAGCGCGCGTGGACATCGGCTTCACGCTTGTGGAACGGCGCAGCACCTGAGCCCGATGTCCCTGCCGGCAAAAGTGAGCACTCTCTCGCCACGACTACGCCCTTTCTCCCCCCTCCGGTCCGCCTGCTATCGCCTCAATCTGCGCGCGCAGCCAGCGGTGTGCAGGATCATTATAGCGGCGCCGGTGCCATGTCTGGACGAATGGGAAGCTGTTCAACCTGAACCGTAGAGCGCTGCAGTGTCCGTATCCCAGATGCTCGATGCTCCGGCGCGCTGCGGTCAGTATGAGATCGGTCCCCATGATCAACTCAGGCGCTGTCGACCAATGCGGGACTTGCACGGCGATGCGACGTTTGTGCCCAAGCCGCGCCAGCGCATCGTCGATTTCGCTATCGTCCTGCAGAGCCACCGTTACGCGGACGTGAGGACGCGCGAGATACTCTTCCAACGTCAGCGCGTCGCCATCGCTCGGCTGATCGAACAGGCAGGCAAATGTCTCCCCAAAGAGTGTTGTACTTCGCAGATCGCTGCGCCTTGCTCGCCCCAGCAATGGATAAACGCCAACAGCAAGGTCGATTTCCGCATCCGCCAGCGCAGCGAGCGCGCTCCCGGCCGTAGGATATGACCGATAGATCCATCAGTGGTGCCAACTTGCGCAGCCGTGCAACGAGTTCCGGCAGCAGGATCGCTGCGCCATAGTCGGACAAGGACAGGCGGAAATGACGGCTGCATGTCGTGGCATCGAATGCAGGTTGATCGGTCATCGATCGGATGGTGGCCAACGCGTGCGCAAGAGGCTCCGCCAATTGCTGCGCACGCGCGGTCAGTTGCAGACCGCCCTTGCCTCTCACCAGCAACGGATCGTTGAACACATCCCGAAGTCTCGCCAGTGCATGGCTGACGGCCGGCTGCGAGCGGTTAAGCCGCGAAGCTGCGCGCGAGACGTGTCGTTCCTCGATCAGGGCTTCCAGCACTGGAAGCAGGCTGAGGTCGGCCGGGGTCAACTCATCCATATTCTGCATATTCATCATATCAATGAGGAATTTTCATTCCATCTGTCAATGATGCACGTTCCTCAACAAAGGAGCCGGAGCATGATGCAGTCAGCCAAAACGGATCTGGGATTTTCCCACGTTGCCCTTGTCGTCCGCGATCTCGATCGAAGCATCAGCTTCTACGAGGCGTTCGCCGACCTTCATGTCGTTCATCGTAGGGTGGCCGGCGGCGATGTGGACGAGGTGGCAGGGATGGCTGATGGAGTCCGCCCGTTCGCGCTTGTGCTGGTGGCTTCAGCCCGTTTGCGCGACACGTCGCTTGGGCCATTTGGGCATCTCGGCATCACATGCGCCCAGCCCGAGGACGTCTTCCGGCGCGCGGCCCAAGCCAGTGCTCGCGGCATCTTGCGCTCCGCGCCCCGCAACGACGGGCCGCCCGTCGGGCTATGGACGTACATTGCCGATCCTGACGGAAACACGCTCGAGCTTTCCTTTGGGCAGGAGATCGCCTTCACGGTTCAGTCGGACAAGTGTGCGAATGCATAGGACAGGTTGCTGCCGCTCTAGAACGGCAGCAGGAGGAAAATCATGAGAACGCGTATCAAAGTGTGCTGCATTGCATCTCGGCAGGAAGCAGACATAGCAATTCGAGCAGGCGCCGATGCACTGGGCTTGGTGGCACGCATGCCGTCCGGCCCCGGCCCGATCTCGGACGCCCTCATCGCCGAAATCACCGCAGTGGTGCCCCCGCCGGTCGCCACCTTCCTTCTAACGTCGGAGACGACGGCGGAGGCGATCTCGGCGCATATCCGTGCGACCAACCCATCCACGGTGCAGATCGTGTCGGACATCGATCCAGCCGAGTCCGAGAAACTGGCAATGCTTGAGCCCCACATTCGCCGTGTTCAGGTGATCCATGTAGAAGGCCCTGAGGCTCTCGACCTGATCCCCGGTTACGCGCCTCACGTCCACGCCTTCTTGCTGGATTCAGGGCGGCCGAACGCCAAGATCGCAGAACTGGGTGGAACCGGCCGCGCCCATGACTGGGCTATCAGCGCGGCGTTTGTGCGATCGACCGACAGGCCCGTGTTTCTGGCGGGCGGGTTGTCGGCGGCGAATGTGGCAGATGCGATACGGCAGGTTCGGCCCTTTGGGCTGGACCTGTGCTCAGACGTACGGACCGATGGCCAGCTCGACCCGGAAAAGCTGAGCGCTTTCGTGGCTGCGGTAACGCAAACCGACGCGGCCGTGGCGAGTGCGGATACGACCGATGGAAGCCATTGCTGCTAACGGCCTGCCGGGCTTTGCCTCAATCCGAGAGTCCATCGGCTGTGACAGCAATCTTGCGCATGTCGTTGCTGGTCATTTTCTGCATGTCGCGATGGACGGCATCGGACAGGTCTCGCATCTGTTCGGGGTAGCGTTCGCGCAGATACGCCTCCTCCAGCCACAAGCCGGCTGTGATCAGCCGCAAATCGGCCTGGATCTGGCGTCGCTCATCATTTTGACGCTCCAGCGGATCGCCACGCAGCTTGGTCGTGACTTGGCGCAGGATTGCAGCATTATCAGCGGCGGACAGCTTGCGCGCGTTCGCCAGTTCCCAGGCAACCCCGAACATAAGCGCGGTCGCGCCGGCGACGGTGTCCGCCGGATAGTTTCGCGCGGCCAACTCGCGGGCCCAAACAGTTCGCGCCTTTCCGGATCTTAGAAAATCGCCAGGAGCGGCAAGCGCAAAGCGGAGCGACAACAAACTGCCTGGATCCTTGCTCACCGCCTCTTCCACCTTCGCCGTCACGGTGCGCGAACGATCGAAGGGAATGCCTGCGCGGGGATCGGCTATCTGGCTCCCATGTTGGGATGTCTGCTCCGTGGCAGATGCGCCGGTCGTTTCGCTATTAAAGCCTTCCGTAAAGAGGCGAGTAACGCGGGCCGGATCGATTTCGGCCGCATTATCCGCCTCGCTGGATTTCGAGCACCCGGCCGTGCCCAGAAGCAAAAGGAGAGCCGCAGCACCGTCTTTCGCACTCCGATAATGCCTCAACTCAAAACCCTTCTCATTCGCGACACGCCGCGACCATTTCGCAAATCCTCCATCAAACGAACATCACCTCGGCCAGACGATGGATTAGATCGGCGAGCCGTTTCAATATCTTACATATGCCAGCTACTGTTCAGCTACGACATGCTCAAACTGTGCCCACAAAGGAGAACATTGTGCGCCTCGTTCTTTTGGCCGCTTTCGGCACCCTCTCATTCACGGCGCCCAGTGTCGCGCAGGTGATGATTGACGTGCCGATCTGGAGCAACGGCATTCTCGGGCAGCAGGCGTTGCGCAGCACCTTCGACCATTATGACGAGACGCATGGCACCAGCGACAATGACGCGGCACCAGGCAAGCGGGCGAGGCCCTGCTCGGCGGACGCACTGCCCACCGCAGATCGCCGTCGCATGGAAACCGAATATGTCCGCCGCGCCCGATCCGACGGTAAGGCAAGCGCCGACGTCTGGGTGCGTGAGCAAGGCATGCAGTTCCGCCAAAAACTGGCCGCGCAGGGCGTGTGCTGATGCACAAATCCAGCACCATGCTCTTTGTGGCGACGCTCGTTGGATCGATTTTTTGTGCCCCCGCGACCCAGGCTCAGGACAGCAACACGCTCGACCGCCACCTTGAGCATCAGCAGTGGCAACGTCTGCAAGATCACCAGAACCAGTCCCGCACAATGAGCCCCGGGGATAAGAAGGCAGCGCAAGCCAGTTCCAAGCCCCAATTGCAGACATGCTCTGCCGATGCGCTGCCTGCCGCCGATCGTCGCCATCTGGAGGCAGAATATGTCCGCCGGGCGCGCGCGGATGGTAAAGTCAGTGCGGATGCCTGGGTTCGCGAACAAGGCAAGCAGTTCCGTCTGAAATTGATCGCGCAGGGCGTCTGCTCCGATCCCGAGGCCGACACACGGTCCGCAGCGAATAATCGAGCCAAGCCGGACCAGAAGGGTTGTGACATGGTCATGCGCCCAGTCGCCGGTCTGGGCGGCGCGCCCATGACGATGGCAATGGTGCCTGATTGCGGTGACGACTGACTTCGACCGGACTATCAGCGGCCGGGCAGTTTGGCCAATGTCGACGACCCGCGATCATCCCGAACATTGTGGATGACCCCCACTTCGGACGCCTCATCCTTGATCAGATCATAGCGCATGCGCACGGCAATGTCGGTCCGGCACGGTCCTGTCCCCGGCCGGTCGACGCTGCACGCCAGCACATAGGTGCGGACCACATCCAGACGCTGAGGGTCGAGCTTGAGCTGCCAGTTGAGCGCGTAATTGGGCACATGCCCGCCTATCGAATCCTTCGCCAGCGCATCCCGGGCGACGTCCGCCAGCTTGTCGCCAAGGCCGCTCTCCCGGACGTAATGCACATAGAGCCGCAGGTCAGCCGCACGCGGCCGATCATCTCCGGCCGCGATCGTTACTTGGTAGCTCGGCTCTGCTGCCCGCGCGCCCGGCAGGCGGCTGTCGAGCGTCATGGACTGCGGGGCGGTCGGCCCTCCCTGCGCCGGACGCAGAATACGCAAGGATAACACCTGCAAATGCTCGTCTGCCTTGGCCGGCAAAGCTTGCCGATAGGTCGTGATGCATGGGACCAGTCGGTCAAGCGCTGGCTGTTGGTCGGCTGGATCAAGCCCCAGTTCCACGATCACCCTGAAACGGGATCCGCTCTCCGCGTCGTCGAGCCCCAACATCGGGATATCGCAAGCCGCAAAGCCCGCATTGAGCGCCTTGAGCTTGATGCCCGTCGCCACAGCCTCTGCATAGGCGCGGTGCAGGCGCTGCTCGCAGGCCGTGCCCACGCGGCACTGCGCCGGGTCGGCATCGATCGCGAAGCGCAGGCGTGTCAACGAATCGCCCCTCTTCACGAGCGCGACGTCATAATGGCCCTTTTGAAGATAGCTGTCGTGAAGGACGAACGCGCCGGGATAAACCGCCTCGGCCAGTGCGACCCCGGCCTTTTCTGACCCCGGACGGTCGCCACACCCTGCCAGCGCAAGCGCAGCAACGGCAGCAATTGCGATCGATGTCCATGCTTTCGTTCCAGCAGCGGTCATTACTGGTGGCACGGCCCCACGACGCGATCCACACGCAGCACAGGCCGATCATCTTCGCCCGGGATCAGCCGCCCTTCGATGGCAAGACATTGCCGTTCGTTCCACGCTGTCCTGATCGCGGCAAGCGCAGTTGGATCGCCGATCATCGGCGGCGACGGTTTGCTGCCGTCGAGGTCGACATAGAGCATAGCCTGGCGATCAGTCTGACCCGCCTGTCCCTTTGGGTCGAACAGGGCGCGGCTCGGGCACGGCTGGCGAACGCAGCGGACGCCAGTATCGCCGATGTGCAGGCGCGCCGCGTGCGCTTGATCGTCGTTCGCCACCAGAGGTGGCGGCGCCATCTGGGCACCGGCAAGGGCGAGCATGGCAATAAGGGGGGCGCTCATCTTATCTCCTGTCCTGCTGATCGTCCATGCCGGCCGCGCGGCTGTCGCGGACGACAACGGATCCCGCGAACACCACCATCGGCGCATGGTGATGGCCGGTATGGGCGCCGACCGCTCTGCCCGCCACGGTCACGTCCTGACCGACAGCGTGCTGGAGCGCGCGAAGAAGCGCTGGCTCCATGGCATGAACCTGCACCCGGTCGAACCGCTCGCTGCCGTCGGCAAACTCGCCATCCTCCAGACAGATGCGGCGCGGCAGCACCAAAATGAACACCTGTTCTTCAACATCGCCCTGAGCGACACTTTCATAATTGGGCGGGCCGGGGAAGCTCTGAAGCGTCAGCTTACCGGCAACGGTGACGAGAGCGTCTGGGCGGGTGGCGTTTACGCAACGCTGAGCGATCTCGTTCCCCGCAGCGGGCACGGCGGGCATAACGCATACGGCGCCGACCAGTGCGATCCATTCAAGCCGCACCCGTCTCACCGCGTGCGTGCGGCCCCTCAATACCACCGGCAACATGCTACCGATTGTCCAACCCATTGCGCGTCCTCGTCTCTCGGATTTGGTCCTTGTTGGCGATCATGTCATCGCGCAGCTTTTGCAGCCCTGCCCGGACTTGGGCCAACTCTTCGGCGTGGCGCTCCTTGGACGTAACGCCGTTGGCGTGCGCGGCGTCCCAGGCGAGCGCGGAATCGATGTGCGCTACGGCCGCGTCGACATCGCCGAACGCATATTCATTGATCGGCCGGCCGACGGATTCGCTCAGTGCGGAAAAGAGAGGCTGATTCTCGGCCAGCCGTTCCGGCTCGGCGGCAAGAAGGAAACGATAGCGAAGCTGGCCGATGTAGAACCAGCGTACCGCGTCATCCATTCGGCCTTCGGCCATCAGCTTCGTCGCAAGAATGTACAAGGCGGCGGGATGCACAGTCTCCGCTTCCGCAATGATTTGCTCGGGCATCTGTTGGGCGGGATCGGCGGGCATGGCTTGCTTTTCTTCCGCTGCAAGGGCCGCGGACAATGTCAGCGCAAAAGCTGGAATCAGTGCGGCTAAATTCTTGTGTGACACGAGGGCGCCCTTTTCCACAGCCATTGTGAACTTAAGCCGTCTTCCCTAGCATGCTCACGCCATCGAGACGGATAACTGATTGGTCGAGCGGCGGCATCCATGGCCGCCTTCAGTTCCAATAGACCCGCCAAGGCTGCTCCTGAGTTCCGCCATATTCCGCTAGGCGCAGCTCGTTGTCAGGCCCCAAATGCCGATGCCACGTTAGCGCGAGCGGCCGCTTCCTTAACAATCAACGCGGTACCGCAGCGCATTAACCATCTCTTTTTCCTACGAGATGATTTTATTGCTGTTAATTTTCGTAAATTGCATCTAAGGGCCGGTTAATGCGAGTCTTCTTGAAAGAAAATCAGCATTAAACCCGACAATGGCAAACCATCGGCGACGATGGGACGCAAAGCTTCCGGTCTCGAAAGAGATAGCGGGGATGCCGAAGGAACAAAAAGTGCCCGACATATCTTGTCGTGTAGTTGCGCCATCTCTCTCTAGACTTCAGCGCCCTGCTCTACAAAAATTTGAGTTCAGCCTTTCCTGCATATTTTCGTGCAGTGGGCAGCGCGATACTATATACGCCGTGCCTTCTAAGGTCGGCGCGACAAGCGCCAATGCCTCAGCCACATATCTCGGCTACAGTCCGCTCCGCCACCGCGCCCTGCATCGCTCGGCCCCGCCTGCGATCGCGCTGAGCACCCAAGTCTTTCCGCGGAGGGAGACTGGCCTTTCTGTCACAGCGGATTGGGCAACCACGCAGCCAACTGGAACGCGGCGGGCAGCCTCAGCGGGGGCGCTGAGGCCAAAGCCTTGGCCAATCGACCACAGCACTCGCTGAAAAACCAACGGGGCAGAAGCGGCGCTTTACGCCCTGCTGCTGCCGCGCGCAACGATTACATCTAAATTTTTCAGTACTTTGGGGGAAATCATGAACAAGCAAGCCAAGTTTCTCGTGTCGGCCGGTGTCACGGCCTTGTTGGTGGCGGCTTCATCCGCCGCGTCTGCTCAGAGCAGTGATCCGATCATCGTCGATGGCCAGAACGGCACCGGAAAAGTGGTCTCCGGCAACGCGGCGCTGTCCGGCAATAGCAACGTGGTCGGGAACAGCGTCGCTGTCGGAGAGGCTGATCGCCAGACGGTTTACACCAACTTCCGCACCGAAGGCGGCGCCGGCTCGGGCGGTGGTGCCGGTCTTGGCGGCGTGTTCTTCATTGATAGCGGCGCAACCCTAACGCTGAATAATGTGAGCTTTGCGAACAATCACGTCAAAGGCGGCGAAGGCGGTGGAATTGCCACGTCGTCGGTCGCGCCGATCGCGGTGTCAGTTGTCGGCGCCTCGGCAGATGCGTCCGCTGCCAGCATTTTGCAGCCGACATTGAGCGACGTGACTTACAATGGAAACGGGCAGTTCGTCGTCAACAAGATCATTTCGATCGGAGACAATACGCTCATTCAGGCCGGCGCAGGTATTGCCCAAAAGCTCGGTGACGGCTCGGTCGGCCAGGTGAACGCGACGATCACGGAGATCAATCCCGCCGGCAGCAACGCTTATGGGACGCTTAATGAAATAAGTCTGTCAGGCGGCATCGCGATCGATTCCTCCAACGTCGTCAGCGGCCTGCTGAGCGGCGGCAACACCGTCACTCTGAGCGCCCCGGCGGCGGCTGCCGATGTGATGAGGGGCCAGACGGTCTATTACAAGGACACCAATAACGTCACGCGGACTGCTACGGTCAGTCAGGTCAACTATAACAGTGACAACAAAGTCACTTCCTATGTGCTCAATGAGTCGATTTCCGCGAACGGCCCGATCGACACGCCGGCTGTATCGGCCTTCGCGGTAACACGTTTCCAGTCGGCCTCCAGCTCGACGCTTTCGAACACGATTACGCCAACCGGACCGCTAGGCGGCTTTGCCGTGGGCATGACCGTCCAGGGCGCGGGCGTTCCGGCCAACACCGTCGTTACGGCTGTCGATCTGAACAGCGGTGTCGTCACCCTTTCGAACGCGATCGACCTCCAGCAGGTGACGTCGCTGAAGGCATCCTTCAGCCCCCTGATCTCGAACGGGAGCGGCAGCGCGACCATCCAGGTGGGCTCCATCGCGGGCTTCGCGGTGGGTCAGACCGTTTCGGGAACCGGCATTCCAGCCGGTACGACGATCACCGGGATCGACCCCGACACCAAGCAGGTGACGCTGAGCAACGTCATTGGCGCCAATGGCGTCTCGGCGATCACCGCCGGCAAGTTCGTGCTCACCAGCGATCCGGTGTTGAGCGTAAATAGCGCGGCAAAGACCATCCGCCTCGCCTCGGTTTCCGGCCTCACCGTTGGCAGCTTGCTGGTCGGGGATTCGGCTATTCCGGCCAACGCGGTGATTACCGCGATCGACACCGCAACCAATACCGTCTCCTACCGGATCGATCCGGAGGCAGCCAATCTCAACAAGGGCGGTGCCATGAACGGCCTGACCACCTCGGCGCCCGCGGGCTCCAACGGTGGCAACGGTCAGTCGGGCAGTTCCTTCAACTCCATCCTCGTCGATGGCGAAGGGTCCGCCGGAACCAATGGCTATAACGGGGGCGCAAGTGCCAACGGTGCCGGCGGCGATGGCGGCAAAGGTGGCAGTGGCAGCAGTGGCAAGCCCTTCAACACCAGCCTCATCAATGCCGTTGCACAGGACGGCATCAACCTGGGGCTGAAGATTGCGCAAGGGGCCGCGGCTCTTGCCAACTTCCCCCCTGCAGCAGCGCTGTCGGCGTCATTCTACGTCGAGGTCGCCGCAGTCGGCGTGCAGCTTGCGCTTAACACCGCCAATCTCGTCACCTGGAATATCGACCTCGCGCAAGGCAAGGTCGGCCATGGCGGCAGTGGCGGCCAGGGCGGGAAAGGCGGTAACGGCGGCACCTTCTTCGGCGGTGGGGCCGGCGGCTCGGGCGGCTCGGGCGGTGCCGGCGCGACCGGGATCACGGACGGCGGCGAAGGCGGTTCCGGCGGCAACGGCGGCACGGGCGGCTTCGGCGCAGGCGGTGGTTCCGGCGGCGCGGGTGGCGCTGGCGGCCAGAACGGCCAGAGCATCGAAGGATCTGATGGCGATGGCGGCACGGGCGGGTTCGGCGCCGGCAATGGCTCGTCGGCTGGTGTCGGCGGCGGCGGCGGTTCCGGCTTCGGCGGTGCCATTTTCGTCCGCGAGGGCGGCACGCTGTTCATTCAGGGCAACTCGATCTTCGAGAACAATTCGTCTGTGGGCGGCTCAAGCACCAATGGTGGTGCGGCAGGCCAGTCCGCCGGTGGCGCGCTCTTCATGATGCGCGGTTCCTCCGTCACGCTGTCGCCCGGTGTCGGAAACACCATCACCTTCCGGGACTCGATTGCGGACGACAGCGCCACCAGCATCTCCGGAACCAGCCTTGCGGCCGGGAACGGCGCAGGCATCCGCATTGCGGGTGGCGGTCTGGTTCAGTTCCAGGCGGCAAACACCTATAGCGGCACCACCGACATCAATGGCGGCACATTGCGGGCCGATGATGGCGTGGGCATCCACGCATCGAGCCACATCCTGTTCAGCGGCGCCGGCACGATCGGCGCGTCGGGGCAGAATGACCTCAGCCTCACGAACGCCGGCGTGCTCCTCACCTCGGGCAATTTCATCCGCTCGGTCGGGTTCAACCCGAGCCAGATTTCATGGACAGACTCGACGGGTGCAACCAAGGGCAGCGGCGGCTTTGCCGCAACCGCGGAGGGCCTGACCGTCAACCTGGGTTCGCTGAACTCCGGCGTTGGCCCGACCCTGTACTGGAACGCAGGCGGGTTCCTCGCTAACGGCCAAACACTCATGTTCGGCTCCGATGCGGCCGATGCAACCGGCATCGTCACCTTCCGCAACAGCATCAACATGAATGGCGGGACCGGCAATATTGCCGTCTATGACAATGTCGCGAACAGCGATTATGCTGTCATGAACGGTGTCCTCTCCAACGGCGCGCTCAACGTGAACAGCGATGGCTTCACAGGCGCCCTTTATCTGACCGCCACCAACACGCTCAGCGGCATCACCGTTGGCGGCGGCACAGTTTCGACCAAGCTGAACGGCAAGGTCGGTCGCTTGATGAACGCCAGCACTGGCGGGTCGGTTGCCGTCAACGCCGGCTCACTGCTGCTCGCAGGCGACGAGACGCTGACCACCGTTCAGGTCTCGGCCGATGGCACCATGACGGCGCAGGGTGCCGTCACCAGCGGCGCGATCACCAACGCCGGACGATTGCTGCTGGCCGGCGGCGCCACAACGGGCGCCATCGCCAACAGCGGCACGCTCATGATGTCGAACGACGTCAATGCAGCCAGCGTGGACAATAGCAGCGTCCTTGCAATGCAGGCCGACCTCACTACGGCGGGCACGTTGAACAACGATGGGCTGCTCTTCGTGGTGGGCTCGACGCCCGAAGCCACGGAAGGCGCGGTGACCCGCAAGATCGTCACGGCAGGCCTGACCGGCGGCGATGAGAGCGTGATCCAGCTCGGCGGCCTGGCCGGCACGGTCGGTAATGTGCTGATCCTCGATCAATCCGGAAACAGCAGCTACGCCGGCGCCATCACCGGCGCGGGCGCGCTGACCAAGCAGGGTGCGGGGAAGCTTGCCCTGACCGGCGTGAGCGACTTCACTGGTCCGCTCACCATTGAGGCCGGCGAAATCGACACCACCGGGGGCGGCACTCTTGCCAACACGCTGGCGGTATCTGTGAGTGAGAATGCCACCTTCACCCTCGGCACCGACGATGTCATCACGTCGATCAGCAACGCCGGGACGCTCACCGCCAATGCAACGATCGGCCTGAACACGATCGACAACAGCGGCAGCGCCACGATCAATGCGCTTCTCATCGCCAATGGCGATGTCAGCAACAGCGCCCAAGGAAGCTTTACCGTCTCCGCAGGCGCGAATGCCGGTATTGCCGGCAAGCTCTCCAATAGCGGTAGCTTCTCGAGCAGCGGCAATTTGCAGGTGGATGGCGATGTCAGCAACCAGGCCGGCGGCACCATGACGTTTGATGGCGCCGGATCGACCCTGTTGGCCAGCCTCGACAATGCCGGCGCCGTGACGGCTTCATCGCCGCTCGCCGTGACTGGTCTCGTCGCCAACAATGCTGGCGGCCAGATCGCCCTGAACGCCGGCTCCACGCCACAGTTCGGCAGCCTCCGCAATGCAGGCACCATCAACGCCGACACCAATCTGGTGGTAGCCGGGAGCTACGAGCAGAACGCCGGCAGCCTCACGGCCTTGCACGGCCTCTCGGTCGGCTCGCTTTCGGGCGAGGGCGGGCAGATCGAAATCGGCGCAAGCGGGATGACGATCAACCAGACCCGGGATGGCACCTATGCCGGCTCCATCTTTGGCTCGGGCACGGTCACCAAGACCGGTGCGGCAACGCTGACGCTCGCAGGTGGTGTCGACACGTTTGCACCGATCATGCTCAGCATCGAGCAGGGCGGCCTGACCGTCCAGAATGCAGGCATCCTCGACAATGCACTGACCGTGGACATCGCCGCGATTGCCACGCTTACCCTGAAGGCTGACCAGACCATCCACAACCTCACTGGGTCGGGCCTGCTTGACCTGGGTGCCAACTATCTCACCCTGGCGACGGGCGGCACCTTCTTTGGCCAGATGAAGGGCACCGGCAATATCCGGCTGGCCAGCGGCGCGCTCACCATCGAGGGCGCAGTGAACTCAACGGATGGCTCCTTCGTCGTGGAGCCGGACAGCACGCTCAATGTTGCGGCCACCGGTTCGGTGACGACGACCGACCTCCAGATCACCGAGAGCCGCTTGAACCTGGAAGGAACCGCAACGGCCAAAACGGTGACGGCCAGCGGTGGCGCCGTCGTCCATCTGGGCAATGGCCTCGCCATGGGCGTGGGCGGTACAGGCGGCACGCTGACCGGTCAGGTCATCTACGTCAATGGCGGCAGCCAGTTGACCGGCAATGGCACGATCAACGGTCAAACCATCATCGGTGGAGCCAGCGCGGGAATTCTCTCCCCCGGCAACTCCCCGGGCGTCATGACCTTTAGCGACCTCACGCTGGCCAACAACTCGTCCACCTTGATGGAGGTCGACGGTCTGGCCGGCGCGGGCGTCGCTGGCGGCCACGATGAACTCATCGTGCGCGGCAAACTAACCATTCAGGGCAGCGCAGCGATGGTCGTCGGAAACTCGGGCGGGTCGGACGACTTTGTCCTTCCTCTTGGCAAGGGTGTCCGTCTGTTCAGCTTTGCGCCGGGCAGCGTGAGCGGCCAGTTCGGTTCGGTCACCAGCCTCGATGCAAATGAGAATCTGATGTTCAACCTGTCGAACGGCACGCTCTACGGCCTTGGCAGCTATACCCCTGCCAGCTTCGCCGCAGCCGTTTCTGCCAGCCCTGTCGGGCAGGCAGCAATGGAAGGCATCCTTGTCAGCAACAATGGCGGCGTGTCCCAATATTATGGCGGCAATCTGCTCGGATCGCTGACGTCTGCCCTGGCGACCGGCGGAACAGCTGCCCTGGAAGCCGTGCTGACCCGCTGGTCGCCCGGCGGCTATGGCGGCATTGCCGACGCGATGAAGGTGGCGGCTCTTAATAATCTGCCTGAACTGGGCGATTATGATCGACTGTCACCCGGCAAGACGATCGCCACGGGGTCGGTCCAGCATCAGAGCCTCAAGGGTACGACAGCTGCAGGATACCAGCGCAACAGCTTCAACGACACGGCGTTCAACATCGGCTTTGCCCGCGACCTGCCCTTTGCCCAGCTGAGCCTGTGGTACGGCCACAACACGGGCGGCTTCCAGAACGAAACGATCAACGCGGACTTGGACGGCAACCAGTTCGGCCTCGGCGTATCGCTGCCTCTGGACGGCGACCAGTCGTTCCGCGTTCTGGGTCGGTTCGTCTATGGTGACTTCAAGACCAAGGGCGACCGGTCGATCCTGGGCGGCAGCGCAGCCTTCTCGTCGGTTGGCGGTTCGGTGATGATGTATGGCGGTGGCGTCCAGTACGTGACGACCCAAGGCCGCATTAGCTTCGATGCAACGGCCGAGGTGCTGGGCCTGCGGCAGCTGCGCGACGCGTTTTCCGAGCGGGTGTCGACTGCGGGCCTGGATCAATTCAACATCCGGCGGATGAAACGCCACGATGCTGTGGCAAAGCTGGACGCGAAGCTGGGTTATGCGTTCGCATCGGCGCTCACCGGCTACGCAAAGGTTGGCTACGTCCACGACTTTGGCGACGACTTCACCAAGGTGGTCGCTGATGGCGCGTTCGACCCGATCGTCGTATCCGTGGGCACGCCGGGCCTGGCGCAGGACCGCGTCTTCGGCGGCCTGGGTCTCCAGATGCGGCTGAGCCAGAAGGTCCAGCTGAACCTGGACGGCAATGCCGGCTCGCAAAGCAGCTACCGCGTAAACGGCGGCGTCCGCGTCCAATTCTGAAGACGACAGGCGGTCCGCTTACGCGGGCCGCCTGCAACACAGGGGGAAGGAGGATTGAACGTCTCACCATGGCGGTGTTCCTTTTATGCGCGATCGAGGTCTTGCTCCTCCCGGGCTTTGTCAGCGCCACCTTCTTCCTGCTCACGATGATCGTTCTGTTGCACGGCCTGACCGGCCTGTCGCTCTGGCTGGCAGACCGACGCCACGCCGCAGCCGCCCCGCCCGCTTAGCGCAAGGCCAGTTCCGCAGGCTTCGGCGCCGGGCCAGCCGCCGCCACGTCGGCCGTCGCTCCGCCGCGCAGCAGCGTCCCGCAAGCCGGCGCCTGCGCTTCGTCCGGGTCGACAAAGCCGAAGATGGCCCGCACATCCGGCAGCATCATCGAAAAGCCGAACAAGCGCTGCGGCCGGAACAGATCGACCGGCTCGCGCAGCACGGTCGGCGCGGCCAGCGTGCCGCCGATCAGGATCGGCGCGGGGCGACCGAACCATTCGCGGCTCTTGCCCTGCGCCTGCAAGCGCAGATCGAGCCGCTCGCCCCGCAGATCGAACTCGCCGCGCCCGGTGACGACATGACCATCGGTATCGATCAGGATCGGGTCGGCCGTCGCCAGCCCGTCGCGGACCGAAAAGGCGATCAGCCCGCAATTGAGGTGGGTCGCGTCATCTGCCCCCGCCTTATCGCCGCCGATCCCGAGGCGCTGACCGAGGCCCCAGAACATGCCTCCCCCCGAATCCACCCCGTTGCCGCTGCGCGTGCCGAACATCGCAGCACGCAGATTGGTCATATCCAGCTCCGAGGCGCTTGCCCGCGCCATGCCCACGCGCCCTGCCGGCAGCACCAGGGCGATGCGGCCATCGGCATGACCGAGCGTCTCGCGCAGGGTCTCGCCGCGCCCGCTCAGCTGGATGCGCCCGCGCGCCAGCGCCGTCGTCTCGCGCGGGGCGAGGCCCCAGCCGGCCAGCAGCGGCCCCATCGGCGTCGGCGAGAGGCGAATATCGTAGCGGGCAAGCGCCGGGGCGGATCGCGCATCAATGTAGATATCCGATGAGACGAACCCGCCGGCGAGATCGACACTGGCCGGCGACAGCATGAACCGCCCATCGATCAGCGCGAGCCGCATGGCGAGATGCGCGGGCTTGAGCACGGAGCCCGCGTCCCCGACGCCCTCGATCTGCTCGGCCTTATAGTCGACCACAGCATCGAAACTGCGCAACGCTTCGGGAGACAGGGTGGCATCCGGCAGCAATGAGGCGACGGGTTGACGGCCTTCGCCATCGGATGGGGACGTCGCCGTGCGCAGCCCCAGCACAGCCATGCCGTCCGCCAGATGCAGGGCCCCGGACGCCAGAGACGCGACGACGCGCGGACGGGCGCCGCGTTGATCGAGCGTGAGGCTGCCGCTGAGATCGGTCTCGCCAAGCTGCCCTGCGATGCGGCTGAAATGCCAGCCGCCACGCCGTTGCGCGAGCCGAGCCGTCAGCGCAAAGGAGGGCGCGGCTGATTGAGCTGACGTCGCTCAACTGCAAGCGGCGGATCATGTGTCAGGATTTTATCGCTTTGGTTCTCCAAGCTCTGGAAATGACGCAGGGCAATAGGCGCAGTTGAGACACTTGACATTGCGGCCGAACGCTACCCGCGCGCTTCTCGCAGCTCACGGGATTCCCTTTAGCAGTCAGAGCTTCTTCTGATTTGGGTCAACCTTGGGTTCGCCCTTCAGCATCGGGTCCCAATGCTCCGCGATCTTGCCGTTTTCGATCCGGAACATGTCGAACCAGGTCGTGTAATAGGTCTGCCCGTTCGCATCCTTTTCGGGGCGCACAAATGCAATGACGACCTTGTCCCGCTCCGCCGTGATGTCGACCATGGGGAGGCTCAATTTTGCCTCCACAGGCCGCTGCGGGCGCGAGGAGCGGACATAATCCATCACGCCGGTCAAACCCTGGGCGGCATTGGGATTATGCTGGATGTAATCCTTCGCGATGAACTCGTGCGCGCGATCGACCTGACCAGCCACGAGCACGATCCGGTACATGTCGTACACCAGCCGCTTGTTCCGCGCGAGCTTGGGGTCCTTGCTGGCGAGCAAGGCAGCGTGATCCGTAGGAACGGACGGCGCTGCCGCCGGCGCTTCTTGGGATGAGGGCGGGGCCACAGCCGGCGTCGAGTCCGGGGCCATGGCAAGAGCGGTAGCGAGCAGGATCGATATCATGGGAGAAGCCTAGCATGACAGAGGCGGAAAAAGGTAGGACTTTTAAGCGCCACCAATTCCTCTCGTTTAGAGATCGGATGGCGAGGCAACACTCTGTTGTGAAACGACAATAATCTGCGCCAGCGGCGAACGATTTTACCATCTTTGGGCGAAAGCGGCTTTGCGCTGGGAGCTCCGGCCTTAAAAACCAGAGTATTGATCAAGTGTCTCGCACTCGCTCCCGACGGCCCCGTCACGGCGACACCTTGAGAATTCCCGCGACTGCTCAGTCACGCAAGGCAGCCGCGACGGTTGCCAGTTCGGCGTGGTCGCTGCCGGTGTCGAGCCGGGTCTGATCGTCGTAGATCATGGTCGCAGGTCGGTCTCGATTTGCAGCCGCCCAGCGCGGCAAACCCGGTCCGTTGGGGTCACCGGTCCCGGCAAATCGGGTCCAGGCGCCGGCCATGATATTGGACAGCTTCAGCGCGGCCGCGTCCCCTCCGGTCATCGTGGCGCAGCGTTCGGCATTGGCGAACGCGTAGGGTATATCTGCACAATGGAATGCGCGTGGCCGGCCATCCAGCACCGGCGCAGGGCGTGCGAACTGGTACAGCCATGCGCCTGCTCCGCCGATGGCGGCCTTGCGACGGGCGAATTCCATCGCGCTGAGGCGCAGCGGCGCGGTCGCGATGCGTGACCATAGATCGCAGGGCAAAGCATGCGGCGTGCGACCTTTGAAGGCCTCGATAATGCCGTCCGCACGATCGCCGAACAGGCCGGTGACCCGTTCCCGCAATTGCGCTGCCGATAAAGCCTCGAACGCCGGGTCGTTGATGCCGGTTGCGAATTCGTTGAGCGTGGTGCCGACGATCAGCGGCACATGCGCGGAATTCGCCAGTGCGCCATCGGAGAGCACGCCGCCGGGAAGAGTGGCCCCGCCGATAACCGGCCCAAATGAGAAGCGCGGCAAATTTCGCGGATCGATGGGGCTTCCCGCAAGCTTGGGATTGAGCCGCCGCGCTGCCGCATTCGATGCCGCAAGCAATTGCGGATAGGGCACATCCTGCACGGCGCGCGCCGACGTCCTCGCAATGCCCAGTTCAGCGAGCGTTGCGGCGGCCAGGCTCGCAGCCTCGTCTACCGTCACGCCGGTGGGGACATAGCCGCTCTGAACGATCGCCCGATGGAACAGCCCGCGCGCCTGGGGCATGGCCATCAGCGCCGCAACCTTGCGTCCGCCGCCGGACTGGCCGAACAGCGTGACGCGCGCCGGATCGCCGCCGAACGCTACGATATTGTCGCGCACCCATTGCAGCGCGGCTACGATGTCGAGCAGACCGACATTGCCGGAGTCCGCGAAGGCGGAATCGAACGTCGACAGATCGAGAAACCCGAGCGCGTTGAGCCGATGGTTCAACGTGACCACCACCACGTCGTGCAGGTCGGCCAGATTATGGCCGTCGAAGGCGGGCAGGTCATGGCCCGATCCGGCGATGAACGCGCCGCCGTGCAGCCAGACCATCACGGGTCGGGGGCGACCGGCATCGCCGCGCGTCCAGATATTGAGCCGCAAGCAGTCTTCGCGCTCGTAGCTGTCATTCCATTGAAAAATGAACGCTTCTTCGTCATTGGCCCGCCCCGATCCGCGATCTTGTGGACAGACCGGTCCGAAGCTCAGCGCGCTGCGCACACCCGACCATGGACGGGGCGGACGTGGCGGCAGGAAGCGATTTGGCCCGGCCGTGTCATCCGCATAAGGAATGCCCTTGAAGGTCAGGACGTCGCCTTGCCGATAGCCGGCCAACGTCCCCGATTGCGTTTCCACGCGTGCCGTATCCCGGCCTGCGGATACCGCCTGCCCGCCAGTGCGCGAGGGAGCAACAGCGGCGGCTGCCATGCGAGGGGTCTGGGTGCTGGCAGCGACGATTGCGGCGCCGCCCGTTAATATCGCTCTCCGACCGACTTTCACCCTGCCGCCTCCACCCTATTTCATCTTGTGGTTCTCGAGGCAGGGCAGAGGTCGCATCGCAACCGCCGCCCCGCCGCCGATCATCAGAACGAACGCTTCACAGTCAGGCGCCACTGCCGCGGCGCGGCCGGGAAGCCGTTCACCGTGCCATTGGTCGCACGGTTATCCAGATAAGCGTAGTAATAAAGCTTGTTCGTCAGGTTCATGACGTTCGCAATCACCTGCCAATCGCCGCCCGGAGCATCCCAGGTCAGGCCTGCATTGAGCAGCGTATAGGCGGGCACCTTGTTGAACGTCGTATTGGGGATCGACGTCTGGAAGCTGGACTGGAACGTCATGTCCAGTCGTGGCGTCAGAGTGCCGAAATTGGCCGTATCGATGCGATACTGGGCGCTCGCGCTGCCCTTCCAGTCGGAGATCAGCGGGAACTTGGAGTCCAGCGTGGTGCCGGCGCTGATCGCCGTCGCCTGCAGCGACTTGAAGCCGATGTTGATGTAGCCAACCGCGGCTTGCAGCGTCAGGTTGCTGGTCGGGCGAGCGGTCAGCTCCAGTTCGCCGCCCTTGGTCACCGCCTTGCCGACGTTCAGCAGCGCGCTGCACGGCTGTGCATAGCTTGCCAGAGGCACATCCGGATAAGCCGGGTTGGCCGGGCACGCGCTGACCGGGAGCTGGAGATCGGTGTAGTTGCCATAGAAGAAGCTGCCGTTGACGCGCAGCTTGCGGTCGAACAGGTCGCTCTTGAAGCCAACCTCATAGGAGGTCAGCTTTTCGGGCGCGAACGGGATGACCTGGTAGATATTGTACGGCCGCGGGTTGATGCCGCCGCCCTTGAAGCCGGTCGCGACCGACGCGTAGGTCATGATCGTGGGGGTCCACTGGTACTGCGCTGCAATGCGATAATCGACATTGTCGCCCTTGAAGGTGCCCGAGGCGCCATTCACCGGGCAGACCGCCACATTGACGATCGTCCCGCCCGCTTCGGGGCAGGGCAGATAGGGCGGGCCATCGGGATGGCCGCCGAGCTGCGTGCCCGGCACGCCGAGGCGGCCGAACTTGAAGGTCTTTTCCTGCTTCGAGTAGCGCAGCCCGCCGATCAGCTGCAGCTTGTCGGTCACGCTCCAGTCGACGTTGCCGAACACGGCATAGGTCTTCGCGGGCACGCGATCCCGCCCGATGAAGTCGAAGGGCGGGATGTCGATGCGCGAATCCAGCGCAGTAAACTCATCCATGAAGAAGCCGCCGAGCGTCAGATTAACCGCATCCTGCATCAGGCTGGCATTCACGCGCAGCTCCTGCGTCACCTCGCGATAGGTCAGCGCATTGAAGCTCTGCGCCAGCGGGACGGGCGTCGCATCATTATCCTGCGAGAACTCCATCTTCTGCTTGCGATAGGCTGTGATCGACTTGAACGAGACATTGTCGGCAAGCTTGTAGTCGATCGTCAGAGAGACGCCGCCGCCCTTGGTCGCCGAGCTTGAATCCAGGCAATAGGCGCCCGAGCGGCTGCTCGGGGTCGGGTCGCAATAGGTCGCGTAGTTGGTATAGGGGCTCGTGCTGAAGCTGTCGCCAGCGAACGCGCCGAACGGGGAATAGCTGATGAATTGCGACGCGCCGGTCGCGGTGCCGATGCTGACGCCATTGATGCTGTTCTTGGGCGTCAGGCTGTCATTGCGGGCATAAAGCAGTGTCTGCGGCGTGCCTTCCGACTTGTCGCTGACATAGTCCGCAGCAAGGTTAACCTCGAGCGCATCAGTGGGCACCCAGCGCAACTGGACGCGCCCGGCTGCCACGGCCTTCCCGCCTTCAGTGCCGAGCTTGCAGTTCGCATCGCGCGCGAAGGACGGAACCTCCGTACCCGGATGCGTGCAGGCATAATCGTACCGCGTGACATAGCCATCCTTGTGATCGGTCACGCCGGTGATGCGCATGAACAGGCGATCGGGCACCAGCGTCATGTCCGCTGCCGCATTCACGCGCACATTATTGTAGCTTCCGTAAGAGAGCGAGATGAACCCGCCGCCATTGCCGGTCGGCTTCTTGGAATACAGCTTCACCGAGCCGCCGATCGAGTTCTGCCCGGCCAACGTGCCCTGCGGACCGCGCAGGACCTCGATGCGATCGAGGTCGACCAGATCGAAGTTCGCGCCAGCGATGGTGCCGTAATAGACGTCGTCGATATAGGTGCCGACGCCGGGCGACACGGCGGGATTGAAGTCCACCTGGCCCACGCCGCGAATGAAGGACTGAACCGACGGACCGGCGCCAGCAGGAGCCGGCTGGAGCACGACGTTAGGGGCCTGGGCTGCGATATCGCTGACGGTGGTCAGCCCCTGCGCGGCGATCGTCTCAGCCGACAAGGCCGTGATCGCGAGCGGCGTTTTCTGGGCGCTCTGGCCACGGAACTGCGCGGTCACGACGATTTCGCTGATGCCGTCCTCGGCCTGTGCGGTCGGTTCCGCCTGATTGACGGGTGCCGTCGACGGAGCCGCCTCCTGCGCGAAGGCGGGTGCCGCACAAGCGATTGCCATCGCGCCGACCGCGACGGAGTTGCGCAACCAGGTCGCGCCGTTGATATGCCAGATGCTCATGGTCTTCATTCCCTCCTAAAAGCACCGCTCTCTACGAGCGGGCCGAACCATTGAATTTCAATCGATTGCAAAACTGAATGAAAAAGAAGGCGCCGGGCGCCCGGAATTACTGCTTTGGTTTCAGGTCGTTGCCAGCGCCAGTTGGGTGGCTGGCACCCATGTGCCATGCACCTGAGCGCGCGAGGGCAGCGGCACATGCACCTTGGCAACCGGCCCCGCCCCGACCGCGCCAGCATCGATGACCCATAGCTGCGAGGCGAAGGCCTGATCGCCGACCTGGCGATCGACCACAGCAAGCAGCCACCCGTCATGCCCCGGCGCGGCCGAGGGCACATGAACGGGCTCGCTGATTGCGTGACCGGGCGGCAGTGCGAGCGCGTCGAGCCCGCCATGCGCCACATCGATGCGGATGAGCATGTTGAAGGTCATGCCGACCGGGCCGCCGGGCAGCGGAGGCGGCCCCTTCGGATTGACCGTCAGATACCAGCCGAAGCTGTACGGCAGGCCGGTATCGGCATCGCGAATGCGCGGCATGTCGCCCGGAGGGCCGAGCGGCCGTCCTTCGTAGGAAGAGCCATCCTTGCTGAGGTCGAACGTCCAGCGTTCGAAGGCACCGCGGATCTCCTGCTGCGCGCGCTGGATTCCTCCCGCTTCGCGCATGAACGGAAATGCGTTCGTGTCGGATACGAAGATATCGAGATGAACCCGATCGCCTTCATCATACGCGTTCATGATATGGAAAGCAGACGCGCCAGCCGCGCCTTCGAACCAGCGCATCGCAGCGACATCGCCATCGCGCGGCATGATTCCAACGCGGCAGGTCAGGTCCTGCTCATGGGCCCATTTCGGCCCGCCGATGCGCAGCCGCTCAAGATCGGTGGTGGTCGGAAAAATCGGGAAAATCGCGCGGCTCTTCGTGATCGCAAAGTCATGGATCATGCCGCCATAGGGCTGGTCGAACCACTGCTCGCGAACCAGGTTGCCGTCGCGATCGGCAATCCCATAGGCGATCGCCCGCGAACATTCGCCATCGGCCTCATAGCCGAAGAAAAACAATTCGCCGGTCTCGGGATCGATCCGCGAATGGGCCGTCATCGTCTCCGATTTGAGGGCGCCGCCGAAATCCCAGGCACCGAGCGTGTCCAGGGTCGTCGGGTCCACGCGATAGGCGCGGCCATCCTCCTTCGTCATGAACAGCCGACCTGCATGCCAAAGCGGCGTCGTGTTCGCGACCGTGCGATCAACCCCCGCAACGCTGGGGTCATCGGTAAAGGGATTGCGATACTGGCCGAACAGCGCGCGCCGGGCTTCGCGCTCGGCCGCATAACGCGCGGTTTCGACATAGCGAATGTCATAATCCACAGCGCCGTGTTCGAACTTGAAACGCGCGATCATCCCGTCTCCCGACAGGATATGATCGTCATCGAACATGGGCGGGTGGGCCGGATCCGGGACCGCGCGAAAGAAGGCGCCTTCAATCTCGGACGGGATCTCGCCTTCCACCAGCAGGTTGCGGACAGACGCTTCGGTGCGAACAGGCGTATTAAGGCCCGTGAAATGAATGGTCTGAGGAAAAGCGGTCATGACAGGACTCCGGCAGAGCTAATCCGCCGCAGTTGGTCCGCATCTAGCGAATCGCCGATTATCTGACCGCCCGCCATCCCAAGCCCCTCACATCTATCTCTTTTCAGCATCTTAAGATGCTTCAGCCCTATAAATATTCACCGTCCGGCCGATCGTCTGGCCATGACGCGCCGGCGCCGATACCAACATCGCGCGGACGGGGCCACAAAAAAACAGACAATTTGAGGAAAACCACACAGAATGCTCATGGCATATACTGCGCAATAGCGAGTGCTACGGGGCAGGGCGCTTTATGATTGGCAGAGCCCGGTAGCCCGCGTCGCAGGTCAGGTGCTGCGGATCAGGCCTTCCATGGCAGCGGATGCTTCCTCGGCTGCGCCCGCGGCGACGGCATCAAACAGCGCCCAATGTTCGCGCACGGTTTCGCGCGGCGTGCTGCTGCCGCCCTGAAATTCGGTATACCACAGCACAAAAGTGCCAAGGCTGTTGCCCAGATTGACCAGCGGGGGATTGGCCGTCGCCTGTAACAGCACTTCATAGAACTGGCGGTTCGCCGCCTGTCCCTTCTCGCTTGTCAGGCCAAAACGTTCCATGTCCTGCAAAGCCTCGCGCATTCTCGCGATCTGCTGGAGCGTGCGCCGCTGCGCTGCAAGGCTCGCAATTGCGGGCTCAATGATCAGCCGCATCTCGACCAATCCCTCGAGCACGGATGTGGAGGCGCCGCCCTCGAACATCCACTCCATCACGTCCGGGTCAAGCAACGCCCAGCGCGTGATGGGCATGACAACGGTGCCGGTGCGCTGGCGGGACTCAACCAGGCCCTTGGCGGCAAGCACACGGATCGCCTCACGGTAGGCGCTGCGGGAAACGCTCAGCTCATCGCTGGCATTGAGCTCAGTCGCGAGGATATCGCCGGGATGATGCTTGCCCGTTACGATCGCCACGCCGAGATCGTGCGCGATCCGACGGTGCAGGCTCGTTTTCTGCCGCTTCAGCTGCACCGGCCGGCGGCTCGCCTTGTTCGTTGCGGATTTTGTCATTGCCCACCCATGGTTGCGCCGAGTTTTGCAGCGTCAGCTAGCCGGATTGCGGCCTTAAAGCCAGCACGGCGCGCACAAGCTGTCAGATTATGCAGCGAATTTATGCCTTTGCCGCTCGTGCAGAGAGCGCTGGCGCGACGAACTCTCAGCCGATTTGCGATGGCGCGGCGGGGTCGGAACCGGGCGTCCCCGCGTTCGTGACGCTCTAAGAAGATCGGAATACGGGGCGCTCAACAGCCGTTTTCCGATGTGCGCGGCTGTCCATGCAGGAATGGGGTACGAAATTGGAGCCATCATGCCATCAGCAAGACCGCCAATCTTGCCAATGATCTGTTTTTTTGCGACCAAGCTCCGCCTCACCGGTCCTCGACTGGTGTTTATGGTCTGACAATTCTGCGGTACCCATGTTTCTGCATCCCCATCGTCAGCCTGCGAGAGCCTTCGGGCGATAGAGAGGAAGTCTATATGAGTAATGAGTCATTTTCGCGCCGCAGCTTGTTGTCTGCCGGCATCGGCGCTGCTGGTGTCGCCACTGCACTCCCGGCCATGGCCGCTGCCCAAACGAGCGCAGCGGCCGCGCGGCAGCAGCAGATCTCCGACATGACCGGAAAGGCGCTGACGCCGCCGAGCTTCGAATTCGCATTCGAAATCAAGATCGAGCTGGGCAAGCGCCTGCGTTACGGCCCGACCTTCTGGGGCATGGATCGCGGCTATGTTGGTGTTCTCGGCGGCACCGTGAAAGGCCCCAAGCTGAACGGCAAGATCATCCCGCACAGCGGTGGCGATTGGCCGACGGTGAAGCCGGACGACACGGTGCGGTTCGACGCCCGCTACCTGATCGAGGCCGATGACGGCACCATTATTGAGCTGCACAACACCGGCGTTCGCTATGGCAGCAAAGAGGTGCTGGAACGGATGCGCAAATATGAGCCGGTCGATCCTTCCGAATATTATATGGGCCTCACCCCGCGCTTCGATGCGCCGGTTGGCCCGCACGACTGGCTGAGCCGCACGATTTTCGTCGGCAAGGCAGACCGCCGCGAGTCTCAATCCATCTTCACTTACTGGGCGATGGTGTAACAAGTCCGGCTGCCCCGGGGGCTGTGTGCTCGGCTGATGCCGTCGCGCCCCCCCGGGGACGGCCATTCTTAGCCATCACGCCAGATGGTCGGGATGCTCGGGATCGATCTCCTTCCAGGTGGAACCGGGATAAAAAAATAGCGGCTCCTCGTCATATACGAGAAGCCGCTATAGCAGCCATCAGCGCTGACTGATGATCCGTCCCGCCTAGGGAATATCATGTCGCGCCAGCGTCCACTTGCTGTCACTGCAAAGCGAACAATCCGCGCCCCGGAACACCTGGGCCGCCTTCTTGTCGCCTTGTAATTGCCATTGCAGCCAAGCGCCGGTCACCCGGCTATATTCGTCTTCATCCGGCGGCCCCCAATATTGCGCGGTATGGCCCGCGCCGGCACGATAGGCCCAGACCGCCGGCACAGAGCCCAACCGGCTGAAATCATCCTTGCTGTTCGCATGGGCGCCATCGGACGGATCGCCGCTGAAATAGGCGATGGGCACTTTGACTCGCGCCAGATCGGCTTTGGTCACGCGCGCACCCGGCAGACCGCCCGGACCGGTGGACCAAACCCCGCTGTTGAGGATGACCGCTGTCGTCACCCGAGGATCGGCCACCGTCACCGCCAGCGCCTGCAGCCCGCCACAGGAATGGCCCATCACGGCAACATGGCGCGTGTCGACCCGTTTGAAATAGGCGCTACCGCGACGCTGGCTCTCCGCCGCAGCCCAATCGATCGCCCTGCTCAGTTCCACGGATTCGGAAGGGCCAGGCGCGTTGAAATCGATCGGGCCCGTCGGCATGTAGGGCTCGGCGTCATGATCCGTCTCGTATCGCGCATCGCCGATCTGCCCGACCGCAATCACCAAAAAGCCCCGCGATGCGATATCCGTCAGGAACCTGCGGTAGCGATTGCCCACCGCCGCGCAGCCGCCATTCCCCCAGGCGACGATCGGCATACGGCCTTTGACGCCCTCAGGGCGATAAACGACGTGGTTGGGCAAGCTCGGCACCGTCTCCATCGTCACCGTGAACGGCCCGGTACGCGGCAAAAGCCTGACCGATTCAACAGGTGCCGCCGGAGTCGGAGTTGGAGCCGCCAAAAGTGAAGCCGGCCAGCTAAGGCCGACCACGACTATTGCGATGATGGCATACTCCTCAACGCGGGTACCGATCGATTTCAGACCCGTCTCAAGCGACAGTCTTCTAAACATCTGATGCAGTCCTTATGGAGGATTTAGCCGCCTGCCAGCTATTCGATCCACTGGCATGCGGGAGTTCGTTGGAACCCATTTTCTGCAATTGCAAGGTGAAAGCAAGGCGGGCGTCGTGATTGCATCGCTACCAAAATTCAGCAGCGCATAAACTTTGAAGATACTGCGCCCTCAGACACCTGAGAAATCAAGCGTCTGGACATTGGTTACGCTACACAATCGTTTAAGTTCAGATCAGGAAAAATTGCCTGACACAGCGTCCTGTTGCGAAAGGACGCTGCCATTTCGACCCTGTTATCTGAGCGATAGATCAATCCTGCGTGGTAGCCTGTCCTATCTGCGCCAACGCCGCGGCGCGCTTGCGCTCGCTCCCCGGGCACAGCAGCGCATCGCCGATCAGCAGCAGGGTGGGATCGTCGCGCCCGATGGTGCGCACGAGAAAGGCCAGCGCATCGAGCCGGCCGCGCAGCAGGCGCTCATCCGGGCGGGAGACATTGACGGCGACCATGACCGGTGTCTCCGGGGGCAGTCCGGCGGCAATCAGGTTGCGGGCAATTTCCGGCGCGGCGTCGCGGCCCATATAGATGGCGAGCGTCGCTTCGCCCGCCGCGAGGCGCGTCCAATCCACATCGAGCGGCTCCTTGCCCCGCGCATGGGCGGTGAGGAAGGTGAGTTGCCGTGCCGCACCGCGCAAGGTGAGCGAGACGAGACCGCTGGCGGCCGCGGCGCTGGCAGCCGTGATGCCGGGGCAGATGTAGACAGGGATGCCATGCGCGGCACAGGCCGTCAGTTCCTCCGTCGAGCGGCCGAAGATCGAGGGATCCCCGCCCTTCAGGCGCACCACTCGCCGTCCGGCCAGCGCCGCCGCGACGATCAGCTGGTCGATCGTCGCCTGATCCTTGCTGTGGCGGCCCGAGCGCTTGCCGACGCTGACATGCTCGGCCTGCGGGGCAAGATCGAGAATGTCTCGCCCGGCCAGCGCATCGTAGAACACCACATCGGCCTGTTCGAGCAGGCGCAGGGCCTTGCGGGTAAGCAGATCGGGATCGCCCGGCCCGGCACCGACGAGCCAGATAGTGCCGGGTACAAATGCTTCAGCCATGAACGGCCTCCTTCTTTTCGGCAGCGATGAGCTGCGCAATGGCGGGGCGGCAGGAGCCGCAATTGGTGCCGGCGCCGAGCGCCGCGCCAATGGCGGCGACATCGACGCGATCCTGCGCGCGAATGGCCGCGACGATGGCGTGGAGACCCACGCCGAAGCAGGCGCAGATGATCGGGCCAACATCGACCTGCGCGCCCGGTGCGCGACCAGCGAGCACCTGCGGCCCCTGCGGCTGGGCAAGCTGGCCGATGAGCCAGTCGCGCGCCGGCAGGTCGCCGTCGCGGGTGACGAACAGCACGGCAGCGAGGCGCCCGTCCTGCAGGATCGCGACGCGCCGCGTGCCGCGTGAGGGATCGCTCGCCTCGATGCGCTGACCGCGGGGCAGGGCCGCATCAAGCGCGGCGGGATCGCCCTCCCCGGCCAGCTCATAGAGCGCGCCATTGGGCACGGCGATGCGCGTCGCCCAGAGGCAATGCGGTGCCTTGGGGGCGCCCAGTGCCGAGCCGTGGAGGATGAGGAAGCCGCGCCAGTCGACCGCGACCGGCTCGACGCGCGCGGGCGTCATCTTGAAGCCGGGCTGACCACTGTGCGGATCAACCAGCGGGCGCGCGAGCAGGCCGGTGCGCCCGCCGGTGGACTGGCAATCGGCCCAGTGGATCGGCGTGAACGCCTCGCCCCGGCGCTGGCCGGGCATATGCGCGACGCGGAACAGGCTCTCGCCCTGCGGCGTCACCACGCGCGCCAGTGCGCGGTCTTCCAGCCCCAGTTCAGCGGCATCGGCGGGATGCACCTCGACCAGCGGCTCCTCGCGATGGCGGGCGAGTTTGGGGCTGAGGCCCGTGCGTGTCATCGTATGCCACTGATCGCGATAACGCCCGGTGTTGAGCGTCATCGGCCAGTCGCGCAACTGCGCCTCGGCCTCGCGCTGGACGACCGGCACCAGCCGCGCCTTGCCGTCCGGGGTGGAGAAGCGCCCATCGGCAAAGGGCGTGCCGCCCCATTGGAAAGGTTCGAGCGCGTCATAATCCGCATTGCCCAGCGCCACCTTGTCGCGCAGGTCGAGCAGGCGGGCGCCCTCATTGCAATAGGTGGTCAAGCGGGCATGTTCGCGCCAGATTTCCGCCGGATGCGCATAGCCAAAGGCCGTGCGCCAGCCCATGCGGCGGCCGACTTCCTTGATGATCCACCAGTCCGGCTTCGCCTCGCCGGGCAGCGGTAGCACCGCGCGCTGGCGGCTGACGCGCCGCTCGCTGTTGGTGACGGTGCCATCCTTCTCCCCCCACGCAGCGGCGGGCAGGCGCACATGGGCGAAGCGGGTGGTATCGGTATCGGCCATCACGTCCGAGACGACGACGAACGGGCAAGTCTCCAGCGCCTCGCGCACGCGGGCGGCATCCGGCAGCGAGACGGCGGGATTGGTCGCCATCACCCACAGTGCCTTGATGCGCCCTTCCGCAATGGCGCGGAACATGTCCACTGCCTTGAGGCCCGGCTTGGTCGCCATGCGCTCGGCGGCCCAGAAGCGTCCGACCTCGGCCACGTCCTCCTCGCCAAAACCGCGATGCGCGGCCAGCGTCGTCGCCAGCCCGCCCACCTCGCGCCCGCCCATGGCATTGGGCTGGCCGGTGATCGAGAAGGGGGCCGCGCCCGGCTTGCCGATGCGGCCGGTGGCGAGATGGACATTGACGATCGCATTCACCTGATCGGTGCCGCGGATCGACTGGTTGATGCCCTGGCTGAACAGGGTGACGGTGCGCGGCGTGGCCGCAAAAAGGTCGTAGAAGCGCTGGAGATCGGCAGGGGGAAGGTCGCAGGTCTTTGCGATGCTCCACAAATCATGGTCGCGCTCAAGCGCTTCCCAGAAAGCCTCCGGCGCGGCGACGTGATCGGCGAGAAACGTTGCATCCACCAGCCCTTCGCGACGGCAGTGCGCGAGCAGCCCGTTCATCAGCGCCACATCCGTGCCCGGCTTGAGCGCAAGATGCAGGTCGGCATCCTCGCACGTCTCGGTGCGGCGCGGATCGATGACGATGATTTTCGTGCCGCGCTCGGCCCTCGCAGCCATGATCCGCTGATAGACGATGGGGTGGCACCATGCGGTATTCGAGCCGACGAGCACAATCAGGTCGGCCGCATCGAGATCGTCATAGCTGGCGGGCACGATATCCTCGCCGAACGCGCGCTGATGGCCCGCCACCGCGCTGGACATGCACAGGCGCGAATTGGTGTCGATGTTCGCCGAGCCAATGAACCCCTTCATCAGTTTGTTGGCGACGTAATAGTCCTCGGTCAGTAACTGGCCCGATACGTAGAAGGCGACGCTGTCCGGCCCGTGGCGCGCTATCGTTTCGCGGAAGCGGCGGGCCACGAGATCGAGCGCTTTGTCCCAGCCGGCCTGCTTGTTGCCGATCATCGGGTGGAGCAGACGGCCCTCCAGCCCGACCGTCTCGCCCAGATGCGTGCCCTTGGAACACAGCCGCCCGCGATTGGCCGGGTGATCGGGATCGCCCTTGATCGCCATGCTGCGCGGGCCGGTGGGCATCGCGAGAATGCCGCAGCCGACGCCGCAATAAGCGCAGGTGGTGCGGATTGCAGTCATCTCCCCTCCTCTTCAGAGGAGGGGCAGGGGGTGGTGCTGGACAGTTCCGATGATGCGCTGAGCGCGCGATGCTGAAGCATCGCCACCACCCCAACCCCTCCTCTGAAGAGGAAGGGCTTCTGCTTGTGAGCCCCCATCACGCCGCCGCCTGCAGCGTGCCGGTGCGGCAGATCAGCACCCGACCGCCATCGACCTTCACGGGAATCGTCGGCGTGCAGCCCTTGTCCTCACCCTGCGCCTCTCCGGTCGCCAGCGCGATGTTCCAGTTGTGCAGCGGGCAGGCGACACTGTGGCCATGGACGATGCCCTGGCTCAGCGGGCCGCCCTTGTGCGGGCAGCGGTTGCGCAGGGCAAAGACCTTGTCGTCCCCGGTGCGGAACACGGCGATCTCCCCGGCGCCATCCACGGTGACGGTGCGGCTGCCGCGCACGGGAATCTCGTTCACCCAGCCGATGTCGAGCCAATCGCCGATCATGCCATTTCCTCCGCTTTGACGGGTTTGAACTGCGCCATATGTGCGTGCTGCTCGCGCTCTCCGCCTTCCGCGCGCGACGCCCAGGGGTCGTCCTGACTGAAGCTCTGCGAATAAAGGAAGCGGGCGCACAGGGCCTCGCGCCCCACTTCGTCCTCGACGATGCGCTGCTTCACATAATCGATGCCGACCCGCTCGACCCAGGGGGCGGTGCGCTCCAGATAGCGGGCTTCTTCGCGGTAGAGCTGGATGTAAGCCGCGCAATAATCGAGCACCTGCTGCTCGGTGAAGACGCGGCAGAGGAGGTCCGTGGCGCGCACATGGATTCCGCCATTGCCCGCCACATGCAGCTCATAGCCCGAGTCCACGCAGACCACGCCGAAATCCTTGATCGTCGCTTCCGCGCAATTGCGGGGGCAGCCGGAGACAGCGATCTTGAACTTGTGGGGCATCCACGAGCCCCAGCTCATCTTCTCCAGCCGCACGCCAAGCCCGGTGGAATCCTGCGTGCCGAAGCGGCACCAATCGCTGCCCACGCAGGTCTTCACCGTGCGCAGCGCTTTGCCATAGGCATGGCCCGAGACCATGCCGGCGGCATTGAGATCCGCCCAGACGGCGGGCAGATCCTCCTTCTTGATGCCGAAGATGTCGAGCCGCTGGCCGCCGGTGACCTTGACCATCGGCGCCTCATATTTCTCGACCACATCGGCGATGGCGCGCAGCTCGCGCGGATTGGTGAGGCCGCCCCACATGCGCGGCACGACCGAATAAGTGCCGTCCTTCTGGATGTTGGCATGGAGGCGTTCGTTGACGAAGCGGCTCTGCTGGTCGTCCACATAGTCACCCGGCAGGGCGCAGAGCAGATAATAATTGAGCGCGGGACGGCAGGAGGCGCAGCCATCCGGCGTGGTCCAGTGCAGCTTCTGCATCACCTCGGGGATCGACCGCATGCCCTGCGCGACGATCTCCCGGCGCACATCGTCATGGGTGAAGCTGGTGCATTTGCACATCGTCTTGGGACCGGACTGGACATCATCGCCCAGCGTGATCGCCAGCAATGTCTCGACGAGGCCCGTGCAGGAGCCGCAGCTGGCCGAGGCCTTGCAGGTCGCGCGCACCGCATCGAGGCTGTGGGCGCCCTTGGCGATGCAGGAGACGACCTGCCCCTTGGAAACGCCGTTGCAGCCGCAAATCTCGGCATCGTCCGAGAGCGCCGCAACGGCCGCCTTAGGGTCCGCCTGCCCACCCCCGGAGGCGAAGGCCTGGCCGAAGATCAGCAGATCGCGCAGGTCCGCGATGCTCTCCCCCTTCTTGAGAAGGTCGAAATACCAGCTGCCATCCGCCGTATCGCCATAAAGCACCGCGCCGACGATACGGTCATCCTGCAGCACGAGGCGCTTGTAGACGCCCCGGCTGGCATCGCGCAGCACGATGTCCTCGCAGCCTGCGCCCGCGCCGGAGAAATCGCCCGCGGAGAAGACGTCGATGCCCGAGACCTTGAGCTTGGTGGAGGTAACCGAACCGCGATAGGGGTTGACCTTGCCGGTGAGGCCGTCCGCCAGGCTGCGGCACATGTCCCACAAGGGCGCGACGAGGCCGTAGACCTGCCCGTCATGCTCGACGCATTCGCCGACGGCCAGAATCGCGGGGTCCGAGGTAACCATATGATCGTCGACCTTGATGCCGCGACCGACCTCGAGCCCCGCCTCGCGCGCCAACGCGACAGAAGGGCGGATGCCGACGGCCATGACGACGAGGCTGGCGGGGATCTCGCGGCCATCTTTCAGGCGCACGCCCTCGACCTTGCCCTGCCCAAAGATTTCAGCGGTATCGGCACCGGTGAGGATGGTCTGGCCACGCGCCTCCAGCGCCGTCTTGAGCAGCCAGCCCGCGGCTTCATCAAGCTGGCGCTCCATGAGCGTGCCGGGCAGGTGCAGCACCGTCACCTTCATGCCGCGCAGGGAGAGTCCGTGCGCCGCCTCCAGCCCGAGCAACCCGCCACCGATCACGATCGCCTCGCCGCCACCCCCGTTATTTTTGGCATCGGCTGCGGCGACCATCGTGTCGACATCCTTCATGTCGCGGAAGCTGATGACGCCGGGCAAGTCATACCCGGGTACGGGGATGATGAACGGGTCCGATCCGGTGGCGATGAGCAGGCGGTCATAAGCGACGATCCGGCCCGAACGGCTGGTGACGGTGCGCGCGGCACGATCGATAGCGATGACCGGATCGCTCATGATCAGATCGATGCCGTTCTCCCGATACCAGTCGGCCGTATTGATGACGATCTCGTCAAAGCTCTTTTCCCCGGCCAGCACGGGGGAGAGCATGATGCGGTTATAGTTCACATGCGGCTCGGCGCCGAAGATGGTGACGCGGTAGCGCCCGGCATCGCGCGCCAGCAGCTCCTCGACGGCGCGGCAACCGGCCATGCCATTGCCGATTACCACCAGATGTTCGCGGGGCGCGGCGCTGCCGCCCGATGCCCCTTCCGATGGTCCCGCCTCCGGTGCTGCCCCTCCGCCCCGATAATCCTGGAAGTCCATGTGCCTTGCTCCAAAACGAAAAAAGCCGCCATCCGGGCTCCGGTGTTTGAACCGAAGCCTGGATGGCGGCTTTGCCATCACATCGCGCCTTGACGGCCCATCCGCGGGCCAGTCTCAGCTATGAAATCCGTCGGGCGTCCTTGCCCTTCGCACTGCAACATGACGCGATTCGCCAAACCGCGCAAGCGATTCCGGCGCGTCATCGTCACAGCGCCCAATCCAGTTGCAGCCACAGCTTGCTGGTGTCGGTCCCGAAGCTGTCCGCCTCATAGCGTGCAAAACGCGCAGATACCGTGGCCTTATCACGCTTCACACTGGCGAGGAGATTGATCTCGTCGCCATAATGCCGCTCCAGCCGGTCACTCTCGAAGCGGTGATAAATGGCCTGCACCGTTACACCCCGCCGGCCGTAGCTTGCGCCGGCGTAAAGATCGCGCAGGCCATCGGGCGGGGTGGTGAGGAACTTGTCCGCCCAGCCCTGAAACTTGAAATTGGTGCCGATCGGCGTCTGGAAGCTGGTGAACGCGGCGCCGCCGGACGCGCCGAGCACTTCATAGCCGGCATTGAGCTTGAGGGCGGCCACATCCAGCGTCACGTCCGCCAGCCAATAGTCCGCCGCATAATCATTGGGATTGCGGCGATAATCGCTCTGCCGCGCGTAGCTGAACGCATAGCCGAGCTTCGTGGAGGCCGAGAGCTTGCGCGCCCCGGCGAGCCGGACGCCATAGGTCTGGCTGGAGAGCCGATAGCCCTGCACCGCCGCCTCGTCCTGATCGATCAGATAGGCAAAGCCGGTGACGGTGCCGAGCGGCGTCTTTGCGGAGACGTTGGTCAGCATGCTGTCGCCGTCGATGCTGCGCGGCCGGGCACCGGCGCCATCCACGCCCCAGAGTGTGCGCACCTGCCAGACATAGGCGACATCCGCGCGCAGGCCGGGGAGGCCGGTCCATTCGGCCCGCACGGCATCGAAGCTCTGGCCGTTCTGCCGGAAGCCCACAGCACCCACGAAGCGTTCGTCATCCAGCATGATGCGCTGCCGCCCGGCCGTCAGCGCGAAGGCGGGCGCGCGATAGGCAATCTGCGCGCGGGACAGAGCCACATTTTGCGGGTCGGCGATAAGCGGCCGGTTGGCTGCGCCGTTCAACCCGTCAAAGGCATCCCCTGCGAGGCGGAGCGTGCCCTGCCCTTCCACCAGCGCGGAGAGTGGCCCGAGGCTGGCTTGCGCGCCGGCGCGGAGCCGGGCCGTTGCCGCATCGGCTTGCGGCTGGGCCAGCCCGTCCTGATCGACGCTCTCATAGCGCAGGCGCAGTTCGGCGAGCGGCTTGACCGTCAGATCCTGGGCGCAAGCCGGCCCGGCGGCGACCAGCAGGGCCGCCGTGATAGAAAAGTATTTCATGATTTTCCCCCTGATGAGACGGGCGGAGCCACCGGCCCCGCCCCATCGTCACGTCATCAGATGCGCGCGCCGGTCGTCCAGGTCGCGCGCCACTTGCTCTTGACCGCCAGCATCCCCGCGAGCGCCAGAACCGCGAGGCCGGCGAAGATCAGGAAGCCCGAAGAGAAGCTGCCGGTGAGTTGCTTGGCAAACCCGAGCGAGGAGGCCAAGTAGAAGCCGCCCACGCCGCCAGCCATGCCGACCAGCCCGGTCATGATGCCGATTTCCGCCTGGAAGCGCTGCGGCACGAGCTGGAACACCGCACCATTGCCCGTCCCCAGCGCCAGCATGGCCAGCACGAAAAGACCGAGAGCGGCGGGGAGCGTGGTCGCCATGCTCACCCCGGCAAGGGCCAGCGCGGCGACGAGGAACACCAGCACAAGCGTGTTGATGCCGCCGACCCGATCCGCCAGCGCCCCGCCCATCGGCCGTACCAGTGATCCGGCGAACACGCAGGCCGCCGTGCAATAACCGGCCATGATCGGGCTGAGCAGGAACTGGTCGGTAAAGTAGATGCTGAGCGAGGCGGACAGTCCCGAGAAACCGCCGAACGTGACGGCATAAAAGCCCATCAGCCACCAGGCGTCCGCCGTCTGGAGCGGTTTGAAATATTCGAGGACATTCTTGGGCGCGGGCTGATTCGGCGCGTCCTTGGCCATCACCATGTAGATCACGAAGACGATCGCGAGCGGAATGCAGGCGAGGCCCAACACCGCGTTCCAGCCAAAGAGCTTGGCCAGCGTCGGCGCGAACAGCGCGGCGAGGACCGTGCCGGAATTGCCCATGCCGGCAAGACCCATCGCCTTGCCCTGATGCTCGGGCGGATACCAGCGACTGGCGAGCGGCAACGCGATGGCAAAGCTGGCGCCCGCAAAGCCGAGGATCACGCCCAGCGCCAGCGTGCCGCCGAAGCTGTCCACGCCCATCATCCACGCCGTCATCAGTCCGAAGATGACGATGACCTGGCTGATCGCGCCGGAGAGCTTGGGACCGATCCGGTCCACCAGCAGCCCGTTCACGACGCGCAGGATGGCGCCCATCAGCGTGGGTGTTGCAACCATCAGGCCTTTCTGCGCAGCGGACAGGCCCAGCGTAGCGGAGATGTCCGGCGCAAGCGGGCCGAGCATCACCCAGACCATGAAGGCGAGATCGAAATAGAGAAACGAGGCGATCAGCGTCGGCTTGTGGCCCACGCGCCAGAAATTGCTTTTCTCGGATGATGCCGGTGTGGCGCTCATGCCCTGTACGTCACGGATTATCGTTGCCATGTCACGTCCCCTTAGTGACGAAGCCCCTTGATGGGCGGTGAAACGAAAAAAGCCGCTCGGCAGACGATGCGCACAAAAAATGCACATGTCTGGCCAGCGGCTTTGCTGCAAAATTTGGGAGGACGCGGCCCGCTCCCTCAATGGAGCGCCTGTCCAAGCGGTCACGCCTCGTCGCGTAACGGGGCTACTATCTCGCGATTCGGCTCATGTTGCAAGGCACAATTTTGGGCAGAGTTGGAGGGCGATTGTGGGCCAATTTTATGCGCGGCTCGGAGCAGTTTCAGGCGAGCGTGTTCGCTTTGACGTCGGACGCGGGCTTTGCCGATCTTTCCCGTTCGTGCTGAGTAGGGTCTGAGTAGCGCCGCACGGCGCGTATCGAAGAGCCGTATCGAAGCATAGCAGCGCGCGGGACAGTCCTTTGATACGCTGCTTCGACAGGCTCAGCAGCTACTCAGGCCGAACGGAGGTGTGTTCCGCAAAGCCCCCGTGTGCGTTCCGACTTCGATCAAGCCGCCCTCATCCCCGCTCGAACCCCGCCAGATAAGCCTCGATCTGATCCGGATCGAACTTGCGGCCATCGAAGAAGCGATCCGGCCCCAGCGTTATCGCGCCGCGCGGGGCGCCGATGGGGAGTGGGCTGGTGAGGGCGCCTTCCACCTTGCTGCTGGCGCCCGGCATCGGCGCGTCGCTGTCGGCCAGCGCGCGGCGGTAGATGTCCGGGCGGAAGACGGACGCGGCCTTGGCGCGGCTCGCCTCGCTCGGCTTCACCATGCGCCAGCGCACGAACTGGGAGTAGATCCACAGCGCCTGGCTCTGCCAGGGAAAGGGCGTGGCCTCACGGGCGAAGAGCAGGAAGTCGGGCAGGTCGACCGGCGGCTCGCCCTGCCGCGCAACGATGCGCCCGGCCAGCCCACGCTCCACCAGCGCGATTGGCTGATCAAGATAGGCCGGCCCGGCGAGCAGGAAGGCCAGTTCCGCGCGATTGGCGGGATCGTCGCACCAGAGCGCCGCCTTGGCCATGGCGCGCAGCAGCGCATCGACGGCATCCGGATTGGCTTCCATCCAGTCGGTGCGGAAGGTGAGCACCTTTTCGACGCCGCGCTGCCAGAGACGCTCGCTCGCGGCGACGGCTTCGGCAAGCCCAGCCTCGATGGCCGCACTGCCCCATGGCTCTCCCGCCGTGAACCCGTCGATCTCGCCCGCGCGCATCGCCTCGACCATCAAGGAAGGCGGCAGGACGCGCATCACCACGTCGCGGTCCGGGTCGATCCCGGCACTGGCGAGGAAGTAGCGCAGCACAAGAGCATGGCTGGAAAAGCGATGGACGACGCCGATGATCGGCTTGCGATGATGCAGACCGATGGCGGTGGCGAAATCATGCGCGGTCGCCAGCGGATCGTTGAGGCGCGCGGACGTGCCCGGCTCCAGCGCGGCGGAAAAGCCGGGCGCCATGACGATGAGATTGCCATTGACGTTGAGCTTGTAGGGCGCGGAAAGCGCGCAAGGCTGCTGGCTCAAGCCCAGCGTGACCGCCACCGCGAGCGGGGCCAGCATGTGCGCGGCCTGCACCTGGCCGTAGACGAGCCGGTCGCGCAGCGTCGCCCAACTGGTATCGCGCATCAGATCGAGCGCGACGCCCTCGGCCTGCGCGAATCCCTTTTCGCGCGCGGCGACGAGCACGGCGGCATCGGTCAGGCCCAAAAAAGCAATGCGGATCGGCGTCACGGCGTGCCTCCCAGCAGGTCATGCGCGGTAATCAGGGCCGCGGCGATATCGACCATCTTCTTCCCCTGGTTCATCGCGCTGGAGCGGAGCAGCGCATAGGCCTCCGGCTCGCCGAGGCCGCGCTGGGCCATAAGGATGGCCTTGGCGCGGTCGATCGTCTTGCGGTCGGCCAGTTGCGTGCGGGCATCGTCCAGCTCAGCCTGCATCCGGGCGAAGGCATTGAAGCGACGGATCGCCAGATCGAGGATCGGCTTGATCCGCTCCTTGCGCAGCCCGTCCACCACATAGGCCGAGATGCCGGCATCGATCGCGGCCTCGATCATGCTGTCATCCGACTGGTCGACGAACATCGCGATCGGCTTGGCCAGCGCACGGCTGACGGTGAGCATTTCTTCCAGTGTATCGCGGCTGGGGTTGCCGAGGTCCATCAGCACCACGTCCGGCGCCATGCGCTCGAGCCGCGCGACGAAGGCGCCGCGTGGGGGAACGACATGGATGTCGTCATAGCCGGCATCATGCAGCCCTTCCTCAAGGACCGTCGCGCGCGCGCCGCTATCATCGACGATGACGATTCTCATGAGATCTCTCTTCGCACCCGCAGCGCAACTGCGCCAAGCGAAGGGCTGTAGTCAAACATAAAGCCGCGGCGCGGCCTGTAACGGCGAGTGGCTAATGGGGCGGGCTCAAGCTCCACTTCGTGATGGCGTTATGCACGGAGCCGATAAGCCCCATGCGCCACCACACCGTTGCCCTCGTCAGGCCACGCCATAAGTCTCGATAAAAATATCGGGAGACGATGCATGGAGATCAATCCGCTTCATCCGCTGTTTGCAGCGGAACTTATCGGCGCTGACCTTTCCAGCGAGCCGGATCAGGCGCTGGTCGACTTCGTCGAAGAGGCGATGGCGCAACATGCCGTGCTCGTCATCCGCGGGCAATCGCACATCGATGACGCGGATCACATTCGCTTCAGCCGGGCGTTCGGCCCGCTGGAATTGCCGCATGGCACGCGCTCTGATGGCGCCGCTCCCCGCAAGCGGATCAGCCCATTGCTGTACGATGCCTCCAATCTTCGGCTGGACGGAGAGATCATGGCGCCGGACGACAAGGCGGTCGCCAACAACAAGGGCAATGAGCTGTTCCACATGGACAGTTCCTTCCACGCCATGCCAACCAAATGGTCACTCCTGCTCGGCCACAGCGTCACCAGCGAGGGCGGTGAGACGGAGCTGGTCGACACCCGTGCCGTGTACGACGCGCTGCCCGAGGATCTACGGAGCCGTATCGACGGGCGCATTGCCGAGCATAATGTCTGGATCTCGCGCCAGCGCATCGGCTTTGAGGGCACGCTGGCGCTCAAGGAGATGTATCCGGCGGTCACCCATGACATTGTTGGCCTGTCCGCGTCCGGCCGAAAGTGCCTCGTGATCGGCTCGCATGCGGACCATATCATCGGCATGGATGAAGCCGAGGGTCGCGCCTTGCTGGACGCCCTCGTCGCCTTCGCATCCCAGCCGCAATTTATCTACAGCCACCGGTGGCAGCAGGGAGACCTGCTCATCTGGGACAATCGGTGCACCCTGCATCGCGCCCGCCCGTTCGATTACTTCGGTGTGAAGCGCGACCTGCGTCGCTCGACCATTTGTGAATATGGCGAGGAAATGTCAGCGATCGAGGCGCGGCGGACCTGATCAGCGCCGCCGTGGGGGGTCGATATGCACAAGCTGAATAACGGTTATCGCCGCGCCCTCATGGCCGCTGTTCATGAGCGATGATATCCGCCCATCGTTGGATCGACACGCCGCCGGCTCGTCAGCCGCGGCCCACGCGCCAGCCAAGCTACCGCCCAAAGAGCGGCGCTTAGAGTAGCAGCGATTTCAAGGGAGAGTGATATGGGGCTCAAGACGATTTTTGGTTGTTCTGCATCGGCAGCCGTGCTGGCAAGCCTGTGCGTCACGGCGCCTGCCATCGCGCAGGATGCGGCCGAGACGGCCAGAACCGACGGTGACATCGTGGTGACGGCGCGCTTCCGCGAGGAACGCCTGCAGACCGTGCCGATCGCCATCACCGCCGTCACCGGCGACGAACTAGTGGCGCGCGATGCGCGGGACGTGACCGCATTGTCCAACACCACGCCGAACATCTATCTGCGGGAAGGCAGCGCTGCCTTTGGCAAGTCGCTCCAGTCGACCATCCGTGGCATCGGCGAGTCCGACTATCAGTTCACCATCGAGCCTGCGATCGGCGTCTATGTTGACGACGTGTATCACGGCACGGTGTTCGGCGGCGTGCTCGGCCTGCTGGACCTGGAGCGCGCTGAGGTTCTGCGCGGTCCGCAGGGCACGCTGTTCGGCAAGAACTCGCTCGGCGGCGCGCTTCGGCTCGTTTCCAAGCAGGCGACCGGCAGCAACACCGGCTATGTCGAAGCGACCGCAGGCAGCTACGACCGCATGGACGTGCGCGGCGCCTTCGATGCGTCGCTCATCAAGGATCGCGTCTTCCTGCGCGTTTCCGGTGCGTCGCTGAGCCGCGAGGGCTATATGTCCGTGCTGGACTTCGCCTGCGCCAACCCCGGCAGCACCGGCGCGGGCACGGCGCCGCTGTCCTACCTGCTGCGCCAGAGAACGACGGAATCCGGATGTGAGGTCGGCAAGCTCGGCAACATCAACACCAAGGCGGCGCGGGCCTCTCTGCGCGCGCTGGTGAGCGATGATCTCGAAGTGACCGTGACGGGCGATTATTCCCGTGATCATACGGCGCAGAGCGCTTACAAGCTGCTCACCATCAGCCCGACGCTGACGTCATACAATGCCACCATCGGCGTGCCGCTGTACGGGACTACCTACGACAGCCGCTTCATCACCAACTCGCCCTACACGACCTATGCCGCCTATCAGCCCGGCCGCAACGGTCTGGCCCTGCCCAATGAGAGCAATCTCGATCAGTGGGGCATCACCGGCAAGATCGACTGGAAACTCGGCGAGAATATCAGCCTCACCTCGATCACGGCGTGGCGAAAATATGACGGTTTCTTCGGGCGCGATGGCGATGGCTCGCCGATGGACCTGGGCGGCAGCGCGGAGACTTTGGGCCACCACCAGTTCAGCCAGGAAGTCCGCCTGTCGGGCCTGATGATCGATGACCGGCTGGATTGGACGCTGGGCGGCTATTATTACACCGCCACCGGCAATTATGACAGCTGGGTCTACTTCGCTACGCTCAACCTGACCCAGTTCACCAAGGATATCTCGAAGAGCAAGAACTACTCGGCCTTCGCGCATGTCGCCTTTGCGCTCACCGATCAGCTCAAGCTGAACGGTGGCCTGCGCTACAGCAACGAGAAGAAGGACTATGTGTTCGACCGTCTCTATTACGAGACCGGCACGCGGCCCTTCGCTTACACCACGGCCGATGTCGCCTATGATCGTGTCGACTATCGCGTCGGTCTGGACTTCAAGGCCAGCGAAGACGTGTTCCTTTACGGCGCGGTTTCCAGCGGCTTCCGCTCGGGCGGCTTCAATCCGCGTCCGCTCAGCGCGGCGCAGGTTACTGCGGTGTTGCCGGAAACGGTGACGTCCTACGAGCTGGGTGCGAAGCTCAATCTGTTCGACCGGATGCTGCAGGCCAATTTCGCGGTCTTCCAGACGGACTTCACCAATCGCCAGGTCACCGCCATCGTGCCGGACCTCAACGGTGTCCCCAACTCGCTGCGCACCAATGCCGGCAGCGCCCGCATTCGTGGCGTGGAGGCGGAGGTAACGGCGCGCCCTGCGCAGGGCCTGACCCTGAATGGCATGTTGGGCTATAACAAGTTCGACTATACCGATCTTGGCGCGGCGGCCGCCGTTCCCAATGGGCCCTGCGCGACGTGCGAGCCGGTCGGTGCCCCGGCGTTCAACTATGCCGTCGCGGCGCAGTATGACATCGACCTGGGTTCCGCCGGCGATGTGAGCCTGCGGGCCGACTGGAACTGGCGCAGCCGCATCTGGTACGATCTGCGCAACACGCTCAGCCAGTCCCAGCCGGGCTATGGCCTGCTTGGGGCGCGAGTAAGCTGGCAGCCGGATGCGAGCGGGCTGACGCTCTCGGCGTCGGTCAGCAACCTGACCGATACCTTCTATTATACCGGCATTGGCCCGACCTCGACGGCCGGCATCCAGGCCACCCCGTCTAGACCGCGCGAGTGGGCCGTCACTGCCCGCTACGAGTTCTGAGCAGACAATGAAAGTTCAGGTCCGGGGCCGTCCCAGGCCCCGGATTTTGCCTGACCGGCACAACAGCATGGCGACGCATCGCGAAACACGGGTCGCCCGGCATCGATGAGGACCGCTATGGACAATCTCGTTTCCACTCAATGGCTCGCCGAGCAGCTTGGCGCTCCCGATCTCTGCATCGTCGATGCGACGCGGCATCATTTCGAGCCGGAGCGGCAGTCCGCCAGCGAATATGAAGCCGGGCACATTCCGGGCGCGGTGTTTCTCGATCTGCTCCATCTGGTCGATGCCGCCTCCCCCATCGATAACACGATGCCGCAGGCGGAGCAGTTTTCGGCCCGGATGCGCGAGCTGGGCATTTCTGCCGACCAGCGCATCGTCATCTATGATGACAGCGTGGTGAAGACGGCGGCGCGGGCCTGGTTCATGTTCCGCATGTACGGCCTGCCGAACGTGGCAATGCTCGATGGCGGTCTGGCGAAATGGAAGGCCGAGGGGCGGCCACTCGCGAGCGGAATCGAGACGCGGACGCCGAGCACCTTCACGGCGTCGTTCGATGCGGCGCGCCTGCGCGACAAGGCCAACGTTCTGCGCAACATCGAGGACAAGACCGCCCAGCATATCGACGGCCGCGGCGCTGCCCACTTCAGCGGCGCGGATGAAGACCCCAATCCCGCCGTTGCGTCCGGACATGTGCCCGGCTCGATCAACGTGCCCTTCTGGGATCTGTTCGAGGCGGACGGGACATTCAAGAGCGACGAAACGCTCAGGGGCGTGTTCGCGAACGCCGGCGTCGACCTCTCCAAGCCGATCATCACCAGTTGCGGCGGCGGTGTCGTCGCCTGCGCGCTTGCCCTCGCGCTGGAGCGGATCGGCAAGGAGGATGTCGCGCTTTATGACGGAAGCTGGACGGAATGGGGTGCCGACCCGTCCCTGCCCAAGGCCAAAGGCCCCGCTAAACCTGCTTCCGCCTGAGCGGACGGCAGCAGACTTCTTTTCGAACAAACCCCACCACGCCCCTCGGCCGGCGAAAGAGAGTGCCATGACCCAGACCCATCCCATTCGCATCTACGACCTCAATCTGGTCACCGGCGCCACGATCAGCCCGTTCTGCTGGCAGGCCAAATATGCCGTGGCCCACAAGGGGCTGGAGGCCGAGATGAGCGAGGGTGGCTTTACCTCGCTCTCGCGGCGCACGGGCGGCCGCACGGATTTTCATCCCGGCATCAGCGATGGCGACACATGGGTGTTCGAAAGCCTGCGCAGCGGCGATTTCGTCGTCGCGGATTATCTCGACCGCACTTACCCCGACCGCCCGATGCTGTTCCGCAATCCGGACCATCATGATTATGTGAAGTTCCTCGACACCTGGCTGTGGGCTACCGCGATCAAGCCCTGGTTCCAATGCTACATCCTCGACTATCACGATCTTTCCCTGCCGGAAGATCGCCCCTATGTGCGCGAAAGCCGCGAGCGGGATTTCCTCGGCGGACGCACGCTGGAGGACGCGCAGGCCGGACGGGAAGAGCGCCTGCCGCTGGTCGTGCCGCAGCTCGAGCCGCTGCGCGAAGTGCTGCGCGAGCGCAGCTGGCTCGGCGGTGAGGCGCCCGACTTTGCCGATTATTCCGCGCTCTCCATCTTCCTGTGGGCTGCCTCGGTCGCGAAGACGCCGCCCCTCCCCGAGGATGACTTCCTGCGCGACTGGTATGAGCGCGGCTGCGATCTGTTCGGCGGCATCGGTCGCCATCCCGGCCTGCATTCGATCTTCGGCCTGAAGATGCCGGCCGCCTGAACAAATCCGGACCGTGTACGGCCGGTTCGCCGGCTGTCCGCGCCCATTCGAGATCAAACCGATGACGATAGGCCAGACGCGCGGCGGTCCCCGGATCGCCGCCTTTTTCCATGAGCCGAGCTTTACCGTCAGCTATGTCGTGCATGATCCGCTGTCCCGGCAGGCGGCGATCATTGACAGCGTGCTGGATTTCGATCCGGCCTCCGGGCGCACCGCGTTCACCTCGGCCGATGCCATCACGGCTCACGTGCTTGAGGCGGAACTGAGCGTCGCCTGGCACCTGGAAACCCATATCCATGCCGATCATCTCTCCGCAGCGCCCTATCTGCAGGCGAGGCTCGGCGGCCAATTGGCGGTCAGCCGCGCGATCATCACCGTGCAGGCGCTGTTCGGGCGGCTGTTCAATGCCGGTAGCGATTTCGTGCGGGATGGATCGCAGTTCGACCGGCTGCTGGACGATGGTGACAGCCTGCCCCTAGGGAATCTCGACTGCGAGGTTCTCCATGTGCCCGGGCACACCCCAGCTGATCTCGCCTTTCTCATCGGCGACGCCGCCTTTGTCGGCGACACGCTGTTCATGCCGGATTACGGCACGGCCCGCGCGGACTTTCCCGGCGGCGATGCGCGGACCCTGTTCCGCTCGATCCGCCGCCTCCTCGCCCTGCCCGCCGAGACGCGGCTGTTCCTCTGCCATGATTACAAGGCACCCGGCCGGGACAGCTTTTGCTGGGAAACGACCGTGGCCGCCCAGCGCGCGGCGAATGTCCATGTGCGGGACGGCATCGATGAGGACAGTTTCGTCGCGATGCGCGAGGCCCGCGACAGGTCGCTTGCCATTCCTCAGCTCCTGATGCCGTCCATACAGGTGAACATGCAGGGTGGCCATCTGCCAGCGCCGGAAAGCAATGGCGTGCGCTACCTCAAGATTCCCATCGACGCCTTTTGAGGACGTCGTTCAGGCAGGTCATTTCTTCGCCGGCAGCTTGAACACGAAGATCGAGTTGCCCGCGCCGGAGGGCAGCGGTGTCTCCGGGAACGCCGCCGCGATGGAGCTTGCCGAAACACTATAGCCGGTGGGGACGACGAGATATTGCTCGCCGTCCAGCTCATAGGTCATCGGCGAGCCGCCGACCGGCGCATTGAGCCGCTGCTGCCAGAGGACCACGCCGGTCTTCTGGTCCCAGGCCTTGACGAAGCGGCCCGCATCGCCGCCGATCACCAGCCCGCCCCCGGTCGCCAGCAGCGAGGATGTCGGGACGGTGCGCTGCCGCGCCTTCCAGCCTTCAACGCTCGGCTTGCGCGCGCCGATATTGATTGCCTCGACCAGTCCCGCATCCGTCACCCCTTCCGGCAAGGTGCGCGGCCCGAACTTCATGGATGCGATGATGTTGCCGGTGGTGAACTTGGTCTGCGTCGCCGAGATGGTGTTGCACGCCTCCGTCAGCGGCACATAGAATTGCCCGGTGAGCGGACTGTAGGCACCGGCCTGCCACAATTTGCCGCCGGAAATGGAGGTGCAGATATTCACTTCCTCGCCCAGCGCCTTGATGATCATCGCCTCATTGGGATGAACCGTCCCGTCCGGATCGATGCGCGAGACGGAATTCTGGAACACCGTGTCCTTCGACCAGAGATATTTCCCCGTGTCGCGATCCAGCGCGAAGAAGATGCCGTTCTTGCCCGCCACGGAGATCATCAGGCGGCGCATCTTGCCGCCCTCCGGCACATCGACCAGCACGCGCTCGAAGGGGCTGTCCAGATCCCAGTTGTCGCGGGGGAGATGCTGGTAATACCATTTGATCTTGCCGGTATCGGCATCGATTGCCAGCGTCGAATTGGTGTAGAGGACGTTGCCCTTGCCGGTGCCGCGGATCAGCTCCGAATAAGGGCCGGGGCCGCCGGTGCCCCAGAAGGTGGTGTTCGTCCGGGGATCGTAAGAACCAGTTGCCCAGGGCGTGCCGCCCCAGCGATTGGCCGGCGGCGCCTCCCCCCAGCTCCGGCCCTGCGCCGGATTGGCGGGATCGTCGATAGTGTTGACGCGCCACAACTCCTTGAGCGTCTTGAAGTCGTGCGCCATGATGTAGCAGCCGCCGGCCGAACCGGCGGTCGAGCAGCCCGAAATCGCCGAGATGATCTTGCCGTTCACGACGAGCGGACCGACCGTGTAGCTATAGCCCTTGCGGTAATCGAGAGCTTGCACCTCGCGACGGAGCTCGCCCGTCCGCGCGTCCAATATGATGATGCGCGCATCGACCGTGGTGAGCACCACGCTATCCTCATAGAGCGCGATGGAGTTCTTCTGGCGGCGGCTTTGATAGGCCTGATAGCTCCAGTCGGCGGGAATCTTGGCGAGGGCCGGGCGATATTCCCAGATCAGGTCGCCGGTCCGGGCATCCAGCGCCTGGACGATATTGTTGTTGGTCTGCAGGAAGAGGATGCCATCGTGCATCAGCGGCGCCGTTTCCTGCACGCCCACATCAGCCATCGGCCACGCCCAGACGAGCTGCAACTGGCCGACCGTCTCGCGGTCGATCTGCGCGAGCGGACTATATCCCTGATTGTCGATCGTGCGACGCCAGGAGAGCCACTCGGCTGCGGGCGGATCGCGCAGCATCTGGTCAGTGACCGGCTCGTAGCGCTCCCTCACGCCTTGCGCGTGGGACGGCACTGAAAGGCCTGCCAAGGCAAAAGCGGCACAGGTCATTGCAGCAAGGGAAGGCTTGCTCATTATAAACTCCATATCTGAGCAACCGGGTGCGGCAGGATCACTTCACGCTCGGCAGTGTCTTGCCCCAGGTGTAGGCTTGCGGCACGGCCTCAAGCGCCTCGTGCGGCGCGCTGGATGCAGAGGGCGCCGCGCTGCCATGCGCGCCGGCAATGGCTGCAAGGGACATGCCCTTCATCGCTTGCGGATCCCCGACCAGCGGCGCTGTGCCGGCGCGGGCCCCGTTCGCCTTCAGGATATAGGCGACGATGTTCAGATAATCCTGCTCGGCAAGTCGCCCGGGCGCCTGCGGCGGCATTGCTGTGCTGATGTAGGTATATAGCCCTGCCACCGTGTCGAAATTCTGCATCACATCCGTGCCGACAAGGCCGGGCGCATTGGGACCGCGCAGTTCCGCGCCGTGGCACATCGCGCACTGGCTGTTATAGGCCTTCTCGCCCGCGCTCGCCTGCTCGGCCGTGAACACGGTCACGGCCGGTTCGCTGGCAGCAATCGTGGAGGCTGAGAGAACCACAGCCGCGAGGGACACAGCCCATATCCGGACGAGATCTGTTCGGCTCATGGTTCTGCCCTCACGCACCGGCCCATGTCCGCGCTTCGGCTGTGTCACTGGAGAGATGGCGCCCGGCCCGCAGCATGATCGGGCCTGCAATCACCCCCACAAACGCCGTGATCGCCATGGAATAGCGGATCGCCTCATCCTGCCAGATCGTCGCCAGCTGGTCGTTGAGGATGCCGACGCCCAGCGGGCCGATGATTTGGCCGAGAATGGCGATGGAGAGGACGTAGAGCGCCATGCCGAAGGAGCGGATCGGCACCGGCATCACCTGAATCAGCAACAGGGACAGCAATGGCACCATCATGCTCGCGGCGACGCTGTCGATGGCCGCCCCGATCGCCACGAAAAGGATATTCGTCGAAAAGAGAAAGACATATTGCGAAAGGCCCACGGCGGTGAAGCACAGGGCCGGGAGCCAAATCCGCCAGCGCTCGTCATAGCGCAGCAGGCGTGCGAGCAGGATGCCGCCACCGATCGCCCCGACAAGGCCGGAAATACCCCGAATGGGGCCGAGCAGGCTGGCGCTCTCCGCCACGCTCATGCCGTGCACGCGCAGCATGAAGGTCGTGCTCCAAACGATGTGCGCATAGAAGGAGATCGTCACCAAGGCGGCGCCGAGCGTCGCGAACACATAAGTGCGGCGCTTGAGCAGGAAGGCCAGCGAACTCTTGAATGTCGGCTTGGCGGCCTCGCCATCCGGCGCCTTGTCATCAAAGCGGCCACGCTGCGGCTCGCGCACCGTCAGCATCATCAGCAGACCCAGCCCTAGACCCACGCAACCGGCCACCCAATAGACGACGCGCCATCCATAAAGATGCCCCATCCACCCCGCGATGGGCGTGAACACCAGCCCGGATATGGCGGTGCCGGATGCCATAATGGAGAAGGCCAGCGGCCGATGCTTCTTGTCGAAAATGTCGGAGAGCAGCGAGGTGGAGGGCGGCGTGCCCGCAGCCTCGCCGGCGCCCATCAAAAAGCGCGCCGCCGCCATCTGCCACACATTGGTGACGAAGCCCGTCGCCAGCGTCATCACGCTCCAGAAGGAGAAGCCGATGCCGATGATCATCTTGCGGTTCCACCGGTCCGCCAGTCGCGCAATGGGAATGCCCATCACCGCATAGATCAGCACGAAGGCAACGCCGGTGATCAGACCCAGCTCTGTGTCGGTCAGCTTGAGGTCCGCCTGAATGAGCGGGAAGAGCAGCGAGATCAGCAGCCGGTCGAAATAGTTGAAGGCATAAGCCAGGGTGAGCAAGGCGAGCATATAGATCGACCGGGGGGTCCACCCGCCGTCGCGCGATACTGAGGCGTCAAGAGCGGCCGGTGCGGCGGCTGAAGAAGGGATCGATGACATAGAACGGCCTTCAAACTCGATATGAAACGGGGGCGATGCGATGCGCAGATACGCCGCTAAATCCAACTCCGCTCATACGGTCGTCATCCTCTCAGGTCGGGCTGCAGCCCCTCATTGTCCATCATGCACGGCGAAGGCAATCGGGTGGGATGTGCGTTCGCCCGGATGATATTTCCCCGATGGCTAACATGGCGCCGCGGCGCTCACCATGGCGCCTGATCCATATTGGTCATCGACCTGCTGCATAGCACCGGGCCTTCGATGAGCAGGCCAATCGGCTAAACAAGAACATCCCCTTTGCGCGGCTGAGGCTGTCGCATCGTGGGCACTGGCCTTTGCCGGCAAAGACGATAACGCTGAAGCCTCGCGCAAGCGACTGCGACGGAATAAGGAGCGGATATGGAATATGGCAAGCTTCGCAATTTCGATCTGAACCTGCTGGTCGTGCTGGGTGCGGTCCTGGAGCATCAGAGCGTCAGCGCCGCCGCCGACGAGCTGTCCATGTCGCAAAGCTCGGCCAGTCACGCGCTCACCCGGTTGCGCCGCCTGCTGGGGGACGAGCTGTTCGTCAAGACGCGCAACCGCATGATGCCAACCCCAAAAGCGCTGGAACTGGCGGGGCCGATCAACGAGATTCTTCAATCGGCAGGGAATATCCTGCTCTCGACCGCATCCTTCCAGCCGGAACTGGCCGAGCGGACCCTGCATCTTGCGCTCGGCGATGTCGGCGAGATCATGCTGATGCCGACCCTGCTCGAGTTCGTCCGCAACACGGCGCCGAGCTGCAAGATTCAGACAGTCATGAGCCTTGCCCATGAAGCCGAGCAGGAATTGCTGGACGGCAAGCTCGATCTCTATGTGGGCTTCATCGCCTCGCCCTCGCTCGATTTGATGTGCCAGAAGCTCTACGACGACGACATGGTCGTCATCTGCGCGACCGACTATCCCTATGACGGCGTGATGACGATCGCGGACTATGCCGCTGCCGATCATGTCATCCACCAGATTCGGTCCGCCGCCAAGACACGGGTTGATCATATGCTCGACAGTCGGGGCCTGCGCCGCAACTCCCGGATCATCACGCCCAATGCAAGCGCGACGCCCTTCATCGTCTCGAATGACAAGACGCTGATCGCGCTTTACCCGCGATCGCTCGCCACCTTCATGAAGAAGATCCACGATATCAAGATATTGGAGCTGGATTTCGATACCGGCACCATCGAGGTGCTGCAATATTGGCACCGCCGCTATAACAATGATCCGCTCGTCTCATGGCTGCGCAAGTCGATGTTCGGCATGTTCAACGACGCGACGAAGAACCGGGGCGGGTGAGGCTGAAGACCCATCCCGGCGGCCGCAATCACAGCGCCTTCATCGCCTTGCTCATCCGGTCCATTGCCTCTTGCATGATGGGTAGGGGCGTGGCGAAAATGAAGCGGGCGAACCCTGCGAAGTCCTTGCCACACGTCACGCCCTCGGTAAGATAGACGCCGGCCTTCTCCTTGAAGAAGGCACCCGGATTGTCGGCGACAGCGGACCCGCGAAAGTCCAGCCAGCCGACATAGGTGCCCTCTGGTATATGGTAGCGCACGCCGGGCAGCAGATCGTGGACGAGGTCCGCCATAGCCCTGCGGTTCCGGTCGAGATAGGCCACCACGTCTTCCAGCCAGGGGAAGCCCTCGCGATAGGCCACGGCATTGGCCACGACGCCGAGATTGGCGGTGCCATGGGCCGCGAAAAAGCCGATCTTGTTCCAGATCGCCCGATCCGCATCGTTACTCGTGATCACCTGCGCGCATTTCAGGCCCGGCAAGTTCCACGCCTTTGATGCGGAGAGCGCGGTAATGGCATGGCCCGCCGCAACCTCGTTGACCGAGGCATAAGGCAAGTGCCGGTTGCCGGCATAGGTCAGCGGCGCCCAAATCTCATCGGAGAACACCCGGCCACCATTGCGCTCAACCAGTTCCGCAACGGCTTCCAGCTCCGCGCGGCTGAACACACGGCCCACGGGATTATAGGGGTTGCACAGGATCAGCAGATTGCCGCCCTGATCGAACGCCTCCTGGATGCCGGCCATATCGAGCGCATAATGCCCATCCTCATACCGCATCGGCACTTCGATGACCTCGCGTCCCATCATCGGCGGGATGGAGAGGAAGGGCATGTAGGATGGGGTCGGCACGATGATTTTCGATCCGGCCCGCGAATGATGCTCGATCGCCAGTTCCAGCGCCTTGATGACATCCGGCACCACGCGCACATCGGCAGGCTCGACCGTCCAGCCGTGACGCGACTGAAGCATCTGCGCCGTTGCGGCCCGCAACTCGGCAGTGAAGCGGGTCGGCAGATATCCGAAGGCCCCCTGATCGACGATTTCATGCAGCGCCTTGGTGATCACGGGCGCGATACCAAAGTCCATCTCCGCGACGAAGGCGCCGATCAGATCATCCTGCACCGCCCATTTCGTCGCACCGGTGCGGCGCAGATCGTCAATGGTAATGCGGTCGGTCTTTTCGATGAAAGTCACAGCACATCCTCAGCCACGGCCCCGACGCGGCGTATGACAATGCTTCGTTCAGCGTCCGTCACACGCGCGCAGGCTTGCCTGAACCGCGCGAACATCACGCCGGCCCATCGCCTTATAATCCACCTCAAATTGAGATGCTGCCTCGGCCAACACCAATGATGAATTCTGATATTGGTTATGCGCCCGGTTCATGGCCGTTTTCTTGACGGTCCCACGGCAGGGCCATAGATTCCCGCCGAATAAGATTTCGATCAAACCATTCAATATCAACGCAATTTCTAATTTATGGCCATTGTTTAGGGGCGCGCGGCAGGTTCGCCCAGCCGCGCCTCTGCGGCAGGCTTAGCGCCTGATGGCCGTCCCCATCAGCGGGCCCCCATCGCACAATAAAGACCTTAGGAGATATCGAGATGATGCAGGATAAGAAGCGCGCGCCGGCCCGGGCACCTGGCCTGGTTCAAGGCGGGGCCGTGAATGTTCCTTTCCTGCAGACCGATCGCGATGCGCCAGTCGCCAGCCTGTTTGGGCCGCTCCCCGGCCAGGCGCGGCTCGTGGGGAACGAAAATCCGTTCGGCCCCGCCCCCAGCGCGCTCAAGGCACTCGCTGAAACGGCCGGGTCCGGCTGCTATTATGCCGACCGGGGCGTCTTCCATCTCACCTCGATGATCGCCGAGCGCCATGGCGTGACGCCCGCGCAGGTCGTGCTCGGCGCCGGATCGACCGAAATCCTGTGCGCAACCGCGCTGGCCTGGGGGCAGAAGGGATCGATCATCTGCCCCAGCCTGTTCTGGGACGCGCCAATCCTCTTCGCGGAACGCAAGGGCGTCGAGTGCATCTATGTCCCGCTGGCCGCGGACATGAACTTCGATCTCGATGGCATGGCGGGCCACCTCAGCGAGGACGTTGCGCTCGTCCACCTCGTCAACCCGAACAACCCGACCGGCATGGCGCTGGACAACGCCGCCTTGCGCGCCTTCGCGCGCACCGTCTCTCAAAATGGCACCACCTTGCTGGTGGACGAAGCCTATAACGAACTCTCGGATCAGCCGGAGGAAAGCTCGCTGGTCGATCTGGTCCGCGCTGGTGAAGATGTGATCGTCACCCGGACCTTCTCGAAAATCTACGGCATGGCTGGGCTGCGCGTCGGCTATGCGCTGACCAGCGAAGAGAATGCCGCGCGCATCCGCAGCTACATGACGAGTTTTGGCGGCAACGTCGCAGGCATCTCTGCCGCGATCGCCTGCTATAATGACGAGGCTTTTCTCGCCGCATCCCTGGCCTCGATCCGCGAGGGGCGCGAAATGATCCTGGATGCCGTCGCCCGCGCCGGTCTGACCGCCCTGCCCAGCCAGACCAATTTCGTCTTCGTCAAAGTCCCGGATGCCGACGCCCTCGACCGCGCCATGCGCGAGCGCAACATCGTCATCCGGGGCGCGTTCGGTGAGTGGACGCAGTACTCCCGCGTCTCCGTCGGTCATCTTCACGACGTTGCACGCTATGCCGAGGCGCTGCCGAACATTATCGAATTAATGGTTTAACTGTCACATCCACCGAGTGGTTAGATCTCGTAGCCGCATATTGATCCTTCGCGTCAAGAAAAGGAAATAACGGTCTTTGACCTGTCCTGGTGATCGATGTGGATGAGGGCACCGAGGGACAGCAATCCGTCCATGCCATCGATCGACTTCTGGTCGAGCGCAGAATATCAGGTAGGCAATGTACCTGAGTTCAGCTCGAGGGCGCTTGATCTTTGTCCCTATGTCAATCACATTACGCTGGATTCTAGGCCGATGAATGACAGGTCTCGAGTTTCTCCCGCCCGGAGCGCCGGAAAGCAGGTGGGATCGATCCCTCTCGCGACCAGGCCGGCCTGCAGGCGCGTCCGGGGTTCGTCCCATGGCTCGTCGGTGAGCTTGAAGGCGCCCCAGTGCATGCCGATGGCGGCTCGTGCTTCAAGATCCAGCATGATCTGGATCGCTTCCTCCGGATCGGTGTGCTGGGTGGCCATGAACCAGCGCGGATCATAGGCCCCGATCGGGATGATCGCGAGGTCCATGGCGCCGAAACGGTCGCGCATCCGCCGAAAGATGCCGCCGGTGCCATAGCCGGTATCCCCGGCGAAGTAGACGAGCCTGCCGGCCGCCTCGATCACGAAGCCCGCCCACAAGGCCATGCGCCGGTCGCGCCATCCGCGCGACGACCAGTGGAGTGCGGGCACGATATGCACCTCGAGGCCCGGCGCAACCTCGATGCTGTCGCCCCAGTCTCCCACGCCAAAGCGGGCGGCTGGAATGTGCTTGCGGACGATATGGTCGTTGCCCAGCGGCGTGACGATCAGCGGATGGTGACGACTGTGAAGCGCCTTGAGCGTCGCGATGTCGAGATGATCGTAGTGATTGTGGGAGAGCAACACGGCGTCGAGCGGGGGAAGGTCCGCCAGCGCAACGCCGGGCGCGCAGATGCGTCGAGGCCCGGCGAACGAGAGCGGGCTGGCGCGATCGGACCAGACGGGGTCTGTGACGAGATTGTAGCCCCCGATCTGGATCAACAGGGTGGCATGGCCAACCATCGTCACACGCAGGCCGTCGACTCTTTCGTCCGGCACGACAGGCTTCACCGCGACCGAGTTGGGCCAGGGATTATCGGGGACGTTGCGCTTCCAACGCATCACGTCCCGCAGTGAGCGGTCCGTCTCTGGTTCGTCGCGCAAATTGTGAAAGCGGAGACCGTCGAAATGATCGGTGACGGGGCCGTTATAGTAGCGGTTCTTCGGCATGTGGTTCACCGACTCCCTATCCGGCGCCACTCAAATGGCGTTTCACTGTGGCAGATCAAGTCCGGTCAGGAGAGGGCGACCGCCCGGCGTCGGGTTGCTCAGCGTTGAGATCGTCAGAGCGAGATGCCAGTGCTCAGGGCAGGAGATCTGACGTTCTATAGTGATCAGCCAGCTGTCCTGTCAGACGTGATTGGTTGCGATTTGGCCCTATCCGTGCGTCTGCATTTCTGACGAAAACGGCAGGGTCAACCCGCGACACCGCAGCGACAAGCATCATCCCCCGTCACGCCACCCGTTCGATGACCAGGCACTCGTCCCGGAACCACAGGCGCCCGTGCTTTGCCAGAACCTCCCGGGTGGCCGTAAGATAGCCAGGTCTTGTCATTTGCTCGGCCACGCGCTCGTTCTCGATCTGCGCCACATAGGTTGCGGCGATCCAGGCGGAATAAAGCGCCGACGTACCGATGAGCGTGGCATCCCGGTCGCCTTCGCTGCCCAGCACGTGCATTTCGAAGCGAATCGACGCGGCTTCATCGGAAAGCGTGTCGAAGGCGTAACGCGCGGCGCCGCCGGACAAGGCTGCTTGCGTGGCCCGGATCAGGTCCTGCCGGCTGTAGGGGAAGGGCTGCTCTTCCGGCCAGACCTTGCGAATGATCTCCATGGCCGGATCCTCGCCGGCGGATTGCACCACGATCAGTCGGCCGCCGGGGCGCAAGGCCCGCGCCAATGGCGCCAGCACGCGCTCAGCCTTGAACTGTACATCGGCCTTGAGGCGAAAGGGCTGGCTCGCCATGACCAGATCGAAATCGGCGCGTGTCGCGGCCGGGCGAGGAATGACCCGGTCGAGGATGAACCGATAGGCTTCACGATAGAGCAACAGCACAGTCGGCGTTTCTGGCGACAATGCGCCCGTCGCGGGGTTGGCCTTCATCCGCCAATGGTCCGCGAGAAACGGCATGAGAGACTGGATCTGCTGCTCCATGTCGGCAGAGGTCTCGCCGTGCAATGCGACGTCCTTCCAGACCAGCGCCTTCTGCGCCTGCGGACGGGTCCGGCGCAGCCAGGGCGCCTCGGCATAGGAAATGTTGGTGAGTGCCACGACCGTTTCGGGATGCTCGACGAAGCGATCCGGCAGCTTGTCGAGCGCGAGGCGCAAATCCTCAAGACTAATCTCCTTGCCGACCACATAGAAGGGCAAGTGCGGGAAGCGCCGGTGCATGGCGCGCAGTAGGCGCGACATCACGGTGCCGTCGCCAACGCCGGCATCGAAGAACCTCAGTGCGGGCTGCTGCGGATCGAGATGCTCAAGCTCCTGCGCGACGCGGTCGGCGATCACCAGCTTCTCGGTACAACTGTGCACGAACATCAGGTAATTCTGGCGACTGTCGTAGAAGCGTGGCTTCGGCCCGGAGGGTTGGGGCGCTTCATCCTCCGGCACGCGGTCGGGCCGGTTTCTATTCGTCAGTTGCATATCCGCTCCCCTATCGCCTCGCGACCTTTGCCTGCCGTTCGCAGGCGGAGCGAATTGTCCATCCACGGATGGCCGGGTAAACCACATTGCATCCCACTCGTCCGAGAAGCGCGGTTTGCGGGCCTTTCCAACCTGCCTCAGGCGGAACTTCCGCTTCGCCAATCCGGCATGGACGCGCGATAGCATCTGCGGCGTGCCGTTCTGCCGGACAGCGCCGGCCCGGCACGCTATAAACGCCCGACGATGACCCCGCCCCCTGACTTCCCTGCCGATGAAGGCGCCGCCGACACCCGACCGTCCCGCTCGTCCGTGCGTGCCCGGCGCAAACTCCAGCGCAGGCACGGCCTGGTCGAAGACGTGTTCCAGATCATTCGCGCGGACATCATGGCTCTGCGCATTCCGCCAGACTCGCGGATCTCGATCGACAAGTTGGCCCGCGAACTCGGCATTTCGCAAACGCCGATCCGCGAGGCCTTGAGCATGCTGGAAGCGATCGGCCTGGTCGTGCGGCGCCTCTATGCCGGGTATTGGTGCGCGCCGCAGCTTTCCAGGACGCAGATCGACGATCTCTTCGCCGTCCGATTGCTGCTGGAGCCGCACGCCGCCCGACATGCGGCGCTAAACATGACCGACGGGGATATGCGCGCGTTGACACGCCATGTCGCGCTGATGGACTCGCAGACCCATGTTTTCGGCTATGATGACTACGCCGATCGCGATGCAGAATTGCACGAGATGATTGCGCGCGGCAGCGGCAATACGATCATTCAGGAGACGCTGGGACGGCTGCACGCGCACCTCCACATTTTTCGCCTGAAATCGAATACCGAGGTCGCGATCGAAGCCAGCCGCGAGCATGGGCTCATCGCGCAAGCGCTGAGCCGTCGGGACGCGGACGGCGCCGAAGCCGCCATGCGGTTGCACATCGGCAACTCCTATGAACGGCTTATCGGAGAGCCGCAGCAAAGCTAGGCTTGTGGCGGACCGTCTTGCGCAGGTCCATTGACTGCCAGCGCAACTAGGATATCGTATAGGAAATACGAAAAAACGGTGGAGAGGACCGTCTTTTATGCGTCGAGCAAGAGCCATCGAGCCCAGTCAGGCACCGCCCGTGGTCTGGAAAGGCGGGCGGGCGCAGGTGACGGTGCACAGCCGCATCCCAAACTCCATGCTTTTGGCCGAACAGCTCGGGCCGCTGTTGCTGATCCAGATGCGGTGCGGCTCCGTGACAATTTCCCGGCCGGAAGGCGCATTGACCCCCGCCGATCGTCAATCGACCTTCATCCTCGTCCTGTCCGGCGGGGCCAGCCTGCGCCATTATGGCCGGCAGATCGAACTATATCCCGGTGACATCACCATGTACGACCACAGCGCCGAATACACCCTGCACTTCGGGCAGCCGACTCAAGTGATCATGATCCGGGTGAACTCAACCGCTATCCGGCAGATTTTTCCGGTGCCCGACAGCTTCTATGGCCAGCGCATTCCTGGCGATGTGGGGCTGACATCCACCGCGCTGGCAATGGCGAAGGATCTCTCCGCCAAGCTCGAAACAAGGCCCGGTCTCCACTTCAACGAGCGTGTGGCCACGCATTTGCTGGATGTTCTGGCCACCGCCTACGCGGAAGTCATGGACGAACCATCATCCGCGACGTCGCTGATGGAACGGCGCTTCTGGAAAGTCCGCCTTTTCATCGAGGAAAATCTGCGCGACCCGTCGCTCTCTCCCTCGCTCGTGGCGGAACGGCTTAAGCTGTCCGACCGCTACCTCCGCATGATCTTCGCGGTAAGCGACGAGTCCCCATCGGCCTATATCCTGCGGCGGCGGTTGGAGGAATGCGCGCGGCAGTTCAGCGACGAGCGCTGGCGGGGCCGATCCATTACGGAGATTGCGTTCAGCTGGGGATTCAACAGCGCCCCGCATTTCACGCGCACGTTTCGCCAGCATTTTGGCATGGCGCCCAGCCAGTATCGCCTAAAACACGCGACGGAGCGCGCAGAACCGGCCCTGTTGCAGTAAATCTTGGAACAGCGGCATCCGGAGGAGAGCGCATAAGCCCCACTCCGGAATGACGGATTTACGCGCTCGTTATCGCGCGCCGGCCACGGCGATATTGGCCCCGGCCACATAAGAGGCCGCGTCGGAAACCAGGAACATGACGGCGGCGGAGACTTCCTCGGGCTGACCGGCCCGGCGCATCGGCAAGGCCGAGGCGATCCGGTCCAGTTTCCCCGGGACATGAATTTCGGTGTCGATCGGCCCGGGCGACACCGCGTTGACACGAATGCCCTGCGGAGCGACTTCGCGCGCGAGGCCAAGTACGAGGCTGTCCACTCCGCCCTTGGTGGCCGCGTACCAGACATGCTCGCCGGGCGCGCCATAGAGCGCAGCGCGCGACGAGATCAGCACGATCGAGCCTCCTCCCCCGCCGTTCGCGGTGGACATGCGGCGCACGGCCTCGCGCGCACACAGTAAGGCGCCGGTGAGATTGACATCCACCACCTTGGCCAGGAGGTCGTCGCTCGCGTCCACAAGTGTTGAGGATTCGCCGACAATGCCGCCATTATAGACCAGCGCCGCCAGCGGGCCGACCTGATCGACGGCCGCAAAGAGCGTGGTGATGTCGCCGGCAACACCAGTATCCGCCTGGACCGCCTGCGCCCTTCCGCCTTCCGCCCGAATGGCATCCACCACGGCCGCCGCCATGTTCGCTCGGCCGGCATAGGTGAGCAACACATGGTAGCCCGCCTTGGCGGCGTCTCGTGCGATGGCAGCTCCAATGCCCCGGCTTCCGCCAGTCACCAGAAATACGCCGCGATCGCCTTGATCCACCATGATTGATCCTCTTGGCTCGGCATCCATACGCAAATCAGGATTTCAGACGCTTGCTGGCGATGCGGCAGCCTTCCGCCATGGCCGACAGCTTGGCCCAGACAATCTCCTCATGCCCCACGCGCGACCCGATGCCACAATCGGTGCCGGCGTGGAGATTCTCCATGCCCACCAACTTGGCGAAGTTGACCAGCCGCTCCGCGACCAGTTCCGGATGCTCGACCAGATCGGTGTAATGCCCGACCACTCCCGGCGCGAGGATCTTGCCATCGGGCAGCTTGAGCGTCTCGAACACGCGATACTCATGAGCGTGTCGCGGATTGCTCGCCTCGAACGTATAGGTCTGCGCGTTGATCATCAGCATCAGGTCGGCGATGTGCTCAAAGCCGATATCGTGCACATGCGGACGGTGGCCACTGCCCCAGCACATGTGGAAACGGACCTGCTCCTCGGGCAATCCTTCCAGCGCGTGATTGATGACCTCCACGCAGAAGCGCAGATAATCGCGATATTCCTCGACGCTCCAGTCGGGGTGGAACATCCACGCCGTCGCGAACTCCGGCTCGTCGATCTGAACGATCAGGCCCGCGTCGGTGATCGCCTTATATTCCTCGCGCATGGTCGCCGCGACCGCCATCATATAGTCGCGCTCGTCCCGATAATGCAGGTTGCGGGTGCCGGCGCCGAGGCTGAGCGGGCCGAGCGCCGCGATGAAGCCGTCCGCGCCATCCTTGCCGACCAGCGCCTTTTTGAGCGCCGCAATATCCTTCTGGATTGCTTCCTGACCGATATAGGTGACCGGCCCATCGCAGATCGCTTCCGTCTTCGAGGGCTGGGGCACGACGCCGGGCTTTGAAAATCCGGGACGCACCGGGCCGCCCGAGCCGGCGAACCACAGGCCGGACTCATAGAAGCCGGGGAAATCGCGGCGATCCCGCTCGGCCACAAATGCGCGTTTGGGTGCGAGGCCTTCGGGCCGTTCGCGTTGCCCAAAGCCGGTGATGCGGGCCTGAATATAGCCCACATAATGGCCCATATTGGCGGCTTTGACATATTCGCCATCGTTGACGATATCGACACCGCACGCGATCTGCTTGTCCACCACCCACTGCACCGCCAGCGGCAGTTGCTCGTCGATCTCGGCGCGATGATCGTCGGCCTTCGCCAGCAGCACGTCCAGCTTGGCGGGCCGGGGCAAGTTGCCGCCGTGGCTGCTCAGAATGTGGTCGGTAGAACGTCTCATATCAAATCAATCTCCATGGCGGTCCTCGCCAGCGCTGCCGGCGAGGACTGCGCGTTGAATTAGAAAGTCTTGCTGACCTTGAGGTACCACTCCCGCGGCGCGGCAGGCTGGCCTTGGCTGCTGGCGAAACCGATGCTGCTGTAGATGAAGTAGTTGCGATAATAGGCCTTGTTGGTGAGGTTCGTCGCACCCAGCGAGACGGACAGGCCAAGATCGTCATTCTGGTACGTCAGGCGTCCGTTGAAGGTCGAATAGGCCTTCTGGAAATAGGCGGGATCGACCGCATCAAACGGAATGCTGCCTGTGTAGAACCAGTCCAGCCGCGGCGTGACCGAGCCTGCCAGCGACGGAACCGGGACGCGATATTCGATCCCTGCATTGGCCGTCCATTCTGGAATGCCGATGCCAACGGCGGTCAGCCGGTTGGTTATCCGCCCCGGCGCGTTGAGGTCGGGCGAGGTGAATTGCGAATAGCCCAGCGACCCATTGATCAGCAGCCCCTCGACAGGCCTCGCCTCGAGCTCCAGCTCGAAGCCTTTGGCCTTGCCCGGCAGGTTCACGAAGAACGTCCGGCCGATGCACTGCACACCCTGACCGGCTGCAGCCTCCGCAGGGGTGCGGGCGCGACAGGTGGTAATGCCATTGCCATTAGCGACATCAGGAATGACGATCTGTGTGCCCGGCAGTGGGCCACCGTTGGTGCCGATCTGCGCTTCCTGCCCGCTCAGGCCGAAGATGCGCGTCTTGTAATCGGTGTAGAAGGCCACCGCGTTCAGGCGCACCCGTCGGTCGAAAAACTCGGTCTTGATGCCGAGTTCATAGGCCTGCGTGCGATCGCCGGGATATTGCTGATTCTGCGAAGGCTGCAGCGGCCGCCCATTGAAGCCAGGGGCTTGCGAGCCGGTGGCCGCCGACACATACGCGATGGTCTGGGCATTGAGTTCATAGGTCAGCCCGGCCTTCCAGTCGAAGCGGCTCTCCTCGGGTTTGACATTAAACGTCAGGTTCTGGGAGAAGTTCGGATTGCCCGGATCCCGATCGTCCAGATTGGAATAATGCACGTCCTTCGCATCCTTCGAGTAGCGGCCGCCCAACACGACGGACAGGCGCTCGAACGGACGCACAGTGACATTTGCGAACACCGCCTTGCTGGTGGGCTCGTAGGTCGTGTTCTGATATTTGAGGAAACCGTTCCACGGTGAGTAGGTGACGGCCCGATTGCGGCCATCGGCATCGAACAGGAAGACACCAGCAACCCAATCCAGCCACTGGTGGCGCCCGGAAAGCCGGGCTTCCGCACTGATATATCGGGAGGTGATCGTCGCCAGCGTGTGTTCCTGCACCAACGGCGAGCCATCGGTATCGAACGCATGCGTGTCGCTGAAATTGCGATAGCCAAGGATGCCGGTGAATTCGATATCGCTCGTCAGGTCGACGGACAGCTTGCCGGAGACGCCCCAGTTCACGACATCCACGCGCGGGCTGTAGCAGACCCCGCCATGATTGGGATTGCCGTTGTAGAAAGTGCTGCCGGCAACCACCGTACCGGCGCCAACCGGATCGCAATAGGTCGCATAAGTGGAGAAGCGGTTGCCGGTCAGAAACCTGTTATCATAGGCCACGCCCAGCAGGTTGGCCTGCCCGACCCAGGACGCGCGCGTTGCGGCGCGAGAGGCATTGGTCGCGATCAGGGTGTCGGCGACATTCTCCGACTGATCCTGGATATAATCGGCGGACAAAGTGAAGCGGATGCCGTCGCTCGGCTGGAATTTCAACGCGCCCCGCACCGCGCGCACATCTTCGCCACCCAGCGTCCCGACCTGACAATCATCGGGCCGGTTGTTGGGAGAAGAGGCCAGCGTCTGGTCGATATAGGGGATGCGTCCCGCCAGCTGCGGCGTGCCATTGGCCTCCATCTGACACCGGAAATCAAGCCGCTTCACAAATCCGTCGCGCTTCTTGGAGAGAACGGAGAGCGACATGCCGAGCTTGTCCGCCACGATCGGCAGGTTGATCCCGGCGCGGAAATCGCGGCGCTTGTAAGCGCCGACCGTGACGTCCACGAAGCCGGAGGCCTCGGTGAGGCTGGGCTGCTTGCTGACGAGAACGACGCCACCGGCGAGCGCGTTGCGCCCGAACAGCGTGCCCTGCGGGCCGCGCAACACCTCGACATGCTCCAGATCGAGCAAGTCGAAATTGGCGCCGAGCAGAAGCGGATAGTAGATGTCGTCGATATAGAAAGCGACGGCGGCCTCACCAGCGAGGCTCGTATCGCGCGAACCGATGCCGCGAATATAGGTCGTTACCCCCGGGCCGAAGGCACCCTGCGCCCGCGAGAAGGTGGCGTTGGGCACGACCTGCGAAATCTCCGCTGCCGACTGGATACCGCGCGTGGCGAGCGTGTCGCCCGTGACGGCGGTGATCGCAATCGGCGTATCCTGCACATTGGTCTGCTGCCGGGTGGCGGTCACGACGATATCGGAAAGGCCATTCCCCGCCGTGCTGGCCCGATCGGTTGTGCCTTGCGTCTGCTGCGCCTGCGCCGCTGCGCCGGCGCTCACCGTCGCAAGCAACATGCCGGTCAACATCATCCCCGCCTTCTTGCTAATAGCCTTCCGCATTTCACCCTCCTGAACCCCGCTTTTCTTTGCCTCGGGACCTAAACCATATGAGGTGGGCCTGCGCGCACTTATCCGTTTCGGAAGTTTGCCTTGCGGATTGGCTGGGACAGTCGGCTCTTTATTGCCCGCGCCTCATCGGCGATGCAGACAGGCGCCCGAACTCTGGGCAGGGTGCCGGGGTCGATCGGGAGAGCGGGCATGAAGATCACCGGCGGCAAGGTGATGGGTGCGACGGTCAATTTCGAAGGCGTGATGGCGGGAACGCACATCGTGGTGCGCCTGATGACCGACCAAGGCATCGAGGGCATCGGCTCTGTCAGCCGGGTGAACCCGCGCACGCTCAAGCCCCTCATTCTGCTGATCGAAGCGATGGTCGAGAGCCTCATAGGGCATGAGGCGGAGGTCGAACCCATTCACGACCGGCTCACACGCCCCCTCCTCGGCGCGCCGGTCAGCGGGCTGGAGTTGCGCGCCGCCAGCGCAATCGATGTCGCCCTTTGGGACATCAAGGGAAAGGCGGTCGGTCAGCCGGTCTGGAAACTGATGGGCGGGTTTCGCAACCGGTTGCCCGTGTCCGCCAATTGGGGACTGATGCCCGGGCCGCCCAAGGACGCGCTCGCCGCCCACATCGCCGACCTCCTTGGCCGGGGGTTTCGGGCGATCAAATGTCCGGTCGGCTTCGCCCCGCTGGCGACGGCAATCGAGCATGTCCACTTCGTGCGGTCATGCGCCGGGCGGGACGTACGCATCATCGTCGATGGCAATTTTCAGTGGACAGCCAAGCAGGCGCTGCATTTCGCGCGCGAGACGGAGGCGGACGATCTCTATTGGATCGAAGACCCCGTCGCCTATTATGATTATGACGGCATGGCCTTCGTGCGGGCCAACACGAGGCAGGCGATCTGCGCCGGCGAAGTGTTCCAGCACCCCCACGAATTTCGCGCCCTGATGGAGAAGCGCGGCAGCGATTATGTGATGATCGACCAGGACCTCGGGCTCACGGGCTTCCTCAAGGTCGCCCATATGGCGCAGGCCTACGGACTGCCCGTGGTGAACCACCTCGCGCCTGAAACACTCAGCCATGCAATCGCCGCCGTCCCAAATGGATTGATCGTAGGTCTTGTCCCTTGGGCGCAACCGCTGTTCCGCGAGAAACTACAGATCGAGGATGGCGATCTGATCCTGTCCAATCGGCCCGGCCTCGGGCTAAGCTTGGATGAGGATGTACTGGAGCGGAACGGCCCCGGCGCCTGAAGCACCGGCTCTGCTCTAGGCGAAAGGACGCCGCCGCGCGGCCCACGCCACGCCGCGCTGGATCAACGTCTTGAACACGGGGTCCTGCCAAGGGCCGCGATGATCGGGCTGGTCGGGCCGATCCGCAAAGGGTTTGTCATAGGGGCGATTGGCGTGCCCCAGAGCCAGATACAGCAGGCCACCCTCGCCGACATGGCGCCGATACATCAACGGCCAATTCTTGGTTTCCATCATGCGCCCGCCAAAGGCCTCGCCGCCCCAGTGGCATTGCAGCAAAACCTCGATATCATCGCGCACTGTCTCGACGCAGTAGAGCTCGTCGTCGATCTGGAACGGCGCAATTCCCTCCAACAGTGGGTCATCCGGATGGGCGATGTCCACGCGAAAACGCTGATAGAGCGGGTGCGTTATGAACCGCGTGCCCATGATCTGCGGCACAATCTGATTGTCCCCCACCGAATTGCTGGCATGGAGCGCGAACCAGCGTCCACCGCGCTCCAGAAAGGCCCGCATGGCGCTCGACGCCGCTTCCGAGACCGGCACTTGCGAGGTGTAGCTGACAACCATGTCGCAGCGCGCCCATGCATCCACATTCTCATAATCGATGAAGCAATCTGTGCGAATGCCGCCGGCATCATACAGCGCCTGCGCCAGGTTGATCCGGGCGTAATCAAAGTCGTGATTGCGATGGGGGCTTCCGCAAACCAGGTTTGCGAGCAGCGGCAGCGCCATCAGCGATCGACCCTGCGGAACTTCTGGATCTGGTGATCGATGCACGCCTCGCGCGCGATGCGATTGAAGCCGGAGCCAAAGGAGACCGAAACCTCGGCCACATAGAGGCTGCCTTGCGAATCCAGCGCCAGGGCGTGCGGCGCGATAAAGTTGCCCGGGGCCGAGCGGGCGTTGGAATCGGCGCCCCATCGCGCGACGATATTGCCCTGCGGCGCAAACACCGTCACGCGGCCGGGCAGATCCCTGTCCGCAAAGCCATGCGTAAAAGACCCTTGGCCGGCTTCCATCGGCCGCCAGAGTTCGGAGACGTAAATCAGCCCCTCGTCGTCCACCACGACGTCCGTCGGGCGCAGCACGTCATCCCAGATGGCGATGAACTTGCCGGAGCGGTCGAAGAACTGCAGGCGGTCGTTCTCGCGGTCGCAGACGATCACATTTTCCTGACGATCGAGCGCGATGCCGTGGGGGACATGAAATTCGCCCGGGCCGGTCCCCACCTCGCCCCAACTGTTGAGCAGTTCGCCTTTGGGCGAGAAATGATGGATGCGCGCATTGCCATATCCGTCCGCGACGAACATGTCCTTGTTCTGCGCGATGCACACATTGCAGCAGCAGTTGAAGCCATCCGCAGAGCGCTCCACATACTCATTGTGATGGATCTGCGGCTTCCGGCCTTTGATCGAGCCATAGCCGGTATCGCTGACCTTGCGTGGTTCACCCAGCATCCACTGGAAATTCCCCTCCAGGTCGAACACCCGCACCACGCTGTCCTGATCGTCGGTACAGTAGACCAGGTCGTCATGGATGGTGATGCCATGGGCGCGATTGAACACGCCATCGCCCCATTTGTAGAGGAAGTTGCCGTCTGAATCATACACCATCACCCGCTCTCCCTTGCGGGTGTGGAGGAAGACCCTGTCCCGGGAATCGCAAGCGACGCCGGCTACGTCCTCATGGCTGAATTCATCGCCGGCAGGACATTTTTCCCAATTGGGCACGACTTCGAATGTGATTGAGCCAGTGGACATGGTTTCTTCCTGTGTGGGCCGTCCGCACGGAACAAGGCGGCCTGAAAGGGGGAGGACAGGACCGCAACCTAGGAAGCCCTCCCCGGAGCCACTTGCCCGGGCCGGAAAATGATGCTGCCCCTCGCGGTATGCGGCGGCGAGATCAGAAAAAGCGGCCGACCGTCTGGCTATGCTCCACAAAGGGCGGTTCGACGAAATAAGGGCCGGCGAGCGCCCGCCACTGGAGGAAGCCGTCGGACTCCCGGAAGCCGACCATATGGTCTTCGACGCTGTCCCATTCCACGCGCAGGCGATAACGGGCCGGGTCTTCGATCACCCGCTCAAGAGTCATGCTGTGTGAGCCCTTGGCGGCCCGCAAAATAGCCGCCGCCTGCGCCACGGCCAGCTCGAAAGCCTCCGCCTTCGCCGGATCGATGGTGAGATGTGCGATTTCGGTGATCATGATCTTCTCTGTCGACGTTGCTGCCAGCGGCCATGACTGCCCATGGCCACCGGCCCGCGCTTATCCGTCGCGGAAGTTCGCTGTGCCTTTCTACGCCCGACGCCTGGTTTGCAGGAGGCCTACAGGCGGGGTGCCAGACATACCGCGACGGGCATCTGCAACTTCCGGCCAGGGTAAGTGCCGCCCGGCGGGTCATGTCATCCCGATCCTGCAAAAATCACCGTCAGGAACGCGCCGACCATGAGTCCCCAGCAGATCAGCATGAAACAGGTGGCGCTCCTCCATTTCGGGCCGGATGCGTCGGCGCGGTTGGTCGATGATCTTCTTAAGATCGGCTCGAAGTCTGCCCTTATCGTGACGACGCCACCGGTACGCGACGCCGCGGAGCGCGTCGCCGGCCCCTTGCGGTCGCAAGGCCTGCGCACCGAAATCTGGTGCGACAGCGGCAGCGAGCCATCCGTAAGCGACTTCGAGGCCTTGCTGGCCATGGCCCAAAGTCGGGCCGCAGATGCCGTCATCGGCATCGGCGGCGGCAGCTCGATGGATCTTGCGAAACTCGCCGCCGCCCTGCTGGATGGCCGCCAGACGATCGCGGATGTTCAGCGCGACGGCCTGTCCGGCCCACGCAGATGCTGGCTCGCGTGCGTCCCGACCACCGCCGGCACCGGCAGCGAGGTTTCGCCCATTGCCATCCTGCTGGATGAGAATGACCTGCTCAAGAAGGGCGTGGTCAGTGAGCATCTGGTGCCGGATGCCGCCTACATCGACCCGATGCTGACGATCTCGATGCCGCCCGCCGTCACCGCAGCGACCGGGCTGGACGCGCTGACTCATTGCATCGAAGCCTATGCGAACCGCTTTGCCCATCCGGTGATCGATACCTTCGCTTTGGAAGGCGTACGGCTGGTCTTTCGCAGTTTGCTGAACGCCGTGCGCAATGGCAACGATGTGCAAGCGCGGACGGACATGGCGCGGGCCAGCTTCTATGGCGGCCTGTGCCTTGGCCCGGTGAACACAGCCGCGGTTCATGCGCTGGCTTATCCGCTCGGTGGTGAGTTTCACGTCGCTCACGGTGTTTCGAACGCCATTCTTCTGCCACACGTCCTTGCCTTCAATTTGCCCGCAGCAGAGGCACGCTATGCCGACATCGCTATGGCGGCCGGCGCTGCTGGTAGCGGGACGACGGCAGAGATTGCGCGCGCAGGGCTGCGTTTGATCGAAGGGTTGTGCCGTGATTGCGGCGTGCCCATGCGCCTCTCCGACCATGGCGTGCCGCCCGATGCGCTGGACCGGATGACGGATGGCGCGATGACCGTCACCCGATTGCTGGACCGTAATGTGCGCACCGTCGAATGGCGCGATGCCCGCCAGATTTACGAAGCTGCGTTCTAAATCGACATGCGGATAGAAGATAAAGAACAACCGGTTTTGGGAGACGATTTTTGACTGTCCATCACGATGCGCATGATCCCGGTGTCTCTCAAGCGACCGCTGCCTCCACGCCCGGCACGCCGGCAGATGACGCGGATATGCCGACCCGGGCCCAAGCGCATTACTCACTGTTCGTGCTGACAGTCGTCGTGCTGTTCACGGTGGTGGATCGCCAGGTTCTCGCTCTGCTGATCCTGCCCGTGCAGCGCGATTTCGGTATTTCCGATACGCAGGCGGCTCTGTTGCTGGGCGCGGCCTTTTCGCTGACCTATGCAATCGCCGGCCTGCCCATCGCCCGCATCGCGGACACCCGCAACCGCCGCAACATCGTCGCCGCCTGCATCGCTTTCTGGAGCGGTGCCACGATGCTGTGCGGTCTGGCTCAAAACTACACGCATCTCTTCCTCGCGCGCATGGGCATCGGCGCCGGCGAGTCGGGCTATGGCCCGGCGACCTGGTCGATCGTGACGGACTCCTACCCACGGGAAAAGGTGGCCTTTGGAACCGGAGTGCTTTCCATCGGCGCGACGGTGGGCACGGGCCTTGCCCTCTTCATGGGCGGCGCGGTGCTCGCGATGGTCGAACACTTCCCGACCGTCAGCCTGCCCTTCGGCGGCACGATCCGCCCCTGGCAGTGGGCCTTCATCATCGTCGGCGCGCCGGGCCTCATCTGGGCGCTCGTCGTGCTGACCACCAAGGAGCCGGCGCGGCGTGGACTAAAAGGCCGTAAGCTGAAAAGCGTCCCGGTGAAGGATGTCGCCCGCTTCATGCGCGATGACTGGCGCGTCTATCTCGCTGCGATCGGCGGCCTCGCCATGAAGCTGCTGATGGTTATGGGCATCTCGCAATGGATGCCAACGCTCTACCACCGCGAATTCGGCTGGGAGCTGTCCGATGTCGGCATGATCACGGGCGGGATCGCCATGGTCCTCTCGCCCATCGCCCTGCTGCTCGGCGCGCGCGTCTCGGAACGCTGGATGAAGCAGGGGCGCTCCGACGCTAATCTGCGCATCGTCTTTTACGGCCTGTGCGTGTCCGTGCCCTGCTACATCGTCGCGCCGTTGCTGCCCAATCCCTGGATAGTGCTGACGCTTCAATCGGTGGCCGTGTTCGTTTCCGCTATGGGCGCCGGCCCTGCCATCGCCGCCTTCCAGCTTGTCACGCCCAACAGCATGCGCGCGCAGGTCAGTTCGGTGAGCCAGTTCTGCACCAATGTTCTGGCCTTTGCGGTAGGCCCGCTCCTCGTCGCGATCCTGACGGACTATCTCTTCCGCGATCCGCAACTGCTCAACTACTCCATCTCGCTCAGCACTGCCCTGCTTGGCCCATTGACACTTTTGATCACCTGGCAGGGCCTCAAGCCATTCGCCCGCAGCGTCGACCGGATGGCGCTGGAGGCCGGGCAATGAGCGCGCAAGGTCAGACCCACGGAGGAGACCCCGACTGCATGGCCCCGATCGACACGCTCGAAATCATCGACGCGCAAATCCATGAGCCTTTTCCTGCAGTTCGGCTGGACGGGGCAGACATGCACCTGTTGACAAGGATGCAGATCGAACTCGCACGCGAAGCGATGGACGCGATCGGCGTCGACCGGGCGCTCGCGGTCACCGACGACGCGTTTATCGAACTCGCCAGCACCCTCTTCCCGGGGCGCTTTCCGGGGGTCCATACCTTCTTCCCGATCGTCGACGACTTCGGCCCTGCTGTCCGCAAGGTCGCAGCCAATCCCGCCATGGTGGCAGGGCGCGCATTGGTCGGAAACTTCGCGACAGCGGAAATGCGCCCAGAGTTCGATACCGGAAAGTTCGATACCCTTTATGCGGCGGCAGAAGAGGTCGGCCTGCCCATCTTCAACTCCACCCACGGCGGATGCGCGCGCATGGCGGAGATTGCCGAACGGCATCCCACCTTGACGCTGATCATCGACCATATCGGCGTCGCGCAGCACCCCGTGTCGCCGCCCGAGACGATGTCCTGGGCGACCTTCCCCGACCTGCTCGACCTTGCCCGCTACTCCAACATTGCCGTGAAGCTCTGCGGCGCCCCGCTCCTGTCGGAAGAGTCTTACCCGTTCGAGGATCTGTGGCCGCGGCTCGACCAGTTGATTGCCGCGTTCGGAGCGGAGCGGATCATGTGGGCCAGCGATTATACGCGCTTGCGCACGGCCGATCTTCCCCGCGGTGCCCGCCCACGGCGCCGCGGACTGACCTATGCCGAAAGCCTCAACTTTCTGCTGCGGAGCGACCGGCTGAGCCTTGCGGACAAGCGCCTGATTTTCGGCGGCACTGCGACCCGCCTGCTGCGCCTGCCGCCCATCGGCACGGACTGGCCAGTGCCCGAGATGCGATGGTAGCGGCATGACCGATGCCGAGACCCTGCTGGCTCAGGTCGAAGAAGCCTGCAAGCGGCTGAAGATCGCCCAGACGACATTCGGGCGGCAGGCTGTCAACGACGGCAAGTTCGTCAGCCGCCTGCAGCAGGGCGGCCGCGTGACGCTCCAGACGGTAGAACGGGTCCACCGCTTCATCGCCGAGCAGGGCGGGCCATCGGCAGCGACGTTGCGATCGGCCATTATCGGTCGCGCCGAGATGAGCGTCGAGCACAGCTTCCGCTTCTACGACAACCGCCAGAAATATCTGATGTTCGTGAACACCTCATCGGAAAAGCAGGTGATCGCCGACCGCGCGTTGCAGCAATTGGCCCTCGCCCAGCCCCGTCCGCCCGCGATCCGCTTGTTTGATGGGGGCGCCGGCGATGGAACCGCACTTACCCGGCTTCTGCGCGGCGCGCACCGCCGTTACGCTTGGCTACCTTTCTACATCGTCGCGAAGGAAATCAGCCTCGAAAACGTGCGACTGATGCTGGAGAAAATGCCCGACAGGTTTCAGGAGCATCCGGCGACGGTGCTGGTCGTCACCAACCTGCCCTATACCGAGGCCCCTTGGCTCAACCCGCGCAATCCTGTGGACGCCAGCCGGATGGTCTGGGAAGAAGTGCCGCTCGATGGGACCACGGCCGGCGATTTCGAGGAGGCGATCGCCGAGCTTCAGCCATTTCTGGAACGCAACTGGCGCGTGCGCCGCAGTGCCGCCACAGGGCGCCCGCTGCATGAAGTCCCCGCCGTCCTCATCCTGTACCGCCGCGACCATCGGTTCGCGCTCGACGCGGTCATTCCACGTCGGGGCCGGGCCAGTGCCGATTTCGACTTCGTACTACTGTCCCAACCCTATAGCGCGCGGGCAGAGCTATCCTTCAAGGCGGAGAAGATCGTCGCGCCGCTCGCCCGCGCGTTGCGCCTGAGCGGGCAGCTGATGGGCGTGCATTCCTTTGGTGACGATCCGGGCATGGAGTTGATTCAGACCATTTGGCCGGACGAAGCCCCCTTCGTCCACAAGCGGCAGATACTGATGGCCGCTGTCCAGGCCGAACTCGGCCGTGACGCGCGCAAATTCCAGCTTCACGATCTATCCGATGAGCGCTCGGTGTTCCGCTATGGTATCCAGACGCTGGATACCGAAATCGATCAGTCGATCGGCTCCTCCACGCTGCTCGCGGCCTGGAATGCCGCCAGCTACGTGGCGCAGATCGAAGACGACCGGCTGTCCGTGGCGATGAACAGCGATCGCTATCTCGAGGCCACCCGCCAGACGCTGCGCAAATATGGCGGGCTGTGGTTCCAGAACGAAGCCTACATCATCTCCCGTCGCGCAGACCTGGGATAGCCATGGAAAGAAGACATATGGATAATCACGCGACCTGCCCATTCTGCCACGCGCGCTGGACACAGGAGATGATTGACCAGCTCGAAAGATTTTCGAGCGCCGGCGGCTGCGCCTGTTGCAGCCTGACGCCAGACCTTGTGGCCCACCAGCCATTGGAGACGCCCAAACGCGACCTGTGCTGCGCGACTTGTGGGAAGGCGATCTACCTCGCGCCGAATCTCATAGGTACCCATATTGAAGAGATTCAGACGCAGCTCAAATCCGATGTAAATCTTTTCTATTTCTGAATATATTTCCATCACAGGAAATATAGATTCATAGTTTCGAAAGATGGGATTTATCCCAACGACGGTGGGAACGAATGTGGTTTACCCACCGACACGGTCGTTCAAAATCAACACCATGGATCAGCCAGCGCGATCATTGCCCGCCTGGACAATGACTGCACGCTTGGCGACACAAAATGGAGAGTATGATGTTGGACGTTCTTTCAGATCTTGTGGCCGGAAAAGCCGGCGTTGGCGATCAACCCGAACAGGGTGCCGATCTGCCTGACACCCTGCCGGTCGTGGACATCTCCAGACTACAAGGCAGCGCGCGAGACCGTGAGACGCTGATCGCACATCTGAGGAGTGTGCTGCACCGTTTCGGCTTCTTCTACCTTAAGGGTCATGGCGTCGACCCCGCGCTGTGCGCCGCAGCCCTCGCCGTCTCCAAGCAGTTCTTCGCATTGCCGGAGGAAAACAAGCTCGCCATTGAAATGATCAGATCGCCGCATTTCCGGGGCTATTGCCGGGCCGGCATGGAACTGACAGGCGGTAAGCCCGACTGGCGCGAGCAGGTGGATTTCGACCGCGAGGAAGCCCCGCTGCCGACTGGCCCCGACACACCCGCGTGGCATCGCGCCATCGGGCCCAATCAGTGGCCCGATGCCCTGCCGGAGATGCGAGGCATCATTCTGGCCTATCAGGCTGAGGTGACGCGGGTCGGGATCGAAGTCCTCCGCGCGATCGCCCTAGCGCTCGGCCAAGACGAAGATGCCTTTGCGCCCATGTACAAGTCGGGCCCACGCCAGCATCTCAAAATCGTGCGCTATCCCGGTCGCGATCAAACCACGTCGAAACAGGGCGTCGGCGCCCATAAGGATGGCGGGCTGATCACCATCTTGCTGCAAGACGTGTTGCCGGGGCTGCAGGTCCAGCTTGAGGACGGATCGTGGATCGATGCGCCGCCCGTGCCGGGTACATTCGTCGTGAACACCGGAGAACTGCTTGAACTGGCCACCAACGGCTTCGTCCACGCGGACGTCCATTGCGCGACCTCGCCAGAGCCCGGCAGGGCGCGCTATTCCATTCCGTTCTTCCTCGGCGCGAGCCACGAGGGCAGCATCCCCCTAATCGACCTTCCTCCCGAACTCCGCGCAGTCGAACGCGGGGTGAGTTCAGACCCCAGCAACCCGCTTTTTCGCGATGTCGGCATGAACCACCTCAAGGCGCGCTTGAGATCCCACCCTGATGTAGCAGCACGGTTTTACGCCGATTGCGTGTAATTCTGATGAGCGGCTCCCCTTAGAGAGAACAGCTGGCGTCGTCAGACAGAAGGATAAGGCAAGGGGCGCGAGCAGAATGCGATCTGTCTGCCGAAGCCGGTGTCATACCGCGACTAATTCAGCCTGCCTCGCCCCAAGAATCCTTCCTAAACGATCTCAGCTGGATCGCCTCGAAGCCGCAACCGCACCCGACAGCGTGCGCTTCGATCTTAACCGCCGCCGATCTCGGGCTCATGGCGCAAGCCAGCTTCATGAACGAAACGCGGGTTCTCGCGGGCCGTTTCGCGCGGTGAAATGTCGGCTATGTTGAACTGTTAAAACTGAGGACAACCCGCGGGCGCGCTGTCCAAGGGTTCTCCTATGACCGGCCCACTGGGTGTCACGTGTACCGGGCACCAGTCAAGCCGGGTAGGTCACGCAAAGAGCGAACCCGCGCATTGACACTATGCGGAATGCGCATCGCATGACATCTTGATACCATCATGGCACAGAACATTTCAGTTTCGCCAATCAATGGGTCGTGGAACAGTGGCTTTGCCTTGTATCAGGCGGCGACATACGTCGGGACGCCACATCGGCCTGTCATCGTGGCCGCGACCACGAACAGTCAGAGCGAAATCCAGCTCTTTGACTGGCTGGTACCCGAGCGCTTCGAGGTCATAAGCGGGGGCGGTTCCGACAATCGCGCTGCGAAATTCTGCTTCTACATCGCGAACCGTCCCACCTGGATCGGCCGAGGCGATGGCCAAATACAGGAAATCCCGGAACATAAACTCGTCGTCATCAATACGAACGATCCAATCAGGACGATCAGCCTTGGCGACACGCGGCATCTTACGCTCGTTCTGCCTCACTGGATGGTCGCGCGCCATGTTCCGGAGCCGGTTCATCTGAGCACAGCAGCGACTGTCTTGCCCGATGCCAATGGGCTCGCAGCGCGCGACATCATGTTTGCGCTTCGATCATGCATTGGGTTGGCGCAGTTTCCTTCGATCAGCACGAAGCTGGTGGACGGCTTCCTTGATACTCTGCGTCCCGTCAAAGCCGACGACCATAGCCCTGGCTTGCACAAGCGCAGCGCCGATGTGCTGCGCGTTCGCGAGATCATCGCAAGAAACTTCAGCGATCCCGACTTTTCAGCGGCGGATATTGCGCGCGCACTCGGGATATCCACGCGTTACCTGCACCTCATCTGCCAGGTCGAAGAGTCACCCGCCCGGATGATCCGGAATTTCCGGCTCCAACAAGCAGAGGCGCTCCTCAAATCGCCAGCCTGGCAGGATAGATCGATCACGGACATTGCGCTGGAGTGTGGCTTCAACAGCAGCAGTCAGTTCAGCACCAGCTTTCGGTCCTATGCCGGGGTTTCGCCACGGCAATTGCGATATGGTCGCACTGCTTAGACTCAGAACCGACCCGCACTTCCAAATTTCAAAAATCCACTGCGGAAATCGGAAAGACGGCCTGGCTGCGGCCAATGTAAGTCTGCTCGCCACAAAACAACGAAATGAAGAGGGCGAGGATATGTGGAAGGGCTCTGACAGTCTGTCCGGTTTTTGCGTGCTGACGGCCTTGGTGGCGACGCCGGGGATGGCGCAGACGGGACCGAGCGAACCATCGGCAACGATCGAGGACATTGTCGTCACCGCGCGTCGGACGGCAGAGACGTTGCAGAACGCACCTGTTGCCGTGTCGGTGATCGGCGGTGGCGCCCTCGAGCGGGCCGGCATCACCGGGTTGACGGACCTGCAGAGCCGGCTGCCCGCTGTGGAATTCCAGACAGCGACGAGCACGCCGATCGTCACCGTGCGCGGTGTCGGCACGTTCAGCACGCAGGCCGGTGTCGATTCCGCCATAGCCTATACGGTCGATGGCATCTTTCTGGCCCATCCCCAGGCCTATCCCCCGGTTCTGGTCGACATCGCGCGCGTGGAGTCTCTGCGTGGACCGCAGGGCACGCTCTACGGCCGCAACTCAAATGGCGGCGCGATCAACTTCCTGACCAACGAACCGGTGCTGGGGCAAGTGCAGGCAAATATCGCGCTGACTGCGGGCAATTATGCGACCTTCGGTTCCGAGGCGATGCTGAACGTGTCCGTGGGTGAAAAGGCCGCGATCCGTTTCGCGTTCGGCTCAAACAGGCGCGATGGCTTCTATCCCGATGGATACAGCAATGCCGCTGATTGGGTCGGGCGCGCGCGTCTACTGGTCCAGCCCAGCGATCAACTAAGGATCGTCCTGAGTGCCGACCGCTCCAAGCTGAGCAACGATGGCGCGGGTTGGGACTATTGCCCGCCCAACACCACCAGCGCTTTGTGCGCCGGCCGCCCTTTCCGCCCCTATACCGGGCTGAGCGGACGCAACCTCGCGGATTTCAATCATAGCGATAGCTGGTCGGTCTATAATCAGATTGATCTCACGCTCCCCTGGGCCACGCTCACCTCGCTCACTGGCTACCGCGACAACGACTTCCTCGCCCGGCAGACGCAGGTGCTGGGCACGTCGTCCTCAGGCTTTATCCAGGGTGTGCGCAGCAAATTGTTCACGCAGGAGCTACGCCTCGCATCGCCTGCCCAGTCGCCTTTCAAATGGCTCCTCGGCGGCTTTTACGCGCGCGAGACCGGGCCGGCCTCACAGACCTTCAATCAGGACGAGATCCCCTACTTCTCCAGCGATCCGCATCTGGTGACGACCTCGAAAGCGGTGTTCGGCGAAGTCACCGTGCCCCTTGCCTCCATACTGCGGCTCATCGGAGGGCTGCGTTATACCGACGAGGAGAAGTCCGCGACGGGTGTGGTGCGCACCATCTCGCCGACCTCCGCCACCGAACTGCCGATCCTGCAGAATTTCCGGACCCGCAAATGGACCTGGAAAGCCGGGGCAGAGCTCGATCTGGCCGAGACGTCGCTGGTCTACGCGACGGTCAGCACCGGCTTCAAATCGGGCGGCATCAATCAGGTTCCGCAATTGCCCGGCTTCACCGGCTCCTACCGACCGGAGACGATTACTGCCTATCAACTGGGGTCGAAGAACCGCCTGCTCGGCAACCGCCTCCAGATCAACGGCGAAGTCTTCTATTATGATTACAAGGATTTCCAGGCGCTGCAGGTGATCCGCGACGCCGCCATTCCCGGCTTCTTCATCCAGACGACCAATTCGCAGAAATCATCGATGTACGGCGGCGAGCTGGAGGCCGAGGTCGCCGTTTCCTCCGCGGGTCGCCTGTCGCTGGCGGCCACCTGGCTCCATGCCCGTTTTGATACCTATATCATCGGCGCGACCAACCTGTCGGGCAAGCAGATCCAGGCCGCGCCCGATTTCACGCTAGGTGGCGCCTACGAGCACCGGTTCGATTTCGACAGCGGCGCCCGCCTGACCTTCGGCATCGACAGCAAATATGTGACGGGCCATTTCGTGGCCAACAGCAACGCCCCCGGCTCCTATCAGGATGGCTATTTGCGCTCCAATGCGAGCTTGACCTTCGAAACCCCCAATCGCGCGTGGCAGATCTCGGCGTTCGTCAGGAACATCGAGGACAAGGCGCAGATCGCGGCCTTCCAGCCGTCCGCAAATGGCGACTTGGTGTTGCTCAATCCGCCGCGCACCTTCGGCGCGACGGTCAAATGGCGCTACTGATCGTGGCAGGCCAGCTATCATCGATGCGAGGCGCAACCGCATGACGGATCAGTCCTCCCTCCTATTCGACCAGTTCACTTTGAAAGGGCGGCAACTCGCCAATCGCTTCGTCCTCCCCGGCATGCAACGCGGATGGAGCGTCGACGGCGCGCCGACCGATACGCTCACCGATTACTACGTGCGGCGCGTGAAGGGTGGCGCGGGCCTCATCATCACGGAGTCGGTCGCGGTCGATCACCCCAGCGCGACACGGTCGGCTGTTTTCAGCCGGTTGGACGAAGGCACGTTCGAGGCCTGGCGACAGTGCGTTGGGGCAGTGCGCGCTGCAGGCGGGCACATTCTCCTGCAACTCTGGCATGAGGGCGCAGTGCGCAAGGATGAGGATCTGGGAGACGGGGTGGTCGTCACGCCGACACTCAGCCCATCCGGATTGATGGCGGCGGACCGACCGCGTGGTCGGGCGGCGACGCTTGAGGACCTGGAGGAAATCAAACAGGCCTTCGTTCGCTCCGCGCTTCTCGCGCAAAAGGCCGGGGCAGACGGCATAGAACTGCACGGCGCGCACGGCTATTTTCTCGATCAGTTTTTGTGGGAGCAAACCAACCGCCGCTCGGATCGCTATGGTGGCCGGTCGCTGCCCGAGCGGGCGCGCTATCCTGGCGAAATTGCGCGAAGCGTACGTGCAGCCTGCGGGGAAGATTTCATCATTTCCTTTCGCTTTTCCCAGTGGAAGGAGATCGATCTCAAGGCGCGGATCGCCGAGACGCCAGAGGAGCTGGCGCTATTCGTCTCGCTGCTGCGGGACTCAGGGGTCGATATTCTCCACGTGTCGACGCGACGTTTCTGGGAGGCCGCCTGGCCGGAGAGCGACAAGACGCTGGCCGCGTGGGTCAGGCAACTGAGCGGACTCCCGGTCATCGCCGTGGGCAGCGTCGGCCTGAGCACGGACATCATGGAAACGGCTCAAGGCCTGGAATCGCACTCCGATGCACAGGCGAGCATCGCTCTTCTCGACCAGGGTCTGCAGCGGGGCGACTTCGACCTCGTCGCTGTCGGGCGCGGGCAGATTAGCGATCCCGAATGGGTCAACAAGGTGCGGGAGCAGCGTTATGGTGACATCATCGCCTTTTCCCGCAAAGCGCTTGGTAAGCTCGACGGGGAAACGGACCATATGGAGGGCGTGCCCCCAAAGGCCTGAGCGACACATCGGTATGGCAGATATCAGGATAAGAGTTGGGACGAGGCAATGAGCTCTGGCAGGCCAGCCGAATTAGCGGTGGATGAGGCGGTCGATCTGAAGGGGGCGACCAGCCGCCCGGATGCCACGCGTGCCTCATGGATCGCGCTCTCCATCCTGCTGCTCGTCTATCTGCTCAACAATCTCGATCGGTTCATCCTCTCGATCCTCGCCCAGCCGATCAAGGAAGAGTTGCGCCTCGCGGACTGGCAGCTTGGCCTGCTCACCGGCTTTGCCTTCAGTCTCCTGTATGTCGTCGTCGGATTTCCGATGGCGCGCCTGTCCGACCGGGGAAACCGGACGTTGATCCTGTCCCTCTGCGTGGCCTTCTGGTCGATCATGACCGCGCTGTGCGGGCTGGCGACAAGTTTCGTGCAGCTTTGCCTGTTCAGAGCCGGTGTCGGTGTCGGTGAAGCGGCTTGCCTGCCCGCTTCACACTCGTTGATCAGTGACCTCTTTCCGCCGGAGGCGCGAACGCGCGCGATGTCGATCTTCGGGCTGGGCCTGCCGCTGGGCGGGTTTGCCGGCGTCGTGATCGGTGGCTTCGTCATGGACCATTGGGGATGGCGCAGCGCGATGCTGGTCGTGGGTCTGCCCGGCCTGCTGTTAGCCCTGCTGACCTGGATGGTTATCAAGGAGCCCGAGCGGGGCTGTTTTGAGCGGGCATCCGCACGGACGTTGCCCAGCGCCGGGTCCCTGATCGAAGTTGCGATGACGTTATGGAAATCGCCCATTGCCCGGAATGTGATCATTGCTCTGACGGCTGCGGGCCTGGTGGGCGCGCCCAATGTCACCTTCATGGGCCCCTACATGATCCGCCGCTTCGACCTGGGCTACACGGAACTGGGCGTGATCATCGCGCTGACCTTCATGCTCGGATCGGCCATATCGACGCTGGGAGGCGGGCTCATCGTCCATTGGGCATCCCGCTTTGACGACCGCTGGATCATGTGGGTGCCTGCCATCGGCGTTGCGCTCAGCGCGCCATTATATGTCGCGGCTTATGCGCAAAGCAGCTGGCAGGGCCTCGCGGCGATCCTGTTTCTCGCATCCGTCGTCAACTCGACCTATCTCGCGCCTTCCTACGCCATGCTGCACAGCACGGTCGGGCCAAACGGACGTGCGACCGCATCGGTCATCGCGAGCTTCTGCCTCAGTCTGATCGCGATGGGTTTTGGTCCGCTGCTTGCCGGCATGGGGATCGATCTGCTGGCGGCTCATCTCTTCAGCGCCCTTGAGCAAGGTGGTTTTTCGAGCGCGTGCCCCGGCGGCGCGGCCGCCGCCGGGAGCGCCCCGGAAGTGGCCAGCGCATGCCGCTCCGCGACATCCCAGGCCACGCAATGGGTGATCATGGGATGCCTCGCAGCGATGGTATGGCCCGCCTGGCATTTCTTCCTTGCGGCGCGTCACATGACCATTCGGACCACCTCAAATGCGCATCATTCGCGCGTCTGACTAACCGGCTTTGACAAGAGCGGGTGACGCTTGTCCGAGGTCGCCGGATGACTGCGCCGCCCGACAGCGCGTTGTCCAAAGCGGGCATAGAGTGTCGGAAGAACGAACAGCGTCAGCAGCGTTGCGGATATCAGGCCGCCGATCACCACGGTAGCCAGCGGCTTCTGGACCTCGGCTCCGGAGCCGCTGGCAAACGCCATGGGCACAAAGCCCAGGCTTGCGACCAGCGCAGTCATGGCGACGGGCCGCAAGCGTTGGATCGCGCCTGTTCGTGCCGCCTCGGCGCGGCTCATGCCCTTGCCGATCAGATCCTGAATGGAGCTGACCATGACCAGCCCGTTCAACACCGCAATCCCCGACAGGGCGATGAACCCCACCGCCGCCGAGATCGAGAAGTCCATCCCGCGCAGGGACAGCAGCAATACGCCGCCGACGAGCGCGAAGGGCACGCCGGTGAAAACGATCGCCGCGTCCCGAACATTGCCGAGCGCACCGTAGAGCAGCAACAGGATGATGACGAAGCAGCCCGGCACGACAAGTTTCAGCCGCTCGCTTGCCGAAGCGAGATTCTCGAACTGCCCGCCCCATTCGAGATAACTGCCCGCAGGCAAGCGCACCTCGTTCGCAATCGCTGCCTGAGCGTCTGCAACAACACTTCCGACATCGCGGCCGCGGACGTTGGCCTGGACAACGACGCGGCGTTTGCCGTTCTCGCGGCTGATCTGGTTTGGCCCGTCGACCACCGCAATCGTCGCCACGCTCGACAGCGGAACATAGGCGCCCCCAGCGACCGGCACCTGGATTTGGGCCAGCGCGCCGAGGTCGGCACGTTGGGCCTCGGAAAGGCGGATGACCACCGGGAAGCTCCGATCGCCCTCGAAGATCATGCCTGACGTCCGCCCGCCGATCGTGGCGGTGATGGTATCCTGCACGTCCTGCGCCGTCACGCCGAGCCGCGCCATCGCATCGCGGTTGACGCGGATGTCGAGCATCGGCAGACCGGTGGTCTGCTCGACCTTCACGTCGGTCGCGCCTTCCGTCCTCCGCAGAACCGAAGCGATCTGCTCGGCCACCCGGTTCATCGATGCGAAATCGTCACCGAAAACCTTGACCGCGACATCGCCGCGGACGCCGGCAATCAGCTCGTTAAAGCGCATCTGGATCGGCTGAGTGATCTCATAGGCGTTTCCGGGGATCTTCCCCAACTCGCCTTCCAGACGCTCCACGAGTTCTGCCTTGGTCAGGCGCGGATCGGGCCACTCATCCCGTGGCTTGAGGATCACGAACATGTCCGTTGCATTGGGCGGCATCGGGTCGGATGCCAGTTCCGCCGTGCCTGTCTTGGAGAAGACGAACTTCACCTCCTTTTGACGCGACATCATCTGCTCGAGCGGCACCTGCATCGCCTGGCTTTGCTGGACCGATGTCGCCGGGATGCGCAGGGCTTGGATCAGGATGTCGCCTTCATCGAGCTGCGGCAGGAACACCTGCCCCAGCGAGAGGAACGCCGCCGACGCGATCGCAAGGCTTCCAAGCGCCGCGCCGATGGTGAACGAAGGCATCTTCATCGCCCGATCGAGGCCCGGTTCGTACCGCGCCTTCAACCAGGAGATGATCCGGCCATCCTTTTCCTCAACCTTCTTGGAAAGCCAGATCGCGATCATCGCTGGCACGAAGGTCAACGACAGGATGAAGGCGAAGGCGAGCGCGATGATGACCGTGAGCGCCATCGGCACGAAGGTCTTGCCTTCCACCCCGGTGAGCGTGAGCAGCGGCACATAGACCAGAATGATGATCGCCTGACCGTAGACAGAGGGACGGATCATTTCGCGCGCGGCGCTCGCAACATTGCCGAGCCGTTCCTGCACCGTGAGCAGGCGCGCCTCATGATGCTGCTGTTCGGCGATACGCCTGAGCGCATTCTCAACGATGATGACGGCGCCATCGACGATAAGGCCAAAGTCGAGCGCGCCAAGGCTCATCAGATTGGCTGAGACGCCGACGCGCAGCATTCCGAAGCCGGTCAGCACCATCGTGATCGGGATGACCAGCGCCGCGATCAGGGCCGCCCGGAAGTTGCCGAGCAGCAGGAACAGGACGACGATGACCAGAAGCGCGCCTTCGCTGAGATTCTTTGCGACCGTCTTGATCGTCGAGTTCACGAGGACCGTCCGATCCAGCACCGGCTGAATGACGACGTCGGGGGGCAGGGATGCGTTGATCTCCTGCAGCCTGTCGGCAACCGCGGTCGCCACGGTGCGACTGTTTTCACCGATCCGCATGATCGCCGTGCCAACCACCACTTCGGTGCCGTTCTCCGAGGCTGATCCCATCCGAACCGCCTGTCCGGTCTGCACCGTGGCGACCTGATCAAGCGTGATCGGCACGCCTTCGCGGGTGGCGATGACTGTCCGCGCCAATTCCGCTTCGTTGCGGATCAGCGCGTCCGATATGACCGCGAGACCTTCGCCCCCGCGATTGACGAACCCGCCCCCGACGCTGGAGTTGTTGCGCTCGAGCGCCGTGCCGAGCTCGGTCAGGGTTAGCCCCATTGATGCCAGTTTCTGGACATTGGGCACGACGAGATATTGTTTGGCGTGGCCGCCGATCGAATCGATCCCGGCGACGCCGGGCACGTTCTTGAGGAGCGGTGTGACGATCCAGTCCTGCGTGGTGCGCAGATAGGTGGCCTTATCGGCCTCGCTCATCAGCCGTTGCCCTTCGGGCGTGATGTAGCTGCCGTCTGGCTGCTGGCCAGGCTCGCCGGGCCGATGCTTGTCGTCCGCCCGATGGTCGAGCCGAACGGTCCACATATAGACCTCGCCAAGCCCCGTCGCGATCGGCCCCATTTCAGGGCTGACGCCGCTGGGCAGGCTCTCTTTCACGCTTTCAAGGCGTTCGCCGACCTGCTGACGCGCGAAGTAGATGTCGGTTGCGTCGGTGAACACGGCCGTGACCTGGGCAAAGCCATTGCGGCTCAGCGAGCGGGTGTACTCAAGACCCGGAATACCGGCGAGCGCCGTTTCGATCGGAAACGACACCTGCTTCTCGACCAGTTCAGGCGAGAGCGCGGGCGCACGGACGTTGATCTGCACCTGATTGTTGGTGATGTCCGGCACGGCGTCGATCGGCAGGCGAGACAAGGAATAGGCGCCGATAACGGCGGCAACGGCGGTGAGAGCGAGGACAAGCCAGCGCTGCTCCACCGCCCATGTGACGATGCGGGCGATCATGGTTCAGTCCTCGTGGCTTGCTTCGCCCTTGCCGAGTTCGGCCTTGAGCGTGAAACTTCCGGTGGTGGCGATCCGCTCACGGCCTGAAAGCCCGGAGCGGACGAGCACGGTGTCGCCGGCGGGATCGCCAAGCTGCACCGGCGTGACCCTGAAGCCTGTCGCCGTCCGCGCGAACACGACCGTTTTCCCCTCGACCGTTTGCACGGCCGTCAAGGGCACGCGTACAGAGGCGGGACCGTCGCCACCGCCAGCCAGTTGCACCGACGCGGTAACCGCCTCGCCAACGCGCCAGACGCCGCCGCCATTGTCGAGCGATGCGATCGCCGGCACCAGTTTCGTCTGTGGATCGAGCGCTGGCGACACGAAGCTGATCTGCCCGATCGCCGAGCGTCCTGCTGCGGTGACCGTCACGGGCGCCCCAGGTCGGACGCGGCCCGCATCCTCGGGCTTGAGGCTGAGCGTTAGCGACACCTTCGACAGATTGGCGACCCGGAACAGCTCGGCGTCAGCCGCAACTGTTTGACCGAGCACGACCGGTCTCGCGATCACCTGGCCCGAGAGGGGGGCAACGATGCCGAGGCGATTGAGCCCGCCCCCACCGCCACCAGTTGCCGAAACCTGGCTTTGCGCCTGGGTGAGTGCGATCCGCGCCTCGGTTGCCGCGGTTCGCGCCGCGATCAGATCCTGCTCAGGTGAAACGCGCTGAGAGAACAGCCGTTGCTCGCGCGCGCGATTGGAATTGGCGAGGGCAAGTCGTGCCCGGGCCGCCTCGACCTCCCCCTTGAGCTGCGCCGCCTCGCGGCTCTCGATCACCGCAAGCGTCTGCCCGCGGGAAACGCTTTCGCCGAGATTGCGGTTAAGCGCGACGACACGACCCGCGATCGCCGCCGAGACGACCTGTGTCGCCTGCGGATCGCCATCGATCGTCGCGGGCAGTTCGATCGTGCCGGCGCCGCCGATCAACGGAACGGCAACCTGCACGCCTGCCGCCGCGATCTGTTCGACCGAGAGCGTGATGACGCCTTCATCCGCATGGCCGGCTTCCTTGGGCTGCTCGGGCGCGGTCTCGTTTGTCGAAGCGCCGTCACCGCAGGCAGCCAATATGAGCGCGAGCGACAATGCGCCCGCAAGCTGGATTTTCTTCATGACTGGTTTCCCCCTTGAGGCGCGGGAGCGGTCAGCCGCTCCAGCCGCGCACGGGCATTGTGATAATTGGCGAGGGCATCGATCGCAGCGACGCGGGTGTCCGCGAGCGTGCGCTCGGCGTCGAGCAAGTCGAGCTGGCTGAACTTGCCCTCGCGATAGCCGATCCGTGCGATACGGGCCGCCTCCTGCGCGGCCGCGAGCGCCGGACCGGCGGCCGCGCGTGCGGTCGTTTCGGCATTGGCTGCTTCAGCTTGCGCTTCGGCAATCGCCTGATCGACATCGAGTGCCGTCATGCGCCGCCGCGCCTCAGCCCTTGTGCGCTCGGCACTAGCCTGCGCCACCGCCGCCCGCCCGTTGTTGAACAGCGGGATTGCAATCGAGATGGCGAAAGCCGCGGCGGTGTCGTTGGTCGCTTCCAGACGCCGGAGCGCCGGACCGATATTGAGGTCGGGCACACGATTGGCGCGCGCCAGACGGATGCCGGCATCGGCGACGGCAAGATCGGCGTCGGCTGCCGCAAAGGTGAGCGTGCCGGACGCTGACGGCGCGATCGTCGGGCCATAGGATGCTGTCGGAATTTGGTCCAGCAGCCCGATGTCCAGCGCACCATCAATCGAACCGCCAAGCCGTCGTGCGAGGTTCAGCCGGGCGACATCCGCAAGCCGGGCCGCGCGTTCCAGGCTCGCCGCCGCGTTGATTCTGGCGAGATCCGCACGCTGCTCTTCAAGCGGTGAAGCACGGCCGGCTTGCACGCGCACCCGTGCCGCTTGCAGGGCATCCTTCGCGATCCTGAGCTGGTCTCGGGCGGTTGCGAGCCGTCTTTCCCCCGCGATCGCCTCGACGTAAAGCGACGTGACCTGAAGGCGAACATCGGCCGCGACGACTGCTGCCTCCAATTCCGCACGTGAAAGTTGCGCGGTGGCGACAGCAACGCGCGCGTTGCGCTTGCCGCCGAGTTCGATGGGCAATGTCACGCCCATCGTTGTCTCCGCGCTCTGGAGCCCCCTATACAGTCCGGTGCCGACGACATTCTCGACCTGCGCCTGCGCCACCGGGTTGGGACGCAGGCCCGCAACCATTTGGTTAGCGCGCGCGGCTTCGATTGCGGCTTTGGCAGCGTCGGTTGACGGTGCTGCGCCGCCCGCCGCGGCTATGGCCTGTTCAAGCGTGAGTATCGACGCCGCAGCATCGGCCGATACGCGCCCCTGTTGCGCCTGCGCCGCCGAGGTACAGGACGCTGCGGCGAGCATCGCCGCGAGCAATTTCTTCATGAGTCATTCTTCCTGACAGCTGATCGTCAGGCCGGCATGCGCCGGCCGGCGAAACCGTCAGGCTTGGGGCGGCCTTGGCAAGACGCCGCCGCGGCCATCCGGCAGCGGCGCGCGCAAATGGCGCCGCTCGGGATCGTCCGTCACCAGGCTCGCCTGTGACCCGACGATCGTTGCAGGCGTTCCAACATGATGTCCGTGACATGGATTATGATGGTGCGGCAGTCCATTATCGCTGTCCGCGGGCACCTCGTCGCCATCACCCGGTGCGTGAACCGCAAGTTCGGCGCCAAGCACGCTCCCGCCCACCGCTTCAGCAGCGTGCGCCATGCCCGCGAAGCCGGAAAGCACCAGCATCAGGCAGGCGAGCAAAGGGAGAAGCTTGCGCATCATCCGTCCCTTATCACTCCGCCGCCACGACGTAACCGGTGTTTTTTGAAATAAGCTCCTTATCCGTAAGGATGATTTGCGCGCCGCCGGAGGTGGCGAGAGCGATACCCCGTTATCGAGATGGGCAGCAGGCATACCGTGCTCGCCGACGTGAGCAGCGGCGGAGGTTTTCGCATCACGCGCCAGGCTTTACGCGGTCACCCTCGCGCAAGCTTGCGGGATCGGCTTGGAAAGCGTGCATGTCACGCTTACGACAGCTCATGGTGGCAACGGGGCATTGCGGCGAATCCAGGATGGAATGTTAGGGGCGGACATGGTGAAGCATATTTTCTGGATCATCCTCGCGATCATCGGCGCCGTCTGTCTCGGCATCGTCGCCACGGCACGCGGCGAGGCAGTCAATGCGCTCTGGATTGTGATCGCCGCGGTCAGTATCTTCCTCGTCGCCTATCGTTATTATGCGCTCTACATCGCCCGGCACGTCATGCGGCTCGATCCTGCTCGCGCCACGCCCGCCCAGTATCGGGGCGACGGGCTGGATTATGTCCCCACGGATCGCCGCGTCCTCTTTGGCCATCATTTTGCGGCCATTGCCGGCGCCGGCCCGCTGGTCGGCCCGGTGCTCGCGGCGCAGATGGGCTATCTGCCCGGCACGCTTTGGATCATCTTCGGCGTCGTGCTGGCCGGCGCGGTCCAGGATTTCATGGTGCTGTTCATCTCGATGCGGCGCGACGGAAAATCGCTCGGTGAACTGGTCCGCATGGAGATGGGGCCGGTCGCCGGCACGATCGCGCTGGCTGGCGCCTTTCTGATCATGGTCATCATCCTCGCGGTGCTCGCCCTCATCGTCGTGCGCGCACTGGCGGAGAGCCCCTGGGGCATGTTCACCGTCGCCGCCACGATCCCCCTCGCCCTCCTGATGGGCATCTACACACGCTGGATCCGCCCGGGCCGCATTGGCGAGGTTTCGCTGCTCGGCTTCGTAGGGCTGATGCTCGCCATCCTGTACGGGCAATCGGTCGCCGCTTCCCCCGTCTGGGGGCCGATCTTCACCTTCACGCCCACGCAGCTCTGCTGGATCCTCATCGGCTATGGCGCCGTCGCCTCCATCCTGCCGGTGTGGCTGCTGCTGGCGCCGCGCGATTATCTGTCGACCTTCCTCAAGATCGGCGCGATCGCGGCGCTGGCGATCGGCATCGTCGTCATGGCCCCGCCGCTGCGGATGCCGGCGCTGACCCAGTTCGTCGGCGGGGGCGGTCCGGTCTGGTCGGGTGGCCTCTTCCCCTTCCTGTTCATCACTATCGCCTGCGGCGCCGTCTCGGGCTTCCATGCGCTCATCTCCAGCGGCACGACGCCCAAGCTCATCGCGGCCGAAACCGATGCGCCCTTCATCGGCTATGGCGCGATGCTGATGGAAGCGTTCGTGGCGATCATGGCGCTGGTGGGCGCCTCGATCCTCGATCCCGGCATCTATTTCGCGATGAACAGTCCGGCCGCAATCACCGGCGGCGATCCCGTGAGCGCAGCGGCCGCAGTCACCGCCATGGGCTTCCCCGTGTCAGCCGACACATTGGCCCAGACCGCCCGCGATGTCGGTGAGCACAGCATCGTCTCGCGAACCGGTGGCGCGCCGACCCTCGCCGTCGCCATGGCCGAGATTTTCAGCCATGTCGTCGGCGGGCCAGCGATGAAGGCCTTCTGGTATCATTTCGCCATCCTGTTCGAGGCGCTGTTCATCCTGACGGCCGTCGATGCAGGAACCCGCGCCGGCCGCTTCATGCTGCAGGATTTGATCGGCCTTGCCGTCCCCTCATTCCGCGCGGGCAACGCCCTGCTGCCGGGGGTGATCGCGACGGGTCTTTGTGTGGCGAGCTGGGGCTTCTTCCTCTATCAGGGCGTCACGGATCCGCTGGGCGGCGTGAACACGCTCTGGCCGGTGTTCGGCATCTCCAACCAGATGCTCGCGGCCGTCGCGCTGATGCTTTCCACCGTGGTCCTGTTCCGCATGAAGCAGCACCGGTTCGCCTGGGTGACCGTGGTGCCCACCCTCTGGCTGCTGGTCTGCACGCTGAGCGCCGGCGCGCTCAAGCTCCTGTCGAGCGATCCGGCCGTCGGCTTCCTCGCGCATGCCCGGCGCTTCTCGGACGCCGCCGCGCGGGGCGAAGTTCTGGCCCCGGCAAAATCCATGGCGGAGATGAATGCTATCATCTTCAATGATCGGATCGATGCCGGCCTTTGCGCGCTGTTCGTCGCCGTCGTGCTCTCGCTGCTCTTCTTCACCATCCGGACCTGTCTGGCGAGCCTGCGCGATCCCGAGCCGACGGCGCATGAAGCCCCGGCCCAGATGGTGCCGGCGGAATGAGCGGCCTGTGGCACCGGCTGCGCGCCACCGCGCGCCTGATGGTCGGGCAACCGCCTTATGAGGCCTATCTGGCCCATATGGCGCGTCACCATCCGCAGGCCAAACCGATGACGCGGACCGAGTTTTTCCGTAACCGTGAGCAGGCGCGCTATGGGGGCGCTGGCGGAGGCAAGTGCTGCTAGGTTATTCGGCGCCTATCTCGGAACCAAAACCTGCATCCCGCATCTGCTTTTCGTCGCGCTCGGCCTTTCGCTGGCCATCCTCAATATAATCGCGCTCGCGACCTTGTGGCTTATCGGTGTTCGGGGCGACCGAGGGGTTGGACGGCTCGGGCCGGCCGTCCGGCATGGACCGATCCCGTTCCGGCTTTTGTCGAGGGTTGTGTTCTTCCATGTGTCTTCTCCGTTTCTGCTTTGGAAACGGAGGCCGCAGGAGCCAGTTCCGCGCGCGCGTTCAACGGTGCGGCTTTCTCCATCGCTCTTGCCGTGACTGGCTGCGATCACGCCCGCCACCTTCGTCAGTCGGCTCGACAACTGTAATTTACGACTCTGTAAACCCATTTCGCCATACCAGTTCGATGGACCGCTCCCACACGCCACCTCCCGCTTTCAGCGAGGTTGACCGACTGTCTGCTCTCCACACACTGGAGATTCTCGATACCCCGCCCGAGCGCGACTTTGACGAGATTACCCGGCTGGCTGCCGCCGCGCTGGGTGTTGCGAGCTCCGCGATCAGCCTCATCGACGAAGAGAGGCAATGGTTCAAATCGCGGCACGGTATCCCATTTTCTGAAACACCCCGGAACATCGCTTTCTGCACTCACGCCGTCGCTTCGCGCGGCCTCCTCGTGGTTCCCGATGCTACGCAGGATGATCGGTTCAGCTCTAACCCGCTCGTAACGCAGGAGAGCGGAATACGCTTTTATGCCGGCATCCCCCTGATCGTGAATTCGGGGCACTGTCTCGGCACTTTATGTGTGTTCGATCCCACCGCTCGTGATGGGCTGACCGCGCCGCAGGAAGCTGTGCTCCGGGATTTAGCCAAGCTTGCGACCGACCTGATCGAGTCCCGACGCTTCCGGAACATGGGAGAGATCGCCGCGAGGGTGGTTGACGCGACTTCGGACGCGGTGCTCGCGGCCGATCGCCACGGAACGATTGTCTACTGGAATCCGGCCGCCGAACGCATGTTTGGTCATGCGCGCGACGAGGCTCTCGGCAGGAATGTCGAGATCATTATCCCGCAGCGCCTTGCAGAAGGTCATCGGGACATTTTCGCGCGGGCCGCCGCGGGCGGTGCCACCAGAATTGTTGGAACGTTCGTTGAGCTCGTAGGCGGGCGGGCAGATGGCAGCGAGTTCCCGGTAGAACTGTCCTTAGCCCGATGGGGCGCAGGACCGCCGGAGGGCGGCTTCGCAGCAATCATTCGAGACATCAGCGCGCGCAAGGTTTTGGAACGGGAGCGCGAGCAGACCCAGGCGTTTCTGGATACAGTCGTGACGAACCTGCCTGCGATGCTGTTCGTGAAGGACACGCAAACACGCCAATATCTGATGATCAATCGCGCCGGTGAGGTTGCTATCGGTCGTCCCGCCCGCGACATCATCGGACAAACCGACAAGGATCTTTTTCCCGATTATGGGGAAGATTACGAGCGACGCGACAATGAGTCGATCGCGTCGCCTTCGGCCACGATCTTCGAAAGCGAGTTTGTCCGCGAAGATGGCGAGTCTGTCCATTTGCGGACGACCCGCACCCTGATCGACGGTCCGGACCGGCCGGGGCAATATCTCCTTGGTATATCTGAAGACGTGACCGCAACGCGACTGGCGGAGGCGGAAGTTCTCCGCCTGGCACATTATGACGCCCTCACCGGACTGCTCAATCGGGCGAGCTTCACCGACAAACTTCACCGTCTCGTCCGGGCAGGCGAGCCTTTTGCGATGCTCAGCATCGATCTTGACCGGTTCAAGGCGGTCAACGACCAGTTCGGGCACCCGGTAGGCGACGTGGTTCTCTCACAGGTCGGTGACAGGCTCCGGAGCGCGGTTCCCGCCCAAGGGTGGGTGGCGCGTATCGGCGGAGACGAATTCATCGCCGTCCTTACCGGCACGCGATTGCGCGAACGTGCCGACGACGTCGCTTCGGCTGTTCTGATGAGTATCTGCAAGCCGTTCCTGACCGATCGTGTGGTCGCACATGTCGGCGCCTCCATCGGCATTGTGCTCATGCCTGAAGATGGTCTGACAACCGAGCAGCTTCGGGAGAATGTCGATCTGGCGCTTTACCGCGCGAAGCAGATGGGAAGGGGCAAAGCCTGCTTCTTCAATGCCGAGATGGACGCCGCAGCGCAGGATCGCCGGAAGCTGGAGACCGAATTACGCGAAGCCATTGAGAAAGACAGGATCGAACTCGCCTATCAACCCGTCCTCTCCGCAAACTCCGGCCAGATCACCAGTGCCGAAGCGCTGGCACGCTGGACACATCCCGAGCGCGGGCCGATCCGCCCTGACATCTTCATATCCCTCGCGGAGGAATGTGGGTTGATCGATCGCTTGGGCGAACAACTGCTGCGCCGCGCTTGTCGTGACGCGCAAGACTGGCCCGAACATGTGCGTGTCGCCATCAACCTTTCCCCCATGCAGTTTATTTCGGGGCGGCTTGTCGAAACAGTGCGGCGCGCCATGGATGATTCCCGCATTCGTGCCGACCGCGTCCAGCTCGAAGTCACAGAAGGCCTCGTCATCCGGGACGTTGAACGAACCTTCAAGCAGCTGGAGGAGCTGCGCGCACTCGGTATTCAAATCCTGATCGACGATTTTGGAGTGGGATACTCTTCCCTCAGCTATTTTCAGCGCTTCACATTCGACAAGGTCAAGATCGATAAGTCATTCGTGGATGAGATCGCCACGTCCCGCGCGGCAAAGGCAATCGTGCAGGCGGTGGTTGGCCTTGGCCGTGCGCTGGACATGGGCATCGTGGCGGAGGGCATCGAGACTGAAGAACAAGTGCGTCTCCTGATTGAAAGCGGTTGTACGCACCTGCAGGGCTATTTATTGAGCAAGCCAGTCGGTGCGCGCACATTGCGCCAGATGCTGGCGCACAGTCCCGATTTGGAGACCAAAGCTTTCAGAATGGCGTAACTTCTCTCTCCGATCGCGGTCGGCGTCCGTGCGGGCCACCTATTGTGGCGAGAGTTCTTACGCCCGGCGCTCGATCCAGCTCGGACTAACGCTTGCCTCGTGAGATGGTTGGCTTCTGTCAGGCGAAGTGCGACTATATCGGCGCGCTGCTGGCTAAGCCGCAGTCGCGATAGTGTTATCCGCGCAGGATCTTTTCCATCCCCCTGCCCTTCGCGAGTTCGTCGATCAGTTTATCGAGATAGCGGATTTCGCGCATGGTGCCTTCCTCGATCGTCTCGACGCGCACCCCGCAGACAACGCCGGTGATCAGGGAACGCGCGGGATTCATGCAGGGGGCGGTTGCAAAGAAGTCCTCGAATGAGGTGCCGGCGGCCAGCACGCTATCGAGGGACTCTTGGCTGTGTCCCGTCAGCCAGCGCAAGATCTCGTCCACCTCTTCCTTTGTGCGCCCCTTCTTGGCTGCCTTGGCGACATAGAGGGGGTAGACGCTCGCGACACTGACTGAATAGATACGATGCCCTGCCATCGGCCGCTCCATCACATGATCGTCCTCGAAGCATGAATAGAGGACCGGCGATAAGCAAGTGCTCTGCCGGAATGACCGTTCCGTGGCAGAGAGGTGGTTGCGTCTCAACACCGTTCAAGCATCGCAAATTTTCGGTTCCTGGCGTTGAGAGGCCTGCGATGTCCAGACCGCGGCCACGACGGCGATCAGGCCGATGACTGCGGCGCCGGCCCCTGCCAGGGCGACAGCGCGATAGCCAAGTCCCGCGGCGATGACAGCGCCACCGATGGCGGCGCCGATCGCGTTGCCGAGATTGAAGGCGCCGATATTGACGGCCGACGCCAGATTGGGCGCATCCGCTGCGGCAGCCATCACCCGCACCTGAAGCGGCGGAACGAGCGCGAAACTTGCAACGCCCCAGAGAAAGATCAGGACCGCGGTTGGCGCGTCGAACGGCATCAGGACCGCGAACGCAACCAGCACCAGCGCCAGCCCGGCGAGCGTCACCATCAATGTGCGATCGACCGAGCGATCCGCGAAGATGCCGCCCAGCCAGTTGCCCACCGTGAGCCCGACGCCATAGGTCACCAGCATCGCCGTCACGAAGCCGAGCGACGCATGCGTTTCTGCACGCAGGATGGGCGCGATATAGGTGAATACGGTGAACATGGCGCTCGATCCGATCACGGTCAGCGCCAAGGCGGCGAGCACCGGGCCGCGCTTCAGCACGCGCAACTCGGCAACGGCATTGCCGCCTTGGGGTGCAGGCAAGATCGGCAGGGTCAGCCGCAGCGCGGCGATGGTGGCGACGCCCAGTCCGGCGATCCCCCAGAACGACATCCGCCAACCCAGATGCTCGCCCGCCCAGGTCGCGAGCGGGACGCCGACGACATTGGCGATGGTCAGCCCCATGAACATTGCCGCGACCGCGCCAGCCTTGCGCTCTGGCGGAACCAGGCCCGCGGCCACGATCGCCCCGACACCGAAGAACGCGCCGTGGTTGAGCGCGGTGACGAGCCGCGCCGCCAGCAGCATCCCGTATCCGGTCGAGATCGCAGCCAACAGGTTGCCGAGCGTGAAGATGCCGGCGAGCGCAATGAGCAGCGTGCGGCGCGGCACCCGGCCAGTGGTCAGGGTCATCAAAGGCGCACCCAACATCACGCCAAACGCATAGGCGCTGATGAGCAGGCCGGCGGTCGGGATCGACACGCCAAGATCGCCGGCGATGACCGGGAGCAGACCCATGGGTGCGAACTCGGTCACGCCGATGCCGAACGCACCGATCGCCAGTGCGATGATGCCGGGATTCAGTTTCAAAGGATTCACTCCCGTCAGACCATGGGGGGATTGAGCAGGGCAAAGCCGTCCTGCTGGCGGTAGGGCGTATGCGGATAGGGCGGCATGACGGCGCTGGCCGCATCCAGCGCGGCAATCTGTTCCGGCGTCAGAGCCCACCCGACCGCGCCCAGATTTTCACGCAACTGGGCCTCATTCCGGGCGCCGATGATGACGGAGGACACGGTCGGCCGCCCGAGCAGCCAATTGATCGCGACCTGCGGTACTGATCTGCCGGTTTCGGCTGCAACCGCCTCCAGCACGTTGATCACGCGATAGAGATGGTCCTCCGCAACCGGCGGCGCGAATTGCTCTGTCTCATTCAGGCGACTGCCCGGAGGGATCGGCCGGCCGCGCCCGATCTTCCCGGTCAGCCGTCCCCAGCCGAGCGGGCTCCACACCAGCGCGCCGATGCCCTGATCGGCGGCGAGCGGCATCAGATCCCACTCATAGGCGCGCCCGATCAACGAATAATAGACCTGATGGGCGACGAGGCGCGGCCAGCCATGGCGATCCGCCGCGGCCTGCGCCTTCATCACCTGCCAGCCAGGATAGTTGGAGACACCGGCATAGCGCAGCTTGCCCGCCGCAATCAGCATATCGAGCGTGCCCATGACCTCTTGCGCCGGGGTGGACGCATCGAGCGCATGGAGTTGCAGCAAGTCGATATAATCCGTGTCCAGGCGCCGCAACGCATCCTCCACCGCGCGGATCAGCCGTGCCCGTGAGGCGCCCCAATCCTGCGGCCCTTCGCCCATCGGCAGGCCGGTCTTGGTGGAGATCATCACGGCATCGCGCCGCCCCTTGATTGCAGACCCCAGCACCTCTTCCGACGCGCCGTTCGAATAGACGTCGGCGGTGTCGAACAGGGTCACGCCCGCATCGAGACAGATATCGACCAGCCGCCGCGCTTCGGCAGCGTCGCTCTGTCCCCAGGCGCTGAACAACGGCCCCTTGCCGCCGAACGTCCCGGCGCCGAAACTCAGGGCCGACACGCGCAAACCCAAGCGCCCTAGTTGCCGATAATCCATGCTCGATCCTTCGATTGCGAGTTCCACTCATAAATGGACCGCAGCGCCCCACTGTTGTAGTGCGCATTCGAGCCAAGGATCTTTGCTATGGACGCAAAAGTTATTGAGAGTGGCGATCGTGCGCGTGCCATGGAGATATTCGTCGCGGCGATCGATCGGGGCAGTTTTTCCGCCGCCGGCCGCGCGGTGGGTTTGACACCCTCGGCGGTGAGCCGCGCGGTCGACAGGATCGAAGCGCGACTGGGCGTCAGGCTCCTGCTCCGCTCGACCCGGGCGCTGACCCCGACGGCGGAAGGCCTCGCCTATCTCCAGGCCGCACGGCGCATCCTTGCCGATCTCGACGATAGCGAGCAGCAGATCGCCGATCAGGGCCTGCCGCGCGGACGCCTGCGGATCAGCGCAGCGCTGTCGCACGGGCGGTTGTGCGTGGTGCCGCTGCTCGGCCGCTTCGCGCAGGCTTATCCCCATATTCTGGTCGACATCGCGCTGACTGATGCGCTGGTCGATGTCGCGGCGGGGCAGGCCGATGTTGCGATCCGCTTCGGTCCGCTCGCCGACAGCGGCCTGACTGCGCGCAGGCTGGGTGAAAGCCGCCGCGTCATCATCGCCTCACCCGATTATCTGGCAGGGGCCGGGACCCCGCGCGTGCCGGAGGATCTGCATGGCCACAATTGCCTGAACTTCAACTTTCGCCGCAGTGAGCCAGTCTGGCCCTTCATGCGCGACGGGGAGGCGTTCTCCCTGGCGATGAAGGGGAGCATTGAAGCCAATAATGGCGAAACGCTCGGCCAACTCGCCGCACAGGGCGTCGGCATCGCGCGGGTTGGCGCCTTCAGCGTCGCGCAGGAGATCGCCAACGGCACGCTTGTGCCGCTGCTGGAGGATTATAACCCCGGTGACGTCGAGCAGATCAATGCGGTGTTCGTCGGCGGCGCCAATCTTCCGGCCCGCGTGCGCGTCTTTGTCGACTTTCTGATCGAGCACATGCGTTAGGTTGCACCTGTCGCCGTCGTGGCCGAGACGACCGCCGTGCTCGCGCTCATGGCCCGGGAGGCTGGTCGCCGAATGGCGCCCATGACGCGGGACAGCGCCGCGGATCAGGCGCTCACTCCTCCCTTGCGCGGGCCGCGCCGCAAGAGATAGGCAGCGCCATGACCCAATCTCAGCTGGCCGATATTCTCATCGCACGACTGGTCCGTGACCATGGCGGCACTCGCCAACGCTGGCGCAAGGTCGTCGGTCCGATCCGGATTTACGATCTCAGGACCCATCCCCATTGCAACTGGATGGTCGATGCGACCGGTTCGACCTCCGATATCGCAAAGGTCGAGAGCCTGCTCGATGAACTGCGCCAGAACCACCCCATCCTCACGGCTGACCGTTGACGCTGGGTTAGGGCGCCGAGGGCCTAGACGTCCGGCGCGATCAGCACCTTGCACTGCTCGCCGCGCTGTTTGAGCGCCTCGAAGATGGTGGGCGTATCGGCGAGCGCAATGGTGCTGGTGACCATCAGCCGGGGCGCGATGGCGCCCTGTTCCAGCGCGGCAAGGGCGGCCTCATATTCCTGCACAGTGAAGAAGGCTGAGGTAACGAGGCGCACTTCCTTGCCCAGCATGGCGAAGGAATTGAACGTGTCCGGCTTGGTGCACAGGCCCAGCAGCAGGATCGTGCCGCGCGGACGCACCTGGTCCACGGCTTGCGCGATCAGGCCGGGCACACCCACGCATTCGAAGACGATGTCGGCCATGCCGCCTAGACCCTGCACGGCACTTTCGACCGGGTTCTGCGGGTCCACCACGAACACGTCCGCGCCCATATCGTGCGCGCGCTGCTGCTGCGCGGTGGAGATATCCTGCACGGCCACCTTGGCGGCCCCGAGCCGCTTGGCCCAGAAGGCCACCGCAAGCCCGATCGGCCCAGCGCCCAGAACCAGCACTTTGTCACCGGTTTTCAGGCCCGAGAGGTTCACGCCGTGCAAGGCCACGGCCAGCGGCTCGATAATCGCGCCATCCGCCAGCGTCAGCCCCGCAGGCAGGGGCACGCACTGGTTCGGGCGGGTGACGGCGTAATCGGCATAGCCGCCGCCCTGCAGCCCGAATGATGCGCACCACTGCACTTCGCCCTTACGGCAATGTTCGCAGTCGCCGCAGCTTTTGAGCGGGATGACCGAGACGAGCTCGCCGACCTTGCGCCCCTGCGTGTTCCGACCTAGCGCCACCACTTCGCCGGCGAACTCATGGCCCAGCACATCGCCATGCTTGCATCCATAAGCGGCATCCTGCGTCATATGCAGATCACTGCCGCAAATGCCGCAGCGCCCGACCTGGACCACCAGTTCACCCTCGCCCGGCGTCGGATCAGGAACATCCTCGAACGCCAGCGGCGTGTGGAGCGCCTGGAAGATAACGGCTTTCACAAATATGCCCTTTCGTCTCTCGCCGAGGCCCGTGCCCGAGGGGGACATCTCTATCTTATCCGCCTCAATGCTGACACGGCCTAACCGACTGCTCGTATCCAATTAAACGCTAAGCCCGGAACGGACAGCGCTCGATCACATTGTTCTTGAAGATTTCGGGAGGATATATGCCATGGCGAGCACGTCGCAGGGCGGGAATGGTGGCTCACCGCATTGGACGACATTCCTCAAGGAGTTCGCCAAGGCGCCCCTTTCCGTGGGATCGCCCATTGCCACCTCGACGGGCACCATCGAGCGTCAGCTGGAAGGGGTCGACTGGGCCAAAACGCGCCTGTTCGTTGAATATGGCCCCGGCACAGGTGAATTTACCCGCTATATTCTTGCGCACCTCCCACGCGACGCTCAGCTGGTCGCGATCGAAAGCGAGGACGGGCTTGCCGACCATCTTCGCCAGACGATCGATGATCCTCGCTTTACGGTACATACTGGTTCAGCCCTCAAAGCTCAGACTATCCTCGGGCACGACGTGGTCGGACGGGTAGACTATATTCTCTCTGGGCTCCCCTTCTCCGCGTTGGAGAAGTCCGACAGGGCAAGAATTGTGGAGGATGCCGCGCACCTTCTGACCGAAGACGGTGAGTTCCTCGCTTATCAGGTGCGTCGGGCGATCGAACCGTCACTCCGCAAAGTCTTCACACGAGTGAAACGACGCCGGCGTTGGCTCAACATGCCGCCTTATCATCTCTATTGGTGTCGAGAGCCGAAGCGATCTCGCCCTTCGAACCGGGTGGATTGATCCGGCGTCGCTCCCCACCACAATTGTTGGATCTCAGCGTGAGGGCGCTCGGGTCTGGCTGTGCAATGGCCAAGGCCGCAGCATCTATCTCACTGAAGTCCCCTGTCCTATCGCCCCGCAGCGGGCCATCAGATACTCCATGATCGCGCTTGCGCGGGACGCCCTATTCAGCAGCGATCGCGTCGATATCATGGGCCGGCTTTGCCGTCCTCAGTTGCATCATGTGCCGCCGGTAGGTCGCGAGCGCCTGGCCGACCACCTGATCCATATTATAATAGCGGTAGGTGGCGAGCCGTCCGACGAACAGGACATCGGGCGTGCCCAAAGCGAGCGCTTCATAGCGTTTGAACAGAGCGGCATTTTCCGGGCGCGGGATGGGGTAATAGGGGTCACCCTCCGCACTGGGATATTCGTAAGTGATGCTCGTGCGGGCCGCACTCTGGCCGGTCAGATGCTTATACTCGGTAATCCGCGTATAGGGCACCGCTTCGGACGGATAGTTGATGACGGCGACCGGCTGCAGCCATTCGGTGGCGCGGGTCTCGTGCCGAAACTCAAGCGAGCGATAGGGCAGCTTTCCGTAGCGATGGCCGAAATATTCATCGATCGGCCCGGTAAAGACGAGGCGGTCATACCGCACGCGGGCAGCAACCTCCTCGAAGGTGACGCCAAGCTCCACGTCAATCAGCGGATGGTCGAGCATGGCCGCGAACATCGCCGTATAGCCCTCGGCCGGCATCGCCTGGAAGCTGTCGGTGAAATAGCGGTCATCCGTGTTTGTCCGCGTCGGCACGCGGGCCGTCACCGATTTGTCGAGTTCGGACGGGTCCATGCCCCATTGCTTGCGGGTATAGCCTTGGAAGAAAGTCTCATAGAGATGGCGCCCCACCTTGGAGATGACCACGTCGGCCGATGTGCGGATCGTCTCGACCGGCTCCGCCTGGCTCTCAAGAAAGGCCTCCGCCTCTGCCTCGTCCGCCAATGCCAGGCCGTAGAGGCTGTTCAATGTGTCGCGGTTGATCGGCATCGGCACCTGCAGCCCATCGACGTCCGCCAGAACGCGATGCTCGTAAGGGCGCCAGCGCGTGAAGCGTGAGAGATAGTCGACGATGTCCTGACTGTTCGTGTGGAAAATATGCGGACCGTAGCGATGGACGAGAATGCCGGCCTCGTCATAATGGTCATAGGCATTGCCGGCGATATGGTCGCGCCGATCGATGACCAGGACGCGCTTGCCGCCGTCCGCCGCGAGGCGCTCCGCCATCACCGCACCCGCAAAACCGGCGCCGACGACCAGATAATCGTAATGGCGGGTGAGGAGCGGCGTCATCACCTCCTCGATGAGCGCCGACATCGCGTCGACCACCTTGTCCCACGAGAGGTCGGCGAGACACGCATCTGCGCTCGCCCGCCACGGGGCATCGGCAGGCGCACGGGCGCGAGAGAGCGCCTGCTCGCACGCAGCCACGAATGCCTCGGGATTGCCGGCGATCTCTACCGCGTCGAGCATGCCATAATGGCGCACGACATCTATGATCGGGGTGGAGACCACCGGCAGGCCCGCTGCAAGATATTCCGGGGTCTTGGTGGGAGAAATGAACTGCGTGGACGGATTGATGGCAAAGGGCATCAACGCGACGTCCCAGCCCCGCGCATAGTGCGGGAGCTCGCCATAGGCTTTGCTTCCCAGATAGGCGATGTTGGGCCGCTGCGGCAGATCGGCGGGATCGATCTTGACCACGGGCCCCACGAGCACCAGCGACCAGTCGGGATGCGCATCGGCGACGGCGGCGAGCAGGGCGAGGTCCATCCGTTCGTCAATGACGCCATAGAACCCGAACCGCGGCCGCGCGAGATCGGCCTGGTCGGAAGGATCCTCCCCCGGCAGACGCGCCGCGGCAAAATGCGCGGCGTCGACGCTGGAGGGGAAAGCATGGACCGCAGGGTGGCGCGCGCGCTTCGCCTCGTAGAGACTGTAGCCGCCAGTGAAAACCAGATCGGCTCTCTCGAACAGCTCGGCTTCCAGTTCCGCCAGCTGCGGGGGCGCAAACCGGAAATTCGCCAGCTCGTCCATACAGTCATAGATCGTGCAGACCGCCCGGAGATGCCGCGAGAAGGGCAGCATCATCGGCGTGTAGTACCATGTCACCAGCGGCTCGGCATGATCGCCCAGATAGGCGTCGAGCAGGTGCCGCAGGGTTGCTAGGCTTTCCGCGTCCGTCAAGCCTTCCGGGAGGTGTGGTGTCGCGACCGTGATGTGCGGCGCGGGTGTCCTCAGCTCCAGCCACGCATCGGAGACCTCGCCGCTGACGAGCGGTTCCTCCCAGAAGGTGACCGGCTGACGATATGCGAAACGCGACATAAGATGTTGCGGGCGCTGGAACACGAAGTCCCAGCGCAGATGCGAGAAGCACATCAGCGTCATTATTTGTGGCTTTCGAGGCTAGAGCGGAATGAACCTGTATGGGCAACAATGCGCGCACAGCATCCTTGCTCCCGCTTATTTACCACGATTGATCGATATCAATACGATAGTGCCAGCACGACTTTGATTGGAGGCGAACGGGGGGCCGGGTTGGTATATGCTCGGTGCACGGCCATCGCCGTATGAGGTTCCCTTGGACGCCGTATCGACCCAGCTTGCCCCTCTCGCCCTGTGGGGCGGGTGCGAATGCACGATCAATCGCGTCGGGGATGATTATCTCGATCAGTCGACGCGGAGCGGGCACAGCAATCGACCCGAAGATCTGGATCGCTTGGCCGGACTGGGCGTGACGGCGCTTCGCTACCCCTTGCTTTGGGAGAGCTTTGCCCAAAGCGACCAGCGCGAGGCGCTTTGGGCGTGGCACGCCGACCGGCTGGGGCGCCTGCGCGCGCTTGGCATCCGCCCGATCCTTGGCCTGATCCATCATGGCAGCGGTCCCGCCCCCACCCACTTGCTGGATCCGGCATTTGCGGCGGGTCTTGCCGATCACGCGCGGGAGGCGGCGGAGCGGTTCCCCTGGGTCCAGGATTGGACGCCGGTCAACGAGCCGCTCACCACCGCGCGCTTTTCCGCCCTTTATGGTCATTGGTATCCCCATCTTCGCGACGAGACGGCTTTCTGGACCGCGCTCCTCAACCAGGTCGATGCCATCCGCGGGGCGATGGACGCGATCCGCAAAATCATTCCCGCGGCGCGCCTCGTTCAAACAGAGGATCTGGGGCACACGGACGCGACACCGCAGCGGGCCGCTCAGGCAGGCTTCGACAATCATCGCCGCTGGGCGACCTGGGATTTGCTGACCGGCCGCCTGATAGCGGGGCACGCGCTTTGGGATCATCTCGAGGGTCTGGGACTGTCGGATCGTCTGCGCGACATCGCTTCCGCGCCATGCCCGCCAGCCATCATCGGCCTCAATCACTACCTCACCAGCGACCGCTTCCTCGACCACCGGCTGGAGCGCCACCCCCCGGCCAGCCATGGCGCTTGTGCCATCGGGCCGGTTGCCGATGTCGAAGCGGTCAGAGCCATACCTCACCCGCCGGGGCTTGAAGGCGCCATTCGCGCTGCCTGGGAACGCTATGAGGTGCCAATCGTGCTCACCGAGGTGCACAATGGCTGCACGCGCGAGGAGCAGATGCGCTGGCTCGACGAAGCCTGGACAACGGCCACGGCGCTCCGCGCGGACGGCCTCTGCATCGACGCGGTGACGGTCTGGAGCCTGTTCGGCGCGTTCGACTGGGACAGCCTGCTCACCCAAAAGGCCGGCCATTATGAGAGCGGCGTGTTCGACGTGCGGGGCGCCCAGCCGCGAGAGACCGCTTTGGCGCCGATGATGCGCGCACTGGCAGGAGGCGCAAGGCCGGCTCATCCCGTCCTGCATGGACAGGGATGGTGGCGTCGACCCGGGCGCCTCACCGGGGCTGCGACAGAGCCACGCGCGATCGATGTACCGCCGGCTCCAGAAGCGCGCCCGCTCTTGATCTTGGGTGCAACCGGAACCTTGGGCCAGGCCTTTGCGGGGGCCTGTTCGCTCCGTGATATCGATCATCGGCTGGTCGGACGAGACGTCATCGACCTGCACGATGCCGCCACGATTGCCGACGCGCTGGATCGGTTGCGGCCCTGGGCCGTCATCAACTGCGCAGGCTGGGTGCGGGTGGATGAAGCAGAGGGCAGCGCCGATGCCTGCCTTGCAACCAATTTCACAGGCTGCGTCGCCCTTGCAGCCGCCTGCGCGCAACGCGACATCCATTATAGCTGCTTCTCCAGCGACCTCGTCTTCGATGGCCATGGTCGGCGCGCTTATGTGGAAAGCGACGCGCCAGCGCCGCTCAACGTCTACGGAGAGAGCAAGGCGCGGGCCGAGGCGGGTGTTCTGGCGGCTGGCGGGCGCGCCCTGGTTATCAGAACCGCATCCTTCTTCTCACCCTATGATCCGCACAATTTCGCCATGCATCTGGTGGCGGCGCTGCGGACCGAACGCGTATTTCACGCCGTGGGGGATTGCATCACCTCGCCCACTTATGTGCCCGATCTCGTCCGCGCCACGCTCGACCTCGTGATCGATGACGAGTGCGGCATCTGGCACCTCACCAGCGACGGCGCTTTTTCCTGGGCGCAGTTTGCGCATGCCGTCGGCGAAAGGATGGACCTGCCGACCGATCTGATCGAAACGGTCTCCATCGACGCGATGAACTGGCCGGCGCGGCGGCCCCGCCATGCGCCGATGAGCAGCGAGCGCGGCCTGATCATGCCCAGCCTGGCTTCGGCAATCGACCGCTTTGCCCTGCACCTTGGCTGAGCCCGGGTTTGCCGCCCCGGCCTAGGCCTTTTCGAGAACGGCCCGGATCTTGGCCGCGAGCTGCTCGACTGTGAAGGGCTTGCCGAGAAGCTCCACACCGGGATCGACAACACCGTTATGGACGACCGCGTTACGCGTGTAGCCGCTGGTATAGAGCACCTTCAGGTCCGGCCGGCGGCGGCATGCTTCATCGGCAAGTTTCCGGCCATTGATGTCCGGCATGATGATGTCCGTGAACAAGAGCGTGATCTCCGGATGCTCGTCGAGCACGCGCAGCGCCGCATGTCCGCCATCCGCTTCCAGCACACGATAGCCCAGTTCCACGAGCGCATCGACGCTGAACCGGCGGACGGCGGCCTCGTCCTCGACCACCAGAATGACCTCCTGCTCATCGCCCCTGGGCAGGTCGGCCCGCACCTGTTCGATCTCTCCGGCGGCCTCGCCATAGAAGCGCGGAAGGTAGATCTTGATCGTCGTCCCTTCGCCCGGCTCGGAATAGATTTTGATATGCCCGCCCGACTGCCGGACAAATCCGTACACCTGGCTCAGCCCCAGACCGGTGCCCTTGCCCACCGCCTTGGTGGTGAAGAAGGGATCGAACGCCTTGGCGATGACGTCGTCCGGCATGCCCGTGCCGGTATCGGTCACGGCGATCATCACATATTGGCCCGCCGGAACACCGAAATTCTCCGCGGCATAGCGATCATCGGCGTGCGTGTTCTGCGTTTCGATCGTCAGGTGTCCGCCATCTGGCATGGCATCGCGGGCATTGACCGCCAGATTGACGATCGCGTTTTCAAGCTGATTGCGGTCGGCATGGGTACGCCAGACCCCCGCCGCCAGAACCGTCTCCAGCCGGACATCGCCGCCCAGCGAATGCAGCAGAAGCTCGGACATGCCCGAGACGAGCTTGTTGGGATCGAGCACCTCGGGATTGAGCGGCTGCTGGCGCGAGAATGCCAGGAGGCGATGGGTCAGGGTGGCAGCGCGTTCCGCGCCGTCGATCGCGGCGTCGATATAGCGTTTCGCGCGCTCGTCATCGGGCATGACGCGCCGGCTCAACAGGTCGAGTGAGCCGATCACCACGGCCAGCATATTGTTGAAATCATGCGCGATGCCGCCGGTCAATTGGCCGACAGCTTCCATTTTCTGTGCCTGACGCAAGGCCGCCTGCGCTTGCTCGCGCACCGCGACCTCCTCGGTCACGCGACGCTCGAGATGCTCGTTGAGCTCCCGCAGTTCCGCCTCGGCCCGCTTGCGCGCCGTCACGTCAATCGCCGTGCCGACGACGCGCAGGCATCGCCCGGCCTCATCGAAGACGCCGCGTCCCTTGGCGGCGACCCAGCGCACCAGACCATCTTCCTTGCCGATCGTTCGATATTCGACATCATAGATCGCGCGGACATTCGGGTCGGCGGCCGCCAGATAGGCTTCGGTGGTATGCGCGCGATCGTCGGGATGGAGGCCTTCGTAAAAATCCTGCATCGACACTTCGACATCGGGCGAGATGCCGAACACCCCTTTCACGATGGGTGGCCAGATCAGAACATCGTTGACCACGTCGACGTCCCAGAAGCCGACCTCGGCGGCATCCGTCGCGAGCCGCAGCCGCTCCTCGCTAATCGCAAGCTCGGCCCGGACGCGCATCCGCTCGGATAGATCGAGCATCGCCCCGATCATGCGCAAGGCCCGCCCCTGCGCATCCCGGATGATGTGGCCGCGATCGAAGACGTGGGCGTAGCTCCCGTCTCCACGCCTGAACCGATATTCCCCGCTCCAGCTGTCCGACGAGCCGTCAATCGCTGCGTGGATGGTCCTGTCGACCTCGTCCCGGTCGTCAGGGTGGATCTGCGCGATCCACCATTCTCCGCTATTCTCGATCTGGTCGGCCGGGTGGCCATAAGCGATGGAGAGCGCGTCGTTCCAGGTCACATAGTCGGTGACGAAATCCCAATCCCAGATGGCGTCGTTCGTCGCCTTGCTCGCCAGGCGGTAGCGTTCCTCGACCGCGCGAATATCCTCAAGCCGGGTTCGCGCTTCATATTGCCGCCGGCGCGCCCGCAGCGCAGCCGTGGCGACGCTGACCAATGTGGTCGGGTGAAAGGGGCGTTCGAGAAAGGTCACGTTGCCGAGCAATTCGAGATGGCGGCCGGCGGCAGGATTGCGCTCGACGCCGCCGCCGCGCTGGGTGAGCAGGACGAAGGGCAGATCGGACCATTCCTGTTGCGCGGCGATGAGCTCCACCAGCGGCCTCAGATCGGCCGCCTTGACCGCTTCATCGGTCATCATCACGAACCCAAGACCCTGTGCGAGGCGCGCGACCAGCGCATCGAGCGACGGGACAATCTCGGTTTCGATACCGGCTTGGTTGAGGATGGCGGCGGCGATCTCTGCATCCCGACCGTGAGGGGCGAGGATGACGGCACGCTCCGAAAAAGTGCGGTTCATCAGCCGCGCTTGTCCTGGCCGAGGTCCATCAGATTGCCGGCACCGACCATCGTGGGGATGCCACGCAATACACCCTGAAAATGCGTCAGCGGCTCGCCGATGGTGATGCCTTGTGCGTCGATACGATATTCGCGGATCGTATTCTCATGGACGCCCGAGCGTTTCTTGACGATCGAGATGGCCCGCCGGACATGGCCCACCGCCTCGAAATAGCGCAGCAGCACGACCGTATCGGCCAGATAGGTGATGTCCACCGGGGCCTGCATGTCTCCCACCACGCCATGCTGCGTGACGGTGAGGAACGTGCTCGCGCCGCGCCGATTGAGATATTGCAACAGCTCATGAATGTGGAGGACAAGCGCGCTCTCCTCGGGCATCGCCGCGCGATATCCGTTCAGGCTGTCGATCACGACGGTGCGGATGCCATGCTCCTCGACGGTCGCGCGCACCCGATGAGCAAACTCGCCGGGCGACATTTCGGCCGCATCGACCTGCTCGATGACGAGCTTGCCGTCCGCGACCAGCCGGCTCACATCGATGCCAAGCCCCTTGGCCCGATCGGCCAGCAGGCCAAGTTCCTCATCGAAGACGAACATGGCCGCCGTCTCACCGCGCGCGATGCACCCTTTTACGAGATTGAGCGCCAGGAGGGATTTGCCCGTCCCCGTCGGGCCGAGGATCAGCGTGCTAGTGCCGGAGTCAAAGCCCCCGCCGAGCAGGGCATTGAGTTCGGCGCTTTCCGTCGGCGCGGTGGTCCGCACGAAATCGGATTTATGCTCCAGCGATACCAGTCTGGGGAAAACCCGCACACCGCCGGTATCGATCACGAAATCATGATAGCCCCCGCGATAGCGCTGGCCGCGATATTTGAGCATCCGCAACCGGCGGCGTTCCGAACCGTAAAGCGGTGCCAGCTCCTCAAGCCGCAGCACGCCATGAGCGACGCTGTGCACCGTCTTGTCATTGGTGTCGGAGGTCAGATCGTCGAGCATCAGCACGGTTGCATTATGCTTGGCGAAATAGTGCTTCAGCGCCAGAATCTGGCGGCGGTAGCGCAGCGAGCTTTGCGCGAGCAGCCGGATTTCCGAGAGACTGTCGATCACTAACCGCTGCGGCTTGACCCGCTCGATCGCCTCGAGGATGCGCTTGGTGGTTTCGCCCAGTTCGAGGTCGGAGGAGTAGAGCAGGCTCTGCTGCTGATTCTCGTCCAGCAGCGTCTCGGGCGGTACGAGTTCGAAAATGTGGAAATGCTCGTTCAGTGCCCAGCCGTGCGAGGCAGCGGTCTCACGCAGTTCCTCCTCGGTTTCCGACAGGGTGATGTACAGCCCCCGCTCCCCGGCCTCTGCACCGTTCAGGAGGAACTGGCTTGCGATGGTCGTCTTGCCGGTGCCCGGATCGCCCTCGACGAGGAAAAGCCTGCCGCTGGCAAAGCCGCCCGCCGTTACATCATCAAGCCCCTCAATCCCACTCGACGCCTTCGCCGTCCGATCCATCCGCATATCTCCCTTCGCAAACGCCGGACCGTCTCCGCACGTCCACCGCTCCCGAAGAGAGCAAGCTAAAAACCCTCGATAGAGGATTGCGATCCCTCCGTCTCTCAGGATTGCGCGGGCGCAACGCTTTAATTTGAAGTTGCGATGTTGGCCCTGCCCGCTGGGAACGCGCGAGGAACCCGAAAGCTGAAGCCCCTACCGTCGCGCCTCGAAGACCGACGCGCGGCGGGGCGTGAGCAGCTTTACCGGCGCGCCCAGTTCTCGCTCCAGCATGGCGAGCATCCACTGGCGGTGGCGCGCGAGATAATCCGCAAAACCGTCCGGCTTGGCCGGGTCGAATGTGGGCACCGCCCAATCGAGCGAGGGGGCTTTATAGTCAGCCTTCATTAGGCCGACCTCGTCGCGGGGCGGATCGACATGAGCGCCGAGATAGTCGTTGCCCGTGAAGCGGATGAACTGAGCCGGCGAAAAGCCAGCCGAGATCAGATAATCAGGCCCCTGGCGGCCGATCTCGCTGCCATAACGCGCCGTGCCGGCGACCGCGAAGCGATTGTTGCGGAAGCGCACGTCGCTCGCCCAGCCCTGCCACTCGGTGGCGACGACCATCTGGACATCCATGCCCTTGGCGACGTGGATCACATTCTTTTCGATCAACGCGTCCGAAATCGTGCCTGACAGCTGAAAGATCCGCGTCCCGTCATTCTGGCTGACATTGTGACGCACCACGGTGCCGCGATTGCCGATATTGTCCTTGTCATTGGCTTTGGGCGAGCAGATCAGCAGGAAGCCGCCGGCATTATCGTGACTGTAATTGTACGCGATGGTCGTCCGGCGCGAGTTGAAGTCGGAATCGAAACCCTGACCGTCATAGCGCGTGCGGGTGTAGGCAGCTTCATTGAGCTGGATGAGGCTGTGATCCGTGCTCCACTGCCAGATCCCGGCGCTGTATCCGGGCGCCCGGCCGGCGGCATAGCGAACGATATTGTGCTCGATCAGCGCGCCATCGGTGCCACGCGGCACGATGCCATCCCCGCCGATGTCCTCCAGATAATTGTCCCGGATCACGATGTCATAGCTTGGATACCAGCGCGCGGCGGTGACCTGATCGCTGATCCCGGCAATGCCGGAGCGGTCCACCCGCCAGATGATGTTGCGCTCGATCGCAAGGTCATCGAAACGGGTCGGAAAGCGCGGGCCGAGCGCCTGAAAGACGATGCCGCCATTGTCCTTGCGGTCATTCGTGCCGCGCACATCATGGATGTACATGTCGCTGATGCGGATGCCGCGGACGACGCCGACATTTTCGGCCGACACGAGCACGCCATAGCGCGAGCCGGCAGGCGGGCCGTCATTGGTCAGTTCAAGGCCGCTCACCGTCACATAGCTTGCGTTGAGGATCGCCACCGCATGGGGAGAGACGCCGCCCGCGTCGATGCGGGGGCGCGCGCCCGAGCCGGTTGGGCCGACGACAATGGGCGCCCCCCTACTGCCCGATTGGGTGATGGTGAGCGGTTCTTTCCAGACCGACCCCGCCGCCAGCAGAATCCTGTCGCCCGGCTTGAGCTTCACGCTGCCTAGGCGGGCGAGCGAGCGAAATGGCTGCGTCGCGACGCGCCCGTCGAAACGATCGTCGCCCGTGATCGCGTTCACATGATAGGTCTCTGCCCTGGCATGGGCAGCGGTGAGGCTGAGCGCCGCCGCGATGAGCTTGAGGCCTCTGCCCGGGCGCATGAAACGCAGGGCTCGGCCTTGCGGGCCAGCGCCGGGATTGCTGAGGTCTGGCGAAGGCCGGGGAACATGGGCGGAGTAGAGGGTCGGAAGCAGCGTGCTGAACATAGTGCGGCAGAGGGCCTTGAAGATCAAACAGCTCTCGCTCTAGCGGTAACGGCATGAATGTCGAATGACCCGCTGCTCTTCAGGGGACATCGCGCGCGGTTGACTGTTGCAACTGACATAAAACTGTCACAATGGGCGCCACGCGCTCTGCTGAGGGGACAAACAATCAAACAGATTGCGGCACTACCCTATCGGGCTGAAGGCGATGCGCTGGATGCACCGATCCGGATTCTGCTCATCACCTCGCGCGAGACGAAGCGCTGGGTGATTCCCAAGGGCAATGGATCGGCGGGCAAGCTCCCGCATCAGGCAGCAGCTGCCGAGGCCGAGGAAGAGGCCGGCATCGTCGGGGCCGTCTGCCCGACACCATTGGGGACCTATCGCTATCGCAAAAGGCGGCGTAACGGCGCCAACTTGATGGTGGACGTCGAGGTGTTCCCGCTGGCCGTCAATCGGGAACTGACCGACTGGAAAGAGCAGCACGAGCGCGAGCGGCGGTGGTTCAGCCTCAGCGAGGCAGCCGATGCCGTCGACGAGCCGGATCTAAGCGATCTGATCCGATCTTTCGCAGCATCCGAGTTCAAGGCGGCGACACGGCGCCAATCGGTGATGGACACCGTTGCGCATACTTCAGGGATAAGCAGGATGTTTGGTTGGTTTCAGCGCCTTTTGCCCAAGCAGGGCAATTTCTTCGATCTGTTCGAAGCGCATGTCCAGACCGTGGTCGCCGGCGCCGACGCGCTGACCCGACTGCTGCATGACGGGGACAGCCGCGATGACCATATTCGCGAGGTGATCGAGCGGGAAACCGATGCCGACGAGATCATCCGCGAGGTGCTTCACCTTGTCCGTAAGACGTTCCTCACGCCGTTCGACCGCAGCGCGATCATCAGCCTTGTGAGTTCGACGGACGATGCGATCGATGAGATGCAGTCGGCCGTGGCGGCCATCGACATCTATGACGTGCACGACTTCGATCAGGAAATGAAGGACATGGCGGCGATCATCGTCGACAGCACGCGCGTGCTGGCGGAAGCCATGCCGCTGCTGCGCAATGTCGCCCAGAACGGCAAGCGCCTGCATGAACTGACCGAGCGGTTGGTGCGGATGGAAGGCCATGCCGACGCCATCCACAGCGAGGGGCTGAAGCAGGCCTATCGCAAGTTCCGGACGGCCGATCCCATGGCGTTCATCGTCCGGCGCGAGATCTACAAGCATCTGGAGCGGATCGTCGACGCGCTCGAGGATGTCGCGAATGCGATTGACGGCATCGTGATCGACCATAGCTGAGCGCACAGGGTCATGCACAACCTCGCTTTTCCGCTGCTGGTCGGCCTGATCGTCATCGCGCTCGCATTCGATTATCTCAATGGCTTGCACGATGCCGCCAACTCGATTGCGACCGTGGTGGCGACCCGCCTGCTCGGCCCGGTCGCGGCGGTGGTTTTCGCGGCCTTCTTCAATTTCGCGGCCTATTTTCTCATGCTGGCCTTCCCCAGCCTGCACAAGGTCGCCGAAACGATCGGCGCGGGCCTCGTCAGCCAGGATCTGATCACGCCGGCCGTGATCTTCGGCGCGCTGATCGGCGCCATGTTCTGGAATGTGGTGACGTGGCTCAAGGGCATTCCCTCCTCCAGCAGCCATGCCCTGATCGGCGGCCTCATTGGCGCGGGGATGGCCCATGCCGGCATCTCCGGCATCCAGTGGAGCGGCCTCAACAAGACGCTGATCGCCATCGTGCTCTCGCCCACGCTGGGCATGCTGCTCTCCATGCTGATCATGCTGGCGACGAGCTGGGTGTTCCGCCGGGCCACCGCTCGCGGCGCCGAGCATGCATTTCGCTATCTGCACTTGTTGTCCTCGGCCGCCTATTCCGTCAGCCACGGCCTCAATGACGCGCAGAAGACCATGGGCATCATCACGGTGCTGCTCTATTCGACCGGCTATCTCACCGGCGAATTCGCGGTGCCGCACTGGGTGGCGATTGCCTGCTATATCGCGATCGCGCTGGGCACGCTGACGGGCGGCTGGAAGATCATCGAGACGATGGGCTCGCGGATCACCAAGCTCTCGCAGCACCAGGGATTCAGCGCCTCGCTTGGCGGCTCGATCATGGTGTTCACGGCCTCGCTGATGGGCATCCCCGTCTCGACCACCCACACGATTACCGGCTGCGTGATCGGGGCGGGCACCGCGCGACGGGCCTCCGCCGTGCGGTGGGGCGTGGCGCAGAGCGTCATGATCGCCTGGATCATCACCATCCCGGCGTCAGCGGTCGTCGGCGCAGCCTTCTATTTTCTGGCCCGGCTGTTCTGATCTTGCGGCCGTCGAGAGGGACTAGCCAAACACCGACGTTGCGGCCAGCTTGGCGGCTGGCACAGTGGCGCCTCTATGCCGGTATCGGCGCGGCTTCGTCCGCCGCACGCTCCATGCCCCTTCGCGCCCCTCCGATGGGCGCAACAAAAATCGCTTAACATATGTAAAGACAGGGAACAGTGCGCGTTGCCGTTGGTTAATCAGGCGAAGATTTCCTTTGACCTGAGGTAGATATGAGCCAATCGAATGCCCGGCATGCGACTTCTGCGGCGCTGGCGCTTGTCTTGGCAGGCGGTCGGGGCAGTCGCCTTCATGATCTGACCAGCGCGCTCGCCAAACCTGCTCTGCCGGTCGGCGATGTGGGCAGGCTCATCGATTTCACGCTGGCGAATGTCGCCAATTCCGGCATCCCCCGCGCATTGGTGCTCACCCAATATGAGCCCGACGCGCTGCATCGCCATTTGAACCAGACATGGCAGCGCTTTGGCGGCATCGAGCTAGACGTGCTCGACGGCAATGAATGCGGCCCCTTCAACGGAACGGCGGACGCGGTCGTCAAGATCAGCGACCAGATCGACCAGGAAGCGCCCGATCATGTCGTGGTCCTCGCGGGCGATCACCTTTACCAGATGGACTACCGGCCGTTCATCGAACGCCACATGCTGAGCAACGCGAAAGTGACGGTCGGCGCGGTGCACGTCCCGCTGGCCGACGCCGACCAATTTGGTGTCATGACGGCAGGCGCGGATGGCCTGATCACCGATTTCGCGGAGAAGCCGGCCTCGCCTGCGGAAGCGCCGGACCGTCCCGGTCATGCCTTTGCATCAATGGGCATCTATGTCTTCACCTGGCAGTTGCTGCGGCAGGTGCTGGCCGAACTGGCCCCGCTCCATGAGGATCTGGATTTCGGCAAGCACGTCCTGCCCCGGCTGGTGGCGGAGCGAAGCGCCTATGTCTACGCGCTGCCCGGGCGTGGGCAGGCCGCGCCCCTGTGGCGCGATCTCGGCACGGTGGATGCCTATCATGGCATTCATGCCGATATCGCCAGCGGCCGGGTCGCGCTCGATCCCTCGTGGCCGGTCGCCGGGCGGCGCGCCATTGGCCTGCCGGTGCGGTCGGCCCCGGTTTCCGACCGTCCGGCCTGGCCGGGCCATATGATCGGCCAGGGTGCCAGCGTCGGCGAGCGAGCCCAGCTTCGCAACGTCGTGGTGATGCCCGGCGCGCGCGTCGGCTCGGATGTGCGCATCGACAATGCGATCGTGACCGGCGATGCCGTCATTCCCGACGGCTTCGATCTCTCCGCAGCGCTCAGGCAGTGCGGCGACAGCTGTCTTGTCTCGGAAGGCGGCATTCGCCTCCTGTCCGCGCAGGCGATGAGCCGGCTCGCCGGCGCGAAACGATCCGCCAAGCCCCATTATGCCTCGGCAGATGAGAGCCCCCGGAGAATGCTGGCGCCCGGACTTTGACCCAGGCAGACGATATCGGCCTGGAGCCAGACGCGACGCCTTTGGCCTTCGCAAAGCCGGACAGGCTGCACCATGAACTGGGCGCCGAATATACCGGCGACGGCGTTCATTTTGCCGTCTTTTCCGAAAACGCCGAGGCCATCGAACTCTCGCTCTTCTCGGACGATGGGGAAGAAGAGGTTCAGCGGCTCGAACTGCCCCGACGAGAAGGCTCGATCCACTCCGGCTTTCTCCCCGGCCTCAAGCCCGGTCAACTCTATGGCTATCGGGCGCACGGCCCCTATGAGCCTGAGCAGGGCCATCGCTTCAACCCCCACAAGCTGCTGCTCGACCCTTATGCGCGGGAGGTATCCGGCACGCTCAAATGGGACGATGCGCTGTGGGGCTATGATCTCCTGAGTGGCGACGATCTGACGTTCGACACGCGGGATTCGGCTCCGTTCATGGTCAAGAGCGTGGTGCAGAACCCCGATTTCGATTGGGAGGGAGACGCGGCGCTGCGTCTCCCATGGACCGAGACGATCATCTACGAAGCGCATGTGCGCGGCCTCACCATGACGCACCCCGATGTACCGGAGGAACTGCGCGGCACCTATGCCGGCATGGTGTGCGAGCCGATTCTCGACCATCTTCGCAAGCTTGGCGTCTCCGCCATCGAGCTGTTGCCCTGCCAGTTCTTCCTCGATGATCGCAGCCTGCTGGAGCGCGGGCTCTCCAATTATTGGGGCTATCAGACGCTCGGCTATTTCGCCCCGGAAACCCGCTTCCTCCAGCAGGGCGAGGGCGTCCCCGGCGCCATTCGCCAGTTCAAGGAGATGGTGAAGCGCTTCCACCGGGTCGGCATCGAAGTGATCATGGATGTGGTCTACAACCACACCGCCGAAGGATCGGAACGCGGCCCGACGCTCTGCTTCCGCGGCCTCGACAATGCGGCTTATTATGTGCTGTCGCCGGACCATCCGCGCTACTCGTTCGACCAGACCGGCACGGGGAACACGCTCTCCGTGGCGCACCCCATGGTGCTGCGAATGGTGCTCGATTCACTGCGCTACTGGGTGCAGGTCATGCATGTCGACGGGTTCCGCTTCGATCTCGCCTCGACATTGGGACGGCAGGCGGCCGGGTTCGATCGCGAGGGGACGTTCTTCGGCGCGATCCGGCAGGACCCCATCCTCGCCGGTGTAAAGTTGATCGCCGAGCCCTGGGATGTCGGCGAGGGCGGCTATCAGGTCGGCGGCTTCCCTGCGCCGTTCCGCGAATGGAACGACAAGTTCCGCGATACCGTGCGCGGGTTCTGGCGGGGGGATGGCGGGCTGGTCGGCGATCTGGCGGGGAGCCTGCTGGGCTCGCCCGAACAGTTCAACCATTCGGACCGGAGCCCCACCTCCTCGGTGAATTTCCTCGCCGCTCATGATGGCTTCACGTTGAAGGACTGCGTGTCCTTCAACGACAAGCATAACGAGGCCAATGGCGAGAATGGCGCGGACGGCCACGATCATAATCTGTCCGCCAATATGGGCACCGAAGGCGCAACCGACGACGACGATATCCGCGCGGCACGCAGCCAGCGCCGCCGGAACATGATCGCGACGATGCTGCTCAGTCAAGGCGTGCCGATGATCCTGAGCGGGGACGAAATCGGCAACAGCCAGCAGGGCAATAATAACGTCTACTGCCAGGACAATGAGACGGCGTGGATCTCATGGGCCGAGCGCGACGATTCGTTTCTCGATTTCGTGCAGCGAATGGTCCGCTTCCGCCTCGATCATCCGGTCCTTGCACAGGAGACATTCCTGCTCGGCGATGCGGGGGACGATGGGCGGACGGAAGTGGCCTGGTATCAGCCGGACGGGCGCGAGATGGATGAGGCGGTGTGGGCAGAAACGGAGTTACGCGTCCTTGGTCTGTTCATCGACCACTCCGCGCGAGCGGCCTTCCTTGATGATGAGAATATCGGTGCGCTCTTCATCATCGTGAACGCAGGCGACGCGCTCGACTTCACCCTGCCCCACCCCAACGGCATCGCGCACTGGACGCGCATCCTGGATACCGCCAGCGCCGATCCCTTCAGCGAAGACCCGTGCGAGGGCGATGTCCTCGCCATCCCGGCCAACAGTGTATGCGTCTACGCGCCGACCGCACGATGACCGGCCATCATTTCTGCAAGGGCTGGGGCGCAGAGCCCGAGGAAGACGGGCAATGGCGCTTCTCGCTCTGGTCGCCGGATCGCGAAGCGGTGGCAGTCGAGATCGACGGCGTGTCGACCGCTTTGGCGCAGGGCGAAGATGGCTGGTTCTCCGGCACCGCTGCGGCTCGACCGGGAGCCTCCTACGGCTTTCGCATCGGGGACAGGCTCTATGCCGACCCGGCAGCGCGGGCACAGATGGGCGATGTTCACGGCCCCTCGCGCCTGGTCGACCCTCGCACCTTCCAATGGTCCGCCGACTGGGCGGGTCTCCCCTGGCATCAGGCGGTCATCTATGAGCTTCATGTCGGGACCTTCACGCCCGAGGGCACATTTGCCGCCGCGCAACGGGCATTGCCACGCCTGAAAAGCCTCGGCGTGACGGTCGTCGAGCTGATGCCGGTCGCCCAGTTCGAAGGCGCGCGCGGCTGGGGATATGATGGCGTGCTGCTCTATGCGCCCCATCCTTGCTATGGCGGTGCGGACGGCCTCAAGCAGTTCGTGGATGCGGCGCACAAGCTCGGCATCGCGGTGATGCTCGATGTGGTCTATAACCATTTCGGTCCCTCGGGCAATTATCTGCCCGTCTGGTGCCCGTCCTTCTTCCACGCCTCGGCCCGCACCCCCTGGGGGGACGGCATTGCCTTCGATGTGCCCGCCGTTCGCGCCTTCTTTCTCGACAACGCATTGTTCTGGCTGGAGGAATATCAGCTCGACGGGCTGCGCCTGGACGCCGTTCACGCCATTGCCGACCAGACCACCGAGGACTTTCTGGCGGATCTCGGCAAGGCTGTTCGCGCGCGCGACTGGGGACGCCCGATCCATCTGGTGACCGAGGATGAGCGCAACCTCGTCGACTATCTCGAGCCGGATGCGCCCTTCAATGCCAGCTGGAACGATGACTGGCACCACGCGATCCACTGCCTGCTGACCGGGGAAGACGAGAGTTATTATGTCCCCTTCGCCGTCGATCCGCTGGCGGACATCGAGCTAGCGCTGCGCGATGGATATGTCGAGCAGGGGCAGAAGCGGCCCCCGCATGAGCATTTGCGCGGCGAGCCATCCGCCCTGCTGCCCCGGACGGCGTTCATCAATTTCCTGGGCAATCACGATCAGGTCGGCAATCGCGCGCAGGGAGAGCGGTTGCATCATCTGGTGGCGGATCGCGCCGCGCTGCGGGTGGTGACGGCCCTGACGCTGCTGACGCCCTTCACGCCGATGTTGTTCATGGGCGATGAGTTTCTCACCGAAGCGCCGTTCCTGTTCTTCACGGATTTCACGGGCGATCTGGCTGAAGCGGTGCGCACCGGCCGGGCACGGGAGTTCGCGAAGTTCACATCCTTCGCCGGTACCGTGCCGGACCCCAATGACCCGCAAACGGCCGCCCGCTCGATGATCGGCCACGCGGCCACCGATGCGCAGCGCGAGCATGAAGCCTTTGTGCGCGATCTTCTCGCGCTGCGGGCCTTCCATATCACGCCGCTCCTCGCGCAGACGGAACGGCCCAAGGCAGTCGTCCAGCGCGAGGGCGCGGCGTTCGATGCGCGATGGGAATTTACCACTGCGGCCCTGCACGTCCGCTTGCTGCTTGGCGGCGAGGATTTTTCCACACCCACTGACCCCTTCTTCGTGGAGGCTGCGCAAGGAAGCGGCTTCGCTTTCGCCGCCGCCGTTCGAAAGGACCAATGACCATGCGCCATCCCAGCGCCCCCGGCCTCGTCGCGACGTACAGGATCCAGCTGCGGAACGGCGTCGATCTCGAGGCGGTGCGCGCGCGCATTCCCTGGCTGCAGGCGCTGGGCATCAGCCACATCTACCTCTCGCCGCTGTTCAGCGCCGCGACGGGCTCAACCCATGGCTATGACGTGACCGATCCCAATCGGGTCGATCCGGTGCTCGGCGGTGACGAGGCCTTTCGCGCGCTGAGCGACGCGGCGCGCGCCGCGGGGCTGGGCATCATATTGGACATCGTGCCCAATCATATGGCGTTTACGCCGGAAAACCCCTTCATCGCCGACATCATGCGGCATGGGCAGGAGAGCCGCTTTGCGCCCCTGTTCGATATCGACTGGGACCGTGGCCCGCTGCAGTTCCCGGTTCTGGACGGGACGCCGGGCGATCTTCTTGACGCAGCGCAGCTGGCCTTCTCGCTCATCGGCAATGATCCGACCCTGCGCGTCTACGACAAGCATTACCCCCTGCGCGCGACACCGCTGACCGAGCGGCTAGCGGGCGGGGAGACGTTGGACGAAGGCCTGCTGGCGCAGTTGCTCGACGAACAGCATTGGCAGATCGGCCATTGGCAGGATGATGGCGGCGACATCGTCCACCGGCGCTTCTTCAACGTCACCGATCTGATCGGGGTGCGACAGGAGGACCCCGAGGTCTTTGAGTTCACCCATCGCTGGATTGTGGAGCAAGTTCGGGCCGGGCGCGTCCAGGGCGTCCGCGTCGACCATATCGATGGGCTGGCCCGCCCGCTCAGCTACCTCCGCCGGCTACGCGAGGCGCTGGGCTTCATTCCCATCTGGGTGGAGAAGATCGTCAAGGAAGGCGAGCCGCTGGCGCCGGGCTGGCCGGTCGAGGGCATGAGCGGCTATGAGTTCATGGCGCCGGTCACCCAATTGCTGACCCCGCCGGAAGGGCTGGATGCCTTGGCAGCCGCAGCGCGCGCGCATGTGCCGACGGACTATGCCCTTGAGGTGCGCGGCGTCCGCCGGACGATGCTGTACACCGTCTTTACGCCCGAGCTCGACCGGGTGACCGATGCGGCCATCATGGCGCTGGCCGGATCGCCCGTCGCAGCGCCGGAGGTGCGCGCGGCCATCGTGCAGCTTGCGATGCACTGGCCGGTCTATCGCTCCTACGCCGCCGACGTGATGCCGCCGGGCGACCTTTGCGCGCAGGCTCTCGCCGGTGCGCGTGGCGATCCGCACCCAAGCGGGATGCTGGGGCCGGTGTTCAGCCTGCTATCCGCCCCGGACGATCCGCTGGCGCGCGCCTTTGCGGCCCGGTTCGAGCAGCTGACCGGCGCGCTCACCGCCAAGTCCGAGGAGGATACCGTCTTCTATCGGTCCATCGCTTATCTGCCATTTTGCGAGGTGGGCGCCGCTCCGGACCTCCAGCCGATCGACCTTGAGCGCTTTGCGGCGCGCATGAACGAGCGTGCATCCGAGACGCCCTGTGCGCTCAATGCCCTCTCCACCCATGACACCAAGCGCTCGGCCGATGCCCGGGCCGCCATCATCGCTTTGGCCGTCTTCCCGGAACTGGGCGTGCGCCTCTACGGGGAGGCGCTGGCACGGGCACAGGATCGGGCATTACCGCCGCGCTGGGGCATCTATGCCATCCAATGCGCGCTGATGATGCTCGATCAGCCGGATGCCGCGCAACGCATTGCAGACCACATCGCCAAGGCCATGCGTGAGGCGAAGCTCGAATCCAGCTATGAGGCGCCGGCGCTTGAGATTGAAAACGGCGTGACCGAGCTTGCGCTGTCCCTGATGGCCTCGCTCGAAGACGGTGCGCTGTGGTCGGCCGACGAGCGAGCAGCGTTCATGCAGACATGGGAAGCGCTCATGCTTACGCAGACCGCCCTCCAGATCACCGCGCCCGGGGTGCCGGACATCTATCAGGGCACGGAAATCGTCGCGATTGCCCTGACCGACCCGGACAATCGCCGAGCCGTGGACTGGGACGCGATCGCCTCCGGCCCAGCCGGGCGCGATGCCCGCAAGCTAAAGCTGACACAGGACTTGCTGGCGCGCCGCCGGGAGGATGCGGAACTGTTCGCTATGGGCAGCTATCGGCTGGAGCGAACGCCGGAAGGGCTGCGCGTCACCCGGACATGGCAAAACCGCGCGGTGACCATCGACATTCCCCTGCCCGACCGGATTGCCGGCCCCCATGCTGCGCAAGGCGAGCATGATCGACCCCACGAAACGCAAGGAACCCAATATGGACGATGACCAGTATCAGACGATCAGCAAGCGGGCCTATGAGCTGTGGGAAGCCGAAGGCCGACCCCATGGGCGTGACCGCGAGCATTGGGAGCAGGTGGAACAGGAAGTCCTGAGCCAGCAGCAACAGCAGGCTGCCTCCCCTGCCGATGATGCTGACCTATCCTTGCCGCAGGAGCAGAGCGAAACGATGGCTGCCGCCAGTTCCCCCGCTTCGACGGCGCTGCCGGCCAAAAAGGCATCGGCAGCTGGCCGCGCGAAGAAAGCCAAAACGCCCTGAGGCCGGGCGCTGTGCCTGACGATGAAATTCTAGCCCTGGCGCACGCGGCAGGGCTCGCGATCCATTGGAAGGATGCCGACGGCCTAGCGCATAGCGTGTCGCAGGACACGCTTCGAGCGGTCCTGCAGGCACTGGGCTATGCCGCCGAGACGGACGCGCAGCGGGCGCAGGCTTGGGTCAAGCTGACCGAAGAGGCCGCGCGGAATCCCGACTTTCTGAGTGCGGATGCCGGCCAGCCCGTCCCTTTGCCGGATGGGCTGGCGGCTGAAGCCTCTGCAGAGGTCACCTATGAGGACGGCAGCGCAGGCCGTCTCGCCATCCACGATGGTCAACTGCCGGCCTTCACCGCAATCGGCTATCATCGGGTCGACATCGCAGGCCATGTCTTTACCTTGGCGGTGGCGCCGCCCCGATGCTGCGAGCTCGCAGACCCAGCCATTTGGGGGCCGGCGATCCAGATCCCTTCGCTGCGCAGCGAGGGGATGTATGGCACCTTCGAAGACCTGCGCGTGGCGGGCCTCGGCTTTGCAGAGCAAGGTGCCGATCTGCTGGCGATCAGTCCAGTCCATGCGCTGGTGCCGGGTTCCGCTCGCCATTTCAGCCCCTATGCGCCGTCCAGCCGTACCTATCTCAACACCCTGCAGGCCGATGCGCCTGTTTCGCCGCCCGATCATGCCAATGATGAACTGATCGACTGGACCGCAGCCCGGGACGCGGCGCTTCTCAAGCAGCGCGCCACCTTCGCGGCGCTCGACGAGGAGACCCAGCGCGCCGTCTGGGACGAGGCGCAATCCGACCCCGCCCTGATCCGCCACGCGCTGTTCGACGCGCTCTCCATCGAGTTTCGCGGCCACCCCTGGCAGCGCTGGCCGGCCGCGTTCCAAAACCCGCAAAGCCCGGCCGTCGACCATTTCGCCCGGAGCCACTGGCAACAGGTTGCGGTTCACATTCTGGCGCAGACCCAGACCGACCGGATGCTGGGCAAAGTGCAGGCCTCGGCGCGCCAGGCGGGGATGCGCATCGGCCTGATCGCCGACCTCGCCGTGGGGGTCGATCCCGGAGGGAGCGACGTCTGGCGCGATCCGGATGGCTTTCTCCGCGGCTTGACCATCGGCGCCCCGCCCGATCCGCTCGGTCCCGACGGGCAGAATTGGGGCCTTACCACCTATTCGCCGCACGCCCTGCGCGCGCAGGGGTTCCGCCCGTGGATTCGGATGATCCGGGCGGCCCTGCGCCATGCCGGCGGCCTCCGCATCGATCATGCGTTCGGACTACGCCGCTTGTGGGTCATCCCCGAGGGCGCGCCCAGCACGGAGGGCGTCTATCTCGACTATCCGTTCGCCGATCTGCTGCGGATCCTGGCCATCGAAAGTCATCGCAGTCAGGCGCTCATCATTGCCGAAGATCTTGGGACCGCGCCCGAGGGCTTCATGGAAATCATGGCCGCGCGGGGCATATTGGGCATGAGCGTGCTGTGGTTCGAGCGGGACGCCCACGGCAAATTCGCCGCCGCCTCGGCCTATCGTCCGCACAGCGTCGCGATGACCGGCACCCACGACACGCCCACCGTTGCCGGCTGGTGGCGCGCGCGCGATCTGGAATGGCGGCAGAGCCTGCAGTCCGAGACGCCCGCAGACCATGACCGGCGCGCGGAGGAGCGCGAGCATTTATGGAACCTGCTGGCGGGCGCGCCCGAGGCGCTTGCCAGCGTCTCGACCGACAGCGTGGTCGACGCAGCCCTCGCCCACATCGCCCAGGCGCCAACGCGGGTGAAGATCATCTCGATCGAGGATCTGCTGGGCCTTGAGGAACAGCCCAACCTCCCCGGCACGCTCGACGAGCACCCCAATTGGCGCCGCCGCCTGCCCGCCCCGATCGGCGCCCTGCTGCGGCGACCGGAGGTCGCGCGCCGCACAAAGATGCTAAGCGATCTTTGCGGGCGCAAGGCGGACGCGTCCGTCGATGTCCCCATGTCGACCTGATGAAATTGGAGGATAGCGACCCCATATAGGACTTATCGCAGACACAGATGCGGGAGCAGGCGAGCATGGCCAATGGCTGGGCGCCCGACGGCGCCGTTCAGGATCAGATTGACGACAGCGTGAAAGACGCTCTAGCAACCGCCCGGGCCCGGATGCCATCGGGCCCCGGTACCCTGGCGTGCGAGGAATGCGGCGAGGAAATCCCCGAGGCGCGCAGAAAGGCGCTGCCCGGCGCGCGGACCTGCGTCGCCTGCCAGTCGGCACGCGACAAGCGCCCGTCGTTTTCCGCCATCAACCGGCGCGGCAGCAAGGACAGCCAGTTGCGGTGAGGCCGCCTGCATGACGATGCTCGACCTGTTCGATACGCCCCTTGTGCCCGGCCTCAACGCACACGCCGACATCATCGATGGCCGGGAGGAAGCCGCGCTGATCGAGCGGATCGACGCACTGGGCCTGGCGCCTTTCCGGTTCCAGCAGTGGACCGGCAAGCGCCTCACCCACTCCTTTGGATGGCGCTACGATTTCGAGACCGGCAGCTTCGGGACGACCGACCCCATACCCGACTGGCTGCTCCCGCTCAGAGCCCGCGCCGCCCGCTTCGCGGGGCTCGCTGCTGACGATCTCGTCCAGTCGCTGCTGACCCGTTATGACGCGGGGGCCGGCATCGGCTGGCACAGGGATCGGCCGGTGTTCGAGCATGTCGTGGGCATCTCGCTCGGCAGCGATGCGGTGCTGCGGCTGCGCCGGCGCCATTCGGGCGGCTTCGAACGCGCGAAGCTCGAACTGGCCCCGCGGTCGGTCTACCATCTGTCCGGCGAGGTCCGCCACGACTGGGAACACAGCATCGCGCCGATGACCCAGCCGCGCTGGTCGGTCACCTTCCGCAGCCTATCCGACAAAGGGCGTAGGGGCTGAGCCGGCCTCCCAAAGCTAATGCAGGTCAACGCGCGTCGCTCTCCCAGCCGCCGCCCAGCACCTGATACAGAGTGACCAGGGCGTTGAGCTGATCGGAGCGCAGTTGAACCAGCGCGAGGTCGGCGGAGAGCAGGGCGCGCTGTGCATCGAGTTCTTCCAGATAACTGCTGTAGCCGGCGCGATAGCGGTTGGTGGCGTGGCGCAACGCGTCGGCAATGGCTGCCCTTTGCGCCTCGGCGCTCGCGCGCTGCTGGCGGAGGCTGGCGACATTGCCCAGCGCATTCTCCACCTCGCCGAACGCCGTCAGGGCCGTCTTGCGATAGGCAAAGGCGGCCTGATCGCGGCGGGCGGCGGCCGTTTCCACGCCGGCGCGCAAGCGCCCGCCCTCGAACAAGGGCGCCAGCACGCTGCCGCCGACGGACCAGATCGTCACCGGGCGCGCCAACGCGCTGCTGAAGATCGCGCCCGCCGCAGCAGACAGGCGAAGGCTCGGCAAGAACTGCTTGCGCGCGGCTGACAGGGTGGAATCCGATGCGGCCAGAGCGAACTCTGCCTGCGCGATGTCGGGCCGGCGGCGCAGCAGCTCGGACGGCAGCCCCTGATCGGGCACGGGCGGCGCGACGAGGGCGTCGAGCGATCCGCCGCGCTGGATCACGCCCGGCCCATCCCCGGTCAACAAGCGCAGGGCATTCTCCTGCCGCAGGATCGCCAGATCGACCTGCGGGAGGATGATGGCTGCGGCCTGATATTCCGCCTCGGCCTGGCGCAGCTCCAGCTGGGAGGTGTAGCCGGCCTCGGCGCGGGAGCGGGCAATGCGAAGGCTTTCGGCCCGCGCCGTGATCGTCCGGCGAACCACGTCGCGACGCGCATCGAGGGCCAGCAGCGTGATGTAGCCCGATGCCGTGGCCGCGCTGACCGAAAGCGCCGTCGCGTCGCGCGCCGCCTGACTGGCCAGCCAGGCCGATCTCGCCGCCGATGTCTGATCGTCGATCCTGCCGAACAGATCGAGTTCATAAGCCACCTGCAGCGCAGGCTGGGCGCTGGTGCCCTCTGTCGCCTGGCCGAACGGGTTGAGCGATCGGCCGTGGGAGCCGGCGGCGGTCGCATCCAGCGTGGGGAAAAGCTGGGCGCGCGCCAGCCGCTCCTGCGCCCGCGCTTCGCGGACCCGCGCGGTGGCGATAGCAATGTCGACATTGTTGGCGATCGCGGTCTCAACCAGCTGCGTCAGCGCGGGATCATTGAATGCCCGCCACCAGCCGGCATTGACCGCTCCCTCCCCCGCCACGGCGTTTTGCCAGCCGGCAGGCGGCGCCACGGTGGCCGAGGAGGGCAGCGGCGTCGGGGGCGCCATGCAGCCGGACAGGCACGCGACGCCCAGCAAGGCGATGGCCGGCCGCATCACCTGTGCCCTGCCGTATCGACCCTGGCCTGGACGGACATGCCCGGCCTCAGCCGCGCATAGAGGGGGTCCTTGGCATCCGGCGCGATCCGCACCGTGATCCGTTGCGGCACCTTCACAAAATTGCCGGTGGCATTGTCGGATCGGATGACCTGAAACTCATTGCCGGCCGCGGGGGCCAGCCGCTCGACCCTGCCGTGGATCACCGCGCCATCGAGCGCATCGACCCGCAGCTGCACGCTTTGGCCCGGCGCCATATGCGCCGTCTGCGCTTCCTTGAAGTTCGCAGCCACCCAGACGAAGGGCGGCACGAGGAATGTCAGCTGCGAGCCGGCCGTGACATATTGCCCCAGCCGCACGCCGACCTCACCCAGCCGCCCATCCTGCGGGGCGCGAATGATCGTGTTGGCGAGATCGATCTCCGCGAGGCGCAGCGCCGCTTGCGCCGCATCGACATTGGCGCGCAGGCCACCGCGCCCGACCGTCACCGTGCGGACCTGCTCGCTCGCCACCTGCTGCTGCGCCTGCGCCTGCAGCACGGCCGCTTCCGCCTGCCGCAACGCCGCCAGAGTCTGGTCCCGCTCGCGCAGGGAGACCGATCCCTGGCTGACGAGATCGTTCACCCGGCGCATGTCGGCCTGCGCGCGGGCCAGTTGCGCCTTGGCGTTCGCCACGCTGGCGGCTTGTCCAGCAAGCTGGGCCTGGCTCGACGCTTCGCTCTGGCTGCTGTTGGCGAGGTTGGCGCTCTGCGTGGCGAGTTGGGCCTGCGCCTGCGCCACTCTCTGGCGATAGACCCGGTCGTCGATCCGCGCGAGGACCTGCCCCTTGCGGACCTGCTCATAATCCTGAACCTGCACCTCCACTACATAGCCGTTCACCTGTGGCGCGATGACCGTGGTCTGGCCGCGCACATAGGCATTGTCCGTCGTCTGAACATCCGAGGAAAAAGGCGGCAGGCCCCAGGCGTAAAGCACGATGAGAATGCCGACGACGATGAACAGGACGGCCAGCAGCGTCACCCTTCGGCCGGCTTGCGGGGGCGCCCAGCCGCGTTTCGGCGCGCTGGCCACGGGGGTGGTGTCATTGGGCACTTCCACCGGATCTTCCAGACGGTCGGTCCGGTTCGATGGGCGCGGATGTTCGGCGGATGTGTCACTCATGATTGGGCCCTGGTCCTCATTGCCGCCAAGGCCGCAAGCTCTTCGGCCAGGGGGGTAATGCCTTTGCGGCGATAATAGATCCACCGCGCGCCAAGGTACACAAAGGCGAGCGTGGCCAGCGCACCGACCAGCATGAACACATCGTTGAACGCCAGGATATTGGCTTCCCGCGCGACCTGCTGGGAGAGGAGGATGCTGCCCTCCGCCTGACGCAGGGCCGGATCGCCCAGCGTCCGTGCATAGGCGCCGCCGAGCTGCTGGATGCGCTGCGCCACCTGCGGATCGGTGGCGACGAGCGACTGGACGAGCATTTCGGAATGGAAGCGCTCGCGAATGATCTGGAAGCTGCCCAGCAGGGCCGCCCCGCCGATGCCGCCCAATTGCTGCGAAATACCGAACACGGCCGAAAAGCTGACGATATGGCTCGGCCCCTTGGCCAGTGCCTGCAGGATGCCGGCCATGAGCGTCGGCCCCATGAAGTAGATCGCGGCGAAGGAAATCATCGCCTGGGTCACATAAAGCTGCGCCGGGCGCGTGAGGTTGCTGGACTGGGTGTCGAAGAACGCGGCGATGGCGATGAGCGCGCAGGAGATGATCACGGGTTTAAGCAGGTCCGTCGGCCTGAGCGTTTTCAGGCTCACGGCCAGCCCGAATATGGTCGCCAGCGTGACCACCGTGTAGAAACCGATCAGCTGGTCCTGCCCCATGCCGAGCACGGTCAGCAGGCCGCTGGCGCCGACATTCTGCTCGCCGAGCAACACGCGCATGCTGGCGGCGATGACGGCGAACCGGATAATCGCCGCACTGCCCATCCAGCGGGTGTTGAGCAGCGGATTGGCGCGGTTGTGCTCTACGATCACCGCCGCGCCGATCAGCAGGATCGCGCCAGCCAGCGCAAAGCCCAGCCACTGGGTCGACCACCAGACGATGCGGCCCTGCACGAGCACGGCGGAGAGCAGGGCTATGCCGGGGGCGAACAAAGCGAAGGTCAGGAAATCCAGCGGCTCGAAGGCGTCGATGCGCTCGCTGGGCGGCAGGCGCAGCAGCCACACCCCGGCGAGGCAGAGCAATGTGAGGCCGAACTCGAACAGATACAGGTTCTGCACATCGCCATGGATGAGCAATGCCGGGGAGATCACCCGAGCGAGCGGGGTCGCGATCTGCGAGACACCCACGCCCAGCACCAGCCCGCCCAGCCGCGCCTCCGCCTTCATCGACTGCATGATGTAGAACAGCGCCATCGTGGACAGGCCGCTTGCGACGATGCCGCTGCCCGCGCGCACGAAGAGTTCCAGACCATAGCTGTGCACGAAGAGTTGCAGCGTGTTGAGGACGAGAAAGCCGATCAGCACGATCCGCACAAAGCGCTGGATGCCGAATTGCTGGCGGAACTTGATGAGCAGCAGGCTCATGCAGACATTGGTCATCGTATAGGCGGCGGTCAGCCAGCCGGCCTCCACACTGGTCAGCCCGAGCGCCCCCTGGATCTGGGGCAGGTTCGCCACCAGCAGGCCGTTGATGAAGCCGCCCGTGAGGCCGAGCAGCACGCCGATCAGCAAATATCCCAGACGGCGCCGGCCTGGGTGGTAGGGCGTCGCCGGAGACCCCGGCATCATCGGCCGCTCGTGCGGCTCGAACTGATATTCCGACTCTTCAGACCGTCTGCTCAACCACGGGCCTTTCCATGCCAGCCTCTATCCTCGGACGGATATCTGAAGACTGCAATGCAAAGTGTTCAGCGCGCGGATCGTTCCAGGGATGGGCGGTCCGTCGTCCAGTCCAGCGCGCTGCGGCCCCCAGACCTGCGCGATTCATATGCAAATACTATGCGGATCGCCTTTCCTGTCTCTCGAATTCAAATGCGGCTCTGCCTTATTTGACCTGCGGCACATGATTCGGCGCCGCATCTCCTGCGGTCTCCGACGTCGTGCAGGAGAACGATCATGCAGGACATGCTCTGGTTGGGGCTCACCCTCGGCTTGCTGGCCACAACGCTCGGTTACGCGGCGCTGTGCGACAAGGCGTAGGGAGGCGGCCATGACCATCGACCATTGGCTGGCCGCTGCGACCGCGATCGGCCTGCTCTTCTATCTGGTGGCCGTGCTCGCACGCCCCGAACGCTTCTGATCGGGGAGCGACATCATGACAGTTCAGGGATGGATCTTGATCCTCGCCTTTGTCGGCATATTGCTGGCACTGGCCAAGCCCGTCGGCCTGTGGCTCTTCGCGCTCTATGAAGGGCGGCGGACGCCGCTCCATGGCCTGCTCGGACCACTGGAGCGCGGCTTCTACCGGCTGGCGGGCATTGACCCGCAGGAGGAACAAAGCTGGCGCCGCTATGCCGTGCACATGCTCCTGTTCAACACGGCGCTACTGGTCTTCACTTATGCGATCCTGCGCTTGCAGGGCCTGCTGCCCCTCAACCCGCTGGGCCATCCGGGGGTGAGCCAGCCGCTCGCCTTCAATACGGCGATCAGCTTTGCGACCAACACCAACTGGCAAAATTATGGCGGTGAGTCGACCATGTCGGCCCTCAGCCAGATGCTGGGCCTGACGATCCACAATTTCCTGTCGGCAGCGACCGGGATCGCGCTGGCCTTTGCGCTGTTCCGCGGGTTCGCGCGGCGGGAAGCCAAGGGCATCGGCAATTTCTGGGCCGATGTGACGCGGGTGACGCTCTATCTGCTGCTGCCGCTCTGCTGCGTCATCGCGCTCTTCTATATCGCGAGCGGCGTGCCGCAAACGCTGGCGGGGTCGGTCGATGTAACGACGCTGGAAGGTGCGAGGCAGACGCTCGCGCTGGGGCCGGTCGCCTCGCAGGAGGCGATCAAGATGCTCGGCACCAATGGCGGCGGCTTCTTCAACACCAACTCCGCGCATCCGTTCGAGAACCCGACGGCGCTCGTCAACTTCGTCCAGATGCTCTCGATCTTCGTGATCGGGGTGGGCCTCACCTATACCTTCGGCAAGGCTGTCGGGAACAGTCGCCAGGGCTGGGCGATCCTTGCTGCCATGATGCTGCTCTTCCTGGCCGGGACCATGATCACCTACTGGCAGGAGGCTGCGGGCAACCCCATCCTGCACAGCCTCGGCATCGCCGGCGGCAATATGGAGGGCAAGGAAGTCCGCTTCGGCATCGCCGCCTCCGCGCTCTTTTCCGTCGTCACCACTGCGGCCTCCTGCGGCGCGGTCAATGCGATGCATGACAGCTTCACCGCCCTTGGTGGCCTGATCCCGCTCTTCAACATGCAATTGGGTGAGGTCGTCGTCGGTGGCGTCGGCGCCGGCATCTACGGCTTCCTGCTGTTCGCGATCCTCGCGGTGTTCGTCGCAGGCCTGATGGTCGGGCGAACCCCGGAATATGTCGGCAAGAAGATCGAGACCCGCGAGGTCAAGCTCGCCGTCCTCGCCATCGCCGTACTGCCGCTTATGATCCTGGGTTTCACGGCCATCGCTTCGGTCACCGCGGCCGGGCTGGCCGGCCCGCTCAACAAGGGACCGCACGGCTTTTCCGAGATTCTCTACGCCTTCACCAGCGCGGTCGCGAACAATGGATCGGCCTTTGCCGGCCTCTCGGCCAACACGCCTTTCTACAGTGGCATGCTGGGCGTCGCCATCTGGGTCGGCCGCTTCTTCGTCATCGTGCCCATGCTGGCGATTGCCGGCGGGCTAGCGGCGAAGACCTACACGCCGGAGACGGCGGGCAGCTTTCCGACCACCGGGCCGCTTTGGACCGGCCTGCTGGTGGGAATCGTGCTGATCGTCGGCGGCCTCACCTTCTTGCCCAGCCTCGCCCTTGGTCCCATCGCCGATCATCTTGCGATGATCCGCGGCCAGCTTTTCTGATCGGAGCCTCTCCATGGCACGCCAATCGTCCCCATCGCTCTTCACGGCCGATCTGATCGTCCCGGCGATCACAGACTCGGTCCGCAAACTGAACCCGCGCCAGCTGATCCGTAATCCGGTGATGTTCACGACCGCGGTCGTAGCAGTGCTCCTGACGGCGCTGCTCGTCGTCGGTCAGGATGGCCTTGCCGCCAGCTTCAAGCTCCAGCTCGTCATCTGGCTGTGGCTGACCGTCATGTTCGGCACCTTTGCCGAAGCGCTGGCCGAAGGGCGCGGCAAGGCGCAGGCGGCATCCCTGCGCGCGACCAAGGCGGACCTCACCGCCCGCCGCCTGGAGAACGGTCAGGAGCCCAAGACCGTGCCCGCCAGCGCGCTGCGGGTCGGCGACATCGTGCTGGTCGGGACCGGCGATCTCATCCCATCGGATGGCGAGGTCGTCGCGGGCGTCGCCTCGGTCAACGAGGCCGCGATCACCGGCGAGTCCGCGCCGGTGATCCGCGAGGCGGGCGGAGACCGGTCGGCGGTGACGGCGGGCACGCGCGTCATCTCGGACGAAATCCAGGTGCGCGTCACCGTCAATCCCGGCCAGGGATTTCTCGATCGCATGATCGCGCTGGTGGAAGGCGCCGAACGGCAGAAGACGCCCAACGAAATCGCGCTGACGCTGCTGCTGGTTGGCCTCACCATCATCTTCCTGATCGCGGTCGGCACCATTCCCGGTTTCGCCAGCTATGCCGGCGGCGCCATTCCGGTGTCGATCCTCGCGTCCCTTCTCATCACGCTCATTCCGACGACCATCGCCGCTTTGCTCTCGGCCATCGGCATCGCCGGCATGGACCGCCTCGTTCGCTTCAATGTGCTGGCCAAGTCCGGCCGGGCTGTTGAGGCGGCCGGCGATATCGACGTGTTGCTGCTCGACAAGACCGGCACGATCACCGTCGGCGACCGGCAGGCGACGTCATTCCGGCCGGTCGGCGGGGCGACGCCGGCCCAGTTGGCACAAGCCGCCCTGCTGGCCAGTCTGGCCGATGAGACGCCGGAAGGCCGCTCGATCGTGGCGCTTGCGCGCGAGAATTTCGGTCAGGCAGCCCAAGCCCTGCCGGCCGATGCACAGGTGATCCCCTTCACCGCGCAAACCCGGATTTCCGGCGTGGTCACGGGCGGCACCACGGTCATCAAGGGCGCTGTCGATGCGGTCCTGAATGCCATGGCAGGCCCGGACAAAAGCCCCGCGGCGGCGGAACTGCGGCGCATCACCGACGAGATTGCCCGCGCCGGCGGCACGCCGCTGGCGGTCGCCAAGGATGGCCAGCTTCTGGGGGCGATCTTCCTCAAGGATGTCGTCAAGGCGGGCATCCGCGAGCGTTTCGGCGAACTGCGCAATATGGGCATCCGCACGGTGATGATTACCGGCGATAATCCGCTGACCGCCGCGTCGATCGCCGCCGAGGCTGGTGTCGACGATTTCCTGGCTCAGGCGACACCGGAGGACAAGCTGGCGCTGATCCGCAAGGAGCAGCAAGGCGGCCGCCTCGTCGCCATGTGTGGAGACGGCACCAACGATGCGCCCGCGTTGGCGCAGGCCGATGTCGGCGTCGCCATGAACACCGGCACGCAGGCTGCGCGCGAGGCGGGGAACATGGTCGATCTCGACAGCGACCCCACCAAGCTGATCGAGATCGTCGGCCTCGGCAAGCAGCTGCTGATGACCCGGGGTGCGCTCACCACCTTCTCCGTCGCCAATGATGTCGCCAAATATTTCGCGATCATCCCGGCCATGTTCGTGGTGCTTTATCCCGGCCTTGGCGTGCTCAACGTCATGGGTCTCGCGACGCCGCAGAGCGCCATCCTGTCCGCGATCATCTTCAACGCGCTGATCATCCCGCTGCTGGTGCCCCTCGCGCTCAAGGGCGTGACCTACAAGCCGATCGGCGCCGGTCCGCTGCTGGCGCGCAATCTCGCCATCTACGGCTTGGGCGGCCTGATCGCGCCCTTCGCCGGCATCAAGCTCATCGACCTGGCCGTCAACGGCCTTGGCCTCGCCTGAGGAACAGACGCATGAACAAGGACATTCTCACCGCGCTCAGACCGGCTTTGGTCATGACAGCGCTCTTCGCCCTCCTGCTGGGGCTCGCCTATCCGCTTGCCCTCACCGGCATCGGCCAGCTGATCTTTCCATCACAGGCCAATGGCAGCCTGATCGAACATTATGGCAAGCCGGTCGGCTCGCGCCTGATCGGGCAGGCGTTCACGGCGGATCGCTATTTCCATCCCCGCCCCTCGGCGGCGGGCGACGGCTATGATGGCATGGCATCCTCCGGCTCGAACCTCGGCCCGACCAGCCGCGCGCTCATCGACCGTGTGCAGGCGGACATAGCCACGCTGGAACGGACCAATCCCGGCAAGCGGGTGCCGGCCGATCTGGTCACGGCATCCGGCTCAGGCCTCGATCCGCACATCACCCCGCAGGCGGCCTACTATCAGGTGGACCGGATTGCCCGTGCGCGCGGCTGGGACGCAGCCAGGGTCCGGTCCCTTGTCGACCAGAGCATCGAACAACCGCTGCTCGGTGTTCTGGGTGAGCCGCGCGTCAATGTGCTGGAAATCAATCGACGTCTGGACGGAATCGGCGCTACCACGCCGTCATGAGCCATCCAGACCGCCGCGATCCGGAAGCCTTTCTGCGTCAGGCGACGCAGGAAGGTCGCGGCCGTCTCAAGATCTTCCTCGGGGCTGCTCCGGGCGTCGGCAAAACCTACGAGATGCTGACCGACGGCATGCAGCGGCTCAGGGCCGGGATCGACGTCGTGGTCGGCATCGTCGAGACCCATGGCCGCAAGGAGACCGAGGCGCTGCTGATCGGGCATGAGGTCATCTCCCGCCGCGCCGTCGAGCATAAGGGGCACCGGCTCGGCGAGATGGACATCGACGCCATCCTCGCGCGCCGCCCCCAGCTCGTGCTGGTGGATGAGCTGGCGCACAGCAATGCGCCGGGCAGCAGGCATCCCAAACGCTATCAGGATGTCGAGGAACTGCTGGACGCGGGCATCGACGTCTATTCCACGGTCAATATCCAACATGTCGAGAGCCTCAACGACGTCGTCGCCTCCTTCACCCGCGTCCATGTGCGCGAGACCGTGCCCGATTCCATCCTCGAAATGGCCGAGATCGAGGTGGTCGATATTCCGCCGGACGAACTGATCGAGCGCCTGAAAGAGGGCAAGGTCTACATTCCGCAGGAAGCGAGCCGCGCGCTCAACCATTTCTTCTCGAAGTCCAACCTCGCCGCCCTGCGCGAGATGGCACTGCGCCGCGCCGCACAGGCCGTCGATGCCCAGATGCTCGATTATGTGCGCGCCCATGCCCTGGCCGGCAGCTTCGCGGCGGGCGAACGCGTCCTGGTCGCGATCAGTGAAGTCACCAGCGCGCAGGGGCTCGTCCGCGCGGCCAAGCGGCTCGCCGATGCGCTCAAGGCGCCCTGGTCCGCCGTCCATATTGAGACGCAGCGCAGCCTCTCCTTTACGCCCAAAGAGCGGGAGCAGCTGGCCGATACCATGGCGCTCGCATCCCGCCTCGGCGCCACGACTGCGACGATCCCTGCGACGTCCGTCGTCGAGGGGCTGAAAGATTATGTGGCCGACGCCCGCGCGACCCAGATCGTGATCGGCAAATCGGCGCGACCCTGGTGGTTCGAGCTGCGCCATGGCTCCGTGGTCGACAAGCTGGTGCGCGAGATCGGGGATGTCGCCGTGCATGTCCTGCCCGGCGACGCCGCCACGCCCGGCCCGCAGGCGGTGCGCCAGCGTTTTCGCCAGGGATGGGGAAAGCCGTCCCACTATCTCTGGTCGGCGGTGATGATCGCCGCGATGACGGCGCTCGGCAGGCTGCTCATCGAGGCGATCGACCTGAGCAATATCGCGCTCATGTACCTCGTGCCCGTCATGTTCGCCGCCGCCAGCTATGGCCTGCGGGCGGGGCTGGTCTCGGGCCTGCTTTCGAGCCTCGCCTATAACTTCTTCTTCCTGCCGCCGACCGGCACGCTGACGGTCAATAATCCCGAGAATGTTGTCAGCATCCTTGTGCTGCTGGGTGTGGCCATCGTGACCAGCCAGTTCGCCGCGCGCGTCCGCGCCCAGGCCGACCTTGCTCAGTCCAGCGCGCGCCAGAACGCGGCTCTTGCAGGGTTTTCGCGCCAGCTCACCGCCTCGGCGAGCCAGGAAGAGCTGATGCACGCCATCTGCGCGGAAGTCGGCCGTCTGCTCCAGCTGCGGACCGTTCTGCTGCTGCCATCGCCGAACGGGCCGCAATTGCGCGCGGCGGTGCCGCCGGAGGATCGGCTCGAACAGATCGAGAAGGCGGCCGCGCAATGGGCGATGGACAATGAGCAGCCGGCCGGGCGCGGATCGTCCACGCTCACCGCGTCGGACTGGCTGTTCCATCCGCTGCGGACCCAGCGGGGGGTGCTCGGCGTGCTGGGTCTGGCGCGGGAGGATGCCGGGCCGCCGCTGCGCTCCGATCAGGTTCCGCTTCTGATGAGCCTGCTCGATCAGGCCTCCATCGCCTTCGATCGCATGGCGCTGGAGCAGGAGATGCTGGATGCGCGGCAGATCAAGGAGCGCGACCGGCTGCGCGCGGCGCTGCTCTCTTCGGTCAGCCACGATTTGCGGACGCCGCTGACGACCATCCTCTCCGCCGTCCACGAGCTGAAACGCCAGCATCCCTCCGATCTGCTCGATACCGTCGATGCCGAGGCGCAAAGGCTCAACCGCTTCGTCGCCAACCTGCTGGACATGGCGCGGGTGGAAGCCGGCGCCTTGCCGCTCAAGGTCGAGCCGACCGACCTCTTTGATGCTGTCGCGGGCGCCGTGCATGATACGCGCCAGTCCTTGCAGGGCCACGCGGTCGAGGTGGAGATCGCGCCCGACATTCCGCTGGTCCGTGTCGACCCGACGCTGCTGCATCACTGCCTCATCAACCTGCTGGATAATGCCGGCCGCTACGCTCATCCCGGAACGCCCGTGATCGTGCGCAGCCAGCGCCTGCCTGATGCGATCGCCCTGTCGGTGGTCGATGAAGGGCCGGGCATTCCGGCGGGTGCAGAAGCGCGGGTGTTCGACACCTTTACTCGGCTGGAAGGCTCCGACCGGGCGAAGCATGGCACCGGCCTTGGCCTCGCCATCGTGAAAGGCTTTGCCGAAGCCATGGGCCTGACGGTGTCCGCCGCCAACAATGTCGAGCCGCGCGGCGCCGCCTTCACGATCATGATCCCGCAGGCGCTGATCATCTCCGACGTCCCCCATGAGGATCTGCTATGAACTTCCGCCACAAGGTGCTGATCGTCGATGACGAGCCGCATATCCGCAAGCTGATCCACACCGCGCTGGCCCGGGCCGATTACGCCATCGTCGAAGCGGAGAATGCGCGCGAAGCGATGGAGCGGCTGAAGGCGGAGCAACCGGATATCAGCCTCCTCGATCTGGGACTGCCCGACCGCGACGGCCTCGAACTGGTGCCGCTGTTCAAGCAGCAGTCGGACACGACGCTGATTATCGTGTCAGCCCGCGACGCGACGGACCAGAAGGTCGCCGCGCTCGATCTGGGTGCCGACGATTATCTGACCAAGCCGTTCGATACCGACGAATTGCTGGCGCGCGTGCGCGTGGCGCTGCGCAATCGCATGGCCAAGGAGGGCGGCGTCTCCATGGTGCGGGCGGGCGACGTGGAAATCGACCTTCTCAACAGGGTCGTGCTGAAGGCGGGGAAAGAAGTGCACCTGACGCCCAAGGAATATACCGTGCTCGCCCAGCTCGCCAAATTCCCCGGCCGCGTGATCACGCATCAGCAGATCATGGCCCATGCCTGGCCGCACGAAAAGGCGCATCATGTGGAGTATCTGCGCGTGCTCGTCCGCACGCTGCGCCAGAAGCTGGAAGCCGATCCCCAGCGTCCCCGGATCATCGGCAACGAGCTTGGCATCGGCTATCGCCTGCGCTTCAATGTCGAAGGCGAGACGGAAGAGTTCGCCGCAGGAGACACAGCGGCGACGTCCGGCGGATAAGGAGCGGGCGAACCGCCGTCGGATCAATCCTCGCGGCAGCCTTCCCGATCTGCGCCAGAGCTGCGGCTCGCTTGCGCTCACTCCAAGGGCACAGCAGCGCATCGCCGATCAGGAGCAGGCGTTCGTCGGGGCGGGTGACGCTCATGGCGACCGCGACCAGCGTCTGCTCGCGCAGGCCGGCAGCTTACGAGATCGCGGCGGTATCACGCGTTGTGATACCATCCACCCTTGGCCCGCCCCGCGCCGGTCAGGAGAGAGCGGATCAACGCCCCGTCAGCGGGCGCGCCCTGGCGTGGGAGCCGGGCCAGTCGAAGCCGTCTTGCGGCTCCGTCTTGGGCGTGACGGGCTCGAAGGAGGTCGCGGCATTCACGTCGCCGCCCCGGTAGTGGGTGAGCATGGGATAGGCATAAAGCGGCCGATGGCGCACCACGCCCGTGTCGAGGCGGGCGCTGGCCACCACGGCATCCGGCGCCTTGCCTTCTTCCACCCAGAGCACCACTGCGCCCAGGAAATCCTGATCATAGGGGATATAGCCGCCCGCGCAGTGATAACCGCCCGGCACGAGGAACATGCGGGCAAAGGCGCGGGCCGCGTCCAGCCCGCCGGCATGGTCGCGCACGGCCTGATAATAGTCCAGCATGCCAAAAGCGCCGGCGGCATTGTCCGCCACGCCCTGCCACATCAGCAGCTTGCCGCCGGCGTCGCGGAAGGCTGAGAGGTCCGGGTTGCCGGCATCGTAGAGTTCGCCCCCCTTGAGCAGCCGCTGCAGGCTTTCACGCGAGAAGGTCCAGTCGCGCCAGGTGAAGTCGGCCGGGAGTTCGCCTTGCAGCAGCAGATATTGTAGGAAGGATTGTGCCGCGAACTTGCCCGTCTGCGTCGGCGCGCCGCGGCCAACCCAGCCCAGTTCGGCGCCATAAGGCGCGCCACCGGGGAAGAGGGACTGCCCATCGGCATCGGTCGGGCCGCGATAATAAGCGCGGGCCGCCACGACCTGATCGGCATTGAGGCAGTTGGCCTGCCCCGCCGCGCCCGGACGGCAGGCGAGCTTTGCCGGATTATATCGGCAACGGCGCGGATCGTCGATCTGGCCGTCGGTGATGCCATCCAGCCCGTCGCAGGCCTTAATGACGGCAGCATGCAGCAGTTCGACGGCCTGCGGCGTGAAAATCTCGCGCCCATCGGGATAGAGCCCCTGCTGCGCTTCCCACAGGAAGAGCTGCATCGCCGCCGGCATGGCGACCGACGAGCCGGCCACAACGCCATCGAAGTCATCCGGATAACGCTGGACCTCCATCAAGGCTTCCCGCCCGCCGCCCGAGCAGCCGACGAAATAGCTGTAAGCCGGGGGCGCGCCGTAAAATTGCGCGACGATCGCCTTGGAGGCAACGGCGACGGCGTGAGCGGCCTTGTGCGCGAAGTGCTCCCGCAATTCCGGCGCGCCGACCGCCCATGTGCCATCGCCGATGCCGGCACTGTGATGGCCGCCATTGTTGAAGGCGACGGCAAAGCTGCCATCGGCGATATGGGCGTTGCTGCAGAGCGGCGTCACCTCGCGGCCGATGACTCCGCACATGCCCCCGCAGCCCCCTTGCAGGAACCGCCCCGCATAGCCGGCCATCGGCAGTCGGAGCTCAAACTCGGTCTGCGGCGCCGTATAGGCCTTGACGAGGCAGACGCCCGGTGTCGCCGCGCTGGCCCCTTCTACCGTGGCCGAGCGCACGCGATAGACAATGTCCTCCGCTTGCTGGGAGACCGGCTTGACGAGGTCGCCGCAGGGCATTTGCGGCGCGCTGGCCGGGCGAGCCGGGAGCGTGAACGGCGTGGCCTCGCTCTTCGGCGCGGCCATAGCGTGCGGCGCGGCGACAAGGGCCACCAGCATGAGCAGGAGGACAGCAAGCACGGCCCGCGTGGCAGACCGAGCGGACGTTACAGCCCGGATGGGGAAGGCCTCAGGCATAGCGGGCAATCAGCCACTGCTCGGCACCGAGCGGATCGGCGCTGGCGGCATACTCAGTGTCGAACACCATCGTCATCCGCTGGTCCTGTCCATAAGCCGGCCAGAGCGGCAGGCAATCGCCATTCGGATCGCCGGTCCGCGCGAAATTGGCCCAATAGCGGCTCATGCCGTCGGCCAGATGCTGGGCATTGGCCATGCGCTCACCGACGCTGCCATAGCTTTCCGTTACCATATCGAACACCATCGGCACCTCGATGCCGTGCGGGCTGCGCATCCGCCCGCCCTGCGCCGGGGACTGCCAGTTGACGAGATAGGCATAGGCCGGCTTCGTCGCGCCCGCCGCGCGGGTTTCCGCGACGATGCGGGCATTGCGGCCCATGCCGGCCTCGGTCGTGATGGCGAAGAAGATGTCGCTCGCCGTGGCCTTGGGGTGCAGCTTGCGGAACCCTTCGATCAGCGGCGCAGGCGATGCCACGCGGCCTTCCAGCGCCGCCGGCAGACTTGTCCAGTCGAGATCGAAGGCGCCGGGCGGCGGAAACAGCACGGTCGTCTCCGCACTGGTATGGCCGACCATCACCGGAATGTCGGGCGAGACCGCCGGAAGATCGGGCGCAAACGGTGTCCGCGCCACGACGGTGCCATCAGCGACCAGCCCCGGCCCGCGCACGGGATTGCCGCCGGTGATCTCCTGCAGGCCGGCAAGCAGGCGCTCGATGGGGATGGCGCGCAGCGCGTCGACGTCCCCTGCCCGCACGCCCACGGCCTTGCACAGAGAGGCAGTGATGCGCTCCGCCTCGTCGCGCGCGACAGTGGTAGTGCCAAAGCCGCTCTGCAGGATCGCGCGATGGAACAGCCCCTTGGCCGCCGGCATCGCCATCAGCCCCGCAACCTTCAGGCCGCCGCCGGAGTGGCCGAAAATCGTCACATTCTGCGGATCGCCACCGAACGCGGCGATATTGTCGCGCACCCACTGCAGGGCGGCGACCATATCGAGCTGCCCCGGATTGGCGGCGACGCTGCGACCGCGGGTGAGATCGCCGAAATAGAGATAGCCGAACAGGTTGAGCCGGTGATTGACGGCCACGACGACGACATCCTGCCGCGCCGCCAGATTACGCCCGTCGGTAACCGGCGTCGCCCCGGAGCCGACCGCCAGACCGCCACCATGCAGCCATACCATCACCGGGCGCTTCTTCCCGTCCGCAAGGCCGGGAGTCCAGACATTGAGCGCGAGGCAATCCTCGCCCGAGGCCTTCGGTTCGCGCCAGGAGGAGAAGCCCGGCCCGTCCGGCCCATCGGGCAATTGCGGGCTGCGCAGGCCATAGTCGAGCGCATCGCGCACGCCGCTCCACGGCGCCGGCGGCTGCGGGGCGGCAAATCGGTTCCGGCCCGCCGTCGAGGCGCCATAGGGAATGCCGCGGAATACATTGACGCCATATTCGCACCGCCCGCGGACCTGCCCGTGCGTGGTCGTTGCGATCGGTGCCGCTGCGGCCAGCGCGGGACGGGCAAGCAGTCCGCCCAGCCCCGCCGCACAGCTTATCGAAAAAGCCCGGCGGCTGATGCCTTTGGCCGGAAAAGCATCCTCGCGCATTGCGCCCTCTCCAGAAAAGCGAAAGCCCCGGCCGAGGTCGGGGCTTTCAGGATTTGATCAGAAGACGACCCGTGCGCCCATGCGGTAACGACGCCCGACATTGTCATAGTAGACGGCGTTGTTGTTGCCGTTCCAGTAGGGCGGCGGCATCACGTCGAACAGGTTGTAGACGTTGGCGAACAGCTCAACCTTCTTGCTGCCTTCGCTCATCAGATCGAACGTCACGCCGACGTTCGTGTAGAAGCGCGACGGCACGCGGTTGGTGTTGATGCTGTTGGGCAGGGTGATGCTGTAACCGGCATCTTCCGGGCCGATCAGCGTCGCATCATATTTACCGCTCGAGAGATAGCGGCCCTGCAGGTTCACACCCAGGCGACCCATATCGAGGCTCACCATGCCATCAAGGATCCAGGACGGGATACCGGACGCGCTGTTGTCCCCGGCGCGATCGATGCCCGGCAGGGCGCTGTTGGTGAAGTCGATCGTGTGGGTGGCGAGCAGCCGGAAATCGACCGAACGCTCACCGCCGAACGGCAGGTTGTACCCAGCCTCGAAGTCGACGCCGCGCAGCTGCTGACGATTGAGGTTCAGGAAGAGAACCGAAATCGTGTCCACGAAGTTGTTGGCGTCGCGCTGGACCAGCGAGCAGACATCGGCAGCACCGGTCGTGTTGCAGGTGTTGAGGATGACCTGCGCCGACAGCGTAGCAATCGCATCGTTGATGCGGATGTTATAATAGTCCGCGGAGAAGCGCAGGCCCTGCAATGCGCCCTGCGGCTGCAAGGTAAAGCCAGCGGTGAACGTGTTGGCCGTTTCCGGACGCAGCCGGACATTGCCGCCGGTGAGCACGTTCATGAACTTCTCGGCGCCCTTGACCGTATCATAGAACACGCCGACCCCGCTGACGGGCGTCGTGAACAGCTCGGACGTGTTGGGCGCACGGAAGTCGCGCGAGTAGGTCGTCCGCAGCATCGCCCAGTTGACCGGCTTGTAGGTCGCACCGACCTTCCACGTGGTGGCGTTGAACGTGTTGCTGCCTGCGGCGCCTTCGTTCTTGTAATGGGCCTGGCGGATGGCACCGTTCAGGTCCAGCGACCCGACAGCGCTCTCGCGCAGCAGGGGCACGCCCAGCTCGACATAGCCTTCGACGACGCTGGTGTTACCGGCCGACGGCGTCTGGTTGAACACATAGAAGCCGTTGGCGGCCGAAATCGGATCGACCCGGATGTCGAGCGTGTTGCGACGCCCTTCCACACCGACCGCGAAGGCGACCGGGCCGGCCCAGGTCTCGAACGGCGTGCCGTTGATGTTCACAGCACCAGCGAGCTGGGTGTACTTGTTGTCCTGCCAGGTTGTGCCGAAGGCGTAGTTCTTCGCGGCCTGCGAATATTGGCCCTGACCCAGGATGTTGAGCGCGACGCATGACGGATCGTTATTGTTCGGGTTGCTGTCCGCATTGATCCGGCAGATCGGGCCATTGGGGCCGGCCACCGCGTCGACGGCATTGGCGTAGCGCGCATTGATGCGATTGTTGATGGTGTTCTGCTTGTAAGCCGTCTCACCATATTGCGCATGAGCATCCCACGACCAGCCGCCGCCCAGATCGCCCTGTGCGCCGCCGACGATGCGATAGGTGTCACGGATCGACGTGCTGTCCATGCGGCCGAAATCGACGCCGAGCTTGCCGACGCTGATCGCGGCGATGCCGTTGTTCTGCATCGTGGTACGGATGGAGGCGGGCAGGAAGGGATTGTCGACGGCAATGTTGGAAGCCGCGCGAATTTCCGGGCCCCGCGTGAAGCCATCGACATGGCCGTAGCTGCCTTCGAGGAAGGCGGTGAAGGCTGGCGAGAACTCATATTCCAGATGCGCGAAGGTGTTGTAGCGCGTCACCGGGATGGAGAGGAGCGGATCGTCGAAGAAGGCGTTGAGGCCTTCGCCCGAGCCGCCCTGCTGGAAGAGGCCGCTGGCGTTCTGGCCGTAGACGAACTGCGTGGGCGAGCCATTGGGGCCGAACTGAATGCCGTCCAGCACGCCGCCGCGCGCCGGCGTGGACGTGCCTGCGCCGTTGATGGTCGCGGTGATAAGGCCGCCCGGGGTCAGCGTCGCGGTGCGCATGCCGGTTATGATGTTGTGAGCGGGACGACCGCCGAGGCCCGGCACGTTGGTCAGGTCGCCCACTTCATTGCCGCAGAAATCGCGGGTGTAGCAGCCGCCGGTGCCTTCGTCCTTGTTGTACTCGGCGCCGAAGATGAAGCGGCCGCGATCATCGGCGAAGCGCTTGCCCGCGCCGATCTGCCAGAAATACTGGTCGCCATCGCCACGATCGGTCACGCCGTAGCCGGCCGTCGCCTTGAGGCCATCGAGACGGGTGTCGAGGCGCAGGTTGATCACGCCCGAGACAGCGTCCGAACCATAAGCCGCCGACGCGCCGCCCGTGACAATTTCCGTGCTGCGGATCAGCAGGGTCGGCATCATGTTGAGGTCGATGCTGCCGGTCGAGGTGCTGGGCGTGAAGCGCCGGCCATCGAGCAGCACCAGCGTGCGGGAGGCACCGAGACCGCGCAGATCCGAGATGCGGGCGCCGGCATTGGCCGGGAAGATGTTCTGCGTGTTCGGCGTGCTGGACGGCCGGAAGGACGGCAGCTGGGCCAGCGCTTCGCCGACGGTGGGCGACGCGATCTTTGCGATCCGGTCCGCATCCATCACCGTGACCGGCGTCGGCGCGGTAAAGCCGGTAGCGCTCAGGCGCGTGCCGGTGACCACAATGCTTTCGGCGTCGGCCTCATCGGCCTGAGGCGCGTCCTGCGCCATTGCCGGCACACTTGCCGCCACCGCGCAGATTGCTGCCGTGATCAGCAGAGAATCGCGCAATCCACGCGTTTTGGCTGACACTCGCTCGTTCATAACATCCCCTCTTTCGGACAATTGCGCCCGCCTCCCTGGCGAGCATGCTCGATTCAATCGATTGCAGACCATTATCTGTCAAATGTTGTTGAGATGTCAATATATGATGTAGAAACTTCAACAAATAGCGTGGGCACTGGCGGCAGATTTTGGTGCTTTCCGTTGAAATCACGCCAATTTTCTGCGCCGCAATTTTCGGTCATCGGATATCATTTGTCGGGGTAATGGAGAGGATCGCCTTTACCCCGGTATGGGCGGGACGGCATCAAGCTGTCACGATCACCACCGAGCCGCCGGGATCGCCAATTCGCGCGTAGATAAAAGTCAACCCGGAGGCTCGCGGCCTCCGGGAGTTAGCAAGATACCCGTGCGTAGCTTATGCCGATTTCATTCCCACTCGATCGTGCCCGGCGGCTTGCTGGTATAGTCGTACACCACCCGGTTGATGCCCTGCACCTCGTTGATGATCCGCGTGGCGACGCGGCTGAGGAAGGCGGCGTCGAAGGGGTAGATGTCGGCCGTCATGCCGTCGGTGGAGGTCACCGCGCGCAGGGCGAGGACATTGTCATAGGTCCGCCCGTCGCCCATCACGCCCACGCTGCGCACCGGCAGCAACACGGCGAAGGCCTGCCAGATCGCGTCATAAAGCCCGGCGTTGCGGATTTCCTCGAGGTAGATGGCGTCCGCCTTGCGCAGCACGTCGCAGCGCTCCTTGGTCACCTCGCCGGGGATGCGGATTGCGAGACCCGGGCCGGGGAAGGGATGGCGACCGACGAAGATGTCCGGCAGCCCCAGCTCGCGGCCCAGATCGCGCACCTCGTCTTTGAACAGTTCGCGCAGCGGCTCGACCAGCTTCATGTTCATGCGCTCAGGCAGGCCGCCGACATTGTGGTGGCTCTTGATCGTCACGCTCGGCCCGCCGGTGAACGAGACGCTCTCGATCACGTCCGGGTAGAGCGTGCCCTGCGCCAGGAAATCCGCGCCGCCGATCTTGCGGGCTTCCTCCTCGAACAGGTCGATGAAGGCCTTGCCGATGAACTTGCGCTTGGCCTCCGGGTCGGTGACGCCGGCGAGGCCGCCGAGGAAGGTCTCACTGGCATCCACATGGACCAGCGGGATGTTGTAATGCCCCCGGAACAGGCTGACGACCTGCTCGGCCTCCGCATGGCGCATCAGGCCATGATCGACGAATACGCAGGTGAGCTGCTCGCCGATCGCCTCGTGGATCAGCACCGCGGCAACCGCCGAATCCACACCGCCGGACAGGCCGCAGATCACCCGGCCGGAGCCGACCTGCTCGCGGATTTCCTTGATCTTGGTCGCGCGGAATTCCGCCATCGTCCAGTCGCCGGCGCAGCCGCAGACATGGCGCACGAAATTGGCGATCAGCTTGCCGCCGTCGGGCGTATGCACCACCTCGGGGTGGAACTGCGTGCCATAATAGCGCTTCTCGTCATTGGCGATGAGCGCAAAGGGCGCGCCGTCCGATGTCGCCACGATGCGGAAGCCCGGCGCGAACTTGGTCACCTTGTCGCCATGGCTCATCCACACCTGATGGCGCTCGCCCGTCTCCCACAGCCCGTCGAACAGCACGCAGGGCTCGGTGACGGTGAGGAAGGCGCGGCCGAATTCGCCGCCCTCCCCCGTCTCATGGCCGGGCCGCACTTCACCACCGAGCTGGTGGCTCATCACCTGCTGGCCGTAGCAGATGCCGAGGATCGGCAGGCCGCTCTCGAACAGCTCCTGTGGCGCGCGCGGGCTGCCCTCGTCGCACACGCTGGCGGGCGAGCCGGAGAGAATGATGCCGCGCGGCTTCATCCGCTGGAAGGCGGCCAGCGCCTGCGTGAACGGAGCGATCTCGGAATAGACCCCGGCTTCGCGCACACGACGCGCAATGAGCTGCGTCACCTGGCTGCCGAAGTCGACGATGAGGATGGAATCGGGGTGAGCTGAGGAATGTGCTGACATGGGCAGCGGATAAGACGGGCAGGCTGGCCTGTCCAGCCTGTCCGCAAGCCTCGTCAGCCGAAGGTGACGCCGTCCACCCGGCCATCGTCCCAGATGCAGCGGAAACTGCGCAGGCGGCCTTCGCCGGCCTTGAAGTTCGACCGCATGCTCAGCGTGCCGGTCACATCCCAGCCGGAACCGAAGGGCCGCGCGCCCGTGATGTCCCGCACCTCGGCATAATTGCCATCGCGCGAGGCCTGATCGCGCGCCGCGATGGCGCAGGCGTCGACCGCCGCGTCTTCATCGTCCAGCGCCTTACCCGTGGGGCGCCCATCATAGCCGTCGTCATAGCGGTCATTGCCATAGTCGCCGGCGCGATCATCATAGCGCGGATCATAGCCGCGATCGCCCGGCCGGCGCGTGGGATAACGGTCCGCATCGCGCTGCCTGGCAGCCGCCGTCGCGATCGCTGCGATCAGCCCGACACCGATGATCGCGCCGATGACGGCGCCGCTATTGTCATGGCCGCGATGATGGCGCGGATACCGATCCCAGCGGCCATCATAGCCGCGCGCAGAGGCGGGCGTCGCAGAGCCCATGACCATCGCCCCGGCCGCAGCGGCCAAGGCAAGTTTGGAGTGAACGTTCATCGGCGGATCGCTTCCTGGCAACACCGGCAACAGCATCGCCGGCCAGAGCGTTATCGCACCGGGTCGATGAGCGCGGGCTGAATAGCGGCCGAGCCCGCATTGGCATCATCTGTCGGTGCGCTGGAGCGGCCAAACCGCTGCCGTAGCGTCAGGCCGGTCCAATAAGCCGCAAAGCTGTACATATCCGCATATTCGTCGACGATTTTGTCGGTCGGGCGATTGATGCCGTGGCCTGTGCCGGTGTCCACGCGAATCAGCCTTGGCCTCCCGCCGAGCGCCGCCGCCTGCAGGGCTGCGGCATATTTGAAGCTGTGGCCGGGCACCACGCGGTCGTCGCTATCCGCCGTGGTCACGAGAATGGCGGGATAGTCCGCCTCACTGCGGATATTGTGATAGGGCGAGTAAGCAAGCAGCGTGCGGAAATCCGCCTCCCGGTCGGGCCGGCCATAATCGTCCACCCAAAAGGCGCCAGCCGTGAACTGGTCGAACCGCAGCATGTCCATCACGCCGACACCGGGCAGGGCTGCGGCGAACAGGTCGGGCCGCTGATTCACCACGGCCCCCACCAGCAGGCCGCCATTGGAGCGTCCCTCAATGGCCAGCTGGTTGGCGCCGGTATAGCCCTGGCCTTTGAGATATTCGGCCGCCGCGATGAAATCATCGAAGGTCGTCTGCTTGTTGGCGCCCCGCCCGGCGTCGTACCAGGCCTTGCCGAACTCCCCGCCGCCCCGCACGCCGGCAATGGCGAGCACGCCGCCCTGCTCGACCCAGGCAAAGCGGGTGGGCGAGAAGCTGGGCGTTTGCGCGACGTTGAAGCCACCATAGCCATAGAGCAGGGTCGGCGCAGGCGTGCCCGAGTTGGCAATGTCGCGCCGGCGCACGATGAACATCGGCACCGCTATGCCATCGCGCGCGGGGTAGAAGACCTGCTCCGTCACATAATCCGCCGGATCGAAGCCGAGTGCGGAGCGCGCGAAGATGCTGGTTTCGCCGGTCTCGACATTGAAGCGGTAGATCGTCGGCGGCTGGGTAAAGCTGGAGAAGGCGTAGAAGGTTTCCGGATCGCCGGGCCGGCCGCTGAAGCCGGCGGCCGCGCCCAGCCCAGGCAGCGGCACATCGCCCTGACGCTTGCCGGCGAGATCCGTGATTTCGGCGACGATCCGCCCATCGACGATATAAGCCAGCACAAGCCGGCTGCCGATCATCGATCCACCGGCCAGCGTCTGCGGCCGCTCCGCGACGACCTCGACCGGGCGGCGGCGCGGATGGCCGGCGTCGATGGTCACGATCCGTCCGTTGGGCGCCCTTGCGTCCGTGCGGAAATAGAGCCGATCGCCTAGCTGGCCGATCATCTGCCACGCATTGCGCAATCCCCGCACCAGCGTCACGGGCCGGGCGTCCGGCACGGTCAGCGGGATCAGCACCAGTTCGGCGGTCTGCTCGGTGCCCATTTTCGAGCTGATCAGCAGCCAGCGGCCGTCCGCCGTCACCTCGGCGCGGTGAAGCAGCCGGGGCCGATCCGGCGTGGCATAGACCAGCCGGTCCTGCGCCTGCTCGGTGCCCAGCGCGTGAAACCAGACCTGCTGGTTCTCGAACGAGGGATCACGCCCGCCCTCGGTCGGCGCGGCAAAGCGCGCATAATAAAAGCCGGTGCCCTCGTGATTCCAGGCCAGCGCCGAATAGCGCACCCAGGCCACCTGGTCAGGCATCAGGGCGCCGCTCTCGACATCCAGCACCCGCACGGTCCGCCAGTCGCTGCCCCGCTTCTGAAGCGCCAGCAGCAGCGCGCGCCCGTCCCGCGAAGGCAGCCACTCGGCGAGCGCCACCGAGCCGTCGGTGGAGAGCCTGTTGGGATCGATCAGCAGACGCTCCGCCCCATTCACGCCCTCGCGCACATAGATGGGCGAGAAATTCTCGCCCTTGCTGCGCGTGTAGAAATAGCGCTCGCCGGCCTTGCGCGGATTCCCGAAGCGCTCATAGCCATGCAGCGTCGCCATGCGGGCGCGCAACGCCTCCCGGCCCGGCAAGGATTTGAGGTAGCGGAAGGTGGTCTCATTCTCCGCCGCAATCCACGCCTGCACATCGGCATCGTGGCGCGGGTCGCCCTCCAACCAGCGATAGGGATCGGCGACGGGCACGCCAAAATGCGTCTCGGTCAGGTCGAGGCGGCGGGCTTGCGGGTAGCGAAGCGCTGGCAGGCGGGGCGCCGGGCCGACCCGCAGCGCACCCGGCTTGGCAGCGGAATCCACGGCCCGACCCGCGGCTGCTTCCGTCGTGATGACGACGGCGGCGTCCTCGGCCGCAGCAGCGCCCGGCTGCGCCTGCGCAGGCAGCGCCAGGAAAGCCAGCAGCAGGGCGGCAACAGGCAGGCGAAAGGAAACGGCCAACATCCTCTATGCCCTTGGGAAAACGGGCTTGCGGCGCGCGATAGCCCTGCGGCCGCCCGCGTGCAATGGCGCAGGACAGGGCGGTGAACTCTCTGGGGGCTGGGGTGTTGTGTGCAAGGGGGATGGACACGGAGCACCAACATGATCCTGAAGGCCCTCGCCCTCAACTGCACCCTGAAAGCCGATACCAGCGAACCCTCATCAACGGACGCGATGATCGCGGTTCTGGCCGACGCCTTCGCCGAACATGATGTGACACTGAGTGAAACCGTGCGCGTGGCCGCGCTCAACATCCTGCCCGGCGTCACCTCCGATGAAGGCAAGGGCGATGACTGGCCGGCCCTGCGCGAGAAAATCCTGGCACACGACATCCTGATCTTCGGCGGGCCAATCTGGATGGGTCAGATCTCCAGCATCGCCAAGCGCGTGCTGGAGCGGATGGACGCGTTTCTGAGCGAAACGGACGATGCGGGCCGGATGCCGAGCTATGGCAAAGTCGCCGTCGCCGCCATTGTCGGCAATGAGGATGGAGCCCATTTCTCCAGCGCGCAGCTCTTCCAGGCGATGAACGATGTCGGCTGGACGATCCCCGCCGTCGCCGCCTGCTATTGGGTGGGCGAGGCGATGGGGAGCACGGATTTCAAGGACCTCAAGTCGACACCCAAACCGGTGAGCAAGACCGCCGGCATGGTGGCATCCAATGCCGCGCACCTCGCGGGTCTCCTCAAGGACAGCCCCTACCCCGGCTGACCACGACCCCGGCTGACAGGCCGGACGCCAGCCGCCAGCCCAGCCGGCATTCCAGCCGCGAGCGGCTTGCCACGCCGCCGCTCCTGCCGCACATTCGCGCGGGACAGGGAGCGGGGGCAAGGTGGCAACATCATCGCAAGAGAGTGAACCAACCGGACAGCAGGGAGATGGCGACCCCGCCACGACCGGGCGCTCGCCTCTCAAGATCTGGGCATTGCGCGCGCTCGGCCTGGCCGGCGCAGCGCTGGTCTGGCTCGCGCTGGGCGATGCGCAGGGTCTGTCGCCGGAGGGCCGCGGGGTCGCCGCCGTCGCGACCTTGATGGCGCTCTGGTGGATCACCGAAGCCGCGCCGATCGCCATTACCGCGCTGCTGCCGATCCTGCTCTTCCCTATGGCAAGCGACCGCAGCGTGGCGCAGGTTGCGGCGCCTTATGCCAGCCCGATCATCTTCTTGTTTCTCGGTGGTTTTCTGCTCGCCATCGCCATGCAGAAATGGCAGCTTCACCGCCGCGTCGCGTTGCTCACGCTCCGCCGGGTCGGCACCAGCCCGCGCCAGATCGTGCTGGGCCTGATGTTGACGACCGGCTTTGTCTCCATGTGGGTCTCCAACACGGCGGCGACCCTCATGATGCTGCCGATTGCGTTCTCCGTTCTCACGCTGGTCTGTGATCGCCGCGACGAAACCGGGGCACTCGCCTGCGATGGCGCATCCGCCGTGGCACCCAGGGAGCTCGCAAATTTCGGCGCGTGCCTGATGCTCGCCATTGCCTGGTCATCCAGCATGGGCGGCGTGGGCACGCTGCTCGGCAGCCCGCCCAATGCCATCGTGGCCGGCTATATCGAGAAGGAACTGGGCCGGCAGGTCGATTTTCTGAACTGGATGCTGGTCGGCGTGCCGATTGCCTTCAGCTTCATTCTCATTGCGTGGCTGCTGATGACGCGGGTCTTCTATCGGTTCACCTTCGGCGAGGTGCCGGGCGGCCGCGCGCTCATTGACCGGGAGCTGGCCGGCCTCGGCCGGTTCAGCCGCAGCGAATTGCTGGTGACCCTCGTCTTTTGCTGTGCGGTCTTCTTCTGGGTCGTGCCCGGCGTGGTCGGCGCCATTCTCGGCAGCAAGGCCGATCTTGGCTGGTTCGGGCGCCTTGATGACAACGCCATTGCACTCGCCGCCGGCTTGGCACTTTTCCTGCTGCCCGGCGAGGGCCGAGGGCAGATGCTGCTCGACTGGAAGGATGCCGAAAGCGGCGTGCCCTGGGGCGTGCTGGTGCTGTTCGGCGGCGGCCTGAGCCTTGCGGGGGAGGTTGTCGCCAGCGGGCTCGATGGCTGGCTGGGTGCGCAAGTGAGCGGGCTTGGTACGCTGCCGATCCTGCTCCTCGTCATCGCCGTCGTGACCCTCATCGTCTTCCTCAGCGAGGTGACCAGCAACACCGCCACCGCTGCCACCTTCATCCCCGTCCTCGGCGCCGTCGCGCTCGGCATCGGGGCCGATCAGATGACCTTGCTCATCCCCGCGGCCTTCGCCGCCACGCTCGCTTTCATGCTGCCGGTCGGCACCCCACCAAATGCCATCGTCTTCGGCACCGGGGCCGTCACCATGGGACAGATGGTCCGCGGCGGGTTCATCCTGAACCTCGTCGGGATCGTGCTCATCACCTTCTTCTGCTGGCTGCTCGGCGGGGTCGCGCTCGGCCTGCGCTTCTAGCCGAAGGCGAGGCTGAGCTGGGGCGTCTCGTCCGGCTCTTCACGTTCGGGATCGATGAGGTTTGAGAGCCCGAGCCCCAGCAGCCGCGCGCCGACCGGCAGCGGCAGTTGCGCGCGGAGCAGGTCGGCGCCGATCGCGAACAGATCCTCGGCATCGCCCGGCGGCGCGGGCAGCGAGCGCGAGCGGGTGAGGATGCGGAAATCGCCCAGCTTGATCTTGAGCGTAACGGTGCGCCCCAAGGCCCGGCTCGCGGTGACCCGGCCCCACAGGCGCGCGGCGATCTTCTCAAGCTCGGCCAGCAACAGGCCTTCCGCGCCGATATCGCTGGCGAAGGTATCTTCCACGCTGATCGACTTGCGCGACTCCCGGTCGCGCACCGGGCGCTCGTCCAGACCGCGCGCCGCGCCGAAGTAGAAGGCCGCCGCCTTACCGAAATGGCGTTGCAGCGCCGGCAGCGGCCACTCTTTGAGGTCCGCGCCGCTATGGATGCCCAGCGCGGCCATGCGCCGCGCCGTCACCGGGCCGACGCCGTGGATGCGCGACACCGGCATCGCCGCCATGAACGCCTCGGCCTCATCGGGCCGCACGACGCACAAGCCATCGGGCTTGTTCTGGTCCGATGCGAGCTTGGCGATCAGCTTGTTACACGAAACGCCGGCCGAGGCGGTCAGCCCCGTCTCCTCGCGAATCATCCGCCGGATTTCCTGCGCGACATAAGTGGCGGAGGCGACGCCCGGCTTGTTGCGCGTCACATCGAGATAGGCCTCGTCCAGCGAGAGCGGCTGGATGATGTCGGTAAAACGCTCGAAGATCGCGCGGATTTGCTGCGAGACGGCGCGATAGGCCTCGAAGCGCGGCCGCACGAAGATGAGCTCCGGGCAGAGCCGGCGCGCCTTGCCCCCTGGCATAGCCGAGCGCACGCCGAACACGCGCGCCTCATAACTCGCCGCCGCCACCACGCCGCGCGGCCCGCCGCCGCCGACAGCCACCGGCAAGCCGCGCAGCGCCGGATCGTCGCGCTGCTCGACCGACGCGTAAAAGGCGTCCATATCGATATGGATGATCTTGCGATCCTGCTCGGGCGTCTGCGCCATGCTCCCTGTTATGCCATGGCAACCGCGCGAACGAAAGAGGAACGAAGCATGGACCTGAATGTCACTGAGATCGATGGCGCCTGCCATTGCGGCACGGTGCGCTTTCATGTGCGCCTGAAGGACGGCCTGCGCTCGGCGCGCCGATGCACCTGCTCATATTGCCGGATGCGCGGCGCCATCGCGGTCTCAGCCCGGATCGAAGACCTGCAAGTGACGGCGGGCGAAGAGTCGCTGCGCTCCTACACCTTCAACAGCGGAACCGCACAGCACCATTTCTGCGGAACCTGCGGCATCTACACCCACCACCGACGCCGCTCGAACCCCCATGAATATGGCGTCAATGTCGCCTGCCTGTCGGGCATCAGCCCGTTCGACTTTGCCGAGGTGATCGTGAACGACGGGGTGTCGCATCCCTCCGACACTGGCGTCGCGCGGATCGCGGGTGTGTTGCGGTTCATCCCGGCGGACGGGGCCTAGCTCGCGTGCGCGAGGTCCAGGGTTCAGAACGGCAGTTATTGCGCTCTTTTTTCCGGAAGCGGCCTGTCCAGACACGACAACATTGCGGGCGTTTGGGAGCTGTGGCAACTTCACGAAATGACCGGCAAGAAGCTCATCAGTGTAAGTTGGTGGACGTTCGTGTATCTCCTGCTAGCAGGAGCACTGTTTGCGTTCTCGGCCATGGGCGACTGCCTGCAAGGTGCTGATGGGGCCGCTTGCCGCTCACATCGCGAAGCATTTTCAAGCGCTCTGCTTGTCGGCGAGTTGCTAGCATATATTTTGCTCACTTGGCTCGTCTTCTTTCGCCGCCAGTGACGTCCGCTCCCCCCGACACAGCCGCTGTTTGCGTATTACGAGTGTGCTCCTGATTGCCCACATGAATCCGACGATGTAGGAGCTCGGGCATGGCCAAAGCTAATAGACTTGAACGCCTAGATGCCCGCCGTTCAGACCTTGAAGGGGAATATATTGCTGCGCTCATTGAAGCACTTCGCGTAGCGGCCTCGGGCAAATGGGGCCTATTTGACCATCATGGCGATCGCTGGACACGCTCAGCCATTGCTCCCACAATCGATCGTCTGAATGAAATCGGTCAGGCGATAGACAAGGTGAGAGGACAACTCTCCATGCCACCGTTCGAGCTCCAACAGCAATTCCTCGCTTCACGCGGGCCGGTCGACCCACAGGCTGTCGGCGAACCCAAGCAGGCGCAGGCTTGGCTCGATCGCCTAGCTTTTACTGGCGAGGGCATTGGCAGATAATTACGAACTCAGTCATGTGCGGACGATCCTTCCTTACGGCCGGCGTTCATCCGAACACTTAGGCGCCGCCACCAAGCTTAAGTCCCTTCAGCGCCGCGAAAGGTCCGGCGTCTTCCTCGCTCAGCACGCCCAGCGCGCGCAGCTTGGCGTCGGCATCCGCGACGCGGGGATAGGGATCGAGGTTCAGGAACAGCGTCTGCGCAACCGTTTCGCCGAGATCGATTCGCTCGTCCTCCAGCGGGAGGATATCGCAATCCTCCTCGCGCAGTTCGATCTCTTCGGCGTCGCTCTCGCCGTTCTCGTCGAGACCGCGCACGAATCGCACGTCCATCGGCACGTCGAGCTCTGCGGGGACATCCTCGTCGGTCGCGACGCAGGCCTGCACCAGCGACGCGCGCACGCGCCCGGTCACCCGACAGCCACCGGCATCCGGCGCCACATGCGCCTGCGCCTCCAGCCGATCGAGGCTGCGCAGGCCAAAGCGGCGCGCGAGCGCGGCCCGCTCTGCGGCATCGGCCTCGACGGTGCGGTCCCGCCGTCCGTCGCCCAGCTCATTAAGGCGCAGAATGCGGGAAAATTCCGGCGCGGCGCCTGACGTCGCTTCGCTCACGGCATCACCCCCGCAACTGGCCGGCCAGCAGCGCGTCGCGGCTGCATGCGTTGATCGTCGCGGCCAGCATGCGTACCTGTGCTTCGACATAGGCCAGCGCATCCGCCGCCGGCGCCTCGCCGCGATAGAGGTTGCGCACCAGCGCCTCGCTCAGCGAAGCCTCGCCCTGCAAGCTCGCACGATAGGCGGCAAGCCGGCCGCCGAGCGCACCGACCATGCGGCCGATCTGCTTGCCCACCACCACATCGCCAAAGCCGATCTGGCGGATCTGCCCATCCATATCGTCAATGAACAGCTCGGTCAGCCGCGCCGAATCGTTGGTGGCCTCCAGCGCCTCGAGTCGCAGCAACACCAGCGAGAGCACCAGCGCCACCATGTCGAATCGGCCATCCAGCGTGTCCGCCACCTCGCCTTCCATATACCAATGCGGCTCCCGCGCCGTCGCGACGACGGCCTCGTACAGCGGGCGCAGATAGGCGCGATCATCCTTGCGGGAAAACAGATTGGATAAGAGGCTCATGCTCGGTTCAGCTTTGCGGCGGCACAGGAAAGCGCGGACGGGACCGATCAACCATTGGCCCGCGCCAGCACTTGCATATTGATTGCAGCGGCTGGCAATGCAATGGGCGGGTTAGGCGATGCGACGCTTTTTTGATTGGATGTCCGGTTTTTGACCGCATGATTGGCAGGAGACGAGAATGCAGCGTGGCTTGAGGCGGCCGTTTCTGGTCGTGGGCGCAGCGGCCATCCTTCTGCTGGCGGGCGGCTGCACCCGCATCCGCGCGCATCAGGGCTTCATGATCGACGATCTGATCGTGAGTTCGGTGCTGCCCGGCGTGGACAACAAGGCGTCCGTGGAAGGCGCGCTGGGTCGTCCGACCTTCGTCTCCCAGTTCGGCCCGGAGCGCTGGTATTATGTGGCGCGCGACACCCGCGCGCTGGCGTTCGCCTCCCCGCGTCCGACCGCGCAGACGTTGGTGACCGTGCAGTTCGATGCCAATGGCAATGTCGCGACGATCGATCGCAACGCGACGCTCGATCAGGTCGCCAATATCTCGCCGACCGGCGCCACGACGCCGACGCTCGGCCGCAAGCGCAGCCTGTTTGATGAAATCTTCGGCAATATCGGCGCGGTTGGCGCCGGCGGGGCCGGAGCGGCAGGTCCGTCTCAGTAATTCAGCGCTGCAGGCCTGCCATCAGTCGGCGCCGGTTCGCGCGCCCGGCGGACTGGTTTAGCTTGCATTAACCGCGCCATCGCTTCAAATCGTTCTATAGCGGGAGCGTGGTCATGCAGCATATTGGCGATCTGCAGCCGCTCGAGCGGACTTACGCGCGACGGACTGAGACAGTCGGCCATTACAAGGCCAGCCGGAGCCGCTGGCGATTCGCTATCGGATCTCTGGAGATCGGCTTCGACCGCGCGAGCGAGCAGCTTCACGCGCGAAGCGGTGTGGATGCCCGGCCCGGCATTGCCCAAAAGCTCCTGATCGCGGCAGGCATGGTCAGCATCTCATTGCTGGTGATTGCCCTGGCCGGCTGGCTATGGTCGGCACGCGGGCCGATCTGGGGTGGCGAGACGGTATCGGCCGCGATCATCGATCATCCGCCCCGCGCGACCGAAAGCGAGGATGCAGCGCCCGCCGGCCAGCAGCCGACCCTGATCCCCGCCGAACGCCCCGCGCCGTTTCTCTCCGCCGTGATTGAAAAGCGCGCGACAGCACCCGCTTTTGCGCCGGCGAAACAGGCCGCCGTGCCCATCGCGCAGGGCCAGGCGATTGCGCCCAAGTCTGATGAGGCGCCGACGCTCCCGAGCGCGACCCCGGATGAGGCGATCGTCCAGTCCGGCAACTTCCTGCTGATCCCGGCCGTCGATCGCGCTGTGGGCCTCGCCGTCAAGAGCGGCGATGCGCAGAACTGGATGGCCGGCTCCTATCACGGCATCGTGGTGGTCGGCGACGCCGTGGCGCACGATGGCAAATCCTGCCGGGACGGCACGATCCTGCTGCGCGACGGCACCATCAAGGGCCGCACCCAGACCTTCCAGCGCTGCCTGTAAGGCCCAGGGAGCGCTGCGCGGCCAGTTCAGCCGGCGGCGCTCACCCGATCCCGATCACGATCAGCGCGCGATCCCGCCAGCGGCGAGCACGGCCAACGTCACCAGCTCCGAGGCGGTCGAGGCCATCGTCGCCACCTGCACCGGCTGGTTCAGCCCGAGCAGCACCGGCCCGATGACTGAGTCGCCGCCCAGTTCCCGCAGCAGCTTGGCCGAGAGATTGGCCGACTGCAGGCCGGGCATGATCAGCACATTGGCCGGGCCGGACAGGCGGCAGAACGGATAATTCGCCATGACGCGCCGGTTGAGCGCTACGTCGGGCGCCATCTCGCCTTCATATTCGAAGTCCACCTCCATGCCGTCGAGGATCTGGACCGCGCCGCGAATATTATCGAGCCAGTTGCCGTGCGGATTGCCGAAGGTGGAGTAGGAGAGAAAAGCCACGCGCGGCTCATGCCCCATACGCCGGGCAAGCGCGGCGGATTCGATGGCGATATGCGCCAGTTCGGCGGAATTCGGCCGCTCGTTGACAGTGGTATCCGCCATGAACACGGTGTGGCTGCGCCCGACGAGGATGTGCATGCCGAACAGCGTGCGGTCCTCGGCGGGGTCGAGCACGCGGCGCAGTTCGCGCATCGTCTGCGCATAGGTGCGCGTGACGCCGGTGATCATCGCGTCCGCCTCACCCATCTGCAGCAGCAGCGCGCCGAAGATGTTGCGGTCCCGGTTGACCATGCGCTCGCAATCGCGGCGGAGATAGCCGCGGCGTTGCAGGCGCTCGTACAGCATGTCGACCATGCGCGGCACGAGCGGCGAATTGACGCTGTTGTAGAGCTCGTAGCTCTCGGGATCGCGCACGCCAAGATCGCGCAGGCGATCATAGACATCCTGCCGGCCGACCAGCACCGGGGTGCCGTAGCCGCCATCGCGGAACTGGATCGCGGCGCGCAGCACGACTTCCTCTTCCGCCTCGGCAAAGACGACCCGCTTGGGGCTGGCCTTGGCGCCCTCATAAGCGAGGGTCAGCACGGAGGTGGTGGGATTAAGGCGCGCCCGCAGCGACTGGCGATAGGCGTCCATATCCTCGATGGGCCGCTGGGCGACGCCCGACTCCATCGCCGCCTGCGCCACCGCTGCCGGCACCACTTCCATCAGACGCGGATCGAAGGGGGCGGGAATGATGTAATCCGCGCCGAAGCTGTGCTTGGTGCCATAAGCCAGCGCGACTTCCTCGGGCACCTGCTGACGGGCCAGTTCGGCAATGGCCTGCGCCGCCGCGATCTTCATCGCCTCGTTAATCGCCGTCGCGCGCACGTCCAGCGCGCCCCGGAAGATGAAGGGGAAGCCCAGCACATTGTTGACCTGATTGGGATAGTCCGAGCGGCCCGTGGCGATGATCGCATCCGGGCGCGCGGCCTTGGCCACGGGCGGCAGGATCTCCGGATCGGGATTGGCCATGGCGAAGAGGATCGGCCGCGGCTTCATCTCGTTGATCCATTCGGGCTTCAGCGCATCCTTGGCTGAAAGACCGAGGAAGATATCGGCATCCTTCAGCGCCTCGTGCAGGGTCCGCGCCTCGGTGCGGGCGGCATGGGCGGACTTGAACTGGTCCATGCCATGAGTGCGGCCCTGATAGATCACGCCCTCGCGGTCGCACATGATCACATTGTCATGCGCCACGCCCATCGCCTTGATCAGTTCGGTGCAGGCGATGGCCGCCGCGCCGGCACCATTCACGACGACCTTGGTCTCGCGAATGTCGCGCCCGGTCAGGAAACAGGCGTTGATCAGGCCGGCGGCGCAAATGATCGCGGTGCCATGCTGGTCGTCATGCATGACCGGGATGTTCATGCGCTCCTTGAGCGCTGCCTCGATCATGAAGCATTCGGGTGCCTTGATGTCCTCAAGGTTGATGCCGCCGAAACTCGGCTCCAGCAGCGCCACCGCATCGATGAAGGCCTGCGGGTCTTCGGTGTTCAGCTCCAGATCGATGGCGTCCACATCGGCGAAGCGCTTGAACAGCACTGCCTTGCCTTCCATCACCGGCTTGGAGGCGAGCGCGCCGAGATTTCCCATGCCGAGGATCGCCGTGCCGTTGGAGATGACCGCGACCAGATTGCCCTTGGCGGTATAGTCATAGGCCTTGGCAGCATCATCAGCGATGGCCTGCACGGGCACGGCCACACCGGGCGAATAAGCCAGCGCCAGATCGCGCTGCGTCGCCATCGGCTTGGAGGCGATGATCTCGATCTTGCCGGGCCGCCCGAAGGAATGGAACAGCAGCGCCTCGCGCTCGGAGAATTCGATGGCGGCTTTATCGGTCATCAGCAGGGTTCCTCGGCAATTGGGAACGCCCTAGCGACTTTCCGCCCGGCTCCACAAGAGGCGAGGTACGAACAACCCCGTGGATGAAACGCCACCGCCGGCTTTTCGAGATCGAAAGCCCCTGCTAACGCAACCGCGTGACCAGTCTGCCAGCCAAATCCTCCAAAGCCAGCGCCGCATCCGGCGGCCCCACGCCGATGATGGCGCAATATCTGGCGCTCAAGGCGGAAGCCGGGGGCGATCTGCTCTTCTACCGCATGGGCGACTTCTTCGAGCTGTTCTTCGAGGACGCCAGGACCGCGGCCGCCGTGCTCGACATCGCGCTCACCACGCGCGGCGAACATGAGGGCGAGCCGATCCCGATGTGCGGGGTGCCGGTGCACAGTGCCGAGGGCTATCTGGCGCGACTCATCAAGGCCGGGCTGCGCGTTGCCATCGCCGAGCAGACCGAGACGCCCGAGCAGGCCAAGGCGCGCGGATCGAAGGCGCTGGTCGGCCGCGCCATCGTGCGCTTCGTCACCGCCGGCACGCTGACCGAGGATGCGCTGCTGGACAGCCGCCGCGCCAATCTGCTCGCGGCCGTGGGGGAAGCCGCCGGCCATTATGCCGTCGCCGCCGCCGACATCTCCACCGGCCGGCTGGACGTGGTGGCTGTGGATGCCGGCGGCATCGAGGCGGAACTCGCGCGGATCAACGCGAGCGAAGTCATTGCGCGGCCGGGTCTCGCCGATCGGCTGACCGGCGCCCTCCCCTTCGAGAATCGCGGCTTCGACAGCGCCCGGGCGGAAGCGGACATCTGCCGGCATTTCGGCGTGAAGACGGTGGAAAGCTTCGGCAGCTTCTCGCGCGCGGAGCTCTCCGCGCTGGGCGGCCTGCTGGGCTATCTCGAACATGTCGGCAAGGGGCGGATGCCTTTCCTCGCCGCGCCGATACGGGCCGGCGCGCAGGATCACCTCGCCATCGACCCGGCGACGCGCGAGAGCCTGGAGATCGTCACCACCGCCAACGGTCAGCGCGCCGGCAGCCTGCTCGCCACCGTGGACCGCACCGTGACGGGCGCGGGCGCGCGCCTGCTCGCAGCGGACCTCTCAGCGCCTTTGATGGACCGCGCCACGGTGGAAGCGCGACTCGATCTGGTGCGCTGGTTCCACGATGACGGGCCGCTGCGCGAGCTGGTCCGCACCCGCCTGCGCGCCTTGCCAGACCTCAGCCGCGCGCTCGGCCGCGTCGCCATCGGCCGGGGCAGTCCGCGCGATCTGGGGCAATTGCGCGATGGCCTCGACGGCGGCCGTGCGCTGCGCGAGCGGCTGGGCGCGCTGCCCGACCGACCGACCCTGCTCGACGATCTGCTGCCATCGCTCGATGGTCATGGCGCTCTCGTCGATCAACTGACGCGCGCCCTCGTACCCGCCCCGCCGACGGAAGCGGCGCATGGCGGCTATATCGCCGATGGTTATGATGCCGCGCTGGACGAGCTGCGCCGCATGGCCGGCGACGGCCGCCGCGCCATTGCCGCGCTCGAAGCGCGCTATCGCGAGCAGACCGGTATCTCCGCGCTGAAGATCCGCCACAATGGCGTGCTCGGCTATCATGTCGAGGTACCCGCCCGTCACGCCGACCAGCTCATGGCCAATGACAGCGGCTTTACCCATCGCCAGACGCTGGCGGGAGTCGTGCGGTTCAACTCGGTGGACCTGCACGAGCAGGCCAGTCGCGTCACGCAGGCCGGCGCCCATGCGCTTGCGGCCGAAGCGGCGCATTTCGAGGAACTGGTGACGCTGGTGATGGACAGCCGCACCGCCATCGCCCGCACGGCGGACGCCCTCGCCCGCATCGACGTGGCGGCGGCTCTGGCCGAGCGCGCTGTCGAAGGCGGCTGGAGCCGGCCGGGCTTCGTCGAAGAACCGTGCATCGCCATCGAGGGCGGGCGCCATCCGGTGGTGGAAGCCGCGCTGGCGAAGGACGGCACCAGCTTCGTCGCCAATGACTGCACGCTCACGCCGGACAACCGGCTGTGGCTGGTGACCGGCCCCAATATGGGCGGTAAATCGACCTTCCTGCGGCAGAACGCGCTCATCGTCATTCTCGCGCAGGCCGGCAGCTTCGTGCCCGCACGCGCCGCCCGGCTCGGGCTGGTCGACCGCCTGTTCAGCCGCGTCGGCGCCTCGGACAATCTGGCACGCGGGCGCTCGACCTTCATGGTCGAGATGATCGAGACCGCCGCGATCCTTGCGCAGGCGACCGAGCGCAGTTTCGTGATCCTCGATGAAGTGGGGCGCGGCACGTCGACTTATGATGGCCTCGCCATCGCTTGGGCGGTGGTGGAAGCGATCCATGACAGCAATGCCTGCCGCTGCCTGTTCGCCACCCATTATCACGAGCTGACGCGCCTGGCCGAGCGCCTCGGCGCCCTTTCGCTCCACCATGTTCGCGCGCGGGAATGGAATGGCGATCTGGTGCTGCTGCACGAGCTGTCCGAAGGCCCAGCCGACCGCAGCTACGGCATCGCGGTGGCGCGGCTTGCAGGCTTGCCCGCCCCGGTGCTGGCCCGCGCCAAGGCCGTGCTCGGCAAGCTGGAGGCCGGCAAGGCGCAGACCGGCGGCATCGCGGCGGGGCTCGATGACCTGCCGCTGTTCGCCGCCACGCTGTCCGCCGCGCCGGAGGTCGCCACCGACCCACTGCGCGACCAGCTGGACGCCATCGACGCCGATACACTCAGTCCGCGCGAGGCGCTCGACCTCATCTACCAGCTCAAGCAGATCGCCACCGCGCCCACCGCCTGAGCCCGTCGATTTGCGCGCCATGCCGAGGTTGCACCTGCAACTGCGGCAAAGCGCGCTTATATGGCACCCATGAACAAGGTGCCCGATTCGCTGCCCGGCCGCCGTGCGATCATTGATCGCCGCCAGATTGCCGATGCGCTCACTGCCCAATTGACGGAACTGAGCGATACCGCCGCGCGTAGGCAAGTGATCGTCGCGGCGTTGCGCGAGGCGCTTGCCATCGGCCGGGAGGAAGTCTCCCGCCGGCTTGCCCGCAACCCGACACGCGGGCGCGACGCCGTGACGGCGCAGGCCTTCCTGATGGACCAGATCATCCGCCTGCTCTTCGATGCGACGGTCAAGCACCTCTACCCGATCAGCAACCGCACCGCCTCCGAGCGGCTGACCGTGGTTGCGGTGGGCGGCTATGGGCGCGGTGAAATGGCGCCCTATAGCGATGTCGATATCGGCTTCCTCACGCCCTACAAGCCCACCGAATGGACCGAGCAGGTCATCGAGAGCATGCTCTATGCGCTGTGGGATCTGGGCCTCAAGGTCGGGCACAGCAGCCGCTCGATTGACGAGACGGTGCGTATGGCGAAGTCGGACCTCACCATCCGCACCGCCCTGCTGGAATCGCGCTTCGTGTGGGGCGACCGGGGCATCTATGATGAGTGCGTCGCCCGCTTCGACAAGGATGTGATGCAGGGCACCGCCAAGACCTTCGTCACCGAGAAGCTGGCGGAGCGGGATGCCCGACACAAGCAGATGGGCGACAGCCGCTATGTCGTCGAACCCAATATCAAGGAGGGCAAGGGCGGCCTGCGCGATCTGCACACGCTGTTCTGGATCGGCAAATATGTGAACCGGGTGCGCACCGTCGCGGAGCTGGTGGATGTGGGCCTGCTGACCCGCGCCGAGCTGTCCCAGTTCCAGCGGGCCGAGAATTTCCTCTGGGCCGTGCGCTGCCACATGCACGAAATCTCCCGCCGCGCGGAGGACCGCCTGACCTTCGATCTGCAGATCGAAGTCGCCGAGCGCATGGGCTTCTCGCCCAAGCGCGGCCGCTCCGCCGTCGAGCGGTTCATGCACCTCTACTTCCTGATGGCCAAGACGGTGGGCGACCTCACCGGCGTGTTCCTCGCCCACCTCGATGACAAGATGGCCAGCCGCGGCCGGCGCTACATCCCGGCGATGTTCAACCGCCCGCGCAAGCTGGATGGCTTCGTGCTGGAGCGGGGGCGGATCACCATTCCCGAGGATGATTTCTTCCGCGAGCAGCCGGTGCGGATGATCGAGATCTTCTCGCTGGCGGACAAGCACGGGCTGGAGATCCACCCGGATGCAATGCGCGCGCTCAACCGCGATTCGGTGCTGATTACTCGCAAGGAGCGGGAAGACCCGCAGGCCAATGCGCTGTTCATGAACGTGCTTACCTCGCCCCGCGACCCGGAGAAGGTGCTGCGCTGGATGAACGAGGCCGGGGTGTTCGGGCGCTTCGTGCCGGACTTCGGCCGCGTGGTCGCGCAGATGCAGTTCGACATGTACCACCATTATACGGTGGATGAGCACACCATCCGCGCCATCGGCCTGCTCTCCCAGATCGAAAAGGGCGAGTTCAAGGTCGATCATCCGCTGGCGAGCGCGATCATCGAGAAGATCATCTCCCGCCGCGTGCTCTATGTCGCGGTGCTGCTGCACGATATCGCCAAGGGGCGCGGCGGCGACCACAGCATTCTGGGCGCGGAGGTGGCGACCAAGCTCTGCCCGCGCCTGGGCCTGAGCGATGCCGAAACGGAGACCGTCGCCTGGCTGGTGCGTTACCATCTGCTGATGTCCGCCACCGCCTTCAAGCGCGACCTTTCGGACTTCAAGACCATCCTCGACTTCGCCGAAGTGGTGCAGAGCCCGGAGCGGCTGCGGCTGCTGGTGATCCTGACCATCGTCGACATCCGCGCGGTCGGACCGGGCGTGTGGAACAGCTGGAAGCGCCAGCTCCTCGCCGAGCTGTACGACTCCGCCGAGGAGGTCATCCGCCCCGGCCACAAGCAGCGGGGCCGTCAGGAACGCATCGAGGAGAAGCGCGACGCGCTGCGCGCGAGCCTGGCCCTGGACGACAAGGCCTTCGACCGGCTGGTGAAGCGCTTCCCGCAATCCTACTGGATCGCCGAATCGCAGGACATCTTGGAGCGCAATGCGCGGCATCTGCTGGACGCCGGGCAGTCCGATCTCTCCATCGATGCCCGTTCCTATCCAGAGCGGGGCGCGACGCTTGTGACCGTCTATGCCTCGGACCATCCCGGGCTCTTCTACCGGATCGCCGGGGCGATCCATCTGGCCGGCGGCAACATCATCGACGCCCGCATCCACACCCTCAAGGATGGCACGGCGCTGGACAATTTCCTGGTGCAGGATCCGCTTGGCGGCCGCTTCGATGCGCCCGAGCAGTTGCAGCGGGTGAAGACCTACATCGAGGACGCGCTGCTCAACCGCCACAAGCTGATGCACAAGCTGGACGAGCGCCCGCTGGCCCGCCGGCGCGCCGAAGCCTTCCAGATCGTGCCGCAGGTGCTGATCGACAACAAGGCCTCCAACCGCTTCACGGTGGTGGAAGTCATGGCTCGCGACCGCCCTGCCCTGCTGCTCAGCCTCGCCTTCGCGCTGTTCCAGTCAAAGACCATGGTCCACAGCGCGCATGTCGCCACCTTCGGCGAGCGCGCCGTCGATACCTTCTATCTGACCGATCTTCTGGGCGGAAAGCTGGAGAGCAAGACCCGCCTCGCCACGCTCGAACGGCGGCTGATCGAAGCGGCCGGCAATCAGGCCGGCGAACTGATCGACACCAACAGCTTTGCCATGGCCAACTGAGGCGCGCCCCATTGCGGGATGCGCGCCTCGATGGCGCATCAGTGAGAGAGCAGGATCGGGATCGGCGCCTTGGCCAGCAGCGTCCGGGTCGTGCCGCCGAACAGCTGCTCGCGCAGGCGGCTGCGGCCATAGCAGCCCATCACCGCCCAGCTCGCGCCGGAGGACCGCATGGCCTCGATCAGTTGGTCGCTCACCGCGCCAGCCTTGGGCAGGCGCCGGCTGACGACCTTGCAGCCATGCCGATCGAGATAGGCGGCCGCCTCGTCCGGGTCGCCTTCCCCTTCGCCGATCGTCACCACCTCGACCTCGCCGGCCATGCGCAGCAGAGGGATCGCCGCCCTCAGCGCGGCATCGGCCGCGCGTGATCCATCCCAGGCGACCAGCGCCCTGCCGAATAGATCCAGGCGCTTCTGCTCCGTCGGCACCAGCAGGACCGGCGCGGAGGTCAGCGCCGCGAGACGGGAGGCCGTGTCGCCGGTCTCGTTCACCGCGCCGAAGGCCTGCTTGCCCACGACGATCATGTCGACCAGCCGCACATTGTCCGTAATGCCCTCGTCGGACTGGCTCTGCACCCGTGCCCACTCATAGCTCACGCCTTCATTGGCGAGCCGGGGCTCGAGCGCCTCGATATTCTTATCCTCCCGGTCGCGCTCATCCATCATCAGCACGCCGGTGCCGCCGCCCGCGCCAAAGCCGTCGGCGATCATGGGAATCTGGACGACATCGAGACACAGCAGATGCCCCTCCACCGCGCGCACAATGTCGAGCGCGGTTTGCAGGCGCGCTTCCTGACTCGGGTCATCATGGATCAGAACCATCACCGTCTTCATGGCAGCCTCCTTGTTCACCGCATCGGGATCGTGCGAAACTGGTGCCATATTAATGCGATGGGGGCGAGGAGTCGTTGACCGGCGTCAAATCCGGCCCGCACCTAAGGGGCTTGCGTCGGCGCGCGGCCGCGCTTATACGCCCGCGCTTCCATGTCCTATGGAAGACCGCAAGGACGGGCCGGCCAGTAAGGGCTGCCGTGTTCGTCCGTAATCGTCTGCGAGCATCCTCCGGGGTGCTTGCGCTAAGACAAAGGAGACGAAAATGCCCAAGCTCAAGACCAAGAGCGGTGTGAAGAAGCGCTTCAAATTCACCGCCACCGGCAAGGTCAAGCATGGTGTCGCCGGCAAGCGCCACCGCCTGATCAGCCACAACGCGAAGTATATTCGCCAGAATCGCGGTACGGAAGTTCTCTCCGACGCGGATGTCGCTCACGTGCGCCTCTGGGCGCCCTACGGCCTCAAGTAAGGAGCAGGCGACATGGCACGTGTCAAACGCGGTGTAACCACCAAGGCGAAGCACAAGAGGATTTTGGATCAGGCGAAGGGCTATTATGGCCGTCGCAAGAACACGATCCGCATCGCGCGTCAGGCCGTCGAGAAGGCTGGCCAGTACGCATATCGCGACCGCAAGGTGAAGAAGCGGAGCTTCCGCGCCCTGTGGATCCAGCGCATCAACGCAGCTGTCCGCATGGAAGGCCTGACCTATGGCCAGTTCATGCACGGCCTCAAGCTGGCGGGCGTCGAACTGGACCGGAAGGTTCTGGCCGACATCGCCATGCATGAAGGCGATGTGTTCAAGGGCATCATTGCCCAGGCGCGCGCGGCCCTGCCCGCAGCCTGAGCATCTGCACAATCAATGAGAAAGGGCGTCGGATGCTTCCGGCGCCCTTTTTGTATCATTTCGGGACTCTCTGGAATTTTGGTTAACGCTTCGGAAACCTTTTCCGCACTGCAGCATTGCGAGTGCGTGGGACTATAAGTGGAGAACCAAATGAAGGGACTGCTATTGGGGGTCGCGGCGACGCTCGCCCTCCCGTCCGCTGCGCAGGCAGCAACGTTCATCAACGGCGATTTCGAGACCGGTAACGATCCAGGCACCTATTTCCTTCGCCTGGGCACCGACAGCACGGCCCTGACGGGTTGGACTATCACATCCGGCAATGTGGAGCTGATCGGTGGTTATTGGCAGTCGGGTAGCGGCAGCCGCAGTATCGATCTGAACGGCAGCGCCCAGGGCGCGATCGCACAGACGTTCGATACCATCGAAGGCATGACCTACAATGTCGACTTCCTGATGGCCGGCAATCCCGAAGGCGGGCCGGCGGTCAAGACGTTGGAAGTCGCCGCGACGGGCAATGACGGCCAGCTGTTCAGCTTCGACAATACGGGCTTCTCGAAGACCAATATGGGCTGGACCAACTACACCTACACCTTCACGGCCTCGGGCAATCTCACGACGCTCAGCTTTGCGTCGATGACCGACTCGCCCTGGACCGGCCCGGCGCTGGATGGCGTGACGGTTACCGCGATGAGCGCGGTGCCGGTGCCTGAGCCGACGACTTGGGCGTTGATGCTCGGCGGTTTCGCGCTGATCGGCAGCACGCTGCGTCGTCGTCAGTCGGTCGTTCAGTTCTCCTGATCGAAACCGGGTCACAACCATGAAAGGAAAGGGCGTCGGCATGCCGGCGCCCTTTTCGTTTGCGGTGAATTAGGCTAGCGGACGCGGCCATGACCGACGTCACATCCCTCAAGGACGGCCTCATCGCCGACATCGCCGCCGCCGACACCCTCGATGCCGTGGAAGCGCTGCGCGTCAGCGCGCTGGGCAAGAGCGGCGCCATCACTGCCCTGCTCAAGACATTGGGGCGGATGAGTCCGGAAGAGCGCCAGCAGCAAGGCCCCGCGATCCATGACCTGCGCGAAAGCGTGACGGCTGCCATCGCCGCCCGCAAGACCGCGCTTGAAACGGCAGCGCTCGATGCCCGCCTCGCCTCCGAGACGCTGGACATGACGCTGCCGGTGGACCTGCCGCCGCCGGGCAGCATTCATCCCGTCAGCCAGGTGATGGACGAGCTGGCCGAGATCTTCGCCGACCTCGGCTTCGCGGTCGCTACCGGCCCGGAGATCGAGGATGACTGGCGCAACTTCACCGCGCTCAACATCCCCGAGACGCACCCCGCGCGCGCGATGCACGACACCTTCTACTTCGGCGACAATGCGCGCGCGACCGGCGGAGACGGCAATCCTGCCGCGATGTTGCTGCGCACCCACACCTCGCCGGTGCAGATCCGCACCATGACGAGCACGCCACCGCCGATCCGCATCATCGCGCCCGGCCGCGTGTACCGCTCGGACAGCGACGCGACCCACACCCCGATGTTCCACCAGATCGAAGGTCTGGTGATCGACAAGGGCATCCACCTCGGCCATCTCAAATGGACGCTGGAGACCTTCCTCAAGGCGTTCTTCGAGCGTGAGGACATCGTCCTGCGCCTGCGCCCCAGCTACTTCCCCTTCACCGAGCCTTCGGTGGAAGTGGACGTCGGCTACACCATCGAGAAGGGCCAGCGGGTCATCGGCGGCAGCGGCGATGCGGAAAATGGCGGCTGGATGGAAGTGCTCGGCAGCGGCATGGTCCACCCCAATGTCATCCGCAATTGTGGGCTCGATCCCGCCGAGTGGCAGGGCTTTGCCTTCGGCACCGGCGTCGACCGGCTCGCCATGCTCAAATATGGCATGAACGACCTGCGCGCCTTCTTCGACGGCGATCTGCGCTGGCTGCGCCATTACGGCTTCTCGGCGCTGGATGTGCCTACGCTGAGCGGAGGAGTGGGCGCATGAGCCATTTCTTGCGAGTTCGTGTTCCTGCGAAAGCAGGAACCCAGGGCGCAGCCGCCGTCCTTCACCGCCCTGGGCTCCTGCCTTCGCAGGAGCACGGGTTTGATCTTACCGGCAATCCCGGAGCCCGCGCATGAAGTTCACCCTCTCCTGGCTCAAGGACCATCTCGATACCAGCGCCTCGCTGGAGGAAATCCTGCGCGCACTCAACGATATCGGCCTTGAGGTCGAGGGTGTCGAAAACCCCGCCGAGAAGCTCGATGGCTTCCGCGTCGCAAAGGTTCTCACGGCCGCGCCGCATCCGCAGGCCGACAAGCTGCAGGTGCTGAGCGTTGATGCCGGCGACGGCCCGCTGCAGGTCGTCTGCGGCGCCCCCAATGCCCGCGCCGGCCTGGTCGGCGTGTTCGGCCTGCCCGGCGCCACGGTGCCCGCCAATGGCATGGTGCTGCGGGTCGCGGCCATTCGCGGCGTCGAATCCAACGGCATGATGTGCTCCACGCGCGAGCTGGAGCTGGGCGAGGATCATGAGGGCATCATCGAGCTGCCCGCCGACGCGCCCATCGGCACGCGCTTTGCCGACTATGCGCAGCTTGACGATCCGGTCATCGAGGTCTCGGTCACGCCCAACCGGCAGGATTGCATGGGCGTGCGCGGCATCGCGCGCGATCTCGCCGCCAAGGGCCTTGGCACGCTGCGACCGCTCGATGATATCATCGGCCAGCTCCCGGCAATCGACGCGCAGGGCGCAGGCCCGGACGTGCGCACGGACGATGTGGACGGCTGCCCGGCCTTCTACGCCCGCGCGGTGCGAGGCGTGCGCAACGGCGCCTCACCGGAATGGCTGCAGCGGCGCCTCAAGGCCATCGGCCAGAAGCCGATCAGCGCGCTGGTGGACATCACCAACTTCGTCATGATCGGCCTTGGCCGCCCGCTGCATGTCTATGACATGGCCCGCCTCGATGGCGGCCTCGTCGCCCGCAAGGCGAAGGCTGGCGAGCAGGTGCTGGCGCTCAACGGCAAGACCTATACGCTGGCCGAGGGCATGACGGTGATCGCGGACGCCTCCGCCGTTCACGATATCGGCGGCATCATGGGTGGCGAGCATAGCGGCGCGCAGGAGAGCACCACCGATGTGCTGATCGAATGCGCCTATTTCACGCCCGAGAGCATCGCGCGGACGGGGCAGGCGCTCAGCCTCACCTCCGATGCCCGCCAGCGCTTCGAGCGCGGTGTGGACCCGGCGTTCCTGGATGAGGGGCTGGACATCGCGACGCGGCTGGTTCTCGCTTTGTGTGGCGGCACGCCCACCCAGGCGACGCGCGCCGGCACCCCACCGGCAGAGCCGCGCGTCATCGAGGGCTATCGGCCCGACATGGTCGATGCGCTGGCCGGCATGACGGTGCGCGCGGAGCGCCAGCAAGCGATCCTCGCGGCGCTCGGCTTCACCGTGGAGGCTGGCGCGAGCTGGCGGATCACCATCCCGACATGGCGCCGCGATATCCACGGCACCGCCGACATCGTCGAGGAAGCCGTGCGGATCGAAGGGCTGGACAACGTCCCGTCCGTCCCCCTGCCCCGCACACCGGGCGTCGCCCGCCCGACCGCAACGCCGCTGCAGCTCATCGAGCGCCGCGCCCGTCGCGCGGCTGCCGCTCGCGGCCTTAACGAGGCGATCAACTGGTCCTTCATTTCTGAAAGCGAAGCCGCGCCCTTTGGTGGCGGCGACTGGACGCTCGCCAACCCGATCAGCGAAGACATGAAGGTGATGAGGCCAACGCTGCTCGCCGGATTGCTCTCCGCCGCGCGGCGCAATGCCGATCGTGGCGCATCCTCGATCCGCCTGTTCGAGATCGGCCGGCGCTATTTCCGCGCCGATGATGGCAGCAGCGACGAGAAGCTGACCCTCGGCATCCTGATGGCCGGCGAAAAAAGCCCGCGCGGCTGGCAGGGCGGCAAGGCCCGCCCGTTCGATGCCTTCGACATCAAGGCGGAGGTCATTGCGCTGCTGGCGGCCGCCGGTGCGCCTGCCGGACGCCTGCAGATGATGGGCGAGGCTGGCGATGCCTATCATCCCGGCCAGTCCGGCACGCTGCGCCTCGGCCCCAAAAATGTGCTTGCCGCTTATGGCGTGTTGCACCCCCGCCTCGCCCGCGCCTTCGATCTCGATGGCACGGTCGTTGCGGCGGAGATCCAGCTCGATGCGATCCCGGTGCCCAAGAAGAGCAGCTTCATGCGCACGGCCTACGCGCCGCCGGCCTTGCAGGCCGTTACCCGCGACTTCGCCTTCCTCGTGCCAGCCGATCTGGAAGCCGACGCACTGGTGCGCGCCGTGCGAGGGGCGGACAAAAACGCCATCGTCGACGCGCGCCTGTTCGATCTGTTCGCCGGGCAAGGCGTGCCGGAAGGGCAGAAGAGCCTCGCCGTGGAAGTGACGCTGCAACCCGGTGAAAAGAGCTTCACGGATGAAGAACTGAAGGCCATCGCCGACCGCGTGGTGGCGGCGGCGACCAAGCAGGGCGCCACGCTGCGCGGATAAGGGACTGCGCGGATAACGGCCCGCGCGGATAGGAACCAGAGGAGCGGCGGAAGTCCGGGCGATCAGTCCGCTTTCCGCTTCTCCTCCTCGGCTGGAGCGGGCGCCGGCGGCACGGGCAGCTTGCAGCCTCGGCTGACCGCCAGCCCGCGCAGATAGCCCCGGCGCGCGACGCCACCGTTGATGGCAGCCTGCAGGCGACGCTCGGCCCCTGCCGCGCCGCTCACTTCACGAACGAGGCCCCGGAACGGAATGATCGAATTGACGATCGCCGCGCCACCGGCGGCCGCGAGGTTGCCGAACTTGTTCTCATTGGCCTTGCTGTTGGCATCAAAGTCCGTGCCCAGCACCGCATTCAGCTCGGCGATCTGGTCGATCACCGCGCGGCAACCCTTGCCCGCCGGCGCATAGGGCTGCTCGACAGCGCGGGCCAGCACCTCGGGGATTTTCGTTTTCTCGATGCCCACGTCCCGCGCGGGCTGCGTCACGATCTCGCCCGCTTTCTGCGCTGTCTTGTCCTCCTTCTCGGGCTCCTCCTGCGCAAGGGCAGGAGCTGCCGCGAGGACGGCGCTGAGAAGGGCGGCGCGGATAAGCCTGTTCATGATGACCGTGTCTCCGACCGCAACTGCTGCGGTGCTTGCAGAATTGCGCTCCCTACCATCTGGTTCCCGCCGCTTTGCACGATCTCTGCCGGCGGATAGCCCCAAAAACAAGGCGGGCGCAGCCTTCGCCGCGCCCGCCCTTTTCATCTGACTGCCGGGCGTGTCACCACGCCCGTGGCAGGATCACTGATAGTTGACGCGCAGGCGCAGGCCGATCGTGCGCGGCGTCACCCGGATGCTGGAGGTGTTGAGCGTGAGCACAGCACCATCATAATCGCCGAGATTTTCGCCGAACAGCGTCAGATCATAGGCCTTGTACCGCAGACCGATATTGGCGCTGTATACGCTATAGGCCTTCACATACTCGCCATTGGTCTGCAGGCGGTTGCCGTTGTAAGTCCATGCGACGTTGAACAGACCGTTGAGGTCACCGCCAAGCGATGTCTCATAGGTCGCATCCACGCGGGCATTTTCCTCGAGCGTGTTAACCAGCCGCGTACCGGGACGCAGGTAGGGCAGGCGCGCCTGCACAGCGGGATCGACCGTGTCATACTTGCCCTGGTTGATGTTCGCAACTGCGCTCAGCGTCAGCCCGTCCAGAGGCGTCCGCCAGCGCATCTCGATATCGACGCCCTTGCTGGTGCCGTCACCGAAGTTCGAGAAGCCAGAGACGTTCGCGTCCAGCGTCGGCGTCGGCGTCAGCATGTCCTCGAGCTTGTTGATGTAGAAGTTCAACCCGACGTTGAGCGTGCGATCGGGCGAGCGCCACTTGATGCCGGCCTCATAGTTGGTCGAGCTTTCGGGACGGGTCTGGGTGCCGGCAGGGATGCCGACGTCCGCAAGCAGGTCCGCCTGGATCTGCGACTGGACGATGCCCGGACGGAAGCCGGTCGCCGCCGTGGCGAACACCGTCAGATCATCATTGGGCACATAGGAGAGGTTGACGCGCCAGGTCGTCACGTTCTTCTTGTTCGTGTTCGTCGTGTTGGCGTCTTCGAACGTGCGCTTGTCATGATAATAGCGCAGGCCAACCCGGGGACGCAGCTTGCCATCGAACAGGTCGTAACCCAGTTCGCCATACACCGCCCAGTTCTTGGTGATGGTGTTGTTGTCGGCATTGGTGTCGATGCCCGCAACGGGAATGCGCAGATAGTTTTCCTGCGGGCCGCTGCCGTCCTGATAGGCGCCGCCGAGCAGCCAGTGGAACGGGCCGTCGGTCGTGGAGTTGATCCGCACTTCCTGGCTGAACATGTCCGGGAAGAACTGGCTCGAGAAGGCACCCGCCGGCGCGATCGGCACGTAAATGCCGAAATTGCCCTTGAGGTACGTGGTCGCACTGGAGATCGAGAAGGTATCGAAGTCCAGACCGGCCGACAGGCTGTAAAGCTTGAAGTCGCCATTGCCGAAGCTCGGCTGCGCCGCCGTGTTCGCGTAATAAGGCGGCTGGGTCGAGGCGAGACCGCCCAGGAACTGCTGGCGCGGACGGAAATGCCAGTACTGCGCGCGGATATTGAGGTTGTCGACCGGACGGAACAGCGCGACCACGCGAATGTCGTCGTCGCGAACCTCGTTCACGCCCTTGCGGTCCGGCGTGCCGTCGAACGCACCGTAATATTCGTCCGCCCAACCCGGATTATAGGAGTGGCCACCGCTGACGCGGACAGCAAGCACATCCTTGATGATCGGGACGGAGACGACGCCTGCGACGCCATAGTTGAGGCCACCGGCCCCGCGCGTCTGGGAGGCCTGCGCCTCGGCAGCGAACTTGATCTCGGTCAGGTCAGGATCCCGGGTGTGGAAGATGAACACACCGCCGGCCGAACCCTGGCCATAGAGCGTGCCCTGCGGACCGCGCAAAACCTCGACGCGGTCGAGGTCGAGGAAGCGGATCGGCGGCGCAATGCCGAAGTTGGTGACCACGAACGGCACGTCGTCGACATAATAGCCGATGGCCGAGTCGCCATTGGCAGCGCCGGCGCCGGCGCCGCGGATGCTGAACGAACGCGACGCGACCGACTGGCGCTGGCTCTCGGAAATACCCGGAATCGCCGTGGCGAGATCCGCGATATTGTTGATGTTGCGCTCCTTGAGGTCTTCACCGCTGAACGCCTGGATGGCGAGCGGCACTTCCTGCAGCGCCTGCACACCGGACTTCTGAGCGGTGACGATGATTTCGTCAGGCGCGGTATCAACACTGTTTGTGGTGGTCTGCTGTGCGCGAACTGGCGCTGCACCCATGACAGCCATCAGTGCCAAAACCGCAACACCGGCGTGAAGCCGCTTCATCATCCATCTCCTGCAAAAACTGAAATCGAGCAATCGATTGCATAGAGAAATGCACGACAATGTCCAACGCACGATGCGCGCGCAGACCGGTTTATGGCGAAGTGTTACCGAAATGCTACGGTCATCGGTGACGCGTGGCGTCCCGATCTACGTCTATCAACCGGCTTTCAGTACAATCGATTACCGGCAGCACGTCAACCCCCTTGGTGCATTCGGCGCTTCAAACCTCTGCGCAAGCCGCCGTGCGCGGACAGGAAGAGAGCGCGCCTTATCGATGCCCCCACGCCACGCTCGCCCTGTGCAAAGCCGTGCCTTGCAGGATCGCCGCCGCAGCCCCTATAGCAGCGCCACATTTGCGCCGGCCCGACCACGCCCGGCGCGCTCGCTCCCTGGATTAAGACGCTTGCTATGACGATCCCTTCCCGCCGCACGTTCGCGATCATCTCCCACCCGGACGCGGGCAAGACGACCCTCACCGAAAAGCTGCTGCTCGCCGGCGGCGCCATTCACCTCGCCGGCGAAGTGAAGGCGCGCGGGGCCAATCGTCGCGCGCGCTCGGACTGGATGAAGATCGAGCAGCAGCGCGGCATCTCGGTGACCAGCTCGGTCATGACCTTCGAGCGCACCCAGCCCAATGGCAGCGTGATCACCTTCAACCTGCTCGACACGCCTGGGCACGAGGACTTCTCGGAAGACACCTACCGTACCCTGACCGCCGTCGACAGCGCCGTGATGGTCATCGACGCTGCCAAGGGCATCGAGCCGCAGACGCGCAAGCTCTTCGAGGTCTGCCGCCTGCGCAACGTGCCGATCATCACCTTCGTCAACAAGGTGGACCGCGAGGGGCGCGACAGCTTCTCGCTGCTGGACGAAGTGGCCGACGCGCTCGCGCTGGATGTCTGCCCGATGAGCTGGCCGGTCGGCATGGGCGGCGAGTTTGAGGGCATCTACGATTTTGCCACCAACCGGCTCTACCAGCCGGTCGGCCCGAGCAAGGAATTCGACGGCAGCTTCACTCAGCTAACCGGCCTGGACGACGAAAAGCTCGCCACCGTGCTCTCCGCCGCAGGTCTTGCGCGCCTGCGGGAAGAGGCCGAACTGGCGCAGGCGGGTTATGCCGCGTTCGACCTGACCGCCTATCGCCATGGCGACCTGACGCCGGTCTATTTCGGCTCGGCCCTCAAGCGCTTTGGTGTCGGCGAGTTGATCGACGCCCTCGCTGCCCACGCACCGCCGCCCCGCACCCAGCCGGCCGAGCCCGCGCCGGTCGAACCGGAGCGCGGCGATGTGACCGGCTTCATCTTCAAGGTGCAGGCGAATATGGACCCGCAGCACCGCGACCGCATCGCCTTCATGCGCCTGTGCTCGGGCAAGTTCCGCCGCGGCATGAAGCTCACACCCTCGGGCAGCGGCAAGCCCATCGCCGTCCACTCGCCGATCCTGTTCTTCGCGCAGGACCGCGAGATTGCCGACGAGGCTTTCCCCGGCGACATCATCGGCATCCCCAATCACGGCACGCTGCGGGTGGGCGACACGCTGAGTGAGAAAGCGGACGTGCGCTTCACCGGCCTGCCCAATTTCGCGCCGGAAATCCTGCGCCGCATCGCGCTCAAGGATCCGACCAAGACCAAGCAATTGCGCAAGGCGCTGGACGACCTCTCCGAGGAGGGCGTGATCCAGGTCTTCTACCCGGAGATCGGCAGCCAGTGGATCATCGGCGTGGTCGGCCAGTTGCAGCTCGATGTGCTGATCAGCCGGCTGGAGGCGGAGTATAAGGTCGGCGCGGTGCTGGAACCGGCGCCGTTCGACACGGCCCGCTGGCTGACCGGCGAGGCCAAGAAGCTGGAGGACTTCGCCAGCATCAATCGGACAAGCATGGCCAAGGATCGCGACGAGAACCCCGTCTTCCTCGCCAGATCGGCCTGGGATGTGGGCTATCAGGCCGAGCGCAACCCGGACATCAGTTTCAGCGCCACACGCGAGCGCTGATCGGAGGGGTTAGCCCGGGCCTCCCCGGCTCGCCTACCCGACATCGCTCTTGATCAGCTTGAGTTCGGTCGGCTGGCCGCTGTGCGTCATGCGCCCGTCGATCTGGCCGCCGGTGGCAATGGTGATGCGCTCATAGCTCACATCACCGGTGATCCGGGCAGTCGCCTCCACCACCAGCTCCTCTGCCGTGATCGATCCCTCAATCAGGCCGCCGATCCGGGCCCTCTTGGCCTTAACATGGCCGGCGATGCGACTTTCGGCGCCTTGCACCAGCGCCGCGCAGGCAATGTCGCCCTCGATGGCGCCATCGATGTGCAGATCCACGCTGGCTTCCAGATTGCCCGTGATCCTGACATCGCTGCCGAGGATCGAGAACGGCGTGTGCTTAGCCCCGGTGGCCACTGTCGGCGACGCGCCGCTTGGCCGTTTGCTGGACTTCGAGAACATCCCTGCGTGCCTCCAGAAAGGGACGCGGATTGACGGCCGCGCCATGGACATGGACTTCGAAATGCAAATGCGTGCCGGTCGAGCGGCCCGTGGATCCCATGCGCGCGATCTGGGTGCCGCGCGCGACCTTCTGGCCCGGCTTGGCATTGAAGCCGGAGAGGTGCGCATAGAGCGTCGAGAGGCCCTTGCCATGGTCGACTTCCACGACATTGCCATAGCCATGCTTGGTGCCGACGAACGTCACCGTGCCGGGCGCGGCGGCAAGGATGGGCTGGCCCATGCGTCCCCGGAAATCGATGCCGCCGTGGAACGCGAGGCTGCCGTTGAAGGGGTCACGCCGATAGCCATAGGAACTGGTGGTCATCGGCGCCGCCGTCGGCTTGCCGGAGGGGATCGCCGCCAGCGCGGCTTCCATGGTGTTGAGACGGGTCAGCAGCAGCGCGATATCTCGCAGCTCCGGCTGGTCGGCGACAATCGATGCGACGGGAATGAACGGACCGCCCTGCCCCCGCTCGCGCACCGCCATGCGGGCCGGATCGAGGCCGAAACTGCGGATCGCCTTTTCGACCGCCGCGAGGCGATGTTCGACCGCGCCAGCCAGGCGCGTCTCGAGCACTTCCTGATGACGCCGTAGCGCCTCCAGCCGCGAGGCCTCGGGGGACGCCGCGCTCAGCGGCTTGCTGACCTCCGGACCGTCAGCGGGCGCACCTGCGCCGCCCTCTTCGATCCCCGTGCCGAGGCTGGAGCGCAGCAGTTCATCGAGGGCCTTCTGCCGCTGCTCGATATCCTGAGCAATGTCGTTTACCGACTCGCGATAGGCCTTCACCTTGGCCTGCTGCGAGAGAACCTCGGCCCGATCCCGCGCGACATGGCCGCGCTCAAGGAGCAGGCTGGCCTGATTCCACAGGATCGCGAATGTGCCGATGGCCCAGAGCAAAGCCAGCACCGCCAGCGCGCTGGCGGCGACGATCTGGAAGCGCGTGGAGATACGGATGAAGCGCACGCGTCCGCCGGTGCGGAGAAAAATCTCCCGCTCGGGCGCGAGAGACAGCAGACGTGCGATCACACCCCCGGAATTGGTTTTGTCAGCGGACAAGGATTGCTCTGTTCTATATCGTTTGAAGTGCCACGGCGGCTACCAGAGCGACCCATCGCAAGCGAATCGCGGCACCAAGCCCTGCGATGAGTCGAAAAGTGGACACGACGAGTCGATGAATGATGGTGGAACGGCGGCGCGTGTTCCGCGTTAGTTCGCGTCCGGTTGCCACCAAACCGCCGCCGGGCACTGCGTCGAGTCGCATCATTTTGCGATCCCCGTCACGCCTACCTACCAGAGCTTGTTGGCGCGATAAATTGCAGCCTTTCTAGAAACAGGCGACGCCGGGCGTTGCCATGCACGAACAGCCTGTTTATAGGCCGCTCTCAGCCGGTACGGGACGCCACTTCCCCCGGTGAGCGCGGAGACGTGGGTGAGTGGCTGAAACCAGCGGTTTGCTAAACCGTCGTAGCCTTAAGGGGCTACCGAGGGTTCGAATCCCTCCGTCTCCGCCAGATCCTGAACCTCAGCGATCACCCTCAACCTAATGCGAACCCCCAGCACTTTAGAAAACTGCGGTTTTCGTGAAATCGCGTGTGAGGTCGATGACGGAAATTGCCTACAGCTGCGGCTTTAAGGATTCCCACCATTTCAGCCGGGCATTCAAGGCTGCTTCGGCTCTTCGCCGCGTGACTTTCGGAACACCGACTTGCTGCACCGCTCCGCAACCACACCGGTTGTTGAAGACCTTCCGAAGGGTGGCGGTACCCCTAATAACGGACATTGGACAAATGATCGGAGCATCTTGAAAGCGGACCTTCGTTCGTTCTCTAGGAAGACCGTCTCTGGCTAATGATGCCATAATAATAGCGGCCGTCTTTTAACTCAAACGTCCTGTTCAATAGCGGCCGCTCGTTCATCGACGTCGCAGTGTGCTTTGCCGTAATTTAGGCTTCTCTCTTAGGATCGGTGCGCTTTGAGGTGCGTCGCGTCGATCATCAACTGGTCCGGCTTGCCGCCCTTTGCAGCGAGCGCCACGAAGATCCTGTTGAACACGCCCATGCGGCCCGAGCAGATGCACCGGTTGTAGATCGTCTTCGGAGGTCCGTAGGCTGCTGGCGCATCCGCCAGCGCAGGCCATTGCGGATCACGAAGATAATGCCGCTGATGATCCGACGATCATCGACGCGCGGCACCCCGTGCGACAATGGAAAATGCCGGTCTATTCGGCGCATCTGCGCTTGCGACAACCAGATCAGATCACTCGTGGCAGGGCCTCTTCGCCCCGCCATTGAATCAACCCAATCCCACCCCGAAAGCAAATTAATAAATCCTGAGCCTGGCTGATCATCCGGATCATGATCAGCACCCTCCACCTTATCCGCCGCAATGCAGACGATGGCCTTTCCAAACACGCGTGCCCGATAAAATGCCAAGCCCGGAACGGACAGCGCTCGATCACATTGTTCTGGGAGATCTCGGAGGATATATACCATGGCGAGCACGCCGCAGGGCGGGAATGGTGGTTCAACGCATTGGACGACATTCCTCAAGGAGTTCGCCAAGGCGCCCCTTTCCGTCGGCTCGCCCATTGCCACCTCGACGGGCACCATCGAGCGCCAGCTAGAAGGGGTCGATTGGGCCAAAACGCGCCTGTTCGTCGAATATGGTCCCGGCACAGGTGAGTTTACCCGCTATATTCTTGCGCACCTGCCACGCGACGCCAAGCTGATCGCGATCGAAAGCGAGGACGGTCTTGCAGACCATCTTCGCCAAACCATCGATGATCCTCGTCTGATCGTCCACACAGAATCAGCCCTCAAAGCTCAAGCTATCCTAGGGGAGGACGTAGCCGGGCGGCGTTGGAGAAGGCCGACAGGGCAAGAATTGTGGAGGATGCCGCGCACCTTCTGACCGACGACGGTGAGTTCCTCGATTATCAGGTGCGTCGGACGATCGAACCGTCACTCCGCAAAGTCTTCACACGAGCGAAACGGCGCCGGCGTTGGCTCAACGTGCCGTCCTATCATCTGTATTGGTGTCGAGAGCCAAAGCGATCTCGCTCTTCACGAGGCCGGGTGGACTGATCCGGCTTCGCTCCCAACTGCATGTCTTCAATCGTGCGCCGACGGATGGATGCCGCTCGGACGAGCTTTGGGCCTTTGTTCGCAGCGGCCCGGCTGCAACCGCAGTCGCCATGGTGCTCAATGGCTCAATGACGCGTTGGAACCGTTGAAAGCTCAACCAGTCGCGCAACTTCTCCGAGCTGCCTCAACCGGCAGAGCGCACGAAGTTCTGGCTGATCTGCTGGCCGGACCGCGCCAGTCTACGCACCTCGGGCAGCCGAGACGCTTCATATCGCGCGAGCGCGGCATTCGGGTCGGTCCGCAAGGCCGCCGGGTCGAGGCAGCGCGCGAGGGTGAGAGCATCTTGCGCGGCGGTTGCAAAGCCATTGCCCGTCATCGGCGTGCAGACATGGGCGGCGTCGCCAACCAGACACATCCGGCCGGCGACGAGTCGGTCGGGACAATATTCCACGACCGGTGTGCCGAGCACCGCTTTGCGGGCGATACATTCCAGGATCGCGTCGCGCCAGGGCGATGGCCAGTGCCGGCGCGCCAGTGCGGCCAGCTCGTCGAACAGCGCATCCGACATGTCGTTCGGGCGTAGCGAATGCCGCACCAGCGCGCCCTCGACCGCCCCTGTGCTGCGGAGGATTGCGTTATGCCCGGCGTCGTACCAGCCCCAGCCGACCCGGCGGCGGCCGCGCTCCGGACTGCCATCGGCGGCGGTCAGCGGAAAGCCGAGAAGCACATAGGGCCCGGACTCGAGGAACTCCAGATTGGGCGGATAGCGGACAGACAGGGCCGACTCTTCGGCAAAGCCGACCCAGGCCAGATACTCCGCGAAGACCGCATCGGGGCGCTCCGGACTGATCTGCCGCCGCACGACGCTCTGATAGCCGTCCGCGCCGACCAGCACCTTGCCGTCGAACTGCCGACCATCGGCGGTCATCGCCCAGGCCCGATCCTCCGCCTCTCCCGTCGCTTCGACGCGGGCGTTCTGCAGGACCACAATGCCCGCCTCGTCCGCCGCTGCGCGCAGACCGCGATAGACCGATTGCCATGCCTGGACACCCGTGGCGAGCGCGCCCGTAGCGTGAGGACGCCCGGTCAACTGCTCGAGCAAGCCATAGCCGACCTGCAGCGCTGCCCCGGTCCGGTCGGTATCGGTCGAGCGCTCCAGCAGCGTGATCGAGAAGCCATGCCGCGACAGTGCGAGGCCGGTCATGAGGCCGGCGAGCGAGCCGCCGACGATCAGAATGTCGCTCATCCTCTCCGGGCTCGCTGACATCAGCTTTTCGGCGTCACCCAGACCTCTACAGGCGCAACGAACTTGCCGGGCGCCGGTTTGCCGACCTGCACGCGATCGATCGTCACCAGCTCGCCGCTCTCCAGATTAAAGCTGGCCCAGGGCTTGGGCATGCGACCGAAGGTCATTTTCTGAACGGGTTGGCCCGTGGCCGAATTCATGATGGTTGCGATGACACTCATGGCCCAGCCGATAGCCACCATGGCGTGCTGCGGTCCAGCGATATTGATAGCCTGCCGACGCCGCGCGGGTACATCCGACGGGTTCGTTTGAAATTTCGCTTTTCCGGTGCGCTGATAGGTCCCGTATCTCGCGCCGACCCCGTCGTCCGGCCAAGCTAACGGGAAACTCGCTCGCCAATATAGTCTTGCGAGCGAAATTCGCTGGCGCCGGGGGCCGACCATCTACCCATTTCAAAATACGAAAGATACGAAAGTAATTGACTTTCGTTGTCAGGCGCTGCGAAAGTCGCTTCATGGCTATCGAGTATGATGTTCTGGTCGTTGGGGGAGGCATAAACGGCGCTGCGATTGCGCGCGATGCGGCGGGTCGTGGCGCGCGTGTCATGCTCGTCGAGCAGGACGATCTCGCCGCGCACACCTCCTCGGCCAGCACCAAGCTCATTCATGGCGGGCTGCGCTATCTCGAGCAATATGAGTTCCGGCTGGTCGCCAAGGCTCTGGCAGAGCGGGAACGGCTCATGCGTGCGGCGTCGCACCTCATCCGTCCCCTCGAGTTCGTTTTGCCCCATGATCGCGGCATGCGCCCCATGTGGATGATGCGCATCGGCCTGTTCCTTTATGATCGGCTGGGCGGGCGCAGCAGCCTCCCTCACTCTCGGGCGATCAGGCTGGCCGGGGATGGCTATGGCAGCGCCATTCAATCTCGGTTTGGCCGCGGCTATGTCTATGCCGATTGCTGGGGCGACGACAGCCGCCTCGTCGTCGCCAACGCGCAGGATGCCGCCGAGCATGGCGCGACGATCCTCACCCACACAAAATGCCTCGCCGCACAAAGGGATCAGCATGGCTGGCGTGTGTCCTTGCAGGGCACTGGCGGCACGCCGTTCTCCGTGACGGCGGATGTGCTCATTAACGCCACCGGTTCCTGGGCTGCTGATTTCCTGCCCGAGCGGGCCGGCGTTGCGGGCGCGGGCACATTGCGGCTGATCAAAGGCAGCCACATCGTCACCCGCAAGCTGTATGAGGGCGACCACGCCTATATCCTGCAGAATCCGGACAAGCGCATCGTCTTTGCCATTCCCTATGAAAACGACTTCACGCTGATCGGCACGACGGATGTGGAGTGGCAGGGCGCGCCGGACGTCGTGACGATCGATGCGGCCGAAACGGATTATCTCTGCAACTCCGTCAACCGCTGGTTCGCAACGCAGATCACGCCGCAGGATGTGATGTGGAGTTTCGCCGGCGTGCGCCCGCTCTATGACGACGCGACGACTAACGCCTCGGAGATCAGTCGCGACTACGTCCTCTCGCTGGATCATGCCGGGGGCGCGGCGCCGGTGATGAGCGTTTTCGGCGGCAAGATCACCACGCACCGCGCGCTGGCGGAGGAGGTGATGGACAAGCTCGCCCGGCACCTTCCGAGCCTGCGACCGGCCTGGACAGCCGCCGCTCCGCTGCCCGGCGGCGATCTGGGTACGGGAGGGCTGGATGGCCTCATTGCCGACCTGCGGGAAAAGTTTGGTTTTCTCGGCGAAACCACCATCCGCCGCCTGGCGGAGAGCTACGGCTCACGCATCTTCAAGCTGCTCGCGGACGTGAAGACGGCGGAGGAGCTCGGGCAGCATTTCGGCGCCGGGCTCACGCAAGCCGAAGTGGATTATCTTCTCGCGCATGAGTGGGCACGCTCGGTCGACGATATTGTCTGGCGTCGATCGAAACTTGGGCTGCATATGCGCGAGGAAGAGGTGGCGGCGCTGGAAGCCTATCTCGCGGATCATGCGAGGTTGGACGTCAACGCCGTCGGATAAATGACAACGATAAACGTGGAGGGGCCAATGTCACCGGGGAAGGCATTTATTGGAGAGCTGATCTCCGAATGCATTGCAGTGTTCATCATCATCACCATCGGCTGTTCTGCCGCCGCGATGTATTTTCTCTATGATCCAAGCCCTTACAGCACAGCCTATTTCGGGGTGTGCATCACTTGGGGCCTTGCCGTCACCATCGCCATCTATGTGACGGGCGCGGTCTCCGGCACGCACGCCAACCCAGCGGTGACCCTCGCGCTCATGATCTATCGCGGCTTCCCCGCGCGCAAGGTCGTGCCATTCTGGCTGGCGCAGATCTTCGGCGCATTTCTGGGGGCTGTCGTGGTCTACATGATGTTCTCACCGGTGATCGACGCGTTCAACGCGACGCAGGGCGTGGAGCGGGCGGCCGGTGGCGGTGCCGGTGTATTCTTCACCGCACCGGGGGCGCACATCACGCCGATCCGAGCGTTCTTCAACGAGATCGTTCTGACCGGCTTCCTGCTGCTCGGCATCTTCGCGATCACCGAGGAATATAACACGCAGGCGCCCGAGGCCAATTCGAGCGCGCTCATCATCGGCCTGCTGGTCGCCATGATCGGCGGCGGCGCGGGATATCTGGAAGGGTGGCCGATCAACCCCGCGCGCGACCTTGGCCCCCGCATTTTCGGCTATCTGGCTGGCTGGGGCGAATCCGCTTTCCCGGGGCCGGGCAATTATTGGTGGGTGCCCATCGCCGGCCCGTTCTGCGGCGGCGTGCTGGGCGCCAGCGTCTATCATTGGCTGATCCGGCCGTTCCTTCCCGCACGCCACAGGCGCGCCTTGCAGGAGACGATCCCCGCCGAGGCAGACGCGGCCAACTGACAATCGCGCCGCGCAGCCGGCGACCACAGGAGAGCAATCATGGCCCAGCCACCTTATATTCTCGCGATCGACCAGGGCACGACCTCGACGCGGTGCATCCTGTTCGATGCCGCCGCCAATCCGGTCGCTACGACGCAGCGCGAATTCAAGCAGCATTATCCCAATCTCGGCTGGGTGGAGCATGATCCCGAGGACATCTGGACCGACACCGTCGCCATGATGCGGGATGTGGTGGCCAAGGCCGGCGTCGATGTCGCGGATGTCGCCGCGATCGGCATCACCAACCAGCGGGAGACCGTTGTGGTGTGGGACCGGGCGACCGGCAAGCCCATCCACAACGCGATCGTCTGGCAGGACCGGCGGACCGCCGATGAATGCGCGCGGCTGAAGGACAGCGGCGCCGAAGAAATGGTCACCGCCAAGACCGGGCTGCTGATCGACCCCTATTTCTCGGCGACCAAGGCCGCGTGGATATTGGACAATGTCGCGGGCGCCCGCGCTGCCGCCGAGCGCAGCGAACTGGCGTTCGGTACGATCGACAGCTTCCTGCTCTGGCGGCTGACGGGCGGCGCGGTCCACGCAACCGACCCCACCAATGCAGGCCGCACCCTGCTGTTCAACATCATGGACCAGGCCTGGGACGATGAGTTGCTTAGCCTCTTCCGCGTGCCTGCCGCGATGCTGCCGGAGGTTCGGGACAATAGCTGCATCTTCGGCCAATGCGATGTCGACATTCTCGGCAAGGCCATCCCGGTCGCGGGGATGATCGGCGATCAGCAGTCCGCGCTCTTCGGGCAGGGCTGCTTTCGCACCGGCATGGCGAAATCGACCTATGGCACGGGCTGCTTCGCGCTCATGAACATCGGCACGGAGCCGGTGCTCTCGAAAACGCGCATGCTCACCACCCCGGCCTATCGCTTGGCCGGAACGACGACCTATGCGCTGGAAGGCTCGATCTTCGTCGCCGGCGCGGCGGTCAAATGGCTGCGCGACGGGCTCAAGATCATCACCCATGCCTCGGAAACGGACGGCATGGCCACCCGCGTGCCGGACAGTCATGGCGTCTATATGGTGCCCGCCTTTGTCGGCTTGGGCGCGCCTTATTGGGATCCGCACGCGCGCGGACTGATCTGCGGCCTCACGCTCGATGCGACGGACGCGCACCTGGCCCGCGCCGCGCTGGAATCCGTCGCCTATCAGACCATGGACCTGATCGACGCCATGAAGGCCGATGTCGGCGAAGGCGAAACCGCCTTGCGCGTCGATGGCGGCATGGCGGTCAATGACTGGCTCTGCCAGTTCCTCTCCGACGTGCTGGTCGCGCCGGTCGAGCGGCCCGCCATTGTCGAGACGACGGCATTGGGCGCGGCGTTCATGGCCGGGCTGGCGACCGGCGTCTGGAGCGGTCTCGATGACCTCGACCGGATCTGGACCCGCGAGCGGCGCTTCGAGCCGAAGATGCCGGAAGCGACCCGATCGGCCGCGGTCGATGGTTGGCGCAAGGCGGTCGAACGGGCCATTTCCTGAGCGGCGCTTTCGCACCGCTGTTCCATGCCACGAAGGGCCGGCCGCGCAGCCATTACGGCCCGCCCGATGATGCCGCGCGCCGGGCTACAAGGACGCTTGCAACTCAAGGATCGAAGCGTCAGAACGCCGGCATGACGAGCGCATCCAACACCCGCCACCGCCAGATCCTGGATCTGGCGCGCCGCAACGGCAAGGTGACGGTGGAGGATCTCGTCGGCCGCATGAATGTGACGCCCCAGACCATTCGCAAGGATCTCAACGATCTGTGCGAGCGCGGTTATCTGTCGCGCGTTCATGGCGGCGCCATTCTCGGCTCGGGCGTCGAGAATCTGGAATATGAGGCCCGCCGCCGCCTGTCCGTGGCCGAAAAAAAGGCGATCGGCAAGGAGGCTGCGGCCCGCATTCCCGACGGCGCCTCCCTGTTCATCAATATCGGCACGACGACCGAGGAAGTCGCGCGGGCGCTCGCCGGCCGCAGCAATCTGATGGTCCTCACCAACAATCTGAACGTGGTCGATATCCTCTGCCGTAACAGCGCGATCGACCTGATCGTCGTCGGCGGGCGAGTGCGTCATGCCGATCGGGCCGCGGTCGGCCCCACTGCGGTCGATTTCATTCGAAACTTCAAGGTCGATTTCGCGGTCATCGGCGCGTCCGCCATCGATGAGGATGGCTCGTTGCTGGATTTCGACCTGAACGAGGTGCAGGTCTCGCACGCCATCGTCGAAAATTCGCGCTCCGTGATTCTCGTCGCGGACAGCAGCAAGCTTACCCGCAGCGCCCCGGTCCGCATCGGCCACATCAGCGCCGTCGATATTCTCGTGACCGACTATCTCGACAGCCCGGAACTCGCCGCAGTCTGCGCCGAGCACAATGTCGAGGTCGTCAACGCAATGCCCGAAAGCGCCACGACGGAATAAGGCGCAGCGCAGGAGGTTCGTGGGGTTGGCTCCCCTCCTCTTCCGAAGAGGGGCTCAAGATGGCGCCTAACCCCTCACTGCCCGCGCGACGGCCGCTTCGACCACGGCGCGATGAGCTTCCACAACCGGTTCGAGCAGCGCGGCATCCACCTTGTCGATGGTATCGTCCTCAACATGGCACCAGCGATGGATGCCAAGGCCGGCAAAGGCGTTCACATAGCCCCGGTCGATGATCGAAGACAGCTCACCGGCGCCGCCGACGACTTCAATCGGCCGCTCATAACCCGCAAGCCCGCGAAACGCCTCAGTGGTCTCTGCCATCAAGCCCGGCGACGTCATCAGGACGCGCTGCGGATCGGCGCAGGAGAGAAGCTGGTGATTGCGGCTCAGCACCTCATAGGCATCGCGGGTAGCGAGCCCGGCGCCCAGATGGGTCCAGATCTGTGTCTGGGCCGCGGGTGGCCCTTCGGAGAGGGAGTGGTGCGTGCCCGCGAAATCGAGCTCATGCCCACCGGCGTTGATGGCGAAGAGCGAATGATCCGGGTAGCGGATCGCCGCCCAGCCACACAGCTCCAGAAAGGCGGCAGTCCCGGGCGCCCGCTCGCCGACGCTGACGCCCCAGCCCGAGCGAGGCGTGGAGAAAGCCAGCCACTTGGGGCCTGCCGCGCGCCGCGCGATGATATTACTGCTGTGGCCGGTCGCGCTTTTTCCCGTGAGAATGAGGGTCAGGGGTCGGCGCGCGGCAACGGCCTCGGCGATGATCGGCAGGTCGCGCGGCGCCATGAGCGCGATGGGCACGTCGGCGATGGGCTTCAACCGGGTGTTGAGCGCCACGATGCTGCCGGTCGGCCCGGTCGTCACGATGACAATGGCAGCCGGCTTATTGGGGATGACCCGATCCAGCATCGGCTTGACCTCGCCCGAGAAAATCGCCGCGTGACGACCATAAGGCAGGACGACGATGGCGATCTTCCCGGCGACGCCCTGCGCCTCGAACCCATCGCGGACCAGAACGGCCGGTGCGGTAATGCCCTTCGCAGGCGTGGGGACGACGACCGGCTGCGCGGCCACCGCGATGCGCTTGTCCCCGGCGCGCAACTCGGTCACCGCCGGCGCGAATGTGGGAATCGGGAACTTGACCTCATCGACCTTGAAGCCGACCGTCGCGAGGCGCTTGCCGATCCACGCTGCGGCGGCAAGATCGCCCGCAGAGCCCGAGACCTTGCTGCCGAACGAGGCGTAGGTCTCCATGTCTTCACGCAGCTGCTTTTGCAGCGGAGACACGAAGGGCGCGGCGCCGGCGGGTGCCGGAGCGGATGCAGCCGAGGCCGGCGCTCCGCCAGCCCAGACGGCAACGCCCGCCAGCCCGACAGAAGCCTGAAGCATATCACGCCTGCTCTGCATCGATGTGTTCCTTCTATGGGTCGCCCGCAGGCGCTGGTTCAGTTGGCCGGGTCCGCCCGGTCCCAGGGCGCCACGGGCTGGGTGAAGGCGAGGAGATCTTCGATCAGCGCCTGCACCAGCGGCAGGCTCATTTTGACATTGGGAACCAGGGCTTTGAGCCAGAGAGATTTGACTGGAAAGTCCGGCAGCAACTGCACGAGCCGGCCAGCGCGCACGGCCTCGCGCGAGACGAACTCGCTCAGCATAACGATCCCCGCGCCCCTCAAAGCGGCATCGCGCAGGACGATGGCGGTGTTGACCGCAAAGCGCGAACTGACGTCCACCGCCAGATCGCCTGACTCGCTCTCGAAGACCCAGGTCCCGCCGATCGACTGCGAGTTGAGGCAATCATGCTCGACCAGCTCGCGCGGATGCTTGGGGTGCCCCCGCCGGGCCAGATAGGACGGCGCGGCGCAGATCACCATCGGATGCTCGCACAGGGGAACATCCATCACCCCGGCATAAGAAGCGGCCATGGCGCCGATCGCCAGATCGAAGCCTTCCTCGATGGGGTTCACGGACCGATCGACCAGCATGAGGTCGATGCTGACGCCGACATGGCTCTGCACGAAATCCGCGAAGAAGCGGCCGAAATAGCTGCTGGCCACCGTGGTTGGGCATTTGATCCGCAGGTGCCCATCCAGCGCCTGGCGGGATCGACGCGCGCCGGCCACGACATCGTCGGTCTGGCGCACCAGCGCGCGGATGCGCGGCAATTGGCGCTCGCCAAAGGCCGTCAGCTCGGCCTTGCGCGGCGTCCTGACGAACAGCACCGCGCCCAGTTCATCCTCCAGCCTCCCGATCCGCTTGGACATGACCGACGGGGCGATATTGAGCTTGCGCGCGGCAGCAGCGAGGCTGCCGCATTCAACCACGGCCAGAAAGGCGCGCATGTTGAGCAGCGTATCCATCAGGGCGCGCTCACGAACGGCCGCCCGCGCGTGATCATTTGAAAGTCACCCGCGCCACCGCAATCCCCTTCTCGCCGGAGACGGCATAATAGAGATAGATGCGGCCATCGTCGTTGAGAAGGCCGGGATCGCGCAAGGCATGCTCCGCGCCCGTCGCCATGCCCCCGCGCGAGGAGACCAAAGGCAGATTGGCGCCTTCAAAGGCCTTTTCCGGGCGCATCACTTCCGTTGGCGTCGAGGCTGTCCACTCCGACCAGTCGGGCCGCAGATCGACGCTGGCATGGAGGATGCGCTCGGGCGAGTCCCCTACATTGGTGTAGAAGACATGCAGCGTGTCGCCGATGCGGGTCACGCCGGCATGACGCATCTCATCGAGAATGCGCGGGCCGGCTTCGAACGGCGGCAGGAGCGATGCGGACCGGAAGAACTGGCCACTGCGCAGCCAGACCGGATAGGCGCTCGCCTTGTCGGCCATGCCCAGGCCGTAGCTGCTGCCCTTGTAGCTGAACACGCGAATATAGGGCGCCCCGAACGCGCCGGACGCAGCAGTAAAGCTCAGACCATCGGGCGAGGTCGCAACGAAGCTGCGCTGGGCATAGGGCCGGCCGCCATAGTCGCCACCGGGCATCTCGGTGGCGCCATGATAATAGAGCACGATCCGCTTATTCTCTTCATCCACGACGGCATCGGGAGACGAGATGTGGTGCAGTGCCGAGGTCTGCTCCAGCCGCAATGTGCCATCCTTATAGACGGTCCAGGGGCCTTCGGGCCGATCGGCATAAGCCAGGCGGATATAGCCGCCGCGGTGATGGCCGAAATACATATAATATTTGCCGAGCGGATTCTTGATCCAGCTCGGCACCCGGATCACCGACGGGCCGTTGATATTGTTGCCTAGATCGCCTTCCAGCCCCGGCATGTCTGGATAGATGACGGGGCCTGAGCCAATGCGCTCAGCCACCACAGCCGAGACTTTGACACTCTCGGTCGAGCGCGATGTCGGCGCCTGAGCCGTCGCGGGAGAGGCGCCGGCGAGGATCGAAGAGATCAGGAGACCGGCCAGCAACCCGGCATATGTTCGCTTCGTCCTGTTACCGCTGCGCATCTCTCTGATCCTCTCCATTGTCTCTATGGGCGCGTCAGGCCGGCCGGCTGGCCGCCTGCGCTGTCTGGCTCATCTCACCGGGCTGGTCATGCAGGAACACGCCCTGCCTGCGCAACTCTGCCTGCAGGCTGGTCACATCGAGCACGCGCGGCTGGACGCCGGCGTTCACGGAAAGCGCCGCTGCGGCGCCAGCGGCCTGTCCGGTCAGCCAGCATTGCGGGATTTCGCGCATGAAGCCATGCGAGTTGGCATCGCAGCTGATGTGCTTGCCGCCAGCCAGCAAGCCATCCAGCTTGCGCGGCACGAGCGCGCCGTAGGGCACCGAGATCACCGGATATTTGAGGCTGACCGAGGGGCTGACCCCGACCTCGTCAGGCAGCGCAATGCCATCGGCCCACTGGCTGCGCAGGATCTTGCCCATGCCGGCCAGACGCCTTGTGTGCCGCACGCCAAGCTGCGAGCCGCTCTGCAGCATATAGCATTGCTCGAACCCCGGCGCATGGGCGAGGAAGAATTCGCAATGCGTCTGCATGAACCGGTGCGAGCGGATCTCCAGCTCGGTCTGGTCGTCGACATCCAGCGCCGACAGGCCGGACTGGCGTGGGCCGAGGAACAGCGCGATGTCGTTGCGCCAGGAGACATAAGGCGGCTGGAAGAAGCCGAGCCGCTCACGGCCGAGCTTGGCGAACTCGGCATATTGCTCGGGCTCATTGGCGCGGAACGCCAGCCAGCGGTCCATGTCCACACCGCCCAGCATGAAGCCGGTGTTGGCGCTGTGGTGGACGTCGCCTTCCTCGATATCGGTGTCGAACTCGGCGCCGGCGCGCGCGAAGATGTCGCCATCGCCGGTGGTATCGACCACCACCTTGGCCCGCAGCGCCTGACGCCCGGCCTTGGATTCGAACACCACGCCCTCGACCTTGCCGTCGGCGACCATCGGCACCGCCGCCCAGCTGTGGAACACCAGCCGCACGCCGGCTGCCAGCAGCATCTCCTGACTGATCAGCTTCAACCGCTCGGGATCGAGCGTGGGCGACCAGCAGACCGTGCCGTGGAACGCGGCAGTGCGCTGGCCCCAATAGCTCGCCTTCTTGGGATCGCGCGAGCCCCAGTCGGCGCGCGGCGGCCCGGCAAGGCCCGCTGCGGGCAGGCGCCCGAGCACATCATTGGCAAAGCCCTGGATGACCTGGCGGCCGGTCCAGTCGGTCATCCGGTCGATCCAGATGACGAGGCCGCCCGTGGAAAGGCCGCCGAGGTGATTATAGCGCTCCATCAGCACCACATCGGCCCCGGCCTGCGCTGCCGCCCAGGCCGCCGCCGTGCCCGAAGGCCCGCCGCCGACCACCAGCACGTCGCAGCTATGATACACCGGGATCTCGCGCGCGGGCTCGACCCAGGTCCCCGTGCCATTGGCCCGCGGCAGCACCCGACCACCCGTCTCGAACACGTCAGAGGCCAGAAAACGATCCTCCGACTGGCGAACTTCCTGAACTTTAGGTCTGTCCATAATCGGCGAACCATATCCTTTCTGGGGAGGGATGGCGCTGCGGGCGCCATCCCATGAGTGTTGGTGAAGCGCGGGCGCCCTTACATCTTGAACCGCAGACCGACGCGGAATGCGCGCCCGACCTGATCGAACAAGGGCGATGCCTGGTCCGGGAAGGGCGGTGCGACGTTGAAGATGTTGTTCAGGCGAATGAACATCTCCCGGCTCCGATCGGCGTCCCGCGAGACATCGACCGTGAACGTCGCGTTGGTGTAGAAGGTGTTCTTCGTATCGTTGAAGTTGATGCTGTTCAGCGTGCCGGTGCCGACAACGAAATCATTGTCGATCTTGCCGCCCTGCAGCCAGCGCAGGTCCAGCGTGCTCGTCAGGCGGCCCAGTTCATGCGTAACGAGGCCGGACACGCGCCAGTGCGGCGTCACATATTCGCCCGCCCGTTCTTCCGTGCTGGCGGTGGACACGGCCGTGGTGGCCAATGTGTCCAGATATGTCCCCAGCAGGCGAATGGAGAGCGAGCCGGCACCCTGACCGAAGATATTCTCCAGCGAGGAGCGATAGGCGGCTTCGAAGTCGACGCCCTTGGTCTTCAGGCGATCCAGATTCTCGAAGCGGACCGTCACACCGGTGATGTCGCCGGCCGGGGCGCCGCCAGAAGTCGTGACGAGGCCGCAGAAGTCGGAAATGCCGTCCACATAACAGCGCTCGAGCACCTCGTTCGCCGAGATCGTCCCGATCACGCCCTTGATGTCGATATCGTAATAATCGACCGAGAGACGCAGGCCGTCCAGCCAGCGGGGCTGATAGACGATGCCCGCCGTGAGCGTATCGGCCTTTTCGGGATCGAGATTGGGGTTGCCCAGAGATGCGACCTCGACGGTGTAGTTGGTCGACCGGCGCGGATCGCGAATGTTCTGGCGCGCCACCGTCGTCGGCGCGAACAGCTCGGCAAAATTGCCGGCCCGGATGTCGCGGGACCGCGTGGCGCGAAGCCGCAGTTCGCTCGACAATTCCCACGTGCCGCCGACCTTCCAGGTCGTGACGCCGCCCGATGTGCTGTAGTCCGTGTAACGCGCGGCGAGGTTGAGATCGAACGAGCGAATGAACGGCAGATCCTTCAATAGCGGGATCGCCAGTTCGCCGAACACTTCCTTCACATTATAGCTGCCGGAGATCGGCTGGCGCGCGCCGCTTTGCCACTGGCCGGCCTGCGAAATGGCGTCCACCGTCGCATCGATCGACTCTTCGCGATACTCCGCGCCGAACGCGGCGTTGATCGGGCCGGCCCAGCCCTCGAACAGCGCGCCATTGGCGCTGAACGCCGCCACTTGCTGCTTGGTGATGAGGTCGAAACGCGACGTGCCGGTGATGTAGGCAATGGCTTCCTGCGAGGGCGATCCAAAGCCGAAGAGATTGAGCGGTGCGCACGCCGGGTCGTCATTGAGCGGATTGGCATCGGCATTCACGCGGCAGACGATGTTGCTGCCGGAGCGCACGGCGTCAATCGCCTTGCGATAATTGATCATGTTGATCTGGCCGACATACTCCTGGACGAAGTGATTGCGGCCATATTGGTAATACGCATCGAACGACCAGTCCCCGAGCGTGCCTTCCACGCCGACGACACCGCGATAGACCGACGGCGAGCCGACATGTCCGCGCACGGCGCCCAGGCCCTGCTCGCGCAGGGAGCGGCCGAAGTTGAAGCAGGTCACACCGGCGGCAAGCGCACGCGTGCGGAAGTCGTCGCTCAGATAGGGGTTGGTGATCGGCACCAGCACATTGCCGGTCTGCCCGCCGGGAATGGTGGTCGCCGAACAGGTGGGATTGCCGGTGACGGAGCCCTGCTGGCGCGGCTCGGCGAAATAGCCATTGGTGATCGACCGCGCGAAGCTGCCTTCCGCAAACAGAGTGAGGTTGTCGACCACCTCATAGGAGACGCGGGCCATCGCCGAATAGCGCTCGACCGGCTGCTGGAGGTTGCCGCCCGGATTGATGATCTCGGTGTAGTTGCTCGTGCCGCCGATCATCCGGTTGCCGAAGACTTCGCCATAGCCGAACTGGCCGGTCTGCTGCCCCGGCAGGAAGGTCGTGCCACGCAGCGGGCCGCTGGTGATCAGGCCACCTTCCCACAGGTCGGTGCGGCGCACATCGTCCGCGTAGATGGTCGCAGGCAGGCCATTTTGCGCATAAGCCGAGTTGCCGGCGACGCCACGGCTCACCCAGGGGCGCGGGCGATAAGGCGTCTGGCCAATGCCCTCATTCTTGGAATATTCGCCGCCGATCAGAATATGGCCGCGCCCGCCGCCAAAGCTGGTTCCAGCCGCTAGGCCAGCCAGCACGTTCTGGGCATCGCCATATTGCGAAATGCCGCTCTGAACCGTGCCCTCGACGCCTTGGAGTTTGGACTTGAGAATGAGGTTGATCACGCCGGACACGGCGTCCGATCCCCAGGATGCCGAAGCACCGCCGGTGACAACTTCCGTGCGTTCAATGAGGATGGCCGGGATGACGCCGAGGTCGACCGTGCCCTCCGGCGCAGTCGCGACATGGCGGCGGCCATCGACCAGCACCAGCGTGCGCTGCGCGCCGACATTGCGCAGATCGGCAACCACCGTCGCGGATGACAAGGCCCGCGCAACGCCGTTGCCGGTCGTCGAAAAGGCCGGGATGAGGCGGAGCGCGTCATCGACCCGCGTCGGTGCCACGGACTGAATCTGCGCGGTGCTGATGACCGAGGTCGGCGTCGGCGCCGTGAAGCCGCTCGCCTGAATGCGTGAGCCGGTGACGACGATGTCCTGATCGGCCGCTGCGCCGGCAGAAGACGCCGCGCCGGCGACTTCCGGCTGCGCGCTTGTAACCTGGGCTGTCGCCGGCTCGGCGGCATCGTCGCTCACCTGCGCCAAGGCGCCGCTGAGGGGGCACAGCATTGCCGCAATGCAAACGCCCAAATGGAACCGCGAACGGGCTGCGCTGATAGCTTTCATCTGATCCTCTCCCTGCTCAAGCTCTTATTGCGCATCGCCAGAACGAAGACCCGAACCAGCGGAGCTGGGTTCGACACGATTCCCGTCGGGGCTGAGCGCGATAGGATCTGCGGTACGCGCGAGAGGGCCAGATCAGAAGGCCATGTAGCTTTGGCGGTGCATTCTCGATTCGAGAATGCTCAAAGGCGCGTCGGCGTCCCGGCGCGGTCACCGCGAGCAAAAACATCTTCGTGAAGCGAGCGGCCCGCCGTTTCCGGCATGAAGCGCAAGGCAACCAGCCCGACCAGACAGGCCAGCATCATATAGAAGGCCGGCATCAGCTCGTTCCCGGTCAGCGTGATCAGGCCGCTGCCGATGGCCGGCGCCGTGCCACCGAAGATGGAGGTGGACACATTATAGGCGATGGCGAAGCCGGCAAAGCGCGCGGCGGTCGGGAAAAGCGCGGGGAATGTCGCCGAAATCGTCGCCAGCTGGGGCACATAGAGGAGGCCGAGGAGCACGAATGCAATCGTGGCGCCGAGGAAGCCTGTGCCCATGAGCAGATAAAGCGGCACAACACAGACCAGCAGGCCGATGAGCGAGAAGCGCCACATCGGCTTGCGCCCGATCCGGTCCGAGAGCGACCCGGCAAAGGGCAGGAACAGCATCATGAACAGCATGCCGACAATCGGGACGATCAGCGCATGTTGCGCGGTGAGGCCGATGCGCCGCTCGAGATAGGTCGGCATGTAGCTGAGCAGCGTATAGTTGACGACATTGAGCGCCACGACCAGTCCGCCCACGACCAGCATCGGGCGCCAGTGGCTGTGCATGAGCTGGCGGAGCGAAACCGAAGGCCGCGCTTCGCTCTCATGAGCGCGGAAAACCGGCGTGTCCTCCATGCGCGAGCGCAAATACATGCCGACCAGCCCCATCGGCCCCGCCACAAGGAACGGAATGCGCCAGCCCCATTCATACATTTGCGCCTCCCCGAGCAGCATCGAGAAGCTGAGCATGAGGATCGCGCCGAAGGAGAAGCCCGCCAGCGTGCCGAATTCGAGAAAGCTGCCGTAAAAGCCGCGCCTTTTGTCCGGCGCATATTCGGCCATGAAGGTCGCCGCGCCGCCATATTCGCCGCCGGTCGAGAAACCCTGCACCATCCGCAGCAGGATGAGCAGCGCGGGCGCCCAGAGGCCGATGCTGGCATAGGACGGGATGAGCCCGACCGCGAGCGTGGCGCCCGACATCAGCAGAATGGTGAATGCGAGCACCGACTTGCGCCCCAGCCGGTCACCCAGCGGTCCCCAGAACAGCCCGCCGAGCGGACGCACCAGAAAGGAGATGGCGAAGGTCGCGAGCGCGAACAGCACCGCATCATCCAGATCGCCCGGGAAGAGCGCAGCCGAGATATAGGTCACCCCATAGGCGTAGATGCCGTAATCGAACCATTCGGTGGCGTTGCCCAATGCCGAGGCCGCGATCGCGCGGCGCAGCGTGGCAGTCTCGACCGGCTGGTCGGGGGAGGCTGATAGCGAGGGAGCGGTCATTCGGTGTGTCCGTCGACAGTGTTGGGGTCCAGCAGCGAGGCCATGGGGGTGGTGCGCGGGACGATCTGGAAATCCTGCTGGTCGGGCGCCGGCACAGGCGGCGTCGAGGCCTGCCGCCAGAGGCCGAAAGCGAGCGTCAGGCCCGCGCACAGCGCGATGAAGAAGAACAGGCCGCCCACGGGCGCCGCGCTCATCAGCAGCGCCGCACCCAGCGGACCGGCGGCAGCACCGGCCGAGTAGAGCAGCACCAACCGCCCGCTCGCCGCGACGCGCTCGGCGGCCAGCAACCGGTCGTTGCAGTGCGCGACGCAGAGCGGATACAGCGCAAAGCTCAGCCCACCGAACAAGGCGCCGAGCACCAACAGGTCGAGCCCTCGCGATGCCAGCATGGCGAGCATCAGGCTGACGACCAGCGTGGCGGTGAAGCAGCCGACGATCACGCGCCGCCGATCCAGCCGGTCGGACAGGCGGCCCAGCGGCCATTGCAGCGCCACGCCGCCGAGGATGACAATCATCATGAAGGTGGCCGTCGCGCTCAGGTCCAGCCCCAGCCGCCGTACATGGACTGCCGCCATGCCGTAAAAGGCGCCAAGCATCAGGCCCGTCGCCACTGCACCGACCGTGCCCAGCGGCGAGGCGGCGTAGAGTCCTCGTATCGTGAACGCTTCCGCATCGACCGGCGCCGGCGCGCTGCTGCGGGTGAGGCAGAGCGGAATGATCGCCAGCGAGATGAGAATGGACGCGAGCAGAAACGGCGCGGCCGGCAGCGTGCCACTGGCACCGAGCAGCAGCTGGCCTACTGCCTGCCCGAGATAGAGCGCGACCATATAGGCAGCGAGGATGCTGCCGCGCGTCTCCATCTCCGCCCGATCGTTGAGCCAGCTTTCGAGGCAGATGAAGACCCCGGCGACGCACAGGCCATCGATCAGGCGCAGGCCTGCCCAGAACGGCGCGGACTGGATCAGGGCATAAGAGAGCGTGCTCGCCGAGAGCAGCGAGACGAACACCGCAAAGGCGCGGATATGCCCCACCCGCCGGACGATCTCGCCGGCCCGAAGCGCGCCGACCACCAGCCCGGCGAAATAGGCCGTGGCGACCACGCCGATCACGATCGTTCCCGCCCCGGCCCGCTCCAGTCGCAGGCTGATCAGCGTCGACAAAAAGCCACTGCCCGCCATCAGCATGAAGATGGCGAGCAGGAGGCTGCGGACGGGCTGGATCGCGGCGAGCATCAGGGGTGGAGCAGCGCGCGGGTTCAAGCCGCGCGCCGGTCCTCCGTCATGGCCGCGTCATCCTCCACCAAGGCGCGGTGGAGAGCGCCGACGGCGGTCTCATAATCCTCGACAGCGACGATGAACTGCACGTCGACATTGCGGATCTGGTGCTGCATCGCGATGATCGGCACGCCTTCATCCGCGAGCGCGCGCAAGGCATCGGCCAGCAGCCCCGCCCGCGAGATGTCGCTGCCAATCACCGAGACGATCGCCACCGGCTGGGCGGAGATCGCGGCATCGGGGTAGCGTCCCTGCAGATCCGCGATCACGCGCTTCACCGTCGGGGCGTCCGTCGAGAGATAATGGGTGATGGTGTTGGCATTAGAGGCCTTGCTGACGATCCACGCGCCATGGCGAGTCAACGCCTCGAGGATCGCGGCGTCATAGCCCTTCACCCCGACCATATCCTGCTCGAAGAACTGCAGGGCCTGCGCCTGGCGCACGCCGGTCACGATTTCAACGCGCGGCGTATCGGAGACATATTTGCCGCAGATGAGCGTGCCGCCATCCTCCCGGTCGAAGGTATTGCGCACGCGCAGCGGGATCTCCGTCTGACGCAAGCCCCGCCCGGCGCCGGGGTGAATGGCCTCCATGCCCAGATTGGCGAGCTGATCGGCCACGTCATAATTGGTGCGGCCGATCTTGCGGGCCTTGTCCGTCCCGACGAGGCGCGGGTCGGCGCTCGAAAGGTGGAATTCCTTATGGATGACCGCTTCGCGTGCGCCGGTCAGCACCGCGATGCGCGAGAAGGTCATTTCCGAATAGCCACGGGCATAGAGCCGCACCATGCCCTCGCTGCATCCGGCATAGCCGGTCACGATCGGCAGCGTGTTGCTGAGATCGATGGACGCGAAGGCCTGCAGGATGCGCTCATCCAGTTCGCGCATGTCCTGCTGGTCCCACAAGGTGAGATCGACGAACGCGGCGTTGACGCCCCGGTCGCGCAGCAGCAGCGCCGTCGAATGCGCGCTGTGCGCCTCGCCGAGGCCAGCGAGCAGCTCGCGCACCGTCACCAGCTGCTCCTTGAGGCAGAAGCGGCCGTGACTGCGCAGCCGCGCCAGATCATCGAGGCAGGCGGCGACGGTGGCGATCCGCATCTCGACAAAGGCGTCCGCTTCGGCGAGGCTTTCTTCGCGCACGAACATCCCGGCGTTTCGCGTCTTCATCGCGTCGCGCACCGCATCCATGGCGTGGCGACAGCCATCGGCATCGTCATCCGCGACGAAGCGGGCATAGACCCCCGGCTCGCCGCTCTTCTTGTGCTCCAGCAGCAGGTCGGTCATGCCGGCATAGGCCGAGACGACGAAGATGCGGTTGTAGAGATCGGCGCCCTTGCGGCCGGCGATCAGCACATTGTCGAACAAAGTCGTTGTGGCGGCCATGGATGTGCCGCCGATCTTTTCCACACTATGGCTCATGCCAGCGCCTCCTCCATCAACGGTCCCTTCACAGGCGTGATCGCCTGCGGCTCGCCCCGCGCGGCGATGAAGGCCGGGCGCGGCGTCTCGACGCCGAAGGGCGCGACCAGCCGGTTGCAGACGGCATTGTAGACGAGAAAGGCATTGGCGCGCGGGAATGGCGTGATGTTGCCGTTCGATCCGTGCATGATGTTGCAGTCGAAGATCACCACGGATCCGGGCTTGCCGGTCGGCGCCACGATGCCGAACGTGTCAGCCAGCTCGGCGAGATTGTCCTCGTCCGGCACGCCATATTCCTGGCGTTTGAGAGACTGGCGATAATGGTCCTTCGGCGTTTCACCGACGCAGGTGAGGAACTGGCGATGCGATCCGGGGATCAGCATTAGCGGGCCATTATGCGGCGTGTTTTCGGCCAGCAGCACGGACATGGACAACGCCCGCATGCGCGGCATCCCGTCTTCCACATGCCAGGTTTCGAAATCGCTGTGCCAGTAGAATTCCTTGCCGCGAAAGCCGGGCTTATAATTGAGCCGGGACTGGTGGATGTACACCTCATCCCCTAGCAGGAAGCGGGCGACCTCGGCCAGGCGCGCATCGGCGGCCAGCCGCCCGAGCACCGGGCTTTGCGCGTGGATGCGGAAGATGGAGCGGATCTCGCGGCTGCCCGGCTCGCTGATCACCGTTTCGTCTTCCAGCGCATCAGGATCGGCCAGCAGCTTGCCGGCGTGGCGCTGGAGGAACGCGACTTCCTCGTCGGAAAACAGGTCTTCCAGCACCAGATAGCCGTCGCGGTCGAAGCGCTCGGCCTGTGCACGGCTGATGGGTGCGTCCTCGTTCCAGTCGCTATGAACGACGGGGTCGAGGCGCGGCGAAAAGGCCGCCACGCTATCGTGGCGGGATGGGTAGAGGTCTTGCATGCTTCTCCCCCTTCTAATGGTTGAAAGGTAGTTCAGTCGGCGAGCGCGGGCTCGCGCGGGGCGCTGGTGTCGGCGGGATAGGCACCATGTTCGTCATGGACTTCCTTGCCGGTCACCGGCGGATTGAAGGTGCAGGCGCACAATATGTCCGTCTCCGGGCGCACGATGTGCCGGTCATGGTCGTTGAGGGCGTACATGACGCCGGGCGAGAGCTTGTGCGTGATGCCTGTGCCCAGATCCTCGATGGTGCCGGTGCCCTTGAGGACCAGCACCGCCTCCAGATGGTTCTGGTAATGCATGTGCAGTTCCTCGCCCGCGTGCATGGTGGTGACGTGGAAGGAAAAGCCCATATCGTCATCCTTGAGCAGGAGGCGTGCGCTCTCCCACCCCTTGGACTTCACGTTGCGGTCCGTCTTGCGGATGTCCTGCAGCTTGCGAACGATCATATTGCGTATCTCCTCTTACTCTGCGGCGACGCCATAAGGGACGCTGAGCGCGGACCGGATGCTCTCCTCGAGAATGTCGAGGCCGGCCGACAGCACGTCGTCCTCAATCACGAGAGGCGCGAGCACCTTCACGATCTCGTCATGTGCACCGCTGGTTTCGATGATGAGCCCCTGCGCAAAGCAGGCGGCGGTGATGGTTTCGGCGACCTCGCCCGAGCCGACATCGATGCCGCGCATCATGCCGCGACCGCGGGTGGAAAGGCCATGTTCGGCGGCCATCGCCTCCAGCCGCCGCTCCAGCAGTGCGCCGCGCCGGGCAATGTCCTGCTGGAATGTGTCGTCGCTCCAGAAATGGCGAAGCGCGGCCGTGGCGGTCACGAAGGCATGGTTGTTGCCCCGGAAGGTGCCATTATGCTCGCCCGGCGACCATTGATCGAGCGCGGGGCTGAACAGAGTGAGCGCAAAGGGCAGGCCCATGCCGGAGAGCGATTTCGCCATCGTCACGATGTCCGGCGTGAAGCCCATGCCTTCGAAGCTGAAGAAGTTGCCGGTGCGCCCGCAGCCCGCCTGAATATCGTCGATAATCAGCAGCGCGCCGTGGCGCTTGGCGATCGCCGCGATCTTGCGCAGCCATTCCGCCGACGCGACATTGAGCCCGCCCTCGCCCTGCACCGTCTCGACCAGAATGGCGGCCGGCGCATCGAGACCGCTGGACGGATCGGACAGACGGCGTTCCAGCAGCTCGGCCGTGTCGACGTCCGGCCCATGATAGCCATCATAGGGCTCATGCGCGACATGGCTCAGCGGCACGCCGGCGCCACCGCGCTTGGCGGCATTGCCGGTGCAGGCCAGCGCGCCCAGCGTCATGCCATGGAAGCCGTTGGTGAACGCGATCACCATCTCGCGACCGGTGATCTTGCGGGCCAGCTTGATCGCCGCCTCGACCGCATTGGTACCGGTCGGCCCGGTGAACATGGCCCGATAATCCAGCCCGCGCGGGCGCAGAATGATCTCCTCCAGCGCAGCGAGAAAATCCGCTTTCGCATCAGTGTGGAGGTCGAGGCCGTGGGTGATGCCGTCGCTGGCGACATAATCGACCAGAGCGCTTTTGAGCACCGGATGATTATGGCCGTAGTTGAGCGTCGAGCAGCCCGAGAGGAAGTCGAGATAGCGCCCCCCCTGATTGTCGTGCATCCAGACGCCCTGCGCCCGGTTGAACTGGCGCGGCATGGAGCGCGCATAGCTGCGCACGCCGGATTCCCGCCGCTCGTAAATGGCGGTGTCGGGCTTGCGGGCCGTGGGGTGGGGCAAGATGTTGGCGGTCATGCTGTCAGCGTTCCTTCTTCTGTTGCGGCTGCCAGATGAGGCAGCGGGCCGAGGCGCGCCTGCCACTCGGTGGCGTGCGCTCCGGCAAAATGTGGCTCGCGCTCAAAGCGCGCGGTCTTCTCGATGGGGACGTTCCACCGCCGCGCCAGTCCTTCGAACAGCGCCCAGGATGCGCGGTTATCCTGCGTGATCGTGGTCGTGATGTGGGTCACACCATGCTGCTGCGGGCGCGCCAGCAAGGCCTCGATCATCCGGCCTGCGAGGCCATGGCCCCGCATGGCGGCGGCGATGGCCACCTGCCAGACGAACAACGTCTCGGGCGATTGCGGCACGCGATAGCCAGACACCCAGCCCACCAGGGCGCCATCGCATTCCGCGACGGCACAGCTGTCGGCGAAATCGGTGCATTGCAGGAGGTTGCAATAGGCGGAGTTCGCATCCAACGGCGGTGATGCGGCAATCAGGGCACTGACGGCAGGCCCGTCCGTGGCGGCGGGCTTTCGAAGCGAGATAGATCGCCCCTCGCGATCTAAAAAGTGCGCAGAAGCCCTTGGCGGCTCAAGAGCCGCTGTAGCTTGTCGATCAAAGATTGTTTATCTCCCGAATTATCTTTTCTGAGACGCGACGCTGTGCAGAGCGTCGTTCAGCGCCATATATGGCACTTATCTCGCTCACTTCAACCGGAAGAGGCAAATTTTAGTTCATCTGATAAAGTATATGCCCACCCACTCCCGTCGTTCCGGCGAATTGGCGTGGGGCGCGCCTTGCGCTATCGACACGGCATGAACCTCGATATTGCTTCATCCACTTTGCGCGCCTTGCGACGGATTCTGCGCGCCACGGAGATCGGCAGCCGCCAGCTCGCCACGGCCACGGGCCTCACCCCCTCGCAACTGCTGGTGCTGCGGGAAATCGCCGCCGCCCCCTCCGCCACGCCAAGCGCGATTGCCCAATCGCTGCAGTTCAGCCAGGCCACCATCACGGCGATCGTCGACCGCCTTGTCGCCTTGGGATTTGTCCAGCGGGAGCGCAGCGAACGCGACAAGCGGCAGTTCCATCTGCATGTTCTGGCGGCGGGAGAAACCGCTCTCGCAGAAGCGCCCGATCCCGTCCAGGCGACCTTTACCGAGCGCTTTTCAGCTCTGCCCGTCTGGGAACAGGCGATGGTCCTCGCCGCGACCGAGCGCCTCGCCATGTTGATGGACGCCGAACATATCGACGCAGCGCCTTTGCTCGACAGCGGCCCGATCGACCGGGCGCGGCCGCATTCGTCCTGAGCGCTGATCCCGGCGCTTACAGAGCCTGCCGGACTTCCGCCATTGCACGGGCGATGGCCGCCTTCAGTTCACCCTGCGAGAAAGGCTTGCCCAGCTTGAGGACGTTAAGGCCGCTATCCGTCGGCACCTCGCCATAGCCAGTGGCGAGGATGATCGGCAGGCGGATGTCCTCGGCCATGAGCTGCATGGCAAGCTGCACGCCGGTCATGTTCGGCATGGCCTGATCGGTGACGAGCAGGTCGATGCCCGGATTGTCCCGCAAGATCTTGAGAGCATCGGCCGCGCAATCGGCCTCCCACACCTGATGGCCGAGGTCTTCCAGGAACGCTGCCGTGTTCATCAGGATGAGCGGATCATCGTCCACGGCGAGAATTTTGAGCGGGCGAACCGTGCTGTCCGCAGACAGCGCCGGCTCCGCCTCCCATGCCGGCCGGTTGGCATCGTCGCTGGAAACAGGGAACCAGAGCGCCGCCGTCGTCCCGATGCCGGGCGCGCTCGTCAGGGTAAAGGTGCCCCCGAGCTGGCGCACGAGGCCATGGATCATCGACAGGCCAAGGCCCGTCCCCTTGCCGACACCCTTGGTGGTGAAGAATGGCTCGGTCGCCCGCGCCAGCGTCTCGGCATCCATCCCCGTGCCCTGGTCTATGACCAGAATGCGCACATAGCTGCCCGGCGCGAGTTCGGCCGATTCGCCCGGCGCGATCCGCTTGGTATCTGTCTCGATCCTGATCGCGCCGCCATCGGGTGAGGCATCGCGCGCATTCACCAGCAGGTTGAGCAGCGCCATCTCGATCTGGTTGGGATCGGCGACGATGAACGGGCCGTCCGCAACGCCATGAAATTCGAGCGGCCAGAGCGGCCCCAGCGTCCGCTGCGCCAGTTCCTTGAGCCCGTCGAGCAGCGAGGAGACGTTGACCGGTTCGGGCGAAAGGTCCTGCCGCCGCGCAAAGGCCAGCATGCGCTGGGTCAGTGCGGCGCCGCGCTCGGCGCCCTGCTGGGCATTGTCGAGGAGCCGCTTCGACATGGGGTCATCGGGGATCCGCTTGCCGAGCAGCGAGAGGCTGCTCGTGATGGCCATCAGCAGATTGTTGAAATCATGCGCGACGCCGCCGGTCAGCTGGCCGATGGCTTCCATCTTCTGGCTCTGCCGCAGCGCCTCCCGCGCCGCTTCGAGTTCCGCATTACGAGCCTTGGTTTCGCTCAGGTCACGGCCGACGGCGACGAAGTTCACGCCATCGGGCTCGGGCGCGACGGTCCACTCGATGTGCTTCCATCCCCCATCCCGCGTCGCGATGCGGTTCTCGAACCGCGTCGGCTCCCCGGTTTGGGCCATGCGCTCAATGGCTTCCAGCGTCGGTGGCATGTCTTCGGGATGCATGAAGGTCGCGTAACCGCGGGTGAGCAGTTCGGCTTCCGTCCAGCCGAGAACCTGCGTCCAGGCGGGGCTCACGGCCGACATCATACCGGTGAAATCGGCGCGCGCGAGCATATCCTGCGACAAGGTCCACAGACGGTCCCGCTCCGAGCGCGCGCGTTCCACGGCAACCTTGACGCGTTCACCCACCTCCTGGACGAGCGTTTCTTCCTCCGCCGTCCAGACGCGCGGCGTGGCGTTCTGGACCGCGAGCAAGCCCACCCACTGCTTTTCCTCGAACAGCACCACATCCACAAAGGCGCCGACCTCGCGCGCGCCAAGGCCGGCCTTTGCCTCGGCGCTCAGGCGCGCGTCGGCCTGCACATCGCGCACCACCACGGGCGTGCCGACGCGATACGCGTTCAGCAGATCCGGGCCGAAGGCTTCGAGCGAATGTTCGCCGACGATCGATCCGACACCGCGATGATGATCGCGCTCGACGGTCATGCGGCCGTCGGTGATTTCCGCGTAGAACACCCGGCTGGCCGAGAGATACGCCCCAAGGCGTTCCGCCGTCAGGGCAATGACGTCGGCCGGCGTGGTCAAAGGGCGCAACGCGTCGGACAGCGACATCAGGAATTCGGTCTTGCGCTCAGCCGCAACGCGTTCGGTCGTTTCGGCGAGAATGCAGATGACGCCCGCCGGTTGGCCCTGCTCATCGAGCACCGGCGAATAATCGAGGTCCATCCACACCTGCTCGGGCCGGCCGTGGCGGTGCAGCGTCAATTCCTGATCGCGATAATGGAGCGTCTTGCCGGCCAGCCCGACCTTCATGACATTGTCGTTGAAGTCGGCGACCTCGCCCCATCCTTCCCGAACATTGGAACCCAGAAGCTCGGGGTGGCGCCCGCCCGCGAAGCCGGAATAGGCGTCGTTATACAGCATGACGCCTTCCTCGCCCCACAACATCACGATCGGCACCTGCGAGCGAAGCAGCAGCGAAACGGCGCATTTGAGGCAGGGCGCCCAGTCTTCGATCGGACCGAGTGGCGTGGCGCTCCAGTCCCTGTCCCTGATCAACGCAGCGCACTCGCCCCCGCCAGCCAGGAAGGCCAGATCGGCAGAGGCCAGATGTTGAGCGCGCGCAGGCATATTCTGGAGCATTCGTATCGAGATCCTATCGAGGGCCGCCCGCGAGATTTTGCCATCTGCGCCGATACGCCAAGGTCTGACGGTTTATCTCACCACCTACGGTCGCGAAATGCCATTTTGTACAGAGTCTGCCCAGCGCTTTAACAGACGGCAAGCCTGTGCCCGCATCGGTCTGGAAACAGAGAGAAATCTGACAGCACCCTGCAATGAAGAGGCGCCAGAAATCGCGGGCTCTGCAGCGGTATCCGACTCAGATGAGCGTAGACGGGACGAAGTCCTTACGGCGCACGCCCGTTGCGGGTTCGCCCAGACTCAGTCCGCGTCGATCATGAAAAGCGTGTTTTCCCGATATTTCGGGTCCATGCGGTCGAACAGCGGGTGGACATCGAACGTGGTCTCAAGAACGTCCAGTTCGCTCAGGCCCGCCAGATTATAGCTGCCGACCTTGGGTTCGCGCGGCTCGGCGCCGTCGCGGGTGATGGTGATGGCATCGATGAAGTAGCTGTCGTTGCGCTTGTAGAGCACATGCGGCGCGAGCACGAGCGCCAGCTTGTTGTAGCGGGCGGAAAGACAGCGACGCAGCGCGATCGCTTCAAAGATGCGACTATTGTCCATGGCCGGGCCATTGGCCGGTTTGTCGCCGATTATCAAGGCCCATGGCGTGTTTTGCCCGGCGGGCGCGTGGCGCGCCGTACAGCCCGCGCACCGTGCGCGCCTTCACGATGCGCAAAGGCGGCGTCGCGCATCCTCATATTCCGCGGCGAATCGCGCGATGAGTGTAGCGGCCGGCACCACGCCGGTGACCGCGCCAATGCCCTGGCCTGCGCCCCAAATGTCCTTCCACGCCTTGGCGCCTGTCGCTGCAGCGAAGTCCATCGCCGAGGGATCGCTGGCGGGCAGCGCGTCGGGGTCGAGCCCCTGTGCGACGATGGACGCGCGCAGATAATTGCCGGAGACTCCCGTGAAGTAATCCGAATAGACGATGTCCGCCGCCTGCCCGTCCACGATGCCCTGCTTGTAGGCGGCGCTGGCCCGCGCTTCCGCCGTGGCGATGAAGGCCGAGCCGATATAGGCAAAGTCCGCGCCCATCGCCTGCGCGGCAGCGATGCCGCTGCCCGTGGCGATGGCGCCGGACAGGGCGATCGGCCCGTCGAACCACGCCCGCGTCTCTGCCACCAGCGCGAAAGGCGACTGGCTGCCGGCATGGCCGCCTGCGCCCGCCGCCACCAGGATCAGGCCATCCGCGCCCTTTTCGACCGCCTTGTGAGCGAAGCGCTGATTGATGACGTCATGGAAGACGAGGCCGCCCCAGGCCTTCACCGCCGCATTCACCTCCTCATTGGCGCCCAGCGAGGTGATGATCAGCGGCACCTTGAAGCGGGCGCAGATCGCAAGATCCTCCATCAGGCGCGGGTTGGAGCGATGAACGATGAGATTGACGGCAAAGGGTGCGGCCGGCGCCTCGGGATGGGCGGCATCATGCGCCGCGAGTTCGGTGACGATGCGCTCCAGCCAGTCCTCGAGCCGGTCTGGCGCGCGCGCATTCAGCGACGGCATGGCACCGATGATGCCCGCCTTGCACTGCGCGATCACCAGATCGGGATTGGAGATGATGAACAGCGGCGCGCCGATGACGGGCAGACGCAAACCACGGCGAAGGCTCTCGGGAACGGACACCAGTTTCTCCTCTCCCGCCCGGCCTGACATGGCGGCCTGCACCCGTCAATGCCGGCGAAAATCACATCGTTACCGTTTCATTTACCATCTGCACGCTACCGCTACGGCAGGGCCAATCGAGGCCAAGGGGGTAAGCGGCATGGGACAGACAAGAACGATGCGGGCAGGCCTGACATGGGCCGCGCCGGATGTGACGAGCTTGCTGGCGCGGTTGTTCGGCCGCACGAGTCGCGCGCAGGTATCGGCTCAGGGTCAGGCTGCACCCTCCGCATGGAGCCCAAGGCCGGCGCCTCGCCTTCGTAAGAACGACGACCTACCCGCCACTCCGGATGTTGCGGAGACAGCGCCGACGCCGCGCCGCCCGGCCCTCATGCTCGTCACCGAGACCAACGCGCTGCCCGCATGGGCGTCGTTCAGCGCGGTCATGCCAGCGCCGCTCAGCGATCTGGTGGTCAGCGCGCTGGCCGCCGCGCACTGGCCCCGCGCCCGCCCGATAAGCGATGATGCAGCCATCCGCGTCGCCAGCGATGCGACGGAGGAGGACTCCGCCGCGATGCAGGCTGCGCTGAGCGAGGCGCTCGCCCGCCTGCGCGCACTGACCATCCAGTCCCGCCACTGACAAAGCCGCACCGCACGCCAGTCACCAGTCCTCAATCGTGAGGACCGCCAGCACCATCTCCACCCGGCCATGCTGCCCATCCATCACGGAATCGACCGCCAGATCGACGACGATATGATGGACGAGGGCGATCTCTGCGTCCGGCAACGTCTTGGTCAGCACCGTCGCCCTGTCCCACGCATCCGGACCTGCGAGGTGCAGCACGATCCGATGCTGCGCGCCGATGAACGTCGCGCTGCACCAGGGGCGCTGTCCGCCATCCTCCACAGCACAATCTTGGCCTGCCAGCGCCTGCAAAGCAGCCAGCAGACGGCCGTGACAATCGCGCCGCGTGCTGCGAGCTGGGGCGGCCTTGCGAGGCAACGAGCTGGCCATGGCAGACGAACGAGCCGGCCTGGATCTCAACAGCGCTCTCATTGCGCACCTTCTTCATAAATGTTCATGAAATGTTCTACACGGCGCCGCGTGCGTTCGGAGGGTTCACGCCCCCGACGCAGATCATGCACGAAACGGGGATCGCGCACGCATTCGCGACCGAAACGGGTTGCCGCCATGCCTGTGCGGCGCAGGAACAACTCTATGGATCTCAGAACCGTCATCGCCAACCGAACCTCCTCACTGGACTCGACAATAGGAAGACCCCTAGGTTCTAAAGTTATTTCCTACTTGTCTAGGAAAATTCCTATGTGTAGTGTTCCGCAATGGACAGCGTCGATGCGAGAGCCAATCTGGAACGGCTGATTCAGGAGCGCGGGGAAAGCTATGGCAGCATTTCCCGCCTGCTCGGTCGCAATCCGGCCTATATTCAGCAGTTCGTGAAGCGCGGCTCGCCCCGCAAGCTGGACGAGGCCGATCGCCAGCTGCTCGCCCGCTTCTTTGGCGTCGAGGAGGCGCTGCTCGGCGGCTCTTCAGCACTGACGCCCAACCCGATGAGACACAGCGCACCCCTGCCGCGCGGGCTCATCGCAGTTCCCCGACTCGCTCTCGGCGCCTCTGCCGGCCTTGGCGCGCTGGTCGAGGATGAGGCGGCGGCCGGCGCGCTGGCCTTCGACATGCGCTGGCTGAGGGCCTTGGGCGGCCAGCCCGATCAGCTCTCCATCATCCGCGTCGATGGCGAGTCGATGGCTCCCACGCTCAGCGATGGCGACGACATCATGGTCGATCGGGCCGACGGCATCGATCGGCTGCGCGATGGCATTTACGTGCTGCGCATGGATGATGTGCTGATGGTCAAGCGCGTCGCGCTCGCGCCCCGCCGCGGGCTCTTCTCGATCCGCAGCGACAATCCGCTCTACCCCACATGGGAGGATGTCGACCCCGCCCTCGTCAATATCGTCGGTCGCGTGATCTGGGCCGGGCGCCGGGTGGGCTGATCGCCTCGCCCGCTATCCGGGTCGACCGCGGCGCGCCAAGCGGCACGGCCTGATTTCGCTCGGCTCGACACGGCGTTCGCCGGGCTCGAAACGCGCCAGATAGCCGCCCGCCGCCGTCCGGCCTTCCATGCCGACGAAGCGGAAGCCGATCGCCTCGAACTCGCAGCGCAGCAGTGCCGGCGGCGTGCCATGATGCTCGGTCGGGCGATCGATATCGACCACCACCACCTGCCCGCCGGGCTTGAGCGCAGGATAGAGCCGCCAGAGAAAGGCGTAGGGCTCGGCAATCTCATGATACATGTGCACCATCAGCACCCGGTCGAAGCTGTGCTCCGGCAGGCGCGGATCGTCCGGCGTGCCGAGCTTGACGCTGACATTGTCCCGATTCTCGCGGGTCACCCGCTGGCCGAGCTGGTCGATCACCTCGGCGATGATGTCCTGCCCGAGCACGCGGCCCCTCGGCCCCACGCGTGTGGCGAGCCGCACGGTGTAGTATCCCTCACCCGCGCCGATGTCGGCCACGGTCATGCCCGGCGCGATGCCGGCGCGGTCCATGATTTCCTCGGCCTCGTTGACCCGGTCGCGCGCCTCCTCCGTGGACCAGCGCGTCGAGATGATCGGCGCCACAGGCCGGTCGGCGCGGGGGAAGGCTTCGGCCGTGTCAGGCCGGCCACTGGACGCCGGCGCGAGCGAATCGCAGCCCGAAAGCAAGGCAGTGCCAAGCAGCAGGACCAGCGCGGCTGAGCGCCGCGCATCCCGCCCGCGCAGCATCAGTCGACATCCTCGACGTCGACCTTCTCCCCGGTCACCTTCTGGCTGAGCGCGGCCGCCATGAACGGATCGAGCGCGCCGTCCAGCACGTCATCGGGCGCGGTGGAGGTGACGCCGGTGCGCAGATCCTTCACCAGCTGATAGGGCTGCAGCACATAGGAGCGGATCTGGTGGCCCCAGCCGATCTCGGTCTTGGCCTGATAATCGGTGTTGGCTTCTGCCTCGCGCTTCTGCAGCTCCGCCTCATAGAGGCGCGCCTTGAGCATGTTCATCGCGGTGGCGCGGTTCTTGTGCTGGGAGCGGTCGTTCTGGCTCGCCACGATGATGCCGGACGGCACGTGGGTGATGCGGACCGCGGAATCGGTGGTGTTGACGTGCTGACCGCCAGCGCCGGACGCGCGATAGGTATCGATCTTGAGGTCGCTTTCCTTGATCTCGATCTCGATATTGTCGTCGATCACCGGATAGACCCACACCGAGCTGAACGAGGTGTGGCGCCGGGCGGAGCTGTCATAGGGACTGATCCGCACCAGCCGGTGCACGCCGCTCTCGGTCTTGGCATAGCCATAGGCATTCTCGCCCTTGAGCAGCAGCGTGGCGGACTTGATGCCGGCCTGTTCGCCCGCCTGATATTCGATCATCTCGACCTTGTAGCCGCGCTTCTCCGCCCAGCGCTGGTACATGCGCAGCAGCATCTCCGCCCAGTCCTGGCTCTCGGTGCCCCCGGCGCCGGCGTGGATTTCCAGATAGGTGTCGTTGCCGTCGGCCTCGCCGGAGAGCAGCGCCGTCACCTTGTCGCGGTCGGCCCGCTCAGCCAGCGCGGCGAGGCCGGCGACGCCCTCATTGGCCATCTCCTCGTCGCCCTCGGCATCCGCCATGTCGATCAGCTCGACGGTATCATTCATCTCGGATTCGATGGCCCGGGTGGCGTTGATGGCTGCGTCGAGCCGCTGGCGCTCGCGCATGACATCCTGCGCTGCCTTGGGATCATCCCACAGCGTCGGATCCTCCACGCGCGCGTTCAGCTCATCCAGGCGGCGCAGCGCGCGATCCCAGTCGAGGAACCGGCGCAGCAAATCCAGCGCTGCCTGAATGTGGTCGACATGGGCCTGCGCTTCGGCACGCATGAGAAATCTCCGTCAAGTCCGTGGCCAGATGGTGGGCCGAATGCAGCCCGATGCGACGCCGCTTCCCCCCGGTCAAGGGGCGAGAAGGCCGGCCTTGGCACAGCGGGCGGAAAGTTGCTCTCAGATCAACGACTGATCGCGCGGATCGGATGCGGCAGAATCGCCCTGCCGCGCGCGGCTGCGCTGCCGCCAACGATGGGCCACCCAGCCCCGCCAGCCGAGGTGGACGAGGAAGAAGCCGAGGATAGCTCCGACGATGGCGAACAGGAGAAGCCCCAGCGCCGTGGGCACCGCAAAATCCATCGCCTGGGCGCCTAAAGACCGAATCACCGCATCGCTGTTCGCGTTAAGACGGTCGCCCAACATGCCGTTCCCCAGCTTGTATGCAGCGAAGTAGATCGGCGGGAAGGTCAGAGGATTGGTGACCAAAGTCGCGCATGCGGCAGTCAGCACATTGGCCCGTGCGGAAATGGCGAGCATGGCCGCAACTGGCGTCTGCCCGAAGGGAATCAGGAAGCCCGCGAACAGACCCAGCGCGACCCCGCGTGCTGTCGACCGCCGGTTGAAATGCCAGAGCAGCGGGTGCGCGATGCGGTGCGCGAACGGCTTCATCCACCGATTCGATAGCAGGCTTTCGCGGGTCGGCAGGCGGCCGATCAACCAGCGCTTCAAGACGGGTCCTCCATGACAGGCGACCTGTCTATCCCATCAAGGCTGAGCATCGCGTGAACGCGGCGCACGAGGACGGGACAAGTAACGGGCCAGACAAGCGATATAGGTCGCCGCGCCCACGGCTCAATAGATGCCGCCCTGCTCCCCGGCGAAATCACGGCTCACATCGCGGCGGGCCGCGGCGGGCTTGTCCTCGCGCGCGCGCTCTTCCAGCTCATCGCGCCGCATGGAAATGCGCGGCTCGGTTTCCGGCTTGAACGCTTCCCAGATGATCGCGGTGCGCGGATCGTCCGACGGCCAGCCGCCGTAGACGCGCTTGCCGCTGCGCCGGTCGACCCGCACCATGCGGACGCCTGCCGGCGCCACGAACGGCGTCTTGGGCATATCCTTGAGAATGGGCGCCATGGCCGATTTCCAGATCGGCGCCGCCAGCGTGCCGCCCTGGGCATAGCCGCCCATGTTGCGGGGCTGGTCGAAGCCGACATAGACGCCCGCGACGATGTCCGGCGATCCGCCCACGAACCAGACGTTGGTCGGGCCATTGGTCGTGCCGGTCTTGCCGAACAGCGGCCGATCGAGATCGCGCAGGCTAGTCGCGGTGCCGCGCTGGATCACACCTTCGGTGATGTGCACCATCTGATAGGCGGTCATCGGGTTCATCGCCTGCCGACCGCCATGGGCGAAGCGCGGCATGGCCTTGCCGTTCCAGTCATCGGCATTGCAGCCCTGGCAGGGTTTCCAGTTGCGCGGCCAGATCACCTGGCCGTTGCGGTCCTGCACATAATCCATCACCTTGGGGGTGAGCTGGCGGCCGTGATTGGCGAGCATCGCATAGGCATTGACCATCTTCTCGACGGTCGTCTCGCCGGCGCCGAGCGCGAAGGCGAGATAGGGCTGGTAATCGCCAATGCCCATCGCCTTGATGGTGCGGACGACGCGATCCATGCCGGTCTGCGCCGCCGTGCGCACCGTCATCAGGTTGCGCGATTGCTCGATGCCCCAGCGCATCGTCTGCGCGCCACCGCCCCCGCCGGAGAAGTTGCGGAAGCACTTCTGCCCAAGATTGGCGCCCTGCCACACGCAGAAGGGGCCATCGACGATGATCGAGGCGGGCGTCATGCCATTGTCGAGCGCGGCGGCATAGACGAACGGCTTGATGGTCGAGCCGGGCTGCCGCATCGCCTGCGTCACCCGGTTGTAGGAAGACAGGCGCGCATCGAACCCGCCCTGCATGGCGAAGACGCGGCCGGTGTGGACGCCCTCGATCATGAAGCCGCCGGAAACCCCCGGAACATTGCGCAGCGCATAGGCATTGCCTTCGGGCTTCACCGCGATGACATCGCCGGGCTTGAGCGAATCGAAGGTCGGCCGGCCATTGCGCCGGTCCGCGAGCAGGGCCGACGAGCGCGGCAATGTGCCGGTCTGGCCACCGGGCAGGCCGAGCGAGGCGCTGCTGCCGGACTTGCCCAGCACCACCGCGACGGTCCAGTCCGCATAATCGATGCCGAGATTGGACGCGGCGAGCTCGCTTTCCCAGCGATCCAGATTGTCGATCTTCGCGATCGGCCCGGACCAGCCCTTGCCCGAATCATAGCGCAGCAGGCCCTCGCGCAGGGCCCGCGCCGCCTGCTCCTGCATGAAAGGCGAGAGCGGCGAACGCACCCACAGGCCGCCTGCATAGACGCTGTTGGGGCCATGCTCGGCAGCTTCGCCAAACTCGGCGATCAGGCGCCGGCGGATTTCCTCGATATAATAGCCGCCGACAGCACTGTAGCCGCTGCCGCGCTGCCGCACTGCGCCCAGCGGCTGCGCACGCGCTTCCTCATATTGGCCCTGCGTGATGAAGCGGTTGCGCAGCATCTCGCCCAGCACCCAGTTTCGCCGTTCGAGCGCGCGATCCATGTGCACTTCCGGGCGATAGTTCGCCGGCCCTTTGGGCAGGATCGCGAGATAGGCCGCCTCGTGCAGCTTGAGATCGCCCACATCCTTGTCGAAATAGGCGCGCGCCGCAGCCTGCACGCCATAAGCGTTGCGGCCGAGGAAGATCTGGTTGAGGTAAAGTTCGAGGATTTGCTGCTTGGTCAGCACGCTTTCCATGCGCCAGGCGAGGATCGCTTCCTTGAGCTTGCGCGTATAGCTCACCTCATTGCCGACCAGCAGGTTCTTGGCGACCTGCTGGGTGATCGTGGAGGTGCCGCGCGGCGTCTGCCCGCTCATCAGGCCTTGGAATGCGGCGCGGGCGAGCCCCGGATAATCCAGGCCGTGATGGCTGAAGAACGTCCGGTCTTCCGCAGCCAGATAGGCATTCACCAGCATCGGCGGGAAATCGGAATATTGCAGCTGGACGCGGCGCTCGCGGGCGAAGCTGTAGACGGGCTGGCCATCGATATCGCGCACCACCGTCGGCAGCGGCGGCTGGTAATCGAGCAGCGTGCGCGCATCGGGCAGATCGCGCGCAAACAGCAGCCAGAAGAGGAAAATCGCGCCAACGAAGGCCAGCAGCGCATAAGCCAGCCAGCGCCAGCGCCGCCGCTTCATCATGTCGCGCAGGCGCGCGCGCACGGCGTCAAGACGCCCGCCCCGCTGCAACCGGAAGCTCGTCGCTTCGTTTGTCGCTTCTTCCATGCGCGCCACCTAGACCAATTCTGCCGCGTGAGGGAACCGATTTTGCGGCAGGGTGCGCGCAAATCTGGAATTCAGCGCTGCACCGATTGCCGCGCGAAATAGACCGAGACGGCGGCGGCAACGCCCTTGGCCAGTTGCAACCGCCCATCGCGCGTCGCCATCCAGCCGGCCTCGGCATTGTTGCTGACATAGCCGGTTTCCAGCAGCACCGAGGGCGTATCGGCCGATTTGAGCACGACCAGCGAGGCCTGCCGGTGATAGGGCGTGCGGAAGCGGAAATGCGGCAGCCCCTCGCGATGCAGAATCTCGGCAAAGCGCGCCGAGGATTCCATCGTGTCCCGCCGGGTCAGATCGATCAGGATCGAGCTGACCGCCGTGCTGGCGCCCGAGAGGTCCACGCCATTGATGATATCCGTGCGGTTCTCGCGCGCCGCCAGCCGCGCCGCCTCGCGGTCGGACGCGACATCGGACAGCGTATACACGGTGGCGCCCCGCGCCTCCCCGTCTTGCGCGGCGTCCGCGTGAATCGAAATAAACAGTCCGGCGCCCAGCTTGCTGGCGATGCTGTAGCGCTCCTGCAGGATGAGGAAGCGATCGTCCGACCGGGTCAGCGCAACGCGGATGCGGCCGGTCTTGAGCAGTTCATCCCGCACGGCCTGCGCGATGGCCAGAGTCAGATCTTTCTCGCGAATATCGAGGCTGGCATTATAGGCGCCGGGATCGTGCCCGCCATGGCCGGCGTCAATCACCACCAGCGGACGGCGTGGGTCTTTCGGCCCTTCGATCGTCGGCAGGGGCACGGCCGGCGCAGCATCCGGAATGCGCACGACAAGGCGCGGCCCCTTGGGCGGGCGGCTCATATGGTTTGTGAGGTCGCCAGCGCCGGACGCAGGCGCCCAAGCCACAGGCACCTGCCCCCCGTCCGACGGCGCGGCAAGGATCAGCACAAGAGCAGAAAATGCGGTCAACAGGGCCATGGAAGGCGACTTTTGCCGCCCACGCGCCGCCAGCGCCAGCCAAAAGTTAACCGGCCGGCAAGGCTCTTGCGTGCAGGGTGCCGCCGCGCTGGCAAGCGGCCTGGCTTGGTCTGGCAGCGCGGGGCCTTCTGCTTTTCCACGTTGCTCTGCGGAGCAAGCCCTGCTAGCGCTTCGTTCTCCCGGACAACCCGCTGTGCCCGACTGGCGCGCGGTGGGGATTTTTCCGGTTAATCATCGCCTTCTGGGCGATCCGACAGGTTGATGTTGCATGGGGCATGGCTTGATGAGCTTGGAGCGCGCGAAAGCGGGCCTTCAGCCGCGAGCACTGTTCAAGCCGGTATCCGCAGGACGCGGACATGCCCAGGCGACAGACACGCAATCCTTTTTTGAAAACCGGGGTTTTCAGCGCCGCTGCCGTGTCGACACGACACGCAAGAGCGCGCCCCCCTACATGACACCGGGTCGCCATCCCCGCTTGCGGCGCATGGCGATGACCGGCTGGAGAGACTTTAATGACAATGCGTATGCTGATCGATGCGCGCCACCGGGAAGAGACCCGGGTCGCGGTCGTAACGGGGAACCGGATCGAGGAGTTTGATTTCGAGAGCGCTGAACACAAGCAGCTCAAGGGCAATATCTATCTCGCCAAGGTTACCAGAGTCGAACCCTCGCTGCAGGCGGCGTTCGTCGATTACGGTGGCAATCGCCACGGCTTCCTCGCCTTCTCGGAAATCCACCCGGATTATTACCAGATCCCCCGCGAGGACCGTGAGGCGCTGCTGGCTGAAGAAGCCGCGCACGCCGCCGAAGAAGCCGCCCTGCGCGGCGATGTCGACGACGAGGATGATCATGGCGAGGACGGCGTAGAAGTCGTCGAGCGCCCCAATCTCGACGAAGACGAAGAGAGCGAAGGCGAAGCGCCGGCCCGCAAGCAGAACGGCAAGGGCAATGAGCAGGCCGCCGAGGAAGTGCGCCGCAAGCGCATGGCCCTGCGCCGTCGCTACAAGATTCAGGACGTCATCAAGCGCCGCCAGGTGCTGCTCGTCCAGATCGTGAAGGAAGAGCGCGGCAACAAGGGTGCGGCGCTGACCACCTATCTCAGCCTCGCCGGCCGCTATTGCGTGCTGATGCCCAACACCAGCCACGGCGGCGGCATCTCGCGCAAGATCAGCAACGGTGCGGATCGCAAGCGGTTGAAGTCCATCATCGCCGAAATGAAGCTGCCCAACACCATGGGCTGCATCGTGCGCACGGCGGGCCTCTCGCGCACCAAGACCGAGATCAAGCGCGACTTCGACTATCTCGCCCGCCTGTGGGACGAGATTCGCGAGAACACGCTCAGGGCCGCCGCGCCGGAGCTGATCCACAATGACAGCGATCTCATCAAGCGCGCCATCCGCGACATCTATCACCGCGATATCGAGGAAGTGATCGTCGAGGGCGATGAAGGCTATCGCCAGGCGAAGGACTTCATGAAGCTGCTGATGCCGAGCCATGCCCGGCGCGTGAAGCAATATGCCGATCCGGTCTCGCTGTTCCAGCGCTTCGGGGTCGAGGACCAGCTCGCCGCGATGTATAATCCGGTCGTGCAGCTCAAGTCCGGCGGCTATCTGGTGATCAACCCGACCGAGGCGCTAGTCTCCATCGATATCAACTCGGGCCGCTCGACGCGCGAGCACAGTATCGAGCAGACCGCCACGGCCACTAATCTGGAAGCTGCGCGCGAGATCGCCCGCCAGTTGCGCCTGCGCGACATGGCCGGCCTCGTCGTCATCGACTTCATCGACATGGAGCACAACTCCAACATCCGTAAGGTCGAGAAGGCGATGAAGGAGGCGCTCAAGGACGATCGCGCCCGCATCCAGGTCGGCCGCATTTCCGGCTTCGGCCTCATGGAAATGAGCCGCCAGCGCCTGCGCACCGGCGTGCTGGAAGCCTCGACCCGGCCCTGCCCGCATTGCGAAGGCACCGGTCTCGTCCGCACGGCATCGTCGGCCGGCCTCTCGGCCCTGCGCATGCTGGAAGAGGAAGCCGCGCGCGGTCGTGGCAGCCAGATCACCCTGCGCGCCAGCCAGGAAGCGGCTTTCTACGTGCTCAACAACAAGCGCCGCGAACTCGATGAAATCGAGAACCGCTATGGCGTGACCATCCTCATCCTGCCCGATGGCGAGATCGAGGGCGCCCGCATGTCGGTCGAGGCCAGTGGCCCGCGCCCGACCATGCAGGTCAGCTATGCCCCCGTCATCACCGAAGAGGTGGAGGACGAAGAGGACGAGATCGACGACATCGAGGAAGAGGAAGAGGTCGCTGAAGAGCGCCAGCCTCGCGCAGACGACGAAGGTGGCGAGGGACGCAAGCGCAAGCGTCGCCGTCGTGGTCGCCGTGGCCGGCGTGACCGGGACGACCAGTCGCCGCAGGACAGCGATGGCGCTGCGTCCGACGAGGATGACGACGCGCAGGCCGATGCCGATGAGCGCGATGACGAGCAGGCCGAAGCCGGTCCGTCCGAATCGAGCGAGGCCGAAGGGTCTGACGAGGCACCGCGTCGCGGTCGCCGTGGTCGCCGTGGTGGTCGTCGCCGGCGGGGCGGACAGAGCGACGGTGCAGACAATGGCGCCGAAGCCAGCGAAGGCGAGACGGGCGACGCAGCAGACGCCGCGCCGGTCGCATCGGTGGACGCTGCCGAGGCAGTGCAGGAGACGGCCGAGCCCGCATCGCCCGAGCCTGCTGCCGACGCGGAAGAAGCGCCTGCGCCCAAGCGCCGTCGTCGCACCCGCAAGGCTGCCGAAACCACGGACGAAGCCGTGACGGTCGAAGTCTCGCCGGAACTGGCCGAGACCCCGACCGCCGAAGCGCCTGCTGCTGAAGCACCGACCGAGGCCGCCGACGAGGCACCGGTACCCAAGCGCCGCACGCGTCGCAAGACGACCAAGGCTGCGGAAACGCCCGCCGCGACCGAGGGTGAAGCCCAGCCCGAAGCTGAGGCAAGCACCGAGGCGGCAGAAGAGGCGCCCAAGGCCGCCGCCAAGCCGCGCGCGCGTCGCAAGCCCAAGACCGTCGAGGCCGCTACCGAGGCGCGTGAGACGCTGGTCGCGGATGCCGCCGACACGGCAACGGACTCTGACGCGCCGGCGCAAGCCGATGGCGACAGCGGCGAAACGCCCCGTCGCGGCTGGTGGCAGCGCACGTTCGGCGCGTGACGCACACCGCCCTGCGGTCTGAGAACCGGCATGATGGATCGTCCGATCCGTCATGCCGGGTTCAGGCTCGCCGGGCTAAGGGGCCGGTCATGGATCGGCCGCTCTCCCCTCCCCGGCAGCTTGCCGGCCAGCTCAAACCCCATCATGCCCGTGAGGCGGCTGTCGCGCCCTGGCTGATCGGCCGCCTTCTCGCCGTTCTTGCGCTGCTGAGCCTGCTCGCCGCGCAGCCCGCGCTGGCCCAGTCCGTCCTGCGCGATGCCGAAACCGAAGCGCTGATGCGCGATGCCTCCGTCCCGATCATCCGGGCCGCCGGGCTCGATGAGCGCAATGTGCAGATGCTGGTGATCAACGATCCCAGCCTCAACGCCTTCGTCGCGGGTGGGCAGATCGTCTGGTTCCACAGCGGCCTGATCGCGGAGGCTGACGATCTCAATCAGGTGCAGGGCGTGATGGCCCACGAGCTCGGCCATATCGAGGGCGGCCACATCGTGCGCTTTGCAGATGGCGCGCGGGAAGCCACCGGCATCCAGCTCGTCTCGCTGCTGCTCGGTGCGGCGGCGATGGCAGCGGGCGGGGGCGAGGCCGGCATGGGCATCATGGCGGCGGGTCAACAGGCCGCGATGGGTCGCTTCCTCACCTTCACGCGCACGCAGGAATCGAGCGCGGACGCCGCCGGCGCGCGCTATCTCAAGGCCGCCGGCATCAGCGGCAAGGGCAGCATCGCCTTCTTCCAGAAGCTGCAGAATCTGGAATATCGGCTCTACGTGCCGCAGGACACCTATGTCCGCACCCACCCGCTCTCGCGCGACCGCATCTCGGCCCTGACGGCGCTGTATGAGAATGATCCGGCCTGGAACAAGCCCACCGATCCGGCGCTGGAAGCCCGCTTCCAGCGTGTGCGCGCCAAGCTGATCGGCTTCGTCAGCGAGCCGGAAAAGACCCTCAAGCTTTATCCGCCCTCGGACCAGAGCCTGCCCGCCCATTATGCGCGGGCCTATGCCTATCATAAGAGCGCCTTTACCGAGAAAGCGCTGGCGGAAGTCGATACCCTGCTCAAGGCCGCGCCGCACGACCCCTATTTTCTGGAGCTGCAAGGGCAGGTCATGCTCGAATCCGGCAAGCCCGCCGATGCCATCCCGCCGCTGCGCGAGGCCGTGCAGCGCACCAATGGCGAGCCGCTGATCGCCGCGATGCTCGGCCATGCCCTCGTTGCGACCGAGGATGACAGCCATCTCGATGAGGCCGAGCGCGTGCTGCGCAACACGGTCGCGCGGGATCGGCAGAATCCGTTCGCCTGGTATTCGCTCGGCGTCGTCTACCAGCGCAAGGGCGACACCGCCCGCGCCGCGCTCGCCACGGCCGAGCGCTACTCGATGGAAGGGCAGGACGCGCTCGCCCTGCGCCATGCCGATGTGGCACTGGCCGGCATCCAGCCCAATTCACCCGATTATCTGCGGGCGCAGGACATTGCGATGGCCAGCCGCGCCGCCATGGAAAGGACACGAAAGAAATGACGAACAAGGCAGGCGCGGGCGCGCTGTTCCGCGCAGCCGGGGTGATCATGTCCGCGCTAGGCACCCGCACCGGCGAGCGCAAGCGCGGGCGGATGGTGATGCCGGCTTTGGCCGTTGCGCTGCTCGCCGGCGGCGCGGCGGTAACCTATGCTGCGACCAATCAAAGCCCGGCCCTGCCGACGGCGGACCGCGCCGCCATCGAATCGGTGGTGCGCGACTATATCCTCGAGCATCCCGAGATCATCCCGCAGGCGATGGAACGGCTGAAGGCCAAGCAGACCGCCGGCACCGTCGATCAGAACCGGTCCGCGCTGGAAACGCCCTATCCGGGCGCATGGGAAGGCGCGGCCCAGCCCAAGGTCACCCTTGTTGCGTTCATGGACTATGCCTGCGGCTATTGCCGCGCCGCGCTGCCGCATATCGAGGAACTGGTGAAGGCCAATCCCGATCTGCGCGTCGTCTATCGCGAACTGCCGATCATTGCCGATGGCAGTGCCAATGCGGCGAAGGTCAGCCTGCTGGCCGCCAGCGAGAACAAGTTCATGGCTTTTCACAAGGCGATGTACGCGGCCGGCGGCGTCTCCTCGGATGCCATTCTCAAGGCCGCGCGCACGGCGGGGCTGGATGCCGACAAGGCGAAGGCAGCCATCGCGGCCAAGGGCGGCGACGATGAGTTCATGAGCAACATCCGCCTCGCCCAGGCCCTCGGCGCCGAGGGCACGCCTTTATTCGTGGTGGGCGATCAGGTGTTCAACGGCCTGGTCGGCACCGAGACGCTACAGGCTGCCGTGGACAAGGCGCGCACCAAGGGCTGATTGACCGGAACGGCTCAGTCGGCGCCGTTGAACATTCCCGGCCGAACATTGGAGGCCCCCTCCGCTGCCAAGAGGGGGCCTCCCTTTGCACTGGCCTCCAATGCCCGGACGGTGGGACGAGAGGCGCGCAAAGTGACGGTCAGGACTTGGTCCCGATTCCGATCAGTGCGTAGAGCGGGCAGAAGCTGACGAACGCGGTGAGCAGCGGCACCAGGCCGATCCAACCCCACGGCGTTCGCGGGCCGACAAAGACGAGCGCGATCAGCCCGAGGCCAATCAGGATCCGGATGGTCCGGTCCAGTCGTCCGATGTTCGCAGCCATGGCCACAGCCCTCTCACCATTTCATCTGATGGTGATGCTAGGCGGGTCGCGGGCGCCTCACCTTGATGAAGATCAAACAGGCGCGATCTCAGTCCTTCAGGCTCAGTCCTGCAGGCGCAGCGCGTAGATTTTGGGCCAGTTCTTGCCGGTGACGTAGAGAAGCTGCGCCTTGGCATCCCACGCGATGCCGTTCAGCACCCCTTCCCCGCTCGCGCTCATATTCTTCGCCACCAGCGGTTGCAGGTTGATCCAGTCGTCGATCTTGCCGGTGGCCGGATCGATGCGGGCAATGAGCGGCGAGAACCAGATGTTGGCGTAGAGAACATCGTCGACCTGCTCCAGCTCGTTGAGAAAGCGCATGGGCTCGCCTTCCCATGTGACGGTGACGCGGCGCTGCTCCTTGTAGCTCTCGGGATCGAGAAAGCGCAGGTCCGGCGTGCCGTCGCTCATGATCAGCGCGTGGCCATCATGGGTGAGGCCCCAGCCCTCGCCCGTGTAGCGGAACGAGCCGATCGGCTTCAAATCCTTGCGGTTCCAGACGAAGCCGGTCTCGTCCTTCCAGGTGATGCTGACGATCCGGTCACCCCAGATCGTGCTGCCCTCGCCAAAGACATCGGCGCGCATGGGCCGCCGCTGCAGGATCTTGCCGTCACTCAGCCGCATGATCCGCAAGTCAGACTCGCCGACCTGGCCGGTGGTTTCGTAGATCAGCTCGCCATGGATGGTGAGGCCTTGGGTGAAGGCTTTGGTATCATGCGGCAGTTCGCGCACGATCTCCCATTTGATCTCCGCCTGCGCTGGCCCCGCGCTGAAGACGAGGACGAAGAGCGAGACCAGCAGCCGCTTCATTCGGCGTCTTCCGCGAGCGCGTCGGCCTGCCAGTCCGGCAGCGTGAGTCCCTCAAGCGAATCGACCGGGCGATGATCCACCGCGAGCCCCAAAGCCGGATAGGCGATGCGCAGCCGGGCCGGGTCGGACCGGTCAAGCGGCACCACCACGAGCCGCCGGTTCACCTTGTTCCGATAGTGCATCCGCGCGGTATTCTCCTGCCCGACATAGCAGCCCTTGCCATAATCCACGCCGTGCAGCTCTTCCGCGTTGCACTCCAGCCAGAGCGTCTTGTCCTCGCCCAACTCCGCCACACCCTCCGGCACGCCCTGAGCCAGCCGATGCGCGCGACAGAAGTCCGAAGCGTCGCCCTCCCTCGCTGGGGCCAGCCACCGCCACCCCAGCGCGGCGAGCCGGGGGTCGGCGGATGCCCCCTCGACCGGATCGGCAGACCAGTGGGCAGCAAGCCCCTCCTCGATGCCGATGGTGACGGGGCGGCGCAGCCGGTACAGCGTCAGCCTGCGGGCCAGAGCCTCGGCCCACGATGCCTCGCAATCGATCAGCACATCCTCGCCGCTCGCCGCATCGGCCCAGAGCAGCATATCGTAGAGTGCCTTGCCCTGCGGCGTGAGCAGTCCGGCATAACGCGGCGCGCCCGGCTGGAGGCTCAGCACATCCTGGGTGAGCAGACCCTGGAGGAACGGCCGCGCCTCCGCCCCGCCGACACGAAGGATGGCCCGATCGCGCAGCGTGGTTGCGAGGGGCGGCGTGGCAAGGGGGGTGGTGGCGGACATGCGCTTTAGGTAGGGGGAGAGGAGCACCAAGCCAAGAGAGGTTCGCGCGATGGCCCAGACATTCGACCTGCTGCTGAAAGGCGGCACCGTCCACCTCCCGAGCGGCCCGGCACCCGTGGACGTGGGCGTCAATGCCGGCAGGATCGCGGCGATCGGCACCAGCCTTGGCGATGCGGGCGAAACGATCGACTGCGCCGGCCTCGACGTGCTGCCGGGCGTGATCGACAGCCAGGTCCATTTCCGCGAGCCCGGGCTGGAGCATAAGGAAGATCTCGAATCGGGCAGCCGGGCCGCGGTGCTGGGCGGCGTCACCGCCGTGTTCGAGATGCCGAACACCAATCCGAACACAGACACTGCCGAGCGCGTGGCCGACAAGCTCAAGCGCGCCCATCACCGCATGTGGTGCGACCATGCCTTTTATGTGGGCGCCACCGGCGACAATGCCGAGCAGCTCGGCGAGCTGGAGCGCATTCCCGGCACGGCGGGCGTGAAGATCTTCATGGGCGCCTCGACCGGCAGCCTGCTGGTCGCCGAGGACGAGGCCCTCGCGCGGGTGCTCGCCCATGGCCGCCGCCGTGTCGCCGTCCATTGCGAGGACGAGGCGCGGATGAACGCGAGGCTGGATGAGCGGATCGAGGGCGATCCGGCCAGCCACCCGGTCTGGCGCGACGATGAAAGCGCGATGATGGCCACCCGCCGCATCGTGAAGCTGGCGCGCGAGGCCGGGCGCCGCATCCACGTGCTGCACGTCACCACACCCGCCGAGCTGGAATTTCTGAGCCAGCACAAGGATGTCGCGACCTGCGAGGTGACGCCGCAGCACCTCACGCTGGCGGGCGAGGACGCCTATCCGCGCCTCGGCACCTATGCGCAGATGAACCCGCCGATCCGCAGCGCCGCGCACCGTGACGGACTGTGGCACTGGGTCGGCCAGGGCGTGCCCGACGTGCTCGGCTCCGACCACGCGCCGCATACCAAGGAAGAAAAAGCCAAGACCTACCCGGCGAGCCCGAGCGGTATGCCCGGCGTGCAGACTTTGGTGCCGCTACTGCTCGATCATGTCGCGAACGGTCGCCTGACGCTCCAGCGCTTTATCGATCTGACCAGCGCCGGGCCGCAGCGCATTTTCGGTCTGGTCGGTAAGGGCCGCATCGCGACCGGCTATGACGCCGACTTCACCGTCGTCGACCTCAAGGCGCGCTGGACGATGGGCGCGGACTGGATGGCCTCGCGCTGCGGCTGGTCGCCGTTTGAGGGCATGAGCGTGACCGGCCGACCGGTCGGCACCATCGTGCGCGGCCATCGGGTGATGTGGGACAACCAGCTCGCCAATGAGGCGGTGGGCGAACCGGTGCGCTTCGAGGCGACCGAGTTCCCCGGCCACTGAGGCGAAGGCAAAAGGGGGAAGGCGGGGCGATGGCGACAACGCGCAGCACCACGAGACGCAAGGCGCCGCGGCGCAAGGGCCTGCGCTTTCCCGGCAATCCCACCAGCCTGCCGGGCAAGCTGTTCCGCTGGCTGCTGATGCTCATCCTCGCCTTCATCGGCATCTCGTTGCTGCAGGTGCTGGTCTATAAAGTCGTGCCGGTGCCGGTGACGATCACCATGCTGATGGACAAGAACGGCATCACCAAGGACTGGACGCCGCTGTCGGACATCGATCCGGACATGCCGCGTGCCGCCATTGCGGGCGAGGACGCCAAATTCTGCCAGCATCACGGCTTCGACACCGATGCCATCCGGCAGGCCATGCAACAGAACGCACGCGGCGGGCGCATTCGCGGCGGCTCCACGATCAGCCAGCAGACCGCCAAGAATGTGTTTCTCTGGCAGGGCGGCGGCTTCTTCCGCAAGGGGCTGGAGGCCTGGTACACAGTGCTGATCGAGGCGATCTGGGGCAAGCGCCGGATCATGGAAGTCTATCTCAACGTCGCCGAGACGGGCATCGGCACCTACGGCGTGCAGGCCGGCGCAATCCGCTACTTCAACCATGGCGCAGACAGGATGAGCCGCACCGAGGCCGCCCGCATCGCGGCGGTCCTCCCCCTGCCCAAAAAGCGCGGCGCGGTGGCCCCGACCGGCTTCACCCGCCGCCACGGCAACAACATCGCCCGCTGGATCGGCCATGTGAAAGCCGATGGACTGGATGCCTGTCTGGGTCTGAACTGAGCGGGCACAAGCAGAGCCCGTTTGCGGGGTCAGGAGATTTTGCAAACAAGTCGGACAACAAAAAGGGCAGAGGCATCGCTGCCCCCGCCCTTTTCGATCTTTATCCCACTCCGATCAGAAGCTGAAGCGCGCACCCAGGCGGATCGCGTACAGCGACGATCCGTTGGTCGTCACCAGCTCGTCCGCCAGCACCGTGTCGCTGCTCGGCTGCTCATACTTATACTGAGCACAGCTGTTGGCGCCCACTGCCACGCAGCTCACCTTCGCAACGGTCTTGCGGAAGGGGAAGCTCGACCGAAGCTGCTGGCCCCATTTGTGGTTGAGCAGGTTCGTGAAGTTCTCGATGTCCGCGAAGAGCGCGAAGCGCGTGCCCAGCGGCAGCGGCAGTTCCTGCTCCACATGAAGGTCGATGCGCGTGAACGCCTTCGAGCGGAAGGCATTGCGCGGCGCAACCTGCCCGCGATAGCCTGCCAGCCCAGAGGACTGGATGATGCTGTCGATCCGCGTTGCCGTCGCCGCACTATCATAGATGACCTTCGGGTCGTTCACGCCGGTCGGCACGTAGAACAGATAGCGCTGTGCACTGCCGGCCGTGCCGAACACACCCGAGCGGCCGCCCGAGAGATCCTGCATTGTGTAGCTGTACCGGGCACCGGCACGGGTCGAGCCGAACAGGTCGATGCGCGTCTTGTAATCCCCGAAGAACGCGCGCTCGAACGACGCATTGTAGCGGAAGGCCCAAGTCACTTCGTCGTTCGAATGGCCAGGCCCGCTCAGATTGGCGTCATAAGCGGCGGTGTTGCCGTAGATCGAGCTTGCCTGAGATGACGTGAGCGAGGTGTCGTCACGCACGTCCTGCCGGGTATAGGCACCGCCGAGCGTCAGGCCCCAGTCCCAGCTCTTCTCGGCGCGCAGGACGCCGATCCAGCCGCGACCATAATCGGTGTTGGTCAGGAGCAGGTCCTGGCCGGTATCGTTCGCGTTGCCGATCTTGCTGGTGTAGCGCTGACGGCCGTCCGGCGTGAGCGAGCCTGCAACGGGGATCGACCGCAGATCGATGACCTTCACCTGCGAACGCACTTTCGAATACAGCACATCGGCGCCGAAGCGCCAGCCGTCGCCGAGCGGACCCAGATCGGCCTCATAGTCCGCCGACAAGGTCGCGCGGAATTGGTTGGGCGCCTTGAAGTTCGGATCGATCGCATTGATCGACGTGGTCGCGTTCGGATTCGCAGACAGACCGTTGGCTGCGGCGACCACCGCAGTGTTGGCAGCAGCGGGAATGTTTGTGAACGACGGGTTGTTGAGGATGGAGGACGCGTTTGCGCTGTTGGCGCCGCTCGCGGAACCGTTAAGCTGGTATATGCCGCCGTCCGTCTGGCGCGCCGTGATCGACGTGTTGATCACCCCGGTGTTGGAGAAAGAGTTGCCGATATAAACGTCCGGCGATCCGCCACCAAAGATGCCGCCACCACCGCGAATGGTGAGGCGCGGCGTTGCCTTGTAGGTGAAGCCAAGGCGGGGCTGCAGCAGGTCGATGCCACTGATGTTGCTGTTATTCGAGAAGCCGTAGCGCGGGTAGAAGTTGGGGTTTACCGCCGCAGTGCTCTTCATCCCGAACACATCCCAGCGCAGACCGACGCCGACCGAGAGCGTCTCGTTCACGCGCCAATCGTCCTGCAGACCGAAGGTGTACACATTGTAGGAGAAGCTGGCGGCGGCATCCGCGGGATTGAGCGAAGCCGCGTTGTTGTAGCTGAAGCTCTGCGCCGTGCCGGCCTGGAAGTCGGCGATCGAGTCGAAATAATAGGTGCCCGCCGACGGATTGACGAACATGTTGAAGGACTTGGTGTGATTCCATTCCGCAAGAGCGCGGAGGTTGTGGTCACCCGCCTTCAGCTTGGCGGAAACGGACCCGCCCCAGCTCTTGATGTTCAGCACATTCGACTGGCTGGGGCCACCGGCACCCAGGACGAACTGCGGTGTCCCGGTGGGGCAGACGATGCTGGCCGCGGTCGTGGTAGCGCCATTCGTCGTGCGATCCGAGGTCGGCGCCGCGCAGACCGACATCTGGGCGCTACGGCCCATCAACGGAAACTGGCCGCTGTCATAGGTCTTGTAGAGCGCGCGGGTTTCGGTTGAGAAGGTCTCGGACCAGTCGGCATTCCACGCGAGGATGCCGGCCTTCAGCTCGTTGGGCTTGCGATAGGCGTTGGATTCCAGCCCCAGATCACGGGTGCCGGTGGTCGTGCTGACGTTCAGCTCGTCCTTAGTATAGAGGCCGGTGAGCGAGACGCGCTGCGTTTCGGAAAGGTTAGCGTCCAGCTTGCCGACGATCCGGTCGTCCTTGTCGCCATCCGTGCGGAGGAGGCCGCCGGCGTCGTAGTTGTAACGGCTCTGCGCGATGCCCACGATCTGCTGCAGGGCTGCATTCGTCGCGCCGATGACCGGCGTGCCAGCATTGTCTTCCTGCGTACCGAAGGCCACCGGGCGGGCAGCGCGCACGCGCTCGGCGGAGACCATGAAGAACAGCTTGTCCTTGATGATCGGCCCCGAGAGGGTGGCGCCAAAGTCCTTGCTGGTGAAATCGGGCTGCGTGACCCGACCCGCGGTGTTGAGGATGTAGGGCTTGGTCCGCTTCCCGGTCAGCTCGTCCGAGCTGAAGGTGAAGAAGGCCGTCCCATGGAATTCGTTGGTGCCCGACTTGAGGATCGCGTTCGAGACGCCGCCCTGGAAGAAGCCTTCGCGGATATCGTACGGCGCAACCTTGGTTTCGAACTGCCCGATGGAATCGAGCGGAACCGGGCCACGACGTGACGGCAGCGCATCCGGGTTGAGGCCGAAGCTGTCGGTGACCGGAACGCCGTCCACGGTGAAGCGGTTGAAGCGGGGATTCTGTCCGGCGAACGAAACCTGGCGGCCCGTCGTCTGGCTGGTGTCGAGCGTCGCAAACGGGTCGCGCGCGGCAATGTCGCGGATATCGCGATTGACCGAAGCGATCTTGCCGATCTGCTCAGCGGTCATGACCATGGCGGGGCCCTGTGACACGTTGCCCGCGCCGCGGATGGCCGATGCGGTCACGACGATGGCGTCGCCCGAGGCCATCTCGATCGGCAGCGTGAAGGACTGGCCAACGACCGTGTACACGTCCGTCACGCGGACATCTTCGAAGCCCGATGCGGCGACCTCAACCGTGTAAGGCCCACCAATGCGCAGGCCGCTGGTCGAAAAGCTGCCGTCGGCGCCCGTCGTGGTGCGCGAGACGGTGCCCGAGGGGACGTGCGTCACGGTGACGGCGGCGCCGGCGACCGGCGCGCCTTCCGCCGTGACCGTACCGCGCACGGACGAGGTGGTTTCCTGCGCATGGGCAGGGCTGAGCGCCACGCAGGTGGCGATGCTCGCGGCCGAGGCAGCGAGGAAGAAGCGGAAGTTGCGCATCGAAGATCCCCTTTAGATCATCACGAAAACTGGTCTTGAGCCGTCCTGATCACGGCTGCCTTCACCCCTCTGGGCTCGGACACATCCTCTCGCCTGGTCTGCGATCTTTATGTCATCGCCCGTGTCTGTCGGACGTGACTCAATTATGACGATGGCGGGTTCATACTGGCGACCTGCCCAGTCTCGCCATTGCGAAATGAGCGGTATGTATCCGGAAAAAGGAGGAAAATTCTCGAAGCCGCTCCTAATTCGGCAATAAAATCGCGCGATATCAATGACATATTGTGCAGTGCGGCATCCATGCAACGCTCGCGCAGAATCTTGCCATAAGATGAACGGATCGCCGGCCCGATCGACCGTCTGGGCTGCCGGCGGGGCTCAGTCGCGCGAGATGACCGGCCGCTGCAGAAGCGGACCCCACCAGGGCAGGATGAAAAGCACGAGCAGCAGCCAGATCAGGCCGACCGCCCAGCCGCCCGCCACATCGCTCGGCCAGTGCACGCCGAGCCACACCCGGCTGGCCCCCGTGGCGAGGATCATCGCGGCGCAGATCCATGTCACCACCCGGCTTCGCGCCAGCAGCGCGATCGCACCATAGAGCGCCATCGTACCTGCCGCATGGCCGCTGGGGAAGCTGGTGCCCACGGTCTCGATCACGCTCGTCGGCATATAGGGGATCATCATCATCGGGCGCGGCGCGTTGAAGCCGAGCTTCACCACCCCGATGACGAGCGCGGTCCCCACGCCCGCGACCAGCAGCGGGATCAAGCGTTCGGGATGCCCCAGCTTGATGAAGACCAGCCCCACCGCCAGCACGATCAACGTGCGACCGCCCACCGCGCCCAGCCGGTCCAGCGCCACCGCGCCATGCGTCACCAGCCCCGCACCGCGCACGCCGTGCAGCTTGCCCGCCAGTCCCATCAGCCGCTCATCAATGGGCGCGAACAGGCCGGTGGGCTGGAGGAATCCGATGGCCGCGACCAGCAACGCCAGGCCGAGCGCAAAACTGAGCGCGACGCCCGGAGTTGGCAGTTGCCGCATCCGCCTTTGGATCAGATGTGGAGCGCCCGCCCATAAGCGGCCAGCACGCTCTCGTGCATGGATTCGCTGATAGTCGGGTGCGGGAAGACCGTCTGCATGAAGTCCTGCTCCACCAGCTCGGCGGTCTTGCCGATGGTGTAGCCCTGGATCATCTCGGTCACCTCAGCGCCGACCATATGCGCGCCGAGCAGCTCGCCGGTCTTGGCGTCGAACACAGTCTTCACGAAGCCTTCCGCCTCGCCGAGCGCGATCGCCTTGCCATTGCCGATGAACGGGAAGGTGCCGACCTTGACGGTATAGCCCGCGTCCTTGGCCTTCGCCTCGGTCAGACCCACGGAGGCGACCTGCGGCTGGCAATAGGTGCAGCCCGGAATGTTGAGCGGGTCCATCTCATGCGGGTGGACATCCTTGTTGCCCAGCGCCTGCGCAATCGCCTCGGCGGCGGTCACGCCCTCATGGCTGGCCTTGTGCGCCAGCCATGGCGGCGCGGTGACATCGCCGATCGCCCAGATGCCATCCACGCCGGTGCGGCACAGGCCATCGGTCTTGATATGGCCGCGCTCCAGCGTGACGCCCAGCGCCTCCAGCCCGATATTCTCGGTGTTCGGCACGATGCCGATGGCGACGATGCAATGGCTGAACTCGCTGGTCTCGCTCTTGCCATCCTTGCCCTTGATGGCGGCGGTGACGCCCTTGTCGCTGGCCTTGAGGCTCTCCAGCGAGGCGCCGGTGACGATCTTCATGCCACGCTTCACCAGCTGCTTTTCAAGGAACGCCGAAACGTCCTTGTCCTCGACGGGTACGATGCGATCCATCATCTCGACCACGGTCACATCCGCGCCCATGTCGTTATAGAAGCTCGCGAACTCGATGCCGATGGCGCCCGAGCCGATGACCAGCAGCTTGCCCGGCATTTCCGGCGGGGTCATCGCGGTGCGATAGGTCCAGATGCGCTTGCCGTCGGCCGGCGCGAACGGAAGGTCGCGTGCCCGCGCACCGGTCGCCACGATAATGTGCTTGGCCGCCAGATCGGTCTTCTTGCCGTCCTTGTCCGTGACCGAGAGCTTGCCCTTGCCGGTGATCGTACCCGTGCCCATGTGCACGGCGACCTTGTTCTTCTTCATCAAGTGCGTGACGCCGGCATTGAGCTGCTTGGCAACACCGCGCGAGCGCTTCACCACCGCCTCAATGTCCGCGCTGATCTTCTCGGCGGCCAGGCCATAATCCTTGGCGTGGCTCATATAATGGAAGATCTCGGCCGAGCGCAGCAGCGCCTTGGTCGGGATGCAGCCCCAGTTAAGGCAGATACCGCCGAGCAGCTCGCGCTCCACAATGGCCGTCTTGAGGCCAAGCTGGCTCGCGCGGATCGCCGCGACATAGCCGCCGGGGCCGGAACCGAGAACGATGACGTCATAGGATTCAGACACGAAATGCTCCATCCATGATGCCCTCTCCCCTTGAGGGAGAGGGAGGGGCCCGCCGCGCAGCGGTGGGAGGGTGAGGGGTTTTCAACGCCGCAGATATCGCTTCGAGCGTTCCCTGCAAGTTGGTTTGAATATCATGATTCCAAAACCGCAGCACAATGTAGCCGCGCTCATTGAGCCAAGCCGTGCGAGCGGCATCGGACGGGCTTTCCGCGTGCTGACCGCCATCGACCTCGAGAATTAGCCGCCGCTCCGGGCAGACAAAATCGGCGATGAAGGGGCCGATCGGTTGCTGCCTTCGAAATTTGAGACCTAGCTGGCCCCTCCGGAGCGCTTTCCAGAGCAGGCGTTCCGCGTCGGTCAGATCGCGACGCAAACGCTTCGCTTGGATCAGAGTGCTTGTGCTGTAGCCTGGCACCCCTCACCCTCCCACCGCTTTGCGGCGGGTCCCTCCCTCTCCCTCAAGGGGAGAGGGGAAAAACGAAGCGCCTGGAACCATCACGCCTCCGCAACCATCGGCGGCACCCTGCGAGGGCGGCGCACTTCGTCGATGGCGACGAAGATGAACCGGGCCTGCGTGACCTTGTAGGTTTCCTCGCTGTGCCGCGCGCGGCGCCAGGCTTCGACCTCAATGGTCATCGACGTGCTGCCCACCTTTACGAGCGTCGCGAAGACGGAGACCTCGTCCCCCACCAGCACCGGGCGGTGGAACTGCATGCCTTCCACGGCGATGGTGACAGCCCGGCCCTTGCTGTGCCGCGAGGCGACAAGCGCCGCCGCCATATCCATCTGGCCCATCAGCCAGCCGCCGAAAATGTCCCCATAGGGATTGGCATCCGCCGGCATCGCGGTGATCCGCGTGGCGGGCGCACCTTCCGGCAGGACATCCTCGTCAGCGGCCATGGTGCGCTTACGCCACCAGACCCAGCGGCGCCTCTACCAGTTCCTTGAACACCTTCATGAGCTCCGCGCCGTCCGCACCATCGATCGCGCGATGATCGAAGCTGCCGGTGGCGGACATGACGGTCGCGATGCCAAGCGCATCGTCGATCACATAGGGCCGCTTCTCGCCAGCGCCGATCGCCATGATCATCGCCTGCGGCGGATTGATCACTGCCTCGAACTGCTTGATGCCCATCATGCCCATGTTGGAGAGGCTGGCGGTGCCGCCGGTGAACTCTTCCGGCTTGAGCTTGCCTTCCTTGGCGCGGGTGGCGAGGTCTTTCATCGCGGTCGAGATGGCCGAGACGGACTTGGCGCCGGCATCGGTGATGATCGGCGTGATCAGTCCGCCCTCGATGGACACGGCCACCGAGATGTCGGCTCGGCTGAACTTGAGCAACTGGTCGCCGGCGAACTGCACATTGCACTTGGGCACGGCGATCAGCGCCTTGGCCAGCGCCTTGATGAGCAGATCGTTGACCGAGAGCTTCACGCCCTGCGATTCGAGCGCCTTGTTCAACTCGCCACGCAGCTTGAGCAGCGCATCAAGGCGCACATCCACGGTGAGGTAGATGTGCGGCACCTGCTGCTTCGATTCGGTGAGGCGGCGCGCAATGGTCTTGCGCATGTTGGAGAGCTTCTCGACCTCGTGCGGAATCCCGAAATCCTGCGCGGTCGCGGCCACAGGCGCAGGCGCGGCCGGAGCCGACGCTGCGGGCGCCGCTGAGGGGCTCGCGGCGGGCTTTGGCGCGGTGCTGCCGGGCTTCACGCCCTCCAGATCGGCCTTCACGATACGGCCATTGGGACCAGTACCGGAAACCGCGGCCAGATCGATGCCGCTGTTCGTGGCGATGCGGCGGGCAAGCGGGCTGGCCTTGACGCGATCGCCAGAGGAGGCAGCGACCGGCGCGGCAGTCGATTTCGCGACTTCCGGCTCCGGCTTGGGGGCGCTGGCGGCTTCCGGCTTCTTCTCCGGAGCGGCGTCGGCCTTGGGTGCGGGCTTGGCTGCAGCGGGGGCATCGCCGCTCGGCACCTCCTCGCCTTCCTCGACCAGAACCGCGATGACGGTGCCGACCTTCACATTGTCGGTCCCTTCGGCGACGAGGATCTTGCCGACGACCCCTTCGTCCACGGCTTCAAATTCCATGGTGGCCTTGTCGGTCTCGATTTCGGCGAGCAGATCGCCGGACGAGACGGTGTCGCCTTCCTTCACGAGCCATTTCGAAAGCGTGCCTTCCTCCATGGTCGGCGAGAGGGCGGGCATCTGGATATTGATCGCCATGGGGGCCAGGCTTTCCTGTTTTTCGGGTTGGACAATCACCGGCCACCTTCACGCTTTGCCCGTCGGGGTCAAGGCCATCCCTTGCATCCAGACCGAATTTCCCGCACCTACCGAGCCGGTTTCTTCGGGGGAGCAGGCGATGATGCGGACTTATCTCGTCGTGGTGGACGAAAGCAGCGAGGCGGAATCGGCCCTGCTGTTCGCCGCGCGCCGCGCTGCCAAGACGGGCGGCGGCGTGCATATGCTGGCGCTCGTGCCCAAGACCGAGTTCGTCCAATGGGGCGCCGTGCAGGCGACGATGGAGGAGGAAGCGCGCGCCCGCGCCGAGGCTCTCGCGGCCAGTGCCGCCGGCACGCTGATGGCAGAAGCCGGCATCCAGCCCGCGATCACGGTGAAGGTCGGCGATCCCGTGGCATCGGTGAAAGAGATGCTGGCCTCGGGCGAAACGGTCGCCGCGCTCGTGCTCGGCGCGGCACCCAAGGGCGCGCCCGGCCCGCTGGTGGCGCACTTTGCCGGCAATGATGCCGGCACCCTCCCCTGCCCGGTGATGATCATCCCCGGATCGCTGAGCCGCGAGGATATCGAGCGGCTGAGTTAGGTCGGCCATTGTGGCCCTACGGCGTGTTCCTGCGAAAGCAGGAACCCAGGGCGCAACTGACAGATCTTACCGCCCTAGGCTCCTGCCTTCGCAGGAGCACTGTTAATTTCATTACGACAATGAAAAAGGGGCCGACTTTCGCCAGCCCCTCCTTCAAAATCCAACGCGGCGGGTTCAGCCCGGCTGGTTGGCCCGCTCGGCGCCATTGCCGTCCAGATTCTCGGCGACGAACGCCCAGTTGACGTGCTTCTTGAGGATCGTGTCCGCGAAGTTGGGGCGCGCGTTGCGATAATCGATGTAATAGGCGTGTTCCCACACATCGAGGATGAACAGCGGCGTATCGCCATGCGCCACCGGGCAATCGGCGTCGTGATAGCTGGTCACTTCCAGCTTACCATCCTTGAGGATGAGGGCGGCCCAGCCGCTGGCGAAGTGGCCGACGGCTTCCGCCTTCAGCTTCTCGATCAGCGCGTCGGTCGAGCCGAAGCCTTCGTTGATGAGATCGGCCAGCTTGCCGCTGGGCTCCTGCCTCTCGGGCGAGAGGCACTGCCAGAAGAAGCTGTGGTTCCAGATCTGGCCGACCTGGTTGAACAGCCCGCCCTTGGAGGACTTGATCAGCTCGACCAGCGACTTGCCCTGCAGGGCCGGATCAGCGGCAACCAGCTCATTGGCCTTCGTCACATAGGCATTGTGGTGCTTGCCGTGGTGATAGTCGAAGGTCTCGGCCGACATGTCATCGCCAAAGGCGGTCTTGGCATAGGGAAGGTCGGGCAGTGTGAATGCCATGGCGCTAATCTCCTCTTGGTGCATTAAAGTCGTTCTGCAGGCGAAACGCGCAGGCGCGCGATTCGTGTCGGTTGCCCGCAGCAGATGGCGCGTAGACCGGCAGCTTTCCAGTCATCTCTCCCGATCAGCGCCAAATATAATTTCGATATGACAGCGGCGCGACTTTGGCATAGCCTGTGCGATGGCCGATAACCGGCTTTAGGGGAGGGTGCAGTCAAAGCACCCGGCAAACGACTGGGGGAGCATCATGACGAAACTGTTCGGCAATCTGCATCTCGTCCTGCTGATCGGGGTTATTCTGACCCTGGCTGTCATTTACGGCATTGGCCCGAATGGCGAATCCGTCTCCGCCGCCTTGCGCTGGCTGCACACCTTCTTCGGCATTTTGTGGATCGGCCTGCTCTATTACTTCAACTTCGTGCAGATCCCGACCATGCCCAAGGTCCCGGCAGAGCTGAAACCGGGCGTCTCCAAGTTCATCGCGCCCTCCGCGCTGTTTTTCTTCCGCTGGGCCGCGGCGCTGACCGTGCTGACCGGTCTGCTGGTGGCATGGCGCACCGGCTATCTGCACGAGGCGTTCGCGTTCAAGGCGCCCTATCAACTGATCGGTCTGGGCATGTGGCTCGCCGTGATCATGGCGATCAACGTGTGGTTCGTGATCTGGCCGGCGCAGAAGAAGGCGCTGGGGCTGGTGGCCGCCGACGATGCGACCAAAGCCAGCGCCGCCACCCGCGCGATGATCTTCAGCCGCACCAACACGCTGCTGTCGATCCCGATGCTCTACTGCATGGTCAACTTCAACGGCGGTTGACCGGCCGGCGCCCTGCGCGAGGCGCAAGTGCCTCAAAGCAGGGCGTGTTTCTTCAGGCAGTGCCGCAACTGGTCGTAGGAGAGCCCGATCGCCTTGGCCGTGGCGCGCTGGTTGAAGCGGTGGCGCTGGAGGGCATGGCGCAGGATCGCAGCCTCATGCGCGTCGACAGCGCCGCGAAAGTCGGCGACATCGTCCAGCGCGATCAGCAATCGCCCGTCCTCGACCGCGCCACCCTCGGAAGGACCGGCGGCAGGCGCCGCGCTGGCGGCAGCGGGTTTTCCCGGCATCGGCTGCGGCTTCCATGGCGAGGCGAACGGATCGAGCTGGATCTCGTCGATCGGCCGATCCGGATCGGGCCAGCGATACACGGCGCGCTCGACCACATTGCGCAGCTCGCGCACATTGCCGGGCCAGCGATAGGCGTTGAGCGCCGTCATCATCCGCTTGGAAAAGCCCGGCCATGACGACCAGCCGCATTCCGATGCCATCTTGCGCCCGAAATGCTCGACCAGAACGTCGACATCGCCCTCGCGCCCGCGCAGAGGCGGCAGGGTAATCACCTCGAAGCTCAGCCGGTCGAGCAGGTCGGCCCGGAACCGCCCGGCTTCCACGGCATCGGGCAGATGCTCGTTGGTCGCCCCGACGATCCGCACATCAACATTGAGCGGCCGCGAACTGCCGATGCGCGTCACTTCGCCATATTCCACGGCGCGCAGCAGCCGCTCCTGCGCCGCCATGGAGAGCGTGCCCAGTTCATCGAGGAACAATGTGCCGCCATCGGCCTCCTCGAAGCGACCGGCCCGCGCCCGTGTCGCGCCGGTGAAGGCGCCGGCCTCATGGCCGAACAGCTCGGCCTCGATCAGCGTCTCGGGCAAGGCGGCGCAGTTCATGATGATGAGCGGCCCATCCCAGCGCTGGGAAAGGCGATGGATGCGCTCGGCGATCAGCTCCTTGCCAGTACCCCGCTCGCCGATGACCAGCACCGGGCGGTTGAGGTCAGCCGCACGGCCGGCCTGCTCGACCGCATCCAGAAAGGCGAGGGATTCCCCGACAAAATGCGTCGTCTTTTCCATTCCCAACTTTTAGGGATATTTCCCAACTCATTGCAACAAACAATGCTTCGCGCCCACCTCGATCAAGAAGAAATTGGCGAAAATCCGGGCTTCTCAGAAATTGGCACGCCCCCTGCATTGCATTGGGCAATCCGCCAATGAGCGGGATTTGAAGGCCTAACCAGGATCAGGAAGAGACCGCCATGTTGAACACAATCGACCGCTTCGGTGCTCAGACCGCCGCAGCATGTCTTACCCTTATTTTCAGCGCCATCATGGTGATCGGCGCTGTCGGCCCTGCTGTCACCGGCAACCCTGCCGCCACGACTGCAGCGGCTCTGGACAACACACCGGACAAGCCGTCACAATCCCTTGTGTGACGGCTTCAAGGTCGGGGCAGCACACCCCCGCTGCCCCGACCGAACCGCCTCAGTTGGAGTATGTACATGAGTATTTTCTCTCGCACCCGGGACATCATTGCCGCCAACGTGACCGATCTGCTCGATCGCGCCGAGGACCCGGCCAAGATGATCCGCATGATCATCCTCGAAATGGAGGAGACGCTGGTCGAGGTGCGTGCATCGGCAGCGCGGACCATCGCCGACCAGAAGGAGATGCGCCGCCACATCGCCAAGCTCGATGCCCTGCAGGAAAGCTGGGTCGAGAAGGCGCAGCTCGCCCTCTCCAAGGATCGCGAAGACCTTGCCAAGGCCGCGCTGGTCGAGAAGCAGAAGGCCGGCGACATGGCCGAGCAGCTGCGCGGGCAGATTGCCATGCTGGATGAGGCGCTGGCCGCATCCGAAGAAGACATCGCCAAGCTGCAGGCCAAGCTGCGCGAGGCGCGTGTCCGGCAGAACAGCCTCGTCGCCCGCATGGAGAGTGCACAGACGCGCCGGCGTGCGCGCGAGATGTACAATGGCGAGCGCGTGCAGGATGCCTTTTCCCGCTTCGAACTGCTGGAGCGCCGGGTCGATCTGGCCGAAGGCGAGGCCGATGCCATGGGTCTGGGCGGTCAGCCCAAGACGCTGGAGCAGGAGATCGCCGAACTTCAGTCCGCCGACAAGGTGGAAGCCGAACTCGCGGCGCTCAAGGCCGCGCAAGCCAGGAAGGATTGATCCATGGAGGACGTCTTTCTGCCCATCGTCATCTGCGGCATGCTGTTCATCGGCATGCCGTGGCTGATCTTCCACTATGTCACCAAGTGGAAGCAGGCGCCCAAGATCACCGATGAGGACGAACGGCTGCTCGATGAGATGCACATGCTCGCCCGTCGCCTGGAGGAGCGCCTCCAGACGGTCGAGCGGATCATCGCCGCCGATAATCCCGATTTCCGTCCAGCCCGCCCGAGCGCGAGCGACGATCCCTATTTCGACAGGAGGAACTGAGATGTCCGCCCGCCGCACCAAATTCTACCTCGACAAGAAAAATGCCAAAGCCATGGGCGTGTGCGCCGGCATTGCCGACTATATGGGCATCGACGTGCTCTGGGTCCGCATTGGCGCCGTGCTCGTGACGCTGGCTGGCGGCTTCCCCTGGACGGTGATCGCCTATCTGCTCGCCGCATGGATGGCCGAGCCCAAGCCGACCGGCCTCTACGCCGACCGGGAAGACGAGCGCTTCTGGCAGGGCGTGCGCACCAATCCGGCGCGCTCCACCCGCGATGTGCGCAGCAAGTTCCGCGACATCGACCGGCGCCTGTCCGACATCGAGACCTTCTACACCAGCCGCAACACCCGGCTTGCCGACGAGATCGACAGCCTGCGCTGACAGGACGCGCGATGCGAATGAGAGGCGCAACAGCGCTCGATTACAGGGAAATTTGAACCATGGATCCTATCACCGCAGACGCCGTCGTCGAATCGATGCCGCTCATCGTCGGCGCCAGTTCACTGATCGGCCTGCTGGCCATCGCCGGATGGGTCTTCAACACGTGGCTGCGCGTCCGGCACGGCTATCCGCTCGAGAACAGCTGGGGCAAGGCCGTCTATCCGCAAAAGAATGAGGAGCTGAGCGAGCGGATCAAGCTGCTCAGCCAGGAGAATGCGCAGCTGCGTGCCGAGCTTGGCGCGGTCAAGGATCGGCTGGCCAATGTCGAGCGCATCGTAACCGACAGCGCCCTGCATCTGACCAACGAGATCGAGAGCCTGCGCACCCCCTCCAACTGATCGCCATCCAACTGGCCGGGAGCCCCATCATGCCCGCTTCAATGCTGTTATTCTTCATGATTGTCGTCGGCATCCCGGTCATCGGGGGCATCTGGAGCAAATATATGCGGCAGAAGATGAAGCTCCGCGAGCGCGAGTTGGACGTGCTCGGCACACAGACCGCAGAAAAGGCCGCACAATATGCCGCGCGGGTCGAGCGGCTGGAGCAGCGGGTGCGGGTGCTGGAGCGGATCGTGACCGATCGCGGCGCCGCCCTCGCCCACGAAATCGACCAGCTCGGCGGCGCTGAATCCGTCTCTCACGAAATGCCCACGCGGACCGACCACTAAGACATCGACAGGAGGAGATAGAGTCATGACCGAACTTGACCTCGTGAAGCACGCCATGACCGTGATAGCGCTAACTTTGTCGTTTGCACTTGTCGCCCTGGCCTCGCTCAAGGGCTGGAACGGATGGCTGGCGCTCAAGCGGGCGGAGCTGGACATGGCCGCCAGCCGCGCCGCCCCGCGCGCGCCGACGCCAGATGCACCCATGGCGGGCGGGCTGATCGAGATGGCCGACCTCAAGGAGCGCATCCGCAAGCTGGAGGCCATCGCCGCCGGCATCGACGTCTGATCCGCAGAGTTTCACTGGCCTCCCGCGCGCCGCGACCTATATGGGCGGCATGACGACATTGCAGACCATCCAGGACGATTACGAACTGCTCGAAGGCGATGAGCGCTACCGGCTGCTGATCGACCTGGGCCGCGAACTGGAGCCGATGCCGGACGCGCTGAAGACGGACGCGACGCTCGTGCGGGGCTGCTCCGCCTCCGTCTGGGTCTACCCGACACGGCTGGACAATGGCGCGCTGCATTTCCTGGCGGACAGCAACGCTGCCATCACCAAGGGCATCATCGCCTTGGTCCTCCTCACCGTGCAGGACCGGATGCCGGCGGAGGTCGCGACGTTCGATATCGAACAGGCGCTGGCACCCTTCGACCTCAAGCGCCAGCTCTCGTCCAACCGCACCCAAGGGCTGCCGAACATGATCGCGCTGATCCGGGAAACGGCGACTCGCCTGCAGGCGGAGGATGCTGCGGGTTGAAAAGGGGGCGGTTGACAGGCTCACGTCACAGCTTGCAGGTTGGGCGCCATACCGGTGAGCGGTTTTCACCGCAGTGTATTGGAATGCGGCCTCCGTCACGAACAGGCGGGCGCCAAAAGAAACAGGTGGCGCATTGATTGATCCCAAGCATTTCCGCGACGTTCTCGGCAGTTATCCCACCGGCGTATGCGTCATCACCTCAAATAATGCGGACGGTCAGCGCTGGGGTCTGGCGGTCGGCACTTTTTCTTCGATCTCGCTAGACCCGCCGCTGGTCGGCTTCCTGCCCGACAAGCGCTCGGGCAGCTGGGCCAATATCGCCACCACCGGCCGCTTCTGCGTGAATGTGCTGGGCAATGCCCAGTTGGAGACCTGCCGGCGATTCGCCTCGCGGCATGATGACAAGTTCGAGGGCATGGCCCATGGCACCAGCCCCGGCGGCCTGCCGATTCTCGATGGTACGCTCGCATGGATCGAATGCGCGATCGAAAAGGTTGTGGAACTGGGCGACCATCTTCTCGTCGTCGGCGCGGTGCAGGCCATGGAGCGTGCGCCCGAGGGATCGCCGCTGATCTTCTATCGCGGTGGCTATCACCGGCTGGTCGATCTGGAAGACGCCACCGCCTGAGCGGCTCACGCCTTGCCGAACGGCAGGATCGCCTCCAGCTCCGGCAAGGACGGCTTGCCCGGCACCTGCCGGCCGCTGCGCATCAGGAAGACATGGCGGACAATCTCCGCCTGCTGCTCGATCCCATAGCGCGCGAACGGCTTGCCCGGCTGGAAGTCGTAATCATAGCGGCAGAACGGGTGCCGTCGCAGCAGCAGGTTGATGCCGGTCTGGTGCTGCCAGACATGCGTCATTTCGTGAATGAAAAGCCCTTGTGCCGAGAGATCGCCGGCGCCGAAGCAATCGCAGTAGCTGTGCCCCTGCGGATGGAAATGAATATGCCCCCGCGGCGCCATGACGATGGCACGCGGCTGAAAGGGCCACCATTTGCGGTTGCGAATCCGCACCTCGTCCAGGGCGATCGCATCGCCGAACACCCGCTCGACCAGCGCGCACTCCGGCTGCGACAGCGGTCGATCGACGACGGCAACGTGCGGGGGTGGGACGGCCATGCAGCCGAGATAGGCGCCCCTGCCTCACCGGCAAGGCCCGTCCGTCCCGGCGCATGCCCGCCGGCCGTCACTCGCTCTTGAGATCGAGAACCGAAACCGCCGCCAGAATGACGCCAAAGACCGCAACCATGCCGATGAAGGTCAGGACCGGCCACTGCATAAGAAGGTTCATCGCGAATGCTCCTGCAAACCATGTGATGAGCCCTCTTTTCACCGAACGGCGCCGCCGACATTGATCGGCATCAAACCCGCGCCCGCCCCATCCGGGCGGAATTTTTTTCACGGGTGATCCCCGCGCGGCATTTTCCCGTGCGCAAAAACCGACAATCTTGCCCAAGTCTGACAGGTCCATTCATCGGGCGGTCATCTGGGGTGACTTAGAAAAGCGATGTGGCGCGGGGACTGACCTCGGGATTCCCCCCTGTTGCCCGGGCTTCGCCCCGCACCACATGCGCAAAAATTCAGGCGCTTTCTTCGAGCCCCCGCTCCATGCCCCCCGGAGCGGGGGTTTTCGATGTCCGCGCGATCCGCCCGGTCTGATGCCGCGGCACGCAGCCGCTCGAGTCAAAATAATCGCTTCGCGGCTTGGGTTCGGCGCCGAGGGCGGCTAGGGACTTTGGCCATGTCGACCAAGCAGACTCTCAAGATCGCCTCCTGGAATATCAACAGCGTCCGCGCCCGCCTCGAAATCGTCGAGCGCTTCCTTACCGAGTATCAGCCGGACGTTCTGTGCATGCAGGAGACGAAGGTCGTGGACGGCTCCTTTCCGGAGGGCCTGTTCCGCCGGCTCGGCTATAATCATCAGGTGCTGAACGGCCAGCCGATGCACCATGGCGTGGCCATCGTCAGCCGCATTCCGGTGCGTGAGGACGAGCGACTCGATTGGCAGGCCAATGGCGAGGCGCGCCACATCGGCGTGCGGTTGGAAAACGGCCTGCGCATCGAGAATGTCTACGTGCCCGCCGGCGGCGAAGAGCCGGACCGCACGATCAATCGCAAGTTCGGCCAGAAGCTCGATTTTCTGCAACGCATGATCGATTGGTCCGGCAAGCTCGGCGGATCGACCCTGCTGCTCGGCGACTTCAACGTCGCGCCGCTGGAGTGCGACGTGTGGAGCCACAAGCAGCTCATCAACGTCGTCAGCCACACGCAGATCGAGCGCGACCTGCTCGGCCATCTCCAAAGCTCGCACAACTGGATCGACCTTGGCCGGCGCTTCGTGCCCGCGCCCGAGCGGCTCTACACCTGGTGGAGCTACCGCGCGCAGGATTGGGCGAAGTCGGATCGCGGCCGCCGGCTCGACCATATGTGGCTGAGCCCCGACCTCGCGGAGACGGCGGTCTCGCATCAGGTCGCCGAGGGCTGCCGCAGCTGGACGCGCCCCTCGGACCACGCCCCGCTGATCACGGAATTCGCCTTCTGATGGGCGCGCGATAATGGACGGGCGCGCTGCGGCTCGCGCCATCGATGCCCTTCGGCGCGGCTGGCCTATCCGGCTGGTCGATGCAGGCGGCGCACTGACGCTGCTGCCTGTGGAAGGCGCGACGCCGACGAGCCTCTCCTCGTTCGACCCGGCGGCAGAGGCGCCCCTGCTGCTCTCCGCCGCGCGCGCCGTCACGCTCAAGCTCGCCAACCAGCGGGAGGCGGCGGACCCACAAGCGCCGGCGCTCATCGCCCGCGAGCGCTGGATCGATTCGCCCGCCGCCGCCATGGCCATTGCCGATCCGGTGCGCGATCTCGCGACGCCGCTCAAAGGCCCGTTCCGCGCCCTGCCGGTGCCGCACCCGGCCCTGGCCGCCGCAGCCCTCACCCTTGCGCGCCTCGCCGGCATGTTGCCCGCCTTCTTCATCGGCTCCGAGGATGCCGAAGCCGAGGTGCAGCTGAGCGCGGACGATATCGCCACTTATGCAGACCCGACCCGGCTCGCCATCGCCGCCCGCGCGCGTCTGCCCGTCGAAGCCAGCGTGGATGCGCAGATCATCGCCTTCCGCTCGCCGGAAGATCCGCGCGAGCACATCGCCCTGGTCATCGGCGAGCGTGACGGCAGCGCCCCGGTCGTCCGCCTGCACAGCGAGTGCCTGACCGGCGACGTGCTCGGCTCGCTCAAATGCGATTGCGGCCCGCAATTGCACGGCGCTCTGCACGAGATCGCCCATGCGCGCTGGGGCGTGCTGCTCTACCTCCGGCAGGAGGGGCGCGGGATCGGCCTCATCAATAAGCTGCGTGCCTATCAGCTGCAGGATCAGGGCTTCGACACGGTGGACGCCAATGTCCGCCTGGGCTTCGCCATCGATGCGCGCGATTTCGGCGTCGCGGCACGCATGCTCGATCTGCTCGGCATCGACGAAATCCGGCTGCTCACCAACAATCCGGAGAAGGTCGCCGGCCTGGAATCGCAGGGCATCCGCGTGGCCGAACGGCTGCCGCTGGCTTTGCCCTCCAATCCCCATAATGAGCGCTATCTCGCCACCAAGCGGGACCGCACCGGCCATCAGTTGTGAGCGAAGCGCCAGCCATTCTGGTCGATGGCGAGGCGGGGCGCCTGACCATCGGCGACTGGTCCTGCGCCTGCGTCATCGGCAAGAGCGGGCTCATTGCTGCGGCGGACAAGCGCGAAGGCGACGGCGCCTCGCCCATCGGTGATTGGCCAGTGCGCGCCGCGCTGCTCCGCCCCGGTCGCATCGATGCCGCTCAGGCGCCCGCAATCCCGTGGCGCTGGGTCCGGCCGGACGATGGCTGGAGCGACGATCCCGCCGACCCGGCCTATAACCGGCCCGTCCACCTGCCGCGCCACACCAGCCACGAGCGACTTGCACGCGCGGATCAGGCCTATGACGTCATCATCGTCCTTGGCCATAATGATGCGCCGCCAACGCCCGGCATGGGCAGCGCGATCTTCTTCCACCAATGGGTGATCGGTGAGAATGGCCAGCCCAAGGCGACGGAAGGCTGTGTCGCCATCGCCCCGGAGGATATGCGCGCCGTCCTTGGGCTGCTTCGCCCCGGCATGATGCTCCGGTTGCGATAACCCCTCCTGCCGCGTTCAACGGCTCGTCGCGAAACCACCTTATGGTAAGCAGCGCTTAACCACAGGGGCCTCACCTGCCGGGACGACCACAAGGTGATTCATGAACGCATATCTCGAAGACGGGCGGACCGACGCAGCCTGGCAAGCCATTTGCCGGTCCCAGGGCGTCATCGAATTCAGCCCCGAAGGCACCATCTTGTGGGCCAATGACGTCCTGCTCGAGACATTGGGCTACCGCCTCGATGAGGTGGTCGGCGAGCATCATCGCATCTTCTGCGCGCCATCCTTCGTGCGCTCCACTGACTATGCGGCCTTCTGGCGGACACTGACCTCCGGCGCGTTCCACGCCGGCCGCTATGAGCGGCGCTCACGCGGCGGCGCCCCCGTCTATCTTCAGGCCACCTACAATCCCGTTGTCGATTGTCAGGGCAGACCGGTGCGCATCCTCAAGATCGCATCCGACGTCACCCGGCAGGTCCAGCTCGAACAGGAAGTGCAGGCCCGCTATGAGGAAAGCCAGCGCCTGCAGGGTGAGTTGCAGCGCGGCAATGCGCGGCTCCAGTCCACCATGGCCGAACTGGCGGCCATCGTGACCACGATCGGCGCCATCGCCAACCAGACCAACCTGCTGGCGCTCAACGCGCGCATCGAAGCCGCCCGCGCCGGCGAGGCCGGTCAGGGTTTCGCGGTCGTCGCCAATGAGGTGAAGAAGCTGGCCGGGGACACCCGCCTCGCGACCTCCCGCGCGGTGGACATGATGAAGCACAGCATCGCGCCGGATATCGCCGCCTGAGCTACTCCGCCGCATCCTCCAGCGAGGCGCTGGGTTCGGATGCTGCCAATCCCGCCTCCGGGTTCATCCGCTCGGCCTGCTGGCGCATCCACATCTGCGCATAATGGCCGCCGAGCGCGAGCAATTGCGCATGCGTGCCCTGCTCGACCACGCGGCCGTCATCCATCACGATGATGCTGTCGGCATGGACGATGGTCGAGAGCCGGTGCGCGACGATGATCGTCGTGCGCCGCGCCGCCACGTCATCGAGCACGGTCTGGATCGCTGCTTCCGTGCGGCTGTCGAGCGCACTGGTCGCCTCATCAAGGACCAGAATCGGTGGGTCCTTGACCAGCGTGCGCGCGATGGCGACGCGCTGCTTCTCACCACCGGAGAGCTTGAGGCCACGCTCACCCACCCGCGTGTCATAGCCCTTGGGCAGGGAGTCGATGAAGCGGTCGATCGCCGCCCCGCGCGCGCCGGCCTCGATATCCGCCTGCGTCGCGCCGTCGCGGCCATAAGCGATGTTGTAGCCGATGGTATCGTTGAACAGCACCATGTCCTGCGGCACGATACCGATGGCGGCGCGCAGCGAGGTCTGTTGCACGCGGGCGATGTCCTGCCCGTCGATGAGGATGCGGCCGCCTTGAATATCGTAGAAGCGGAAGAGCAGCCGCGCGATGGTCGACTTGCCGGCGCCGGAATGGCCGACCACCGCCAGCGTCGTACCCGCCGCGACATGGAAGCTCACGCCCTTGAGGATCGTCCGGTCGGGATCATAGCCGAATACCACGTCCTCGAAGCGGATATCGCCGGCCGTCACCGTAAGCGGCGGCGCATCGGGCACGTCCTTTATTTCGGTCTCGGTATCGATCAGCCTGAACATCGCCTCCATGTCGATGAGGCCTTGGCGGATCGTGCGATACACCATGCCGAGCAGATCGAGCGGGCGGAAAAGCTGCATCAGCAGCGCATTCACCAGCACGACATCGCCCGGCGTGAACCGGCCCTGCGCCCAGCCCCACACCGTGAACGCCATCGCGCCGCCCATCATCACATTGGTGATGAGCGCCTGGCCGATGTTGAGCATCGCAAGGCTGTTGTTGCTCTTGGTCGCCGCGTTCATGTAGCTGCGCTGCGCAGCCCCGTAGCGCGCGGCCTCGCGGTCCTCCGCCGTGAAATATTTGACCGTCTCGAAGTTGAGCAGGCTGTCCACGGCATGGGCCGTCGCCCCGGTATCGAGATCGACCATCTCCCGCCGCAGCGCGTTGCGCCATTCGGTGATCTTCTGCGTGAAGGCCGTGTAGAGCGCGATCATCACCAGCGTGCCCGCCACCAGCCCGAAGCCGAACTTGACCTGGAAGATGATGCACACCGCGATCAGCTCGATCGCCGTCGGGGCAATGTTGAAGAGCAGGAAGTGCAGCATCGTCTCGATGGACGTGGTGCCCCGCTCGATGACCTTGGTGACGCCGCCGGTCTTGCGGTTGAGGTGGAAGCGCAACGAGAGATTGTGCAGGTGGCGCAGCGTCTGCTCGGCCATCAGCCGCTGGGCATTGCGCCCGACCCGCTCGAAGGCGACATTGCGCAGATTGTCAGAGACGACGCCGCCAAAGCGTGCGCCCGCATAAGCCAGCACCAGCCCCAATGCGACGGCCACCCCCGCCTGCATCCCCGGCCCCATCCGGTCGATGATGCCCTTGTAGGCGAAGGGCATGACGAGGATGATCGCCTTGCCCAGCAACACCAGCACCAGCGCGACGATGATCCGCGCCTTGAGATTGGGCTCACCCGCCGGCCAGAGATAGGGCAGAAAACGCCGCAACGTCGCCCATGCAGGCGGCGTGGGCAGATCCTTATCCTGATTGTCCGGTGGCATGGATGCCAGTTAGGCGCGCGGCAACCGCTTGCCAAGGGCGGTGATCACCCGAATGCGCAAGAGCGGCCCTGCCCCGGTCACGCCCGCGCGCTGAAGACGCTCCAGCCGGTCGCTTCGGCCAGCCGTTCGAGGGCACGTGTGCCGAGGTGGGAGTTGCCGCTTTCGTTGAGGCCCGGCGACCAGACGGCGATGCTCGCCTTGCCGGGCACGACGGCTAGAATGCCACCGCCGACGCCCGATTTGCCCGGCATCCCGACCCGAAAGGCGAAGTCGCCGCTGGCATCATAATGGCCGCAGGTCAGCATCAGTGCGTTGATGCGGCGGGCGCGGCGGGGCGAGACTACGCGCCCGCCTGCCGGCTGGCGGCCATCCAGCATGAGGAAGCGGCCGGCCTGCGCCAGCTGTACGCAATCCATCGCGATGGCGCATTGGTGGAAATAGCAGCCCGTCACCAGATCGACGGGATTGTGGATGTTCCCGAACGCCCGCATGTAATTGGCCAGCGCAATGTTGCGGTAGCCGGTCTCCGCCTCGCCCCGCGCCACGCTTTCATCGATGGCGATGCTCTCGTCATCGGCCAGATAGCGCACGAAGCGCAGCAGCGCGCCGATGGACTCGCGCGGTTGATGGCCGGAGAGATTGACGTCCGCCACCACCAGCGCGCCGGCGTTGATGAACGGATTGCGCGGAATGCCCTGTTCGGCCTCAAGCTGGACGATGGAGTTGAAGGCATTGCCGGAAGGCTCGCGGCCAACGCGCTTCCAGAGCTGGTCCCCCACCTTGCCGAGCGCCATGGTGAGCGCGAACACCTTGGAGATGGACTGGATCGAAAAGCTCGTGCGCGCATCCCCACCCATGGCGATGGTCCCATCCGCGCCGACAATGGCCATGCCGAACTGGTCCGGGGACACGTTGGCAAGGCCGGGGATATAGGTCGCGACGGCGCCGCGATCCCGTTCGGCCGCCATGGCCGCGACGATCTCGTCGACGATTGTCTGCAGGTCGCCAGCCATCGGAGCGATCAATGGATGACGATATCGGCCGGCTCCTGCGGCAGCTCATCGCGTGAGGTGCTGGCGATCACCTGCGCCGCGACAAGATCGCCAACCACATTCACCGTGGTGCGACACATATCGAGGAAGCGGTCCACACCCAGCACGAGCCCGATGCCCGCCGGGGGCACGCCCACGCTGGCGAGGATGAGCGCGATCACCGGCAGCGTACCGGCCGGAACGCCCGCCGTGCCGATCCCGCCCATGATGCAGATGAGCATCACGACGAGCTGCTGGCCCAGCGTCAGATCAACGCCGAAAAACTGCGCGAGAAACAGCACCGTCACGCCCTCGAACATGGCTGAGCCATTCTGGTTGGCAGTGGCGCCGATTGTGAGCACGAAGCGGGAGATAGGGCGCGGGAGCTTCAGGCCCTCCTCGGCGACGCGCAGTGACGTGGGCAGGGTTGCATTGGAAGAGGCTGTGGCGAAAGCCATCACGCTGGCTTCCTGCGTCTCGCGGAAGAAGGCGATGGGGCTTTTACCCGCGATGAACTTGAGGATGAGCGGAAACACGCCGAACATCTGCAGGCCGAGCGCCAGCAGCACGACAAAGACGAAGGCGGAAAGACGCCCGATCAGTTCCCAGCCAAACAGCGCCGCCAGATTGAACATGAAGCAGAAGATGGCGATGGGCGCGAGCTTGATGACAAGGCCGATAAGCCGCATCGAGACCTCGAAAATGCCTTCGAACCCGGCCTTGAGCGTGGCGGTCTTCGCCGGATCGACCAGCAAGAAGCCGACGCCGAAGAACAGTGCGAAGAACATCACCGCCAGAATGTCATTCGCGCCCATTGCCCCGACGATATTGGTCGGCACGATCGACAGCACAGCGTCGACGCCGGTCTTGGACTCGCCAGCCTGCGCCACGATGGAGGCAGCCCCTTCCGCCGATTGCGCGATCATACTGCGGGCCAGCGTCGGATTGATGCCGCCGCCCGGCTGGAGCAGATTGACGAGCGCCAGAGCGATGGCAACCGAAATGCTGGAAACGACGACCGTGTAGAGCAAGGTGCGCAGGCCCACGGTCTTGAGATGCCGCGCCTCCCCCATATCCGCGACGCCCACGATCAGCGCCGAGACCAGCAGCGGAATGATGAGCATGAACAGCAGGCGCAGGAAGATCTGGCCAATGGGCTGCGTGACATAGGTGGTGACGATCGCCACCCAGGCCGCGTCTGCCGCGACGCTGTGGACGATCAGCCCCAGCACCAGCCCCGCAAGGAACCCGCCGAGCATCCAGTATTGCAGGCGCGTTTCCTTGCGGTCTTCGCCCGCGCTGGCTTCGGTCATGCTCGATCCCCTTGTGGTGTTGCGAAGCAGGCTAACAGTGCGGGGAGCGCATCGCAAATACGCAAAAAGCCACTCAGCATCCCAGAAGATGCAACGCCACCTCGCGCTGATGCGGGGCACGGCGATGCTCGACCAGATAGATGCCCTGCCAGGTGCCAAGCGCCAGCCGCCCGCCGATCAGCGGCACGCTGAGCGAAACGCCGGTCAGTACGGCCTTGAGATGCGCCGGCATGTCGTCCGGCCCTTCATCGTCATGCAGGTAGCGCTGGTCCTCAGGCGCCATCCGCGCCAGCCAGGCGAGCAGATCTTTCTGCACCGCCGGCGCGGCATTTTCCTGAATGGTGAGCGAGGCGGAGGTGTGACGACAGAAAACGGTAAGCAGGCCTTCGTCCATGCCCTGCGCCAAAGCCCAGTGCGAAACCTCGCGGCTGATCTCCACCATGGCCTGCCCCGGCGTCGCAATGCGCAGGACCGTGCTGGCCTGCCGCAGATCAGCCATGACCGGCGGGCGCTAAGATCACGAGCAGCCTTCGACCCACTGGACCTGCTCCCACTGACCGATGCGCCAGCTCTGCACGGTCTTGCCGTCCGTTTCCGCGATCAGCCCCGTCGGCGCATTGGCTCGATGGAACACCAGATAATGGCCGGTCGGGCCGGTATAGGGATGTGGCTGCACCTCGGCTGAACCGAGCCGCTTGATCGCCTCGGCTTCGCTCTGGCCCACGCGCACGCCAAATGGTCCCTCATGCTGCGCATCGGAGACATCGACCCGCACGACATGGTCGCCATCCAGCATCACCGCCGCGTCCGGCCAGCCCTTGAAATGCGCATAGGTGCAGGTCGAGCCCGGCATGGGATCATCCCGCCCGGCGACCGCGAGTCCTTCAGCGGCCAGTTCGGCGAGGGTGGCGCCAATGCGGATCGGCCCGACCTGGTCGAGCGTCTCTGCCTCCGCCGGCTCCTCAGCCGCATTCGCCGCGTCGGCGATGTCATTGGCCGGCACAGCCATGTTGCGACCCGCCTGCGCGCCATTGTCCGGATCGGCAGGCTGGGACTGGCAGGCGGCAAGGCTTGCCAGAGCGAGGATGGCGAGGGCCGTCCTCATCCGCATTGCGCCCGGTGGAGCAGCGCCTGATCGGCCAGCACCAACGCCATCATCGCCTCAACGACCGGTACCCCGCGAATGCCGACGCAGGGATCATGGCGACCCTTGGTGCGGATGTCCGCTGCCGTCCCCTCGCGCGTCACCGTTTCCTGCGGAATAAGGATCGAGCTGGTCGGCTTGAACGCCACCCGCACCCGGATCGGCTGACCGGTGGCGATGCCACCGGCGATGCCGCCGGCATGATTGGCGAGGAACACGGGGCGCCCGTCATTACCCGGGCGCATCGGGTCGGCATTCTCCTCGCCGCGCAGCCGCGCAGCCGCAAAGCCGTCACCAATCTCCACGCCCTTCACCGCGTTGATGCTCATCATCGCCGCCGCCAGTTCGCTGTCCAGCTTGGCATAGAGCGGCGCGCCCCAGCCGGCAGGCACGCCCATGGCGACGCATTCGACCACGGCGCCGAGCGAGGAGCCATCCTTGCGGGCCGCATCGACAAGCGCTTCCCAGCGCGCGGCCGCAGCCGGGTCCGGGCAGAAGAAGGGATTGTTGCCGATCTCGCTGGCATCGAATGCCGCAGGATCGATGGCGTCCCCGCCGATTTCGCTGACATAGCCGAGGATCTGGACCTGCGGCACCACCAGCCGTGCCACGGCGCCCGCCGCAACCCGGCTCGCCGTTTCGCGCGCGGATGAGCGCCCGCCGCCGCGATAATCGCGCAGGCCATATTTGGCGTCATAGGCATAATCGGCATGGCCGGGCCGATAGGCCTGCGCGACCTCGGAATAGTCCTTGGAGCGCTGGTCAACATTCTCGATCATCAGGCTGATCGGCGTTCCGGTCGTCTTCCCCTCGAACACACCGGAGAGGATGCGCACCTGATCGGGCTCCTGCCGCTGGGTGGTGAAGCGCGATGTGCCCGGGCGGCGCTTGTCCAGCCAGGGCTGCACATCGGTCTCGCTCAGCGCCAGTCCCGGCGGGCAGCCATCCACCACGGCGCCGATGGCCGGGCCATGGCTCTCGCCCCAGGTGGTGAAGCGGAAGACCCGCCCGAAACTATTGAAGCTCATGCCATTCTTTCCAGCTCAGCCGCCAGGGCAGCGCAGACGGCTGCGCTGCCGCTCATCCCTTGTCGAGCGCGATATCCGGCGCGTCCTCGGCCTTCATGCCGATGACGTTATAGCCTGCATCGACATGATGGATCTCGCCGGTCACACCGGAGGCGAGATCGGACAGCAGATACAGCCCGGCCCCGCCGACATCCTCGATGGTGACGTTGCGGCGCAGCGGCGAGTTCAGCTCGTTCCACTTGAGGATGTAGCGGAAGTCGCCGATGCCCGATGCCGCGAGCGTCTTGATCGGCCCGGCCGAAATCGCGTTCACGCGGATGTTCTGCGGACCCAGATCCATGGCGAGATATTTGACGCTGGTCTCCAGCGCAGCCTTGGCGACGCCCATCACATTATAATGCGGGATCACCTTCTCGGCGCCATAATAGGTCAGCGTGACGATCGACCCGCCTTCGCTCATCATCGGCACCGCGCGCTTCGTCACGGCGACGAGGCTGTAGGCCGAGACGTTCATCGTCAGCAGGAAGTTTTCCAGGCTGGTGTCGACATAGCCGCCGCGCAACTCGTTCTTGTCCGAGAAGCCGATGGCGTGGACCACGAAGTCGATGGTCGGCCAGCGCGCGGCCAGCCCCTCGAAGCAGGCATCGACAGACGCCATGTCCGACACGTCGCAGGGCAACAGAAAATCAGAGCCGACTTCCGCCGCCAGCGGGCGCACGCGCCGCTCCAGCGCCTCGCCCAGATAGGAGAAGGCCATTTGTGCGCCCTGCGCGTGAAGTGCCTTGGCAATACCCCAGGCCAGCGACTTGTCGTTGGCCAACCCCATGATGAGGCCGCGTTTGCCGGCCATAAGGCCTGTCATGATGTTGGATCCTCCGTCTCTTCCGCCGGTTCTTCCCCGTCCGGGAAATCAGCCAGCGCGGCGTTGAGTTCGGCGCCAATTACCACGCCAAGCCCAATGATGAAGAAAAAAATGAGCGTGATCATCGCGCCCGCCAGACCGCCATAGGTCAGGCTGTAGCTGGTGATGTTCGAGAAGAAGAGCGGCAGCAGCAACGAGGTGACATACCACCAGCCCGCCGTGAACGCCGCGCCGGGCCATTTCGGGAAGCGCTTGGCGCGATAACGGCTCGGCGTCAGCGCTGCGAAGATGAAGTAAAGCGCGAGATAAAGGATGATCGCCGGCACGAAGCGGGTGGCGGTGAGAATGGCGAAAGCCTGGTCGCTGCCGGGCAGCAATTGCTCGACGATCGTCTCCGCCGCCACCAGCAGAACCTGCAGGGAAAGCGCCAGCAGCGCGCCGAAGACACTGAGCACGATGATGCCCATGGCCCGCAACCGGTAATGCCAGAAGGGCGATGTCGAGCGCGTGCCATAGGCCCGGCGGAGAATGTCGCGGATCGTCTCGATCAAGCTGCCCACGGTCCACAGGCCGATGATGGCACCCAGCCAGAGCAAGGGGCCGGTGCGCGCCTCCAGCACATCGACGATGGCCGGCCGCAGCACCTGCGCGACGCTGGGCGGCACCGTGAGCAAAAAGCCGTTCACCGTTTCGAGGCCGGCGCGGGTGCGCCCGAGAATCTGCGCGATTGCCGCAGCAAGGATGAAGAAGGGAAAAACCGCGACCAGCGTCAGATAAGCGAGATTGCCGGCATGGATGAAGCCGTCATTATAGACGCCGACCGCAACGCGCTTGACCACCGCCAGGGCGCGGCTCGCCCAGCGGCTCCGCTCGATTTCCGCGCGCAGGCGCTCGCCCCGATCGCGCAACCGGCGACGGCGCGCTTCAGGCGATTGCGGAGAGGGATTGGTCAGCACGCCCGATCTCTAGAACAAAGCGGCAGGCGAGGGAATCGCGCACATGCACCCCTCGCCCCCCGGCCATAGCGCAGGGCTCGCCCGCGCCGGGATCACACGCCCAGATGCGTCCGCAACGGCCGCGTGTCGCTCCAGCTCTCCACGAAAGCCTTGAGCGCGGCATCATGGCCCGGCACGTCGATCATCAGCGTGACGAGCTGGTCACCGCGACCACCGCTTTTGCGATGGAAACCCTTGCCCTTGAGCCGCAGCGTCTGCCCGGAATGCGCGCCCGCCGGAACAGCGAGCATCACCGGCCCATCGACCGTGGGCACCTTGACACGCGCGCCGGCAACGGCCTCGTTAAGGCTGATCGGCAGGTCCAGCCGCACATTGTCGCCATCGCGCTTGTAGAAAGCGTGATCGCCGATCTCGATGGTGACGATGGCATCGCCCGCGCCCGCCGGTCCCGGCTGGCCCTTGCCGCCCAGCTTCATCTGGGTGCCGTTCTCGACACCGGCAGGGAGCTTGAGATCGATGGTCTTGCCATCGGCGAGCGTGATGCGCTGCGGCGCCAGTGTCGCGGCATCGACGAACGGCACGGACAGGCGATAGGCCATGTTGGCGCCACGCTGCGGCGGTGGCGCGCCGCGCCCGCCAAAGCCGAAGCCGCCGCCCGATCGGCCACGGCCGCCGCTGAACAGCCCCTCGAAAATGTCCGAAAAGTCAGCGCCGCCGGCTCCGAACTCGAAGCCTTCCGGCCCGCCGCCCTGCGAGCGGCCCCCGCCCTGTCCGCCAAAGCCGAAGGGATGCGTGGGGTTGCCGTCGGCATCGATCTCGCCCCGGTCGAACCGGGCGCGCTTGTCCTTGTCGGACAGCAGATCATAGGCGCGCGTGACCTCGGAGAATTTCTCCGCGGCCTTGGGATTGTCCTTGTTCCGGTCCGGATGCAGCTCCTTGGCGAGCTTGCGATAGGCGGACTTGATCGCCGCCTCGTCCGCGCTGCGGGGGACGCCCAGCAGCGAATAGGGATCAGCCATGTCGTTCTACCCACCCGTTCACGAAGATATCATGCCTCATGGCATTCATCTGGCGATTGCGGCGCGGCGCCGCAAGTGGGGATGCGCGTGTGGCTAGCGCGCGGCGACGCGCGCCGGTCCGTTCGGAAAGCGCTCGAACATCGCCTCGGCGAGGCGCGTGGCGATTGCCTGGTCACCCCAGCGCGAATCGCCCTCGCGCGTCGCGATCTCGGCCCGGCCTTCCCACAAGGGGGCGCCGGTGGCCTTGTCGAGGATGCGCGCTTCCATGCGGGTCGACACCAGCGCCTTGCGCGGTTTGGAGAGATCGACCGCGAGCGCCATGCCCATCGTCGATCCATAGGTGCCGGTTCCGACCATCATTTCGCCGCTCACCGGCTTGCGCTTGGTCTCCTCGGGCACCAGCACCTCGCGGCGGATGCGCAGTTCGGTCACCTGCCCGCTCTCGCCTTCGCCATGCGCCAACGTATTATAGCCGGCCTTCACCAACTGATCGATCACCGCCGCTTCAAAGGGCGCGGTGCCCGCGACGTCATCGACCGCGCCGGTCAGCGTCGAAACCTGAACCGGCCCGCTGCCGAGCCGCGCGGCCCCGCCCTCGGCGGTGAACTGTGCGGCATCGACCTGCCCTTCGCGCGAGTCACGGCCGCTGCTCACCAGAGGTGCACGCGGCGAATCGATGCGCGAGCCGCCCCAGCGATCCGGGCCGCGACCCCATTGGGCGACGCCCGGCGCGGCCATCGCGAGGAGGGAGAGGGCAGCGATGAAGCTGACAGGGACGGAGGCGTTCATGGTGGTCCTCTTGCGCAGAGCTTGTTTCCGCGCCAGCCCACCCAACTGGTCCAGCATCGGCGCGCATAGTCTATCGACCCACGCCTTGCCCCCATATGAATGGGCATCGCGCCTCCGGGGCACGAAGCGACAGGAGAGTTTCCACGCGCGGCCGCACAGGCTAGGTGAAGCGCATGATGACACAGACCGCGACCTCATCCGAGCCGACCACGCTGACGGACGATCCCTTCGCCCTCTTCGCCCAATGGATGGCCGACGCCCGGGCCAGCGAGCCCAATGATCCCGAGGCCATGGCGCTCTCGACCGTCGATGCGCAGGGCCGACCCTCCACCCGCATGGTCTTGCTCAAGGGCTATGGGCCGGAAGGCTTCACCTTCTACACCAATTTCGAGAGCCGCAAGGCCGGGGAACTGCTCGCCCATCCGGAGGCCGCCTTGCTGTTCCACTGGAAGTCGCTGCGGCGCCAGATCCGGATCGAGGGACCGGTCGGCCCGGTGGATGCCGCAACGGCCGACGCCTATTTCGCCTCGCGCCCGCGCGTGTCGCAAATCGGCGCCTGGGCATCCGATCAGTCCCGGCCGCTGGATGCCCGCGAGACCTTCGAGGATCGCATCAGGGAGGTCGAGGCGCGCTTCGCCGGCGTCGACGTGCCCCGCCCGCCGCATTGGTCGGGCTTCCGCCTTGCCCCGCGCGCAATCGAGTTCTGGCTGGACCGGGCTTTCCGCCTCCACGAGCGTCGCCGCTACGAGGCCGACGGCGCAGGTCGCTGGGCCGCGCAGATGCTCTATCCATGAGGCATGGACGGTGAGTGCGGCGACGCCTGCGGCGCGCGAGGATCATCTCGCCACGACCGGCGCGATCAATCGCAAGGCCGCGCTCGCCAGCGTCGCCGTGGCGCTCATTCTCGCGGCCGCGAAGAGCTGGGCCGTGCTGCGCACCGAGTCCATCGCCATGCTGGGCTCGCTGGCCGACACCGGACTAGACCTGGTCGCCAGCCTCGTCACGCTCTTCGCCGTCCGCCTCGCCGCGCGCCCGGCGGATTACGACCACCGGTTCGGCCATGGCAAGGCGGAAGCTCTGGCCGCATTGTTTCAGGTCTCGCTGATCAGCGTTGCGGCGGTGCTCATCATCCTACGCTCGGTCGAGCGGTTCGGCAGCGCCGGCACGCCCACGGCAATCGAATATGGCATCGGCGTCTCCATCCTCGCCATCGTGCTGACCATCCTGCTCGTCAGCTATCAGGCACGCGCGATCCGGGCGACGGGATCGGTCGCGATCAGCGCAGACAGCCTGCATTATCGCAGCGATCTGCTGCTCAACGGCTCGGTCATCCTCGCGCTGGTGCTGGAAACGGCGCTGCACCTGCGCGGCGCGGATGCGCTCTTCGGCCTCGGCATCGGCCTGTGGCTGGCGCTCAATGCCGGCCGGACGGCGATGCACGCCATTGGGGAGCTGATGGACAAGGAATGGCCGCTGGAAAAGCGCCAGCGCTTCCTCGACATTGCCGAGCGGCACCCCGCCCTGCACGGCATCCATGATCTGCGGACCCGCAGCAGCGGATCGCATGACATCGCCCAGTTCCACATCTGGCTCGACCCGCATATGTCGCTGAAACAGGCGCATGACGTGATGGAGGACATCACCCGCGACCTGACCGCCGACTTCCCCGGCCTGGAGCTGATCATCCACCCCGACCCCGCCGACCAGCCGGAAAGCGACCTGCTCACCCAGCAGGATGCCCGCACGGTGCTCGTCAACGAAGCCGCCGCGAGCGACAAGACGCCCGGGCCGGAGACGCCCGCCCCATGACGGCAGCGCCGATGATCCTCCCTTTCGTCCAGGTCGATGCCTTTGCGCATGCGCCGTTCACCGGCAACCCCGCTGCCGTCATGCCGCTGGATCACTGGCTGGCGGACGATGTGCTGCAGGCGATCGCGCAGGAGAATAACCTCGCGGAGACGGCCTTCACCGTGCCGCTGCCGCCCGGCGCCGGGGCGGACTATGACTTGCGCTGGTTCACGCCGACCGTGGAAGTCGCGCTGTGCGGCCACGCCACGCTGGCGAGCGGTCATGCCCTGATGGGCGCCGCGCGACAGAGCCTGCGCTTACGCACACAGCAGGCCGGGGATCTGGTGGTCGAACGCGTGGCGGGCGGTGAAGGCGATACCTACCGGCTCGATCTGCCGGGCATGACCACCGCGCCAGCCGATCTGGCAGAAATCGCCGCCCTGCTCGGTGGCCCCGCGCCGCAGGAGACGCACGCCCGCGACGGCGGCTATCGCCTGCTCGTCTATGCGGACGACGCGCAAGTGCGCGCGCTGCGCCCCGATTTCGCGGCGCTCGGCAAACTCGGCAATCTGCTCATCATCGCGACTGCGCCGGGCGCCGAGACCGATATCGTCAGCCGCGCCTTCGTGCCGGGCGCAGGGATCGACGAAGACCCGGTGACCGGCTCGGCCCATTGCCTGCTCACGCCCTATTGGAGCGACCGGCTCGGCCGCGACCGCTTCACCGCCTATCAGGCCAGCGCGCGCGGCGGCTATCTCGACTGCGAACGCGCCGGCGACCGCGTCATCCTCACCGGCCGCTGCCGCACGGTGATCGAGGGGCAGTTTTTGCTTTCAGGGTGGTAAGCCGTCATGAGCAAGAGAGAACTGACGCAAAACGAACGTCGGCAGTTCCACTTGGGCTGCGCCGCCTTGCTCCTCCTTCTGGCGTTCGGACTTGTGCGGTCAGCCGGCAGCGCAATGTGCGACACAACGACTTTTTATGAAAGTCTCTCGCCCGACGGTTGGACCGAAGCGCGCGTTCAAATGACGGACTGCGGCGCTTTGTCCGGCTTCTCCAGAGTCGTCTGGATACAGCCCCGCTGGCTTCCAACGGATCGGCTCTTCGCCTGTCGAGCCGTAGCGATCGATGGTCAACCAGCTGTTCGTCTGGAGTGGGCGCAGGCAACGCTGGTCGTCGCGACCGACGCACCGCGCGCGAGCGTCATCCACGCCAACGCCTCGTGCTACGGTTGGTCCGTTAAACTGGCAGCGCCACACTCCTGACCAGTCACGAAAACCGCCGGACCAGCCGCGCCATGGCTTCGCGCAGGGCGTCCATGTCTTCCTCGCGGGTGATGCCGAGGCGGACGATGACCAGTCGCTGCTCGGGCGAAACCAGCACGAACTGGCCGCGCTCGCCCACCGCCGCCATCACGCCGGCGCTGGCCTGGCCCGGAAAGAGCGGCGAGGGGTCGCCGCCCCGGTTGAGCCAGAGATGTCCACCAAATGCGGCATGAGCTGGCGACGGCGCGGTCATGAAATCGAACCAGGGGTCGGCGATGAGCTGGCGCCCCGCGACATGGCCGCGCTGGCGGATGAGTTCGCCGATCGTCGCATAGTCGCGCGCCGTCATATGCATCATCAGCGCGCCCTCGAGCGTCCCGCGCGCATCGAATTCCGGCACGAAGTCCTTGAGCCCGAGCGGTTTCGCGAAGCGGGCATCGAGAAACCGCGCCATGGCGGCGCGCCGGGCGAGCGGGTCCCGATTCGCGGTCAGCCGGTCCGTCATGATGCCGGTGAGGATCATGGTGCTGCCCGCGCTCGGGGCGAAAGTCGCGCCCGGGGCCTGCACCAGTGGCTTGGCCGCTGCGAACGCCGCCTGATCCGTGCTGCCCTCGCCGGCGAGCATGGCGAGCGTGTCGCTCGGCTCGCCCGGTTGCCAATCCTCGCGATATTGCAGGCCACTGCTCATCTGCAGCAGGTGCCGCAAGCTGATCGCGGCGCGCGGATCGCCGGTTTGTCGCCAGGCGGCGACGGGCGCCGGATCGTCCAGCGCCAGCAGACCGTCGGAGACCATCATGCCGGCGATGAGGCCGGTGACGGTGCGGGCAATCGACCAGCTCAGGAAGCGGCTCTGCGGCGTGAATCCATCGGCATAGCGCTCGGCAACGATCTCACCCCCGCGCATCACGATGAGCGCGCGTGTTTCGCCCACGTCTGCGCCATCGCCGGGATCGAACAGCGGGTCCACCGCCTCGCGCAGCGCCATGGCGGAGAGGCCGGGGCTATCCTTCAGCACGGCATAGCGGCTGGCCGGCACGTCCTGCGACGCACCCGCCCCGGCGAGCATCAGGCTGGCGGCGGTGACGCACAGCCAGCGGGAAAGGCTTTTGATCTTCATCGCGCGCGGCCTTATCACGCAGCGCGATGAAAGGGGATAATCAGATGTGGGGGCAGCGCGATCCTCTCAAGCGCAAGGCCATGATGAAGCGCGCGAGCGGCTGGCTCGCCCTGCTACCGGTGGTTCTGGTCGCCTTCTGGGTCGCGGTGAGCTGGCCCGGCTGGCAGCGGGAGGCCGACCAGGCCGCCGGCCTCGCCGCGCGCCTGGGCTGCTCGTGCCGCTATGTCGAGAATCGCCCGCTCGAAAGCTGCCAGAGCGATCTCGCCGGCGTGCCGTGGATGGCGCTGGTGCGCTATGAGGATGCACCCGAGGCCCGGCGCCTGACCGCCAAGATACCCATGCTGGCCACGCGATCCGCGCGGCTCAAGCCCGGCTTCGGCTGCATGCCCGAGCGCTGAGGGTGGGGTGGACCGACACGTCTCCCCTCCCCTTCAGAGGAGGGGCCGGGGGTGGTGGCGATGCGCCAGCATCGTATAGCTAAGAGTAATCGCGAGGGTGCAACAGCACCCCAGCCCCTCTTTAACGAGGAGGGGCTAAGATGGATCAGTGCCTGCCGCGCATCCGCTGAACGAGGTGCACCACCGCCGCCACCACCGCGCCGACCAGAAAGCCGAACAGCGCCGCCAGCATCGCGCTGATCGTCCAGACGATCGCCGGCGCGTGGCTCACCGCTTCGGCAATGGCGTGTTGGCCATGGGGCAGCGCCGCCAGCGGCGTGCCTTCCAGCCCGTGCAGAATGATCCCGCCGCCGACCCACAGCATCGCCACCATGCCGATCGATTCGAGCAGGCTCAGCACGCCCGGCATCATCCGCACCAGCCCGCGACCGACCCGCTGGACCAAGGGGCCACCGGTCTTGGCCAGATGCAGACCGATATCGTCGAGCTTCACGATCAACCCGACCACGCCATAGACGCCCACGGTGACGAGCAGGCCGACGACGGCGAGGACCAGCGCCTGCGTGAGCAGCGGGCGGCTTGCCACGTCCGCCAGGGCAATCGCCATGATTTCGGCGGAGAGGATGAGGTCGGTGCGGATCGCGCCTGAGACTTTCGCCTTTTCCAGCGCCTTGGCGTCGCCATCGGCGGGGACCATGTCCTCTTCCTGCGCATGGCCGCCCCGCAGCATCTCGATGATCTTCTCGGCCCCCTCGAAGGCGAGGAAGGTGCCGCCGACCATCAGCAGTGGCGTGATCGCTTGCGGTAGGAACGCGCTGAGCAGGAGCGCGAGCGGCAAAAGGATGAGGAGCTTGTTGCGGATGGACCCGAGCGCGATGCGCCAGATCATCGGCAGCTCGCGTTGCGGCGAAAAGCCGGTGACGTAGGTCGGCGTCACGGCGGCATCGTCGACGACCACGCCGGCTGTCTTCACGCTCGCCCGGCCGGCAGCGGCCGTCACATCGTCGACGGATGCCGCGGCAAGGCGGGCGATGGCGGCGACGTCGTCAAGCAGGGCGGCGAGGCCGGAGGCCATAAGGGATGCTCCTCGTCAGGATATTGCAGCCACCCTGCCTGATTTCCCGGCGGGCGGAAAGATCGGGCAACAGGTCAGGCAGCAGGCTCGGGCGGCAACGACCAGTCGATCGCCCCCCGCCCCTGCGCGGTGAGAAACGCATTGGCCCGCGAGAAGTGCCGGCAGCCGAAAAATCCATTATGGGCCGAGAGCGGCGAGGGATGCGGCGCCTTCAGCACCAGATGCCGCCCCCCGGCGCTCACATCCTGCACGAACGCCGCTTTCTTCTGGGCGTATGCCCCCCAGAGCAGGAAGGCGACGGGCTTGTCCTGCGCGGCGACGGCAGCGATCACCGCATCCGTGAACCGCTCCCAGCCCTGATTGGCATGGGCGCCGGCCTGCCCCATCTCGACGGTGAGCACGCTGTTGAGCAGCAGCACGCCCTGCTCCGCCCAATGGACGAGGTGACCATGGCCGGGCGGGGTAAAGTCCACATCCGTCCGCAGTTCCTTGAAGATGTTGACGAGGCTCGGCGGCGGCCGCACGCCCGGCTTCACCGAGAAGCACAGGCCATGCGCCTGCCCCGGCCCATGATAGGGATCCTGCCCGAGGATCACCACCCGGACATCCGGCAGGGGCGTGAGGGCGAGCGCGTTGAACCAGTCGCTGCCGCGCGGGAAGATTTGCGCCCCCGCCGCCTTGCGGGCCTGAAGAAAGGCCTTGAGCTGCGCCATGGAGGGCGCGGCGAACGCATCGGCCAGTGCCACCCGCCAGCTTTCATCGAGCGAGGCAGGGATGGAGGGCGGGGTTATGGCGGTGTCGGCATCGGCAGTCATCCGCCCGGCTTAGAGCATTTGCGGCGCCCGGCAAATCGGTCCGCATACCCACGAACGGCAGACAGCCCCTGCCGGTTGACACGCAAGGCGATGAAACGCATGGGATTTTCATGCGGATATGCATCAGGCATTTTTCCATCCGCCATCATGCGGGGCAGCTTCTCGCGGGCATCTAGCCCCGGGACCCGGTGCCGTGCGCGCCGGGCTCGGGGCCCTTTCGCCGAACCGCGGTGCGACGTTCCAGACGCGCACGCCCCCCGCCGGAAAGTCCGCATGATGCCACGCCACTCCATCACATTCCGCCACCCTTCCGGGGCCTGACCAGAGCACGACCACCGGCCTTCGCCGCGCGCTGAGTCCTGCTCGGCCCGGCAATGTTCGGTCGCTTCGTCTCTGCCTGCCCCACGCGCCCCCTGTCGGCGCCGTCCAGCCCCGGCCATCAAATTTAAGTCCAGAGAAGAAAGACCAAACATTGCTGAGAATTGACGATAAGCTTCGCCCAGTCCTGCATGACGTCATCCGCCGCAATGGCGGTGAGCCGGAATTTCATCAGGCAGTGACGGAGGTGCTGGAAAGCCTCGGCCGCGTCGTCGCGAAACGGCCCCATTATCTGGACAATGCCCTGATCGAGCGGCTGTGCGAGCCAGAGCGGCAGATCATCTTCCGCGTGCCGTGGGTGGACGATAATGGCCAGGTGCAGATCAACCGCGGCTTTCGCGTCCAGTTCAACTCGGCACTCGGGCCGTACAAGGGCGGCATCCGCTTCCATCCCTCGGTCAATGTCGGCATCATCAAGTTTCTCGGCTTCGAGCAGACCTTCAAAAATGCCCTCACCGGCATGCCGATCGGCGGCGGCAAGGGCGGATCGGACTTCAACCCCCGCGGGCGCTCGCAGGGCGAGATCATGCGCTTCTGCCAGTCGTTCATGACTGAGTTGTTCCGGCATCTGGGCGAATATACCGACGTGCCGGCCGGGGATATCGGCGTGGGCGGGCGCGAGGTCGGCTATATGTTCGGCCAGTATAAGCGGCTCACCAACCGCTATGAGGCTGGCGTGCTGACCGGCAAGGCGCTGTTCCATGGCGGCTCGCGCGCCCGCACGGAGGCCACCGGCTATGGCGCGACCTATTTCGTCCAGCGGATGCTGGCGACCCGCAAGCAGAGCTTCGATGGCAAGCGCGTGACCGTGTCCGGCTCGGGCAATGTCGCCATCTACACCATGGAAAAGGTCATCGAGTTCGGCGGCATCATCGCGGCCTGCTCGGACTCGAACGGCTATGTGATGGACGAGGACGGCATCGACCTCGAACTGGTCAAGGAAGTGAAGCTCGTCCGCCGCGACCGGATCAGCGACTATGTGCGCCTCAAGGGCGGCAAGAGTCACTATGTCGAGGGCGGCTCGGTCTGGGACGTGCCCTGCGACATCGCCATGCCGTCCGCCACCCAGAACGAGCTGACCGGCAACGACGCCAAGACGCTGCTCAAAAATGGCGTCATCGCGGTGGGCGAAGGCGCCAACATGCCCTCCACCCCGGATGCGGTGCGGCTGTTCCAGGAAGCCGGCATCCTCTTTGCGCCCGGCAAGGCCGCCAACGCCGGCGGCGTCGCCACCTCCGCGCTGGAAATGCAGCAAAACGCCTCGCGCGACAGCTGGTCCTTCGAGAAGACGGAAAGCCGCCTCGCCTCGATCATGCACGACATCCACGACCGCTGCGCGGAAACCGCCGAGGAATATGGCGCCCCCGCCGATTATGTGCTGGGCGCCAACATCGCCGGCTTCGTCCGCGTGGCCGAGGCGATGGACGCGCTTGGGGTAATCTGACGCGGTGACGGAGGCTGCCGGCGAGACGGTGGCCTCCGGATGCGAATCAACTGGCCGGGACGATCTGGAAAATCTCGCCGTCAAAATCGATGATGAAGACGTTTCCGAGGGAATCCTTGCCGAAGGCGACGGGCTGATCAATCGTGCCCACGTCCGGCACAAAATCGGCATTGCGGTTCTCGAAACCCGTCCCGTCCAGCAACGGCCCGTTCCGCAGCCGGTCGAACGGGACCGACCAGAGATTGCCGCTGACGAAATCGGCGAACAGATAATGACCATTGAGCGCGGGAATCGACTGCCGATAGACCACGCCGCCGATCACTGACCGGCCCTGAAACAGCCCCGTCCCGTGGCCATATTGCAATTTGGGCGCGGTCAGACTGACGTTCGACGGGACCGCGCCCTTATAGGGGAGCGTGCCTTCCAGATAGGGCCAGCCGAGATTGTACGGCCCCTCTGCAATCGGCAGCACATTGATCTCCTCGCGCTGATCCTGACCGACATCGCCGATGATGATGGTCGAATCCTCAAGAGCGCCACGGAAGGGATTGCGCAGGCCCGAGGCAAAGACGGTGGCAGGCGACCAAAACTGAACTGAGGCACCGCCATAGGGGTCCGGGCTGCGCGCCACGCGCATGATCTTCCCGAGGCTCGAAGCGTTGTTCTGGGCGTTGTTATTGGGATCCCCCGCTCCGCCACCATCGCCGAGGCCGACATATAGCACGCCGGCGGGACTATCTCCGCCGGGGCCAAAATCGACCCAGCCGCCATTGTGATTGCTGAAATTGGGATGGGGGGCTGAAAAGACCGCGCTTCCCGCCGAGAATGTGCCATCGGATTGAGCGGCATGGCTGGTAAGCCAAATGGTGCCGACTGAGTCGGTCCAGAGTAGCAAGAGCGCGTGCGGATCGCTCGCATTGCCGAGACCGCTCCGCCCCACCGCCATGCCGATGAGGCCACGTTCGCCATCGGTCGAGAGATTGGAAAGGGTCAACGCCAGCGTGCGCGAGCCGTTCGTGGTGTCCAGCCGGTAGACGCGTCCGCCACGCTCGGCGACGTAGACAAGGGCGGAACTGACCGGGCTGCGATACAGCGCAATGGGCTGACTGAAGCCCTGCGCGACGCGGCGGACGGCTATGCCCTCCCGATCATTGGTAAGGGTGATCCGGACATCCTGCTGGGCGCTCGTGCGCCCGTCACTGGCGCTGAGCGCCACCTCATACACATTGTCGCCATTGGCATCGCCCGGCGCGTCGAAGTTGGGCGGCGTGCGAAAGGCCAGATCTCCGGTGACGTTGATCGAGAACAGCGCTGCATCGGCACCGCCGGCGATGCTGATCGTGACGGGATCATTGTCCGGATCGCTGGCGCGGGCGGCATAAGCAGCCGTGACGTTCTCGACGACCGAGACGGCGGCGGACGACGTGAAAGCGGGCGCGCGATTGGATGACGGTGTGGGGGTTGGCGTCGGCGTGGGCGTTGCGGAGTCATCGCCACCGCATCCGGCCAGCGCGAGGATCATGCACGACAGGATAACTGATCGCATCACTCGCTCCCGCCTGTTCCTTCAGATGCGAGGAGATCGGCAATATGGCGCTAAGTCAAGGACAAGGCGGTGAAATGTGAGCCGGCGCGGGCGTGAAGATGCTGGGGAATGCGTGGACACAACAAAGGCCGCCGGAACACCGGCGGCCTTCGCATGTCTGATCCGATCAGCGCTGGTTCTGGCGTTGACCGCCGCCCTGCTGGTTCTGATCGTCCTGTCCGCCCTGCTGGCGACCGGACTTGTCCGTGTTGGACTGGTCCTGCTGGCCGCCTTGGCCGGGCTGGCGCTGCTGATCGTTCTGCTGGTTCTGGTTTGCCATGGTCCATCCTCTCTTTTCGCCCTCGATGGGCATGGGAGAGAAACGGATGGAAGAGCGGCCGGTGCCCCGCTTTGCGACGAATGCCGGAAAAGCGGACGAGTTGAAAGGAGCGTCGGACGGGCCGGGTAGGCCGTCAGCCGATCTGCTTCCAGGCCGACGCGATTTCCGCGATGAAGCCGTGAGCGCTCTCCATCAGGCTGGGATCATTGGCGACGGTCGCCTCCAGCGTCCGGCGGCGCGTCTCGCGGTAGATGGTGGCGAGGCTGATGGCGATCTCCCCGCCCTGATCGAAATCGAGGCTCGTCTCCAGCGCATGTAGAATGGCGAGCGCGCGCGTCTGCCGGTCGAGGCATTTGTGGCGGTCGCCGGCCTTGAGCGCCAGCGCGGCAGTATCCAGCGCGAGCAGCAGCTCGTCGAACAGGATGCGCACGAGCTGGTGCGGCGTGGCGCCCTCGACCCGGCTGCCGCTATCCACCGCTGCATAATGGCGGAGCGCGGCCATCGGCCTCATCGGATGCGAACCCATGTACATACAGCATGTCCCTTATTTGGTGTGTCCAGCGTCTATGCCCGGACTGTTAGTCGTTGTTCTGGCTCCAGATCTTGACCTGCTGCTCAAGATAGGATTGCGTCGCCTGGAACTGCAGCAGGCGCGTCTGCATCTTCGAATAGGTCGCGGTGAGCTGGGTGCTGTAGGTGCTGCGCTGATCGTCCAGCTTTTCCAGCTCCTTCTCCAAGGCCGCTTTCTGCTTCCCGTAAATGGCTGCGGAACTGGCGAGCGGACCTTCGCTGCCGTTCACATAATCGGTAATATCCTTGAGCGCGCCGGCAATGCCCGGCTGCGTCGCGCTGGGCACGGCGGGATTGAGCATCTGGGTGACGCCTTCGGGGTCAGCCGCCAGCGCCGCTTCGAGCCGCTTGGTATCCAGCGTGAGCGTGCCGTTGCGTTCGGTGCGCACGCCCAGATCGCTCAGCGTGCGATAGGTGCCGCTGTCGGTCAGCGGTTGGGAGACCAGGCCGGCGAGACGACGCGACAGATCCCGCACGCCAAAGTCGCCCGAGAGCAGGCCGGCCGTATCGCCCTGCGCGACCGTCGCATCGTTGAGGGCGCCCTTGAGCTGATTATAGGCGGTGACGAACTCGCGAACGAGATCGCTCATGGTGCTGGTCGGCTGGTCCGTGGCGAGGGTGATCGTCTTGCCCGGCTCCGCCTTGTTGAGATCGATCTGGATGTTGGGGATGGCGGTGGTGATCTTGTTCGAGCCGAATTCCATATCGACATTGTCGATGCGGATCAGCGCATTCGCGGCGACCTGGCTCTGCGTCAGCGTCCCGGCGGCGCCATCCCAGACGAAGCGCTGGAGATTGGCATCCGCATCGGCCTCGGCAGTGAGCGTGAAGGCCTTGGCGGTGCCGGTCTCGCCCTTGAGCACGAGGCGCGCGCCGGACTGATCGGTGACGATCGAAGCCGTCACGCCGGCATTCGCGGCATTGATGGCCGAGGCAAGGTCAGCCAGCGTGCCGGTGCCGCCGACGGTGATCATCGTCTCGGTGCTGCCCACGGTGAGCTTGAGCGTGCCGGTGCCGGCGACGGCGGCGCTGTCGGCCAGCGCGGCGGACTGCAGCACCTGTCCGGCGGCAAGCTGGCGCACCTCAAGCTGCGCCGGCAGGCCCTTGGGCACGCCGCCCGGAATGAGCGAGACCGCCGCGATGGTCGGATCATTGGAGACCGGATTGCCACGATAGCCGGTGCCCTGCAGCAGGTCGGTCAGGGCCTTGGAGAAGGTCTCGAGCGAGCTTTTGGCGGAGGCCAGCGCCGACACGCGGGCGCTGGCGGTATCCAGGCGGGACTGGACGGCACTCTGGCGCGGCTGGAACGAGGCATTGGTGAGATCGGACACCATCTGGGTGATGTTGATCCCGGAGCCGATGCCCAGTGCGCTCGCAATATCCGTCGCCATATCCGTCGTCCTTTCAAGGCTTCAGAACGGCAGCGGCGCGCGCGGCTTTAGTGCCATGGGCAAAGAATCAGGGCAGGCGCATTCAGTCGTCGAACAGCGGCGCGCTTGGCGCCGGAACCCTCAGTGCGAGGCGGCTTCCACCATGAGCGAGGTGACCGATGCCTGCGCCGCCTGGGCCAGCCCGGCCTGCCGCGCCACCGCCTGCGCCACATTGGCGACGAAGGTGACCATCTGCTCGTCGGTCGGCGGCATGGGGAGCATGACGACGGGGCTCGGCATCAATGCGACGATGGCCCGGTCGGCCAGTTCGACGCTGGATTCAGCATTGCGCGCGGAAGGCTGGATATGCGCCAGCACATCGGCGATCTCAGCATGGATGCGGGCATAATCGGCAGCGGCGGCGGAGCGTTCGCGATCCCGCAGCAAGGCGGCGCGGGAGGTCTCGCCCTCCGCCCCGCCATGCATGGCGCGGGATTGGGAAACGGCAGGCACGGCCAAGGGGCTGCGCTCCGTTGCGCTGGTCGCCGGGGTGACAGCCCCGGCGCGGGGCAAGAACTCGTTCATGACACATTGCCTTCTAATGTGTCCCCATCAACAAAAGACGGACGAGTTCGGCTAAGCTTTAATTCACGATATTGCGCCCGTCCGCATCGAATCGCATCGCATCGGGCAGATCGATGTGCGGACGGTCCATCTCGGTCGCCATGGCGTGCTCGATCCGGTAGACGAAAGCCAGGATGGCAGCGACGGCCATGAACAGCCGCTCGTCCACTTCCTGCCCCGCGCGCGAGGTGAAGTAGATGGCGCGGGCAAGCTCGGGATATTGCAGCACCGGCCGGCCCTGATCGGCCGCGAGCGTGCGGATCGCCGCGGCGATTTCATCGGAACCGCGCGCCACCACGACAGGCGCGGCATCACGCCCCGGATGATAGCGCAGCGCGACGGCGAAGTGCGTCGGGTTGGTGAGCACCACCGTGGCCTCTTCCACCGCCTTGCGCACAGAGCCGTTAAGCGTCTCATATTGCCGCCGGCGGATCGCGCCCTTGAGCTCGGGCGAGCCTTCCGTCTCCTTGTGCTCCTGTTTCACTTCCTGCTTGCTCATGTTGAGCCGCTTCATGCGCTGGAAGATCTGCGCCGGCACGTCGATGCCCGCGATGAGGAACAGGGCCGCCGCGAGCGCGAGCGTGACGACCACGAAGATGTGGCCCATCTCGCTCATCGCCGGCATCACCCCGGTCTTGGCCATGCCGTGAATCGCATCGAACTGCCGCCACAGCAGCACGCCGCCGATGCTGCCGAGCAGCACCACCTTGGCGAGCGATTTGATCAGCTCGATGATGCCCTGCATGCCGAAGATGCGCTTGAGCCCGTTGATCGGGTTCATCCGCTCCGGCTTGGGCACGAGCGCGCCGGTGCGGAAGCCGAGCGAGCCAAGCACGGCAGGCGCGGCAATCGCCGCGACGACCGTTGCCAGCAGCACGCCGGCCAGCGGCAGCGCGATGATGGCGAGCAGATGATAGGCGCGCTGCTCCGGCGCGAAGCCCGCAATATCACCCTGATCGAACCGCAGGGCTTCGGCGAGCATCAGGCGGATGGCGTCGATCAACGCCGGCCCGGCGATCGCGAGCCAGCCGACGCCAGCCATCACCACCATGGCGGTGGAGAGTTCGCGGGACTGGAGAATGTCGCCCTTGCTGGCCGCGTCCGTCAGACGCTTGGCTGTTGGCTTCTCGGTCTTTTCGCCGCCGCCGGAGGCCTCCTGCGCCATGGTTCAGCCGCCCGCCAGCAAGCGGCTCATGTCGAGCCCTTGGCGCAAGGCGTCGCTGATCGCTTCCCCCATGACCGGCGCGGCGATGGCGAGCAGCACGAGGCCGGCGAGCAGCGTCGCCGGCAGGCCGACCGCGAAGAGATTGAGCGACGGCGCGGTGCGCGCGAGCATCCCCATGACAAGCTGGACGAGAATGAGCGTGAAGGTGACCGGCAGGGCGATGATGACGCCCGAGGCAAACATGGTGCCGCCGAACTGCGCGATGCTCTCGAACGCGCTCGCCGGCATGAGATTGCCCGGGGGGAGCGCCTTGTAGCTCATCACCACATATTGGATTAGCAGCAGATGCCCATCCATGGCGAGCAGCAGGAAGGTGGCAATGATCGAGAGAAAACGGCCGACGACCGGCGTCGGCTGGCCGGAGAGCGGATCGACCATGGAGGCAAAGCCGAGGCCCATGGCATTGGCGATCGTCTCGCCGGCGATGAACGCCGCCGAATAGCCGATCTGCAAGGCGAAGCCGAGACTGAGGCCGGCGATCACTTCCGCTGCCACGAGCGCGATGCCGGCGATGCTCGCCAGCCCTTGTTCGGGCAGCGCAAAGGGCGCGCTGTTGAGCGCGGCTATGCCGATCGCGAGGCTGAGGATGATGCGCAGCTGCACCGGCACGGCGGCGGCACCGAAGATCGGCGCGGCCAGCAGCGCGGCGCCGGGCCGGATCATCGCCAGCATCCACAGCCACAGTTGCGCCTCAAGGCCCGCAAATGCCGGTGCGATCATCTGAGCAGGTCCGGAATCCGCTCGAAGATCTCGCGCGTGAAATCGGCGATGAGCATCAGGATCGCCCCGCCGAACAGCGCCAGCGTCACCGCGACGATGATGAGCTTGGGCACGAAGGAAAGCGTCGCCTCGTTGATCGAGGTCGCGGCCTGGATCATGCCGATGATGACGCCCGCCAGCAGGGCCGGGATCAGGATCGGCCCGGTCGCGAGCGCGGCAACCCAGAGCGCCTGCTGGGCGAGGCCGACGAAGAAATCGCCATTTTCCATGATGCGTCCCTTTCCTGCCCGCTCAGGTCGCGAACGAGCCGGCGAGGGAGCCCATGGTCAGCGCCCAGCCATCCACCAGCACGAATAACAGCAGCTTGAACGGCATGGAGATGATGGTCGGCGAGAGCATCATCATACCGAGCGCCATCAGCGTGGAGGCGACAACGAGATCGATGATGAGGAAGGGCAGGAAGATCATGAAGCCGATCTGGAACGCGGTCTTCAACTCGCTGGTGATGAAGGCCGGCAGCATGATCGAGAAGGGAATCTCCTCGGGCGAGCGGAAGGCCGGCACGTTGGCGAGGTTCTGGAACAGAGCGAGGTCGTTCTGGCGCGTCTGCTTGGCCATGAAGCCATGGAGCACCTTGCCTGAGCGGCTCACCGCTTCCTCGATGCTGATCTGACCCTCACCATAAGGCGTGTAGGCGCTGGCGGTGATCTGGTCGATCGCCGGGCGCATCACGAACAGCGAGAGGAACAGCGCGAGGCCGACAAGCACCTGGTTCGGCGGCGTCTGCGCGAGGCCGAGCGCCTGACGGAGCAGCGACAGCACGATGATGATGCGCGTGAAGCTGGTCATCATCAGCACCAGCGACGGCAGCACCGTCAGCAGGCTCATGAGGACGAGGATCTGCAACGAGATGGAGAGCGGGCGGCCATCGCCCGAAACATCGTCGAGCGCGCGGGTCAGCCCGCCTGAGGCGGCGGCGGCACCTTGCGGCAGCGCACCGGTCGCCGGCGCCTGCACTTGCGGCGCGGACGCTGCGGCGGGTGCAGCCGGGGCAGTCTGCGCGAAGGCGGGCTGCGTGAGGCTCAGCGCGCCAAAGAGCAGAGCGCAAAGGAGGATCAGCAAACCCGTGCTCCTGCGCAGGCAGGAGCCCAGGGCGGCGAGGAACGGCGACTGCGCCCTGGGCTCCTGCCTGCGCAGGAGCATTTGGGTGGGCGCCAGAATAGGGTCAACCATGACGGGTTTCGCTCTCCGCGATCTTCTCGACCTTGCCGCGCGAAACGGAGAGCAGGAGGCGCTTGCCCTCGAACTCCACGACCGCGAGCTTGCCGAGCGTCCCCATGGGCAGCACATCGACCAGCTTGACCATCCGGTCGCGCTGGCCGGCGCCCAGCATGCCGGGCTGATATTTGCGCCACAGCCACAGCGCGCCATAAGCCATGCCGCCGACCAGCGGCAGCATGATGAGCAGCTTGAGGAAATACCAGGCGAGCGCGCTCATGCGCGGCGCTCGAGCCCGGCGAGGCGCGCCTCGGTGGAGGCGATCTCGACGATGCGCACGCCATAGCGGCCGTTCACCGTCACCACCTCGCCCCGGGCGACCAGCGTGCCGTTGACCATGATGTCCAGCAGATCGTCGGCCTGACGATCGAGCTGCACGACGCTGCCCTCGCCCAGATTCATGATCTCGGCCAGACGCAGCTGGGTGGCGCCGACCTCGACGGACATGCGGACGGGGATATCGGCCAGCAGGGCCATGTTGCGGCCCAGACCCATGTCCACCGGTGCGGCGGCCTCAGCCCGGAGTGTTTCGCTCATCTCGCTCATTATGTTGGTCCTCAGGCCAGTTTTTCGATCATGAAGGCGGCGCTGCCGTCCTGTTCGCCCACGGTGCCCTGCGCGAACACGCGGTCCCCGACGAGCAGCGGCAATTGCCGCGCGATGTGGATGGGGATGACGTCGCCAGGCTTCAGCGACATCAGCTCCGCCATTTTGAGATTGGGCCGCGCAAGCACCGTGCGGACGGGGAAGCGCACATCGTCCAGCCGGGTGGCGAGACGGGTCCGCCAGACCGGGTCGGCCGGCCGGGCCTCGTCCCCCGCCTTGGGCGATCCGACGATCTCCAGCCCGCCAAAGCCGGCCTTGGGATAAATGAACTCGATGATGCGCGGGCGATGATCGCCCATGTCGACCTCGAACCCCTGCACCACGATGGCCGTCTCGCCGGACATCAGCTGGGCATGGGCCGGATTGGTCTCGCGGTTGATGAGCACTGGTTCCAGTGGGGCGATCTCGGCCCAGCATTCGACCAGCGCCGCGATGATGCCATCGGCAAGCCGGGCACCGAGCCGGGTTTCCGTGGGCGTGAACTCGCGCTTGTCGCTGCTCGCGCGGTCGCCCTTGCCGCCATAGAAGCGATCGACCAGCAGCGAGACCAGCGGCGCGTCGATGCGCAGCACCACCGGCCCCTTGATGGGGTGCAGGCGATAGAGCGAGAGGCTGGCGAACTCCGGCGCGCTCGCATCCCACATCATGAACATGGTTTCTTCGAGCGGCAGCGCGGTGACCAGCGGACGCGCGCCCCCATAGGGCTCGATGATCGCGCGCAACCGGCGGCTCACCCGCTCGCCGAGTTTTTCCAGTCCGCTGATCGCGGCGACCGGCTCACTGGTCTGTCGCCCGAGCGCGAAAGGCTGCACGTCATTCATCGTTCATTGTCCCCGTCCGACCCCCGTCGGACACGGCGCTACTGAATAACGAAATTGGTAAAATAAACGTTATCAATGCCGCCGTAGCCCGTCTTTTCCTTCAAAACATCGTTAATAACAGTCAGAAGTTTCGCCTGGAGCTTCTCCTTGCCCTGCGGGGTTGAGAGGTCGAGCTCCTGCTCTTGAGCCATCATCATCAGGATGGCCGAGCGGATCGGCAGCTCATGCGCCTGCACCGCCTCGATCACGCGCTGGTCGTAATAGGTCGACACGGCGATCGAGACCTGCGCGAAGGAGTCACTGTCCGCGAGGTTGGAGGTGAACGGCGCCGGGATCTGGAAATAGGTCGCCTGATAGGCCGAGGCATTGGCCGGGCGGGGCAGATCCACGCCCTTGCCCTCGCGCTCCGGCGCGTGCTGCTCGGCGGCCTTGGCGGCCCAGGTCTTGGCGACCTCCTCGGGCTTCTCGCCGGTCAGCACCAGCTGCGGGCGAAAGGCATCTTCCGCCGGCCCGCTTTCCTTGTGCATGGAGCCAGCGGCGAAGAACCCCGCCGCCGCGCCACCGCCACCCAGCAGCGCCACGGCGCCCAGGATGATGATTAGCTTCTTCTTGCCGCCGCCCTTTTTCTTGGCGGCGCCGGCGTCCGGTGCGTCACTCATCGATCGATCCCCTTAAGCAAAGCGCACATGCCCGTCGGCACTGTCGCGCGCGGCGACCCTGCTCTCATCGGGCTGGCGAGATTGTTCCCCGGCGACGCGCGGGAACGATGTCCCGCGATCGCCATCCTGTCCGCGACCCTGCTGCTGCATCTGGCTCGCCAGATCGCGCTGGGCCTGGCCCTGGGCCTGATTTTGCGCCTGATTTTGGGCCTGGCTTTGCGCCTGCCCCTGATCGCGCGCGGCATCCGAGGAGGCGCCGGCCTTCTCGACCGTGATCTGCCCGAGGTGCAGGGTGGCAAGACGTGCATCGGCCTGCAGCGTGCCGCGCCCTTCGTTGAGGCGCCGTGCGGCCTCATCCGTTTCGGCCGTCAGGCGGATGTCCATGGCGCCGGCGCCCTGGAACACATCGACCTCAAGCCGGCCCAGATGCGGCGGATTGAGCGAGAAGCGGCTATGCCCGCCGCCTTCCGCCAGCCCGGCGATTTCCCGCGCCAGCCGATCGATCCACTGGCCCGAGACGCCCATGTCGATAACCTGCGCGCCCAGCGCCGAGGCTGCCGAAGGCGCCGCCTGGCCTGCGCCGCCAGTGCTGCTGATAGCGCCGCTCTCGGTCGAGATGCCGACGGGCAAGTCGATGACGAAGCGCTGGGCCGTGTCTGGAGCCGGCGCCGCGGCCTTACCGGTCGTCGCGCCCTGCGCCGCCAGAGCACCTGCCAGGCTGGCACTCTCCGCCTTTGGAGAGTCCGCGCCATCGGCCTTGGGGGCAGCGAGCGCTGCCACGCCGGCGGCTGCCGCCGCGCCATCCTGCGCTACAGCGGCGGCGCGACCTCCTTTGGACCCGGTGCCGGCGGCAACATGGGCAGCCATGGCCGGCATCCCGGGCGGGAGCGGGAAGGGAATGACCTGCGCCTGCAGGGGCTGCGCGGGCGCCACAGCGTTGGTGGCGCCATCATCCGTTGCGGCCGTGTCACCGGCCTCGGCGTCTGCATTCGGCTCGCCCTCCCTCAACGCCAGGGCGGCATCCTGAGGGGCCTGCGCTGTCGCAGCGCCCTGCTGGGCCTGCTGCGCCTGCAGCTGAGCCGCGACGGTAACAGCCTGCTGGGGCTGGCTCGCGAACCGATCGGGCGCCGTCAGAGCCAGCTTTTCACCGCCGACCAGCGCGAGGATGTCGGCGCTGGAGCCTTCGTCGGGTGCCCCGGCCGGGCCGGTCGTCGCGGTCCCGTCATTGTCGACGACAAGGCTGAGGTCCGCGCCCCCGGCCACCGGAGCGTTGCCATTCAGCGCAGCCAACTCGACAAGGGCAGCGAACTGCCCGCCGGTGGCGAGACCCGGTTCCCCGGCCTTCGCATCGGCAGCAGGCGTGCGCCCGGTCATCATGCTGAAGAGCGACGTGATGTTGATCATTCTTCCAGTCCCCTGTTCTGCATTCGCCGGACGCGCGGCTGCGCGGCCAGCCGGGCGTCGCGCTGCGCTTCCCGTGCCGCTTTGGCCTTGTCCTTGAGGCGCTCGGCAATTTCGCGTTCACGATCCGCCACCACCCGTTCCGCATCGCGCGCGTCGATCCGCCGATTGGCATCGAACAGCGCGCCATCGAGCTGTCGCCCGGCGCGCTCCAGGCGGCTGGCGAGTTCGCGCCGCGCAGCGAAGAGTCCGCCGATCTGCTGCCCGCTCTGGCCGCACAGCTCTTCGCGCACCTGCGCGATGCGGCGGGCATTGCTGGCGATCTGGCTCGCCTCATCCTGCGCAAGCGTGAGCGCGGCGACGGCCTGATTGTGCTGCACGTCCCGCACCCGGACGAGGCGCTTGCGCGCGGCGACCATGCGGCTCACGCGCCGAACTCCGCGATCAGCGCCGCGGCGCTAGTATCGACGTCAATCGTGGACTTGCTGCTCTGGCGCAGGAAGCCCAACAACTGCTGCCGGCGTTCCACGGCCTCATCGATGGTCGGATCGTTGCCGGGGCGATAGGCGCCCATCAGGATGAGGTCGCGATTTTCCTCATAGGCCGCCCACAGCCGCCGATAATTGGCGGCGGCGCGCAGATGCTCGTCATCGACGATGTCCGCCATCACGCGCGAGAGCGAGCGCCCCACGTCGATGGCCGGGAAGATGCTCTGCTCTGAAAGATGCCGCGAGAGCACGATATGCCCGTCGACAATGGCGCGGGCGGTATCGACGATGGGATCGTCGGTATCGTCGCCATCGGCCAGCACAGTGTAGATCGCGGTGATCGACCCGCCCGAGCGGCTGTCCACGCCGGCCCGCTCGACAAGGCGGGGGATGAGCGACAGCGCCGAGGGCGGATAGCCCTTCATCGCCGGCGGCTCGCCCAGCGACAGGCCGATCTCGCGCTGGGCATGGGCGCAGCGGGTGAGACTGTCGATGAGCAGCAGCACCTGCTTGCCCCGCGCGCGGAAATATTCGGCGATGGCGGTCGCGCGGGCAGCCGCGCGCAGGCGCAGCACCGGCGGATGATCGGCCGGCACGGCAACCACAACGCTCTTCTGCATCAGCGCGCCGCCGATCTTGGTCTCGAGAAAGTCGCTGACCTCACGCCCGCGCTCGCCGATCAGGCCGGTGACGATCACGTCCGCCTCGGCGCCAGCAATCATCTGGCCCATCAGCACCGATTTACCGACGCCCGAACCGGCCATGATGGCGATACGCTGGCCGCGCCCGGCGGTCAGCAACGCATTCACCGCGCGCACACCGAGATCGAAGCGTTCCAGCACCCTGCCGCGATCCAGCACATTGCCGCGCACGCCGGCGAGCGGCCACTGGCCATTGGCAAGCACCGGCCCCTTGCGATCGAGCGGCTGTCCCATGGCATCGATGACGCGGCCGATCAGCCCCTCGCCGACCTGCACCATGTTGGCGGCGCTGTCCGGCTCGACGCGCGCGCCATTTTCCAGCGGCGCATCCTGATCGAGCGGCACCAGTACGGCGCGACTGCCCCGGAAGCCGACGACCTCGGCCCGCACCGACGTGCCATCGGCCGCACGAATGCGCGCGCCGGCCCCGATGGGGCGCGAAAAGCCGGTCACTTCGAGCATCCCGCCATCATGGCCGACCAGCCGGCCGACATGGCGCGGCGCCTGATTGGGCACCTGCATATGATCGAGCAGCCGCGTAGCGCGGGCGAGTTCCGCCTGGATCACAGCCGGCCCTCCATATCGTCCATCAGCGCCTTGAGGCGCGCGAGGCGCACGTCCGGGCCATCCTCGATCCAGCCATCCGCCGTAGCGAGACGGACCGATCCGCGCGGCACATCGGCGCTGGCCGCCAGCGAGAAGCGCAGCGGCTCGGCCTGCAACAGCGGCAGATCCTCGGGGTTGACCTCCAGCCGGGCCTTGGCATCCTCGGTGTCGATGCAGGCGGCGACTGCCTCGCAGCGCGCCCGGAGCACATCGGCATCGATCGGCACTTCACCCACAATCTGCCCGACCAGACGGATGACCGCCTGGGAGAGCAGCGTGGCGAAGGCGCCTTCATCCACTTTTCCGAGCGCCAGAACAGCGGCAGCCAGCTCCCGCCGCGCCGCATCGTCCTGCTCGGCGGCTTCGCGTGTGATGCGCTCGCCTTCCTGAAAGCCCTGCACGAAGGCATCGCGCGCGGCTTCCTCGATGGGGTCGATCGGCGCCTGAGCGGCCAGCGTCTCATCATAGCCGCCGCCGGGCCCGCTTCCGCCGGGGAAGGTGACGTTCCAGGCCCGATGGCCCTGCTCCTCGGTATAGAGGTGGCGAAAGCCCCTGCCATCGCGCCCGACGCTGCCGAAATTGCCCCAGCTCTCCAGCGGCGCGGCGCCACTGACGGAGTCGGCCGACCAGATCCTAGACATAGTCGTCGCCCTTTCCGCCCAGCATGATCGCCCCTTCCTCGCCCATGCGGCGCGCCTCGGCGATGATCGCCTTCTGCGCTTCCATCACTTCGGCAAGGCGCATCGGGCCGCGCTCGTCCATCTCGTCCTGAATGGACTGGGCGGCGCGCTGCGACATGCAGCCCAGGATGCGGGTGCGCAGCGTGTCGCTCGCCCCCTTGAGCGCGACGACGAGAATGGCGTTGTCCACTGCCCGCATGAGCGTGCCCAAATCCTTGTCCGACAGGACCTGCAGATTCTCGAAGACGAACATCTCATCCTCGATGAGCTGGGCGACATTGCGGTCGCGCTTGTTCAGCGCCTTGATGATGCGCTGCTCATGATCCTTGCGGATGTTGTTCATGATCGCGGCGGCCTCGCTGGTGCCACCGCGCTTGGTGGTACCGGCGGACGAGCGGCCCTGCGCCGGGCGCGATGCGATGAGCTGCTCCAACTCGTCCAGCGCCTCGGTGCTTACCGGGCCGAGCGTGGCGACGCGATAGACGACATCGTCCTGCGCCTCGGCGGGCAGCAGCTGCAGCGTCGCGGCGGCCACGGCCGGGTCCAGATGGGCCAGCACGATGGCCATGATCTGCGGATGCTCGGGCTCGATGATCGCGGCGATCTCAGCCGGCTCCATCCATTTGAGCATCGAGAGCTTGGTCGAGCGCGTCGGCGGCGTGATCCGCGCGAGCATATTGTCCGCGCGGTCGGGCCCGAGCGCCTTGTGCATGGCGCCGCGGATATGCTGCGTCGCCCCGTAGCCGATGGTGGTGCGACCGCGCGCCTTGGAGACGAACTGGTCGAGCGCGGCATTCACCTCGTCCACCTCGACATCGGCGACGTCATACATGGCGTAGCCGAGCTGGCGCACCTCGTCCGGCTCCAGCCGGGAGAGGATCTGCGCGGCTTCGTCTTCCTCGAAGAGCATCAGCAGCACGGCGGCAGCGGCGCTGCCGGTGAGCGGGCGGGCGGCTTCGACCTCAGCCATCGGCCTTCACTCCATCCTTGAGGAGATCGCGGACGACGAGCGCCGCGCGATCAGGGTCCTGCTTCACAAAGTTGCGGATCAGCGTGGCACGGTCGCTATAGTCATGCGTGGCGCTGATCATATCGAGGGTCACCGGCTGAGCGGGATCATGCACCGCCGCCGAGGCCCGGCCGATCTCGGCCTGGATTTCCGTGCCGATCTGCTGGCCGATTTGTGCATCGAGCACTTGGCGCTCGGCCTGCGCGGCGGACCAGCGCTTGAGCAGCGGACGGCCGATGCCGACCAGCAGCAGCAGCGCGACGAGCAGGGCCGAGACGTTACGGGCGAGCATTGCCACCCAGGCTTCCTGATACCAGGGCGTCGCATCGGTGGCGGCGTCCCCGGCGGCTTCGGCGAACTTGCGGGAGGAAATCGCCACCACGTCGCCGCGGGCCTGATCGAAGCCGATTGCGCCTTTGACCAGCGCCTCGAGCGCGGCAATCTCCTGCGGCGTGCGCGGCTTGCCATCGGTGCCCTGATCCAGCGCGACGGCGATCGACAAGCGCTGCACGGTGCCCACGGCGTCCCGCGTCACGGAGACTTCGCGGCCCAGTTCGAAGCTGCGGTTGAAGGTCTCGGTCGTCTTGAACGGCGGCATGCCGGGTGCGGGCGGCGTTTGCATGGCGTTGGCCTGGGCCTGCGTCGGCGGCGGGCCGCCCGGATCGGCGGGATTGACCGGCGGATTGGGCTGCAGCGCGCCGGGGATGCCGCCCGGCGTGGCATTGGCATTGCCCTGCGCATCCGTGTTCCAGCTGCCGGTTTCGGCGCGCAGACGGGCTTCGTCCTGCGGATAGGTTTCGCGCGTGGCCTGCCGCTCGGCGAAGTTCACCTCGGCATGCACCTCGGTCGAGAACTTGCCGGCACCGATGATCGGTGTGAGCAGCGCGGTCACAGCCTGACGGTAGCGATCTTCGATGCGGCTCTGGATCTGGATCTGCCGATCCGTCTCCGCGCCCGCCCCGGTCGCATTACTGAGCAGGCGGCCATTCTGATCGACGACCGACACCGATTCCGGCGCCATATCGCCCACGGAGGAGGCGACCAGATGCACGATGGCCTCGACCTGCCCTTCGGACAGCGAGCGACCATTAGCCAGCTGCAGCATCACGGATGCCGTCGGGCGCGAGCGTTCGCGCAGGAAGATGCTCGGCGCCTCGACCGCGAGGTGGACCCGCGCCTTGGTGACCGCGTCGATCGCCTCGATGGTGCGGGCCAGATCCATCTCGCGCGCGCTGCGCAGCTTCTCGCCCTCGACGGCGCGACTCGCGCCCATCGGCATGGAGTCGATCAAAGTGTCGCCGGTCGGCGCGCTGCGGGGCAGGCCCTCGGCGGCGAGCTTCATCTTGGCGTTGAAATAATCGGTCTCGGCGACGGTGATCGCACCGCTCGTCTGATCGAAATTATAGGCGATGCCGCTCTTGCCCAGTGCCTCGGCCACGGCGGCCTGATCGGCCTCCGGCAAGCCCCGGAACAGGTCGCGCTGCGGCGGCTCGCGCAGTGCCAGCCAGGCCAGCGCGGCGAGCGCGGCAACGGTGATGAGCCCGATCATCGGCAGGCTGCGCTGCACGGCGGGTTGCTGAAGCAGGCCGGTGAGGCGCAGCTTCATGCCCTGCGCGCCGGCAGCAAAGCCCGCGCCAGACCCGGAGAGGGCAGGCAAGCCGGGCTGCATCGCTGCCTGGTTGCCAGTGGTGGTGGTGATGTTCGCGTCGCTCATCTCATTACACCGGCATGCTCATGATGTCCTTGTAGGCGGACAGGAGTTTGTTGCGGACCTGCAGGGTCGTCTCGAAGCCCACCGACGCCTGCTGGCGGGTCAGCATCACGGCCGCGATGTCCGTGGTCTCACCGCGCTCATAGGCAGCGGTCGCGTCGCTCGACTGGGTCTGCAGCTTGTTCACGCCCTCGATGGCGCTGCGCATGGCGTCCGCGAAATCGGCGCCACCCGCAGGGCTGCTGGCGGGCGCGCCGCCGGTCGCGGCACCGGCGGCGCTTTTCGCGGCGTCCTGGATCGCGGAGTTACGCTGGAGAATGCTCTGGCGCAGCGCCAGCACGCTATCGACGGAAAGTCCCGACATGATGATGCCTCCTGCGCTTAGCTGGCCAGCGCGAGGTCACGCATTTCAGCGAGACGGTAGCGCAGGGTACGTTCGGAAATGCCAAGGATGCGCGCCGCGCGGGCGCGATGCCCGCCGGTATCGCGCAGAGCGAGGCGAATGGCGTCCATGGCGGAGGCGCGGGCAACATCCTGAAGACGAGCGCGGGCCGGCAGCGGTGCGGGCTCGGCCGGAACGGGCACGGGCATGGCGTTGCCGGCAAGGCTGAGATCGCTCACGTCGATCTGGTCGCCTTCCCGCAGCACGATGGCCCGCTGCAGGACATTGCCCAGCTCACGGGCATTGCCCGGCCAGCTGTGCGCGCCAAGATGCGCCAGGGCAGCGGGCGTCGGCCAGGCAAAGCCGGACTGGCCGCTCTGATGGCGCAGCAGAAACGAAGCGGTGATCGCCGGAATGTCACCCGGACGGCTTGCGAGCGCGCTCAGGTGCAGCGGCATCACATTGAGCCGCCAGTAAAGGTCCGCACGGAACCGACCGGCATCGGCCTCCGCCGAAAGATCGCGGTTGCAGGCGGCGACGACGCGCACATCGACCGGCACCGGATGCGTCGCGCCGACGGGAAGCACTTCGCCTTCCTGCAGCGCGCGCAGCAGCTTGGCCTGCAAAGCCAGCGGCAGTTCGGCGATCTCGTCGAGGAACAGCGTGCCGCCATTGGCGGCGAGGAACAGGCCGTCGGACGACGCGCCAGCACCGGTAAAGCTGCCCTTCTTGTGACCGAAGAGCATGGCTTCCATCATGGTTTCCGGCAGCGCCGCGCAATTGACGGCGATGAAATCCTTGTCGGCGCGCGGGCTCATATCATGAAGGAAGCGTGCAATACCTTCCTTGCCCGTGCCGGTCTCGCCCTGGACGAGCACCGTCGCATCGCTGGCGGCGATCCGCTGGGCGAGGCGCATCAGCATGGCGCTGCTCTCGTCTCCCACTGCCGGCATCCGCGCGGGGCGGAGCAGTTCGGCGATCAGGGCAAAGGCCATCGCCTTGTCCTGCGCACCGAAGGCAATGCGGGCGGGGAAGCCATTGGAGGCCGGCATGAAGCGCGGCGCACCCTCGCGCCACTCGATCAGCAGGTCGCGACACGTGGCATCGGCAATTTCCTCGGCGAGGAGAATGCGCTGGATCGATTTACCACGCGGCGTGTCCGCGCCCACCGTTCGTACAGAAAAGCAGGCAGTATCGAGCCACACGTCCAGATCCGGCAACAGCCGCTGTACGCGCTGACTCATGTCGACATGCAACATGCGTAAGCCCCCGTTTTGGTCCAGTCCGGGCTCTTGCGAGCCACCCCCGTCTTGCCCGTTAAAAGTGATAAAAAATGCTTAGCATTCGGTTAACGACGGCGAGCCATTGCCGCAGTGCGGCAGGATTTTGCCGACCGTCTGAAGGCGCGAAAAACATGCCGCGCATGACATGTAGAGCCTCCGCTCCCCCCTTGACGAACCCGGCCAGCCGCGCTTTGTTGCAAAATATATCGTTTTATTTCATTATATTAATTGGTGATTTCGGGAAATTTGAGACGGTCACCTAAAGCTCCTGAGGCCTTATCCGTTCTGTGGTTTCGAGGCCGCCACCGCCAAAGGGCAGCGACCCTCAGTGAAGCGGGAAAGGAAACCACATGACTGTTATTGCATCCAACGTGTCCGCGATTCGGGCCCAGAATGCCTCGGCCGCTGCGAATCAGGGCCTGTCGCAGGCCATGGAGCGCCTGTCCTCCGGCAAGCGCATCAACACCGCGAAGGACGACGCCGCCGGCCTCGCCATCGCCACCAAGATGACCGCCGAAGTCCGTGGCCTCGCTGCCGCACGCCGCAACGCCAATGATGGCCTCTCGCTCGCGCAGACCGCTGAAGGCGCGCTGGGCGACATCTCCAACATGCTGGTCCGCATGAAGGAACTGGCTGTGCAGGCGAAGAACGGCACCAACGACACGGCCGCTCGTGACAATCTGCAGGCGGAAGTCACGGCACTGACCGACCAGATCGCCAAGGTGCAGGGCCAGGAGTTCAACGGCGTGGCGCTGTTCAGCGCGACGGCCACCTCGATCCAGGTCGGCACCGGCTCGACCGACACTGTCTCGGTTGACACCTCGACCGTGACGACCGCGCTCACCGCGCTCGCCACCGCCGCACCGAACATCGGCGGCGCCGGCACGACGATCGGTGCAGCGATGACCGCCATCGACACGGCGATCGAAGCGGTTGCTACCGGCCGTGCCAATCTCGGTGCCACGCAGAGCCGTCTCGAATCGGCTGCCAGCAACCTGACCACCACGATCACCAACCTGTCCGACGCCCGTTCGCGGATCGAAGACGCCGACTTCTCCGAGGAATCGACGGCGCTCGCCAAGAACCAGATCCTCAGCCAGGCCTCCACGGCGATGCTCGCTCAGGCGAACCAGAGCCAGCAGGGCGTGCTCAGCCTGCTCCGCTAAGGGCAGCACCTAAGATCGGACGGCGAGGGTACTGGTCCACACTCGCCGGCCCGGTTGACCCCCGGCACCATAGAGTCCCCATCGTGCCGGGGGTCAGCATCCCCAACAGGGAATATGGAAACCCTTCGCTCCCCCGGGCGGAGGGTTTCTTCTAATGTGGGGAGCGGGACGCCGGCCCCTGGCGGATGATCCAGGGGCCTGATCGAACAGCCACCTGAGTGAGCCGTCAGGCAGATGCGTATGCGGAGGTGTAAGGGGCAGGCCAGAAGGAGAGCGGCCAGCCATGATCCCTTCCATTGCACTACCCCTCCGTTCGCTTCGAGCGAAGTCGAGAAGCGTTACGCACGACGTCGGAAGGTTAGGCGGCGTGGACAAAATTCCGAGCTTGGGAAAACAGTGGCGGTTCCGCTCCGATCCAGCACGTGGAGTGCCAAGGATCCACTTCCGTTCGTCCTGAGTAGCTGCTGAGCTGTCGAAGCGGCGTATCGAAGGACCGCCCCGCCCACCCGGGCAGAGCGCTATTCCTCCGTGGTAATCAACACCGCTTCGCCGACCACCAGAAAGAGCAGGAACGGCGCCCAGGCCGCCAGCATCGGGGGGTACACCCCCAGATTGCCCATGGAGAGCGCAAAATTATCGGCCACGAAGAAGGCGAAGCCCAACGCCATGCCGATCACCGCGCGCACGAACAGCTTGCCCGATCGCGCGATGCCGAAGGCGGCGACGGAGCCCAGCAACGGCATGAGCAATGCCGACAAAGGCCCGCTGATCTTGTGCCAGAGCGACCCTTCGAGCGATGCCACCGGGCGCCCCGCCTCGCGCAAGGTATCGATCGCCTCGCTTAGGTCGGAGAAGGACATGGCATCCGGGTCCACCGAAGACAGCGTGAACTGGTCCGGCGTGACCCCCTTGCCGACCATCATCCGGTCGACATGACGGCTGACCCCGCGCACGACATCGAACACGCGGATATCCTCAAGCAGCCAGCCATCCGGGGTAAAGCGCCCATGCTTGGCGTAGACGATGGAGATCAGGGCATTGTTATGCCGGTCATAGACGTTCACGTCCTGCAGCCGCACGGCATTGCCCCGGCCGGTGATCGTCCCGGCCCGGATGAGGTCATCCTCGTGCCGAACCCAGACATTGCCCTTCACGCCGGGATCGGAGGGAATGGGGCCGAACTTGGCGGCCTCCCAGGCAGTGAGCGTCGCGGTGGCGCGCACGACCACGCGTTCGTTGAACACATAGCTGATCGCCGCGACAGCAAGACTGGCCAATATGAGCGGCGCGAGAATCTGGTGGGCCGAGAGCCCGCCGGACTTCATCGCCACCACCTCGCTATTGGCATTGAGCGTCGCCAGCGTGATCAGCGTGCCGAGCAGCACCGAAAAGGGCAGAAAGCGGGAGATGATCTGCGGCGCGCGCAGGCTGACATATTGCCATAGCTGCGCATCGCCATTGCCGGGATAGGCCAGCACCTTGCCGGCCTCGCTCAGCAGATCGAGCATCTGCAGGATCAGCACCAGCATCGCCAGCATCGCCAGGCAACGCAGCAGGAAGGTCTTGCCCAGATACAGCGCCAGCGCGCGGGAAGGGAAGAAGTTGAGCAGCATGGCCTATCCCCGATGTGCCTTGCGGTAACGCCGGTCGCCAAACCATTTGAGCAGCGACTTGAACAGGCCGAGCAGCTTGGCGAACTGACGATCCAGCGCGCCGATGGGCTGGCCGCCGGGCACATAGGCGGTCTGATAATAGAGCCAGGCGATGATCCCGGCGAAAATGAGAAACGGTCCCCACAGGCCGAGGAACGGATCGATCCGGCCCAGTGCGCCCAGCGACTGCATCGTCTGGTTGATCTTGTGATAGGTGACGATGAAGACGATCGACAAGAAGACGCCGAGCGCGGACGTCGAGCGTTTCGGCGGGATGGCGAAGGCAATCGCCGCGAGCGGCAGCAACATCATCATCGCCACTTCCACCACGCGGAAATTGAAGTTCGACCAAGCCTGCGCCCGGCCGAGCGCCGTATCGCGGGTGAGGCCGGCGCGGAACAGCTCCGGCAGGCTCAGCTCCACATCGCCATCGCCGCGCGTACGGAACTCCTCGATCTTCGGTAGCGAGATCGGCAGATCATGGTTGGAGAAGGAGAGGATGCGCGGCTCGGTGAAGCTGGGCGAATTATGCACCAGCACGCCATCGGTAAGGCGCATGATGATCGTATCGGGATCGTCGGTCGCCAGGAACTGCCCGCGCGCCGCCGTGACCGCCAGCGACTGGCCGCCGTCACTGTCCATGCGCGCGAAGATGCCGCTCAGCTTCTTGCCTTCGTCCTCGCTCTCCTCGATGCGGATGGTGATGCCATCGCCCAGCTTGGTGAACTCGCCGACCTTGATAGATGCGCCCAGCGCGCCCGAGCGCAACTCGAACCTCAGCCGCTCATAGGCATATTTGCTGTCCGGCTGGATGAAGCCGACAATGGTCAGGTTCAAGATCGCCAGCGCAATGGCATACATATACGGCACTTTGAGCAGTTTCGTATAGGAGAGGCCGACGCCGCGCAGAATATCGAGCTCCGAGGACAGAGCCAGCTTGCGGAAGGCGAGCAGGATGCCGAGCATGAGGCCGATGGGAATGCCAAGGCCGAGATATTCGGGCAGGAGATTGGCGAGCATCCGCCACACCACGCTCACCGGACCGCCCTCGGTCGCGACGAAGACGAACAGCCGCTGCATCCGGTCCAGCACCAGAAGCATCGCCGCAACGATGAGGCTTGCGAAAAGCGGGACCGCGATCAGCCTCGCCATGTAGCGGTCCAGAGCGGTCAGCATGAGAGTCCGCAGGTTCCTTGAGCCGGTTCAGGTGGCCCGGCCGGAAGGTCCGGACACGGCAAGGCCGTAAGCGGGATGCGCCCGCGCCGCAACCTTAGAGTGTGTGAACCCCCGCAAGATCATAGCGCCGCGCGTCAGCCGGAGCCGGGAAGGCGCCCGGTCGTGCGACCAACGGGCGGCTTGACCGGGCTGTGACAGGCCCGGCCGGTCGATCAGCCAGCGATGGTGCCCGTCATCCGGCCCGCCGTGGCGAACATCTCGAGAATCTGGCCGACCTGCTCGCTCGAATGCTCGGCACAGAGCGAACAGCGCAGCAGGAAGGTGCCGGCCGGTGTCGCGGGCGGACGGGCCATGTTCACATAGAGCCCCAGCTCCAGCAGCGCCTGCCACATCGCCACGGCCTGCGTCTGGTCCGTAAGGATCACCGCAATAATGGCGGACTGCGGCGTCTTGGTGCCGAGCGTGAAGCCGAGATCGATGAGCCCCTTGTGCAGGCGGCGGCTGTTCTCCCACAGATGCGCGCGCTTCTCGCCGGCGTGCATCAGCTTCCGGATCGAGGTCGCGGCGGTGGCGACGACGCTCGGCGGCAGCGAAGCGGTGAACACATAAGGCCGGCAAACGAGGCGCATCACATCGAACTTGGGATGGTCCGAGACGCAAAAGCCGCCGACCGTGCCGACCGACTTGGAGAAGGTGCCGACGACGAAATCGATCTCCTTCTCGACGCCCTGCTCCTCATAGACGCCACGGCCATTGGGGCCGAAGAAGCCCATGCCATGCGCCTCATCGACGAGGATCATGCAATTGGGGTGCTTGCGGATCGCGGCGACCATGTCCGGCAGCGGCGCCACGTCGCCGAGCATCGAATAGACGCCCTCCAGCACGACCAGCTTGAGCGCATCGGCCGGCAGGCGCCCGAGGCGCTTGTCCAGATCCTCCACGCTGTTGTGGCGGAAGCGCACGATCTCGGCATTGCCGAGCGCGCAGCCATCATAGATGCTGGCATGGCTGTCGGCATCGAGCACGATGTAATCGCCCTTGCCCGCCAGCGTGGAGATCATGCCGAGATTGGCCTGATAGCCGGTCGAGAACACCATGGCATGCTTGGTGCCATAGAAGTCCTTGAGCGCATCCTCGCAGGCCTTGTGGGTCTGGTAGGTCCCGTTGAGCACGCGGCTGCCGGTGGTGCCCGATCCGAACTCGTCCAGCGCCTTCTTGCCCGCCGCGACCACGTCCGGGTCGAAGGTCATGCCCATATAATTATAGGTGCCGAGCAGGATCGTCTCCTTGCCCTTGATCACCGCAAGCGTGGGCGACTTCACTTCGTCCATCACGATGGCGAAGGGATCGCGCACGCCGGTCGCCAGCAGCGCCTCGCGCTCGGCGATCAGGGGATCGAACTTGGAGAACAGGTCCTTGTCGGCCTCCGCCACGCGCATGGTGGTTTCCGCCCCGTCGATCACGCTCGCCATGGCTTCAGCCCTCCGCCTTTAGCTTCATCACCGCATCGACGAGCTGGCCGACCGTCTCGATCTCCGCCTGCATGTTCATGGTGATGATGATCTCGAACTCGTCCTCGATGGCGGCGACGAAATCCATGACGGTGAGGCTGTCCCACTCCAGGTCGCCGGCGAAGGTGGTGCTGTCGCTCAAGGCGACGCCCTTCTTGTTGAAGGGTTCGATCTGCGCTGCAATCTGCGCGTAGACGTCCTGACGGTCCGACATGGCTGCGACTTTCTTTCCGTAATAGCCCAATAAGGCCCTGTTGCGAGCCGAATGCCCGCTTCGCCCTGCCTATGGCAAGCGAATAAGGCGGGATTCGGGCATCAGCGCGGCAGCAGGCCCTTGTCGCGATAGGCCTGCGCGGTCATGGCAAGACCCGCCTCGGTCGCAATGGCCGGGCGCCAGAGATCCGCTGGCGGATGCAGTGCTGCCTTCGACACCCAGTCGGCATGGCAGAAATAAGCGGCGCGGTCGGGCGTCAGCCGCGCCTTGTCGCCGCGCAGCAGCCGGTCGATGCAGGCGCCGAGGCGAACCAGGGCGGACGGCATGGAAATGGTCCGCACCGAGGCACGCCCCACGGCGCGGCCAATGGCACGAGCGAAATCGACATGGCTCCAGCCCTCGGGCGTGCCATCGTCCACCTCATAGATCTTGCCCTGCGTCTCGCCGCCCTGCCGCGTGCCCAGCCGCACCAGCAGATTGGCCAGATCATCGACATGGATGGCTGAGAGGCGCCCACCGGGCGGGAGCAGCACAAAGCCACGCGTCGCCATCTGGAACAGCTCCAGCAGTTCGGCATCACCCGGGCCGTAGATCGCGGGCGGGCGGATCATCGTCCAGTGGAGCCCGCTTGCCTGCACATGCCGCTCCGCTTCCGCCTTCGACCATCCGTAATCGGAGAGCCCCGGCTCGCGCGCCGCGAGGCTGGAGACATGCACGAGCCGCACCACGCCCGCACGCTGCATAGCGGCGATAACGGCAGCGGTGCCGGTGGCATTGCCCGCCTCGAACCCGGCACGGGTCGGTGCATTGACTACGCCGGCAATGTGCATGACGGCATCCGCGCCGGCGACCAGCGCATCGAGCGCGGCGGCATCCTCCAGCGAGCCGGAAATCCAGCTTACGCCCTCGCGCGGCGGTTGGGGACGGCGAGTCAGCGCGCGCACGGCATGGCCGGCGGCCAGCGCCTTCTCCACCGTCGCCTTGCCGACAAAGCCGGTGGCGCCGGTGAGGGCCAGCGTGCTCAGAGCAGCACCATATAGCTGCGATGGACCATCGCGGCGCGCGGGGTGCCGCCGAGCAGGCCGGCGACCTCAGCGCTGCGCTTGCCGATGATCCGCTCGGCATCCTGGCTGTCATATTGCGCGAGGCCGCGCGCGATTACCGCGCCATCCGGCCCGGCGATGTCGATCACGTCGCCGCGCGCATAGACGCCGCTCGTCCCGGTGACACCGGCCGGCAGCAGGCTGCGGCCCTTGCGCAGGGCTTCGGTCGCGCCGGCATCGACGCTGAGCTTGCCCTTGACGGTGAGGCGCCCGGCCAGCCAGCCCTTGCGCCCGCCGCGTTTGGCCGAGGCCCGGAACAATGTGCCGCGTCCGCTGCTCTGCCAATGGCCGAGCGGCGCATCGACGCGGCCGGAGATGATCGCCAGATGCGCACCCGCGCCGGTCGCGATCTGCGCGGCCTGCAGCTTGGAAATCATGCCGCCCGATCCCATGCCCGAGGCGCTGTTGCCATCGCCCATGGCCAGCACGGCGGCGTCGATCTTCTCCACCAGCGGGATCAATGTGGCATCGGGATTGCTGTGGGGGTTCGCCGTGTAGAGCCCGTCGATATCGGAGAGCAACACCACCGCATCCGCGCCTGCCGCCTGGCCGATGCGCGCGGCCAGCCGGTCATTGTCGCCAAAGCGGATTTCCTCGGTGGCGACGCTGTCATTCTCATTGACCACCGGCACCACGCCGAGGCCCGCGAGCCGGTCCAGCGTGGCTGAGGCATTGAGATAGCGGCGGCGATCCTCAAGGTCGCCCAGCGTCACCAGCATCTGCGCGGCGGGAATATCGTGCCCGGCAAGCAGGTCGGCCCAGACCTGACTGAGCGCGATCTGGCCGACGGCGGCCGCAGCCTGCGCATCCTCCAGCGTCGCACGACCGCCCTTGGCGAGGCCCAGACGGCGCGCGCCGAGCGCGATGGCGCCGGAGGAGACCACGATGATCTCCTGCCCATCCGCGCGGCGGGCCGCGATCTCGTCGACAAGGCTGGTGAGCCAGTCGCGCCGCACGGAGCCGTCCGGGGCGACGAGCAGCGCCGAGCCGACCTTGATGACGATGCGCCGAATGGCGGCGGGCGGGAAACCGGTGAGGGCGTCAGTCATGATGAGCGGCATCCCCCACGCACTCTTCTCTCATGCCCAGAACAAACCCACCGTTCGTGTCGAGCGAAGTCGAGACACGCGAGGACAGTGCCAGCCGTGTCTCGACTTCGCTCGACACGAACGGCGCGGGGGACAGGGGAAAAGCCCCTCCTCTTCAGAGGAGGGGTTGGGGTGGTGCTGAACGATGGGGCGTGAGCGCCGCGCACACGACACCGGCGCATCACCACCCCCGCCCCCTCCTCTAAAGAGGAGGGGAGATACATCCTCAAATGGGGGACCATGGCTTGTCCTCCACCTCACCTTCCTGCGCGGCTTTCTCCTCGGCCTCGGCGCGATGCACCTCGCCCAGCATGGGCAGCACGGCGTCGAGCAGCGCCTCCATGCCCTCGCCGGTCGCGCCGGAGATGATGAACGCCTTGCCTGCGCCGGCCTTCTTCAGGTCCTTGGCGACATCTTCCATCAGCTCCTGCCCAAGCAGATCGCCCTTGTTGAGCGCGAGAAGCTGCGGCTTGTCCTCCAGCCCCTCGCCATAATTCTCCAGCTCGGTCTGCACGATGCGCCAGGCCTCGACCGGATCGTCCCCGGTCGCGTCGATGAGGTGGATGAGCACCCGGCAGCGCTCGATATGCCCGAGGAACCGGTCGCCGATGCCTGCGCCTTCCGAGGCGCCCTCGATCAGCCCCGGAATATCGGCCAGCACGAATTCGCGCCCCTTGTGCAGCACCACGCCGAGCTGCGGCTTGGTCGTCGTGAACGGATAGGCGCCGACCTTGGCCTTGGTATTCGTCACCTGATTGATGAAGGTCGACTTGCCGGCATTGGGCAGTCCGACCAGCCCCACATCGGCCAGCAGCTTGAGGCGCAGCCACACCCAGCGCTCCTCGCCCGGCCAGCCAGTGCCATGCTGGCGCGGCGCGCGATTCGTGCTGGTCTTGAAGCTGGCATTGCCGCGGCCACCATCGCCGCCGCGCAGCAGGACGATGCGCTGGCCGGGCTCGGTAAAGTCGGCCAGCACTTCGCTATAGCCTTCCTCATCTGGCTCGGAGATGACCTGCGTGCCCACTGGCACCTTGATGACGAGATCGTCCCCACCCGCGCCGGTGCGGTCGCCACCCTCGCCATGGCCGCCGCGCGGCGCCTTGAAATGCTGGGTGTAGCGGAAGTCGATGAGCGTGTTGAGGCCGGGCACCGCCTCGAAGATGATGTCGCCGCCCTTGCCGCCATTGCCGCCATTGGGGCCGCCATATTGAATATATTTCTCGCGCCGGAAGCTGACCGCTCCCGGCCCGCCCGCACCCGAGCGAATGAAAATCTTGGCCTGATCTAGGAAATGCATCGGCCGCCCATAAGGCCTTTGCCCGCAAAGGTGAAGCGCAGCCTCATACGGGCCCGCCTTCCCATGCTTCCATTTCTCCGGCGAGGCGTTACCTCAGCCGGGTTCGACTGGTGAAAGGCACGCGCGTGACCGTCATAGCAGCACGGCGATATCGCAATGGCGAGGTTGTGGGGGATGTCGACATCCACTGCCCCCGCCATGACCGGCTGCCGGCGGGCGAGTTCGTCTGGATCGGCCTGCATGAGCCGGATGCCGAAGAACTGGCTCAGGTCGGCACCTGTTTCGGCCTGCACCCGCTCGCGCAGGAAGACGCGCGCAAGGGCAAGCAATTGCCCAAGCTGGAGCTGTATGGCGACCAGCTCTTCCTGATCCTGCGCACGGCGCATCTGGAAGGCGATCTCATCGGCTATGGGGAGACCTCCGTCTTCCTCGGCGCGGACTTCATCGTCACCGTGCGCCACGGTTCGGCGCGGGCGCATTCGGAGCTGCGCGCGCGGCTGGAAAGCGCACCAGCCGCCCTGGCCCACGGCCCGGATTATGTGTTGCACGCGATCATGGACTTCATCGTGGATGGCTATTTCCCGGTCGTCGATGCGCTGGAGGAGCAGGTGCTGGCGATGGAAGCCGCCGCCGGCGAGGCCTTCCTCGACTCAGACCAGATCCGCCAGATTTTCGCGACCCGCCGGGAGATCGTCCGCTTCCAGCGCATCCTCGGGGTGATGAGCGATGTTGCCGGGCGCATGGTCAATCATGTCCAGCCGAATATCGACGAGAACATGCTGCCCTATTTCCGCGACGTGCTGGATCATGTCCGGCGGGTCGAATATCGCGTCGCCGGGCTGCGCGACTATCTGACCTCCGTCGCGGAAACGAGCAGCCTGCTCGAACAGCGCCGACAGGGCGACATCACCCGGATGCTCGCCGCCTGGGCCGCGATCCTGGCCGTGCCCACTGCCATTGCCGGCATCTACGGCATGAACTTCAGCAACATGCCCGAATTGCAGTGGCGCTACGGCTATTTCATCGTGCTGGGCGGCATCGCGATCATCTGCGCACTCCTATATCGGCGCTTCCGCAAGCTGGGCTGGCTGTGATCGGCCCGTGGCCGCACTCGGGATGAGCACGGTCACGGACCGCCAAACCCATCGCCGTCGCGCGACCAGCCGGCCGATCGATATTCAGAAGATGACGTGGCGGAGTCGAAGACGACCGGAGGGCAAAATGGTGGATTTCTGCGCCCCGGACGCAGCGTACTTCTAGTACGTGAGCACCGGAAGCGCGGGAAGCCGCCATTTGCAGGCCGTCAGGACTGAATGTCGATTGGCCTAGGCCGCGACGGGCTCGCGATCCGCATAAATTTCCACCGCCACGTCCTCGCGCATGTCGCCTTCGCCGCCCTCTTCATAGAATTGGCACAGATCGGCGCGATTGCGGCCACGGCTGTGGCGCGGCTCGGGGCGGCCCGCCGGCCGGAATCCGAGCTTGCGCAACACCCGGCCGGACGCCGGATTGTCGGTGAAATGGCTGGCGCGAATGTTGCGCACGCCCGTCGCGCGGGCGATCTGCATCACGGCCGAAGCCGCTTCGGTCGCGAAACCCAGGCCCCAGTAAGGGCGCGCGATCCAGTAGCCCAGTTCCAGCGCGCCATCGTCTTGCGTATGGATGCCGCAGGAGCCGATGAGACGCGGTACTCCCTGCGTGCGCTTCATCACCAGGAACTTGGGCTGCAGCGGATCGTGATCGCCGGCGAGGAAATCGACCGCATCGTCCAGCGTATAGGGCCAGGGTGCGCGGGCAAGATTCCGCACGATCGCTTCATCCGCGATGGCGGCATAGAGCGCCTGCGCATCTTCCGGCCAGCCGGGCCGCAGCAGAAAACGGGGGGTACGTGCAAACATGGTCTTGTCTCCGGTTCCGGGGCGCTCTGCCGCAGACAGATGACGCCTGTGAGACAGCCTTGCGAACGCTGCGAGCAACCGTGCTCCTGACGCGCCGAGGTCTATCGAGGGTCCAGGGAGAACAAGAAAAAAGGGAGGAGGGGCGATCCCTTCTCCCTTGGTTTCAGATGAACCGGCACCGGCTCACCAAGGGATCGTCCCGCTGGACGATCCCCGTTATGAATCGTCCGATTATTCGGCGGCTTCCGCCATCACGTCCACGGACACAAATTTGCGACCGAGCTTGCCGTCGTGGAACACCACGCGACCTTCGGTGAGCGCAAACAGGGTGTGGTCCTTGCCGATGCCGACATTGCGGCCCGGGTAGAACTTCGTGCCGCGCTGACGGACGAGAATATTGCCGCCGAGCACGCTCTGGCCGCCGAACTTCTTCACGCCAAGGCGCTTCGATTCTGAATCGCGACCGTTGCGCGATGAACCGCCAGCTTTTTTATGTGCCATGGTCTAAACTCCTCGAAACTTTCAGAGCATTTTCAGCAAAAGTGGAAACCGGTTTTGCGTCCGAAAATGCTCAATCAACCAAATTCAGGCTCAGGCTTCGGCGGCTGCCGGAGCGGCGTCGGCCTTCTTGGCGGCGGCCTTCTTCTTCGGCGCTTCGCCGCCGATCGCCACGATCTTGAGGATCGTGTGCTGCTGGCGATGGCCGTTGCGACGACGGTAATTGTGCCGGCGACGCTTCTTGAAGACGATCACCTTCTCGCCCTTGGCTTGGGCAATGATCTCAGCCGAGACCGTGAGGCCCTTGCTGTCCTTGATTTCCGAGCCGTCACCCGCGAGCAGGACATCGTCCAGCGTGACGGTTTCGCCGGCTTCACCAGCGATCTTCTCGACGACGATCTTGTCTCCGGCGGCGACGCGATATTGCTTGCCGCCCGTACGCACGACAGCGAACATGGGCTTAACTTCCATCAATCAAATGCTTGGCGCGAACGGCATGGCACAGCCATTTGGAGCTGTCCGCGCGGGAATGTGGCCCCTTAGTGAGGGTCGCCGGACCTGTCAACGGAAAGACTCGGATTTTCGCCGCGCAACCTCACGCGCAGCGCCGTCAAACCGACAACAGGCACCGCCTGCGCGCCATGGTTGAAGCGCTTCTCCCGCCACCCTAAATGAAAGGCATCATGCTGCGCCGACTCACCGCCTTTTTCGCCCTGATGATCCTGGGCTCTGCCGTCAACGCGCAGGCCGATCCGCGCGCCTTCCCGTCGCTGGCCAAGCGTCCGGTCGAAAGCCGCGACCGGACGGTGCCGCCGGCCCCGGCGATCAAGCCCGCCGCGACGGACCCGGCGCTCGCCACGCAGGTGGATCGCTTCACCCGCGATGCGGGCAGCGCCGACACGGCCTTTCAGAGCCTGCTCGCCGGCAGTCGCGCCAGCGTGGCAACAGGCGCAGGCGCTGCGCCCAACAGCGAGTCCTGGGTGACCGCCCAGACGGCGATCAGCGCGCTCGACAGTGCCCGTTATGAAAGCGTCGCCGCGCTCGCCGCGCTCGATACGCTGTTTGTCGAGCGGCAGGACGCGGAGGATGCCGCCCGCGTCGCCGCAGACCTTGCCGTCATCGATCCGGCCCGCCTGCGCGTGCTCGCGATGGTCGACGCGCAGAATGATGCGCTCGATGCCCTCAGGCGCCAGCTTCCGCAGCCTTGAGTGCGGCGGTGTGCAGCGCCGCCTCCTCGACATAGGCCTCCACGCCGCGCCGCATTCCGTGCAGGTCGGCCTCGCCGAGATCGCGCATATATTTGGCCGGTCGCCCGCTCCACAGCTGGCCTGAGGGCATGCGCTTGCCGGGCGTGAGCATCGCGCCCGCCGCGAGCATCGCATCCCCCTCGACCACGCAGCCGTCCATCACGATGGCCCCCATGCCGACGAAAGCGCGGTTCTCCAGCGTGCAGCCATGGATGATCGCCATATGCCCGATCAGCACATCGTCGCCGATGATCGCCGGATGGCCGCCATCGCCGAAATCGCTCTCGACATGCACGGTGCTGCCATCCTGAATGTTCGAGCGCGCGCCGACCCGAATGGCGTTGATGTCCGCCCGCAGCACGCAATTATACCAAACGCTGGCCTGCGGGCCGATCTCGACGTCGCCGATGATGACGCAGCCCGGCGCCACAAAGGCGGTCTCGTGAATCTTCGGCGCCTTGCCGTTGAAGGGAAGAATAAGAGGCCTGGTCATGACTTGTCCTCGCTCAGCGCCGTCCAGTCCGCGCGCCGCATCTCATAGATGATCGTGGGGTTGTCGGCCGCCGGATAACGGCTGTCGACATAGTCCAGATCGGCACGGCGCCGCATCCCAAGCTTTTCCATCAGGCCCCAGGAGGGCGGATTGCTGAGCGAGGTCTGCGCGAAGACCGCCGGCAGATCCCACGACCCGAACGCCCGCGCCAACATCGCGCGCGCAGCCTCCTGCGCATAGCCGTTGCGCCAGCAATCGTGCCGGATGATCCAGCCGATCTCCCACTGCCCGGCCAGCGCGGCCGGGGCTTCCGGCGAATCGATGACGCCAAGCCCGCAATCGCCGAGCAGCAGCCCGTCGGCCTTGCGCTCGATCATCGCCAGCGAGATGCCCTTGATTTCCCAATCGGCCGCGATCCGCGCGAAATTGTCCGCAATGGCCTCCGCCGGTCTGGGGCCGCCCAGATAGGCCCGCACTTCCGGCGTGTTCATATGGGCAAGCCAGACCGCCTGATCGCCTGGCCGCTCGGTCCGCAGGATCAGCCGCTCGGTTTCAGCGATCATTCTGGCCATGGCGTTCCCTCACCGGCCCGCTCAGCCGCCGAGCAGCCGGGCGGCGTGCAGCGCATGATAGGTCAGCACGCCCGTACAGCCGGCGCGCTTGAAGCTCATCAGCGTTTCCATCACCAGCGCGTCGCGCTCGCCTGCGCCGACGGTCACGGCAGCCTCGATCATCGCATATTCGCCGCTCACCTGATAGGCGAACACCGGGATGTTGAAGGCATCCTTCACCCGCGCGACGATATCGAGATAGGGCAGACCGGGCTTGACCATCACGCTGTCCGCGCCCTCGGCAATGTCCATCGCCACTTCGCGCAGCGCCTCGGCGCCATTGGCCGGGTCCATCTGGTAGCTCTTCTTGTCGCCCTTGAGCAGCCCGCCCGAGCCCACCGCATCGCGGAACGGGCCGTAGAAGGCGCTCGCATATTTGGCGGCATAGGCCATGATCTGCACATTGGCGTGGCCATCGGCTTCCAGCGCCTCGCGGATCGCGCCGATGCGCCCGTCCATCATGTCGCTCGGCGCGATGATGTCCGCCCCGGCAGCGGCCTGATTGAGCGCCTGGCCGATCAGCATCTCCACCGTAGCGTCGTTCACGACATAGCCGGCTTCATCGAGCAGGCCGTCCTGGCCGTGCGCGGTATAGGGGTCGAGCGCCACGTCGGTCAGCAGGCCGATCTGTGGCACGGCATCCTTGATCGCGCGGATCGCCTCGCACATCAGATTATCTGGATTGAGCGCCTCCGTGCCATCGTCACTGCGCAAATCATGCGGGGTGTTGGGGAACAGGGCGAGGCAGGGAATGCCCGCCGCCGCAGCCTCCCGCGCGCGCGCCACGGCCAGATCGACCGACCAGCGCGAGACGCCCGGCAGCGAGCCGACCGGCTCCTCGACCCCGCGCCCCGCCGTGATGAACAGCGGCCAGATGAAATCGGCCGGCGTCAGGCGATGCTCGGCATGAAGGCGGCGGCTCCAGGCGGCAGCGCGAGTGCGGCGAAGGCGAAGCTCGGGATAGGCAGCGTGCGTCATGCCGGCGGAATAGGCCTCTCGCGCGCCCCGATCAATGGCTGCGGCGCCGCTCGCCCTTGAGAGACGGTGGGGCGCGCCCATCCACGTTCATTCCTTCGACAAATGATATTCAATCCGTTACGCCGTCGCAAACGGCCGATATCCGGCCAACAACAGATCCAAGGGAGAGGCAGGCATGGCATCCACCGCCGCCACCACATTCAGCGCCGCGCTGGCCAGCAGGCCCGTGCGCAGGTTTCAGTGGATCACGGTCGGCATCTGCCTGCTCATCCTCGTCAGCGATGGCATCGACATGCAGCTGCTCGGCATCGTCGCACCCCTGGTGATCGCCGATTTCGGCGTGGATCGCGGCACATTCGGCATTGCGATGAGCGCGGCGCTGATCGGCTTCGGTCTCGGCGGCTGGCTGGGCGGGATGCTGGGCGACAGGATCGGGCGGCGCTACGCCCTCGCCTTCGCCGCGATCATCTTCGGCCTCGGCACCATCGCGGCAGGCCAGGCCGGCAGCGTGACCAGCATGGCCCTGTGGCGGCTGGTCAGCGGCATCGGCTTTGGCGCGGCCTATTCCAACGCGCTGACCATGGCCAGCGAGTGGCTGCCGGACCGGCTGCGGCCGATTACGGTCAGCTCGCTCTCGGTCGGCACCCCGATTGGCGGCGCCGTGGTCGGCTGGGTCGCCCCGGCCCTGTCGGATCTTTATAGCTGGCGCTGGACCTTCATGGTCTTCGGCATCGCGACGCTTTTCCTCATCGTGCTGATTATCGCCGTGCTGCGCGACAGCCCCTCCTTCCTCATCGCGCGCGGCCGCAAGGCGGAGGCGCAGGCCGTTGCCCGCCGCGTGCTGGATGAAGACATCGACCTCATGCCGGAGCGCCATCGCGCGGATGATGGCGCCGGCGTTGCCATCGGTGTGCTCCATCGCAGCAACCTGCGGATGAACATCGGCGTCTGCACCTCCTTCACCGCCTGCGCCCTCGTCGCCTATGGCATCCTCAACTGGTCCACCACATTCCTGACCGCCGCCGGCTTCACCCTGCCCCAGGCGGGCAATGCCGTCTCGGTGGCAGGCATCACCTCCATGATCGCAGCGATTGCCGCCGGTTTCCTCAGCCGGCGGCTGGGCACCCGCACGGTGATGAGCGGCATCAGCATCGCGCTGTTCCTCTGCATCGTCGCGCTCGGCTTTTTCGTCGAGACGCTCTCGCCCGTGCCGACCGAGACCGAGCGGCTGATCGTGGTCAGCCTGATCGGCGCCTCGGCGGCGGCGTTCAGCGGCGGCATCGCGACCATGTATGTCATCATGACCCATGGCTATCCGCCCTCCTGCCGCTCGTCGGGAATCGGCTTCGGCATCTTCATGAGCCGGGTTGGCGCGGTGTCGGCCAGTGCATTCGGCGGCGCGCTGCTGGAGCTGGGCAATGGCAGCGTCATCCCCTTCTTCGCAGTTCTGGCGGTCGGCGCCATTCTCGTCTCGGCAGCCTCCTTCATTGTCGACCAGCATATGCCGCCCGCCGGGCGCCCCGTCCCGCTGCCGGCCTGAGCGGATCGAGCCACGGGAACCGAATCCGCGCAGGCCCGCTTAAGGCGCATGCTGGCGCGCGCACCATTTGAGGATGTTCTGGAGGAGATCGCCTCGGGCGACCTCTCGTCCGGCTCCGGCACGGCTGCAGCCTGTGCGCTGGCGATGGGCATTGCCTGCCTGCGCAAGGCGATCGCGGTGAGCCTCCACCATCCCCCCGTCGACCCCGCCCTGCACGATTCGGCGGCGCGGCTGTGCGCCCTCCAGGATCGCGCGCTGGCCGCCGCCAAGGCGGACGCCGTCGGCTTTCCACGCCTCGTCCGCGCCCGCCCGGATGGCGAGAAAGCGCAGGCGGCGGACGATCTCGTGGCGCTGGCCGACCGCTTCACCTGGCTCTGCGCGCAACTCATGTCGGAAGCCGAGCGACTGGCGCCGCTGCTGCGCGCCAACATGGCCAACGATATCCTCGCCGCTCGCCGATTGGCCGACGCCGCCTCCGCGATCATGGAGGCCAATGGTTCGGAGAATGCAGGCGACGCCACCGAAGGCGCATAGCTCCCCTACCCAAGCGCCGCTGCGCTTGCTAATCGCGCGGCATGACAGATTTTCGCGATCCGCTGGACAGCATCAAGGACCACCCCTTCGATTCAGCCCTGTCCGAGCGATATCTGGTCTATGCGCTCTCCACGATCACCGCGCGCTCGCTGCCCGATCTGCGCGACGGCTTGAAGCCGGTCCACCGCCGCCTGCTGTGGGCAATGCGCCTCTTGCGGCTCGAACCGAGCGGGCCGGCGCCGGATATTCTGGTCGCCAATCCCGAGCGGAACACCACCAGCTACAAGAAATGCGCCCGCGTCGTGGGCGACGTCATCGGCAAATATCACCCGCATGGCGACGCCTCTGTCTATGACGCGATGGTCCGGCTGGCGCAGGACTTCTCCCTGCGCACCCCGCTGGTCGACGGGCAGGGCAATTTCGGCAATATCGATGGCGATAACGCCGCCGCCATGCGCTACACCGAGGCGCGGCTGACGCAGGCCGCTGCCGATCTGATGGCCGGCCTCGACCATGGCACCGTCGATTTCCGCCCGACCTATAATGGCGAGGAGGAAGAGCCCGAGGTCTTCCCCGGCCTGTTCCCCAATCTGCTCGCCAATGGCGCCAGCGGCATCGCGGTGGGCATGGCGACCAGCATTCCGCCGCACAACGTCGCCGAGGTGATCGATGCGGCCACCCTGCTGATCGACCAGCCGGAGGCCGATCACGCCCAGCTCATGCAGTATATGAGAGGGCCGGATTTCCCGACCGGCGGCGTGCTCGTCGATCCGCCCTCGGTGATTTCGGACGCCTATGCGACCGGCCGGGGCAGCATGCGCCTGCGCGCCCGCTGGCACCGCGAGGATGAAGGGCGCGGCACCTGGATCGCGGTGATCGACGAGATTCCCTATGGCGTCGCCAAGGGCAAGCTGATCGAGCAGATCGCCCAGCTCATCGCCGACAAGAAGCTGCCGATCCTCGCCGACGTGCGCGACGAGTCGGATGAGGTTCTGCGCATCGTGCTGGAGCCCCGCGCCCGCACGGTGGACCAGGACGTGCTGATGGACAGCCTGTTCCGTCTCACCGATCTGGAAAGCCGCTTCCCGCTCAACATGAACGTGCTGGATGCCAGCCACACGCCGCGCGTCATGGGCCTGCGCGATCTGCTGACCGAATGGCTCAAGCACCAGATCGAGGTGCTGGTCCGCCGCGCCCGGCACCGCATCGAGCAGATCGACAACCGGCTGGAGCTGCTCGACGGCTATATCATCGCCTATCTCAACCTCGACCGGGTGATCGAGATCATCCGCAGCGAGGATGAGCCCAAGCCGGTGATGATGGCGGAGTTCCAGCTGACCGACCGGCAGGCCGAGGCGATCCTCAACATGCGGCTGCGCTCGCTGCGCAAGCTGGAGGAGATGGAGCTGCGGCGCGAGCGCGACGACCTCGCCGCCGAACGCGAAGATCTGCACAAGCTCGTCGAATCGCCCGCCCGCCAGCGCACCCGCCTCAAGCGCGACCTTGCCGATCTGCGCAAGCGCTACACGCCGGAAAAGGGCATCGGCGCACGACGAACCGGGCTGGAGCAGGCCGGGCCGGCGCGCGAAATTCCGCTGGAGGCGATGATCGAGCGCGAGCCGATCACCGTCATCATGTCCCAACGCGGATGGATTCGCGCGATGAAGGGCCATGCCGATCTCACCGCCACCGATGCGCTCAAGTTCAAGGAAGGCGACGGCCCGGCCTATGCCTTCCACGCGCAGACCACCGACAAGCTGCTGCTCGCCGGATCGGATGGGCGCTTCTACACGCTGGGCGCTGACAAGCTGCCGGGCGGGCGCGGGTTTGGCGAGCCGGTGCGGCTGATGATCGACCTCGCCAACGAGACCGACATCGTCGCGCTGTTGCCGGCCAAGGCGGACGGCAAACTGCTGCTCGCCGCCAGCGACGGGCGCGGCTTCATCGCCGCGATGAGCGAGATCATCGCTGAGACCCGCAAGGGCCGGCAGGTGGTGAACCTCAAGGCCGGCGCCCAGCTCAAGGTCGTGCGGCCGGTGGCACCGGGGGCCGATTCGGTCGCCGTCATCGGCGAGAATCGCAAGCTGGTCATCTTCTCGCTCGCCGAACTGCCGGAAATGGCGCGCGGACAGGGCGTCACCCTGCAGCGCTACAAGGATGGCGGCCTCTCCGACGCGATGACGCTTACGCTGGCGCAGGGCCTCTGCTGGACGATGGGCGGGGACAGCGGCCGGACTCGCACCGAAACCGACCTGCTCTCCTGGCGCGCGGCCCGCGGCGCTGCCGGGCGCATGCCGCCCAACGGCTTCCCCCGCGACAACCGATTCGACTGACCCATCAGCGCACAAATCCTCCTTTTCCCGTCACGGGACGAGGGGGACTGTTGCAGCATCAACAAAAATAGCGGCTTGCGCCAGACTTTCAGCCTTAATTTACCATGGGCCGTTAAGCCGGCGATCCATGACGGCAAGCGCAAAACGCGAGGCGGACCATGTAGAGGAAGCGGCACGCCCGCGGCCTTCGCCCTTTGACGCCTCCATGACAGCGCCCTTGCCGGCGGTTGAGGACCTGCGCGGCTATACCGCCTTCCTCAAGGCGCTGCCCTACCCGGCCGCACTGTTGACCCAGTCCCCCTCAGGCCTGCACGTTCTGGTCGGCAATGCGGAGTTTTTCAGCTTCGTCGAGGATCAGGCCGCCAACGAATTGCTCGACTGCGAGGACAGCCAGCGCAGGCAGCGCAACTGGCGGCACCGCGCGCAGGCGATGTTCGATTCGCAGCGCCGCTCCGACCGCTTCGAGCTGGAATTTCATGACCGGCTCGGGCTGCGCGCCTACAGCTGCTCGCTGACCTGGGTGGAGGAAGACGATGCGCAGCCCGCCCGGCTGGTGCTCTTCACCGCCACGGACCGCACCAGCGAGCGCAACGCGGAAAGCACATTGCGCAAGGAGCTGATGACGGACAGCCTGACCTCGCTGCCCAACCGCATCGGCTTTGTGGAGCAGATCGAAGGCCTCGCCGAAAACGGCCGCCCGGCCGCGAGCAAGGCGACCTATGCGATCATCGGCTTCGATCTCGTGCGGTTCAGCCGCATCAACGAATCGCTGGGCGCCATGGCAGGTGACGAGCTGATCATCACCGTCGCGCGGCGCGTCAAATCCGTGCTGCGGGCGGGCGACGTGCTGGCCCGAATCGGCGGCAACGAGTTCGCCATCTTCGCCCATGTCGGCCACGGCCTGTCCGAAGTGCTCCAGATCGCCGAGCGGGTGCGCAAGGCATTCGAGGCACCAATCCGCCTCTCCACCTATCTCATCAACGTCGAGGTCGCGTTGGGCTGCGCGCTGGCGCAGGAAGACAGCGACGATATCGAGCGGCTGCTCCGCCAGGCGCAGGCGGCGGTGAAGCGCGCCAAGAAATCCGGCGCGCTGGAGGTCTACCGCGCCAACGTCCTCCGCGAGGCGCTCAAGCGCTTCACGCTGGAGAACCGCCTGCGCGAGGCGATCGACAATGGCGAGCTGACCATGGTGTTCCAGCCGCTCATCAACCTGCAGACCGGCGCGGTGAAGGGCTTCGAGGCACTCACGCGCTGGGAAGATTCGGTGCTGGGGCAGGTCTCTCCCAATGAGTTCATCCCGGTCGCCGAGGAATCGGGGCTGATCGTGCCGCTCGGGCGCTGGGCGATGTGCGAATGCGTGCAGACCCTCGCGGACTGGGACAGGCGGTTCGGGGAAACCCTGCCGATCACCATGAACGTCAACCTCTCACCGGTGCAGATGGTGCGCGACAATGTGCCCCGCGCGGTGGAGGAAGCGCTGCGCTATGCCGGCATTGCCGGCAACCGCCTGATCATCGAGCTGACCGAAAGCGCGCTCATCGCCGACCCGGATAAGACCCGGCAGTTGCTGGGCGCGCTGCAGGCGATGGACGTCACGGTGGCGATGGACGATTTCGGCACCGGCTTTTCCAACCTCGCCAGCCTCCAGTCGCTCCCCATTGACGTGCTCAAGATCGACCGCAGCTTCGTGACAGACATGATCGGCGACGCCGACAAGATCGCCATCGTCCGCGCCATCGTCAGCCTCGCCGGCGCGCTCGGCATGGAAACCACGGCGGAAGGCATCGAGACGCCGGACATGGCCGATGCCCTGCGCAAGCTCGGCTGCCATTTCGGCCAGGGCTATCACTTCGCGCGCCCCCTGCCGCCGCAGGAGGCCTTCCACTACTGGCTGGAGCGCAGCGCCGCCCCCACCATCTGACGCGCCATCTCGCGCGTCTCATCCGGCGCGGGAAAGCCCCGGTCGATCCACGCTCTCTCCAGCGCCTGAAGCGTCCGCGCCACCAGCGGGCCGGCCGTCAGCCCCATCGCAATCAGATCGCCGCCCGAAAGCGGCAGGCGCGGCGCCTGCCAGCCGATCAGCGCGGGCGCGCAGTCGGGCGAAAAGGCCCGGCCCAGCAGGATGTGATCGACCGCGCTGTCCTCGCCCAGCGCATAGGCCAGCGCGTGCGGAGTGGCCGCCGAGGTCGGCGTGGCCGCCGCACGCAAACGCTGCCGCGCCTTGTTGGAGAGGCGCAGACGCGCGCCGACCTGATCGGCCAGCGCGCCATCGGGCGGAAGCAGCGCCGCCAGACGACGCAAGCCAGCCGGCGCGATGCCCGTCGCCTGCTCGGCGGCGATCAGCGCGCGCAAGGCGGCTACGCCATGGGCATCGATCTCCGGCAGCACGGATGCCAACACCCCATCGCCCACCATCGCCGCGATCACGTCCGCCGGGTCGGGCAGACCGAGCAGCTTGAGCATCTCGTCCGCGACGCGCTCGCGAGAGAGCGCCATGAGGCTGGTCGCGTGCGCCACGCAGGCGCGATAATCCGGCGTGTCGCGATCCAGCGTGCCGAACCGGGCCGTAAAGCGGAAATAGCGCAGGATGCGCAGATGATCCTCGGCGATTCGCTGATTGGGATCGCCGATGAAGCGCACGCGGCGAGCCAGCAGATCGGCGCGCCCGTCGAAATAATCGGACAAGGCGCCACTGGCGGGATCGGCATAAAGCGCGTTCATCGTGAAGTCGCGGCGGGCCGCGTCATCTCGCCAATCCGTGCCGAAGGCGACCGTGGCCCGGCGCCCGTCGGTGGAAACATCCCGGCGCAATGTGGTGATCTCAATCGGGCGATGATCGAGAATGGCAGTGATCGTGCCATGCACAATGCCGGTCGGCACGGCGCGCAGGCCAGCGGCCTTCACCCGGCGGACCACCTCCTCCGGCAGATGGACGGTCGCGATGTCGATATCCTTGACCGCGATGCCCAGCAGCGCGTCCCGCACCGCGCCGCCGACGAAGCGGGCTTCGCCTTGGTCTGCGCCCAGCGCCTCGCAGAGCGCCAGCAGGCCCGGCCAGGCCCGCCATTCGGCATCGGGGAGCCGCTCGGGGAGGGGCGCGCTCATGCGGCCGCCTCGATGCGCCGGGCAAGGTTGACCAGCATCGCTGCCGTCACGCCCCAGATGCGGTGCTCCTGCCACAGAAACTCGTAATAGCTGCGCGTGCCGCCTTCCCAGTCCACGGTGCGCAACGCCCGGTTGGTCGGATCGAGCAGAAAATCGAGCGGCACCTCGAAGATGGCGTCAACCTCCGCCTCGGAAGGCCGCAACGCCAGATCGGGCGGGACGATGCCGACAATCGGCTCGATCTCGAACCCCGTGCCGGTGCGGAAGCGATCCGAGCGGCCCATCACCTCCACCGCCTCGGGCGGCAGCGCGATTTCCTCATGCGCCTCGCGCAGCGCCGCCTCCACCGCGTCGCGATCACCCGGGTCCAGCCGGCCACCGGGAAAGGCGACCTGCCCGGCATGGGCGCGCAGCCCCGCGTGGCGCAGGGTGAAGATCATGCCCGGATCGGGACGGTCCGTGACCGCGATCAGCACCGCTGCCGGCGTGAACGGCCCCTCCGGCTCGGGCCGGTTGCGATACAGGAAGAAATCATGCGTATGCGCCGAGTCGAATTCCGGCCGCAGCGAGGCGGTCAGCCGGTCCCGCCAGCTCATGCCGTCGTCTCCAGCGCGTGAAAGATGCCGCCGCTCCACAGGCCCAGAGGATCGTGCCCCTCCGCAATGGCAAGATCGGCCAGCGCATAATAGACCGGGCGGATCAGCCGGGCCCGCAGCCCTGCCTCCAGCCCGAGCGCAGGACGCGGCCCCGCCGCATTCTCTTCCATCCCCAGCGGATGGGCGCCGTCAGCCGTGATCCACTGCCCGGTCGCCCCAATGCGGAACCGCAGCGTGCGCGCCTGCCCTTCCCCGTCGCTCGCCATTTCCACCGCGAACAAAGGCGCGTCCTCGACCTCGATGTCGAGCATCTCGACCGGGGTCACCAGCACATGCCGCCCGTCCGGCTCGCGCCGCAACAGGCGCGCGAACAGGCTCACCAGTTCGGGGCGGCGGATTTCGCGCTCTTCATGAAACCAGCGGCCCTGCGCATCGATTCGCATAGCGCTGGGCCCGCAGCGCGTGGGCGACCAGTCCATGACCGGATAGGGCCGCGCCGGATCGGCATCCTGCGGGACGCCGGCAATGGGCAGATCGGAACCGGGATCGAGAGGCGCAACCATGCGCTGCAGATAGGCAAGGCCAGCCGGCTTGGCAAAGGGCGTCTCGCACCGGTGCCACGCGGCGTCGGCCCGGATCAGCGCGCTCAGACCGCCGGCGTGGCCGTCGCCCCCGCCACCAGGGCAGTGCCGCGCGGGCCAAGACTGCCAGCGGAGGGCAGCGCCACGCCGGGCGCCGCGCGGGTCAGCAAGCGGTGCCGCTCGACCGGACCGGGCACCGCCCAATCCCCCGTTACATCGGCCGTAAAGCCCCAGAAGCGGCCGTAATATTCAGGATCGCCGATCATCACCAGCGGATCGCCCGGATGCAGATCGACGGTTTCGATCAGCCGGTCCATAAGCGCACGGCCGGTGCCATGGCGCTGCATCGCGGGGACCACCGCGACCGGCCCGACCATGATCAGCGGTGTCTCGCGACCGTCCGGGCCGTGCAGCGCCACTGGCCAGCTCTGCAGCGTGCCGATCAATTGCCCGTCCGAATCGAAGGCGGCGAAGGAGAGGTCCGTGAACCAGGCCATGCCCAGGCGGATGCGATAGGCCGTGCGGCCGTGGCGCGCCGGGCCAAATGCCGCATCGAGCAGCGCGGTGATGGCCGCGTCTCCGGTTCCTGCCAGCTCGCCGATCCGTGTCACCGCTTGCCGTCCGCCTTCCAAGCGGGCAATAGCGCCCGAGGCGGCGGCCTTTAGCGCTTCACGCCCAAATGAAAAGGGTTATTCGAGGCTATGATGGCGGGACGCGAGGCGGGAATGCCAGGAACGGGAGGGCACAGCGCCAATCCGGCAAACGGCGTGAATCCCATGGATGACATGCTGCTGCTCGAGATCGAGGATCTTGAGGTGGATGTGCTGACCGGCATCTATTCCGAGGAAACCCATCTGCCGCAGCCGCTGCGAATCAGCATTCGCGCCCTGCTCGAGCATCGCAGCCATTACGAGCCGAATACGCCGCTCAGCACGTCCAAAAACTATATGGACCTCAAGCATGCGGCGACCACGGCGATCACGCGCGGCCAGCACTTCATGCTGGTCGAGGCCGTGGCCGATCACATCATCGACACCATCTTCCTGCAGGACCGCAAGGCGCGCCACGTGACGGTGAAGATCGTCAAGCTGGCCCTCTCCGAGCGGAACGAAAAGATCGGCATCACCCTCTCCCGCTGGCGGAAATAGGGTCCGCAAAACGCTGGCGTATCGTAAATCCCAGCCATCCGTTCGTGTCGAGCGAAGTCGAGACACTTCGCACCGCGCTGGCGTGTCTCGACTTCGCTCGACACGAACGGGAATGTCAGTCTCTGACGTCTAACCCTTCTTCAGCCCAATCTCCCGCAGCCGCTCGTGCAGATAATCATGCGCGCTGATCGGCGGTTCACGCAGCGGATTTTCCGCGCTCACGCATTGCGGCAGCGCCTCGATCATCACGTCCGGCTCCAGGTGCAAGAAGAAGGGCATGGAATAGCGCGGAATGTGGCGGCGCTCGGGCTGCGGATTGACGACGCGGTGGCTGGTCGAGGGCAGCACATGATTGGTCAGCCGCTGCAGCATATCGCCGACATTGATGACCAGCGCGCCGGCGGGCGGTGTGGCCGGAATCCACTCACCCTCGCGCGTCAGCAGCTGCAGCCCGCCTTCCTCGGCGCCGAGCAGCAGGGTGATGAGGTTGATGTCCTCATGTGCGCCCGCGCGAATGCCGGGCGCCTGCGCGGAGACGGGCGGATAATGCAGCAGCCGCAGGATGGAATTGCCCTCGTCGATCTTGGCGTCGAACCAGTCGGGCGCGAGGCCGAGATGGCGCGCGACGCCGGAGAGGATGCGCGCACCCACGGCATCGAACGCCGCGAACAGCGCTGTAAAAGTCTCCTCGAACCCCGCGATCTCGTCAGGCCAGATGTTGGGCGGCATATCCTCGGCGAGGGGATGACCGGCCGGCAGGGCGCGGCCGACATGCCAGAATTCCTTGAGGTCATTCTCGCTGGCACCCTTGGCGACCTCTGTCCCGAACGCCGTATAGCCCCGCTGTCCCGCGCCGCCGGGCACCAGATAGGCGCGCTTGACCGGATCGGGCAGCGCGAAGAACGCCTTTGCCAGCGTCCAGCCCCGCGCCACGAGGTCCGGGTCCATCCCATGATCGGTGACGATGGCGAAGCCATATTCGCGGAAGCTGCTGCCGATCGCGTCGGCGAAATCCTGCGGCGAGAGGCGCGCGAGCGAGAGAGTGGGGACATGCCCCAGCGGATCGGATGACGTCATGACGGTCTCACTCGAACGTGAAATGATGATGCCTGACTAGGCGTTCGCGGCGCGGCTGTCACGCCGGGCCTGGCAGGCGGAAGGCCCTTGCACGCCGCGTACCGGCATGGAATGGCGCCCGGGCAGGCTGGCAAAGGAGGATCGATCGCCCATGCGCTACTGGCTGATGAAATCGGAGCCCGATGTGTTCTCCTGGGACGATCTGGTCGAGAAGGGTCGCGCCGAGTGGGACGGGGTGCGCAACCATGCCGCCAAGCTGAACATGAAGGCGATGGAGGTCGGTGACCAGGCGCTGTTTTATCACAGCAATATCGGCGTCGAATGCGTCGGCATCATGGAGATCGTGCGCGGGGCCGAGCAGGACAGCACGGACGAGACCGGCAAGTGGTTCGCGGTGGAAGTCGCGCCGGTGCGCAAACTCGCCAAGCCGGTCACGCTCAAGCAGATCAAGGCCGATCCTGCATTTGCGAACATGGCTTTGGTGCGACAATCGCGCCTGTCCGTGTCGGCGGTGAGCGACGAGGAATTCCAGAGGATCGTTGATTTATCGGAGCAATAATCATTCCCGATTGAATGCGCAGGCCACAACGATTGCAGTTTTTGCATTCGCGGCCCGGCCTTTGCAATTGAACTTTGCTGCGTTGCAACACAAATGGCCTCCAGAGACCCGGGCGCTACGCCCGATCAATTCCGGGAGCCACGACATGACCATTCTCAAGAAGATTTTTGCTGCCTACATCTCTGCCGCTGCCATGAGCGTTCCGTTCGGCGGTCTGTAAGCAGCTGAGGCACGGCGCGACCCACTGAGGTCGCCCAGCTGCAAATCAAAAAGGCGACGCTGCAAGGCGTCGCCTTTTTTGTGCGCCATTTTGCTGGCGAATCTGCGGCCGCTTCCCTACAGCGCGGAACAATGATCGGTCCGGCGCGGATTATCCCCGGACTTATCCACACTCATCCACAGTTTTGATCTCGCTCCCCGCATTGCAGCGGCGGATAATGCTTTGCACGACTCGATTCTCGTGAGACCATCAAGCCATAGAGAGACAGAAATGTTCTGTTAAATCAGGATGTTGAGTCGATCTTACGGACCAAGACCTGCGCGCGGCAACGTGCTCGGCGGATTGGTTCGGCCCGCCGCCAACCGCAGGATCACGCTTCCCCCGGGAACAGGATCGCGAGGCAGCGGGAAGGATGCAGGCTCTGCCGTCTAGGCATGATCCCACATCCGCAAAGGCCGGCACGGCTTGCCCTTCGGGCGAGCCTCGCGCGGTCGATCCGAAGGCGGCCTGCCGCAGCCGGATCAGCACGTCGGACTTCCGCAAGGAACAGGACGTGAGGCGCACGATCTGACGATCGAGAGCGTCGTGCCAGACGCTGGATGTCCCGGAGACGGGCTGGAAGGCGATGGCATCGTGGGGGCCGGTAGCGATGCCGGCCCCCATTTTCATGAGTCGCGCGCGGTGAAAACCCCGCGCCCCGGCCTTCGCTCAGGCCATCAGCGCCTCGGCCTCATCCAGCGTATCCGACAGGAGCTGGACGACGGCGCGATAGGGCTCCGGCCCCGCCATGTTCAGCCCCGCGCGCTTGAGAATCTCAACCGGATAATCCGAGCCGCCGGCCTTGAGCACGGCCAGATAATTGTCCCGCGCCTTCGCCCCGCCGCGCTTGATCTCACCCGCGAAATAGACAGCGGCGGAGAAGCAGGTGGCATATTGGTAGACGTAGAAGCTGTTGTAGAAGTGCGGAATATAGGCCCATTCATTGCCATAGGCCGGCTCCATGCCGACCTTCGGCCCATGGTAGCGCGCCAGCAGATCGGTGTAGAGCGTGGTGAAGGCGCCACCCGACAGACCATCGCCCGCCTCGGCCCGGTCATGCGCCACCAGTTCGAACTCGGCGAACATCGTCTGGCGGAAGAAGGTGCCGCGAATATTCTCCATCCGCTGGCCGAGATAGAAGAGCTTCTCCTCGCGCGTCTTGGCCTGCGACTCCATATAATCGAGCAGCAGCAGCTCGTTCAGCGTCGAGGCGATCTCGGCGGTGAAGATCGGATAATCCGCTTTCTCAAAGGGCTGCGCGGCATTGGCGAGCAGACTGTGCATGGCATGGCCCCACTCATGCGCATAGGTGCTCAGGCTCTCATATTCGTCGCTCAGGTTGAGCAGCAGATAGGGATGCACATCATAGGCGCTGGACTGCATATAGGCGCCCGGCCGTTTGCCGGTCCGTGGCCACGGGTCCATCCACCGCGCGGCCGTCGCGCGTGAGAGGGAGGCGGCATAATCGCGCCCCAGCGGCTGCACCGCCGCGAGCGTCAGTCGCCGCATCTCATCGAGCGAAAAGCGGCGCCCCGTTTCCACCAGCGGCGGGTAGATATCGTAATAATAGAGGTCCGGCAGCTTGAGCATCCGGCGGCGCAGCTCGAAATAGCGGTGAAGCTGGGGCAGGCCCTTGTTGGTTTCCGCCACCAGGGTGCGATACACACCCTCCGGCACATTCGATCCGGCGAGGGCCGACGCCAGCGCGGTGGGATATTTGCGCGCCTTTGCATCGAAGATATTGCCGCGGACCTGCGCCAGATAGGTCGCACCGAAGCTGTTGCGGAACTCCCCATAGGTCTTCCAGAAGGCATCGAACACCGCCTTGCGATCCGCCCGCTCGGGTGCCGCGCGGTGGACGGTATAGCCCTGATTGTCGAGCTTCACTTTCTCGCCGGTGGACAGGGTGATGCTGGGCCAGGGAATGTCCGAGCTGCGCAGCTGGTCGGAAATGTCGCCCGGCGCCGAAAGCACGGATGTGGCGCTCGCCAACAGCCCTTCCCCTTCCGGCGAGAGGGTGTGCGGCGCGCGACGCAGCATGTCGGCCAGTGCATGATCGAACCGATCGCGCAACACGGCATTTCCGGCAATGAACTGCTTGATCTTCGCCTCGCCAATGCTGAGCACTTCCGGCGCGATCCAGGCGCTGGCCTCGCTGAACGCGGTGAACAGGTCAACCGCCTGCCCCTGCTTCTCCTGGTTCGCAGAGACGCGCACATCCTCGTCGGCACGCAGGCTGGCATAGACATAGACGCGCAGGATCTGCCGGTAGAGGTCGGACTGCATGGTGAAGGCCGCGGCGAGCGTCTCGGCACTTTCGCCAAGCCGCCCCTGATAGGCCGCCATGCCCTTGACCGCCTCGAGCGCGGACCGGCGGGCGGTGTCCCACGCGGCATCATCGGCATAAAGCGCGCTGAGATCCCAGGTGAGATCCCGGTTGGAGGCGGTTTGCGCGGCAAGCGACGCGGGCGCCAGCGCGAGGCCGGCAATGGCGGCGGCGGCCACGGCTTCGCGGCGGGAAAGGTCGGTCATGCGGTCATCCTGATCGGGCGCCGCGGAACAGGCAGCGCCAGGTTGCGATGCCCTACTGTGTCGGCATTGCGCGCCGATGGGAAGATGCTTGTGCGAAACGGGCGGCGCCCGCACGGCCCGCCGTTGCCCAAAGGAAAAGGCCGCCGGTTTCCCGACGGCCTTCCCTGATACCAAAACGGTGAACTTCTTAGAAGTCCATGCCGCCCATGCCACCCATGCCGCCGGGCATGCCAGCCGGAGCCGAGGACTTGTCCTCGGGCAGCTCGGCAATGGTCGCCTCGGTGGTGATGAGCAGACCGGCAACCGAAGCTGCGTCCTGCAGAGCCGCGCGCACAACCTTGGTCGGGTCGATCACGCCGGCTTCCACCAGGTTCTCATAGACGTCGGTCGAAGCGTTGAAGCCCCGGGTCTCGTCATTTTCGCGCAGCAGGTTGCCAGCGACGACGGCACCGTCGAAGCCCGCATTCTGAGCGATCTGACGCAGCGGCGCTTCGATGGCCTTGCGGATGATGTCGATGCCGCGGGTCTGATCGTCATTGACGCCCTTGAGGCCGGCCAGCGCCTTGGTGGCGTACAGCAGAGCCGTACCACCGCCGGGGACAATGCCTTCCTCGACAGCTGCACGGGTGGCGTGCAGCGCATCGTCAACGCGATCCTTGCGCTCCTTCACCTCGACCTCGGACGCACCGCCAACCTTGATGACGGCCACGCCGCCAGCCAGCTTGGCCAGACGCTCCTGCAGCTTCTCGCGGTCGTAGTCGGACGTGGTCGTCTCGATCTGCGCGCGGATCTGCTCGGTGCGGCCCTTGATGGCATCCGCATCGCCAGCACCATCGACGATGGTGGTGTTGTCCTTGTCGATGGTGACGCGCTTGGCGGTGCCGAGCATGCCAACCGTGACGTTCTCGAGCTTGATGCCGAGATCTTCGGAGATCACCTCGCCCTTGGTGAGGACGGCGATGTCTTCCAGCATGGCCTTGCGACGGTCACCGAAGCCCGGTGCCTTCACGGCAGCGACCTTCAGGCCACCACGCAGCTTGTTGACGACGAGCGTGGCCAGAGCCTCACCCTCGATGTCCTCGGCGATGATGAGCAGCGGACGGCCCGACTGCACCACGGCCTCCAGGATAGGAAGCAGCGCCTGCAGCGAGGAGAGCTTCTTCTCGTGGATGAGGATGTAGGGGTCAGCCAGCTCGACCTGCATCTTCTCGGGGTTCGTGATGAAGTAGGGCGAGAGGTAGCCGCGGTCGAACTGCATGCCTTCCACGACGTCCAGCTCGAAATCGAGGCCCTTGGCTTCCTCGACCGTGATCACGCCTTCCTTGCCGACCTTTTCCATGGCCTCGGCGATCTTCTCGCCGACTTCGGTGTCGCCATTGGCCGAGATGATGCCGACCTGGGCGATTTCCTTGTTGCCGGAAACGGCCTTGGAGCGGGCCTTGAGGTCCTCGACCACCTTGGTCACCGCGAGGTCGATGCCGCGCTTGAGGTCCATCGGGTTCATGCCGGCCGCAACCGACTTCATGCCCTCGCGCACGATCGCCTGGGCGAGAACGGTCGCGGTGGTGGTGCCGTCACCGGCAATGTCGTTGGTCTTCGAGGCCACTTCGCGCACCATCTGGGCGCCCATGTTCTCGAACTTGTCCTTGAGCTCGATTTCCTTGGCGACCGACACACCGTCCTTGGTGATGCGGGGGGCGCCGAAGCTCTTGTCGATCACGACGTTACGGCCCTTGGGACCGAGGGTGACCTTCACTGCATCGGCGAGAATGTCCACGCCGCGCAGGATGCGCTCACGGGCATCGCGGGAAAATTTGACGTCCTTGGCTGCCATGTTGCTAGTCCTTCCTTGAATTCAACGGAGTGCGAAAATCAGGCGATGACGCCCAGAATGTCGCTTTCCTTCATGATGAGCAGGTCTTCACCGTCGACCTTGACCTCGGTGCCGGACCACTTGCCGAACAGCACGCGGTCACCGGCCTTGACGTCGAGCGGCGTCACCTTGCCGTCTTCCGCCTTGGCGCCCGTGCCCACGGAGACGATCTCGCCTTCCTGCGGCTTTTCCTTGGCGCTGTCGGGAATGATGATGCCACCGGCAGTCTTCTCATCGGCTTCGATGCGGCGAACGAGCACGCGATCGTGCAGCGGACGAAATCCCATTATCCAAGTCCTTTCCATAGCGGCGGGCGCTGTCGCTCTCCGATGGATCGCCCGGCCGGCCCTCGCCGAAGCCTGTGCGCCCCCCGGATACCGACTCCGGCACCCCGCCTGTGAAACACTGTGTTAGCACTGTCAGCGAGTGAGTGCTAACGGCCGCCATATGGTTCGGTTCAACGCCGCGTCAAGGCGCGGTGCACCAAAAAACTATTCGATCTTTCGCCCGCGCGGTGGACCGTTCGGCGTTCTCGGCCGTTGGACGGTATCGCGTCGAAGGCGTCGCGATCCATCGATGACGGTCACTCATCCGCCCCAAGGACCGGCTGAACGCCCCTAAATGATATTGCGAACTAATCTCAAAGAAAAGCCGAAATCTGGCCCGATCGTCATTGAACGGTAAGGAAATTGGGCCTATGGGCGCCTCATCGACCACCGCGCAAAGAAGGAGACGCGCATGGCCCGGAAGAAGATCGCGCTTATTGGTGCCGGCAATATCGGCGGCACGCTTGCTCACCTCGCGGCTCTCAAAGGGCTTGGCGATATCGTCCTGTTCGACGTGGTCGAAGGGATTCCCCAGGGCAAGGCGCTCGATCTCTCGCAGTGCGGTCCGGTCGAAGGCTTCGACGCCAAGATCACCGGCACCAACGACTATGCGGACATTGCCGGGGCCGACGTCATCATCGTCACCGCCGGCGTCGCCCGCAAGCCGGGCATGAGCCGTGACGATCTGCTCGGCATCAACCTCAAGGTCATGAAGGCCGTCGGCGAGGGCATTCGCGACAATGCGCCCGACGCGTTCGTGATCTGCATCACCAACCCGCTCGACGCGATGGTCTGGGCGCTGCGAGAATTCTCCGGCCTGCCGCACAACAAGGTCGTCGGCATGGCCGGCGTGCTCGATTCGGCCCGGTTCAGCCACTTCATCGCCGAAGAGTTCGAAGTGTCCGCCAAGGACGTCACGACCTTCGTGCTCGGCGGCCATGGCGATACCATGGTGCCGGTCGTGCAATATTCGACCGTCGCCGGCATTCCCGTGCCGGACCTCATCAAGCAGGGCCGCTCCACCAAGGAGCGCGTCGATGCCATCGTGCAGCGCACCCGTTCGGGCGGCGGCGAGATCGTCGGCCTGCTCAAGACCGGCTCGGCTTATTATGCGCCCGCAACCAGCGGCATCGCCATGGCGGAGGCCTATCTGGGCGATCAGAAGCGCCTGCTGCCCTGCGCCGCCTATGTCGAGGGCAAGTACGGCGTCGACGGCCTGTATGTCGGCGTGCCGGTGATCATCGGCAAGGACGGCGTCGAGCAGATCGTCGAGATCGCGCTGGATGACGAAGCCAAGGGCAATCTCCAGGTCAGCGTCGATGCAGTCAAGGAACTGCTGGTGGCCTGCAAGGGCATCGATCCGAGCCTGGCATAAGCGATGAAGCGCATCGCTTGCTCTTCCTGTTCCCCGGCGACTGCCGGGGCCCAGCAGCGGCCGTGATGCAATGACCTGCGCCGGCTATGTCTACATCATGGCAAGTCGGCGGAACGGGACGATTTATACCGGTGTGACGAGTGATCTGGTGAGACGGGTCACGCAGCATCGGACAGGAGAGATCAAGGGCTTCACCACCAAATATGGCTGCAAGCTGCTGGTTTGGTACGAAGCCCATGACGATCTTCAGAACGCGCGGCAGCGCGAACTGCGGATCAAGGAATGGAAGCGTCAGTGGAAACTGCGCCTCATTGAAGAGATAAACCCGGACTGGAACGATCTGTTCGAGTCCATCTGTCAGAACTGGACCCCGGCCTTCGCCGGGGAACAAGGAAGCGAAGCGAGCCCATGAGCATCCTCGTCGACAAGAACACCAAGGTCATCACGCAGGGCATGACCGGCGCGACCGGCACCTTCCACACCGAACAGGCGCTGGCCTATGGCACGCAGATGGTCGGTGGCGTGACGCCGGGCAAGGGCGGCACCAGCCACATCGGCCTGCCGGTGTTCGACACGGTGGAAGAAGCCGTGGCCAAGACCGGCGCCACCGCGAGCGTCATCTACGTGCCACCGCCATTCGCCGCAGACTCGATCCTGGAAGCGATCGATGCGGAAGTGCCGCTGATCGTCACGATCACGGAAGGCATTCCGGTGCTCGACATGGTGCGCGTGAAGCGCGCGCTCTCGGGCAGCAAGTCGCGCCTCATCGGCCCGAACTGCCCCGGCGTGCTGACGCCGGACGAGTGCAAGATCGGCATCATGCCCGGCTCCATCTTCCGCAAGGGTAGCGTCGGCGTGGTCTCGCGCTCGGGCACGCTCACCTATGAGGCGGTGTTCCAGACCTCCAATGCCGGCCTTGGCCAGACGACTGCCGTCGGCATCGGCGGCGACCCGGTCAACGGCACCAACTTCATCGACGTGCTGGAGCTGTTCCTCGCCGACGAGGCAACGCAGAGCATCATCATGATCGGCGAAATCGGCGGCGATGCCGAGGAGCAGGCCGCGCAGTTCCTGATCGACGAGGCCAAGAAGGGCCGCAAGAAGCCGATGGCCGGCTTCATCGCGGGCCGCACGGCGCCTCCGGGCCGTCGCATGGGCCATGCCGGTGCGATCGTCTCCGGCGGCAAGGGCGATGCGGAAAGCAAGATCGCGGCGATGGAAGCAGCGGGCATCAAGGTCGCGGCCAGCCCTTCGGAGCTGGGCACGACGCTGCTTGAGGTGCTCAAGGCGTAGGTGGTTAACAGCCGCTTCACCCGGGACGGCTTAAAAGGCCGGTCCGGGATGGCGGCACAGGCGTCTTCCGCCCGGCGGAGAGAGGCAAGGATCGAACCGATGGGTTACGAGAATCAGGAATTCAGCGGCGCGCAAGAGGCCGAACAAGGGCCGAGCTGGGCGCGCAAGGGCTGGCCACTCGACAGCACGGACGACCTGACCGCCGCGCTCGACCCCACGCAGATGCAGGTGGCGATCAAGGCCGCCGCAGCCAAGAGCGGTGCGCCCGCCTCGCAGGCCGATGTCGCCAAGGCGGCCGCCGATTCGATCCGCGCGATGATGCTCATCCGCACCTATCGGGTGCGCGGCCATCTCGCCGCCAATCTCGATCCGCTCGGCCTGAGCCAGCGCGACCTGCCGGCCGATCTCACGCCGGAATATCATGGCTTCTCCGGCGCGGAGCAGGACCGCAAGGTCTATGTCGGCGGCGCGCTCGGTCTTGAGTGGACGACGATCCGCGAGCTGGTGGACATTCTGCGCGCCAATTACTGCGGCAATGTCGGCCTCGAATATATGCACATCTCCGATGTGGAGGAGCGCCGCTTCCTGCAGGACCGCATGGAAGGCAAGGACAAGGAAATCATCTTCACGCCCGAGGGCAAGAAGGCGATCCTCGCCAAGGTCATCCAGGCCGAGCAATATGAGAAGTTCCTGGGCCGCAAATATGTCGGCACCAAGCGCTTCGGCCTCGATGGCGGCGAGTCCATGATTCCGGCGCTTGAAGCCGTGATCAAATATGGCGGCCAATTGGGCGTGCGCGAGATCGTGTACGGCATGGCGCATCGTGGCCGCCTCAATGTGCTGGCCAATGTGATGGCCAAGGGCTTCCGCGTGATCTTCCACGAGTTCTCGGGCGGCACCGCCAATCCCGAGGATGTCGGCGGCTCCGGCGATGTGAAATACCATCTCGGCACATCGACCGACCGCGATTTCGACGGCATTAATGTCCACATGTCGCTGGTGCCCAACCCGTCGCACCTGGAGACGGTCGACCCGATCGTGCTCGGCAAGGTGCGCGCGCAGCAGCTGTTCCGCGACGATATCGGCCCCGGCAAGCACAAGCAGGTGCTGCCCGTGCTCATCCATGGCGACGCGGCCTTTGCCGGTCAGGGCATCGTCTGGGAATGCTTCGGCTTTTCCGGCGTGCGCGGCTACAATACCGGCGGCTGCATCCACTTCGTCGTCAACAACCAGATCGGCTTCACCACCAGCCCGCAATTCTCGCGCGGCTCGCCCTATCCGAGCGATGTCGCCAAGGGCGTGCAGGCGCCGATCATCCATGTGAACGGCGATGATCCCGAGGCGGTGACCTTCGCCTGCAAGCTGGCGATCGAATATCGCCAGACCTTCCATCGCGACATCGTGATCGATATGTGGTGCTATCGCCGCTTCGGCCACAATGAGGGCGACGAGCCGAGCTTCACCCAGCCGCTCATGTATGCGCGCATCAAGCAGCATCCGCCGGTGAGCGAGGTCTATGCCTCGCGCCTGCGCGAAGAGGGCGTGGTGGACGATTCGTTCCTGTCAGCGCAGGTCGAGGGCTTTGTCGATCATCTCGAGGAAGAGTTTGAATCGGCCAAGACCTACAAGGCCAATCATGCCGACTGGTTCGCCGGTCGCTGGTCGGGCCTGCATCAGCCCGCCGACATCGAAACCGCGCGCAAGAATGTCGAAACTGCGGTGTCGCCCAAGCTGTTCGAGAGCCTGGGCCGCACGCTGACGACGGTGCCCGAGGGCGTGAACGTCCACCGCACCCTGCGCCGCGTGCTCGATGCCAAGGCGGAGATGTTCAAGACCGGCGAGAATTTCGACTGGGCGACGGGCGAGGCGCTGGCCTTCGGCTCGCTGCTGTCGGAAGGCTATGGCGTGCGCCTGTCGGGCCAGGATTCGGGACGCGGCACGTTCAGCCAGCGTCACGCCGTCTGGGTCGATCAGGACAGCGAGAAGAAGTACATCCCGCTCTCCACCGTGCCGCACGGCCATTTCGAGGTCTATGACAGCCCGCTCTCCGAATATGGCGTGCTGGGCTTCGAATATGGCTATGCCATGGCGGACCCCAAGAGCCTGGTGCTGTGGGAAGCGCAGTTCGGCGATTTCGCCAATGGCGCGCAGATCATCATCGATCAGTATATCGCCTCGTCCGAGTCCAAGTGGCTGCGGGCCAATGGCCTCGTGCTGCTGCTGCCGCATGGCTATGAGGGGCAAGGGCCCGAGCACAGCTCCGCACGGCTCGAGCGCTTCCTGCAGCTCTGCGCGGAAGGCAATATCCAGATCGCCAACTGCACCACGCCGGCCAACTATTTCCACATCCTGCGCCGGCAGATGCTGCGCCCGTTCCGCAAGCCGCTCATCATCTTCACGCCCAAGTCGCTGCTGCGGCACAAGCTGGCGGTCAGCAAGGCCGAGGATTTCCAGGGCGATCGCCACTTCATGCGCATCCTCTCCGACCCCACACCGGCGGCGGACGAGCAGACGCGCCGCCTGGTGCTGTGCTCTGGCAAGGTCGCCTACGACCTCATGGAAGCGCGCGACGCAGCCGGAGACAAGGACGTGCAGATCGTCCGCATCGAGCAGCTCTATCCCTTCCCGACCGAGGCGCTCGCCACGCGCCTCAAGCGCATGACCGCGCTGGAGGAAGTGGTGTGGTGTCAGGAGGAGCCGCGCAACAATGGTGCGTGGTTCTTCGTGGAGCCCTATATCGAGGAGGCGCTCGATCAGGCCGGCAAGGCGCCGATGCGCGCCCGCTACGCAGGTCGCAAGGCTTCGGCCTCGCCTGCCACCGGCCTTGCCCGCCGTCACCAGGCCGAGCAGGGTGCGCTCATTGCGGACGCGCTCGGTCACAATGTGCGCACCGAGATCAAGCGCCAGAAGAAAGCATAGTCCGCGCAGGCCGCGCCGGGCAGGAGGAAAGACATGGCCACTGAAGTGAAAGTGCCGACTCTGGGTGAATCCGTCACGGAAGCGACGGTGGGCCAGTGGCTGAAGAAGCCCGGCGACGCGGTGAAGGCCGATGAGCCGATCGCCAGCCTGGAGACCGACAAGGTTGCGGTGGAAGTCCCCGCGCCGGTTGCCGGCGTGCTGGGCGAGCTGCTGGTGAAGGAAGGCGACACCGTGAATGTCGGCGCCGTCATCGCCACCGTGCAGGAAGGTGCGGCTGCGGCCAGCAAGCCCGCACCGGCCAAGGCGGAAGCCGCTGCGCCGGCCCCGGCCAAGACCGAGGCAGTCCCTGCACCGACGCCGACGCCCACCCCCGCGCCCGCGCAGGCCGCGCATGAGGGGGACAGCACCCTCGGCGCCATCACCCTCTCGCCTGCCGTACGCCGGCTGGTGCTCGAGCATGGCCTCGACCCCAGCAAGATCAAGGGCACGGGCAAGGACGGGCGCCTGACCAAGGACGACGTGATGGCCGCCATCGCCGATGGCAGCGCCGTCGCGAGCGAGTCTGCCGTGACCACCGCCGCGCCGGCACCGGCGACCGGCAGCTCCGGCCCGTCGCGCCATCAGGAGCGCGTGAAGATGACGCGCCTGCGTCAGACTGTCGCGCGGCGCCTCAAGGAAGCGCAGAACAACGCCGCCATCCTGACCACGTTCAACGATGTGGACATGAGCGCCGTCATCGCGGCGCGCGCCAAGTACAAAGATCTGTTCGAGAAGAAGCACGGCGTGCGTCTGGGCTTCATGGGCTTCTTCGTGAAGGCCGCATGCATGGCGCTCAAGGATATTCCGGGCGTCAATGCGCAGATCGAGGGCGACGAGATCGTCTACAATGATTTCTGCGACATCTCGGTCGCGGTGTCGGCGCCCAATGGCCTCGTGGTGCCGGTCATCCGCAATGCCGAGACGATGAGCATCGCCGAGATCGAAAAGACCATCGCCGATTTCGGCAAGCGCGCCAAGGAAGGCACGCTGTCGATGGCGGACATGGCCGGCGGCACCTTCACCATCTCCAACGGCGGCGTGTTCGGCTCGCTCATGTCGACGCCGATCATCAACCCGCCCCAGTCCGGCGTGCTCGGCCTGCACCGCATCGAGGAGCGCGCCGTGGTGGTCGACGGCCAGATCGTCGCGCGCCCGATGATGTATCTGGCCCTCAGCTACGATCACCGCATGGTCGATGGCCGCGAGGCCGTGACCTTCCTCGTCGCCCTCAAAAACGCCATCGAGGACCCGACCCGGCTGCTGATCGATTTGTGAGGCAGGGAAAAATAGCAGATTGACGCGTGCTCCTGCGAAGGCAGGAGCCCATCGACGGAGAAGAAACGACGAAATCTGGCTTCGTGTATCTGATGGCCAGCAAGCCGAACGGAACGCTGTACCTCGGAGTCACGAGCGACCTTGTCGCGCGATGCCATCAACATCGCGAGGGCCATGTCGAAGGGTTCAGCAAACGCTATGGTTGCCGGCTCCTTGTTTGGTACGCAGTATATGACGATCTGCAGGAAGCGCGGCTGCGCGAACTGCAAATGAAGAAATGGAAACGGGCCTGGAAAGTCCGCCTGATCAGGGAGAACAATCCCGAATGGCGCGATCTGTGGTCGGTGATTGCGACCTAGCCATGGGTTCCTGCCTTCGCAGGAACACAAAGCGGTGACCGGTCAATGGAGCGAGTAATGGCAGACCAGTTCGACTATGACGTTCTCGTAATCGGCGCCGGGCCGGGCGGTTATGTGGCGGCGATCCGCGCCGCGCAGCTTGGGCTGAAGACCGCCTGCGCGGAAAGCCGGGAGACGCTGGGCGGCACCTGCCTCAATGTCGGCTGCATTCCTTCCAAGACGCTGCTGCACGCCTCGCACCTGTTCCATGAAGCCAAGGACGGCGTGCTGGCCAAGCACGGCATCAAGCTGGGCTCCGTGTCGCTCGATCTGCCCGCGATGCTGGCGGACAAGGACGCGGCGGTGAAGGGCCTCACCGGCGGCATCGAGTTCCTGTTCAAGAAGAACAAGGTTGAATGGCTCAAGGGGCTCGCCAGCTTCAAGGACGCGCACAGCGTCGAGGTGGCCGGCAAGACCGTGACCGCCAAGAACATCGTCATCGCCACCGGCTCCAGCGTGACGCCGCTGCCCGGTGTCGAGATCGACAATGACAAGGGCGTGGTGGTCGATTCCACCGGCGCGCTGGCGCTCAAGCAGGTGCCGGATCATCTGGTGGTGATCGGCGGCGGCGTCATCGGCCTCGAACTGGGGTCGGTCTGGGGTCGCCTGGGCGCCAAGGTCACCGTGATTGAATATCTCGACCAGATCCTGCCCGGCATGGATGGCGAGGTGCGCAAGGAAGCCGCCAAGCTGTTCGCCAAGCAGGGTTTCGATATCCGTACCGGCACCAAGGTGACCGGCGTCGCCGTCAAGGGCGGCAAGGCCAGCGTGACGGTCGAGCCGGCTGCCGGTGGCACCGCCGAGACGATCGAGGCCGATACGGTGCTGGTCGCCATCGGCCGCCGCCCGAATACGCAGGGCCTCGGCCTCGACAAGATCGGGCTGGAGCTGAACCACCGCGGCCAGATCGAGACCGGTCCCGATTTCTCCACCAAGGTCGATGGCGTGTGGGCCGTGGGCGACGTGATTCCCGGCCCCATGCTCGCGCACAAGGCCGAGGATGAAGGCATTGCCGTCGCCGAGAACATCGCCGGCATGACCGGCATCGTCAATCATGACGTCATCCCCAGCGTCGTCTATACCAGCCCGGAGATCGCCGGTGTCGGCCTCACCGAGGAAGCCGCCCGCGAGAAGGGCGAGGTCAAGGTCGGCAAGTTCCCGATGATGGCGAACAGCCGCGCCAAGGCGATCAGCGCCACCGACGGGTTCGTAAAGGTCATCGCCGATGCCGAGACCGACCGGGTGCTCGGCGTGTGGATCGTCGCCGATCCCGCCGGCACGATGATCGCCCAGGCCGCGCAGGCCATGGAGTTCGGCGCGACGTCAGAGGACATCGCCTACACCTGCCACGCCCACCCGACGCACAATGAGTCGGTGAAGGAAGCCGCGATGGCGGTACTCGGTAAGCCCATCCACATGTGAATTGGCGTCCTGACCGGCTTGTCCGGTCAGGAGCTTCCCCTTTGCCCGCGTGTAAGCTTGTTCGCCAGCGAGGCTGAATGCTGGCGGAAGATTCGCGCACGTCTGGCGCTGCGCTGACGAGCCTTCCGCGGCTGAACCAGCCCCCTACTGCATCCCCGATGGCAGGATCGACGGCGATTCCCGCTGCGGCTGGGGCTGCGCGGGCGGTGCCTGACGCTGCTGCTGCGGCGGCCGTTGCTGGCCCGGCTGGGCGGGTGCGGGGCGCGCGGGACGTTCGTCACGGCCGAGCACTTCGTCGATCCAGCGCTGGTCGATCCGGCGCGGCGCTTCGGTGCCGCTGGTGTCGCCCGGCGTTGCGCCTTCGGCACCGCTGCTCTGGCCCTCGGCAGGCGGCAGCGGCAAGCCGTTCTCGTCGACCATCATGCCATTGTCGGGCGAGCCATAGGCCTCTTCGTCCGGTTCGAGCTGCCATTCGGGCAGCACCACCTCAGTCTCGAAATTCTCGACCGGGCGATTGGCCACGGCGGTGCGCATAAAGGCCGCAAAGGCCCGCGCTGGCGCGCGACCGCCGGCCAAGCCACCCACTCTACGACTATCGTCGCGGCCCATCCACACGCCGGTGGTGATGCCGCTGGAGAAGCCGACGAACCAGCCATCCTTGTTGCTGGTGGTCGTGCCGGTCTTGCCCGCCACCGGCCGGCCGATCTGGGCCGCGCGGCCCGTGCCGGTGTTCACCGCCGTCTGCATCAGGTCGGTCATCCCCGCCGCGACCCAGGGCGCCACCAGCACGCGGCTGGTATCATCCTCATGCTCATACAGCGTGGTGCCATCGGCCGTGGTCACCTTGAGGATGCCATAGGGCCGCACCGCCACGCCCTTGCGGGCAACGGAGGCAAAGGCCTGCGTCATGTCGATGAGGTGAACCTCGGACGTGCCGAGCACCATCGAGGGGTGCGTGTTGATCGTGGTGGAAATGCCGAACCGCCGCGCCATGTCGGCGACAGTCGAGAAGCCCACTTCCATGCCCAGCTTGGCGGCAATGGTGTTGATCGAATAGGCAAAGGCGGTGCGCACGTCGATCTCGCCGACATTGCGACGATTGTCATTGCGCGGCGACCAGCCGTTGATCGTCACCGGACTGTCCACCACCCGCGTCTCGGGCGTGTAGCCGGCTTCCAGCGCCGAGAGATAGACGAACAGCTTGAAGGCCGAGCCCGGCTGCCGCTGGGCGACGGTCGCGCGGTTATAGTTGGAGCTGACATAATCCAGCCCGCCGACCAGCGCCCGCACCGCGCCATCGCGGTCGAGGCTGACCAGCGCACCCTGCGCGCCGCCCGGCACATTGCCCTTGAGCGCCGCGACGGCGGCCCGCTGCATCCGGGGATCGAGCGTGGTGTAGACGTCGAGTGGCTGCTCGCGCTCGTCGATCAGCGTATCGAGCTGCGGCAGCACCCAGTCGGTGAAGTAGCGCACGCTGTCCTGCGCCTTCTCGGGCACCAACCGCACGCTGTCGAGATCGGCAGCGGCCCGCTCGGCGCTGGTAAGGTCGCCATTGGCCGCCATCACGTCCAGCACCACGCTGGCGCGGCCTGCGGCAGCATCGGCGTCGGCCGTCGGCGAATAATGCGAGGGCGCCTTCACCAGCCCGGCGATGATCGCCGCTTCCTCGAGGCTGAGCGTCGTCGCCGGGTGATTGAAGAATTTGCGGCTCGCGGCATCCACGCCATAGGCGCCACCGCCGAAATAGACCTTGTTGAGGTAAAGCTCCAGAATCTGGGACTTGCTGAACTTGCGCTCCATCGCCAGCGCCAGGATCATCTCGCGCAGCTTTCGGCCGGCGGAATAGCTGTTGTTGAGGAAGATGTTGCGCGCCAGCTGCTGGGTGATGGTCGACGCGCCCTGCAACCGCCGGCCCTCGCCACGGCGGACATAGCCCACCCAGGCCGCACGGGCGACGCCGATCGGATCGACACCGGGGTGCATGTAGAAGCGCTTGTCTTCCACCGAGACCAAAGCGCGGGTCATCACCTCGGGAATCTGTGAATGGTTGAGCCAGCGCCCATAGCTCGGGCCGAGCGAGACGAGCACGGAGCCATCCGCGGCATGGACGCGGATCATCTGCCCATTGGGCGAGCTTTTGAGCGAGTCGAAGCTCGGCAGTGACTGCATCGCGATGACGACCGCAATCACCAGCGCGATCAGTCCGCCGATGGCGAGTGCGATGCCGACCTTGATCAGCCGGATGGTCCAGAGCCTGATCGAGCTCCCCGATTTTGCCTTGGCCATGCCTTGCCTTGTACCGCTCCGAACCGCTGCGTGCTGCTACTGTGCAGGACGCTACAAGCGTCCAGCGCCTTTACAAGCGCTGAATAGGATATCAATCGTCCTGTGCGGTGCCCTGCGGCTCGAAGTCCAGCGCGACGCTGTTCATGCAGTAGCGCAGGCCTTCCGGCCCCGGCCCGTCCGGAAAGACATGGCCCAGATGCCCGTCGCAGCGCGCGCAGCGCACCTCGACCCGGCGCATGCCGTGGCTCGTGTCGGTATATTCGCTGACTGCCTCGTCTTCCAGCGGCGCGGTGAAGCTCGGCCAGCCCGAGCCGCTGTCATATTTATGGCCACTGTCGAACAGCGGCAGGCCACAACCGGCGCAATGATAGATGCCGGCATCCTTGAGCTTGTCATAGGCACCCGCAAAGGCGCGCTCGGTGCCATGCTCGCGCAGCACATGATATTGCTCGGGGGTCAGGCGCTCGCGCCACTCGGCATCGCTGAGGTTCATCTTGTCCATGGCGAGAATATCGGGTGCCTGACCCAGCGCGTCAATGGCGGCCGTTCGGGAGGCGCGGACAAAATCGCCGAATTTGCGGAAAGCAGAAGGCCCCCTTTGAGCCCTTCTTTTTCGTCATCCCGGACTTGATCCGGGATCCCGCTACCTTGGAAACCGCCGGTCAGAGAGACTTAGAGACCGGAAGAAGCGGGATTCCGGATCAAGTCCGGGATGACGTCGCTAATGACGAGATAGGGTCCGCCGCCATCGCCTCGGAACTGTCTACGCCCCCTGGGGCCAACCGACATTCAGATGATGACGTGACGAAATGGCGGTTTTCCGTGACCCGGAGCGCAGCGTACTGCAGGTACGTGAGCACCGGAAGCACGGAAGGCCGCCATGTGCAGGCCGTCAGGGCTGAATGTCGATTGGCCCTAGCGCCCGCGTGCGCCGAGCCGTGCGACGTTGATCAACTCCTGCGCCAGCACCGTCTCGCCGATCTGATGCGAGAGGCGGCTGGTCCGCTCCGCTTCGGCCAACCGGTGGATGGCCTTGTCGAGCGCCTCGGCACTCCAGCGGCGCGCCACCTCCTCGTCGCCACGCCCGCCAAAGCGCGGCGCCTGTCCGCCCTGCGCCTGCGCAAAGCCGATCGCGCGTTGCAGGGTGAGGCGGGCAAGCCCGGCCAGCGAGCCGCCACTCTGACGCAGCCGGGCCATCTCATGCTCGGTGGCGCGGACATTGCCCGAGAGCACGACCATCGCCGCCTTGAAGAGCTGCTGGTCGCCCCCCTCGGCGCCCAGCGCATCCAGCGCCTCAGGCGTGGCGGCCTTGGGCTCCTCGGGCGAGGCATCCAGATACAGCGCCAGCTTTTCGATCTCGCCGGCCAGCAGCCCGCGCTCCGCGCCGGTCAGCGCAACTAGCCGACGGGCCAGATCGCCCGGCAGTTCCAGCCCGAGTTCGCGCGCCATGCTGACCGCCAGCGCATCGGCATTGCGACCCTCCGGCGCATAGCTGACGATGGCCATCACCGCCTTATCGCCTTCGCACAGCTTGAGCAGCTTGCTCGTCTTGCGCAGATTACCCGCGATCATCACCACCGGATTGCCGGTCGCCGGGGCCTGCAACAGCGCTTCGACCGCCGGCACGACTTCCTCGCCCGCCGGTTGCACGCGCACCCAGCGCTTGTCGCCGAACATGGAGATGGCGGCGGCCTCGTCCGGTAGGCGGGCCGGGTCACTGCGCAGCACCGCCCCATCCAGGTCGATCCGCTCGGCGCCCGCCCCCATGGCCTTGCCGACGCGCGCCGACAGCGCTTCGCTGCCGGCTTCATCCGGCCCGTACAGCAGATAGAGGCGGATGTTCGGCGCGGGATCGTCCAGCGCCTTGAGCGCGGCCTGATTGTCCGCCCGCAGGCTCATTCGCGCGCGGCGAGCGCCACGCTGGCCAGCACGCGGTCGGCGACGATCTCGGTCAGCCGCTCCAGCGCGCTATCCTCGGCCGCAACCGTGGCATATTCGCTGGAGGCGACATCGATGCCGGCATCCCAGCTCGATGTCTCGTCCAGCACGGTCTTGCCGCTCTGCGTGTCAACCAGCTGGTAGCGCGCGCGCAGGGTCCGGCGTTCGCGCGTCACCGTGTCATCCGCGCGCACACCCAGACCCTCGATGCGATCATCGAGCTGCACCTTGAGCAGAAAACGCGGGGCAGCATCGCCCATCGCCGCCAGCCGGTCGTTGAGCGCATTGCGCATCAGCCAGCCGCTCTTGCCGGGGATCGGTTCCACCTGCACGCTCGCCAGCGCCTGCGCCGCAGCCCCGCTGCGCCCGCCGGCATACATGGGCTTCAATCCGCAGGCCGAGAGGCTGGCGGCAAGGGCGAGGCCCAAAACGAGGCGGCCCAGAACGAGGCGGGAGAAAGCGCTGGTCATCAGATGACCAGATTGACCAGACGATCCGGAACCACAATCACTTTCTTCGGCGCCCGGCCTTCCAGCTGCCGCGCGACATTGGGCGCCGCGAGCGCAAGGCTCTCCAGCGTGGCCTTGTCCGTGCCCTTGGCAACGGTGATCGTATCGCGCAGCTTGCCCATCACCTGAATGGCGATGGTCACTTCGTCATCGACCAGCAAGGCCGGATCGACAGACGGCCACATGGCGTCGGCGATCAGGCCCTCATGGCCCATCTCGGCCCAGGCTTCCTCGGCGATGTGGGGCGTCATCGGCGCCACAAGCAGCGTCAGCGCGCGAATCGCCTCGGCGCGGGTGGCGGACGGCGCCGCCTTCTCGATGGCATTGGCCAACTCGTAGATCTTGGCGACGCCCTTGTTGAACGCCAGCGCCTCGATGTCCCTGGCGACGCCATCGACAGTCTGGTGCAGCTTGCGCTTGAGGCCCAAGTCCTCGCTGCCGTCGCCGGTTTCGCCGACCTGCCCGAAAATCCGCCACAAGCGATTGACGAAGCGCCATGAGCCCTCGATGCCAGCCTCGCTCCACGGCAGGTCGCGTTCTGGCGGCGAGTCCGAGAGCATGAACCAGCGCACCGCATCCGCGCCATAGCGCTCGATGATCTCGTCCGGGTCCACGACATTCTTCTTGGACTTGGACATCTTGATGACGCGGCCGATTTCGACCGGCGCGCCATCGGCCAGCAGCGTCGCGCCCTCGGCGGTGCGCGTCACTTCGCTCGGTGCGTAGTAGAGCGGTGGCAGGCCTTCGCCCTGCTTGCGGGCATAGGTCTCATGCGTGACCATGCCCTGCGTGAACAGGCTCTCGAACGGCTCGGCGACGCTGATCTTGCCGATATGGGCCAGCGCCCGCGTCCAGAAGCGGGCATAGAGCAGATGCAGGATCGCATGTTCGATACCGCCGATATACTGGCCGACCGGCAGCCAGCTCTCGGCCTCGGCGCGGTCGAACGGCTGGTCATCGGGCTGGCTGGCGAAGCGGATGAAGTACCAGCTCGAGTCCACGAAGGTATCGAGCGTGTCGGTCTCGCGCACGGCAGCCTTGCCGCATTTGGGGCAATCGACGTGCTTCCACGTCGGGTGCCGGTCGAGCGGATTGCCGGGCACGTCGAAGCTCACATCCTCGGGCAGCACCACCGGCAACTGCGCCTTGGGGACGGGCACGACGCCGCAATCCGAGCAGTGGATGAACGGGATCGGCGTGCCCCAGTAGCGCTGGCGCGAGACGCCCCAGTCGCGCAGGCGCCACACGGTCGTGCCCTTGCCCCAGCCCTCGGCCTCGGCGCGGCGGATGACTTCGGCCTTGGCCTCTTCCACCGCCATGCCGTCGAGGAAGCGCGAGTTCACGAGGCGACCGGGGCCGGTATAGGCCTCGTCGTGGATCGGCGCCTGCTCCTCGCCCTGCGGCGCGACGACGCGCTCCACCGGCAGCATATATTTGCGCGCGAAGTCGAGGTCGCGCTGGTCATGCGCCGGGCAGCCGAAGACGGCGCCGGTGCCATAATCCATCAGCACGAAATTGGCGACGAACAGGGGCAGCTTCCAGTCCGGATCGAGCGGATGGACGACGCTCAGGCCCGTATCGAAGCCCTTCTTCTCCTGCGTCTCCAGGTCAGCCGCGGCGGTGCCCGACCGGCGGCATTCCTCGGCGAACGCCGCGAGATCGGCATTGTCCTGAGCCAGCGCCAGCGCAATCGGATGATCGGCGGCAATCGCTGCGAAGCTCGCGCCGAACAGCGTGTCCGGCCGGGTGGAGAAGACCTCCAGCTCCTCAATCCCGCCAACCGGCGTCGCCAGCCGGAACCGGAACTGCATACCCTGCGACTTGCCGATCCAGTTCTCCTGCATCAGGCGAACCTTCTCGGGCCACTTGTCCAGCGTGCCGAGGCCGGCGAGCAGATCGTCGGCGAAGTCGGTGATGCGCAGGAACCACTGGTTGAGCTTGCGCTTCTCGACCAGCGCGCCCGAGCGCCAGCCGCGTCCGTCGATCACCTGCTCATTGGCGAGCACGGTCATATCGACCGGGTCCCAGTTCACCGCGCTTTCCTTGCGGTAGACGAGGCCGGCTTCATACAGGTCGATGAACAGCGCCTGTTCCTGGCCGTAATAATCCGGCTCGCAGGTCGCCAGCTCGCGGCTCCAGTCGAGCGCGAAGCCGAGGCGCTTCAATTGGGCCTTCATCGAGGCGATGTTGTCGCGCGTCCAGCTGCCCGGATGGATCTTCTTTTCCATCGCGGCATTTTCGGCGGGCATGCCGAAGGCGTCCCAGCCCATCGGGTGCAGCACATCATGGCCCTGCATCCGGCGGAAGCGGGCCAGCACGTCACCCATGGAATAGTTGCGCACATGGCCGATGTGGATGCGCCCGGAGGGGTAGGGGAACATCTCCAGCACATAGCTTCTCGGCGCGCCCTGGCGGGTGCCGGCCTTGAAGCTCTCCCTGTCGTCCCACACGGCCTGCCAGCGGGCGTCAGCCTGCGCAGGGTTGAAGCGTCTGTCGCTCACTCTCGCCTCGTTCATCAATAGGGCCGGTCCGGCCCCGTGACGGGCGCCGAGGCCGGGCTTTGTCAGCCGCTGATCGCGCGGCGCCGCAGGTCGCGGGCACGCGTCAGGATGATTTCTTCAAGCTTCTGGGTCGTCGCCGCCTGCACGGGGGCGTCGATCCACTGGCCGTTCTGCAGCATCTGGCGGCTGGCCGCCACGCGCAGGGCATCGGCGCGCAGATCCTGGTCGAGGATCGTCACCGTCAGCTTCATGCGCTCGTTCGTCGCGGCGGGATTGATGTACCAGTCGGTCAGGATCACGCCGCCGTTGGAATCGGTCTGGAGCAGGGGCATGAAGGACAGCGTCTCGAGGCTGGCGCGCCAGAGATAGCCGTTGATGCCGATGCTGGTCACGCGCGAGGCGGCCAGATCGGCCTTGGGGCGATCCTTCCCGCCACCGCAGCCTGCCAGCAGCCCGCAGGAAAGCGCCAGCAGCAGGCCGCCCTTCAAAGTCTTGTGTCCGCTCAGAACCATGCGTTGCCTATCCCGTGATGTCCGGTGGTGACCGGGCTCCCTGTCGATCAGCCTCTATAGTGAGGCAGGGCGGCGGCACAAGTGGCGGATTGCGCGGGCTCTGCCGCTCGCGCCGCTGCCGGCATCGGCCCGGCGCAATTTCAGTTGCGATGGGTTGATTTTTGCAACCGTGTTGAACAATGGTCGTTTCACAAAGGGATTATAAGGGGATAACCGGCTCGCCGGTGGCCACTGTGGAGAATCGGTCACGCTTTCCAGCGAATCGTCTCTGCTTCTGGTCCGCGCTATCCCCTCATGATATAAGAACACAGACCGGCCCTCAAAATGGAGTCGGCGCAGGGAGCGAACGGTGACGGTGAAGACGGGAAAGATCGCGTTGGCGGGGGCTTTGACAGCCGCCCTTTCGCTCGCCCTCACCCCGGCGCTTTCCGCTGTTCTCGGTGCAGAATCGAAGGGCCTGGATCAAAGCGGCGTGTCGCTGAAGATGCTAGGAAGCATCGGTTCGTTCACGCCGGTCACCCATGATGAGAAGCTGGCCAAGGCCTATGCCCAGGCCGCACGCGAATCGCAGAGCAAGGGCTTCCGCTTCACGCCGACCAGTGGTTCGGCGGCCGGCAATCGCTCGCTGACCATTCTCGTCCGCACGCCCAACGCCATGGCCTCCGCGCTGGATGGCCGGTCCGAGCGGGTTCTGCCCAATCTCGGCGTCGCGCCTGTCGCATACCGGCTGGGCGTGACCAAGGGTCTCGCGCGGTTCACGCCGGGCACCCGCATCGAATCCTCCAGGCTCGACCCGATCATCGAGAAGTCGATCAGCGAGCCGGTTGCCAGCTTCACGCTGCGCCCGAAGCAGGATCGCTTCTCGGCGAATGTCCAGCTTGAGCATCGCGAAGTCGCTGCCGCCTCCCCGGCGGAAGATACGCCGGCCACGCTCGGCGCCGAGCCCAGCTATGCCGTCGATCTGTCGAGCAGCTACTCGCTGACCCGCAACCTGAACCTGAAGGCTGGCGTGCGCTATGCCGGGCCGAACAACCGGCTTGCGCCGACCGTCACGGATCAGGCGCAGGACAGCCAGGCCGTCTACGTCGGGACCACCTTCAAGTTCTAAGCCCGCTTGTGCGCTGACCTTTGGTTTGCGAGCGCGCTGAGTCGCGCCCCCAAGCGCTGCGTTCTTCCGCCTCGATGATTGACACAGCAGCGCCCCACAAGGCAGCACCGCAATGCGGGCCGCCGAACGGCGCCGCAACGGGGAGAGGGACTATGCGCATAAATCAGATCGCCCATCATCGTCGCGATCACGCCGGGAAAAGCCGGATCGGACGCACGACGGGCATCGCCGCGATAGCGCTGGGCCTGCTTCTCTCGGCAGCCCCCGCGCGGGCGGACTGGATCACCAGCTGGTCCGCCGCGCCGGTCCGCCCCCGCACGGACCTTGGCCCGCTCATGGCGCCGAGAAGCTATAATAATCAGACGCTGGTGCAGACGCTCCGCATCGCGGCCGGTGGCAAGGCACTGCGGCTGCGCCTCACCAATGCCTATGGCGAGAAGCCGCTGGAGATCGGCGGGGTGCGCATCGCCCTGCTCGATCCGCAAGGCGCCGAAGTACCGGGCTCGGCCCGGATGCTGCGCTTCGGCGGCGCGGCGACAGCCCGCATCCCGGCGCGCGCGCCATTGCTGAGCGACACGGTCGACATGCCCGTGCCGGACCTCGCCCGCCTCTCCGTGCAGATCTATGTGCCGGGCGATACCGGCCCCTGCACCTGCCATGAAAGCGGGCTGGATACACTGCGCGTCTCACCCCCCGGCAATTATCTCGGCAAGCCCTTCGAGCCTGTGCAGCAAGGTCCGCATCGCCCCTTCCTCGCCGCCGTGGAGGTCGATGCGCAGGACGGTGCCGGGACGATTGCCATGCTAGCCGATTCGATCACCGACGGCATCGGCTCCACGCCCGGCGCGAACCGGCGCTGGCCGGACTTCCTCGCCGCCCGTCTGCTGGCGGCGAATCCCGGCAAGTGGGGCATCGCCAATCAGGGCATCAGCGGCAATCGCGTGCTCAGCGATGGCTTTGGCGATAGCGCCCTGGCCCGGCTGGACCGCGACATCCTCGCCCTGCCCGGCATCCGCTATCTGATCGTGTTCGAGGGCGTGAACGATCTTGGCATCGCCTTTGGCGCCGAGCGCATGGCCCAGCAGGCCGGCCGGCCCAATGTCCTTGCAGATGGCACCAAGGTAACGCTGGAGACGATGCTGGCGGGCTATCGCCAGATCGCCGCGCGGGCGCGGGCGCGCGGTATCACGGCGGTCGGCGCGACAATCGCCCCCTATAAAGGCGCGACCTATTGGACGCCGGAGGCCGAGACCGTGCGGCAGGGCATCAATGCCGCCATCCGCTCCGGCACGATCTTCGATGCCTGGCTGGATTTCGACGCCGCCTTTGCGGACCCCGCCAATCCGCAACAGATGCGGCCCGGCTATCATATGGGCGACTTCCTGCACGGCACCGATGCGGGTTATGAGGCGCTGGCCGCGTCCATCGACCTCTCGCTGTTCAAATAGCGCCACCGCGCGGGCCACGTCCGGGCGTCAACCCGTCGATGGCCGCATAACCCACAGCCCCAAGGCGCCGCACCAAGGCGGTATGGCGCGGGTGGACCCCACCAAGCGCGATCACCGGCAGGGTCGCAAGCCGCGCGAGCGCCGCAAAGCGTGCAGGGCCGAGTGGTCGCGCGCCGGGGTGCGAACGCGTGCGAAACAGCGGCGAGAGCAGCACAACGTCCGCACCGGCGCCCTGCGCGGCCAACGCTTCCCTATGGCTGTGCGCCGGCGCGCTATGCAGCCAGCACGAGTCGCGCGGCCCCCGCGCCGGACCATGATGGCCATCTGCCCCCCATTGCATGGCCGTCCTCGCATCGCCCGCCAGCAGAATGCGGCAATGGCGCTTGCGCGCCGCCCGCCGCACGCGATTGAACAAGGCCCGCCGTGCGATGGGGTCGAGGCGATAATGGCGCAAGATGACGGCCGACTGTCGCGGCAGCCGTGCGACCGCGCGCACCAGATCGTCCGTCGCCACGCGCTCGTCGCTCATCAGCCACACGGTCGGGAGCGGAGTGCGCGATTTGCCTTGGCCTGCGTGCATCGCGCCTTTTATAGCGGCGCCGATGAATGGGCAAAATAATCAGACGAGCGTCGACGGCACGGCCGAGAGCCGGTTGGCACATGTGCGGGATGCGATCAGCAGGGTCGAGCGTGTCGCAAGTCGTCCCGCGGGTTCGGTGACGCTGATCGCCGTCAGCAAGACGCATCCGGCTGAGGCGGTGCGCCCGCTCATCGAGGCCGGGCAGTGCGTGTTCGGCGAAAACCGCGTGCAGGAAGCGCTGGCCAAATGGCCGGCGCTGCGCGAGGCTTATCCCGATATCCGCCTCCACCTTGTCGGCCAGCTTCAGTCCAACAAGGCGGAGGATGCCGTGGCCCTGTTCGATGCCATTCATGGCGTCGACCGCGCCTCGCTGATCGCGGCGCTGGCCAAGGCCATGGACAAGGCGGGCCGCCGGCCGGACTGCTTCCTGCAGGTCAATATCGGCGAGGAAGAGCAAAAGGGCGGCTGCGCCATCGCCGATGTGCCTGCCTTGCTAGAGCAGGCGCGCGCGGCGGACCTGCCGGTCGTCGGGCTGATGTGCGTGCCCCCCGCCGAGGTGGAAGCGGCCCCCTATTTCGCGCTGCTCGACAAGCTGGCCCGCGATCATGGATTGCCGGGCCGCTCCATGGGCATGTCCGGCGATTATGAGACGGCGGTGATGCTTGGCGCCACCCATGTGCGCGTGGGCACCGCGTTGTTCGGCACCCGCGACGCCATCTGACGTCAGCCGGGCCTGCGCTGCGCCTTCACCGCGCCGGCCCACCATTCCAGCTCGTCCGCAAAGCCGGTGAAGCTGCGCACCAGCGCCGCGCCACCCTCCCCGCTGGGTTCACCGGCCGCATCGAGACTGTCCGTGATTGCGCCGACCGCCACGCTGGCGGGAATCACGGCGATCCCCAGCGTCGTCAGCGTCGGATGCCAGGCATAGCTGGAGCGCGCGCCGGCCATCCGCCCCGCCGAATAGCTGACGATGCCGGCCGGCCGCCGCCGCCATTCCTGATAATAATGGTCGATGAGGTTCTTGAGGCCCGGCTGCAGACCGGAATTATACTCGCCGGTGACGAACACGAAGCCATCGGCCGCGCCGATCTTGTCGGCCAGCGCCGTCATCTCGGCAGGGGCAGTACCGGGCGCATAATCGGAGAGGCGCTTGTCCAGCATCGGCAGGCCGACCGCCCGCGCATCGATCAGTTCCACTTTATGGCCCCGTTCGGAGAGCGTGCGCACGCAATAGTCCGCAAGCCTGATGCCGGCGCGCGCCTCCCGATAGGATCCATAGAAGACGAGAAGCGAAAGGCTCATATTGTCAGGCTCCGTGGCAATGTCGGCGCGAGCCTAGCAGCCTGTCCCATCCTGCGCGACTGGCGAAACGCCGTATCAGCAGAGGGGGCAGCAGAGATGGAAAGCCCGCCGATCTGCGCTAAGGAAGGCGCATGACACCGCAGGATCTGCCCGTGCCCGTCGACGCGCTGCTCTCCGCCATGGGGCTGGTGGGCATCTTCGTCTTTGCGGCCTCGGGCGCGCTGGCGGCGGCGCGCCTCGGCCAGACCCTCGTCACCTTCGCCTTCTTCGCCATCGCTACCGGCGTTGGCGGCGGCACGGTGCGCGATCTGCTGATCGGCGCGCCGGTCTTCTGGATTCACGATGTGCGCCCGGCGCTCATCTGCCTCGGCGCATCGCTGGTGGTGTGGATGACGCCCGAGCGCTGGTGGAGCGAGCGCGCGCTCGACTGGCTGGACGCCGTGGGGCTGGTCGCCTTCGCCGTGTTCGGCACCGCCAAGGCCATGAGCCTGGACATCCCGCCCTTCATCAGCGCGCTGATGGGCATCATCACGGCCTGCGTCGGCGGCATCATCCGCGATCTGCTGGCCGGCCACCCCTCCATCGTGCTGCGCCCGGAAATCTATGTGACCGCCGCCGCCCTGTCGGCAGGCCTCTATGCGCTGCTCGCCAGCATCGGCATGGCAGCCCCTTGGGCCGCCGTGCTGGCGGTGATCGCCGGCTTCATCCTGCGCGCCGTCGCCATCGTGCGCGGCCTCGCGCTCCCGCATTATCGCACCGGCATCAGCCCGGATCAGGCAGGTGGGCCCTCGGGATAATGCGGCAGATCATCGGCCGATGTCAGCCAGCTCAGCGCGCTTGAGGTCCAGATATGCTCGGTCGGCGGGTAGCGCTCCGGTTCATCCAGACTGCCAATGGCAAGACCGATCACATTGGCTGAGGCGCGCTCCGAGAACAAGGTGGTGCCGCACGCGGTGCAGAAGCCCCGCCGCAACGCCGCCGAGCTGTGATGCCACCCCACCGGACCTTCGATGCGGACGGCATCGAGCGGCACCAGCACCCGTGCATAGAGCGGCGCGCCCGTCGCCTTTTGGCAGAGCCGGCAATGGCAGGCGCGAATGTTGATCGGCGCCGCATCGGTCGCATAGCGGCAGGCACCGCACAGGCAACCGCCGGTGATCGCGTCCGCCATTCTCAGAGCGGCCGCTGGGCAGCACCAAGCAGGATGCCGAGCCAGCCTGCCTGCTCGCCCGACGTCATGGCGCTGGCGGGCGTAAAGGCGCGGCATTCCAGGCAGTCCGCGCGGATGGACGGCCCCTCGACCAGCCCCTTCAGATCACGCATGATGCGCACGGCAATCTGCCGCTGCTGCCGCGCCGCATAGCTCAGCAGATCGCGCGGCGCGGTGATGGCGGGCGCTCTAGCTTCCCCGCTCATGAACATGCCGAGAAACTGCGCCAGCGAATCCGGCTCGGGGTCGAAATAGCGCGCGCTTGCGGCGTCACCGCTCAGCTTGGCGCGCCGCGCGGCTTCCGCCACGGCCTCTTCCAGCCCGCCGAAGCGGTCGACCAGCTTGAGCTGATGCGCCATGCCGCCGGCCCACACCCGGCCCTGCGCGATCTCGTCGACGCGCTGCGGCGTCATCTTGCGGTTGCTGGCAACCAGACCGATGAACTTGCCGTAGATGTCCTCCACGCTCGCTTGCGCCAGCGCGTTGAACTCCGGGCTCACCCCACCGATGACGTCCGGCTCGCCGGAGAGCGGCGTCGCCTTCACGGCGTCGCTGGTGATGCCGACCTTGGCGAGCGCATCCTCGAAGCTCGGCAATATGCCGAACACGCCGATCGACCCGGTGATCGTCGCCGGCTCGGCGAAGATCATGTCGCTGGCCGTGCTGACCCAATAGCCGCCGCTGGCCGCGACATTGCCCATGGAGACGACGATTGGCAGGCCCTTGGCCCGCGCCTGCGCCAGGGCGAGGCGGATTTCCTCGGCCGCCGCCGCCGATCCGCCCGGCGAATCGACGCGCAGCACCAGCGCCTTCACCGAATCCTCGGCCACCGCATCGTTGATGAGGCTGGCGACGCTGGTCCCGCCGGCTTGCCCAGGCGCCGCTTCGCCATCCACGATTTCTCCCGCGACGGTGACGACGCCGACCTGTCCGCCGCTGCCTTCCTTATGCTTGCGCAAATAGCCCTCGAACGGGATGGCGGCATAATCGCCCGGCCGCGGATCGCTCGCCTCCCCGACGATTTCGGCAACATGATTGCCGAACGTGACCGGATCGCCGAGCTTGTCGACCAGCCCCGCCGCCTGCGCCGCCTTGGCGGTATCGCCGCCATTGGCGCGCAGCAGCGCCAGCGGATCGGCCAGATAATCGCGCACCCGCGCCGCCGGACGCGCCTTGCCGACATGCTCCAGCCAGTCGGACCAGATCGCCGTCACCAGCGCCTCATTGGCGGCGCGCGCCTCGGGCGACTGTTCGGCCTGCGTATAGGGCTCCACCGCGCTCTTGAAGCTGCCGACACGGTAGACATGCGCCTTCACCCCCAGCCGGTCGATCAGGCCCTTGAAGTAGAGATTGCTCCCGCCCGGCCCGGTCACCCCGACCATGCCGAGCGGATCGAGCCACACCTCGCTGGCATGGGCGGCCAGCACGTAGCTGGCATCGTCATAATAAGAGGCGCGGGTGAGCACCGGTTTGCCCGCGGCGCGCACCTTGTCGAGCGCCTCGCCCACACGCTGCATGGCGACCTGACCGCCGCCGCCAAAGCCATCGAGATCGAGCACCACGGCCTTGATCGCGCTGTCGCCCGCCGCTGCCTCGATGGCGCGCACCACGTCGCGCAGGCGATACTCGCCCGACCCGCCGGTGCCCGCGACCATCGCATATTGATCGATCGGCCGCGGCTGCTCGACGATCGGCCTGTCCAGCGCCAGATAGAGCGCGCCGCTTGCCGGAAAGCTCTCTTCCATCCGCGCGGCCTTGAGGCCGGCGTAGAGCAGCGCGAAGAAGAGGATGAGGAAGAGCAGGACCAGCGCGTCCTTCACCCCCATCATGATTTTCCAGACAGTTTTCACAAGACTCAGCACGTTGGCGGCTCCTTTGCCGCTTCGCTAGCGCATCTTCCTGCCCGATGCACGTTCCCGTCAGATACATAAGGCCCCGGCGAACACGCTCACAGGGCGCTCACTGAACAAGGGTTATTCTTTGCGGCTTGCTGGAATGTGGATATGCAGCAGCCGGGTGGGGGGACGATATGTCAAGTTTTGCTGCATGGATTGGGGATCGGACCTATCGACAGGCGGGTCTTCTGGCCTTTCTGGTTTCTCTCGCGGCCGTGGTCCGGCTGTTCTGGATAGAGCATCCGGTTCTTTGGCAGGATGAGATCTTCACCTGGCTCTATACCCGCGAAACTTACGCCCACCACTTCTCGCTTCATCGCACCACCGATGTACATCCGCCGACCTTTACCGTCCTGCTCAAGGCCTGGATATCCGTATTCGGTGACAGCCGCACTGCGATGCGGGCGCTACCAGCGTTCATCGGTGCTCTTTCTGTGCCCGCACTCTTCCTGATTGCGCGGAACTGGCTCGGCCTGCCGGTAGCGATCCTCGCCGGACTGTTTTTCGTTTTTCACCCGCTGAATGTTCATTACACTCGGGAAATCCGCTTTTACGGCGTCATCGCCTTCGCAATGCTGTGGGCGACCTACTTCTATCTCGAGTTGCTCCGACAGCGCGACATGCCGAGGAAGAGACAGTGGCGATGCGCCATTGGCTTTACACTCTTCCTCGCCCTTACATTTTACCTCCAATATGTCTCGCTGCTCTTCATGGTCCTCTTTGGCGCAGCAACGCTTCTGCTGCTGCTTTACGATCGCGACTGGCGACTGTTTTGGCTGCTGAGTGCCTGCATCGCCGTCGCGGCCTTGCTGTGCATTCCACAGTCGGTCCATTTTCTGGGCTACGCGATGACGGAAGGTGCGGTCCGCAACAGCTGGATCGCACCCACAGACGTGAAGGTTTTCTACGAACAGACGATGACGGCCATCGCCTTTCCGGCGCTCGCCAAGATCGTTGTTGTAAGTCTGTATGTCTTCGGGGCCCTGCAACTGTGGAAGCAATCCCCGCGGCTGTTCATCGTCATGATGACCTTTCTGGTGCTGGGGCCACTTCTCTTCGCCTTTGTCGGCGTCTTCAAGCCTATCTACCTCGCACGATCGTTCATGGGCGCTCTTGTGACGTTGCCGATTTTGCTCGCTTTTTCCGTGATGAGCCTGCCGCGCAGCTTGCGCCCGCTCGTGCTTCTCCTCCTCGCGATCGCTCATATCTGGGCGCTTCTGCCTGACTACCCTGCACAGCGCCTGCCCAACCCCGGAGAGGCGATTGCCGCTAAGGCTTCAGGCTGGCGCGGCGCGACCGTCTATTATGATGAGCAGCTCACGCGCGAGCTCGCCGCTTACCGACTCCCTGCCTCGACTTGGCATGTGCTTAGCCGGAGAAGCCCGGAGGCAGATGAAGTCGCAATTGCCAGTCAGCTTAGGCTGTGTGCCGATGCCATCAACAAGTGTCCGCCAACGATCCTGGTTTTTGAACAGCGTCCGCCGTTCGATTCCGATTTGGGCGAGGCTTGGAGCGCCATGGTTCCCCGGTTAGCGCGAATTAGCCCGGTCCGGGACGACCGGACCGAGGCTTACCACCGCTTCGTTAGGTTCGAATGACCTGCTGCGTTCAGCCCTTCTTCTTCCAGGTGAAGAAGGCGGACATCACGTAGTTCCACACCACGCTGACCAGAATGCCTGCCAGAGCGGACAGGGCCCAATAGCCATTGTTCACGAACAGCCAGTCCGCCACGCCGACATTCGCCGCCGCGCCAAAGGCACAGACGAGGTTGAAGGTGATCCAGCCGCGCAGCAATCCCCAGCCCTGCAGGCGCTGGTCGCGGTAGGTGAACATGTTGTTGAGCAGGAAGTTGCTGGTGATGGCGACGAGCGTCGCTGCGGTCTGCGCCACCGCGAAGCTCATGCCCAGCGCCACGAACAGCAGCGTCAGCACCGCAAAGTGGACGACCACACCCGTGCCGCCGACCATGGCGAAGCTCAGGAAGCGGACGGGCACGATATGGCCCACCGCCTTGTCCATGAGCAGCTGCACATATTCCCACAGCACCAGGCTATCGAGCTTGCTCTCGCCGAACTGGCGCGTGCGGAAGGTGTAGGGCACTTCCGCGACGCGCAGCGGCGTCGGCGCGCTGGCCGCGATATCCAACAGGATCTTGAAGCCCACCGTGGAGAGATTGGGCAGCGAGCGCATGAAGGCATCGCGCCGCATCATCATGAAGCCGCTCATCGGATCGGAAATCGGCGTCTTGGTGAGCTTGAGCGCCAGCTTGGTGGCGAACTGGCTCATCCGCTGGCGGCTCTCGCTCCAGTCGCCCATGCCGCCACCCTCGACATAGCGGCTGCCGACCACCAGATCGACATCGTCCGCCCTGATCCGTTCGAACATGGTCTTGAGCACGGATTCGTCATGCTGAAGATCGGCGTCCATGATCGCCACATAAGGGGCGGACGTCGCAAGAATGCCCTCGACACAGGCGCTCGACAGGCCACGCCGCCCGAAGCGATGGAGAATGCGCACACGCGGATCGCGCTGAGCCAGCGCCCGCACCTTGCCGGAGGTATCGTCGGGCGAATTATCATCCACGAACACCAGTTCCCAGGCGACGCCGGGCAGGGCCTTGTCGACCAGATCGGCGAGCAAGGCCACATTCTGCGCCTCGTTGAAGGTCGGAACAACGATCGCAAGCTCGGCCGGAAGCATCTGCGTCGCGACCGGAGCGTCTGTCATGGTCTGGATGGTCACTCGGAAAGGTCCTCAATGGCTGGCGCGGCGGGCTGACGGGTCGGCGCTGATGCAGGGTCGGGATGATGGTACAGCGTACCGGTGAAGGCGAAATTACCGGGACGATCGATTGTTTCCGCCGGGCGCCATCCGGCCGCCGTCAGGGCGGGGACCAGATCCCTCGCCGGCGCGGGCGTCTCACCCCGCGCCAAGGCGCGCAGATCGTTGTGGCTTTTGAGTTCGACATGGCTGACCAGCAACGTGGCGCGGTCGGCCAGCGCGGTCAGCGGCTGCGGCGGCCCACCCGGATCGCCGCCGCGCGTGATCCGAATCGCGGATTGCCCGCCCGCCGTCAGCAGCCATTGCGGCAGATCGTCGCGATGGGTGCGATAGAGCGGGAAATAGGCCCATGCCCAGGCATCGCCAACATGCAGCACAGCGAGCGGCTTCTCCGCCTTGGCCACCATGGCCTCCAGCGTGCGCGAAGGCCCGTGGATGAACCAGTCGGCCCGCACGAGGAACATGACCAGCGCCGCCGCACTGCCAATGACCAGCAGGGCGGTGCCCGCGTGGCGAACCCAGTCGGCGATCCGGCCGCGCCTCGCGATGGCCCCATCAGCGGCGAGCGCGAGGATCACCGCGAGCGGCGCCAGCATCCAGATATTATAGCGCGGCGCGAGCGCATCGAATTGCGAGACCAACAGCGCGGCCGCGATGGTCACGATCATGCCCGCGGCCAGCGCCAGGATCAGGCCGATGACCGGATCATGCCGAATGGCTGTTCCGCGTCTCGCGGCCTGTCCGCCAAGGCCGACTGCCGCGACGAGCAGAAGGATGGCGCCCCCCGCAAAGCACAAGGCAGCCACCGGCAGATCCACCAAGGTCGCGCCACTCACCAGCATCTGCGCCAGAAAGGCCGCGATGTCGCCCAGACCGACCCCGCCGGCCGGCGCGGCGGAGCCGGGTGCCGGCGAACTCAGATTGGCCGCTCCCAGAATGAAGGGCGCCAGTCCTGCCCACAGCAGCAACAGCAGCGCATAGGCCAGCACCACCCGCACGGCGGCGCGCACAGTCCGCGCATCGATGAAGATGGCCAGCGTATAGGCCGATGTCGCAACGATGCCGAAGAAATGCGTGTAGCCGCTCAGCACACCGAGCAGCACGAACAGGCCCAGCCGCCGCACGCTTTGCGCCACATCGCCGCGAATCACCATCGCCGCCTGCGCACAGCTGATCGCGAGAAGGATGGGATAGGCGCGGATTTCGACGGCCATGGAGACCAGCCGGGGGGAAAGCACCAGCAGCAGCCCGGCAATCAGGGCCGCACGCAGGCTATAGCGAGACGCCAGCGCGCGCATCAGGATCAGGATGCCGCCGGCGGTGATCGCGGCATGATAAAGCCGAAACGCCAGCTCATTGGCGCCCCACAGGTGCCAGCCGATCATATCGATGAAGTAGCTGAGCGGCGGCATCCGGTCGTCCGGCACGCCGAACCCCGCATCATATCCGCCGGCCAACCAGCAGAGCAGCGTGCCCGGCGCGAGGGTGACGCCGGAAAGCTGGGTCGTCTCGTCGATCCAGATATTCTGGAGGCGCGCGAAGAGGACTGCCGCGATGGCAAAAATCACGAGGACGGGCGTGGCCGCAAGCCAAAGCCGTCCTGCACCGCTGGACCCCTGCCTCATTGATTCCCCACGTCCCACAGGCCCACCGGCCCGCATATCAGATCATCACTCAGCCAGCCGCTAGCACCGGCAGCCTAATTTTACGTCAACTGGCGTGCGCGCCATGGCCGAGCGCGAGATACTCCAGCGACTGCATTTCCATCAGGCGGGAGACCGTCCGCTCGAACTCGAACTTGCCATCCCCCTGCGGATAGAGATGCTGTGGCAGGGCGTCCGCACCGCCGATCAGCTTGACCTTATGCTCGTACAGGGCGTCGATCAGCGTGACGAAACGCGCGGCCTCGTTGCGATTTTCCGGCCCGAGAACCGGAATGCCGACGATGATGACGCTGTGGAAGCGCCGCGCAATGGCGAGATAATCCGCCGCGCCCCGCGCTTCTCCGCACAGGCGCTTGAAGGAAAACACCGCCACGCCCTTGAGGCTCTTGGGCACATGCAGGCTGCGCCCGCCGCCCACGCTCAGTTCCTCGCTCGGCACATTGGCGCTGTCTTCAGGCGGATAGTCCGTCAGGCGGAAGAAGATTTCGCGCAGCTTGGCAGTGGTCTCATCGCCATTGGGGACATGCCAGATGTCCATGCCGCCCAGCCGATCCAGCCGATAATCGGTTGGCCCGTTGAGCGGCACCACGTCGAGCCGCGCCTTGAGCAGATCGATAAAGGGCAGGAACAGCTCGCGGTTGAGCCCATCCTTGTAGAGATCGTCCGGCGCGCGGTTGGAGGTGGCGACCAGCGTCACCCCAGCATCGAACAGGGCGGTAAACAAGCGGGACATGATGGCGGCATCCGCCATATTGTTGACCACCATTTCATCGAACAGCAGCACCTTGGCCTCGGCCGCGAGTTGCGCGGCGACGGGCGCAATCGGGTCGCCGCTCTCGCTCTCGCGCACCGCCCGCAGCCGCGCATGCACATCGAGCATGAACTCGTGGAAGTGGATGCGGCGCTTGGCCGGGCCATCCAGGCAATCGCGCATCAGGTCCATCAGCATGGACTTGCCGCGCCCGACGCCACCCCAGAGGTACACGCCGCGGATCGGCTCGGGCGCCTTGCGGAGCATCCGCCAGAGCACCGAGCCTTTCTTCGGCGCGGCTTCCAGCTCCTGCTGCAGCCGGTCGAGCCGGATCGCGGCAGCCCGCTGATCCGGATCGGGTTTCAGCTCTCCAGCGGCGATAAGGTCGTCATAACAGGAGAGCAAGCCACTCATGCGTCGCGCGGGGAGGCCTCCGCCGGGGCGCTGTGCTGCACGCGCGGTTGCATGATCTCATATTTGGGCAGCGCCGGGTCAAAATAGTCCCAGGCCACGGCATCCTTCATGTAGATGACGCTTTGCGGCGAGACGCGGTCGGGCTCGTCGAGAGACCCGGCCTGCACCATGATGAACTCGCCCGGCAGCGTGCCGGAGGTGAAAATCCGTCCGCCGCATGTTCCGCAGAAATGCCGCGTCACATCCCCGCCGGTATCGCCATGGTTGGTATAGGTCTTGGGCGTGCCCTCGATGGCGAGCTGGCTGTTATGGATGCCGATGATCGTGGTGTGGCCGGTGCCGGTCGCCTTCTGGCAATCCTTGCAGCAGCATTGGGAGACCCAGAGTGTGGGGCCAGTCAGCTTATAGCGCAGTTCTCCGCACAAGCAGCCACCGTCGAGAACCTCGCCTTCCTTCACCATCGCCGATCTCCGAATTGTCGTTGTCTCGGTCGACTGTGACGTCAAATCGCGCGTTCGACCATCATCTTTCGCGTCTCGGCAATGGCCTTGGCGGGCGACAGCCCCTTGGGGCACACATTGGCGCAGTTCATGATGGTGTGGCAGCGATAGAGGCGGAAGGGATCTTCCAGATCATCGAGGCGCTCACCGGTCATCTCGTCGCGCGAGTCGGCCAGCCAGCGATAGGCTTGGAGCAGGATCGCCGGGCCAAGGAAGCGATCGGAATTCCACCAATAGCTCGGGCAGCTGGAGGAGCAGCAGGCGCACAGGATGCACTCGTAGAGCCCATCCAGCTTCTCGCGATCCTCAGGGCTCTGCAGCCGCTCCTTGCCGCTCGGCGGCGGGGTGACGGTCTGCAGCCAGGGCTTGATCGAGCTGTATTGCGCATAGAAATGCGTGAAGTCCGGCACCAGGTCCTTGATCACGTCCATATGCGGCAGCGGCGTGATGCGGACCTCGCCCTTGCAGTCCTCGATCGCGGTCGTGCAGGCGAGGCCGTTCTTGCCGTTGATGTTCATCGAGCAGGAGCCGCAAATGCCCTCGCGGCAGGAGCGGCGGAAAGTCAGCGACGAATCCTGCTCGCCCTTCATCTTGATGAGCGCGTCGAGCACCATCGGCCCGCATTTATCGAGATCGATCTCGAACGTGTCGTAGCGGGGGTTCTCGCCGCTATCCGGATCGTAGCGATAGACCTTGAACTTCTTGACGTTCGTGGCGCCGTCCTGCGCCTTGTGCACGGTCCCGTTCTTGCGAACGACGCTGTTTGCGGGGAGGGAGAATTCGGCCATCGTCTGTTTCCTGCCGCCTGCTGGCTGATCGGGCGCTTGATGCCGCGCCGCAATAAAAGCAATGCGGCGTCCTAGCGCGTGTGTCCGCGCGGCTCAAGCACCGAGCGGAGGCCAAGCGAAATTGCTTGTAACCGCCGCCATCCTGCATCCAAACACCCCGCCAGACGTTTCCGGCGAGCATGACGGTCACAATGAGCGACTCCCTCTTCATCTATAATGAGCGCAGCGGCACATGCGATCCTGCGCTGGTGTCCGCGATCCAGGCCGCGTTCGCGCAGGCGGGCCGCCCCATCGGCACCTCCCGGCCCATCGACGACGGCCCGCTGCCAGACGCCGCGCAGGCAGTCGAGCGCGGCATTGGCCTCGTCATCATTCTCGGCGGGGATGGCTCTCTTGCCTCCACCGCGCAGGCGCTCGCCGGCTGGGATGGCACCCTGCTCGCGCTGCCCGGCGGCACGATGAACCTGCTGGCTCACCGGCTCCACGGCAATCTCGATCCGCTCGCCATCGCCAAGGCCTATCTGGCGAACAAGGGGACCGTGATGGCCGTGCCGGTGATCGAGGCAGACGAGATCACCGCCTATACCGGCATCATCGTCGGCCCCACGGCCGCATGGGGCAATGTGCGCGAGGCGCTGCGCAATCATGATCTCGCTGCGCTGGCGGAAAAGGTGCCGGAGGCCATCACAGCCACCTTCGAGGCCCCGGCCGTCTCCCTCGCCGGCGATCCGCGCGATTATCCGGCGATCTTCGTCGAGCCGGCCAAGCAGGGCTTGCATGCCTATGGCGTCCTCGCCCGCAATGCCGGCGAGCTGTTCGCGCATGGCTGGGCCTGGCTCTCGGGCGATTTCCGCAATGGGCCCTCCGAATCGCTCGCCGCCGCCGATCATCTGGAGATAGAAAGCGCCGGCAAGACGCTGGACCTGCTCGTCGATGGCGAGAAGGCGACCACCAAGGCGCCCTTCAACCTCCGCAGCGCCCAATCAGGCGTGCGCTTCTTCGCCGCACAGGGGGACGCAGGCTGGCGCTGAGCCATAGCGCCGCCGCCCGCCGTACGACATTTCTCCCCCCTCAAGCCCCGCGCCGGGCTCTTCCCACCAGCCCGCGGACATGCTGAAATGCAGCCATGTCGATGCTCACGCGCCTGCTCACCGCCGCTCTGGCTTTCTCCGCGACAACCGCGCTGGCCGAACCGGCCGACCCCGCCGATCCCAATCTGCCGCGCCTCAAGAAAGTGCTCGCCGCCACGCCGCTGATCGACGGGCATAATGACTGGCCCGGCGCCATCGCCGGCCATGATGGCGATGCGCGCTGGTCGGTGGACCTCACCCGGCTGAACACAGAGGATTTCGATACCGACATCACCCGGCTGCGGCAGGGCATGGTCGGCGGACAATTCTGGTCCGTCTATGTCCCCGCGACGCTGCCGCCGCTGGAACAGGTCAAGAAGACGCTGGAACAGATCGACCTCGTGAAATCCATCGTACGCCGCTACCCGGCCGAGTTCACGCTCGCGCGCACCGCCGCGCAGGTCCGGGCCGCGCACAAGGCCGGGCGCATCGCCTCGCTGATCGGGGCGGAAGGCGGCGGCCAGATCGACGAGAGCTTCTCGGTCCTGCGCGCTTATGCCGAGCTGGGCGTGGGCTATCTCACCCTGACGCACAGCCGCACCATCGCCTGGGCGGACAGCGCCACCGACGACCCGGCCCATGGCGGGCTCACTCCGTTCGGCGTGGCGGTGGTGCGCGAGATGAACCGGCTGAACATGCTGGTCGATCTCAGCCATGTGAATGAGGATACGATGCTGGACGCGATCGCCGCCAGCCGCGCGCCGGTCATCTTCTCCCATTCCAGCGCACGGGCGCTGTGCGATCATCCCCGCAACGTCTCGGACAAGGTGCTCAAGGAAGTCGCGCGCACCGGCGGCATCGTCATGGTCGCCTTCGCGCCCAATTATATCTCCGAGCCGCGCCGGGTGTGGGGGGTGCAGCAGGGCGCCCAGCGCGCGCTCTACAACCAGCCGCCGCTCAACGGCCTCTATATCGGCCAGCCGGACCGCGCGAAGGCCGCCATGGAGGCCTGGCTCGCCGCCAATCCCGAGCCGCGCGTGACGGTGCAGATGGTCGCCGACCATATCGATCATATCGCCAAGGTCGCCGGCTATGATCATGTCGGCCTTGGGGGCGATTATGATGGGCTGCCGGCCCTGCCGGACGGCATGACCGGCGTGGAAAGCTATCCGCCACTGCTGCTGGAGCTGATGAAACGCGGCTGGAGCGATGCCAATATCGCCAAGCTGGCCGGCGGCAACATCCTGCGCGTCATGGAACAGGCCGAGAAGGTCGCCGCCTCCCTGAAGGACGAACCACCCGCCACCGGCACGCGCGAGGCGATGGACGCCGCGCCGAAGGGCTAAGCCATCCCCTCAATTCACCCCCTCAATTCACAGGCGCGCGCCGCCTGTAACTCAGCGCTTCCGCCACATGCGCCCGCCCCACGGTCTCCGCGCCTGCCAGATCGGCAATGGTGCGGGCGACCCTGAGCACGCGGGTATAGCCCCGCGCGCTGAGCTTCATCACAGCGGCAGCCTGCGCGAGAAGATCGCGGCCCGGCGCATCCGGCGCGGCGTAGGCATCCAGCGCATCGCCAGTGAGTTCCGCATTGGTCCGCGCGCCGCCGCTTGATGCCGCGCGCGCCGTCTGGCGAGCGCGGGCCTGCGCAACGCGGGCGGCGACCTCCGCCGATCCCTCGACCGGGGGCGGGAGCAGCAGGTCCGGTGTCAAACACTCAAGCATGCCAGACTCTCCGCAACGCCTCCCACGGTATCCGCCTAAGTTAACCGGATTCTCTTGGAAGCTAGAACGACCAGTTATCTAAAACGAGAAAGTTTATGAGAACCCTTCCGCATAGCCAGGCCGCGATAACCTACAGTAAGTTCGGTCGTATGATCCTTAGAGAGCATTTTTCACAGCGTACGATCGGGACAAGGTCGAGCTCTTTTCGGGGCAAAGTGCCTCTCTCCACTCCTTCCGGGCCACAATGGGTCGAATCCGCATTAGAAGCTGAGTTGTTGGAGCAACTCGCATTCTCCTTGTGGGTCTATGACCTGATCACTCAGCCGATCATCCATTACGCAGTGGGAGACAAGCCGAGACAGTATGCGTCGGATATAGCGGTTCAGCTTAACTGCGCGCTCCGGCCAGAGAGACCTTTCCGCTTTCTCATCGAAGTCAAACGTCGTGCTGATCTCCGCGCAAATGCTTCGAAATATGCGATCAAATTCGGAGCCGCACGAGCTGCGGCTGATCATATGGGCGGCGTCTTTTGCGTCATGGACGAGAAGCGCATCCGCACACCCTACCTCCAAAACACGCGACTGCTCCGTCGCTACACCGAGCAGGATCCGACCTCCAACGTGGTAGATATTCTCCAAAAAAAGCTTCCCGAGCAGCACCTCACTGTCGATCAGGCGCTTTCATTCCTGGCCAAGGAAGGGTTGGCTGAACCCGATGCCCGGGCCGGAATAGAAGAAGCAGTGGCCTGTCGATTCTTGAACTGCGACCTTACTCTTCCGTTCGATGACAACTCGCTGCTCCACGTTCGACCGCCAGGCGCTTTCCCGACCATCGAAGAAGACCCAATACTTCGCTCGCTTCGAGAGGCTAGTCTGGAATCAGAGTAGAGCCTGTAGCTATGCATTAACCACCTCCTCCCTAGTGAGGGCGGATGAAGCTGATCGAAAGAAAGAAGGGAAGCAAAGTCACATATGGCGGTGTGGCTATGCGCGTCGTTGCATCGAGCGATTTGAACACGCTGCTTCTTATAAGCCCTGATGGGGAATATTTTTATGCTTCGATTAAAGACCTCGAGGCTGAAGCAGCAGGTCAGCCCGGTCCACTCATAGTTGATGACGCCATTCGGGCCGCCAAAGTAGGCCCGTATCGCGATGCGTTGGGTCACCTTCTAACGAGAGAACGACATACAAAGGCTGAAGTCGAACAAGCAGGGCGCAAACTCGGGATCCGCGTATCTGCTGTATATGAAGCCCTCAAGCGCTTCAGAGAGACGGGCTCTGTCGATGAACTGCCGCCCCGGACTCGACCAGGTGGGCGCGGAAAATCTCGGCTAGATCCAAAGGCCGAGAAAATTATCCAGGATGTCCTGGAGCAGACTGTGCTCAAGCGTGGTGGGACCAAGCCCCGCACATTCTATCGCAAGGCGCGACACAAGCTCCAGCAAGCTGGCTTTCATGTCAGTCAAAGCACCCTGGCGGACAGGCTCACAAACATACCTGAGCATCGTTGGACCAAGAGCCGCAAGGGGTACAACGAGACGCGTAAGACGCACGATCCACTCAAAGACCATTATCCCGTCGTGCATCGCCCACTCGAGGCGATCCAGATCGATCACTGGAAAGCGGACATCGAAATTGTCTCCGATGACCGTCTGCAAGTGATCGGCCGCGTCTGGATCACACTGGCAATCGACATCTACTCACGCATGATCTTCGGCATGCACGTCGGCATCGACCCGCCGAGCACGACGACATTCGGCTTGGCCATGATCAACGGCATGACCCGCAAGGATTATATCGCTGAAAAATACGGCTTTACCTGGGACAACCCGATCGCAGGCAAACCCGAGCGCATCGAAGCCGATAACGCCGGAGAGTTCAGAGGTAACTCCGCCCAAGCCTCATGCGAACATTTCGCCATTGTCCTCAAATGGCGACCGCTGGGCCAGCCTCAATATGGCGGGCATATCGAACGACTGAATGGCAATCTCGCGCAACGCTTCAAAGACTTGCCCGGCGCAACGGGTTCAACGTCGGACGAGAAAAAGCAACTACGTCCCGAATTGACGGCTGCCTTCACACTCGAGGACATTACTCGTCATGTCTGGCTCATGGTCGATGAGTATCATAATGACCCTCATACCGGCATCGGCATGACGCCCCTAGAGAGGCATAACAGTTACTATTTCGGGCCCAAAGGTCCGAAGCGCCATCTCCCGCCGCTTTACGTGGATAGTCTGAACTTTCGGCTTCACTGGTTTCCCTTGGAGACGAGGACAATCCAACGATACGGCATTCGGATCGACTTTCTCGATTACTACAGCGAGTCTCTGAAATGGCTGGTGCGGAATCGAAAAAATTATGGATCTGTCGAGGTGCGACGGCATCCTTTTGATGTCCGCGTAATCTATGTCAAACACCCAAACAGAAAGGCTGAGGATCCGGCATCCACCGAAGATGCCTGGATGCCGGTCCACGTAAGACAGCTTAACTTCCCGATTGCGAGCATCTTCGAGCTGCAAGCGGCAAGGCGCGAGGTTCTGCAACGTAAACGCAAACCGACACCTGAAAATCTGGCCAAGATCATCAGCGAACAATACCGGAGCATCGACGAGGCCACCGAAAAGACCAAGCGAGCTCGGCGTGCGGCTGCACGCAAGGCACATCATGACAGGATGAGAGCCGAAGGGCCGGCTGATCCCGTTCAGCCGCCAAAGCCCGCTGCATCTCCGACCGCCAAATTAGATGCGGCCGATAATCAGGCGTCCCTGACGGATGCAACGAACCTGACGGCGATTCTTGCCAGCATCACGGATGACGATGTGGAGGCCACTTTCGAATGAACCACCACCTCGAAAATACCAGTCTGCGCCCAGAGCTACAGGAATTTCTGGGCATCGAAGGACGAGACCGCCTTTACAGCTGCTGGGACCGCGTATGGGTGCCGACCCCTTCCACCAAGAGCACGTTCCTGGAGTTGAAGGACTGCATGAGGGCAGCGCCTTCCACCAAGCCTCGCGGACTGATCATCACCGGCGCTGCCGACACTGGCAAAAGCCGAACGATGGAGGCGTTTCGGGATCTGCACCCGCCGCAACGGAATCCAGAGAGCGAGTATGCTGTACGCCCCGTCATCTATCTGATTGCACCCAACGATCCCGACCCGACTCTCGTCCTGAAGAAAATACTGAACGAACTCGGTCATCCCCTCACTTATAATCCGACCTTCGGAGATCTCCGCAATCACACAGCGATGATGCTGAAAGCCTGCCGCGTCGGAACAGTTATCATCGACGAAATTAGCGACATTCAGCGTGATGGCCGAATGAACGCGAAGATCAGTGATTTCCTGCTATTTCTCAAGAACCTGATCAACGAAGTGGGCCGACCGTTCGTTGTGGGTGGCACCGAAACTGCTCTCGACATGATCGCGAGCGATGATCAGATGGCCGGGCGCCTGGATAAAGTTCTCAAGCTCAAGCCGTTCACGCTGGCAGAGTTTGTGAAAGTGCTGCTGAGCTTCGAACGCGTCCTGCCCCTGCGCCTGAAGTCGGATTTTCGATATGATGAGGCACTGATCCAAGCCGCTTTCACGCTCACTCAGGGCTATATCGGACGCCTCAACGTCCTGCTTCACGACGCATGTCAGCTCGCAATTGAAAGCGGTGAAGAGAGAATAACCGCCGCCACGCTTGAGCGCATCCAGGGCCGCAGCATCATGTCGGTAGGGCGGAGGCTTCAGTAGATGCAGACTGAAATGCTGGGGCCTCGCCCGCGACCCAAGCCATCAGGCAGCCATGGCCGTATCAGCCACGCCCGATGCCAGACGAGCTTCTGTCGTCCTATGTCCGGCGCCTGGCAACCGGCATGGGCCTCAAGCCCATCAGCTTTCTCAATGCTGTCTTTGGATCGACGAAGAATCTGCTCAGCCAAGATCTGGACAATTTCGCGCCCGAGCATTTTATCGATCGGATCGCTTTTGGGGTTTCCCGTTCTCCCGAAGAGATTTCGGCCTGCACCCTGAGAGCCTATGCGGGGCTGTTGATCCCTTCCCACAACAAGGCGGGACGCAATCCTTGGCTTCTGCCGACTACGATCGACAACAATCTGCGCCACCGCGCCGGGCTACAATTTTGCCCTACGTGCCTTATCACCGACACTACACCATATTTCAGGCGTCGATGGCGATTGGCTTTCGTGACCTCATGCACTGAGCATGGAACAATGCTTCGCGATCGCTGCCCGCATTGCTCCTCACCGGTGCATCCGCATGTTGCTCTCTCCGCGCGACATTGCTTCAAATGCGGGAAGAGCATTTGCGAACAAACGACCGGCCACACAGAACATGCTCATCGCGAATGGCAGCGTCTGCTGGAATTTTCGCTGATGCGAGGATGGACGCCATTGGGCGACGATGATCTGCCTTCTACCAGCGCATTTGCAATCATTCGTCAGATTGCGACGCTTCTGGTGAACGGCAAACGCGCGGGTGCTTTTCGTGCCGTCATCGCGCGCGACTGGGGCGGAGATCCAGCACCATACCCAAAATCAACGAGCCGGCAGCCGTTCGAGTATCTTGAAATATCCGATCGGCACCGCTTGTTCGACATGATCGAGCACGTCATGCGCGGTTGGCCATTTCGCTTCGTTCACTCATGCCTTGAAGCTGGCATATGCCGTTCTCATGCGATCAAGGATATGCCGAACCCACCGTTCGCCTATGAAAAGGTGGTGAGAACATTTCTGGACGCAGCCCCTTATCGGTCTTCAGAGGAAGAGGTCGCTGCGGCAGCCGACTGGCTAAGACGCACAAGAGGCAAGGCGACCTATCGCGATCTGCGCTCGATCTGCGGCGAAAGCCGCGCCGCCATCTACCGACATATGGACTATGAGCGAAAACAGAAACAACCCTCCCGATGGCGGATCGAGGCGATGGCATCCTTACAACTTTAACGCCGACCTGATTTTACGACGCAACATGGCGGCATAGATGTCGGAATTCGTCCAAACCTGAGGCGCGCGGTTAACTGCAAAAATTTCAATGCCTGGTGGGACCTTCAGGTGCCTTGATCGCCATCGGCCTTCGACGCTGCGACAAAGTTTGCGGGCTTCGGCCGCAAGGGCCCGATCGCTCTTCTCCGGATTTCGAGACACCAGGATTCCCAGCGTGCGTTCATCCCCCGCTGGCGAACCCATATCGATGATTATGGCACGCCGTGCTCCCACCGACACGCACGCGACCAAGGGCTCCTTGTTGAAGTTCAAGCCCCCATGCAGATGCTGACGAGCGGCGATGCCATCAATTGGTAGTGCGTCGAGAGACCAGCCCTCGTCTCTACAGGCACGGAACAGCGCCTTCCACGTTCGATCCAAGGCCTCTTTCTGCTCTCGCTGTGGCTCGTGAAGTGAGTTCGTTTCCCCGCGCCTGATCCGAGCAAAGCCTACGGCTGGATCTGCACCCGCTTGCCGGCTGCCTGTGGAAAACGGCCCCGCATCGCGGGGATCCTCGCCAATGGTGCCTATGTGGCCCCGTGCGTTGTTCCCGTGAGCGACCCAGCTAAACTTAAACTGTTTCCGGTTGGAAACGCCGGTTTCACTTGATCCAATTTCTGCCGGACGGCGCGAAATTGAGCCTGCTCGGCCCGTCGTCAAGACGATCACCCTCGCATTGGCTCGCCTGACACGCCCTTCCCGTGGGGGCAGATACTCGTCTTCGGATGTCTCTGCCCCCGGATAATGAACTTCGACCTTGTCGAAGGTCACAGGCAACTCGATGGAAAGCAAACGCGTGACAATGAAACGACGATGACCACCGATCCGCTCGATCCATCGCCCTTCGAGTTCCATTTGCACAGGCGTTCGCCACGGCCAGTCTATATTGATTGGCACCGGATGGCCGGCCACCCATTCACGTTGCGAGCTTAGCTGCTGGAAAACAGAATCATGCAACCACCGCACGGCTGGGTCGACCGCTATCGCCGCCGCAATCAATGCCTGCACCTCAGGCACCTTCCTTCGAAGCCACAGAACAGCCGTTCCATCATCGCGGAAATACGACCGAGCTCGATCGATCAGCCCACGGTCGACTGAGACAATCGGGCTTCTGATACCATCGAACAGCTCGAGGAGGATATCACTTCCTACGCCGAAAAGGGCGCGTAACAGCTCAATTTGAGGCAGGAGAAGCAGCTCTGGATCGGCCGCGCCTGCTTTCGCGTCAGATTTCCCTGAGGATGCTATCCGCTTCAACAAGAAGCCGTTGGTCCCCCCTATGACCTCGCTCGGGAAGGGACGTAAACCGACAGGCGGAGGGAACTCGCCGACGCCCAGATCCTCGCCACGAAAAAACACAAATCCAGCTCGCACAATTTGGGATGGAGCGAAGCCACGGGACTCTCCTCGCTCCCAACGAGATCCGACCTGAAGCAGATCAAGTTGTCCGCAGCCTATCCAAACAACCTTCGTATCTTCCTGTGGGTCAAAATCAGGCGACTCGATGTACCGGGCAACAACAACTGCCACCTCTGCTTCCTGCGCATTCCCAAAGGGCCTGCGCACACCTCCGACACCAACAATCTCGAGTGTATCCTGCGAACTGGCGAAAGCCTCGATCATATAGGAACGGGAAGTCATGCCTCCTCATGCCCAGCCATAGTTCCATTCTGGTAAATGGGTCACATCTACAGATAGGCGTGGAAGGATCGCCTGCAAGTGAAGATACATGTTGTTGTGCTGACATTCTAAGTTAGTTGCGTGATTAGCTTCACGATCATCACCATTCACCGAATCAATATATAATTGATATTATGTTTCCATACTCAATACATAATCATATGAATTTGCAGTCATGATCTTCTCACGATGAGTTTCAGGATGAGAAATTCCTATCCTGAAACTCATCGTTCCAAAATGGGATATATGCTTTATATTGACTCAAAATGTTTATTTTGTTCTCTTTATGTTCCGATTCGATAGCGAAAGGAACAAGGATGAACCAGATCATTGGCGGAGCCACGCCGAGCAAGCCGCAAGCGCTGCCCACTCAACAACTTCATCTCCGAGACATCCCACTTCACTGGTTCACGCCATCGGAGGAACTCGAAGTGCAAGGCTGGCCGGACTTCGGCCCGAGTCTACTGGCGGACTGGACCAGCAGTGCTGTGCCGGCGCCATTGATGCCCAACGATTGTTGCCTCGTACTGACCTTTCCCCGCGTGGTTCACCCAATTGAAGCCAATGAGGGCTGGACCTACACGCTCCATGAGACGGGCGGTATGTGGCAAGAGCGAAAACGCATTATCGCGAAGAAGCTCGAGACTGGCGAGCGTGGGGCGAAAATCATCCACGCCATCGCCAGAGCCATGGCGCACAGCAATTGCGCATCGGATTTCGCGTCCTTCGATCAATTGATCGAATACCGAAAACTGCTCGATCGGGTCGGCCTGGACTGCAACCACCACATTCAGGGCCTGGCAGAAGGCTTCTATCCGATCGATCTGGTCGAAGAGGCGCTGCTAATCCTCGAGGTCATCGACCCACCGACAGAAGCGCTCGCCTATGCTGATAGCGAGCAGCTTTGCCTCGCGATCATGTCCCCCAATTGCTCTGATCTGTGAGCCCCATAACTCGGCAGCCATCCCGCTCCGATCACATGGGTCGCATGACAAGGGGGGCAAAGCCGCAACAGGATCGGCCCTTATTCTCGATTGACATATAACTATATAGATCATAAGTAATGCTCATATCGAGCATAAGAGGTTGCAATGAGTGAGTCGGAGTTTCTGGAAAGCTATGATCCGAGCGACTACGAGCGCCCGTCGGTTACGGTCGATCTCGTACTGCTGACGGTTGTCGAAGGGCAGCTGGCGGTTCTCCTCCAGCAGCGCCGGGAACATCCGTTCAAGGATTGCTGGGCCTTGCCGGGCGGCTTCGTCGGCATAGACGAAGATCTTGATGAGGCTGCAAGCCGGGTCCGGTCGGCGAAGGCCCACCTGGATATGGGCTATCTCGAACAGCTCTATACCTTCGGCAGCCTCAACCGCGATCCGCGCACCCGCGTTATCTCGGTCGCCTACATTTCGTTGATGCCGATGCTGTATTTCTCGCCGGCCTTGAAGCATGCCGACGGCCTGGTTCTCGCCGAACTCAATGTTCCCTGGGAAGGCGAAACCGGCGGACCGGTCATGGCCTGCAGCGAAGATGGCACAGAGCTGCCTCTTGCGTTCGATCATGCTGAAATCCTTGGCCAAGCGGTGAAACGCCTGCGCGGAAAGCTCGACTATACGCCGATCGGCTTTGCGCTGCTCGATGAGCTGTTCACTCTGCGAGAGCTTCAGGGCGTTCATGAAGCGGTCCTCGGCACGCGCTTTCACAAGCCGGCTTTCCGCCGGCGCATCCTGGACAAGGGCTGGATCGAAGGAACGGGCGAACGCGAGACCGGCGCCTCGTTCCGACCGGCTGAACTCTACAAACTCAAGAATTGAAGGAGGAGAAGACCATGGCTGTCATCAGCAAATTCCCCGTCGTAGCGCGCCTCCGGGCCGACGCGAGCCACCACATCATACGCTACAAGAATGGTCAGCTCCGCCAGAGCGGCCGCGGTCTCGTCTTCTGGTTCCGCCCGGACGTCGCGAGCATTGCTGAGCTGCCCATGGACGACCGTGAGATGACGTTGTTCGTGAAGGGCCGGAGCGCCGACTTCCAGGACGTGAACGTCCAGGGCGCGCTGGGCTGGCGCGTGGCCGAGCCGGAGAAGCTGGCCGAGCGCATCGACTTCACGATCGATCTGCTGAACGGCCAGCATGTCCGCCAGCCCGTTGAGCGGATCGAGGCACGCCTCACTGGCCTCGTGAACCAGGCCGCGCTCGACTATCTGGCCGCGGCACCTGTCCGCGAACTGCTGGACGCGGGCATCGAGCCTTTGCGCCAGCGTCTCGAAAAGACGCTGGCGGCCGAACCCGCGCTGGCGGATCTGGGTCTGGCAATTGTCTCTGTGCGCCTCAACAATCTGGCGCCGAGCAGCGAGCTCGAACGGGCTCTGCAAACCCCAACTTTCGAAGCGCTGCAGCAGAAGGCGGACGAGGCGATGTTCGAGCGCCGTGCCCTCGCCGTCGATAAGGAACGTGCCATTGCCGAGAACGAACTCGCCAACAAGGTCGAGCTTGCCAAGCGCGAAAAGCAGCTGATCTCGGAAGAAGCCGAGAATGCGCGCAACCGTGCGACCGGCCTTGCCGAAGCGGAGAAGGTCGAGGCGGAAGCCGAAGCCAATCGCATTCGGACTGTCGAGAGCGCCAAGGCGGAAGCCGAGCAAGCGCATATCGCGGTCTATCGCGATTTGCCCGCCGGCGTGCTGATGGGGCTGGCGGCGCGAGAGCTGGCCGGGAAGCTCGACACCATCGAGCATCTCAATATCACACCCGATATCCTGGCTGCGGTGATGCGAGAGTTCGCAGCGAAACCTGTCGCTGCAATCGAAGCGAAGTAAGGAGCAAGGCATGGCGACGCTGGCACCACGCGTGGTCTTCGTCACACGGGAAACCGAACTCGAGCTGCTGCTCGCTCGCCATGCTACGCTCGAACAGGCGCGCTTCTACCTCAAGACACGGGGGCAGGATCTCGCCGAACTGGAGGCACGGCACGCGTCTTTCGGCAATGTGATTGCCGCAGCGAGAAGCGCGGTGCCGACGGACTGGCGCCAGACTCTCGTTCGCCGGGCCGATCTCGATCGATTCACGTTCGCCGCAGAAGATATCGTCGTTGCGGTGGGCCAGGATGGGCTCATCCCCAATGTCGCCAAATATCTCTCAGGCCAGCCGGTTGTCGGGATCAACCCGGCGCCCGATCGTTATGACGGCGTGTTAGTGCGTCATCAGGTCAAGCAGCTTCCTGGCCTTCTTGAGCAGGTCGTGAAGCGGGACGTCTCGATCGAAGCCCGAACAATGGTCGAGGGCGTGTTGGACACCGGAGAAAAGCTCTGCGCGCTCAATGAGCTATTTGTGGGCCATCGCAGTCACCAATCGGCCCGCTACTTTATTACGAACGGCGAGGCCGAAGAGGAGCAGAGCTCTAGCGGAATCATCGTTGCGACAGGCACTGGTGCGACCGGTTGGGCCCGGTCGATCATGGAAGCGATCAACCACCCGATAAAAATTAGGCCAGATGAACGTGCGCTCGCCTTTTTCGTGCGCGAGCCCTTTCCAAGCGTCTCAACGGGCACCAGCATGCGGTGGGGGACGCTAGCTGACAGAGCCCTCCAGATCACATCCCATATGAATGATGGCGGCGTGATCTTCGCTGATGGCATTGAACAGGATTTTCTCACGTTCGATTGGGGAAAATCGCTCTCCGTTCGTCCTTCCACAACACCGCTGAATTTCGTGGTTTAGGTGCAATGGGAATGTTCGATTATGTCCGCTGTGAGGTGCAGCTACCGGACGGCTTTGTCGGAGAATTCCAGACCAAGGATTTCGACAGTTTGAGGGCGCCATCCTAATCCGGGCCGATGGACGCTTGATGATAGAAGATCACGATTGGGAAGAGCTGCCGTTGGAGGAGAGGCCCATTTCCAAATTTCCGATGCTGGGCTCATTCAAAGCCATTAACCGCTGGCGCGATCTGGAATTTCACGGCGACTTTCAGTTCTACGGAGGTGAAAGGGGCGATTGGCATGAATATCTTGCGCGCTCCACGCATGGGCAGCTCGACACGATCGTCGTCATTCCGGAGAATTCTATGCTCAGGCCAGTTTCTGGGAGGGTATGAAGAGACTTTTGAGCGATGCCACTCGGGCCGCAAGTGCGTATGCAGATCGGATGATGGACGCGCCCGCACATAGCTTCGGCCAAAAGCCGGATGGCCTCATCGCTAAGCTGCCGCAGGATCGTCGCCAAGAGGCCAAAGCAAGAGTGTTAGCTCTAGCGGACAGCGATTTTCTCGCGCGATTTGATATGCGATGCGGCAAGATCGCAGCCGGGCAGTTCTAGGAGAACAGTGCAGGGATTGCTGAAGGACGCTGTGACTACCCTGCAACCGCGTCAGGATGAGGGGAACTCCACGTAAGTGACATAAAAGCTCCGGAGCATACGATGCTCCTGCATTCGCTCTCCCAATGAGAAACCGTTCATCTTGCGAGGCGTCGGTTGGAAGATATCCAACCCGCGATCCAAAACCATCTTCCAGCCCGTGTCCGTGGTAATGTCGCGTGCATGAAGTGTTCCGGAACCATCAAAGGCCCAGGTGAAATCTACGCCCGTACCCGTGCAGGCCTCGGCAATTCCGTCCAGGCATTCTCGCTGCTCCTGAATGTTCCCATCGTCCGGAGCCGTGACGAGATGCACCGCCACCTGATCTTCGGGCTGCTTGCGCCGGATCAGCATCTCAACCAGTTCCATCACATTGCGAGCCTGATGGAACTTCCGGATGTAGGGATCGGTGACGATGATCCGTGCCGCTCCATCAGTCCAAGGGCCGAAAATCTTGTCGAAACTGATACCCTTGCGGTTTTCAGTGAACACGACATGTCCCGGCTGCGGAACAACGGCATGGTCAACGTCACACGCAGCAGAAGCGGCAGGCGTTGATGCCTGCGGTGCTGGAATTGGCGCGGTCTCGGATTGACGCACATCTTCATCTACATCGCCGGTGGAGCGGCGATGATAGAACTGAGGAAACTCCTCTTCCTCAAGGGTCGTAACAGCACGCTTCGATCCGTCCGGCGCCACATAGTGGAAATCAGCCGCCTCGAAGGTGCTGTCGATCCGCAACAGCTGGTCTTTCACCCGTTTGCGGCATTCAATTGCAAACCGCAGCAACTCTTCGACTTCGGCTTCGGTCTCGTCGCCATTCGGGAAGATCAGTTTGAGCAGGCCCGACATGGTCTTGTTGATTGCTGCGCGGTCCCGGATATGGGTCTGGACCGGAACGGTAAAGAAGCGATCCGGCCGATGCGAGAAGTCCTCAGCCCGCAAGTGGCGCAGGATCTCGGCGAGGTAGTCGACGATGAACCCGTAGCCGGATGTGAACATCTGACCGCGGATGATATCGATCTCCCATCCAGGTAGATAGGCATGCAATCGATCGATGAAGGCGCTGTCGTGGAACTGCGGCGGCAGGGCTTCGAACAAGTCGGTATTCTTCAGCATCCACGGGACATTATGGTCGGTGTTGCCGACGAAGGCGAAGCTGGCTTCGGCTCCCATCGGGTTCACCCCGCGCGAGAACTGCCTGTTCGCCATGTAATTCTTCATAATGTCGACAAGCGCCTTGTTGGCCGTTTTCTCGCGTCCAGCGAATTCGTCAAAGGCGACGACATCCCAATAACCAACCAGACCAATTCGCCCGTTGGAGTTGTTCACGAAGAGCTTGGGAACCGTGACTTCGCCGCCCGAGATCAGCTGGCCATGGGGTGAGAATTCGGAATAGATATGCGACTTGCCCGTACCTTTCGGCCCAAGCTCGATGAGGTTGTAGTTTCGTTCGACAAACGGAATCAGACGCAACAGCTGCAAAAGCTTTGACCTGCGCCCGAACATGGACGGATCAAAGCCGATGCTCTGCATCAGCAGGTCGATCCACTCCTCGGTGGTGAATTTGCCGCGCGTTTCGCGATAACCAGCATAATCGACGCGGGCGATCTGGATCGGTTTCAGCGTGTCGATGATCCAGGGGGAAATCCGGCTGTCTTCCGAGAACTCATATTGCACATCGGCGATGCACCAGATGCCCGTCACCAGCAGCTTTGGATGCGCCTTGACCGTGGCGCTGTCGATCGCGACTCGCTTGATCCCGAGATTCTCGAAAACCGCCTCATAGGCATCAGTCTTTTCGTTCAGCGCCACGCTGACCTGATCGATGACCTTGTAACGGCCGCGCTCCTTGATCGTCGACTGGACTAGGCCCGCTTCCGAACGATGGACGTAATGCTTGCGCAGGATGTCCTTGACCGTCTCGATACCTGTCGCGATCGAGGCTTCGTCGTCGGTCGCGCAATATTGGCCCAGCAGATATTCGAGCACATAGGTGGGAACGATGGCGTTCCCCTTCACGGCCTTCACCAGGTCCTTGCGGACCACGAATCCGGCAAAATGCTCGTTAATCTTGTCATCAAGAATCGACATCGGCACCTCAGAAATCGAAATCTGTGCTGATCCCGCGTTTCAGCAGCAAGGGCTGGGAGGCGTGATCTTCAAAACGGCTGGTCTTGCCGATGCGCGTGCGCAACTTCAGGAAGACAGTCTGATTGTTATGGGCGTCCGCCGCCCGGGATAGCAGGAAATTGCGTGAAAGCTCCCGCTCGCGCGGGTTCTCGAACACAAAATCGAAATCCAACTCAACTTCGTCCGAGATGAGGGTGCCATCCCCGGCAAAGATCGCCGCATGGACCTGCCGGGGTTGCTGCTTATCGGTTACCGGCTCCGCTTGATAAAATGTCATCTGGATCTGCCCTGTAGTGATCTGGGCACGGGCCGGCGGGATGATTTGCACCGACACCTGCCCGACATCTTCCTTACGCTGCTTGCCAACGCGCAGGACCGGCAGGACGATTTCCTGCAAGCTTGCTCCGCCATGGACAAAGCGGCTACCTGAACCTTTCACGCGTAGTCGGTTGATGGAATTGGGAATCAGGATGTCCTGATCTCCGCCCAAGCCAAGCTCGGCGGCCGTAAATTTCTTCATGCCGCCCGTGCTGCTGAGGCCACGTCCGATCACGAAGCGACGATTGCGTGTCACCACCTCGCCTTCCGGTTCGCTGAGAGCAAAGCCGCTTTCTTCCAAAGCTCTGTGCTGCCACAGAAACCCATGATCTGCGGTGATCAGAATGTTCGAGAAGTTGGCCGAGGTTAGCTTGCGGACCAGCTTCACCAGATCCTCAATGGCCGCCTCCGCCGCCGCTGGCACATTTTCTTCGGTGGCAAGTTTGTCGCCAATCGCATCAATCTGGTTGTGGTACAGGTAAAGGACATCGTGATCCCGGAAGAGATCCCTGCCCTCGGACGATCCCAGATTCATAAAGTCCTTTGCCGCCAGTGCCTTTACCCGGTCCCCTGCCCTACCTGCCGCCAACGCCTTTTCGCGGGCGGCCGCGCCCATGGTGCTTTCGCCGTCCAGCATCACCAGATCATTGTCATCGCGGATCGCCAGTTGTCGGTGCGGCAAGAGCGCGGCCATGCCGAGCTGGGTATAGCTCGGCAAGACGCCAACCATCGGTGTCAGTTCAGCATCGAACCGGTTGAGCTTGCGAATCTCGCGCAGCGCCTCTTCGGCCACCTCATAGCGCAGAGCGTCCGAGATGATGACGACGACCTTCTGATCTTTGCGCCGGTACTCAGCGGCCTGTTCCTGATAGAAATCGACCTGACGCGGAATGCCCGAAATCGACCAGTCGGTCAGGCGCGCGACCTGATCCTGCCAGGCGTCGTTCAGCTTCAGCACGAAATTGGTAGTGTAGCGGTTCTCGACCGCCTCATAGAGTGCGGAGAGCAACCCAGACTGCCCGCTTTTCTGCAGATGATAGATGAACTTGCGGTATAGCTGATCCAGCCGAAACCAGCTTGCGGAATAGCGCGTCACGCCATCGGACAGGCTGGTCATGACGAGGTCGGCCTCGGCCAGAGCCTGCTGGAATTCTGTCGCATAGCCGATAGCCTGATAGACGTCAGCATATCGGTCATACCAATGACTCTGACGGCGAACGCGCACCCATTTGAGCACATCTGTGGCCGCCAGGCTCTGCTGAGCCAGCCCCTCGACGATGGCGATGACGATCCGCCGGTCCACTTCCTCGAAATGGTCATGCTGGATCAGGCCTCTAAAATCGCGTGACGCCAGATCATCCCTGATCTTGAGCACGTTCTGATAGTCGCCCGAGAGCTTCTCGAATACCTCGCCCCATCGGCGCGAGGCGCTCCAACGGCGGAACATCAGAGCGGCATCAGTATTGAGGGTTGCCGCCTCCCCCATCGCCCGTGCCCAGGCGCTTGAAAACAGCGTGATGGCGAAATCCTGAAAATCCGGATCGGCAACCGCATAGCCATAGCGTGCCGAAACTTCCCTCCAGAAAAACGCGGAGAGCCCAACCCGATCCAGCATTCGTATCCCATCGTCGCGGTCTTCGGCGAGCTCAGCTAACAACGCTTCGATCACCGTATCGAGATCGCCATCCGCACCGGCGCAGACCGCCAACATCTTGCGGCGGACATCGTTGGCGCTCTGCGATGGGCGCTCGCGCTCAACAGCGCGCAGCGATTCCAAGCGCTTACTCGAGCGGTAGAATTCGGGGTGGTCGCGCACGGCGGCTTCATATTTCGCTGGGATGCCCAGATCGGCCACCCAGATCGCTGCCTGATCGGCGCGAAACACCGCCGCGGCCAATTGCACATCCAGAAGCCAGTTTTCAACCATCGGCGGTTCGGGACCATCCTTGTACAGCAGGAACCGCGCCGCCGGTTCCTGCCGCAGCAAGCGATATTTCAGCCCGAACTCGTTATTGGCGATCTCCACCTTGGTCACGCCAGGCAGTTCCACAGCATCGTACGCCTCGCGCAGATCGCGAGCCGCGTCGTACCAGAAGACGATGCGGTGCCCTTGGTCGTCATAGAGTCGCATCAGCCCGGCGGTGATGCGGTCAGTCATCCGTAGCCTCCAACCCTTTGATCGGCTTCAGCGCGCCTGCGAACAGCGGATAGTTGCGCTTTACGCCGTCATCCAAATCGATGGCGATCTTCTGCTGCGCCATGGGATAGACAACATCGCGCTCCCATTCGGTCAGCTCGGCGATCTGCTTGATGACCGTGGCAGTTTCCTTCTGCGCCTTTGTTTGCTGGGCGGGTGTAGCCGTAGGATCGAGAGCCAGCTTCTCCAGCCGCGCACGCTCAACCTCCAGCTTATGGATGAACTCGCGCACATATTGGTTCAGCACCACCGAGACCGTATCCGGCCGATAGCGGTGCATATAGATCAATGCGTTGAAGCTGCCTTTGGGGCTTGAGAACATCCAGTAGATCGGTCGTTTCTTGTAGCGGCGGACGTGATAGTCGAAGAAATCCTTCGTGAACCACTTGCGCAGATCCTTGCCGAGGGCAGCTTCCACAAAAGCGAGGTTCTCGCGGAACTTTGCCTCGCCAAAGGTGACTCGCAGGAAATCGCGTGCGCGGGTGACGATGTCATCAGCAAACCAGTCGGTGTCCAGCACCGGAATGACGTTATCCCGGTCGGGAGCAAAGCTGGGTTCCGACACGCGGGCCAGATAGTCCTCGATCCCCTCGCCCTGATTGGCGAGGATCAGCCCGGGCGCGTCGAGGCTGTAGCGCCCGAACATGCAGCCCACGGCATAGTGGAGGAATTCGGCCACCGTATCCTCGCGCAAACGCGTCTCGCGGTCCTCTTCGGAGCCCTTCACACCATAGCGATAGGCCGGGTTGCAGGTGAGGGTGATCTCCTCAATCGGCACGTCGGGGGTCAGTTCGTCCGCCAAGCCATAGGCGTCGATGAAGATACGGTTATTCTCTTCCTCCAGCGCTTGCATCCCGTCCGTCATGCCCTGCCAATGGGCGCGGAGGTTGACGTAGGAGTCCTCCATCGTACCGGCGCGGTGGTCGGGCAAGAGCAGTGGGAGCGATGTGAAATCCCAAGAGGTTTCGTAGGCATCCCAGTCGGATTTAGCGAGAAAGATCACCTCTGCAGCAAACTGCTCATCTGCATCCGAGGGGCGGGCAGCCTTGGGAAATGGCAGATTACGGAAATCACCAGGATTAAAGTGAAGGGTTGGATTGAGCGCATGCACGAAGTCACGCATTGCGACCGAGTTCAGGGCTCGAAAAGCAAAAAGCCGCTCTTGTTCACTCTCGAAAAATGCCGTTGGCGCAACGTTGTTAAAAGATGAGTTATCATCTGATGTCCGGAAGACTGTATGGCTCGAAGATACATCCGACCAAGTGATGCCGGCCCGGAAGAAAAAATCAACGCCATCACGACGATGTCCTTTTGCTTCGGCCATGGCGGCAAGATCGGCCTCCCCGTACGCGAGAAGGAATTCCTTATTGCCGTACCACTTTCTAGAGTCTCCGCCTTTGAGGTGAGGGACGAAGCGCCTCCGATCCGCATTGATGAAGGACACGCTGGCTGAAGCGACCTCCCAAAAAAGACGCAGGAAGCGACTATTATCGCCCGTGGTGAGACCTTTCTTCGCTACAGAAACATCACCAAGAAATTTGGTGTCAGCAAATCCCGCAAGATGGGCCTCCGATAGCCAGAAACAAAATGGCTCACCAGGAACGTTCTCAAGCGCTGAGGCTTTTAAGCGATGTCGCCATGAGGCGGTGCCGTTATTAATAGCCTCTAAGAGTTTCTTAGGCTGTAATTCTGCGCCATAGAATTCGCTTAAATCAAAAAAATCGGCTCTTCGTTCAGGATGCCTTCCGTTCGTTAGGACAAACGCACATATCGGCACATAAGCAGAGTCAAAAAATGCGTGGTATTCCGGCCGGACAAGTGAAGACATCGTCTGATTTGTCAGCAGAAAATCCCTAAGTTTCTCGAACGTTGATATGAACATCCAAACGAATGGCGTCATCAGGCCGATGCAGGCATCGCGTCGCGCGAGCTTCTGGATACGGACCATAAAGGCCGAGAACAAATCAGCTTTGTATTCTTCGTAGTTTTTGCGGAGGAATGAGGAGGTGCTTTCATGCATTCCCTTCCCGCCCATATACGGCGGATTGGCCACGACAACGTGATACTTCGGCGCCAGCAGTTCGGCCATGCGCAGCACAGCTACGACCCGCTCCCGCACTTCGTGCAGCATCAGATCAGACCCGAAATCCCGCGCATCGACCACCCGCAGCGCCTCGGCCGGGTCGCGCAGCTTCGGCACGATCAGCGAACCGAAGTTCTTGGCCTGCTCGAACTGCCCGAGCGTCTCGCGCAGTTCGTCGGTGAAAAGATCCTTGCCCACTACTGCGGATACGTCCTGCATCTCGGCAGGTGTGAAACAGACATTTTGCAGCACCACGATGTCGGGCTTTGCCTCCATTCGCAGAAACCGCCGCCGCCCCAGCTTTGCCGCCGCCTTCATCGACAGCGCAAAGGCCGCCAAGGCGCCGGCACGATCGTCAATTTCGATACCGGTCAGGTTATGCTGCAGGATCAGGCCGGGGATTTCGTCCGCGTCATGACCTTCCTCTGCATAAATTTCATACAGCAGATCAAACGCATAAGTTAGCATATGGCCCGACCCGCAGGCGGGATCACAGATGCGAATCTCCTCTGCCCGTTGAATGCGTAGAAAATCCGTCTCGGGCTCTTCCGGCGCGATGTAGTAGTCCATCTTCGCAGCCAGGCCAGATTGCGGGCGGTTTAAGAGCCACAGCCGCCCCAGCGAGTTTTCAACCAGATAGCGGACGATCCAATGCGGCGTGAACAGCTGCGTCGCCGCCGGGATATTCTCCGCCGTGATCTTCTGGTTCTTCTTCAAGCCCGCAAAAACCTGGTCCTTCTTTTCCGAGATATAGAACTGGTAGAGCCAGCCGATGATCTCGACATCCTGGCAGGCCTCGTCAGTCATCACCTCGCGCAGGCGGGCAAGTATGCTGTCCGGAGACAGGAGATCGTCGGGTATAAGAAGTTCGGTATAATCCTCCGCCCGGTCGAGCATATCGGCGCGCTCGAACATATAAGGCATCGCGTGATGCCATTCGTTGCAGGCATGGATCAGCAGCAACCGATAGGCCTCCGCCTGCCCGTCATGGGCCGGGCGGGTGCCGTTCAGATATTCGGCGATCTCGGGTCGGGCGCGATCCGGAAGATTGCCGGCCATCGCCTCGGCCAGTATCTCGGGCCGGGTGGCGCCATCGGCAGGCGATACGACGCGCGAATTTGTCAGGCCCGTCACATCCATGAAGCGCAGCGCGGTAAAGCGATTGAACCATGTGTAAGCGGCCTGCTCGATCACCTGACCACGGTTGCCGCTTGCGGCGGCTTCTAGCCTTGCAATGGCCGCGGGATGTTCGCGGCGCGCGGCGGCGCCTTCGGCCAGCACCATGTCCAGTCGGGCGGTGACCTGAGCGATCAGCAGGTTGCGTGCGCTTTGCGCAAATTTCTTCAGGGCGTTGGTATCCATCAGACAATCACTTTCTTGCCCGCGCCGATCTCGGCCAGCAGGGTCTTTTTCATCTCATCAAGGTACCGGGTCACATCGTCTTCATCTTCAAGATAGGTTTTCGCGAAGGGGACGGTGATCGACTGCGCCTTGACATATTGGGGCCTTGCCGGTGCAGGCGGCACAGGTGGTGCCGGCGGGACTGCGGCGCCGCCCCCGGCAGGTTGTGGCTGGGGCGTGGGAGCCGGCGCGGGTGTTGGCGTCAGTTCAGCGATCCGGGTGAGCGTATCTGCCAGAAGGTTTGATCGGACCTCCGTTGCCCGATGGCGCAAGGCCGGGATCAGGGTTTGCGGAGCAAGGCCGGCTTTCTGCGCGGCAAGCTCGTCACGGATACGCGTCTGCTGCTCTGGGGGCAGTGCACGGAACTCCGAGGTCAGGGCGATCTTCTCCGCCACCTCGTCGATCGCCGCGATGACCGCGTTGCGCTCGGCCAGAACCGTTTGTTCGATGCGCTCCTTCACGGCGTAGAAATCCGCCTTCAGTTCTTGAATCGCCGAGCCCTTGAAGCACTGCGGATCGCCAAGAACTTGGCGCAGCATTTCGGCGGCAGAATCTTCGGCAAACGTCAAGTTCTGGTCCTGCACGGTCAGGAAGGAGCGCACCTCATCATAGATGCCCTTCTGCGGCCCGGACATAAAGCGGCGGACCTTGTCGAGGATGTCCTCCTTCGCATCTAGCAGCTGATCTTCCTGGCCGACCGGGCCGGTAATGAACCAGGTGGCCGGCTGATCGCGCATAGTGTCGAGCTGGGTCCGCAGGGGATCTAGAGCCGCAATGAAGGGGTAGCCCGTCAATTGCCTGGCAAGACCCTCCAGTTCGCCGGTCAGCTTGCGCAACTGGGCCTGCCACTCCGTCCCCAGACTGCGGGCGTCATTGCCCGAGGCAGGCAGATCGAACAGCGCCTGAAACAGCTCGCGCGATTTACGGATCTGGGCGGCAGTGAATTCGATCTGCGGCGAAAGGAGAATGTTGCCAAGCGCATGGCTATTGCGCAGCCCCTGAATCAGGGCGTCGCCTTCCAGCACAGTGCTGTCCGCGCGGGCCTCTAGCTTGCCGCGTGCGACAAGGCTCGCGGTCAGGCACAGGACCGCGATGGTGGGCCAGCCATAAGGCTTGGCCCCGAACTTCTCGACCAAAGCCTTGGCCGAGACCCGAGTACCGAGACGCATCTGTGCCTGAGCATGGTTCAGTACGTCCTGTTCGGCTTCGGTCAGTCCGCTCCCTTCGCCACCAAACAGCCCGCCATCGACGCGGCCTGCGCGGCCAAGCTCGGCTTCCGTGTAGGTCGCGCCGCGCAGGACCGGCAAGCTCGTGTAGACCTTGTCCACCAGAACCTGGAAGCCTCTGATCAGTCGCTCTTGCGGATCCTCCCCGCCAATTTCCAGCTCAGTGCCTCGCACGAAGAGCCGCGCGTCAGCGATCAGGCTGCGCAGCCGCTGGACCAGTTCCTTTTCACGGCGCGTGTTCTGATCGCGTTTTTCCGCGATGATACGATCGCGACCAGGCTGGACCTCACCGCTCGTCACTTGCCGGGCAAATTTTACCGTCTGGAGCCAAAGGACCAGATCGCGCGTAAAGCGCACATCCCGCCCCAACAGGACGACCATCTCATCGCTGGCCATGCTGTTCGAACGCACAACATCCGGTTCATCGGAATCGTCGCTGAAGGGCGAGATGATATTCACCGAAAGCTCTTGCTCCCGGTTCAGGTTGTGCCCGTCCAGCTTGCGGGTGAAAGCATAGTCGACACTTGTGCCGGCATGCTTGATCTTGCCGTGACGCAGGATCGCACCGAAGGCCAATTCGTCGAGCTGACGCTCGATTTCGGCGGGATCGACCGCAATCGCCTTGATCTCAGCTTCGACATCCTTCTCCTCATTGGTGAGGAATTCGTAGATCTCGCCATTGCGCTGGATCAGCGTCTGACGCTCGAGAAGCGATAGAGCTTCTTCGATATTGCGCCGCTGCTCGGTCTGATCCGCCTCGAACCGGGACAGTAGGAGGATGGCGATATTGCGAGCGGTTGGTTTGAACTCCTTCACGTATTTGACAAGAAAAAGGACCTTCAGCACTCGCACCGCGAAATCGTCGCCGAGGTTCTTTTCGGCCAGCTGGATCGATTGCTGGACGGATGATTTGAGCGCGGTCCGGATTCCCTCAAACATCAGATCGAAGGTCGCTAGCCCGCCGACCGGCGTATCCGCCAGCTTCTTGGCCACCTCCTGAAACACCCCAAGCATTGAGCGCTCGCCGACCGAGCTGTGCTTGCCCTCGAACGCATTATGCTGGGAGAGCCCCATGATCGCGCGTTGGAACAGATCATACTGATAATTTGGGAATGGATAGCTTGCGACGAACTGTTCTTTTCCGGAAAAATTCCTGAACTTGAAGGAATTGTCGCCGAAATCGAACAGAGTGCGCAGATTGTTTTCCTCGGCATCGTAAAGATTGCCAAGGGTGATCTGGCCAGCCTCGGTCTTGGCCAGGAGGCGGCGTTGAATGACTTCCGCGACGTCTTGGGAGTTCAGCGGCATCCGGTTGGCAAAGCGTGCCTGGATCTTCGAGAAATCATTCTCTTGCTGTGCCGTCAGATCGCCGATGACCGAGCCCATATCCTGCTGGGCCGTGACCACTATCCAGGCTTGGCCCTTGCACTTCGTATTCAGGCTTTCGGCAATGGTCTGCAGGTTCGTCATCAGTTTGACGTTGTCAGCGATATATTGCCCTACCTCATCGACAAAAAAGTTCAGCCGGAACTTCGGCCCCTGCGCATCGATCCACGATTTCACATTGTTGGCAAAATCCTCGATCGAGATCTTAGTATCCTTGCGATACTGGCCAAGAACATCCTTGACCTCGTCGCCCGTGACCTCCGCGAAGGCTGCGGCAATATGCCTGCCCTCCATCAGCGCCTGCTCACGCCCTCGCTCCCAGGCCTTGCCGGACGACTGCATGAAGGCCGCCGTGTAGGCCTCGAGTTTGCCGCGACTATCCAGATCACGCTCGAACTGCGCGATGTGCGGAAGCTTGCCATAATAGCCGCACATCTCGTCAAAGACTTTCTGGAAGACGGCCAGAAGGGCGTCGACATCGGTCTTCGCGATCACATCCGCTTTCTGATCGATATTGAACAATACCGACCGGGACGGGATCGACACCGCTTTGCGGAAGGCGCCTGCCAGCATCGGGTTGCCGGCCAGCTTGCGCTCGAAGATTTCAAAAGCGCGCTGCCCTTCAACCTCGTCGTTTTCTAGCAGAAGAGCGAGCATCTTCAGAAGGTGAGATTTACCCGAACCAAAGAAGCCGGAAATCCACACCCCGTTCGCGGTTTCATAGTTGTTATAAGCGTCGAGGAATTGCTCGAGCCGGGCGCCGATCTCGTTGGTGATGACATACTCATCGAGCTCGGTCAGAAGGCTGGCCTTGTCATCAGCCTTAATCACCCCATCGATCGAGCGGTCGACCGGCTTGGCGAAGATATCACGTAGCACAGTAGCCATCGATCAGACCTCGTAATTCATGATATTGAAGGCGCGGTAGTATTTGTCGTCATGCAGCAAGCCGAACAATTCCAGCGAGGCGCCGGTCGCCAATGCATGGGTATATTTCCCTGGAAAAAACATGACCGTAGGACGATCTTTCGCAGTGCTCTGCAGGTTGTTGAGCACGTTGTGCGATCTCAGATATGGGTAGACCTCGCCTATGCCTGAAAGGAAGATCACATCGTGCGGGGTTTCTTCCATGCACCGCGCAATCGCCGGAATGAGATGGCTCTGCGGGTCGAGCACCCCTTGTAGCAGCTCCTTGAGCTCGGCCTTGTCCGTCTCGGCCTCGACCTCAAGGATTTGCGCAAAGATCCCTCGGTCCTCGAGGATTTTGATCGAAAGGTCATAGAGGTCGATATCAAGGACGCGCACACCGGCATGCCCCAGCCGGGCGATCAGATCTTCGCGATCCTTACCCAGGCTTAGGCCATCTTCGGCATCGAAAGCGCAGATGAAGAAGGGAACCTCGTTGCCCAACCCTTGCTTGTGCAAGAATCTTTCGCTGGAGATTACCCTGAACAGATGCTCGGCACGAAAGCGCCGATCAGGTCTCGTACCCACACTTATCCCCCATTCCCGGGAAAGATCCGCAAATCCGCCGGATTACTCTCCTCGATCAGCCGCTTCATGTGTCCTGACAGCCAGATCGGCTGGATTCTGCCTTCCGCGCTCCTCAATCCCGCTTCACGCAAGATCCGGAACAGGACCTGGCGCAATTTGGCGACCGTTGATGAGGAGAGTGCAGCGAGGCTCGGATCACATTCCGCTTTATCCGCGAGAAAGCGATCAAACACCTCATGGCCGAGATCAAGCCGCCAGGATTGGTAGCGCTCGTTGATCACCTCGACCGCGAATTCGCGAACGAAGCGATAGGTCCGACAGATCGCCACCCACATCACGGCCTGCTGCCCGGCGCGATCCGCCTCCGCCGACAGGTAATGGCGTTCAGCGTCGGAGAGATGGCCTATACGGTCGTACACCTCGCGCAGCGCGCGGGTTTGCGAGGCCAATTTGGGCAAGGAAGATGCGCTTTGCGCGAGCAAGCGCTCGCGAGCGCAAGCCCAGGCTTCACCGGGCTGGTAGGCCTGGGCGATCGCCAGGCTCTCATTGAGCATCAACCCGCCCACACTGAACGACATCCGGTATTTTGGATGCTTTACGCTATCGCCAGAATTCACAGCGCGAACTCCGCCTTCTCGAGCGCCGCGACGGTATCGGCTCTGTTGACGACGACGATATGTTGACTGCGAGCGGGTAGCTGGGCGGCGTCGCCCAAGAGCCCGAGGCGCTTGAGCACATAGAACAGCATCGCGTAGCGAACGATCAGCACGGCCGACCCGTCCGCCATCCCATAGTCTTTGGCGACCACCGCCTTCTGGCTCTCGGTGAGGTCAGGGTGCGGACCTACCTCAATGGCAAAGCGCTCCTGCCACAGGGCATCCTGATCGGCCGAAGCACCAGCGTCTCCAAGCTCGCCTACATGGAGGATACGTGGCAGCAGAAAGTCTTTGAACTTGTCGGTGATGTGGCAGTAGCCACGCACATGCCAGCGAAAGCCATCATAGCCGAAGGCATGCGGCGTAATGCGGCGCCAGATCGGATCGGGCCGATCCTTGCTCATCGACTGATAGTGGATATCGACTGATCGCACGTCTCGCACTGCGCCCAATATGGTGCGCAGCACCTCGGCATTAATGTCGCGGCGGGGTGTCAGCGCGATATCAGTATCGGGTACTTGAGTGATCCAGGACTCGCCCAGTTCGATCAGTCCCTCCGCGACTGACCGCAGGCGTGACAAATAGCCGTAAGGGTCAGGCTTCAGGAAAATCGGCTCGAAATCCGGGCCTGCCACATAGCGACGGGCACTCTTGTCATAGAGCGCATTGTGCGGAGCGCGCTCCTGATAGAGCGTCAAATCCTTCGATGCCTGTGGCACGGACACATCAAACGTATCGATGATGTCCGATCGGTTGACGCCGCCTTCCCAGAATAGCCGGAACTCGATGAATTCGAGGCGGCGTTCGACGCCCCATTTCAACGCTGGCCCCTCGCTGGTCATCTGGTTTGGTTCCTTTACGTCGCGAGGGTATAAAAACTATATGGACATATCTGCAATGCCCGTATAGTTTTTATCCATGCGGTGGAGTCGCGTCAAGCGGAACCGGCGAGACAGTAGGAGGAAGTTGGCGATGAGCACCAATCCTAATCGGCGCACGATCGTCGCGCACGGCCGTTTGGCGATGCGCGAGTTGCGCCTTGATGCTGCCCGGCGGCGGCTTCACGGTTTGCAGATTCTCTCGTTCGAGCAGCTCGCCGTCCGCCTGGCCGGAGGTTTCATGCGGCCCATCGACGACGAAAGCCTGCGCAGCGCGATCCAAACGGTCTTGCCGGAGACGCCTTTGGGCGAGCTGGATGGCATCAAGCTCTTGCCGGGCATGGTCGATGCCGCTGCTGATACGCTCCACAAGGTCTGGCGCTCGGGGATCGATTTGACCGCGCGCGCCCATGAACATCCACGCCTCGAGTCGATTGCCCGCCTCGAAGCGGCCGTTCAGGATCAGCTGCCGCCTGGAATGATGCGGCCCGCCGATCTCGTATCGGCGGCGCTGAAGCGCCTGGCCAACGCTCCGGCGGTGCTCGGCTCCGTGGAGATCGTCGGCATCACCGAGCTTTCGCCAAGCTGGCGTCCGCTTCTCGCGGCGCTTGCGGCGCATGTGCCTGTCGCATGGATTGCAGGACCGCGTCCCGTCCCGGAATGGCTCGCCGCGATCGACATCGAGGTACGTCGCTCGGACGCACGGACTCCAGAGCAGCACATGGTCAGCGCGGCAACTGGCTATCACGAAGCGGTCGAGGCGATCCGCTGGGTGCGAGCGCTCATGGTGTCAGACGGCGTCGATCCCTCCGACATCGCCATCGCCGCCGCTTCGACTGCCGACTATGACGATCACTTCCTCGCCTTGCGTGCGGACGCCAACCTCGACCTTCATTTCGTCCACGGCATCAAAGTCACCACCACCCGCGAGGGGCAGGCTGCTGCAGCGCTTGCCGATATTCTGATTCGCGGGTTCTCACAGACGCGCATGCGCCGTCTCGCGGCGCTTTGCGGATCGGAGACCGGCCCGTTCCAGACATTGCCGCAAGGCTGGCTGCGCGTTCTGCCCGCCGACGCCCCGCTTGCATCTCTCAGCGCCTGGGATCGGTTGCTCTCTCGTCTTACGGCTGCGGACTGGCCCGATGAGCAGGATCACACGGCGACCTTGCGCGCGATTGTCGATCTGCTTGCCAAGGGGCATGCGGCAGCCGACGAGGTCGGCGCTGCCTTCCTGACCGGTCGTGCGCTCGCGATCTGGCGCAAAGCACTCCTTGCTGGCTCGTCCGTGTCGCTCGATACGACGCTCGAGAACCTGAAGCAGGATGACGGCCTTGAGGCCTGCGTGTCGCCGGCATGGATGCCCGCCAGCGCGCTTGCGGCATCGCCGCGCCGCCATGTGCGCCTCATCGGTCTCAATTCCTCGCGCTGGCCGCGCGGAATTTCCGAGGACCGGCTCGTCTCCGACCATATCATCCCCACTGCCGAACTCGACCCGCTGCCGATCGGCGCTGCGGACAGGCGCGATTTCGAGACCATCCTGGCGACGACCGAGATCGAGGTCACACTGTCGCGGGCGCGGCGCGACAGCGAGGGGCGGCTCCTTGGCCGGAGCGCGCTGCTCGGCCCGGTTACGGACGAAATCTACATCGGTCGTAACGCCGTACCCCCTCATGCTTTCAGCGAGACTGACCGCTTGATGGCGCGGCCGGATGAGTTCGCCGGCGACACTCAAGCCGCCAGCGCGCTCACCACCTGGCGCAATTGGCATCGCAAGGAGATTACCCCGCACGACGGATTGGTTCGTGCGGACCATCCGCTGCTGCTCGATATCCTCGCGCAGGTCCAATCGGCCAGCTCGTTGAAGCTGCTCCTGCGTAGTCCACTGGGCTTCGTCTGGCGCTATGGCATGCGCCTGAGGCTGCCTGAAAGCGGCACCGACCCGCTGGTGCTTGACGCACTGGCGATGGGCGATCTCGTCCACATGACCCTCGACCTCGCGCTTCAGGATCTCGAAGCGAATGGTGGCCTCGCCAATGCAGACGATGCCCAGATATCCGCTGCGATCGAAGCTGCGGCAGGAAGCGTCGCTGGCGTCTGGGAAAGCGAGCGGGCAGTCCCGCCACCGGTCATCTGGCGGCGCACGCTCGACGATGCCCGCGCCCTTGCAGAACGCGCTCTCACCTATCGGGGCGAACATCTCGATGAGGCTCGTTCCTACGGGGAGGTGGCCTTTGGTGGCGCCCCGCCCAAGACCGGCGCCGGCAGCCCATGGGATTCGGCGACCCCGGTCGCGATCCCCGAAACCGGCTTTGCCATCAAAGGCTATATCGACCGGCTCGATCTTTCGGGTGATGGCACGCGCGCGCTCGTCCGGGACTATAAGACCGGCCGACCGCCCAAGGACGATATCAGCATCGATGGTGGCCGCGAGTTGCAGCGCTGCCTCTATGCGTTCGCGGTGAAGGCCCTACTGGGAACCGACGTATCGATCAGCGCCTCGCTGCTGTATCCGCGTACCGAGACCGACCTTCAGCTCGCCGACCCCGAAGCGACGCTCGGCGAGCTCACCGGCTATCTCCAGTCCGCGAGCGCAAGCCTGAGCGCTGGCCACGCGCTGATCGGGCCGGACACCGGCGGGACATATGACGATCTCGCCTTCGCGCTGCCTGCCAATGCCGGCGCGACCTACTGCAAACGCAAATCGCCCACCGCCACCGAGCTCCTCGGTGACGCTGCTCTGGTCTGGGAGGCCCAGTGATGACCGCCGCTCTGAAAATCCTGCGCGACGACGCTGCGCGCCGCACTGCGATCAGCAGCCATGACCAGTCGCTCCTCGTGGAAGCCGGCGCCGGATCGGGCAAGACCGCCGTCATGGCAGGCCGGATCGCGGCCATGCTGGCGCAAGGCGCTGTGCCCAAATCGATCGCGGCGGTGACGTTCACCGAACTGGCCGCGAGCGAGCTTCTTGTGCGCGTCCGCGATTTCGTCAGCGAGCTTGTTGCCGGAACGATCCCGACCGAACTCAAGATCGCGTTCCCCGATGGGCTCTCCGAACAGCACAAGGCGCATCTGGCTGAGGCTGCCGCGCATATCGATGAGATCACCTGCTCGACCATTCACGGCTTTTGCCAGCGCTTGATCAAACCCTATCCGGTCGAGGCCGATATCGATCCCGGCGCGAGTGTCATGGATCGCAACCAGGCCGACCTCGCCTTCATCGAGATCGTCGATGCGTGGCTGCGCGAACGGCTCTCCGGTGCAGAGGGTGGCCTCATCGCCGAGATGGTGCTCTACAGCCCAAGCGAGACAGTCGGCCTCATCCACCGGATCGTCGATAATCTGCGCAAGCGGCGTACCGTTGCCGCTCCCGCCGCAGACCCGCTTGCTCCGCATCTCGCCGCGTTTCGAGCGGCGGCAGCGGCTTTCGCGGAGTTCATCCGCACCGCGCCGGCCGTCGAGGAAGAGACAGCGGTCTCTGCCGAGCGCTTCGCGGAGATGGCGGATGGCCTTGAGGGCGGACCCGCCATCGATACGCCTGCCGGGCTCGTGCGGCTGCTGACCTTCCCGCCGCATCCCGACCTCTGCACCAAGGCCGGCACGTTCCTGGCCTTCAAGAAGAAGGGCAAATGGGTTGAGGCGGCCAAACGCGAAGGTCTCGCCAAAGCAGATGGCGAGCGGCTCAATCTCGCAGCGGAAGCGGCCTATTCGGCATGCGGTGCGGCATGGCAAACGCTCACCCAGAATGTTGCGAGCTGCGTCCTCGCCGACCTGATCAGCGAAGTGCGCCCCGTGCTCGATCATTTCCGCGACTATAAGCGGTCCGCCGCGCTGCTCGATTTCGACGACCTGATCTTCGCTGCGCGCGATCTCCTGCGCGATCATGACGATGTCCGCCGCGCGCTCGCCGGCCGCTTCTCCAAAGTACTGGTCGACGAGTTCCAAGACACCGATCCGCTCCAGACCGAAATCTTCTGGCGCCTGTGCGGTGAGCCTGCGGAGGCTGGAGATGCGAGTGATTGGGCCAGCTTCGTCATCCGCCCCGGTGCCCTTTTCCTGGTGGGGGATCCCAAGCAGGCGATCTACCGTTTTCGAGGCGCCGATGTGTCGGCCTATGTCCGTGCCCGCGATGCCTTCGTCGCCCAGGACGAGGACAGCGTCCTGTCGATCTCGACCAACTTCCGGTCCTGCGCGCCGATTCTGACCTTTGTGAACGAACGGTTCGAGGGGCCGCTCTCTAGCGACGGTCAACCCGGCTTCACCGCGCTCGCCCCCTTTCATGCCGATCGCGGGGAAGCGCTATGTATTGCCGCACTTGATGTCGTGGTCGCAGGCGAGGACGGCAAAGCGTCGGCCGAGCAACAGCGCGATGGCGAGGCCGAAGCCGTCGCGCAAATGTGCGCCCGGCTCATCGGCAGCGAAATGATCCTCGATCGGCGCACTGGCACGGGACGCTTGTGTCGCCCGGGCGACATCGCTTTGCTCGCGCCCACCGGCAGCGACCTGTGGCGCTATGAGGAAGCCCTGGAACGCTATGGTATCCCGGTCGCGACGCAGGCCGGCAAAGGGCTGTTCCGCCGTCAGGAAGTTCAGGACCTGATCGCGCTCACCCGCGTCTTGGCCGATCGCCGCGATACACTCGCGCTGGGCGCGCTGTTGCGTGGGCCGCTCGTCGGCCTGACCGAAGAGCAACTCCTCGACATCATCTGGGCGCTCCCGCGCGCTGAGGACGCACCCGACAAACTTCCGCGTTTCGACCTTGGCGTCGATCCGGCCGACATCGCACATCCGCTGGCTCGGGCGACGATCGAGAAACTCCAGGCGCTCCAGCGTCAGTGCAACAGCACTACGCCGCATGAGCTCCTGTCTCAGGCGATCGATGCGTTGCGGGTGCGGCCAATCCTCTTGGCGCGTCACCGCGGTCAGGCCGAGCGCGCGCTTTCCAATGTCGATCTCTATCTGAGCTTGACCTCGGCTTTTGCGGTGCGCGGACTGCGCGCCTTCGCCGAGACGATGACGGCCGCCTGGACCGACGAGGCACGCGCCGTCGAAGGGCGGCCGGACGCGCAGGAAGAAGCGGTTGCGCTTTACACCATGCACGCTGCCAAAGGGCTCGAATGGCCGATCGTCGTCCCCATCAACACGATGACGGGGATCAAGGCGCCCGATAGCGCCGTAACCGACCGCGACAGCGACACCTTCTATTGCCCGGTCTTCGGCGTGAAACCGGCCGGCTATGAAGCGGTGCTCGACGCCGAAAAAGCGGAACTCGACCGCGAACGCATCCGTCTCTGGTATGTCGCGGCGACCCGTGCCCGCGAATTGCTGGTGCTGCCGCGCCTTGATGCGGCACAGTCCAAGTCCGCCTGGATTTCGCTGGTCGATCTGTCGCTGGCCGAACTGCCGGCGCTCGATCTTTCGCATCTGCCCGAAGGGATGGGCGCAGCAGCGGCACAAGCAGTCAACGCCCAGACCCGCGATAGCTTTGCCGCCGAAGCCGCCGCGATCCTCGATAAGCGCCAGCGTCTGGTCTGGCTCGCGCCGAGCCGCGATGAAAGCCATGCCGGCCCGGTACTGACGCCTGAAGCCGTGGAGGTCTGGGCGGCTGGCGATGACGGGCAGCCCGATAACGAAGGGCCGGCGCTGAGCGTTCAGGGTGGGCGCGAGCGCGGGCTCATCCTCCATAAGCTGCTTGAAGAGGTGCTGACCGGCGAGACCGATCCTGGTGAGGCGGCGTTGGCCGATCGGGCTCGCGCACTGATCCTGGAAATCGGCAAGCCGGTGATGGACGATCCTGCCCAAGGCCTGAGCCCCGGCGAACTCGCCGGCTGCGTGGTGCGGACCCTCAACCTGCCGGAAATCGTCGAACTGCGGCCCAGTCTCGTGCCTGAACTGACCGTCTATGCGGCGGTAGACGTAGAAGGGGTTGAGCAGGCGACGGTTGGCATTGCCGATGCGACCAGTTTCGACAGTGACGGCAAGCCTGCTGTCGTGATCGACTGGAAAAGCGACGTGCAGCCGACTGCGGCGACGATCGAGCACTATCGTGCGCAGGTTCGCGCCTATCTCGATATGACCAGCACCGAACGCGGGCTGATTGTCATGGTGACTTCTGGGCAGACAATCGAGGTTCAAGCCAGTGCTTGAGTCCCGCTGCCTTGAAGCGGCGCGCGACATACGCAGACGCGAGAATTAATAGCGCGTCCTGAGAGAGTTGTGGTGGATTTTGAGCTGCCTCCTTGCAAGTATGGGGGCTCATGGGGGGAACAGCTTTGAGCCTGAATCGCGACGAACATAACGGTGATATTGCACGAGAAGCATTGACCATCTTCGATCGCGTAGCGGCCGGCGCCAGGGCAGAACTCGCCCGTTTCAAGGGGCCGTCGGCGGAGAGCCTCGCTCCGCTGAATACGCTGACGACCGAAAAAGCCGTCGCGAAGCTCAACGAGATCGGCCGGGAAATGCTCAATGGCCACCAAATCCTGTCCCGCGAACCCGCTATTGCCAGGGTGATCGCGGCGGACGAGGCGGACAAGCATACCACCTTCTACATCTCGCGGTTCGCGCCTTCCGGGTTGCTCGATGCCGGGGTTCGGTTCGCCAGTTACAACGCGCCTGTCGGTCGGTTGGCATCGTTGCGCCCGGGTGGATACATTGATGTGCCGGGCGGCTCGCTTGAGGTCGTGGAGCGAACCCTATTTCACGCCGAGGCTCTCCCCGACGGCTGGGATTCGCGGGATACTATTTTCGAGGCGGAAGGGCAGAAAACCCTCACCATCGCCTCATTGCTGCGCTTGCTTTCCAAGCGTGATGCCCCTGCAGATGCGCTGGATGAGATCGAGCGCATGCTGAAAGCGGCCGAGGTGGATGACAATGTCACCATCGGGCGCAAGCGCGGTATCATCGACAAGATGCAGCTGCGCGATCAGGCGGTGCTGGACGAGTATCAAGATGCCATCTTCCGATTGTCGCTGGATTCGCAGCTTCTGATCCTGGGTCCGCCAGGAACGGGCAAGACAACGACGCTCATTCGCCGTCTGGGGCAAAAGCTCGATCCCCATGGCTTGAGCGAGGATGAGCAAAGCCTGGTCGATGCTTCCCCCTCGTCGCTGGCACACGGCCAGAGCTGGATCATGTTCACGCCGACCGATCTACTCGGGCAGTATCTGAAAGAGGCATTCAATAGAAACAATGTGCCAGCGTCCGATCTGCGGATCAAAACGTGGATCGGGCATCGCAAGGAACTCGCGCGGAACCACCTTTCGATCTTGCGCACCGCAAACGGCGGTGGGCCGTTCGTTCTGAAGGATGCTGCGGCCACCATAACCGCCGAGGCCGTAGAAACGCCGATCGACTGGTTCGAGCAGTTTCAAGCCAAGCAAGACAGCGATTTCTGGTCGGGTCTCGAGAGCGCTGCAGCCATCCTTACGGCCGCCACGGACGCGGAAATCGCAAAGCTGGGTGGACGCCTCAGCACAGCTATTCAAAGCGCACGGACGTCCACTCCGGCAAGCGGCATCTACGCCCTTGTCTCGCTAAGTGAAGACGTCCGCCGCATTCTCGGGCGTGTACGAGCTGATGTCGACAGCGTGCTCAAAGCCGCACTTGCGCGCGCTCAGGCTGGCGCACGAACCCAAGGTCAGAACTTTTTCGAGCAGCTGATCGCCTATCTCGACACCTTGGATGATCAGGCCGATCACGGCGACGATGATCTCGATGACGAAGAGGACGAAGAAGAAGACCGGCCGACGAACAAGCCGGCCGCTGCCCAACGCGCCTATTATGCTGCCCTGCGGCTTCAGGCGCGCGCCAAGACACGTCGCCGTTCAACGAGCTCCCGAAGCGCTCTCGTGCTCGACTGGGTCGCGGATCGAGGCCTGACCGAAGCCGAGGCGAGCGGGCTGGCCGAGCGGTTGGGATGGCAGTTGTCCCTCAATCGCTTCAGCGCGCCTGTTCGGCACTATCTGAGCAAGATCCCCGCCCGATACAGGCAGTTCAGGAGAGGTGAGCGCGGAGAGCGCTGGTATCCCGATACGAACCCGGGCCGCGATCTGCACCCGCTGGAAGCGGATCTCGTGATTTTGGCGATGCTGCGCGCTGGCAATGCCTTGCTTGCGGATAACCGCGTGCGTCGGAACATTGAGCAGGCTGCCTATGAGCCACTGCGTGCTCTGCACGATATCCAGCGCAATCAAATTCTCGTGGACGAGGCCCCCGACTTTTCGCCTGTGCAGCTTGCTTGCATGCGCGCCTTGGCAGTCGAGCCGATCGGATCGTTCTTCGCCTGCGGCGATTTCAATCAGCGCATCACGGAATGGGGCAGCCGTACCGAGGACAGCCTCAAATGGGTCGAACCCGGCCTGTCGATCGAACGGGTTTCGATCGCCTACAGGCAAAGCCGACAGTTACATGACCTGGCCAAGGCACTGGCTGATCCCGCTTCTGGATCGACGGCGGACGCCGGCTTGCCCGACGACGTCAATAATGATGCGGTTCCGCCGGTGATTGTTGCAGGCCTGCATGATTACGGCGAGATCGCCCACTGGCTGGCAAAGCGGCTGTCGGAGATCGAGCGTTCCGTCTCCCCACGCGCATTGCCGTCTATCGCGATCCTCGTTCATGACGAGGCAGCCGTTCGCCCTCTCACCGATGCGCTAAATGAGGTTATCGAGGAGCAGAATCTCCATGCCGTCGCCTGTGTCGATGGCAAGATCATCGGTCGAGACGATGAGATCAGGGTCTTCGATGTGCGGCACATCAAGGGGCTCGAGTTTGAAGCGGTGTTCTTCGTTGGCATCGACAAGCTCGCTGAAAGCGAGCCCACCTTGTTCGAGCGATATCTCTATGTGGGGGCAACGCGCGCAGCCACCTATCTGGGCTTGTGCGCGATAGGTGACAAACCTTCCTCCATCGACCGCCTTTCCGGCCATTTTGCTGAGCAATGGTAGAAGAACCAGCCGCACAGATTGGATAATCCATGTCGCTTCCCAGTCCTACCCATGCCAATTATTCCTCGTTGCTGACCGATATCGAACGCGGGCAGGTCAAAATCCCCCAGTTCCAGCGCGAGTTCGTTTGGACGCTCCAAAAGTCCGCCGCGCTGCTAGATAGTGTCATCAAGGGATATCCGGTCGGCACCTTCATTTTCTGGTCGACGAAGGATCGCTTGAGGAGCGTGCGCGAGCTGGGCAATGCCCCATTGCCTAGCCCAAAGCAGGGCGAAACTGTGGCCTTCGTCCTAGACGGCCAGCAGCGCTTGACGAGCCTGTACGCCGCCATCCGCGGCATCACGGTCATGCGCAGCTCGGGGCACAGCGACGATTTCTCCGATATGTTTGTGAACCTTGAAGCGGGCGAGGACGATCAGATTGTCACGACTGACATTGAAGGCTTGGCAGCCAACACCTTCATCCGCCTGAAAGACCTTCTACACGGTTCTTTCGCCGAGCTGGCAGCCTTCCCGGCGCAGTACCACAGCAAGATTTCGGATTATCGTCGTCGCATCGAGAGCTACGATTTCTCGATCATTCAGGTCCGGGACGTCGCGATCGATGTCGCCACGGAGATTTTCACGCGGATCAACGTCGGCGGAAAGGCGCTGAGCGTCTTTGAGATCATGGTCGCAAAGACGTTCGATGAAGAGAAGGATTTTGATCTTTCCGCCGAGTATGAAGGGCTGATCGAGCGCCTCACAACGGTCAACTATGAGACGGTATCCGACGCGATCCTGCTCCAGCTCATCTCCCTGATCATCGCCAAGGATTGCAAAAAGCAGACGATCCTGAAGCTGAAAAAGAGCGAGTTTATCGAAAAATGGCCGAAGGTGATTGATGCCTTCGAGCGAGCGGTGGAATATTTCCGTCACACCTACCGGATTCCGGTCTCCAAGCTTCTGCCCTACAACACGCTGCTCGTACCGTTCGCGTATTTTTTCTACCACCATCCCGACAAGCCTGATGCAGAACAGCGCGGCCAACTCGAGGACTTTTTCTGGCGCTGCGGATTAGGCGCACGCTATTCCTCATCCGTCGAGAGCAAGCTCGCGCAGGATATCCGTCGCATCGATCGGATTCTGAAGGGCCGCTCCCCCGACTATGATTGGAGCATCGACATTTCGCCGGAGTTTCTGATCGAGAACGGCTGGTTCAACGCCGGCCGCAGTTCGATCAAAGCGATTCTCTGTCTTTATGCTTATCAGCAGCCCAAATCGTTCAGCGACGACGCCGTCGTAAACATCAGCAATTACTGGCTGAAGCAGGCGAACAGCAAAAACTACCACCATTTTTTCCCGAGGGCTTATCTCGCCAAAAAGAAAGAGGAAGAGTGGCGCATCAACAATATCGTCAATATCACGATCGTTGATGATTATCTGAACAAGCGCGAGATTGGCGCGAAGGCGCCATCAGTTTACATGAAGGCCTTTAGGAAAGCCAATCCGAACCTCGAAAAATCGATGAAATCGCACTTGATCGGCGATCTCGATCGCTTCGGCATCACGGACAATGATTTCGAGAAGTTTCTTTATGCCCGAGCGGCCGCGATCAGCGCGCAGCTCAAGAAGCGTCTGATCGAGCGGGCCGTCGATGCACGCGGACAGGCCCAGCGCAGCGACGACTTCGAGGAGGAGATGGCCGTTTTTGAGTAGATGCGCCGACCCTCGTCTACGTCTCGCAGGAGAAGCGCTTTTCCGTAATGGCGCAGCGTCGCCATTACGGAAAAAGGAATTAGCCTATCGCGCTGCCGCCAGCGCAGCGCAGCGTTCTGCAATGAGAGGCACCATCTTGTCCTGGACGGCCCGAGCGCCTTTCAGTTCGGCTGCAAATGCCGGAAGGCGCAGAATTGGGGCAGCTGCCGCGACACGCTCAGCGAGCTCGGCCATTGCCCTATCTGCCTCTCCCTCCGTCAGGCCAATGGTGCGCGCCGCTGCCTGGAAATCGCTCCGCGCCAACCGATCATCCTTGCCGTTGAGCTTGAGCGCCATGCGGTCGCCGCCAAGGCCTGGGAAGACCCGTGTCGTGACCGCATCGTAGAGGGGCGCGAACCGAACCGACGTGAAGGCCTTGGCCTCCGGTTCGGCGATCTTCAGGAGCGCGAGATTCTTGAGGTGCATATCGCCATCGGCAATCAGCCAGGCGAACACCGCGCGGCGAAACAGAATGTCGAGGTCTGCTGCGGGATCTGTAGAAAGCGGCCGCAGCCCGCGCGCCATGCGTTCAATCGTGCCCTCATATTTCGCCGATGCCGGGAGATCGAGGACCGAACAGAAGTCCTCCAGCGCGAGCCTGCGCTGATCGTCTGTGCCATGGCGAATATCGAAACGCTCGACGATGAGGGCGGGCGACATGCCGTCCGGCATCGGGGTCAGCGCGATATCAGGCGCGGCAAAGCCGGCGGCACAGCCGAGCTCCAGGCAGAGCCATTCGACGATCGGCAGCATCTCGAAGCCCGCCGTCCCGGCAGGCTTCAGGATATGGGTGAACGGCAGGTCGATGGCCGGTAGAAGAGCGCCGTCCGCTGTTAGGTGCATCGGTGCTTTGATCTGGACGCCTGACAGGCGCGGCGTCTCGGCGCGGGCGAAGATCCGCGCGAGATTCTGCTCGAAACTTTCTTCGATCGCGCCGCGTGTCGGCCCGTCATAACGGCCCGTGAAGCGACCGCCTTCCGTGAATCCTTTCAACTGCGTTGTCAGTATATCCGCCGGGAGGGCCGCCAGCTCATCGCGGGCCTCGACCACGGTAACATTGGACATATAGCGCCGCCCACGCTTGAGCGCCTCGCGATCATCGCGCTCGTGGAGCACCTGGGCCAGCCAACCTTCCGGTAAAAGCGATTCGACGAAGGCCGGGAGTTTGCCTGGTGTGGTCTCGCGAACCAGCGCCGGCCCCGAGCGCCTCGCAGGCTTCCAGCGCCATTCAAAACCATCATGGCTCAGCCGCCCGAGTGGTTCGCCATGCCACGCGACCAGCAGATCGAGTGCCGCCTTGTTGGCGGGAGCCTTGGCTGTTCCCGGTTGTGTAAGAAGGAAGCGCTCGGCGCCTTCACCTTCACGATACCAGCCATTCTCGCGCGCCAGTGCCCAGACTGCATCGGCGGCCTCTTTGGGCGTGCCATGCTCCTCGACGAGACGTGCAGCCATCTGCACGCGCATCTCCGCTGTGATCGCGCTGGCATGCTCGCTGCGCAGCCGAAAGGCTTCGAGGAAACGCTGTCGCGGCGAAGAGGCGTCGATCCGCAGTTCGCCCAGGTCATCGCCGACCACCGCCGCCGCCGTGGAGGGATGTGGCGGTGCTTCGTTCTGGACGATCTCCAGGCCACGCAGCCGGGTTCGCTGGTTCCGGCGCCCGCTGATGAACAGCCGACCGTCCGGCGTGGGTGCAAGCAGCGCTGCGCTCGCAGACGAGAGATAGGCCTTGGGATAGAGATAATGTGCTATGCGGACTGCATGGCTGAGGATGGCGGCCTCGGCATCGACGTCCTGGTCGACGTAAATGCCCCGCACGAGCTGGATGAGCTCGCCTGCCTGCGCACGTTGATGCGCGCGTTTTGCATCGATTGTCTCGCCCACCAGATGGATCGCCATAGGATTATCCCGCATCTCAGATGCGTGATAATTCCCTTGTTCTCATGCGGAAGGCAAGGATTATCTCGCATTTCACATGCGCGATAATTCCAGGCGAAGGAGAGTGGAGCGCGCCGATCGACGCCTTGGACCGGCGCGCTCCTTGGACCATCATGCCGATAGACGGCATGCAGCCAGCCCTATGACGGCTGGCCTAGCGGGCTCCGAGCGGGTTCGCCGCCATCCCCGCCACCGCCCTTGATCCGCCCGACACGACGGCTTCTCCGACGGTCCCGGCGCTTTTGGGTCCCGGTCCCCAAGTGCGGTGTCAGGTCGACATTGACTGATCGAGCGATGTCGCCTGCACGATGGAATGGAAATTCTCCAGAAACTCAGGGTGACGGCGCTCCAGAAAGCCCTCGATCTCTGGCTTGGAGAGGAGCCGCTCGATGAAGCCAGAGGCGACCACCAGGACGAGCATGTCGTCACCATAGGAGGCTTCGAGTTCCTTATAGTCCTCGCTCACCGATGCCATCTCGCGCTCGAGCCGGGCCATCTGCTCGGCCGACAGCCCGGTCGCCTTCTTCAGCTCATCGGGCTTGTGGAGATCGCCGGGCTTCGATGTGGCGAGCAGCGCCTTGGCATAGCTGACCGTGTAATTGTTCGCCGAAACCATGAGCTCGGCCACCTCGAGCTGCCGGATTGGCTTCATCTTGCGCAGCTTCTGGAAGGCGTGGTGCCCGACCGGCTTGTCCTTGAGCAGTTCGGCGACGTCCGGGCTGATCCCTGCCAGGAGGTGCCGTCGCTGCCGGATCACCTTCACATCGACATTGAGTGCGCGTGCGAGCTTCTCTTCGGGCACTCCGCGATCGAGTGCCCTCACGATCATATAATGCTCCTGGATCGTGGCGAGACGGTTCACCCGCTTATTGTAGGTGAAGGATTCATCATCGTCGGCCACGACACAGGGCGCTTCGGTCGCGTCCAGAAAACGAAGCGCATCGAGCCGCATATGCCCGTCGAGCAGCAAATAGCCGCCGCCCTTCTGGCGGGCGATCGACAGGGGCTCGATCAAACCGACCTCCGCCACCGAGGCCGCGATCCGCCGATATTTGACCGTTTCGCGCACGCCTGCCGGCAAGGCTTTGGTGGGCAGCAGGTCAGCGATCGGCTGCATGACGACCTTGCGTTCGAAAGCGATCTTGACGAGATCAGCCATGAGACACCTACGCTGGCTCGATGCGCTCGGCGAGCGCACGCGGGAGTGTGCTGAGCCCTTCGGCGCGCAGCAGCGTCACGAAATGCTCATCGGTCAGAAGCCGGCGCATCGCATTGGCGACAAACAGCAGCCGACTGCGGGCGAGCGAGGCGCGCTTGATGAGCAGCTTCTGCCGTTCGGTCTCGCGCTGATAGGCGCGGATCAGGCCTTCCGAGGTGACGGGCTTTTGGACGCGGCCGTGGCGTGATCCTCGCTTGTGCAGTTGCTTGCCGCTTGTGTTGCGCTGGTCGATGATCTTGCGGATCGCCAACACCTGATTGCCGGGGATAGTCTTCTCCTCATAGGCCTCGGCAAGCGCACGCTGGACCTCGCCGTCCTTTGCGCGGGCGATCTCCATCGCGATCGTGTGGGGGATCACCCCGCGCTCGACGGCGGCGATGAGCTTCTCCTCGCCATTGTCGAGCAGCAGACAGATGGCGCTCACATACTCGACCGAGAAATCGACCTTCCCGGCGATCTCGGAATAGGAGTAGCCGCGCGCGTGCAGCGCGCCGATCGCATGGACGAGTTCGAGCGGGCTGTGCTGACGCCGCGCCAGATTCTCGACCAGGCTCATCACGAAACAGTCTTCCTCGACCGCATCGATCACGATCGCCGGGATCTCGGCCTGGCCAAGTGCGATGAAGGCTTCGAGCCGGCCCTGACCGCAGACCAGATCGAACCGCGCCTTGCCCGGGCGCTGACTTACCGTGATAGGCTTCTTCAGGCCCAAATGGGCGATGCTGTTCACCAGCTCCTGAAAGATGCGCTTGTTGCGGACGCGCGGGTTCAGGATCGTGATCAGGTCGATTGGAACCGAGCGGATTTCAGGGGGCTGCTCGCTCATGCCGCCACCTTGAGCGGCGCGCGGCGCGTCAGATCAAAAAGCGCCTCCAGGGTATCGAACCGATAGGCGTCAAGCAGGATGCCATTTTCTGGCGCGAGCTTCAGATTGGCAGCGGCCCCGAAATCGAGCCAGGGCAGCAGATAATAGTCCCGGATGGCGCGGTTGTCTTCGCTCATGCGCGCAACGATCGTGATGCTGGGGCGCAGGCCGCTGTCGAAGCGAACCTTCCAGCGCGACCCACCAGCGGCGGTCAAATGGCAGCGGGCAATCACGAGCGAGGCCGTGAACTCCTCATTGATATGCAAAAGGTCGCTGACAGGATCGCGGCGCACCGATCCGCCAGCCTCGCCAATGTCTTCGACCACCTGGGCCACGACATCGGGGTGAAGCGCCCGCAAGGCGCGGTTGGTCTCGATGTAGCGATAGTCTCGCGACGGCGCATATCCGACGAGCTGATAGGCTCGCACGAGGCTCCCGAAGCGATGCCGGAACGTAGAGCTGGAGGGCATGTCCTCGATCTCGTCGATGACGAGCCCTGACAGCCATCCCTTGTCGGCCAGCAAGGCAGACAGGCGGCTCAGCAACTCCTCATCGGTAAAACGCCGGCTGCGCTCCTGGATGATGCGCTGGGCGGCTTCGAAGAAGTCGCGCTCGACGATCGCTTCGAACGCACCATCGCCACGCACCCACATATCGGGCGTGTTCACGACACGCTTGGCCTTCAGCTTGAAGGAGGCGCGGTTATAGACGTTGTTCCCGATATACTTCTCGTTGGTCAGCACCTGATGGACGGTCCCGCGCGTCCAGGGGCGACCAAGGTCGGTGAGGATGCCTTCCTCGTTCAGCACCTTGGCGATTTCGGTTTCGGTCCGTTGCTGTACCACGAACATCCGGTAGAGCCGGCGAACCACCTCGACCTCTTCAGGCGGCCCGGGCTTCAAGATGACCCGGTCGGTCTGCAGGCTCTTCTGCTCGCCATGATTGAGCACCGCCTTGGTCTGTCGATGCTCGTCGACGAGATAGCGCCGCAAGCCGAACCCCGCAGCGCCGCCCTGGCGGAAGCCGAGCCGGATCAGTCGACACTGCCCGGTGAAGACCTTGACCGATAGCTCGCGGCTATATTCGCCCGCCATCGCCCGCTTCATGCTCTTGATGATCGTGGCGCTCAGGCTGCCATCATTCTCGAATTGCTCCGCGCAATACTGAACGGTGATCCCGGCCTCGCGGCAGATAAACTCATAATAGGCGCTCTCATCGGCATCCTGAAAGCGACCCCAGCGGCTGACGTCATAGACGAGGATTGCCTTGAAGTCGGTCTGGCCGCTGCGCACGTCGGCGATCAGTTGCTGGAGCGAGAGCCGGCCATCGAGGCGCAAACCGCTTTTGCCCGAGTCCTCATAGGTTTTGACGATCTGAAACCCGCGACGCGCGGCGTATTGGGCAATGATCTCCGCCTGGTTCTCGGTCGAGTATTTCTGATGCTCGGTCGACATGCGGACATATTGCGCGGCGCGGATTGGATCGCGCGGCACAGTCTCAGCAGGGGTCGGCTCCGACAAGTTCATTGCATCTGCTGCTTTCGTTGACCTCAAGCGGACAGGTTCGACTTCCCACCAATTCTATTGGGAGTGCGAGCGAATGTCGTTTTCCAAGAAAGACCGAAAACTTCAGTCCAAAAACGGAAAAACTTTTCCGGTCCCGATCACGACCGAGCCTCTGGCGATCGCCATCGCAGCGGCACTGAAAGAGGAGTTTGGCAACACCCCATCGGCGGTCAAAACGATCGCGCGCCTGACCCGCTCGAACGAGCGCGCAGTGCGTAACTGGTTTGACGGAAAGAACAGCCCAAGCGCCGAGAATCTGGTCATTCTGATGCGCAATTCGGATCTCATCCTGCGCACGGTTCTCACCCTCGCTGATCGCCATGATCTCGTCGTGGCAGTGGGATTGGCGGGGCTCAGGCGACAGCTCATGGATGCGGTCGCTGCGATCGACGGGCTACCCATGGGTGATGCCGCCCAAGCCTCCCATGATGAAGGAAGCGGTGGGACATAAGGACTTTGGAAGTCTGCTATGATTATATGAGTTTGTGCGAGCTTTGACTGACATGGACCCTAACCGAATCGCCGCTCCGGCCGTCTCGACCGTAGCGTGCGATGAGACGGCCGCGCGCTTTCCCACCTTCGCGCAACACACGAGGGGGCCGGCATGATCGAATGGATCATCGGCGCCGCGCTTGTCGGTCTCTTCGGTGCTGGCACAGCTAAGCGCGCCAGCACTTCGACGCCGGCCAAAAGACAAGACTTTCCAGCGGAGGTCGCGAAATGGCGCGCAGACTGGGAGCCAGTGGTGGACCGCTCCCGCTGGATACCCAAGAGCATGGCGTCGCGCATCGTTGCGCGCTTTCCGCCACCCAAGCGATCGGGGATGTCATTTTCCTGGATGGGAGGAGATCGTCTCGAGAAGGAGTTGCTCGCCGAGTTTGCCGCTCACAACGTCGCCTATCTGGCCAACCAGAAAGAGCGGCTGAAGCCCTTCTTCGATACGGTCGAGAAAAACCCGCTCACCGACGATCAGATGGATGGCTGCATCTGCATGGACGATGCGGTGCAGATCGTCGCGGCCGCCGGATCGGGCAAAACCTCGACAATGGTAGCGCGCGTTGGCTACGCCCTTCACGAAGGGCTGGTGGCACCCGAGCAGATCCTCGTCCTCGCCTTCAATCGGGCGGTTGCCGCTGAACTGCGAACCAGGATCGACGCTCGACTTGACGGGGTCGAGGGAATCGACACTGTTACCGTCAAAACCTTCAATGCCTTTGGTCTCAGCGTGATCGGCAAGGCGACCGGGCGTAAACCGACCTTGGCGGAATGGGCCGAGCCTGGCCGCGATGGCGCGATGATCGTAGAGATCATCGGCGATCTGCGCACGAGAGATGACAGGTTTCGGCACGACTGGGATATCTTCCGTACCGTTTTCGGCCGGGACATCGGTTCATGGAACGAACCTGCCCAGCCAAATGCCTATCGTGATGGCCGACGGGGCATCCTCACCGCCAATGGCGAGATCGTCAAAAGCGAAGAGGAGCGAATGATCGCAGATTGGCTGTTCTATCATGGCGTCCGCTATCGGTACGAACGACCCTATGAACACGATACCGCCACTGAGCATCACAGCCAGTATCGGCCAGATTTCTACTACCCCGATATCGATCTTTATCACGAGCATTTCGCGCTGGATGACAAGGGGCAAGCGCCCGCTCACTTCGAGGGGGATTATGTCAGCGGCGTGCGTTGGAAGCGCGCGCTCCACGCCGAAAAAGGCACCCAGTTCTTTGAGACTACCTCCCATTGCATCAGGCACGCTGATGGCTTTGCGAGCCTGGCTGGAGAATTGAAACGTCGCGGGATCGAACTCCAATATGATCCCGATCGCCCGACCAAGGGGCAGCGGCCAGTCACCACCGAGCAGCTCGCAGCAACCATTCGCATTTTTCAGCAGCACGTCAAAAGCAACGGGCTATCACAGTCGCAACTCCTGGAAACCGCGGCGAAGGACGCGCGTGGCCATGCGGACCGACTGGCTCGTTTCCTGGCCCTTTTTGAGCGAATCGCGAACGAATGGGAACGGCGCCTGCGCGAGGCCGACTGCATCGACTTCGACGATATGCTCCTGATGGCGACCGATCACATTGAGAGCGGGCGCTTCACTAGCCCCTATCGCATGATCCTAGCAGACGAGTTTCAGGACACCTCTCGAGCAAAGGTCCGCCTGCTCAAGGCGTTGCTGAAGAACGCCGGGGACGAAGCCCATCTGTGCGTGGTCGGCGACGACTGGCAAGGCATCAACCGATTTGCCGGGGCCGATATCTCGGTCATGACCGAGTTTGAAACGGTATTCGATCACTCGACGCGGCTCATGCTCAATACGACCTTTCGCTGCCCGACCCAGCTCTGCGAGGCGTCCAGCGCCTTTATTCAGGCCAATCCCCGGCAGATCAAGAAGACGGTTGAGACGACCAACCTGTACGCGAAGAAAGCGCTGCACGCCTTCGCTGCCGAAACTCAGCCTCTGGCGTTGGAGCGTTTGGAGCAGGATCTGCAGAGCATGTATGATTTCGCGCGCGAGGGAAAGCTCAGCGCGGACGGTGGCGACCGTATCAGCGTGATGATGCTCGGGCGCTATAACAACGATGAACCCCGAGGCTGGCGGCTGTGGCAACGTCGCTTCGCCGATTTCCTCCACATCGAATATCGCACGGTCCATTCCTCCAAGGGCCTGGAGGCCGACTATGTAATGCTGCTGAATGTGGTCGAGGGCATGATGGGCTTTCCCAGTCAGATCACGGACGATCCCGTACTTCAAATCGCCATGCCCGAACCCGACCCATATCCTTTGGCCGAGGAGAGGCGCCTGTTCTATGTCGGGCTTACCCGTGCTCGCCGCCAAGTCCGCATCTACACCCAGACCGATTCGCCCTCTCGCTTTTTGAGCGAACTTGCCCGGTCAGGCGCGATCGAGGTTGAGACCCAGGACGGGGTGCTGACCGCCTGCCCGAAATGCCGCGAGGGGACGATGAGGCGGCAAGACGGGCAATATGGTCCGTTTGAAGTTTGTAGCACGCATCCACGCTGCGATTTCAAACGCAACCTGCCGGGTGAACGCGGGGACGGCAAACCAGTATCGAATCGCGTGAGAGTTACTCAGCCGATCGCAGCCGGGGACATCTGCCCAACCTGTAGTGCGGGGACCATGGTCGTTCGCTCAAGCGGCGCATATCAACCGTTCTTGGCGTGCTCTGGCTATCCCAACTGCAAAACGACGGCCGCGCTTGTGGCAGCACGTTGACCGGCGACGGCGCAGCGTTGTGTCCGAGAACCGGGTGCCTTGCCGAGCGAATGTTTGAGACGACCGGCCTTTCACCCGTCGCTCTCACGAGTCTGAACTCGGAAGTTAAGGATCTCCGGGATCGAATTTATCGAAGCATCGGCGGTTGGGAAAAAGCCAGTGATGGCTGACGAGGCAAACCTAAATGCTCTTCGCAGCGAATGCAGTCGGACGGCTCGGCCGGTGTGATCGCGTATTCTGATGGAAGGCGGCCAGCTGCCGCTTCGAATGGAACCTTCGCGACCCGCGGCGATCGCCGCCAGGATCATATGACAAAATCGGCAACTCAAAGGGCGCTAAACCGCCCCCTTAGCACTCCCGCGGAAACCAGCACCTCAGCTCGCACATTCTGAAATTTATCGTTATTAATTAGATTCTTGGATAGAACTCGGGCTCGTGAGCGAGCCCGTTTCATTCCAGCTAACTTCCGATATTCTGGTATACTTGCGTGTTTGACATCCGCCGCGGAAACTGCGCCGACCTCCACATGCAGATCGATCCGGTCCAGCAGCGGCCCCGAAACCTTCGCCTGATAATCGCCCGCACAGCGTGGCGCCCGCGAGCAGGCCAAAGCGGGATCGGCGAGATGCCCGCAGCGGCAGGGGTTCATCGCGGCAATCAGCTGAACCCGCGCCGGGAAGGTCACATGCGCATTGGCGCGCGCCACGCTGACCTCGCCCGTCTCCAGCGGCTGCCGCAGACTATCCAGCACCGCGCGCTGAAATTCAGGCAGTTCGTCCAGAAACAGCACCCCCAGATGCGCGAGGCTGACTTCCCCCGGCTTCACCCGCAGCCCGCCGCCGACCAGCGCCGCCATGGACGCGCTGTGATGCGGCGCGCGATAGGGCCGGTTCTGGCTGATCCGCCCGCCCGAGAGCGTACCGGCCACGGAGGCGACCATGGAGACTTCCAGCGCTTCGGCCGGCGTGAGCGGCGGCAATATGCCGGGCAGGCAACTCGCCATCAGGGATTTGCCCGCGCCCGGCGGCCCGACCATCACCAGATTATGCCCGCCAGCCGCCGCAATCTCCAGCGCCCGCTTGGCGACCTCCTGGCCCTTCACTTGCCGCAGATCCGGCCCCGGCACAGGCGGTTCGACAGTGCCGGGTGCCGGGCGCGGCAGCACCGTCGCGCCCTTGAGATGATTGATGAGACCGAGCAGATCCGGCGCAGCCAGCACGCCTTCCGAACCTGCCCAGGCAGCCTCCGACCCCTGCGCCGCCGGGCAGATCAGCGTCTTGTCCGCCTGCGCCGCATGGAGCGCGGCCAGCAGCACACCCGGCACCGGCGCGATGCGCCCGTCCAACCCCAGCTCACCGACGACGAGATGATCGGCCAGTTGCTCGGCATCGACGACGCCCATCGCCCCCAGCAAGGCGAGCGCAATCGGCAGATCGTAATGCGAGCCTTCCTTGGGCAGGTCCGCGGGCGAGAGATTGACCGTGATGCGCTTGGGCGGCAGCGAGAGGCCAATGGCGGCGATGGCATTGCGCACGCGCTCGCGGCTTTCCGCCACGGCCTTGTCGGCCAGCCCGACAACGATGAAGTTCGGCAAGCCGGAGACAAGCTGGCACTGCACCTCGACAGGCCGGGCCTCCAGCCCGAGAAACGCCACCGTTTCCACCGTCGCCACCAAGCTTGCCCCCTCTTTGTTCCCCTCCCTGTCTATGTCGGGTCAGAGGGGCAAAGTCGAGCCGCTTTCGTTGGGCTGGTATCGAGCCGGCAAGTTGAACAGCGCCGCGAAGTGCGCCTCCAGCGCCGCATCGCCGTGCACGCTGAGTTCGCCCGTCTCGGCAAGCTGGTCTACGGGCATCTTGCCATAGAAGCGCTTGGCAAGGCCGCGCGCGCTGCCCTCATAGGCGAGGTCCGGCGCCGAAACCTCGCCGGCTTCGACATGATAAACGCCGCGATCCAGACTGGCCCGATAGGGCGTTCCGTCGATGCGAAAGCCGATCCGCAGCACCATGTCCGCCGCCGCTGCGCGATCCAGATTGATCTTGAAGGAGAGCATCATCGCCGTGCCGTTGAGCGGCAGCATCCGGTCATGCGTCGGCGAGCGATAGGCCCATTGTGCCATCGCCAGCACCATCGGCTCGGCCTCCTTGCCCCACGGCGTCAGGCCATAGACCTGCACATTGGCGGGCGGCGGCAGGCGCAGACGCTCGACAATGTGGCGCTCCTCCAGCTCGGTCAGGCGCTGGGTGAGCACATTGGCGCTCAGCCCCGGCAAGGCGGCGCGCAGATCGGAAAAGCGACGCGGCCCAAGCAGCAATTCTCGGACGACAAGCAGCGCCCAGCGCTCCCCGACCAGATCGAGCCCGTGCGCAAGGCCGCAGGCATCGTCAAACCGGCGCTTCTGCGGCGGCTTCGGCTCGCGAGTTATTTTTTCTAACTCCATAGTTGCAACATCTAATTTCTTCCGTCAGGATCGTCAAGGTCGGTGATTCGGATGGGTCGATACGGCGAGAGGGTTTGGGAGAGGACGGGTAGCTGCCATGGAACGGATGATTTTCGTCAATTTGCCAGTCACGGATCTGGCACAGTCGATGCGCTTCTATGAGGCGATCGGAGCAGTCAACGATCCGCAATTCACCGACGAGAGCGCCGCGATGATGCGCTTTTCCGAGACGATCTGCGTTATGCTGCTCACCCGCGAGCGCTTTGCCAGTTTCACGCCGCGAAAAATTCCCGATGCGCATGAATGTGCGCAAGTGCTGCTCGCACTCAGCGAGGAGAGCCGTGCGTCCGTGGATGCGATCACGGAGCGCGCGGCTGCCGCGGGCGGCACGCCCGATCCCAATCCGCTGCAGGACCACGGCTTCATGTATGGCCGCAGCTTCGCCGATCCCGATGGCCACATCTGGGAAACCGCGTGGATGGACATGAGCGCCGTCCCGCAACCGGCCTGAGCGCTTCGGCAGGAGATGCGACCATGTCCTTCCAGGCCTATCTGGACACGATCAAGGCAAAAACCGGCCAGTCGCCGGACGACTTGCGCGCTTACGCCGCCTTTCAAGGCTTTCTCGACGACGAGAAGAAGCTGCGCCCGGAGGTGAAGGCGGCGACGCTGGTCGCCAGTCTCAAGCGCGATTTCGATCTCGGTCAGGGTCACGCGATGGCAGTCTACGCCCTGCTCAAGGGTACGCGCAAGGAAGGCGACTGAGCCCCTGCGGCATTCAGACCGCATAGAGAGGAGTGATACATGTCTCAGAGGGATAGCGCCTCCATCGAGGTCACTGCATTTTCATGGGTGCCGCCGTTCGCGCGCGGCCATGTCCGCGATCTGCGGGTGCGCTGGGCGCTGGAGGAGGCAGGCCTCGATTATCGCACCCGCCTGATCAGCGCCATCGACCGGCCGGCGGACTATTATCGCGAGCAGCCCTTCGGCCAGGTGCCGCATTATCGGGAAGGGGATGTCGCCCTGTTCGAGAGTGGCGCCATCGTCCTCCACATCGCCGAGAAGGACGAGCGGCTGATGCCGCGCGATCCCGTCGGGCGGGCGCGGGCGATCACATGGGCCGTCGCCGCACTCAACAGCATCGAGCCGGGCATCATGCATCTGGCCGATATCGACCTGTTCTGCGCCGGGCAGGAGTGGGCGAGGCTGCGCCGCCCGGATGCCGTCAAGCAGGTGGAAGGCCGCCTCGACCGGCTTGCCGCAGCGCTGGGCGACAAACCCTGGCTGGAAGAGCGCTTCACGGTCGGCGACCTTCTGATGGTCGAGGCGCTGCGCAATCTCTCGCCGGATCGCCTCGCCATACCGGACGTGCTGACCGCCTATGTCGCGCGCGGCGAGGCGCGTCCCGCATTCAAGGCCGCCATGGCGGCGCAAATGGCCGACTTCATCTCCGATGATGCGGTCCAATCAGAAGGAGTATCCGCATGACCTATATCGATGGCATCCTCGTGCCGGTGAAACCCGGCCGCAAGGCAGACTATCTGGAGATCGCCCGCCGGGTCGATCCACTCTTCATCGAATATGGCGCGCTGCGCGTGGTGGAGGGCTGGAATGACGATGTGCAGCCCGGCAAGACCAACGATCTGCGCACCGCCGTCCTGGCGGAAGAGGGCGAGGATGTCGTCTTCTCCTGGATCGAGTGGCCGGACAAGGCGACCCGCGATTCCGGCTGGCAGAAGCTGATGGCCGACGAGCGCATGGCGCACGCCCCGGAGGACAATCCAATGGCCGGCCCGCGCATGATCTACGGCGGCTTCACCGTGATTCTGGACGAGCGAAAATAACATTGGCGGGAGGAGGCGGTCCCATGACCAACAGGCATGGCGAATTCATCTGGTACGAGCTGATGACCACCGATCTGGAGGCCGCCCGCGCCTTCTACGGGGCGGTGGTCGGCTGGCGCATCGCGGACCGCAGCGACATGCCGGGCATGGACTATCGCATGATCCGCGCCGCCGATGGCGAGGTCGGGGGCATGATGGCGCTGGATGCCGAGATGATCGCCGGCGGCGGGCGCCCGATCTGGCTCGGCTATATCGGCGTCGATGATGTCGATGCGACAGCGGCGGCGATCCCGGCCATGGGCGGTCGCCTCTACGTACAGCCGCAGGACATCCCCGGTGTCGGCCGCTTCGCCATGGCCGTCGACCCGCACGGCGCGCCCTTCTACATCATGCGCGGCAGCGTCGAGGGCGGCGTCAGCCGCGCCTTCTCCCCGCAGGCGGTGGGCCATTGCAGCTGGAACGAACTATCCTCGCCGGACCAATCGGCAGCGCTCGCCTTCTATACAAGCCTGTTCGGCTGGACCAATCCCTCCGCCATGCCGATGGGGCCGATGGGCGACTATCGCTTCCTGTCCGTCGGCGATCTGCCCATCGGCGCCAGTGTAGAACAGAAGGACCAGCCGGCCGAATGGCGCTTCTATTTCCGCGTGCCGTCCATCCGCGCCGCGGTGGAGGCGGTGGCGGCGTATGGCGGCACCATCACCACAGGCCCCCATGAGGTTCCCGGCGGTGACTGGGTCGTCATGGGCACCGATCCACAGGGCGCGCGTTTTGCGCTTGTGGGCGGTCGATAAGGAGGAGCGAGCATGACCAGCGCAATCACGCCCTGCATCTGGATGGACGGCACCGCCGAGGAGGCCGCGACCTTCTACGTCTCGCTCTTCCCGGATTCCCGGATCGACCGGATCGTCCGCTATGTCGATGACTCGCCCTTCCCGCCCAATTTCCCGGCCGGCACGGCCATGCTCGTGCTGTTCACGCTGAGCGGCCGTCCCTTCTCCGCATTGAACGGCGGGCCGATGTTTCCGCAGACCGAAGCCGTGTCGTTCGTCATCCCCGTGGATGATCAGGCCGAGCTGGACCGCGTCTGGGCCGCACTCATCGCGGATGGCGGCGCGGAAAGCATGTGCGGCTGGTGCAAGGATCGCTTCGGCGTCTCCTGGCAGGTCGTGCCGCGCCGGGCGCTGGAGATGCAGGCCAGCGATGACGCAGACGCCGTCCGCCGCATGAGCAGCGCGCTCATGACCATGCACAAGATCGACATCGCCACGCTCGAAACCGCCTTTTCCGGAGACTGACCCCGTGAGTTACATCCTCTACGCCCATCCCTTTTCCAGCTACAGCTGGAAGGCGATGATCGCACTGCACGAGAAGGAACTGCCCTACACGCTGCGCAATGTCGAAGACGAAGGCGTGATGGACGCGCTGCGCGACCAGTGGCCGCTCGGCAAGTTCCCGGTGCTGGTGGATGAGGACACACCGGTGATCGAGGCGACGACGATCATCGAATATCTCGACCTGCGCCACTATGAGCGCGCGCCCTTGATTCCCGCCACTGCCCATGATGCGCTGGATGTGCGCTTCATGGACCGCGTGTTCGACAATCATGTGATGACGCCGGTTCAGGCGGCGGTGACCGAGGCCCTGCCCCACCTCATCGGCGCGAGCGATCCGGTGCGCACCCAGCGCGCGCGCGATGCGCTCGAGACCATTTATGGCTGGCTGGAAACGCGGCTGACCGGGCATCTCTGGGCCTCGCCGCAAGGGTTCAGCATGGCGGATTGCGCCGCCGCGCCGGCTCTGTTCTATGCCGATTGGGTCCACCCGATCGGCGAGCGCTATCTGGAATTGCGTGCCTATCGCGGGCGGCTGAACGCACGCCCGTCGGTTGCCCGCTGCATCGAGGGCGCAAGGCCCTATCGACACTATTTCCCGCTTGGCGCGCCGGACCGGGATTGAAATCTTCTAACCATCGGCCGGCTGCCGAGGGGTCACGCTCCCACGCTCCCCCCGGCCTGTAGCCCTGGAACGATCAGCGCTGGCTCGCGATCCGGGTTTCGCCGCCCTTGCTGATCTGCACCGAGTCACCCGCGCCTTCGATCCGCGCGCCGGCATAGCTCAGCTCCTTCTCGGTCACGCAAACCCGGCGGGACATGCGCGTGCCGGTCGTCGCCTGCTGCTTGAAGCAATAAAAGGTCTGGCCACCGCGCTTCAGCACCTTCGCCGGGATCTGATAGGTGGTCTCCGCGGCAGGCGCGGCCAGCGCCGGCTGGGCCAGCGGCAGGATGGCGATAGCGGCAGCGGCGGCGATCAGATGAAATTTGCTCGACATGTTGGTTCTCCCTACTGAATTTTTTCAGTCCCGAGTGACTGACACACAAGGCATTGCACTTTGCGTGCCAAATAATAAAAACACGTCTTTTCAGTAATTTGGAAATCATGAGGCTCAGCGCCTTCAAAAGTCCTCTCCCACTGGTTGGTTATTCGTTCAGATAGTTGGCGAAATTCACCATCGCGCACCGCCAGCCATATCGAGAGCACGCTATTTTGTTTGCGCGCCATCCGCTCTACGCTCCCCGGCGCGAATAGAATGGGGGCACACCCCGTGAGGAGAGCCGGATGATGAGGATGACGAAGGCGGCGTCGAACGCGCCCGCCAAGGCCCGCGAGGCACGGCGCTGAATGGTCTGGCCGCACAGCTTCACCGATCTTCGTGACGCCGCCCGCCGCCGGTTACCGCGCTTCCTGTTCGATTATGTCGATGGCGGGAGCATCGATGAGCTGGCCTTGGCGCGGAACAGCGCCGCCGTCCGCGCTGTCACCTTGCGGCAGCAAGTGCTGAACGACGTCTCGGCATCCGATCTTTCGACCACGCTGTTCGGGCAAAAGCTCGCCATGCCCCTGATGCTCGCGCCGATCGGCATGGGTGGATTGCTGGCGCGGCGCGGCGAGGCGCAGGCCATCCGCGCCGCCCATGCCAACGGCGTGCCGATGGTCGCCTCGACCGTGACGGTCTGCTCAGCCGAAGAAATCGCCGGCACCGGCCTGCCCTTCTGGTTCCAGCTCTACATGGCGAAGGATCGCGCGTTCATCGCCGATCTGCTGGCCCGGGTGAAGGCTCTGGGCTGCAACACGCTGTTCATGACCGTCGACCTGCCCCTGCCCGGCCCGCGCTGGCGCGACCAGCGCTCGGGCCTCTCGGGACCGCCCGGCCTGCGCGGTCAGGCCCGGCGCTGGCGTGAGATCCTCGCCCATCCCGGCTGGGCCTGGGATGTGGGGCTCCATGGCCGCCCGCATACGCTCGGCAATCTGGTGCCGATCATGAACGGCAAGGTGCGCATGGGCGATTTTCTGCGCTGGAGCGGCCAGAACTTCGATCCGTCCGTCACCTGGAAGGATCTGGCCTTCATCCGCGAGCATTGGTCCGGCACGCTGGTGCTCAAGGGCATCATGGACCCGGCCGACGCAGTCCGCGCGGCGGAGATCGGTGCCGATGGCATCGTCGTCTCCAACCATGGCGGCCGCCAGCTCGATGCCACGGTCGGCACCGCGCAGGCGCTGCCGGATATCGTGGCAGCGGTGGGTGATCGCCTGACCGTGCTGATCGATGGCGGCATCCGCAACGGCCTCGATGTGCTGCGCATGCTGGCGCTGGGTGCCAAGGGCGTCATGATCGGCCGCCCCTGGGCCTTCGCCCTCGCCGCCGGGGGACAAGCCGCCGTCTCCCGCATGCTCGCGCAATATGCGCTCGAACTGCGCTCCGGCCTCGCGCTAACCGGCTGCGCCCGCGTAGCGGACGCCGGGCCGCATTTGCTCGACAAGCGGGCGTAAGCGAACAACCTTAGCCCCTCCTGTTGAGCTTCGCTCGCCTGCGGCCCAGAGGAGGGGTTGGGGTGGTGTTACCCCCGCGCAGTCATTCGCCGGCTATGCGATGCTGGCGCATCGCCACCACCCCCAGCCCCTCCTCTCAACAGGAGGGGAGATTCAGCCTCCCCGTCAGGCCGCCTGTTCAAGGGCGGTCGAACCGCTTTCGAGCAACATCGTCGCCGCCGCCGTGTTGGAAATGGGGATGTGATAATTCCGGCTGACCTCGGCCACATCCTCGCCCAAGGCCCCGCGCGCCGCGATCCAGTTAACGATTTCGATGCCCTGGCTGCCGGCTTCCTCAACGATATCCAGCGCGCTGATTTTCGTCAGCGCATCCGGATCGGGGCCCAGATTGTCCATGCAGAACTGATCGTAGCGCTGGTTGATGAAGCCGGCGCGTTCCCCATCCAGCTGGTGGGAGAGCCCGCCGGTGCCGAACACCACGATCCGCTCGTCGCCCTGCCAGCTGCGCAGCGCCTTGCCGACCGCGCGACCGAGCGCAAGGCAGCGCTTGGGGCTCGGCAGCGGATGCTGCACGGTGTTGATGGCGATGGGCACGATGCGCACCGGCCACTGGCCGCCGCCGGGCCAGGACAGCTGGAACGGCACGACCAGCGCGTGATCCACGAGCATCGACTGGCAGGTCGTGACGTCGAATTCGTCCTCCACCAGTCCCTCGATGATGTGCCAGGAGAGGGCAGCGTCGCCCTTGAATCCGTTCTGCACCGGCAGGCCCCAGCCCTCATCGGCATTGTGGTAGCTGTCCGCCGCGCCCACCGCGAAGGTCGGCATCTTGTCGAGGAAGAAGTTGAGCCCGTGGTCATTGTAGAAGACCACCGCAACGTCCGGTCTGGCTGTCGCAAGCCAGCGATGGATCGGCTTGAACCCGTCGAAGAACGGGCTCCAATAAGGGTCCTGCTCCTGACCGCGCGCAATGGCGCCGCCGATTGCCGGCACGTGGCTGGTAAAGATACCGCCGAGAATATGCGCCATGGCTCAGGCCTCCTCTTGCTGATGGGCTGCGTCAAGCAGCATTTGACGGAAAGCCTCGACACTCATGCCGGTCTGCTGCGCCCCCACATCCTGCACGTTGAGGCCGTAGATGCCGGCCAGCTTGGCGAGATAATAGATGTTGCCGCCCGCCTCGATCATCTGGAGGACGTTGCGGGCGCGGACCGCCTCGCGCTGCTCCTCGCTCAGATGGAAGCGCTCGAAATAGGCTTCCTCGTCCGCCTGATAGGCGGCGCGATTGGCAGCATCGTTGAACGAAAAGCACATGGCGTTCAGCGCGAAACCGCGCGCCGCCGCATCACCGTCGAAGACCGGCGTACCGGGAATGATTCGTTTGGCGGTCGTTCCCGCCTCGATCGTTTCGATCGCACCCATTGATCCATGCTCCTGCTTCAGGACTGGATCCGTCACTGCGCTCGCCGCGCCGGGCAGACATTGACCTTGATCAAGCAGGGGATGTTGATCGCGCGGGGGGTCGTCATCGCAGCGCCCCTGGCGCTAGGGGGTCACCAGAAGGCGCGGCGATTAAGCTCGTGACCGAAGGCAAGCAGGGCGACGCCGAGCAGCGTATAGGGCGTCTCGCCGGCCCAGCCATGCGGCAGGCTGAGCGCCCCGGCCATGATGCCGAGGCCGAGCGCGCCGACTGCGACCGGCAGCGCCATGCCATGCTTGAGCGCGCCGTGGCCGAGCGCCACCGCGCCCAGCACCATGGCGATCATCAGGCCGGCCTCATGGATGATCTCCGCCTCGAAAATGCCCGCAACCGAAGACAGCACGCCCACGGCAATGGCCGTCGTCAGGCAATGCACGGCGCACAGGCCGGACAGGCCGATGGCCAGCCGGTCGAGCTGTGGCATTGTCCACATCCGGGGTGCGGTGAGCGTTCTCATTGCAAGGGCCATACGCCCCCTCGCGGGAAGATACAACATATCCTTTGCCTCCGGGTGAGGCCTTTATGCGGGGGGCTTGCTTCCGCCGATCCCGCGGCGCATGGGGACCGGATGGCTGAACTTGCGCACTCGTCCTCGCCCAGTGCGCCCGCGGTCGGCGGGCGCCATCTTGGCCGTCCCGCCACGCTGGCACGCTGGCTGTTCGTCGTCGCGGGCCTGATTCTCTTCATGGTGGCGGTGGGTGGCATCACCCGCCTGACCGAATCGGGCCTCTCCATCACCGAGTGGAAGCCGGTGACCGGCACCCTGCCGCCCATGAACGAGGCGCAGTGGCAGGAAGAGTTCGACCAGTATCGCACCAGTTCGCAATATGCGCTGATGAACAAGGGCATGACGCTCGAAGCGTTCAAACACATCTATTTCTGGGAATATTTCCACCGTCTGGTCGGCCGCATCATCGGCCTTGCCTATGCCGTGCCGCTGGCCTGGTTCGCGCTCCGTCGCGCCGTGCCGCGCGGCTTCGGTGTCCGCTTGCTGGTGCTGCTGGCGCTCGGCGGCGCGCAGGGCGCCGTCGGCTGGCTGATGGTGAAGAGCGGCCTTGTCGACCGGGTGAACGTGCAGCCGGCGATGCTCGCCGCGCATTTGGGCATGGCGCTGATCCTGCTCGGCGCGGTGGTGTGGACCGCCTGCGACTTCCTGCGGCTCGCCCGGCACGATGCCGCCAATCCCGCCAGCCCCACCACGTCCGCGGTCCCCGCGCCGCGACGGGCCGTGCCGACATGGGCGGGCGCCATCCCCGTGCTCATCCTCTTCATCCAGTTGCTTCTCGGTGCGCTCACCGCCGGCCTGCGCGCCGGCTATGTCTCCAACACATGGCCGATGATGAACGACCGTTTCGTGCCTGACGGCATCGCGTGGTGGGGATCTTTGTGGATGACGCTGACCAGTGACCCGTTCCTCGTCCATTTCCTCCACCGCTGGTGGGCCATGGTCGCGGCGGGCGCCATGCTGTGGATGGCCGGGCGCCTTCACGCCCAGGGCGCGCTTCGCCTCTCTTTTGCGCTGACCGGCGCCACGCTGGTGCAGGTGATGCTCGGCATCGGCACGGTGCTGACCGGTGTGTCGCTGCACATTGCCGTCACGCATCAGGTTATCGGCGCGCTGCTCCTCGCCATCGCCGTGGCCGGCGCGCATCGACTCGGCCAGCGGGATCGCGAATCGGATCTCACGCCCGCACGCGCATGAGCGAGATCGCTCTGGTCTACGTGCCTTATGGTTCGCGCGCGGAGGCTGAAGCGGCGGGCCACCAGATGGTGCAAGAGCGACTGGCCGCCTGCGCCAATGTGCTCGGCGAAGGCTGCTCGATCTATCCGTGGGATGGCGTCATCGAGCAGAGCGCCGAAACGGTGGTGCTGTTCAAGGCCGCGCCGGACCGCTGCGCGGCGCTCATGACCGCCATTGCGCAGGCCCATGCCTATGATCTCCCCGCGATCCTCACCTGGCCCGCGCAGACCACCCCGGCCTATGCGGCCTGGGTGCACGAAAAAACCCGGCCCGACGCCCGTCTGGACTGATAGGGTATCCTGATACCCGTCAGCAAGGGCGTGCTTTTTCTTGACTCTCCGCCCCCTCATCGCCATTGGGGCCGCGCGGGCGGTGCCTTTTCCGGGGCGCCGCTGTTGTTATTTTCTGGATACTCATTCCTGGAGGCAAGAGGCCATGAAGGCGCTCATGAAGACCACCAAGCCGGCAACCCCGGCCACGGTCGAGAAGAAATGGTTGCTGATCGACGCCGAGGGTCTCGTCGTTGGTCGCGTCGCGAGCATCATCGCGAACATCCTGCGCGGCAAGCACAAGCCCAGCTTCACCCCGCATGTCGACTGCGGTGACAATGTCATCGTGATCAATGCCGACAAGGTGAAGTTCACCGGCAACAAGCTGACCGACAAGCGCTATTACAAGCACACCGGCTATGCCGGCGGCATCAAGGAGACCTCTCCGCAGAAGCTGCTCGAGGGTCGTTTCCCTGAGCGCGTGCTGGAGAAGGCCGTGGAGCGCATGATTCCGCGCGGTCCCCTCGGTCGTCAGCAGATGCGCAACCTGCGCGTCTTCGCGGGCAGCGAACATCCGCATGAAGCCCAGAACCCCGAAGTGCTCGATGTTGCGGCGATGAACCGCAAGAACAAGGTTGGTGCCTGATGTCCGATACCGTCAACTCGCTGTCCGATCTGCAGGACCTCACCCAGGGTAACGCCGATGCGCCCGCCGCCACCGACGCCGTGCAGGCACCGGTGAAGGTGTCGAACGCGCCGCTGCGCCAGCAGGAGCTGGACAAGCAGGGCCGCGCCTACGCCACCGGCCGTCGTAAGGATGCCGTCGCCCGCGTGTGGGTGAAGCCCGGCACCGGCAAGATCACGGTCAACGGCCGCGATCAGGAAACCTATTTCGCACGTCCCACGCTGCGTCTCGTCATCAACCAGCCCTTCACGGTCACCGACCGCACCGGCCAGTATGACGTGATCTGCACCGTGAAGGGTGGCGGTCTCTCCGGTCAGGCCGGCGCCGTGAAGCATGGCATCGCGCAGGCGCTCAGCAAGTATGAGCCCACGCTGCGCGCCGCCGTGAAGACAGAAGGCTTCCTCACGCGCGATCCGCGCGTCGTCGAGCGCAAGAAGTACGGCCGCGCCAAGGCTCGCCGCAGCTTCCAGTTCTCGAAGCGCTAAGAACGTCGACGTCGTTTCGCGGAGCAGACCATGGTCCGGCTCCGCGGACGCGCAGAAGGTTCAGAATATCCCGTCCGGGACCGGAACAAGGGCTGCTCTTCAGGGCGGCCCTTTTCTTTTAGGCGCATTATGGGCGCAGCGCGCATAGCTTCACGCGCGAAGGCTTGACCTACGACAGGGCTCACCTACTTTGGGTCTGCGGGCCGGGCCCCTCTGGCGATCCCCTATGGATCGTGATGTCGGACCGCATCGAGTGCGCTCGGTGCCGGGTCCAGACTTATTGAACACCTGCATCAGCCACCCGATCGACAATCGTTCCATCGGAGGTTTTTCATGACATCAGCCCAATCCATGCCCTGCCCGGTTTGCCACGTGCCGCTCGTGATGAGCGAGCGCCAAGGCGTCGAAATCGATTATTGCCCCCAATGCCGTGGCGTGTGGCTGGACCGGGGCGAGCTGGACAAGATTATCGAGCGCGCCAGTGCCGAATTGGCGCCTGCCGCCCCGCCGCAGACCCGCGCCGAGCCTTATCCGCCCCAACCTCAGATCCAGCAGCCGTACCGCGACGAGCGATATCGCGAGCAGGGCTATCGAGACGGCGGCTACCGCTCGCATAAAGGCTATCCCAAGCGGAAGAAGTCGTTCCTCGAAGAGCTGTTCGACTGATCGGCGGCATTCAGCGTCGCGTGCCAGCGCCGTCCACGCCCAGTGCGAGCCGCCGCGCGATGCCGATCCGGTCCAGAAACGCAGCATCGTGGCTCACGACGAGCAAGGCGCCATCATAGTCGGCGAGTGCCTGCTCGAGCAGCTCAATACTCTCAATGTCGAAATGATTGGTCGGCTCATCGAGGATTAAAAGCTGCGGCGGCACCGGCCCGCTTGTGACCACGCACAGGGCGGCGCGCAGCCGCTCGCCGCCGCTCAGCACCGCGACATCCTTCAGGGCATCGCGGTTGCGAAAGGCGAAGCGAGCCAGCGCCTCATGCGCCATGTGCGGGGTCATACCGGGATGCGCGGCCAGCATCGCTGCTTGCAGGGTCTGGCCGGGCCTCAGAAGGTCGGCATGCTGGTCGAGCAGCGCGATCCGGCCCGGCCCGCGATGGATGGTCCCCGCGCTCGGCTCGGCCAGGCCGACCGCCAGGGCCAGAAGGCTGGTCTTGCCACTGCCGTTCGGGCCCGTGATCGCGACGCGCTCCGGCCCGGTCATAGCAAAGGACAGCGGGCCGAACAGCCGGCGCCCGCCCCGTGCCAGCACCACATCCTCAAACCGCAACACCGTGCGATTATGCGGGAGACGGGCCGCTGGCAGACGAATTTCCAGCGGCGTCAGAACCTCAACCTGCGCGCGGGCAGCCTCCAGCGACTCGCTTGCCGCGTCGATCTGGCGCTCAGCCTGATGACGCTCGCGCGCCCCGCTTTGCTCGGCTTGCTCCGCCCGCTTGCCGAGCAGAATGCGCGGCCGATCCCCCCGCGCCCGGGCAGTGCGCCCGGCCTTGTCCCGCCGGGCCTTTCGCTCGGCCTGAGCCTGGGCATCCCGCTGCTGCCGGGCGAGTGTGCGCTGGCTGCGATCCAGCTCGTCCTCGGCCCGTGCGCGCATCGCGTCACGACTCGCCACAAAGGCGCTCCAACCCCCGCCGACGCTGAAGGCCCCGACCGGCGAGAGCTGGACGATCCGGTCCATGCCTTCCAGCAGCGCGCGATCATGGCTGGCGACGAGTGCGCCGCCCGGCCAGCAGGCCAGCAACTCCCCCACCGCGGCCCGGCCGGCGTCGTCGAGATTGTTGGTGGGTTCATCGAGCAGCAGCAGTTCGGGCTCGGCAAGCAGCATCGCCGCCAGCCCGACGCGGGTGCGTTCCCCGCCCGACAGCGTCGCGCAATCGCGATCCAAAGCCGTGCCGGTCAACCCGACATCGGCCAGCGCTCGCTCAAGGCGCTCGGGCAGAGTCCAGTCCGCTTCTGCCGCATCCTCCGGCGATCCCTCGCCCCCGTCCAGGCGCGCGAGTCTCTCCAGCGCATCGGAAAGGCCGAGCGCTTGTGCAACGCTGCCGGCATCCGGCTGGATCTGTCGTAAGGTGCCGATGCGCCCGGTCCGGTGGATCGTCCCCGCCTGCGGCGCGCCGCCCTCGGCGATCATGGCGAGCAGGCTCGACTTGCCGGCGCCGTTGCGCCCGACAAGGCCGACCCGCTCCCGCCCGATGGCCAGAGTCAGGTCAGAGAAAAGCGCCGTCCCGTCAGGCCGGGCGAGCGTGACGTGATCGAGGGTGAGAAGAGCGGGATTTGGGCCGGGCATGGAACACCTGTGACGAAGGAACAATCGGGCGGATGTCCGGTGCCTTGTCCATGATGATGTGCTCCTGCTGGCGTTGAAGGGGCGATGTAGGCGCGATCGTGCGCGGAATCAAATCCGCCGCACCAAGCGCGCGACGAGAAGCATCGCGGCGGGAAAGCTGAGCGCCCACAAGGCGCCCACCCAGATCAGCCACGGCCAGAACATCTGCAGCGCCAGCGCCGGCATGAGGAGGCCGTTGGCGAGCAAGGCTGCATGGGCCGCGCGACCGCCACGCCCACCCGGCAGCGCGAAGGCAGCCAGCAAGGTAGCGAGACTCATCAGAGCGTAGCCCAGCAGATCCACCGCGAAGAGGAAGCTACGATAGGGCAGGAAGAGAAAAGGCTCGATGCCTGCCGTATCGCCGCTGGCCAGTCTCGGCGCGACGAAGGTGAGCTGAACGAAATAGACGAGGCCCGTGAGCGTGGCATACATGATCGCGAAGCCAAACGCGCTTTGACTGAAGGCCCGACGCCCCGGCGGCGCGAGCCGATGCAGGGCGGCCATGAGGATCACGAAGGCTGGGCCGAGCAACAGCGACGGCGTGAGCAGCAGCGCCAGCCCGCGCGGGGCGCTGGCAGCATTCGGGCCGCCGGCAGAGCCCAGTAGGCCAAGCCATTCGAGGAGTTGCCCACAGACATAGGCAAGGGCGAGCGACGCGCAGGCCAGTGCAGCGGCATAAGCGAGCCGTGCGGCGATCGCGCGGTCCTGTTGCTCTGATGGGTTGCCCATCGTCTGCCGCTCGTCTTTCAACATGTGCGCAGGATAGGTTAGCCATCGTCGCCGGGCTTTGCGCGGGATCAACAGCATCCTCCATATTGCCCGCTGGCGGCGGGGGTGCTAACCGCCAACCTCATGCACACGCCGCCTGAAATCATTCACGTTCATGCTCGCCGAGTCTCCTGCGATGGCTCGGGCCACGGCATCCCCGCTGCGCTGGGGCATCCGCGCATCTTCCTGGAGATCGACGAGCATGGCTATGTCGACTGCGGCTATTGCGACCGGCGCTTCGTCCTTGCCGGCGGCCCGGCCGACACCCCGGACATCGTGAACAAGCCAGACATTTCGTCCGGCGCCAGCCTCTGAACGGCTGACGACCCAACCGGCGAAGACCGGGCCATCAACGGAGAGGATCGACCGCCCATGCCATTGCATCCCGTGCCGGTCGACGATCCCGCTGTCTGGACCAGTGCCGAAATCGGTGGACGCGAAGGCTTCACCCATCGGCTTTCCCCTGCGCAACGCGACGCTATCGATCGCGCCGTGCTCCGCGTGCGCGGCCGAGTCGCGCATGACCTCCGGCGCGAGGATTTCTCCTGCCCTGAAATCGACGCGCTCATGAAGGCAGCACGCTGGCAGCTTTTCCATGGCTGCGGCGCGGTCATTCTCTCCGGGATCGATGCGGGCCGTTATGATCTGGCAGATCACGAGCGGCTCTATTGGGGGCTCGGCACCCATATCGGCGCCGGCGTCGTGCAAAGCCCGCGTGGCGACCATATCGCCCATGTCCAGAAGGAAGAGGGCGGGCCGCCGCGCGGCTACACGTCCGATCTGGAACTGCGCTCCCATACCGATTTTCACGAAGTGCTCTCGCTCTACGGCCTTCGTGCCTCGGCGCAGGGCGGCGAGAGTGGTGCTGTCAGCCTGCTCGCCATCCACAACATCATGGCCCGCGAGCGACCCGATCTTCTCGCCCGTCTCTACGAGGGCCATTATATCGACTGGCCCCAGCGGCCGCAGCCTCATGAAGAGGCGCTGCCCTTCTTCTGGACACTGGATGGCAAGACCAGTGGGTTCAACAACCGCGTGTTCCTGCGCCATGGCCGCGAGCCGGAGAAGCTGCCTGCTGCATTCCGCGAGGCGCTCGCCCTGTTCGACGAGATCGCGCTGCGGCCCGATGTCCGCGCCGATTTCGTGCTGCAGCCCGGCGAGATGTTCTTCTGGCACAATTTCCTCGTGCTGCACTCGCGCCAGCAATTCCACGACACGCCCGATGCGCGCCGCCTGCTGTTGCGCCTGTGGCTGAACATCCCGAACGGACGGCCGATCCATCCCGCCATGCGCAGCCTGACGACGGAGATTGATGCATATCATGGCGGGGTTGCGGTGCCGGCCTAGGAGGGACCGATCATCTTGGGAGGACGGCCCATGCCTCGTATCTTGCTCGCTCTTCTATGTTTTCTCATCGCGATGCCCGCGCAGGCCAGCACGCCCTGGTCCCGACCGGCGGCAACCACGCTGCTCGATTATGGCCGGAAGATCGACTCGCACGGCCTCGATCCGCGCGATTATGAGCTGGACCGGCTCACCACTGCACTTGGCGCTGGAGACCAGCGCGGCCTGGACATCGCCGCCACCCGCAGCTTTGCCCTGATGGCCCGCGACCTCGCCAACGGCCGGGTGCCTGTCGACCAGCGCCGCCTCTCCTATTTCCGCACCCCCAATCTCAGCCCGGACGCGGTGCTCGCCCTGATCGACCGCGCGCTGAGCAGCGGCGATATCGCTGCCGAGCTGGACCGGCTGGCCCCCGCCCATGCCGATTATCGCAGGCTTCGGGCCGCGCTGCTGAGCCTGCCGGCCGATGCCGTGGCGGACCGCGCCCGGCTGCGCGCCAATCTCGAACGCTGGCGCTGGCTGCCCCGCAACATGGGGCCGCGCTATCTGATCGTGAACGTGCCGGAATATGTGGCGCAACTGGTCGATCGCGGTGCGGTGCTAGCCACCCACCGGGTGATCGTGGGCAAACCCGGCACGCCGACGCTGCAATTCGCCACCACCGCTACAGGGGTCATCCTCAACCCGACGTGGACCGTGCCACAGTCGATCGTGCGCGAGAGCGTCGGCGCGTTGATCCGCACGCGCCCGGCCACGGCCCGCGCGCGGGGCTATAGCTGGACCCAGCAGGGCGGCAGCCTGCAGGTCGTGCAGCAACCAGGCCCCGGCAATGCACTCGGGCAGATGAAGATCGACATGCCCAATCCGCTCGCCATCTTCCTGCACGATACGCCGAGCAAGAGCCTGTTCGAGAAGGAAGAGCGCACCTTCAGCCACGGCTGTGTGCGCACGGACCAACCGTTCGACCTCGCCGTGGCGATGCTCACCGGTACGGACTGGACGCGAGCGCGGATCGACGCTGCAGTCGCCGCCGGCACCACCGTGACGGCCAAGCTGTCCGCACCGATTCCGGTCTACATCGTCTACATGACCGCGCGTGCCGATGCGAAAGGCCGGCTCAACAGGTTCGATGATGTCTACGGGCTGGATGGCGACATTGCCGCAGCCCTCGGCGCCGGCAACCTCGCAGCGACCCGGCAACTCTCCAGCATGGGATGTCTGGCTGGCTAGGCGCCCCGTAACACGCTCGTCAGTGGCGGCGCCTTACACCTTGTCGGCGTAGAGCATCCGTCCGGGGCCGAGCCAGTCGAGCAGAGGGTTGATCTGCGTTTCGCTCACGGCAAAGCAGCCCTCGCTGCGCCCCAGCTTGCCGAGGCGCTTCACCATGTCGTCATTGCTGTACCAGGCGCCGTGAATCACGATGGCGCGCGATTCGGCATTGTCGTTGCTCGTCTCCAGCCCGATCAGCCGCTGCGAGCGTCCATGCTGGCCAGTATAATGAGCGCCGGTGAGATAGGCCCCGCGCGAGCTGGCGTTGGAGCCGGGCGCATTGCTGAAGCTGTGCAGGAAGCCGCTATGCGCCGGATCGGACCCACGCCCGTGCGCGACGGTCAGCAGCCGGTGGAGGCCGCTCTCGCGATCGACCAGCAACATCCGCGCGGCGGCCGAGGGCAGCGAGAAGTCCACCACGACGAACCGGTCGCGCAACTTGATGCTATACTGGTCCATGGCCGCTTCCGCCTTGGCAACGAGCTTGGCCCATTGCGGTGGCGTGCGCACGGCGGCGCGCACACTGGCAGGCACCAGAGCAGCCGATGCGGCGGCTCCAGCGAGCGTAAGAAACTGACGGCGATGCACAACGGACATGACGGCTCTTTTCGATCAATCGATGATTGCAACGCGCCCCGCATCCCGTCCCCACGGAGGCTTCGATAGATCGGAAAATAGGGGAAGAGCCCTCATTTGCCAAGTCCCGTGCGGTGCATCGTGCCTTTCGATGGCCGCACGTTGGGGAAGAAAACCCCACGACCTGACCACCCCGTGCTCCTGCGAAGGCAGGAGCCTAGGGCGCATGGGACCGCCTAAACCGCCCTGGGCTCCTGCCTTCGCAGGAGCATGTAGTGGGTGGGTGGAGAGCATTTGATCGCCTCAAACGGGCCGACGCGGGACATGATTATCTCGGCTGGCGGCGGCCCGTGACCAGCCGAGCCGGATGTACACCGCACCCAGCCCGCCTCTTCACCCCTTCATCCCTCGAGCTGCTTCTGCAGCGTGCGGATATCCGCATCCATCTCGGGATTATCGAGACGCATCGCCTCGATGGTCTTCACGGCGTGGATCACCGTGCTGTGGTCCCGTCCACCGAACACGCGGCCGATTTCCGGCAGCGAGCGCGGCGTGAGCTTCTTGGCCAGATACATCGCCACCTGACGCGGACGTGCAACCGCACGCGCGCGACGCTGTGAGCGCATTTCGGACTGGTCGATCCGGTAATGAGCCGCGCACAGCTTCTGGATCTCGTCGATGGTGATGCGCCGGTGGCTGGCTCGCAGCGATTCGGCCAACATCGACTGTGCCAGTTCGGTGGTGATCGCCTTGTCGACGAGCTGGGCATAAGCCACCAGCTTATTAAAGGCGCCCTCCAGCTCCCGAATGCTGGTGCGGATGGCCCCGGCGAGCAGGGCGATGACGTCGTCCGGCACCGCAATGTCCGCCACTGCTTCGCGCCGCGCTTCCAGAATTTTCATGCGCAGCTCGAGGCCTGCAGGCTGGATGTCGGCGACCAGCCCGCCGGCGAGGCGGGACAGGATGCGCGGATCGACCGAGCCAAGCTGCTGGGGCGGCCGATCGGCGGCGATCGCGATCCGCGCACCGGCATCGATGAGATCGTTGAGCGTATGGAGGAATTCCTCCTGTGTCGGCCCCTTGCCGGCGATGAACTGGATGTCGTCGACCAGCAGCATCCGTGCTTCGCGCAGCCGGGCCTTGAACGAGAAGGTGTCGTTGGCGCGAATCGCCGCCACGAACTCGTTCATGAACCGCTCGGCCGACATATAGAGGATCGCCCCCTCCCTCGGCGGCGCACCGGTGCTGCCGCCAAGCGTCTCGCCATAGGCCTGCGCAATGGCGTGGAGGAGGTGCGTTTTGCCAAAGCCGGTCGGGCCGTGGATGAACAGCGGATTGAAGGCCGGGCGGGTCGCGCCGGCCATGGCCTTGGCAGCCGACGCCGCCAGCACATTGCTCTCGTCCGTCATGAAGCCGGCGAAATCGTGACGCGGCTCGAAGCGTTGCGCAGCGCGCCGCCCGGCCGACTCCCGGTTGGTCGATGCGTCTTGCGAGGAGGCAAGCGCCCGCGTCGACTGGCTCGGACGCGCCGCGCTCTCCTGTGGGCGGAAGCCGCGCGGGGTGACCGGCACCGTTTCAGGCGCCTCGCTGGCGCGAACGATGCGCAGATCATGCACGCCGACGGGCGTCGTGCGCCAGGCCAGTGCGATGCGCGTGGCGAAATTGCTGGAGACGTAGCTCGCCGCGAATTCCGACGGCGCCTCGATATCGAGCGTGCCGGACTGGGCGCAGAAGCTGCCCAGCCGCAACGGCCGAATCCATTGATCGAACAGGCGAACCCCGACGGCCCTGCGCAGCCCCGCGCGGATCTCCATCCATGCCTGTTCCAGCGCCGCGCGCTCGGGCTGCTCGCCGATGTCGGCTGGCCCGATGTCGTCGGCAACGCTGCTGAAATGTTGCTGATTCACGTGTTGCCCCATGTCTTCCCGATCCCCGATCGTCCTACTCCTCGCAGGTGATCTGCTGTCAGACGCTGGACGCGAAAATCCCTCGCGGGAGTGCCCCTCCCACGTCCAGTGTTCAACTCAGACCGCTGTATGACGAGGCTACGATTCGAGCCCCGCCGAGGGCAAGTTGTGGCAGTGCTCGCCCCCCCGATCAAGCACGCCCTCTGTCAAAAATCTGAAATAAAATGCTTGACCACGGAATCCCGACCGGAAGGACGGTTAAACAGATAAGGCACTGATATATAGCACGTTTTTCCAGCCTTGAGAGGCCGGAATTTGCTGCGCCCGCTGCGAATCGTTGGGATTCCGAAGATCAGGTCACGGCGCTCCTGCGCCCCGAAAGTTTAACCGTTCGGACACCATTTGCGCTTGTCCTCTTCTTGTTCTCACACGGCTCGCTCAGCGCGCTCCGTCGGGTTGCATCGAGGCCTGCGACTCGGACGTCCAGCCACCGCCCAATGCCTTGTGGAGTGCAATCGCCGCCTGAACCGCACCCGCCTGCGCACGGTTCAGCTGCTGCATCGCGGACTGACGCGCCAGATCGGCCCGCGCCAGGGCGAGCCGGTCGTCCTCGCCAGCGGCCTGGCGGCGGGACACCAGCGCATAGGCAGCCTCTTCCCGCGCCAGCGTCTCGCGTGCAGCGGTGAGCCCCTCCACGCTGCGGTCGAATCGATTGATCGCGTCTTCACTGTCCGCCAGCGCGCCGACCACGGCGCCATCATAGCGGGCCGCCGCTGCCTGCGCGCGCGCATCGGCCGCACGCACCATCGCCCGCGCCCGCCCGCCGTTAAACAGCGGCCAGAACAGACCGCCCCCGCCCTGCAGCCGGGTGCTGTCCCCGCTCACCAGATCGCCGATCGCGCGGGCCTGCTGGCCGACAGCCAGGCTGAGCGACAGGCGCGGGAACAGATCGGCCCGCGCCGCGCCGATGTCGGCCGTGGCTGCCGCCAGCTCCCGCTCGGCGCCGAGAATATCCGGCCGACGCCGCAACAGCTCGGACGGCAGGCCCGCCGCAATGGCCGGCGGCGGCGCAGGAATGGCGCCCGGCCGCTCCAGTTGCGGGACCAGCGCGGCGGGTTCCTTGCCGACCAGCCGCGCCACCTGCACCGCTGCGCTCCGCACGCCGGCTTGCGCCTGCGTCACCGCGAGCCGGGCAGTCTCGGCCTCGCCCCGCGCGCGGCCGGCATCGATGGCATTGGTTTCGCCAGCACGCTCCAGCAGCCCTGCCAGATCGGCGAGCTGCGTGCGCGCGGCAAGCATCTCCTGCCCGACCGCAAGATCCGCCTGCGCCTGCCGCAGACCAACATAAGCCCGCGCCAGTTCGGCGATCAATTGCATCCGCACCGCCTGCGCCGAAAGCGCCGCCGCCTCGCTACGCGCCTGCGCGGCCTCACTCTGGCGCGCCTGCCTGCCCCACAGATCAAGCTCCCAGCTGGCGTCGAAGCCGACATCGAACAGCGGGAAGTCCCGCGCGAAACCGGGAATCTGGCCCAGCGGCATCTGGCCATTCTCGCTCAGCACCACCTGATTGCCGCTCGCACTCGTCGTCACCTGCGGCAGGCGCCCGCCGCGCGCGGCATCACGATTCGCCCGCGCCTCCGCGACCCGCGCCTGTGCCTCGCGCAGATCGGGATTGCCGGCCAGCATCTGCTCGACCAGTCCGTTTAGCATGGGATCGTGCAACTGCTCCCACCACCGCTCGGCCTTCACGGCGCCTGTCCCAGCCTCGCCCAGCCAGCGATCCGCCAGTTGGGTCTGCGGCGGCGCATAGGCGGGACCGAGCGCACAGGCGGAGAGCAGCAGCGGTGCCAGCGCAGCGCCGGCGAGCGGAGGGAGAGGGGTAACACGCATGGACTTCACTCCATTCGGGCACGGAACAGCCAGGCCGCCGCACTCAGAGAGACGAGGGCTATGACGCCAAGCGGCCAGAGCTGATGGAACACGACGGCGGCGGGCATGGCCTTCAAGAACAGGCCCTGCACGATGATGAGGAAATAGCGGACCGGATCGGCGTGCGTAATGATCTGCAACCAGTCCGGCATATTCTCGATCGGCGCGGCATAGCCGGAGAGCAGGATGAGCGGCACGGTGACGATGAACGAGCCGAGAAACGCCTGCTGCTGCGTCATCGACATAGCCGAGACGAGCAGACCCAGGCCGATGAGGGCAAGCTGGTAAAAGAGCATCGCGATGAGGAAGAGCAGGAAGGAGCCGGTGAAAGGCACCCCGAAGGCAACCTGCGCCACCACCAGAAACAACACGCCATTGACCATGCCGACCAAGAGCGGCGGCACCATCATGCCGATGAGAATCTCATGCACCCGCATGGGCGAGACCATCAGCTGATCGAACGTCCCAAGTTCCCGCTCCCGCGCCACAGCCTGCGAGGTGATGGCAATGCCGGCGATGGAGATGATCAGCGCCACCAGCCCCGGCAGGGTGAACCACATATAATCGAGGCTGGGATTATACCAATGCGTCACCGCGCTGCCGCTGGCCATGCGCGCACTGATCGGCGCCAGTTCCGCCCCATAGCCCGCCGCGATCTGGCTCACATAGCCCGCGACGATCTGCGCAGCATTGGACCGGCGGCCATCCAGCACCAGGCCCAGCGTCGCGCTTTGCCCACGCGCAAGGCGCTGATCGAAATCCTCCTGGATGACGAGCGCCGCCAGCACCTTCTGCTCGTCGATCGCCTCTTCCATCGCCGCCATGGAGGGCAGTAGGATGACGTCCCGAAAGCGCGGACTGCCCTCAATGCGCTGGAGCAATTCCTGCGCATGGGCGCCGCCGGAGCGATCGACGAGGCCGATGTCGACATTCTTGACGTCCAGCGTGGTGGCGAAGGTGAAGATCAGCAACTGAATCAGCGGCGGCAGCACGAGCACGATGCGCGACTTGGGATCGCGCAGCAGCGCCCAGATTTCCTTGACGATCATCGCGCGCAGGCGGGTGAAGCGGGCGGCCATCAGTCAAGGCTCCGCCGCGTCGCGCGGAAGCAGAGGATGAAGAACAGCAGGCCAAAGCCCAGCATGATGAGGATGTTGGGCAGGATGATCGCCCAGATGTCGCCGGCCATGAACACGGTTTGCAGCGCGGGAATGAGGTAGCGCGCCGGCACGGCATAGGTCAGCGCCTGGATCGGCCAGGGCATCGACCCGATCTCGAAGATAAAGCCGGAGAGCAGGAAGGTCGGGAGGAAGGAGGCGAGCAACGCCACCTGGCTGGCCACGAACTGGTTGCGCGTCGTTGCCGAGATGAACAGCCCCAGCCCCAGCGCCGGCAGCAGAAAGGCGGCAGCGATGGCGAACAGGGCAAAGATCGACCCGTGGAAGGGCAGCCCGAAGGCGGTCACGGCAATCACCGTGCACAGCGCCATGGAGACCATGCCGAGCAGGAAATAGGGCAGCACCTTGGAGAGGATGAACTCGGTCATCCGCATCGGCGTGGCCAGCAGCGCCTCCATGGTGCCGCGCTCCCATTCACGCGCGACGACCAGTGCAGTGAGCAGCGTCCCGATCATCGTCATCACGATGGCGATGGCGCCGGGCACGAGGAAATAGCGGCTCTGCAGGCCCGGATTGAACCACATGCGCTGGGAGACATCGATGGGCGGCGCAGCCCGGCGCCCGAGGCGCATCCCCTGCTCGTCGGCCATCCATGTCTGGCGCACCCCCTCGGCATAGCTGGCGACGAAGTTCGCCTGATTGGGCTGAGTGCCATCGGTGACGATCTGGATTGGTTGCGGCGTGCCCTGCGCCATGGCTCGGCCGAAATCGGGCGGAATGACGACGAAGCCGCGAATAGCCCCCTGCTGCATCAGCGCGCGGGCAGGCAGCACGGCATTGAGCGGGGTGACCTGGAAATAGGGCGAATGGGCATAGGCCTGCGCCAGCCGCGCGGCCGGCGCGCTGTCATCCTGCACGACCAAAGCGATCTTGGTGTCGCGCGGATCGAGAGAAATCGCATAGCCGAAGAGGAAGAGCAGCAGCAGCGGCATCGCAAAGGCGATGAGGAAGGTCGAAGGATCGCGCCGGATCTGGGCATATTCCTTGACGATCAGCGCCAGCAGCCGGCGGCGCGAAGCGCCTCCCATGGCGCCGGCACTTGCCTCCACCTGCGCCAGCGTCGGATCGGGATCGGCCCTGCTCATGCCGCTGCCTCCGCGTCCCTGTCGGCGTCGGACGCCTCAATGAGGGCGATGAACGCATCCTCCATCGTCGGATCATCCTTGCCGGTCAGTTCGCCAGCTTTCGCCTTGAGCGAATCCGGCGGACCGCTAGCGATCTGCTGCGCGCGATAGATGAGCGTCACATCGTCGCAATATTCGGCCTCGTCCATGAAATGGGTGGTGACCAGTACCGTGACGCCGCGCCGGACGAGTCCGTTGATATGCGTCCAGAACTCGCGACGCATCACCGGATCGACACCGGATGTCGGCTCATCCAGGAACAGCACCGGCGGCTCGTGCATCACCGCGCAGGCCAGAGCGAGGCGCTGCTTGAAGCCGAGCGGCAGCGTCCCGGCATTGCGCTTGAGGTTACCGCCGAGCTCGAAAATGTCCGTCACCCGCTCGATCGCCGCGCGCGCCTGCCCGCCGGACAGATCATAAGCGCCGGCGAAGAAATCGAGATTCTGGGCGACCGACAGATCGCCATAGAGCGAGAATTTCTGGGCCATATAGCCCAGCGATCCGCGGGCCTGTGCGGCGGCCCGGCGCAAATCGTGCCCGGCGACCGATCCGCTGCCCTCACTCGGCGTGAGCAGGCCACACAGCATCTTGAACGTGGTCGATTTGCCAGCACCATTTGGCCCCAGCAGGCCGAAAATTCGGCCACGCGGAACAGTGAAGCTCACATCGCGCGCCGCCGTGAAGTCGCCGAATCTTTTGGTCAGCCCCCTGGCTTCGATGGCCGGTGCATCGCTGGCGGGAATCTCGCGATAGGCCGCCGCCAGCGCGCTGGTCCCTTCCGGCCCGCCCCCCAGCCGCTCGATGAACCCATCCTCGAAGCGCGCGGGTGCCCGAGACACCTGCGTTTCCGGCCCCATATCGAGTGCATCGGCATCAGGCACCGCATGGCCTTCGCCGATGAGCAGGCGGATCGCGCGGCCCTGCAAGGTGCCGTCGATCACGTCCAGCCGGTCGAGTGCGCGGGTGAGCGCCTGCCGCCGACGCTCCGCAAAGCCGGTGACCCGAATCACGCGGTCGCTGATCGCATCGGTCAGCGTGGCCGGCGGGCCGGTGAACAGCGTCCGTCCCTCGCTCAGCAGGTACACCGTGTCGCACAGCTCGGCCTCATCGAGATAGGCGGTGGACCAGAGCACGCCGATGCCCTCCTTGGTCAGCTCGGCAACCATGGCCCACAACTCGCGGCGGCTGATCGGATCGACGCCCACGCCCGGCTCGTCGAGCAACAACAATGGCGGCGTGCTCACCAGCGCGCAGGCCAAGCCCAGCTTCTGCTTCATGCCACCCGAGAGCTTGCCGGCCGGGCGCGCCTGAAAGCGGGCAAGGTCGGTGAATTCGAGGAGGCGCTTGAAGACGCTCTCCTGCGCATCGCGCGGCAGACCCCGCATCTCGGCATAAAGGACGAGATTCTCGCGCACGGTCAGGTCTTCATAGAGGCCGAAGCGCTGCGGCATGTAGCCGATCGAATCAAGGCGATCGGCAGGCGGCGCGCCGAGAATGGAAACGGTGCCTTCATCCGCCCGCATCAACCCGGCCAGCACGCGAATCAACGTTGTCTTGCCGGCACCATCCGGCCCCACCAGCCCGGTAACCTTGCCCGGCACCACAACCAAATCGACCCCGCCGAGCGCGCGCGTGTCGCCGAACGCTTTCACGATCCCCGTGGCCGTCGCAACCGGCTGGCCATCGCCAGCGACTGGCGCGAGGTCACTCATATCGGCCTACCGCCGTTATTCCGTCGCGATGGCGACGTCCCGCGCATGGTCAGCGCTTCGCTACAGGAGCGGCATCGGCGATGGAGACGCTCACCGGCTGGCCCTGCCGCAGCTTGCCGTCCGGATGATCCACGACGATCCGCAAGCGATAGACCAAGTCGGTGCGCAGATCGCTCGTCTCCACCGTCTTGGGGGTGAATTCCGCGCGCGGCGAAATATAGCCGATGATGCCTGAATAAGATTTGGGGTTGCCGTCCGCCGTGATCGTCACTGTCATACCCGGCGCGATCCGGCCGAGCTGGTTCTCCGCCACATAGGCTCGCACGCGCACCGGGCGATCGATGGCCAGCGTGAAGACGGTTTCGCCCGGCGCCACGATTGCGCCGGGTTCGCGCGCGCGCGTCACCACCACACCATCCACGCTCGCGAGCAGGCGGGCGTCGTCGAGATCGGTGCCAACGCCCTTGCGCGCAGCCTCTGCGGCCTGCAGCGCCGCGCGCGCCGCCTCGACGTCTTCGCGCCGCGCGCCGGTGCGCACCAGGGTCAGCGCCGCCTGCGCCTCGGCGAGCTGGGCATTAGCGCGATCGCGCATGGCGACGGTGGCTTCCCACACATCGCGGCTGATTGCGCCCGGGGCGACCAGCGGCTGCCGACGTTCATAGTCGCGCTGGGCATCGCGCGCCGCCGCCTGCGCTGCCGCAAGGCGGGCCTGCGCCTGAGTGACATCTTCCGGCCGACTGCCGCGCTGAAGCTTGAGCAGTTCCGCGCGCGCCTGCGCCACGCGTGCATCGGACTGGGCGACGGCGCTATCGATGGAGGCTCGGTCCAGCTCGGCCAGCAGCATGCCCTGCTTGACCCGCTGGCCTTCCTCCACCGGGATCTGCGCGATCCGCCCGCCGACCCGGAAGCCGAGATCCACTTCCCGAATGTCGACATTGCCATAGAGCGTCAGAGGCCCGTCATCCCGCCCCAGCAGCCCGAAGCCGCGCGTGCTCACGGCAGCGATCAGCAGCACGGCGACGATGATGAGCACGATCAGGCGCTGGCGGGTCATGGCGTCATTCCTCGGTGAGCAGGGTTTCGGCGGACTTGAGCAGGCTGGCGACCAGCGCCTCGCCCGTGGCGGAATCGAGATCGGGCACTTGCATGGTCCGCACCACGCAGGCGCGGCCGAGGCGCAAAATCAGCGCCATGCCCATGATATGGAGGATCAGCGGGCGGCGCTCCGCTTCGGCGAGCGAGGGCCGTGCGACCGCGGAGAGAAGAATCGCGGTCTCCACCAGTGGCCCTATCAATCCATCGTAGAGGCGCGCGAAGGCCTCGGTCGGGTGCTGCTGCTCGCGGGCCACGAACTGCGCAAAGGTCGCCGAGCGCGACGAGAGCAGGAAGCGCGCCAGCGTCTCCAGCAGCGCCAGCATCTGTGTGCGGGCCTGCGCGGGCGTCTGCGGTGGCTGCTTCTCGATGATGGCGATCAGCGGCGCGTAGATACTGCCGACGACCGAGGCGATATGGTCGGCGCAGGCGAGGTAGAGCCCTTCCTTGGAGCCGAAATGATAGGTGATCGAGGACATCGCCGTCCCGCTGGCGCGGGCAATCTCTCGCGTGCTGGCCCCATCGAAGCCGAAGCGGCCGAATTGCTCGAGAGCCGCCTCGATAATCTGCAACGGAAGATCGCTTCGCGCCGGGCTTTCTGTGTCCACGGATGCGGCCTCGATATCCGTTGCGAGCGCTTTCTTGCGCATGCGGGTTACGGCCTCATGCATTTTCTTTGCCCGTCGTGGCGTGGCGGACGTGCTGGTGGCACGTCCCTGAACCGCTCGATCTCGAGATCCTTCGTCGAGCGGCGTTCAACGATGAGCAGCACAATGACGATGGAGACCGCATGAAGGATATTTGTTCGATCGAACGAACAATGTCAAATGGCGAGAGTAACCGTCGGGAAGGCTAGGTTGAACCGCTGCGACGCCCTAGCGATCCGTAGGAGCCTCCTCTTCGCGCCCCTCGACAGGTTGATCCAGCTTGGCCTTTGAATCCGGCGCATCCCTCTTGGCACGGGCCTGCCCCTTGCGGCGGCGCAGATTGGCCCGCAACGCTTCGGCGAGCCGGCGTTGGCGGTCGGAGGGCGGGGTGCTCATCCTCTTGCTTTACGAATCCGGCTTTTGCGCTGCAAGTCGCCTTGACAAGGCCAGACGGTAAGGCCATAGGCGCGGCCTTGCTGACGCGGGGTACCCCTGCGAACGGCAGTGCTGCCGTAGCTCAGTGGTAGAGCGCATCCTTGGTAAGGCTGAGGTCGCGAGTTCAATCCTCGCCGGCAGCACCATTTTCCCCCATTTGCTGTGAAGAACGCAGAGCCAGCCTGTAACGGCTGGTTGCGGGCCACGAGAAATCATCGACTTACGGTGCATGAGTGGCGCTGCAGACACACCTCACCCCGGTGAGCAAACGTGTAATCGACGTTTATTTGCCCCCTCCCCATCGCTCCCTACCTTTCAAGCACGGTTCAAAACATCTGAAAGGTATCCGTCATGAAGTCATCACTGCTTTACACCGCTGCGTTGCTGCTGAGCGGCGGCATTGCTGTGCCAGCCATGGCGCAGGACACCGCAGCGCCAGCCACTGCACAGCCCGCGTCGCCCGCCTCGCCCGCAGCGCCGGCTTCTCCTGCCACGCCGGCCGCACCGGCCACGGCAGCGGCTCCCACGAGCTTTACGGACGCGGAGCTGGTCGGCTTTGCAAAGGCCGCTATCCAGGCGGACAAGATCCAGAAGGACGCAACGGTCGCTGCCGACGCCAAGCAGGAGCAGATGCTCGCCGCAGTGCAGTCCAATGGCCTGACGCCGGCGCGCTACAACGAGATTGCCCAGGCGACCCGGACCAATCCGGATCTCGTAAAGAAGATTCAGGAACTGGCCTCGGCCGACATGGCGACACAGCAGCCGGCCACCGCGAATCCCTAAGACGCGGCGCGCACAACGCTGAAACGACTTGGGCGGCTCCCTGCGGAGCCGCCCATTTTCATGCCCGGTTGTCCTGCGCCTTCACCCGCAATCGCCACGCATGAAGCAGGGGCTCGGTATAGCCGTTTGGTTGCGCGACGCCCTCGAACACCAAGGCCCGTGCGGCTTTCAGCGCAAGGCTCTCCGGATGGCCTGCCATCGGTCGATAGAGCGGATCGCCGGCATTCTGTGCGTCGACCTTGGCCGCCATCTTCTCGAAGGCCGAATCGACCTGCGCCGGCGTACACACGCCATGAAGCAGCCAGTTGGCGATATGCTGGGAAGAAATGCGCAGCGTCGCGCGATCTTCCATCAGGCCGATGTCGTTGATGTCCGGCACCTTGGAACAGCCAACCCCCTGATCGATCCAGCGGACGACATAGCCGAGAATCCCCTGCGCATTATTCTCCAGCTCCTCGACGATCTCCTGCTCGGACCAGTTGGTGCCAGGTGAGAGCGGCACGGTGAGCAGGCCCGAAAGCGGCGCCACCAGCTCGCGCCCGCGCTCTTGCTGGCGCGCCGCCACATCGACGGTGTGATAGTGCGTCGCGTGCAGCGTCGCCGCCGTCGGTGAGGGTACCCAGGCCGTGTTCGCCCCGCTCATGGGATGCGCGATCTTCTGCTCAAGCATGTCGGCCATCCGGTCCGGCGCCGCCCACATGCCCTTGCCGATCTGCGCCCGGCCAGAGAATCCGCAGGCCAGACCGATCTGCACGTTGCGATCCTCATAGGCCTTGATCCAGGCGGCGCTCTTCATGTCGCCCTTGCGGATCATCGCCCCGGCTCGCATCGATGTGTGAATCTCATCGCCCGTCCGGTCGAGGAAGCCGGTGTTGATGAACACCACCCGATCCTTGACCGCCGCGATGCAGGCCATGAGGTTGGCAGACGTCCTCCGCTCCTCGTCCATTACGCCGACCTTGATGGTGTGCCGGTCCATGCCCAGCATATCCTCGATCGCATCGAACAGATCGTTGGTGAAGGCGCATTCCTCCGGCCCGTGCATCTTGGGCTTCACGATGTAGACGCTGCCGGCGAGACTGTTGCGCACCGGCCCGGCGCCATTGAGATCGTGCAGGCCGATCAGGCTGGTCACGATACCATCGAGAATGCCCTCGGGCGCCTCGGCGCCATCGGGCAGCACAATCGCCGGCGTGGTCATCAGATGGCCGACATTGCGGACGAGCAGGAGGCTGCGTCCCTTGAGCGACCATTCCGACCCCTCGCGATCCTTGAAAACCCGGTCCTGATTGAGCCTGCGCGTCTGCGTCTTACCGCCTTTCTCGAACGTCGCGGAGAGGTCACCCTGCATCAGCCCGAGCCAGTTGGCATAGGCCGCCACCTTGTCCTGCGCATCCACGGCCGCGACCGAATCCTCCAGATCGACAATGGTCGAGAGCGCCGATTCGATCACCACGTCAGCGATGCCCGAGGGGTCATTCTTGCCGATGGGGTGATTGCGGTCGAACACCACCTCGATATGCAGGCCATTCTTGCGGAACAGGCGGCCCTTGGGCGTCTGGCCGACATATTGGGTGCCGTCCGCGATGGCGAAGCCCTTGGCGGGATCGCCCATGTCCGCCCAGCTCCCGGACACCAGCGGCACGGCCCTGTCGAGAAAGGCCTTGGCCCAGGCGATGACCTGCGCGCCGCGCTCGGAATCGTAGCCGCCCGGCTTGGCCGTTCCCGGCAAGGCATCCGTGCCGTAGAGCGCATCGTACAGGCTACCCCAGCGCGCATTGGCCGCGTTGAGCAGGAAGCGGGCGTTGAGCACCGGCACCACCAGTTGCGGCCCGGCCAGCGTTGCGAGCTCGGCATCGACCTTTTGCGGATCGATGGTGAAGGGCGCCGGCTCTGGAACCAGATAGCCAATCTCGCGTAGGAAAGCCTCATAGGCCTGCTGATCGATCGGCTGGCCGGCCCGCGCCTCATGCCAGGCGTCGATCTGCGCCTGAAGATCGTCGCGCTTCGTCAGCAGCGCACGATTGCGCGGCGCAAAATCGGCAAAGATCGCTGCCGTCCTGGCCCAAAAGTCTTGCGCAGTCAGCCCCGTACCCGGCAGCGCGCGCTGCTCGATGAAGTCGGCCAGTTCCTGCGCCACCGAGAGCCCGGCGCGGTCCACCTTGTTCGTCATGCCTTGCATCCCCGCCGTTCAGCCCTGCGCCTTGAGGCCAGCCGCTGCCAGCCCGGCCAGCGCGGCCGCTTCGTCATTGTCCGATGTGTCGCCGGTCACCCCGACCGCGCCGATCGCCACGCCCTCATCGTCGACGATGATGACGCCACCGGCCGCCGGGATCACCGCATGCGGCGCGGAGGCCGCAAAAGCCCCGATGAACCAGGGGCGCTCCTGCGCCATATCCCCCAGCTTGCGTGACGAAACGCCCATGGCGAGCGCCCCGGCCGCCTTGCCCGTCGCCACCTGCGCGCGCGCGAAAGAAGCGCCATCGCCGCGCTGAAAGGCGATCAAATGCCCGCCAGCATCCACGACGGCGGCGCTCAGCGGCTTGAACCCTGCGGCCTGCCCTTGCGCGAAGACGCCCTCGATAACCGCATTGGCCTGTTGCAAACTGATCCGGCTCATAAATCTGTTCCTTCCGCTCACGTGCGATCATCGGGATTTGGCTGTGCGGGGACATAGCCGGCCCGTTCAGTCGAGACCAGCAAAGTCCGCGTCGAATCAGCCGCGAAGCGCAACGCCTTGCTGGCGACAGGACATCGGTCACAGCAACTGCCGAAATGCCAACGCCCCGGTCACAAAGCGGTTCAGCATCGCGCCAAAACGCATTAAGGGGCGGCCCACACTCCGCACTCGCGATGAAATACGAGGGACGTCATGACCGATACCAAGCTGATCGCCACCATCGATGCCGCGTGGGAGGACCGCGCCAATATCGGCCTGTCCACCACGGGTGACGTCCGTGCGGCGGTGGAGAAGGCGCTGGCGCTGCTGGATAGCGGCGAAGCGCGGGTGGCCGAGCCCAGCGTTAATGGCTGGCAGGTCAACCAATGGCTCAAGAAGGCCGTGCTGCTCTCCTTCCGCCTCAACGACAATGCGTTGATCGACAATGGCCCCGGCGCCGGCCACTGGTGGGACAAGGTGCCCTCCAAATTCGCAAACTGGGGTGAAGCGGAATTCCGCGCCGCCGGCTTCCGCGCTGTACCCGGTTCCATCGTTCGCGCCGGTAGCTATGTCGGCAAGAACGTCATCCTGATGCCCAGCTTCACCAATATCGGTGCGTTCGTGGGTGACGGCACGATGGTCGACACCTGGGTGACGGTCGGCAGCTGCGCGCAGATCGGCAAGAACGTCCACCTCTCTGGCGGCGTCGGCATTGGCGGCGTGCTGGAGCCGCTGCAGGCCGACCCGGTGATCATCGAGGATGATTGCTTCATCGGCGCGCGCTCGGAAGTCGTCGAGGGCGTGCGCATCGGCCAGGGCTCGGTACTGTCGATGGGCGTCTTCATTGGCCAGTCGACCAAGATCGTCGATCGCGCCACCGGCAAGGTCTATATGGGCGAGGTGCCGCCCTATTCGGTGGTTGTGCCCGGCTCGCTCCCCGGCAAGCCGCTGCCGGACGGCACGCCCGGCCCGAGCCTCTATTGCGCTGTCATCGTCAAGACCGTCGACGCACAGACCCGCTCCAAGACGGGCATCAACGACCTGCTGCGCGACTGATCGGGAAAGGGGGCGGGGCCCGACCTCGCCCCGCCTTTTCCCATCTCAGGCGGCTTTGAGTTGGCGCAGATCCCGTCCGCTCGGCTCCTGGAACACCCGCAGATCGAAAGAGTCTAGCACGGCCAGCATATGGTCGAAGATGTCGGCCTGGATCGCCTCATAGGCCGCCCAAGCCGTGGTGGTAGTGAAGCAGTAGATTTCCAGCGGAATGCCCTGCGGCGTCGGGTCCAATTGCCGCACCAGCAGCGTCATCTCCTTCGAGATGCGCGCATTGGCCCGCAGATAGGCGGCCATATAAGCCCGGAATGTCCCGAAATTGGTGACCCGCCGGCTGTTCACCGGATCGAGGCCGTCATGGGCGATGCGGCTGTTCCATCGCTCCAGCTCCGCCTGCTTTTCCACCAAATAGTCGCCCAGCAGCGCAAAGCGGCGCAGGCTCTGCTCTTCCTGATCGGACAGAAACCGCACGCTGGTCTGGTCGATCATCAGCGAGCGCTTGATCCGCCGCCCGCCGGATTCGGACATGCCGCGCCAGTTCTTGAAGCTCTCCTCGATCAGCCGGTGAGTCGGGATGGTGGTGATCGTCTTGTCCCAGTTCTGCACCTTCACCGTGTGCAGCGCGATGTCGATCACGTCGCCATCAGCATTGAGCTGCGGCATCTCGATCCAGTCACCCACGCGCAGCATGTCGTTGGAGGTCAGCTGGACGGACGCCACCAGCGACAGGATCGTATCCTTGAACACCAGCATGACGACTGCCGCCATGGCGCCAAGGCCCGAAAGCAGCAGCAGCGGCGACTTATCCATCAGCTGGGCGATCATCAGGATCGCCGCCGCCGCGAACAGCACGATCTTGAGAACCTGGATATAGCCCTTGATCGGCCGGTTCACGGCGTGCGGCCGCCGCTGGTAGAGATCGTTGACGAAGGTCAGTGCATGGCTGAGCGCCAGCACGATGGTGAGGATCACGAACGCGCCGGCCACATTCTGCACCACCGTCACCAGCGATGGCGGCAGATGAGGTACGGCGGCGATCCCGCGCGCGACGACCATAGCCGGGACGATATTGGTCAGCCGGGCCACCGCGCGGCCAAGTGCAGGCGTATCGTGCGGCAGGACGCGCAGCGCCATGCGCAGCAGGATCGACTTGAAGATGAAGTTCGCGAGCGCCGCGACCGCGATCAGGATTGCCAGCCCGGCGAGGCTTTCAGCCCAGGCCGGCAGACCGGCGAACCACCGATCGAAAAGGGGAATGGAAAAGGAAGGGTCGGTTGCCGAGGGAATAGAATCAATCATGACAATGGGCGCGACCGCGAGGGGGCCGGCGATAAGCTCCTGTTTTATCTCAAATTGGGCGGCCAACCTGCCTGCCTTTAGGCATGAAGTCAAACCAGCGGCCGGATTGTGCGGGCCGCTGGCTGCGCCAGACGATCTAGACCGGCGTTGAAATCTTCATGAGGACGAGGCCCGAAACGATCAGCGCAGCAGCGGTCAGCCGCAGCACTGTAAGCGCCTCCCCAAAAAACGCGATGCCGACAGCGAATGCGCCGAGCGCGCCGATGCCCGTCCAGATCGTATAGGCCGTGCCGAGTGGCAAAACCTTCAGCGACCAGGCCAGGCAGGCAAAGCTGAGCAGCATCGCCGCGATCATGACGAGGGTGGGCCATAGCCGGGTGAAGCCATCCGACTGCTTCATGGCCGTTGCCCAGACGACCTCGAACAAACCCGCGATAAAAAGCGCAATCCACGCCATGACAGCCTCCTGAAAGCGCCGGGCCGTCCCGGTCTTGACGTCAGAGGCGGGAACGTGGTCGCCGCAAGGAAAATTTAGGCGCCACACCGCGTGCGATCAAGGGCACTTAGGCCCTAAGTCGATCAAGCCCTCAGCCGCCGCCGAGCAGGCGCTGGCGGAGGCGTTCCATGCCGATGGCGTCAATGGCGGCTGCCCGGTCGGGCGCCTTGAGCACCTCGGCCAGATAGCCAAGCGTCTGCGCGGCAAGATCGAACTGCTGCAAGGCGGTCGCCCGGCTCGTGACATCCACCGTTTCGACCAGTTGCGTGCCGAGGTCTTCGATCAGATGCCGCAGCACATCCAGTTCCTCGGCGATTCGCCGATCCAGCTCCGCAGTCGGGGCCGAGGCGCGGGGCGCCGTCCCAGCCGCAGCGGGCCGTGATGACGGCAGAGGCGCATCGGCGCGGGGCAGCCCGATCTGACTTGCGGCAGCGATCCAATTGCCCTCCCGCCAGCCGGACACCGAAATCGTGCCCTCAAAGCGCACGCCGCAGCGATTCTTGTCCACCCAGATGACCGTGGCGCCCATCTCCAGCTGCAAGCGCCGCAAGACGAGGCCCGCGCCGACCGGCGGCAGCGCGGCGCCTTCCAGCAACGCGCCGTGCTCGGAGAGATTGCGGATGCGCACCGGAGCGGCGATCCCCTCCGCCTCAATAGTCGCGGACAGGAGCAGATTCGTGCGGGAAGGCCGAGCGGCCGCTGGGTTGGACTGGTCTGCCGGCATCGGCACAATCGGCTTCCTATCCAAAAAACATTCTCTAGATCCGTCGCTCGGCCCGGCGTCCGTCCGACCTCCCGGACGTCTGCGGGGCTGAGGAAATCTCCCCGCAAATAGCAGGCTCGCTTGCCGGCGCAAATCCCATCCGTCGACTCGCGCTCCTCGCCGAGTCCCGAAATGCGCCGAACGGGCCGCGTTGCAATTGATTAGCGCCGGCGCCGGCACGTGCCTATATCGACGCTATGGCACCACCCAGAAAGCCCACCCTTCCCCAGCCCGCCGGCCTGCCGACGCGCGAACAGATCCTCGATTTCATCAGCAATGCCGATCAGCCGGCAGGCAAGCGCGAGATCGCCAAGGCCTTTGGCCTGCGCGGCAACGAGAAGATCGCGCTCAAGGCCCTGCTGCGCGACATGGCCGATGAAGGCCTGCTCGAAACCGGCAAGGCGCGGGCCTTCAACCTGATGGGCGGCGTCCCCAAGGTCACCGTGCTGCGCGTGGTCGAGTCCGATGGCGGTCAGGTCATCGCCGTACCGGAGCGCTGGGAAGCCGAGGGCCACCCTATTCCCAAGCTGCGCGTCATCGAGCGCGGCAAGCGCGGTGCACTGGGCGTTGGCGACCGGATTCTGGCACGCACCGAGCAGGCCGGTCATGGCTGGGTCGCCCATCCCATGAAGAAGCTGGCCGGCGCGACCGAGCAGATGCTCGGCGTGGTGGCCAAGGACGAGCGCGGCAAGCTGATCCTGCGTCCCGTTGACAAGCGCATCCGCTATGAGACGCCGATCAGCGACCAGGGCGATGCGCAGCCGGGCGATCTCGTGCTGGCCGAGAAAAGTGGCCGACCCCCGCGCATCACCGCGCGGGTGACGGATGTGCTCGGCGACCCCTTCCAGCCGCGCAGCTTCAGCCTCATCGCCATTCACAAATATGGCATCCCCGACGTGTTTCCCGAGGAGGCCGAGGCCGAAGCCGCGAAGGTCCACGACCTGCCCCTCCACGCCGATGCGCGCGAGGACCTGCGCGCCCTGCCCATCGTGGCGATCGATCCGGTCGATGCCCGCGATTTCGACGATGCCGTGTGGGCCGCGCCCGACGATGATCCGGCCAATGAAGGCGGCTTCAAGGCCATCGTCGCCATTGCAGACGTCTCTTATTATGTGCGCCCCGGCTCGGCGCTGGATCGCTCGGCGCGCAAGCGCGGCAACAGCGTCTATTTCCCCGACCGTGTCGTGCCGATGCTGCCGCACGCGCTCTCGTCGGACATGTGCTCGCTCAAGGCCGGCGAGGATCGCGCCGTACTGGCCTGCCACCTCGTCATCGGACCGGGCGGTGCGCTCAAATCCTGGCGCTTTACCCGCGCGATCATCCGTGTCGCCGCCAACATTCCCTATGAGATGGCGCAGGCCGCCATCGACCGCGTCGAAGGCAAGCCCGAGCGAACCTTCTCCGACACCCGGCTCGACACGGGCCTGATCGATCGCCTCAAAGGCGATGGGCTGATCGACGAGGCGCTGGTGCCGCTCTGGGCTTGCTGGCGGGCGCTCGCCAAGGCGCGCGATGCCCGTGGTCCGCTCGATCTCGACCTGCCCGAGCGCCGGGTCGTGCTCGACGAGGAAGGCCGCATCGTCAGCATCGCCATCCGCGAACGGCTGGATGCGCACCGGCTGATCGAAGATTTCATGGTCACCGCCAATGTCGCTGCCGCCAAGGCGCTGGAAGCCAAGAAGGCGCCGGTCATGTACCGCGTCCATGAGCCGCCCAGCCGGGAGAAGCTGACGACGCTTAAGGAGTATCTTGAAACCTACGGCATCAGCCTGGCGCTCGGGCAGGTGATCACCACCAAGACCTTCAACCGGCTGATCGAGCAGATTCCGGATGATGCCGCCGCGCGCCCGCAGATCATGGAGCAGATCCTGCGCAGCCAGACGCAGGCCTATTACGGCCCGCGCAATCTCGGCCATTTCGGCCTGTCGCTCGGCTCCTATGCGCACTTCACCTCACCGATCCGGCGCTATTCGGACCTTTTGGTGCATCGCTCGCTGGTCGGCGCCTATGGGCTGGAAATGCCCGCCCCGGCGGACAAGTCGCTCCCGCGCGACACGCGGCTCTCTTCGGAAGACGTGGCCGATCTCGCACCCATCGGCGAGCGGATCAGCCAATATGAGCGTCGGGCGATGGAAGCGGAACGCGAAACGGTCGACCGCTATGTCGCCGCGTTTCTGGCGCAGCATGTCGGCGAAATCATGGCCTGCCGCATCACCGGCGTGCAGAGCTTCGGCTTCTTTGCCACCGTCGTCGAGCTGGGCGGCGATGGACTCGTGCCCGTCTCAACGCTCGGTGGCGAATATTTTCGCTATGACGAGGTGCATCAGGCGCTGATCGGCGAGGATAGCGGCGACCGCTATGCCATGGGCGACCGCATCGACCTGCGCATCGCCGAATCCGACCCGGTGAGCGGCGCGCTGCGCTTCGAGATTCCGCACGGCGCCAGCCACATGCCCGAACGCAAGGACCGTCGCCGTCCCGGCAGTGCGCCCGTCCGCCGCACCGGACGCCCGCCGAACATCCGGCACACCGCGCGCCGCAAGGGGCCGGTCAAACGCCGCTGATCGCGCGGGACATTGGATAAAGGGGCGCTCCATCTAGGCGCGCCCCGTCGTTCATTCCTGCGCTGTCAGGTCAAAAGGCGTAGAACAACGAAAACTGCAGCACAGGGTAAACCTTGTACTTGTTGACCTCGTCGTCGACGTCCGCCTGTTCCTTGAGCAACTGCTCCTGGAAAGCCGCGTTGGTGGCGAGGCTGCCGGTGGCGCGTAGCGCATCCACGCGCGGCGTGCCTTGGAACATGGCGCCGGCGTCCACGCCGAACTTGATGCCGCGCGTCAGGCCACCCCCATAACCCACGGTCAGCAGCGGGGCGAAGTCCTTGGCGCGAATCGTGCCGGAGAGCGTGCCGATCTCGCTCGGGATATAAGTAACATCGCCGATGGTGACAGGCTCGGTCGGCGTCGCCGTAGCGCTGACCCGGTTCTTGGCGATGCGGAAACCACCGGAAAGCCGGAACCCGCCGCCGAACGGATAGACGTCCGCGACGGCGCCATAGGATTCGAGCTTCAGCTTGCCCTCATAGGTCAGGTCGTTGACGTCGATGTCGTGGCTGAAATCGAAGAAGGACGCGCTGGCTCGTACGCCAAACGTCTCATTGATCCTCATCCCCACTTCCGGCCCGGCGCCGAGCGTGCCGGCGGTGACGCCAACCGAGTAGCGCGCATCTTCTGCGAAGGCGGGCGACACCGCCAGAAGCGTGGCGGTGCTCAGTGCGAGACAGGTCTTCATCTTGATAGGCATTTTGCTTTCCCCCCAAATGTCATGAGGGCGCGCTCATGCCCGAGCCGGGTACAGGCGTCATATCCTGTCAGGGATATACGCCGCGGAAGCGATCGCTGTGTTTCGGCGGCCGATTATTCGTGCTGCCGGCCGAAGTCAGGCGCGGCGTCGTCCTGCCCTTGCTCGATGATCGAGCGACGGATCGCCCGCGTCTTGCTGAAATGCTCGAACAGCGCGTCGCCATCGCCCCAGCGAATGGCCCGTTGCAGTTGCGAGAGATCCTCCGAGAAGCGCTGAAGCATCTCCAGCACCGCGTCCTTGTTGGTGAGGAAGACATCGCGCCACATGGTGGGATCGGACGCGGCGATGCGGGTGAAGTCGCGAAAGCCGCCGGCCGAATATTTGATGACTTCGCTGCGCGTCACGCTCTCCAGATCATTGGCCGTGCCGACGATCGTATAGGCGATGAGGTGCGGCAAATGGCTTGTGACGGCCAGCACCAGATCATGATGCGCGGCATCCATGATCTCGACATTGGCGCCCAGTCGCTGCCACAGCGCCTCGACCCGCGTGACCGCGACCGGATCGGTCCCGGCCGGCGGCGTCAGGATGCACCAGCGGTTGCGGAACAGCGTCGCAAAGCCTGCCTCCGGGCCGCTATTCTCCGTGCCGGCAACCGGATGTGCCGGCACCAGCGTCACATCGGGCAGGACCCTGTGGATTTCGGCGATGATGCTGGCTTGGGAGGAGGCCACCTCCGAGAGGATGACATCGGCCGCCAGATCGTCGCGGATCGCCTCGGCAACCGGCGCCATCGCACCCGGCGGCACGCACAGCACCACCAGATCGGCATCGATCACCGCCGCGCCGGGCGTGTCCGTCACATCATCGCATAGGTCGATCCGCCGCGCGGTCTCTCGCACGTCCGGATTGGCATCATGCCCGACCACCCGCACGGTCGGCGCATAGGCCCGCAGGGCGCGCGCCAGCGACGAGCCGATCAGGCCCAGCCCGATGATGGCAACGCGCGAAAAGGGCAGCATCAGGCGCCGACGATCCGACGGAGTGCAGCGACGAGCCCCTTCATGTCTTCCGGCGTGCCGATGGTGATGCGCAGGGCATTGGGCAGATCCTGACCCGGCAGCCAGCGCACGATATAGCCCGCGTCCATCAGGTCCTTATAGGCCGTCTCGGCGCTCGTCTCGCCCTCGAACAGTACGAGGCTGAAATTGGCCTTGGACGGCACGGCGCGCAGCCCCTTGTTGCTAAGCGCCCCGATCTCCGTCTCGAACCAGGCGCGCCATTCGCTGTTGTGCGCGCGGCTCTTCTCCACAAAGTCCTGCGCCTCCAGCGCCGCGACCGCCGCGCGGGACGAGGCGATCGGGAAGGAGAAGGGCTGGCGGATACGATGCATCGCGTCGATCACCTCCGCACTGGCATAGCCCCAGCCGACCCGGCCGGCAGCAAGGCCGAAGATCTTGGAGAAGGTGCGCGTGACCAGCACATTGGGTGCGGTGCGGGCGAGCTCCAGCCCGCCATCGTCATCCTCGGCGTCGAGATATTCGCTATAGGCCTGATCCAGCACCAGCAGAACATGTGGCGGCAGTCCGGCATGCAGGCGGGCGATCTCCGCGCGAGGCGTGAACGTGCCGGTCGGGTTGTTCGGATTGGCGAGGAACACCAGCCGGGTGCGGTCCGTGACATGGGCCAGGATGGCATCGACATCCGTCGCATAATCCTTGTCCGCCACCTCGACGGGCACCGCGCCGACGCGACGCGTCGCGATCGGGTATACGGAGAAGCCATAGCGCATGAAAATGATCTCGTCGCCCGCGCCTGCAAAGGTGCCGGCAGCCATGTGCAGCACTTCATCCGACCCGGTGCCGTAGATGATCCGGGCCGGATCGAGCCCATGCCGCTGCGCAATCGCCTCGCGCAGTTCCACCGCAGCGGAGTCGGGATAGCGCTCCAGGCAGTCGGCAGCGGAGCGGAATGCCGCGCGCACCGGCTCGGCTGTGCCGAAGGGATTTTCATTGGACGAAAGCTTCACGACCTCGCGGCCATCATCCGCCTTCGACTTGCCCGGCACATAAGGCGCGATGGCCATGATCCAGTCTTTGGCGACGGGCGCGGCGGGCTTTTGCAGATCGTCTGTCATGGCGTGGCGCTTTAGCCCCGCTGTGCGCAATTGGCAAAGGCCTGTGCGATTCGCCCAAAGCTCCGCGATGATGCGCTCCACCGCCCCGCCCCGCCGGCCCGATTGACAATGCCCGTTCTTCGGCTCAAGCGCTGGATCATGTCCATGGAGAGTGCCATCGCTTCCACAGACCAGCGCTTCGGCCTGCGGCGGTCCATCCGGCTGGCAGGGCCGCTCCGGCTCGATAGCGGCGCTAGCCTGACGCCCGTTGAGATCGCTTACGAAACCTATGGCACATTGAACGCGCAGGGCAGCAATGCCGTGCTGATCTGCCATGCGCTGACCGGCGATCAGTTCGTGGCGTCGGAGCATCCGGTGACCGGCAAGCCCGGCTGGTGGACGCGCGCCGTGGGGCCCGGCAAGCCGATCGACCCCGAGCGACATTTCGTCATCTGCGCCAATGTGTTGGGCAGTTGCCTCGGCTCTTCCGGCCCGGCCAGCATCGATCCTGCCACCGGTGCGCCTTTTGCGATGCGCTTTCCCGTCATCACCATCGCCGACATGGTCCGCGCCCAGGCGATGCTGCTCGATCATCTGGGCGTGGCCCAGCTTGCCGCCGTGGTCGGCGGCTCGATGGGCGGGATGCAGGCGCTGGCGTGGCCGACCCTCTATCCCGAGCGCGTGCGCGCCGTGCTGGCGATTGCCACCACCGCCCGTCACAGCGCGCAAAACATCGCCTTTCACGAAGTTGGGCGCCAGGCGATCATGGCCGACCCGCGCTGGCGCGGCGGCGACTATTATGCCAGCGGCGAGCCCCCGGCGGCGGGTCTGGCGGTGGCGCGCATGGCCGCGCACATCACCTATCTCTCCGAAGCCGGGCTGACCGAAAAGTTCGGCCGCAAGCTGCAGGCGCGGGAGGCGAAGACCTTCGGCTTCGATGCCGACTTCCAGGTCGAGAGCTATTTGCGCCACCAGGGCATCAGCTTCGTCGAGCGGTTCGACGCCAACAGCTATCTCTATATCACCCGGGCGACGGATTATTTCGATCTGGCGGAGGATCATGGCGGCAGTCTGGCCAATGCGTTCGCGCGGACGCAGGCGCGGTTCTGCATCATCAGCTTCGATACCGACTGGCTCTACCCGACGACAGAGTCGCGCAACATCGTCCACGCGCTCCATGCCGCCGGTCGGGCCGCAACCTTCGTCGAGCTTTCGAGCCCCTTCGGGCATGACAGCTTCCTGCTCGATGCGCCGGAGATGAATCGCGTGCTCGACGGCTTCCTGAGAGGCGGCGCGTGACCGGGATGCACGCTGATATCACTTTGAGCGACGATCCGGTCCGGTTGGACCGCGCGCGCATTCATGGCTGGCTAGCCTCGAGCTACTGGTCGCCCGGCATCGCCCGCGCGCTGGTGGACCGGGCCATTGATGGATCGCACTGCCTCGGCGCCTATCGCAACGGCACCCAAGTCGGCTTCGCCCGCATGATCACCGACCATGCCACCTTTGCCTGGCTGAGCGACGTGTGGGTCGACGAGGCCGCGCGCGGGGCCGGGCTGGCACGCCGCATGGTCCAGTGGTTTCTCGATCATCCTGATTTCCAGGGCATCCGGCGTATCGGACTCACCACGCTCGATGCGCATGGCGTCTATGCCCCACTCGGTTTCCGCAGCCCGCGAAAGCCGGACCGCTACATGGAACGGCTCGACCCCGCCTTCGACACACTGCTGAATGGCGAAGAGACTTCGCCACATGACTGACGGCCTGCGTCCGGATCTTGCGCTGATCGCGCGCCACGTCACCACGGGCTCTCGGGTGCTGGACGTGGGGTGCGGCGATGGCGCGCTCATGGCGGCGATGCGCGACGGAGCACACGCGGATGTGCGCGGGCTGGAGATCGATCCGGCCAATGTTGCCGCGGCCGTCGGGCGCGGCCTGCCGGTCGTTCAGGGCGATGCCGACACCGACCTTGGCTATTATCCCGACAAGAGCTTCGATTTCGCGATCCTCAGTCAGACGCTCCAGACGACGCGGCGGCCGGACAAGGTGATCGAGCAACTGCTGCGCATCGGCAAACAGGCCTTTGTCTCCTTTCCCAATTTCGCGCATTGGCGCGGGCGCCTCTCTCTGATGTGGGGCGGGCGGATGCCGGTGACGCCGCTGTTGCCCGAGCGCTGGTACGACACGCCCAACATCCATCACCTCACCATCGACGATTTTCGGGCGCTGGTGCGTGAGCGCGGCTGGACCATCGATGCCCAATGGTTCCTTAACCATGGCCGCACGACGGGATCAGCCAATGCCAATCTGTTCGCCGAACACGCCGTCTTCCTGCTGCATGCCTGATGGGCGCCACACCACCCTTCCGAATTATGCTGCAGTGCAACAACGGGGTGGCCAGATGGCAACAGGCGGTGCATAGGGCGTGCCACGAACAGAACAGCGAAACGACGACATGACTGCTGCGGCCAAGCCCTTTCCCATGAACGAACGTGAATTTGTCGGCCTGATGGCGTCGATCATGGCGCTCAATGCGCTCGCCATCGACGCGATGCTGCCGGCCTTCCCCGCGATTCGCGCGTCGCTGAACGTGGCCGACCCCAATTCGCTGCAATATATGATCACGGCCTATATGCTGGCCAACGCCGTCGGATCGCTGGTCGCCGGTCCGCTGGCCGACCGGTTCGGTCGCCGGCCAATGCTGCTGCTCAGCATTACCTTTTCGGCCCTAGGCGGCCTCGCGAGCGCACTGGCGCCGACCTACGAGATGCTACTCACGATGCGCGCGGTGCACGGCTTCTTTGCCGCTGGCCTGGGCGTGCTCGCCGTATCCGTGATCCGCGATCGCTACTCGGGCGACACCATGGCGCGGCTGATGAGCGTGATCTTCATCATCTTCATGCTGGTGCCGGTCATCGCTCCCTCCGTGGGTCAACTGGTGCTGACCGTGGCATCCTGGCGCGAGATCTTCCTCGTCCTCGCAGCTTATGCCAGCATCGTACTGGTCTGGACATGGCGCCGGCTGCCGGAGACGCTCGATGAAGATCAGCGCCAGCGCATTTCCCTGCCGGTCATCGCCCGCAACTGGGCGGCGGTCGTCAAGGATCGTCAGGGCCTGGGCTATATGCTCGGCGCGGGGATCATGATGGGCGGCATGTTCGGCTTCCTGAACAGCGCGCAGCAAATCTTCTTCGACGTGTTCGATGCCGGGGCTTTCTTCCCGCTCGCCTTCGCCTGCGTGGCGGGGTCGATGGCGGTGGCGAACTTTTCGAACAGCCGCATTGTCGAGCGCTTCGGCGCCCGTAGGGTCTCGCACCTCGCGCTCATCTTCTTCATCGTCGTCAGCGTCGCGCAGCTGCTGGCCAGCCAGATGCATCCCGAGCCGCTGCTACTGTTCATGGTGCTGATCGCGCTCAACATGGGCATGGTCGGTTTTACCGGATCGAACTTCGGCTCGATCGCCATGGAGCCCTTCGGTCACATCGCCGGATCGGCCGCCAGCTTCCAGAGCTTTGCGCGCATGGCGATTGCCACGCTGATCGGGGCGGCGACCGGACAACGGTTCGATGGCACCACCCAGCCACTGGCGGAAGGCTTCATGGCCACCGGGCTGGTCGCGCTCGTCTTCATCCTGCTGGCCGAGCGCGGACGCCTCTTCACCCGCCCGCGTCGCAACGCCATGCGGCCCCCGCTGCCACCGCGCTAAGTGGCGGCGGGCGGGCGCTCGGCGAGCTGCGCCGTCCTTCATTTCCTGAGTCTCTCACCCTATCTGAGGGGAAAGGCTGGCGCGTGCCCGCCTGCGGAGATCGTTCGTGCGCAAGGCAATTCTCGGCCGTTACGGCAACAATCAGGGCCACTGGGTCGGCGATGGCTTCCCGGTTCGCTCGCTCTTTTCCTATCATGACCTTGGGCAACAGATCAGCCCGTTCCTGCTGCTCGATTATGCCGGGCCGCACGCGTTCGAACCGACGCAGGCCCGGCGGGGTGTGGGACAGCATCCCCATCGTGGATTCGAGACGGTCACCATCGTGTATGACGGCGAAGTGGAGCATCGCGATTCCACAGGCAACGGTGGCATCATCGGCCCTGGCGACGTGCAATGGATGACGGCCGCCGGCGGCATTCTGCACGAGGAGTTCCATTCGCCCGCCTTCGCGCGCGCCGGTGGTCCGTTCCGGATCGTGCAGCTCTGGGTGAACCTGCCCGGCAAGGACAAGATGGGGCCGGCGGGTTATCAGGCGATTTCGGCCGAAGACATTCCCACCGTCGACCTCGGTGCTGCTACGGGTATCGCACGCATCATCGCGGGCGCCCTTGGCGACGCTCAGGGGCCGGCCCGTACCTTCACGCCCATCAACGTGTGGGATGTACGGCTGACCGTAGGCGCGGACACGACGCTCGCTCTGCCTGAGGGACACATTGCCCTGATCGTCGCGCTGACTGGCCGGCTCACGATCAATGGCACCCAGCCGCTTGAGGAGGCCGAGGTTCTGCTGCTGAGCCAAGACGGCAAGGATGTTCAAATCCAGGCCGCGGGCGAGTCGAGCCTGCTCGTCCTCACCGGCGAACCGATCGACGAACCGATTGTCGGCTACGGGCCCTTCGTGATGAACAGCGAAGCGGAAATCCACGCGGCGATCGATGATTTCAACAGCGGGCGCTTTGGCACGCCCGTGTGATCACCGGACAGGATGCTGGTGGGCGATGACGGGCTCGAACCGCCGACATTCTCGGTGTAAACGAGACGCTCTACCAACTGAGCTAATCGCCCCAGCAGCATCGTGACGGTTCGCCCGTCACAGGCGCCCCTTATCGGTCGCTATGGGGGCGGGTCAAGCTGTGCTTCAACGCTGCGGCGCCAAAAGCCCGCCCCTGCGGCGCACCTTGTCGACCCATTGCAGGGCCGCGTCCGCCGTCTCATCGGTCAGGTCGATGAATACCCGCCGTCCATCGGTGGGATCAGCAAGCCGGACCAGGATTTTGCGTTCGGTCAGCTGCGTGATCCAGCGCAGCGCCGTGGTCGGCGGAACGGCAGCGGCAATGCAGAGGCTCGAAACCGAAACGCGCTGGCCGGCAAGGCGGGCCGCCAGCAGGTCCAACAGCATGTCCCAGGCGGGATCGGCGAACAGGTCCGCGGGCAGAAACTCGTCGCGGAGCCGCCGCGCCCGAATGAGGGCGCGGATCTCCGCGGCACTGGCGCGGCTTTCGATCGGCGACCGCTCCGCCATGGCCGGCTGGGCCGGGACCGCTGCCGCCTGAGACTTTTGTGTGGAGGGCGGCGGGGAAAGCGCCTGTCCGCTTTGCGATGTCGACCCCGCCAGCGACGAGGCAGGCTTGGCGCTGCCGGACAGTCGCTCGAGCGTCTGGGCGAGCCGGCGGACTTCCTCGCTCAGTCTCTCCAGCCGAACGCCCTCCCCGTCCCCGGCGATATCGCGCATCGTCGCAGGCCCGGACGTCATCGGGCGCAGCCCGGCGGAGACGAGCATCGTGACGATGTCCGCAAGGCTGGGATCGCACAAGACCTCGGCCTCGACGCCTTCGAGAAGCGCAAAAGCGCGCTCGAGGGAAGCCAGATCGACGAGCACACAGACCCGGCGCCCCTTCAGCATGACTTGTGGCGCCAAGGGATGCTCCAGCCAGTCGTGGGCCTCCTCACCCCTTAGATCGAGCAGGAGCAGGTCAGGCACGGTCGAGACCGCCGACCAAAGAAGGGCCGTGAGGCTTGTAGACCCGATGCATTGCAGTCCCGCGCGCTCCGCAGCCCGCGCAAAAAAGTTACTTGCCGGGCGATCCCCTCCCACCAGAATCGTGGGCTGCTCCAACGCTTCGGACAGCATCTGGTCGAGCCGGGGGGCAAAGCTTGCATCATAACGCGGGTTGTCATCGAAGCCTGTTAACATTTGGAGCCTCAATTGCATGATCTGGCGCCAATATGCGCCATTCGATTAACCTTTTGAACCAGTTTTGTTCCATTTTGGATGAATTGGCTGTCCCGCCACCAATCCAGTCATATCGGCACCGAGCCGGGGCGCCACGTCCGCGCTCTGATTGGCCCGGCCCGCGCTCGCGCTCCCGTTGACAGGTCGCATTGAACCGTTATGGCCCAACCGATCAAAACGCCCTGCGCTGCGACCGCACTGAACGGCTAGAACCATGCGGAGTGCCAGCCACTGATATTTTTCGAGGAGACCCGCTGATGACCGCGATCGGACAGGATACGCTTGGCACGCGCGACACACTGGATGTCGGTGGCAAGCGCTATGGCTATTACTCGCTGGCGAAGGCCGCCGCGAAGCTCGGCGATTGCTCGCGCCTTCCCTTCTCGATGAAGGTCCTGTTGGAGAACATGCTCCGCTTCGAGGATGGCGTCACCGTCACCAACAGCGATGCGCAGGCGGTCATCGACTGGCTCAAGAACCCCACGGCCTCCAGCAACGAGATCCAGTATCGCCCCGCGCGCGTGCTGATGCAGGATTTCACCGGCGTGCCCTGCGTGGTCGACCTCGCCGCGATGCGCGACGCGATGAACGCGCTCGGCGCGGACGCCAGCAAGATCAACCCGCAGGTGCCTGTCCACCTCGTCATCGATCACTCGGTGATGGTCGACGAGTTCGGCACGCCCAAGGCGTTCGAGGACAATGTCGCGCTGGAATATCAGCGCAACGCCGAGCGCTATGACTTCCTCAAATGGGGCTCGAAGAGCCTCGACAACTTCAAGGTCGTTCCTCCCGGCACCGGCATCTGCCACCAGGTCAATCTGGAGCATGTCGCACAGGCCGTGTGGACCTCGGTCGACGCCAATGGCGAAACGGTGGCCTATCCGGACACCTGCGTCGGCACGGACAGCCATACGACGATGATCAATGGCCTTGGCGTGCTCGGCTGGGGCGTCGGCGGCATTGAGGCCGAAGCAGCGATGCTCGGCCAGCCGGTTTCCATGCTCATTCCCGAGGTCGTCGGCTTCAAGCTGACCGGCACGCTGGCCGAGGGCATCACCGCCACCGACCTCGTGCTCACGGTTACGCAGATGCTTCGCGCCAAGGGCGTGGTGGGCCGCTTCGTCGAGTTCTACGGTCCCGGCGTTTCGGCGCTCAGTCTCGCCGACCGTGCGACCATCGCCAACATGGCGCCGGAATATGGCGCGACCTGCGGCTTCTTCCCGATCGACGGCAAGACGCTCGATTACATGCGCCTCACCGGCCGTGACGAGGACCAGATCGCGCTGGTCGAGGCCTATGCCAAGGTGCAGGGCTTCTGGCTCGACCCCGAAGCTGCCGACCCCATCTTCACCGACACGCTGGAGCTGGACATGGGCTCGGTCGTGCCCAGCCTCGCCGGCCCCAAGCGCCCGCAGGACAAGGTGATCCTCACGCAGGTGGACGAGGTCTTCAACGCCGACCTCGCCAAGGTCTACAAGAAGGATGCCGCCGTGCGCGTGCCCGTCGAGGGCGCGGCGCATGACATTGGTGACGGCGACGTTGTGATCGCCGCGATCACCAGTTGCACCAACACCTCCAACCCGAGCGTCCTCGTCGCCGCCGGTCTGGTCGCCAAGAAGGCCACCGAAAAGGGCCTCAAGCCCAAGCCGTGGGTGAAGACCAGCCTCGCACCCGGCTCGCAGGTGGTCACCGACTATCTCGAGAAGGCGGGCCTCCAGACCTATCTGGATGCCGTCGGCTTCAATCTCGTCGGCTATGGCTGCACGACCTGCATCGGCAACAGCGGCCCGCTCGCCGATCCGATCAGCAAGGCGATCAACGGCAACGACATCGTCGCGGCGTCAGTCCTCTCGGGCAACCGCAACTTCGAAGGCCGCGTGAGCCCGGATGTGCGCGCCAACTTCCTCGCCTCCCCGCCCCTCGTGGTTGCCTATGCGCTCAAGGGCACGGTCACGACCGATTTCGTCGAGACGCCGATCGGCCAGGGCAGCGATGGCACAGACGTCTATCTCAAGGACATCTGGCCCTCGAACGAGGAAGTCCGCTCGGTGATGGAAGGCGCGCTCACGCGCGACATGTTCCAGAGCCGCTATGCCGCCGTCTTCACCGGCGATGAGCGCTGGCAGGCGATCGACGTGACCGGCTCGGATACCTATGCGTGGCGCGCCGGCAGCACCTATGTCGCCAACCCGCCCTATTTCGAGGGCATGGAGATGACGCCCGCGCCGGTCGCCGACATCATCGACGCCAAGCCGCTCGCCATCTTCGGCGATTCGATCACCACCGACCACATCTCTCCGGCCGGCTCGATCAAGGCGGCCAGCCCGGCCGGCCAGTGGCTGCAGGAGCGGCAGGTCGCGCCCGCCGATTTCAACAGCTACGGCTCGCGTCGCGGCCATCATGAAGTGATGATGCGCGGCACCTTCGCCAACATCCGCATCAAGAACCTGATGCTGGACGGCGTGGAAGGCGGCATGACCAGCTATGCCGGCGAAGTAATGCCGATCTATGACGCAGCCATGAAGCATGAGGCCGACGGCACGCCGCTCGTCGTCATCGCCGGCAAGGAATATGGCACCGGCTCCTCGCGCGACTGGGCGGCCAAGGGTACGCGCCTGCTCGGCGTGCGTGCGGTCGTGGCCGAGAGCTTCGAGCGCATCCACCGCTCCAACCTCGTCGGCATGGGCGTGCTGCCGCTGCAGTTCCCCGAGGGCACGAACCGCGAGACGCTGGGCCTCACGGGCGACGAGAGCTTCACCATCCGCAACGTCGCCGGCCTCAAGCCGCGCCAGACGGTGACGGTGGAAGCGCGTCGCGCGGACGGCACCAGCTTCACCTTCGAGGCGCTGTGCCGCATCGATACGGTGAACGAGCTGGATTACTTCCTCAACGGTGGCATCCTGCCCTACGTGCTGCGCAAGCTGGCGGCCTGAGGTTCAAGGGACCGGGCACGCTGACCCGATCGACATCGAGAAAGGGGCGATGGACGATGGTCTGTCGCCCCTTCTTCATGTCCGACCGGCGACTGTTGGACGGCCTTCGCCGGGGTTGTGCTCCCCCTCCCCTCCGCTACACTCGTCGCGATCAGGAGAGACCATGACCCGCACGCTCAGAATAGACTTCATATCCGATATCGCCTGTCCCTGGTGCGTGCTGGGCCTGCTCGGGCTTGAAGAGGCGATCGATCGCCTGGCGGGTGACGTGGATGTCGACCTGCATTTCCAACCGTTCGAGCTCAGCCCAGATATGGCGCCGGAGGGACGCACTGTCGTCGATCATCTTGCGCAGGCTTATGGATCGACGCCCGACGAGATCCTCCAGCGCCGCGCCATGGTGAGCGATCGCGCCGCCGCTTTGGGCTTCGACATGAAGACCTCGCTGGAGACGCGCGTCTACAACAGCTTCAATGCCCATCGCCTGATGCATTGGGCAGGGCTGCAGGGCCGGCAGCCGGCCCTCGCGCGCGCCTTGTTCGAGGCTTATCACAGCCGCAACGAGAATATCGCGACCGCTGACGTGCTCCTCGACGCCGCCGAGCAAGCCGGGCTGGACCGGGATTCAGCAAGTGCGGTGCTCGACTCGGATGAATATGCCAATGACGTGCGTCAGGCCGCATATCTCTGGCAGACCCGCGGCGTGACAGGCGTGCCGGCAGCGATCATCGACGGTCGCTACCTGATCTCCGGCGCGCAGCCCGCGGAAGCCTATGAGCAGGCGTTGCGGCAGATCGCCGCACAGGCCCCATCAGACGGCAACCCGCCCGCCCCCGCGTAAAAGATGGGGCTGCGCGGGGCCGCGCCGCTTAGCCGGGCTTGCGGAACCGCAACGTCATGCGGTCGCTTTCGCCCACCGCCAGATATTTGTCCCGATCGACCGCGCCATTGCGCAGGGTCGGCGGCAGCGTCCAGACGCCGGTGGCCCAGTCCGCCGTGTCACGCGGGTTGGCGTTCACGTCAGAGCTTGCCTCCAGCACGAAGCCGGCATCCTCCGCCAGCTTGCGCACCGTCGAGACTTTCAGATAGCCGCTCGTCTTTTCGGCCGCGGTGTCGCGGTCTTCGGGCAGGCGATGATCGACCACCCCAAGCACGCCACCGGGCTTGAGCATCCGGAAGAACTGGCCGAAAATCTCGCCGCCATTGCCGCGCATGACCATATTGTGGACGTTGCGGAAGGTGAGCACAGTATCCGCCGCGCCATCCGGCACTTCGGCCAGTTCGACCAACTTCACTCCGCCATAGAGCGCGGGGTTGGACTCGATCAGCTTCTCTGTGGACTGGCGCCCCTGCCCGCCGGGCTGGACGCCATAATAGGTGCCGCCGCCCTTGGCCGCCAGAGGCACAAGAATCTCAAGATACCAGCCACCGGAGGGGAAATATTCAACGACGGTCTGATTACCGCTCACGCCGAAGAAGCTCAGCGTCTCGGCCGGGTGGCGATATGTGTCGCGTGCAACATTGCTGGCCGTGCGGGTCGGCGCAGCCACGGCTGCGGCGATGTCCGGCTTGATGGTGACGGCTGCTTCAGTGGCCGCTAGAGCCGGAGCAGTGGCGACGGCACCACCAGCGAGCAGAAACGCACGGGCGAGCATGAGGGATGTCCTGAAAGGCATGGCGTGTCTCTCCGTGAGGGGGCGTTATGTGGCAAGATGTCGCAAGCCCCGACGGAGCGCAACCCAATGAGGGACGAACGCGCTGCCCTTAGAGGCAGGCTTCCAGCAGCGCCTGATCGAAGCCGAAGCCGCGCGCCTTCTCCAGCGTATAGGGGCGCAGGCCCATCGAGCGATACTCACCGATGATCCGCCCGTCCGCATCTTCATCCAGATATTCGAACTTGAACAGCTCCTGGGTGACGATCACGTCGCCCTCCATGCCGATCACCTCGGTGACGTTCGTGACGCGCCGCGAGCCATCGCGCAGGCGCTTCACCTGCACGATCAGGTCCACCGAATCGGCGATCTGCTTGGAAATGGCTTCCTTGGGGATTTTGATGTCGCCCATAAGGATCATGTTCTCCATACGGCCCAGGCATTCGCGTGGGCTGTTGGAGTGGAGCGTACACATGGAGCCGTCATGGCCGGTATTCATGGCCGCGAGCAGATCGAAGCATTCCGCGCCACGAATTTCGCCCAGGATGATGCGGTCCGGCCGCATACGCAGGGCGTTCTTGACGAGATCGCCGATGGTGATCGCCCCCTGCCCTTCCAGGTTCGGCGGGCGGGTTTCCAGTGGCAGCCAATGCGGCTGCTGGAGACGCAGTTCCGCCGCGTCCTCGATGGTGATCACGCGCTCGCCCGGATCGATCATCTTGGAAAGGGCATTCAGCATCGTCGTCTTGCCCGAGCCGGTACCGCCCGAGATCACGATGTTGAACCGGCAGGCCCCGGCGATCTTGAGCGCCGTCGCCATCTTGTCGGACATCGAGTCGCCCCGCGCCATGATGTCCAGCGTGATCGGCTTGGCGGCGAACTTACGAATCGAGATCGCCGTGCCGCGCAACGAGAGCGGCGGCACGATCACGTTGACGCGGCTGCCATCCGGCAGGCGGGCGTCGGCCAGCGGCGTGGTCTGATCGACCCGGCGGCCGACCTGATTCACGATGCGCTGGGCGATCTGGAACAGATGCTCCTCATCGCGGAAATGAATCTGCGCGAGCTGCAGCTTGCCCTTCTTCTCGATGTAGGTCTGGGCCGGGCCGTTGACCATGATGTCGCTGATATCCGGGTCGGCCAGCAACTCCTCGAGCGGCCCGAACCCGAGCAGCTCATCAACCAGCACCTTCTCCAGTGCAAACTGCTCGCGCCGGTTGAGGGTGAGCTTGAGCTGCGCCAGCACTTCCATGATGATCGGCCGGAATTCCTCGGCCAGCTCATCCTTGGTCAGCGTCGCGGCCGCCTCCGGGTCCACCCGCTCCAGCAAGCGCGGCAGCACCTGCTCCTTAATGCGATGGACGTTGGCCTCGAACCCCTGCGAATGATCGGTCTGCGCATGCTCGGAATTCATCCGCTCATTGAGGCGCCCGAGCGCATCGGCGTGACGATCGGGGGTGGGGTTGGCCGGAAGATCGGGGGCAATAGGCTCCGCTGCTGGAGATGGACTTGTCGGGGCTGCTCCCGGTCCATGCATCGGCCGCGCCACCCCGAAGGATGGCTTGCCGCCCAAACCGTTCTTTCGTCCAAATGCGTTCATCATCGAACCACAGAATTGCGTAGAATCACCGCAACCACTTAGCCGCCATAGGTTGCGAAAGATTAAAGTCGGAACATCGCCGAGGCACTTCGCCTATCCGACGGTAAGCAGCAAACAGGCGGGTGCCTGCCTCCTCTCGATAATGAGCCCTGAGAAAGGCGGCGATGGATTGGTCAGATGCAAAGAAGGACTGGACGTTGAAGTACCGTCTGGGAACCCCGTAGCTGTGTTCCATTCGCTCGACGAGGATTAACGCTGGCGGACGACAGCGCAAATCGCGATCGGTTTGAAGCAATATCGTGGCGGCCAAAGAACGGATCAGCCCAGGATCAGACGGATGTACCGCGACATTCCCGATCGCAGGGAGCATCCAATAAGAATAGAGGTGAAGCGGCCACTCCAACCCTAGCCGCTCAATTGCAGGCCATTGGAACATTGGGTCGGCGGCCAAAACCGCCACTGGTTGTCCTTTTGGAACACTGCCAAGCAGCGCGCCCGTCTCTCGTTCCAACCAGTTTTGATAAGGCCCCTGCGCAATCCCGATATAGACAGCAAACCCGATAACAGCCGCGCCGAGTGGATAACGAGGGACTGCCCGAATGCCTTGAGACGTAATGCGAACGGCTACTGCAGCAAGCAAAGCGCCAGTAACCGGCAGAGCATGATACTGCCATCCTTTGAGTTGTGCGAAATAGGCGAAACCGAATCCTATGGCAACGAGAGCAAATGCTGTGTCTATTGGTTTATCGGGGTCGACAAGCCTTCTGTTCATCACGAAAGCCAGCCCACCGATCAGCCACACGATTTGCGCAGGCTCATCTATCATTAGCAAGAATGGAACTTCGTAGCCGTGATAGGCAGCCCGTACCATTGGCACCATGCGCGTCAGGAAGTCAGGCGCCAGCACGATGACCGCCGCAGCGTAGAGCCCTGCCATGACCGCTAGCACTGCCGTTTCGGGTCGCACGGGTGACCACCGGCGGCGCAATGAAAGGAAGAGCCAAGCCTCCAAAAGAACTGGAATAGCCAGGAAATAGTGCTTTAACGCGAAGCCGTAGGAGGCCGCCAACCCAATAGCGACCGCCAAACATGGCACAACTTCGTGCCCCGACCGTCGTCTAGATATCAGAGCAGCATAGGGCAGCGCGCAGATCAAAGCGAGTTGCTCGCGTTGTCCGAAATCGAACAGCGGCAACGCGACCATGAACCAGTAGCAAAAAAGCATTACCGCACAGCGTCGCGCGGCGGTTCCGAAGTCGCCGAGAGCACCGATCGCAAGCGCAGATGCCGTTCCCATAGCAATAACGGTGGCCACGAGCAGGTAGCGTGGGGCAACGCCAATTATATCTGCGAACTGTACGATGGGGATGGCAGACCAGAACCAAATCGGGGGATTTAGCTCCCAGATATCCTTGTAAAGCACCGCCCCTTGGATAATTCGCCGGGCGATCCAGATCTGCCACACAACGTCATGGGTCAGGGGAATTGTTGTGAGGACAATTGCAGTTATGGCACCTGCAAAGAAAATGGTGATTTCCGGCCACCAAGAGCGCATCGTATATTTTACTGCCGAGAAATCAAATTTTTCGCGGAATACGTATAAGCGTGACATGATGAAAAATACCGTCGTGTATAACACCATGCCAGGTATTTGCAGTATAATGCCATTATACTGGCCAGCCGCGCGCAGGGATAGTAGAACGCAGACGTTCGTGCTGTATGCGACTGCGAACGCGAATAGGAAGCGAAGCCCCTCCTGCAGCGCAGCTTCCCCCGTCCGACGAAACGTCCAAACACGGTTAGCAAAAAACGAGAATGAAAGGCCGCCTGCATAACCCACGACGTTCGCTGTCAGGTCGCTATAACCTGCCGCGAGCATAGCCGCGATAATCAGGAGACTGAGCGCAGTGTTAACGGCGCCCACGGTTCCAAACCGAGCAGCGGACGAAAGGAGTTCACTCATGCTACGTCCGAGAGGCGGGCCCGCAAACCTTGGTCAAGATTGTGCACCGGATTAGCCGACTGCACCGGCAAAGCGACTATCTCTTTGATAAGAAAGAGGGGACGGCGCTTGGTTTCCATGTACATTCTGCCCAGATATTCTCCGAACACTCCTAAAATAAGGAGCTGAATGCTTCCGAGCACTAGGATCAGAGCGGCGAGACTTGTCCAGCCCGCGACCGTTCCTGACACAACATAAGCATAACCCACCCAGCCGAGCGCAAGCACGCCGGCGAGAGCAAATAACAGGCCCAAGTACGAAGCAAAACGGAGGGGCAACACGGAGAAGCTCGTCGCAGCGTCAAGGGCAAACGCAATCATCTTTCGCAGGGGGTAGTGGGTAGACCCAGCGAATCGCGGGTCACGTTCATATGGGAGCGCACATTGATTGTAGCCAAGCCAGCTCACCATTCCGCGAACAAACCTATAGCGTTCTGGCATTGCATTGAGGTGGGCAAGTACCCGCCGTGTCATCAACCTGAAATCGCCAGTGTCGGCCGGGATGTCAACTTCAACGATTTTACCCATCAAACGGTAGAAAATGCTGGCCGTTGCCCTTTTGAATACGCCCTCACCATGACGCGCCACCCGCTGGCCGTAGACGACATCATAACCATCCCTTATCCGTTTGAGCATATCTGGGAGGAGTTCAGGCGGATCCTGTAGGTCTGCGTCCAGAATGAAGATCAACTCACCTCGACTCTGGTGTAACCCGGCTGTTAGCGCAAGTTGATGGCCGTGGTTTCGCGCCAAATTCACACCGGTGACACCCCGTCCCACATTGACCGCTTTCATGATTTGTGACCACGTGGCGTCGGTCGATCCGTCGTTAACTAGGATGATCTCATAGCTAGTCTCAAACGCGGCCTCGCAGACAACCGCCACCCGCCGGACCAGCTCCTCTATTCCGCCTTCCTCATTGTAGCAGGGTACGACTACCGATAGAGCGACTGACCCTATCTCGATCGCGTGTTCGCCAACCATCTGCTGCCCCTTCCAATCTGGAGCCGCACATAAAGGCCAGGCGTTGAGATTCTATAAAGGCTATTTTCCGAAGGCTCCTCGGCCCTCAACCAGCCTTCTCAGCCAGCACCGTCAACCCAGCCTCGCTCACCTCAGCAAAGCCGCCTTCGACCATGATCACGCGCGGCTCGGCGCCGTCGCGGTCGTAGACTTTCAGGGCGCCGTCCTTGACGGTGGACATGAAGGGCGCGTGGCCTTCCAGCACGCCGAATTCGCCCTCGGTGCCGGGCACGACGACCATGTGGACGTCCTGCGAGAGGACGAGCTTCTCAGGGGTCACGAGTTCGAAGTGCAGTGCCATGGTCTTCTCTCCCCCCTCACATCGGAGGGGTAAAGGGTGGAATGGTCGCGCCGGCTGAACATGCCCGGCGCCGACCCTGTTTCGATTGCGCCCCGCGAAAGGGCGTCGGCGCCTCCCGCCATCGGCGAAAGGCGCTTCAAGCCGTCAGATCAGGCTGCTTCCGCTGCCAGCTTCTTGCCCTTCTCGATGGCTTCGTCGATGCCGCCGACCATGTAGAAGGCAGCCTCGGGCAGATGGTCGTATTCACCATCGACGACGGCCTTGAAACTCTTCACCGTGTCTTCGATCTGGACGAACTTGCCCGGAATGCCGGTGAAAACCTCGGCGACGTGGAACGGCTGCGAGAGGAAGCGCTGGATCTTGCGCGCACGGGCGACGGTGAGCTTATCCTCTTCGGACAGCTCGTCCATGCCCAGAATCGCGATGATGTCCTGCAGCGACTTGTACTTCTGCAGCGTCTCCTGAACGCGGCGGGCCGTGTCGTAATGCTCCTGGCCCACGACGGCGGCGGTCAGCACGCGGCTGGTGGAGTCCAGCGGGTCGACGGCCGGGTAGATGCCGAGCTCCGAGATCGCGCGGTTGAGCACGGTCGTGGCGTCAAGGTGCGCGAAGCTGGTGGCCGGCGCCGGGTCGGTCAAGTCGTCTGCCGGCACGTAAATGGCCTGCACCGAGGTGATCGATCCCTTGTTGGTGGAGGTGATCCGCTCCTGCAGCGCGCCCATGTCGGTCGCGAGCGTCGGCTGATAGCCCACGGCCGAAGGAATACGTCCGAGCAGAGCGGACACTTCCGAACCAGCCTGCGTGAAGCGGAAGATGTTGTCGACGAAGAAGAGCACGTCCTGCCCTTCCTGGTCGCGGAAATATTCGGCGATCGTCAGGCCCGAGAGCGCGACGCGCGCACGGGCGCCCGGCGGCTCGTTCATCTGGCCGAACACCAGCGCCACCTTGGAACCTTCCGGCGTCGGGTTGCCGTCGGCATCCTTGGCGATAACGCCGGCATCGAGGAACTCGTGATAGAGATCGTTGCCTTCGCGCGTGCGCTCGCCAACGCCGGCGAACACCGAGGTGCCGCCATGGCCCTTGGCGATGTTGTTGATCAGCTCCTGGATGAGCACGGTCTTGCCCACGCCGGCGCCGCCAAACAGGCCGATCTTGCCGCCCTTGGCATAAGGTGCGAGCAGATCGATGACCTTGATGCCCGTCGCCAGAATGCTGGTCTCGGTCGACTGATCGATAAAGTCCGGTGCCTTGGCGTGGATCGGCGCGGTGGTCGCGGCATTGACCGGACCACGCTCGTCGATCGGCTCGCCGATCACGTTGAGAATGCGGCCGAGCGTCATCGGGCCGACCGGCACCGAGATCTGCGCGCCGGTATCCCTCACGTCCTGACCGCGGGTCAGACCGTCGGTCGCGTCCATGGCAATGGTGCGCACGGTGTTCTCACCAAGATGCTGCGCCACTTCGAGCACCAGCCGCTGGCCGTTATTGTCCGTCTCGAGCGCCGAGAGAATCGCCGGGAGCCGATCCTCGAAGATCACGTCGACGACGGCGCCGATCACCTGGCTGATCTTGCCGACATTGTTGGTGGCTGCCATGTCTCTGCTTCCTTGCCTGCTTGTCCGTTAAAGCGCTTCTGCGCCCGAAATGATTTCCACCAGCTCGGTGGTGATCGCGGCCTGACGGCTGCGGTTGTACTCGATCGTCAGACGATTGATGAGATCGCCAGCGTTCCGCGTCGCATTGTCCATCGCGGTCATCGATGCGCCCTGCTCGCTGGCCATATTCTCCAGCAACGCCTTGAAGATCTGGATGGTAATATTGCGCGGCAGAAGATCCGCAAGAATCGCTTCCTCATCCGGCTCATATTCGACTGCGGCGCCCGAAGAGGCAGGCGCGTCCGCCGGCACAGCGACCGGAATGATCTGCTGCTCGGTCGGCGTCTGCACCAGCGGCGAGCGGAACGCGGCATAGAAGAGATGGGCCACGTCGAACTCGCCGGCGAAGAAGCGCTCGGAGATGTCCTGCGCGACGGCCTGGGCCTCGTCGAAACCGGGCGTGCGCACGTCCGTCGTATCGAACTGACCGGCGATGAGGCCGGGGAAGGTGCGCGCGATCACCGCGCGACCTTTGCGGCCGATGAGGTAGAACTTCACCGTCTTGCCCTGTGCGATCAGCACCCGCGCCTTGGCGACAGCCGCCTTGACGATGTTGGCGTTGAAAGCACCCGCCAGACCCTTGTCGCCATTGGCCACGATGAGCAGATGCACGTCGTCCTTGCCCGTGCCCGCAAGCAGGCGCGGTGCGCTGTCGCCGGTCACCTTGCCAGCAAGACTGGCAACGACCTTCTCGAGCCGCTGGGCATAGGGGCGCCCGGCTTCGGCCGCCGCCTGCGCCTTGCGCAGCTTGGCCGCAGCGACCATCTGCTTGGCCTTGGTGATCTTCTGGGTCGACTTGACCGAGGCGATCCGACCCTTGAGTTCCTTGAGCGAAGCCACTGGCTCAACCTACCTTTTCATCGTCGTGCCGGTCATGCCGGCATCAGGTCCCCACCGGCTAGGCCGATGGGGATGCGAACCATCTCAGGCGAACGTCTTGCCGAACGCGTCCAGCACGTCCTTGACCTTGGCCTTCACATCGTCGCCGAGGTCACGGCTGTCGCGAATCGCGGTCAGGATATCGGCATGGTGGGCGCGCATATGGGCCAGCATCGCTGCTTCGTAGCGGGTGACGTCGCTGGTCGCGATGCCATCGAGATAGCCATTGGTGCCGGCGAAGATCGACACGGTCTGCTCCTCGAAAGGCAGCGGCGAGAACTGCGGCTGCTTGAGCAGCTCCGTCAGGCGCGCGCCGCGATTCAGCAGCTTCTGCGTCGAGGCGTCGAGGTCCGAGCCGAACTGGGCGAACGCCGCCATTTCGCGATACTGGGCCAGCTCCAGCTTGATCGAGCCGGACACCTTCTTCATCGCCTTGGTCTGCGCCGCCGAACCCACGCGGGACACCGAGAGACCCACGTTAATGGCGGGACGGATGCCCTGATAGAACAGGTTCGTTTCGAGGAAGATCTGACCGTCAGTGATCGAGATCACGTTGGTCGGAATGTAGGCGGACACGTCGCCGGCCTGCGTCTCGATGATCGGCAGCGCGGTCAGCGAACCGGCGCCATTGGCGTCGTTCATCTTGGCGGCGCGCTCGAGCAGACGGCTGTGCAGATAGAACACGTCGCCCGGATAGGCTTCACGGCCCGGAGGACGACGCAGCAGCAGCGACATCTGGCGATAGGCGACGGCCTGCTTGGAAAGGTCGTCGAACACGATCACGGCGTGCATGCCATTGTCGCGGAAATACTCGCCCATCGCAGCGCCGGTATAGGGCGCGAGGAACTGCAGCGGCGCCGGCTCGGAAGCGGTCGCCGCGATGACGATGGAATATTCCATCGCGCCATTCTCTTCGAGCTGACGGACGATCTGCGCAACGGTCGAGCGCTTCTGGCCGACGGCGACGTAGATGCAGTAGAGCTTCTTGCTCTCGTCGGTGCCGGCGTTCGGGCCCTTCTGATTGATGAAGGTATCGATCGCGACGGCGGTCTTGCCGGTCTGACGGTCACCAATGATCAGCTCGCGCTGACCACGGCCGATCGGCACCAGCGCGTCAATGGCCTTGAGGCCGGTCTGCACCGGCTCATGCACCGACTTGCGGGGAATGATGCCCGGCGCCTTCACCTCGACGCGCGAACGCAGGTCCGACTGGATCGGGCCCTTGCCGTCAATGGGGTTGCCGAGGCCGTCGACCACGCGGCCGAGCAGACCCTTGCCGACCGGAACGTCCACGATGGTGCCGGTCCGCTTGACGACGTCACCTTCCTTGATCTCGGCGTCCGAACCGAAGATCACGACGCCGACATTGTCGGCTTCCAGGTTGAGGGCCATGCCCTGCACGCCGTTGGAGAACTCGACCATCTCACCGGCCTGAACCTTGTCGAGGCCGTGGATGCGCGCGATGCCGTCACCGACGCTGAGCACGGTGCCGACTTCGCTGACTTCCGCTTCGGCGCCGAAGTTGGCGATCTGGTCCTTGATGACCTTGGAGATTTCTGCGGCGTTGATATCCATGTTCAGCCTTTCATCGGATTCTTTGGCGCGTTAGCCGCGCATCGCCTGGGCGAGCTTGTTCAGTCGGGTACGGAGCGAGCTGTCGATCATCTGGCTGCCCATCTTGACGACGAGGCCACCCATGATTTCGGGATCGACGGTAAGATCAAGAGCCATGTCGCGGCCCGTGCGCGCCTTGAGCTGCCTGGCCAGCGCGTTCTGCTGGTCCTGGGTCAGCGGGAAGGCGGAGGTCACTTCTGCACGCGTCTCGCCACGATGGGCAGAGAGCAGCGTGGAGAATGCCCGAATCACGGCAGGAATCTGCGAGAGGCGGCGATTCTGCGCCAGTACGCCCAGCGTCCGCTCCGTCAGCGAATCGAGCCCGAGGCTCTGCGCCACGGCCTTGATCGCCTTGGCGGCATTGTCGCGGCCGACCAACGGGCTCTGCGTCAACGCTTTGAGATCGTTCGATTCGGCCAGCGCGGCCTTGAGAGTCTCAAGGCTTGCCGCCACCGAATCGAGCGCCCCCTTGTCCCGCGCCAGCTCAAAAAGCGCGAGCGCATAACGCCCCGCCAAGCTAGCCTGAATACCGCTGGAATGCTCCACGCGCGCCTTGCCTCTTGTCCGAATTGAATCGCGCCAGAAAAGGGGAGGTACGGCTGCACCCCCCTTGACACGGGGGGGCGGTTAGCAGGGGTCGCCCTGCGATGCAAGTCGGGAGGGACAGGCCGGGCCCGGATGCGCCGGAAGGCGTGGCGTCAGTGCAAAATGCGGTACAAACGCGCGCCCGGCTGCTGCAGGCGGTCATCGGAGACCAGCCAAGGCGGCACCTGTCCATCCGTCAGACTGGCAGCAAGACCGTGAGGCGCGGCCTTGAGATAATTGCGCGCTTCCGGTGCGGTCGGGCAGAGCAGCAGATATTGGGCGGGAGTCGCCAGGACGATCGCGCGCGCCTCGTCCGGCTTGGCCGTGAAGGCGCGAATGACCGTCGCCATCGCGGCACTGTTCCGATGATAGCCCGCTGCGACGATCGAGAGATCGGTGCGATAGAGAATCAACGGCCCCATATCGATCGGCGCGAAGATCTGGCCGGATCCCAGAGACTTGAACTTGGGGCTGGCGATGGCGGTCGGGCAGTCGCCATCCGTCCGCGCGTCGGTGCTGCCTTTATCCGGCGGGAACAGCATCTGGCCGAGCCCATAGGCCGGGAGTGCCGTCGAGAGGAGGAGGGTGCCCGCCATCGTGAGGCTCCAGCCGATTCGCGGCCGAAAACGATGGCGCTGGCCGGCGAGCAGCATAATGGCGGCGGCCATGCCGGGCAGGGCATAGAGCTCTGCCACCGCTGTCGCCCGCATCACGGCCATGCCGAGCAGCCAGGCAAAGGCGGCCGCCAACGCCAAGCCCAGCCACATCATCGCATCGGACGACCTGCGACAAACCCAGGCTCGCCACATAGCGGCGATGACGCCGGGGAGAGGGGCCAGAATCATCAAGGTCGCGAACGCGCCGCCCTGTCGCCAAAAGGGCAGGCCCTCGCGGACGCTATAATACCAGTAATCGCGCACCAGAGGGTCCAGCCCGGCAAATGGCCCCGCGAGACAAGCGGGCGCGATCAGCGCGACCGCAGCGGCAGCCCCGGCCCCACCGACAATGAGCGGGGCGAGGCGCATCGTTGGATTGGCAGGACGAAGCAGGCGGTCGACTAGGAAGAGCATTGCGCCCGCAATGAACAGCGCGGCGATGTAGGGCGCGGAGATCGCGTCGCAATGGCTCTTCACAATCAGGCCAGCGCCGCGCGTGCCGAGAATCAGCAACAGGCTCGCGCCAATCAGCGTCGCCATGAAGAGTTGGATGCGCCGATCGCCGGTGCGCACGAACGCCAGGGCATAGAGGCCGGCGAACAGCGCCGCATAAGGCAGGCCCTCGATCGACACATGCATCCAGACCGCACAAGCCAGCGCGCATCCGACCGCAGGCCAGCGGCCGGGCCGGGTCCACGCCAGCAGGGCGCACGCCGCCATCAGCAATTGCCAGCCATGATGATCGACCCGCATCGGCGCGAACTGCAGCCCGACCATGAGGCAGGCGGGCAACAGGGCGAGCATCAGCAACGCGACCTCCCGCCCGGCGATATCCCGGAGCAGCCGGCCCATGACGAGCATCAGGGCGAGACAGAGCAGGGCCGGCACCGCCACCAATGCGACGACTTCGGCCATGGGCTGGCCGACAAGGGGCCGAAGCAGCACGATCATAAAAGCGATCGGCAGGTCCACCAGCCGGGACCAGTGCAGGTCCCCACCGGTCGGCAGATTCATGCGATATTGCGTGACGTCACTCCACGCCTGGCCATTCAGCCAGTCGCGGACCTGGACCATGCGCATGTAATTGTCCGGATCGCCGAGCGAACCCGCCCTCGTCTCGGTCCAATTGGGTATGGCGAGAAGGGCCATGGCGAAGAGCCAGATGAGCGGCACGTAGCGGTAAAAGGGCTCAGTGTGCCCGAGGCGCTGGCCCGAAACATCCCCGGCAGTCATACGAAAACGATCGCCTTGCGCAGCATATAGGTTGCCTGGAAACTGACAGCGACCGCCAGCGCCTTAGCGAGCAGGGGCATCACCCCGAGCATCGCGCCAAGCGCGACGATGCCGGTCGTCAGCGCCAGACCGATCAGCGCAGACCCCACGAACAGCGCCTTCTGACGAACGCGATCCGCGCCGCTCGCAGCGACGCCTTGCGCGAAGACCAGACGCGAGGAGATCAGCCAGTGCATGAGGATGCCGGCCATATAGCCAAAAGCCGCTGCGGCGGCAGGGGCCATGCCCAGGTGCAGGCCAGCCATGAACAGCCCCACGTCGCCAGCCAGCGCCACGAGGCTGGCAAGACCATAACGCAGATAGGTGTGGCCGAGCAGCCCGGCCAGGAACGCGCCCATAACCCGATCATGCCACCATGCGGCGCCCGGCGGGCACGGCGCGCTGGCTCTCCAGCGCCGCACGCTCTCCCGCGCTCAGGGCGCCCTCATGGCCCGCTTCATGATATTCGGCATCCTCGTTGACGCCCCAAATATCGAACACCCGCTTGCCGGCAATGATGTTGCGCACAGTCAGCATGGCCGTCATCATTGCATGATCCTGATTGTTGTAGCGGTGCATGCCGTTCCGCCCGATCAGATGCAGTGTGGGATATTTGTTTTCCAGCTCGGCGCGAATGGCCGCGACATTCGCCGCATAAGCCTCATCATAGACGGGGTAGGCTTTCTCCTGACGCACCACGGCGCCGCCGACCACCTGATCCGCGCGGATGAGGCCCATCAGCACCATCTCCTCGGTCGCCAGCGCGATCAGTTCCTCATCGCTGGATGACCAGAGCCCGTCGCCCTCAAAGCAGAAATATTCGAGGCCCACGCAGGCGATGTCGGGATCGGGCACCATTTCGGGTGACCAGCTGCGGAAATTCTGCACCCGGCCCACCTTCACGCGCGGATCGTGGATGTAGATCCAATTGTCCGGAAACAGGTCTTCGGAGCGGATCATCAGCGCGACTGTCAGAAAATCGCGATAGTTGAGCGCCAGCGCGTGCCCGAGCGTCTTGGGCACCGGATGGATACGGCTGGCCAGCTCCCGCATCGGCGCGGAGCTGATCACATGGTCAGCACTGATCGCGACCGTATCGCCGGCCGCCCGCGTCGCGGTAACGCGCCACCGGCCTGTCACCTGATCGCGGTGAATCTGCTTGAGGGCGTGGCCCATCAGCACATGATTGCCACCTTCGACCACGCGGTCGCGCGCGGCATCCCACATCATCCCCGGCCCGAGGCGCGGGTAGCGGAAATTCTCGAGCAGGGTCTTGGCGCCCATACCGTTGTTTGGCTTTTTGTTGAGGCCAAGGCTGCGCTTGAGGCCATCCAGCACCGCCTTGCCCAGGCTCAAGCCCTTGATGCGCTGGGCCGCCCAGTCGGCGGACATGGTATCGCACGGTATCCCCCACACCTTCTCGGTGTAGGTCTTGAAGAAGATGGAATAGAGCTTGCGGCCGAACTGGTTGACCACCCAGTCCTCGAAGCTGCGCACCGGCTTGATCGGCGCGATCTTGGCCTTGGCGTAGCTCAGCATGCACAGGGTCGAGCGGATGATGCCGAGATTGCGCAGCGCCTCGAAGGCACGCAGCGGATAGCTGTAGAATCGGCCCTGATAATAGATGCGACTCATTCTTGGCCGCTCGATGAAATCATGGGGCAGGATCTCGTTCCACAGATCGACCACTTCCTGCGACTTCGAGAAGAAGCGGTGGCCGCCGATATCGAAGCGGAACCCCTCGTGCTCGACCGTGCGGCTGATGCCACCGACCTGCGCGGAATCCTTCTCGATCACCGTCACGCGCAGCCCGGCCTTGGTCAGCAGATAAGCGGCGGTCAGCCCGGCCGGGCCAGCACCAATGATGGCCACATCAACGGAATGGGCGGAATTCGACATTCAGGCAGGTCCCCCGGAACCGAACAGGTCGACTCCGGGAGTGAAGGATCTTGCCTAATATTCCATTAATCCACGCCGCTGCGTGCCTTAGCGCGCCGGTCGCTGCCGGTTGGCGACGAGATGATCCACGACGGCGGGGTCCGCTAGCGTGGAGGTGTCGCCAAGCTGATCCACCGCGTCCTCGGCGATCTTGCGAAGAATCCGGCGCATGATCTTGCCCGAGCGGGTCTTAGGTAGGGCAGGGGCGAACTGGATCGCATCGGGCGTGGCGATCGGGCCGATCTCGTGGCGCACCCATTGCACCAGCGCCTTGCGCAGGTCGTCATCGCCCTCAATGCCGACATTCAGCGTGACATAGGCGTAGATGCCCTGTCCCTTGATGTCATGCGGCATGCCTACCACGGCCGCCTCGGCCACCTTGGCATGCGCAACCAGTGCCGATTCGACCTCGGCCGTGCCCATGCGGTGGCCGGAGACGTTGATGACGTCATCGACCCGGCCGGTGATCCAGTAATAGCCATCCTCATCGCGCCGGCAGCCATCGCCGGTGAAATATTTGCCGGGATAGGTGCTGAAATAGGTTTGGAAGAAGCGCTCATGATCGCCCCACACGGTGCGCATCTGGCCCGGCCAGCTCTCGGCAATCACCAGATTGCCCTCGCACGGGCCTTCGAGGACCTTGCCTTCGGTATCGACGATCTGCGGCACCACGCCGAAGAACGGCTTGGTGGCACTGCCGGGCTTGAGATCGATCGCGCCGGGAAGGGGCGTGATCATGTGGCCGCCGGTTTCGGTCTGCCACCAGGTGTCCATGATCGGGCAGCGCCCGTCACCCACGACGCGGTGATACCAGTCCCACGCCTCGGGATTGATCGGCTCGCCGACCGAACCGAGAATGCGCAGGCTCTTGCGGCTGGTCTTCTCCACCCAGGTATCGCCCTCGCGCATCAGGGCGCGGATCGCGGTCGGCGCGGCATAGAAGGTGCTGACGTTGAACTGATCGACCACCTGCCAGAACCGGCTGAAATCGGGATAATGCGGCACGCCCTCGAACATCACCGTCGTCGCGCCGTTGGCGAGCGGGCCGTAGACGATATAGCTGTGGCCGGTGACCCAGCCGATATCGGCGGCGCACCAATAGATATCGCCGGGGCGGTAATCGAACACATAATGATGCGTCATCGCCGCCCAGAGCAGATAGCCTGCGCTGGTATGCAGCACGCCCTTAGGCTTGCCGGTGGAGCCTGAGGTGTAGAGGATGAACAGCGGATCCTCGGCACCGATTTCCTCGGCCGGGCAATCGTCCGAGACGCTGTCGCGCAGCACGTCATACCAATGATCGCGGCCGTCTGTCATCGCAACGGCATTGCCGGTCCGGCGCACCACAATCACGGATTCCACGCAGGTGCAGTCGTCCAGCGCTTCATCCACATTGGCCTTGAGCGGGATGGTCTTGCCCCCCCGCACGCCCTCGTCGGCCGTGATCACAACCGTGGAATCGCAATCGGTGATACGCCCGGCCAGACTGTCGGGTGAGAAGCCACCGAACACCACCGAGTGGATGGCGCCGATGCGGGCACAGGCGAGCATCGCCATCGCCGCTTCCGGGATCATCGGCATGTAGATGGTGACCCGGTCGCCCTTGCGGACGCCTTGCGCCTTCAGCACATTTGCAAAGCGGCAAACTTCCCCGTGCAATTCGCGATAGGTGATCGTGCGGCTCTCATCGGGATTGTCACCAGCCCAGAGGATCGCCGGGACATCGCCACGCTCCGTCAGATGCCGGTCGAGGCAATTGGCCGCGATGTTGAGCGTGCCGTCCGCAAACCATTTGGTACCAAAATCGGCTTCATGGAAGCTGGCGTCCTTGACCTGGGTGAAGTCCTTGATCCAGTCGAGCCGCGCCGCCTCCTTGCGCCAGAAGCTGTCCGGCTCTGCAATCGATTGCGTATAAAGGCGTGAATAATCATCACCGGTCACATAGGCGCGCTCGCGCCAATTCGCAGGCACAGGGTAGAGGGGCTGACTCACGCACTTCTCCAAAGACTGTTATGCGCCAACCTTAGCCGTTTTGCCGGCCATGCCAAGTCCATCGCGGGTGGCACGGAATGCCGGTCCAAGAAGCAGGCGCCCAGTCTCAGGCGTCGTTGCTCCACAGCAACTGGCCGTCCGGATCGGTGATCTGGGTCAGCCGGCGCGCTGCCCGCCGCGCAAGCCGCTGCACTTCGACCTTGCGCCGCGCGGGCGCCAGAGGCTCGCTGGGCGCGGGGCGAAGGATCTCGGCATCATATTGGTCGGCAACGATAAGTCCCGTGCGGCCCGGCCACAGCGCCTCGGACTCGAACAGGGTCAGATCAAAGCCTGCAGGCACGGCCCAGAAGTAGCGATCGCAATAATCGAAATAGTCCGGCCATTTGCCGTCTCCGAGCAGATCGGCGCGGCTGCATTTGATTTCCACGGCAATGATCTGGCCGCGGGCATCCACGGCCATGATGTCCAGCCGGCGACCATTGGGGAGCGGCACTTCGGAAATGCCGAAAATATCGTGGCGCGCAAAGAGACGCAGCACTCCGCGCGTGACGGCCAGCGCCGTTCCATCGGTCAATGCAGGATCGCAGGCGATCACAGGTTCAGGCGCAGGTTCAGGATGTGAGGCCATGGGGAGGGATTAGAACACAATAAGAACAACTGCAAGCCAAGCTCAAACGAGACGGGCCGGCCCAGCGCTCTGCTGACCCGGCCCGGCTTGTGATGATTGGTTGGTTCAGCGGTAGAAGATGTGACCGCCAATGCGCGTGAGGCGATCATGCTTCCAGTTCGGCGAGACGCGCGCGGAATGGAAGAACAGGGCGCCTTCCACCGGATTGTCCCAGCTTCCATCAAGAGCGATCTGGGCGATTGCGCGCGCCGTGCGCCACTGACCGGCATGGGTCGGCGTGGGCAACTGGCCCTGACGAACGAAACTGAACTGACCCGGCTGCGTAACGACGCCGCACAGGCTGGTGGGGAAACGCCCGGACCGCGCCCGCTCGAGCACGACATTGGCGACGGCGAGCTGGCCGGTCAGGCTCTCGCTGCGCGCTTCATAATAAATGGTGGTGGCGAGACATTTCGCGTCAGCGTCGGAAATCTCTTCGACATTGGCCTGCTGGACCAACTCGGCCAGCGAATCGACAGAGTCGGCAGAAGCGGCTTCGTTCGGAGCCGTCTCGGCATCGGGTTCAACCGTTGCGGGAGTCGTCAGGCTTGCAGCGACGACGGCGGGAACCTCGAGCATGGTCGAGAAACCTTGGCGGGCTGTCCCCTCAGGAGCAGCAGCCAGAGCGATTGTGGACGAGAGAAGTCCAACGGTCGCCACGATGGCGACCACGACACGATTGGGCATTCATTCTCAGTACTGTGCGGTGGGTCGGAGATCGGAATGCAGGTCGCATCTATCGTGCAACGCTCAGCGCTCCGGTCCGCCCCCCGTCTGCGTGTTTGCGATGACCTGTCCCCATGACGGCCACACGCAACCTGCGCGAGTTGGTGGGGCCTTTGGCCGCTCAGCCGGGAACTGTCAACTCGTGCACAGTATCTCGGCGGCGAGCCGTTCCGCGTCTGCGACATCCAGTTCCACGAACCAGATATCGGGGTCCACTCGGGTTCTTCTGTCTATATATTGTGATATTTCAGAGTCTTGGGTTAAATCCCGAGGCCCGCAGGGCGTGAAAGAAAGAGTCCCGTCAAGGGACGTAACACGCTCAAAAAGCCCGATTGTCCGGCCGCGATCCACTGCCTGCACGACGATGGTTCCACTCAACGGCTCCCCTTTGTGAAGCACGGTGCCATGCCCCCCCTGCGCTTGGACACGGCGCAACAGAACCCCGATGAGGATCTGACTCGTCAGGCGCGCGGTCACCGGTCTCCTGCTTCCGGGCGCACATAACCCGGCAGGCCAACCAGCGGGATGGTGGAGCGCATGAACGTGCCAGTACCGCGACCGACTTCCTCACCCTCGGCATCGACAAGGCGCGCCTCGGCGACAAAAACGCGCCGCTTGCCGCTCAACCATTTCCCTTCCGCCACGATCGGCCCAGCCTTGAGCGGGCGGGTGAACAGCAGGTTGAATGCGGTGGTGAGGAGGAAGCGATCCGTGACGAGGCTGTTGGCGGCATAAAAAGCCGCATCGTCCAGCATCTTGAAATACAGCGTGCCATGGGTGGCGCCGGCGGCATGGAAATAGTCCGGCGTCACGTCGATGACGATGCGCGCCTCGCCGGGGGCCGAGATATCCAGCCTTGAGGGGAATAATCCGTTGATCGGCGCCGAGGCATAGAGCCGCTCAAGCGCCCGGAAATGCGCGGCCTCGCCGGATGGCGGCGTGCCGTCAGGCTGCGTCACGCGACTCGCCGCCGGCGAGCAGGGCATAGAGCGCGGCGTCCGAGCCAACGCCACGAATGCGCGCAAGATGGCGCTCGTTACGCAGCAGGCGCGAGACGCGGGCCAGCGTCTTGAGATGCTCGGCGCCGCTATCCTGCGGGGAGAGCAGCATGAACACGACATCCACCGGCACATCATCGATCGCATCGAACGGGATCGGCTCGGCCAGCAGCACCACGGCGCCATGGACGCTCTCAAGGCCTTCCAGCTTGGCGTGGGGAATCGCGATTCCGCCACCAAAGCCCGTCGAGCCAAGGCGTTCCCGCTCGGTGATGCGCTCGACAACCTCGGCAGCATCGAGCCCATAGGCATCGGCCGCCAACTGACCCAGCTTCAGGAAAAGCTGTTTCTTGTTAGGAAGGGCCACCGCGGACGAAACAGCGTTCGCCGCGAGCAAGTCGCTGAAATTATCCATGTTCAACCCGTGTCCTGCGGCCGACCTGGGGATTTCTGCGCCGGGGTGAAGTCCACCCATCATGGCCGCCTGGAGAAAACTTGGCCGGCTGATAGGCGCAAAGGCCATTCGGGTCAACCGGTTGCCGGGGACGGGGTCAGGGGAGGGAGGGCTGCGCATCGCGCGCAGCCCTCGAGCGCGTTCAGGCGCGGGGCGGCTCCACCCAGCCGATGGTTCCGTCAGTGCGACGATAGACCATGTTGAAGGTGGCCGTGCTGCTGTTGAGGAACATGAGCGCATTGGTATTGCGCAGATCGAGCATCATCACCGCATCGGATACGCTGGCGCGCGGAATATCCACGCGCATCTCCGCGATCACCACCGGTGCATCGACGTCCACTTCCTCTTCCGCTTCGCTGGACTGGAAGACGACATAATTGGCATCGTCGATGCCGGGCGCATCGCGTTGGGCTTCGGCGGCGAGCGCCTGGCTGTGGCGATCTTTCAGCCGCCGCATGTAGCGGCGCAGCTGCTTTTCGATGCGTTCCGCGGCCTGATCGAAGCAGACATGGGCATCATGGGCCTCGCCCGCGCCCTTGAGGATCAGCCCTGCCATCACATGGCAGACGATGTCGCAGCGAAAGGCGCCATGAGGCGCGTTGCTGAACGTCACGCTGGAGGAGATGGTGCGCGAGAAATACTTGTCGGCGATCGCCTGCATCCGCTCGGCAACATGCGCCTGAAGCGCCTCGCCGGTGTCGACCTGATGACCCGATACGCGGATTTCCATCTGATTTCTCCTTCTTGTTGGACCTGATGGTCTATGAACGTGGCGCGCCGCCTAGTGAGGATAATCCTCAGGCCGGGCGATCGAGCCACAAAGGGTGATCGATCTTTTCCAGAAACGCGGCATGACGCGCCAGTTCCTGCGCGCTCGGCGAAAACAGACGGGCCGGGCGGAACGGGCGGGCAGCCGGAATGGCCATGGATTGTGTGGTCGTCACGGTGACGGTGATCTGTTCTTCCGCCATCAAGGTGAGGCCGATCTGACGCCCGCCGGTCAGTTCGATATAGAGCTGCGCGAGCAATTCCGCGTCCAGCAACGCGCCATGCTTGATGCGGTGGCTGCGGTCGATCCCGTAGCGACTGCACAGGGCATCAAGACTGTGCTTGGCACCGGGGTGAAGGGTCCGCGCAATCGTCAGGCTGTCGATCATCCGCCCCATGTCGACGGTGGGATGGCCGCACCGCTCCAGCTCGGCGTTGAGAAAGCCGAAATCGAACCGCGCATTGTGCGCGACCAGCATGGAATCGCCGAGAAACTCGAGCAACTCTGCGGCCTTGCTGCCGAACAAAGGCTTGTCGGAGAGAAAGCGCGCGGACAGCCCGTGAACCGCCTCGGCCGAGGCGGGCATATCGCGCTGGGGATTGAAATAGGCGTGGTAGGTTTCGCCGGTCGGGATGCGATTGATCAGCTCGACACAGCCGATTTCGACAAGACGGTCACCGCTGAGCGGATCAAAGCCGGTGGTTTCAGTATCGAAGACGATTTCACGCATCGTGGCATTTCACTCGTTGGGGAGGCATTATCGGACCAGCGCCGTGCGAAGGCAAGCAACGAGACGAAAAATCCGCGCTCTCATCCGCCATTTTGGCTGTGCTGTATCCAGCACCAGGTCGGCATGGCGTCGCTTGAGGTGATCGGGAAGCTGACTGGCCTTGATGGCTTCAAACCGCTTTGCGGTCATGCCGGGCCGGCGAAGCACGCGCCGCCGCTGGAGAGACGGCGCAGCGGAAACGACGACGACCAAGTCCATGTGCCGCTCGCCCCGCGTTTCGAACAGCAGCGGGATATCGAGAACGACCATCGGCCGGCTGCGGTGACGACGCAGAAACGCTGCGCGCGACCCGGCAACGGCGGGATGCACGATCCGCTCCAACGCCCGCATTTCCTCTGGCTGGCCGATCACCCGGGCACCAAGCATCCGGCGATCGACGCCGGCAGCGCTGGTGGTGCCGGGAAAGCGCGCTTCAATCGCGCCGAGCAAGGCGCCGCCGGGCCCCTGCAAATGATGGACTGCGGCATCGGCATCGAACACCGGCACGCCCGCTGCGCGAAACATGGCGGCTGCGGTCGATTTGCCCATGCCGATCGATCCGGTCAGTCCGATGCGGAATGGACGATGTCTCACGCGCAGACCCGACAAGCGGCGGTCAGGCAGGCACGAGCAGGCGTTCGCGCAACTGCGCATCCAGCTCGCGCGGCGGCTGGGCATCGAAGAAGATGTCAAAGGCGAGCGCGGCCTGGCCGATCAGCATCTCCAGCCCGTCAATGCACATGAGGTCGCGCTTGCGCGCCGCCGCCAGCAGCGGTGTTTCCAACGGGGCATAGACGATGTCGTAGACCATAGCCTTGTCCGGCAACGGTGACAGATCGGGCGTCCATGCCGGCTGCCCGACCATGCCGAGCGAGGTGGAATTGGCCAGCAGATCAGCTGCCGGCAGTGCCGCATCGAAGCCCTGCACCCGGCCGGCCAGACCCAGCCGGTCCAGCAAAGCCTGCCCCTTGGCGGCATCACGCGCGACGATCGTCAGGTCGGTCACACCCACGGATCTCAAGGCGAACCCGATTGCCTGCGCCGCACCGCCGGTGCCGGCGAGAATCGCGCTGGTGCCGCTCCAGCCCCGTGCCAGCAGCGGTTGGAGAAAGCCGCCGGCGTCGGTGTTGGTGCCGATCAGCGGCCCGCCGGTTTCGCAGGCCACCGTGTTGATGGCGCCGATGCGATCACGCACCCCGCCGGGATCATCGACATAATCCAGCGCCGCGATCTTGTGCGGAATGGTGATATTGCAGCCCAGCCAGTCCGGATCGGCCCGGCGCCTGAGGAAATAGCCGGCCAGGTCCTCCGGCGCGACGCGGGTCTTGCGATACTCCGCATCGATACCGAGCTCTTCCAGCCAGAAATTGTGGATGACCGGCGACTTGCTGTGCGCGATGGGGTCGCCGATCACTTCGGCATATGGTTTTCCCTGACTCATGCCGGCAAGATAGAGCGCACGCGCAAATAGTCGAGCAAAGGAAGCAGGGGCAGGCCCTGCACGGCAAAGAGGCTGCCGGAAACGCGCGAAAACAGCTGGGCGCCCGGTCCCTCGATCCGGTAGCAGCCAACGCACCAGCGGCACTGCTCCCAGTCGAGATCCAGATAATGGTCGATGAAGGCCGTGCTGAGCGGACGCATCTGGAGCGTGACGCTCTCGATCTGGCGCCATTGCGCCTGCCCGGCCTGCGCGATCACGGCCGCGCTATGGAGCTTGTGCGCCCGGCCACTCATTCGCGCGAGCAGATCGGCCGCGGCTTCCCGTGTCTCCACCTTGTCGATCAGGCTGCCGTCATCCAGCTCCAGCGTCTGGTCGCAGCCCAGCACGAACGCGTCCGGGTGCCGCATCGACGGGCGACGGCATTTCCATTCCGCCAGCGCGTCGGCCAGATCGCGGGCGTTCAGGCCCTCGGCGACCAGACTGGCCTTGATCGCATCCTCGTCGACACCGGCTGGAACCGTCTCAAAGGGCACGGCAGCGTCGGCGAGCAAGCGCCGGCGGCTTTCGCTCTGCGAGGCGAGCAGAAGAGGCGGTGTGCTCATACCGGCCCAAGCCCCGGCAAGCCGCTGCTGCTTTTCAGTCGTTCCTGATACAGGTTGACGATGGCTGCGGCGGTTTCTTCGATGGAACGGCGCGTGACATCGATGACCGGCCAACCCTGATCGGCAAACATGCGGCGGGCGTGCGCCACCTCGCCATTCACGCGTTCGAGATCCACATAGGCGGTTTCCGGCGCCTGATTGAGCGAGAGCAGCCGATTGCGCCGCACCTGCACCAACCGCTCGGCGCCGGCGGTCAGGCCGACGACCATCGGATGCCGCAATTTGAACAGGCTTGGGGGAGGCGGGGATTCCAGCACCAGCGGGATATTGGCCGTCTTGTAGCCGCGATTGGCGAGATAAATGCTGGTCGGCGTCTTCGACGTGCGGGAGACGCCGGCAAGGACGATATCCGCCTCTTCCCAATTCTCCCAGCCGACCCCATCATCATGGGCGATGGTGAACTGGATGGCGTCAATTCGCGCGAAATAGGCTTCGTCCAGCACATGCTTGCGACCGGGACGATTGCGCATTTCTTGGCCCAGCAGATTGGACATGGCATCGGTCACCGGATCGAGCGGCGCGACATAGGGAATGCCGATGGCCCGGCAGCCATTTTCCAGTCGGCGACGCAAGGTGGGGTTGGCCAGGGTGAACAGCACCATGCCCGGATTGCGCGCCACTTCTTCCAAGATGCGCTCAAGATGCTGCTCGGAGCGCACCATCGGCCAGAAATGGCGGATCGTCTCGACATTCTCGAACTGGGCGAGTGCCGCCTTGCCGATATGCTCGAGCGTTTCGCCGGTGGAATCCGAAAGCAGATGCAGGTTCAGGCGGTCCATATCCACCGTTCATGTGGAACATTGCGGGATAACACAAGGGACAGAACTGTGGATAACCGCCCCTCCTCATTTCATGCGCACTCACCCTGTCGGAACCCGATCATCTATCCACAGGCCCACCGGCTTGCCCACAGGCTGTGAATCATGGGGATGAGCCTGGTGACTCGTCGCACCTTCATGGATCCCTTCAGGTCAAGCTGTTGGCAAAAGGGTGATGAGCGAATAATGCCCGTTGTCCACTCCCCAACAGAATCCAACAACCTTCTCTTTTATATAAATAGGATATTGGTCTGTGCATGACTCGTCCGTGATCGATACCGGTGTGACGGCACCGCTGCTGAGCGTCCTGCGCGGCGCTGTTCCGGCGCGTCCGCCCCTGTGGCTGATGCGTCAGGCCGGGCGATATCTGCCGGAATATCGGGCTTTGCGCGCCGAGAAGGGCGGTTTCCTCGATCTTTGCTATGATAGTGAGTCCGCGGCAGAGGTCACCTTGCAGCCCATTCGCCGCTTCGGGTTCGATGGCGCGATCCTGTTTTCCGATATTCTGGTGGTCCCCCATGCTCTGGGTCAGGATCTCTGGTTTGAGGCCGGCGAAGGACCGCGCCTTGCCCCGCCGCTGGTCGAGGGCGAGCTGACAAGCCTCGTGCCAGCGCCACAGCGGCTGGCGCCGGTGATCGACACGGTCCGGCGCGTGAGGGCCGCGCTGGCCCCGCAAACGACGTTTCTGGGCTTTGCCGGCAGTCCCTGGACGGTGGCGACCTATATGGTCGCCGGGCAGGGCAGCAAGGATCACGCGGCCGCCCGTCGCATGGCCTATCAGCAGCCGGCGAAGTTCGGCGCGATCATCGATGCCATTATCGAAACGACGGTCGATTATCTCTCGGCCCAGATCGCGGCCGGCGTGGATGCCGTGCAGCTTTTCGATAGCTGGGCCGGTTCGCTTAGCCCGGCACAGTTCCGCCAATGGGTGATCGCGCCCAACGCGCGCATCGTCAAAGCCTTGAAGCTGCGCCATCCCGATACGCCGATCATCGGCTTTCCAAAGGGGGCAGGGGCCAAACTCGTCGCCTATGCCCAGGAAACCGGCGTCGATGCGCTGGGTCTCGATGAGACGCTCGATCCGGCCTGGGCGGCGCGTGAATTGCCCGCCCATCTGCCGCTGCAAGGCAATCTCGATCCGCTGGCGCTGATCGCGGGCGGGGAGACGCTGGATCGGGCGGTGGACGCCATTCTCGAGGCTCTGTACGGCCGGCCGCACATCTTCAACCTGGGTCATGGCATCTTGCCAGACACGCCGATTGCCCATGTCGAGCAACTGGTGGCGCGCGTTCGCGGGTGATCGGCGGCTCTTGGAAAACGCAAGCCAGCGCCTCGCACCCCGTTTCAATTCCTGGTCGGCTGGCCTAGAAGGCTTGGCGATCGCGCGCGGTTGTTGAAGCACGACGAAGAGGTTCAGTCTCCATGTCCATCCTGCCCGGCATCGGCTTTCTCGGCGCTGCTTATCCGTGGGTTCTTGCCGCACATGTGATCTTCGTCATCTTCCTGATGGCCAGCCTGTTCATGATTCCGCGCTACTTCATCTACCATCATCAGACCGAGCCCGGCTCGGCCGAGGATCAGGCGTGGATCGAGCGTGAGACGCGGATGAAGCGCATCATCATGAACCCCTCGATCGTGCTGGTCTGGGTGCTGGGCCTGCTGCTGGCCTTTCAGACCGGGGCCTGGAGCGAGGGCTGGTTCCACGCCAAGCTGCTGCTGGTGATCATCCTGTCGGGCTTTCACGGCTGGATCGTGGGCTATTCCAAGAAGCTCGCGCGCGGCCTGCGCCCCTGGCCGGAAAAGCGCCTGCGCATGATCAACGAGGTGCCGGCGCTGCTCGTGACCCTGATCGTCATTCTGGTGATCGCCCGTCCGTTCTGAGCCGTGCGTTTCTGAGCGGTAGGGCGCCATCGCTCTGCGCTTGACTTGGAATCGGCCAGTGCGTAATTCGGGGCGTTCCCTTTACAGGCGCTGACCTATGCGCCTGATTGCCCTCTCCAGGCATTCCGGCACAGTCACATTCCCTTTATTTTCACTCCCGCCGTCGGACCCAATCCATGCATCTTAAAGATTTGAAGCGCAAAGCCCCGGCCGAGCTGGTCGCCATGGCCGAGGAACTCGGCGTCGAGGGCGCGTCGACGCTGCGCAAGCAGGACCTTATGTTCGCCATCCTCAAGGAGCAGGCGGAAAATGGCGAGCAGATCATGGGTCTGGGTACGATCGAGGTGCTGGCCGATGGCTTCGGCTTCCTGCGCAGCCCTGAGGCGAACTATCTGGCCGGCCCGGACGACATCTACGTCTCGCCCAATCAGGTCCGCAAATTCGGTCTGCGCACCGGTGACACGGTGGAAGGCGAGATCCGCGCACCCAAGGATGGCGAGCGCTATTTCGCGCTGACCAAGCTCGTCTCGGTCAATTTCGACGATCCCGATGTGGTCCGTCACCGCGTCAATTTCGACAATCTGACGCCGCTTTATCCCGACGAGAAGCTGCGGCTCGACACGCTCGATCCCACGATCAAGGACAAGTCGGCCCGTGTCATCGACATTATCGCGCCGCAGGGCAAGGGCCAGCGCGCGCTCATCGTGGCGCCGCCGCGGACCGGCAAGACCGTGCTGCTGCAGAACATCGCCAAGGCGATCACCGACAATCATCCCGAGGTCTTCCTGCTGGTGCTGCTCATCGACGAGCGACCGGAGGAAGTCACGGACATGCAGCGCAGCGTGAAGGGCGAGGTGGTTTCCTCCACTTTCGACGAGCCCGCGACGCGCCACGTCCAGGTCGCCGAAATGGTGATCGAAAAGGCCAAGCGCCTTGTCGAGCACAAGAAGGATGTCGTCATCCTGCTTGATTCCATCACGCGATTGGGCCGCGCCTACAACACCGTCGTGCCCAGCTCCGGCAAGGTGCTGACCGGCGGTGTCGATGCCAACGCCCTGCAGCGCCCGAAGCGCTTTTTCGGCGCGGCGCGGAACATCGAGGAGGGTGGCTCGTTGTCGATCATCGCCACGGCGCTCATCGATACGGGGAGCCGCATGGACGAAGTGATCTTCGAGGAGTTCAAGGGCACCGGTAACTCGGAAATCGTCCTGGATCGCAAGGTCTCGGACAAGCGCATCTTCCCGGCGCTGGATGTCGGCAAATCCGGCACCCGTAAGGAAGAGCTGCTGGTCGAGAAGGACAAGCTCTCCAAGATGTGGGTGCTGCGTCGTATTCTCATGCAGATGGGCACGATCGACGCGATGGAATTCCTGCTCGACAAGATGAAGGATTCCAAGACCAACGAAGATTTCTTCGCCACGATGAACCAGTAACGCATTTCAACAGAGGTTACGCGCTGCCATGGCTGAAATCTGGTCTCATATCGTCTCGGACGTCTCCACGCTGTTCTCGGGCGATATCAGCGCCTGGTCCGCGTTCGTCAAAGTTCTGTTGATCGACGTCGTCCTGGCCGGGGACAACGCCATTGTCATCGGCGCGCTCGCGGCGGGATTGCCGGCGCACCAGCGCCGGATGGTCATCTTCATCGGCATCATTGCCGCGCTGGTGCTGCGCATCGCTTTTGCGCTCGTGGTCACGCAGCTCATGCAGATCATCGGGCTGATTTTTGCCGGCGGCATCCTGCTCCTGTGGGTCTCCTGGAAAATGTACCGCGAGATCGTGCAGGGGGCAGGGCACAATGCCGGCTCGCCTGAGGTGGAGGGTGACGAGCATTCCGGGCTTCGTCCCGCGAAGAGCTTCATCGGCGCGGCCTGGGCTGTGGCGGTGGCAGACGTCTCCATGAGCCTCGACAATGTGCTGGCGGTGGCCGGTGCAGCCCGCGAGCATCCCGGCATTCTGATGATCGGCCTGGTCTTTGCGGTCGCTCTGATGGGCATCGCTGCGAATATCATCGCCAAATATATCGAGCGCTATCGCTGGATTGCCTGGATCGGCTTGCTGGTCATTCTCTACGTGGCCGCGACCATGATCTACACCGGCATTACTGACAAGGATATCGGGCTGCTCCAGCTCTTCACCTGAGCCGAGAGGCAAATCACTAAGCAGGAACCGGCAGCGCTCAGGAAAGGAGCGCTGCCGGTTTCCTTGTTTCTGGCTGACCGTTGCCGGGAGATATCGCCGGCCGAGGGCAATTTGCTAGCGAAATGAGCTCCGATGCGGCATGTCAGACCCACCCTATCTCGCGCGGAGCCCTGCCATCATGAAGTTCAAGGTCGATGTTGAGTGCACCCCGGAAGAGGCACGGTCGTTTCTCGGTCTGCCTGATCTGAAGCCGATCCATGATCTTTATATTCAGGCGGTGCTCGATACGATGAGCGGCCAGACCAATCTTGAGCAGATGGAGCGGATGTTCCGCAGCATGTCGCCGCTGGGTGATGCAGGCATGAAGCTGTTTTCCAGCCTCATGGATATTGGCATGGGCGCGGCGGGCGGGGGCTCTCCTGCAAAATCCAAGAATGACGGCTGAGTTTTCCACGTGGTTTGACGATCGATGACGGATCGGGATACGATTTTTGCGCTCTCCAGCGGGCAACTGCCCGCCGCCATTGCGATCCTCCGGGTATCTGGACCTCTCGCGCTTGAGGCTGCTCGCGTCATAACAGGTCGGGATGCCCCAGCGGCTCGGCAAGCGGCGTTGCGGCGGTTTTTCGATCCGGCGAATGGCGACTTGATCGATGAGGGTTTGCTGATTTGCTTTCCCGGGCCAAATACAGAGACCGGCGAAGACATGGCCGAATTCCAATGCCATGGCTCCCATGCGGTGGTGCGGGCGTTGGAAGCCGCTCTGGTCGCCATGCCGGGCTTTCGGCGGGCAGAGGCGGGCGAGTTTACCCGGCGCGCCTTTCTGAGCGGCAAGATGGATCTCGCCGGGATCGAAGGCTTAGGCGATTTGATCGCGGCAGAGACGGCGCTGCAACGTCGCGCTGCCATGGCGATGATGGGCGGAGCGTTCTCCCGCAAGATCGAATCATGGACGACAGACCTTCGACTGCTCGCGGCACAGATCGAGGCTCAGCTCGATTTTTCCGATGAAGGGGACGTCTCGGGCGCGGACCTCGCGCGCATCACAAAAACAGCGATTGAGATCAGCGCAGAGATGCGTAAGGAACTGCAGCGTCCCCCGGCGGACCGATTACGCGATGGCATTCGCGTCGCCATCGGCGGTCCGCCCAATGCGGGCAAGTCGTCCCTGTTCAACCAGCTGGTGGGACGCGATGCTGCGATTGTCTCTCCGCATGCGGGAACGACCCGAGATGTGATCGAGGCGTCAGTCGCCCTCAATGGCATTGCATTCGTGTTATCTGACTCGGCGGGACTGCGCGAAGCCGGTGACGAGATCGAGCAGATCGGCATCGGACGCGCGGAAGCTCTTTTGGCCGAGGCTGACATCGTGCTGTGGCTAGGGCGGCCTGAAGACGCGCCCTCAGGTCAGGGGGCGTTGGTGCAGGTCACCGCGAAAGCCGATCTCGCTCTCGCGGATCGCGAGGCGTCGCGCCTGCACGTGTCGAGTGTAACGGGTGAGGGGATTGATTCTCTCATTGAGGAACTGTGCGCGCTGGCCGGCAGCATGTTGCCGGCTCCCGGCGACTATGCACTGTCACAGCGCCAACGATCTGTCATACAACGAGCGGGTGATTCTTTGGATGCCTGCACTGGTGAGTCAGACGAAATCCTGGTTGCAGAAAATCTTCGTCAGGCGCTGGCCGCTTTGGATGAATTGACCGGACGTACCACGACTGAGCTGGTCTTGGACGAGGTGTTTCGCGGCTTCTGCATCGGCAAATAGAGCGGGTTTGTTCCACGTGGAACGTCGGCCTGCCCCGCAATGCTTTGACGCTCTTTGATGTGGCCGCTAGGGGCTGGGACATGAGCAAGCACGCGCAAGCCACGTTCGATGTCATCGTTGTCGGCGGCGGCCATGCCGGCACGGAAGCTGCGGCCGCTGCCGCGCGCCGCAGCGCGCGTGTCGCTTTGGTAACGGCCGATCCGATCCGCATCGGGGAAATGTCCTGTAATCCTTCCATCGGCGGGTTGGGCAAGGGCCACCTCGTACGTGAAGTGGATGCATTGGATGGGTTGATGGCGCGCGCCGCAGACAGCGCCGCGATCCATCGCCGAATGCTCAATGCCAGCAAGGGCGCCGCTGTTCGCGGCCCGCGTGTCCAGGCCGACCGCCGGAAATACCGCGCAGCCATTCAGAGTATGATCGCGGCGCAACCGGCCCTCTCGGTCATTGGCGGTGAAGTGGCGGCTTTGGAGGTCGGTCCTGCCGGGGCTTTGAGCGGGGTTGTGCTCGCGGATGGACAGAAGCTGGGCGGACAGGCCGTTGTCCTCACGACCGGAACATTTCTGGGCGGCCTGATGTTTAGGGGCGCGGAGCGAGCTGTGGGTGGGCGAATCGGTGAGCATGCCGCGAGTGCCTTGGCTCAGCAGTTGCGAGACCTCGATCTACCAATGGGCCGCCTCAAGACGGGCACACCGGCCCGTCTGGATGGACGCACCATAGATTGGGCCCGTTTGGAGGAGCAGCCGTCAGATCTCGACGCCTGGTCGATGTCCTATTTAGGTCTGGTTGAACGCGAACAGCTGCCGCAACTTCGCTGCGCCATCACCCGGACCAACGGCGAAACGCATCGCATCATTCGCGATAACCTCGGCCTCTCACCCTTGTTCTCTGGCGATATTGAGGGGAGGGGACCACGCTATTGTCCCTCAATCGAGGACAAGATTGTCCGCTTCGGAGACCGGGAGGGCCATCAGGTCTTCCTCGAGCCCGAGGGTCTGGATGATCATCTTGTCTATCCCAATGGCCTGAGTTCGTCCCTCCCGACGGACGTGCAAGTGGCGTTCCTCCGGTCCATGGAAGGGTTGGAGCAAGTCGAGGTCGCCGTTCCCGGCTACGCAGTCGAGTATGACCATATCGACCCGCGCGCCTTGGACCGGACCCTTTCGCTCCGTGCCATGCCTGCGCTCTTTCTGGCCGGTCAGATCAATGGCACCACCGGCTATGAGGAGGCTGCGGCACAGGGGCTTGTGGCTGGAGCGAACGCTGCCGCTCATGCCTTGGGTCTTGATCCTTTGCTGCTCGACCGGGCAGAAAGCTATATTGGCGTTCTTATCGACGATCTCTGCCTGCAGGGGATCACCGAACCCTACCGAATGCTGACCGCGCGCGCCGAATTCCGGCTGCGATTGCGTGCGGACAACGCTGCAACGCGACTGACGCCGACGGCTGTTCGGCTTGGCTTGGCAAGCTCAGCCCGAACGACCTGGTGGCACGAGCGAGAAGAAGCACGCGTGGCGCTCGCTGTCGTGTTGGAGAAGCTGGTGTCCGGCACTGATTTACGCGCAGCTGGGGCAGATGTTCGCGACGACGGTGTCCGCAGATCTCTCGCCGAGTGGGCTCGTTTCCCGGCAGTGGCGCGCGGGCATCTTGCCAAATATGCGCCGGCCCTCGAAACGGCGGAAGACGGCCTTGTCGAAGAGCTTTTGCAGGACGCGATCTATGCGCCTTACGTCGAAAGGCAGGACGCGGAAGTGAGGGCCCTCCGCGCCAATGATGCCATCGCGCTGCCCGCCGACCTCGATTTTTCTGCGGTCGGCGGTTTGAGCACAGAGATGGTCGAACGGTTGACCCTTGCGCGCCCCGAGACGCTTGGTGGTGCCGCCCGGATCAGGGGAATTACGCCGGCAGCTTTGGCCGCGCTGCTCGTCGCAGCGCGGACGGGCCGCGCCGCATGACGGAGGAAGAGGCGCAAGCGTGGCTCTCCGATCAAGGCTGGTGGGATGGTCCAACCGGGGATAGGCTGCGGACTTTTGTGGCCCTCGTACTGGAAGAGGCCGACCGGCAGAACCTCATTTCAGTTGGGACCAAGGCATCCATTTGGGCGCGGCATGTTGTAGACTCCGCCCAGTTGCTAACTCATGCGGTATCCGCTCAAACGCCCGCCGATGGATTGTGGCTGGACCTCGGAACCGGCGCTGGGTTTCCGGGCCTGGTCATCGGCTGCTTGCGCGAGGCGCCGATTCGGCTCGTAGAGGTCCGTCCGTTACGAGTCGCTTTCCTCAAACGCTGCGGCGACTCTCTCGGCCTCGATCACGTGGAGGTCGTCCAATCCAGGGTGGAATCGGCCCGATTCGATCGGCCCGCTGCCATTATCAGCGCCCGTGCTTATGCGCCTTTGGATCGACTGCTCACCACAGCGCATCATTTGGCGGACGAAAACACCATCTGGCTGCTCCCCAAGGGCCGGAGCAGTGAGAAGGAACTGGAAATTGTCCGGCCGCGCTGGCAAGCTATGTTTCACGTGGAACAAAGCGTCACGGACGCCGAAAGCGCCATTCTAACAGTCCGCCAGCTGAAAAAACGTGTCACGATCAGAGCGACCGATAAAAAGCCGAGCAGTTCGAGACGGAATGGCAATAGGCGCAAAGCGGCGACGTCTGCGGGGCCGAAAGGACAGTCATGATCAGCATTGCAATCGCGAACCAGAAAGGCGGCGTTGGCAAAACCACCACGGCGATCAATCTCGCTACTGGCTTGGCTGCCACTGGTCACCGCACCCTGCTGATCGATCTTGATCCGCAGGGAAATGCCTCCACGGGGATGGGGGTCACGACGAAGGATCGCGCGCGGTCGAGCTACGATTTGCTGATGGGGGACTGTGAGCTTGACGATGCGGTGATTCGTACGGTCGTGCCGGGCCTAGACCTCATTCCTGCCACGCAGGATCTCTCCGGGGCTGAGATCGAACTGATCGATGTCGAGCAAAGGACCCATCGTCTCGCCAACGCTCTGAACAATGCGGAAGCCGGTCGTTGGGAAGTCTGCCTGATCGACTGCCCGCCGTCGCTCGGGTTGCTAACGGTCAATGCCATGGTCGCGGTGCAATCGATCCTTGTGCCGCTGCAATGCGAGTTCTTTGCCCTTGAGGGCCTGTCGCAGCTGCTGCAGACCTTCGAGCGCATTCGGGCGCGGTTCAATCCGGACCTGTCAATCCTCGGCGTGGCGCTGACGATGTATGATCGCCGAAATCGGCTGACCGATCAGGTCGCGGACGATGTGCGGGCTTGTCTCGGTGACCTCGTGTTCAAGACGGTCATCCCGCGCAACGTCCGCCTCTCGGAGGCCCCCAGCCACGGGCTGCCCGCCCTCATCTACGACATGCGCTGCGCTGGATCGGAAGCCTATATGGCGCTCGCGCGCGAACTGATCGAGAAGCTTCCCGAGGAGACCGTAGCGGCATGAGCGACGCAGATGTATCCGGCAAGCCGCGCCGTTTGGGGCGCGGTCTTTCTGCCCTGCTCGGTGAAGTCGAACGCGACGTATCGGTGTCCGAAGAGGGCCGGGCTGGGGCGGAAAGCGGGGCAGGCGATGCGGACCGGCCCAAGGCCGTGCGCTTCCTTGAAATCGTGCGCGTGTCGCCTCATCCCGATCAGCCGCGGCGACATTTTGATGAAGGTGCGCTCTCTGAACTCGCAGACAGCATCCGCGAGCGGGGAATCATCCAGCCCATCGTTGTGCGACCGCTTGGGAATGATCGCTATCAGATCGTCGCGGGTGAGCGGCGCTGGCGGGCCGCGCAGAAGGCGCAGCTTCACCAGATCCCCGCGATCGTCCGCGACTTCACCGAGGCGGAGACGCTCGAGATTGCGCTGGTTGAGAACATCCAGCGGGAGGAGCTGAACCCGATTGAGGAGGCGCAAGCCTATCAGCGCCTGATCAATCAGTTTCACCACACGCAGGAAGCGCTGGCCCGGATCGTCGGCAAATCACGCAGTCATATTGCGAACCTGATCAGGCTGCTGGATTTGCCGGAGCCTGTTCAGGAGCTGGTGATGACAGGGGCCCTATCCATGGGTCACGGGCGCGCCCTTATCGGCTCCGCCGATTGCGCGGAACTGGCGAAAGATGTCGCCTCCAAGGGCCTGTCTGTTCGCGAAACAGAGCGTTTGGTTCGCTTGGCACGTGAAGGAAAATCCACGGCACGTGCTGAGGCGCGACCCGCATTGGGCCGCGATCCCGATCTGATCGCCATGGAACAGCACCTGTCGGATCTGCTCGGCCTTCGCGTCGGCATCAATCATGAGGGCGGGAAAGGCTCGCTGACCCTGCAATATTCCAGCCTCGAACAGCTGGACATGATCTGCCAGAAGCTGACCGGCGGCGGCTTCTAATCGCTTCCTTCGGGCGTCAGCGCCGCTTGGCCAGCGCGTCGAAAGCCTGAAGGTCGCGCAGAAGCGCTGGCAGGTCGCGCAACGGCACCATGTTCGGTCCGTCGCTCGGTGCGCGGTCAGGGTCTTCATGCGTCTCGATGAATATGGCCGCGACGCCGATCGCGACTGCAGCGCGGGCCAGCACGGGCACGAACCGCCGTTCGCCGCCTGAGCTTTCTCCACGTCCGCCCGGCTGCTGGACGCTGTGGGTGGCGTCGAAAACGACCGGGCAGCCCGTCTCCGCCAGAATCGGGAGGGCCCGCATGTCGCTGACCAATGTGTTATAGCCAAAGCTCGCGCCGCGTTCGGTCAGCATGACCTGATCGTTCCCGGCGCTGCGCAGCTTGCGCACGACATTCGCCATGTCCCAAGGGGCCAGAAACTGCCCTTTCTTGACGTTGACGACGCGGCCTGTTGCGGCAGCAGCCAGCAAGAGATCGGTCTGGCGGCAGAGGAAGGCCGGAATCTGCAGGACGTCCACGACCTCAGCGACCGGCGCGCATTGGGCTGCGTCATGCACATCAGTGATCACCGGGCAGCCGAACTGCGCTTTCACATCTGCAAAGACATCCAGCGCCTGCGCGAGGCCAATGCCGCGCGACGCATCGACAGAGGTGCGGTTCGCCTTATCGAAGCTGCTCTTGTAGATGAGCGGCATCCCGATTGCGCTGGTTATCTCGACAAGGGCCTGCGCCGTCTCCAGCGCATGCGCGCGTGATTCCATCGCGCAGGGGCCGGCAATCAGGGCAAGCGGGCGGCCATTGGCGATGCGCAGCGGGCCGATGGTGACGCTGTGAGGGGCAATCTCTGTCATGGACCCCGCATAGCCGCCCGAAGCGGTCCCGCAAAGCCCGAGCAGCGGGGGCGGCCGGCGTTGTCGGCGCCGCTCGCTTATTCTTCCGCCAGACAGGCGGCGAGGCCACTGCGATAATCTGGAAACCGGGGCTGCCATCCGAGAAGCCGTTTGGCCTTGCCATTCGCGACACGCCGGTTCTCGCTGTAGAAAGCCCGTGCGGCCGGAGACAGGCCTGCGGCTTCTATGGATTGAAGGGGCGGCGCCGGCCGGTCGAGAAGTGCGCAACCGAACGCGATGACGTCATTCTGAGAACAGGGCATGTCGTCGGCGAGATTATAGATGCCGGAAGGCCCAGCCATACCCGCCAGCACGCCTGAGACGATATCCTCCACGTGGATTCGACTAAATATCTGGTCCGGTAGATCGATGTTGCGGGCCCGGCCTTCGCGAATCCGATCCAGGGCACTGCGCCCCGGGCCATAAATCCCGGGCAACCGAAACACCCGAAGGCGCGCGCCAAGATTCTGCCAGGCTAGATCAGCAGCGGCTCGAGCATTGCGCCGGCCTTTGCCGACGGTTGCACTTTCATCCACCCATGCGCCGCCGGTATCCCCGTAGACTCCGGTCGAGGACAGATAGCCGATCCAACCGGCAGGCGCTTCTTCCAGCAAGGCACCGTAGCGCTGCAGCACTGGATCGCCTTCATCCGTCGGAGGAACAGAGGACAGGATGTGGGTCGCCCGGCGCATGGCGTTCGTGACCGCCGAGTCGTCATCGAATGCGATCGTGCCGGCACGCCCGGTCGCCTCGACCGTCCAACCGCGCGATCGGAGCGCCTCGGCGAGCCGTGTGGCGGTGTAACCCAGTCCAAAGATCAGCATGTGGGGCATCAGGTCGATTTCCGCATATGGATGCCCCTAATGGGCAGCCCCCCAGCTCGATCCGGTCCCAATTTCCACGCCAAGCGGCACGGTGAGCGTAACGAGTGGCTCTGCGGCGCTGGCCATGACAGAACGGATGATCGGCGTGGCGGCCGCCACATCGTCTTCCGGCAGCTCAAACACCAGCTCGTCATGGACCTGCAGCAACATCTTCACCCGGTCCAGCCCGGCATCGCGAAGAGCCGGACCCATCCGCACCATTGCGCGCTTGATGATGTCCGCGCTGGTTCCCTGAATAGGGGCGTTGATCGCGGCGCGCTCCGCACCCTGACGGACGTGCTGCACCGGCGACTTGATCTGGTTGAACCAGGTCTTGCGGCCGAACAGCGTGGTCGTGTGCCCCGTGGAACGCACCTTCTCCAGCGTCTCGTTGATATAGGCCGAGATGCCGGGGAAGCGGTCGAAATAGCGGCTGATCATGGCCTGCGCTTCGTCCGCGTCGATCTCCAGACGGGCCGCCAACCCCCAGCGAGAGATGCCATAGAGAATGGCGAAGTTGATGGTCTTGGCCCGCGCACGCGTCTCGCGGTTCATCTCGCCGAACAGCTCCTGGGCAGTCGCCGCGTGAATATCCTCGCCGCGCAGGAAGGCGTCCCGCAACTGCGGCACATCGGCCATGTGGGCCGCGAGGCGAAGCTCGATCTGGCTATAGTCCGCAGCCAGGATCACATTGCCCTGTTCGGCAATGAAGGCATCGCGAATCTGGCGACCGGTTTCGGTGCGGATGGGGATGTTTTGCAGGTTTGGGTCGGTCGAGGAGAGGCGGCCGGTCTGCGCGCCGGTCAGCGAGTAGCTGGTGTGGACGCGACCGGTATCGCGGTTGATCTGGGCCTGCAGGGCGTCGGTGTACGTCGATTTGAGCTTCGAAAGCTGGCGCCAGTCCAGCACCAGGCCGGCGATCTTGACGCCATCCGCCTTCATCCGCTCGAGCACGGTCACATCCGTGGAATAAGCGCCGGACTTGCCCTTTTTGCCGCCCTTAAGACCCATTTTCTCGAATAGGATCGCACCCAGCTGCTGGGTCGATCCGATGGCAAAGGGCTGGCCGGCCTCAGCGTGAATCTCTTCTTCCAGTCGCGCCATTTCCTGCGCGAACCGGCCGGAGAGCCGGGAGAGATGATCGCGGTCCACCTTGATGCCTCTACGCTCCATGCCGGCGACCACCGGAATGAGTGGGCGGTCCACCAGCTCATAGACCCGGGTCGCGCCTTCTTGGGCGAGGCGGGGCTTGAACCGCGTCCACAGCCGCCAGGTCACGTCTGCATCCTCGCCGCCATAGCGTGTGGCGGCATCGAGCGGCACCTGCGCAAAGCTGATCGCCTTCTTGCCGGTGCCGGTGACGTCCTTGAAGCTGATGCACGTATGCTCAAGCACCGCGTGCGCAACCTCATCCATGCCGTGGCCGGCAAGGGACTGCCCGGCATCGAGATCGAAGCTCATCACCAGCGTGTCATCGAAGGGCGTGACAGACAGCCCATGCCGGGCCAGCACGTTGAGATCATATTTGATGTTGTGGCCGATCTTCAGCACGCTCGCATCGGCAAACAACGGGCGGAGGCGGGCGATGGCGTCCGCAATGGGAATCTGTGGCGGCGCTTCGGCGAACATGTCGTCGCCGCTGCGGTGGCCTAGAGGGATATAACAGGCCGTGCCGGGGGCGGTGGCGAGGCAGATGCCCCCCAGATTGGCAGCCATGCTGTCGAGGGAATCCGTCTCCGTATCGATGGCGATGATGCCGCTGGCGTAGGACTGCGCGATCCACGCATCCAGCCGCTCCAGCGTCGTCACCGTTTCGTAGCTCTCGCAGTTGATCGGGGGCAGGGGGACGAAATCCGGCGTCGTCGGGTCGAGCGCGGCGTCCACGACCGCCTCGGCGACGGGATCGGCCGTCTGCCTCCCCGGCGCATGGCTGGCCATGCGGGCCAGCAGCGCCTTGAAGCCCTGATCCTCAAGAAAGGCGCGCAGCGGCTCGGCGGGGATGCCATCCAGCTTGAGATCATCAAGCGCGTGCGGCAGCGGGACTTCGCAATGGAGCGTCACCAGCTCGCGCGAGAGGCGGGCGAGCTCTGCATGCTCGATCAGCCGCTCCTTGAGCTTGGATGGCTTCATATCCGGCGCTGCGGCCAGCACCGCATCCAGGTCGCCATATTCCCCGATGAGCTTCGCAGCGGTCTTCGCGCCGACGCCGGGCACGCCGGGGACATTGTCGACGCTGTCGCCCATCAGGGCCAGCACATCGCGCAACTGCTCGGGCGCGACGCCGAACTTGTCCTGCACATAATCCGGCCCGCGTCGCTCGTTCTTCATCGTGTCGAGCATGTCCACGCCCGGCTGGATGAGCTGGGCCAGATCCTTGTCGGAGGAGACGATCGTCACGTCCCAGCCCTGCGCCACCGCCTGGCAGGTGTAGGTGGCGATGATATCGTCGGCCTCGAATCCGGCTTCCTCGATGCAGGGCAGCGAAAAGGCGCGGGTCGCCTCGCGGATCAGCGGAAACTGCGGGATCAGGTCTTCCGGGGGGGGCGGCCGGTGGGCCTTGTACTGATCGTAGAGATCGTTGCGGAAAGTGTGCGAGCCCTTGTCCAGGATCACCGCGAGATGGGTCGGCCCCTCCTCCTTGTCCAGCGCGTCGGCGAGCTTCCAGAGCATCGCCGTATAACCATATACCGCGCCGGCGGGCGTGCCATGACGGTTGGTGAGCGGTGGAAGCTGGTGATAGGCGCGAAAGATGTAACTCGAGCCATCGACGAGATAGAGATGATTGCGGGAAGCCATGTGAAGCGGGATAGCGCGGCCACGGGCGGGAGGCCAGCGCCGATCAGGCTCCATCCACGGCGAGGCGCCCCAGAGCCGGGTCATCGGTGAAGAAGCCATCCACCCCAAGCGACAGATAGCGCCGGATCTCTGCCACCGAGCCCGCCTCATGCCGGGCATTCTCGCCACCGGGACCACGCAGCTCGCTGGGCAAGAAGTGGTTCTCGGGGCGGAAGGTGTACAGATAGACGCGCACGCCGGCGGCATGGGCATCGGCCACAAGGGTGGTCGGCTTGCCGAGGTGGCCATTGGTGTCCAGCGGCATGACCGAGCGCGAGGAGGGGCCGATGGCGTCGGCATAGTCGGCAATGGCTGCGAGCCCGGCTGGGGATGCCATGTCGCCATAGGTCGTCTTCAGCCCGGCGAGGGCGGCATCGGCGGGCTGGCGGTCAAAGGTTTCAAACAACTGGAGCAGCTGGATATTCGCCGCCCGGCCGATTTTCTGCCGAATGGCGCGCAGATTGGTGGTTTCGAAGGACTGAATCACGATCGGGCAGCGGCGCGTATAATCGTGGCCGGCCAGCGCACTGAGCAGGACGTCTTCAGGCGGCAGGCCGATGCTGGCGAAGTATGTGGAGTGCTTGATTTCCGGAATCAGGCCGATCGTTCTGCCTTGCATTTCCGCTTGCGCCGCGACGAAGGCGATGATCTCGTCCAGCGTCGGGATGGGGAACTGGCCGTCGTAGCTTTGGCTTTCCGGGCGGATGGCACCCAATCGCTCGAAGGCACGCAGGGTCTTGAGTTCCGCGAGCGAAAAATCCTCGGTGAACCAGCCGGTGACCGCCTCGCCATCGATTTGCTTCGTGGTCCGGCGGTCTGCAAATTCTGGGCGCTTTGCCACATCAGTGGTGCCGCCGATCTCGTTTTCATGTCGCGCAACGAGCACGCCGTCGCGGGTCATCACCAGGTCCGGCTCGATGAAATCCGCGCCGTCCGCAATCGCCCGGCCATAAGATTCCAGCGTATGCTCGGGCCGCATGGCGCTCGCACCACGGTGGGCGAACACGAGGGGCGCCTTGCCGTCGAGCGTCTGAGCGCGGCCGGCTTCCCTGCCGATAGCGGGTGTCGCCAACGCCGCGACGCCCAAGCCGATCGCATCCCTTCGGGTCAACATTCCACCTCCATCGCGAGAGTCAGGACGGGCACGAGCCTACGCGTCGTGCTGGCGCATCTTCGTGACAGGACGATGGCGCTCATTTTGCCTCCTGCCCTCGCGCCCGTTGCCTGATTGGACTTGCCGCGATAGGAGGCCCCCAAGAAAAATCCGGATCACATAATCGAAGGAGCCGGCCGTGGCAGGCCATAGCAAATTCAAGAACATCATGCACCGCAAGGGCGCGCAGGACAAGAAGCGCTCGGCCATGTTCTCTAAGCTCTCGCGCGAGATCACCGTCGCGGCCAAGATGGGCGCGCCGGACCCGGACATGAATCCGCGTCTGCGGCTGGCGATCAACGCGGCCAAGGCGCAGTCCATGCCCAAGGACAACATCCAGCGCGCGATCGACAAGGCGAGCAAGGGTGACGCGGAGAATTATGAAGAAGTGCGCTATGAGGGCTACGGCCCGGGTGGCGTGGCGATCATCGTCGAGGCGCTGACCGACAACCGCAATCGCACCGCGACCAACGTCCGCACGGCTTTCTCCAAAAATGGTGGCAATCTGGGCGCGTCCGGCGCGGTGAGCCACGGGTTCGATCGCATGGGCCTGATCACCTATCCGGCCTCCGTCGGCGATCCGGACGCGATCTTCGAGGCTGCGCTGGAAGCGGGCGCGGACGATGTATCGTCGAACGACGATGAACATGAGATCTGGACGGCCATGGATGCCCTGCACGAGGTTGCCAAGGCACTGGAAGACAAGCTCGGCGCCGCAGCAAGCGCCAACCTCGCGTGGAAGCCGCAGACCACCGTGGAACTGGACGAGAGCAATGCCGGCACGCTGCTCAAGCTGGTCGACGCGCTGGACGATGACGACGACGTGCAGACCGTCTGGGGCAATTACGAGGTTCCCGACGACGTGATGGAAAAGCTGGGGTGATCGCCCGCATCTTGCGGCCATGATCATTCTGGGTCTCGACCCGGGCCTCGGCACCACGGGCTGGGGCCTGATCCGTGCGCAGGGCAATCGCCTGTCTCATATTGCCAATGGCCAGATCCGCACGGCAGCGAGCGATGCCTTGCCCGCCCGGCTGGTGGCGCTCGATGCGGCGCTGGCGACACTGATCGCGGAACATCGGCCGGCGGAAGCGGCGGTCGAAGAGGTGTTCATCAACACCAACCCGCAATCCACTCTCAAGCTGGGGCAGGCGCGGGGCGTCATTTTGCTCGGCGCCGCGCGCACCGGCATACCGGTCGGCGAATATGCAGCCCGGCTCGTCAAAAAAGCCATTGTGGGCGTGGGTAATGCGAGCAAGGATCAGATCCACGCCATGGTGATGCGATTGCTGCCGGGAACGAGCGTGGTCGGCCCTGATGCAGCAGATGCACTTGCCGTCGCCATCACCCATGCGCATCTTCGCGCCAGTCGGCGGCTCGAGCGAGGCGAGTGAGGTCAGGAAGCGGTCCCCGTGCGGGATGGTCGTCCGGTCGTTTTAGAAGGAGTTGGGCATGAAGTCGGCCCTCAGGCTTGGCGCAATGGCGATGATCGCGAGCGGCGTTGTGGCTGCACCCGCAGCGGCCGAACTGCCGCCATCGGTCAAGGCCATGCTGGATGCCGCCATCGCAAGCGGGGATGCCGGGGCGCTCGCCACCGTCGCGCGCTTTGCCAAGCAGACGCATCCCGACAATGCCGCGGAGATCGACGAGAAGATGCAGGCGCACAAGGCCGCCATTGATGCCGAGCGGGAAGCCCGGCTGAGGCAGGCGAGCTTCTTTCACGCCTGGTCAGGCAGTGGCGAACTGGGTGGCTTTATCACCACCGGCAATACCGAAAGCTCCGGCATCAGCGCAGGTCTCTCGCTTGAACGGCGTGGGATCGATTGGCTGCACAAGTTCCGCGCCAATGTCGACTATCAGCGCAGCGATGGCGTCACGACGCGCAACCAGTGGCTGGCAAGTTATGAGCCCAACTTCACCCTGAACGACGCGATCTACGCTTATGGGCTCGCGACATACGAGAAAGACCGGTTCCAGGGTTTTTCGGACCGCACCACGGCCTCGGGCGGCGTCGGTGTGCGGCTGGTGCGGCAGGCCGATTTCAGTCTGGACATCAAGGGCGGACCGGCTTGGCGGCACACCGTCGGGATCGACGAGCCCGATACGACTGAACTGAACACGCTCGCCGCCGCCGATCTGCGCTGGCAGATTTCACGCGCCTTCGAGCTCAAGAACAATGCCCAGGCGGTGTGGAGCTCCGGCAATAGCAGCTATGCGAACACCACTGGCCTCACCGGCAAGCTCAACGGTTCGCTCTCCGCGCGCCTCTCCTATGCGGTGCGCCATGAGACGTCGCCGCCCGCAGGCTCGGAGATGACGGATACGATTACGCGCGCGACGCTGGTCTACGATTTCTGACGCGCGCCTCGCTGCTGCCAGCGTCAGGCCTTGCCCCAGAAGAGGAACGCCACCGCGCCGATGAGGCAGGCCAGGGCACCGAAATGGCGCCAGTGGAGCGGTTCACCCAGAAAGGTGACCATGAAGACGCCGAAAACGGTTAGCGCGATGACTTCCTGCGTGATCTTGAGCTGGCCGGCGCTCCAGCCGCTGGCATAGCCGATGCGATTGGCCGGCACCGCAAAGCAATATTCGAAAAAGGCGATGCCCCAGCTGATCAGGATGACCAGTGCGAGCGGTTTGCTCATGCCGCCCTTGAGATGCCAGTACCAGGCCGTGGTCATCAGGATGTTGGAGGCGAGCAGCAGCGCGATCGTGGGCATGAAGCCCAAATGGCAGGTTCGCCGTGGGAAGGCGATGGGGAAAATACGCCGCTCGGGAGCGTGATTTTCACCGGTGGTGACTATCGCGCGACCATCGTGCTCCGCGCGATCCGAACGACCAGTGGGACCATGCCGGGATAGTTGGCCCGATCATAGGTCGACCCCGCGCCCAGATGCTGCGCGATCCGGCGATGGGCCTCGCCCAGCGCATGATAGGGCATGCTCGGCAGCAAATGGTGAAGCGCGTGATAGCGCAGACCGACCGGTGCCCAGAGCGCGGCCAGTGGGGCGGGTGGCGGCACATTGACGGAATCGAGGAACTGGCCGGTCACCGTCATCGTCTCGCCTTCATTCTCCCAGAGATGGGCGACCAGCGTGCGAAGCTGATTGGCGACCATCGCTACCGAGAGGATTGCAAGATAGGTGAGCAGCGGACGCCAGCCGAGCAGCGGCACGCTGGCGATGAGTGCCATCGACCAGAGGCTGGTCCCGGCTTCCTGCCAAGCCCACATCCGCGCAAAGTCACCCTCCGGCGCGCGGCGCCGATAATCGGGATTGATGGAGAGGGCCGAGTAGCGCTCCACGATGAACCGGCGCAGCGGCGGGATGACGAGGCTGAGCGGTGCCAGCACGCCGAAGCGGACGATGAACGCCACCGGGGCTAGAGCGGCCACGAGGATGAACAGCGGCAGGCTCCACGGCTTCATCAGCGCAAGCGGCAGATATTCGGGATCATCAATGGTGCCATAGCGCGTCTTGGCATGATGCTGGGTGTGCACGCCTTCATAGAGGAAGGAGGGGAACAGCAAGGGAATGCCGATCAGCAGGTTCCACGTGAAACGAAAGCCCGGCAGCGCACCCGCCCGGATATGCGTCAGTTCGTGAATGAAGCTCGTCGCGCGATACAGTGCCAGAGCGGAAATCAAGCCAGCGAGGGCCACCACCCAACCCTGCGAGGCCAGCATGGCCAGCGCCATGGCAGCATAGCCGACCAGCGCGGAGACCAGAAAATCAGGCCAGTAAATGCCCGGCCGCGCGGTTGCCAGATCGCGCGTCAAATCCACGGCGGCACGGAGCATCGCCATGTCATCGGGCGTGGTTGCCAGCGGAGGGCCCGCTGCGGCGGGGGCCTTGCCGGCTGGCGCGGACGGCGCGGCGTCCAGTCTCTGGTCGATTGCGGTCATGCAGAGGGGTCCTATCGGTCGAATGAGCACAGATCATGGCAGCAATGTGATTTTGTTCTGCCGCCACGGCGCGCGGCTTGACAAATCCGCCGCCAGTTCCGCAGTGCTGTGCCCTCTCAGCAGCGCCTCATCGTCGAAGCGCGGGACAGGGGTATCGCCGTGACGTCAGCCGATTTAGTGATCACTCCCGTCTCCGGCAAGGCCGACATGGCGGCGTTCATCGATTTGGCATGGACCATCTATGCCGATGATCCCCATTGGGTGCCGCCGCTGAAGAGCGAAGTGCGGAGCCTGCTGACACCGGGGAAGAACCCGTTTCACGAACATGCCGAGCATCAATATTTCCTCGCCCGGCGCGGCGGCAAGGTCGTGGGACGCGTCAGCGCGCATATCGATCATCTCGCCATTTCCATGCCCGCCGAGCAGGGCATGGGGCCGGGAACGGGCAATTTCGGCATGTTCGAGGCTATGGATGAAGCGACCGCGCACGCGCTGATCGCGACGGCGGAAGGCTGGCTGGGCGAGCGGGGGATGACCCGGGTGCTCGGCCCGATCTCGCTCTCCATCTGGGAGGAGCCAGGCCTTCTCGTGAAGGGCTTCGACCATTCACCTACGGTGATGATGGGCCATAACAGGCCGGAATATCGCGCGTGGATCGAATCGGCCGGCTATGCCCATGCCAAGCAGCTCGATACTTACGAGCTCGACATCACGCAGGAATTTCCGCCGCTGATCCAACGGATCGTCCAATCCGGCGAGCGCAACGAGCGCATTCGCATTCGCCATGTCGACAAGAGCGAGTTCGACCGGGATGCAGCGATCATCCTGCATATTCTCAACGATGCCTGGGGCCGCAACTGGGGTTTCGTGCCGATCACCGATCATGAGGTCGCGCATTTCGGCAAGGCGCTCAAGCCGCTGGTGTTCGAGGACCTGATTCGCATTGCCGAGCTGGATGGCGAGCCGGTGGCCTTCATGATGACGCTGCCGGACATGAACGAAGCGCTTGCCCGCCTCAACGGCACGCTCTTCCCCTTCGGCTGGGCAAAGCTGCTCTGGTGGCTGCGCAAGCCCAAGGTCCGCACCATGCGCGTGCCGCTGATGGGCGTGGTCCAGCGGCTCCAATCCTCGCGCATGGCGAGCCAGCTGGCGTTCATGATGATCGAATATATCCGCCGCGATGCCATCACCCATTATGGCGCGACGCGTGGGGAGATCGGCTGGATCCTCGATGATAATCAGGGCATGAAAGCCATTGCCGAGGCGATCGAGAGCCGCATCAACCGCAGCTATGTGATCTACCAGAAGCCGCTTTGACCGCTTCGCAAATCGGTACCGGCAACCCCTCTCTTGCGCGCAGGGGACTGCCGGGCCTAGGGACGGGCAAGGCCCTTATCGGAGACGCGCCATGTTGCGGCAACTGACCCCATCCCTATTCGTCGCCCCGCAGATCGATGCGGATGTCGTGGCGCAGGCTGCGGCGATGGGCATCTCGCTCATCGTGAACAACCGACCCGAGGGTGAGTCCGCAGACCAGACCTCCGGCGACACGATCGAGGCGGCGGCGCGGGCGGCGGGGCTCGATTATGTCGCCATTCCCGTCTCGCATAGCGGCTTTGCGCCCTGGCAGCTCGATGCGCTGGATGAGGCACTCGCGAAGAATGGCGAGGGCAAGGCGCTCTGTTATTGCCGCTCCGGCACCCGCAGCACGCTGCTTTGGGCTTTGGCAAGGGCACGGGCCGGCGACTCGCCCCATGTCCTGGCCGAGCAGGCGGCGGCGGCGGGCTATGATCTCTCGCCGATTCGCGAGATGATGCACGCACTGGCCAGCGAGAAGGGGTGACTGACCCCGCCAGCGCTCCTGTTCAGAACGCGAGGCGCAGCGCCGGCCAGAGCAGCATCAGCACGCCGATCATGCTGATGCCGAACACCATCGTCCGCACCACCGGAACCCCTGCAGCATAAAGCGGCAGATAGACGATGCGCGCACCGAGCCAGAGCGCGGCGCCGATGGCCGTCCATCGATCGAACAGGCCAAGCTGCGCATCGATGAGGATGGCGATGGCGACGATCGGAAAGGTCTCGAAATAATTTGCCTGCGCCCGCGCCAGCCGCCCGACGAGCGGTCTGGGCTCGGGCAGCGACTGATCGCGCGCCCCCACATTCCACGCGGTGCCATATTGCGCGGTCTTCGCCCGCACGGCAGCGAAGATGTGAACGAGGGCAAGCAGGCAGCCCCAGGCCAGAATGATCAGTTCAATCGGCATCGTTCAGTCTCCTCATCGGGCGTCTTTCGCCGGACGAGGAATAGGACGGTCAGGCGCGAAATGAAATTGCCGTGTCCGGGACTGCAAATCGTCAGCTGCGGCCGCCCAAAAAAAGGCCGGCGCTTTCACGCCGGCCCAGGGATGTTCGCAGGAGGAACAACGGACGGCGGGGACCTTTCGCCCCCGCCGAATTCGGATCAGTTGTAGGCGCGCTCGCCGTGCTCGCCGAGGTCGAGGCCTTCCTGCTCGACTTCGGTGCTCACCCGCAGGCCAGTGAGGGCCTTGGCGATGAACATGGCGATGACGGTGCCGACGGCGGCGATGACGATCGTGGCAAGCACGGCCGTGATCTGGGTGACCAGCTGGTCGCCCATCGCATAGTCGGCGCCACCAGGGCCGCCGAGCGAGGGCGAATAGACCACTGCGGTGCCGATGGCGCCGATGATGCCGCCCACGCCGTGGATGCCGAAGGCGTCCAGCGAGTCGTCATAACCCAGCGCCGGCTTCACCTTCGCGACGAAGAAGTAGCAGACGATGGAGGCAACGGCACCGAGAACGATGGCACCGAACGGACCGGAGTTGCCCGCAGCGGGTGTCACGGCGACGAGGCCGGCGATGATGCCCGAGCAGAAGCCGAGTGCCGAACCCTTGTGACCCATCACGCGCTCGGTGAGCATCCAGAAGAGACCGGCCGAGGCGGTGGCGACGAAGGTGTTGATCATGGCGAGAGCCGCCGAGCCATTGGCCTCAAGCGCCGAACCGGCGTTGAAGCCGAACCAGCCGACCCACAGCAGGCCGGTGCCGACCATGGTCAGCGTCAGGCTGTGCGGGGGCATCGGCTCGCTGGGGAAGCCCTTGCGCTTGCCGAGGATCAGGGCGGCGACCAGCGCGGACACGCCCGCATTGATGTGCACCACCGTACCGCCGGCGAAGTCCAGAGCACCCATGGCGAAGAATACGCCGCGCGCTTCCCAGACCATGTGGGCGACCGGGAAGTAGACGATGGTCAGCCAGACGATGGCAAAGACCATGATGGCCGAGAACTTCATGCGCTCGACGATGCCGCCAAGCACGAGGGCGATGGTGATCGCGGCGAAGGTCATCTGGAAGCTGACGAACACATATTCCGAGATCACTTCAGACGTGAAGGTCGCGGCCGTCGAATCCGGCGTGATGCCAGCAAGGAAGAACTTGCCCCAGCTGATGAACTGATTGCCTTCGGGGCCGAAGGCGAGGCCGTAGCCGTACATCACCCAGATGAGCATCGCGAGCGCCGCAACGGCGCCGATCTGAGTCATGGTGGCGATCATGTTTTTGGAACGTGTCAGGCCGCCGTAGAACAGGGCAAGGCCAGGCAGGATCATGAGGAGAACGAGGACGGTGGCCGTCATCATCCATGCGTTGTTACCCGGATTGGGAACGGCAGGCGCAGCTTCCGCTGCGGCCTCCTGCGCCCATGCGGGCAAGGCGGCGAAGAGCGAAAGGCCCAGAGCCCCCGCCGCGCCGCAGAATGTCTTGAAAGGTGTCATGCGTTACCCCCTTTAACTTACAGCGCGGTTTCGCCGGTTTCGCCGGTGCGGATGCGGATGGCTTGTCCCACGTCGAGGACGAAGATCTTGCCATCGCCGATGGCGCCGCTGTTGGCGGCCTGCTGCACGGCTTCCACGACACGCGGCGCGAGGGCATCGTCACAGACGACCTCGACCTTGATCTTCGGGACCATGTTGGTGGAATATTCCGCACCGCGGTAGATTTCGGTCTGGCCCTTCTGGCGGCCAAAACCCTTCACTTCACTTACTGTCATACCAGCCACGCCCAGCGCAGAGAGAGCTTCACGCACCTCGTCCAGCTTGAACGGCTTGATGATTGCCATAATGAGTTTCATCTCTTGCGCCCCCATTGGTTGCAGCGGAATGCCATGCAAGAGCTGTGCCAAATCATAAACGAGGCGTTAAAGCGGTCGGCAGTCGGGCCTCGTTGAGGCGATTGCCTCAAATTGAGGCGGCATGTGTGGCCACTGCTTAAAAAGTACGCACAGAGCGTTCGCGATTAAAAGCTAGATAGGGCCCCGACGCCCCGCGACGTCAGATCGAGCGGGAGCGGCCCTGCGGATAACTGCCCAGCAGACGGACCCATTTGCTGTGGAACGCCAGTTCTTCCAGCGCGCGGTCGACGGCGGGATCGCCGGGCATCCCCTCGATATCGGCGTAGAACTCCGTCGCCGAGAAGCTGGCGCCGCGCTGATAGCTCTCCAGCTTGGTCATATTCACCCCGTTGGTCGCAAACCCGCCCATTGCCTTGTAAAGTGCGGCGGGGATGTTCTTCACCTCGAAGAGGAAGCTCGTCATCACCGGCCCGTCGCGCGAGGGCATGATCGCATCGCGGCCCAGCACGACGAAGCGCGTCATGTTGTCGCTGCTGTCCTCGATCTTCTCATCATGGATCGTGAGACCATAGAGTCGCGCGGCGAGCGAGGGCGCGATCGCCGCTGCGCCGGGCTCGCGGACCTCGGCGACCAGCGCGGCCGCGCCGGCGGTGTCGGCATAGACGATCGGGCGTATGCCACGTCTGCGCAGATATTTCCGGCACTGCCCCAGCGCCTGCACATGACTGAGTGCGCTGACCGGCGGCGTATCGTCGGCGCTCATCAGGCTGTGGTGGATTGGGAGGAAATATTCGTCGATGATCGACAGGCCGGATTCGGGCAGCAGAAAGTGCATGTCCGCAACCCGCCCATGCAGCGAATTCTCGATGGGAATCATCGCGCGGTCGGCACGGCCATCGCGCACGGCATCCAGCGCGTCTTCGAAGCTGAAGCAGGGCAGGGGCAGGCCGTCCGGCGCAAAATCCATCACCGCCAGATGCGAATTGGCGCCCGGCGCGCCCTGAAAGCTGATCGCACGCTCAGGCGCGCGCGCGGCGGCGTCCGTCATCTCGGCGACAAGGCGCTGCGCGGGGAGCGGGTAAGTGTCCATGATGGCCGCTGCGCTTAGGGCTTTGGGCCTTGCCGCGCAAGGCGCCGGCACATGTGTCGCGACACAGGCCTTCCGACAGGCTTGCACCCGCGCAATGCAGTCATTAAGGGGAGCGCCGACGGGCACCGGCAGCGCCGCGATTGAGGAGGTCGCGCGTCGGGTAGATTTCTGGAGATTGAGGGCGCATGAGCGATCGTTTCAATACCATTGCAGGCTGGGCACTGTTTGGCGGCATCATTGCGCTTGGCAGCGGCATTGTGAGCAGCAAGCTGTTTCACGCCGAGCGTCCCGAGCCGATGGGCTACGCGATCGAGGGCGTTGAGGCGGAAGGTGAGGGCGGTGCATCCGGTCCTTCGCTGAACACGCTGCTCGCCTCGGCGGACGTGGCAGCCGGTGAGAAGGTCTTCGCCAAGTGCGTGGCCTGCCACACGGTCAATCAGGGCGGCGCCAATGGTATCGGCCCCAACCTCTGGGCCGTCGTTGGCGATCCGATCGGCCACGGCCGTGGCGGCTTCGCTTTCTCGGATGCGCTCAAGAAGGTGGGCGGCAACTGGACCTTCGAGCAGCTGGATCACTGGCTGACCTCGCCGCGCTCCTTCGCCAACGGCACGAAGATGAGCTTCGCCGGTCTCAGCAAGCCTGAAGATCGCGCCAATCTGATTGCCTATCTCAACACGCAGGGCTCGAACCTGCCTCTCCCGGCTGCCGATGCGCCGGCTGAGGCTGCGGCAGAGGGCGGTGCCGACAATGCAGCCGCTGCAGGCAATGCGGCGGAAGCGGGCGCTGAGGGCGCTGCCGCCAACGCTGCGACGCCGCACGAATAATCTCGTTAGCCAGAGCCCGGCTTGGGTTCGGCCAAATATTCAAGCAGGCGCGGGGCAACCCGCGCCGCTTTTGTTATCGGACCCGCTGGTATCAATCAGCGAGCCGGACGGGCGCTGACCTCAGCAGCCCCGCTGGCTATCCGCATAAAAGCTCTCGACCACGGCCCAGCCTTCTTCTGCCGTTTCGACCCAGCTGATCAGATCGAGATCGCGTGGGCTGATCACGCCTTCCTCGGCCAACGCCTTGAAATTGACGACGCGCATCCAGAAGTCCTTGCCGAACAGCAGGATCGGGATGCGCTTCATCTTGCCGGTCTGCACCAAGGTGAGCAGCTCGAAAAATTCGTCGAACGTGCCGAAACCACCGGGGAACACTGCGAGCGCGCGAGCGCGCAGGGTGAAGTGCATCTTGCGCAGCGCGAAATAGTGGAACTGGAAGGATAGATCCGGCGTCACATAGGGGTTGGGCGCCTGCTCGTGCGGCAGCACGATGTTGAGCCCGATGGTTTGCGCGCCGACGTCCGCCGCGCCCCGATTGGCCGCCTCCATGATAGAGGGGCCGCCGCCCGAACACACGACGAAGTGATGGCAGCCAGCTTCGTTCGGCGGACATTGCGCCGCGATTCGCGCCAGCTTGCGGGCTTCCTCATAATAACGCGCCTTTTCGGCGAGACGCTCGGCGACCTTGCGGGCGCGCTCGTCGGGCGCGGCGTCGATCAGCGCCTGCGCGGCCTCCGGCTCGGGAATGCGCGCCGAGCCATAGAAGACAAAGGTCGAGGCGATCTTCGCTTCATCGAGCAGCAGCTCCGGCTTCATCAACTCGAGCTGGAAGCGGACCGGCCGCAGGTCTTCCCGCAGCAGGAACTCGTTGTCCTGGAAGGCCAGCTTGTAGGATTTGCTTTCCGTCTGCGGGGTGGGGATGATCCGCTTGGCATCGACGGCTTCTTCGCGGGCACGGCGAAACTTGCTTTCGCGCACTGTAGGCTGGTCTGTCATCCAGTGGCGCTAGACGATTTCGGCGGAGAAGAAAACCGGCGGGTTCAGCGGCAAAAACTGCCCCGCCCGCCCATGTCGAAATGGAAATGGTCGCGGTGGGCGCTGTTATAGTCCGGGCCGAGCACGGTGCGGAATCGCTTGCACGCGCTCTGGTGGAGGACCCGCAGGAACTCGGCGTGGGCGCTCTCGCCCTGCCAATCGTTCACTAGGCTGATTCGGCGCCCATCAGCCAGCACGAAGGCGGAAATGTCCACGGCATTGGCGTGGGCATGTTCGCTGCGCTTGCCGGCGATAGTCCCGCCCGTGCCACGGACATCGCGGCAGGCATAAGTGCCGAAGGTCTCGACGCGCACCACTTCGCTGCGCAGATAGAGTCGCGCGGCGGGGCGCACCGCATATTGCACCCAGGCCGCGAAATTGGCGGCGAGGGGGCAGGTCATCGGCCCAAGATTGGCCACTGGCGTACCGATCTCCAGCAAGCGGATGGTATCGATTGTCGTGCAGCCGCCGCCCCGATCCTGATTGGGCAGCGGCTCAAAGCGGACCTTGGCGGTCGAGAGGCGCGCCGCGCACAGGCGATAGCTCTCGCTGTTCGGCATTGTGCGTTGTGCGGGCGCTGCGGCGCCCGGCGCCCTTACACCCGTGCGCGGGCTGGGGCGGTCGGCGCAGGCGGCAAGACTGGTGACCAGCAGCAGGCCGACCAGCCTGCGCATTCCCGCCCTCAATCCGACCGATGACGCCCAATGGATCATGGCGCCGTTTATCACGCATCGCAGCTGAACAAAACCTAGACAGTGCAAGGGGATGCCTCGACCGCCGCGCGCGGTCTGGCGCATGTCCGCCCAAGCTCCGTTCAGCCCGGGCGAGGCACGCCGGTCCCGATCTTAGCCCGATCTTACATTGACACCCGTCTGCAAATCTCTATGGCCGCCGGCGGGCCACGCGGTCCCAACGCCGCGCGTGCTCTCTGCAAGGAGACGCATACCATGACTGACGTTACGAAGCCGGCGACCACGCCGGCCCGCCCCCATTTCTCGTCCGGCCCCTGCGCCAAGCCGCCCGGCTATGATCCGGCGAAGCTGGCCACCGAAGTGCTCGGACGCTCCCACCGCTCAAAGCTCGGCAAGGATCGCCTCGCTTATTGCATCGCCCTGATGCGCGAGCTGCTGAACCTGCCCGAGACACACCGCATCGGCATCGTGCCCGGCTCCGACACCGGCGCCTTCGAGATGGCGATGTGGACGATGCTGGGCGCTCGCCCGGTTACGACGCTCGCTTGGGAGAGCTTCGGTGAAGGTTGGGTCACCGATGCCGCCAAGCAGCTCAAGCTCGATCCGACGGTTCTGCGCGCCGACTATGGCCAGATCCCCGATCTGAATGCGGTCGACTGGTCGAATGACGTGCTCTTCACCTGGAACGGCACCACGTCGGGCGTGCGCGTTCCCAATGGCGACTGGATCGCCGACGACCGCGAGGGCCTTTCCTTCGCGGACGCGACCAGCGCCGTGTTCGCCTACGACCTGCCGTGGGAGAAGATCGACGTCGCCACCTTCTCCTGGCAGAAGGTGCTGGGCGGTGAGGGCGGCCATGGCGTGCTGATCCTCGGCCCGCGTGCCGTCGAACGGCTTGAGCAGTACACGCCGAGCTGGCCGCTGCCCAAGGTGTTCCGCCTGATGTCCAAGGGCAAGCTGGCCGAGGGCGTGTTCAAGGGCGAGACGATCAACACGCCGTCCATGCTGGCGGTCGAGGACGCGATCTTCGCGCTCGAATGGTCCAAGACCATCGGTGGCGCCAAGGGTCTCATCGCCCGCGCGCAGGCCAATGCCGATGCGCTCAATGCCATTGTGGAATCGCGCGACTGGCTGGGGCATCTCGCTGCCGATCCGGCGACCCGCTCGATCACCAGCGTATGTCTCACCGTCGAGGGCGCCGACGCCGACTTCATCAAGAAGATGGCCTCGCTGCTCGAGAAGGCGGATGCCGCTTATGACGTCGCAGGTTATCGCGACGCCCCGGCTGGCCTGCGCATCTGGTGCGGTGCCACGGTCGACACCGCGGACATCGAGGCGCTCGGCCCCTGGCTCGACTGGGCCTATGCCGAGACCAAGGCCGCGCTGAGCGCGACTGCCGCCTGACCCCACTTTCCGGTGCTCCTGTGAAAACAGGAGCCCAGGGCTCAGCAGCACTGCCATCCCGCCCTGGGCCCCTGCTTTCGCAGGGGCACTGTCTCTCTTTGAAGGACAGTAAAATGACCAAGCCCAAAGTTCTCATTTCCGACAAGATGGACCCGCAGGCCGCGCAGATTTTCCGCGAGCGCGGGTGCGAGGTGGACGAGATCACCGGACTGAAGCCCGACGAGCTCAAGGAAATCATCGGCAAATATGATGGTCTGGCGATCCGCTCGGCCACCAAGGTCACCAAGGAAATCATCGACGCCGCGACCAATCTCAAGGTCATTGGCCGCGCCGGCATCGGCGTCGACAATGTCGATATTCCTTACGCTTCGGCCAAGGGCATTGTGGTGATGAACACGCCCTTCGGCAACTCGATCACCACCGCCGAACACGCCATCGCCCTCATGTTCGCCCTCGCCCGCCAGCTGCCGGAGGCCGATGCCTCCACGCAGGCCGGCAAGTGGGAGAAGAACCGCTTCATGGGCGTCGAGGTCACGGGCAAGACGCTTGGCTTGATCGGTGCCGGCAACATCGGATCCATCGTCGCCAGCCGCGCGTTGGGTCTCAAGATGAAGGTCGTTGCCTTCGACCCGTTCCTGACGCCCGAGCGCGCCATCGAAATGGGCGTGGAAAAGGCAGATCTGGACACGCTGCTGGCCAAGGCGGATTTCATCACGCTGCACACGCCGCTGACCGACCAGACCCGCAACATCCTCTCGGCCGAGAATCTGGCCAAGACCAAGAAGGGCGTGCGCATCATCAACTGTGCGCGCGGCGGCCTGATCGACGAGGCGGCGCTGAAGGCCGGTCTCGACAGCGGCCACATCGGCGGCGCGGCGCTGGACGTGTTCCAGACCGAGCCGGCGACGGACAGCCCGCTGTTCGGCACGCCCAACTTTATCTCGACCCCGCACCTTGGCGCATCCACCAGCGAAGCGCAGGTGAACGTGGCGCTGCAGGTCGCCGAGCAGCTCAGCGACTATCTGCTGAGCGGCGGCGTTACCAACGCGCTCAACATGCCGAGCCTGTCGGCTGAGGAAGCGCCCAAGCTCAAGCCCTATATGGCGCTGGCCGAGAAGCTGGGCAGCCTGGTCGGCCAGCTTTCGCGCGACGTCATCCCTCGGATCTCGATCCACAGCGAGGGTGCGGCGGCCGAACTGAACCAGAAGCCGATCGTCTCAGCCGTTCTCGCCGGCTTCCTGCGCACGCAGACGGACACGGTGAACATGGTCAACGCGCCCTTCCTCGCCCGCGAGCGCGGCATCGAGGTGCGCGAGATCAAGACCGAGCGCGAGGGCGACTATAGCACCCTGATCCGCGTCTCGGTGAAGACCTCGCAGGGCGAGCGCTCGGTGGCCGGCACGCTGTTCGGCAACGGCGCGCCGCGTCTGGTCGAGCTGTTCGGCATCAAGGTCGAGGCCGATCTCGATGGCACCATGCTCTACATCGCCAATGTCGATGCGCCGGGCTTCATCGGTGGCGTCGGTGGCATTCTTGGCGAGGCCAAGATCAACATCGGCACCTTCCACCTTGGCCGTCGTGAGGCCGGTGGCGAGGCGATCCTGCTGCTCTCGGTGGACGAGACCGTGCCGCAGACGCTGGTCGACAAGATCTGCGCCCTGCCAAACGTGCACCGGGTCTGCCCGCTTAAGTTCTAAATCACGGCCCGGCCCGGCGTGCCATCACGTCGGGCCGGTCACGCTTGTAATTTATCCTCGCTTGGCGAGCGGAATCGGCTAAATGCCGCGCCATGACTGAAGCCATCGCTCCCGGATTGCTGCCCGAAGGGCTTGCCGATCGTCTGCCGCCCAAGGCGGAGGCCTCCGCCCGCCTTGTGCGCGAAGTGCTCGATACCGTTGCATCGCATGGCTATCGGCGGGTGATGCCGGCCCTGGCCGAGTTTGAGGAAACGCTGGTCGCGCGCTTGCAGTCGGCCCGCGCCGAAGATTTGCTCCGCGCCGTCGATCCGCTCTCCCAGCGCAGCCTGGCGATCCGGCCGGACATGACCGCCCAGATCGGCCGCATCGCCGCGACCCGCATGGCTGCGACCCCGCGTCCGCTGCGCCTGTGCTATGGCGGACCGGTGATGAAGCTGCGGGCCGACCAGTTGCGGCCCGAGCGCGAGCGGATGCAGGTCGGCGCCGAGATTATCGGCACGGACAGCGTTGCGGCGGCAGTCGAGATCGTCAATGTCGCCATCGAAGCGCTGCAGCGCGCCGGTGTCAGCGGCATCACTATCGACTTCACCTTGCCCGATCTTGTGACGATGCTGGCCGATGGCCCGATGCCGCTCCCTCAGGGCGACGTCGAGGCGGTCCGCGACAGTCTCGACGCGAAGGATGCAGGCTCGCTGGCGGCGCTGGGCGAAGCCGCGCGGCCCTATCTGGCGCTCATTGAAGCGACGGGGCCATTCCACCCCGCCATGGAGCGGCTCGAGGCATTTGACGCGGGTCCGGCGAAAGGCAAGCTGGATAACCTCATTGCGGCACTGCGCGCGATTGCCAAGCCGATCGGCTGGGACATCACGCTCACGCTTGATCCGACCGAGCGGCACGGCTTTGAATATCAGAGCTGGTTCGGCTTTTCTGTCTTTGCCGAGGGCTTCATCGGCGAGATCGGGCGGGGCGGCAGCTATGCGGTGGCGGGCGCTGACGGCAAGGCTGAGCCGGCCATGGGCTTCTCGCTCTACCCTGATCCGCTCATCGATGCCGGGTTCGGCACCACCGCCGCGCAGCGGGCGTTTTTGCCGATCGGCCATGATGGCGCCCGGGCTGCGGCGCTCCGGGCGGAAGGCTGGGTGACCATCGCCGCGCTGGATGAGGCCGACGACCCGCTGGCGCTGGGTTGCGAAGCGATTCTGGACGGCACCGAGCTTCGGCGGTTGTAAGGTCCCGGCTCGCCCGTATGGGCAGCGGACTGGAAACACAGCAATTTTCCCTGCTAGGGCGTCAGTGGAATGACGGACGTGGCAGAGGAGCCGATCGCTTGACCAACAAGACCTACGCGGTTTCGCGCAACCCCCTCTGGGTCAGCTGGCGGGAACGCTCAATTGCGACGGTGGATCACGACGCGATCCTGCGGCGGATCGTCGAGGAATCCGGCTGGTCGCCGCGTTATGTCTTCATGACGGTCATATCCGCCGGCATCGCCATTCTCGGGCTGCTGCTGCCATCCAGCGCGGTCCTCATCGGCGCTATGTTGCTGTCTCCGCTGATGATGCCGATCATCGGCCTGGGCTTTGCGCTCGCGACGCTGGACTTTGCGGAAATGCGCGCATCCGGCTTCGCGTTGGCGGTCGGCGCGGTGATTGCGATCGCGTTCACCGCGCTGTTCGTCCTGGTTTCACCGGTGCAGACCGTGACGACGGAAATCGCGGCCCGCACGCGGCCCAATCTCTTCGATCTTCTCGTCGCGTTCTTCTCGGCACTCGCGGGTGGTTATGCGCTTATTCGCGGGCGGGGCGAGACGGTCGTGGGCGTCGCCATCGCCATCGCCCTCATGCCGCCGCTCGCCGCCGTCGGCTTCGGCATCGCCACATGGAACTGGACCATCGCTGGCGGTGCTTTCCTGCTTTTCATGACCAACACGGTTACGATCACGCTCACGGCCGCATTCATGGCCCGGCTCTACGGCTTTGGTTCCCACCTCACGCCGGCCCATACCCGGCTGCAAAGCATCGTCATGGTGGTCTGCATGACGGCGCTTTCGGTGCCTTTGGCGCTTACCCTGCGACATATCGCGTGGGAGACGCTGGCCGCCCGCCAGGTGCGGGACGTGATCCAGCGCCAGTTCCCCCAGACGGCACGCATCAGTGATCTGGAAACGGATTTCAATCGCCAGCCCATGCGGGTCGTCGCCACCGTGCTTACGCCCTCTTATGCGAAGGATGCCGAGCGGGACACCGCGACCAGCCTGCGCGATGCGCTGCAGCGGGATCTGGATGTCACCATCGACCAGATCCAGGTGGGGGCGGGCAATAGCGAGGCGGCTCAGGTGGCCGCCGCCCAATCTCGCGAGCGCACGCAGAGCCTTGAGCGCTTTGCGACGACGGCGGTGGACCGACTGGCCCTCGTCGCTGGCGTGTCCAGCGATGCGGTCCTGGTGGACCGGGGTCGGCGCCAGGCCACGGTTGCAGCCGAGCCGCTGTCCGGCGCATCGCTCGATCTCTACCGCCAGCTGGAACGGCGCGCATCCGACGGCCTCGATGGCTGGACGCTGGTGCTGACGCCACCGCCCGCCCCGCTGCCGGTCATCGGCTTTTCGGGCGAGGCATTGACCCAGCAGGGCGCCGCCGATCTCGATCTGGCCGTGTGGGCGGCGCGGCGGGTGCCATTGGGCATCACCATTGCGGGGCAGGCCGCACGCGCCGAGATGGTGCGCGAGATTCTGCGTGCCCAACAAATTCCGGACCAGCGTCTGCTGATCGCGCCCAATGGCGATGCAGATGTCCGTCTGACTTGGCGCCTGCCGGACTGACGACGATCCGCTGCGAGCGGCGGTGGGTTACCAGTCGCTGCCCTCCGCCACCGCTTCTTGCTCCTCGGCCCGGGTTTGCCGTCCGAGCGCCGCATTGCGATGCGGGAAGCGGCCGAAGCGGGCGATGATCTCGCGGTGGGCCTCGGCGAATTTCAGATTATGCTCGAAGCCCGGCGCGCTGAACAACGCCACGCACAAGTCCTGATCGGTCAGATTTTCGCTGTGCATGAACGGCATGTAGAAGAAGGCGCGGGCGCCCTCGACGAATGCCTTGTCGAAGCCACGCTGCAATGCCGTCCGGGCGATCTCGCGGGCGAGCGGATCGGTCGCGAAGGCGCGAGCCTCGCCCCGGAACATGTTGCGCGGAAACTGGTCGAACAGAATGAGCGCCGCCAGTGCCGTGTCGGCATCGGCCACGAACATATCGGCAGGCTTGTCGCGCTGCGCTTCCCAGAGCGAACGGAAGAGATGCGTCAGTCGCACATCCTCTTCCTCGCTCGAATCGAACCAGCCGTCCGGGCCGATCTCATTGAGCCAGTGATTGAGCACCGCCGGCACCCAATCGGGATCGACATGCACCTGCGCCGGCTTGCGCTCGGGGAAATGGTCCTGCACGCGCACCGGCAGGCCATCGATGCTTTGTGTCCGGGTCGAAATGCGCGCCAGCCGTTCCGGCGTTTCGTTCTGCTCATGATAACGAGAGAGCGTGTCGCGATCCTTCTCGTGCCGCATGAAGGGCACGCCCCAGCCGCAACTCTCCTGCACGCTCTCCACCGCGATCATGAAAATCTGCCGGGTACCGGGCAGGATTGTGAAGGGCCGCGAGGCGAAATCCCATTCATCATCCTGAGGCAGCACCGCCTTGCCTCGCCCATAGAGTCGCAGGATCAGCGGGGGCTGGCCGAACGCACAGAACATGATGGTGATGCGCCCGTCCGCTGAAAGATGGGCCTGGGTCTCGTTGCCGGATCCACCCACATCCAGATAGCCGACCAGATTGGGCCCCAGCACGCGGAAGCTGTCCATGCCCTTGGGACTGAGGTTGATCCGCGCGCCGTCCGCAGCGGTGGCGACAAAGAAGACCGGCTGTTTCTCGATGAAGCTGCGTTGCTTGTCGGAAATGGCAGTGAAGAATTCAGACATGGGGCCTCAGGTCTTGCTGGTCGGATGCGCACATTGACGCGCATGGTTCATGCGCATAGCTTGCGCATATGAAGCTTGATCCTATCGCGTCCGGCAAGCGCAAGCCAGTCAATCTCTCGCTCGATACTGGCGTGGTGGAGGCCGCGCGGGAGGCCGGGATCAATCTCTCCCAGACCTGCGAAGCGGCCCTGCGCGCGGCGGCGAAGGCAGAGCGCGAGCGGCGCTGGCAGGAGGAGAACAAGGAGTGGGTCGAAGCCCACAACGCGTGGGTTGAGAAGAACGGCCTTCCCCTTGCCCGTTACCGCATGTTTTAATGGCCCAATATGATGTCGTTCGGCTGAGGTCGGGGCAGTATGTCGTAGACTGTCAGGCTGAGGTGCTGTCGGGCATCAACACACGGTTTGTCGTTCCGCTGGCTTATCCAAACGACGCGCCGCCGCCCCGGCCGGGCCTCAATCCCCGCTTTCGTATGCAGGGCGAAGACTGGGTGCTCGTCACCCAGTTTGCAGGTGCAGTGTCGGTGTCGGAAATCCAAGAAATCACCGGCTCCCTCGCGCAAGAAGAATACCGGATCAAGAACGCGCTCGACATGCTGCTGACCGGGGTGTGAGGGCATCGTCTAGTCGTCCCGACTGGCGCCTCAGCCCCCGGTGCCGCCGACCGTCAGCCCTTCGAGCAGCAGCGTCGGCTGGCCCACGCCCGCGGGCACGCCTTGACCCGCCTTGCCGCACATGCCGATGCCTTCATCAAGTGCGAGGTCGTTGCCGATGCCGACGATGCGGTGCAGCGCGGCGGGGCCATCGCCGATCAGCGTTGCACCCTTGATGGGGTCGCCGATCCTGCCATTCTCCACCTTGTACGCCTCGGTGCAGGAGAAGACAAACTTGCCCGAGACGATGTCCACCTGCCCACCGCCAAAGCTGCGCGCGAAGATGCCGGTCTTTACGCGGCTGAGCAGCTCGGCGGGATCGTCGTTGCCCGCGCGCGCATAAGTGTTGGTCATGCGTGGCATCGGCGCATGGGCATAGCTTTCGCGCCGGCCGTTGCCCGTGGGTGCCACGCCCATCAACCGCGCGTTGAGCCGGTCCTGCATGTAGCCGCGCAGAATGCCATCCTCGATCAGCACATTCTCCTGAGTCGGGGTGCCCTCATCATCGATGCTGAGCGACCCGCGTCGCGCGTCCATCGCGCCATTGTCGACCACCGTCACGCCCGGCGCCGCCACGCGCTCGCCGATCTTGCCCGAGAAGGCGCTGGTGCCCTTGCGGTTGAAATCGCCCTCCAGGCCATGGCCGACGGCCTCATGCAGCATCACGCCCGGCCAGCCAGGACCAAGCAGCACGGTCATCTCGCCCACCGGCGCGGGCATTGAGCGGAGGTTGACCTGCGCCTGTTTAAGCGCCTCGTCGATCGCGCGCTGCCAGGTCGCCTCCTCGAACAGGGAATCGTAGAGATAGCGCCCGCCAATGCCAAAATAGCCGGTTTCGCGCCGCCCATTCTCTTCCATGATGATCGAGACGTTGAGGCGGACGAGGGGACGCACGTCGGTCGCCACGAAGCCGTCCGGCCGCACGATCTCAACGACCGACCAACTACCGGCCAGCACCGCAGAGACCTGCACCACGCGCGGATCGCGGGCCCGCGCCGCGGCGTCAATCTTGGCCATCAGGTCCACTTTCTGCGCGAAGGGGACGAGATCGAGCGGGTTGGCGTCGGTATAAAGATGCCGGTTGGTGCGCTGAGGCGGCGTTGTCATCGGCTCACGCGCCGGGTCGAGCAGCTGGAGCGTCTGAGCCGCCTTGCGGATCGCCCGCTCGCTGATGTCATTGGCGTGCGCGAAGCCGGTCATCTCGCCAGAGACGCCGCGCAGGCCGAAGCCCGCATCAGTGGAATAATCCGCTGTCTTCAGCCGCCCATCATCGAAGCCGAAACTCTCTGTCGCAACATATTGCAGGTAAAGCTCGCCATCCTCGCAGCCGGTAAGCGCCTCGGCGGTGAGCCGACGGGCGCTATCCGGGTCGAGAGACCCATCGCGATACAGGAAGAAACGCACGTCTGTGGTCTGGGGAGCAGCATCTGTCATGGCCCTGATATAGGTCCTTTGGGGCACATCGCAAAGCCGCGCTGGAACCGGGACGTGCCGGTCGCCATTTAGAGGCCATGGCCGACTTCTCCTGGATTCGCGCAGAGGCGCATGGGCTGCATGTCGTGCCGGCCAAAGCGTGGGTCGATCCGGCCGATCCGGTGGAGACAGCCCTCGTCACGCATGGCCATGCCGATCATGCCCGGGGCGGCCATGGCCGCTGCATCGCGACGCCGGAGACGCTGGCCATCATGGACTTGCGTTACGGTCCGCCCGGCGCCGCGCAACCGGTGGCCTATGGCGAGACGATCAGCCTGCCGGGGAGCGTGCAGGCGACCTTCCTGCCGGCTGGGCATGTGCTCGGGTCCGCGCAGATCCTGTTTGAACATGCCGGCGAGCGGGTGATCGTCACTGGTGACTATAAGCGCCGGGCCGATCCGACATGCCCGCCTTTTCAGGTTACGCCCTGCGATGTGTTCATCACCGAAGCCACGTTCGGCCTGCCGGTCTTCCGTCACCCGCCGATTGGCGAGGAAATCGGCAAGCTGCTCAAGGCGCGCGAGGCCAATCCCGAGCGCTGCATCCTTGTGGGGGCCTATGCCCTGGGCAAGGCGCAGCGCGTCATCGCGGAGCTGCGCCAGGCAGGTTATGTCGAGCCGATCTATCTGCACGGCGCGCTGGAGCGGATGTGCCGGTTGTATGAAGACCTCGGGGTCGATCTTGGCGTGCTGCGATTGATCGCCGGAATGCCCAAGGGCGCGCTGGTCGGGCAGATCATCCTGTGTCCACCCTCGGCCCTCAACGATCGCTGGAGCCGTCGCCTGCCCGATCCGGTCACGGCCATGGCAAGCGGCTGGATGCGGGTGCGGCAGCGCGCGCGGCAGCGCAATGTCGAACTGCCCCTGGTGATCTCGGACCATGCCGACTGGGCGGAACTGACGACCACGATCGCCGAAGTGAATCCGGCGCAGACCTGGATTACCCATGGCCGGGAGGATGCGCTGCTGCGCTGGTGCGAACTCCATCAGCGCCGTGCCCGTGCGCTGGCGCTGGTCGGCTATGAGGATGAGGACGACTGATGGAGGCCTTCGCCGCCCTGCTGGATGCGCTCGTCTACACCCGCTCGCGCAACGGCAAGCTCGCCCTGATCGCCGCCTATCTGCGCGAGACGCCCGATCCTGACCGGGGCTGGGCGCTGGCTGCGTTGACGGACGGCCTCGATTTTCCGGCGGTGAAGGCCGGAACGATCCGCGCCTTGCTGATGGATCGCGTCGACCCGGTCCTGTTCAAGCTTAGCCGGGATTTCGTCGGCGATACGGCGGAGACGGCGAGCCTGCTCTGGCCGAACAATCCCGCTGCGCTCGATCCGCCGAGCCTGAGCGAAACGGTGGCGGCGCTGTCCGCCATGACCCGCCAGTCCGTCGCCCCCGCGCTGGCGCAGCTCATGGACCGGCTCGATGTGAATGGCCGCTATGCGCTCATCAAGATGGCGACGGGTGCGATGCGCATCGGCATTTCGGCGCGGCTCGCCAAGGTCGCCTTCGCGCAGGCGTTCGATGTGCCGGTGGACGATGTCGAGGAATATTGGCACGGCCAGACCCCGCCTTATGGCGCGCTGTTCGACTGGGCCGCGAAGGTTGGCCCTCCGCCGCGGGTCGACCATATCCCCACCTTCCGTCCCTTCATGCTGGCGCATCCGCTGGAGGATGATGTCATCGCGCGCGAAACGCTCGATATGGCCGACTATGGCGCCGAGTGGAAATGGGACGGCATCCGCGTGCAGATCGTCCATGTGCCGGAGTCGGATGGCGCGGGGCCGGGCGGGGATACGCGGCTCTTCTCACGCACCGGGGACGACATCACCGGCAGCTTCCCGGATATCGCGGCGGCATTTCGCGAGCCCGGCGTGCTCGATGGCGAACTGCTGGTGCGGGGGAGCCATCAGGGCGGCGAAGAGGGCGGCGCGGCGAGCTTCAACGCCTTGCAGCAGCGGCTGGGGCGCAAGACTGTCTCTAAGGCGATGCTCACCGATTTTCCCGCCTTCGTCCGCCTGTACGATGTCTTGCTCTCCGACGGCGAGGATCATCGCGCGTTGAGCTGGGAGCAGCGCCGCGCCGTGCTGGAGGCGCTGATGCCCCGGCTCGACCCCACCCGCTTCGACATTTCGCCGCTGATCGAGGCTGCAAGCCTCGCCGATCTCGCCGCCATCCGCGAGCGCGCACGCGATGATGCCATCGAGGGCGTGATGCTCAAGCGGCGGGATAGCCCTTATGTCGCCGGCCGCCGCACGGGCTTGTGGTACAAGTGGAAGCGCGATCCCCTGCTCGCCGATTGCGTGCTGATGTATGCCCAGCGCGGCAGCGGCAAGCGCTCCTCCTTCTACAGCGATTTCACTTTCGGCTGCTGGGATGGCGATCCCGATGCCGGCGCGGAGCTGCTGCCTGTCGGCAAGGCCTATTTCGGCTTTACCGACGAGGAGCTGAAGTGGCTCGATTCTCACGTCCGCCGCCACACCGTCAATCGCTTCGGCCCGGTGCGCGAGACGGATAAGAGCCTGGTCTTCGAAGTCGCGTTCGATTCGATCCATGAAAGCAAGCGCCACAAATCCGGTCTCGCCATGCGCTTCCCGCGCATCAGCCGCATCCGCAATGACAAGCCCGCCCATGAGGCCGACCGGATCGAAAGCTTGCGGGCGATGATCTCCGGCTAGGGGAGTCGGGACGGCTTACCCGCCGATTTCGGCGATCAGTTTCTGCCCATCTTCCTCATCCCACTCCAGCGCACCGACGATGCGGGCGACTTCCTTGCCCGCGCCATCGTAGAGAATGGTCGTCGGCAGCGTGCCAGTGCCGTAATGGAAGCCGAGCGCATTCTCCCGGTCCAGCCAGGTTTGCAGGGTGGAGAGCTTGCGCGCCGACCAGAAGGCGGGGACGCCATCCGGCTCCATGTCCTGAGAAACGGCGATCACCTTGACGCCCTTGGCTTCCGCAGCCTTGGCGGCGCGGTCGAGGGCAGGCAATTCGGCCACGCAAGGCGCGCACCAGGTCGCCCACAGATTGACCAGCATCGGCTTGCCCTGCGCAATGGCCTTGAGCGTCGCCGGTTTGCCCTCGATGGTGGTGAAGGGCTTGTCCGGCATCGCCTCGCCCTTGTGGCTGCGGTCGATGACATGGGAGAAGGTCTTGCCCGCGCTCCCCGGTGCAGCTTCGTCCGGGCTCACTTCATCGGGGGAGAGGGCATTGCCCACCGCGGCGGCGTTGCCGGCGCCTTGCGCGTTTTGAGCGGATTGCCTATCGCAGCCGCTCGCGGCCAGTGAGAGGCCGATCAGCATAGCAAGGGCAGAAATAGAGCGCATGGCAGACTCCGCAAGCAAGGGCGCGAACAGCATGTGGGGCGGTCGCTTCGCGGCCGGGCCGGCCGCCGTCATGCGCGAGATAAATGCCTCGCTTCCGTTCGACAAGCGCTTGTGGCGGCAGGACATTGCCGGCTCCATCGCGCACGCCCGGATGCTTGGCGCGCAAGGCATCCTTGCGCAGGACGAGGCGGCGACGATCATTGGCGGGCTGGAGGCGATCCAGGCCGAGTATGAAGCCGGTGATCTGCCCGAGGATCTCGACCTTGAGGACATTCATATGGCCACCGAGGCGCGGCTGGCCGAGAAGATCGGGCCGGTGGCGGGGCGGCTGCACACCGCACGTTCGCGCAACGATCAGGTGGCGACCGATTTCCGCCTCTTCGTGCGCGATGCCATTGATGAGGTCGATGTCAGCCTCAAGGCGCTGCAACGCGCGCTGATCGGTCGGGCGGGCGAGCATGCGCAGAGCGTCATGCCCGGGTTCACCCATTTGCAGAGCGCCCAGCCGGTGACGCTCGGCCATCACCTCATGGCCTATTATGAGATGATCGCGCGGGATCGTTCGCGCTTTGCCGATGCGCGCGCGCGGCTCAATCTCTCGCCACTCGGTGCGGCGGCGCTGGCGGGCACGGGCTTTCCGACCGATCGGCATATGACCGCGCAAGCGCTCGGCTTCGACGGGCCGACGCGCAACAGCCTCGACAGCGTTTCCGACCGGGATTTCGCGCTCGATTATCTCATGGCCGCCACCCAGTGCAGCCTGCACCTCTCGCGGCTGGCGGAAGAGTTCGTGATCTGGGCAAGCCAGCCCTTCGGCTTCATTTCGCTGCCCGATGCCTATTCCACCGGCAGCTCGATCATGCCGCAAAAGCGCAATCCCGATGCCGCCGAGCTGGTGCGCGGCCATGCCGGGCGGATCATGGGCTGCATGACGTCGCTGTGCGTCACCATGAAGGGCCTGCCGCTGGCTTATTCCAAGGACATGCAGGACGATAAGCCGCCTTTGTTCGAGGCGCATGATCTGCTCGGCCTCTCCATCACCGCGATGACCGGCATGGTGGAGACGACGACCTTCCGCACCGAACGGATGCGGGCGCTGGCCGAAAGCGGCTTCGCAACCGCAACCGACCTTGCCGACTGGCTGGTGCGGGAAGGCAATGTGCCGTTTCGCGAGGCGCATCACATCACCGGGCGTGCGGTCAAGGCAGCGGAAGAGGCGGGCGTGCAGCTTGCCGCGCTGCCGATCGAGACGCTCAAGGCTATCGACGCGCGGATCGACGAGCGCGTCTATGCGGTGCTGACGGTGGATGCCTCTGTCGCCAGTCGCAAGAGCTATGGGGGCACCGCACCCGATCAGGTGCGCGCGCGGATTGCCGAAGCGCAAGCTGCGCTGGATGGAGAGACCGGTCGATGAAGGCGATGAACCAAGGGATGATCGCGCGCGCCGCTCTGGCGCTGATCGTGGCGGCTGGTCTTGCGGGCTGCGGCTCGGTGAAGGATCTGCGCCCCAAGGAGGGCATGGGCCAAGTGCCCAAGGCCGCCGCCGCGCCCGAGCGGGAGACGCCCAAGCAGCTCATGACGCCATCCACCCAGGCAAAGCCGGACCGGCAGGCGGATCTGCTCGACCGCTCCATGGAGCGCGCGGAGGACCCGTTCGATTTGCCGCCCGGGCCGAACAACGGGCGGAGTGGCGACTAAATAGATTGCTTCTGCTCCGTTCGTGTCGAGCGAAGTCGAGACACCCAGGACAGTCCTAACGTGTCTCGACTTCGCTCGACACGAACGGGAACGTGGTGGTGGAGTTCTGGCCATTGGCGGCTTCCCCCGCTTGTGCCCCGCCTGATGCGGGCATAGGACTGGGGCATGGATATTCAGATCACCCAAGCCGCCGCTACCCCGCCTGTCATCCGCCGCGAGGATTATCGCCCGCCGCTCTGGCAGGTGCCGCAGATCAGCCTCGACTTCGATCTCGATTCCCGCGCCACCCGCGTTAAGGCCCGGCTTGAGGTCACCCGCGTCGGCAACCATGCGCAGCCGCTGCGACTGGATGGCGACGGACTGACGCCGCTGCGGGTCACCGTCGACGGCCGCACGCTCGCCCCCTCCGATTGGAAGCTCGAGGACGGCGACCTGCTGATCCCGCTGACCGGCGAGAGCCACGTCGTCGAGACAGAGGTCGAGATCAATCCTGCAGCGAATACACAGCTAATGGGGCTCTACGCCTCTGGCGGCCTGCTCTGCACCCAGTGCGAGCCGGAGGGCTTCCGTCGTATCACCTTCTTCCCGGACCGGCCGGATGTGCTCTCGCGTTATGATGTGACCCTACGCGCCGACAAGGCGACCTATCCCGTGCTGCTCGCCAATGGCGATCCTGTCGAGGCGGGCGATCTGGAGGGCGGGCGGCATTGGGCGCGCTGGACCGATCCGTTCCCCAAGCCGAGCTATCTGTTCGCGCTGGTCGCGGGCAATCTCGCCTGCAATGCGGACAGTTTCACGACCATGAGCGGCCGGCCGGTGAAGCTCGGCATCTGGGTGGCGGAAAGCGATCTGCCGCGCACCGACCATGCCATGAAGGCGCTTAAGGATTCGATGGCGTGGGACGAGCGCGTCTATGGCCGCGAATATGATCTCGACGTGTTCAACATCGTGGCGGTGGCGGACTTCAACTTCGGCGCGATGGAGAATAAGGGCCTCAACATCTTCAACACGCGCTACATTCTGGCGGACCCGGAAACGGCGACCGACCCGGATTATGATGCCATCGAGGCTGTGGTGGCGCACGAATATTTCCACAACTGGTCCGGCGACCGGGTGACCTGCCGGGACTGGTTCCAGCTCTCCCTCAAGGAGGGCTTCACCGTCTATCGCGATCAGGAGTTCTCCGCTGACATGGGCTCGGCGGCGGTCAAGCGGATCGAGGATGTGCGGGTGCTGCGCGCGGCTCAGTTTCAGGAGGATGGCGGTCCGCTCGCCCATCCGGTGCGGCCAGAATCCTATATGGAGATCAGCAACTTCTATACGGCAACCGTCTATAACAAGGGCGCCGAGCTGATCCGCATGATGGCCCGGTTGCTGGGGCCGGAGCGGTTCCGCAAGGGCACTGACCTCTATTTCGACCGGCATGACGGGCAGGCGGCGACCTGCGAGGATTTCGTGCGGGCGATGGAAGATGGCGGCGGCATCGATCTCGCGCAGTTCCGGCTCTGGTACAGCCAGGCCGGCACGCCGCGCGTGACGGTCGAGACCGCGCATGATGCGACGAGCGGCACGGTGACGCTCACCTTGCGGCAGACCGTGCCGCCGACGCCGGGGCAGTGCGAGAAGCAGCCCATGGCCATCCCGTTCCTGTTCGCTCTGTTCGACCGGGAAAGGGGCGCCCATGCCGGCGAGGAGTTGGAGGTGCTGACGCAGGCGGAGACGGTCATCACGCGCACCGGCTTCGCGCAGCCGCCGGTGCTGTCGCTCAATCGCAGCTTCTCCGCGCCAATCGTGGTGGAAGCCGAGCAGAGCGCCCAGGATCTGGCTTTCCTCGCCGCACGCGATGACGATGCGTTCAGCCGCTATGAGGCGCTGCAGCAGCTCATGATCAATGGCCTGCTCAGCCACATTGCGGGCGGACCGCTGGAGAGCGGCGTGATCATCGACTCGATCCGCCGGACGATCAGCGACGACACGCTGGACCGGGCGCTGATCGCCGAAGCGGTGAAGCTGCCAAGCGAGGCCTATCTCGGCGATCAGATGCAGGTCGTTGATCCGGATGCCATCCATGCGGCGCGTGAGGCGCTGCAGCACGAGATCGGCGCGCAACTGGAGCAGGACTGGCGCAGGCTCCATGCCGATTGCGCGCGTAACGGCTTCTCACTCTCGGCGGACGCGCGCGCGGCCCGCAAGCTGCGCGGGGTTGCGTTGAGCTATCTGGTCGCGTCAGGCGCGTCGGACGGCCCGGCGCTTGCCTTCGCCCAGTTCGAGCAGGCGGATAATATGACCGAGCGCCAGGCCGCGCTGGCTGTTCTCGCCAATGGCACGGCGGCGGAGCGGGACGCAGCACTGGCGGCGTTCCACGCGCGCTATGCGGGCAATGCGCTGGTCATCGACAAATGGTTCCAGACCCAAGCTTTGGCGTTCCATCCGGAGACGGTCGATAATGTCGCGGCGCTGAGCAGCCACCCCGACTTTACCCTGGCCAATCCGAACCGCGCCCGCGCGCTTTACGGTGCGTTTGCCGCCAACCAATGGGCGTTCCACCGGGCGGACGGCAAGGGCTATGACATGGTGGCAGGCGCTATTATCGCGCTGGACAAGCTCAATCCGCAGACCGCCGCGCGGCTCGTGCCGCCACTTGGTCGCTGGCGCCGGTTCGACGCGCAGCGGGGTGCCGCGATGCGTGCTGCGCTGGAGCGGATCATCGCCGAACCCGGCCTCTCGCGGGACGTGATGGAGCAGGCGACGAAGAGCCTCGCCTGAGCGGGGTGGGTCTGCGGTCGGGCGTCAGGTCCGGCTGGAGACCCAGGTCGCCACGGCATTGGCGACATCGTTGGCGGCGGCGCTGATCGCCGGGGCGACGCCATCTGCGTCGATGCGGCTGACCGGCGCGGAGGCGGTGAAGCGCTGGCGCGTCACTGTCAGGCCGTCGGGCGAGAGCATGGTCGCGTCGAACGTGACGACCGCTTCCCGGCGCGTCGCATCGATGCCGAATTCAACCAGATCCCCATTGAGGATGTAGCCCGTGCGGGCGAGATACTGGCCGGGGTCGAGCACCAGGATATTGCTGCGGGACCGGATCGTCTCAGACAGCAGCGACTGGAATTGCCGGGCCGGCGTATCGACCCAGATCGCATCCTTCACATAGGCAAAGCTGGTGCTGTTCTCGCGCACCGCCACGCGCGGGGTCGCGAGGGCCTTCGGCACGTTCGGCACGTCGATGAACAGCGCGGAGTCGCTGGCACTGGACGCCGATACCCCGGCCGGCACCGTCGCCGTGCTGGCAATGGCGAGCAGCCGGTCGGGCGGCTCGGCACCGAACTTCACGCACCCGGCCGCCGAGATCAGCAGACCCGTGATCAGGGCCGCCCGCGCTGCCTTGCGCATCGCTACTCCGCTGGTCGCCGGGGCTGTCTGCACGTTCGCTCTGCTGTTCGTCATGGCTTGTAATCCGGCAATTTGGGCGAGCCGATCAAGGCGCCTGCACCCTGTTGTTCAACGGTATCCGTCACAGCCTGAAGCGAACGGGAGACCTGACGCAGATCGCGGACCAGCAAGCCGATTTGCGGCATGGTGTCGCGGGTGAAGGTCCGCATGCCAGGCTGTGCTTCCTTCAGGGTCGCATCCAGCGTTTCCAGCGTCGCGCCGGCATTGCGGATCGTCGTGCGCAGATCGCGGATGAGGGGGCGACCCTCTTCATTGACCAGCGCATTGGTGTTGTTCGCGGCTTGGGCGAGCGATTCGGCCGCCTTGGAGGCATTTTCCAGCGTCAGCTTGGCTTGTGTGATGGTATCAGCCAGTTCCGGTCCACGCGCGGCGATGTCGCCTGTCAGCTTGTCGAGATTCTGCAGGATGCCGGCAATATGCTTCTGGTTGCGATCATCCAGCAGCTCGGTCAATCGCTCGGTGAGCGTGGTAAGCCGCTCCAGCAGCATCGGGGCGCTGTTGAGCAGTTCGCCAAGCGCACCGGGTTTGGTCGGGATGACGGGGACGCCTTCGGGGCAGACCGACTGCGCATTGCGCTCCGGGCAGACGATCGGCGGTGCGCCGCGCACCGCGCCCTCAAGCTGAATTTCCGAGACGCCGGTAAAGCCTACGCCATTGATCGTCGCGGTCGTGCCTTGCAGGACGGGCGTCGTCCTGCTGACGACGATGCGCACGCGCACGAACTGGGGGTCGCGCTCCCAAAGCTCGATCGACTGGACCTGCCCCGAGGGCACGCCAGCATAAGTCACCGCCGAGCCGCGGGCGATGCCGCTCACCGACTGCTTGAAGAAAATGTCATATTCCTTGCGATCGGATTCGCCGATGCGTGAGAACCAGAAGGCTGCCCCGACCGTCAAGGCCATCAGGAGCAGGACGACCGCGCCCACGAACACATTGTTGGATCGTGTTTCCATCTATTTCCTGCTTTCCCCCAACGGCTTTATGGCGCCGTGGTTCCACCCTGTCCATGTCTGCGGCCGATTGTGCATCACGCGCCTCTCATCTTGGCGCTCTGGCCATGGGCAACGCGCCCGCGCGGCCCGTTGAAATATTCCTGGATCCAGGGATGATCGAGCGCCAGCAACTCGTCGATCGTCCCGACCGCGATGACCTTCTGATCGGCGAGCACGGCAACGCGGTCGCAAATGGCGTGGAGCGTGTCGAGATCGTGGGTAATCAGGAACACGGTGAGGCCGAGCGTCTCCTGCAGGGCCCGCGTCTGCTCGTCGAATGCCGCAGCACCGATGGGGTCGAGCCCTGCAGTCGGCTCATCGAGGAATAGCAGGGCGGGATCGAGGGCCAGTGCGCGGGCGAGGCCGGCGCGCTTGCGCATCCCGCCGGAGAGCTCGGAGGGGAATTTCGGCCCCGCATTATCCGGAAGGCCGGTCATCAGAATCTTGTAGGCGGCGATTTCCTCGCGCAGCTGAACCGGCAGATCGGGATAATATTCGCGCAGCGGCACCTGCACATTCTCGGAGACGGTCAGCGTGGAGAACAGCGCGCCATTCTGAAAGAGGATGCCCCAGCGCTTGCGGATTGCCAGCAATTCCGGGTCGGCCGGGTCGCGGTCCAGCATCTGCTCGCCGAACACCTCGATGGAGCCGGCATAAGGGCTTTGCAGGCCGATGATCGAGCGCATCAGCACCGACTTGCCGGTGCCCGATCCACCCACCACGCCGAGAATCTCCCCGCGCCGCACGTCAAGGTCCAGCCCGTCATGCACGGTCTGGTCGCCGAAGCGATTGACCAGTCCGCGGATGGAGATGACGGGATCGTCGCTAGCGCTCATTTCCACCCCAGCCAGGTGAAGAACACCGCGAAGATGGCATCGAGCACGATGACGATGAAGATCGCCTGCACCACAGCGGCGGTGGTGCGCAGGCCGACTTCCTCAGCATTGCCGCGCACCTGCAGGCCCTGGAAGCAGCCGGCAATCGCGATGATGAGGCCAAAGACCGGCGCCTTGATGAGCCCTATATAAAGGTCGGTCAGCGGCACGACTTCACGCAGCCGCTGGAAGAAGGTGACGGGCGGAATGTCGAGCGAGACCGCGCACAGGAAGGCACCGCCGATCACCGCCATGACCGAGGCATAGAAGCCGAGCAGCGGCATCATGATGACCGCGGCCATGATGCGCGGCATGACAAGCGCTTCCATGGGCGAGACGCCGATGGTGCGCATCGCGTCCACTTCTTCATTGAGCTGCATCGTGCCGATCTGCGCGGCAAAGGCCGATCCCGAGCGGCCGGCGACCATGATGGCCGTCATCAGCACGCCCAGTTCGCGGAACGTCAGGCGCCCAACGAGATTGACGGTCAGCACTTCCATGCCGAACTGCTCGAGCTGCACCGACCCTTGCTGCGCGATCACGATGCCGACGAGGAAGCTCATCAGCCCGATGATGAAGAGCGCCGAAATACCGACGACCTCGATACGCTGGACGACCGCGATGAGACGGATGCGGGAGGGATGCCGCAGAAGCATGAACGATGTGATGACGACGGCGCCCAGAAAGCCGAGCAGGCCGATCATCGTGTTGAAGGTCATCCGGGTTGCAACACCCACTTCCTCCAGAATGCGCACGATCGGATGGGGCGGCACATTGCGCGTTTCCAGCGGTTGATCGTTGCGCGAGACGACGTCGATCAGCCGCATCGCGTCGTCGCTGGCGCCGGTGATCTCCGCCTGCGTGCGTTTGGCGAGGCTGTGGACGATCCACGCGCCGATCGTGTCGATCTGGGTGACCTGCGTGAGGTCGATCCGTGCGACATCGCCCTCTATCGCATCCGTGCGATTGGGCAGATCGCCGAGCTGGGCGAGCGCAAGGCTGCCGGTGAAGGCAACCGTCCGGCCTGTTGCATCGTTGCTCTCGATGAGGTCGGCAGATTGCGTCATCTGAGCCACAGTGGGCCAGTTTGCGTTGCACGGCAAGCCGAATTGGACCATCTGGCGGGCCGCAGCCCGAGAGTACAGGGAGACATTGAGCGGTGCAGAGGATCGCGATCTACGACATGGACCGCACGATCACCGTGCGCGGCACCTATGCGGCGTTTCTCACGCATATGGCTCTCTCGCTGGCGCCGTGGCGGCTGATTTTCCTGCCTTTTGCGGGCATCGTCATGCTCGGCTACGTGCTGCGGCTGGTCGATCGTGGCCGGGCGAAGGAACTCAATCAGGCGCTGCTGATCGGGCGACGGGTCAATCGCGAGAGGATCCGCCCGGCCGTGGAGGCCTATGCGGACAAGGTGATTGCGCGCAACATCCGCGCCGGCGCGCTGGCCCAGATCGCGCAGGATCGCGCCTCCGGCTGCCGGCTGGTGATCGCTTCGGCATCCTTCCGGCTTTATGTCGAGCCGATTGCGAAGAGGCTGGGCTTCGATGATGTGATTGCTACCGATCATTTCAGCCAGGGTGTCGACTACATCCGGGCACGCATTGCAGGAGAGAACTGCTATGACGTCGCAAAGTTGCGGATGATCGAGGCGTGGATGTCCCGCGAAGGGATTGCCCGGGCCGATGCGCACGTCCGCGCCTATAGCGATCACGTCACCGATGCACCGCTGTTGGGCTTTGCGGACGAGGGCTATGCGGCGAACCCCCATAGCGCCTTGGCGTCACTGGCGGCGGAAGAGGGCTGGCCGGTACTTCACTGGTGAAGTTGCGCGGCGCGACACAAGGCAGCGTTGTTTAAGCCGGCAGTCCGATCAACGAAATCTGCCGCCCATAGCCCGGCTCTCCGGCATGGCAGGCGCGACGGTAGGAGAAGAAGCGCGCGGGCTGGCTGTACGTGTCCTCATCCAGCAAGGTGACCGTGCCGATGCCCGCCTGCGCCAGTCGCGCTCCGACATAGCCGGCGATGTCGAACTGCAGATGGCCAGGGCGGCCCTCGGCGAAAAAGCGCTCGTCATCCGGATCGCGTTCCAGGAACGGGCGCTCGAAACTGGCGCTTACCTCATAGCTCGCCTTGCCGATGCATGGGCCAATGGCGCAGGCGATGCTGGCGCGTGTTGCGCCCAAGGACATCATGGCGTCGATGGTCGCTTCCGCCACGCCGTGGAGCGCGCCTTTCCATCCCGCATGGGCTGCCCCCACGACGCCATGGGCGGGATCGGCGAAGAGGATCGGCACGCAATCAGCAGTGAGAACCCCCAGCAGCAGCCCGGGGCGCGCTGTCACCAGCGCATCGGCTTCCGGTCGGGCGTCGAGCGGAAAGGCGTTGTCCGCAATGACGACGCGGGCGGAGTGGACCTGATGAAGCGTTACCAGCGTCGATTGCGGCAGCACGGCGTCACGGGCCAGATCGCGATTTGTCACGACGGCATCGCGTTCGTCATCCGAACCCAAGCCGACATTCAGCCCGGCGTGAATGCCGGTTGAAACGCCGCCGGTGCGCCCAAGAAAGCCGTGGGGTACATCGCCCAGCGCGCCGGCGCGCAGCACTTCGATGCTCATGCGAACCCCGCCGATGCCGGCCAGTCCGGGTGACGCAGGGCGAGGGCCTTGAACAGCGTACCCATCTGAGCGGGCTCAACCAGCCGGTCGCGCGCGGCGCGCAGATCCTCGGCACGCGCAGGATTTGCGCGGGTAAGCGTGGCTGCGCGCGCATCGATGCCCAGCGCCGTGAGCAGGGCGCCCTGCCCGATGCATGGCTGTGGCCGCAGCCCGTGCGCCCTGCCGACAGCGGCGATCATGCCGAAGTCGACATGGGCGGTCAGGTCGCGGGTGCCCGGCGCATCGAGCGGATCGGCAAAGCGGTGCTGGCTCATCGCTTGCAGCGTATCGCCCGATGCCGGTCCCTCATAGCCATAATCGATGGTCAGCAGCGCACCGCCCTGTCGGCAGAGCCGCTGTGCGAGATCGGCGACGATGGCTTCGGCGGCAAAATTGCGCTCGACCATGGATCCCAAAGGCGCATCGCCGAGCGCAAGGGGAATGTGTTGGCCGCCATCCTCACCGCCAAGGATGAAAGCGGCGGGCTCGCGCTGCACGAAGCGTTCGCGCCAGCCCGCGCCGGTGCGCTGGAACTGGCGGATCGGCAGGGCATCGAAAAACTCGTTGGCGATGATAATGAGCGGGCGATCGTCGGGCAGTGTCGCCACGCTGTCATGCCAGATCGCCCCCGGCACCGCAGCCTGCTGGTGTGCGCGCAGTGTGGGGCTGGTCTCGACGAGATGGACCGGCGGCGAGAGCCTGGCTTGGCCCATTGCTCGCAGGGCGTCGGCCGCGAGCGTACCGCGACCCGGTCCCAGCTCGACATAGGCGAACGAAGGGCCGACACCGGCGCGCAAGGCAAGATCGGCCACCCAAAGTCCGATCAGCTCGCCGAACATCTGGCTGATCTCCGGCGCGGTGATGAAGTCCCCGCGCGCCCCCAAGGGATCGCGCCCGGCATAATAAGCGGCATTGGCTGCCGCCATAAAGTCGTGGAGCGAAAGAGTGTCGCGGCCCTGCCAGATGTCAGGCGACACTGTCTCGCCCGGCAATCGGCTCGACGCGGGTCCGGCGGCCCTTCGCGGTCACCACCAGATAAAGGCCCAGCACCAGCATCGGCAGGGTCAGCCACTGGCCCATATGTAGGCCGGTGCGTTCCGCGAACTCCATCAACTGGGAATCCGCCTCGCGGTAGAACTCGACGAAGAAGCGGGCAGCGCCGTAGCAGAGCGCAGCGATGCCAAACAGCTTGCCGGGCTCGTAGCGGGCCTTGGTCTTCCAGAAGAAGAAGGCGAGGATCGCGAACATCAGCGGCCCTTCCAGCAGCGCTTCATAAAGCTGGCTGGGATGCCGGGGCATGTCGCCTCCGCCGGGGAAAACGATACCCCATGGCACGGTGGTGACCTTGCCCCACAATTCGCCATTCACGAAGTTGGCGAGCCGGCCGAAAAACAGCCCGAATGGCACGACGCAGGCGATATAGTCCGCCACCCGCAGGAAGGAGAGCTTCTCGCGCCGGGCCATCCACCAGATCGCGGCGATCACGCCGATCGTGCCGCCATGCAGCGACATGCCCCCTTCCCATAGCTTGAAGATGTCGATGGGGTTCTGGAGGATCGACGGCTGATAGAAGAGAATATAGCCGAGCCGTCCGCCCACGATGATGCCGAGCGTGGCATTGAAGATGAAATCGTCGGCATGGCGCCGTGCCATGGGTGCGCCGGGCTGGCGGAGCAGCACAGTTAGATACCAGTAGCCGATCAGAATGCCGGCGAGATAGGCCAGACTATACCATTTGATCGCGAAGAAGCCGAGATCGAGGGCGACCGGATCGAGCCCGAGATTCTGGAAATAGATGGGCTGAGCAGCGGCCAGGACAGCAAGCGTCAAGTGTTTTCCCCGTCAGTTTTGCGCTGCATAGTGCAAGACGTCAGCAACACCAAGGCCGGAGAATGACAGGCCGCGCTGCAAGCCATATCCTCGGCAGGGAAAGCAGCCCTGGCGGCGAGAGCCTTCTACCGGCCCCGGGCATCGCGGATGCGGCCCGCGTCCATGCCAGCGAGTTGTCGCTTGAGGTCTTCCGGCGCCGGCGCGATCAGGAAGCCGAAGCTCACATTGCCCTCGCGCGTTTCCACCACATGATGCAGGCGATGCGCCTGCACGATGCGCTTCATGTAAGGCGAGCGGGCCACGTAACGATGCTTGACCCGCTGGTGAACGATGATGTCGTGGAAGCCGAGGTAGATGGCGCCATAAGCGGCGATTCCGGCGCCGACAGCGGTCGCCCAGTTGCCCCAGCCCCATTGCACGCCGCCGAGCAGCATCAGGACCGAGGGCAGGGCGAAGATCACGAAATAGAGATCGTTGAGCTCCCAATTGCCCTTTCGCGGCCGATGGTGGCTGGCATGCAGAAACCAACCTGGGCCGTGCATCACCCAGCGGTGCATCACATAGGCAAAGCCCTCCATCAGCGCGACGGTGAGGATGAAGAGGGCGGCAAGGCTGAGGAACGACATGGCGCTCCCGCCTATAGGCGCGCAGTCACGGGCTGTGAAGCGAAAGGGCTGCCTTGTCTTGCGGGGAGCGGGCGGGTTAGCATGGCGTCATGATGACCCTCGCGTGCCTTCGCCGGCTGACGATGCCCGTCGCCTTGACCCTCCTGTCTGTAGCGGCGCTGGCCCCGGCCCACGCCCAGCGATCCGAAGCCGAGATTCAGGCGAAAATCGACGCCGAGCTGGAAGCGATCAACCGTGCCGAGGCCGCCGCGCGGGCTGCCGAGGCAGCCGCTGCCCAGCGCAAGGCTGAGGAGGAGGCTGCCAAGGCGCGGGAGGTGGTCGAGACGCAGGTCTTTGAGACCGTGCCCGTCGTCCTGACGACCAGCGCCGGCGCCATCACCCTCGCGATCGAGACGGAGCGGGCGCCGTTGACTGCGGCCAATTTCCTCGCCTATGTCGATGGGAAGCGGCTCGATGGCACGCTCTTCTATCGTGCCTTCAAATGGGAGGATGGCACGCCCGGTGGATTCATCCAGGGCGGGACGCAGAATGATCCAAAGCGCATCCTGAAGCCCGTGCCGCACGAGCCGACCAGCAAAACCGGGCTGAGCCACATCGAAGGCGTTATTTCCATGGCGCAAGGCGCGCCGGGGACGGCGACAGGCGATTTCTTCATCATCGTGGGCGACATGCGCGGCTTCGACGCGACGCAGGATCAGCCGGGTTTTGCCGCTTTCGGCCGGGTGATCGATGGCATGGATGTCATCCGCAGCATCTGGAATGCGCCGCGCAGCGCGACGAAGGGTGAAGGCGTGATGAAGGGCCAGATGCTCGAGCCCGCCATTCGTATCATTACGGCTCGGAGGGCCAAGGCCGACTGATCTGGTTCGAGGTCGGGTTGTATGAGCGCGGCCGCTCCATCGTCGTCCATAACAAAAAGGGGCCGCGACGGATGTCGCGACCCCTTTGTTCAGCCGTCTCCCCCCGGTGACGGCTGCACTTTATTCGATCAGAACGCTGCGCCGACCGAGAACACGACCGCTGCGTCGCGGCCGCGAAGCTGGCCGGGCTCGTCGGTGTCGACATAGCGCACGCCGAAGGTCAGCTGCTTCCAGCTGGCGCTCACGCCAGCCGACCAGTCGAACACTTCGCCGTCATCGCCGCCGAGGGCGCTGTCGCTCGTCGCGTAGCCGATGCTGCCGTCAACCGTGAAGGGCGTGCCAGGGATGGCAAGCGACGGAGCAGCTTTGATGTAGAAGGCATCGTTCTTGCCGAGCGCATCCTGCTTCCAGGCATAGTTGGCGGTAACTGCCAGGCCGACCGGGCCGAGCGTGGTCTTGAGCGTCACATAGGGCTCGAAGAAGTCCAGAGCCACGTCAGTGACCGTATCCTTGGGGTAGACATAATAGAGCAGGCCAGCATCGACCGTGACGCCCGGCGTCAGCTCGGTCGAGTAACCGGCGAAGAAGTCGACTTCAGCCGTCACGTTATTGCCCGCGCCGTCCACATTGGGGAAGTCGACGTTTGAGCCCCAGGTGCCGAAGTAGAAACCGCTGTCGTGCGTCACGGTGATGCCGGCCTGGATGGCAGCATTCTGGTTCGTCTGCGAGAAGCCGCGGAAGCGGTAGTCGGACACGAGGGTGGCGGAGCCGGAAACGGTCAGGCCGCTGTCATCGTCCTGCGCGAGGGCAGGGGTGGCAGTGGCAAAAATAGCGAGGGCCGAGAGGCCCAGAATGGACTTACGCATGGGATTCCCCTTAACGAGATAAAAATGCGATCGTCCCTGCCTGCAGCGCCGGGCGATCGCTTCATTTTGGATCCGCATTTTGTTGCGGTTGAGCGGACTTGCCGGCAAGCCGCGATCCTGATGCCTCTGTCTTGTGCGACGCACAAGACAGAAACTGCACATATGTGTTGCGAACTCATGAAGTGTTGCAGCCGCGCCACGCTGGCTATTGACCGAAACCGTAGGGGAAGCAGGCGCATCTGGAGGTTTTGCCAGACTTGCTCAGGCGCGAAGTGCCCCCATGGGCGGTCAGCCAGGGTGCAGTGCAAGCGGCGGGCGACTCAAGGAGCGGCGTGGTGCTCCATCGCAAGCTGCCAACGCTGAAGCCCCTGTTCGAGGTCTGCGATGAGATCGTCAGGCTCTTCCAGCCCAACATTGATCCGCACCAGCAAACCCTTGGCCTCCCACTGCCGCGCCGTGCGCAGGCTGGCGGGATCGACCGGCAGGGCAAGGCTCTCGAACCCGCCCCAGCTATAGCCGATGCCGAACAGCGTCAGCGCGTCGATAAAGGCCGAGCGGGCCGAGTCGTCGTTGCTCGCGAATTCGAAAGCAAACAGGCCGGCGCTCCCGGCGAAATCGCGGCGCCACGCTGCATGGCCGGGGCAGGATGCCAAAGCCGGGTGCAGCACGCGCGCAACTTCGGGCCGCGCCTCCAGCCAGCGCGCCAGCGCCAGCGCGCTTTCGCCCTGATGCTTGAGGCGCACGGCCAGCGTCCGCATGCCGCGCAGCACCAGCCAGGCATCGTCCGGGCTGACGGTCTGGCCGAGCATGTGGCCGCGCTTGTGGATGGCGGGCCATAGCGCAGCATTTGCGGTGACGGACCCCATCATGACGTCACTATGGCCGCAAAGATACTTTGTGCAGGCGAGGATCGACACATCGACCCCCAGGTCGAGGGCCGGCAGGAGCAAGGGTGTCGCCCAAGTGTTGTCGATCAGCGTGCTGATCCCGCGCGCCCTTGCCACCGCGACGATGGCGGGCACATCCTGCACCTCGAAGGTCAGGCTGCCGGGGCTTTCGAGGAAGATGGCCCGAGTTCGCTCGGTACAAAGCGCAGCGATATCGGCGCCGATCAGCGGATCATAATAGATCGTCCGCACGCCGAACTCGCGCAGCATTCCATCGCACATCGCACGGGTCGGGCCATAGACGCTGTCGACCATCAGCAGCTCGTCGCCGGGCTTCAGCACCGCGAGCAAGGCGCCGGCAATGGCGGCGACGCCCGAGGGGTAGAGCATCGTGCCGGCCGCTTCCGGCTCCAACTGGGTGATGGCCTCAGCCAACGACCAGCTCGTGGGCGCGCCACGCCGACCATAATAGAGGCGGTGCGGATCGGCGGTCGTGGCACTGCGCAGATGCGCGACATCCTCATACAATATGGTGGAAGCGCGCCAGACAGGCGGGTTGACGATCCCGCCGGGCTGCCCGGGCATCCCGGTCCATTCCGGGCGGCGACCGGCCTGGACCAGCCGCGTGCCGGGGCCAAGAGGTTTGCCGGCCTTTCCGTCGTCGCGGGTGCCGCTCATGCCGGGCCGACCGCCTTGGGCGTCGCGGGATCCGCGCCCCATTCGGACCAGCTCCCGTCGTAGATCCGTACATCCTCCTTGCCCAGCAGTGCTGCGCCGAACAGAAGATTGCAGGCGGTGACGCCGCTGCCACAACTCATGATCAGGGGCTTGTCGAGGTCGACACCCGCATCGTCAAAGGCTTGGCGCAGCGCATCGCCCTGCTTCCAGCGTCCCTGTTCGTCCAGCAACAGGTTCGACGGCAGATTGGCCGAACCGGGGATATGGCCTTCCGCCATGCCGGGGCGCGGCTCGGCGGCGTCACCCCGAAACCGGTCGGCGCTGCGGGCATCCACGACTTGCGCGGCGCAACTCTTCAGATTGGCGAGCACATCGGCCTTGCTGGCAATCGCGCTGTCGTCGCGGGCGGCGGTGAAGGCACCGTTGTTCGACCTGGCTGCCTCGCCTACTTCGGTCGGGCGGCCTTCTGCCGTCCAGCGCGCCAACCCGCCATCCAAAATAGCAACCTGACGTGCGCCAAAGATGCGTAGCAGCCACCACGCCCGGCCCGCACTGCTCAACGGACTATTGTCGTAAATGACGATGCGGTCGTCCTGCCCGATGCCGAGGGCAGCCATCCGCTCGGCGAACTGGGCGTTGGTCGGCACCATCGCGGGGCGTGGATCGCTCGCGTCGTTGAGCGTCGAGAGATCGAGGAACACAGCGCCGGGAATATGCTGCGCCAGATATTCCGCCTTCGGATCGCGCGGGGTGCCCGGCAAGAACGCCGTGGCATCGAGGACCTTGAGGTCCGGCGCGCCGAGCGCCTTTGCGAGCCAATCGGTGGAAACCAGCATATCCATGGCGAAGCGTATCCTTGAGGTGGGATGGTTGGCGCAAGGGGTTCGCGCCGGCCACGAATCATATTAAGGCGCGTGGCATGACACTCAAGCATCTCGGTCAGACAAGCGGCCTTCCGGCAAGCCCGGAGGAGGCCGTTCTCGATTATGTGCCCAATCCCCGCAAGGGCCGGCCCTATCTGGTGCGCTTCACCGCGCCGGAGTTCACATCGCTTTGCCCCGTCACCGGCCAGCCCGATTTCGCGCATCTGGTCATCGATTATGTGCCGGGCGAGACGATTGTGGAATCCAAGTCGCTCAAGCTCTTTCTCGGCAGTTTCCGCAATCATGCCGGTTTCCACGAGGATTGTACGGTCGGCATCGGTGAACGGCTGACGGCCGAAATGCAGCCGCTCTGGCTGCGCATCGGCGGCTATTGGTATCCGCGTGGTGGCATTCCCATCGATGTATTCTGGCAGTCCGGTCCGCCCCTGGATGGCGTATGGCTCCCGGTTCAGGATGTCCCCGGCTATCGCGGCCGGGGCTAAGCGGGCGCCCGAGCGAACCGTTATTTGAGCAGTCCGCCCAACACGCCGCGCACGAGACGCCCGACCAGCCCGCCGCTGCTCTTGCGACTCGATCCACCGAGAATCGCCTTGCCGATCTCATTGGCGACCTGCCGGCCCACCGAAGAAGCGGCCGAGCGCGTCGCGGACTGGATGGCGCGGTCGAGATTGCTCGGCTTGGCAGCTTCCCGCGCCTGAGCGCGCGCTTCTGCCTCGCGCTGTTTGGCTTCCAACCTGGCCTGCTGCGCGGCTGCCTTGTCCGCCTCGGCCTGTGCCTTGGCTGCGTCTGCGGCGGCAGCTGCGGCCTGCGTGCGGGCCAGCAGGATCTCCTCGGCTGATTCGCGGTTGATCGCCTCGTCATATTTGCCGTCGCAGGGCGAAATGGACTGGATGATCGCGCGCTCCTTGGGCTCCAGCACGCCCAGCCGCGAACGCGGTGGCGCGATCAGCGTGCGCTGGACCATCGATGGCGCGCCATCTTCCTGCAGCAGGGAGACGAGTGCCTCGCCCACGCGCAGTTCGATGATCGCGGTTTCGACGTTCAGAGCGGGATTGGCGCGGAACGTCTCGGCGGCGGCCTTGATCGCCTTCTGCTCGCGCGGGGTGAAGGCGCGCAGGGCATGTTGCACTCGGTTGCCGAGTTGCCCCGCCACATCCTCCGGCACGTCGATGGGATTCTGCGTGACGAAATACACGCCCACGCCCTTGGAGCGGATCAGGCGCACGACCTGCTCGATCTTGTCGACCAGCGCCTTGGGCGCATCGTCGAACAGCAGATGCGCTTCATCGAAGAAGAAGACGAGCACGGGTTTTGCAGGGTCGCCGACTTCCGGCAGCGTCTCGAAGAGCTCGGACAGCAGCCAGAGCAGGAAGGTCGCATACAGCTTCGGGCTGCGCATCAGCTTGTCGGCGGCGAGGATGTTGATGAACCCGCGGCCCTTCTCATCGGTGCGGATCAGGTCGCTGATCTCCAGCGCGGGCTCGCCGAAGAATTTGTCGCCACCCTGCGATTCGAGCTGCAAAAGCTGGCGCTGGATGGCGCCCACGCTGGCCTTGGTCACATTTCCATAGCGGCTGGTGAGCATGTCGGCATTGTCAGCGCAATAAGCCAGCATCGCCTGCAGATCGCCCAGGTCGAGCAGGAGCAGCCCTTCGTCGTCCGCATAGCGGAAGGCGATGGTCAGCACGCCTTCCTGCGTTTCGTTCAGCCCCATCAGCCGGGCGAGCAGCAACGGCCCCATTTCGGAAATGGTGGCGCGGACCGGATGGCCCTGTTCGCCATAAAGATCCCAGAAGATCGCCGGATTGTTCGAGAAGGCATAGTCAGTCATGCCGATTTCCTGCGCGCGGGCGATCAGCTTGTCGGCGTTCTTGGCGGTCGGCGAGCCGGCCATGGCGATGCCGGACAAGTCGCCCTTCACATCGGCAAGAAAGACCGGAACGCCCTGCGCCGAAAAGCTCTCGGCCAATCCCTGCAGCGTGACCGTCTTGCCGGTTCCAGTTGCGCCGGCAATCAGGCCGTGCCGGTTGGCGCGACGCAGGACCAGACGCTGCGGTTCGCCGTCGAGACTTTGGCCAATGAAGATGCTCGTGTCGTCGCTCATGCCCGTTCTCCAACCACAGGCCAGAAGTAGCTTGGCAAAGGGAGCAAGAAAAGCGGCACAAACAGAAAAGGGCGCGAGGTCATCGCGCCCTTTCACTACGTCGGGATGCCCCGCGCTTACATGCCGCGCAGGCGGATCGGCACGAAGGCCGGCGGCGATCCGCGGCGGACCACCTGCAGGAGCACGGCGTTGCGGCCGGCATCCTTGGCAGCCTGCGCGGCCTTGCCCAGTTCCGCCTCGCTGGTGACTGGCTGGCCATTGGCCGTGGTGATGACGAAGCCACGGCGCAGCCCCTTCTGTCCGGCATCGGTCGCGGGGTCGACAGCCGTCACCACCACGCCGCGCGTATCCGCCGGCACGCCGAGCTGGCGGGCGATGGCGGGCGTCAGCGACTGGACGGCGATGCCGAGCAACTGCTGCGAGGCTTCCTTGGTGGCCTGGGCATCCTGGTCCGAGAAGTCGTCCTCGGCCGGCTGGCTGAAGTTGGCCAGTTCCTCTTCTGCAGGACGCTCCTCGATCGTCGCGCGAATGGTCATGCGCTTGCCATTGCGGATCAGCTCGATCGGCACGCTGGAGCCGACTGGCAGATTGGCGACGATGTAGGACAGCGTCTCGTCCGGATTCACCTCGCGATTGTTAACCTTCACGATGACGTCGCCGGCCTTGATGCCAGCCTTGTCGGCGGCGCGACCCGGCTCGACGCCATGCACAAACTCGCCGCGGTTGCGGGGCAGGCCAAGCGAATCGGCCATGTCTTCGGAAAGCTGGCCGATCTGGATGCCGAGATAGCCGCGCGTGATGGTCTGGCCCTTGCGCAGCGTCTCGATGATCGGGACAGCCTGCTCGGCCGGGATCGCAAAGCCGATGCCGATATTGCCGCCGGTGGGCGAGAGGATCTGGCTGTTGATGCCGATCACATTGCCGTTCATGTCGAACATCGGGCCGCCGCTATTGCCCTGGTTGATCGAAGCGTCGGTCTGGATGAAGCGCTCGCCGCCGCCGGTATTGCGGTGGAGCGCGGAGATGATCCCGGCGGTGACCGTGCTGCCGATGCCGAAGGGATTGCCGATGGCGATCACCCAGTCACCCACGCGGGCACGGGTCGAATCGCCGAACTTCACGAACGGCAGCGGCTTGGTGGTGGAGATCTTGAGCACGGCAAGGTCAGAGCGCGGATCGGTGCCGATCAGCTTGGCCTCATATTCCGTGCGGTCGGGCAGGGTGACCGTGATCGAGTCGACCCGCGCGCCCCGCGCACCGGGCGCGATCACATGGTTGTTCGTGACCACATAACCATCTGCCGAGATGATGAAGCCCGAGCCGAGCGACTGCGCCTGGCGCGTCTGCGGCTGGTCGCCCGAGCCGAACAGGGCGCCGAACGGCGTGCCTGCGAACGGGTTCTGCACCTGCACGCGCTGGCGGGTGGAAATATTCACCACGGCCGGCTGCAGGCGCTGCGCCATGTCGGCGAAGCTCATTGGCGCGCCGCGCGGCGCGGCTGCGGCCATATTCTCGTTCTGCGCGGTCTGCGCGACGACGGTGGATGAATTGGATGTCAGGGCAATGGCGGTGCCGCCGAGGAGGAGGGCTGCGGTAATAGCATAAGCGTAGCGCACGAAGATGTTCCTCTTCTCTTCATCTTTCGCCGGGTGTTCCGGAACGGAAGGCCCGGAGCCGGGGAGTGACCCACCGGCCATGGAATCGCCCGGATGAACGGGCATTGAATGGTCAGGGCGCGACGTAAAGACGCCGCGCCCTCAATCAGCCTTAGCGCCCCCGGAACTGGCGGAGATAGTCGTTGTCCGTGGATAGGACGGCGCTGGTTTCGCCGGGCGCAGTTTCGGCAAAGGTCGTCCGGTAGGACTGCATGGCGCGATAGAAATCGTAGAACTGCGCGTCCTTGCCGAAGCTGGCGGCGTAGACCTTTGCTGCGGCGGCATCGGCATCGGCGCGGATCAGCTGGGCGCGCCGGGCGCCTTCTGCGCGGATGGTCAGAGCCTCCTGCTCGCGCGCGGTGCGCATCCGCTGGAACGCGCTCTGCAGCGGCGTGCCGTCGGGCAGGTCAGCGCGCATGATCCGCACGTCGATGATCTCCGCGCCATATTGCCGCGCGACCCGGTTCAGGCTGTTGGTGATGTTGTTCATTACCTCGCTGCGCTCGGGGCTGAGCAACAGGTCGAAGCGGCGGCGGCCCAGCTCGTTGCGCAGGGCCGAACCCAGGATGGGGCGCAGCGCGTCCTCGACCCGGGTTTCGCTACCGGCCGAGATGAACATGCGCCGGGGGTCGACGATGCGATAGCGCGCAAAAGCATCCACCTGAAGGCGCAGCTGATCGGTGGAGAGCACCTGCTGGCGCTCCATGGCGACCGACTGCACGCGCTTGTCGATCCACACGACCTGGTCGACGAAGGGCAGCCGGACCTTGAGGCCGGCACCGGTGTTCCCGAACACCTCATTGGGTTTGTAGGCATTGTAGATGCGGACCGGTTCGCCGAAGCGCAGCACGACGGCCTGCTTGGTTTCCGGCACGATGGAGAAGGTGCTGGCCAGCAGGATCAGGCCGACTGTCGCCAGAACGGCCAGCAGGATGGGGTTGCGCAAGGAGAGGTTCATTGTGCGCCTCCCTGCTGCTGGGCTTGCGGCTGTGCAGGCGTCTCCACGCTCACATTCGCGCGGGGGCGAAGGGCTGGGAGCGGCAGATAGGGCGTCACACCGGGGGTTTCGACAATGGTCTTGTTCACGCCGGAGAGCACACTTTCCATGGTTTCATAATACATGCGGCGACGCGTCACGTCGGGTGCGAGGCGATACTCCTCATACACCTTGTCGAACGCGGCGGCCTCACCCTGCGAGCGGGCAGAGAGCTGCTGCGCATAAGCGCGGGCCTGATTGAGATAGGTTTCGGCAGCCTGCTGCGCAGCGCTGACTTCCTTGAATGCATCGTTCACGGCGGCTGGCGGATCGGCCTGCTTGATGGCGACGCCCTGAATGCGCACGCCCGCGCCGTAGCTGTCGAGAATCTGCTGCATCCGCTCCTGCACCTGTGCCTCGATCGCATTACGTCCGGCGCCGAGTGCGTCGGTCAGCGAGACCGTCGCCACCACTGCGCGCATGGCGGATTCGGAAACGGCGGTGATCGTTTCCTCAGGATTGGCGATCTGGAAGAGATATTGCTGCGGGTCGCGGATATTCCAGCGGACAGAATAGCCCAGATTGATGATGTTCTGGTCCCCGGTGAGCACCAGCTTCTCTGACTCATCGCCCGCCGAGCCGAGATCGACGGTGCGGATCTCTTCGACGTCGAGGATGGTCACATTTTCGAGCGGCGCCGGCAGCGACCAGTTGATGCCGGGGCCAAGGGTGCGGCTGTAGCTGCCCAGGATGGAGACGATGCCGCGCTCTTGCGGGCCGATCCGGTGAATGCTGGTGGTTGCGATCCAAAGCACGACGATGGCGATGGCGGCATAGAACCAGATGGCGCGCCCGCCGGGGCTGCGCGGCGTACCGCCTTGGCCGCCGAAGCTGTCCCGCGCGCGGCGCATCAGTTCATCGATTGCGCTCGGACCGCGCGAATCCGCGCTACCCCGGTCATCCCGGGGCGGTGGGGTCCACGGGTTGCGCGGACCTTCCTTGCCTTTGCCGGAAGACGGCTCCTCGCCCTGCGTGCCCCAAGGACCACCTTCGCTCATTGGCAAAGTCTGGCCGGGATTTTCCATCAATTCCTTACTCATGCCGTGGTTATAGGGACGGTCTTTGCGGAAATACAGGGCCGTGCTGCGATAATTGCCCCTTAGTGAGGGCGTATTCGGGCGCTCTTCGATTCACAAAACAGTCGGCATGTTCTAGAGCGCCCGCATGACTGACTCTCCGATCGATGATGCGTCCGCCCTTCCTCCCGCTCTGACCGCCCGGATCGAAGGCTTGGCTGCGGGCCGCGCCGGGGGACTTCGCCTGCGCGACAATGTCCTTAGCCTGGTGCTGGATGTGAGCGGAATGGACGCAGAGCAGCGTGATTCCCTTGCTGCGCAACTCGTTGCCGCGGGGACCAGCGAATTCGGTCTGGAGGATGTCCGGGTCGCGATGACGGCGGAACGCGCCGCGCGCCCTACGATCATCGCGGTGGGGTCGGGCAAGGGCGGGGTCGGCAAGTCGACGCTTTCGGTCAACCTCGCCGTTGCCCTCAAGGCGCTCGGCAAGCGTGTCGGCATGGTGGACGCGGACATTTATGGCCCCTCTCTGCCCCGTTTGCTGGATAGCGAGGATGCCAAACCCGAGGCGGAAGGCAACCGGCTGTTCCCGGTTCAGAACGCTTATGGCATCCCGATGCTGTCCATGGGCCACCTCGCCAAAAAGGGGCAGGCGATTGCCTGGCGTGGTCCGATGGCCGGCAATGCACTCGGGCAATTGCTGGATGCGGACTGGCAGGGCATCGACCTTCTGGTGGTCGATTTGCCGCCGGGCACAGGCGACGTGCAGCTCACCATGATCCAGCGCTACAAGCCGGCCGGGGCGGTGATCATCTCCACGCCGCAGGATCTGGCGCTGATCGATGCAACGCGCGCGGTCAGCTTCTTCGATCAGGCGAAGGTGCCGGTCATCGGCATGGTGGAGAATATGGCAGGCTATGTCTGCCCGCATTGCGGCGAGGTATCCGATCCGTTCGGGTCCGGCGGAGCAGAAGCGAGCGCCGCGCAAATGGGTCTACCGTTCCTCGGGCGCGTGCCGCTGGATATCGCAGTTCGCACCGCATCGGATGCGGGCAAGCCGCCCGCTGCGGATGAGGGCGTGGCTGGCCAGCCGTTCTGCGCCATTGCCGAGCGGGTTGCCCGCTGGCTTGATCGAAACGGGTCGGGCGCCACGGCCGGTTGATGCGGACGCCGCGCAACAGGATGGGCAGCAGCGGCGGCGCAGAGAAGTCCGGCAAGGGACTTCCTTCATCCATCAACCGCCGAACGCTCCTGATCGGGGCTGCGGCAGGCGGCGGACTGGCCCTGGCCTGGGGGCTCTGGCCGCGCGACTACGCGCAAACCGCGGATGCAACGGAGAGCGAGACCGCGTTCGGCGCGTTCCTGAAGATCGACCGGAATGGGCAGGTCATCGTCATGGTGCCGCAAGCGGAGCTGGGGCAGGGCGTCTTCACGCTGTTCGCGCAACTCGTTGCGGACGAGCTCGGCGCCGACTGGCGCACCGTCGCGGTCCAGCCCGCCCCGCCCGGACCGCTTTACGCCAATCCCACACTTCTGCGGCAATGGTTCTCCGGGCCGGTCACCGAGCAATTCGGGGATCTCAGCGATCGGGCGATCGAGGAATATGCGCGTCGGTATAATCTAGTCCTGACGGGTGGGGCGACCTCGGTTGCCAATTTCCGCGACGCCTTGCGCGAGGCCGGTGCAACCGCGCGGGTGCTGCTCTGCATGGCGGCGGCCGATCGCTGGGGCGTCGGCTGGGAAAGCTGCGACATTGTGGCGGGGATTGTCAGCGATGGGACGAACAAGGCGCGGATCGGCGCGCTGGCCGAGGAGGCCGCCGCTTTCACGCCGCCCGATCCGCTGCCCTTCCGGCCAGAAGGGCGCGAGGATGCCTTGATCGGCACCGAAGCGCCCCGGTTGGATGTGCCGGCGAAGATCGACGGATCGGCCAACTACGCGGCCGACATTCGGTTGCCGGACATGATCTACGCCTCGATTCGGCAGGGGCCAGTCAATGCCATCGCGCTCGAATCAATCAACGAGGCGGCGGCGCGCGCGGTGCCTGGCATGATCGACATCGTGCGGGAGGCAGGCTGGGTCGCGGTGACCGGCCGCACCTGGTGGGCGGCGAATCAGGCGTTGAGCCGGCTCGATCCCGTGTTCCGGCTCGATGGGCCGGAGCTGGACGATGCAGTCATCGATACCGCGCTGGAAGCCGCGTTCGAGAGCGGCCAGGGCGGGCGCTATTTCCACCGTGGCGATCTGGAGCCGGTCTTTGCCGGTGCGCAGGTCGTCAGCGCCGTATACGATGTGGCGCCGGCGCTGCATCTCGCGCTCGAACCCATGGCGGCGACGGCGCGCGTACGGCCGGAGGGCGTGGAGCTGTGGATGCCGACGCAGGCCCCGACGCTGGCTCGCGATGCCGTGGCCAAGGCACTGGGCGTGTCAGCCCGCGACGTCACCATTTATCCCTTGTTCGCGGGCGGCTCGTTCGGGCTCAAGATGGAGGTCGATGCCGGGGTCCAGGCAGCGCTCATCGCCCGTGCCGCCAATGCCCCGGTGCAGCTCATGTGGTCCCGTGCGGAGGATATCATCCGCGATTATCCGCGGCCGCCGGCCCGCGCGCGGATGGTTGCCAAGCTGGGGCCGACCGGTCTGATCGAGGGCTGGTCCGCCAAGGTTGCGGCACCCGCCACGCTGGCCCAGCAGTGGCGACGGATCGCGCATGGCCGCACTCGGGAGGAGGCGCGGGCCGACACGGCAGGCAAGGCCGATGCTCTGGCCGTCTCCGGCATGGACCTGCCCTATACGATCCCCAATTTCGCTGTGGATCATTTCCCTGCCGACCTCGCGCTGGCGACGGGTCGCTGGCGGGGCAATGCGGACAGCTATGGCTGCTTCTTTTCCGAGAGCTTCATCGACGAACTGGCGGTGGTCTCGCAGGTCGAGCCGCTCTCCTTCCGGATGCAGTTGCTCGGCAACAATCCCCGTCTGGCGCAATGCCTCACCGCCGTCACCGCGCTTGGCGATTGGCAGGGCGGCGTGCCGGGCAGCGGCCAGGGCATCGCCTGCCACAGCATGGCTGGCGGCCACATCGCGGTGCTGGTGGAGGCCGGCTTGTCGCAGGGACGGGTCGCGGTGAAGAAAATCTGCGCGGTCGCCGATTGCGGGAAGCTGATCAATCCGGGGATCGCCCGTCAGCAGATCGAAGGGGGGCTGATCTTCGGCCTCGCCATGGCGCTCGGTGGCGCGCCGGCCTATGCCGGATCGTTGCCAGCCGGTCTGCAGCTTGGCGATTATGCCCTGCCGCGCATGGCGGATGTGGGGGAGGTGAGCGTGGAATTCATCGACAGCAGCGCGGCCCAGTCCGGCCTTGGGGAAATCGGCGTGCCGGCGGTTGCGCCAGCGCTCGCCAGTGCGTTGGCGACGGTCACGGGGCGACGTTACCGTCGCTTGCCGGTCATGGGAGAGGATGGATGAACGAATCGCAGGTGACGGGCAGCGCCATCGGCGCTCAAGGGGGCCGGGTGGCCGTGCTGGTCGTCAATCTCGGTACCCCTGATGCGCCGACGCCGGCAGCGGTGAAGCGCTATCTGCGCGAGTTCCTGTCCGATCCCCGCGTCGTCGAGATTCCGCAGGCAGTCTGGCAGCCGATCTTGCGCGGTGTCGTGCTCAATGTGCGCCCGCGCAAGTCGGCGCATGCCTATCAGCAGGTGTGGACGGACGACGGCTCTCCGCTGGCGATGCACACGCGGGATACGGCGCGGGGCTTGCGGGTCATCTGGGGGGATGCGATCACGGTCGACTGGGCGATGCGCTATGGCGCGCCATCCATTGCCGACCGGCTGACCGCGCTGAAAGAGAGCGGCCATGAGCGCATTCTCATCGCCCCGCTCTATCCCCAATATTGTGGCGCCACGACCGCGAGCGTGATGGATGCGGTCGGTCAGGCGCTGGAAGCGATGCGGTGGCAGCCCGCCATCCGCACCCTGCCGCCCTATTTCGACGATCCCGCCTATATCGAGGCATTGCGCGCCCGCACGCAAAGCCAGTTGGCGGCCCTGCCATTCGCCCCGGATCGCCTGCTGGTGAGCTTCCACGGCATGCCCAAGCGCACCCGCGAACTGGGCGATCCTTATTATGCGCAGTGCGTGGAGACGGCGCGTCTGCTCGGCGAGGCGCTCGGGCGTGAGATCATCGTCACCTTCCAGTCCCGCTTCGGCCCCGCCAAATGGCTGGAGCCGGCGACGGACACCGTGCTTGAGGGACTGCCCGGCCAGGGCGTGCGCTCAGTGGCGGTGATGACGCCGGGCTTCTCGGCGGACTGCCTGGAGACGCTCGAGGAAATCGCCCTGCGCGGCAAGGAGAGCTTCGTCGCCGCGGGTGGCGAGCATTTCGCCTTTTTGCCCTGTCTTAACGCTCAGGCGGACGCTATTGCCATGTATCGGCAGCTTCTCGGGCGAGAACTTGCCGGCTGGGTAGAGCCGTCCAGCATTTGACCGAACCCTTGATGACGCGCAGGAGAGGCATTGAATGAGCAGAGTAGCGATCGTGACCGGCGGAACCCGCGGCATCGGCGAAGCAATCAGTCTGGCACTGCGCGAAAAGGGGTTTGAGGTCGCTGCCAACTATGCGGGCAATAGCGAGCGCGCCAAGGCCTTCACGGACAAGACCGGCATTCGCTCCTACGCGTGGGACGTGGGCGATCATCAGGCCTGCCTCGATGGCTGCGCCCAGGTCGCGTCCGATCTCGGCCCGATCGACGTCGTCGTCAACAATGCCGGCATCACGCGGGACGGCGTGCTCATGAAGATGAGCTTCGAGGACTGGAACGAGGTGATGCGCATCAACCTCGGCGGCTGCTTCAACATGGCCAAGGCCACCTTCCCCGGCATGCGCGAGCGGGGCTGGGGCCGCATCGTCAACATCGGATCGATCAATGGGCAAGCCGGCCAATATGGCCAGGTGAACTATGCAGCCGCCAAGTCGGGCATCCACGGCTTCACCAAGGCGCTGGCTCAGGAAGGCGCCAAATATGGCGTCACCGTCAACGCCATCGCGCCGGGCTATATCGATACCGACATGGTCGCCGCTGTGCCGGCGGCGGTGCTGGAGAAGATCGTGGCGCGCATTCCCGTCGGGCGCCTGGGCCATGCGGAAGAGATCGCGCGCGGTGTGGCCTTCCTGTGCAGCGAGGATGCCGGGTTCGTGACCGGATCGACCCTGTCGATCAACGGCGGCCAGCACATGTATTGAGTCGGGCGGTGGAAGAGACGCCACCGCTTTATGCCGGCCCGGTCAAGCGCAGCATGACCATTGCCGGCCATACCACCTCGATCAGCCTGGAGCCCGTCTTCTGGCGGGCGCTGGAAAACAGCGCTCGCGCAGTGGACCTGCCGCTGAGCGCGCTCGTCGCCCGCATCGATGCCGAGCGGATTCAACAGAGCGAGCCGCCCAATCTCGCCAGCGCGATCCGGTGCTGGTTGCTGGTGCGCGCAGGATAAGCGCCGGGTGTTCCGGCGCCTGCCAAGCCTCAGGCGAGCAGCGCGCCGGCCAGGTCCTTGAGATCGGCCTCGGGCCGCGCGCCATAATGTGAGATGACCTCTGCAGCGGCGATGGCGCCGAGCGTGAGGCAGGTCGTCGGGTCCTGCCCACCCACATGGCCGGTCAGGAAGCCAGCGGCGAAGAGATCGCCCGCTCCGGTCGTGTCGATCACCCGCTCGACGGGCGCTGCCGCCACTTCATAGCGCGTGCCGTTCTGGATGGCGATGGCGCCCTTCTCGCTGCGGGTGACGATCAGCGTCGGCAGCTTGTCCGCAAAGCGCGCAATGGCCTCTTCGCAGTCCTGCGTTTGCGCCAGCGAGCAGATCTCGGTTTCGTTGGAGAAGAGGATGTCGATCATCCCGCCGTCGATCAGGCTGATGAAGTCCTCGCGATGCCGCTCGATGACGAAGGCGTCGGACAGCGTGAAGGCCACCTCGCGGCCCGCCTCGCGCGCGGCGGCGATGGCATCGCGCATGGCGGCGCGGGGCTGCTCGGGGTCCCACAGATAGCCCTCAAGATAGAGGATGCGGGCCGAGCGAATCATGTCGAGATCGAGCGCGGCCGCGGGCAGGAACTGGGATGCGCCAAGGAAGGTGTTCATCGTGCGCTGAGCGTCGGGCGTCACCATGATGAGGCAGCGCGCGGTGGGCGGACCGTCGCTCGCCACCTCGGTTTCATAGCGAATGCCCAGCGCGCGAATGTCGTGCGCGAAGATGCGGCCGAGCTGGTCGTCGGCGACCTGGCCGATGAAGCCGCATTTGCCGCCCAGTGCGGCCATGCCGGCCAGGGTGTTGGCCGCCGACCCACCGGAAATCTCAAGGCCGCTCGCCATATCGGCGTAGAGCGCCTCGGCCTGGTCGGCATCGATAAGCTGCATCCCGCCCTTGGTGAGCGCGCGGCTGGCGATGAAGGCATCGTTTTCCTGGGAAATCACATCGACAATGGCATTGCCGATGGCGACGACATCAAGAACAGCTTCGGACAAGAGGCATTCCTTCATGAAGGATGAGGCAGGGCGGGAGAAAGCCCGTCCTTATCCGCCTGATCTCGCCCCGGCAAGCAGCGTGGGGCAGGGCAGGAACGCCGGCCGCTTGACCGCCGCGCGTGCTCGGGCAAAACCTGTCCCATGGTGTTTCCCGCCTTGCTGCGCGCCCTCCCGCAAATCCTGTTGCCCGGCATTCGCGCGGTGCTCTGGCAGAGTCTCGCCATCACCGTGGCGATCTTTGCGCTTATCGGCGCGGGCGTCTGGTTTGGATTGCGCCTGCTGCTGACCCGGACCGGCTGGCTGGATGCTGACGGTTTCGCCGGCGCAGCGCTCGCCGTCGCAATCGCGCTGGTCATCGGCTGGCTGCTGTTTCGCGCCGTGGCGATTGCCATCGTTGGACTCTATGTGGACCGCATCGTGGCGGTGGTCGAGCAGACGGACTATCCCACACGCCATGCGCAGGCGGCGGCCGTGCCTTTCGCCACCGGAATGCGGATCGCCCTGCGCTCGGCCGGCCGCGCGGTCGGCTGGAATCTGGCGGTGCTGCCGCTCTATGTAGCGCTGCTGGTCACAGGCGTTGGCGCGCCGATCCTGTTCCTTGTGCTCAATGCCTATCTGCTCGGCCGCGACCTTGCCGAACTCATCGAGGGGCGGCATCCGGGCCTGGCGGCGTTCACCGCTGGCCAGCGCTGGCAGCTGGGCCTCGTTTCGGCGCTTCTATTCCTGCCACCCGTCGTGAACCTGTTGGCGCCGATCTGGAGCGTGGCTATGGCCGCGCACATGTTCCACGCGCGGCGGAAGACCTGAACAGATGCTCTTGCGCTTTGGCTTTCCCCTGCTTGCCCTGCTGCTCTCCGGCTGCGGCGCGTCGCTGGTCCCGCGGACCGGCGGCCAAGCGCCCGCGGTCGGCTATGCCCCTGCCAAGCGGCCCCAGCCGGGCGGCATCGTCGGGGCGGATGCGCGAGGCCTGCAACGCCTCTTCGGGGAGCCTCGGCTGGACATTCGGGATCCTGCGGTGCGCAAGCTGCAGTTCGCCAATGGCCAGTGCGTGCTGGATGCCTATCTCTATCCCCCGGCCGCGAATCGGGAGCCCGTTGTGACGCATGTCGATGCACGCAACAGCGCGGGCGATGACATGGACGCCGCTGCCTGCGCGGGCCTGCTACGCAGGCGCTAGGATGGCGCGCCGGGGCGCGTCGATTGACTTCCCGATCAGGCAATGACAGCTTGCGGCCATGACTGAGCATGTTGGCCAGCCTCGTTGCCCGTCGGGCAACCGATCTTATCGAGGTCAGATCCTCACGGGACGATAGCCCCGGGAGTCGGCGCGTCTCGCCCCGACTGTCGGGGTGAATTCGCGCATCTTGCCCAGCGTCCCCCAACAGGTGGCGCTGGCCCTCCATCTTGAAAGATCCTTCCATGACCAACACACAGGCGGGCCGCAGGCCGGCCATCCATATGATCGACACCGAAGCCGATCGCCTGACCGAACTGGCGCTCGGCGCCGAAGACCGGTTTCCCGAGGTCAGCGCCTTGTTGCTCGACGAAATCGGGCGCGCGACAGTGAAGACCGCCAGCCAGATCGGCCCCGATGTTGTGAGGATGCAATCCACGGTGGCGTTCATCGATGAAGAAAGCGGCGCCGAACGGTCTGTCCAACTCGTCTATCCCGGCGAGGCAGACATCAATGCCGGGCGCGTCTCCATCCTCACGCTGATCGGCGCGGCGCTGATCGGCCTGCGCGAGGGTCAGTCGATCAACTGGCCGGATCGCAGCGGCAAGCGGCGGCGGCTGCGCATCCAGTCCGTCAGCCACTGAGGGGCCATGGTGGCGGGCAGGGCGTCAGGCCTCAGGGCGCTGTGCTTTGCCCCGCCGTCTTCGGCACCTGCCGCTCGCAGTGATAGACGAGGCGCTCGTTCGGGCTGGATGGCAGACGCGCCTCGATCTCGCCCTGAATCTGCATCAGCTTGGCGAGCCGCTCTGGGTCGCTCGAGCAGCCGGACCAGCCGATCTTGTCCCGCAGCGCGCGCATCTCGGCGGCGCTCTGTGCGCTCACGAGATAGTTATCGGTGCGGTAGCGGCCGATAGCGGGGTCGAAGCGCCGCACCGAAACAGCGGCCTCGTCAGCCGGCACGAGGGCGCGGGACCAACCGGTCGCGCCATTCTGGAACTGGGTGCGCCCGTCGAGGCATCCCTGCTGCGTCCAAGTAAAGCTCAGGTCCGCCGTTTCCGAGACGGTGACCCGGCTCAGCCCCGGTTCAAGCCGGCACAGCCAGCGACCGCTTTCGGTCGACGCCGCACCGTCCATGTCATTACCGACCGCATTGCCGGCATCGGGCAGCGGCTCGGCCGATGCGTCGGCGCTGTCGAAACTCGGGCGCAGCGCAAAGGTCAGCACTGCAGCCAGCAGCAGCACGCCTGCCGCCCCGCCAAAGCGCCGGGCGTGGCGGATGTTGCCGCGCGACTGGCCCAGTACCGCGGCACCACCGGTCAGAGCAGCAGCGGCAAGAAGCAGCGCGGCGATGGCGATCATGTTCTCCCGCCGGGCGATGACCTGCTGCTGGGCCTGCTCGCGCGCGGCGATGGCGCGTTCGCGGTCCTTCAGGGCGGCTTCGTTCTGCCGTCGCGCCGCCTCAGCCCGAGCGCGCTCGTCGGCGGCCTGCTGGGCGGCATCGATTTCCGCCATGGATCGGCAGGTTTCGCTGGATCGGCGTACCTGAACATTGGCCTGCCGCAGAAAGCTCGCAATCTCGCGCGTCGATACCGCAAAACCATATTCAGCATCGCTACCGTCCGAGAGCGAGCCAAAGCTGTTGATGCCGATGACGCGGCCGCAATCGTCCACTAGCGGCCCGCCACTGTTTCCCGCCGCCAGTGGGGCGGTGTGCAGCACGGTGTCGAACTGGCGGGAGGCGCGCCCTGCCGAGACATTGCCAGAGGTGCGCACGGCGCTCATGGGGCGGATGATATCCTCAATGCTCATGCCCTGCGCGCGATCGACCGAGCCGGGATAGCCAATGGCCGTTACGCGCGTGCCGTCTTCCACCGGGCCGGCCAGGAAGGTCGCGATGGGGATCGATGGTGCATCGTCGACCGCCAGCAAGGCCAGATCATTGCCCGGCGAATAGGCCAGGATGCGGCCGCCATAGCTGTTCGTGCCCTCGGAGGGGATGATGCCGATGACGATGTTGGATTCACTGCGGGCGAGTTCGACGACATGGGCATTGGTGAGCACGCGGCCCGGCGCGATCATGACGCCGCTGCCATGGCCCACGAAATAGGCATTCTGGCCGTCCGTCGCCACCAGCGCCACCCGCACGACGCTGCGCGAGGCGGCGGCGATGTCCTGCACATCTGCCCGTGCCGGCGTCAGGGCAAGAGGCAGCAGCAGCGCAAGGGCGAGGACCGCTTTGAAGGAACCGAACAGTCCGGTGCGAGGCTTGATCATTGGGAACCTTTAACGCGCCCTTCGAGCTCTCGACAGAGGTTTTCACGGTCCAGGCGCTTTGAAAGCAATTTACGGGAAGCTTGCCCGCATTGCCGGTGCGACAAGGACCCGCCGCTGACCCCGCGCCTTGCGTGAGCATGACCGGCCCGCTTACATCGGATAGCCCCCGCTCGATTGCGGAAGAGACAGGAAAATTGTTATGCCCGCCACCGCGCCGGCCATTGATGAAGAGACGGCATGGGCGGCCTTCGCGGCGCGCGACCGCCGCATGGACGGGCGTTTCGTCGTCGCGGTCAAGACGACCGGCATCTATTGTCGCCCGAGCTGCCCTGCGCGCCGCCCCCGGCCGGAGCATGTCACGATCCTGCCCGATGGCGGCGCGGCGCGCGCGGAGGGTTATCGGCCCTGCCTGCGCTGCCGGCCGGACGATGTCGCGCCGGATCGCGCTGCCGTCACACGAGCGCTGGCATTGCTGGAAGCGGGTGATGTCATGCCGCCGCTGGCCAAATTGGCAGGCGCCGTCGGCTATGCGCCCCACCATTTCCAGCGCCTGTTCAAGCGGGCCGTCGGAGTCTCGCCCGCGGCCTACTGGCGCGGTTTGCGGGCGGACCGGCTGACGCGCGCGCTCCACCAGACTGAAAGGATCACAGATGCGATCTACGATGCCGGCTATGAAGCACCCAGCCGCGCTTATGCCGACGCGCGAGCGCGACTTGGCATGACACCGTCCGCCTGGCGCAATGGCGGCGCGGACGTGACGATTCGCTTCACGGTCACGGCGACCTCTCTGGGCGACATGCTGGTCGCGGCGACCGACAAGGGCCTGTGCCGGATCAGCTTCGACGAGCACGAAAGCGACCTGCGGCGGCATTTTCCGCGCGCGACGATCGTTGCGGGGGGTGCCGATTTTGCGGCATTGGTAGCGCAGGTCGTGGCGCTGGTCGACGATCCCACACGCGCGGTCGATCTGCCGGTCGATGTCGCCGGTACGGCATTTCAACAAGCGGTATGGGCGGCCTTACGGGCGATCCCCATTGGTGAAACGCGCACTTACACGCAGATCGCAGCAGCGGTCGGCAAGCCGGCTGCCGTCCGCGCGGCGGGGTCGGCCTGTGGTGATAACAAGCTGGCGGTGCTCATTCCCTGCCACCGAGTTCTGCGCAGCGATGGCGGATTGGGCGGTTATGCCTATGGGACGGATCGCAAGACGGTCCTCCTGGAGAAGGAAAAACGGCAGAAGTAGGACTTTACTGGGGGCACATGAGGATAGAGTCGGCCCCCAATAGATCAGTGGCGAAAAAACAATGAAAACTCATTACCTTACGCGCCCGCCGCCAAGTAAATTTTCCGTTCAACTTGTCGCCATTGCCTAACAACTGGCCGGATTCAGCCGGGGGACGTGAAACCAGCAGGCATGTTCGGCGGTTTTTTCCTCACTATGACACGTAACCATGAAACCCCTCGTACAGCGCTGACCGCGATTGCCGCCGTCTTGGCGCTTGGCTCCACCTCGGCTCTGGCGCAGGAGGCCGGAACCGCTTCACCCGCGGTCGATCCCGCTGGTAGTGAGATCGTGATTCCGGATGCGCAGCGTGCGCCTACGGCGGTCCCGCTCCCGACAACCGCGCCGCCGCTGACGACCGTGACTCCGATCGTCACGCAGAGCCCGGCAGCGCCTTCATCGAGCGCCTTAACGACCGCCCCCATCGTTGCCCCGGAAGCCACAACCGCGGGTACTGCTGATACCCCTTCCCAGGCGCGTCAGGCTGCGCCGTCATCCTGGGAAACGACCTCTGCGCCTGCCGAGCGCACATCGAGTGCCCGCGCGGAATCGACGCGTCCGACTGCGGCGCGTGAACCTGCTCCGCAGCCGGTCGCCAGCGATACTGTTGCGCCGGCCGAAGCCCAACCCCAAGCGGTCGAGGCAGCCCCTGCGACTGCGGCGCCGATGGTCAATGAGACACCGCAACCCGCGCCGCTTGAAACCACCGGTGAGGCTGCTTCCAGCGATAACACTGCGATCATCATCGGCGGTGCTGGTGCGCTCGTGCTTCTCGGGGCCGGCTTCATGGCCTTCCGTCGCCGCAAAACCTATGATCGTGAGATCGAAGCAGATGCGATGGAGCGGGAGGTGATCCGTGAGCCCGTCGTCACGCCGAAGCAGGATATGGCCGTGAATCCAGCCTATGCACCTGCCGTAGCGGCGCGTGCCCCCGTTGATTCTTCTGCTCCAACCATGCAGCGCTCCACTGTGGTCCGCGAGGGTGATCTGGAACAACAGGTGGCGGCGGCGCCGTCGCGGGAAAACCCGTTTCTTACCCGCAAGAACCGTCTGCGTCGCGCCAACTTCCTGATGCGCCAGGGCGCTCTGCGTGAGGCTGCGCCGGCGACGATGGACCGCCAGACCGCACAAGCGGCAGCGCCCGCAACCCAGCCGCAAGCGCCTGCGCGCCAGACGGTGTATAGCTTCGGCGGGGCGACCGTCCGCCCGACCCAAAAGCCGCGCACGACCTGATCTCCATCGGTCAGTATAATTAAGATGCAGCCGCTCTTCGTCACGAGGAGCGGCTGTTTCATTACAGCGCGGTTCGCAATCAGACGAAGCTGTAGGGATCGATGTCCACACTAACCCGCGTCGTGGATTTCCAATCGATCTGCCCCAGCCATTTGCGGATAATCGCCTGCAGGTCCACGCCGCGCCGCGCGTGGACAAGCAAGCGGAAGCGGTGCCGACCGCGCAGCACGGCGAGAGGTGCTTCGGCGGGCCCGTAGACATCGAGGCCCTCCTGATGTGGTGCGATTTTCCCGATTCGCTGGGCCGTCTCGCGCGCCAGTGCACCGTCGGTATCGCTCACGATGATCGCCGCGAAGCGTCCGAAGGGTGGCGCGTTGGCGATCCGCCGGCTTTCCGTCTCCATCGCGTAGAAGCGCGCGCCATCGCCATCGAGCAAGGCGCGGATCACCGGCGCCTCCGCAGCACGCGTCTGGATGAAGACCCGTCCCGGCTTCTCGCCACGCCCTGCGCGTCCGGAGACCTGCATGATCTGCTGATAGGTGCGCTCGGCGGCACGCAGGTCGCCGCCATCCAGCCCGAGATCGGCATCGACCACGCCGACCAGCGTCAGTTCGGGGAAGTGATAGCCCTTGGTAACCAGTTGCGTGCCGATGATGATGTCGACCGCGCCGCCCGCCACGTCCCGCACAAAAGCAGCCGCCCGAGCCGGAGACCATAAGGTGTCGGAGGTGACGATGGCGGTGCGCGCCTGCGGGAAGAGAAGCTTCACCTCGTCCGCGATGCGCTCGACGCCAGGCCCGCAGGCGACCAGTGCATCGCTCTCGTTGCATTCCGGGCAGGCGTCGGGCGTTGGGATGCTGTGGCCGCAATGATGGCAGGCGAGGCGCCGGGTCAGGCGATGCTCGACCATCCAGGCTGTGCAGTGCGGGCACTGGAAGCGATGGCCGCAATGGCGGCAGAGCGTGAGCGGGGCATAACCGCGCCGGTTGAGGAACAGCAAGGATTGCTCGCCGCGCTCCAGCGTCTCCGCCATGGCCTTGACCAGCGGCGGGGCGAGCCATCGCCCCCGGTCGGGCGGGTCGCGCGTCAGGTCGAGCCCGATGATCTCCGGCAGTTCTGCGCCACCGAACCGGCTCGGCAGGGCAATCTCTTCATAGCGCCCCAGCGCGACCTGGTGGCGCGTCTCGATGGCCGGCGTGGCCGAGGCGAGGATGATCGGGCAGCTCTCGAACATGCCGCGCATCACTGCGACGTCCCGCGCATGGTAGCGCACGCCTTCTTCCTGTTTGAAGCTGGTCTCATGGGCCTCGTCCACAATGATGAGGCCGAGCTTGGGGTAAGGCAGGAACAGCGCCGAGCGCGCGCCCACCACCACCTGCGCCTCTCCCCGCGAGATGGCCCGCCAGGCGCGACGCCGGTCGGACTGTTTGAGGCCGGAATGCCAGGGCACCGGCTCACAGCCAAAGCGGGCGGTGAACCGGTCGAGGAACGGCTCGGTCAGCGCGATCTCTGGGAGCAGCACCAGCGCCTGCTTGCCCTGCCGCAGGGTTTCGGCCAGCGCCTCGAAATACACCTCCGTCTTGCCCGATCCGGTGACGCCATCAATCAGCACAGTCTGGAAGGCATGGGCGCGAACATGCTCTGTCAGCCTGTCGGCCGCGGCCTGCTGGTCGGCGCTGAGCGTGACGGTCACGAAGTCGGGGTCCGGATCGGGATAGGGTTGGTCGGTGGAGACCTCCACGGCCTCCAGCGCGCCCTGCTTCACCAGCCCGCGAATCACCGCGTCGCTGACTTCGCCAATGGCGGCGAGTTCACGCACCAGTCCCTGCCGCTCACCGATGCGTTCCAGAGCCTGCGTGCGCTGGGGCGTCAGCCGATCCGGCGCGATGCCAGTAGGACGATATTCCACCACCGTCTTCTCGCCATCCAGCGCGGACATGGAGGCGAGCGCCATGCGCAGCACGGCAGCGGGCGGGGCGAGATAATAATCCGCCGTCCACTCGATGAGGCGGCGCAGCGAAGCGGGCAAAGGCGGCGCATCCAGCACGCCGGTAATGGGGCGCAGACGATTGTCGCCGACCGGCGCGACGTCCGGAAAGCGGTCCGCTTCCCACACCACGCCGATCATCGGGCGCGGACCCAGCGGGGCGACGACGATCTGCCCGGGCTCCACGCTCATGCCATGCGGCACCCGGTAGTCGAGCGGGCCGAGCGCGGCGTTGAGCAGAATGATCCGGGCGCGGGTCATGCCCCGGCCTTAGAGACTGTGTGGCTCGGAGGAAATGGCATCGTCGCGCTGGCTTCACGGCTGCGCGCGGCGGGCAAGGCCTTACATCCGCCGGCGTGCGGCGCTATAGGCGGCGCCAATCTCTCCACAACCGGGAACCTCTGGCCATGAAATTCTTCGTCGATACCGCCGACACTGCCGACATTCGCGAGCTTGCCGCCACCGGCCTGCTGGACGGCGTGACGACCAATCCCAGCCTCATCCACAAATCGGGCCGCAAGTTCCTTGAAGTGGTGGAAGAGATTTGCGGGCTGGTCGATGGCCCCGTCTCGGCGGAGGTCGTGGCGCTCGATCATGAGACGATGATGAAGGAAGCCGCGGTGCTCCGGAAGATCGCGGAGAATGTCTGCATCAAGGTGCCCCTCACCATCGATGGCCTCAAGACCTGCAAGGCGCTCACGCAGGATGGCTGCCAGGTCAATGTGACCCTGTGCTTCTCGGCCAATCAGGCCCTGCTGGCCGCCAAGGCCGGCGCGACGTTCATCTCGCCCTTCGTCGGACGGCACGATGACAATGGCTTCGACGGCATGCGGCTGATCGAGGACATCCGGCTGATCTATGACAACTATGCCTTCGAGACGGAAATTCTCGCGGCTTCGCTGCGTCATCCCATCCATGTGCTCGAGTGCGCGAAGATCGGCGCAGACGTGATCACGGCGCCGCCGGCGGTCATCAAGTCGCTGGTCAACCATGTGCTGACCGACAAGGGCCTCGCCGCTTTCGCTTCGGACTGGGAGAAGACGGGTCAGTCGATCCTCTGAGTCCTGCTGCAGTCCAATAAGAAGGGCCGCTGTCTCCCGGGAGGCAGCGGCCCTTTTCTTTGGCTCAAAGGACGGCGCGATCTACCGCCCAAAACCCTTCGGCGCGGCATCAACCACGGTCGATCCACTGGCGCCGACCTGTTGTACTTCCAGTGCGCGCTCGGCGATCCCATCCCGGCCGAAGCGAAAGGCGCCATCGATGCCGGCGAAGCCCTCGGCGTCACGAAGCCGCGCCGCCGGGAAGGCCGTGCCCGGCTTCCAGTCCTGCGCGATCCGCACGGTGAGTAGAACCGAATCATAGCCTAGCGACGCCAGGCGGTAAGGCGCCGTGCCGTAGGATGAGCGATATTTGGTGGCGAGCGTACGATAGAGACCATCGGATACGCCAGCATACCAGGCGCCGCGCAGCGCCGTGCTGGCGGAAAGACCGGATTCAGTCGCCCATAGCTCGGTGCCGAGAATACGCGCGTCCTTGGCGCCGGCGGTGCGCACCAGCGGCGCGGCCTGCAACGCGATGCGACCGACATCGGCGATCAGCAGCGCATCATAGCTGGAACTGGCCGACAGGCGTTGGACCGCTGACTGCACCGAATTGGCCGAGCGATCGAACGTCTCCATCGCCACGACCGTGCCGCCGGCGGCTTTCACCTCGCTGAGGAACGCCTTGCCGGCCCGCTCGCCATACACGCCGCGCGGCACGAGCGCTGCGAAATCGCTGAGGCCCCGCGCCCTCGCAAAGCGCACGACGCGCGAGACCGATTGCTCCGGGCTGTAGCCGAGCAGATAGACGCCGTTGCCGGCGACGCTCTCGTCATTGGAATAGCTCAGCACCGGGATGTTGGCTGCGCGTGCGATCGGCGCGACGGCGCGCACCTCGTCCGCCGTCAGCGGGCCGAGGATGAGCTTGTTGCCCTCCGCCACGGCCTTGCGCGCCGCCTCGGCCGCGTTGCGCCCGGTGTCGTAGGTGGTGACGCGCAGCCGCTCGGTCTTGGTATCCAGCAGCGCCATGGTGGTGGCATTGGCCAGCGAGCGCCCGACGCCGGCATTCGTGCCGCTCATCGGCACGAGCAGGGCGATGCGGTGCCGCTCCGTATCGGTCGGCAGGCCCTGCGTCACGTCCGGCTGCTGCGTTTTGGGTGGCGGGGGAGGCGGCGCGGCGGGCGGCACCACGCGGGTACAGGCCGCCAGCAGCATGGCGCCGATCAGCACAATGCCCTGCAGAACGCGACGGGGCGTCGGGGTGCCTCCAGCCGCGATGTCGAACCTCACTTGCCCCGCAAGGCTCCTCTCTGCCATGGCACACCTCATGTCCGCTTCACTTGAGCCTGGCCTATATATCGTTGCGGGACCGATCGGCAACTTGTCCGACCTGTCGCCCCGCGCTGCCGCTGTGCTGCAAGGTGCGGACGTGGTGGCCGTGGAGGACAGCCGTGTGAGCGCCAAATTGCTGCGCCATGCCGGGTCCAACCGGCCCATGATTCCCTACCATGACCACAGCGATGAGCGGGTTCGCGCCCGTCTGGTCGAGCGGATGGCGAGCGAAGCTGTAGCGCTGCTGTCGGACGCAGGAACGCCGCTCATCTCCGATCCGGGATACAAGCTGGTGCGAGACGCCCGTGCGGCGGGCCGATCCGTGAATACGGTGCCTGGGCCCTGCGCGGCGATTGCGGCGATCACGCTCTCCGGCCTGCCTAGCGACCGCTTTCTGTTCATGGGCTTCCTGCCGCCCAAGACCAAGGCGCGCACCGATGCGCTGGCGGAGGTGGCGGGTCTGCGCGCGACGTTGGTCTTCTACGAGAGCGGGCCGCGCTGCGCGGCATCGCTGGCGGACATGGCGGCCGTGCTCGGCGATCGTCCGGCCGCGCTGTGTCGCGAGATCAGCAAGGCCTATGAGGAAACGCTGACGGGCACGTTGAGCGAACTCTCGGCGGCGTGCGCGCAGAAGGAGCCGCGCGGCGAGATCGTGCTGGTCGTCGGTCCGCCGGGCGAGCGCGCCCCACCGAAAGCCGACGAGATCGATGCAGCGCTGCGCGAGGCGCTGGAGCGGCTGACCGTCTCGCAAGCGGCAGGCGAAGTCGCACGCGCGCTGGGCGCGGACCGCAAGGCGCTCTACGCGCGCGCCATGGAGCTCAAAGGAAAGTGAAGGGCAGCCCGCCCACGCCGGCGCGGCTCGCTGCCGAGAAGCGCGGCCGGCAGGGCGAGCGGCTCGCGGGCTGGTGGTTGCGGCTCAAGGGCTGGACGATTCTGGCGCGGCGGGTGCGCACCCGCGCCGGCGAGGTCGACCTGATCGCCCGGCGCGGCAACATCGTCGCCTTCGTGGAGGTGAAGACGCGGGCCAGCGAGGCGCTGCTCGATGAAGCGATCGATGAGCGGCGGCTGGCGCGCGTCGCGGCAGCGGCGGAAGCGGTCGCCCATAACTGGCTAGGGCCGGATGATGACATGCGCATCGACGTGATGCTGCTTGCGCCGGGTCATCGGCCACGCCATCTGGAAAATGTCTGGCACGGCGGCTAGCGCCTGCGGTCCCGGTTGCGTCGCGTGTCAGCGTCTCGGTTCAGAACAAGAGCAGGGCTTGAAGCAGCCCGAACGGTGGAAGGTAAGAACGGATGTCGCTCAAGGTCGCTCTGCAGATGGACCCGATGGAGTCGCTGAACATTGCCGGCGATTCGACCTTCCACATCATGATCGCGGCTCAGGCGCGGGGGCACCGGCTCTACCATTATCGCACGGATGATCTGAGCTGGCGCGGCGGACGGCTCTATGCGCAGGCGCGCGAAGTGACGGTGCAGCGAGTCGAAGGCGATCATTATCGCTTCGGTGAGACGGTCCGACTGGACCTTGGCCGTGATATCGATGTGGTCTGGATGCGGCAGGATCCGCCGTTCGACCTCAATTATATCACCGCCACACATCTGCTGGAGCGAATCACAGGCGAGACGCTGGTCGTCAACGATCCGGCGGCCGTGCGCAACGCGCCGGAAAAGCTGTTCGTGCTGGATTTCGCGCGCTTCATGCCGCCGACGATGATCACGCGCAGCCTTGAGGAAACGCGCGACTTCCTTGCCGAACATGGCGAGATCGTCGTGAAGCCGCTGTACGGCAATGCCGGCTCGGCCGTCTTTCGCGTCGGCGCAGATGGCGCCAATCTCGCCGCTCTGGTGGAACTTTTCGGCGAGATGTGGGTCGAAAGCTTCATGGTGCAGGCTTTCCTCAAGGACGTGGCGCAAGGCGACAAGCGGATCGTCCTCGTCGATGGTGAAGTGGCCGGCGCGATCAATCGCATTCCGGGTAAGGGCGAGATCCGCTCGAACCTGGCCGCCGGCGGCACCGCCGCCAAGACCGAGCTGACGGCGGAGGAGCAGGAGATCTGCGCCGCCCTGGGGCCGGAACTCAAGAAGCGCGGCCTGCTGTTCGTCGGCATCGACGTCATTGGCGGTAAATGGCTGACCGAAATCAATGTGACCTCACCGACCGGTATTGTCGCTATCGATGCCTTCAACGGCACGGATACCGGCGGCATGATCTGGGATGCGGTCGAGCGCCGGCTGGCGGAGCGGGCGGCCTGAGGCTGCTGCAACAACCAGATGATTGATATGTTGATGATGGGTGACGACAGATGAGCGATTGGGTCGTTCATCTGATCGATGCCGGCGGATATTGGGGCATCGCCCTGCTGATGGTGCTGGAAAATGTGTTTCCGCCCATTCCGTCCGAGTTGATCATGGGCATTGGCGGCATTCGCGTCGGCCAGGGGAAGATGGATGTGGTGCCCCTGCTGGCAGCGGGGACCATCGGCACCACCATTGGCAATCTGTTCTGGTATTATCTTGGGCTCTGCCTCGGCTATGCGCGACTGCGGCCCTTGGTCGAGCGCTATGGCCGCTGGGCGACGTTGCGGTGGCGGGAGGTCGAGTGGCTGGAGCGAATCTTCCTGCGCCATGGCGACAAGATCGTGTTCATCTTCCGCTTCATGCCGGTGTTCCGCACGATTGTGTCGCTGCCGGCGGGGCTGTTCGCCATGCCGTTTTGGCGCTTCGTCATCTGGACGACCGGCGGCGCGCTGATCTGGAACGTGATACTGGTCGGCGCGGGCTATTATCTCGGCGTGCGGTTCGCGCGCATCGATGATTATCTTGGCCCGCTGACCAATATCGCGGTGGCGTTTCTGGTCGTCGGCTATCTCTGGCGGCTGTTCACCTGGAAGAGCGAGCCACGCGACCGGCCGTAATCATGTCTTATCCTTCCGCGCGGGGGTGCGCGTTGCGATAGACATCGAGCAGATGCGCCGCGTCGACCTGCGTGTAGATTTGCGTGGAGGACAGGCTGGCATGGCCGAGCAGTTCCTGCAGGGAGCGCAGGTCCGCGCCGCGCCCGAGCAAATGAGTGGCGAAGCTGTGGCGCAACGCATGCGGTGTCGTGCGGTCATGCAGGCCAAGGCGGCCGCGCGCGCCCTGCACGGCGCGGCGAATCAGCGCCGGAGACAGCGGCCCGCCGCGTGCGCCCCGGAACAGCGGGGCATCCTTGGCCGTCGGATAGGGGCAGAGCGCGATACAATCCTCGATCGCGCTGCGCACTTGCGGCAGCAACGGCACCACCCGTGTCTTGCCCCGCTTGCCGAGCACCCGCAGCGTTTCACCCAGCGGCAGGGCATCGCCGGTCAGTCCCAAGGCTTCGCTGATTCGCAGCCCCGCGCCGTAGAGCAGCATCAGCACGGCCCAGTCGCGCGCGCCGATCCATCCGTCGCGCGCTGTTTCGGCAATGTCCTCGGCGAGCGCGACGGCTTCATCCGGGCTGATCGGCCGCGGCACGCCGGGCTTGACGCGCGGCCCCCGCATGACGGGTATGGTCGCGCCCTCGCCGCCCACGAACCGCAGAAAGGCGCGCAGGGCCGAGAGCTCCCGCGCCGCCGAACTGTTGCCGATGCCTTCCGCCCGGCGCGCCGCCAGATAGGCGCGCAAATCGCTTGTCGTCAGCTTGGTGAGGGCCGCCGATGTGGGCGGGCGGCCGTCCATGTCCGCCATCCAGTCGAGCAGGCGTTCGGCGGTGGAGACATAGGCGCGCACGGTGTGAAGCGAGCGGCGCCGGCCTTGGGCGAGATGCCCGCGCCAGCCTTCCAGCAGCCCTGCCCGCGTTTCGCCGGTCATGACGGCACGGTGCTGGCGAGCAGCTCCTGCCAGATGTCCAGCAGATCGACCGGATACCAGGCCTCGTCATGGGCAGCGAGTTCCTGCGGCGCCCACCAGCGGTGCGAGAGCATGACGGCCTTTTCGAGATCGGTGTGACCCGCCGTATCGATTCGCGCCTCCGCGACGGGGACCGCGTAAAAGCGCTCCTCGGCATCGACGGGAATGCCCTCGAGCGTGACGAAGGTGACATGGCGCACCGCCACGAGCGGACCGGGTTCGAGGTCGAGCCCGGTCTCCTCGCGCAGTTCGCGCCGCGCGGCCTGCTCAAATGTTTCGCCCCGGTCGACCGCGCCGCCGGGCGTCACCCAGAAAGGCGGGCGATCATCGGGCGTGAAGCGGAAGAGCAGCAGCCTTCCTTGCGGATCGGTGACCAGCAGGCGGGCCGCCGGACGTTTCGCGCGACGGGTCACGCCCCGCTCATTCACCTGCTCATTCACCCGGCGCGCGGGCTCGAATGGCGAGGGCATGCACCTTCTCACGCAGCAGATCGGCGAGCGCCGCGTTGACCATGCGCTGCCGCGCAACGCGGGATTGGCCGGTGAAGGAGTCGGCGACGATCTCCACGGTGAAGTGGCTTTCGCCGCTGCCATCATCGCCCATATGACCGCGATGCTTGGCGCTGTCATTGATGACGGCGAGCTGTTGCGGGGACAGGGCATTTTCCAGCCGCTGTGCGATCTCTTGCCCGACCGGGCCTAGCGAAGCGTCAACCATGCGCCCTATATAGGCGTTTTGGTTCACGCAGCCACAGGGAAGAGACGGTCGTGTCAGGGTCGGGGTTCAATCAGGGTGCATCGCGCCGCCACACGCGCTTTCACGGCCGCGTGGAAGGCGAGGCGCGCCGCTGCTCGCACCCCGGCTGCATGGAAGCAGGCGAGTTCCGCGCGCCGCCCGAGGAAAGGCGCGGCGCACCCGATGGTCCGCCGCAATGGCGCTGGTTCTGCCTGGAGCACATCCGCGCGTTCAACACCGAGTATAATTACTTCAAGGGGATGAGCCCGGAGGAGATCACGCAGGCGCAGCGCCCTTATGGCGGCTGGGAGCGAGAGACGCGGGCCTTTTCGTCGGCCGCAGCGAGTGGCACGCCGCCGCCACGCTGGGCCGATTTCTCCGATCCGCTCGATGCGATCGGCGCCCGCTTCAAGATGCGGGCAGCGGAAACCGCGCAACGGCAGGATGGCAAGCCGCTGTCCGGCGCGGATCGGTCTGCCCTCAAGTCGCTCGGCCTTTCGACCGATGCCGACCGGCGCGCCTTGCGCACCCGCTATACCGAGCTGGTCCGCCGCTTTCATCCGGACCATAATGGCGGCGACCGTGCGCATGAGAAGGCGCTGCAGGACGTGATCGCGGCCTATTCCCATCTCCGCAAGGCGCCGGCCTTCGCCTGACGGACCTTGCCGCGCCCGGTCTGCGCTGCCATAGGCGCCGGCCCGCTTTCAGGAAGGTGATTGATATGGCGACCGGCACGCCGGCCCGTGCGATGGGCTTCGACTTCGGCACCACCAACAGCGTTGCCGCGATTGCCCAAGACGGCACGTCGCATATGCTGGAGTTCTCGGGCGACAAGGCGACGGGCGCCGTCTTCCGGTCCGCGCTCTGCTTCTGGGAAGAGGGCGACCGCCGGGCGGCGCTGGCGCGCGAGGCAGGGCCGTGGGCCATTGCGGAGTATCTGGAATTTCCGCAGGGTTCGCGCTTCATCCAGTCGTTCAAGTCGGTCGCCGCCAGCCCGCTGTTCGATCATGCCAGCATCTTCGATCAGCGCATGACCTTCGAGCAGTTGGGCGAGGCCTTTCTGGAGCGCATGGTCGCCCATGCCGGTGGCGCGCTCGGCTCTGGGCCGGATGAGCGGCCCGAACGGATCATCGTCGGCCGACCGGTGCGCTATGCTGGCTCGCGACCGGATGAGGCGCTGGCCCGCACCCGCTACGATGCCATGTTCCGCACCTTCGGCACCGATATCCATTATGTCTACGAACCGCTCGGCGCGGCGTTCAGCTTCGCCAGCCGCCTGTCGGAGCCGGCGACGGTTCTGGTCGCGGACTTTGGCGGCGGCACGAGCGATTTTTCCGTCGTGCGGATGCGCCCGGCGGGCGACGGGCGGCGCTGCGAGCCGCTCGGTCATGCCGGCATCGGCATTGCGGGCGACCGGTTCGATTACCGCATCGTCGATCGTCTCGTGCTTCCCATGCTCGGCAAGGGCGGCAGCTATCGCTCCTTCGACAAGGTCCTGGAAATTCCCCGCAGCCATTTCGCGGACTTTGCCGATTGGTCGCGGCTCGCCCTGATGCGCAACCGGCGGACCATGGAAGAGCTGGCGCGGCTGCAGCGTGCCGCCGTCGATCCTGCTGCCATAGGGCGAATGATCGCCATCATCGAGCGGGAGCTCGGCTATGCGCTGTACGATGCGGTCGGCCAGCTCAAGCGCGCGCTGTCGAGCGAGGATGAAGCGCATTTCCGCTTCGAGAGCGATGATCTGGTGATCGATGCCGATGTGACGCGTGCCCAGTTTGAGCGCTGGATCGCGCTGGATGTCGCGCGGATCGAGGAGACGGTCGATCAGGCCCTGGCAGACGCCGCATTGGACGCCGGCGCCATCGACCGCGTGTTCCTCACAGGCGGATCGTCGCTCATCCCTGCGATTCGCGCCATATTCGAACGCCGGTTCGGTGCCGAGCGGATCGCGACCGGCGGAGAACTGACATCCATCGCGCACGGTCTCGCGCTGATCGGGCTGGAGCACGATCCGGCGGAATGGGCGGTCTGATCCGCCTGATGGAACCCTACCTTCTATCGACAGGGCGCGCGGCAATCGGTTAGGGGCTGTGTGACTCGCAGGAAGATGATGACTATGACCGATCTGCCCAACACCAATTCCGACATGCGCAGCGAGGTGCTGCTCGATGCGCCCGATCGCGTCGTGAGCGCGCGCGAGGTGTTCGGGGTCGATATCGACATGGAGATCCCCGCCTTTTCCGAAGCGGACGAGCGCGTGCCGGATACGGACCCAGCCTATGTGTTCGACCCGGACACGACGCTCGCGATCCTGGCCGGCTATGCCTATAATCGCCGGGTGATGGTGCAGGGCTATCACGGCACCGGCAAGTCGACTCACATCGAGCAGATCGCGGCGCGGCTCAACTGGCCCTGCATCCGCATCAACCTCGATGCGCATATCAGCCGCATCGATCTCGTCGGGCGTGACGCCATCGTCCTCAAGGACGGTCAGCAGGTCACCGAGTTCAAGGAAGGCCTGCTGCCTTGGGCCCTGCAGCGCCCGGTGGCGTTGGTGTTCGACGAATATGACGCCGGTCGGCCCGACGTGATGTTCGTCATCCAGCGCGTGCTGGAAGCGGACGGCAAGATGACCCTGCTCGACCAAAACCGGGTGATTCGTCCGAGCCCCTGGTTCCGCATGTTCGCCACCGCCAACACGGTCGGCCTGGGTGACACCACGGGCCTTTATCATGGTACCCAGCAGATCAACCAAGGGCAGATGGACCGCTGGAATCTGGTGGTGACGCTGAATTATCTGCCGGCCGAGACCGAGGCGCAGATCGTGCTCGCCAAGTCCGGCGAATATGATCATCCCGGCGGGCGCGAGGAAGTCGCGAAGATGATCCGCGTCGCCGAACTGACCCGTCAGGGCTTCATCAACGGGGATATTTCCACCGTGATGAGCCCGCGCACCGTGATCTCATGGGCGCAGAACACACTGATTTTCAAGGATGTCGGTTTCGCCTTCCGCCTGTCGTTCCTAAACAAGTGCGACGAGGCGGAGCGGGCGCTGGTGGCGGAATATTACCAGCGCGTGTTCGGCAAGGATCTGCCGGAAAGCGTCGTTGGCAAGAGCGCCTGACGCGGCAAGGCGGCCCGAGCGCGGGCCGCCTTCGCGAATGGGTGATCAGGCGATGCGCGTGCGGGTCACCCGGTAGCGCAGGGCGACGCCGGCCAGCGCGAAGCCGGCAATCATCATGGCCCAGGTCGCCGGCTCCGGAATGGCGGGCGGCGGCGCCATCATCGCGCGCATCAGCGGGCCGGCGGTCTCCGTGTGCGACGCTGCCTGCGGCTCCGCGGCCTCGTCGAAATAGCTGCCCAGCACCGAATGGGTGAACTTGTAGGGTGCGCCTTCGAACACGGTTGGCGTCGGTTCAGTCACGGTCGCCATCGGCGTGGCAGGTGCCGGACTGGTGAAATAGCTGTCGAGCACGGAGTGGGTGAATTTGTACTGGCCGCCCTCGAAAACGCCTTGCGAATCCGCATAGTGGCCCAGCCAATTGTTGAGCTGGGTATAATTGTTGAAGTTGCGCACGCCATCCAGGCCCTTGAAGACCATCTGCTGGCTGCCGCCGCTGTTGATCGCAAAGCTGAAATCGCGCTGCGAGAAGCTGGCCTCGGTGTGCAGAATGCTGGTCAGCAGGGCGATGCGCGCATTGAGATTGACCGCCGCGCTGACGCTCTGGATCGGCAGGAGTGCGCCGCTCGTCAGCGTCGCGGCAAGGCAGGCAGTCCGGATCATCGGCAATCGTCCTATCACAAAAGCTGCGCGACCTGGCCGCTCCAGCACCGTCCCTTGGGGACGCTGATAGGCAGGCAGGCCGCGTTCGAAAACGGATTTAACCAAGAAATCCTAATAATTTGGGTGCTGTTCCACAGCGGCACAGCTGCGCGTACAAAGGTTGACGGGCTGGGATGGGCCGCTCTGCCAAAGGGTAGGAGGGTTGACAGGATCGGGGCACTGGACCAGCCCATTGTACATCATGGCTGACCGTTCCCCCCTCGACCGCTTCAAGGAAGTTCTCACCGGCGCCTCGCGCGCTGTCGCGCATGATGCCGAGGTTGAGCTCGGCTTCACGCCCGATGCACCGCACCTCGCCGGCAAGCAGATCAAGGTGCCCACGCCGACGCGCAATCTGCCGGCGGATCAGGTCGCGCTCGCGCGCGGCTTTGCAGACAGCTTCGCGCTCAAGCTTCGCCACCATGATGCGCGACTCCATTCCGCGCGGGCGCCGAGCGAGCCCGCCGCGCGTGCCGTTTATGATGCCGTCGAGATGGTCCGCTATGAGGCGCTGGGCTCCAAGAACTACGCCGGCATGCGCGCCAATCTCGCTGCCGCGCTGGACATGCGCACCCATTCCGACCCAATTACGCGCGCGCAATCGGCCGATGAAGTGCCGGTGCAGGGTGCCGTTGCCTTGCTGCTGCGCGAGAAGCTGACCGGGGAAGCGCCGCCACCTGAATCGCTCAAGGGCATCGAATTTCTGCGCGAGTGGATCGACGAGAAGGCCGCTGACGACTTTGAAGGCCTGTCTTTGTGCCTCGACGATCAGCAGGCCTTTCAGGACAAGGTGCTTTCGATGCTCCAGCATCTCGAGCTGGTGCGCGCGGAGGTTCCCCCCGAATCGCCCGACGAAGATGACGAGGACCAGGACGAGCAATCCGAGCAGCAGGATCAGGACAAGGAAGAAGACGAGGGCGAGGAGGACGATCAGTCCCGCGCCGACACGCGCGGCGAGGATAAGGGCGAGCCGGGCGAGGAGATGTCCGAAGAGCGCGAGGAGCAGGACGGCGACTCGGACGAGGATGGCGATGGCGACGCGCAGGATGACGATGGCGCCATGCCCGTGCGCCCCAATCGCCCCTTGTCAGACCTGCCGCCGGATTTCGACTACCATGCCTATACGACGAAGTTCGACGAGGTGGTGACGGCGCTCGACCTGTGCGACGCCGACGAGCTCGTGCGCCTGCGTGGTTTTCTCGACCAGCAGCTCGCGCCATTTCAGGGGGCGGTCTCCAAGCTGGCGCACCGGCTGCAGCGGCGCCTGCAGGCCCAGCAGAACCGCAGCTGGGATTTCGATCAGGAAGAAGGCATGCTCGATGCTGCGCGGCTGGCGCGCGTTGTCGTCAATCCCGCGCACTCGCTCTCCTACAAGATGGAGCGGGACACCGATTTCCGCGATACGGTGGTGACACTGCTGATCGACAATAGCGGCTCGATGCGGGGGCGGCCCATCGGCATCGCAGCGATCAGCGCGGATATCATGGCCCGCACGCTGGAGCGCTGCGGCGTGAAGACGGAAGTGCTGGGCTTCACCACCCGCGCCTGGAAAGGGGGGCAGAGTCGCGAACAATGGCTCGCCGCCGGGCGCCCGCCCCGGCCCGGTCGTCTTAATGATCTGCGCCACATCATCTATAAGAAGGCGGATGAGCCCTGGCGCCGTGCCAAGGCCAGCCTCGGCCTGATGATGCGCGAGGGGCTGCTCAAGGAGAATATCGACGGCGAGGCGCTGCTCTGGGCGCACAACCGCCTGCTCGCCCGGTCCGAGGAGCGGCGCATCCTCATGGTGATTTCCGATGGCGCGCCGGTGGACGATTCGACGCTGTCGGTGAACAACGGCACCTATCTGGAGCGGCACCTGCGGCAAGTGATCGGCTGGATCGAAGGGCGCTCACCGGTCGAGCTAATCGCCATCGGCATCGGCCATGACGTCACCCGCTATTACAAGCGCGCCGTGACGATCATGGATGCCGAGCAATTGGGCGGGGCGATGGTGGAGCAGCTCGCGGCGCTGTTCGACAAGGACTAATTGGACGAGCCTTGCGTCGGGGAGCGTTTCTTCGCCTGGGGAAGCTCCGATCATGACACCGAAGCGGTCTTCGCCGATCTTTACCGTTCGTGCTGAGTAGGCTCTGAGGAGCGCCGCAGGCGCATATCGAAGAGCCGTATCGAAGCATCGCAGCGCACGGGCCGGTCCTTCGATACGCTGCTTCGACGGGCTCAGCAGCTATTCAGGACGAACGGAGAGCTGCTCGAAGAATATCCGTGCCGACGCCGGCAATGGCGCCCATCAGGCGGCGCTGGAGGCAGGCCGGCCCAGCGTTCCCGCTCAGGCCGGCCTGTCCTTTATCACTTCAGCGCGGCGCAGGCTTCCTGGATGCGCGTGCAGGCCTTGCGCAGGATTTCTTCCGAGGTCGCGTAGCTCACGCGGAAGGCCGGGGCGAGGCCGAAGGCGCCGCCGTGGACGGCTGCGACGCCCTTGCTCTCGAGGAAATAGGTGATGAGGTCCTCGTCCGTGGCAATGGTCTTGCCCTCGGGCGTGGTCTTGCCGATGCAGCCGGCGGCATCGGGATAGACGTAGAAGGCGCCTTCCGGCGTCGGGCAATTGAGGCCCGGCGCATCGTTCAGCATGGCCACCACCAGATCGCGGCGCTTGCGGAATGCCTCGTTGCGCTCGATGAGAAAGCTCTGGTCGCCATTCAGTGCGGCCGTCGCCGCGGCCTGGCTGATCGAGCAGGGGTTGGAGGTCGACTGAGACTGCAGCTTGGCCATCGCTTTGATGATCCACTGCGGACCACCGGCATAGCCGATGCGCCATCCGGTCATCGAATAAGCCTTGGACACGCCGTTCACCGTCAGCGTGCGCTCGTAGAGATCCGGGCAGACCTGCGCGATCGTCTTAAACGGGGTCGGCGCATACCAGACATGCTCGTACATGTCGTCGGTGAGGATCAGCACATGCGGGTGCTTGCGCAGCACCTCACCGAGCGCCATCAACTCCTCGCCGGAATAGGCCGCGCCCGTCGGGTTGGAGGGCGAGTTGAGCAGCACCCAGCGCGTCTTGGGGGTGATCGCCGCGTCGAGCTGGGCCGGCGTGATCTTGTAGAGCTGGTCGGCACCGGCCGCGATGATCACCGGCGTGCCGCCGGCAAAGTTCACGATGTCGGGGTAGCTCACCCAATAAGGCGCGGGGATGATGACCTCGTCGCCGGCTTCCACCGTCGCGATCAGCGCGTTGAACAGAGTGTGCTTGCCGCCCGAGTTCACGCTGATCTCGCTCGTCTTGTAGGAGAGCTCGTTATCGCGCTTGAACTTGGCTGCGATCGCTTCCTTCAGCTCGGCGGTGCCGTCGACATTCGTGTACTTGGTCTGCCCACCGCGGATCGCGGCGATGGCGGCATCCTTCACGAAATCGGGCGTGTCGAAGTCCGGCTCGCCGGCGGAAAGGCCGATGATGTCCTTGCCTTCCCGCTTGAGGGCAATGACCTTGTCGGTCATCGCGAGCGTGGCGCTGGGCTGAATACGGCCGAGGGCGGCGGAAGTCCGGGACATGGAAAGCTCCTGACAGTCAGGGATGATGCGCGTGGCGCCCGGGACGCTCCCGGACGGCGCGGTGCATAGTGCGCTCAGCCTTGCGGCGCAACCAGCCTCGCAGCCATCAGCCCGCGCGCGGCATTGCCGATGAGGAAACCGTCTGCCAGATCTTCCGGCCGCAGGTCGGCCTCCTGCGCCTTGCCCTGGTCGATCAGGCTCTGGCGCAGCACGCCCGGCAGCAGGCCGCGCGCAAGGGGTGGCGTCAGCAGGGTCTCGCCCCGCTGGACGAACAGGTTGGTGAAGCAACCCTCCGTCAGATAGCCGGCCTCGTCGGTCAGCAGCACTTCGAACGTGCCCGATTGCCGCAGGGGCACTTCATAATGGCGCCGGTCCGTGGTCTTGTGCCGCACGCGAATATCGTCTCCGCCGAGCAGGCGGGGCGCGATGCTCACCGGCGCCGGTCCCTCCAGCAAGGGCGGCATTTCGCGAACCTCGATACTGAGCGTGCCGATCCGGCCGAGCAGGATGCGCACGCGCCTCGGCTCGACAAAGCCGAAGGTCGCGGCCTGCAGTTCGTTGCGCAGCTCATGCCGGTCGAGAATGAAGCCAAGTTCGTGCGCGCTGCGTTCGAGTCGCCGGATGTGAAGGTCGAGAAGCGGCAGGCCGATTTCGGGATCGAAGGCCATGGTTTCGATGAGGTCGAAATGATGGGCCTTTGCGATCAAAGCACGTTCTCCTCAACGGCCAGAAACCGTCCCTTGTCGAGGCATTCCTGCCATTCTGCCTCGGGCTGGCTGTCCGCAACGATGCCGGAGCCCAGCCCCACGATGCCCGTCCGGGCGTCCTTCTCCAACACGATGGTGCGGATGGCGACATTGAACCGTGCGGTGCCGTCCGGTGCAATATGGCCGATGCTGCCCGTATAGAGTCCGCGCCCGAAAGGCTCGACCTCGCGGATGATCTCCATGGCGCGGAGCTTGGGGGCGCCCGTGATCGATCCGCAAGGGAAGAGGGCGCGCAGCACGTCCGCCGGGCCAAGTTGCGGTTGCAGCCGGCCCTCGACGACCGAGATCATCTGATGGACCGTCGGATAATGCTCCACATGGAAGAGCGCCGGCACCGCGACGCTGCCCGCCTGCGTCACGCGCGAGATGTCGTTGCGCAAAAGGTCAACGATCATCAGATTTTCGGCGCGCTGCTTGGGGTCGCTGGCGAGGTCACGCGCGGCGGCGGCATCGCGGGCCGGGTCCGCATCGCGCCGCGCGGTGCCTTTCATCGGCCGGGTCGTCACCGTGCCATCGGCCAGCGTGAAGAAGCTCTCGGGCGAGAAAGACAGGACATGCCGGCCGTCGTGGCGCAGCAAGGCGCCATGGCCGGCGGCGGCGCGGGGCCGGATGGCGCGATAGGCAGCGAGGGGATCGCCATCGATGGCGACGCGCGCGGGGAAGGTCAGGTTCGCCTGATAGATGTCGCCAGCGCGGATATAGTCCAGCACCGTCCCGATGGCGCGGCCATAGTCCGCGCGCGAGATCATCGGCTCGATCGGGCCGATCGTGACGGGCGTCTCCGGCAACAGCGCATCCACGGCATCCGCCGCGATGGGCTGGGGCGCGTCGAACAAGCCGAACCAGAGCAAGGGCCCGGCATCGCCCTCGCGCGGCGCATAGCCGTTCAGCCGCGCCTCGAACGCGTGGCCCGCCGCATAAGAGAGGTAGCCGGCGGCGTGGAGGCCGGTTTTGACGGCAGCCTCAACCCGCGCCAGCGCAGGCAGTACATCGGCCAGCCGTTCGGCGCGGATGATGTCGACCGGGTCGCGGAACAGTGTTGCACTGCCCGATCCATCTACCCGCGCATCATCGAGCAGCACGAAGGGTGCGTCGGACGATATGGGCAGGGCGGGGCGAGTCATGGCGCCCTATTGGCAGCGTGATGGCATCAAGGCCAGCGTTTCAGCACCGTCAGACTCGGTGTAGAAGCTGGACAGGCGGCAGCGTCGAGGAGGCACGTCTCATGCAGGCTTTGATACATCTGGCTCTGGCGATGGGGAGCTTCGTCGGCACGCACCTTCTCCTGTCCCATCCCCTTCGTGCGCCTCTGGTGGCGCGGCTGGGCGAGCGGGGCTTTCTTGGCCTCTATACCCTCACCGCCTTTGCCACGCTGGGCTGGACGATCCTCGCTTTCCGGGCCGCGCCCGCCGCGCCGCTGCTGTGGATGGCGCCCATCGGCCTGTGGCACCTTGGCGGGCTGGTGATGGCGCTCGCCAGCGTCATGCTAGTCGGCTCGCTCATCGGCAATCCTGCGATGGTCGACCCCACCGGGCATTTGAAGGCACCCGAGCGTGCGCAGGGTGTGTATGCCCTGACTCGCCACCCGATGATGTGGAGCTTCATTCTCTGGGCGCTGGTTCACGCCACGCTCTGGCCATCCGGACGGACGCTGATCCTGAGTGGCGGCATCGCCCTGCTCGCCAGTGCGGGCGCGCTGGGGCAGGACCGGAAGAAGGCGTGGCTGCTGGGTGCGCCATGGCGTCAGTGGCAGGCGCGCACGAGCTTTGTGCCATTCGCTGCGCTCCTGTTCGGCAAGGCGGAGTGGCGCGCGCTGTGGCCGGGCGTCGCCCCGGTGCTCGGCGGCGTCATCCTCTGGCTCGGTGCCGCCTGGGCGCATCCCTTGCTGGGCGGACCGTTCGTGCCGCCCTGGCTGTGGATTGGATGACACAGTCTTTCCCAAAATCGACGGGCCACCCCGGTTTGGGCCAGCCGGCACCGTCAATGTCGTGGATTGTCAGCCGCTGTTCGGCGCATGGCGAATCCGTGTCATCGGCTATCGCGGGAGCGGAAGGCGTATCATGTTCGGGTTTGGCAGGATCGCAGGCGCAATAGTGGCTCTGCTCGCGGCGCTGGGCCTTGCGCTGTTGCTGCGTTCCGCGCCCGAGGCGGCGCGCTGGTCGCTGATGATCTGCGTGATGGGTTTTATCGGCGCCACCATGCGGCTGCGCCGACTCGACGCCGGTTTCTGATCTGCGGCCGGGGGAACTGCCCCGGCGCCTGATCAGTCGAACAGCGAGCTGACCGAGCTTTCGTCCGCGATCCGGCGGATCGCTTCACCGAGCAGCGGCGCAATCGGCAATTGCCGGATCTTGGTCGAGGCCGCGACGGACGGCGTGGCGAGAATCGAATCGGTGATGACCAGCTCGCGCAGGGCCGAGCCTTCCACCCGCGCGACAGCGCCGCCCGAGAGCACGCCATGCGTCACATAAGCCACGACGTCGGTTGCGCCGGCGTTCTTCAGCGCGGCGGCGGCGTTGCAGAGCGTGCCGGCCGAATCGACGATATCGTCGATCAGGATGCAGAAGCGCCCCTTCACGTCACCGATGATGTTCATCACTTCCGATTCGCCGGCTCGCTCGCGGCGCTTATCGACGATGGCGAGCGGCGCATTGTCGAGCCGCTTGGCCAGCGCACGAGCGCGGACCACGCCGCCGACGTCGGGCGAGACGACCATCAGATTCTCATTGGGGAACCGCGCCTGAATATCTGCGGACATCACCGGCGCACCGAACAGATTGTCGGTCGGAATGTCGAAGAAGCCCTGGATCTGCCCGGCATGGAGGTCGACCGAAAGAACGCGGTTGGCGCCGGCGGTGGTGATGAGGTTTGCCACCAGCTTGGCCGAGATCGGCGTGCGCGGGCCGGGCTTGCGGTCCTGCCGGGCGTAGCCGAAATAAGGGACCACCGCCGTGATGCGCCGCGCCGAGGCGCGCTTGAGCGCATCGATCATGATCAGCAGTTCCATGAGATTGTCGTTGGCCGGATAGCTGGTCGACTGCACGACGAACACATCCTCGCCGCGCACGTTCTCGTGAATCTCGACGAAGATTTCCTCGTCCGCAAAACGCCGCACGCTCGCATCGGTGAGCGGGAGCTCCACATAATCGGCAATCGCCTGGGCGAGCGGCATGTTGCCGTTGCCAGAGATGATCTTCATGTCGGGGTCCCCATGGCTGCGGTTGTCGCGGCCCCTCTAGCGAGCAGGTGCCCCGCTGAAAAGCCGCTTGTGACGGTTCGGGGACAAGGGATTGCGGTCAATGGCGCGGCGAGGCCGCATATCCGGCTTGGCGACGCCCTTGCTCCCGCCCCCGCCCGCCCATAAAGCGGCGCTATGACAGCCTCTCTCCGGATCGCCATGGCCCAGCTCAACCAGAGCATGGGCGATATCACGGGTAATGCAGAGGCCATGCTGGCCTGGCGGGACAAGGCGCGCGAGCAGGGCGCGGATCTGATCGTCTATCCCGAATTGCAGCTCATCGGCTATCCGCCGGAGGATCTGGTGCTCAAGCCCGCGCTGGCTGCGCGCGCGGAGACAGCGCTGCATCTGCTTGCCGAGGCGACGGCGGATGGCGGCCCGGCGATGCTTGTCGGCACGGTCATCGCCAACAACGGCCTGCTGTTCAATTGCGCGGCGCTGCTCGATGGCGGCAAGGTTGTCGCGATCCGCCAGAAGCGCGAGCTGCCCAATTATGGCACGTTCGATGAAAAGCGCCTGTTCGCGCCCGGCCCCCTGCCCGATCCGGTCGAGTTTCGCGGCGCGAAGCTCGGCCTGCCGATCTGCGAGGACATCTGGTTCCCCTTCGTCACCGGGCATCTAACGGAAAAAGGCGCGGAGCTGCTCATCTCGATCAACGGCAGCCCCTATGAGGTGGCCAAGGATGATTTCCGCGTCCGGGGCGTGTGCATGGAGCGCGTCAACGAGACAGGCTTGCCGCTCCTGTATCTCAACCGCGTCGGCGGGCAGGACGAGCTGGTATTTGACGGTGCTTCCTTCGTGCTGAATGCGGATGGCGACATCGCCCATATGCTGCCCGACTGGGAGGAAGCGCTGGTCATCACGCAGTGGGACCGGGGCGAGGATGGCCGCTGGTTCTGCAAGCCGGGCGAGGTCCACGCGCTCGATGCGCATCCGGCGGATATCTATCACGCGATGGTCGTGGGCCTGCGCGATTATGTGAACCGCAACCGCTTCCCGGGCGTCGTGCTGGGCCTGTCCGGCGGGATCGACAGTGCGCTTTCCGCAGCCGTGGCGGTGGATGCGCTGGGGGCGGATCGCGTCTGGTGCGTGATGATGCCGTCGCGTTTCACCGGCCAGGAAAGCCTGGACGATGCGGCGGAGTGCGCGCGTCTGCTCGGCTGCCGGCTCGATACCATTCCGATTTCCCCCGCTGTCGGCGCGTTCGATGCCATGTTGGCAGAGGCGTTCACCGGGCGGACCGCGGATTTGACCGAGGAAAACATCCAGTCGCGCATTCGCGGCGTGACGCTGATGGCGCTCTCCAACAAGTTCGGCCACATGCTGCTCACCACCGGCAACAAGAGCGAGATGAGCGTGGGCTATGCCACCATTTATGGCGACATGGCGGGCGGCTATTCGGTGCTCAAGGATGCCTATAAGACGACCGTGTTCGATCTCTCGCGGTGGCGCAATGCGGAGAAGCCGGCGCTTGGGCTAGGGCCGGACGGGCCGGTGATGCCGGAACGCGTCATCACCAAGCCGCCCACCGCCGAATTGCGCGAGGACCAGAAGGATTCGGACAGCCTGCCGCCTTATGAGGTGTTGGACCCCATTCTCTACGGCCTGGTCGAACAGGAAAAGTCGGTCGATCAGCTTGCCGCCATGGGTTTCGATCGCGCGACCGTCGCCCGCATCGAGCGGCTGCTCTACGTCGCGGAGTACAAGCGCCGCCAGGCCCCGCCGGGCGTGAAACTGGGCGGCCGCAATTTCGGCCGCGACCGGCGTTATCCCATCACCAATGCTTTCCGGACCGCCTGAACCATGACCGTCATCACCCGTTTCGCGCCGTCGCCGACCGGCCATCTGCATGTTGGCAACATCCGCGCGGCGCTCCACAACTGGCTGTGGGCGCGCAAGATGGGCGGGCAGTGCCTGCTGCGGATCGACGATACCGATACCGCGCGCAGCGAGGAGCGCTTTGTCGAAGGCATCCGGGCTGATCTCGCCTGGCTCGGCCTCGCCATGGACGGTGAGGTGCGCCAGTCGGCGCGGTTCGATCTCTATGAGGAGAAGTTTGCGGCTCTGCGGGCCGCCGGGCGGGTCTATCCCTGCTTTGAGTCGGCGCAGGAGCTGGACTTGCGGCGCAAGATCCTGCTCGGGCGCGGTCTGCCCCCGGTCTATGATCGCGCGGCGCTGGCGCTGAGCGCAGACGAGATCGCGGTGAAGCAGGCTGCGGGCGAGCAGCCGCACTGGCGCTTCAAGCTGGACCATGATGCGCCGATCGAATGGGTCGACCTGATCCGGGGCGACCAGCATTTCGACCCCAAACTGCTCTCCGATCCCGTGATTCGCCGGGCGGACGGCAGCTGGCTCTATATGCTGCCCTCGGTGATCGACGATATCGACATGGGCGTCACCCATGTGCTGCGCGGCGAGGATCATGTCTCCAACACGGCCACGCAGTTGCAGATGTTTGCGGCGCTGGGTGCGCCGCTGCCGCAGTTCGCTCATATGGCCCTGCTCACCGGTGCGGAAGGCAAGCTCTCCAAGCGACTCGGCGCGGTCGGCGTCGGCGATCTGCGGGAAGCGGGGGTCGAGGCGATCACCATCAGCGCGCTGCTTGCGCGGCTCGGCACCAGCGACCCGGTGGAGCCGGTGATCGACATGGCCCCGCTGATCGAGCGCTTCGATTTCGGGCATTTCGGGCGAGCGCCCGCCCGCTTCTCGGATGAAGAGCTGTTCGGCCTCAACGCCAAGATCGTCCACATGCTGCCCTATGAGGCGGTCGCCGATCGCCTCCCGGCGCAAATCGACGCTGCCGCATGGCCGGTCGTGCAGCCCAATCTCGAGACGGTGGCGGGGGCAGCGGACTGGGTTGCGGTGCTCAGCGGCGAGATCGCGCGGCCCGATCTTGATGCCGAAGACCGCGCATTCCTCGCCCAGGCTGCCGAGGTGGCAGCGGATATCGACTTCGCCGCCGATACCTGGCGGGCGCTGACGAGCGCGCTCAAGCAGCGCAGCGGGCGCAAGGGCAAGGCGCTGTTCCTGCCGTTGCGCCTCGCCCTGACCGGCGTGGATCACGGCCCTGACATGGCCGCGCTGCTGCCGCTGATCGGGCGGGATCGCGCGCTCGCCCGGCTGCGTGCTGCCGCCACCAGCTGAGCGATACTCGGCGCCGGTAACGCCCACCGGCGGCCGACCCATACGCACTCTGACACCCTATAAAAACCGCTTCGCCTGATCTCTATTTAGTGATAGTATAACATCACAAATAAAATCAGGAGAGGTGTCATGTCCCTTGTGTCGTCTCAATCATCCTATGCCCCCCAGAGCGGCTATGCGGCCCGGCGGTCACCGGGCGCGCTGGCAGCGGCCATTGCGTTTAATGGCGGGCTGATCGGGCTGCTGATCGCCTTGCCGGCCACCCATTATTTGAGGCCCTCACCGACCCCTCCCATTGATGTGCGGTTCGTCCCGACCGCTCCGTTGCCGCCGCCCGTCACACCGGAGCCGGAGGCGAAAGTGGAGACTCAGCCGACTCGCCCGCTCGATACGCCACGCGACCCGGTGAGGGTCGATCCGCAGATCAACCTCGGCACCATGACCGATTTGACGACGAAGCCCTACCCCCCTTTGCCTGACCCGGATGCCGGCAAGACCATCGTCACGCCGCCCGCTGCGCCAGTCATCGTGCCCGCTCAGCCGGATGCGCGGTTTGCTGACCGGTTTCGCCCGCCTTATCCGCCCGCCATGCAGCGCGAAGGGCGCGAGGGAAGCGTCACGGTGCGAGTCAGCATCGACGAGCGTGGACGGGTGACCGCGGTCGAGCAGGTCCGCGCGAGCGATCCGGCCTTCTTCGAGGCGGCCCAGCGCCACGCGCTGCGGGCTTGGCGTTTCCGCCCAGCCACGCGGGATGGCGTGCCGGTCGCGTCCGAGCAGGTCCTCACCTTGCGCTTCGAACTGGAGCGTTAAGCGGGGCGTCACGATGACGCGCTGCTTTTCAAGGCCATGGTGCCTCCCTATGTAGGCGCCATGGCCATTTTTCCCCGCCCGGTTTCTCCACGGAGCGCTGCGTCCGATCTGCGCGAGATGTTCGCGCCCGATCGCCCGCACCGCTGGAGCATTCTTGCGCTCTCGGTGACGCTGACTGGCGTTCTGCTCTGGGGGTTCGCGATCGACTCGCGCAAGCCGGAGCAGGAACGGCAGATCATCTACATCGAGAACTGGGAGGCCAACCGGCCGGACAGTGCGATCATCCAGCGCCAGATCGAGGATTTCGCGCGGTATCGGGTGGCGCTTGAGAGCAAGCAGGGCGAGTTTCAACGCCTCGCCGATAGTCTCGGTATCGACTGGCGCGAGGATGCCGCGCGCACCAAGCGCGAGCGCGAAGAGCTGTTCGATGCGAAGGAAAAGGAGCTGCAGCAGAAGCTCGCCGCGGCTCTGGCCAAGGAAGGCGGCGTAGCGGGCAATACCGCGACGGCAACGCCCTGACTCTTCCGGGCGACAGCGCTTGGCTGATGGCAGCCATCGCCTTGTCCCACCGTTCCCGCGGTCGCACCGCGCCCAATCCCAATGTCGGATGCATAATGCTCGATGCCGCAGGCCGCGTCGTGGGGCGGGGCTGGACCCAGCCTGGCGGCCGCCCTCATGCCGAGGCGATGGCGCTGGTCATGGCGGGGGCATCGGCGCGGGGCGGCACGGCCTATGTCAGCCTGGAGCCCTGCGCGCACCAATCCGCGCGCGGCCCCTGCTGTTCCAATCTGCTGGTGGAGGCAGGCGTGCGCCGCGTCGTCGTGGCGACAGGCGATCCCGATCCACGGACCAACGGTCGCGGCATCGCGCGCTTGCGGGACGCGGGGCTGATCGTCGATACTCTGCCAAAGCTGGCGCCCGCGGCGCGGGCCGCAATGGCTGGCTTCTTCATGCGCCAGCAGGCCGGGCGTCCTCAGGTTACACTCAAGCTCGCCACCTCACTCGATGGCTGCATCGCGCTGGAAGACGGGACGAGCCAGTGGATTACCGGCCCGGCGGCGCGGGCGCACACGCATCTGGAGCGGGCGCGGCATGAGCTGATCCTGGTTGGGCGCGGCACGCTCACGCAGGATCAGCCCCGGCTGGACGTGCGCCTGCCCGGGCTGGAGGCGCGCTCGCCCGTCCGGGTGCTCCTAAGTCACAGCGGTGCGGCGCCAGATGGTTGGCTTGCGATCCAAACTCCGGCTCAAATCGCAGGCCTTCCCGGCGATCATCTGATGGTCGAGGGCGGCGCGCAAACGGCTGGCGCCTTTCTCGCGGCCGATCTGGTGGATCGCCTTCTGCTCTACCGCGCGCCGATCCTCATCGGGCGCGGCAAGGCGGCGCTGGGTGACATTGGCCTCGATCATCTGGCCGAGGCCCACGGTCGCTGGCGGCTGATCGATGCGCGCAATTTCGCGCCGGACCGGCTGGAGGTTTACGAACGCGTGCGGCCCGCATAGAGCAGCAGGCATGTTTACCGGCATCATCACCGACATCGGCACCATCCAGAGCGCGCAGCAGCGCGGCGACCTGCGGCTGGTCATCGGCTGCCATTACGACATGGAGGGCGTGGATATCGGCGCTTCCATTGCCTGTTCCGGCGTGTGCCTCACCGTGGTGGACAAGGGCGCCGACTGGTTCGCGGTCGATCTGTCGGCCGAGACCGTCTCGCGCACCGCGCAGGGCGCCTGGGCAGAAGGGCGGTTGCTCAATCTGGAGCGCGCGCTCAAGCTCGGGGACGAGCTGGGCGGGCACATCGTCACGGGTCATGTCGATGGCATCGGCGAAGTCGCAGACATCACAGCCGAAGGTGATTCGCACCGGGTCACCGTGCGCCTTCCGGCCGATCTTGCCCCCTATGTCGCGGCCAAGGGGTCGATCACGGTGGATGGCGTATCGCTGACCGTGAATTCCGTGGAAGACGGTCCGGAGGGGTCGACATTCGGCCTCAACATCATTCCGCACACCTGGTCGGTGACGACCTTTGGCCAGCTTGCACCGGGCCAGCCGGTCAATCTGGAGATCGATGTGCTGGCCCGATATCTGGCGCGCATGAAGGATCATCAGGCCCGCAGCTAAGGCGCAGTTGCCGAGAAATATTGGCAATCACATTACGATGTGATATTTGCCCTTCATGAGCAGCGAATTGATCGAAAACGTACGTAAGCTGGTGCGCGATGGCATTCTGTCCCGCTCCGGCCTCGCCCGTGCCGCCGGGCTCCATGCCAACAGCCTGCGTCGGCTAGATGAAGCCGACTGGAATCCGACGGCCGATACGCTGGGCAAGCTGGAAAGCTATCTGCTCGCCCGCGCGCACGGGACGGCCTTGGCCAGCGCCGAGGAGATCATCAACGAGGCGCGCAATGGCCGGATGTTCATTCTGGTCGACGACGAGGACCGCGAGAATGAGGGCGATCTGGTCATCCCCGCGCAGATGGCGACCCCGGATGCGATCAACTTCATGGCCACGCACGGCCGCGGCCTCATCTGTCTGGCGCTGACCCGTCAGCGCGTCGAGACGCTGGGCCTCAACCTGATGAGCGCCAGCAACGGCACCCGGCACGAGACCGCTTTCACGGTATCGATCGAGGCCCGCGAAGGCGTGACCACCGGAATCTCCGCAGCCGATCGTGCACGGACCGTCGCGGTTGCCATCGATGCCTCCAAGGGGCGCGAAGCCATCGTGACGCCGGGCCATGTCTTCCCGCTGATCGCACGCGATGGCGGGGTGCTCGTGCGCACCGGCCATACCGAGGCGGCGGTGGACGTCGCGCGGCTGGCGGGTCTCAATCCCTCCGGCGTGATCTGCGAGATTATGAAGGACGACGGGACCATGGCCCGCCTCGATGATCTCATCCCCTTCGCGCAGAAGCATCGCCTCAAAATCGGCACCATTCGCGATCTCATCGCCTATCGCCGCCGCAACGATCATATGCTGGAGCGGCGCGCAGAAGCCACGTTCACCAGCCGCTGGGGCGGCGAGTGGCGCGCGGTGACCTTCTTCAATCGCGCGACCGAGTCCGAACAGGTCGCGCTCATCAAGGGGCATGTCACGCCCGAGCAGCCGACGCTCGTGCGCATGCATCAGGTGTCCGTCTTCACCGATATTTTCGGGGAAGAAGGCCCGCGCGCCAGCCTGCTCTCCCGCGCGATGGAAATGATCGCGGACGCAGGGGCCGGCGTCATCGTCGTCATCAATCGCCCGAGCGAAGACCGGTTCAGCCGGCAGATGAAGATCCGCACTGGTGAAGCAAGCCCTGCCGGCATGGACGAGCTACGCGATTATGGCGTCGGCGCGCAGATCCTGGCCGATCTAGGCGTGCATGACATGATCCTGCTCACCAACAGCCACCACAATCTGATCGCGCTGGATGGCTATGATCTGGCGGTTGTCGAGGAGCGGGCGATCACGGGCGTCTGACCATGATCGAAGGGAGCGCTGCGGCGGTTCTGACCGGCCTCCTGCTCGCATTGTTTTCGGCGCTCGCCTCGGCGGCAGCGCATGCGCTGCTCAAATCGGGTGAGAACAAGCTGGCGGTGCTAGCCTGGATTCGCTGCGTCGAATTCGTGCTCGCCCTGCCATTCGTGCTGTGGATCGGCCTGCCGCCGGCAATACTCTGGCCCTGGCTGTTCGCGGCCGTCGTGGTTCACGCCGTCTATCAACTCGTCCTTTCCTGGTCCTATTCGGTCAGCGATTTCAATGCGGCCTATCCTATCGCTCGCGGCTTCGTGCCGGTGTTCACCGCCTTGCTCGGCATGGCGCTGCTGGGGGATCGGCTGGACGGTTTCGTCCTGACCGGGATCGCGGTCGTGAGCGCCGGGATTCTGGTGCTGGCGAGCGGCCGATCCATTTCGCCGGCCGGCTTTGCCGCCGCTGCCATCGCCGGGCTGCTGACCACCTGCTACACGCTGGTCGATGCCAAGGGCGTACGGGCGGCGCCCGATTCGCTGACCTTCATCGCCTGGTTCTTCCTGCTCGGCTCATTCCCCATGCCGGCGGCTCTGGCAGTGCGCCACGGTCGCAACGCCTTGTCCCTCATGATCCGCGACCGGGTCGCCGGGCTTCGGGCGGGGGTGATGGCCGTGGTTGCGTTTGCCCCGGCGCTGTTCGCGCTTGGTCTGGCGCCAGTCGGCGCGGTGGCGGCGGTGCGCGAATCGAGCATCGTCTTCGGGCTTGTGCTTGGCGCGTGGATGCTCAAGGAGAAGCTCGGCTGGCGCCGCCTGACGGGCGGTCTGCTGGTGATGGCGGGCACGCTCGCGGTGATTGCCGGCACGGCGTTCAGATAAGCTCACGAACATATGTCTTGAAAGGAACCGACATGGCCAAGTTTCTGATCGTCGAAGCGCGCTTCTATGACCACCTCAACGATATGCTGATTGCCGGTGCGCGGGCGGCGCTGGATGCGGCGGGTCATCTGGTCGACGTGCTCACCGTGCCCGGCGCGCTGGAGATTCCCGCCGCTGTGTCGCTGGCCGCTGAGAGCGGGCGCTATGAAGGCTTCGTCGCCATCGGCGTCGTGATCCGTGGCGAAACCTATCATTTCGAGATCGTCTCCAACGAGAGCGCGCGTGGACTGATGGCGCTCACCATGGATGGCATCCCGATCGGCAATGGCATTCTGACCGTGGAAAACGAGGCGCAGGCGCTCGAACGTGCCGATCCGGCCCGCAAGAACAAGGGTGGCGAGGCCGCCGTTGCTGCGATCCGCATGCTGGAGATCGCCGAAGAGTATCGCTGAGACGGTCATGGCGATGGCGGCAGCGATTTCCTCGCGCGTGAAAATGCCGTAGAGCAGAGGCATGACCCTCGCGCCCTCCACCGCCGCACCGCAGACCGCCGGTCTGCTGGCTGATGAGACCCTGGACGACCTGCGACTGCGGCTCGCGCCTTTGATCGCGGCCAACGCCGCCTTCGATGGCTGGTCCGATGCGGCTCTCGCGGTCGCAGCGGACACCGCTGGTGTGGATCGGGACGTGGCGGCGCTGGCTTTCTCCGGCGGCGCTCTGACCATGATCGATGCGTGGTTCGCCAGCGTCGATCAGGCCATGCTCGATGCCCTGCCGGCAGAGCGTCTGGCCGCGATGAAAATTCGCGAGCGGATTACGGCACTGGTCGAGGCCCGGCTTGCGGTGCTGGCGCCCAATCGCGAGGCGTTGCGCCGCGCTCAGGCCGTGCTGGCGATGCCGCTCAACCTGCCGCGGGCGACCCGGCTGGGCTGGCGCGCCGCCGATGCGATGTGGCGCGCCGCCGGGGACCGCGCGGTAGATTATAATCATTATTCCAAGCGCACCACGCTGGCAGGGGTCTATGCCGCGACCCTGCTCGTCTTCGTCAATGACGAAAGCACGGATTATGCTGACACCCGCGCCTTTCTGGCGCGGCGGATCGAAGGGATCATGCGCTTCGAGAAGGCCAAGGGCCGGCTGACTGGGCAGACCGACCAGCATTTCAGCATGGCGCGCTTCCTGGGCCGGCTGCGCTACCGGGGGCGCTAACCGTCTGGCGTCCTGCCGATAAGCCACGGCCGCGCCAGCATCGCCTTGCTTCTATCGGGCGATATTGATAGTCGTTCGCAAAACCACCAGAGATCGATATTGCGTTGCGCCTGACCTCCCTAGAACCCAATCGCCCCGCCTATGTCGACAGTGTCGACTGGAACGCCATATCCGAGATGGACGGTCGCCGCCTGCGCGAACTCGGCCTGCATGAGGGCGCCAGCGTCGAACTGCTCCATCGCGCCGGATTTACCGGTCGCGGCGCGCATGCCTGCCGCATCGGGCGCATGATCGTCGCCATGCGGGCGGCGCATGCCGATGCCATCCATGTCCGTACTGCGGCTGATGCGGGTGAGGCAGCGGCGTGATGGATGATCGCTTCACCATCGCGCTGGTCGGCAACCCCAATGCCGGCAAGAGCGCGCTCTTCAATGCGCTGACCGGCGCGCACCAGAAGGTCGGCAATTATCCGGGCGTCACCGTCGAGCGCAAGCTCGGCAGGCTGGTGCTGCCGGATGGGCGGACAGCCGATCTCGTCGATCTCCCCGGCACCTATAGTCTCGATGCGAAGAGCCCGGACGAGCAGGTGACCCGCAACGTCGTGTTCGGCCATCAGGAAGGCGAACGGCGGCCGGACCTCCTCGTCATCGTCGTCGATGCCGCCAATCTCGACAATCACCTGCGCTTTGCGCTGGAATTGATCGCGCTCGGCTCGCCCTGCATTCTGGCGCTGAACATGGTCGATCTGGCGACCCGCGACGGACTGGAACTGGACGCGACGCAGCTTGCGGCCGACCTCGGCGTGCCGGTCATCCCGACCGTCGCCGTGCGCCGGCGCGGGCTGGATGATCTGAAGGCGGCTATGGTGGCGGCGGTGCCGGCCCATGCCCCCGCGCCCGCCGTCCTCGCAACGCACGCAGCGCGGGATGCCGATGATCTGCGTCGCGAAGCGCGCCGGATCGCCCAGCGCGCCATCGTCGCCGAAACGCCGACCCGCCGGATCACCGCGCAGATCGACCGGATCGTGCTGCATCCGCTCCTGGGTCCGCTCATCCTCTTGGCGCTGCTGTTCGTCATCTTCCAGGCCGTTTTCGCCTGGTCCGAGGCGCCGATCGCAATGATCGAGGAAGCGTTCGCCTCTCTTCAGGCAGCGATGGAAGCGATCCTGCCCGAAGGTTTCGTGCGCGATCTCATCGTACAGGGCGTCATCAACGGCGTGGGGTCGGTGGTCGTCTTCCTGCCGCAGATCCTCATTCTCTTCTTCTTCATCCTCATGCTGGAGGCGACGGGCTACATGACCCGCGCCGCCTTCCTGATGGATGGTCTGATGGCGCGGGTCGGCCTGTCCGGTCGCGCGTTCATTCCGCTGCTCTCCAGCTTTGCCTGCGCCATTCCCGGCATCATGGCGACGCGGACCATCTCGGACCCCAAGGATCGCCTCACGACCATCCTCATCGCGCCGCTGATGACCTGCTCGGCGCGCCTGCCGGTCTATACGCTGATCATCGCCGCCTTCATCCCCTCGACCACGGTCTGGGGCGGGGTTGGCCTGCAGGGTCTGGTGCTGTTTGCGCTCTATGTCTCCGGCATCATCGGTGCGGTCATCGTTGCGATGCTGCTGCGCATGGGCGTGATCAAGGGGCCGGGCGGCAGCTTCCTGATGGAATTGCCGAAATATCAGATGCCGATGCTGCGCGACGTCATCATCGGCCTGTGGCAGCGTGCGTGGATCTTCCTGCGCCGCGCCGGCACGATCATCTTCGGCACCACCATCGTCCTGTGGCTGCTGCTCTCCTTCCCCAAGCCCCCGGCGGGCAGTTCGGCCAGCCTGGTCGAGTATAGCGCGGCGGGGCGCATCGCGAGCGTGATCGAGCCGGTGCTGCGGCCGGTGGGGTTCAACCATGAAATCGCACTGGCGCTGATCCCGGCCATGGCAGCGCGTGAGGTCGCCGTGTCGGCGCTCGCGACGGCCAATGCCATCGAGGCCAGTGAGGATGAGGACGAGACCGCCCGCACGCTCGGTGAACGCTTGCGGGGGCGCTGGTCGCTGCCGACGGCGCTGGCCTTCCTCGCCTGGTTCGTTTTCGCTCCGCAATGCCTGTCGACCATCGCGGTTGCCCGGCGGGAGACCAATGGCTGGCGCTGGCCGCTCTTCATGACGGCCTATCTGTTCGGGCTGGCCTGGCTGGCCGCGGGCGCGACCTATTGGACGGCGGTCGCCTTCGGCCTTTAATCGACGCAAGGCGGATGCTGAGCGGTATTGCGATCTGGACGAGACGCCGTTCAGCTTTATAAGCAGCCGTTCGATTTCCTATCCTCGTCGCGTTTTTCGGAGAGCTCCATGGCAGGCAGCGTCAACAAGGTCATTCTGGTCGGCAATCTCGGTGCCGATCCTGAAGTGAAGAGCTTCAGCAATGGCGGACGCATCTGCAATCTGCGCATCGCGACGTCGGAAAACTGGACCGATCGCGCCTCCGGCGAGCGCCGTGAGCGGACCGAATGGCACAGCGTCGTGATCCGCTCGGATGGCCTGATCGGCATTGCCGAAAAATATCTGCGCAAGGGCAAGAAGGTCTACCTCGAAGGCTCGCTGCAGACCCGCAAGTGGCAGGACCAGAACGGGCAGGACCGCTATTCCACCGAGATCGTGCTCTCCGGCCCCGGCGCTGTGATGACGATGCTCGACGGCGGCCAGGGCGGCGGCGGTGGCGGCGGTCAGGGCGGTGGTGGCGGCAGCCGCAACGATAGCTGGGGCGGCGGTAACGACGACTTCGGCGGTGGTCGCTCCTCGTCTGGCGGCAGCGGCGCGCGCTCGAGCAGCAGCGCGTTCGACGACGGGCTGGACGACGACGAAATTCCGTTCTGACGGTCGCCCGGCGCACAAGACGCGCGGGTTCCTTGCAGCGATAAAGCTAGCGCCGGCAGTCTGAATGGACGTGCGGAGCGCTTCTGCGCGTGGGTCTGTCCGCGCTTACGGCGGAAGCAGTTGGCCGCCGAAGGGGCGGCCGCGCCGCCGCCAATTATAGTGAGCATGTCCAAATCCCAGGGGCTGCGTCAGTTAAATAGAGTTTAACTATAGTCTTCAGCGCAATCTCGCAGAGCAATTGCGATGCGCGAGTAGCGAAGCCGCAATGCCATAAGACAAATCCCGCTCCTTATCTTGGCGACTGCCCGCATTATTCCGGAATCTACGAAATTTTCACGCGAACGTGGGTCAGCGTGAAATTTCTATTAATCCTTCATCTTTGCAATCGGCTCTCATTAACCTTGACGGGCTCGATTAACTATGCCCATTAACAGACCGATGAGATCGCCTTGATCTCGAAAGGGCAAACCGTCGGTAACGGCGGGACGCAAAGCCTCCGGTCCTGAGCCTTCAGGATAGCGGGGTTGCCGAAAGGTCGAACATGATACCGCGTGATCTTCCGGGCTCCCCCAGGAGCCTTCGAAAGCCGCCATGCTCCGTCGCGGAGCGACGCAGGCTTTCCTTTGAATATCTTGAAAACAGGCGCGTTTTCCCACGTCAAATGTGGCGCGCGCGTTGGCGAGGCTTGGCGTCTCTCATATTCTTGTCACCGCAGAATGAGCGGGCCGGCACGGTGAGGTGGCCCTGCGGAGCCCTGCGATCACGGGCTTTGCAGCAAGAGCAAAAGGCTTGTCGGGCTTCAGCTGGGCCGGGACTTGGCCGCCAGCCTGTCACGGTTACCGGCCGCCGCGCGACAACCGCTCTCGTTAAAGATTTCAGAGCCGCCTGACGGCGCTCGCACACCGCGATGCAGGGGGCTGCATCCTGGCGCTCAATCACTTTCCGATGGGGAACAAGGGGATCGGAATGACCATGACGACTCGTAGCTTATTGCTGGCCGCCATCGCGCTGGCGGGCACATCCGCACATGCGCAGCAGACTGTCGATCCCGGACGGGTCGACGAGCGTTTGCGCGGGCAGCCGGCCATGCCCTCGGTCTCGCCGGTGGAACTCCCGCAGGCGCCCACATCGGAGGCTGCGCCGGAGAGCACGGCGCCGCTCCGCCTCTCCCTCATCCGGTTCGAGGGAGCGACCGCGGTGCCGCTCGACGTTCTGAACGCACTGGCCCAACCCTATCTCAACCGCGACATCACCCTGGCCGACCTTTTCCGGCTCGCGGAAGCGGTGACGACGGAATATCGGCGCCGGGGTTTCGTGCTGTCCCGCGCGGTGGTCGCGCCGCAGCGTATCGAAAACGGCGTTGCGACGATCAACATTGTCGAGGGCTTCATCGGTGACGTGCGCGTCGAGGGCGATCCCGGCGGCTATCGCCCGCTCCTCGAAGGCTATTTCGCGCCGGTGCGGGCCGAGCGGCCGACCTCGGGCGATGATCTCGCACGTGCGCTGCTGCTCGCGCGCGACCTCAAAGGCGCCAGCGTGCGTGCCGTGCTGACCCCGTCGAGCGACGAAGGGGCCGCCGACCTCTCTCTCCTCGTCGCGCGCCAACCGATCGAGGCCTTTGTCGCGGTGGATAATCGCGGATCGCGCTGGCTCGGGCCGGTGCAACTCTTCGGAGGGCTGGTTTTCAACGATCTCGCGCAGCTGGGCGGACGCCTTGCCCTCACCGCGGTGGCCGCCCCTGATGAAAGCGGTGAACTGGCCTTCGTGTCCGGCGCCTATGATCAGCCGCTCGGCGGTTCCGGGCTGCGGATGAGCGGCTTTGCCAGCTTCGCGCGCACCAAGCCGGGTGACGAACTGCGGGTGCTGGCCGTCAAGGGCAAGAGCTTCAGCTGGGGCCTTGCTCTCCAATACCCCATGTTGCGCAGCCGGCACACCAACGTTCTCGGGCGGTTCTCCTGGCAATCGCGGGAGAGCAGTTCCCGCAATCGCCTGATCGATCCGGTTTTCGATGACCGCATTCGCACCGTCACGGCCGAATTGCTGGCCAATCATGCCGACCGAATGGGCGGCCAGACGACGCTGCGCGCCTCCGTGACACAGGGGCTCGACGTTTTCGATGCGACAAGGCTGGGCGACCCCGCGAAATCACGAGGGACTGCATCGGCCATGTTCACCCGTCTCAATGGCGAAGTGACGCGGGTGCAGCCTCTCTATCGCGGCCTGCATCTTCTGCTCGGCGCCACGGGTCAGTGGTCGGCCGAAAGCCTGCTGGCCTCCGAAGAGTTCGGCTTGGGCGGCGCCCAATATGGCCGCGCCTATGATCCCTCCGAAATCACCGGGGACAAGGGCATCGCCGGCAAGGTGGAGCTTTTCTACACCATCGCCGCGCGCGGCATGGGGACGGTCGAACCCTATGTCTATTATGAAGGCGGCCGTGTCTGGCAGAACGATCTGCTGCCAGGCGAGCGCCCGCGCGCCGGATTGCGATCCTATGGCGTCGGCCTGCGGGCCGGCATTGCCGACCGTTTCAGCCTCTCGATGGAATACGCCAAGCCCGTCCGCCGCGTCGTCAGCGCAGAGGGCAACCGGGATGGCCGCATCTTCGTGTCCCTGAGCGCCGCTTACTGAGCCGGCGCGACCCTCGTCGCGCCGATCGTTCCGATTTCGTGGAGACCTGATATGAGCACGTCTACTCTCGCAGCACAGCCCGCCCTCTCACCCCTTCGGGGCCGCCGTACCGCGCTGCTGCTCTCGGCAGCCATTCTCGCGCTGGCCAGCGCACGCCCCGCTCTCGCGCAGGACGCCAATGCCCTGCCGACCGGCGGCGTGGTGGTCGGCGGCAGCGCCACCATCGGTGCGCCCGTTTCCTCCAGCCTGGCCATCACGCAGACCAGCGACCGCGCGCTGATCGAGTGGAACAGCTTCGACATCGGCTCGAATGCGCAGGTCACCTTTTCGCAGCCGGGCGCCAGCGCCGTCGCGCTCAACCGTGTCGTTGGAGGCGATGCGCCGTCGCAGATCGCCGGGTCTCTCAATGCCAACGGCATCGTGGCGGTCATCAACAGCAATGGCGTGATGTTTGCCGGCACGGCCGACGTGAATGTCGGCGGCCTGATCGCCAGCAGCGCCAATGTGGTGGATGCCGATTTCATGAACGGCGGTCCGCTGGCCTTCACCGGCATGCAAGGCTCGACGGCCGAGATCGTGGTCAGCGCTGGCGCCAATATCAGCATTGCCGATCAGGGCCTTGCCGCGTTCTTCGCGCCGACCGTGCGCAATCAGGGCGTGATCTCGGCCCGGCTTGGCCGCGTCGTGCTCGCCTCGGGCAGCAGCGCCACACTGGATCTGGACGGCACGGGCTTTCTCGAGATCGGCCTTGGCGCAGACAATGCGCTGGTCGAGAACAGCGGCACGATTGCCGCGCGGGGCGGCCAGATCCTGCTCACGGCCCGGACGGCCGGTGCCCTGATCGATCAGGTGGTCAATAGCGGCACGCTCACGGCATCCGGCATGACCTCCGAACCCGACGGGACGGTCGTGCTGTTCGCCCAGAGTGGCGATCTTGCGATGAGCGGAACCATCGATGCCGGTGCGGACGGTCTGGTTGGTGCGAGAGCGGCCGGCGGGATCGACGTCACCTCGGCGCTGTCTGTGTCTGGCGATATGCTCGTGGAGGGCGCCCGCATCGGCGGGGCCGGGCAGATCAATGTAAGCAACGGGGCGCTGGAAATGTCCCTCAACATCGGCGGTGCCGATGTGAGCGGCAATGGCGATGTGATCGGGGATGCGCTCGGTGTGATCGGCACCGTCGCCGGTGGCACGCTGCTGAACCTGGGCGAGGGCATCTACGCCGCCGGCGCGACCGTTTCGCGTAACAACGTCACCATAAATGGAGATGGTCTCGCGACAATTTTGCTCCCGCTAACCGGCGGGCAGATCAACGGCCTGACCGTCAATGCCGATGAGGTGACGATTACCGGCCTGCGGTTCATCGGTACGTTGCCCGAGGGCGCGGCCGCATGGGGTTTTGATTGGGGGAGCTCGGTTACGCGCGGCATTGCGCTGCTCAATGGCGCTAACAATGCGACGATCGCCGGCAACAGCATCATCGGCGTGCGCAATGGCATTCTTGTCGATGGACGCAATGTCGCCGATCTGCGGATCACCGGCAATCTGATCGACAATACAAAAAGCGGCATTTCCCTCCAATATGTCGATGGGTCCGCCCCCGGGTTCGTGATCAGCGGCAACAGCGCGGGTGCTTTCGGCAACGAGTGGGGCATGAACCTGCATCTGAACGGGGTGTGGAACGGCACCACGACCACGTCCGGAAACGGTCTGCTCGGCGCCAATATCTCCGTGGAGGAGCAGGCGCGACTGCTAGCGCTGAGCGGTGCCAATGGCGGCATGTCCGTGTTCAACCAGGCCTATACCGCCTCGAACCGGACGCATGTCACGGTCGCAACAAACGGTTCGGGAGGCGCTCAGGGATCGGCGGCGACGCCTCTGTCGTCGGTACAGGCTGGCGTGAACGCCGTCGTATCCGGCGGCATGGTGGAGGTGCGGGACGGCACCTACGATCTTGGCAGTTCGCAACTCGTCATCCGCAAGGCGCTGACCCTGGCTGGCCAGTCTGAGAGCGGCGTGATCCTCGATGGGCGCGCGGTCAGCGGCAACGGGCTGGGCACGATCTCGGTCCTTGCCGACAATGTGTCTCTGTCGAATTTCACGCTATATGGCAGCACGCTCGCCGGCGGTAATTACGGCATCAAGGTCCAGCCCAATCCGGCGGGGCATGTCAGCACGCCGGGCGGAACGAGCGAGCGGGTCCACGACTTTGCGATCAGCAATGTGACGGTGCGTGGCTCGCGGCGAGCCGAGCTGGACCTTAACGGTGTGGTCGGTGCTCGCATCACCAACGTCACCGCCGATGGCCGCAGCGTCGCCAATGACGCACTTCTCACGGAGGGTGCTGGCGTGCAGATCACCGACAGTGCCGATGTGGTGCTGGAGGGCGTGCATACGCTCGGCAATGATTGGGGCGGGGTTGCGCTGTATCAGAGCAACAAGAGCAGCGGCTATAATGGGCAGACGACGAGCATCACCATTGATGCCGCTCTCAACAGCTTCGAAGAACAGCTGGGTCTGTTCAGCCAGCTTGAATCGACCACGCAACAGTTCGGCCAGCTCAACCTGACGGGCTTCGATTATGCGGTGCGCAACAGCGATCACCGCAGTGATGATCTCGACCGGCAGTTCATCTTCTATCGCACGGATCTGGCGGACGCGCTCAGTTTCGCGCGGGACGTGGGCAATGCTGCGGCCAGTTCGATCGAGGGATACGGCCCGGGTGGCCTGACCAACATCTTCACCGTGGCCGAAGGTCTGTCGATCAACACCGCGATCGGTGATGCGCGGTCCGGCGCGACGGTGAATGTCGCCGCCGGCACCTATGAAGAGACCGCAGCCGTCACCAAGGCGCTGACCCTGAGTGGCGCGGGCATGGATGAGACGATCATCACCGGCGGCATGACGATCAGCGGCAGCCCGAGCGGACTGACCCTGCGGAACTTTGCGGTGCGGGGCTCGGCCGGCTCCGCCGTGATCAGCAACAGCGGGACGATCACCGGACTGACCCTCAGCGGCGTGCGGATCGACGGCGAAAATGTCGCGGGTCGCCACGGCTTCATCGGCGGGCAGATTGGTGGCGATATCGCGATCACCGGCTCGGAATTCCTCAATATCCGTGGCTGGGCAGCATTCGATACGCGCAGCGGCGCCGGCAGCGCCAATGACGGCGCACAGATTGGTAGTGTCGTGTTCAGCGGCAATCTGCTCGACCACACGGCAGGGCACATCGCCTTCCGGCAGCAGAGCGGCGACTTCGATTATCCGGATGTGACGATCGCCCACAATATCGTGCGCAATGGCGGCGATTCGGACCTCTCGTTCGGCGCGATCTTCAAGGCGTTCCGCGCCGGAACCGTCAATTTCGTCGGCAACAGCGTCAGCGATGTCGGGGCGAGCAGTTGGACGCCCAGCGGCGAAGCCACCTACGGCGCCGTGCTGATGATGCGCGGCGTGGAGGCGCTGAACCTCACCGACAACATTTTCACCAACAACAATCAGGTTCTGGCTGTCGAGCCCGGCTTTGGCTTGCCGACGGCGACGACCATCACCGGCAACAGCTTCATCAACAATCGCTATGATTTCTACCTGCCGACCAATGTCGCCGGCGCGGGGACACTCAGCTTCGGCAGCGGCAACAATTTCGTCGCGGGTGACGCCACCGTGCAGCATATTGTGTGGCGCAGCGCGAATGATCTCGATCTGACCGGAGTCAGCTTCAACGGTGTGCTGGCGAGCGCATTGACGCTTGACCAACTCTTCGCTGTCGAAGATCGGATTACCCATGGCGTGGACAATTCCGGCGCGGGTCTCGCCCATGTGGTGGCCGGTCAGCTCTTCGTTACCACCGCGTCCGGCCCGGATGCCATGCGGCGGGCGCTGGCGCTGGGCCAAGACGGTGACAGGCTGAACCTGTCGGCGGGCGCCCATAGTCTCACCGACACGCTGTTTATCACAAAGGATATCGATGTGGTTGGCCAGGGCTCCGGGCTGACCGTGATCGATGCCAGCGGGCACGGCCATTACGGCATAAGGGTGAATGCCGACGATGTCGCCTTGAGCGGCTTCGCGTTGCTCGGCTCACAAGCGAACACCAGCTCTACCTATGGCATCAAGGTTGAAAAGCGCGGCGATGCCGACTCTCGCAACACCGGCTTTGCGATTACTGATGTGGCGATCAGCGGATCGCACAAGACCGGTCTCGATCTGAACGCCGTCGTCGGCGCGACCATCGATGGGGTTTCAGTCAGCGGCGTCGTGGCCGGCAACGGCATTTCGATCACCGACAGCGCCAATGTCGTTGTGCGCAACAGCCAGACGGCCGGCAATGCCTGGGGTGGGCTGGCGCTCTATCAGGCCAACAACATCGACGGTGGTGGCAGCACCCAGCAACTCACCAATATCACGATCGAGGCGAGCAACAGCTTCGGTGAATCGAACGGCCTCTACCTGCAGAATTCGTCCACGATGACGGCGCCCGGTGCGATCAATATCCTGGGCTACGACTATATCGTCCGGAATGCCGAGCACCGGCAGGACGGCGCGCAGTTCACCTTCTTCCAGAAGAGCCGGCAGGACGCCTTCGACTATGCCGTCAACCTTGCAGCGGCGAACGCGAGCCTTGTTCAGGGCTGGTCGGGCACGGCGAGCAGCGGCACCTATTATGTCGGCGAGGGGCAGCTCGATGGCGGGGGGACGGCGATGCTCTCGCTCCAGTCGGCCTTCGACGACTCTAACACGGGCGACGCGATCTTCGTCGGCGCCGGGCGCTATAATGAAGCGGCCAGCCTGTCCGGCCTGCGCGCGCTCATCTTCGAGGGCGCGACTGTGGACGGGATGACGCTTGGCGGCGGCGCGACCGGCACCAGCATCAGGGGCTCGGTGATGGTTGGGCAAGGTGGCTTTACCGCCGCCGGTCTCCTCACCCTTTCCGGGGATATGGTGATTGGAGCGCAGGCGGGCACGATCAGCTTGGCCTCGGTCGACGGAAACCATGGGCTGAGCCTGAGCGGCAACAATGTGGCGATCAGCAGCGCCGCGATCGGCCGTCTGGACGCCATGGGCACGACGCTCTCGGCCACCAACATCGCCACGACCGCCAGCCAGACCTATACCGGCGCTGCCAGCCTCTCCGGCACGTTCAGCACAGGCGGAGGCGCCTTCCGCGTGGATGGCGCGACCACGCTTGGTGGCGCAACCACGCTGGTGACGAACGGTGGGGCTGTCCGTCTGGGTGTCGTCAGCGGACCCCAGACGCTGGCCGTGGACGCCGGGCAAGGCGCGATCGAGCTGGGGTCGGTGAACGTCGGCAGCATCACGGCGACCGCGCGTCAGATCATGACCGCGGGCACTGTCACGACGGGAGCGCAGAGCTACACCGGCGCGACGACGCTGGCCGGCACGTACAGCGCAACCAGCTTCTCCGTGAACGGCGCCACGACGCTGGCCGGCGCCACCACGGTCGATGCGCTGGTGGTGGCCAGTTTCCTCGGCATCAACGGGGGTGTAGGCGGTGGCCAGACGTTCACGCTGAATGCGAGCACGGCCGCTCTGGGCAATATCGGCCAGATCACCCGGCTCGGCGCAACGCGTGTAATCGGCAATCAGGTCGTGCTGAACGGCAGCAGCTACACGGCGAGCGGGCTGACGTTCAGCGGAACGGCGACCGGATCAACGCTGCGCCTGACACAGGCGCTCACCCAATTCGATGCGCGTCCCGGCGGGTCGATCGCGATCAGCACCAATCTGATCGGCACCGCCAATGCCGCGCAAAGCGTGGCGTTCCTCACCGGCACCGGTCTTGCGGGTGCCACAGGGGACGGTGACGTCAGTCTCGGCAATCTCGGCAGCGAAAGCATAAGGCTGGGCAGTCTGTCCGTCACGGGCGGGAACTTCTCCGCCGCAACCGTCAAGCTGGCGGGCGACTTCACCTCGCAATTGAGTGGCAACCAGCTGTTCAGCGCGAACACGCTGGATACGCTCGGCAATGTCAGCGCGTCGGTGACTGGCAGCGAAAGCGGCCCCATCGTGGCGGGCGGCTCCGTGGCGGTGAGCGCGGGCGGTTCGGGCACGGGCTCGATCATAGCGGGCGGCCCGGTGCAGCTTGCCTACACCAGCAATGTCTCGCGCGACGTCAGTTCGCAAAGCAGCGTCTCGCTCACCTCGAGCGGCAGCGTAGGTGGCTCCATCCAGGCCGCCGGGCCGGTGGCGCTGAGTGCGACGGGGCCGGTCAGCTCGTCCGTCACCTCCGGTGGCTCTGCGTCCATCGCCTCGCAGTCGGGCATATCGAGCACGGTCAATGCGGGCGGCGGCGTCAGCGTCTCGGCGGGGTCCGGCAATGTCAGCGGATCGATCAAGGCGACCGGCCCGGTCACCGTGCTGGCCAGTGCCGGGTCGATCAGCTCGCAGATCGTCACGGCGGGCAGCGCCTCGGTCACCTCGGGCACGGGCAGCATTTCCAGCGCGATCAACGCCGGTGGCGCCGTGTCGGTGGCGGCGCCCGGTGCGGTGACCAGCACCATCAGCTCGGGCGGCACGATCTCGCTGCAGTCGAACACGCCGCTCAACGTGCAGGTCAACGGCGGCGCGCTCGTCGTCGATGCGCCCGGCGGCACCATCGAGGGTGTGTTCAAGGAGATCAGCAGCAATGGCGACGGGTCGTTCGTGGTCAACGATCAGCCCGTGGTGGCTGGCGGCAAGATAAACCCGAACCAGATCATCACGGACACGTTCATCACGCCCGTCGGTGGCCAGGTGACCGGCACCGGCGAGATCATCCTGCCCGCCAATCTCACGCTGGGCGTAATCGCGCCCGCCAGCGCTGCGGTTGGGCCGGCGCGGCCTCCGATCGTCGTCAACACGGTCCAGCGGCTGGGCGAGCTGCTGCGGCAGGGCTACAGGGCGATCATCATCCAGATCGACGAGGGCCGGCAGGAGGTGGAGCGGGAGCTGGAATTGGCCAGCGCGCGCTAAGGATCAGCCTCGCCGCCGCTTGCCTAGATTTCCGCGATCTGCGCGCAGATCCGGTCGAGCGAGGCGGCCTCCCGCTCGACTTCCCGCAGGCCGATTTCCAGCGGGCAATTCTTGATATCCCGGCAATTCAGGATTTTGCCGGATGCGCCCTGCGCGCCGTCGATGATGAGCTGGCGGAACTGGGCGGTGCGCTGGAGGCTGCCATCGATGGTGGCGATCACCGCCAGCGCATCCTGATCGTGCCGGTCGCGCATGGCGACCAGCGCGCGCAGTTCGGCGAGCAGCTTTTGCAGCGTGGGGCGGGTTCGTCCGCCGACGGAGCGCACATCGCCGAACGACTCGCGCATGGTCGAGACCTTGTCCGCGGTTGTGCGCTCAAGCTGGCCCCAGGCGAGAATCAGGCGGCCAACCGCCTGCAACAGCGCGGCATCGCCATCGGCAGGCGCAGTCGCAGGTCGTGCGCCGGGGAAAAGATCGGGCTGGTCTTCTGAAAGTGGTTCGCCGGTCGGCGTGGGAGAACCGACCGGCGTTCCTTGCTCGACACCGGCATTGTTGCCGGGCGAAGCAGAAGTTCGGTGGGAATCGGACACGTTGCTCATCCGTCAGGCAACAGCGCGCATCGGCATGATGGTGGGATCATCACAGCAGACACAATGGCATCTCGCCCCAAGACCAGCGAACCGACTCTTCGTCCCACTCTCTTTGTGGAGTGTTAAGTGTACTATATGACTGATAGCCGCCGATAGTGCATCCGAAAATTGCGTTGTACCAAGGCGAACGCCAAAAAAATGCAACATTGCGTGCAGGGGGCGGCGCTCAAAAATCAACGGCGATGCCCTTGCGCTCCCAGTCGCCGAAGCGGGTCGGGTCCAGCTCCTCGTCAGAAGGGCGCGGCTGCGCCGGGGCTTCCTCGGGCTGGGGCACCGGCGGGCTTTTCGAAAGGTAGCTCGGCGGCTTGAGATGATCGGGGCGTTTTCCCACGCTTTAGTGCTCCGTTTTCGCGCCAATGGCACGCGGTTCGTGACCTGATGATGCCATAAGCGGCATTTCCCGGTCACGTATCGACTTTAGCTGTTATAGGGCCAAGCCATGTCCCGCCCAACCGCCAAATCGCAGCACGTCCCTCAAAATGCCCAACCTGCCGGTCTGCCTGCGCGGCGAGCGGCGCTTAGCCTGCTCGATGCCGTGATCCGGCGGGGGCAGCCGCTCGAACAGGCGCTGGGGGCTGCGGCCCGCAACATCAGCCATCCGCCAGACCGCGCCTTGGCGCATGGCATCGCGGCCGGGGTGCTGCGTTACATGACGGAACTGGATGCGCTGATCGACAGCGCAACCGCCCGTCCGCTGCCCGTGGACGCGAAGGCGCGCATGGTGCTGCGGCTGGCGCTGGCGCAGGCGCTGATCCTTGAAACGCCGCCTCACGCCGTGATCGCCACATCCCTGCCGCTGGTCGATGGCGGGCCACGCAAGCTCGTTCATGGCGTTCTGGGCACCTTGTTCCGGCGCCAGCTGGCCCTCCCCGAGGCGCCTCGCCTGCCGGACGAAGTTGAGGCGCGCTGGGGCGAGGCGTGGGGCGAAGAGGTCGTCGGCGCGGCGCGGCAGCTGATCGCGCACCGCCCCCCGCTCGATCTCACATTGCGCGATGCCGGAACGACTGACGAATGGACGGAGCGGCTTGGCGGCGTGTCACTTATGCCCGGTCACGTCCGTTTGCCGGCGGATAGCGAGGTAACAGCCCTGCCCGGCTATGCCGAGGGGCAGTTGTGGGTGCAGGACCTCGCCGCCTCGCTTCCGGCCCGGCTGCTCGGGGCGGGGGGAGGCCGTTCCGTGCTCGATCTGTGCGCGGCGCCTGGCGGCAAGACCATGCAGCTTGCGGCTGCGGGCTGGACTGTCACCGCTGTGGACCAGTCCCAGCGCCGGCTGGAGCGGATGCAGGCCAATCTCACGCGCACCGGGCTTGAGGCAGCGGTGCTGCGCGCCGACCTCACCAACTGGGCGCCTGACGCGCCTGTCGACGCGATCCTGCTCGATGCGCCCTGTAGCGCGACCGGCATTTTCCGGCGCCACCCGGACGTGCTGCACCGCGTTGGCCTGCGACAGATTGCCGAGATGGCCGAGATTCAGGCGGCGCTCGTCGCACGCGTGTCGGGCTGGCTGAAGCCCGGCGGGGTGCTGGTCTACGCCACCTGTTCGCTGGAGCCGGAGGAAGGCGAGGCGCAGATGGCCACCCTGCGCGCGAACCATTCTGAGATGCTGCCACGGCCGATTGACACGGCCTTGCTGCCCGAGGGGCTCGTGGCGGACGGGCATGTGCTGCGTCTTCTCCCCGGCGCGTTGATGCCGGCGGGCGGGCTTGACGGCTTCTTCATCGCCAGCCTGTCCCGCTCTGACTCGCTTTAGGGCGCGCGGGCCCCAATCCATCCACAACTTTCGGCCTGTGGCAGTTGCACTGTCCGAATCGCAGGGTTAAGCGAAATTCATGATGCCATCCGTGCGTATTTCCCCGTCGATCCTCTCCGCTGACTTCGCACGCCTGGGCGAGGAGGTCCGCGCCGTTGACGAGGCGGGTGCCGACTGGATCCATGTCGACGTGATGGACGGGCATTTCGTGCCCAACATCACGATCGGCCCGATGGTCGTGAAGGCGCTGCGGCCGCATACCCAGAAGCCGCTTGACGTGCATCTGATGATCTCGCCGGTGGACAGCTTCCTCGATGCGTTTGCAGAGGCCGGCGCGGACATCCTGACGGTGCATCCCGAGGCCGGGCCGCACATTCACCGCACCGTGCAGCGCATCAAGGCGCTGGGCAAGAAGGCGGGCGTTTCGCTCAATCCGGGCACGCCGGCCAAGATGCTGGACTATCTGCTCGAGGATCTCGATCTGGTCCTCATCATGAGCGTCAACCCCGGCTTTGGCGGCCAGAGCTTCATCGACAGCCAGCTGCGCAAGATCGAGGCCGTGCGCAAGGCCATCGACAAGACCGGCAAGGAGATTGCGCTGGAAGTCGACGGCGGCGTGGATGCCGTTACCGCGCCGCGCGTCATTGCGGCGGGGGCCGATGTGCTGGTGGCGGGCACCGCGACCTTCCGGGGTGGCCCGGCATCCTATGCCGACAACATCCGGATGCTGAGGGGCGGATGAGCGCCCGGCCGCTCCCCACGCCTACGCCGCCCCCGGAACCGCCGGTGGAAGACGGTATTGAGCGGGGCAAGCGGCTGATTCGCGTCTCGGACGATCGCGGCGTGTCCCTGACCGAGCGGCTCGCCAATCATTTCTACCGCCTGAGCTGGGCGACGCCATTCCACAATATGCGGCTCAAGGGCAAATATCCGCTCAAGCTGCTCGCCGTACCGGATGACGGGATTCCGGGCGACGCGCGGGCGGGCAAGGCGCTGCGGGCGGGCTATTTCCTGTTTCGCGGCCTCAAGCAGCCCGTGGCCACGCTGGACTGGCGCCGCATCGAGCAGCCGGCGGAGTTCGTGGATTATCTCCACAGCTTCCGCTGGATGCGCGATCTGGCGGCCGCCACCACGCGGGACAATGCGGTGCCCGTCGCCGAGGCGCAGATGCGGGCCTGGCTGACCGCCCATGCCGAAAAGCCGACGGACCCTGCCTGGCGTGCCGATAATGCCGGCTGGCGCATCCTGTATTGGACGGCCTATTCGCCGCTGATCCTCTCCAGCAACGATCTCGTCTACCGCAGCCTGGTGCTCAACAGCATCGCGCGCACGGCGCGTCATCTCGATCGGGGCGCGGACAAGGCGCCGCTCGGCCTGCCGCGCGTGATTGCCTGGACCGGCATCGTTGCGGCCGGCCTGCTGCTGCCCGGTGGCGATCCGCGACGGATATTTGGCGAGGCCGGGCTGCGGCGTGCGCTGGAGACGGGCTTTTCGAGCGATGGCGGCATCATTTCCCGCTCGCCGCTGGAGCAGGTCGAGGCGATCACGCTGCTGGCGATGCTGCGCGCCGTCTATGACGTCCGCCGCGCCGACCTGCCGGCCTGGCTGGCTGAAACGATGGAGCGCATCGTCGCGGCCCTGCTCGGCATATTGCATGGCGATGGCGCGCCCGGAAGCTGGCAGGGCGGGGCGCCGCTCGATCCCGCACGAATCACCGCTATCGTCGCGGCCTCCGGCATCCGCGCCCGGCCGCTGCGGCAGGCACGCGACTGGGGCTATCAGCGGCTGAGCGGCGGCACGACTGTCGTTCAGGTCGATGCGGCCCCGCCGCCGGTGGCCCGGCTGGCCTCCAATGGCTGCGCCTCGACCACGGCGCTGGAAGTCTCGGATGGGCCGGTGCGGCTCATCGTCAATTGCGGCGGCGCGGCACTGGCGGGCGCTTCTCTCCCGGCTGATCTGACCCAGGGTCTGCGCACAACGGCGGCGCATTCGACGCTGGTGCTGGACGACACCAATTCCACCGCGATCCTCCCCGATGGCGCGCTCGGTAAGGGCGTGAGCGAAGTGGAGCTGGATCGGCAGGAGCATGAGCAGGGCAGCCGGCTCGAGATTGCGCATGATGGCTATGCGCGGCGCCTTGGCCATTTGCATCGGCGCACGCTGGTTCTCACGCATGAAGGGCGGGAGCTGCGCGGCGAGGACGTGCTGCTGCCCGGCAGCCGCCGCCGCAAGCCGGTCAGCTGCCCGCTCGCCATCCGCTTCCATCTCGGCCCGGATATCGAGCCGACGTTGACCGCCGATCGGCAGGGCGCCCTCTTGCGCTTGCCGAGCGGTGCCTTGTGGCAGTTCCGGGTCGGCGCCGGGGAACTCGCAGTGGAAGAAAGCCTCTGGGTGGACGGCGAAGGCAGGCCCCACCCCACGCAGCAACTCGTGGTGAGCGCCACCACGGGGCCGGGCGGAACAAGCATCGGCTGGCTGCTCAAGAAATCGGGATAAGGACAAGACAGATGCAGGATGTGACGATCCGGCGGGCACTCCTTTCGGTGTCCGACAAGACCGGGCTATTTGAGCTGGGCGCCGCGCTGGCGCGCCATGGCGTGGAACTGGTTTCCACCGGCGGCACGGCCAAGGCGCTGCGCGAGGCGGGGCTTGAGGTGCAGGATATTTCGGACCTCACCGGTTTTCCCGAGATGATGGACGGGCGCGTCAAGACGCTGCACCCCAAGGTCCATGGCGGCCTGCTCGCGGTGCGCGACAATGCCGAGCATGTCGCGGCGATGGAGGCGCATGAGATCGGCGCGATCGATCTCGTCGTGGTCAATCTCTATCCCTTCGCCGCCACCGTCGCCAAGGGCGCCGACCGGGACGAGGTGATTGAGAATATCGATATTGGCGGCCCTTCGATGGTCCGTTCTGCGGCCAAGAACCACGCCAGCGTGACGATCCTCACCGATCCGGCCGATTATGCGCGTCTGATGGACGAGATGGACGAGAAGGGCGGCGCGACCAGCTATGATTTCCGGCGCCTCTGCGCCGCCAAGGCCTATGCCGCGACCGCGGAATATGACGCCATGATCGCAAGCTGGTTCGCCACGGTGGATCAGGGCGAGCCGTTCGCGCCGCGCATGGCGGTGCCGCTGCGGCTCGGCCAGTCGCTGCGTTATGGCGAAAACCCGCACCAGCAGGCCGCGCTGTATCTGCCGGCCTTCGCGCCCGAGGGCGGCCTTGCCGACCACCGGCAGGTGCAGGGCAAGGAGCTGAGCTACAATAATCTCGCTGACGCCGATGCGGCGATGGAGCTGGTCAGCGAGTTCCGCGAGGGGCCGCCGACCGTAGTCATCATCAAGCACGCCAATCCCTGCGGCGTTGCCACCGGCGAGACGCTGATCGACGCCTATCGCGCGGCCTTCCAGTGCGACACCGTCTCGGCCTTTGGCGGCATCATTGCGGTCAACCGGCCGCTCGACGGGCCGACGGCCGAAGCGATCACCGAGATCTTCACCGAAGTCGTCTGCGCGCCGGATGCCGATGATGCCGCACGCGCCGTGTTCGCGAAGAAGAAGAATCTGCGGCTCATCCTCACCGGCCCGCTGCCCGATCCGGCACGCGCGGGCATGACGATGAAGTCCATTGCGGGCGGCATGCTGGTGCAGACGCGCGACAATGGCCGCATCAGCCGCGATGACCTCAAGGTGGTGACCAAGCGGGCGCCGACCGATCAGGAACTGACCGACTGCCTGTTCGCCTGGACGGTCGCCAAGCATGTCCGCTCCAATGCCATCGTCTATGCCAAGGATGGTGTGACGGCGGGCATCGGTGCCGGGCAGATGAACAGGCGCGATTCCTCCCGCATCGCGGCCATCCGCGCGCGCGAGGCGGCCGAGGCTGCGGGCTGGAGCGAGCCGCGCACCGTCGGTAGCGCCGTAGCGTCCGATGCCTTCTTCCCCTTCCCCGACGGCCTGCTCGCAGCGGCCGAGGCTGGCGCACGCGCGGTGATCCAGCCGGGCGGGTCGCTGGGCGACGACGCGGTGATCGCGGCGGCGGATGAGGCCGGGCTGGCGATGGTCTTCACCGGGATGCGTCACTTCCGCCACTAAGCTGTGCCGGCAGAAGTAGGCATGCAGCCGGAGCGGGCCTCGGTCCGCCCGGTTCTGCGCGCCGGCGGGTTGATGCCGGGCGCCGCGATGTGACATGGTGCGGCTTCGCCCGCCCTGCCACTGCCCGGATCGATGCTCTTGTTTCTTCAGCCTGTTCCCGTCCTGCGCCTGAACCTCATCTTCCTCGCTCTCTTCTCCCTGCTGCTGGTTGCGGTGCCCGGGCCGCTGCTTGCGCAAAGCGCGACCAAGCCGACGCCCGGCTTCATCCGCGTGCGGCTGGAGACGGACATGGGCAACATCGTGCTCGCTTTGAACGCCCGTCGCGCGCCCAAGACGGTCGCCAATTTCATGATCTATGTGGATGATGGCCGGCTGGACGGGACGAGCTTCTACCGGGCCTTCCGCCGCAAGAACGATCCCAAGTCGGGCTTCGTCCAGGGCGGGATCGATACCGAGGCGCGGCGGGTCTACTTCCCCACTGTGGAGCTGGAGCCGACCGATCAGACTGGCCTCAAACATCTGGATGGCACCATTTCCATGGCGCGTCACAAGGAGCCCAATTCGGGCACCGGCAACTTCTCCATTCAGGTCGGCGCCAACCCCACGCTCGATGCAAGGCCGGGCTATGCGGGCTATGCCGCCTTCGGCCAGGTGGTCGCGGGCATGGATGTGGTCAGGCGCATCATGGCGCGCGACACCTGCTGCGGGCGCGGCGTGATGTTCGGCCAGATGATCAAGGACCGCGTTACGATCAAGCGTGCCGTGCGACTCGATGGCACGCCCAAGCCGAGCGGCGTGGTGAAGCCCTGGCTGGTGAGCCCGCGCGGCGCGGTTCGCTAGCGGCTGAGCAGCGTTCGGGCCTGTCCGGTCAATTCCGCGACCATGGCGGCAGAAGGCGCGGCGGCCTGCCGGGCGCGGGCGATGAAGTCCGTGAACTTCTCCACCGCAACCTTGTTCTCCGCGAGCCAGCGATCGAGATGCTCCTCGCTCGTCTTCGCGCCGGCGCGGGCCAGGAAGCCGAGCCGCATCTGCTGCAATTCCCGCGCGCTGCCGGCAACCAGCAAGCGTTCCCACGGGTCGCTCGGCGTCATCTGGGCGGCGAGGGCCTGAAGCCAGTCGATGCCGAGCAGGCTGCCCAGCCGCGTGAAGGCGGCGGCAACGCTCAGCGCGTCCTGCGACCCCTTCTGCGCGAGCAGGGCAAGGCCGATGGCGCCATCCATCTTCACGAGCATCACGGTCCGTTCGGCCAGCGCATCCGGCACGCCAAGGCTGGTGAGCATGGCTCTCATGGCTTCGGCGGCCTTGAGCGGCTCGGGCTGTAGCAGACTGTCGACCTTGGTCTTGAGCGTGTCGATGGCGCCATCGAGCATTGCCATGGCTTTGTGCGGCGCGATGCCGGTCGGCAAGGAGCGGTGCGCATCGCCGATATGGCCTGCCATCGCATTGGCGACGCTGCGGTAGAGGGCGAGCCGCGCCTGCTCGGAGAGATCGGCGCTATCGATATCGTCCCAAAGCTGCCGCACGCCGAACAGGCGCTCGGCGATCACGAAAGCATGGGCGATTTCATCGAGCGAGCAACTGGCTTCCTCGGTGAGGGCAAAGGGCAGAATCACGCCGAGGCGATTGACGATGCGGTTGGCGATCTTGGTGGCGATGATCTCGTCGCGCAGCTGGTGAGCGGCAATCGCATCCCCCTCGTGCTGCTGCATCAGGGGCGGGAAGGCACCGATCAGGTCGCTTTCCAGCGCAGGATCGCGGGCAAGGTCGCTCTTCTCGATGGCGTCCTGCAGCGTCAGCTTCGCGGTCGAGAAAAGCACGGCCAGCTCCGGCCGCGTTAGCCCCAGCCCTTCGCTAGCGCGGCGCACCAGCTCCTCGTCAGGGGCAAGACCCTCCACCTTGCGGTCGAGATGCCCGCCATCCTCCAGCGTGTGGATCAGGTGGACATAGGAGGCGAGGTCCGCGCTCCCCCCCTGCTCCGCAATGGAGAGGCCGAGCGCCTGCAGGCGGTTGTCTTCCAGAACGATGGCGGCGACCTCATCGGTCATGGCTCGCAGCAGATCGTTGCGCGCCTCCTGCGCAAGCCGCCCTTCAGCGACCTCCTTGTTGAGCGCGATCTTGATGTTCACTTCATTATCCGAGCAATCGACGCCCGCGCTATTGTCGATGAAGTCGGTATTGATCCGCCCGCCCTTGAGCGCATAGGCGATGCGCCCGGCCTGGGTGACGCCCAGATTGGCGCCCTCGCCGATCACCTTCGCGCGCACGTCCTCGCCATCCACCCGCAGACGGTCGTTCGCGGTGTCGCCGACCTCGGCGTTGTTCTGGTTGGCGGCCTTGATGTAGGTGCCGATGCCGCCGAACCAGAGCAGATCGGTCTCCGCGCGCAGCAGCGCCGAAATCAGCGCCGCCGGCTCCATGGCCGTCTGGTCGGTGCCGACCAGCGCCTGCATCTGCGGGCTGAGCGGGATGCTCTTTTCGCTGCGGGCGAACACGCCGCCGCCTTCGCTGATCAGGCTTTCCTTGTAATCCGCCCAGCTTGAGCGCGGCAGCTTGAACAGGCGCTGGCGCTCCTTCCAGCTGGCGGATGCATCGGGGTCGGGATCGATAAAAATATGGCGGTGGTCGAACGCCGCGACCAGGCGGATGCTCTTGCTGAGCAGCATCCCATTGCCGAACACGTCGCCGGACATATCCCCCACGCCGATCACCCGCACCGGGTCCTTCTGCACGTCGACGCCCATTTCAGCGAAGTGGCGCTGCACGCTGATCCAAGCCCCGCGCGCGGTGATGCCCATCGCCTTGTGGTCATAGCCGTTGGAGCCGCCGCTGGCGAACGCATCGCCCAGCCAGAAATCATGATCGATGGCGATGGCATTGGCGACGTCCGAGAAACTCGCCGTGCCCTTGTCGGCCGCCACCACGAAATAGGGGTCGGCGCCGTCGCGGATGACCATGCCCTTTGGGTGCACGGTCTTGCCCTTGACGATATTGTCGGTGACGGAGAGCAGCGCCCGGATGAACACGCGGTAGCTCTCGGTGCCTTCGGCCAGCCACGCATCGCGGTCGCTTGCCGGGTTGGGCAGCATCTTGGGGTAGAAGCCGCCCTTGGCGCCCGTGGGGACGATGACCGCATTCTTGACCCGCTGGGCTTTCATCAGCCCCAAGATTTCGGTGCGGAAGTCGTCGCGCCGGTCGGACCAGCGCAGCCCGCCGCGGGCGATGCGCCCGGTGCGCAGGTGGATGCCTTCGACGCGCGGCGAATAGACCCAGATCTCGCGCCAAGGCAGCGGTTTGGGTAGGCCGGGCACCAGCGCGCTGTCCAGCTTGAAAGCCAGCGCCTCCTGCGCGGCCGGGGTGAAGGCATTGGTCCGCAGCGTGGCGTTGACCACCGCGCGGTAGAGCCGCAGGATGCGGTCTTCATCAAGGCCTTTGACGCCTTCGAGTGCGGTATCAATGGCTGCGTTGATCGTCGCGGCGTCTTCAGCATCCTTGCCGCGCGCAGGATCGTGCAGCGCGAAGAACAGGTCCACGATCTGGCGGGCGATACGCGCCTCGCGCCGCAGCGTTTCGACGACGGTCAAAAGGCCGTAGGCAAGCCCGGTCTGGCGCAGATAGCGGAAGATGGCGCGCAGGAAGACGATGTCGCGCGGCCCCAGCTGCGCCGTGACGATCAGTTCGGCAAAGCGATCATTTTCCGCCCTGCCTTCCAGCACGGCATCGAGCGCCTCGCTGACAATTGCCGCGCGGTCGAGCACCTCGGCCGCGGGGCCGCCATCCTGCCGCTCGAGGGTGAAGCGCTGGATATGGCCGAGCGAACCCTCCGCGCCCGCGCTGGTGCTGCGCTCCTCCAGTACCCGGAAGCCGAAATTCTCGAACGCCGGCACGGCTTCTGACAACACAAGCGGTTCAAGCGAATAGATCTTCACGCGCAGCTGGTGGTCGCCATCCTGCGCGATGCGGTAGAAGCGCACGCTGCGATCATCGGGGCCGGTGAGTTGGTGCAGCGCCAGCACGTCGCGGGCAGCTTCGTCCGGCCCGGCGCTTTCCCGGTAGGACATCGGGAAGGTCGGCGCATAACGCTGGGCGAGGACGGCGGCGCGCGAGCTTTCGCCTAGTTCGATGAGCCCCTGTTCCACGGCTGGCGTCCAGCCGCGCAGCAGTTGCGCGATCTGCAGGTCCAGCGCCTCGGCGTCGGGCACCTGTCCTTCATCACGCAGGTCGAAGGTGAAGCGCACCAGCGCCAGACCGCTTTCCTCCAGCGCGATGGACCAGCCGAGCAGGCTGGCGTGCGCCGCCGAGGCGATCAGCGCGGAGATACCTTCGCGACGGCTGGTCGAGAGGTCGTCGCGCATCATCCAGACGAAGGCGAAGAGGTGCCGGCCGAGCACATCGCTCACCAGCTCCAGCTTGGGGCGGGGCCGGTCGGCCAGCGACATGGCGGTGAGCGTGATGCGGTCCCGGTCCTGCGCGCTGAACGCCAGCATCAGGTCGTGCGGCAGGGCGGTGAGGGCGTGGACCAGCGATTTGCCGGCATGACCGGAGGGATTGTAGCCGAACCGCGCCATCAATCCCGAAAGCGTGTCGCGCAGGATGGGCACATCCTCTGGGGCGGTGGCGAGCGCCGCGCTCGTCCACAGACCGGCATGGATGGAAATGGCGGTGATCTTGCCCTCTTCCCGCACCGGCACAAGGAACAGGTCGATCAGCACATGGCGATGGACCTTGGCCATCATGTTGGATTTGAGGATCAGTGGCCCGGCATGGCCAGACTCGAACCAGGCCAGGGCGGCAGCGGCGGACTGGTCCGAAAGCACGGGGCTTTCGGCAGCCCGGCAAATGCCCTTGCGCCGGCTTGGCTGGGCATTCGGCGTCCAAAGCTCGTGCCCCAATTGGGTGAGATTGCCCTTGAGCAGCCAGCGCAGAAAGTCGCCGCCTTCGCCGGCGCCCAGGCGATTGGCATCGCCATTGAGCGCGTCGATCATCGCCCGCCAGTCGCTCACCGCCGCGCGGACGTGGCACAGGGTTTCCTCCAGCGCCCGGCAAAGCTCCCGCCGACCGCGCGCGTCTATGCGGTCGGTCTCGATATAAATCAGCGATTCGCGGACGGCGCCGTCCTCATCGCCAATGGCCAGCAACCCGCCGTCCTCGTTACGCCGCACCGGGAGAATCGGGTGGGCGAGCACGTGGATCACCAGATCGGCCTGGCTCAGGCAATTGCCGATGCTGTCGACAAGAAAGGGCATGTCGGCGTTGATGATGGCGATGCGCTGCCGCCGGCTCGCGGCGCCTGCACTGCGCTCATCGGTCAGGCTGTCGATGAGGATGGCGCTCTCGCCATCCTTGCGCATTGCGGCGGCTTCCAGCACGAAGCGCGCCGCCTCGTCCCATTGGTCCGGTTGGGGCGATTGTTGCTCGCTTTCGAGCACGCCCTTGGCCAGTGCCTCCGCGATGGCTGCTGTCAGCGCGTCGTCGCGATTGGTCTTGATGGTCATGGACATCCTCTTCCACTTGTGCCGGCCCTTGTCTGCCTAACGCACATCTGTGGAAGCAGTGTCGGGCCTGTGTGGTTAAACCCCGCCAGCAGGGTCCGCAACCGGACCCTTGCTCGGCCTGCTTATGCTCCGCGCCTGCTCAGGATGCCGGAATCGCCTTGGCTGCTTTCGTCAGAACCCGTTCGGCCAGCTGGTCGGCGCCGTCCAGCGCTGCCACCATGGCAAGTGAGCCATCGGCCTCTCGCCGCATGATCACCACGGCCAGCCCTTCGCCGTCCATGGCCAGTTGATCGGCGGGGAGGGCAGGGGCCTGCTTCAGCACCCGGCGGGAGCGCATGATGGCCTTGTGCGGCTCTTTGGGAGCTTCGTTGCGTCGCGCCGCGCGGACCTGCGCCACCACGCCCTTGAGGCCGCCCACCGTGGCATGAAGATGCGCGATCAGGGCGCCCGGCTGCATCCGCGCGTCGAGCGCGAACTGGATGGCGCAGACGAACTCGGCCAGGCGCGTCTTGTCATAGTGCGTGCCGAAGACCAGCTTCACCAGCGCGGTCAGCGGGCTGCGAGGCTGCACGGCTATGCCAGAGTCGGCGAGCAGCGCGGCATAATCCTCCCGCCGGGCGGCGGCGACCTGCGCCAGCGCATGCGCGAGCCCGACCGCGCGGTAAAGCGCGTGGCGTGTCCGTCCCTCCTGGGCATGGGCGGCCATGGCGGCGTCGCGCGCCAGGGCCAGCATGTCGGCCAGCGCCGTGTCGTGGTCCGGCAGGGTGATCGTCTCGCTGGTCAGGTCCAGCGCATCGTCGGTCGGCACGTCTTCGGCGAAATCGGTTACGGACGCCGCTGCGATCGTCTGCGCGGAGGGGCCGTCAGCCCAGATGGCGGTCGCGTCGGTCGTCCTCATACGCACCGGCGAGGCGGCCTCGGCCTGTGCGATGATGCTTTCGGTCAGCGCATCCGTCGCGACCTCTTTCCAGTTGATCACGCCATAGACGAAGTCGATCGCGTCATCGCGGGTCGAGAAGGGCATCATGATGCCGCGATACATGACCTCGACGCCGCGCTGGTTGGTAAACTCCGCCTCGAACCCGATCGGCGCGGCGTTGGCCACGATCTGCAGATAATGGTCGGTCAGGCGGGAGAGCAATGTGCGGGCCGGAACCTGGCTGGCCCGGCGCACGGAGGTGTCGATATCGCACTGCGCGGCCAGAGCGGGGCCGATGAAGGCAATGGTCGGATCCTCGACGCCCGCCGTGAAGTCCAGCAGCACGCTGTGCGAGCCGAAATCCTGAAGTTCCTCGGGATTGAGATCCTCGATACTCGGCAGCGACCGGTCGCGGAGCAGCGAGGACCAGTAATTATAAGCGCGGATGTGCATGCGCCGCTCGTCGAAGCGGACGAGCGGAGGGGCATCCATGGCTTCGTCCAGCGTGGTGACCGCATCGGCCGGGCTGTGATGTACGTCCATTCGAGGATTCGCCTGTGGTCGCGTGCAAGGGGCGAACCCTGCGCCATGAAGGGTAAAGGCCCGGTAAAGGCACCAAATATCGCCGCCGGCCCGCGCGATACCACAGGCGAAAACGCGATCGGCGCTTGCCATGCCCGGCACACGCTGATAAGCGCCCCGCCTGCATGATCGTGCGCCGCACCGGACACGCATCATGATGATCGCCGGTTTGCCGGCGAGCCGGAGCCGCTTTAGCTCAGCCGGTAGAGCATCGCATTCGTAATGCGAGGGTCAGGTGTTCGAGTCACCTAAGCGGCACCATTCCCGGTCAAAGATGGGCAATTGGCCTTTCGTTGATACTGCGGCAGAAATCACTGCCGTCTCGATGGTGGATTGGGAGCCACGCACTATGATGTGGGGTTCGCTGCCCTTATCCGGCGCTGCCCCAACGATCACTTCATCAACGAACATGCGCACATAGCTCCGCCGGAGCGGCGATTCATCATCCCGGAGCCTGTCGCGAATGAGCTGACTGAAACGCTTGATTAGGTCGGGCGTCAGGATCGTTCCGCCGCGATTGAGTTGGCGCTCCAGCAGATTTGCGCGTTCGGACAAGGTCGCGATGCGTGCCCGGTGCTCGGAGAGCTTTTCAGCCAATGCGGGGTCACGCGGGCTCATGATGCCCTGAGCGACGAGATCGAGCAGGCGGCTCAAGGCGGCCTGTGAACGGTCCGTTTCCGCGCGGCACTGACCAAGCTCAGCGCGCTGCCGTTGCTGAGCTTGGTCTGAGACGTCCATCACGCGGGCAAGAAGCTCTGCAAGACGCTCCTGCGTGAAGAGCTTTTCGAGCAGAGCGTCAACTACGATGGCGTCGAGTTTCTCAACGCGGACGGCGGGGCACTTGCAGCTGCCGGCGCCAGCATTGGTCCGCCGATTGCATCGATAATAGCGATATCGTCCTCCCTTTCCGGTCGCCATGGTGAACCCTGCACCGCAGTCAGGCATGCCACATCGGACCTTTCCGGTAAGGAGCGTTGGCCCTGATACGATCCTGGGCGCTGTAACTTTCGGGCTGCGCTTCGCGCGGGAGGTCGCGATTCTTGCTGCCTGCTCTGGATCGATGATCGGCGGACACTCGACCCACACCCAGTCTGTTTCCGGCAACTTGTCGCCGTTTTCATCGACAGTCATGTTCGAGTAGCGCCCGAGATAATGAGGCTGGGAGAGGATGCTCGCGATCGTCCCGTTGTAGAATGGCTTCCCTCGCAGCGTGTAGCCGCGGTCGTTGAGCCAGCCGGCGATGGCGCGCCCGCCCATGGGGCCTTCGCCCTCGCCATGATCGGCCAGATCGTAGATCAGCCGCACCACGACCGCTTCCTGTTCGTTGATAAAGAGGCGCCGCTTCTCCTTCTTTCCACGCACTTCCACGGTGCGCGCTTCGTAGCCGAACGGAAAACGCCCTCCGTTATAAAAACCTTCCTCGGCGTTCGCCCGCATCGTTCGGCGCGTATGTTTCGCTGTCTCCCGCGCAAAATGTTCGTCGAACATGGCGGTCATGTTGCCAAGCATCTGGCCGTTTGAGTCATTTCCGAATGACTGCGTCACGGAGAGCAGAGCCACGCGTGCCTTGCTCAAACTGTTGCGGGTGTTCACATGGGTCTCGAGGTCGCGCCATAGACGAGATTGCGCCCAGCCAATGATTGCTTCAACCGGATGATCCGGCGCCGTCGCCAGTGCGATCATCTGGAGAAATTTTGGGCGGCGCTGGTTTCGACCGGAGGCAGCAGGCTCGATGAACATCTCGATGATCTGATAGCCGTGGTCATGGGCATAGCTTTCGACAGCAGAAATCTGGCTTTCTATGCTCGTGCGGTTCTCCTCCTGTTCGTCAGTGGACACTCGAACATAGCCGAATGCCGGCAGGCGCTTTGTCTTGGTCATGATGTATCCTTGAAGAGATCGAGCAGCTCGGCTTCGAGCCAGGAGACGATGAGCCTGGCCTCCTCGACGGAGGGCGCCTCGAACGCGCGGTTTTCAAACACAATCCTGGTCGCCGGTTCATCACCGGGTGAAGTTGCTGCCACATGGTCTCTAGCCGTTGCCATGCGTCTTTGAGTGGACGTCGAGAATCGATATTCCTAGGAAGCCCAGCGGCGCCGGCAGAACTGGTTGAAGGACTGGCTTGCTTCCGGGACAAAGCGCGCAGATCATGTGGTCTGGTACGCCAAGTTAGCTAGCGCTCAAGCCCACGATGCTCGATCCCGATACTTTTGCCGAGCTGGAGCGATCGCTGACGGATGTCCTTTTCCTCCCTATCGCGACGCTTGGCGAATTCACGCAACGTATTCGCGAACTTGGGCGGCCAAGGATGCTCGTCCCCCGCGCGCGCTCGGCGGGCGACTTCGACCATCAAGTCATGGATTGCTGGATCGGAACGCCAGCAGTGCATGAAGAACGCCGCCTCGCGCAGACCGGGATCCGTTTGTGAGGCCGGCGTTATGGTGAGACGACGATCATCTGCAAACTCGGCGAGCAGCGGGTTCCTCGCAAGGCAATAGAGCAGACTCTTGAGCGCTTGCCCTGGCACGCCTTCACGCGTGAATGCGGGCATGCGCAGCGCTCCCGCCGGAGCGGCATGCGAAGGCGGAAACGAGGTGCGCACGCCGCCAAAACCGTCTGCGAATTGTCCGGCTGTCTGCACACCGGTGATCGTCGAGGCCGTAGATGTCCGGGCGGGCGAAGCGGCTTGTGTCGGCCGGGTGCGGAGCTTTTCGGCTGACGCGGTAGCGGCCGCCGCAGCTACCTTTTTCAAATCGGACTTCTCTTTTTCCCTTCTCTCGGCGAGCTCGAACAATTGCTGCATGGATCGGTACGCGTTCAGTGCGCGCTGTCGCAAAGCGCCGTCGAGCGTCGACGGATAACGGACCAGAGGCGGTTCGATTGCCTCTGCTTCCGGGGGCGGTTCGCGAAGGATCGTGCTGCTGAGCTCAATCGTTGTGAACCGTGCGGGAACAGCGAATCGATGCCGCGCAAATCTCGCCGAAACAGCATGCAGAGGTAAGCGCACGGTCGCTGTCAAAGGCAGTGGCAACGAGGCACTCGGCGTGGCTGGCAGTCTCAACGGCAAAGTTGGCATCTTGGGGGTGCTGACCAGCTGGGCTGGCAAAAGCAGCGGGCCGGTCAGGGGTTCGCTGCGAACAGGAAGAGAACAGCTAAAGGGACTATGGGGCGGCTGCACTATCGCCGATGTTGACCGGATTGCGGTGCGCATTGGAAGAGCCCCGAGGTGCTGGGTCGCAGCGACCAACGTTGCCGGTAGTGCCCAACATTCCATACCCATCGGCAATCGAGTGCTGAGCAGCTTATTCTGGTCGGTGTACAGTGGGCCGACTAGAAGTGGGCGCGGGATTCCAGGTAAGTAAATGACGGCGGACAACGGCGCAGGTTGCACGGGTGCAACTGGCTTCTTGCGAGGAAAGGAACCGTGATCGAACATAACGTGCGCGTTGACCGCCAATGGCGGCGATGGGGGCGGAATAACATTGTCGGCGAGGGTCCCGCGCGTTGGTATTGCGGGAATGGCGATCAACGCGAGGTCTGATCCCGGCTGGGTAAGATCGGCGAAGCTAGCTTTGCGCTTTTCAAGCGTATCCCTGAGCCTAACCAGAGCCCTCTTCTTGCTGTTGAGATCGGCAAGCTTGCGGCGCAGGTGGTTCGCTTCAGCTTTCTTGCGATTGCGCAGGTCCGCAGGAACATGTTTGCCGCGAAGCACTTGCGCTGATCGGGCTGGCCCCAGATGCTCGCCAGCCTGACGATTGAGCCCACGATTGGCGTAAGATAGCGCCGTGTACGCCATATCGCGCTGGGCTTCTTCAGCTGCCATCGTCTGAGCATGGGCCCATAGGGTGCGCAATGCCGTCAAACCGGCCTGACCATCCAGTTCCCGGATCATGCTGTCGCCAATTTCCCATTCATTCTCAGCGATCCTGCGCACCGGGCGAAGGTTGAAGAGGATATGAGCGTGCGTATTGCGCTGGTCTCCAGTCGGCGAGGGCGTGTGGATGGCGGCCGTGTAACCAATGTCGAGCGGATCGAACACAGTACGAAGGAATGTCTGCAACGCCGCAATTTGTTCGGCGGGCGCGGCATCCGCATCAAAGGCCACGATCGCTTCAATCTGGATCTTAGCGTTTTTGCGGGTGGATGCTGCCTCGATGACATCCCAGGCATTGCCCATTTCATAGGTATTAAGCCCGAGGTTGGAAAAGATGAGGGGCTCGCCGTGCTCATCGGCGAGCACCGCATCAGGCCGCGTGATATACAGAAGCCGCTTTCTCGCGCAGCCGGGCTTGAAAGCAGGGCTTTTCCGACTGATGTAGCTTTGCTGGTAGTGGACGCCGCGCATCCCGCTGCGGTCGACTTCCCAACTCGAACCGTGGGAAATTGCGCGCTTAGCTCCCGGCGCAATCCTGATCTCGTTCCTCTTGCCCTCCTCCCCCCTAACGGGAGGCTTGACCCGGACCCGCACGGCAAATCGAATATGGTCCCGATAGCCCTGTTCAATTTCGCGCATGACGGCGAATGCTGCTGCCCGATCGGCTTTGGCGGTCGCCAGTTTGCGCTGACGCGCATTGGCTGCCGCCTTGGCCTGAGCGGTCTCTTCACTGCGATGCTGCACCATGGCGAGTTCGAGATTGGCCGCGGTTGCACGGATGCAACGACCCTTTGCCGTTAAAATCTCGATGTCACTTGATGGATCGGGCGGGGTCCTTCGCGAAGCAACTCTCATGTCCGAATTCGAAGAATTCATTTATTGCGCACCCCGCCTGAAAAATAGAATTCGCTTCAAGATGTGGCCAGTGTCATAGTCCTTCGGTGCATCACTGGCCTGCCAAGCTCGGTTAGCGGAGCAAAATCCATGAAGCGAGGAAGCCCAGAACGGTGCGGCTTCCTCTAATAACCTGCCGCGATACATGAGGTGGCCACCTCCCGGACATCGGGCGGACTGCGCGCGTCCGACGCTGGGCTTCCTGGCTTTTGGGATTCTCGAGGCTCATCGCGAGCGTCATGAATGAGACGCCACAATCACCTCAGGCGCTAGAGCGATGGCTCGAGAATGAGCTTGCGCATGTGCTGGGCGACAGCACGGTGCTGGAAGCCCAATTGACGACCAGCGAAGGCGAGCAGACAGCGGTTGGATGTCACCCCAACCATCATAAATTTGCGCTCGGCGGCGTCCTCGCAGGGGCCGGTCTCCGCGTGGCCGATATTGCGCTTGTACATTGGTGGCTTACGCAGCCCTGGACCGAGGCGCTGTCGCTCATTCGGGATGACGCATCGCCCCAGCAGCCGGCCTATTTGCTGCGACGCCTGTCTCAACTTTCCTTCCTTCGCCCGAGCGCTGCGGTGCATGGTATGGAATATCTGCACGACCATGGTTTGTTGGTAGATGGTCGTCTTCCAGAAAACTGGTTGAGGGAGGGCGGCAAGTTTGGTCTGGGCTTGCCACTCGCCAAGGCTGGCCTTCGTGCAGAGGATCGCCATGCTTTCGCAGGACTTTGGACGATCGGCTTCGAGGCGCTGGCCGACCTGATGTCCGCGATCGCAGCCTCCAAGCAGGACAGACTTGTCGATCTGTTACGGCCCCTGCTCGATGCCCATCATGATCGGCTCGCATCGCGCGGTAAGCAATCCACCTATCTACGCGCCCGCGCCCGATATCTAGCCAACTGCGAATCTTTCGCGGCCTATGATGGACAGGACCAGCTCAAACGCTGGCGCGACCTGCCACCAACATCCGGTCAGGGATTTCTAGCCACGGCAACTGCCCGTGCGCTTTCTGTGGATCAGCCTGATTTTCTGACGCGTGGCGACGCGGCCGACTGGCTGTTCAAACACGGCGCCAATCTTCGGTTCAACAAAAGAGAAGGACACACATGACGATCCGCGCAAAGCTCGGAGGGATCGAGCAAGACATTAACGATATTGAACCGATTATTCGCGAAATCGACACTATGACCGAACAAATCCTCGCCCTCGTTCAAGCGCCCGGTGGACAGAAACTTGAGGCTGGGATGCAACACCTGCCGAAACTCAAAGCATGCTATGACGCACTCGTAGACCGCATCGAAATCGTGCGGCTGTGGAATGAGCAGGAAGAACGCGACTTTGTCGAGTCCATGCGGCGCTTCGCCCTCGATTGGAAAATCCAGCGGCCGTGATCCTCCCAAAAGCAACGACCTCCATTCCGGCGTAACCCTCAAAATGGAGAGGGCGCTGCCAAGCGCAATGGCCGGGCACTGGACGTCATCAGGCACTTGGTCGATCATCTGGAGCAGTTATGTCTTGATATCGTCCTTGATGATCAGGCTTTCGATAGCTTTGAGCGGCGGATTTGCCAGTCCAGGAAACAGGAAAGTCTCGATCGAATCTGGTCCAGCGAGGAGTTGGATATTCGCCTTAATCGTCTTCTGAGCTGCGAGGCCAGCCTCGACCAATGGACGCCAGCCGTTCTTCATCTGCCGTCGGCGGCGGATCGTCTTGACTGGTTCCTGCGTTTTCGGACGGAGGGCCTGTTCCGGTTATTTATCCTGCGGCGGCTCGACGACGTTATCGCTCTGTTTCCATGGTTGTCCGCGCGCATGACGCTGTTCAAACATGTACCGCTCGGCCTGCCAGGGGTAATGGCACAACTTTTCGAGCTCGGTCGAGCCTGCGAAATTGGCCGTGAATTGATATGGCGCATGCACGAGCCGAACGCTGATGGCCAGGATGCCCGGCTCGGTTTGACGAGCGCGTATCGACGCATCAAGAACGACGCGCCGCAAACAGCGATCGTCGAGGAGAGCCGGCTCGGCACAGCGATTGTTGACGCCGGTGTCAGTCACGCGATGCTGGCTCGCGCGATGGCGGGTGATTATCTTGCGAGGGAACATCCGCTCACCCAAGTTCGCTTTGGTACGTGGGATCCCGATCCGGTTGTGGCATTCAGCGAGGATCGGACGGTGGCATCGACACGGCGAGCCGAGGATGACAAACATCTCCATCGCCTGACCAGCCATCACGACAATCATTATGCCCGCTTTTACGGCCGCACCGTGCTGGAAGCGATTTTCGGCGCGCTATTCACCGTCTTTTCCTCAAGCAGTAAGCGAAGCGGAGTGCCTGGTACGACTGACGATGGATCCCAGCTACCGATGGACACGCTTCGTGCGGGCAAAGCGATCCTGCGCAATATCGACCCGAGCAAGATCGAACTTGATAAGTTTGAGCACGACCTGCGTACCGGACATCGTTATGGCACTTCTCCGGAAACGGTCGGTGCTCATGCCGTTCGCAAACAACTATGTCAGCTCAAGTCCAGGGTGCATCGCAGCGCGATCGCGGCTTCGATCACGATGCATTGGGACCCCCGAAATTTCGCGGACGATCGCCCGTTGCTCGATCTTATATCCAGGGGTGTCGAGGCGGGCAGCGCGCCGATAGCCGATCTCTTTCTGCCGGGCCTCTGGTTCTGCCGGGACGTTGATCTGCCCATCTGGTCGTGGCTCGCGTCTGGAGCCAATCCCGCCGGGGCACCGCAAGCGATGGCCGCCAAGCGTGACGAGATCGCGTTTGAGGTACGCCAGGCGCATCGCTGGGCACCAAATCTCTATATGCGTGGTATCCCAACACCGCTTGCGGTCAAGATCGCATCCATTCAGGCCATCACCCCTACATGGCTAGGTCTCGATCATAAGTTTGCCGAAATTCAGTAGGCTTCCTGGCTTCGTCGATTCTTGTTCCCCACCGCTACGGTGGAAAGGAAGAGAACATGGTTGAAACAACATATGATCCGCGCCGGCCGGCAATGACAAGTGAAGGGGAGATCTTCCAGGTCGATCCCAAGGAATTGACCCTGTCTCGCTGGAATCCGCGATCGCGAGAGGGAGCGGCGCAAAGCGATTTGGAAGAACTCGCTGAATCGGTGCGTCAAAATGGGCAGCTGATGCCGGCAATCGTCATGCGCCTGGGCGACGGCAGGCTTGAACTTGTGGCTGGGTCACGTAGAGCCCAGATCGAGCACCTGGAAGACGAGATCGACGTTGCTGAGCGAAAGATCCCGTCCGATGTTCTGGAATTGCGCCGAATCTACGCGATGGCGCTCATTGAGAAGGCGCCGTCTTACATATCGCAAATCATGGTCAATGGACAGAGTTGGGTCGAGATCTCCTCGATCGCCACGACCGATACGTTTGATCAGCTCATCAAGAGTTCGAATGTCTATTTAAGGTCGCCACAAGGTCATCAGACTCAGCTCAATCCTTCGATGATTGCGGCGGAGGTTGATCCGTCGCGAACCTATCAGGAACGCAAGAAGGAGATTGAGCAGAGGGCAGTTGGATTCAGGAATACCGCCGCCAAGAAGCTCCGCGCCTTGCGTGCGAAAAGCGCGAGCCTTCGCGCCGCCAAATTCAACGAGATCATTCGGCTCAACACCGATGGGCTGGACGAACTCTTCAAGGCCTTCGGCAACAGAAGCGAACTCGCGCGCTTCCTTGTCCTCGAAGGGCATCTCGACGACACATATTATCAATACACGTCGCTATTCCATGCGGGCCGCCTGTCTCCGAACGACAACAAATATCTGAAAAAGATTCGTGGCTTCATCACGCCAGAACCAGGCTTCCCGATCGATAACCCTCAAGAAGTTATAGCCGCGATGCGCGATGAGGATTTCCGGCAGAGCTACGTGCTCAACGTCAAAATTGTCGATTGCCTGCTGTCTGATCCGGCATCCTATGGATCTCACGTCGATGCCATGTTTGGCTATCTGTCGTCAGAATTCGAAACGATTGATGCGTTCTTCACGAGCTATTACGCTTCCGGGACGCAGGTGCCCACATTTGTCGCCGGCATGGTCCGGTCATGGCCTGGCTTCATCCCCGCGACCCTCGCCAACCCCAGGCATCTGTCCCACCTCGCGCAACTGATCGCGCAGTTACCGCTCACCACACTTGAGGCGTTGCCGGGAAAATACGCCGAACTTTCGGAATTCCTCGCGGTCAATCTTGCTGAGATACTGGCGCTGGGCGTCGGCTGCGAACCGTCGAGGCTGGAAGCGCTGGGCTTCGAATTGGAAAGCCTGCGCAGCGTCGATGGCTTCCCCGGCATCGCGCGCTCACTTTTCGAGGCGGGCCGTTATGCGCTCACCATCGACAATCTCGACTACGCCTTTGAGGCCATCCTGGGCGAGGGCGACATGCAGTCCCTGCACACGCGGCATTATACCACCATCTCCCAGATCGCGAACGCCCCGCTTACTGCCAGGATCGAGCGTGAATTCGCGGGCCATCTGAAGCTCGTCCTGCTGGGCCTCCCCGAAAATCGGCAAGAAAGCACCGCCACCATCCTCGCTCTCCTCGCGCGAGACGACGCGGATTTTGACGATCTGGTCGCCTTCCTCCGGACGCAGTCGGGCGTGATCCCCATTTTGACGGATGTGCCGGCGCGCTTCCAAAGCCCGGCGTTCCAACTGGGCCGGATCGCTCCGTCCTGGGAGAACGTCCGGGCTTTCCTCTCCAGCGAGGCATTCGATGCCGAGAGCCTCACCACCTTTCTCAATATGGACGCGCCGCAAGCGGCGCTTTCGGCCGAACCAATGCCCGAAGACGAAGGCGCGCCGTCGCTCCATCGTTTCCTTATCGAGAATGATGGACTGACCGAGGCGGCCTATCGGAATTACGTTCGAGCCTTGCCGGAAAGCTTTTCGCGATTCCCGGAGGGCGTGGACGCCGCCAAGCTGCGAATCGTGATCGAAGAGGGAAGAGTCGCCTTTTCGGGTGAAGCGCTGGATTTCCTCAGCGCCCATGATGACCTTCGGCTTGCCTTCGCGACCAGAAACATCGAGTCATTCCTGGAGACGCAGGCCAATCTTTCGATCGACGACGATTTCCGCGAAGCCCTGCTCGGCAGCCCGATCAGTGACGAACACAAAGTGACGGTCATTCGATCGATGGATCTTGCTCAGCTCTCTGGACTTGCGACACGGGCGCGCATCGTGGGCGCCATACTTGAAAGAACCGGAGCCGACCTGCCCGGGCTCAGCGCGGGCCCCGCGCGCGTTATCATCTTGGCCACGCGACCGATCGAGGTGCAGGTCAGATTGTTCAATCGCTACCAGGCACTTCTAAGCGACGACGACGTCCGCGAGATTTTGGCCGAGCTCCCCAGGCCCTTTTCCGAGATCAAGCGAGGCTATGGAATTCCGCTGCTCGAAAACACGCAGACCAACGCTGCGCTCGCAGCCTGGCTCGTTTCGCGTAAAATCATCTCGTCTGTAGGCAAAGGCTGGTTCGGCGAAATTCGCATCAATCTTTTCCGGCGCGACGCCGAAGAATAAATGCTTTCCAAGCTTCAAGCGATTGTGGGGCGCCTAGCTGCGGATTCGGTTTCTCGCGGCAACCGGCAGGTTTCAGTATCAGCGGTCATCCCCGTCCCGGCCGCTGAACGTCGTAAGTTGGTCGGATGCCGCCAGAGGCGAATGCCGCCTCATGGGACGAAGCTGCCGTTAGGTCATACGTTGCGGGCTGCTGCGGCATTCGTGACCATCTGCACCATCGACAATCGCGGATGTGAGGTCTGGTCTGATAGCCTGCATTTACCTGAGACAATAAGATCAAGTTCAAATATGAGCGTAAGTCATCTCCAACGACAGAACTTAAAATCGTTGAGGTAGCATTCGCCGCCGCACGATGAGCCGATGGGGGCACAGGTGGCAGACATAAAGATCGAGGAAGTGGACCGGATCGCTGCGCGGAATTTCATTCGCGAGGACATGGCGCGTCGTTACGCCCCGCACTGTCGCGGTGCCTGATGTGGCCGTCGTCGAGTTCCAGTGTCTCGCTGGCAGGGCGCGATTTGACATGCCGTTCCAGCGCAAAGGTCAGTCCTGCCATGGCCAGCATCGAGAAGGCTGGCACGAACCATTGGCCTTTCATCGCCGGGGCGAGGCTCGTCACCATGAACAGCAGCGCGATCACGCTGAAGCAGAGGCGTGCCTCTCGCGTGAGGTGCGAGCGGTTTTCCTGCATGTGCAGGATGAGAGGGCGATCGCTGTCGTTATCAGCGGGTGGGAGGCTGTCCAGTGCATGACTGGACATGTCCCAGGGCCGTTCCGAAGAACGGCGCAGCAATTGATACATAGGAAAATGCTCCGGCAGAGCCGGGCATGTGCGTGACTATACGCTCAGACCGGCCGGTCCGACAAAAACTAAGTCTGTCAGATCAGAGCCGGAGGCCCGCGCAGCGGCGGGCGGAGATGGAAACTGCGCTTAGGGGCCGGGAAGCGCGTCGGCGCGAAGCCGAGTGCAATGATGAAGGCCAAAGCAGCCGCGAGCAGAGCGGGACTGGCGCTGGCCATCGACGCCATCGACAGCGAGGAGAAGGCGCAGTCGCCCTTGGCCTGCTTGCCGCCTGAGTTCCCATGCTCACCGTCCATGGGAACGACGATCTGCTTTGTAATCGTTTCACCAATCCCGTCATGACAGATCTGGACGGTCAGGACTTTGCTGTTTTGCCCGATCATATAGCCGCTCGGGATAAACGCCTTCATGCACAACGCCGCCAGGACCACCATGAGGGCCAGGACGCGATGCCGCAAAAAGAAGGTGCGAAGCGGGAACATGTGGCTGCCGCCCTTACTGGCCAGGAACGGCAAAGTCATCTTTTAAGAAGCGGCCAAACCAGAGACCGCCATCGGGCAAAATGCTAAGTTCCACAGCCGCCAACAAAGCGGCCATCCGACCGCCCAAGACTGCTCTCTAAAACCTGCCGTCTGTTTATCAGGCCGTGGCGGCATAGCGATCAACCGTTACTGGGATCCTGCCGTTCAGTAACGATAGTTCGAACGGCAGCTCCCGCCAACTTTTTGGTCATTCGTCTGGCTACAACACATGTCCATTAGCGGTCATTCTACGACGCCTCACTTCGGCTGCGTTTTGCGATTTGCCACCAGAAAATTGGCAAGGCTGCGAGCATGGTAAATGCTGCCATCCAGAGAGCTATTTCCGGGAATGGCAGATAGCCGAGGTCAGCGAGCGGGAATGCCGCCGATGGTAAGACGATCAGCAGAGCAAACCTCAGAAAACCTCGAAACGCGGTTATGAAGCCGAGTTGCTCAAGAATGCCTAGGCAGGAAAATAATAGCGTCGCAACGACGTAGCCGACCACTTCGTCACCGATGATCCAAGCCAATCCGCAAACCATCGCTGCGAACAAAATGAAAGTCATGGATAGGGCGAAGCGGTTACTGAGCATGGGCATTCCATAAATCAGTTCTGCTTATCGTGCTATGCTCACCGATAGCCGACAGTCCGCTCTCCACGCCAAAGCGGACGTTCGTTCGCTAGACCCCGGCATGGCCACGATTGGTGACAATCTTGACAGTCGACAAGACGTGGTGTTCGCGGATTTCGTCGTCCTTCGTTTCTGTCAGGCTGCTAGCAACTCGTCGGCGGGGCCAAAAAATTCGTAATGAATGCGGTCTGCCGGCACGCCTGCCAGGGATAGCGCCGAAACGGCATGACGCAGGAACGGGCGCGGGCCGCAGATATAGTAGTCCGCCTGTGCCACGGGGGTGCAGGTAACCAGCCATTCGTCGGTGATGATGCCGGCGGCATCATAGTCGCGCCCCGCGACTTCGTCGGGCAACGGCGCCTGATGAAAGTCATTGACCCGCACATCTTTCCCCCGTGCGGCGAGCGCACGAACATGGTCGCGCATGGCGTGGGTCGTGCGATCATGGGTGCCGTGGACATAGTGGATGGGCACGTCGGCGCCACGCTCGACCAGCGCTTCGAGCATCGCCACCATCGGCGTAAGTCCCACGCCGCCCGAGAGCAGAACCACCGGCCGCTTGTCATGCGCGTCGAGGAAGAACTCCCCCGCGGGGGCCGCAACCTTCAGACGCGTACCAATGGTGGCCGCGTCATGCAGCCAGCCTGACGCCAGCCCATGCGGTTCGCGCTTTACGGAAATGCGATAGGTTTCGCCATTGGCCGCAGCCGAGATCGAGTAGTTCCGCTTCACCGGTAGGTGTCCGGGAATTTCGAACCAGAAGGTCAGATACTGGCCCGGCCTGTGCGCCATGACCGGTCCGCCATCGGCGGGGCGGAGGATGAAGGAGCTAATCACGTTGCTCTCGCGCACAACGTCCGTGACCTCGAACTCGCGCCAACCGTTCCAGCCGCCGTCCGCTGTTTTCTGCTCAGTGTAGAGGCGTTCTTCCCGCGCGATGAGGATGTTGGCGAGGAACCAGTATGCCTCGCCCCAAGCTTCTAGAATCTCGTCGGTTGCTGCTTCGCCCAGCACGGCCTTGATCGCGCCGAGCAGTGCCTCGCCCACATGGGGATAATGTTCGGGCAGGATCTGCAGGCCAACATGCTTCTGCGCAATGCGTTCCACTGCCGGGGCGAGCGCGCCCAGATTCTCTATATTGCTCGCATAAGCCAGGATCGCGCCGGTCAATGCACGGGGCTGCGATCCGGCGTCGCCATGATGGGACTGGTTGAATAGGTCGCGAATGTCTGGATTGCGGAACATGCGGACGTACATCTCGTGGACGATGTCGAGCCCATGGGCTTCGAGCGCAGGAACGGTGGCCTTGACGAGCGCGATCGTCCGATCGCTGAGAGGCTGCGACATCAAATACTCCTGAGATGTGATTTATAAGAAATGGGAGGGGTAGCTCGGGATTAGTGTCCCGGCGGCGCCTGATCGTAGAAATCCACCTGCATCTTCGCGGTCCCAATGGGCGTCACGAAATGCGGCTGCTGCGGGCAGACTAGCCCTGGTCTTTCTGGTGTGAGGGTCACCTCCGAGGGCGGGTCGATATAAGTGAGCGTGAGGGCGCCCTCGATCACCCGGATTACCCCCCATACGCCCGCCTTGGTATCGTGGCGGGCGCGCAGGGCAGCGGGCAGCGTGTCCTGATCGAACACGGGAGTGGATCGATAGGGGCGCGGCTCAGCCATGATCAGGCCGCCAACCGGATGTCTTCGGCATGCTCAGGATAGGGCGACGCCTTGATCGTCGGCGCGTTTCCCGACAGTTCATCGGCAAAGCCGTGATTGACATCGCGGTGATGCGCCTCGTCGGCCCGCACCGCCAACACCACGTCGCGCAGCGTCGCACTGTCGGCCAGCTTCCAGTAATGGCGCGCAACCGCGGGTGCCGGGACATTGGCGCTGCGGCCCTCGTCGATTTCCTTGAGATAGAGGGTGTAGCTGATCACCGCTTCTTCCTCGAAGTAGCCGACGATGCGGTGCGCGGTGCGCGCGCTCACCAGGTAAAGCGTGAAGAAGGCAAGGTAGAAGACCCATTGCACCGCCAGAATGACCAGCCGCTCGAACAGGGTCGGCTTGGCGACCTCGATGAACGTCATCAGGTGCATCCGCTCATTCTCCGCTTCTTCCATCAGGGTGCGAATCCAGCCCTTGTCGTCGCACATCCGGCGCAGGCACGTGAGATGATTGATGGTTGCACCGACCATGCCGGGGACGGCCGCGACGGTCTCCAGAACGATGGCGCGATGGCCGTAGCGCTTGGCGAAAAAAGTGTCGGCGCAGAAGCGCAGAACCTTGGTGAAACCGAGCGCGATCCGATCGCGCACGTCACGCGGTGCATGATGGACCGTCAGGTCAACGAGTGGAATGTCGGTCATGGCAGCGTACTCCTCTGTGCAGGGTCCGTCGCGTCGGCTGTTTGGCGTGCGGGCCGGGGGAAGGGCTGGTCATCCAGCCGGAAGAAGAGGGCAAGTTGCAGGCTCTCGGCGATGCGCGCCGCCTTTGCCTGTAAGGTAATGGCGGCGCCGGGTGACATGAGTTCGTTCGTGGTGTCTGCCCACAACGCCAGCCAGCGTTGGAACAAGGCCGGCGTAATTCGGCTTCGGTGCTGCATGTGGGCCGGAACGGGTTGGCCTTTGTAGCGCCCGGTGGTGAGCATCACCGAGGACCAGAAGGCCGCCAGCTTGTCGAGATGCTCGGGCCAATCATGGATGGCGTGGCGGAAGATCGGGCCCAATTCAGCATCCACGCGGACGCGGGCATAGAAGGCGTCCACAAGCCCCCTCAGACCATCATCGTCGAGTTGTAATTGAGCCATTGCGCCGACTCCATATCATGCAGCATTGATGCATCTATACACGCGCATTGAAACATGCAATAAAAATGCATCATTAAATTTGGAGTGCCGATGCGCCTGACGCGATACACCGATTATGCCATGCGCGTGCTGCTCTATCTGGGGCGGACGCCCGCGGAGCTTGCGTCGATTGCCGGTATCGCGCGTGCCTACGGCATATCTCAGAACCACCTGATGAAGGTAGTGAACGACCTTGTGAACGCCGGCTATCTGGAAAGCGTGCGCGGCCGCAATGGCGGCATACGGCTCGCCCGCCCTCCGGAAGAGATCAATGTTGGCGCCCTGATCCGCCACACGGAAGACGATTTTGATCTCGTCGGTTGCGGCTCATGCCTTATTGCGCCTGCCTGCGGTTTAACCAGCGTGCTGGATGAAGCCTTAATGGCGTTCCTCAGCGTGCTGGACAGCTACTCTCTGGCCGATGTTCTCTCCCGCCGAGGTGATTTTGGGTACCTACTTCATATCTCGAACGCATCTTCGAGATCTTCTGCCGCCGTTGAGAATCAGGCCTCCCAAGGCGGTATCCTCTGACAGCAAGCATCCCGTGCTAAAGCCGCGCGCACAGCGACCCTCCGACAGTTCCACCAAGCTTTTGCCGAAATATCGGTCCGAAAGGATCGAGGGATAGCGTCTTTGCGTGGGCAGGAAGATAGCGCAGGTTTCGAAATGCTAAACTGAGTCAGACGACGGCGTCATGAAGGCGGAAGCAGCCGACCCAAATTTTGTGTTCTATTCTCCTACGCGATCAAGCAAAGTTATCAGCAGAGGACGCAGGCGCCGAACCTCTTCCCGATGCGTGGCTGATAGGTCAGCTAGGATCGTTTCGGCCTTCACCGTAAGTTCAAGAAGCGATTGCCGCCGATCGGTCACCGAAGGACGGCGCGTCAACAGCCCCAGCGCCTCGAGCCGGTTGATGAGGCCTGTGGCGCTATGAGGTTTCAGAATGAGCCGCTCGGCCACATAGCCTATCGTCGCCGTGCCGGGTTGAGCGGCGCGGATCGCTAGCAATGCCTGATGTTGTTGGGCCGTCAGGCCCGCTGCAGCGGCCCTGCTCTCGCTGAATGCCATGAACAGTCGCAGCGTGTGACGAAAGTCCGCTAAAACCGCATAGTCGGCATCGGTGACAGAAGCCTCGGTCATGATTACTCCCAACCCGGTTGATAAATATCGTATTGCGATATAATGCGCCGCCCATAGATCGGAAAGGCGCCATGACCGCAATAGCACCGCAACCCCACGCTCATAAGCTCGCCGATCATAGCGCCGACCGGCGTATGCTTATTCTCGTCGCTGCATCGTTGTTCGTTGGGACGGGGGGCGCTTTCGGGGCCTGGGCATTGCTCAAGCTCATCTCAATCGCGACCAACATCTTCTGGTTTGGAAAGTTGTCTGCCGGCCCGGCCCTGATCACCGACAGTTCGATCGGGTTCGGTGTGGTCGTCATTCCGGTGATCGGCAGCTTGATCATTGGAGTTATGGCTCGCTTTGGATCCGACAAGATTCGTGGCCATGGCATCCCGGAGGCTATCGAGGCCATTCTTTATGGCGAAAGTCGCCTATCGCCGAAGGTGGCCATTCTAAAACCCGTCTCGTCCGCCATCTCGATCGGCAGCGGCGGACCATTCGGGGCCGAGGGGCCGATCATCATGACCGGCGGAGCGATCGGGTCGCTCTTCGCTCAGTGCTTCCATCTAAGCGCCGCGGAGCGCAAGACACTTCTGGTGGCCGGCGCAGCGGCCGGCATGACGGCGATTTTCGGAACGCCAGTCGCCGCAATCCTGCTCGCCGTGGAAGTACTGCTGTTCGAATGGAAACCACGCAGCTTCGTGCCGGTTGTCGTCGCCGCGCTCGTGTCGCTGGCCTGGCGCCCCCTCCTCGTCGGAAGCGGGGCGTTGTTTCCCTTTCACGGTGTGCCAGTCACCAGTTGGCTGGTCATGATTGGTGCTGGAGGCATCGGGCTGATCGTCGGTCTCGAAGCGGTGCTTTTGTCCACGTTCCTCTACCGGATCGAGGATCAATTCCACAGGTTGCCAATCCACTGGATGTGGTGGCCGGCGTTGGGCGCCATCGTCGTCGGTATCGGTGGACTCATCGACGCACATGTACTCGGGGCCGGCTATCAGAGCATCCAGGATCTGCTCGATGGGTCGCTCGCGACCCGCGTCTTAGTCGCGCTATTCGTCCTGAAAGCGGTGGTCTGGCTAGTCGCGCTCGGCTCCGGCACATCGGGCGGTGTCCTGGCGCCGTTGCTGATCCTGGGCGGTGCTTGCGCTTCCCTGGTCGGCCTCGCGGTCGGCGCCAGTCCAGGCTTCTGCGCTATGCTGGGAATGGCCGGTATCTTGAGTGGAGCAATGCGGGCGCCCTTGACCGGCGCTGTCTTCGCGGCGGAACTGACGGGACATTTCGACAGCCTGCCTGCTGCATTCGCAGCCTCCGTTTGCGCCTACGCGGTCAGCGTGCTCATCATGCGTCGCTCGATCCTCACCGAGAAGATCTCGCGACGCGGCCGCCACATCCTCCAAGAATATAGCGTAGATTCTTTCGACTTCCTGCAGGCCGGACAGATCATGACCCCCAACCCCGACACGCTGTCGGGCTCAACGACCATTGGCGAGGCGATCGCATTTTTCGGGAGCACGGCCAGGCACCGCAGCTATCCAGTGATAGATGAAGAAGGACGGTTGCTCGGTCTGGTATCGAGATCCGACGCGCTGCGTTGGCAAGTTGAAAGCGCACCGGGAGACGTCGCTTTGTCCGATGTCGTTTCGGATGCCTCACAGCCCTTTACAACCGCGCAGGCACCGGTTGGTGTGGTGGCCGATCTCATGGTCGAAACGGGCGTCGGGCGTGTTCCGATCATCGACCCGAGCGCCAACAAGGTGATCGGTATTCTATCGCGACACGATTTGTTGAAGGCGCGACGGATCGGAAATGAGGCGGAGCGCACCCGTGGCCGTTAAAAGGACTTAGCACTGATCGAACGTCCGCTGTCGGGATGCACAGTTCCGGAGCCAAAGTCTCGAACTGGGGCGGATCTCGCAGGGCAGGCTGAAGCGTCCCGAATGACTGCTACTGGCTGAAGCAGTCGTTCAAGTAGGCCGACCCCAACGACCGGCTTTGGTCGCTAGCTGTCTGAAGCGTCATCGTCGTTTAATGGGACAAACCCGTCATTCAGCGCCGCGCCCTTGAACGTCCGGCTAAGGCGATAGCTGCCGTTCGCTTGGCTGCGAAAGCACTCTACTATTACGTCTGAGCTTGCAGATGATCGCGACAGACAGCTTTGTTCGCATCATTTGACACCGGGCACAGACAGGATATGTAGCGCTACATCACTTAGCTCTCGTCGTGCTACTGGCGATGGGGTGTCTTGTGGAGGCCGGAGAGGTGCATGATGACTTTTAGTGCTAGTGGGATTGGAAATGCCCATGCTGATGCAGGTGCCTGGATCGCCGACAACGACTTGCTGTGCTTCGCAAGCAAAAACCCCGGTCATCCCACGCCAAGACCTCAAACTGCGGGGCCTCTCGCGGGACAAGCCTCCCGTGACCGAGCTCCTCTAAGCCAGTCCGGGCTGGCCTGCGCCAAAAGCTGGCAAAGTACTGACGTATCTGCGGCATCCGCGTTCAATCCTCGGGACCGCGCATCCACAACCAGCTTCACATGGGCGCCGGGCTATGCCCGCAGCGCCCTGGTCCCGGTGCCTGCCGCTCTCTCTCCAGGCAGGCACCGGGCATCTTGGGGCTGTTGCGTGGGCGAAAGCCCTCAGTCGAACACTCATAAATATCGAGTATAATGACCATCGATCGCGCTTCATCAAACGCTCCGCTCTCCCTTTCGCCGCAAGGCCGCATGTGGGTGGAGCGAACGCGCGACAGTCTGAGTGTCGAGCAGAAGATCGCACAACTCTTCATTCTCTCGTCGCGGCAGGACACGCTGGAAGAGGTGGACTGGCTGGCCGGCTTTGCGCCAGGCGGCGTTCACCGTTTTCCGACGCATGACCTCGAAGCCGCCTGGTCGGCAACGCGGGCGCAACTGGATCGTTCAGAGGTGCCGCTGATCCTTTCGGGTGACATCGAGGGCGGGATGCTCAGCGCGTCCTTCGCGACGCAGATACCCAACCAGATGGGCATCGCCGCCTGTAACGATCTCGATCTGACCGAACGGCTTGCCCATATTGTGGGGAAAGAAAGCCGGGCGCTCGGCTACAGTTGGTCATTCACCCCGGTTGTCGACATCAATCAGGCGTTCCGCAATGCTGTGGTCGGCACCCGGTCCTATGGGGCTGATCCGGAGCGGATCATCAATCACGCTTCGACCTATATCCGGGTCTTGCAATCGGAAGGCCTGGCGGCCTGCGCCAAGCACTGGCCGGGCGATGGGATCGATGATCGCGATCAGCATCTGAGCACGTCCGTCAATGCTCTGTCGCTGGACGACTGGCAGCAAAGCTTCGGCCGCATCTTCCGCGCGATGATCGATGCGGGAGTGATGACGATCATGTCCGGGCACATCGCCCTGCCGTCCTATGTACGTGCGCGGTATCCGGATAGTGGGCGGGACGCGTTTACGCCTGCCGCTGTGTCGCGCCTGCTTAATCAGGATCTTCTGCGCGACGAGCTTGGCTTTCGTGGCCTCATCGTCTCGGATGCGACGGTGATGGGCGGCCTGACCAGCTGGATGGACCGCGCGGCGGCCGTCCCGGCTGTGATCGAGAATGGCTGCGACGTGTTCCTGTTCAGCCGGGAACCCCGCGAGGACATGGATCATATGCTCAGCGGTTTGCGGGAGGGCCGGCTCTCGGAGCAGCGGCTGGAGGAGGCGGTCACCCGCATTCTGTCCCTTAAAGCGGCTCTCGGCCTGCACCGCGCTGCGCCCGAAGATCGTTTGCCGCCGCTCGACGCGCTGAAGGCGAAGCTTGCCGACGACGATCACCGTAAAACCGCGCGGCAGGCTGCCGGCAAGAGCATCACGCTCGTCAAGGACAGTCAGGCTCTGCTGCCGCTTGATGTCCAGCGTCACCGACGCATCGTTGTGATCGCCGATGAAGGCTGGAATTTCGTCTCGGGTGCAGCGCCAAGAAGCTTCGATCCATTGCTCGAGGCATTGAAAGCCAAGGGGCACGACCTTCGCTTTTACGACCTAGAAAACCTGCCGACCCGTGACGATTGCGATCTGCTGCTCTATCTTGTCGGGCAGGAGGCAACCCCCGCGATCAGCCACATCTACCTCGACTTCACCAAGCTGCATGGCGGCTCGCGCCTCGCCATGGTGCAGTTCAATCGCGAAATTCCGACGCTGCTGGTGTCGTTCGGGCAGCCTTATTATCTGTATGATGCGCCGAATATGTCGACCTGTATCAACGCGTACAGCGCACTGCCGGTCGTTCAGGAGGAGCTGGCTCTGCGCCTCTTCGGTCAGCAGCCCTTTGTGGGGGACAGTCCGGTCGATCCTTTCTGCGGCATGGAGCAGTTGCGGTGGTAAACGGGAACGGCTCTCTACTTCCGGCCCAGCGCGTGGCGCTGTCCCAGATGATCGGCGGCCATAAATGACGACCGGCGGCACCTCCAACATGCGGCACATACCCGGCGGCGTCTTCGCCATGGGATCGGAGCGCTTCTATCCCGAGGAACGGCCCGTGCGGCAGGTCCGTGTCGACGGCTTCTGGATCGATGAAACGCCGGTCACCAATCGTGCCTTCGCCGAGTTCGTCAAGGCCACCGGCCACCGGACCTTGGCGGAGATCGCGCCCGATCCTGCCGATTATCCCGGTATGCCGGCCGAGTTCGCGCGGCCGGGTTCACTCTTGTTCATGCCAACGAGCGGCCCGGTCGATCTCCACGATTTCCGCGAATGGTGGCAGTTCAGCTTCGGCACGGATTGGCAGCACCCGCACGGACCGGACAGAGCGCTCGACGGTCTGTGGGATCATCCGGTCGTCCACATCGCCTATGAGGACGCGCAGGCTTATGCGGATTGGGCTGGCAAGGCCCTGCCGACGGAAGCCGAGTGGGAATATGCGGCACGCGGCGGGTCTGAGGGCTTGGACTATGCCTGGGGCGACGAACTGGCGCCAGACGGTCGCGTCCTGGCCAATTACTGGCAGGGTGAGTTCCCCTACCAGAACCTCATGACCGACGGATATCTCCGCACGTCCCCGGTCGGCACTTATCCGCCCAACGACTACGGCCTCTTCGACATGATCGGCAATGTCTGGGAATGGACGGTGGATTGGTACGCCTTGCCGGAGGCAGAAACGAAACCTGCCGGTGCCTGCTGCGTGCCATCCAATCCGCGTGGTGGTACGGAGCGGGAGAGCGTCGATCCCTGTACGCCGCACGTGCCGATCGGTCGCAAGGTCTTGAAGGGCGGCTCGCATCTGTGTGCGCCCAATTATTGCCAGCGCTATAGGCCGGCGGCACGCCATCCGCAGTCGGTGGACAGTTCGACCAGCCACATCGGCTTTCGTTGCATCATCAGGGACAACAAGGAGGACATGCCGTCATGACCCGCTCCCGCATAGCCTTGCGCGCCGCCGCTTTCTCGGCCGGTATCCTGCTGACCACGGCAGCCTGGGCCGGTCAGCCCACCCGGACTGCTGGCGCGCCCGCTGCACCGCAGACTCTCGCTCACGCCGGGAAGCCGATGAACATCGTCTTCGTGCTGGTTGATGACCTCCGCTATGATGCGATGGGTTTTCTCAAGCCTGGCCTCAACACCCCCAATATCGATCGGCTGGCAAAGGAAGGCGTCTATTTCCCGAACGCCGTCGTCACCTCGTCGCTCTGTTCGCCGAGCCGAGCCACGATCCTGACCGGTCAGAGCACGCGCAATCACGGCGTGGTGGACAATCATGATTCATCGGAAGAGCATCTGACCTTCTTCCCCGCCTATCTCCAGCAGGCGGGCTACCAGACCGGCTTTTTCGGCAAATGGCACATGGGCGCGGATACGGATGCGCCCCGGCCTGGATTCAATCGCTGGGTGAGCTTCAAGGGGCAGGGAACCTACTTCCCGACGGACCTGCTGTCGCCGGCGCGGATCGCTGCTGGCGAGCGTCAGATGCTGAATGTGGACGGCAAGGCTGTTCAGCAGAAGGGATACATTACCGACGAGCTCACCAACTATGCGATGACCTGGCTGGAAAAGGACCGGGACAAGAGCAAGCCCTTCTTCCTGTATCTCAGCCACAAGGCCGTCCACTCCGATCCGGTGCCGCCGGATCGCTACAAGACCCAATATGCGGACCTGAAGATCGACCTGCCCGCGAGCATGGCCGACACGCCGGAGAACAATGCCGGCAAACCGATGTGGGTCCGCAATCAGCGTAACAGCTGGCATGGCGCAGACTTCCCCTATCACACCGATCGCTCGATGGTGGAGCAGGTGCGCGATTACTATCGCACGCTTAGCCCGGTGGATGAGAGTCTCGGCCGGATCATGGCCTATCTGAAGAAGAACGGCCTCGATAGGAACACGATGGTCGTCTTCTATTCCGACAATGGCTTTTTGATCGGCGAGCACGGCCTGATCGACAAGCGCAACGCTTATGAGCCGTCCGTGCGCGTGCCGATGATCGTCTGGGCGCCGGGCACGCTGCCCAAGGGCGCCACCAACCCCGCGGTCGTCCGCAATCTCGATCTTGCGCCGACGTTCCTCGATGTCGCGCATCTCGGCAAGCCGGCGCAGATGGAAGGCAAGAGCTTCCTGCCGCTGGCCGAAGGCAAGGTCGATGAGAAGAACTGGGCGGCCGGCGATTTCGTGTACGAATATTACTGGGAGTGGAGCTTCCCGCAGACACCGACGACCTTCGCGATCCAGCGCGACCGCGTGAAGTACATTCAATATCATGGCGTATGGGATCTTGAGGAATTGTACGACCTCAAGTCCGACCCAGATGAACAGCATAACCTGATCAATGATCCGGCCTGGCTCGAAACCAAGATCACCCTGCGCAAGGCGCTCTTCGAGCAGCTTGCGAATAATCAGGGCCAGCATGTGGTGCCGTTCTCGGAGAAGACCAGCGCGGGCCTCGTCAGCCGCAAGATCGGCGGAACGAGAGCCGCTGATTTCCCGGAAGAGTGGTACATCGAGCCCAATCTGCCATCCAAGATGAACGGCCTGTTCCCGGACAGTGAGGCCAAGGTGAAAGCCGATGCCGAAAAGAAGTTCTACCGGCCCTAAAGCCCCCGCGGTTTCTTTCGGAGACTCACGATGACGACAGGACCCGATGCTCCGATGGAGCCCGTCCGCCCCGTTTCCGGCGGCTTCATTGCCGTGTATGTGCTCGCCCAATTCGGCATCTGGGTGGCCTTGCTGACGCCAGTCGTCCTGACCATCGCTCTGCGGGTTGGTGAAATCGCGACCGAGGCGGAGAAGGGGCAGTGGCTCGGCATCATTCTCGCGACCGGCGCTTTCGTGGCGCTTATCTCCGCGCCTGTCTGCGGCGCATTGTCGGACCGGACCCTGAGCCGCTTTGGACGTCGGCGGCCCTGGCTGTTGGGCGGGCTTGCCGTCAGCGCCGTCGGCCTGACCATCTTGGGGACCGCGCCCAACCTCCTGCTGCTTGGACTGGGTTGGGTGATCTGCCAGGCCGGTTTCAACGCCATGCAGGCCGCCTGCCTTCCCATTCTGCCCGATGTCGTCCCATTCCGCCTGCAAGGTCGCGTCGCCGGAATGCTCGGCATGACCTCAACCGCCGCGACCTTCGCCGGGAGCTGGATCACCCAGTTTACGCAGACGTCCACATTGCTGATGTTCCTCGCACCGTTCGGCATCACGGTGATCGGCGTCATCGCTCTCGTTCTGATCCTGCCTGACCGGGCCGCGCCTACGGACGACGGGGCTCTCACGAACCTCGCGGCAATACCGCGCGCGCTGATCAAGCCGTTCCTCGATCGCGATTTCAGTTGGGCCTTCGTCAGCCGTTTTCTCATCATGATGGCCTGGTCGTTCCTGCTGACCTACCAGTTGTTTTTTCTCACAGATCAGCTTTCGCTCGAACGCTCCGACGCCACACAGGTGATGGTCCGGTCGATGGCCATTATCGCCGTCGCGACCATCAGCATTTCGATCGTCGGCGGATTTGTTGCGGACTGGTCGGGGCGTCGCAAGCCCTTCGTCGCTCTGGCTGCGATCATTGAGGCGACAGGGTTTCTTCTCGTGGCACTGGCACCGTCGGTCCCGCAGTTTCTCGTCGGCGTTGCTGTCGCTGGGCTGGGGAAGGGGCTCTACTTCGCCGTGGACCTTGCTCTGCTCGCGGCCATTCTTCCGAACAAGGAGGAGCGCGCGAAGGACATGGGCGTCTTCCAGATTGCAAATTCGTTGCCCCAATCACTGGCGCCGGCGCTTGCCCCAATCATTCTCGTGCTGGGCAGTGCTGACGGTGAGAATTATGCCGCCGTCTTCATTGCAGGCACGGTTTTCGCTCTGCTTGGCGCAGTGGCGATCGCGCCGATCAGACGATCGCGATAAGCGCTTCAATCGCGGACGGTTTCCTCGTCCTTGGCTGTTATTGATCGGCTAGCCTTGAGCCGACGGAACGCGCGGCGAAGGGCCGGATGAGATCGCCCGCGCAGTGACATGCCAAAGAAATGTCACCGCTGGCGGCCCCGAAGAAGCCGAACATTCTGACGCTCGCGAGGATGAATCGCACCAGTTGACGGCGCTTACGGCCAACTATATGTAGCGCTAAATTTCACGTCTACCTGAGATCAATAAGGGGAGGAGTTTCTTATGATCCGCCATTTCAGAATCGCCGCACTGTGCAGTATCAGCGCTCTCGCCACCGCTCTGCCGCACGCCGCTATGGCGCAGGTCGCCCAAGCATCCACGGCGCCCCAAGCAGATGACTCCGCAGACGTGGGCGACATCGTGGTCACGGCAGCGCTTCGCGAGCAGACCCTCCAGGAAGTCCCGGTCGCCGTTTCCGTCGTCACAGGTGAGCAGCTCGATGCGATCGGCGCGTCGTCGATCGAGTCGGTCGCCAATGCCTCTCCGTCGCTGACGTTCACGAAGGGCAGCAATCAGTCCAACAGCTCGCTGAGCATTCGCGGCATCGGGACCACGGTGTTCTCGGCCGCGACTGAGCCGGCCGTCTCGGTCATCGTCGACGACGTGCCGATGGCCCGGTCGGGTCAGGGCTTCCAGGATCTGATCGACGTTCAGCGCGTCGAGGTTCTGCGCGGTCCGCAATCCACGCTGTTCGGCAAGAACGCATCCGCCGGCCTCGTCTCGGTCACGACCAAGGCGCCGGGCCGCACGCTCACGGGCGACTTCGACGCGATGTACGCCGAAGGTGGCGAGTTGCAGTTGCGCGGCTCCATTTCTGGGCCGATCAGTGAGACATTGGGCTTCAGCCTCAGCGGTTTCTTTAAGGATTATGACGGTTTCGTCGACAACGTGTCCGGGGTCGGCGACAGCAAGCTCTCGGGCTACCATGTCTGGGGAACGCGCGGGAAACTGCGCTTCGAGCCCACGAACGATCTCGAAATCACGGTGATCGGCGACTATAGCAAGGGCAGCGATACCACGGTTCCGACCCTGCGCGAGCTTGGCACGGTGGCTTATGCCAATGCCGTCGCCCCCGTCATCCCCTCTGCCGAGAACCGTCAGGTCAACCTGAACTCGGACAATACCAATGACAGCGAGCAATGGGGCATTTCCGCGCGCATCAAGGCCCGCTTGACCGACAATTTCGAGCTGGTCTCGATCAGCGCAATCAGGAAGTGGGATTTCACCGGTCGCGGCGACACGGACTACACGTCGCTGACCGCCCCTGTTGCGGGCGTAAACCTGTGGGACGTCAACAGCGGCACCACCTCCCTGCAGCAACTGACGCAGGAAATCCGCCTTGTCTCGGGCGATCTCGGCGGCTTTGACGTGCTTGTGGGCGCCTTTGCCTCCAAGGTGGACATCGACACAACCTTCCAGCGTCGTCAGGTCTTTCTGGCCGGCCCGCGCAGCGGGCAGTTCTCGGGCAGCACCTCCAGCTCGAACATCGCGGCGTTTATCAGCACGAACATCGATCTGACGGAGAAGACCCAGTTGTTCGGTGGCCTGCGTGTGCTGCGCGAGACGCTCGACTGGAGCGCCAGACGGAGCCCTGCTGATATTCTGGTGCCCGGCGATTTGCCGCTCACCGGGGCGACCGGCACGGCTGCCAATTTCTCGAACTCCACCAGCGATACCGCCGTGGTTGGTAAGATCGGCGTCCGTCAGAGCCTGGGCGACCTCGGCAATGTCTATGCCAGCTATGCACGCGGTTACAAAGGCAAGGGCTTCAACCTGATCTTTGCGACCCAGCCAACCGACCAGCCGGTCAATCCTGAGCTGTCGGACGCGTTCGAGGTCGGCGCGAAGGTTCAGACGCTGGACCGCAAGCTCTCGCTCAACGCTGCGCTGTTCTACACCAAATATCGCGGTTATCAGTCCCAGGCGCGCCTGCCGGGTGACATCTCCTTCTACCTGTTGAATGCCGGCACCGTTTCGACGCGCGGCATCGAGGTCGAGGCGACCGTGAAGCCCACGCGGCTTCTCGATATTTCGCTGGGCGGCACTTGGGCGGACGCGCGCATCGACGAGTTCCCCATCGGCCCCTGCTATGTGGGCCAGACAGCGGCGCTGGGCTGCGTCGGTGGATCGCAGAACCTGAGCGGCGGCGCTCTCCCCAACGCGCCGGATTTCCGCGGCACCTTCTACGTGCGCCAGGGCGTGCCATTCGGCGACAGCATGCCGTTCGATGGCTTCATCCAATCGAACGTCGTGTACCAGACCAAGGTTCAGTACAGCCTCGATCAGGATCCGAAGACCGTTCAGGGCGCCTATGCCGTCGTGAACGCGGCCCTGGGCCTGGAAAGCAAGGACGGCGCTTATTCGGTGTCGGTCTTCGTGAAGAACCTATTCGACAAGAACTTCACCGGCAACCTCTTCAACTCCACCTTCAATGGTGGCCGGGTGTATCAGCAGGTCCTGCGTGATGGCGAGCGTTACTTCGGCGTGCGGGCTGCGGTGCATTTCTGATGCACTGAGGCTCGTAAGCCTCGCTTGAAAATGATCGGGAAGGGCGGTGAAGATCTTCACCGCCCTTTTTTTGTCAGTCCGATAACGGGCGGTCGGATACCGAGGCGCGCTGAATAATCTCATGCGGAATGTAGATCACGTCGTTGGTGTACTGATCGGGGTTGCGGATCATCTGAATGAGCCGCTCGGTCGCCTGTTCAGCAATGCAGGCCAGCGGTTGCCGCACAGTGGTTAGAGCCGGCCAGATCTTCACCGCAATCGGCGTGTCGTCAAACCCGACGATCGAAATATCCTCCGGGACGTCCAGCCCGCAGCGATGCATGACGTTGACGAAGGCTGCCGCGATGTCATCGCTGCCCGCCAGAATGGCAGTGGGCCGCTCGTCCATCTTGCAGACCATGTCCGCAAGGGCGAGGCCGGCCTCGTAGATCGGACGGGCTTCCCAAACGAACCGCTCTTCCAGCACCGCCCCGCGCTCGGCGAGTGCTCGCTGAACGCCAGCCAGTCGCGTCTGCCCCACCATGGACCCGGGCAGCTTCACGAAACCGATCCGGCGGTGACCTTTCTCCAACAGCAGGCGCGTGACTTCATATGCGGCCACTTCGTCGTCGATCCGTACGGCGGGAATGTCCGACAGGTTCGTTCCGGGCGCGAGACCGATCATCGGGATGCTGAGCTTCGTCGAAATGCCGCTGAAGCTGACCAATTCGCAAAGCGGAGGGGGGAGCAGAAGACCATCGATTCCGCTCACTGCGAAGGCCGCCACCTCATCGAGAGCTTTGGTCTCATCATAACTGCGGATGATGAGCTGAAACCCAAAGCGCACGGATGCCTTCAACGCGCCGACCAGCATCGCGCCCAAAATGGCATTTTCCACGTCGCGGTAAAGCAGGCCAATCCGGATGGACCCTGCGCTCGCCAACGCACGCGCAGCGACATTGGGGCGGTAGTTCAGCTTGTCCATCGCGTCGAGCACAGCTCGCCGTCTCTCAGGCAACACGCTCGGCTTGTTATTGAGGACGTTGGACACCGTCATTGTTGAGACGCCAGCAAGGCTGGCTACCTCCGCCATCGTCACGACGTTCTTGCTTCGGCGACGGGGGCGTTTGGTCATTGCAAATCCCTATGCGCATTGAGCACTGGTTGACAAGGGCGCACAAGCACGTATGATTTAGCGGTAAATCACGCGCTTGAATTGCGACGACATGATCGTCGGCAGGAGAAGGATCAGCTGCGATGATCGCTGCAAATCAAGGGCCAAGTTGGACGCAGTTCTTCTCTGCGCGTTTCCCATCTGTCCAACCGTCCTGGCCACTGCAGAAGCCAACTGTCGATACTGCGCCTCTCCGATCCGCGCTGACAGCCAAGCTCTGTTGGTCAGGAAACATTTAATGGGCAGGGGGCTCACGACGCGCCGACAGATCGTCGCTGGCATGGCTGCCCTTGCAACAGCGACGGGTGCGCAGTCGGCCGTGCGTGCCACGAAAGGCGATTTGCCGAACATCCTTTGGATCGTCAGTGAGGACAATAACCCGTTCATCGGCGCATATGGCGATCCCTTAGCCCATACGCCGGTTATCGACGGGCTGGCGAATGAGGGCATTCTGTATCGGAATGTCTATTCCAACGCGCCGGTCTGCGCGCCCTCGCGCTTCGGCATTCTGACGGGGGTATATCCCGAGAGCTGCGGCCCGGCGCATCACATGCGCGCCCGTGCTCATCTGCCGGGCTTTATCCGCACTTATCCGGAGCTGATGCGCGAGGCAGGCTATTTCTGCTCCAACAACGCGAAGACCGATTATAATTGCGACGTCAAATCCGATGCGATCTGGAGCGCGCAAGGTCCGCAAGCGCACTGGCGTGGCCGCCCGGAGGGGACTCGATTCATGTCGGTCTTCAACCTGATGACCACGCACGAATCCATCCTGTTCAATCCGGTGGCTGGCCGCGTGAGCCCGTCAGACATAAAAGTTCCTGCCCACTTGCCAGACACGGCGGAAATCCGGGAGGATTTTGCCAGCTACTATAATCTCATGGAGCAGATGGATGCGGAGGTCGGCGGTCTGCTCGACGCGCTGGAAGCAGATGGCCTCGCAGACGACACGATCGTTTTTTATTATTCCGACAATGGCGGCTCACTCCCGCGTTCCAAACGCTATTGCTATGATGAAGGATTGCGCTGCGCCATGGTGGTGCGGGTGCCACCCAAATTTGCGCATCTGGCGCCGCATCGCCCTGGAAGCGCGGTCGAAGCACCGGTCAGTTTCATTGACCTTGCGCCGACCGTGCTGTCCCTGGCCGGCAAGCGTGCCCCTGCGACGATGCAGGGAGAGGCATTTCTCGGAGCACGTCGTGTCCCTTCCAAGCGCTTCGCCTTCGGGATGCGGAACCGGATGGACGAGCGCTACGACTTTGTCCGCACGGTGACGGATGGCCGCTATCGATACATCCGCAACTATGCGCCGCACCGGCCCTGTGGTCAGCATCAGGCTTTCGCCTGGCTCGCCAAGGGCTATCAGTCCTATGAGCGGGCGTATCTGGCGGGCCAGTGCGATAGCAACCAGCGGAGGTTTTTCGAGCCTCGCCCCGTGGAAGAATTTTACGATCTAAGGAGCGACCCCGATCAGGTCGACAATCTGGCGGTCCGTGCCGAGTTCAAGAACCGTCTGAACAGCATGAGCCGCGCCCTCGATGCCCATATGCTCGCCATCCAAGACAATGGCTTCATCCCGGAAGGCATGGCCGCCGAGGGGTATGAAGCCAGCCGTGTGCCCGGCGCCTATTCCCTCAAGGACATCATGGCGCTGGCCGCGGATGCGGCGCGTGGAGACCCGGCGAACGTTGATCGCTTTGCCGAGCTCCTGTCCCATCCAGATGCGGTGATGCGCTACTGGGCCGCCAACGGTCTTCTCATCATGGGATCAGCGGCTAGGCCGGCGGCAGGGCGGCTTCAGACCGTCATGGCGGCTGATCCGAGTCCCCAAGTGCGCATCGCAGCGGCGGAGGCAGCGACGCATCTCGGTCTTGGAGAAGCGGGCGTCCGGGCGCTCGCAGGTCTTCTGGATGCGAGCCAATCCGAGCCGGTGCGGCTTCAGGCTATCAATGGGCTGACTTATTGCGCGCCAGATCTGGCCAAGCAGGTGCTCCCACAAATTTCCGCCGCAAGAAGCGATCCTTACCTGTTTGTTCGGAGCTGTGCCCTCTACCTCGAGGCCAAGCTCACGGATCGCTACCAACCGTCCATGCCGATCTTCGAACTCGATCGGCTCGGCAAACAATCCAACATCGAAGGCTGATCATGAAAACCCTGGTTAAAATGCTGGCCGCTGCCAGCCTCTTCGGGATCGTAGGCTGCACCAATGCTCCGGTCGCACCGGTGAGCAAGGTGCAAGCGCAGCAGGCACAGAAGAAGCCAAACGTGATCGTCATTCTGGTGGACGACCTCCCTTGGACGGACGTTTCGATCAACAAGGCAGGCACCATCAACACGCCCAATATCGATAGCATTGGCGAGCAGGGGGTGACCTTTTCCGCGGGCTATGTTGCTGCTTCCGTTTGTGCCGTATCACGCGCGGCGCTTTTGACCGGGCGAACCCCGGCGCGCTACGGCTTCATGTACAACATCAATGATCGCGGCAATCTGGATGCGGGGGCAGGTCTGCCCACCGACGTGCCCACGATCGCTGAGCGCCTGAAGCCATTGGGCTACCGAACTGCTGTTTTCGGCAAATGGCATCAAGGCGCAGAACCGAAATTCTATCCGACCCGTCGCGGCTTCGATGAGTTCTTCGGCTTCCTGGCCGGTGAAACAATCTATGCCGAGCCAGACACGCCCGGGCTGGTCACGACACCGACCAAGGCCGATCGCTACGAACCCGCCAAGCGGGAAGGCGGGGGCCGCCTGTTCGAGGGGCCGGACATGCAGATTGTGGAGCAGCCGAACCAGTATCTGACGGAAACGATTACCGATCGCACCGTCGACTTCATCCGGCGCAGTGCCGCGTCGGGCGAGCCCTTCTTCGGTTACGTCGCCTATAACGCCCCGCATTGGCCGCTGCAGGTGCCGAAGGTCTATTATGACAATCGCTCCGAGATAACCGACCCTGTGCGCCGCACCTATGTGGCGATGATCGATGCGCTCGACATCGGCGTCGGGCAAATCCTCAAGGCGTTGAGCGACGCTGGCGTGCGCGACGACACGATCGTAATCTTCCTCTCAGACAATGGCTGCCCCGTGCAGTTTGGCTACTGTCCGGAATATCACCCGTGGGGCGCCGGAAAATTCACCTATCTTGAAGGCGGAACCCGTGTCCCCTTCCTCATGTCATGGCCTAATGGCCTCAAGCAGCGAGGGAGAGTCGACGCGCCCGTCAGCTCGATTGACATCCTGCCCACCATTCTCAAGGCGGCGGCGCCCAAGCAGGCGGTCCCGCAAGAGCTTGAGGGGCTCGATCTCGTTGCCACCGTTGCGCACCCTGCGGGGGCCGAGCGGACCTTGATGTGGAGCCAGCGGCCGGTGCGGGCCATCCGGGAAGGGCGGTTCAAGCTCTGGCATTCCGACGACTGGGCGCAGACACGCCTGTACGACCTCGACGCTGACCCTTGGGAAGTGAATGACCTGTCTTCCGCCATGCCGGATCGCGTCCGTGCGATGAAGGACAAGGTCGATCGCTTCGATGCCTCCTTGCCGGAAGCCATGTGGCCGCTCAAATCCACTCGCGAGATGATCATCGGCGGGCGGAAGACAGAATTCGTATATTAAGGAAGACATCGTGATCAGCTTCTCAAAACGCCAGCTGCTGATGGCCGGCATCGCATCGGGCGCCCTGATGGCCATGCCCGGCCTGGCTCAGGACCGCGATTATGTGAAGCGCGACAAGCGCAAGCGCACGAACCTGCTCCTCATCACGGCCGACGACATCGACTGGACAGCGCTCGGCTTCATGAACGGGCGGCGCGATCTGACACCGAATCTGGACCGTCTGGCGAGCCAGAGCCATGTCTTCGAACAGGTCCGAACCGTCGCGCCGATCTGCATGCCGTCCCGCCAGGCGTTCATGAGCGGGCTGCTGCCGCATCGCAACGGCGGCAACGGCTTCTTCCCCATGCATGAAGGCACCCTGACGCTCTGCTCCCTGCTGGCGTCAGAGGGCTATTATTGCGCGGCGAGCCACAAGATCGGGCATATGCAGCCTGCGACCTCCTTCCCATGGCACATGAAGCAGGAAGGAAAGGACCGGCACCCGATGGTCCATGCCGACCTGACCCGGCTCGCGATCACCCAGGCGCAGGCTCAGTACAAACCGTTCTTCATCAACTGCAATATCAACGACCCGCATCGGCCGTTCTATGGCAGCCGGGATGCCGAGGAACTGGATCACGGGCAAGAGGGGCCATATCGGATCCCCAATCCGCTCGGTCCCGATGACGTCACCGTACCGGCCAATCTCGAGGACCTTCCCGAAATACGGCAAGAGATCGCGCAATATTGGAACTCTGCCCAGCGGCTCGACATTGCCGTCGGCAATATCCTCAAAGCGCTGGAGGAAAGCGGCGCGGCTGATGACACGATCGTCCTGTTCGTCTCCGATCACGGCATGCCGTTCCCCTTCGCCAAGGCGACCTGCTATGATCACGGGATCAGAACGCCGGTCGTTCTGCGCTGGCCGGGCATGACGGCACCGCGCCGCTTCGACAATCTCGCGAGCAATCTCGACATTCTGCCGACGCTGCTGGAGCTTCTCGGCATCGATCGGCCCGTCAACCTTGACGGCCATAGCTGGGTGCCGCTGATGAAAGGGGCAGGTGCCGTCCAGCAGCCGTTCGTCATGTCCTACGTGGATTATGTTTCCAGTGGCTGGCTCTATCCATCGCGGACCCTGCAAGACCAGCGATACGCATTGCACTTCACAGCGTGGGCAGACGGTAAGACCAAGCTCAAGCTGGAAAGCATGTGGGGCCTGACCTATCCCGCCATGGCCAAGGCGGCGCAGACCGATGCCAGAATTGCGCAACGCGTCGACCAATATATCCATGGTCACTTGCTTGCGCTCTACGACATGCAGGCCGATCCGGGACAGCGCGTCAATCTCATCGACGATGAAGCCCACCGACCGATCGCGGAGCGGATGAAACGCCTCATGCTGCAGCAGATGGAGCGCACGCTCGATCCCCAGCTCGAGAATTATCGCCGCGCGTTGCGAGGTGAAGTGCCGGTTCTACTTCAAAACCCTCAGCGATATCGGATTGCAGGCGACTGATTGGCTGGCGTTTTGCGAACTTGGGTATGCCGCGATTCAGAGGCGCGCATGTTCGCGTTCATTGCCAACCCTAGCAGCGCAAAACGGTTCCTAAAATTGCATTTCGTTCAGCACGCTGGCGAGGACCAGACTTGAGGAGCGTAACGCCACACCGCTCTGCGCTAAGCAAATGACCGGTTCTGGAGTAAGCTGCCGTTCCAAACCCGATCGCCGAACGACGCATTCTGGTCGAGAGCAGCCATCGCGCTTGCCGCCACAACGTCCGCTTTGCCTTCATCCACACCTACAAGCAGACATTCCGGAACGTCCCCAAAAGCCGCCTTGACACTCTGCTCTCAAGACAGATGCGCTGCCGAGCTGAACGAACGGCGGCTCTTCGTCCGACGTGACCAAAAGCAGCTGCTGGGACTGTCCTACGATCTTGCCTCATTCCGAGCGCCATGAACTGACGTCCGCTTGGCCGGATCTGCCATCCGTCGCCCGTTCCGTGATGACAGATATGCATACCAAATCAGGCGCAATTCTTAATCGATTTAAGTAGGCCGAGTTTGAGGGCTCCCGCTGAATCTCGGAGGGGCAAGGTCGCCCGGTAATCGCTGTATTGATCCCTAGATGGACTTTATGGAAAGTCTTGCGCGAGCATCTTATTCGTTTCGAGACGATGATTCCCGTCGCAGCCCGCCGCATTCAAACCGCTGCCCTCGGGACTTATTCGCGCTTCTGGTCGGAAGTTGCACGCGAAGAAAGACTTAGCGGGGCAGCATGGCCGTTGCGGGGCGGGATCTTGGCAAGGTTGCCCTAGGAGCTAAGCAGTTCCCATCCCCGGCAGTCAGAGCGCTAGAATGCCTATGTTCATGTGCGCGAACGAACAGTTCTTGATTTTCCTTGCTCCAACCGCGCTGGTATCCGTGGTGAAGATTCTGCAATGATCACAACATCAGCTCAGAAATATACCCATTGGTGAGGTTGGCATGTCTCGAACTATGTTTCTGGTGGGTGTGGTAATCGCGACGATGCCAGGGCTGGCGATGGCGCAAACGCAGCGCTTTACCGCATATCAATCAAATCTGATCGCAACCAACACCTATCAAGCCGAGGCCACAGCGCGGGAATTCAAGAAATATGCAGACGATGAGATTCGCCGCCTTTACGCTGCGGCTGAAGCGGGGCGTGGGCAGATCCGATCCCTCAAGGCCCGGCTGTCGGCCTCGGAAAGTAGGGTTAGTGTATCCTTCGCGGCCCTTGATCGTGCCGAAGCGCAAGCTGCCAGCGCACAGGAGCAGTTCACCGCTGAGCTTGCGCGGCGCAGCGCTGACTATGCCCGCGAGCGACGCGCGCTAATCGAAGCCGGCCAACCTCTGCTCAACTCGGAAACGGGACAGCGCATCCTTGAACTTCTAAACCAGGATGATCGCACCTCTTGGGAGCGTGCCAAAGCGATGGCGAGTGATCTTCTAAAAGCGCAAGATGTCATCCTTTCAGACGAGCGCCGCTTCTTCGCTTTGCAGTTCTTGGACAGGCGGGACAAAGGGCAGGAAACGAGCGAAACGGTAATTCAGAAGTTCCTCGATGTCGTTAAAGTCGACGGATCCGATCCGACGGACTGGATCCGGCTGACCAACCTCTATGTGACTGTCGGCGATATGCCTTCAGCGATTAAAGCCGCGAAGCAAGCCCTCAACGTCTCGAAAGGCGATAAGCAACGATCCCTCGCCCTCATCGGGATTGGCGACCTCGAGAGAGTTAGAGGCGACTACCAAGCTGCATTCATTAACTACGAAGCGGCCTACGAGGTTTCCAAAAAGTATCTTGATGATGCATCGGCTGACCCGGAATTCGTCCTGAACTTCGCCCCACTCATGAGCAAATTTGGCTATGCCCTTCTGCAAGTGGGAAACACGAAGAAGGCAAAGCTCGCGTTCGAAGAGGCGCTGGAAATGTGGACGGAATTGTCCAAAGACAATCCGGACAATTCTGCCATCCAGCTTACATTGGCGGCAAACTACGCCGATCTTGGCTTGGTCGCAGAGGCGGAAGGCCGGCATGACATCGCCTTGCAATATTTCATACAAAGCCAGGATATTACCTCCCTAGGTCTTCAGAAAGATCCGCATTCGTCGGTCTGGCGAGCTGATCAAGCGGCAATCCTCGGCAACCTCGGCGATGCAAATCTAGGCCTCGGCCGCCTGGAAGCCGCCCGAACTAACTATGTGGAGAGTGTGAAGATTACCGAAGATCTCGCAAGGGCCGATCCGGCTTCAGTTTCACATCAGGAGCATCTCATTCTCGGATTTGACAGGCTTGATGACGTTATGAGCAAGATGGGGCACATGCGAGAGGCAAAGAGCTTTCGCGAGAAGCGCAGTGCCATTTTAGAGGCCCTTGACCGGGCAGGCAAACTCTCATTTTCCTCCCAGCGTGACATCATCTTAAAGATGTTCCGGAAGGGATATGACGCCTATTATGCCGGCGCGATCGATGACGCTAAAAGGCTTTATTCTGATGCAGTGCAAGCCAGCGAATGGCTGGCCAAAAACTATGGGGAATATCCTCAGGTCAGCTATGATCTGGGACTGGCCCACCAAGTTCTCGGCCAGATTGCCTTCGAGGAAGACGGCGATCTCGACCTAGCCGATCTGCGCTTTCGCCGATCGTACGCCATTCTCTCAAAAGCTGTGACGATGGCTGAACATTCCTCGGAAACTGAGCGTGCACTTGCTGAAACAGCGCAGAAACAGGGCGCGCTCGAAATCGAGCGAAAAAATCTGACTGTCGCTTCCGAAAAACTGAACGAGGCGCTCGTTATCCAGAAGCGTCTTGTGAGTGACAATCCGGATTGGCGAGATCTCGCTTATGATCTGGGCAACACGCTCTGGTCGCTTGCGAAGATACCTAAGTCCGGTGTGCGGTGGAAGGATGTCGTCCGACATCTCGAAGCGATGGACGCCCGCCACCTGCTCGCCGACGATGAGCGATCCCATTTGGAGGATGCGCGAAGGCGCGCGAGCGAGGATGCGCGGCAATGAGCCAAGCGATTATTCTCTCGTTATCTCGAGACGATGTGGTAGCGCAACCGATCGCTGATGCGATGATCGAGCATCGCCTTGATATTTGGTGGGAGCAGGTCGAGCCGTCCGAGCCTTCCAGCTTTGAAGGCATCCTCGAGCGGGTAGACCGCGCGCGCGCCGTTGTTTTGATCTGGAGCGGCAGCGCCTGTGATCCAGCCGCGACGCTTTATCAAGACCTAGCAGCGCATGCTGTCGCGCAGCTCAAGGCTATCCATGTTATTGTCGAGGATGGGTGCAAACCACCGCTAAACGGCGCGGGGACCATCTATCGCTTGTCTGGCTGGCGAACTAGGCCTGGGTCGATTCGCCGCTTCTTTGGCGGAGCCCTCTATCTTCGCGACGTTGTCACGGCCGCCCAATACAAGATCGCGGGGCGTGATCCGCCGCCGCCGAATGCGCCGCGCAACATGCTCCTGCGGCAAATGGCCTTCATCGCTCCCGCAATGTTCGCTGTGATTGCCCTCATTCCGACATTGATCGGCCTTTGGGTCGATCTTGGCTTGAGCGCAGGGCCATCGCAAGAAGAGGAGGCATTGTGGGCGCGCGCCGGCAACTCTTGTCCGGCGCTGCGTACCTTAATACAGCGCTTCCCTGACGGGTATTATGCCGACCAGGCGCCCACGTTGATGCGGACGATGCCGGATGGCTCAAGACGGCCGGTCAAGTTCGATGGCGTGCAGGGGAATATGTGATCGACAGGAAATTCAAGGTCGTAGATGCCCCGCACGCCCGCGCTCAGCTATTGCGCCAATCAGAGGCTTTAGCGCATAATCGCTCCATCGGAACTTGGGAGGTTCCAAATGAAGCTCAGCGTATTGCTGCGCTTAAGCTGTTTAAAAAAATGAAGATAACCAACATCAAGGTAAGGGTGGTCAAGCCATGATTGTTGAACAAATCGCCAGAATGGTCGCAGATTTTTTTCTGTTCTTGAATATGACTGATGAGGAATTGTTAGATCTTGATGTGTCTGTCCTCATGATGGAGGATATGGCAGCGAGGCTTCAAGATCTGGACAAAGCTTTTCTTCGAGAGCTGGTCGATGCATTTCCTGTGATCGCCTCAGAATATAGCGGCGAGGCCCACAAATTGGTGCTCGACATACCCTATAGCTTCTACCTTGAGGAAACGCTTGCCGCCGGCGATCCAGTGAGGCTGGCCGAACTGGAAGCGCTCCGCGACGCGAGGGATTAACGTCCGATTTTAGGGTGGGTTGTCTCACGGACCTTTCCAAGCTGCCCTATGACGCACGATCAATAGAAACTTCTCGGTGATTTGAGTGCCCATCTTTGTCGTCTGTGGCACCATTTTTCCCCAACGGCGGGTCTTGTGCGGTCGTCTCGGTCTGGCGGCTACTTCAACTTCCTTGCCTTTTTAGCGCTCGCCCTCGCCGAAGTGCTACACCGCTCCCCAACCCGCTTGCTAAGCGTCTGTCCGGCTGGCAGGTTCGGCGGCACTCTATTCGACTGGGTGTTGGGGGAACGCGACGGACATGAGCCTGCATCAATCGCCTGCGCGCTATTCGCTTGCCGCGATTATTCTGCACTGGTCGCTTGCCGCTTTGCTGCTCTTTCAGGTGTCGCTGGGATGGCGCCTGGAGGATCTGACCGGCCTGCCGCAGTTCGCGGCCTATCAGCTTCACAAGACGATCGGCATCAGCATCCTGCTGCTCAGCGTGGCGCGTCTGGTGATCCGGCTGCTGGTGCCGCGGCCCCGCCCGCTCAACACGAGCCTGCTGCTTGCCGCCCTCGCCGGCGGTGTCCACGCCCTGTTCTATGTGGTGATGATCCTCGGACCGCTCACGGGCTGGATCATCGTCTCGACCTCGGCGATCAAGGTGCCGACATTGCTGTTCGGCGTCATTCCATGGCCGCATCTGCCTGTGAGCGCTGCCCTGCACGACCCGGCGGAAGCCGTGCACAGCCTGCTTGGCTGGCTCCTGGCTGGGCTGGTGATCCTGCATGTCGCGGGAGCACTGCGGCACCACTTTTTGCGCAAGGATATTCTTGGCCGCATGGTGCCTAGCGCCTTGGGCAGACGAGGCGCGCTCAATATGGTGGCGGGTCTCGCGATCGCGGGCGCGCTGACGGCCTTTGCACTGGCCTGGGTGCTGCCGTTCGGCGGCAAGGCCTCGGCGCAAGCGGATGCCGATCTTTCGGCATCAAACGTGGCGGCCGCGGATAATGCGGGTGACCCTGCTGTCAACGCCAGCAACGCAGCCGAAGACGCGGTGGCGGTCAATCAGGCAGCGGCGCCTGCCGATGAGCCCGCCAAGGCGGAGGCGCAGAAGGCCGTCGCCTGGACGGTGCAGCGCGGCGGCACGCTCAATTTCCACACGGCCTATTCCGGCTCCGACATTGAAGGCGGCTTTTCACGCTGGGATGCCGACATTTTGTTCAGCCCGGATGATCTGCCCGGCTCGCGCATCGCCGTGACGGTCGATCTGGCGTCGGTCGACAGTGCCGACAGCCAGCGCGACGACATGCTACGCGGTGACGAGTTCTTCGGCGTGGCGGCGCATCCGCGCGCGACGTTCCGGGCAACGCGCATCACGCATCGCGACGGCAATCGTTACCGCGCGACGGGCACGCTCTCGCTCAACGGGCAGCAAAAGCCGGTAACGCTCGATTTTACGCTGGATATCGACGGAACGGTTGCGCGCGCCCGCGGCACCACGCGCATCGACCGCACGGCCTTCGGCGTTGGAACCGGAGAATGGTCCGACACCAGCACGATTCCGGATGCCGTGACGATCAGCTTCAATTTTCAGGCAAAGCGGGCGGAATAAGCGGGAGCAGGGCGCGCTCGGGTCGCGCTTGGCCCTTACTTCTTCTTGCCGAAGTCTACCGTCACCACGTTGGAGCCGTCTTCGGCCTGTGCAACCGGCGTATCGTTCTCCGCCATCTCCATGGTTTCGACGGCCTCGCCGCTCTCCATCACCTGGAATTCCAGCGAGAAGTTGACGGCCGGGTCCACGAAGAAGCGCAGCGCCGCGAACGGGATCACCAGATGCGCGGGCACCTGGTTGAAGGTGAGGCCGACCTCGAAGCTGGTATCGGTAACCTTGAGATCCCAGAATTTGTGCTGCAGCACGATAGTCATCTCGTCCGGGAAGCGCTCCGCCAGCCAGGTGGGGATACTCACCCCCGGCGCCTGCGTCTTGAACGTGATGTAGAAATGATGATTGCCCGGCAGGACGCCCGTCAGCGCAATATCCTGCAAAACGCGCCCCGGAATCGCACGCAGCGCCTCCTGCACGATTTCGTCATAGGGAATCAGGCTGTCTGCTGGCTCTTCCGTCATGGCCACAGTCCTAGCGCGGGGGGCTCGCCGGTCAAGCACAGAGCGTTACAGCCGTTAACGGTCGAGAAGCGCATTGCATGGTCCGCCGCGCGCGTTATAGGCCGCAACCATGCGTAGCGCGGAGATCAGGCGGAAAACCGGCGAGACCGATATCGAGGTGAGCGTCAATCTCGATGGGTCCGGCACTTATTCCATTTCGACCGGCATCGGGTTTCTCGACCATATGCTGGAGCAGCTCTCGCGCCATTCGCTGATCGATCTGAGCGTGAAGGCGGTCGGCGATCTGCATATCGACCAGCACCACACCACCGAAGATACCGGCATCGCGGTCGGCGAGGCGATCGCCAAGGCGCTCGGGGACAAGCGCGGGATCGCCCGTTATGGCGAGGCGCACGCGCCGATGGACGAGACGCTGACCCGCGCCGCGCTCGACATTTCCGGTCGTCCCTGGCTGGTCTGGAAGGTGGAGATCCCCATGCATCGGCTGGGTGAGTGGGACACCGAGCTGATCGAGCACTGGTTCCAGAGCTTCGCGCAGTCGGCGGGGATCACCCTGCATGTCGAGAACCTTTATGGCAGCAACAATCACCACATCGTGGAGAGCTGCTTCAAGGCGCTGGCCCGCGCGCTGCGACAGGCGGTGGAGATCGATCCGCGCAAGAGCGATGCGATCCCCTCCACCAAGGGCACGCTGGGCGGCTGACAGTCCATGACCATCGCGCTCATCGATTATGGCGCGGGGAACCTCCACTCCGTGCACAATGCGCTCCGGGCCGCCGGGGCGCATGGCGTCGTCATTACCGCCGATGCCGAGGTGGTGCGCCGGGCCGACCGCATCGTGCTGCCGGGTGTGGGCGCTTTCCGCGCCTGCATCGAGCCGTTGCGCGCGCTGCCGGGCATGATCGAGGCGATGCACGAGGCGGTGTTCGAGGTCGGGCGGCCGTTCCTCGGCATTTGCGTGGGCATGCAGTTGCTGGCCGATGCCGGCGAGGAGTTCGGGCGGCATGAAGGGCTGGGCTGGATTCCGGGCACGGTGCGGCGCATCGAGCGCGACAATCCGGCGATCAAGATCCCGCATATGGGCTGGAACGATGTTGTCGGCGCGCGCGCCCATCCGCTGGTCGAGCCGGGTGAGGCCTATTTCCTGCACAGCTATCATTTCGAGGCGGCGGAGGCGGCGCATGTCGTTGCCACCACCGACCATGGCGGACCGCTGGTGGCGGCGGTCGGCAAGGACAATATTTTGGGCGTTCAGTTCCATCCGGAAAAGAGCCAGGCCTATGGCCTTGCGACCCTCGCCCGCTTTCTGGAGTGGGCCCCATGAGTGAAATTCCGCCGTTCATCGTTTTTCCCGCCATCGATCTCAAGGGCGGGCAGGTCGTCCGCTTGGCCGAGGGCGATATGGATCGGGCGACCGTCTATGGCGACGATCCCGCCGCGCAGGCCTTGATCTGGGCCGAGCAAGGCTCGGATTTCCTGCATGTGGTGGATCTGGACGGCAGCTTTGCCGGCCATGCCGTCAATGGCGCAGCGATTGCGTCCATCGTCCAGGCCTTCCCCGGCCATGTCCAGCTTGGCGGTGGCATTCGCGATCCGCAGGCGGTGCAGGGCTGGTTCGCGCTCGGCGTGTCGCGTGTCGTCATCGGCACGGCGGCGCTCAAGAACCCGCAGTTCGTCAAGGATATGGCGGCGGAGTATCCCGGCGGCATCGTCGTCGCCGTGGATGCGCGCGACGGCATGATCGCGACCGACGGCTGGGCCGAGAAATCTGACATGCCGGTGGTCGATCTCGCCCGCCGCTTCGAGGATGCCGGGGTTGCTTCGCTGCTGTTCACCGATGTGGGCCGCGATGGCCTGCTCAAGGGCGTGAACATCGATGCGACGGTCGAACTGGCGCGCGCCGTGGACATTCCCGTGATCGCCAGTGGCGGCGTGGCGGATATCTCGGACATTCGGGTGCTCAGCCTCCATGCTGGCGATGGCATCGAGGGCGTGGTGACCGGCCGGGCGCTTTACGACGGTCGTCTCGATCTGCGCGCGGCCATTGCGGTGGCGAATGCCGGATGATGATCGCGCTTCCACACCCCGTTCGTGTCGAGCGAAGTCGAGACACGCCCAGCACTGTCCTCGCGTGTCTCGACTTCGCTCGACACGAACGGGTGTAGGGGCGTAAATCCATGACCGTCCGCACCCGCATCATTCCCTGTCTCGATGTCGCCAATGGCCGCGTGGTCAAGGGCGTGAACTTCGTCGACCTGCGCGATGCCGGCGATCCGGTCGAGCAGGCGAAGGTCTATGATGCGGCGGGCGCGGACGAATTATGCTTCCTCGACATCACCGCCAGCCATGAGGATCGCGGCACGCTGCTCGATATCGTCGCGCGCACGGCGGAAGTCTGCTTCATGCCGCTCACCGTCGGCGGTGGCGTGCGCAGCGCGGAGGATGCGCGGGCGCTCCTGCTCGCCGGCGCGGACAAGGTCGCCGTGAACAGCGCCGCCGTGTCGCGCCCCGAAGTGGTGAGCGAGATCGCGGATCGGTTCGGCAGCCAGTGCATCGTGGCCTCCGTCGATGCCCGGCGGGTCGGTGAGGGCCGCTGGGAAATCTTCACCCATGGCGGCCGTCGCGCCACCGGCATCGACGCGCTTGCTCACGCGGCGCGGCTTGCGGAGCTTGGCGCGGGCGAATTGCTCGTCACCTCCATGGATGGCGATGGTACGAAGCAGGGCTATGACCTTGCGCTGACCCGCGCCATTGCCGATGCGGTCACCGTGCCGGTCATCGCCAGCGGTGGCGTCGGCACGCTCGATCATCTGGTCGAGGGCGTGACGCAGGGCCATGCCAGCGCGGTGCTCGCGGCCTCCATCTTCCATTTCGGCCAGCACAGCGTGCGTGAGGCGCGGGCGGCATTGGCCGCTGCGGGCATTCCCGTCCGTCACCCCTGAGCGCGGCGTCAGCCGGAAAAGCCATTGACGCCCGGCGGCGCAGCGGCAAGGACAAGCGCCATGGACAGCCTCTTTCGCCTCGAACAGACCATCCTCGCCCGGCGCGAGGCCGATCCCGACAGTTCCTACGTCGCCCGCCTGCGCGCCAAGGGACTGGGCAAGATGACGCAGAAATTCGGCGAGGAAGCGGTCGAGACGGTGATCGCCGCGCTGAGTGAGGACAAGGGGGCCCTGACCGGCGAAGCGGCCGACCTCTTGTTCCACCTGCTCGTCTTGCTGGCCGAGCGTGGCGTCACGCTCGCCGACGTCTGCGCCGAGCTGGACCGGCGCGAGGGCGTTTCCGGGCTGGATGAGAAGGCCAACCGTCCGAAATGACCGTCTTTCCGGAGTGAGCCATGGCGATCGACCCGACCCTTCCCTATGACGAGAGCAATATCTTCGCGAAGATCCTGCGCGGAGACATCCCCTGCAACAAGGTGTTCGAGGACGATCATGTCCTCGCCTTTCACGACATCGCCCCGCAGGCGCCGACGCACATTCTCGTGATTCCCAAGGGCGCCTATGTGAGCTGGGATGATTTCTCGGCCCGCGCGAGCGAGGGCGAGATCGCGGCATTCGTGCGCGCAGTCGGCACGATTGCGCGGGAGGCGGGGCTGGTGGAGCCGGGCTATCGCCTGCTCGCCAATGTCGGCGCGCATGGCGGGCAGGAAGTGCCGCATCTGCACGTTCATCTGTTCGGCGGACGCGCGCTGGGGCCGATGCTGGCGCGCTGAGCGCGGTTTGCCTCTTCCCCTGTCGCAAGCCCCTTGCGCGTCGCCGATAAGCCTATAGGCTTATCGGTCAGTTCAGGGGGAGCGGCTGCGGCCGCGCTGTATAGAGAGACGCGCATGATCTTTGGCCGCATCAAGCCACTCGACGCCATTCTCGCCACTGCCGAAAAGAAATCACTGCACCGATCGCTCGGGGCCTTCCAGCTGACCATGCTGGGTGTGGGCGCCGTGATCGGCACCGGCATTTTCGTGCTGACGGCGGAAGCGGCGCAGAAGGCGGGGCCGGGCATGATGCTCTCCTTCGTCATCGCCGGCTTCGTCTGCGCCGTGGCGGCGCTCTGTTATTCGGAAATGGCCTCGATGGTCCCGGTTTCGGGATCGGCCTATACCTATAGCTATGCGGTGATGGGCGAGCTGATCGCCTGGATGGTCGGCTGGGCCTTGATCCTCGAATATGCCGTGGCGGCGGGGGCCGTCTCGGTCGGCTGGTCCGGCTATGTCGTCGGCCTGCTCGAGCATGCGCTGGGCATCGACATTCCCAACATGCTGGTGCGCGGGCCGTTCGATGGCGGTCTGGTCAATCTGCCCGCCATGGGCATCGCCCTGCTGGTCACCTGGCTGCTCGTCATCGGCACGCGTGAGAGCGCGATGGTCAATGCCGTGCTCGTGGTGATCAAGGTCGCGGCGCTCACTCTGTTCATCGTGCTGGCGCTGCCGGTGATGAACATGGAGCAGTTCTCGCCCTTCGCGCCTTTGGGCTTCGGCGGCATCGGCGCGGCGGCGGCGTCGATCTTCTTTGCTTATGTGGGCTTCGATGCCGTCTCCACGGCGGCGGAGGAAACCAAGAATCCCCAGCGCAACATGCCGATCGGCCTCATTGGCTCGCTCACCATCTGCACGATTTTCTACCTGTTGGTTGCTGCCGGGGTTGTCGGCACGGTGGGCTCGCAGCCTTTGATGGGCCCGGCCGGGGAAGCGCTGGCGCCGGGCAGCAAGGCGCTGGCCGATCAGTGCGCGGCCATCGGCGATCAGGCAGTGGTCTGCTCGAAAGAAGCGCTGGCCTGGACGATGCGGGAGATCGGCTGGCCGCAGATCGGCAACCTCATCGGTTTGGCTGCTGGTCTTGCCCTGCCGTCGGTCATCCTCATGATGATGTTCGGCCAGACGCGCATCTTCTTCGTCATGAGCCGGGACGGGCTGCTGCCGGCGGTGTTCTCCAAGGTCCACCCCAAGTTCCACACGCCGCATGTCATCACGATCATCACCGGCGTTTTCGTGGCCCTGTTCGCGGCCTTCTTCCCGGTCGGCATTCTCGCCGACATTTCCAATTCCGGCACGCTGTTTGCCTTTGCCGCCGTCTCCATCGCCGTGCTCGTGCTGAGGCGGACGGACCCGACGCGCAAGCGGCCGTTCCGTACACCGGCCATCGCCATCACCGCGCCGGTCGCGATCCTCGGCTGCATCTATCTCTTCTTTAAGCTCGGTATCGAGACGAAGCTGATGTTCGTGGCCTGGGCTGTAGTCGGCCTCATCGTCTATTTCGCCTATAGCCGCTCGCGCAGCCATGTGGGGCGCGGTACCGTCGAGGTGCATGAGGCCGATCCCGACGCGCCGCCGCAGCCCGTGCCGCCCATCGACTGACGGTGCCGGCCAGCCGGGCCGCATCGATCATCTCAGGATTTGTTGCGCAGCCCCAGATCGTGCGCGAGAACATCCAGATTGGCGCCGGGGTGGATGATCAGCCATCGGTCCGGCTTGCTGGTGTCGACCACGGTCACCGCGCGCTTTGGGCAGATATCGAGGCAGCCGACCTCGAGAATGCCGGCACCGGCCTTGCGACCCTTGCCGAGCTGCAGATGCTTGCGCAGGGCCTTGCCGAGGGTCTTGTTCCCCTCCGGCCCGAATCCGCCGCCCTTGATCTTCTTTTCGCATTTGCGACAGACCAGCACCGCGTTGGACCAGCGACTGCTAACCTGACGGGCGCTCATGGCGCGGGCTTCCAGCTCTTGCGCTCCTCGGCCACGCGCAGCACGTCATAAGCGGCCTGGATGGCCTGAAAGCGCGTGGCGGCGTCGGCGTCCCCAGGGCGCACATCGGGGTGGCACTCCTTGGCAAGTGCGCGCCAGCTCCGCTTCACCGCCTCGAAATCGGCATCGCTCTCCAGCCCCAGCACATCGAGCGCGCGCATCTCGTCGCGCGAGCGGGTGCCATCGCCGGGGCCGGCCCATTGATTATGGGCGCTGGTCCGATAGCCGGAGGCGTCGCGCTGCTCATTGTGCATGCGCTCGTTGCGCTCTTCCTCGTCCAGCCCTGCGAAATAATCCCAGCCCTTGTTATACTCTGCGGCATGAGCCTGGCAGAAATACCAGCGGTCCGGGCTGTTGGGCGATTTGGGCGCGGGGCAGTTGCCGGGCTGGTCGCAGCCATGCCGGTCGCACAGCCGAACGGCCTGCGCTTCCCGCGCGGAGCCATAGCTGCGCCAGCGGGGAAAGCCCCAGTCATTGTTCCGTCCGCTTCTGGCCATCCGATCTCACTTAGTGCGGGTTCGTGGTGAAATCCACCGTAGCGCGGTGAAAATGCGGCCATCGCGACGGTCGCGCTATTGCCCTGCAGGCGATCAGCAAAATGCCAGGCGGTCTGTAAGCCGGGTTCTGTCCACCGCCGCCGTATCCCATAAGGGACGCGCATGCGGATGGGCGACCATTCCTCTAGGGCCATGCTCTCGCAGGGCCTCAAGCAACCAACCCGGGCGATCTCGGCCGAAACAAGCCTAGCAGGCCCGAAGACCTGCGCGCCGCCCCTATTCGGTCTTGCTCCCGGTGGGGTTTACCGTGCCGTCCGCCGTTGCCGGGGACGCGGTGCGCTCTTACCGCACCCTTTCACTGTTCACGCGGCCGAAGCCCAAGCCCGAAGGCGAACGTGACCTGCTCTCTGTTGCACTGTCCCTAACTCCCGCGAGGAGAGCCGCCGGACGTTATCCGGCACCGTTGTTTCGTGGAGCCCGGACTTTCCTCGCCGGACGCAAGCGCCCGCCGCGGCCGCCCGACCGCCTGGCGAACGGGGCTATAGCGGCGCGGGAGAGGGGAGTCACGTACGCGGCGATTCTTTCCAATTTCCCCGGTCCTCGCTCCCTCACTGCAGCGGCCAGGTCCAGATGATGAGCGGGGTGCCGATCAGCACCACCAGCAGCGAGAGCGGCGCGCCCAGGCGGGCATAGTCGCCGAAGCGGTAGCCGCCGGGGCCAAGGACCAGCGTATTGCACTGATGGCCGATGGGCGTGAGGAAGTCGCAGCCCGCGCCCACGGCGGTGGCGATGAGGAAGGCTTCTGGCCGGTAGCCCAAGTCATGCGCGAAGACGCCGGCGATGGGGGCCATCACCAGCACCGTCGCGGCATTGTTGAGGAACGGCGTCACGGCCATGGCTGCGACCAGAATCAGTGCGACGGCGCCCCAGGGGGGAAGGGCAGCGGCGACATGAGCGAGATTGGTGGCGATGACATCAGACGCGCCGGTGCTGCGGATGCTGTCGCTGACCGGGATGAGCGCGGCGAGCATGATGAGGATGGGCCACTCGACCGCATCATAGGCTTCCCGCACCGGCAACGCGCCGCTGATGACGGTGAGCGCGGCCGCGGCGAAGAAGGCGATGGCTACCGGCACATAACCGCTCGCCGTGGCCGTCATGGCGACGGCGAGGATCAGCAGCGGCAGCCAGCCGCGGTGTGACTTGCCCAGCTTGACGCCCCGCTCCGCCAGCGGCAGCGCGCCCAGATCGCGCAGCCGCGCCGGCAGCAGCCCAAGCGGCCCCTGCAGCACGATGACATCGCCCGCGCGCAGATTGATCTCCCCCAGCTTGCGCCCGAGCATCTGCCCGGCGCGCGAGACGGCGATGAGGTTGACGCCATAGCGCTGCTGGAGGAGCAGCCGCTCTGCGCTCTGCCCGACCAGCGGGGACTCGGCCGTCACGACTGCCTCGGTGACGCCGATCTCGTCCCCTTCACTGCCCTCAGGCAGATCGCGCGTCTCGCCATCCAGCTCCAGCGCGTCGCGGGCGATGACCCGCTCCAGCGCATCCGGCTCGCCATAGAGAATCAGCACGTCGCCTTCCTGCAACCGCGCATTGCCCTGCGTCGAGAGCGGACGCCGGCCGCGCAGACGGCTGGTGATCTGCACCTCATGATCGTGGCGCTTGAGGAAGGCGGCGATCGTCTCACCGTCGGGCGGCGTGTCTTCGCGCACCGTCGCTTCGGTGACATAGCCGGAGATGTCCATGGCATCGCCCATGGTCGCCGCGCCGCGCCGATCGCGCGGGAGCAGCCGGTAGCCGAAGCGCAGGAACAGCAGGCCGACGATGAACAGGCCGAAGCCCGTCGGGAAATAATCGAACATGCCGAAGGGCTCGCCAGTCATCTCCGTGCGCACGCGGCTGACGATGATGTTCGGCGAGGTGCCGACCAGCGTCATCAGCCCGCCCAGCAGCGAGGCGAAGGCCATGGGCATGAGGAAGACCGAGGGACTGGCGTTGTTGCGCTTGGCCATCTGGAAGGCGGCGGGCATCAGCATGGCAAGCGCGCCGACATTCTTGACCAGCGCCGAGGCCGTGCCGACCGTGGCGGTAAGCAGCAGCAGTTGCGAGCGGACATGGCGCACACGGCCCGCGACGAATTTCAGCCCCACCTCGATCGCGCCGGAGCGCTGCACGGCGGCCGAAAGTACCAGCGCCGAGCCGACGATGATGACGATATCGTCCGAGAAGCCGGAGAAGGCGTCGGCCGGATCGACAATGCCGATCAGGACCGCGAAGAGCAGAACGATGACGGCCGTGACGTCATAGCGGAAGCGCCCCCAGAGGAAGAGCACCATCATGCCGGCAAGCGTGGCGATCGAGAGCCATTGCGGCCCGGTCATCGCGTTCTCCCCCCAAGCCCGTCGCGGCGCTGCGCGACCACCCTCGCTGTCATCATCCCCGCCAAACGCCCGAAATGGATTTCAGTGTGCGGGCACTGAAAAATATTCCGGTCCGTCTTGTCCGATCGCGCTCAGTCGTCGCCGCGGGGCCTTGGCAGCAGCAGCGCGAGCAGGATGGCGCGGCATTCCCCGTCGATCACGCCGTCGATCAATTCCGGCCGGAAACGGCGCTGGAACGCCGTCACCGCGGCTTCCGGCTCGGCGATATCATAGCCGAATCGCTCGAGCGCGAGCATGAAGGCGCCGTCGCTCCAGAGTGGGTCCATGAGATTGCGGGTCGGGCGCGGCAGGGCGAGGCGCAGCCGGGAGAGCTTGCTCCAGGGGAACAACTCGCCGGGGTCCTGCTTGCGTGCGGGCGCCACGTCGCTGTGGCCGACGACATTGCCGCGCGTGATGCGGCGGCGCTGCATGATGTCGTGGACGAGCGGGATCAGCGCATCGATCTGCGCCTGCGGGAAGGGCCGATAGCCCCATTCATGGCCAGGATTGACGATCTCGATGCCGATGCTCGCGGAATTGACGTCGGTGATGCCGCGCCACCAGGCTCGTCCGGCGTGCCAGGCGCGCTTGGTCTCGTCGACCATGCGGACCACCTTGCCCTCCTCCGTGACGACATAATGGGCGGAGACCTTGCTATCCGGATTGGCCATCCAGTTGATCGCGCTCTGGGCATCCGGCATTCCCGTATAGTGCAGGACGAGGATGGAAACCGGGAGCGTTCGGTCGTCAAAATTGGGTGACGGCGTCTCGATCATGCAGAACTGGGCCACTTTCCTTGCGCATGCCGGCATGTTGCCGGACGGTGCGGTCAGCCCTGTCCTAGCTCAATGGCGGGTGCGGAGGAAGCGCCGCCTGCAGGCAGCATCATGCGCGGTTGATCGGGCCGGGCTTCACGGGCCTGATACAGGCAGCTGAGGCCCCGGCAGGCCGAAAAGCCGGACTCGGCACAGGCCATTTCGCCCGCCCCGAGCGCGAGATAGCCGCCGGGCCGAACCCGGCCCGACAGCGTTTTCCATGCCCGGCGGCGCCTCTCTTCGGAAAAGTAAAAGAGCACGTTGCGGCACAGGATGAGATCGAACGGGCCTGCGCCATGAGCGGGGTCGAGCAGATTGTCCTGCTGGAACACGATCATCTGCTGAAGCTCGCCGGCAATCTGCCATTCGTTGTCGACAGGATGGAACCAGCGCAGCAATTCGCTGATCGGCAGGCCGCGCTGCATGTCCATCTGCGAAAACCGCCCGCGCTTTGCCTTGGCGATCGCGAGGGCCGATACGTCCGTGGCGTGGATGCTAACCGTGCAATCGGCCAGCGCGGCCGAGCGGTGGACGATCATGGCCAGCGAATAGGCTTCCTGCCCGGTTGAGCACCCGCCGCACCAGATGCGCAGTCGCCGATCTGCGCGCGTCCGGGCGAGTGCGGGCAGGACGCTGTTTTCGATTGCGTGAAAGACACTGACATCCCGGAAGAACGAGCTTTCGTGATTGAGAAGGGCGTCGATCACTTCGGCCTGCAGGAGCCCGTGAGGCGCCCGATCAATCGCGTTCACGAGCTCTTCCAGAGTACGCAGCCCGTGTGTGCGGAGCAGCGGTCGCAGCGACGTTTCGATGCGCCAGCGCCGTGCTTCCGAGACCGTCTGCCCGGTCTCCCGGTGGAGCAATTCCGCGAGGCGACAGGCGGCGTTGGAAACTGGCTGCATGGTCATGCGCCTGTCTGCCATTGCTGCAGGATCAGCTCGGCGATCTGAGCGGGGGGCAGAATGGCGCTGGCGAGACCTCCCTTCACGACCGACCCGGGCATGCCCCATACCGCGCTCGACTGGTGGTCCTGCGCGATCACCCAGCCGTCCGCGCCGACGATGGCTTGCGCGCCGGCCAGTCCGTCGCGCCCCATGCCGGAGAGGATGACGCCGCAGGCGCCGCGCCCATAATGGCGTGCCAGGGCGGTGAACATGGGGTCAACCGCCGGGAAGCTCTCATGCAGGCAGCGCTGGGTGCTCAATCGCACCAGTATTTGCCCGCGCGCTCCTTTGCCGAGCGAAAGATGGGCAGTGCCGGGTGCCAGATGGATGGTACCCGGCTGCACCGGCATGGCCTGTTCCGCCAGAACCACGGGCAGATGCGTGCCGCGGCGGAGCTGTTCTGCCAGCAGCGGCTGGAAGCTGGCAGGCAGATGCTGGGTAATGAAGATGGGAAAGGCCGGATTGTCCTCAAGGCCCTTGATGACCGAGAGAATCGCGCTGATTCCGCCGGTCGATCCGCCGATGGCCACGGCGCGCACGAGCGTGCCGGGCGGCCGCAGGCGTGCGCTCGCCTCATCGAACCGCTCCGGGGTGCGGCTTCGTTCGGCCGCCGGCGCCAGATGGGCCAGGCGATCGAGCAGATGTTCCACGAATTGCGGGCTGAAATGGCCGGCGCTGGGCTTGGCCACGACATCACCGGCCCCCAAAGCCAACGCCTGCAAGGCGACCTCGCTGCCCTCGCTGCACGAGCCGCTGAGCAACACCACCTGCCGGCGCTGATCGGGGCCAAGCAAGTGGGGGAGCGCCTGCAGGCCGTCCAGCTCGGGCATGTCGATATCGAGAAGCACCAGGTCCACCGACCTTCTGGCCACGAAAGCCAGAGCCTGCTTTCCGCTGGCGACCGTCCCGACCACGTGGAAGCGCGGATCTTCGCCCAGCACCCGGCCAAGCACACGGCGGACGACCAGCGAATCATCGACGATCAGCACATCGATGGGCGAACCATCGGTTCCGGAGCTGGCATCGGACAGGAGGGCAGCGCACGCCATTCCCGGCGCTCCCGAGCCCCTAGAGAACCCCGACGATCTGGAGCTTGCTCTCCAGCGTGTCGCGATCGAAGGGCTTCATGACATATTCGTCGGCACCGGCATCGACGGCGGCGCGGATATGGTCCACGCCATTCTCGGTGGTGCAGAAGATCACCTTGGGCGGCTGGGCGAAATTGCGGCGGGAGAGTTCCTTGAGGAATTCCAGCCCGCTCATCACCGGCATGTTCCAGTCGAGCAGCACCACGTCCGGTACCTGCCCTTCGCACATGTCGAGCGCTTCACGTCCGTCCTGCGCTTCGTGAACGTCGAGATCGAGGGATTCGAGAATGTGGCGCGCCACCTTTCGGATCACCTTGGAGTCATCGACAATGAGGCAGTTCGGCATGAGTCGCGACCCCTGATACTTGCTTGGCTACGTAACCTACGGGCAGAGCGTGTCATTTTGGTAAATTCGTTAAATATCTCAGGCGGCCAGCGCGCCAGACGGGGCGTTGGTGAAATCGGCGAGTGTGAGCAGAAGATGGCTGCGGCCATCATAATCGACGAGGCCCGAAACGAACGGCCGCCAGGCAGGATCGATGCGGCCGCGCAATGGCTGCACGCCGCCCTGCGCCTGGCAGATATCGGTCACGGCATCGATGAGGAAACCGTAGCTGTGCCCGGCAATGTCCGCGACGATCGCCAGCGGTGCGGTCTGTGCATCCGCCGCCGTGCCAAAGATGCGCGATTGCAGATCGATCACGGTGAGCACCCGGCTGCGCAGCGCCGCCAGCCCGCGCACATGCACAGGCGCCAATGGCACGGGTACGATGTCCCCCAGCCGCACCACGGCTTCGATGGCACAGGCACGCACGGTAATCGGGGCGCCCGCGATGGACGCGAACAGGAACAGCGAGTCGGTCATGCGGCCTTCCGTGCGAAGCTGGAGATCGCCGCCATCAGCCCGGCGCGGTCATAGCGGTAGATGGAGGGCGGCGCGTCGGGGTCGGCGGGCAGTTGCGGCTGTTCCCGCAGGGCAAGCACCGGAACGCCCATGGGCGCTGGGGCGTGGCCGCTGCCACATAGTACGACATCGGGCGGCGCGTCGCCTGCGGCGCCCAGAACGACGTCATAGCCGGCCTGAACGAGCAGCGGCGCCAGGATGTTGCGCATCCACGGGTCCTCGACATCGGCGATCATGCAGCGCACGGCCTGCGCGGCGGCGTCAGAGGCCGGGCGGGCCGCGACCTCCTCGAACAGCGTGAACGGATCGACCAGTTCCAGTTGCTGCTCGCCAACCAGCACCAGGCCGGCGATCCGTCCCCGGCCGATCGGCACGTCCAGCCGGGCGGGGATTTCTAGAATGTCCAGCACCTCTTCGATGAGGAAGATGAGCAGATCGCGCCCATCATGCAGGCGCATGGCCTTGAGCACACCGGTCTCATCCGGGCGGACGTTGAGCGCCGGCAGCAGGCGCTCCTCGATTCGCGCGAATGCGCGCCCCTCCGAGCGGCCGATCTGCGCACAGTCCAGTTCCTCGACGCGCTCGACGATGGGCAGGGGCATCAGCCGTTCCACGCCATCCCGGTCGCGATAGAAGAGCACCTGCAAGGTATCGATGGCCTCGGTCGGTTCCTGGCTGTGATGATCCCTGCGCGCCTTGTCGGCATCGACCACGGGCAATTGCGCGATCTGGAAGAGCCCGGTGGCGTCGAGCAGCAGCATTGGCTGGCCGTTGTCGGGGAGCGTCATACCCGCAAAAGCGCCGGCGGATGCGATCACCGGTGAGGCCGGGCGAATGACCAGTTCCTCATTGCTGTCGACGGTTTCGACACCCAGCACATAATTTTGGCCGGCCGAGGAGCGAATGACCATCAAGGTCCGCGGCCCGTTCGCTTCGGCCTGAGGGGCAAGGCCCAGCACGTCCTCAAGCGCCACAACCGGATGACGCTCGCCGCGAATGGTCGCGATGCGTCCGCCGGCGACCTCCTCGATCGAGACCATGTTGCTGTTTTCGTGGATCAGCTCGACGACATTGCCACGCGGCATGGCGAAGGTCTGTCCGCCACACCGGACGATCAGGCCGGGAATGATGGTCAGTGTCAGCGGCACGCGCATGGTGATCACGGTGCCGTCGCCAGGCGCGGTCGTGATGTCGATCACGCCGCCGATCTGCTCGATATTGGCCCGCACGACATCCATGCCGACGCCACGCCCGGAGATGGAGGTGACCTCCCGCGCCGTGCTGAGGCCGGGCAGGAAGATCAGGTTCAGCTTCTCTGCGTCGCTCATCCCGGCTGCCTCGGCAGCGGTGACAAGCCCGGCCGCGACCGCCCGATCGACCAGGACGGCCCGGTCCATGCCGCGCCCGTCGTCGGCCACCTCGATGACGATCTGGTTGCCCGATTGACGGGCGACGATGTTCAGCCGCCCAACGTCCGGCTTGCGGGCGGCGATGCGATCCGTCGGCAGCTCGAGACCGTGATCGAGCGCGTTGCGGACGATGTGGGTGAGCGGGTCGGCGACCATCTCGATCATTTCGCGGTCCATCTCGACATCGCCGCCGTCGAGAGTCACGGTGACCTTCTTGCCCAGTTCGCGGCTGAGGTCGCGCACCATGCGCGGGATGGCCGCATACAGGCGGTCGACCCGCTGCATCCGCGTCTTGCTGATCATGTCGCGCAGGTCCGCGACGTTGGTCGACATCCGCTCGAAGCTGCTCTCCACATCCGGCGCGACGCCATGGTCACGCATCCGGCGCGCCAGATCGTTGCGGGCGAGCACCATGTCGGAGATGCCGTTCATCAGCTGATCGATGAGGGCCAGCGGCAGTCGAATCGTGCGCGGCGCTTTGTCCCGCGGTGGGGCGGTCGGTTGCTGCGGGCTGGGCGTTGGGGGAGCGGATGCTTCTACTGAGTCGGCGCGCGGTGCGGGCGGTTCGCGGGGCGGGGCCGGCATCGCTGCGGCAGGCGCGATCGGGTGAAAGAGCTCGAAGCCGCCGGATCGGAGTGACAGGGCATCCAGCAGCCCGTCATCATCGGCTTCATCCGGGACGGGCTCGCCGCCCAGACCACGCGCCAGCGCGCCGATTCGGTCCATAACCGCCAGCACGGCCGTGACGGTGGCGGGATCGGCCAGCCGTTCGCCGCGCCTGATGGCTGCCAGCACGTCCTCGGCGCCATGCGCCAGCCGCTCGAAACGGGGGAGGTTCAGGAAGCCGCAGCTTCCCTTGACGGTGTGAAAAAACCGGAAAAACGCGTCGAGGCGAGACTTGTCGGTCGGGTCCGCTTCCCACGCGACGACTTCGCCGGAGAGGACCTCCAGCGTTTCAAGAGTTTCCGCAATGAACTCCCCGATGATCTCGTCCATGCCGCCGCCTGTGGTTAACGCGACGACACCTTTGGGGCCAAGTCGTGAAAGCCCGGTTAAGACCTGCCGGCCGGGCTCTCACACCGGCGAGATCAGGCCGGCAGGCGCGCGCCGAACAGCAAGTGGGGCTCGTCGGCGCCGGAGATCATCAGTTCGCCGCCGGCTTCGGTCGCCACCGTGCGGATCATCACGGCTGCGGCCGTGCGGGTGGTCAGATCGCCATGCCCTTCCAGCCCGGCACGAATGGCGGGGTCGAAGGTGATGCGTGCGCCTTCGCCGCGCACCGCAATCTCGGTCGTTCCGCCCTGTTGCTCCGCGCCGATCGCGATCACGCCGCCGCGCGGCAGGGCTTCGCCGGTCAACAGCACCAGATTGAGCAGCAGCTTGGCGGCCGGCTTGGAGAGGCTGTCCCCGGCAATCATCCAGTCGAGCGAGATCTTGCCGCCGGGCGGAAACATGCCTTCCACGGCAGAGCGGATTTCGTGCACGGGAATGGCCTCGCCATATCCGCCCCCGGCACCGAAGGCCAAGCGGAAGAATTTGAGCTTGCCCGCCGTCGTCCGGGCGCTGTCCGCCAGCAGCGTGAGGCATTGCTCGCGCATCCGCGGGTCGGTCTCATCGGCAAGCAGCTCGATGCCGTTGTTCAGCGCGCCGACGGGGCTGAGCAGATCATGGCACAGGCGAGAGCAGAGCAGGCTGGCGAAATCGATGGAGTCGGACGCGGTGGATTTGACCAAGACGGGGATATCCTCTCTTCAGGCGATGGCCGTGCCCTCATGGCGCTGCGGGCGCGCGGGTGCAAGCCGCCCATGCGGCGAACCGACCAGTTCGACGGGATCGAAAACGCCATGGATGCGGCCTGACGCAACAACCTGCCAGGCCAGAAGGCCGCCGCGCTCGCCGACGAGCAGCCAGATCTCGCCCGCTGCCCCCGCCATGGCCGCATCGACCGCCGAGGGGACGGCCTCGCCATGAGGATGGGAATGATAATGGCCGACAATGGCCGGCCCGCCCTGGCGCGCCTCGCGATGCGCCGCGATGAGCACGGCCGGATCGACCTCGAAGCGGTGCTCGGGCTGCTCCGCCACATTGGCGGCGGCGCGAAGTTCGGTGACGGCGATGTCGGTCGTCCCGCCGTCCGCGCCAGCCAGGCGTTGGCCCAGCAGCAGGCCGCAGCATTCCCGCGAGGCGGCGGCCTTCGCCTGCGCGCGGATCGCATCGCGCAGCGGTCTTGATATGTGCACGGCCATCCCCAGATATTAGGACGTGGAAACGGGGGTTACCAGCATTACGGCGCTGATCACGCAGGCCGAGCACGGCATGAGACTGGACCGCGCGCTTGCGAGCGTGCTGCCAGCCCTGTCGCGCGAGCGCGTGAAGGCGTTGATCCTGGCAGGGCAGGTGACCGGGCCGGACGGGCGCCCGGCGGCTGATCCGGCCTATAAGGTGAAGGCCGACATGGCCTTTGCCGTGGAGATCCCGGAGGCGACGCCCGCCGAGGCGCAGCCGCAGGCGATCGATCTGGTGATCGCTCATGAGGATGCACATCTGATCGTGGTGGACAAGCCGGCGGGCATGGTCGTGCATCCCGCCGCCGGCAACCCGGATGGCACGCTGGTCAATGCCTTGCTCCACCATTGCGCCGGGCAGCTTTCCGGCATTGGCGGGGTCGCGCGACCCGGCATCGTCCACCGCATCGACAAGGATACTTCGGGGCTCCTGGTCGTCGCCAAGACCGATCAGGCGCATGAGGGACTGGCCCGCCAGTTCAAGGATCACAGCATCGACCGGCGCTATCTCGCCATCGTGCAGGGGCGGCCTGCGCCGCCTTCGGGCAAAGTCGATCAGTGGATCGGCCGCTCGGACGGGGATCGCAAGAAGATGGCGGTGCAGCGCGAAGGGCGCGGCAAGCACGCCATCACCCATTATCGCACGCTCGAGCGACTGGACCGGGCGGCGCTGATCGAATGCCGGCTGGAGACGGGGCGGACCCATCAGGTGCGCGTGCACATGGCCCATCTCGGCCACCCGCTGCTGGGCGATCCTGTCTATGCCCGCGGCGGCATCCACAAGGCGCTGCTCGCCGAACTTGGCTTTCATCGTCAGGCGCTTCATGCGGCCCGGCTGGGCTTCATCCACCCGGTCACAAGCCAGCCTCTCAGCTTTGAAAGCCCGATTACGGATGACATGCAGCAACTGTTCAGCCATCTTTGCGTATAAGGATGAGCGCGATGCCCCTTCTTGTTTGCGCGCTCCAGAAGGATGAAGTTTCGTGAGTAACGGCAGTAATCTCCCTGCAACGATCCCTGCGCTTGGCGGCGATGCAAGCTTGAACCGCTATCTGTCGGAGATTCGCAAGTTCCCGCTCCTCAAGCCCGAGGAGGAGTATATGCTCGCCAAGCGCTATCAGGAGCATGGCGATCCGGAAGCGGCGGCGCGGCTGGTGACGAGCCATCTGCGACTCGTGGCGAAGATCGCCATGGGCTATCGCGGCTATGGTCTGCCCGTCTCCGAGCTGATCTCCGAGGGCAATATCGGCCTGATGCAGGGCGTGAAGAAGTTCGAGCCGGACCGGGGCTTCCGCCTCGCGACCTATGCGATGTGGTGGATTCGCGCGTCGATCCAGGAATTCATCCTGCGCTCGTGGAGCCTCGTGAAGATCGGCACCACGGCGGCGCAGAAGAAGCTGTTCTTCAACCTGCGGCGGATGAAGAACCAGATCGAAGCCTTCGAGGATGGCGATCTGCGCCCCGAGGATGTGACGAAGATCGCGACCGATCTCGGCGTCTCGGAAGATGACGTCATTTCCATGAACCGCCGCATGGCCATGGGCGGCGACACCTCGCTCAACGTTTCCATGAACGATGACGGCGAAGGGCAGTGGCAGGACTGGCTGGCGGACGAAGGGCCGTTGCAGGACGAGCGGATTGCCGACGCGCAGGAAAGCGACGTGCGGCACGACATGCTGCTCGATGCGATGGATGACCTCAATGACCGCGAACGGCATATCCTGCAGGAGCGGCGCCTCGCGGAGGAGCCCAAGACGCTCGAGGAGCTGAGCCAGGTCTATGGCGTCAGCCGCGAGCGCGTGCGCCAGATCGAAGTTCGGGCGTTCGAGAAACTGCAGCGCGCCATGTTGCGGATCGCCGGCGAAAAGCGCTTGATGACGGTAGCCGGCTGACGAGTCTGCGGATTGCGCTCGTCGCCTAGGCTAAGGGGCAGTCGTAACGGATAGGGGACGCGATGCAGCGCAAGCGTGCCTCTGGCTCGTGGATGGGATTGGCAGGCCGTAGCCCGCGGCAGCAGGTGTGGCGTGTTCTGGCGGTCCTCTTTGTCCTGTTCGTCCTCCCGGTGCTCATCGGCGCGGTGCTGTTCACCAGCGGGGCGCCCCTTGCCGACGCCCGCGCGACGCCAACCCCTCTGCAGGTCGGTGCCGGTCGGGCCGCGATCGAGCAGTTGCAGGCCAGCAGGCAACTGCCGGGCGGTGTCAGCATGCTCACGCTCGCGCCCACCCATCTCGATGGCTTGAGCGCGCTCGCAACTCATGGTTTCCGCCCTGACCGGCTCAACCTCTTTCTCCACGAGGAACGGCTCCATGTCGCCGCGAGCCATGCCCTGCCGCTCGGGCGCTGGCTGAATGTCGGTCTAGTCGTAAGCGGCCCGAGTAACGGATTTCCCGAAGTAGAGGCGCGCATCGGCGCGGTCTCGTTGCCGGCATATCCGACTCGGCTGCTGCTGGAGGGGTTGCGTCAGCTGCTGCGCCTGCGCGGCGCCGTGATTCCGCCGCTCGACACGGTCGTCCAGCGCTTTTCCATTCGCAATGGCGCGGTGATGGCGGCGGTGCAGCTGCCGCCCAAGACCGGCCTGCTCGATCAGTTTACCGGCGGTGACGCGATCGGCGGCACGGAGGTGCTGGATCGCTATTGCGCGTTGGTGGCGCTGCAAGCGCGCGATCCGCAAAGCGACTTCGCCATACAGGTCCGCCGCGCTTTCCCCCCGGGCCAAGCCGCGACGGCGGAAACGAATCGCGCGGGCTTTGTGGCGCTGGCGATGCTGGTGGTCGATCCGCGCGCCGGGCAACTGGCCGGGCTGGAGCCGAGCGCCACGCGCCGCTGTCCGCCCCCCGCGACGGCAATCACGCTCCATGGCCGGGACGACCTCCCCAAGCATTGGGCGCTGTCCGCTGCGCTGGCTGCGCAGACCGGTGTGCAGTTTTCATCCGCAATGGGCGAGTGGAAGGAACTGGCGGACAGCCTGTCTGCCGCGTCGGCGTTCCAGACCGGCACCGCCTCGGGCTTCTCCTTCGTCGATCTGGCGGCGGACCGCTCTGGCTTCCAGATCGCGCAGGCCGCTGGCGATCCGCGCCGGGCGCAGGACGTGGCGCAACGCCTGGCGGCCGCGACGCAGGAACGCCTGCTGCCGCCTGCCCTGCTTCAGAACGAGGAGGGGCTGAGCGATGCTGCCTTCGCCGCGCGCTACGGCAGCGTCCAAGACCCGCGCTACACGAGCATCGTTGCCGAGATCGACCGGACACTGGTGCGGGATGGATTGCTGGCACAACCTGACTGAGCAAGCCCCGGCGCGGCCTCGCAGCGAACGCCCATTTGCCTGTTGCGCAAAAGCGGCTAGGGCGTGGACCATGCTCAATACAGTTCTCGTGATGATCGGCGGCGCCATCGGCGCGGCCCTGCGCTACCAGTTGGGACGCGCGAGCCTGCGCATCATGGGGCCGGGCTATCCCTGGGGCACGCTCGCCGCCAATGTGCTGGGCGGGCTGGCCATGGGCCTCGTCGCGGGCTGGCTGGCCGCGCGCTACCAGGGCCAGCAGGGCGAGCAACTCCGGCTGCTCGTGGCAGTCGGCCTGCTCGGCGGATTCACGACCTTCTCCGCCTTCAGCCTGGAGACGATGCTGATGATCGAGCGCGGCGAAGCGTTGAATGCGCTCGGCTATGTGCTGCTCTCTGTCGCGGCATCCATCGGCGCGCTGGCGCTGGGCCTCACCCTCATGCGGAGTGCCACGGCATGAGCAAGACCGACCTCGCTGGCGTCCGCCAGTTCACCGTGCGTGCCGAGGATGATGGCATCCGCCTCGACCGCTGGTTCAAGCGCCATATGCCGGAAGCCAGTTTCGCCATCGTCTCGCGTTGGGCGCGGACCGGGCAATTGCGGGTCGACGGCGCTCGCGCGACACCGGGCGACCGCATTGCCGAAGGGCAGACCTTGCGCGTGCCTCCGCTCGATGTCGCTGCGGTAAAGGAAGCCGGCAAGGCACCACGCCCGCGCCCCATCCTGACCGAGGATCAGATCAATTTTGCCGAGGGTCTGGTAATCCATCGCGACGCGCAGGCCATCGTCATCAACAAGCCGCCGGGCCTTGCCACGCAGGGCGGCACCAAGACGCACGAGCATGTCGACGGACTGCTCGATGCTTTGATGTTCGAGCGCGACGACCGGCCGCGCCTCGTCCACCGGCTGGACAAGGACACCAGCGGTGCGCTGCTGCTCGCCCGCACCTCGCGCAGCGCGGCGCATTTCGCCAAGAGCTTCTCCTCCCGCACAGCGCGCAAGGTCTATTGGGCTGTCGTGATGGGCGTGCCCTCCGTCTCGGACGGCTTCATCGATCTGCCACTGGCCAAGCAGCCGGGCACCGGCGGCGAGAAGATGCATGTCGATGAGAAGGACGGCCTGCCCGCCCGCACGCGCTACCGGGTGATCGAGCGCGCCGGCAACCGCGCCGCCTGGGTTGAGCTGCAGCCGCACACCGGCCGCACCCATCAGCTGCGCGTCCATATGGCCGAAATCGGCCACCCGATCGTGGGCGACGGCAAATATGGCGGCAAGGAGGCGTTCCTCAGCGGATCGATCAGCCGCAAGATGCACCTGCACGCCCGGCGCATCCGCATCGATCATCCCGATGGCTCCCCGCTCGATGTGAAGGCCGAGCCGCCCTTCCATTTCGCTGAAACGCTGGCGAGCCTGGGCTTTGACGTGAACGAGGGCGATCTGCCGCTGGAGATCGACATCCAGCCGACCGCCTCCGATCGCAAGGCCGCCGACAAGCGTGCGTCGACCGCGCACGCCAAGGACATGCGCAAGGCCCGCCGTGGGGAACGCCGCTCCCGCAGCGCCCCGGACAAGCCCGAGCGCTTCAAGGGCCCGCCGAAGCCGCGCGGCAAGGGGGCCAAGCCGGCGGGGCCGGCCGCGCGCCCGGGTGCCAAGCGGCCTACCGGCGGCGCAGGGTCGCGCAAGCCGGGGCGGGATTAGAGGCAAAAGGCGCAGCGGAATGAGACCGCCTGCTCCCCTCCCCTTCAGAGGAGGGGCTTGCGTAGGCGTCTGAAGGCGAGGTGCTCTCATGGATTTTGCGCTGCAGGCAGGGCCAATGCGCACGTCCGACAGCATCACCCCGCTTGATTTCGCAAGCGCACAATGACAAGGGCCTCTGCCATTGGAAAGGCCCACGCCTTCCATTATATTCTTCATTCGACCGATCGAAAGGTCCGCCATGCGCACTCGCCTTTATCCGCTCAGCGAGCTGGAAGACATTCCCGGCACGACCGTGTTCAATGCCCGCCGTTCGCGCGAGGCTTATCACCTGCACAAATTCTGCATGTCGCTGATGGATGCAGGCAACCGCGCCGAGTTCAAGGACCATGAGCGCGCCTATCTCGACAAGTTCAAGATGAGTGAGGAGCAGAAGCGCGCCGTGCAGGATCGCGATTTCAGCAAGCTCATCGATCTGGGCGGCAACATCTACTTCCTCGTCAAGCTTTCCAATACCGATGGCTGGAGCACGCAGCGCGCGGTGAGCTCGATGACGAACATGACGCCCGACGAATATGCCGCGATGATGCGGTCCGGCGGTCGCTCGCCGACTGGCCAGCGCTCCAAGCGGGAGGGCAACTGACATGGCACGGATCACTGCCGGCATTGCCACCAGCCACGTCCCCGCCATCGGCGCGGCCTTCGACACCGGGCGCTCGACGGACGATTACTGGAAGCCGATCTTCGATGGCTATGAGTGGGTGAAGACCTTCGAGCAGGAAGAAAAGCCCGACGTCGTCATCCTCTGCTACAACGATCATGCCTCCGCGATGATGCTGGACGTGGTGCCGACCTTCGCGCTCGGCATGGCCGAGGAATTCGAGCCGGCCGACGAAGGCTGGGGCAAGCGCGAGGTTCCGGTTGTCGAGGGACATATCGAGCTGGCCGCGCACATGGCCGAGCAACTCGTCATCGACGAGTTCGACATGACCCTGATGAACAATATGGATGTCGACCATGGCTGCACGGTTCCGCTTAGCCTGATGTTCGGCAAGGTCGACAAATGGCCGTGCAAGGTCATTCCGCTTGCGGTGAACGTGACGCAGTTCCCCACGCCCTCGGGCGCGCGCTGCTGGGCGCTGGGCGAGGCGATCCGCTATGCGGTGGAGACCTATCCCGAAGATCTCAACGTGCAGATCTGGGGTACCGGCGGCATGAGCCATCAGTTGCAGGGGCCGCGCGCCGGGCTGATCAATCCCGAGTTCGACAATGCCTTCCTGGACAAGCTCGTCGGCGAGACCGATGAGCTGCGCGCCATCACGCGGCTGGAATATCTGCGCGAGGCGGGCACTGAGGGCATTGAGCTCATCATGTGGCTCATCATGCGCGCCGCGCTCGGCACCGAGGTGGAGGCGTTGCATCGTTTCTATCATGTTCCGGCCTCCAACACCGCCGTCGGCCACATCGTGCTGCGGCCCAAGGAGATCGCGGAAGCGCCTGCGAAGGCGCGCGCCTGAGCGGCTTGGCCCTCTTCGCAGCATCCCAGGAAAGCCCGGCCTTGCGCCGGGCTTTTTCGTTTGTCGGCTCAGCGTGTCGGTTTGTCACATAAAGCTTCCTATATATAAAGAATCCTTTATATGAGGGTTTCGTACGGCGTGCGTTGCGCCGGTTGGAGCTGGAGACTGCCATGACGTCCAAACCCCCTTTCCGCGCCGACCATGTCGGCAGCTTCCTGCGTCCGCAGGCGCTTATCGAGGCCCGGCACGATCATGCCGCCGGCAAGATCGACGCTGCCGCGCTGCGCGCGATCGAGGACAAGGCCATTGCCGATGTCGTGGCGTTCCAGGAGAGCGTCGGCGTCAAGGCGGTGACGGACGGCGAGTTCCGCCGTAAATTCTTCCACACCGACTTCCTGCTGCAGCTCGACGGGATCGAGGAGCAAGGCGGCATGGAAGTGCAGTTTCAGAATGCGATTGGAAAGGACGTGCATTTCGCGCCGCCCAAAATGGTGGTGACCGGCAAGATCGCCCACGCCAAGCCGATCCAGCGCGCGGATTATGAATATCTCGCCAGCGTGGTGAGCGAGACGCCCAAGGTCACCATTCCCTCGCCGACCATGCTGCATTTCCGCGCCGGGCGCGAAGGCATCAGCGAGGCGGTCTATCCCGACATGGCCGATTTCTTCGCGGACGTGGCCTCGGCCTATCAGGAGGAAGTCGCCGATCTCGCCGATGCCGGCTGCCGCTATCTGCAGCTCGACGATACCAATCTGGCCTATCTGTGCGATGACAAGCAGCGCGAAAATGCCCGCAAGCGCGGCCTCGATCCCGATGATCTGCCGCGCCATTATGCCAAGATGATCAACGATGCGCTGGCCACCGCGCCGGATGACATGTTCACGGCGATGCACCTGTGCCGGGGCAACTTCCGCTCCAGCTGGGCCGCCGAGGGTGGCTATGAGCCGGTCGCCGAAATCATGTTCAATGAGGTCGATATCGACTCCTTCCTCCTCGAATATGACGATGCGCGCTCGGGCGACTTCGCGCCGCTGCGCTTCCTGCCCAAGGGCAAGATCGTCGTGCTCGGCCTCATCACCACCAAGCTGGGTGAACTGGAGACCAAGGACGAGGTGAAGCGCCGGATTGACGACGCGACGAAATATGCCTCGCTCGACCAGCTTGCCCTGTCGCCGCAATGCGGCTTCGCCTCGACCGTCCACGGCAATGACATCGCCTTCGACCAGCAGAAGGCGAAGATGGAGCTGGTCGCCGAGGTGGCCCAGGAGGTCTGGGGCTGACGAGGACTAGACGCGCTCCTTCCCACCGCGCCGCGCGGGGGAGGGAGCGTCGCTCCTAAAGCGCCCGATCTGGCGGTAGCACCGCCGGGCCGGGCTCACGCAGATGCGGGTCCGGGTTCATGTGCAGGCGCGGTCCTTCGTCATCCCAGATGAAGCGCAGGTTGCGCACGCGGATCAGATAGCTGAGGCCAATCGCCGCGGAGAGAAAGCCCGCCGCGCCGCCGACGCCCATCGCGGCGCGCGCGCCATAGGTGTCGGCGACCCAGCCGATCAGCGGCGCGCCGAGCGGCAGGCCGCCCAAGGTGATCGCGACATAGATGGCCATCACCCGCCCGCGCATCGCTCGGTCCGTCGCCAACTGGACGAAGCCGTTGGATGAGGTGAGCGAAGTCTGTGCTGCCAGCCCCACGCCGATCAGCACCAGTCCAAACAGGATATAGCTTGGCGAGAGCGCGGCGGCAGTCATGAAGCAGCCGAACAGGAAGGTGCCAATGACCGCGTGATGCATCCGGGGCCGGTCGCGCCGGGCTGTGAGCAAGGCGCCGGTGACCGAGCCGATCGCCATGATGGAGGTCAGCAGGCCATATTCGCTGGCGCCCTCCTGATAGACGGTCGCCGCCATCACGCTGATAAAAATGCCGAAGTTCATGCCCAGCGTGCCGAAGAAGAACAGCATCAGGAACACGGTGCGAATGTCCGGTCGCCCGGCCACATAACGAAAGCCATCGAGCAGCCGGCTCACCCCGCGCGGCTGCGCCGCCGCATGGGCATGCCGTGTCACCCGCACGTTGAGCAGGCCGGTGGTGACGATCAGGTAGGACAGGCCATTGATCACGAACACCCAGCCCGTGCCGACCAGCGCGATGCACAGGCCCGCCAGTGCCGGGCCGATCATGCGGGCGGTCTGGAAGGCCGTGCTGTTCATGGCCACCGCGTTGCCGATGATCTCGTCCCCCACCAGATCGGAGACGAAGCTGTGCCGCGCGGGCGCCTCGAACGCCATGCAGCAGCCCAGCGCGAAGCCGAAGATGTATACGTGCCAGAGCTCCGCCAGCCCGGAAATGATCAGGGCGCCAAGGCTGAGCGCCAACAGGGTCTGGAAGCACTGAATCGTGATGAGCAGCTTGCGCCGGTCGACATGGTCGGCGACCGATCCGGTCACCGCCACAAGCAGCACCTGCGGCAGGAACTGCAGCGCGGTGAGTATGCCGACCGCGCCGGCGCTATGATCGGTTAGTTCGGTGAGCACTAGCCATGTCTGGGCTGTGCCCTGCATCCAGGTGCCGATGTTGGAAAAGAGATTGGTGCTGACCCACAGCCGGAAGTTGCGGTTGGAGAGGGAGCGAAACATGCCATTGCCGCCTGACCTCATGCCGCCTCCTCTATCCTGTTCCGGCACAACGCCCGACGCGGCGTCTGGTCGCATGTCCATGCGGGTGAGCGACGCTGCTTGCCCGCGCAGTGGCCGGCCAGATGGCGCTAGTCCTCTTGTGCGGTCCGGGTCAACCGCACAACCGCCTTTATGGCGCCTGCCGGCCCTTGAACCCCTGCGCGACCACGAACCACTCCACCGACCCTTTGCGGCTGGAAGGCGGCTTGGCGTGCTTGACGGTGCGAAAGGCCGCCTTGAGCTGGCGCAGCAGGCCATCATCCGTTCCGCCGGCAAAAACCTTTGCGACGAAGGCGCCGCCGGGCCGCAGGGTCTGCATCGCGAAGTCGGCGGCCGCTTCGACCAGGCCCATGGTGCGCAGATGGTCCGTCTGCTGGTGGCCGACCGTGTTGGCCGCCATGTCCGACAGGACCAGATCCGGCGCGGCGCCCAGTTCCGCGATCAACTGGCCGGGCGCTTCGTCTGCCATGAAGTCCATCTGGAGCAGCGTCACATCGGGCAGCGGCTCGATGGGCAAGAGGTCGATGCCCACCACCTTCGCTTTGGGCAGCACCTTTCGCACCACCTGCGTCCAGCCGCCAGGCGCCGCGCCCAGATCGACGACATGGCGGACATCCTTGAGCAGGCCGAACTTCTCGTCCAGCTCCAGCAGCTTGTAGGCAGCGCGGCTGCGATAGCCCTCTGCCTTGGCCCGCTTCACATAGGGGTCGTTCAACTGGCGCTGCAGCCAGCGCGTCGATTGGGCCGTGCGCCCGCGTGCCGTGCGCACGCGCGTGCCGACAGATTTGTCACCTCTGGCCATTATCCCAGGTCCCGGCTTGAGGCGCTGTCCGTCAGCGCACGGAGAATCCCTTCGCGAATACCGCGGTCGGCGACGCCCAGCCGGTCTGCCGGCCAGATGTCGAGAATGCTTTCCAAGATGGCGCAGCCCGCCACCACCAGATCGGCGCGCTCGTCGCCGATGCAGGGCTG